>NZ_CP146349.1:0-80000 GCF_037055305.1 Brevundimonas sp. LF-1
ATGTATCCGATCCTGGCCGGAGTCATCGGACGGGGCGTTGATGGACGCGGGACCCGGCGCGGGCTGGTGCTTTCCACGGCCTATGTCCTGGGACTGGCCACGGCCTTCGGCCTGCTGGGCGTCGCCGCCGCCTGGTCGGGTCAGAACCTGCAGATGGCGCTTCAGTCGGTCTGGGCCGTCGGCGCCCTGTCGATCATCTTCCTGCTTCTGGCCGCCTCGATGTTCGGCGGTTTCGAGCTGCAACTGCCGTCCGCCTGGACCAGCCGCCTGTCGCGCGACAACGGGACGGGGCGGCGCTCCGTCGGCTCGGCCGCCGGTCTGGGCTTCGCTTCCGCCCTGATCGTCGGCCCGTGCGTAACCGCCCCGCTGGCGGGCGCCCTGCTCTACATCGCCCAGACCGGCGAAGCCGGGCTCGGCGCGGCGGCTCTGTTCGCCCTGGGGCTGGGCAAGGGCGCGCCGCTGATCGTCTTCGGCACGGCCGGCGCCCGCTTCCTGCCCAAGGCCGGGGCCTGGATGGATCGGGTCAAGACCCTGTTCGGCTTCATCTTCCTGGGCATGGCATGGTGGCTGGCGAGCCGCATCCTGCCGCCGACCGTGGTGCTGGCGCTGGGCGCGATGCTGGCTCTGGCCGCCGCCGCCGCCCTTGGCCTGTTCAGCGGCCCCGCGACCAGCCGTCCGGCGGGGCTCGCCCGCGCCGCCGGATTAGCCGTCGCCGCCTGGGGGATCATGCTTCTGATCGGCCTCAGCATGGGCGTCGCCGATCCCTGGCGTCCGCTGGCCCCGCTCGCATCCCGCTCGGCGCCCGGCGTCGCCGGGCCTGGGGCTGCGCCGGTCCCCGCCGCCGTAGTCGTTGACTCCGCCGGACTGAAGCGCGCCATTCAGGAAGCAGGCGCCCGCTCACGCCCGGCCATGATCTACTTCACTGCCGACTGGTGCGTCATCTGTCGGCAGATGGACCGGGACGTCTTCGTCGACGACCAGGTTTTCGCCGCCCTGCAGAACGTCGATCTGATCAAGGTCGATGTGACGAACAACACCCCGGAAACGCGCCAGCTGATGGAAACCTACGGCGTGGTCGGCCCGCCGACGCTGATCTTCCTTTCGGCCGCATCGCAGGAGCCCGCGTCCACCCGCCTGGTCGGCAAGACCACCGTGAGCAAGGTGCTGGCCTCGCTCGACAGCACGCAGGCCGCCCGATGAACGCGCTGAAACCGGCCCCCTGGTCCTGTCCGGCGAGCGGCTTTCCATCATCATCGGCATCCTCGTCTTCGTCATCGGCTCGGGCCTTCTGGCCAGCCGGGTGAGCATCCGCTTCAACGCGTGGAGCACTGTCGTCGTCTTCGGCGGCGTTCTGGTCGCACGCCTGGCCTATGTGGCCGCCAACTGGCCGCACTTTCAGGCCGACCCCTTGCGCGCCTTCGCCGTCTGGCAGGGCGGGTTCGCCTGGCTTTGGGTCATCCCGGTCGTCGTACTGGCGACCGCCTTGCTGCTCAAAACCGCCAGGGAACGCGCCTGGGCTCTGGCCCCCGTCGCCGTCAGCGCCCTGGCCTGGATCGCAGCGCATCAGCTGGCGTCCGCGACCGAGCCCCTGCCTCCCGCCGAAATCACCCTGGCGCAGTTGGACGGCACCCCGCTCGACCTGGCCGCGCCGTCCGATCGCCCGACCGTGATCAACGTCTGGGCCAGTTGGTGCCCGCCCTGTCGCCGCGAGATGCCGGCCCTGGCCGCCGCCCAGAAAGCCCATCCCGACGTGCGTTTCCTTTTCGTCAATCAGGGCGAGGGCGAAGCGACGGTGCGGACCTATTTGGCGCGCGAAGGCCTGACGCTGCAGCACGTCCTGCTTGACCCGCACATGGATCTGCCGCGCCACTACGGCACGGTGGGTCTGCCCATCACCTTCTTCCTTGGAAGCGACGGGCGGCTGGCCAAGGCGCATCTGGGCGAGATCGGGCCGGAGCGCATCGCCGCCGAAATCGCGCGGCTGGACTGAAACGAAACATCCCACACCCGTCTGCGTCTTAAGCCTGACTTAAGACCGGGAGTGGACGAAGCCCACACCTTTGAGGCGCGCGCCTCGCCAAGATCATGGCCCTGGACGGCCGTCACATCACCCGGAGAAGTCTGATCATGAACAAGCACGCGCTCGCCCTGATGATCGCCGCGACGATGAGCCTGGCGGCCTGTGGTCCGGCCGACGCCAGCGCCGCGCAGGACATGCCCATGATCGCAGAGGTCGGCTTCAGCGACCTTCTGAAGAATCCTGCGACGCCCTTCATCGGCGCCCAACAGGCCGACATCACCATCATCGGCTTCATGGATTACAACTGCCCCTACTGCAAAATGATGATCCCGGAGCTCAACGGCCTGATGGAAGCCGATCCGAAGGTGCGGGTGCTGTACAAGGAATGGCCGATCTTCGGCCCGGTGTCCGAGAACCTGGCGCGCATCGCGCTGGCCGCCGGCTATCAGGACAAATACCACGCGGTGCACAACGCCTTCATGAGCGCGCCGGATCGCATCCAGACCAACCAGAAAGCGCGTCAGCTCGCCACGGAAGCCGGCGTCGACATGCAGCAGCTGGACCGCGACCTGGCGGCCCATCGCGAGGACATCGACGCCGTCCTGCTGCTCAACAGCCGAGAGGCCGCCGCCCTCGCCCTTAACGGCACGCCGGCCTTCGTCATCAACGGCAATCTGATCCCTGGCGGAATCCCCCAGGCCCAGCTGGAGGCCGTGATCGCCCGCATCCGCTCCGGTCAGCCGCTGCGCTGATTCAAGAGGCGAGGGCTCCATAAGCGGCCCGGGTTTCGGCGCGGCGCGGAAGACGCCGAGCGCCTCGCCGATCCCGCTTCCCCTCCGCCGCGTTCAGGGGAACCTCGGCAAACCAAAGACCGTTCTGAACCACATGAACCTTGGCCTTTTCTTCTTCGGCGTTCTGTTGCTGGCGGTCCTGCTCACCGGGCTGGATCGCGCGATCACTGGACCTCGGCGCGCTGCGGACAAGGATCAGGACGGCGAGCCCGACGGTCCCCCAGAGGACTGACGCCCGCCCCCTTTCGATCCGGCGGCAAAGACCTATGTTGCCGACACGCCGCGGCTCGATCGCGGCGCGTTCAACCTGTCCTGATTTCGCCGAGCTTGCTTCATGTCCTACGTCGCCCGTGACGACCGCCCCGCCGACAAGGCCGAACGCTATGCCGAGGTCGAGGCCGAGATTATGGCCGTGCTGGACGGGGAGTCGAACCTGACCGCGCGCATGGCCACCGTGGCGTCGATGCTGGCCGACGCCTTCCCGGCCTTCTTCTGGACCGGCTTCTACGTGGTGGACGCGGCCAAGGACGAGGAGCTGGTGGTCGGCCCCTATCAGGGGACGCTGGGCTGCCTGCGCATCCCCTTCGCGCGCGGCGTCTGCGGCGCGGCGGCCAAGACGCGCCAGACCCAGGTGGTCGAGGACGTCCACGCCTTCCCCGGCCACATCGCCTGCGACAGCCGCTCGGCCAGCGAGATCGTGGTCCCGGTGCTGGACGCGGCGGGCGGCCTGATCGCCGTGCTGGACGTGGACGCGACCGAGAAGGCGGCCTTCGACGCCGTGGACGCCGAGGCGCTGGAGCGGCTGATGGCCAAGGTGTTCGGCGCGAGCTGAGGGGCGCCCTCCTAACGCCGTCATCCTCGGGCTTGACCCGAGGATCCAGCCGTCCGCGCGCTGCTGACCGCGCGAGGCGAAACGGCGCAGCATCACCAGCGGCCCTCTGCCCGACCTTCGCTCGATCCTCGGGTCAAGCCCGAGGATGACGGCGGATTAGGTCGGATACGCGCGCGTTAGGGCGGGAGACGGTTCCACACACGACGCCTGCCCCCCGCCCGTGCTACCTCCCGGCCATGAGGATCGGAATCGACTTCGGCGGCACCAAGATCGAGGCGGCGGCGCTGGACGAGGCGGGCGCCTTCGCCGCGCGCATCCGGGAGCCCAACCCCGGGAGCTATGACGACGCCCTGGCCCTGGTCGCCGACCTGGTGCGCCGGGTCGAGGCCGAGGCGGGCCCGGCGCGCTCGGTCGGCCTGGCCATTCCTGGATCGCCCTCGCCGCGCACCGGTCTGATCCGCAACGCCAACTCCACCTATCTGAACGGCCGCAGCTTCGCTGAGGATCTGGAGGCCGCGCTGGGCCGCCCGGTGCGGCTGGCCAACGACGCCAACTGCCTGGCCCTGTCGGAGGCCGCCGACGGCGCAGGCGCGGGCGCCGCCAGCCTGTTCGGCGTCATCCTCGGCACCGGCTGCGGCGGAGGACTGGTCATCGACGGCAAGCTGGTCGAGGGCGCGCACGGGGTCGCCGCCGAGATCGGCCACGTCTCCCTGCCCTGGCCGAGCGTCGAAGAGGCGCCCGGCCCCGCCTGCTGGTGCGGGCTGAGCGGCTGTCTGGAGACCTGGGTGTCCGGGACGGGCTTCCAGCGCGATCATGAAGCTGCGACCGGGCGGGCGTGGAAGGCCCAGGCCATCATCGACGCCGCTCGCGCGGGCGACGCGCAGGCCGCCGCCGCGCTGGAGCGCTACATCGACCGGCTGGGGCGCGGGCTGGCCATGGTGGTCAATCTGGCCGACCCGGAGCTCTTCGTGCTGGGCGGCGGGATGTCGAATGTGGGCGAGCTTTACGATCGCCTGCCGCAGGTCGTGGCCCGCCATGTCTTCTCCGACCACTGGGAGGGGCGGATCATTCCGGCCAGATGGGGCGATTCCTCGGGCGTGCGCGGCGCCGCGCGGCTGTGGGACGATTGATCCCTGATTGATTGGGCCGCGCGCCCCGCTATGGTCCGCGCCGAACCATTCAGGAGCGAGACGATGGGCGAACGGGTTGCAGCAATCACCGGCGGGCACGGCGCCCTGGGCCGCGCCGTGGTCGAGGCCGCGCTGACCGCAGGCTGGACCGTCGCCGTCATCGACCACGCCAGCGGCCACGCCGTCCCCGACGACGTGCTGGAGGTCGGCGGCGTCGACCTGACCGACGCCGTCCAGGCCAAGAGCGCCATCGACGCTGTCATCGCCCGCTTCGGCCGTCTGGACGCCCTGCTGAACATCGCCGGCGGCTTCGTCTGGAGCCCAGTCGAGGGCGACGGCGACGAATTCGACCGGATGCACGCCCTCAACCTCAAGACGACGCTGAACGCCAGCCGCGCCGCCCTGCCCCATCTGAAGGCCTCGGCCGAGGGCCGCATCGTCAACGTCGGCGCCAATGGCGCGGTGAAGGCCGGGCACGGTATGGGCGCCTACGCCGCCTCCAAGGCCGGGGTCCACCGCCTGACCGAGGCCCTGGCCGAGGAGCTGAAGTCGACCTCGGTAACGGTCAACGCCGTCCTGCCCTCCATCATCGACACCCAGGCCAACCGCGCCGACATGCCGGACGCCGATCCGTTGAAGTGGGTCGCGCCCGCCGACCTGGCCGCCGTCATCCTGTTCCTGGCCTCGCCCGAGGCGCGGGCGGTCACGGGCGCCCTGATCCCCGTCACGGGCAAGGTCTGATGCGCGCGCGCAGCGTCCTCTACCTGCCCGCCTCGAATGCGCGGGCGGTCGAGAAGGCCCGCACCCTGCCCTGCGACGTGGCGGTGCTGGACCTTGAGGACGCCGTCGCGCCCGAGATGAAGGCTGAGGCCCGCGCAGCCGCCGTCGCCGCGGCGCATGAGGGCGGCTTCGGCCCGCGGCTGGGCGTGCGGATCAACGGGCTGGACACCCCCTGGGGCGAGGACGACCTGAACGCCCTGCGCGACGCCCCCGTCGATCTGATCGTCGCGCCCAAGGTGGAGAGCGCGGCCATGGTCCGCGCCCTGTCGGAGGGCATGCGCCCCGGCGTCGCCCTGTGGGCCATGATCGAGACGCCGCGCGCCCTGGTGGACCTGCGCGACATCGCCGAAGCGGACGGCGCGCTGAGCGGCCTCATGCTGGGCGTCAACGACCTGGCCAAGGATCTGAAGACCGGCCTCGCGCCTGACCGGGAGCCGCTGAAGCCGTGGCTGGCGGCGGTCGTGGCCCACGCTCGCGCCAACGGACTGAACGTCATCGACGGCGTGTTCAACCGCATCCAGGACGAGGCGGGATTCGCCGCCGAGTGCGCGCAAGGGCGGCTGTATGGCTTCGACGGCAAGAGCCTGATCCATCCGTCCCAGATCGAGGGGGCGAACGCGGCGTTCGGTCCCTCAGCCGATGAGATCGAATGGGCCCGCAAGGTCGTCGCCGCCTTCGCGACGCCCGAAGCCGCGGGACTGGGCGTCATCCGCGTCGAGGGCGAGATGGTAGAGCGGCTGCATCTGGGGCAGGCGCAGACGCTGCTGGCCGACCTCTGACCCTTCTCCCCTTGTGGGAGAAGGTGGGCGCCGGAGGCGCTCGGATGAGGGTGTCGGCGCGACGGCGGAAGATTGGCGGCGTCGCTTGGAGCCCTTTTCGGATAGGGGACCGCTCACACCCCTCATCCGTCAGGCTCCGCCTGCCACCTTCTCCCACAAGGGGAGAAGGAAGAGCGGGGTGGCGTCCTTCTACGGCAGACCTTAGACACAGCCTCATGATCGCACCGCTTCCGCCCCCGTCGAAAACCCGCGCCTGGGTCTGCGCCCCGGGGGTGCTGAAGGTGCCGTTCCTGTCCGCCTTCCTGCCCGATTACGTCCTGTCGGGCCTGCCGGGGCCGCAGACCGAAGCCGTGCTGGGCTGGGGCATGAAGCCGACGGCGGCGACGGGACGCCGCTGGGCGGCGAAGCACGGCAAACCCTATGTGGCGCTGGAGGACGGCTTCCTGCGCTCGGTCGGCATCGGCGAGAGCGGGGCGACCAGCCTGAGCCTGATCGTCGATGATCTGGGCGTCTATTACGACGCGACCCGGCCCAGTCGGTTGGAGCAGTTGATCCAGACTGCGCCCGACTGGTGCGACGCCGCCATGAAGAGCCGCGCGCGCGGTCTGATCGACCGCATCGTCGCCTCGGGCGTGTCCAAGACCAATATGGGCGGGCCGCTGGACACGAGCCTGCTGAAGCCGGGCCGCCGCGTGCTGCTCGTGGACCAGACCTTCGGCGACGCCTCCATCGGCTATGGGCTGGCGACGGAAAAGAGCTTCTCGGATATGCTGGCGGCCGCCCGGCGCGACGAGCCGGACGCCCAGTTGATCGTCAAGCGCCACCCGGCCGTGGCGGCGGGACGCAAGTCGGGCTGCATCCCGGCGGACCAGCTTGAAGGCGTCACCCTGATCGACACGGACGTCCGGCCCGCCGACCTGCTGGCGGCGGTGGACGCGGTCTATGTCGTGACCTCAGCCCTGGGGTTCGAGGCCCTGTTGCGGGGCCTGCCGGTGCGCTGCTTCGGCGCGCCCTTCTATTCCGGGTGGGGGCTGACCACGGATGCGGTTCAGACCGGGCGACGCGGCGTCCCGCGCGATCTGGAGCAGGTCGCGGCGGCGGCCCTGATCGGCTACACCCGCTATGTCGACCCGATCACCGGCCAGCGGTGCGAGGCGGAAGCGGCGCTGGAGCGGCTGATCGCCCTTCGCGACCGGGCCGACCGGCTGGCGGGCGACTGGGCCGCCGTCGGTTTCGCCCCGGCCAAGCGCCCGCCGGTGCGCCGCCTGCTGAACTCGCCCAAGGGCCGCGTCCGCTACTTCTGGCGTTCATCCGCCGCCGTCGCCCATGCGCGGGCGACGGGCGGCAGGCTGATCTGGTGGGCCGGTAAGGAAACGCCGCAGATCCGCGCCGCCGCCGACGCCTTCGAAGGGCCGGTCGTGCGCATGGAGGACGGCTTCATCCGCTCGCGCGGCCTGGGGTCCGACTTCTTCGGCGCCCTGTCGGTCGCGCTGGACGATCAGGGCGTCTACTACGACCCGACCCGGCCCAGCCGTCTGGAGACCCTGATCGAGGCGGGCGAGCCGTCCCCGGATCAGGCGGCGCGGGCCGAGCGGCTTCGCGCCCGCGTGGTCGAGGCGGGCCTGTCGAAATACAATCTGAAGGGCGCGGGCGTCCCGGCGCATTGGCCGACTGACAGGCCGATCCTGCTGGTCGTGGGTCAGGTCGAGAACGACCGCTCGATCATGATGGGCTGCGCGCCCGACCTGCGCACCAACTCCGGGCTGGTGAAGGCGGCGCGGGCGGATCATCCGGACGCCTTCCTGATCTATCGCAACCACCCAGACGTGACGGCGGGCAACCGGCCCGGCCTGCTGGACCATGCGGCGATGGAGGAGGTGGACGCCTCGGCCGACGACCTGGACATCATCGACTGTCTGAACGCCTGCGACCGGCTGGCCACCCTGACCTCCCTGACCGGGTTCGAGGCCCTGATGCGGGGCAAGCCGGTCAGCGTCTATGGCCGTCCCTTCTATGCCGGATGGGGCCTGACCGACGACAAGCTGACGTTCGAGCGCCGCACCCGTCGCGCCTCCCTGCAGAGCCTGATCCACGCGGCCCTGATCGGCTATCCCGTCTATGTCACGCCGGACGGCTGGCCGTGCGAGGCCGAGGATCTGGTCGAAGCCCTGATCGCCGCGCGCGACCATCCCCTGCCCGCCCCGCCGCGCGGCCGGATCAATCGCTGGTGGCGAGGGATCAAGGCCAGTCTCGACCGCAGCCTTCCCCCGGCCTATTGAAGGGTTCGTCATCGCAACGGACTGAGTCCGGCCCGCGAGGCGCCCGAACTTCGCCGCGAGGCGCCGACATAAGGCTTGTCGAGCGCCGGGGACTCCATGTTCCCTCATGCAGCGAGGCGCCGCGCGCCGAGCGTTAGGGAAACAAGAAGTGCAAAAAGCCGTCATCTCCGCCACCGGCCTGTTCACGCCGGAACAGTCGATCTCGAACGAGGAGCTGGTCGGCGCCTACAACGCCTGGGCCGAAGGCTGGAACGCCGCCAACGCTGAAGCGATCGCCGCCGGAGAGATCGAGGCCAAAACGCCCTCGTCCGAAGCCTTCATTGAAAAGGCCTCGGGCATCAAGGCACGCTACGTCATGGACAAGTCGGGGATCATCGACCCGGAGCGGATGCTGCCCAATCTACCCGCGCGCGGCGATGACGAACTGTCGATCCTGGCCGAAATGGCCGTGAAGGCCGCGCAGGACGCCATCCAGGCCTGGGGCAAGCCCGTCAGCGAGATCGGCGCGGTCATCTGCGCCGCGTCCAACATGCAGCGCCCCTACCCCGCCATGGCCATCGAGGTCCAGCAGGCCCTGGGCATCGAGGGCTTCGCCTTTGACATGAACGTGGCGTGCAGTTCGGCCACCTTCGGCATCAAGACGGCGGCGGACTTCGTGGCCTCGGGCTCGGTCAAGGCCGTGCTGATGGTGAACCCGGAAATCTGCTCGGCGCACCTGAACTTCAAGGATCGCGACAGCCACTTCATCTTCGGCGACGTCGCCACCGCCGTCATCATCGAGGCCGAGGATCAGGCCGGACCGGGTGGCTGGGACATTGTCGGGACCAAGCTGAAGACCAGCTTCTCGAACAACATCCGCAACAATTTCGGCTTCCTGAACCGCGCCGCCCTGCCGACTGACGGGCAGGAGCCGGTCTCGTCCGATGGCCTGAGCGACAAGATGTTCGTCCAGCAGGGCCGCAAGGTGTTCAAGGAAGTCGTGCCGATAGTGTCGGAGATGATCCTCGACCACGCCGCCGAACTGAGCCTGGACCCGCATGGGCTCAAGCGCCTGTGGCTGCACCAGGCCAACATCAACATGAACACCCTGATCGGTAGGAAGGTGCTGGGTCGCGAGCCTGAGCCCGGCGAGAACGTCATCATCCTGGACGATTACGCCAACACCTCCTCGGCGGGGTCGATCATCGCCTTCCACCTGCACAAAGACGGCTTCGGGCCGGGCGATACGGGTCTGATCTGCAGCTTCGGCGCAGGTTATTCAGCGGGCACGGTTTTTGTGCAAAAGCGGCCCTGATTCCGCCAATCAGGAATCATTATTTCCGGCGGCGCTTGCACTGTTCGGAAAATTTTGCAAACCGTTACGCGTCGAGAAACAGGGGATGAAGCCCGAATGACTCAGACAGCTTTGCCTTGGGCTGAAAAACTCAGTGATCCGCTGGCGCACGACGTGGCCACGGTGTTGCAACGCATGGGCGGCTCCGCCCATCAGGATATCGTCATCAACTGCGTCGCAGCGCTGAAGCGCCAACGCGGCGAGTCGGTGACTCACGACCTCAAGATGAAGATCATCGAGGTGTTCGAGCGTTATCGGGACTTGTTCGTGCGCCCCTTTGGCGAAGGCTCCCTTCGCTGGGCCCTGGCGCCCGACGTCGCCTGACGCCTCAAGGGTTCAGCCAACGAAAAGGCCCGCTCCGACCGGAGCGGGCCTTCGTCATTTAAGAGCGAGCGCTCTTAGAAGCGACGGATGTAGCTGACCGAATAGGCGTCAGCCTCGCCGCGGTCGTCGCGGAAGTCACGACGGGTCCAGTCAGCGCGGACGCCGTTCACGCCGTCCAGGTAGTAGTTGGCGCCGACGCCATAGTTCCAGCTGTCGCCGCCGACCTTGGTCTCGGCGCCGGCCAGTTCCTGCTTCAGCTCGGTGTGGCCGTAGCCGCCGCGCGCAAACAGCTCCAGCTTGTCGCCGATCGGGTATTTGCCGACGACATAACCGGCAGCGTCCCACTCGTGCTTGATCTGGCCATCGACGCCGGCGACGGTGATGTCCTTATTCTTGACCCCGACCCCGACTTCCGTCTCGACGGCGAGGTAGCGGTTTAGATCGACGCCCAGGCGACCGCTGACCGCGCCGGTCTGGGCGGCGTCGCCTTCCATGTGCGTGTAGCCAAGCGAGCCATAGCCGCGCGGCTCAGGATTCGATTGAGCAAACGCCGGAACGGCAAGAACAGACATAGCGGCGGCGGCGAGAATAACGTTACGCATTATTTCATACTCCTTAGATGATGTGACTTCTGTGATCACATGCCCCATCCAACACAGAGACAAATGGGTAGGCGGGACTTATCGTTCCATACCCATCATCAAAGAAACAGCTCTATGGTGCACCAATGACACATACGGTGTTACATCTATATCTCAAAAAGAAGGGCGCGCTCCGCCGAGAAGCGCGCCCCATCCGGTCGCTGATAAGTCGGCTTAGAAACGACGGACGTAGTTGACCGAATAGATATCCACCTCGCCGCCATCGTCGGTGAAGTCACGGCGGGTCCAATCGCCGCGCAGGCCGTTTTGAGCGTCGAAGTAGTAGTTGGCGCCGACGCCGTAGTTCCAGCTTTCACCGTCGGCCTTGCTCTCAAACCCGGCCAATCGCCCTTGATACGGGTCGTGCCGTACCCGCCGCGTGCAAACAGTTCGAAGTTGGGCGTGAGCGGCAGAGTGCCGACCGCATAGGCGGCCAGATCATAGTCGTGCTTGATCTTGCCCTCGGCGCCGGCGACGGTGAAGTCGTCGTCCTTCACCCCGATCGAGCCCTCGCCCTCGACGCCGAAATAGGGGTTGAACTTGGCGCCCAGACGACCGGTCACCGCACCCAGGTCCCCATCAGAATGGTCCAGTTGCGAATAGCCGAGCGTACCGTAGTAGGTGGGGCCGCCCGGCTGCACGACCTGGGCCGCAGCCGGCAGGGCAAGTACAGACAGCGCGGCGGCGGTGAGAATAACATTACGCATGAGCTTCAATCACTCCTTATTGCGATGAGCAGGACTGGCCTGATCACCTTGCGGAGAAACAAAGCTCGCACGCCCGCAGACGTTCCTTGCCCTTCATGAAGAAGTCGATGACTGTGCAATAGGAAGCACACACGACGTTCCTTCAAGAGCGACTATTATAAGACAAGAAAAAGGCGACCCTTTCGGATCGCCCTTTCCTTATCGATGCTGAGAGCGGACCCTAGCGATCCTTCTCGCGCTCTACGCCCGAGCGGGCGGACAGCGCCGCCTGCGCCGCCGCCAGACGGGCGATCGGCACGCGGTAGGGCGAACAGGAGACGTAATCCAGCCCCACCTCTTCGCAGAAGGCGATGGACGACGGGTCACCGCCGTGTTCGCCGCAGATGCCCATCTTCATGCCCGGCTTGGCCGCGCGGCCCCGCTGCTCGGCGATGCGGATCAGGTCCCCCACCCCGTTCTGGTCCAGACGGACGAAGGGGTCGTTCTCGAAGATGCCCTTGTCCAGATAGACCTGCAGGAAGCGGCCGGAATCGTCGCGGCTGATGCCGAAGGTCGTCTGGGTCAGGTCGTTGGTGCCGAAGCTGAAGAACTCGGCGTATTCGGCCAGATCAGCCGCGCGCAGGGCGGCCCGTGGCAGCTCGACCATGGTGCCGACCAGATAGTCCACGCTGTCGCCCGCCTCGGCGAAGACGGCCTTGGCCGTGCGGTCGGTCAGCTCGCGCAGATATTTCATCTCCAGACCAAGGGCGACCAGCGGGTGCATGATCTCCGGGATCGGGGCGACGCCGGTGGACGCCTTCACCTGCAGCGCCGCCTCAAGGATGGCGCGGACCTGCATTTCATAGATTTCCGGATAGGCCACGCCCAGGCGGCAGCCGCGGTGGCCCAGCATGGGATTGGTTTCCTGAAGCTCCTTGGCCCGGCGCTTCAGCTTGGCCGCGTCCAGCCCCTGATGCACGGCCAGGGCGTCGATCTCAGCCTCGGTGTGCGGGATGAACTCGTGCAGCGGCGGGTCCAGCAGACGCACCGTCACCGGCAGGCCGCTCATGATCGCGAAGAGTTCGGTGAAATCGGCCTTCTGGAACGGCGCGATCTTGGCCAGGGCGGCGCGGCGGCCCACCTCGTCGTCGGCCAGGATCATCTCGCGCACGGCGGCGATACGGTCTTCGTCGAAGAACATATGTTCGGTGCGCGACAGGCCGATGCCCTCGGCGCCGAAGCCCCGCGCGGTCTTGGCGTCCAGAGCGGTCTCGGCGTTGGCGCGGACCTTCAGGCGGCGGATGCCGTCGGCCCAGCTCATCAAGGTCTGGAAGTCGCCCGTCAGCTCCGGCTCGATCATGGCCACGGCGCCGTCCAGCACCTCGCCCTTGCCGCCGTCGATGGTGATGATCTCGCCCGCCTTGAAGGTGCGGCCGCGCGCGGTGAAGGTTCCGGCCTTCTCGTCGATCGAGATTTCGCCCGCGCCCGAGACGCAAGGGCGCCCCATGCCGCGCGCCACCACCGCCGCGTGGCTGGTCATGCCGCCGCGCGCCGTGACGATCCCGCGCGCCGCGTGCATGCCGTGGATGTCCTCAGGGCTGGTCTCGTCGCGGACCAGGATGACGGCGTCGCCCTGCTGGCCCAGACGTTCCGCCTCATCGGAATCGAACACGATCTTGCCGGTCGCCGCGCCCGGCGAGGCGGGCAGGCCCGCCGCCACCACGGTGCGGGCCGCCTTGGGGTCCAGCGTCGGGTGCAGCAACTGGTCCAGCGCGGCCGGCTCGACGCGGCTGACGGCCTCGTCCTGAGAGATCACGCCTTCGGAGGCCAGGTCCACGGCGATCTTCAGCGCCGACTTGGCCGTGCGCTTGCCGTTGCGGGTCTGCAGCATCCACAGGCGGCCCTGCTCGACCGTGAACTCGATGTCCTGCATGTCGCGGTAGTGGCTTTCCAGCCGCCCCACCACGTCCACGAACTGGGCGAAGACCTCCGGCATGGCCTCTTCCATCGAGGGAGCCGTCTCGCCCATCTCCTCGCGGCCCGCCTTGGTCAGGGACTGCGGCGTGCGGATGCCCGCCACCACGTCCTCGCCCTGGGCGTTGATCAGGAACTCGCCGTACAGCTTGTTCTCGCCGGTCGAGGGGTTGCGGGTGAAGGCGACGCCGGTGGCCGAGGTCTCGCCCATGTTGCCGAACACCATCGACTGGACGTTGACGGCCGTGCCCCAGCTTTCGGGGATGTCGTGCATGCGGCGATAGAATTTCGCCCGGTCGTTCATCCAGCTTTCGAACACGGCGCCGACGGCGCCCACAGCTGGGCCTGGGGGTCCTGCGGGAAGGGCTGGCCCAGCTCGCGCTCGACCAGAGCCTTGTAGTCCGCGACCACCTTCTCCCAGTTCTCGGCGGTCAGCTCGGTGTCGACCGAGACGCCCAGGCGATCCTTGTGATCGTCCAGCACCTCTTCGAAATAGTCGTGGCCCAGGCCCAGCACCACGTTGGAATACATGGTGATGAAGCGGCGGTAGGAATCGAAGGCGAAGCGGCGGTCGCCCGACAGCTTGGCCAGCCCCTCGACCGTCTGGTCGTTCAGGCCCAGGTTCAGGACGGTGTCCATCATGCCCGGCATGGAGGCGCGGGCGCCCGAGCGCACCGAGACCAGCAGCGGGTTGGCGGCGTCGCCGAAGGTCTTGCCCACCACGCCCTCGACATGGGCCAGGGCGGCCTTGACCTGATCGGTCAGGTCGGACGGATAGGTCTCTTCATTGGCGTAATACCAGGTGCAGACCTCGGTCGTGATGGTGAATCCCGGCGGCACCGGCAGGCCGAGGGACGACATCTCGGCCAGGTTCGCCCCCTTGCCGCCGAGAAGATTCTTCATCGAAGCGTCGCCGTCAGCGGATCCGCCGCCAAAGCCGTACACCCACTTGGTCATTTCGCAGTTCCTGAACCGTGGTCTGACTGCGGGTGCCAGCCCCGCATATGTATAAGGGTGCGGGTATATTCTGAGTCCCGCCTTACGGACGCCCTCACTAGCGCGCTGCACCTGCGAAGGCGAGGCTGCAGGCGCAACAATCCGTGAGCAGATGTCTCGCCTGATAAGGCGGGGGCGCCGCGTGACGCACTGGAGGAAGCGGCTCGGGCCGCCTATCTAGGCCTTATGCCCATCGCCCGCCTCGACAGTCGCGCCCTGATCCGCATCAGCGGCCCCGACGCCCGCCCCTTCTTGCATAATCTGCTCACCCAGAACGTGGAGACGCTGCAGCCCGGCGAGTTGCGCTTCGGCGCTCTGCTGTCGCCGCCGGGACGGCTGATGTTCGACCTGTTCATCTGGGGGAGGAAGACGGCGTCATCCTGGATGTGGCGGCCGACCGGCGCGACGCCCTGCTCCAGCGCCTGTCGATGTACAGGCTGCGCTCCAGCGTGGATGTGATGGCCATTCCTGACGCCGTCTTCGTCGCCTGGGGCGCCGACAGGCCGGACGGCTTTGTCGACGATCCCCGCCTGCCGGCGCTGGGCGGCCGCCGCTGGGGCGATCAGAGCGAGACCGACGCGACCGAGGCCGACTGGCAGGCGCACCGCCTGGCTCTGGGCGTGCCGGACCCCACGGCAGACACGCTGCAGGACAAGACCTATCCGATCGAGGCGGATTTCGACCTGCTGAACGGCATCGACTTCCACAAGGGCTGCTTCATCGGTCAGGAGACGACCTCGCGCATGAAGCGGCGCGGCACGATCAAGAACCGCATGATGGCCATCGCCTTCGACGGCCCTGCCCCCGAACGCGGCGCCGAAGTGCTGAACGGGGACTTGCGGGCGGGCGAAGTCATGACCGGCGCCGAGGGGCGCGCCATAGCCCTGATGCGCTTGGACCGCATGGACGGCGATCTGACCGTCGAGGGCCGCCCCGTCCGGGTCGAGAAGCCCGACTGGATCCCTGATTTATAAGGCTGAATTCGAAAGAACGGAAAATCTGCTTGTCTCTGTGTAAAAGGCGCTTGACGTAAACGCGGCCTCGTTGGTAAAGCTCACTTGTCAACACGACAGGGGAGCTTGTCATGAATACCGAGGTCACCACCGCCGGCGCAGCCGCCGCCCGTAACAAGAAGAAGATGGACGACCTGACGGTCGTTCTGTGCGCCCTCACTGTGGTGGGCGTCAGCGCCACCGCCGCCACGCCCTTCTGGCCAGACGCCTGGGGCCGCGCGCCGTCGATCGGCGTCGTCGTCCTGGCCGCCGGACTGGCCGTCTTCACCGCCCTGCACACCCTCTACTGGTGGCGCGGCCTGGATGAGGCCGCCAAGGAGGCGCACAAATGGGCCTGGTGGTGGGGCGGCAATCTGGGCTTTGTCGTCGGCGGCGCAGCCGTCGTCATCGCCGCCGTCGCAGGCGTGAACCTGCTGCCCGCCGCCGTGCCGCACACCGATGCGGCCCTGATCGCCCTGGGCGTGGCCGCCGCCTTCGCCGCCCAGGCCTTCGGCTATGGCGTCGCCTGGTGCGGCTGGTGGATCGCCCGTCGATGACCAGCGCCTTCGTCAATCGCCTGAAGGTCTTCCGCGCCGAGCGCGACTGGACCCAGGCCGATCTGGCCGAGCGCCTGGGCGTCTCGCGCCAGACCATCCAGGCGCTGGAGAAGGGCCGCTATGACCCTTCCCTACCCCTCGCCTTCCGCATTTCCCGCCTCTTCGGCCAGCCGATCGAAGCCATCTTCATAGCCTGATCCAGCCTCACCTTAATCCAAACCCCTAAAATCCAAGGACTTTGCAATGCCCCTCGCACACCGCATGGGCCAGTCGGCCAACTGTGTCTCGCGCTTCGCCGCCGGACTGCTGGCCGCCCTGGCCGCCTCCGCCGCCCTCGCCGCCGCGCCCGGGGCCGCTCATGCTGAACAGGCGGCGCCCGCTCCGGCCGCCACACCCATCCCCCGCGCCGAGGGCGCCGGCCCGCCGCTATGGGTGGTCAGGGACGCGGACTCCACCGTCTATCTGTTCGGCACGGTCCATGTGCTGCGTCCCGGCACGGCCTGGGGCTCGGACAAGGTGGACGCCGCCTTCGCCAGCGCCTCGGACATTTGGGTCGAGGTCGCCGATCAGGACGATCAGGCCGTGGTCATGCCGGTTATTCAGCAGCATGGCGTCGATCCCTCCCGCCCTCTGTCGTCGATCCTGTCGACCGAGGAGTTCGCCGCCTTCGACAAGGTCGCCCAGGCCAATGGCGCGTCAGGCGCCGCGCTGGACGCCTATCGCCCCTGGCTGGCGGCCTTCATGATCTCCATGTCGGGCCCGACCAACGCGGGCTATCGGTCCGAAGCAGGCGTCGACAAGACGTTGATGGATCGCGCCAGGGCGCAGGGCAAGGCGCTGCACGGCTTTGAAACCGCCGACGTCCAGGTGCGCCTGATCGCGGGCATGAGCGAAGAGGCGCAGGTCGCCTATCTGAACAACTATGTCCGCAATGCAGACGGCATCGTCGCCAATCTGGATGCCACCGTCGCCGCCTGGCTGAAGGGCGACGCCGCCGAGGCGGGCCGCCTGAACCGCATCAACACCCGCGACATTCACCAAGACATCCACCGCGCCGCCCTGATCGATCGCAACGCCGACTGGACCAACCAGATCGAAGCGATGATGCAGGGTTCCGGCACGGCCTTCGTCGCCGTCGGCGCCGCCCACCTGATGGATCAGGACAGCGTCATCGACATGCTGACGGCGCGTGGGTTCAAGGTCGAACGGCTGTAAGGTCCCGCCCCGACTGAACAGAGGCCCGGCGGCGACGCCGGGCCTCTTGTCTTTCGCCATCCTCCGACAAGCCAAGCGGAGAGCGGCATCATAGAGCTGCGCCCGACCCCTGGGCGTTCGCCCTTGGCGTCAGTCCGAGTCAGGCGGTACGGCGCGTCCGCCGCTCCACTCAGGCTGGTACAGGCCCGTCGCTATGCCGGCGATGAAGCCTTCGGGCCGAACTCGCGGACCGAACCGTCGACACGGATCGGGCGTGGGCGCCGGCCGTGCTTCGCGATTTTCCGGCGCCAGGGCGTCAGCAACCATGTCGCCCAAGGGCTCGGCCAGTTGGTGCGCATCGCCGACTCGAGAAAGGGAAGGCTTGTCAGTGCCCACAAGCATGGCGTCGCGTCGCCAGACAATCGCCGCGGCCTGCCGCCCGTCAGGCGTCAACAGCTCGGCCTCGGCCCCTAGCCCGCCCAGTCCGCCGGGCGCTCGGACCTTGATCGGCCCTGGAATAAAGAAGTTCGCAACCGCTGCAGCCGCAGAACCCGCCTGGTGCGTTGGCCGGATATGCGTCACCCCGACCCGCACGGTCCCGGCGCCTGGATCCGGCTGTTCAGCGATTTGGTATCGCTCGCTCAGTTCATAGCAAAGCTGACGATCGACCTCCGTCAAGACCAGCCGCCGCTCCTCCGGCGAAAGCACCGGGTCTGAAACGCCGAACACCTCGGCCGGCGCGACCCAGACACGGTCGACCGTCGCGGTCAACGCTTCATCGCGACGCTGCAGAACCGACGCCCTCACCACGTCGGTTCGAGGCTCAAGTCCTTCGTAGGAGGACAGGAAACCCGATCCCGGCTTGACCTCGGTGGTCGCGCAAGCGCCCAACGCGCCCGACAGGCCGGCTGCTGCGACGGCGAGCCGCGCAATCCTGAAATCCATGCGTCTTCTCCTGCTTTAGACCATTACGCGGCAGAAGGGTCGTCGGATCGCGCCCGGCCTAATGTCGAACGTGTCTGACCAGGGAAAGATCATATCCGAGCGCCTTCGTCCGCTCCATGATGGCGGATCGCGTCGCTTGGTCCGGCTGGGGATTACGGCTCAGCAGCCACAGGTACCGACCCGACGGTTCGCCGACGATCGACCAGGAATAATCCTCCGCCCGATCCAGCACCCAGTAATCGCCCAGATAGAAGGGGCCGAAGAACGACACCTTCAGCTTGGCGTTGTCGGAACCGGGCGTCACCTTGGCCCTGCCCTGGGCCGTCTTGACGCGTCCGTCCACAGCGCCCTGGCGACAGGTGTTCAGCACGCTGACCAGGCCGTCGTCACGCAGACCGTATTCCGCCGTCACCGCTTCGCAGCCGCGTTCGAAGCCGTTCTCATAGCGACCGATCTCGTACCACAGCCCTGCGTAGCGGTTCAGGTCCACCGCCTTAGCGGGTTGGGGCACGGCCGAGTTGCCGACCGGACCACGCTGCAATGTGGCGCACGCCGACAAGGTGGCGGCGGTCCCGACGGCGAACAGAACAACGAGGCTGGTTCGTTTCAGGTTCATGGCTGGCTCCGCGCTCAAAGGTTTCAGACGCCCCGATCCAGGGCGATTTGGATGACATCGGTTCGACCGGAACGGAACCCGGCCTCGCAATAGGCCAGGTAGAAACGCCACAGACGATGAAAACGACTATCGAACGCCTCGCTTTTGCTCCGAATGTCCGACCAGGCGGCGTCGAACCGGCGCGTCCATTCGGCCAGAGTGTCGGCGTAATCGAGACCGAAACGATCGACCGCCGTCTGCTTCAGGCCTGCCTTTTCGATCACCGGGGCCATCCGGTCCTCGGACGGAAGAGAACCGCCCGGAAAGACGTATTTCTGGATGAAGTCCGTGCGCGCGTCGTATTCCTCGAACAGGCTGTTCTGAATGGTGATGACCTGCAGGCCCGCACGTCCGCCGGGTTCAAGAACGTCGTGTACCTTCTGAAAATAGGTCGGCCAGTATTCCCGGCCTACAGCCTCGAACATCTCGATTGAGGCGACGCGGTCAAAGCGCCCCTGCACATCGCGATAGTCCAGCAGGCAAATTTCCGCGCGTTCGGCCAGCCCCGCCTCGAACATGCGGCGGCGGGCGTAGTCATGCTGTTCCCGTGAGATCGTCACGCCGGTGACGAGGGCCCCGACCTCGCGCGCGGCGAACTCGGCGAAGCCGCCCCAGCCGCAGCCGATTTCCAGCACGCGGTGGCCGGGCTTGAGGTCCATCAGGCGCGCCAGGGCGGCGTATTTGGCCTGCTGCGCCTCCTGCAACGACTGGTCGGGCCGCTCGAACCGCGCCGAGGAATAGGTCATCGAAGGATCCAGCCAGGCGGCGTAGAAGGCGTTGCCCAGATCGTAGTGGGCGTGGATGTTGCGCTGCGAGCCGCGTCGACTGTTGCGGTTCAGCCGATGCCCGACCCAGTTGACGGCGTTCATCAGCGGATTTCCGTCGAACAGCCGGCGGATGTGGTCGTAATTGTTGACCAGGGTCTCCAGAAGGACCGCGAGGTCGGGGGTGTCCCACTCGCCCGCCATATAGCCCTCGGCGAACCCGATATCGCCGCCTCTCAACACCCGAGCCGCGAAGCGCGGGTCGCAGATGACCAGAACGGCGGCGTGTCCCGTGGATCGACCGCTCAGTTGTCGGTTCGTCCCGTCCGGCAGGACGAGCGTCAGGCGCCCCCAGGTCCAGTTCGAGGACAGCAGGCGCAGCAGCAGATCGAGAACGGGCGAAGCCGCCCTCTTCTCGTCCTGGCCGCCGTAGAAGGTCGTAGTCATGGCGTCATAAGGCCTTTGTGGGCAAAAAGGATCATGTCGGCTCTTCATCCAAGGGGCGCGCGGCGAGCGATTTCAGGGCGTCCAGCGCCCGCGCTCGCGCCGCCGCGTGATCCACGATCGGGCGGGGGTAGGTGCGGCCCAGCCTCACCCCGGCCTCGGCCAGGACAGCGGCGGGGGCCGACCAGGGCGCGTGCAGCCAGCGATCCGGCAGGGCCCGGATCTCAGGAACCCAACGACGCACATAGCGCCCGGCAGGGTCGAACTTCTCGCCTTGGGTCACCGGGTTGAAGATACGGAAATAGGGCGCGGCGTCGGCTCCAGAGCCTGCGACCCACTGCCAGTTCTGCACATTGCTGGCCTGGTCGGCGTCCACCAGGGTGTCCCAGAACCAGGCCTCGCCCTCGCGCCAGTCGATCAGCAGATGCTTGACCAGGAAGGAGGCGACCACCATCCGCACGCGGTTGTGCATCCAGCCGGTCGCCCACAACTCACGCATCCCCGCATCGACCAACGGGTAGCCGGTGCGCCCCCGCTTCCACGCCTGAAGCCCCTCGGGATCGGCCCGCCAGGGCATGGCGTCGAACTCGGGCCGGAAAGCGCGCTCGGCCATGTAGGGAAACTGATGCAGCAGATGGGCCGAGAACTCGCGCCAGCCGATCTCGGCGATGAACTTGTCCGCCTGGGCGGGGGCCACGCGGCCGTCAGCGACCGCCGCGCGGACGGCCCGCACCACCCCGCGCGGGCTGATCTCGCCCCAGTGCAGGTGCGGCGACAGGCGCGACGTGCCCCGGCGGCCCGGCACGTCGCGGCCGACCGCGTAGTCCGCCAGACCGCTCTCGATGAACGTCGCCAAGGCGGCGGCAGCGCCGGCCTCTCCGGGCGTCCAGTCAAAGCCTCGAGACCAGTCCGGCGCGCAGGGATGAAGCCCCCAGGCGTCGATGTCCTCTCCGGCCGGCCCCTCGGGCGTGACCAGGGTTTCCGGCGCGGGCGTCGAGGGCCGCGCGGGCGCAGCCTGAAGCAGCGCCTTCATAAAGGGGGTGAACACCCGGTACGGCTTTCCCGCGCCGGTCAGGACAGCGCCCGGGCGTGTCAGCAGGCTGCCGTTGAAACCGTGGCAGGCGACACCCTCTTCCTGCAGGTCGTGGGCGATGTCGGCGTCGCGGACGAAGGCCTCTGGCTCGAACCGGCGGTTCATGAAGACCTGGTCGGCGCCGGTCTCGTCAATCAGGCGGCGAAGTTCAGCTTCGCTGTCGCCGCGCCGCAGGATGAGCCGCCCTCCGCGCTGGCGCAGCGCGGCGTCGAGGGCGCGCAAGGATTTGTCCAGCCACCACCGGGAGGCGGCGCCGGGACCACGCCCTTCCCCGGTCTCGTCAAAAATATAAACGGGAAGGATCGGCCGTTTGGCGGCAAGCGCGGCGGCCAGGGCGGGGTTATCGCCCAGCCTCAGGTCGCGGCGAAACCACAGAATGACGGGGGTCGCGGCGTCACCTTCCAAGACGACTCTCTCTCGCCTTACGCTGAATGGTGACCGGATCCCAGGCCGGCGGCGGTTGCCGGGTGAGAGGAATACGCTTGAGCCAGAGCTTCAGCGCCTCCCAGTGGATGGCGGCCATGACCTTGAACGTCAGCAACGGCATGGCGGCGGCCGCCGACAACAGGTTCGCGTCGGTCAGGTCGCGACGCTCGCCCGACATGGCGGCCGTGATCAACACGCCTTGGACGTCCAGGCCGTCGATGGTCAGGTTCAGACGCTCGTCCGGCGCATGGCCGCGAAACTCATAATCCATCTCCATCCCCATGAAGGGCGAGACGTACAGGGCCTTGGCCGCGCCCTGACGGATCCGGCCGGCCGCCTGATCTTCCGCCGGGACGGGAATGACATAGGCGTGCCGCACGCCGAAGGTGCTGGTGACCTCATAGACCACCGCCGCGAGCCGACCGTCGGCCCCGTGACAGTAATAGAGGCTGATCGGATTGAAGACATAACCCAGCACACGCGGCATGGTCAGCAAGCGGATCGGCCCGCCCTCGATGTCTATCCCGGCCCGGCCCAGATAGGCCTCGATCTGCGGCCGCAGCGGCCCGCCCGCGCCATCGCCGTGATCCCGGTCATGAAAGGACAGCAGGTTGAAGCGATTGCGCGAGAACAGACGCAGCCGCCGATCCAGGGCGTCGATCTCAGCCAGGTCCAGCAGCAGCCAGAACACGCGGTAGTTCAGCCGATGCTCGCGCGGCCGAAGCCGCCTGTGGGCGACAACTCCGCGATAAAGGGCCGAACCATAGGTCACGCCGTCGCCTCAAGCACGCTGGGCGCGGACATGGGCAGATGGATGCGTCCGCTCTCGTTCTCGACAGCCCAGGGCCTGCGAACGCCGCCCAACTGCTCCGCGACGGCGAGTCCAGACTGTAGGCCGTCCTCGTGAAAGCCAGCGCCGAAATGGGCGCCGCAGAACCACACGCCGCCCTGCCCTTGCAGGCCCCACAGCTGCTTCTGAGCCTGGATGGCCTCTGGGGTGAAGATCGGGTGCTCGTAAAGTTCGCTGCGCAGCAAGGAGCCCGTGCGCGGCGGACGCGGCGGGTTCAAGGTGACGAACAGGTCCTGGCCTTGAAGCCCCTGAAGACGGTTCATCCAGTAGGTGACGCACAGACCGTCGTCGGCCCCGATATAGTTCCAACTGGCCCAGGCCCGTCGGCGGCGCGGCATCAGGGTCTGGTCCGTATGAAGAACCGTCAGGTTGCGGCTGTAACGGAAGGCGCCCAGCACCTGGGTTTCACGCTCCGTCGGGTCCGCCAACATGGCCAGGGCCTGATCCGCATGGGCGCCGATCACCACATGGTCGAACCGCTCGGCCCCGCCCTGGCTGTCGTGGACGATGACGCCCTCGCTGGTGCGCCGCACCGCCGTCACGCCGCGGTCCAGGCGAATGTCGGAGATCGCCCGCGCCAGACGCTCGACGTAGACGCGGCTGCCGCCCTCGACCGTGCGCCAAAGCGGCCGTCCGACCAGCTTCAGCAGGCCGTGGTTGCCGCAGAAGCGTATGAAAGCCTCGGCCGGATAGTCCAACAAAGTGTGCGCCGGGGATGACCAAATCGCCGCCGCCATCGGCAGCAGGTGATCATCACGGAAAGCTTCGCTGAAGCCCTGCCGCTTCAGATAATCGCCGAGGGTCAACCGGGGATCCGTCAACCCGGCCAGATCGACCGGGGCCTGGCGGTAAAAGCGCAGGATTTCGCCTAGCATCGACCAGAAGCGCGGCCGAAACAGGTTGCGACGCTGGGCGAACAATCCCGGCGCCGCATATTCAAACCGCCCCTGATCCAGAGACACGGCGAAAGACATATCCGTCGCGCGGGTCTGCACTCCAAGATGTTGGAATAGCGCGATCAGGTTGGGATAGGTGGCGTCGTTGAAGCAGATGAAGCCTGTATCCACGGGAACCTCGGCGCCGAGCGCGCCCGCCGTCACCGTATTGGAGTGACCGCCCAGCCTTTCGGCCTTCTCATAGAGGGTGACGAGATGCTTCTGAGACAGCAGCCAGGCCGAAGACAAGGCGGCCACGCCCGAACCCACGACGGCGACCTTCAGCGGCGCGTTAGAAGGGACAGCGGTCGGTAAGGACATAAGAGCTCCGGCCCACGATCAAAAGCGATGCAGGTTCGGCTACAGATACGAGCCGAGCGGTCGGACGGATGACGATTGATCCAAACTTTTGCGCAAAGCGTATTAGGATCCATGCATGTCGAGGCTTCGTCTTTCGCACCCTCTGAAAAGCGCGTCGGCGCCATGAGCGACGGAGCCGAGAATCCGCTTGCGCACGAACGGCTGATCGAGGCAGTGGCCCTCCGCCGCGACCGCGAGGCCTTCGCCCTTTTGTTTGAACATTTCGCCCCGCGCCTGAAAGCCTGGCTGATGAAATCCGGCGCAAGCGCGGCGGCGGCCGAAGACTTCGCCCAGGACGCCATGCTGACGGTCTGGCGCAAGGCGGACTTGTTCGACGCCCGCAAGGCGCGCGCCGCGACTTGGATTTTCACCATCGCCCGCAACCGCCGGCTGGACATGCTGCGACGCGACGCTCGCGCCCTGCCCATGCCTGAAATCGAGCCCCACGAAGACGAATCAATGCGGCCTGACGCCATACTGGTCATGAGTGACGACGCCCGCCGAGTGCGCGAGGCCTTAACGCTGCTGAAGCCCGATCAGGTCGAGGTCCTGCGCCTGGCCTTTTTCATGGACAGCCCCCATTCGGAAATCGCGCAAAGGCTGAACCTGCCGCTGGGCACGGTGAAGTCCCGCATCCGCAACGCCATGATCAAGCTGCGCGCTCTCCTCGAACCGTCCGAGGAGGCCTCCCGGTGATCCCCGCCCGCAACCCTTCCGAAGAGCGCCTGCTGGCCTATGCCGCCGGCACGCTGAGCCCGCCTGAGGCGGTGGTCGTCGCCGCCCACCTGGCCTTGCGCCCCGCCAACGACGCCTGGGTCCGCCGGCTGCAGTCCGTCGGCGGCGAGTTTCTGGAAGAGACGCCCCCTCGGTCCTGTCGGACGGCGCTCTGTCCCGAGCCATGGCGCGGATTGAAACCGACGCCGGCGAAGTCCGGGTTCAGCCGCCGCTGAACGACATGCCTGAACTGCCAAAACCCTTGCGGCGGTATGCCCTGGGTCCATGGCGCTGGATCGGACCCGGGATGCGGATGCGCGACGTCCATGCGCCGCGCGACGGCGACTGCCGCGTCATCCTGCTGAAAATCGATCCGGGCCGTGAAACGCCCCGCCACACCCACGGCGGGGTCGAGCTGACCTGCGTTCTGTCCGGCGCTTACGCCACCGAGAAGGAATGGTTCGGGGTCGGGGATTTGGAAGAAGCTGATGAAGACGTGCTGCACCGGCCGCGCGTGGTCTCGGACGAGCCCTGCCTGTGCGTGGTGGCTCTGGACGGCCAGATACAGCTCGACGGCTGGATGGGCCGCCTGATGCAGCCCTTCGTGCGGCTGTGATCGGCGCCCTGCTGGCGCTTTGGGCCGGGGCGGCGCTGTTCCTGGTTCTGGTGATGGCGGCCGCTTGGCTGGTTCAACGCCTTACAGGTCAGGGGGATGGGCGGACGCCTTCTGGTCGCTGGGCCTGGGCGCAGCGGGGGTCTTGGTGGCCCTGTTCCCGCTCGACAGCGCCGCGCCGTCCGCCCGCCAGACCCTCGCAGCCTGTCTGATCGGCGCCTGGGGATTGCGTCTGGGCCTGCACATCGCCGCCCGCGCCCGCTCGTCGCACGAAGACCCGCGCTACGCCCGCCTGCGACAGGATTGGGGGCGGCATTTTCAGTCCCGGATGTTCGGCTTCCTGATGCTGCAGGCGGGGGCCGCCGCCCTCCTGGCGCTCAGCATCCTGGTCGCCGCCCGTAATCCGGCGCCGGGCCTGATTTCCAAGACGCCCTTGCGACCGTCGTGTTCGTGGCCGCCCTGTGCGGCGAAGCTCTGGCTGATCGTCAATTGAGCCGCTTCAAGGCCGATCCGGCCAATCGCGGCGAAGTCTGCGACACCGGCCTCTGGGCCTGGTCCCGGCATCCCAACTACTTCTTCGAATGGCTCGGCTGGTGCGCCTGGCCGATCTTCGCCCTCAACCTGAGCGGCGACTGGACGTGGGGGTGGTTGGCGCTGAGCGGACCGGCCTACATCTATTGGCTGCTGACCCGGGTGTCGGGCGTGCCCTTGCTCGAGGCCCACATGCGTCGCTCGCGCCCGGAGGCCTTCGCGGCCTACGCCGCGCGCACCAGCGTCTTCTTTCCCCGGCCGCCGAGGCCTTAAAGCATGCGGAACACTCGCGCGGCGAAGGCGCAGGCGATCGCCGACGACCCCGCGCTGACGCATACGCCCCAGGCCATGTCGATCAACGACAGTTTCAGGCTCCAGGTCTTCAGCGTCGCCAGGTTCGTCAGGTCATAAGTCCCGTAAGCGAACAGGCCGAACAGGCCGCCCCACAAGAGCGCCTTCTTCCAGCCGCCCTCAGCCAAACCAGGCCAGACGGCGAAGAGGGTCAATCCCGCCGCATAGAGAGCATAGAAGGCGATCGCGGGCGCCAGCCTGAAGTTATCGGCCAACATCGAACCGATAAAAGGACGATAGAGCCGGTCGCCCATACTGCCTAACCAGGCGGTGTCGATGATGGCGAACACGATCAGCGTGGAAAGATAGGCAATCGCGATATTCATAGACGACCTCCAGCAGCATTGCTGATGATATACGATCACGCACGGCGATTGGATTTGGGATCCCGACCGGGATAGGCGGAAAGGCGGCTAGGTCCAGGCGTCCAGCACCTCATCGCATTCCGCCGTTTCGATCTGCTGGCTGAAGCGGTCATGGTAGAGGTTGAGCAGAGCTTCGTGCGCCTGATCTGACGAACTGCACACCGCGTCGGAGACCACGATCACGCGAAAGCCCAGATCCACGGCGCCTAGAACGGCTGCAAGGACGCACATGTCCGTCTCGGCCCCCGTCACCACAAGCGTGTCCACCTGTCCCGCCGCAAGTGCTGACGCCAGATTCGTCCCCATCCAAGGCGAGTAGTGCGCCTTGTCTAAGATACGGGCGGGCGGAGTGAAGGTTTGAAGCTCGGGCAAGAGGCTCAACGCCCTCCTCCCCCAGGTTTTCGAGCGTGATCGACTCCCATCGGCGCCAATATCGCCGCCAGGCTCCCCGCCCATCGCCCGGCGAGCGCGCGGGGATAAAGCGGGTGAAGCACGTGCGATCAGCCCGACGCTCGCACAGGCGCACGACGACCGGCAGCACGCGGGGCATCCAGGGCGTCCGCCATGCTGTTTCCTCTGCGAACATCCGTTGCATGTCCACGCATAGATGCACCGCAGAGGCTGGAATGCGCCCATAGATGATGCCGGAAGCCATGAACTGGCAAAGCCCTAAATCTCCGCCAGGTTCCCGCCCAGGCGCCTCTGTTTCGGACGCCAGAACATCGAAACCCAACCTGTGGAAGTTCGAGCATCGGCGCCCCGGGCCAACCGGTTCGCCAGGCGTCCTGCCCGCGCAAATGAAGACCAACGAGCCCAGGCTGGGGCGCCCGTCGGCGACCGCGCAGTCCCCGCGAGCGCCGGGCGGAACCCGGCTTGGCTATGCGCCGTTCCCTTGCCCTGTTTAGGAACCGCATCCCATGTCCGACACGATCGCCGACCCGGCCTTTGAACCACCTCCCGAAGCCCAGGCCTTCTACGAGGAGGCCTTGCGCCTGCTGAAGGAATCCGGCGTGCCCTTCCTTCTGTCGGGCACCTATGCGGTTACCGCCTATACGGGAATCCGTCGGCCGACCAAGGATCTCGATGTCTTCTGCAAGCCTGGCGATTACCCTCGAATCCTCGCCTTCTTCCAGGCGCGCGGCTATCGCACCGACGTGGAGGACGAACGCTGGATCGCCAAGGTCTGGAAGGATGACAAGCACTTCTTCGACGTCATCTTCGCCATGTCGAACGGCACCATCGCCGTATCCGACAGCTGGTTCGGACCGGACCGCATCACCGTCTACGGACATGAGGTGACGATCACCCCGCCGACCGCCCTGATCCTGTCCAAGGCCTTCATCCAGGACCGCTATCGCTACGACGGCGCGGACGTGAACCACGTCATCCTGAAGCAGGCCGAGGCCATCGACTGGAAGTCGCTGCTGGATCAGATGGACCTTTATTGGGAGGTGCTGATGGCGCACCTGCTCAACTTCCGCTTCGCCTATCCGACCGAGCGCGGCCTGGTGCCGGCCTGGCTGATGACCGAGCTGATCGGCCGCCTGCAGGCCCAGGTCGATCTGCCGCCGCCGCGCGTCAAGGTGTGTCGCGGGCGTCTGTTCAGCCCGCGCGACTATATCGCCGACATCTCCGAATGGGGCTTCGGCGACGTGGTGGGCAAGGGCCTTGAGGAGCGCCATGACCCCGTCGCCTGACACGTCTGAAGCAGCGCCTCCCGTCGAGGGTCAGACGCCCCAGCCGGGCATGGAGTCCGGGCCGAAGAAGAAGCTGCGCGTCGCCGCCGTGGCCGACCTGCACGTCGGCGAAACCTCGCATCGCGCCTATCGCGACCTGTTCGACCGGGTGCATGAGGACGCAGACGTGCTGTGCCTGTGCGGCGACCTGGTCAACTTCGGCAAGACGGTCGAGGTTGAGAACCTTCTGGAAGACCTGCGCGCCTGCCGAATCCCCATGGTCGGCGTCCTGGGCAATCACGAGCATGAGTGCGGCCAGCCGCTGGAAGTGAGCCGCATGCTGACCGACGCAGGGGTCAAGATGCTGACCGGCGAGGCCTATGAGATCGACGGCGTCGGCTTCGCCGGGGGCAAGGGCTTCGTCGGCGGTTTCGGGCGCTACATGCTCAGCTCCTTCGGCGAGGCCTCGGTCAAGACCTTCGTCAATGAGGCGGTGGAAGACGCCAACCTCATCGAGAATTCGATCCGCACCCTACGCACCGAGCGGAGCGTCGTGCTGCTCCACTACGCCCCGGTCGTGGATACGGTGATCGGCGAGCCGCCCGAGATTCACGCCTTCCTAGGCTCATCGCGCCTGGCCGAGGTCGTCGACCGCTATGAGAACGTCAAGCTGGTGCTGCACGGCCACGCTCATCGCGGCGCGCCGGAAGGCCGCACGGCGCGCGGCGTCCCGGTCTACAACGTCGCCCTGCCCGTGCTGCGGACGCTGGGCGACACCCCGTATCGCGTGTTCGAGGTGTGAAGGCTCAGGCGATCCCGGCGCCGCCAGTCACGCCCCAGACCTCGCCCGTGACGAAGCTGGCTTCCTGCGAGGCCAGCAGCACATAGACGGGCGCGATCTCGACCGGCTGGCCTGGGCGACCGAAGGCGCTGTGGGCGCCGAATTTCTCCACCTTCTCCTGGGGCTGGCCACCGCTGGGCTGCAGAACCGTCCAGAAGGGCCCCGGCGCCACCGCGTTCACCCGCACCCCCTTCTCGATCAACTGCTTGGCCAGGGCCTTGGTGTAGGTGACGATCCCGCCCTTGGTGGTGGCGTAGTCCAGCAGGATGTCCGACGGCTCATAGGCCTGGATCGAAGCCGTGGTGATGACCGCCGCGCCCGGAGGCAGATGGGCGCCGCCGCCTGACACAGCCAGTGCAAAGCGTAGAGGTTGGTCTTCATGGTCGCGTCGAAATCATCGGTCGACACCTCTTCGACATTCTCGCGGAACTGCTGTCGGCCCGCGTTAACGACCAAGATGTCCAAGCCTCCGAAAGCGTCCAGCGTGCGCGCGACCATGGTGGCGTTCCACGCCTCGTCGCGTACGTCCCCGGGCAGAGCCAGCGCCTTGACGCCTTCCGCCTCGATCAGGGCGATCACCTCCCGCGCGTCGGCTTCTTCCGAAGGCAGATAGGAGATCGCCACGTCGGCGCCCTCACGGGCGTAAGCGATGGCGACTGCGCGCCCGATCCCGGAATCCGCGCCGGTGATCAGGGCGCGTCGCCCTGTCAGCCGCCCGTGGCCTTGATAGCTTTTCTCCCCGTGATCCGGCTTGGGCTCCATACTGGCGACCAGGCCTGGCGCAGACTGGGGCTGACGCGGAAACGGCGGGCGCGGATACTGATGACGGGGGTCCTGCATGGTCAGGCGGTCGGACATTGCGGCTCCTCTTAACGACTGAAGGCGTGCCAACCTAAGTCGCACCCGCGGCGAGCGTTCCCCGCCCAGTTCAACTCGCCAGCGTGACGACGGCTCTCATCCGTAGCGCCCGAAAATCCAGAAGCGACCGGCGCCATACGGAACAGGGGGCGCGTCTTTTCCTTTCTCTTCGCGACGAAAGGAGTCCCCTCTTGCCCCTCGCGAACAAGGAAAAGCCTCAGATCCTGCGACAGCCGCGCCGCTTGCTGATGGTTATAGGCGCCGTCCTGGCGCTGTTGATCGTCGTGTATCTGGCTACAGCCGCCACCGGCTTTCTTCGCACTCAGACCAAGGTTCCAGATCCGCGCATGACGGGTACGAACGCGCCCCTGGAGCGCGCCATGTGACGGCGGTTGCGAGCTTGACCGTTTGGAACAGCCCCGCGCCTCGCCGCTTAACGTTCTGTCACAGGGAGGAAAGAATGAACCGACTTCGCACTCGCCTGCCCGCCGCCGCCGTCATGGGAGGCCGTCATGCGCTTCTATGAAGTCGTCGTCGGCAGCGACAGCGGACCCCAGCGGACCCTGCGGGTGGCCTCGCCCACGGACGCACAGGCCGCCGACGCCGCCGCGCCCCTGATGCGGGCGCACGAAGCCATTCTGTCCATTCGAGACGTGCCTGACGATGGGCTGCAGCAGGCCGATGGTCCGCCGCCCAGAACTCAGGCCGAAGAGCTGGCCCCCGGTTCCCCGGGGATGGCCGCTAAATCCTGATCCATCGCAAGGAGGACACTTATGATCAAACAAGCCGTCGCCGTCGTGGCCGTTTCGGCCGCCGCTCTCACCCTGGCGGCCTGCAACCAGCAACAGGGCTCTGACGCCGTCGACAAGGTTCAGGACGCCGTTTCCGAACCGGTGGGTCAGACCTCGGCCGCCACCATGGGCGCCAACATGGTCAGCGCCTATGTTCCGAACGCCGCCATGGGCGACATGTACGAAATCCAGGCCGCCGACATCGCCCTGGAACGGTCGCAGAACGCCCAGGTCAAGGAACTGGCCAAGATGATCAAGGCGGATCATACGGCCGCCGCCGCCGCCCTGAAAACCGCCGCCGCGCAGGCCGCGCCTGACACCGCCGTGCCGAGCGCACTGGATCAGCGTCGCCAAGGCCTGATCGATAACCTCCGCTCGGCCGATGCGGCGAATTTCGACAAGACCTATATCGACCAACAGGTCGCCGCCCACGAGGAAGCCGTCACGCTCCATCGAGGTTTTTCGGACAAGACGGACGCCCCGGCGCTTGCTGAACACGCCCGCACCGTCCTGCCCAAGATCGAAGCGCACCTGCAACGCGCGAAGCAGGTGCAGTCCAGCCTGGCCGGCTGACGTCAAACCGGTCGCGGAAACAGAGTGCCCGCAGAGGCTCTGTCTAAATGCAGACACGCCGGAACACTCTCGCGTATCCGCCGCTTCGAAGATCCCCCACTCATTTTTAGGAGACACTCATGGCCGAGAAAACACTGCAGACCCTGTTTCACGACACTCTGCGCGACATCTATTACGCCGAGCGGAAGATCCTGAAGTCTCTGCCCAAGATGGCCCGCGCGGCTCAATCTCCTGAGCTCAAGGCGGCGTTCGAGAAACATCGCGAGCAGACGGAAGGGCAGATCGAACGCCTGCAGCAAGTGTTCGAGATCATCGGCAAGCCCGCCCGCGGCAAGACCTGCGACGCCATCGAGGGCATCTTGGCCGAGGGCGACGAAATCGCCGATGAATACAAGGGCACGGCAGCGCTCGACGCCGGCCTGTTGGCCGCCGCGCAGGCGGTGGAGCATTATGAAATCACCCGCTACGGTACGCTGAAGCGTTGGGCGCAGGTGCTGGGGTTGAAGGACGCCGTCAAACTGCTGGACGAGACTCTTCAGGAGGAAAGCCAGACGGACGAGGACCTGACCACCATCGCCGACGCCGCGGTGAACGCGGAGGCCATGCAAGCCGCCTGACGGCCGACCGCCCCGCCGCCTCGTCGGCGGGGCGAACCCGGCTTCAGACCGGCAGCTTTTCCAATCGGAGGTAGGCGGGATTGAACTCGGCCGCCTCGGCCAGTCGGTCCCACGCGAGGATACGCACCTCGGGGCCGGTCCATTCCAGCCACCCCGCCTCACGCATGACCTTCAGCGTGCGGTTCACATGCACCGCCGACATGCCCAGCAGATTTGCGATCTCCGCTTGAATGATCGGAAAATGGAACGCCCCGTCGCGGGCGAGGCCGACGGTCTGAAGGCGGGCGTAGATTTCACAGACCAGCAGGGCGGCCCGTTCCAACGCCTCCTGACGGCCCAGCGCCAGCAGCCATTCGCGGTGCATGGCGGCGTCCACCACCGTCTCCAGCCACAACAGTCGCGCCAGATGCGGATGCTGCTCGGTCAGGGTTCGCAAACGATTGTGAGGGGCCTCTGCGATAAGACAATCAGTCAGCGCGCGAACACCGTGATCGACCCGCTTCAGCACGAAGCCATGCAGGTCGATGAAATCTCCGGGAATGTTGATCTGCGTATACTGACGCCGCCCATCGCTCAGGTCGCGATACCTCGCGCAGAACCCGCTGATGACCAAGCTGGAATGCTCGACCAAGGCGTCCTGGGAGACGATGTCGCAGCCCGCCGGCTTCGCCACGACATGGGTCAATACGCTTCGCAAGGCCTCCCGCTCGTCCTCGGCGAGGTCGTCGCGACGCTCCAGCTTCTTCTCCAACAGGCGGCTATGATCAGGCATGGTATGGCTCCGCTTACGCTTAGCCGATGCTCAACGCTGCGGCGCGGCGAATGTTGCCGCCAAGCTAGCTCGCCTCCGGTTCCACAAAGCCGCAAAGGCGACAGATCGAACCGCCTGCGGCCGGCCGCATTGAGTTCGCGCCACAGGGGAGTTTTCATTGTGAATAGGACACCAGTCATCGAGCGGGCTTTTGAGCTGGCGCGCAGCGGTCGCTTCCGCATCCCGAGCGAGATCCGCAAGGCTATGATCACCGACCGCTATACCCAAGCTGAGTTGTTCCAGCTGGAAGGCAAGGCCACCTGGCGCCAGCTGCGGACGTTGTGCGCGGATTCTATTATCGCGCCTCAGGCGGACCTGGCCGGCCTGGAGCGCCGCTGAAACTGGCCGATGCTCTCGCGGACTCGCGGAACTTCGGCGACTAACCCATGTAAGCGCGGTCCCTTCGCCACTCATGGCAGGGCTCTCCGTCCAAGGAGGGCCCATGCCTGCAGATTCGGCCGCCACGCTGTCCCCATCCATCCCGCTGAACGGGCGTGCACGCGCGCATATCGGCGATCATCCGGTGTATCGCGCCTTGCCGCCGGACACGCGGCGGCGCCTGCTCGCGGAAGGGACGGAAATCGAGCCCGGCGCGATGCGCCTCAGCCCCTGGACAGAGACCATCTCTGGTTTGTGCTCTCAGGCGTGCTGGGCGCCTTCCCGGCCGACAGCGAGGTTTGCGTCGCGCAGGTCGTATCCGGCGCCGTCTACGGCTGGGAGCACGCCCTCGGCTTCAGCGGCAGCGCAGCCCAGGTGCGACCGGTGCTGGACGTGCGGGTGTTCCGCGTTCCCGCCGCCGCCGCCCGCGAGGCGCTGGGTTATGACTGGCTGGCGCGTTTCGTGGCCCTCCAGGCTGTCCAGCGCCTGACCTTTCTGGAACAGGAAGCCGCCTGCAACGCCTCCCACCGGGTCTCGGAACGCTTGGCGAAATGGCTGCTTCGCCTGCATCTCGGCGGAAACGGCGCACCGCTTCGCCTGAATCAGGCCCAGCTGGCGGCCATGCTTGGCGTCCAGCGCACCAGCATCAATGCGGCGGCGCGCAGCCTGCAGGCGATGGGCGGCGTGCGGTTCAGCCGCGGCAAAGCTTCGATTCTCGATGTGCCCAAGCTGACCGCCAGGTCATGTCGTTGCGGCGCGACGCATTGACGAAGGCGGCGACCGGCCTCGGCGAGCAACGCAGGCCGGCGCGTCAGGGCTCTGACCAGCCCAGCACGCGCAGGGCCGGATCGGGCTTGTCCGTCTGCGAGAAGACCAGGCTCGCCTTCTTCTCTCCCCGCCCCGGCACATAGTCGAGCGAGGCGCCGGACCGTTCGTCGCCGACCCGGCCCTCGATATCCACGGCGGCTGCGGCCAGGTCGCCGTGATTGGCGACAACGACGTCGACCACCCACCCGCCGGACGAAGGTCGCACCGCCTCGCTTCTGATCGTCAGCGTCGCCGGCGCCGGAACGGTGAAGGCCGCTCGCGCCAATACGGCCGCTGCGGCGAGCGTGATCAGAAATCCAGCCAAGGCGCAGGCGCGCTGCAGCCGCGACACGCCCCTTGTTCCTGTCTTCTGCTTCTTCTTGTCGGTCACGACTACACCAGAAGCCGCGCTGCCGCAGCGCCGATCGCCGCCGGAAAGGCGAGGATGATGACATTGGCCATAAGCGCCTGAAGGCCATGGCCGTCCGCTCCTCCGAACACCCACAGCATGGCGAGGCTGGCCAGCAGGCACAGGGCGTAGCCAGGCAGTGTGAAGTCGAAGAACGCCCGGATCGGCGTCTCCGCCTGTTCCTGTCCGGCGAAACCCGCCTCGAAGACGATCAAGTGCAGCAAGACCACCGAGAGAACGAGCACGCCCAGGGCGCCCAGCGGCGACGCCATATAGGCGATCAGCCGCATCTCCTCGGTCGGGGCCAGGTTCAGCGCGAAATAGAGGGCGCCGACCAGCATCAGGAACAGTTCGCCCGGATAGGAAGCCTCATCCTCGTCGCCCTCGTCCGGATCGCCCGACAGCTGGCGTCGCGCCGCCAGAGCGCCCAACGCGGCGGGCGCCGCCTGCAGGGACATCTGCCCCACGGCGGACGCCGGTGAACTGAAATCCAGCACATTGAAGATCATCAGAAGCGCAGCGGCGGTGACGAAGCCCACCGCCAGCGCCACCAGGGTGTCCAGCGCAGTGTTGACCAGACCGCGACGCGCCGAAAACCCGGCATAGTGCGCCAGCCCGAACAGCACCGGCAGGGCCGCCAGCAGAAAGACGAGACGCCGCTCCGGTTCCGCAGAGAAACCGAGCGCCCACATCTCCATCGTCATAAGCAGCGGCAGGCTGAACAGCAGGGCGCCGCCGAAGGCTCGGCCCAGATCGCGGAGGTAGGCGCTGTCGTCGGCCCGAGCGGCGTCCTGGATCGTCGTCATGACCATGCAACGCCGCCGTCCGGTTTCGGCTCCCGCGCGGATCGCGCCCTCGCCTCACTCGAGGCGACTGCGGGCTGGCGGAGGGTCGCATGGAAGCGGTTCGCGCTGCTCGTCTCTACCGCGACGCAGCGTTGATGCTGGCCTCGAGGCGAACGGATCGTCTCGCCGCGCATTCCTTTTGCCGATGGAGGATCACATGGCTGCTCGCCCGACCTGGCAAGGACATCTGAAGCTGTCGCTCGTCACCTGCCCGGTGGCGCTCTACACCGCGACTAGCAGCGCCTCCGACGTGCGCTTCCACCTGATCAACCCCGACACGCACAACCGCATCCGCATGGTGCCGACCGATCCCGACGCGGGGCCGGTGGAGCGCAGCCATCTGGTCCGCGGCTATGAGGTGTCCAAGGACGAATACGTCCTGTTCGACGACGCTGACTTCGACAAGGTGCGGCTCGACAGCACCAAGACTATTTCCATCGACAAGTTCGTCGACGAGTCCGACATCGACCGCCTCTACTGGGACGATCCCTTCTTCGTCGTTCCGGAAAAGGGCGCGGGCGTCGAGGCCTTCGCCGTGATCCGCGACGCCATGCAGAAGCAGGGCAAGGTGGCGCTGGGCCAGCTCGTTCTGCGCGGCAAGGAGCGCCAGCTGGCGCTGGAGGTCCGCGGCAAGGGCCTGGTGGCCTACACCCTGCGCGCCCATGACGAGGTGCGCGACGCCGACGACTATTTCGACGACATTCCCAAGGTGAAGGCCGACGCGGACATGGTCGAGATCGCCGCCCGCATCATCGCCCAGAAGGAAGCCGACTTCGACCCGACCGCCTTCAAGGATCGCTACGACGACGCCCTGCGCGAGATGATCAAGGCCAAGACCAAGGGGGCAAGGGTCTGGTCGACGTGGCCGAGCCGGACGACACCAATGTCATCGACCTGATGGCGGCGCTTAAGAACAGCCTGAAAGGCTCGGCCAGCGGCGCCGGCAAGCCCGCGGCCAAGAAGCCAACCTCCAAAACGACCTCCAAGTCGGCGCCGCGCAAGAAGACCGCCTGACGGTCAGTCCACGCCCATCTTGCGCAGGGCGGGTCTCAGGCTGACGGCGCTGTCGCGGAAGCCCGACCAGGCGTCGGGTCGTTGCAGCAGTTCGGGCCAGACCCACAGATTGTAGTCGGCCGGGTTCAGCCCCGGCGTCACCTGTTCCCACGACAGCGGAAAAGCGATCCCCGCGCCTGGCCGGGCGCGCGGCGACCAGGGCGCCACGGCGGTCGCCATCCGGCCGTTGCGCAGATAGTCGATGAATATCTTTCCGCCCCGCGCCTTCTTGGCCAGGGTGGTGGTGAAACGGTCCGGCGCCTCGACCTTGATCGCCTCGGACACGGCCTTGGCGAAGGCCTTGTTCTGATCCCAGGTGACGCGTGAGCGGCCGTCGGCGCGGATCGGCACGACGAGGTGCAGCCCTTTTCCGCCCGTCGTCTTGACGAAGGGGTTGAGCCCCAGCGCCTCCAGCTTGGCTCTGACCACCAGAGCGGCGGCGATCACGTCGTCGAAGTCCAGTCCCTCGTCGGGGTCCAGATCGAAAGTGATCTGATCGGGCGTTTCCGGATCGCCGGGTTTGCAGCCCCAGGGGTGCAGCTCCAGTCCGCCGGACTGGGCCACGGCCGCCAGACCGCCGACATCAACCACAGCGACATAAGGGGTGCGCGCCTTGACGTCGATCAGCTTCAGCCGGGGGTTGGACCCGGCCATGGCGTGACGCTGGAAGAAGGTCTCGCCCTCTATGCCGTCGGGGGCGCGGATGATCGAGACGGGCCGGTCCGCCACATGAGCCAGAAGCCGCTCGGCCGCCGCCTCGTAATAGCGCGCCAGGTCGGCCTTGGTGATGGGCGGTCGACCGTCCGAGCCCGGCCACAGCACCTTGTCGGGGCTGGAGATGGCCACGCCCGCCACCGAGACCTTGCCGTTCTTTCTCGGGACCTGCGGCGCGGCCGGCGCTTGCGGCGCGTCCGTGACGTCCTCGGCCGTCTTGTCGTCGCGCAGCCCCTTGAACGCCGCGTGCCGTAAGGCGCCGGATTCAGTGTAGCCGCCGTGTTCGATCTCGGCGACCAGCCTTGGCTTCACCCAGTGGATGTCCTTGCCGCCCTTGGGCGCGCCGGGGCCGACGAAGGGGCTGTTGTTCGCCGCCTCGGCCTTCAGTGCCGGCATGAGCAGCCGCGTCGCCGTCTCCCCGAAACCCGTGCCGACCCGACCGAGGTATTTCATGCCGCCCTTCTCGCGCACCCCGACCAGCAGCGAGCGGAACCGGCTGCCGCCTTCGGACGACCAGCCGCCGATGACGACCTCATCGCGGCCCCGGCATTTAGACTTCACCCAGCTTGACGACCGGCCCGCGGGATAGGGCGCATCCAGCTTCTTGGAGATCACGCCTTCCAGATGCATCCGGCAGGCGCTTTCCAGCACCGCCTGCCCCGTCGAGGCGAAATGTTCGACATAGCGAAGACGCGCGGCCTCCTTCGCGCCCAGGCGGTCGATATAGGACTGCAGCCGCGCCTTGCGGTGCGACAGGGGCAGTTTGCGCAGATCCTCCGCCCCCTCGAACAACAGGTCGAAGGCGAAGTAGACGAGCCGGTCCGTCTCTCCTCGGATATCGCCGCCTGAAGCGCGCTGAAGTCGGGCATGTGATCATCGTCGAGCGCGCACAGCTCGCCGTCGATCACCGCATCGGGCCAGCCCGCCGCATCCGTCGCCAACTCGGGAAACCGGTCGCTCCAGTCCAGACCCTTGCGGGTTCTCAGCACCGCTTGGCCGCCGCCGATACCGATCTGCAACCGATAGCCGTCGAACTTGATCTCATGCGCCCACCCCGTCGCCGAGGGCGGATGATCGACAGCCTTGCAAAGCTGTATGGGGACGAAGGCGGGGGCCGCTTCGCCTTGGAGGTCGCCTTGTACGGCGCAGGCTTGGGCGGCGCCTTGCGGCGGGTCGGCTTGGACGACGTCCATTGCGCATCGCCCTCGGCGATCTGGGCCAGCGAGCGCCCAGTCGTCACCGACGCGTCGATCTGCGCCAGGGCGTCGCCTTCGCCCGCGACGGCGTGTTCGTCCTTCTCCTTCAGGAGCAGCCAGTTGTTGCGCTTGGACGGCTTGCCCCGATCGCTCTTCAGCCGGATCAACGCCCATTTCCCCTTCAGCCGCTCGCCGTGCAAGATCATCTTGATCTGGCCGCGCGCCCAGGCCGCCTCCAGGTGCGCCTCCTGCGGCTCCCAACTGCCGACGTCCCACAGTTGCACCGTCCCGGCCCCGTAATTGCCAGCCGGAATCGTCCCCTCGAAGTCGCCGTAATCTAGCGGATGGTCCTCGACCTCGACCGCCAGGCGTTTGATCGCCGGATCACGCGACGGGGCCTTGGTCACCGCCCAGGACTTCAGCACCCCATCCGCCTCGATGCGGAAGTCGTAGTGGAGCCTCGTGGCCGCATGGCGCTGGATCACGAAGCGCCGCGCGTCCTTTCCGCCTGCGCGTTGAGCGCCCTTGGGTTCGGGCGTCTGCTCGAACCGCCGCTTGGCCTGATAGGTCTTCAGTTCGCCGCGCATGAAAAACTAACCCGCCCACGGCGAAACCGTTGCCTGACAGGTCTATGAGCGATGCCTTGATAGCGCACGTGACGGCGTCATGAAGAAGGGGCCCGGCGCGCCACGCGCTACCGCTCGGGCAATGTTGAGAATTCACGTCACGCGGCGAGTGCGCCAGCCTTTACCGAGCGCGCACGCTCCGTCGCCAGCGCCCCCGGTCAAGCTACCGGCAACGAGAACAGCATCGATGTGCAAAGACCAACACGCCTGAACCGAACCAGGAGAGGCTAGGTCAAGCGCACCGCTGCGGCCAGAACATCCATGGGCAGAGGCCCGGAGGCCAGGACGAAATCGTTGTACCGGCGCAGGTCGAAGCGCGCCCCAAGGCGGCGCCTTGCCTCCTCACGCGAGGCGGCGATCTGCTGTTTGCCGACCATGAAGCTGCAGGCCTGGCCCGGATAGACGCAGTAGCGGTCGATCTCGCGCTCGGCGGCGTCGCGATGCTCGCCCGCGTGGGTCACCATCCAGTCGATCGCCTGCTCTCGCGTCCAGCGCGCATGGTGGATGCCGGTGTCGACGACCACGCGGCAGGCCCGGAAAAGCTGCCCTTGCAGATAGCCGATCCGGCCGACCGGATCGCCCTCATAGGCGCCGATTTCGTCGGCCAACTGCTCGGCGTAAAGCGCCCAGCCTTCCGTCCAGGCCGAGAAACGGACCGTCCGCCGGAACAGCGACAGCTCGCCCGCCTCGCGCAGGACGCTGTCCTGGAAATGGTGCCCCGGCACGCCTTCGTGGTGCAGCAGGGTCGGAATGCGCCACAGGGCGTTTTCCTCGACCGAGCGCAGGTTGATGTAGATGATCGACGGCTGGGCGGGATCGCTGCTGGCGCTGTAGAACCCGCCGGGCGCGCCGTTCTGGATGGCGGGCGAGACGCGGCGCACCTCGACGGGCCGATCCGGGGTCACGGTGAAACCGCGCGACAACAGGCCCTTGACGCGGTTCAGCCGCTGGTTGGCGTAGTCGATGATTTCCTGACGCCCGGCTTCCGTATCCGGCTTGAGGAAGCGCGGGTCGCGATCCAGAGCCGCCATGCGAGCGCCGACTTCCCCTTGCGTCAGACCCTCGGCTCTGAGCAGCCGGTCGATTTCGGCCGAGAGTTCGGCGACCCATGACAGGCCCAGCTGATGCAGTTCGCCCGGCGCGTAGCTGGCGGTGGTGTTGGAATGAAGCGCAGAGGCGTAATAGGCCTCGCCGTCCGGCTTGGCCCAGACGCCGGCGCGGGCGTCGGCGCGGGGCTGCAAGGCGGCCAGGGCTTCGCTCTGGCGCTGTAGCGCGGGCCGGATCCGCTCGACGAAGATCGCCGCCGCGCGCGTGTCCAGACCGGCGATTCCAGCTTCGTGCGCACGCTCCAGCGCGGGCGCCGTCAATGCGTTGCCCGTCGGCGAAGAATCCCGAAGAGCCGCAATCTGCGCCAGGGTCTTGGCCAGAATGAAGTCGGGCGGAACGACGCCGAGCCCGGCGTCATGGCCGATCTGCTCGGTCTCCTGATCCAGGGCGACAGCGAACTGATTCAGCTTGTCGAGATAACGATCGGCGTCGGCCGCGTCCTTCATCGGCGAGCGGCCGCCGATGCCGTCCGGCAGCCAGTAGTAGGCGCCGTTCATCTGGCTGACGACATAGGGGCTGGGCCGCAGATTGATGTCCGAGAAGCCGTAACGTCCATACTGATCGGCCATCGCCTCATAGACGAAGCGGGCCGTGTCGTAGTCCAGAGCTGCAGCGGCCGAGAGCGCCGCGCGGTTCACCGCGCCCAGTTCCGCCAGTCGCTGGGCCGTCGCCTGTCCGTGGCGAGCGCGGGCCGCCAGAGAATAATCGGCCAGACGGTCGCCGCCTCCTCCTCGGCGCGCAGGGCCTGGGCGTGGCGTTCCAGCATGGCGGCCAGACGGGCGTCGTCGGCCCCCCGCCCATCGTCGCGCCCATCGCCGCGCCGGGCGAAACGGTCGAAGCGGCGCCCGTAGCGCAGGCCGCCAGAGGAGAAGCCATGCCGAGCGCCGCAGCGCCGACCAGGAGATCACGACGACGCATCAGGCGGCGCTCCATTGCTGAACAAGGGCGTCCAGGACTTCCATCGGCAAGGGGCCGGAACGCAGTACAAGATCGTTATAGTCGCCCAGGCGGAAACGACCGCCCATGGCCTGTTTCGCCGCCTCGCGAGAGGCGACGATCTGTTGCTTGCCGACCATGAAGCAGCAGGCCTGCCCAGGATAGACGCAGTAGCGGTTCACTTCGCGCTCGGTCGGTCCGCGCAGTTCGCCGACGGTGTCGACCATATAGGCGACGGCCTGTTCGCGGTCCCAGCGCTCGTGGTGCAGACCGGTGTCGACCACAACGCGCCCCGCGCGCCAGAGCTGCGCCTGCAGATAGCCGATGCGGCCGTAGGGGTCGGCCTCATAGGCGCCGATCTCGTCCGACATGGCTTCGGCGTAGAGGGCCCAGCCTTCGGTCCACGCCGAGAAGCGCGCCGCGCGCCGGAAGGCCGACAGGCCGCCGACTTCGTCCAGCACCGCCGCCTGAGAGTGGTGGCCCGGCACGCCCTCATGGTGGATCAGCGTCGGCAGGCGCCAGGACGGCAGATCGCTGGGCGTCTTCAGGTTCAGCAGCACCCCGCCCGGCGCCCCGCCCGACGGCCCGTTGTAGAAGGCGACCGGAGAGCTGTCTTCGGTGGCCGTCGACATGCGGCGAACCTCGACCGGCGTATCGACCAGATGAGTAAAGGCCCGCGACGCCCGCGCCCGCGACGCCGCCAGATAGGCTTCGGCCTGACGATGCACCTCGGCCCGCCCGGCGTCGGTGTTCGGCTGCAGGAAACGCGGGTCGACGTTCAGGGCGGCGATGCGTTCGCCGACCGAGCCCTGGCTCATCCCCAGCCGCTTCAGATCGGCGTCGATCTCGGCCGACAGGGCCGCCACCCACTCCAGACCCTGACGATGCAACTCGCCCGGCTCTCGCCGAATGGTGATGTTGGCGTACAGCGACGAGGTATAGAGCGCCTCGCCGTCCGGTTGCGCCCAGACCCCGGCCTTGTCCGACGCGCGCCCGACAAGGGCGTCCAGCGCCCGCGCCTGACGGTCCAGCGCGGGGGCGACGATCCTGCGGAACAGGGCGGCCCCTTCCTCGCCCAGGGCTTCGTCGGTGCGGTACGCCGGGGCCAGGACGGGGTTGGCCTGCGGCGCGCTGTCGCGCAGAGCCCTCACCTGCGCCGCTGTCATCGCCAGAATGAAATCCGGCGGAATGACGCCCTGGCCTGCGTCGTGGACGATGCGTTCGCTCTCCTGCTCGATGCCGCGCGCCAGGGCGGCGACGCCGTCCAGATAGACCTCTCTACCCTTGATCGCCCGCGCGCCGATCCGCGGCGGCGACCAGTAGTAGGCGCCGTTCATCTGACTGACGACATAGGGGCTGGGCCGCAGATCCAGGTCCACCGTCCCCGGCCGCGCCAGATGATCGTCCAGAACGCCGTAGACGAAGGCAGCCGTATCCCGGTCGATGCGGGCTGCGGGCGACAGGGCCGCGCGATCGACGCGCTGAAGCTCGGCGATCCTTTGCGTGTTCTCAGCCCGGAAACGGGCGCGTCCGGCGACGGAGCGGTCGCCCAGCGGATCCGCCTCGCTGCCTCCGTCGAACGCCTGAAGGGAGCGGGCGTGCCGTTCCAACAACGCCGCCAGCCGACCGTCGGCGCTGTCGAAAGCCGCGGCCGCGGGCGCCGCCGCCAGGGCGGCCGTCCCAGCCGCCGCCGTCAGCATCTGCCGTCTGTTCATGCCCTGCTCCCCTTCAGTCCCGCCCGCTTAGGCGGCGGCGGCCAGCCAGCGGTCGATCTTGGCTTCCAGCACGTCCAGCGGCAGGGCGCCGGTGTCCAGCACCTGATCGTGGAAATGGCGGATATCGAACCGGTCGCCCAGCTTTTGGGTCGCCCGGCCGCGCAGTTCCTGAAGCTTCAGCTCGCCCACCTTATAGGCGCAGGCCTGACCGGCGTTGGTGATGTAGCGGTCGATTTCGACCACCACGTCGCGCTGCGCCATCGACGTGTTGGCCAGCATGTAGTCGATGGCCTGCTGGCGCTCCCACCGCAGGGCGTGAAGTCCGGTGTCGACCACCAGACGCACGGCGCGCAGCATCTCCATGTCGAGATGGCCGAACCACTGATAGGGGTCGGTGAACAGGCCCAGGTCCTTGCCCAGAGACTCCGCATAGAGCCCCCAGCCCTCGGTATAGGCGGTCGCCGGGGCCAGGCGGAAACGCAGCAGATCAGGCAGGCTTTCGTCTTCCTGCACCAGCGACGACTGATAGTGGTGCCCCGGCACGCCTTCGTGCAGCGCTAGGGTCTCCAGCGTCGGGATCGGCCGCGTGTTCAGCATCGCCATGTTGAAATACAGCACGCCAGGCTCGGAGGCGTCCGGCGGGCCCGAGCGATAATAGCCCGTGCCGCGTTGGTCCCCCAGCGCGGGCAGCGGACGGACCTCGAACTCGGCGCGCGGGCGGCGCGAGAACAGTTCGGGCATCCGTTGCCAGACCTTGGCCTCGATCCGCTCGAAGTGGTCGATCAGGTCCTTCGGCTCGGTGTAGTAGAAGCTCGGCTCGGTGCGGATGTGTTCGAAGAAGGCGGGCAGATCGCCGGTGAAGCCCGCCGCCTTGCGCGACTCCTCCATCTCGGCGCGGATACGGGCCACTTCCGACACGCCGAGACGGTGAATTTCTTCCGCGCTCATGGTGGTCGTGGTGTGGCGCACCAGATCCGCCGCATAGACGCGCGCGCCGTCCTTCATCGCCCACAGGCCCGCGCCGTCGGTCGCGGTCGGCAGATACCGCTCGCGCAGGAAGACGCGCCATTGGTCATAGGCGGGATAGGCGCCGTCCTGGACCGCCTTGCGATAGGCCGCCTCCAGTCGCGTGCGGTCGGCCGCCCCGATCGCGTCGGGGAAGCGCGTCGCCGGGGCATAGAGGGGATTGTCTTCGACTGGCAGGGCCAGGAAGGCCTCGACCTGCGCCAGGACGTTGGTCACCACGATCTTCGGCTGGTGATACCCCTCGGCCATCCCCTGCTCCAGACGCTTCACCGTGTCGTTCATGAAGGCGGTGAAGCCTTCAAGCTGGGCCAGACCCAGCTCATAGTCCTGAACCGACTTGAACTGGGCGCTGGTCATATAGTCGGGGAATTCGACGTGCAGGCCGAACGAGGCGTTCAGCGGCGCCTTGTTGCGGATCGCATGCAGGCCGCTGTCGATCTCTTCGACCGCCTTTTCCGCCTGATAGCGGAAGACGTCATAGGCGATCTGATCGCCCTCAGGCAGAGACGCACGGTCGATGGCCGACAGGGCGTTCAGCTCCGCCCGCTTCTGGGCGCCAAACTGCCGGGCGTAGGCCTCGCCCTGAGGGTCGATGAAGACGTCGCCGGTCGGGCGCTGCCCCCGTCGCGCCAGCCGCAGCGGATTCAGGGCGTCGTCCGCCTTTTGGCTCTCCTTGACCAGGGCCGCGAACCGCTCGCGCGCATCCGTCTGGCGCCATGCCGCCGCAGCGGGCGATGCGGCGGCGATGCTGAGCGCCGCCGCACCGGCCACGCCCAGAAGGAGTTCACGTCTTCTCATACTCGGTTCCCTCAACTCATACGTCCCGCTCAGAATTCAAAGCGCGACGACGACGGCCTCAGGAGGATGGCCGAACCGTCGCCGCCGCGCCTGATCGGGGTCAGAACTTAGCCGTCAGACCCACGAAGTAGCGCCGTCCCAAGATGTCATAGGTCGAGGGATCGGTGTTGGCCTGGATGCCCGGCGACCAGGTGCGCGGGTCCTGGTCGGTCAGGTTGTTAACGCCCGCGCGCAGGACGACGCGGTCGCTCACTTCCCAGGTGCCCAGCAGATCGAAGTAGTTGATCGCATCCAGCTTGTTATCGGTGCGGTAGATATCCACCTCGCCGACCCGACGCCAGCGAGCGCCCACGCCATACGGCCCCTTGGAATAGTTGACCGAGGTCAGGAACTTCCATTCCGGGAAGGTGAAGCCGTTGGTGGAGTCGATGGTGCCTGCGCGCTCGTTGAACGGACCGCCCGCAGCATCCTGGCGCTGCCAGCTATCCATCCAGCCGACCACGAAGTTCAGGTTCAGGGCGCCCCAGTCGGGCATGCCGGCGTCCATCAGGTCGAAGCCCCAGTCGACCTGAAGGTCGACGCCGGAGGTCTTCAGCGTGGCCAGGTTCTGCTGCAGGCCCAGGCTGTCCACCACATTGCCCGTCATGGCGTCGCGGCGGAACAGCTGGCAGTAGCCGTTGTTGGCGTCATAGCTGGTGTTCGTCACGCCCGTGGCGTTGAAGCAGCCCTGAAGCTGGTTCGCCGCCGTGATGGTGCCGACCACGTCGGTGATCTCGATGCTGTAGTAGTCGAGCGAGGTCGACAGGCGCGAGAACAGCGGGTTTTCCAGCTGCGGACGATAGACGAAGCCCAGCGTCCAGGTGTCCGCCGTCTCTTCCTTCAGGTTGCGGTTGCCGCCGACGAAGCCCTGAATCTGAGTGCTGTTGAAGACATAGCTGTCGACAGCGGCCGCCGACAGGCCCTGCGCGATGCAGAGGTCGCGGACCTTGGCCCCATCGGGTCCCTTGCGGTAGGCGCCGCGGATGTCGCACGGGTCGCCGCCATAAACGGCCTGGCCTGCGGCGTTCACCGGGCTGCCGATCTGCGGCGAGCTGATGTCGCGGTTGCCGAACAGTTCGCCGATGGAGGGCGCACGCACGGCGCGCTGGACGCCGCCGCGAACACGCAGACCATCGACAACGGCCCAGTCGATGTCCGCCTTATAGGCCGAAACCCCGCCGACGGTGCTGTAATCGGCGTAGCGATAGCCCAGGTTCAGGTCCAGCGACTGGACGAACGGCTGATCGGCCAGGATCGGGATCAGGGCCTCGATGAAGACTTCGGTCGAGTTGGTCGAGCCGGTCAGGGGCTGAACCGGGTTGAAGCCGGCGACTTCCACGCCGCCGATCTTGCCGCCGTCAGGCAGGCCGTCCGCGCCCAGGTGGTCGACGATCGGATTGCTCTGCGACAGGCCGGCGTCCGGACGGAAGGCGAAGGTGTCTTCGCGATACTGAGCGCCCAGGGCGACGCGGACTTCGCCGGCCGGCAGCTGGAACAGACCGCCCTGCATGGTCGCCTCGACGACGCTCTGCTCGCTGAGGGTCGCGTTCTTGCTGTTGCGGTTGATGTAGTTGATGCAGCTCTGCGACAGTTGCGTCAGGCCGAACGGGTTGAAGCCGCCTTCGCACAGATTGGCGCCGCCGGCCGGATCATCCAGCAGACGCTGAACGGCGGAACGCGAGACGTTGCCCGACTGCTGCGTCTGGTTGTCGACGCGGCCGTACTGGGCGCTGACGTCATAGCGCCAGTCGCCGAACGGCAGAGCGCCGCGCACGCCGGTCGTCACCTGATAGACCGTGGTGCTGTCCTCGGCCAGGCGGCCGCCGATGGCGTTGAAGCGCTTGTTCAGACCGAAGGAGGCCGTCGGATTCGGACGCGCGTCCAGGAAGGCGCGCAGGTCAGGCGAGATGAACGGGTTGGTCGTCGGCACGCGGAAACCGTACGTCGGCGACGGCCCCGGCATCGGCGTCGGCGCCAGGATCACGTCCGAGCTGTACTGAGTGTACAGGACGTTGCCGTACAGCTCGACCGAGTCCGTCAGATCATAGCGGACCGCCGAGAAGGCGTTCCAGCGCTCCAGCGGAATGCTGAGCATGCCGGTCGCGCCGGTATTGTAGGCCCAGGCCACGCCCGGCTGGTGATAGGCGTCCCATTCGGCGCCGCCGGGGCTCTTGAAGTTGTAGGCTCCGACGTGGCTGAACAGCGAACCGTCGGTGTTGTAGCCGAACTCGCCGGTCGGAGTGACGCAGCTGGCGCAGTTCAGATAGCTGTTGATGAAGGCCTGGCTCGGCAGGTTGGTCGAGTCGAAGGTCGTGACGCCCAGCGGCGAGACGCTGTTGCGGCCCGAAACACGCGAGAAGCCGCGCGCATTGCTCATGATCGCCGAACGGGTCGAACGGCCGATCGACAGCACCGCATTGCCGCGACCGTCGTCCAGATTGCCGCCCATCGTGATGGTGAAGCTCTCGGTCGTGCCGTCGCCGCGTTCCGTCTGACCGTACTGGGCGTCGATCTGAACGCCGGAGAAGCTGTCGTTCAGGGTGAAGTTGGCCACGCCGGCCAGGGCGTCCGAGCCATAGGTGGCCGAGGCGCCGCCCGAGATGACTTCGACGTTCTTGATCAGGGCCGCCGGGATCAGGTTGACGTCGACCGTGCCGTCCGCGTTCGACGGCACGATACGGCGACCGTTCATCAGAACGAGGGTCCGGTTGCTGCCGAGACCGCGCAGGTTCAGGTTCGCCTGACCGCCATTGCCCGGGTTGACCGAGCCGTGGCTGTTGCCCGGCATGAACTGCGGCATGTCGTTCATCAGGCTTTCGACCGTCACCGATCCGGTCGCCTGCAGGTCTTCTTGGCCGACAGTCACGATGGGGCTGGTCGAATTATAGTCCTTTCGGACAATCCGCGAACCCGTGACGACGATCTCGCTGACCGAGGTGGGTTCGTCCTGAACCATGGCGGCGGCAGGCTGGGCGGCGAAGGCCGTCAGGGCGGCGACACCGCCGATAACAGTGGATGTCAGCAAACACTGACGCGTGTTGGGAGAAGTCAACGAAGGAACTCCAAGGGTTTAGCGTGAAGGAATGAGCGATCAGGCGCGCGCGGACGCGGCCTTAATCGCGGAACTGGGCGATGGCCTCGATCTCGACGAGGAAGTCCGGCAGGGCCAGGGACTGCACCCCGACCACCGTGTTGGGCACCGGCGTCTCGTCGCCGTAAAAGCGTTTCAGGGCGCCGACCACGGCGCCGAGGCGCTCCATGTCGTTATCAACGATGTAGGTCCGCAGCCGCACGACATCCGACGGACCCAGGCCGGAATGTGCGAGCACCGCCGCGATGTTGGCCAGCGCCTTGTCGACCTGGGCGGCGAAGTCGCCGACGCCCACGACATTGCAATCGGCGTCCCAGGCGACCTGGCCGGCGAGATGCAGCACCCTGCCCCCGTCCTGAACGGCCGCATGAGAGAAGCCGAAAGGCGTGCTGTCGTAGAGCCTCTGATGGATTGATTTTCGTGGTCGCCATGTCGCCCTCCCGGCTAGTCGACGAGTTCGAGCTGCAGCCCGAAAGGATCCTGGATGTAGAGGTTGGTCTTGCCCGCCAGCGGCCCGGCGTCGATCTCGATGGGGTCCAGCGGCTTGCAGCCCCGCTCCGCCAGCCAGGCGGCGGCGGCGGGAACGTCATCGACCCGGAATGCGATGTGATGCCCGCCGATGTCGCAGTTGAGCGGCGGCTCCATCCGTCGCCCATCCGGGCTGTCGTATTGCACCAGCTGGACGCGGGCGCCCCTGTAAAGGCGATCATCGCCAGGGTCAGACGCGCGCCCCGGACGCCCACGTGGGCCTCCATCCAGTCGCGCCCATCGGGACCTGTCGGCATCTCAGCCGCGTCCATCGGACCCATGCGGTAAAGCTCGTCCGCCCCCAGAACGCCGCAGTAGAACGCCAGCGCCTGATCGAGGTCAGGCACGGTCCTGGACACATGGTCCACCGTGAACAAGGGCCTCCCCTCATCGCGAGTATTTCCGGCCACGCTCCCCTCCATTGCAACGTGTTCCGACTTTTGATGAAGACAGTTTTGTGGCGTTCTGCCGCCGCAAACAATGACTGCTTTTGGAAAAATCGTTGCGCTGAACGCAATCAACGAGCGGCGAGATCGCCGACTCTGACAGGCCTTGCTGGAAAGCGCGCCGTGAACGCTGAGCGTTCGGAATGCGGCTCTCCGGCCAGGCTCAAAAGGCTATGCTCGCAGTTTCGGCCCTGGCACGCGCCCATGCCGCATCGGGTCGCCAGCTTGACGGAACCGACCTCGTCGCAGCGCGCCAGCGCGGCCTGCAGATCGCCCAGAACCACATCCTCGCAGCGGCAGATGATCGTGTCCGCATCAGGCAGGCGGGCGCTGAACGGCCCCGGGTCGGCGACGGCCTCAAGCAGGGCCGAAAACCGCATCGCCGCCTCGCGCGCCTTGCGCCAGGGCCGGGCGCGACGACGCGCTTCATCCTGATCGATAAGGCCCTCGTCCAGGGCGACCGCCAGACCGGCCAGAGCGCCTTCGGCCGACGCCGCTTCGGCGCCCTTAACGCCTGTGGTCTCGCCCGCGACATAGGCGCCCCGGCGCGAGGCCCGCATCCATTCGTCGTGGCTCGTCTTCCAGCCCCCGGGTCTGGCGGGCGTCACCTGCAGGCCCGCCGCGCGCGGAAGGTCCGCCTGGGGCATGAAGCCGAAACAGAGCGCGACCGCATCGCAGTTGAACCGCTCCGCCTCGCTCAGAAGCAGGGCGGCGACCCTTCCCTGCCCTTCCACGCTCAGCGCCGCTCGGCCGAAACGCAGGGAGACGCCCGCCCTGAGAAGGCGCCAGGCGCTGCCGAGCGCCGAGAGCAGAACGGGCCAATGCGTCAGGGCCGTCCAGGGTCGGGCGAGGGCGCGCCGCACGAGCGTCGAGAAGGGTTGGATGAAGGCGACCACGGCCACCTCGCCGCCCGCCTCCAGAGCCTGCTCCGCCACAAGCAGTTGCAGCGGGTGGCTGCCCGCGAAGGCCAGACGTTTGCCGGGGACCAGTTGCTGACTCTTGATGAAGGCCTGCGTACCGCCCGCGCTCATGACGCCCGGCAGGGTCCAGCCGGGGATGGGCGCGGCAAGATCGTAGCAGCCGCCGGCGATCAGCACCCGGCGCGCCGAAACCTCTTCGACGCCCGAGGCGCCGGACAGGGTCAGCGTCCACGCGCCGCCCGCCTCGCGCAGGCCAAGCACCGAGCGCCCGCCCATGAAGTCGACGTTCGATAAGGCCTCAAAGGCGGCCAGCCGCGCCTTCAGTCCGCGATAGGCCCCGCCCCTCATCCAGTCGGCGACCGAAAACGCGCGCGGCGGCTGACGCAGAATCTGGCCGCCCGGCCGCGCCTGTTCGTCGATGACGGCGATCCGCAAGGCCCCGTTGAGGCTCAGGCACGCCGCCTGCCCCGCCGGTCCTGCGCCGATTACGGCCAGGTCGTAATCTGGGCTCGCGCCGCTGAGGGACGAACTCATTCGCCGATACCCGTCTCGACCGTCATTCCGGGTTCAGCCGGAACCAGGCAGGCGCGAAGGCGTCGCGAAACGTCGCCGTCCCGCACATGGACCAGACATTCGCCGCAGACGCCCATGTTGCAGAACAGGCCGCGCGCGCGCGCCGATCGATCACGCCGAAACCCCACCGCATCAGCGGCCAGCATGGCCGCCGCAATGGTCTCTCCCGGATAGGCCCGGATCATGTCGCCGTCGACGCTGAAGGCGAAGGGCTCCCCGCGCGACACGCCCTCGGTCTTACGCAAGCCGACCTCCCATGAAGCTGTTGAGGTGGCCGAAGCGCGCCGGAGAGAAGATCGACAGGCGATCCTCGCGCTCATCGAGGATCAGTCTGGCGAGAAGACGGGCGAACACCGGCCCCAGGGTGAAGGCCGAACCGCCCGCCGCCACATAGACGCCCGGCGCCTGAGGCACTTCGCCGACCAACGGGCTCTGATCCGCAGTGATGGCGGTGATCCCGGTCCAACTGCGGATCAGATTGAGCTCGGCGACCGGCGGAAAGATCCGCGACGCGACCCCCAGATTGCCCGCAAGCGAGGGCGTCAGCAGTTCCGCCGGCCGATCCAGGTCGAACCGACCCGCGGCGTCCAGCCGCATACGAGACGGCCACCCCCGCCGATCAGCATGTTTCCGGCGTGCGCCTGCTTCATCGACAGCCTTTGACCGACGTGCTGGATCAACTGCTCGAGCATGGGCGGCGCGCGCTCCGTCACATTCATCAGCAGCGCGACCGGATAGATGGGAAGATGCAGGTTGAACAGTTCGCCGATCCGACCGGTCCAGGCGCCCGCCGTGATCAACACCTTGCGGGTCGCAAGTTCGATGTCCGCCTCGCCGCGGCGCACGGTCAGCCGATAGCCCTGCGCATCCGAACCGACAGCCGTCAGGCGCGCGCCCTGCAGCAGTTGGACGCCCGCCGACTGGGCGCGCGTCATGAAGGCCGGCGTCAGGGCCTTCGGGTCTGCATGGCCTTCCGAGGCGAGATAGGCCGCCGCCGTCACGGCTTCGGACAGGCCCGGCGCAATGCTGCGCGCTTCGGCGCCGTCGATCAGCCGGGTGTCCAGACCGCCCTCGACCTCGCGGGCGACCTTGCGCTCCAGCGTGCGGACCTGGTCCGCCGTCTCGGCGACCATCAGGCCCCCGCGCATGTGGATATGAAGATCCGGACCCATTTCGGCGTCCAGCCCCTGCCACTCCTCGATCGCGAGGCGGTTGAGGCTCAACACCTGCGCGGCCTGATCGGCCAGCGCCTCGCCGTTCTCCAGGAAGCGGCGCTCCAGCTGAAAATGCAGAGACCCCGCATTGGCGCCGGACGCGCCGACATTAGGATAGCCCGCCTCCACGACGGCCACCGAGGCCCCGGCCTGGGCGAGCCTGAACGCCGTAGCGGCGCCGACCAGGCCGCCGCCGATCACCACGACGTCCAGACGCTCCATTGATCAGGCGCGCCCGAGCGACGCCAGAGTCTCGCGAATGCGCTCCAGATCGGCTTCGCGCACGTCCAGCAACGGACGGCGCACATAGCCGCCCGGCAGGCCCTGGATGTTCAGCGCCGCCTTCAGAATGGCGGGCCCCGACCCGAAGCGGCCGACAAGCTCAGAGGTGTACCAAGCGTCCATGATGACCCGGTCCTGACGGCCGCAGGCGCGCGCCGCCTCGAAATCCCCGGCCCAGACGTGATTGTAGAAATCCGGCTGGGTCCGCCCCAATACGCCGCCGGCCCCCATGGTGCCGTCGCCGCCCCCGCCCCTTAACAAGGCCAGACCGCCGTCGTCCATGCTGTGGCCGAAAACGCGGATCTGCTCGCACAGTCCGAAATAGGTCTGGACGAAGCGGCGCAGGTCGCCCGTCGACTGCTTGATGGCGACGACGTTCTCGATGTCGGCCAGACGGCGCAACAGGTCGAAGTCCATGTCAACGCCCGTGCCCGGAGGCCAGTTGTAGACGCAGATCGGCAGGGCCGACCCGTCCGACACCGTCTGATAGAAGCTGACGATCTCATCGGCTGACGGGCGAATATAGGGCGGAGGCGTCACCAGCACGCCTTCGTAACCGCAGGCGTGGGCGGTCTCGGCGAAATCGACGACCTCCTGCGCGGTAAAGGCTGTGCAACCGGCGATGAGAGAGATCTTGCCCTTCATCTGTTTGCCGACGGCGGTGATCAGGGCCTTGCGCTCCTGAGGGGCCAGACTGGTCCACTCACCCGTGGTTCCGGCCACCACCAGACCGTGCATGCCCTCAGCGTGCAGCCATTCCAGCAACGTCCCGAGGCCTGGCAGGTCAAGCTGTCCATCGACGTCGAAGGGCGTCGTGATCGCGGGGATGTAGCCGCGCCAGCCGACGCGCATTCTCTTGCCAGTCACAAACACCTCTAGATCAATACTGTGCGACAGAATGGCCCTGTCTCGAGCATTTCGTTTGGTCTCACAATACGGGACAAATGATCAATATCATTGCGTTTCACGCAACACGCGCTAGCCTCTGCGTCCTAGGAGGACGCCATGCAGGGAAACGCGCTTTATTACTTTCACGAGGCCGCGCGGCTGGGCTCGATGCGGCTGGCCAGCGACAAGATCGGCGTCGCCGTCTCCTCCATCAGTCGTCAGATCGCACAACTGGAACGCGACATGGGCGTGGCCCTGATCGAACGTGGACGGCGCTCAATCCGCATGACCGAGGCGGGCCAGTTGGCCTACGAATACTATCAAGGCTGCGTCGCCAACGAAGAAGCCTTCATGAACAGGCTTCACGAGCATCGGCAGATGAAAGCGGGCAAGGTCAGCATCGCTGTCGGCGAGGGCTTTCTGGGCGGCTTCTTCTCCAAGGTCCTTGAGGAATTCCAGGGCCAGCACCCCGGTATCGCCGCGTCCGTGTCGGTGCAGTCGACGACGGAAATCGTCCGGGCGGTTCTCGACGACAACGCCCACTTCGGCCTGATCTTCAACGACTGCGCCGAGCCCAAGATCCGCGTGCGCGCCGTGGCGGCCCAGCCCTTGATGGTGGTGTGCGCGCCCGATCACCCGGCCGCGCGGCTGAAAAGCGTGTCCCTGCCCCAGCTGAGCGCCTTCGACCTGTGCCTGCCGGACATCGGCCTGAGAATCCGCCAGATCCTGCGTGAGGCCGAACGGCGTGAACAGGTGTGGCTGGAGCCCGCCCTGACCACGACCTCCCTGTATGTGATGCGCGAGGCGGCGCGGGCGGGCCGGATGGTCACGGTCCTGCCGCGCATCGCGGTGACGAGCGAACTGGAAGAGGGAACCCTGGTGGTCCGCCCGCTCAGCGAGGCCAACCTCGAAGACACGACCATCAGCCTGATCCACCGGCTGGGGCGTCAGCTGGACGGCGCGCCCGCGCGCCTGCTGGCCGCGTTCGAAACCCGCATCAAGGGCTGGAACGAGACCGAGACAGGGCGCGACTGACGCGAACCGGAGGCGGGCTTAACGCCCGCCTTCAGGACGGCCACGCGTCGTCAGCAGCACGACGACGATCGCGACAAGGGCGTTGACGCCCATCGCCACCAGTCCCTTGTCCCAGCCCGGCAGCAGGGCCGCCCACAGCGACTGGGCGGACGGCAGCAACAGGGCCGCATAGCCCGCGCCGATGCCCGCCGCCACGCCGATCGCATTGGCGCGCGGCCACAGGAAGGCCAGGAAGACGCCAGGCGCCAACATGCCGATGGCGGCATAGGCGGCCAGGCCGATCTCGACCAGGGACGAGGTCGCGCCGATCGTCAGCCACACGGCCACCGCCGCAAAGCCCACCATCGACAGCCGCGACCCCAGCAGACTGGCCCTGTCGCTCAGGTCCGGCTTGAGCGGCATGACCACGTTGCGGCTAAAGATCGATCCCGCCGTCAGCAGCAGCACCGAACCCGGCACCAGCGCCAGCAGACAGGCGGTCCCGGCCAGCAGGCCGATCATCCACGCCGGATAGGCGTCGGACACGAACTGCAGCAGGGCGGCGTTGACGTCTCCGCCCGGCGGAGAAACCCCGGCCAGCAGGGCGCCGAAGCCCAGCAGGATGATGAAGAAGAAGGACAGGGAATAGATCGGCTGCAGCACGGCGTTGCGGCGGATGGCCTTGCGGCTGCCGGCTGCGTAGCAGAGCTGGAACATGTGCGGGAAGATCCAGGTGCCCAGGGCGACGTTCAGGGCCGCCGTCATCATCCAGGTCACCGTCAGGCCCGCTTCGGGGACCATGCCCGGAAAGACGCCGATGCCGGGATGCTGGTCCTGAACCCGCGCAAACACGTCCAGAATGGACGAGGCCCCGACCTTGCCCGCGACGGTGGCGCTCAGGCCGACGACCAGAACGATCATCAGCACGTCCTTGACCCCGGCCGCAAAGGCGGCCGAGCGCAGCCCCGCCACATAGACGAAGGCCAGCATGATGCCTGCGGCGATGATCGCCGCCGCCGTCACCGACACCTCGGTCCCCAGCGTCAGGCGCAGGATCAGGCTCAGGGCCGTGATCTGGATCTGCACATAGACGACGATGGCGGCGATCCCCGCCAGACCGACCAGGCACCCCAGCCAGGTCGCCTTATAGCGGGCGGCGAAAAAGTCCGCCTGAGTGATGAAGCCGCCCTGACGCCCCGCCTGCCAGATGCGCGGCATCAGCCAATAGCCCAGCGTCGCCGCCAGAGACACGGAGGTGAAGGCCAGATAGGCGGGCGCGCCATAGGCCCAGGCGTAGCCCGAAATGCCCAGCACGGCGAAGGTCGTGTAGATCTCGCCCGCGTTCAGGAACCAGAAGATCAGGGTGCCGAAGCTACGGCCGCCGACCGCCCATTCGCTCACCGTCTTGGCCTTGGACTTCTGATGTCCGTAGAGCATGGCGCCGATCATTGTCGCCAGCACGATGCCGAAGGTCAGAACCAGGGTCACGACAGACCCTCCGCGTCCCGATCATCGGTCAGACCCAGCTCCTTCTCGATGCGCTCGTCGCGCCAGAAGACGAAGCCGATCACGGCGGTGGCGACCAGGATGCCCGCCATCTGCCACGCCATCGGCAGGGGCAGAGAGAAGACCCGCACCGACGCCGTATTGACCAGCGGCGTCAGGCCGATCTGCCAGATGAAGGGGATGACGAGCAGCCAGCGGTGAACATACCGCCGGTGCATCGCGCGGAACGAAGCGTACTGAGACATGGTCAAGATTTCCGCGGCAGGCTCAGCGCGCCTGGCCGGACAGGCCGTGGTCATCGCGCACGACCGCTCCGCCCTTCATGACGAAGCTGAGCGAGCGCAGCGCGCCGATATCCTTGGTGGGGTCGCCGTCCAGAATGACGATGTCAGCGTATTTGCCGACCGTGATGCTGCCGATATCGGCGTCGCGACGCATCATGCGCGCGGGCTGGATGGTGGCGGCCTGAAGCGCCTGAAGCGGCGTCATGCCCGCATCGACATAGAGTTCGGCTTCGCGCACCGTGGCGGTCGTGCCTTCGTTGTCCTCGAACGGAAACTGATCGGTGCCCAGCGCGATCGGCACGCCCAGTCGGATCGCCTGCTGCAGCACGGCCCAGTGATCCTTGCCCACGCTGTCGACCCGCGCCAGGTACCAGTCCGGCGAACCGATCCGCTGATAGAAGGCGCGCGCACCGGGCTGGCTGACGACGATGGTCGGGATCAGCCAGGCCTCGTCCTTGGCCATGCGGCGCAGCACCGGCTCGGTCAGGTGATAGCCGTGCTCGAAGGCGTCGATGCCGTATTCCAGCGCCTGCATCGCCGCCTGGGGCGAGCCGTTGTGAGCGGTGACTCGCACGCCGTTGCGATGGGCCACGTCGATCAGGACAGAGAGCTCTTCATCGGTCATCGGCGCGGCGGCGATGTCGCCGTGGGTGTCGGAAATGCCGCCCGAAATGGCGATCTTGATCCAGGAGGCGCCCTGTTTGATCTGTTCGCGCGCGGCGCGGGCGAAGGCGTAGGGGCCGTCGACTTCGCGGAAGCCGTGACCGCCGGTCGGCACGATCAGTTCGCCCGCCGTCTCGATGCGCGGGCCGACCGCCTCGCCGCGCTGGATGGCGCGCTTCAGGGCGAAGTCGTTGCCGTGCAGTTCGGACACCAGGCGCACGCTGGTCACGCCCGCGCGCAGCGAACGCTCGGCGTTATGCGCCATGCGCAGCACCTGCTGGGCGTCCGTTTCATTCTGGAGTTCGGCCCCCGCCGCCCCCGGCAGCTTCAGGCCGAAGTGGACGTGCATATTCATCAGCCCCGGAGCCAGCCAACGGCCCTCCGTCGAGATGATGCGGGCGCCGACCGGCGGCTGGATCTCGCTGCGCGGACCGACCCGGACGATGCGCTGGCCCTCGACCACGACCACCGCGTCGGGAATGATCCGCCCGTCCTCGACCGAAACCACCGAGCCGCCCACCAGAGCCGTGACCTCTCCGTCCGGCTGCGCCTGAGCCAAGGCGGCCTGCGCGCCGAAAACGGCCAGGGCCGCAGCCGATGCCGCCGCCATCAGAGACGCGAAACGTGGAAGACGAAGCGAGTACATGTGAAATCCCCTCTAGTCCGGGCGCGCCGGAGCCTCGCACTGTCAGGAAATGCGATAAGCGTGACAATGCGGTTCGCTGATACAGTCTGTTGCGCTCATGGCAACGAAGATCAAAGATCAGGCGGTTACGTCGCAACCCGTCGCCTTGCGGCGCAGATCCTCGAAACTGGGACGGTCGCGCTGAATCCGGTCAGTCGAACGGGTGTACCAACCGGCGCCATGCATGCGCGCCATCAGCTGCATGGCGGGCGTATCGACATGCAGACGCTTGGGATCGACGAAGCGGTCGTCCATGTGCAGGGCCAGGACCTGTCCGATCACCACCGTGGCCGCGGGCGCAAAGTCCAGCCTCTCGACGACCCGACATTCGAAGCTGACGGGCGCCGAGGCGATGCGCGGCGGCCTGACCATGGCGCACGGCGCCGTCGCCACCCCGGTGGCGGCCAGTTCGTCATAGCCTGCCGGGGCCTCGGCGCAGGTCCAGTTCATGGCGTCCAGATCATCCTCGGACACCAGATTGACGACGAATTCGCCCGTCGCGACGATGTTGGCGCAGGTGTCCTTGCGATCACCATTCGGCTTGCGCATCAGACCAAGGGCGATCAGCGGCGGATCGGCCGCCATCATGTTGAAGAAGCTGTAGGGGGCCGCGTTGCGCACGCCGTCCGGCGACAGGGTCGTCACCCAGGCGATCGGCCTGGGCGTAATGGACGACGCCATCAGCTTGTAGCGATCGCCCGCTTCCAGCTGCGACAGGTCAAACAGCAAGGTCGTCCTCCGACCCGATGCGGCGCACCGGACGCTGCGGCGCCGTGTTGACGCTCAACTGGAAAACGTCGGGGCGCGCATAGTGGCCCGCGACGTCAAAGTCGTATTTGGCGCGCGCGATCTCGGACAGGTCGATATCGGCGTAGAGGATCGTCTCGCCGGAATAGTCGGGCCCAGCCAGCACCTCGCCCAGAGGGGCGACGATCATGCTGCCGCCGCGCATTAGCACCGTGTCGGGCGCGTCGCCGAGGGCGCAGTCATAGTCCGCCGGATAGGCCTCGCGCCGGATATGCTGGCAGGCGGACAGCACGAAGCAGCGGCCTTCCAGCGCGATATGGCGCATGGAGGCAGCCCAGCCGTCGCGGTCGTCCGCCGTCGGCGCGCAATAGAGGCCGATGCCCTGATCGTACATCGCCATGCGCAGCATGGGCATGTAGTTCTCCCAGCAGATGACGGCCCCGATCCGGCCCAGCGAGGTGTCGATCACCGGCATGGTCGAGCCGTCGCCGAAGCCCCAGATCAGCCGCTCGGCGCCCGTCGGCATCAGCTTGCGGTGTTTGGCGATCAGGCCGCGCTCGCCGTCGAAGAACAGGACTGTGCAGTAAAGCGTCGCCCCGCCGCGCTCGATGACTCCCATCACCACAAAGGCGCCGGTTTGGGCCGTCGCCTGGGTCAGGGCCGCTACCTCGGGTCCGTCGAGATCAATGGCGCCTTCGTAGTAGCGGCGAAAATCCTCGCGCCCCGACGGCTTGCGCATCCCGACGGGCGTGCCGAACGAGGCGCCTTTCGGATAGCCGCCCAGGAAGGCCTCGGGAAAGACGATCAGCCGCGCCCCCTCGCCGGCCGCCTGACGGATCAGGTCCGCCGCCTTGGTCGCCGACGCCCCAGGATCGCCCGGAATCGACGCCGCCTGCACCACGGCCGCCTTGTAGGACTGAGACATCACGGCCCCCTCTTCATCCCTGAAACCTCAGCGCAGATTAGTTGCGTTTGACAGCAATTGGAAGATATTTTAGGTCTATAATATTAGTGGAGGAGTGGGGTCATGACGAACCGTTTCGACCAATACCGCGAGGATGTCATCGGCCGCGCCAACGTCGCCGACACCCCCGAACTGGTGGACTACTATCGCCGCCTCTCGCAGCTGGGAACCGGCGCCCTGTGGACGGTGGCCAACAAGATCGAGCCCTGGGAGCCGGTCTCCACCTCCGTCCCCATGCTGTGGCGCTACGCCGACCTGCGCGACCACGTGCTGAAGGCCCTGGATCTGGTCACGCCGGAACAGGCGGGGCGTCGCGTCGTCTATCTGGAGAACAAGGGGCGGGCCGACGTGGTCGCGGCCGTGGGCTGGCTCTATTCCGGCCTGCAGGTGATGAAACCCGGCGAATGCGCCTCCAGCCACCGCCACAGCGCCTCAGCCCTGCGCTTCATCATGGAAGGGCGCGGCGCCTTCACCAACGTCGACGGGCACAAGATGACGCTGGGGCCGAACGACTTCGTGCTGACCCCCAACGGGACCTGGCATGAGCACGGCGTGGCCGAGGACGGCGAGATCTGCATCTGGCAGGACGGCCTCGACATTCCGATGATGAATGCGCTGGAGGCCAACTTCTACGAGGTCCACCCGGACCTGAACCAGGCGGTCTCCTTCCCCGTCGACGACAGCACGGCGACGTGGGCGGGCGCGGCCTTGCGCCCGGCCTCGACGCCCTGGAACAAACCCTATTCGCCGCTGCTGAAGTATGAGTGGGGCCCGACCTACGAAGCCCTGCAACGCTTCGCCGCCGTCACCGACGGCAGCCCCTACGACGGCGTCCACATGGACTATGTCAACCCGAACACGGGCGGGCCGGTCATGCAGACTATCGGCGCCTCGATGCAGATGCTGCGCCCCGGCGAACGGACCAAGGCCCACCGCCAGACCGGCAGCTTCGTCTATCAGTGCGCCAAGGGTCAGGGCTATTCCATCATCAACGGCCGCCGGTTCGACTGGCGCGAGCGGGACATCTTCGTCGTCCCGGCCTGGATGTATCACGAGCACGCCAACGCCTCGGACACCGAGGACGCCTGCCTGTTCGCCTTCCACGACCTGCCGGTCATGCGCGCCCTGGGCCTCTATCGCGAAGAAGCCCTGGCCGAGAACGACGGCCACCAACCCATCCTCTCCGAATAGGACTTAAAACCCATGCGTCTTGTTACCTATCGCGCCAGCGTCGAGGCCGAGGCCCGGCTGGGCGCCATCGACGGCGACCTGGTCGTCGACCTTGAAAAACTGGGTCAGGCGCGCGGCGTCGCCCTGCCGTCGACCATGCTGGCCTTCATCGACCTGGGCCCTCAGGCGGTGTCGGCGGCGTCGGCCCTGATGGCCGAAGCCAAGGGCCTGTATCCGGTCGGCGTCGCCTCGCCTCTGTCGAACGCGAAGCTGCTGGCCCCTATTCCGCGCCCGCGCAAGAACATCTTCGGCATCGGCCTGAACTATACGGAGCACGTCGCGGAATCGGCCAAGACGCTGGATACTTCGACCGACCTGCCGCGCGAGCCGGTGATCTTCTCCAAGCCGCCGACGACCGTGGTCGGGCCGGGCGACCCCATCGTCCACAACGCCGCCATCACCCAGCAGCTGGACTGGGAAGTCGAACTGGCGGCGGTGATCGGCTCGACCGCCAAGGGCGTCAGCCGCGAGGACGCGCTCAACCACGTGTTCGGCTATACGGTGCTGATCGACGTCAGCGCCCGCGACTGCCGCCGCGCCGGTCAGTGGATCTACTCCAAGGGCCAGGACAGCTTCGCCCCAATGGGACCCTGCATCGTCACGGCGGACGAGATTCCCGACCCGCAGACGCTGGACCTGACCCTGTCGCTGAACGGCGTCCAGAAGCAGAGCAGCAACACCGCCTATATGCTGTTCAAGGTCGATGAGCTGATCGCCGACATCAGCAAGGGCATCACCCTGGAGCCCGGCGACATCATCGCCACCGGCACCCCAGCAGGCGTCGGCGCCGGCATGGACCCGCAGGAATGGATGTGGCCCGGCGATACGGTCGAGGCCGAAGTCGTCGGCATCGGCAAGCTGCGCCACCCCGTCGTCGCCGCCTGACGACAAAGCCCGCCCCGGCGCAGCGCCGGGGCGGGCTTTTCATTTCAGGAACAGGGCGAGGTTCAGGTCTTCGCCAGACCGTCGCGAACGTCATCCGGCCAAGGCGCCGAGCGCCCTTCAGCCAGGATCATGCAGACCAGCACGCCCTCGGCCGTCATCCGCACCTCGTCGCCGCAGGCCACCGTATAGGCCACGGCGCAGCTGGATCGGCCGATCGATTTCACTTCGATGGTGATGTCCAGTTCGTCGCCGAGGCGGCTGGGCGCCGCAAACCGGCTGTCCAGGCTGACCGTGGGCACGCCCAGGCCGCGCGTCAGGTGCAGTTCGGCGAAATCAACGCCCACGCCTTCAGCGAACCAGTCCTCGACCGCCCCGTTCAGCATCTCGAAATAGCGGGGATAGAAGACGATGCCCGCCGCATCGACGTGTGCGAAACGCACCTTGCTCCGCGTCGTGAAGCTCATGTGTGAAGGTTCTCTCCGATCGACGCCTTGACCTTGGCCAACAGGGCGTGAAGCTTTTCCAGATCATCGGGCGCCACGTCGGACAGCGCCTGATGGATCCACGCATGGTGCGCCTTGGCCAGCACGTTGAAACGGGCCTGCCCGGCCGCGCTCAACCGCACGATGGACGAGCGGCGATCTTCGGGGTCGGGACTGACCACGACCTGACCTGCATCCTGAAGCTGACGCACGATGGCTGTGACGTTGCCGTTGGACACCAGAAGCGCGCGCGACAGCTGTCCCATCGTCCGCCCCTGCGGATGACGGTCCAGCGCCGCCATCACGTCGAAACGCGGCAAGGTGGTGTCGTATTGCTCTGCGAAGCCGCGCCGCAGACTCTTTTCGATCGTCATGGTGCAGCTCAGCATCCGCAGCCACGCCCGGACGTCGATCGGCCCCGCGCCGCCGTCATGCTTCTCGCGCATGGCGCGCCACTCCTCTGCGAACCGCCCGGCCGCCCCGGTCAGGCTCTCACGCCATCTGCGGCGCTTCGGGCCTGTCGCGCAAGCTGGTCGAAACCGGCGCGATAGACGCTGGGCGTCGGATGCTCGCGGCGGCCCGCGGCGGCCGCCGCCTTGAGAGTCCAGGCCGGGTCCAGAAGGTGCGGGCGCCCCAGGGCGACAAGGTCCGCCCGCCCGGCCGCCAGGATGGCGTTGGCCTGATCCGCCTCGGTGATGGCGCCGACCGCTAGGGTGCGAACGCCTGCCTCATTGCGGATGCGGTCGGACAGGGGCGTCTGGTACATCCGCCCGGTGACAGGACGTGCGTCTGGATGCGTCTCGCCGGACGAGACGTCGATCAGGTCCGCCCCGGCCGCAGCCATTCGCCGGGCGATCTCGACCGCCTCATCCGGCGCCAGACCGGCCTCCCCATCCAGTCCTCGGCCGATATCCGCACCAGCAACGGCTTGGCCTCAGGCCAGACGGCGCGCACCGCTTCCACCACCGACAGCGGGAAGCGAAGCCGCCCGTCCAGATCGCCGCCGTAGGCGTCCTGGCGATGGTTCATCAGGGGAGTGATGAAGCTGGACAGCAGGGTCCCGTGCCCGGCCTGAATCTCGAGCACGTCGAAACCCGCCGTCTCCGCCCGGCGCGCCGCGGCGACGAAGGCGTCGCGAACCGCGCTCATCCCGGCTTCGTCCAGTGCGGCGGGCACGAGGCCGCCCTCGGCCCAGGGCCGATCCGAGGCCGCCACAAGCGGCCAGGGCTGATCCAGAGGCGTCGTCGCCGGGCGGCCGCCCTGCGGCGCGGCGCACGCTCCGCGCGGACCCGCATGGCCAATCTGGGCGCCGACGAGGGTTTCTCCCCCGCATGGATCAGGGCGTTGATCCGCGCCCAACCCGCGATCTGATCGTCGTCATAGAGACCGGCGCAGCTCGGCGTGACCCGCCCCTCTGGGGACACGGCCAGCATTTCGGTCATGAGCAGACCCGCGCCGCCCAGCCCTCGCGCGCCATAATGCGCCAGGTGGAAGTCCATCGCCCGCCCCTTTGCGTCCGCCTGATAGGTCAGCATCGGAGCCACGATGATCCGGTTGGACAGTTGCGCCTCGCGCAGGCGCAGGGGGCGAACATCGGCGGCGTCCCCGCCCCTGCCCCCGCCTTGCCGGCGAACCAGTCCTCGATCCGGCCCAGCCAGCGGCCGTCGCGCACACGCAGGTTCTCGTGGCTGACCCTCTGGCTGCGGGTCAGCAGGGCGTAGGCGAACTGCTCGGCGTCGAAATCCGCATAGCGGTCGATGTTCTCGAACCATTCGGTGGAGTTGCGCGCGCTGTTCTGGATCTTCAGCACCTCGACCTGGCGCTCGTCGCGATAGTCTTTCAGCGCCTGCGTCAGCGCCTGTCGGTTATCGAGGCCCGGCCGGTCCAGCACCTCGGCCAGCTTGATCGCATCCTCCAGCGCCAGCTTCGTGCCCGATCCGATCGAGAAGTGCGCCGTGTGCGCGGCGTCGCCGAGCAGCACCACATTGTCGAAGGACCACTGGCCGCACAGCACCCGGCGGAAGTTGATCCAAGACGCCGAGCCGCGCAGGTGCGCCGAATTGCTCAGCAGCGGATGGCCGTCCAGATGGCGCGCGAAGATCCGTTCGCACGCCGCCAGCGTCTCTTCCTGGCTCATGTCCTCGAAGCCCAATCCCGCCCAGGTCTCAGGCGAGCATTCGACGATGAAGGTCGAATGGGTTTCGTCGAACCGATAGGCGTGAGCCCAGATCCAACCCGCCGGGGTCTTCTCGAAGATGAAGGCGAAGGCGTCGAACAGCTTCTCCGTGCCCAGCCAGGTGAACTTGTTCCGGCGCGTCTGGATGTCGACATCGAAACGGTCGGCGTAGTGGGTGCGGATGCGGCTGTTCACCCCGTCGGCGGCGACGATCAGATCGAAGTCGGCGTAAGACGCCAGGTCATCGCCGACCTGGTCTCGAAATGCATGACGACGCCGAGCTCGGCCGCCCGAGCCTGCAGAATCTGCAACAGCCGCTTGCGCCCTATGCCGATGAAACCGTGGCCGGAAGACACCTCCGTGCGGCCATCCAGCGCCACGGCGATGTCGTCCCAGTGCGCAAAGCTATCCCGGATCCGACCCGCGCTGACCGGGTCGTTCGCTTTCAGATTGGTCAGCGTCTGGTCGGAAAAGACGACGCCCCAGCCGAAGGTGTCTCCGCTCCGGTTGCGCTCGAAGACATGGATGTCGTGCTCCGGGTTCCGAAGCTTCATCGAGATGGCGAAATAGATGCCGGCGGGACCGCCGCCAAGACAAGCAACACGCATGAGACGCCTCCAGTTGCTTTAGGTCTAAAATAAATGAAGACGGCAGGCAAGCGGTTCATCTCCGTCGCCGACACGGCGCCGGATCGCGCGGAAGCGTCTTAGTCCGTCATGACTTCCAGGTTGGCGTTCAGTCGTCCAAGCAGCGTCAGCAGCCGCTCAGCATCCCGCTCGGAGAATCCCGCCAGCGCCTGACGATAGACGGGCGCCATCAGGACCCGGGCCTGCGCCAACCGCTCGCGGCCCGCCTGCGTCAGACTGACGTCGATCACCCGTGCGTCCGCCGCGCTGGTATTGCGCGAAACCAGCCCGGCGTTGGTCATCCGCTCCACGATCCGCATCATCGTCGACAGATTGACCACGCCCGCCCGCGAAATCTGACCGATCGAACGCGGCGCCTGCTCGCCCAGGATCATCAGCACCCGCCATGTCGGGATGTCGACGTCGATCTTTCGCAGTTCGCGCTCGATGATCAGGTTGTAGCGGCTAAGCACCCTGTTCACCTGGTAAAAAGGGTAGCGCTCCAGACGGAACTCTTCCGAACCGGGGTCGCCTGTCCGGCGCGTTTGCTCAACCACGGCGCCGTCCCTGCCCGCACAGGGCCCACGCCGGATCAGCGTCGACGCTCAAGAAATTAGTTGCAGATGCAAGTTTCTTCGGCAAGGCTTGATCCTGAGGAAAAAGAAAAGGGGAGGGACGAATGTCCGTATCTGCACAAGCTCTGTCGCAAATCGCGGCAGGCATCGCCAGCGGTGATGTCAAGGTCGTCGACCTGACGCAAACCCTGTCGGAAGACACGCCGACGCTGGTGCTGCCGCCGCCGTTCGGCCAATGCGCGCCGTTCAGCCGCCAGGAAATATCCCGCTACGACGAGCGCGGCGTCGCCTGGTACTGGAGCAATTTCACCGTCGGCGAGCACACGGGCACCCATTTCGACGCGCCCGCCCACTGGGTCACCGGCAAGGACCAGCCGGCCGGCACCGTGGACGTGGTGCCGCCGTCCGACCTGATCGCCCCCGCCGTCGTCATCGACTGTTCCGCCGAGGCCGCCGCCGATCCCGACTTCCTGCTGGAGCCCGCTCACATCGAGGCGTGGGAAGCCGTTCACGGCCGCATCCCGCCGCGCAGCTGGGTCCTGTTCCGCACGGACTGGTCCAAGCGTGACCCAGAGGCCTATGTGAACCGCCGCGAAGACGGCGCCCACACCCCGGACCGTCGGCCGCCGCCGTCCGCCTGCTGGTCGAAGAGCGCGACGCTCTGGGCTTCGGCGTCGAAACCATCGGCACGGACGCTGGTCAGGCTCACCTGCTGGAGCCGCCCTACCCCGCCCACGCCCTTTTCCACGGGGCCGGCCGCTATGGTCTGCAGTGCCTACAGAACCTGGACGCCCTGCCGCCTACGGGCGCCGTGGTGATCGCGCCGCCGCTGAAGATCCGTGATGGATCGGGCAGCCCTCTGCGCGTTCTGGCTCTGGTCGCGGGCTGATCCAAGATGGCCGAGCGTTCCTTCAAGTCGGAAGTCCGCAAGCTGACCGCCGGTGAAGGCGACGTCTTTCACGGCGAGGGCATCCTCGCCGTGACCAAGGCGCTGCTGCAATCCGGGGTCGCCTATGTCGGCGGTTATCAGGGCTCGCCCATCAGTCACCTGATGGACGTCTTCGCCGATGCGAACGACCTGCTTGAAAGCCTGGACGTTCATTTCGAGGCCAGCGCCTCGGAAGCCACGGCGGCGGCCATGCTGGCCGCCTCCGTCAACTATCCGCTGCGCGGCGCCGTGGCCTGGAAGTCGGTCGTGGGCACGAACGTCGCCTCCGACGCCCTGTCCAACGTCGCCTCGGGCGGGGTGACGGGCGGCGCCATGATCATCGTCGGCGAGGACTATGGCGAAGGGTCCTCCATCATGCAGGAGCGCACCCACGCCTTCGCCATGAAGTCGCAGATGTGGCTGCTCGACCCGCGCCCCAACCTGACCAGCATCGTCGACATGGTCGAAAAGGGCTTCGAGCTTTCTGAGGCCTCGCACACGCCCGTCATGCTGGAGCTGCGCGTGCGCTCCTGCCACATGACCGGAAGCTTCGTCGCCCGCGACAACCGCCGCCCGCCCCTGACCGTGGCCCAGGCGGCGGCCGCGCCCGTGCGCGATGTGGAGCGGATCGTCCTGCCGCCCGCCAACTTCCTGCATGAGGTCGAGAAGGTGGAGAAGCGCTGGCCCGCCGGCATCGCCTTCGTGCGCGACAACAAACTCAACGAGACCTTCGGCCCGAACGAGGGCGACGTCGGCCTGATCGTCCAGGGCGGCCTCTACAACAACCTGAACCGGGCGATGGAGCTGCTGGGCCTGGCCGACGCCTTCGGCGACAGCGCCCTGCCGATCTACTGCCTCAACGTCACCTATCCGCTGATCCCCGAAGAGGTGACGGATTTCTGTCGGGGCAAGAAGGCGGTGCTGATCATCGAGGAAGGCCAGCCCGAGTTCATCGAGCATGAGCTGAACACCCTGATCCGGCGCGCAGGCCTTGAGACCCGCATCGTCGGCAAGGGCCCGCTGCCACGCGCCGGCGAATACGCCGCCCACGTCATCCAGAAGGGGCTGAAGAGCTTCCTTGAGGAATGGAGCCCGAAACACGCTCCAGCGCCCGCAACGATTTCCGCCGCCCCGGCGCCTGCGGCCGCCGCAAGTCTGGCCGCCGAGGTTCCCGCCCGGCCCGCCGGCTTCTGCACGGGCTGCCCGGAGCGCCCGATCTTCACCGCCATGAAGATGGTCGAGCGCGAGTTGGGCCCGTCGCACGTGTCGGCGGACATCGGCTGCCACCTGTTCTCCATCCTGCCGCCGTTCAACATCGGCAATACGACGATGGGCTACGGCCTAGGCGCCGCCGGGGCTTCGGCCTTCAAGCCGAAAGACAAGCGCGCGATCGCCATCATGGGCGACGGGGGCTTCTGGCATAACGGCCTGACCTCAGGCGTCGGCAACGCCGTGTTCAACAAGAACGACACCGTCACCCTGGTCGTCGACAACGGCTATTCGGCCGCGACCGGCGGCCAGGACGTGCTGTCCTCGCGCGCCGAGAACAAGGCGCGCAGCACCCGCAACCCGATCGAGAAGGCGGCGCGAGGCGTCGGCGTGGAATGGGTGCGCTCCATCGACCGCACCTATGACCTGAAACGCATGAAGGGCGCGCTGAAGGAAGCGCTGACCAGCCCGGAGAAGGGTCCGAAGGTCATCATCGCCCAGTCCGAATGCATGCTGAACAAGCAGCGCCGCGAGAAGCCCCTGCTGCGCAAGGCCGCTCAGGCGGGACGGCGCGTCTCTCAGGACCGCTTCGGCGTTGATCCCGACACCTGCACCGGCGACCATAGCTGCATCCGTCTGTCCGGCTGCCCCTCCCTGTCGATCAAGCCCAATCCTGATCCGTTGCGGCGCGATCCGGTGGCCCATGTCGACAACTCCTGCGTCGGCTGCGGCCTGTGCGGCGAGGTCAGCCACGCCGCCATTCTGTGCCCCAGCTTCTATCGGGCGCGGGTGGTGACCAACCCTGGGCGCTGGGAGCGCTTCGTCAACGGACTGCGCCAGCGCATCATCACGACTCTCCAGCGCGGAGCCGAGCGCCGCCTGGCGGCACGGGCTTTCTGAGAACCATGACACAGCAAAGAGATCGTCTCTGCATCGCCATTCTGGCGCTCGGAGGACAGGGCGGCGGCGTGCTGGCCGACTGGATTCAGAGCGTCGCCCGCAGCCAGGGCCAGCTGGCTCAGGGCACCTCGGTCCCCGGCGTGGCCCAGCGCACGGGCTCGACCGTCTACTATGTCGAACTGGCGCCCATGCCCGCCGACGGGCGCGCGCCTGTCCTGGCGCAGATGCCGACGCCCGGCGACGTCGACGTCGTCATCGCCTCCGAGCTGATGGAAGTCGGCCGCGCCATGGTGCGCGGCTTCGTCAGCGCCGAACGCACGACGCTGATCGGCTCGACCCATCGCATCTACGCCATCTCCGAGAAGTCGGCGATGGGAGACGGACGCGCCGACAGCAGCAAGATTCTCGAAGCCGCCGCCAAGCGGGCGCGCCGCTTCGTCGGCTTCGACATGGACGCCGCCTCCGCCCGGTCCGGCAGCGTCATCAGCTCGATCATGTTCGGCGCCCTGGCGGGCAGCGGCGCCCTGCCCTTCCCGCGCGAAGCCTTCGAAGACGCGATCCGCGCCAGCGGCGTCGCGGTCGACAGCAACCTCAAGGGCTTCGCCGAGGGGTTCGAGGCCGCCCGTCAGCCGGTCGCGGCGCCCGACGAACCTGCGGTTCCGACGCCTGAACCGACCACGCCCTTCGGCCAGGCGCTGGCGGCGCGGATTCGGGCCCGCCTGCCCGCCGCCGCGCACAGGAACGCCCTGCTGGGGGTTCAGCGTCTGATGGACTATCAGGATCAGGCCTACGCCGCCCTCTATCTCGAACGGCTGGAGCGGATCGCGGCGCTGGACCAGCCCCCGCACGCCCTGACCACAGAGACGGCCGCCGCCCTGGCGCTGTGGATGGCCTATGACGACACCATCCGGGTGGCCGACCTCAAGACGCGCGCCTCCCGCGCGGCTCGCGTGCGCGGCGAAGTACGCGTCAAGAACGACCAACTCCTCAGCGTCACCGAGTTCATGCACCCCCGTCTGCGCGAGATCTGTGAAACCCTGCCCGCCCCGATCGGGCGGCGCCTCCTGCACAGCGCCGCCGCCGAAAAGCTGCTGGGACGCTTCTTCACCAAGGGCCGCCATGTGGAGACGACGCGGCTGCGCTGGTTCCTGATGCTAAGCCTGCTGGCCGCCATGCGTCCGTTGCGTCGCAGTTCCCTGCGCTACCAGGAGGAGCAGCAGCGCGTAGAGGAATGGCTCGCGGAAATCGAGGCTCGGGCGCCGTCGCAACCGGATGTCGCCCTCGAAATCGCGCGATGCCAGAATCTGATCAAGGGCTATGGCGAGACCTTCGACCGCGGCCTGTCCAGCTACGCAAAAATCCTAGGCTTCATTCGCTCAAGCACCCCCGCCGCGAACGACATAGCAGCCCTCCGCTACGCCGCATTGGCTGACGAAGAGGGAATAGCGCTCCGCGCCGAATTTGATCGGCTAGCGACTTGCCTCTGAGTTTTCATTCATCGGCGTACCGTCCTTAGATTAGTTACGCCTGGCCGCGCGGGGTGAGCAACAGGTCGGACTGCGGCCTGCTTAAACGACCGGGCCACGACGAGATGAGGCCGGGTCGGGGTCGGCTGCACCCTGACAGGCTTCACCGCAGTTCGAACTTTTTCAGGGACGGCCTGCGGAATAGCCCTGCGGCGCTGCCTTGTGTTCGAATCTGTCTGGTCTAGAGAGGGCATGGATCAGCAAAAACCCCGGAGCATGAGCTTCGGGGGTTTTTGTATTTGGCTGCGGGAGCTCGCAACGCTCACCATAGCATCAGCAGCACAATGGGCATTCCTGCATAGCCCGAAGTCGCTGAATCTCCGCACCCATGACGACCACCTAGGAACGGTGAGCAATGCGCCATGAGCGGTAATTAACGCCAGTGCGTGAAGCGGACATTGGGCGTGGCTTACCACGTAGCCAGTCGCAGTGCGCCAGCCTGACCGTTATTCGCAGCAGGAAGGTCGTTCGCCTCATCTTTTCGTCAGCGCGAAGCGATCACGGGAACGGCCTTCGATATCGATCATCTCGACCTCGATCCGGTCTCCGGCCCCTCGCAACATGACATAGTGGTGCGTCCGGGCCGTCTTTGCGCTGAAGGTCGGCTTGTTCGGCGCGAAGTCTTCCAGATTGCCGCCCATGCCGCCGACCTGAACATAGGTCACGCCGTTTTCGAGATCGACCGCGCCCTGCGTCATCGGCCAGGTGCGCTCATAGGCGTGTAGGTGGCCGTAGATGACCAGATCTACGCCATGGCGTTCGAAAATCGAGGTGAATTCGCGCTGCATCGTCTCGCTGCCGTAGGTTGTGCGGGCGGCCCAGCTGTCGCCGTGATCGTCTTCATCGCTGGTGAAGACGTCATGGTGGTGCATGGCGATTTTCCAGCGGGCGGTGGAGCGAGCCAGAGCCTGCTCCAGCCAGGCGGCCTGTCGCGCGCGGAAGCCGGGCTTCCGCTCCTCGCTACCCTCCAGATTGCTGTCGAGGATGAAGAACTCGACATCCCCGTAGCGGTGGCTGAAATAGGCCTCGTCGCCTGGCTGACGATGGTAGCGGCGGAACCAGTGCTGCTCGCCCTCGCCGTTGCCGGGGGCGGTGATGACCGGCACGCGCCCGAACAGACTGCCCATGCCCAGGAAGTACTCGTGCGTCCACTGATAGCGGCGATCAATATCGCCGCCGTCGGTCAGATCGCCGGCCAGCAACAGCAGATTCGGCCGCTCTTCCCAGATAAGCTGGCTCATGCGGTTGTTGATATGGGGGCGCGCCTCGGTGTCGGCCGAGACGGCGATGACGAAGGGCGCGCCGGGCAGTGGCGCCGAGCGGAACGACAACAGGCCCGAATCCAGCGCCCGCCCGTCCTCAGTCGAGGCCGTGACGCGGTAGAAATAGGGCGTGTCGGCCTTCAAACCGTCCAGCGTCACGCCACCCAGACGGTCCTCTTCGGCGGCGAGAACCTCGATGCGACGCATCTGAGCCTCCGTTTCGCCCCAGGCGACGGTAAAGCGGGCTGGACGATCCGTCTCCCACGACAGCTGGACGTCCTCTGTCGTCGGGGCGTTCAGATAAGGCGGCTGGGTGAAGTGGAAGGTCTCGGCGTTCAGGCGGCCCTGGTCGACCAGCGCGGCGCGGGCGGCGAAGGCGGCTTCGACCTCTGCCGCGCTGAGAGCGCGGCCATGCACCGCTGCGCCGCGCACAAGGTCCGGCAGGGACATATAGGGCTCGGCCTCTAGGTAAGCCGTCAGCGCCAGTGAGCCTCCGAGACGCCGGTCATGCGCGCTGAGGTCGATCCAGCGAGGACGCCGTTGACGTAAAGGCGCCAAGCGTCGCCCTGACGCACCCCCACGACGTGTCGCCAGACGTCTTTGTAGTCGGGAGCGTCGACCATGGCCGCGTCCGCCGGGCCGAACGAGGCCTGGCCGTCGCGGTAGGACAGCAGCCAGGGCGTCGCGCCGTTCGCGCCGTCCGGCGTCAGTACAGCGGCGACCGGGTGATTCACATGGTCCAGAATCCACATCTCGACGGTGAAATCGCGTCTGGAATCAAAAGCCGTTTCCAGGTTCCGGCGCTCCGTCGGCGCCATGTCGTTGAACCGCATGGAACTCGCGGACGGGGTCAGCTTCGCCGACGGCGACGGCGTGTCCGTACGCTGCGGTCCTGCACCGCGCGGCAATTCATAGCGCGGCGTGAAATCCCAGGCCTGGCCCTGCATCGCCTGAACGCCAGTCGGGATCAGGCAAGCCGAAGCTAGCAGGGCGGCGATGAGCGTGCGGTTCATGACAGTCTGTCCGTGGTCTTGCTGAAGACGATTTTGTGGTATAGACCAATAAGGGTTCGCCATGACTGTTTAATGACTGGGCGGGCGCGGAAACACTCCACAACAACTGATCAGCCGTTTGCGACCTCTGGTCGACGGCGAGGGCTACGCCTGTGAAGCAGATTACCGACCTCTTCGACCGCCATGGCGAGAGCCGCTACGGCGAGCACGTCAATCAGCGCGAGCATATGCTGCAATGCGCCAAGCTGGCGGAAGACGCCGAAGACACCCCGGCCATGATCGCGGCGGCCCTGCTGCATGACGTGGGACAATTCCTTGAAGGCGCGGGCGATGCGGCTGAGGATCACGGCTACGATGCAGCTCATGAGAAGCTGGGTGAAGCCTTTCTATCTCAATGGTTTCCTGAAGAAGTGACAGCCCCGATCGCCTTGCACGTCGCCGCCAAACGCTATCTTTGCGCCATTGAACCAGGCTACCTTGAAGCCCTGAGCGGCGCATCGGCGCTGAGCCTGAGTCTTCAGGGCGGACCGTTCAACAAGGCGGAATGCGCGGCCTTTGAGGCGCACCCTTTTTCAAGGAGGCCCTTCGCCTGCGCCGCTATGACGACCTAGGCAAGCAGCCCGGCGTTATTACGCCTGATGTCTCGCATTATATCGACATCATCCGGGCGACATCGAAATAGTAACACGCATACATCCGAAGTCGGACAACAATACTTATATATGAAAACATTCTAATTATGAATGTTTTGTGTAGATCAAAGCAACTGGTTTACACCAGTTTGGCTTGCAGCTACCCCGCCCTCGTCCGCCGATGCGGACGGGGACGGCCCGAGAAGCGCCCTCTCCCAGCCAAAACTCCTGGACTCTGGGTGGGGATCACCAATGTCGTTTCATTCCGCCGCCGTCGCATCGCGCACGGCGAACCGCATCGCAGGCGCCAGCGCCCTAGCATTGACCTGGGCCGTTGCAGGCACGGCGATCGCCGCTGCCTCTGAAGAAGACCAAGCCCAGCCGACCGTCGTCGGCGAGGTGGTGGTGACTGGCCAACGCCTGGGCACCGCCAACGCCATCTCGGCCCAGCGTCGCGCCGATGGCGTGGTCAACGTCCTGTCGGCTGATGATATGGGCAAGCTGCCCGACGCCAACGTCGCCGACGCCCTGGCGCGCCTGCCGGGCGTCAACGTCATCGTCAACCAGACGACAGGCGAAGGCGAATATGTCACCGTCCGGGGCTTCGCCGGCACCTTCAACGCCTATTCGATCAACGGCGTGCGCGTGGCTTTGACCGATACCGACAGCCGCAAGATGTCGATGACCGTCCTGCCGCCCAACGGTCTGCAGGCGATTTCCGTCTCCAAGACGCTGACGCCCGACATGGACGGCGACGCTATCGGCGGATCTATCGACTTCCGCACGCCCAACGCCTTTGACTTCAACGCCCCGGTGGCGCGCCTGTTCGCCAGCTACGGCTTCAACGACCGCGCCAAGGATCAGGGCGAAGCCTCGGACAATTATTTGCTGCAGGCCGACTTCGGCCGCCGCCTGAAGGACGAGCGTTTCGGCGTCTTCGCCTCCGTCAACTACGGCCGTTCGAACGGCGTCACCGAAGAGACCGAAAACGACGGCGAATGGGAGCCCTACATCTGGCGCAAGAACGCTGAAGAAGCGATCGACGAACGCTCCATGTACCTGCCGGGCATCGACCTAGACTACCGCCGCAACGAACAGGAGCGTTATGGCGGCAACGTTTCCTTCGACTATCGCGGCGCCGATCACGACCTATACCTGCGTGGCCAGTACAACCGTTTCGAGCGCGCCTCGACCAATGACTGGACCGACTATCGCAGTCGCCCGACCATGCGTCTGGTACAGGTGAACGACGAAGACCGCAGCCTGTCAGCGCCGGAAAAAATGATCATCGGCCAGGACGCAAGCCTGGGCGCCGTCTACGGCTATACGACGGGCCAAATCATCGACGCCGACGGCGACGGCCGCATCACCGATGCGGACCGGACCCGGAAATCCTATTGGTCCCTGCACGGCCGCTCGGGCGTGTGGGATCCGCAAGCGTTCCAGTTCTCGCGCAACATGGACATTTCCGACGAGAACCAGACCCTGGCCACCGTTAATCTGGGCGGCGTCAGCCGGCTGAACGCGCTCGAGCTGAGTTACGACCTGAGCTACAGCTTCGGCGAGCGCGAAAACCCCGACAACTACTCCATCGGCTACAACTGCGACGCTTGCGTTGCGCGGTTGAACGAAACTGGCCTGCTGTGGTCGTCCTACGATGGACGCTTCCCCATGCCGCAACTGCCCGCCTTCGCCGCCCATGTCGAACGCGACCCGTCGCTGCTGCCGCTGGACGGCGCAGGCCACAGCCGTTCGCGTCAGAAGGACGACCGCCTCGCCTTCAAGATCGACGCTCGCTACCAGGTCGATCGCGGCCCGCTGGAACAGATCCGCTTCGGCGCCAAATACCTGAAATCAGAACGTGAGTACGACAGCAGCCCGATCTGGGACGGCGACTTCTCCGGCACGGCGTTGGACGGTCTGTCCATGGCTGCCTCCGGCCTGATTGAACGCGAGGTCGATCGCATCCTGGGCGGCCGATACTACTACGGCGCCATCTTCAACCGCGAACGGGTGATCGCCGCCATCCGCGCGGCCGAGGCCGCCACCCCGTCCTCCATGTCCTATGAACGCCTGAGCCAGGACGACAAACAGGGGCAGGAGACCATCTACGCCGCCTATGCTCTGGCGCAGCTGCGCTGGGGCGACCTGCAGGTCATCGCGGGCGGCCGCTATGAACAGACCGACGTCAAGAACACCTTCTGGTCGGACGACGGCGACGCCAGCGGGTTCGATACCAGCGACGCAGACTACGGCGTCTTCCTGCCCAGCGTGACGGCGACCTGGCGTCCAAACGAGCAGTGGGTCTATCGCGCCGCCCTTTGGACCAGCTTCTCGCGGCCCGAGTACGGCTACATCTCGGGCGGGCAATCGGTGACGCGCGATCCGGTGACAAACGAGATTCTGGCCATCAGCCGCGGCAGCCGGACCTGAAACCGGCGGAAGCGCTGAATCTGGACCTGTCGGCCGAGTTTTATCCTGACCGCAGCAGCGTCCTGTCGGCAGGCGTCTTCTACAAGAAGATCGACAACTTCATCTTCACCAACGGCAGCCAGGTCGACGCCACCACGACCGAGGGCTTCATCGAAATCACCCAGCCCAAGAACGGCGACACCGCCGAAATCGCCGGGGTCGAATTCAACTTCATCAAGAGCTTCGACGGTCTGGCCGCGCCGCTGGACGGCTTCGGCTTCGAGGGCAATCTGACCTTGCAGACCAGCGAGGGCGAGACGGGCCTGGACTATCGCAAGGGGCGTCCGATCTCCTTCGTCGGAGCGCCGGACCTGATGTACAACGCCTCGCTGACCTATCAGAAGTACGGCTTCGAAGCGCGCCTGTCCTACAACTATCAGGGCGAGTACATTGAGGATCTGCGCGACAACGCCGTCGACAAATGGGTGCAGCCGACCAAGACGCTCGACTTCCACTCGCGCTACCACGTCAACGAACAACTGGCGGTCGATTTCGACGTGCAGAACATTCTGGACGGCCACCGCTACTATACGACCAAGGGTGAAAGCCCCAGCTACATGAAGGACTATATGGAGCCGGGCCGGACCTTCCTGTTCCGCATGAGCTACAGCTACTGAGGCCATCAACGGTCCGATGTCCTGGCGGCGGCGATCCGAAAGGGTCGCCGCCGTTTTCATTACGGGCGGCGCAGAGGATCGACGCCGGGACGCGAAGACGCGATAAGGCGTCAACGACTTCTCAGCCGACGAGCTTTCATGTCCGCCGCCCCTGCGCCTGCCTGGTGGAATTCACCGACCGAAACGCCTGCCGGCGATCGGGGCCGCTATCTGGTGGCCCGCGATCATATCGCCCGCCAGATCCACAGCGGCGCGCTGAAGCCAGGCGCCAAGCTGCCGTCGGAACGCCAGCTTCAGGATGGTCTGGGCGTAGCGCGCGGCACGATCCGCGAAGCCCTGTTCCAGTTGGAGTCCGAGGGGATGATCTTCCGCCGCGATCGCAGCGGCTGGTACGTCTCGCCCGAACCTGTGACCTATGATCCAACCCGCTGGGCCGGCTTCATGACCTATGTGTCTGAACAGGGCCGCCAGCCCGCGACTGAGACTTTGTCGACCGCCTCTGTCGAAGCCCAGGACGGGGTCGCCAAGGCCATGGGCCTGCCGCTGGGCGCGTCGGTGCACCTGATCCGGCGACGCCGCCTGATCGACGGGCGACCGGTGCTGGTCGAACGCATCTATGTCGAGGCGGAGCGGGCGCCTGATTTGCTGGCGCATGATTTGGACGGCTCACTGACGCAGATTCTCAAGAGCCGTTATCGGCTGGCGGTGACGCGCAACCGGGTCGAGATGCAGCCCTGCGCGCTGATCCAAGAAGAGGCTGAGGCTCTGGGCGTCAAGTCAGGCACGCCGGGCCTTCTGGTGATCCGCGCCAGCTTCGACGCGGCCGGGCGCATCGTCGAATACGACCACGAATACTGGCGTCACGACGCGCTGCGCGTGAAGGTCGATCTGGATGTCACGCCCTAACGTCCAGCGTTCAAGATGCGGCGGCGTCCGGCGCGGCCTGTATCGTCGGCGACTGATGCTTCCGCCCCAGCTTGCGCCCGAAATAGAGCGCCGACGCCAGAGTCAGCACCAAGCTGGCCGTCGCTGAGGCGTAGGCCGCGCCGATGAAGAACTGCAGCCAATCCCGCTGCGGCGCCGCGAAGCTGCGATAGAGCAGCAGCAGCACGCTGCCGACATAGCCGGAGGCGTCAGCCACATAGATCAGGAAGCCCGCCGTCCCGACCCTGCGCGTGGCCGCCAGCATCCGGTCGAACAGCATGGCGTTGAACGGGGTGTAGGCCATGTAGAGACCCGCTCCGCTCAGGATCATCCACGTCAGCGCCGACACCAGCTCGGTCTGAAAGGCCAGGGTCGACAGACCGATCAGCGCAGCGCCCGCGATCACCACCCCATGCATGACCATCAGCGCGCGCCGGTTGTCGCGGATCAGGATCAGACTGCCCAGAACAATCAGGACGATGACCGCCACAGGCAGTTCGCTGGCGGCGAAGACGCCCGCCGCATCGCCGTACCCGACAGCTTTCCAGACCTCGGCCGAGAAGTTGTCGCGGAAATCCCGAAAGGCGGTGAACAACACATAGGCCGCGATCAATGCGGCCATTCCCAGGCCGTAATCGGCCAGGAAACGTCGCCGCTCATCCTTGTTCATCGGCGCGCGGCGCACACGTTCGCGCTCGTCGTCTGCGCTGGGGCCCGGCAGCTGCGCCAGCCCCCAGACCGAGAGCAACAACACGGGCATGAAGACCGCACCCGCCGCCGCCGGCATCCACAGGTCGCTGATCCCCGCCTGAAGCAGCAGCTTGCCGACCGCCTTCACCACGCCTGACGACAAGATGAAGCTGGCGCACAACACAGCGCCCAGAACGTCGGACACGCGCCGGCCTTCCATATAGGCGAACACCAGCCCCCAAATCAGACCCAGCGGCAGGCCGTTGAAGAACAGAGCCGCCACATTCCACGGCGCCGGGATCAGGGCGAAAGCGACCAGCGCCAGCCATGAGGCGCCAATCAACATCAGGATGGCCCGGCCGCGTCCTTGACCGTCCGCCTCGGCGATCACCTTGACGCCGATCCATTTCGACAGAGCGTAGCCGATGACCTGAGCGATCACGAGGGCGACCTTGTAATCCAGTACGAAGGCCCAGCCTTCAACCCCTTCGAAAGTCGCCGCCGAGAACGGCTTGCGGAAGGCGTACATGGAGAAATAGGCGCAGAAGCCGGCTAGACCGGCAAACAGGGAAAAACCAATTGGTCCCGCGTTTTTTAATTTTTGCGCCAGCGCTTGCATGTCCACATCCCACGCCTCAATGAGAAATCTGGACTAGACCAATTACAATGCAACTTAATGACAGAGAGGAGACGCGCTCTCTTGATCTCCTTTCTTCCTCTCCGGCATGGATCGCCAGATTTCGATGTTTCCATGTAGACCTGCGGGCATCGTCTCCCAGACGAGGGATCGACGGCGCAGTCGCAGCCATAATGCCTTTCTGCTTACACGCCTCTTCCCTGAAGCGGACCAACCGTGCTTCCGCGTTGAGTCAGGTTCAGCCCTTCGGCAGTCCGCAAAGCGCCACGAGCGGACATTGAGTCCTACGCGCAAAGCAGACTTCCAGACGCGACCCTAGCCCGACGACACGCTAGAGGGCATCGGCATTTACTGCCAATCTCTTTCAAGCCGAGCGGGAGACGCTTCGTCTAAGCCTGAGCCGAACGCTATGGTCAGGCTTCGCTGTCGTAGCTAGGACCCCCGATGAGCGATAGGATCGCGGAGTCCGCGAATAAGTTGGATCGGTAGGGCCCGACGAGAGCCGACTTGAGCCAGTCCGTCTTGAGACTGGCCTCGGCAAGGATCGTGTCGCGAAGTGTATCGACTCTTGGGACGATATAATTTTGCGCCCCCTTGATTGCAGGGACACGAAGCTCTCGGCGTCTTGGACCGACTTCGAGTCCCAAACCTCGCGGCGCTGGTGGTTCACCAGCTCGACGAATAGCGCGAGACGGCCCAGCTTGGCGGCGTCTTCTCGTTGACGAAGTTCTGCCGAAGCGCAAGGCTCGTCGCAGCGTCGCCGCGCCAAGGATGTTTGAAAAAGCTCGGACCCGCTCTGGCTGACCGGCTTCGCCCGACGAGCCGTCGAACGCGGCAGGGCCCAAAACTCGCTCACTTGGCCGACCTCAGAGCCGAAAATCGATCCAACCGCCGGCCGTCAGAACTCAATCCGTCGCCACGCGGTCTCCGTGCAACACCGTCGCAGCGATCGCCTCCATGCCCGTCGCCAGAACGAATGATGCCACAGCGCCAGGAATGGTCGTTCTGCACTGCTAAACCAAGCCGACGTCCCACCGACGCCCAGATAGCCCTGCGGCGTTGCCCTGTGATCGAGCCTGTCGGGTCGAGAGAGGGCATGGATCAGCAAAAACCCCCGGAGCATCAGCTTCGGGGGCTTTTGTATTTGGGTGCGGGAGCAGGATTTGAACCTGCGACCTTCAGGTTATGAGCCTGACGAGCTACCGGGCTGCTCCATCCCGCGGCAAGGCGGTGAGTAAAGGAAGAAGGGTTCGAGATATCATTCATGTGTGTCGGGTAGACCCGGCGGCGACCTACTCTCCCGCGCCTTAAGACGAAGTACCATCGGCTCTGGAGGGCTTAACGACCGAGTTCGGAATGGGATCGGGTGGGGAACCTCCGACAGAGCCACCAGGTCAACCCGACACACACGAATGAAATGAGAAGATATCGTTTTTTGTTTTCGACAAGTAAAAATCGAATGAGTTTTGCTGAGAAACGATCAAGCCGATCGGATTATTAGTACCAGTAAGCTTCACACGTCACCGCGCTTCCACACCTGGCCTATCAACGTGGTAGTCTTCCACGATCCTCAGCGAAGCCTTGTTTTGAGGTTAGTTTCCCGCTTAGATGCTTTCAGCGGTTATCTATTCCATACTTAGCTACCCTGCTGCGCGGCTGGCGCCACGACAGGTCCACCAGAGGTATGTCCATCCCGGTCCTCTCGTACTAGGGACAGATCCTCTCAAGCTTCGAACACCCACGGCAGATAGGGACCAAACTGTCTCACGACGTTCTGAACCCAGCTCACGTACCACTTTAAACGGCGAACAGCCGTACCCTTGGGACCTGCTCCAGCCCCAGGATGTGATGAGCCGACATCGAGGTGCCAAACTTTGCCGTCGATATGGACTCTTGGGCAAAATCAGCCTGTTATCCCTAGAGTACCTTTTATCCGTTGAGCGATGGCCCTTCCACGCGGGACCACCGGATCACTATGGCCGACTTTCGTCTCTGCTCGACTTGTCAGTCTCGCAGTCAGGCTAGCTTATGCCATTGCACTCGACGACCGATTTCCGACCGGTCTGAGCTAACCATCGCGCGCCTCCGTTACACTTTGGGAGGCGACCGCCCCAGTCAAACTACCCACCACGCCATGTCCCGGGACCGGATAACGGCCCTCGGTTAGACGTCAACGACAGTAAGGGTGGTATTTCAAGGATGGCTCCACCAGAGCTGGCGCCCCGGCTTCATAGCCTCCCACCTATCCTACACATACGGTCGCTAACGCCAAGGCGAAGCTATAGTAAAGGTTCATAGGGTCTTTCCGTCTGACCGCGGGAACCCCGCATCTTCACGGGGAATTCAATTTCACTGAGCCTGTGCTGGAGACAGTGGGGAAGTCGTTACGCCATTCGTGCAGGTCGGAACTTACCCGACAAGGAATTTCGCTACCTTAGGACCGTTATAGTTACGGCCGCCGTTTACCTGGGCTTCAGTTCGGAGCTTTCACTCCTCCCTTTAACCTTCAGGCACCGGGCAGGCGTCAGACCCTATACGTCGCATTGATGCTTCGCAGAGCCCTATGTTTTTGCTAAACAGTCGCTACCCCCTGGCTTGTGCCACTCAGTCCTGGTTGCCCAGGGTGAGTCACGCTTATTCCGAAGTTACGCGTGCAATTTGCCGAGTTCCTTCAGCACAGTTCTCTCAAGCGCCTTGGTATGCTCTACCTGACCACCTGTGTCGGTTTCGGGTACGGTCTCTGCTGGAGTTATTTCCAGGGACGACGCCACCGCCGGGAACAATCCAATAAGCCCCGACGACTTATGCCATCCGTCACTTCCAGCTGGTGCAGGAATATTTACCTGCTTCCCATCGACTACGCTTTTCAGCCTCGCCTTAGGGGCCGACTAACCCTGCGCAGATTAGCTTTACGCAGGAACCCTTGGTCTTTCGGCGACAGTGTTTCTCACACTGTTTATCGTTACTCATGTCAGCATTCTCACTTCCGATACCTCCAGCCAACCTCACGGTTGACCTTCACAGGCTTACGGAACGCTCCGCTACCGCTTGCAGTAAACTGCAAACCCATATCTTCGGCGCATGGCTTTAGCCCCGTTACATTTTCCGCGCAGGATCGCTTGATCAGTGAGCTGTTACGCTTTCTTTAAAGGATGGCTGCTTCTAAGCCAACCTCCTGATTGTCAAAGCAATCCCACATCGTTTCCCACTTAGCCATGACTTGGGGGCCTTAGATGATGGT
>NZ_CP146349.1:85000-1062500 GCF_037055305.1 Brevundimonas sp. LF-1
GAAGGGCGCGTTGAACATCTTTTCGCGCGGCGGTCGCGGCGAACGGGCGTCAGATTGGGACATTCGTCCTTGATGGGGCCAGTCGCATTCCAGCTCAAGCCGTCGTTTTGCGCCATTCCGAGACTGATATGGGCTGGCATGGTCATTGCGAGGGGCCTTCCAGAAGTTCTCGGGAGCGCCTGATGCCGTCTCATAGACTGACACTCATGACCGTTGCGGCCGCCGCCGTCGTGCTGGCGGGCCTGCCTGCCGGTTCGGCCGTCGCGCAGTCGACCGGCTCGGCCGGCGCGGGCCAGTTCCAGGCCGGCTACGGCGCCTCGCGCTACACCACCGCCCAGGCCAGCCGCGGCACGACCCGCGACGCCAACGGCAACCGCCTGGTCGTCGACGGCCTCATCCAGCAGAACGGCAGCGCCTATTCGCGAAGCGACAGCAATGCGTCGTCTAGCATTTTCAACGGCGGCGTCGGCTCGAGCGGCGGGACCAACATCGGCGGCTCGACCGCCATCGGCAACAACCTGAATGTGGTGGTCCAGGGCAACCGCAACACGGTCGTCGTCAACTCCAACCAGACCAACACCGGCGACATCAACGCCGGCACCACCCTGAACGGGCCGCGTCCATGAAAATCCCAGCCATCCGTCGCTCGCCAGTGCGCGCCCTCGGCTGCGTCGCCGCCGCCGCCGCCCTGCTGGGCGGTTGCGTCAGCACCTCCGCCGGGCCGTCGGGCCAGTACGCCAAGCCGATCGGCAACGCCCCGGTAACGTCGAACCCGACGCCCTATTCGACCGCGCTCTACTGCCTGGCCGACTATGCGCGCCGCTACAACCTGCCCTCGCCGCGCATGGCCGTGGGTCGGATCAGCGACTACACCGGCTCCATCTCCTCGGACGGCGGCCGCCAGATCACCCAGGGCGCGTCCCTGATGGCCAACACCGCCCTGGCCAAGGCCGGCGCCCGCATCGTCGAGCGCTACGACACCTCGGTGTCGGAGCTTGAGCTGCGCTACGCCAACAACAAGCTGATCGGCGACGACGTGCCGAACGGCGCGCCCCAGGACGCCGCCTTCCGCCGCATCCTGGCCGGTCAGGTGCCGGGCTCGGACTTCTATGTGGTCGGCGGCATCACCGAGGTGAACTACAACATCCGCTCGGGCGGCTTCGACGTCGCCGGCGGCGAAGTGAAACAGAACGGCGGCTCGGGCCTGATCACCGGCAAGGTGTTCGTGATGAACGTCGCGATCGACCTTCGTCTGGTGCAGACCACCACCCTCGAAGTCGTGGATGTCGTCTCCTATCAGAAGCAGATCGTCGGCCGCGAAGTGTCGGCCGGCGTGTTCGACTTCCTGAACGGCAACGTCTTCGACATTTCCGCCGGGTCCAGCGGCCTGGAGCCGGTTCAACTGGCCGTCCGCGCCCTGGTCGAACGCGCCACGGTCGAGTTCATGGCCAATCTGTACGGCGCCCGGCCCGGAAATCTGCCTCAACCCCGCCAACGACCCGCTGGCCGACAGCCCTGTCGGCCCGACGGGCGGCTATTATCCCGCTTACGCAAACACGGACACGAACAATGGCCAGACTCGCGCCGACCCGTCTCGCTGGCACGATCGCCGCGACAGCGCTGTGCGTAGCGGCGGCCGCTGAGGCTTCCGCTCAAGATCGCGGGCTGGTCCTGAATGAGCAGCTCAACCTTGGCGACGTCATCAGCGGTCAGCGCCTGAACGTCGTCAACGTCAGCGACAACGTCGCCGTGTCGAACGCCGCCATGGGCAACGCCCTGTCCGGCGGCGCCGAAGGCCGCGCCGCCGACATCCGCTCGACCCAGGACATGCAAGGCGCCGCGGTCGCGGACACCTCCCTGACCCTGCGCGGCGACACCGGCTACGTGAACAGCGTCACCCAGGCGCGCGGGAACTATCTGGCCGCCACCGCCGTCAACACCGGCGTCGACGTCGAGGCTGGCCAGAACCTGAACGGCGACGTCACGGCGCGCACACGCATCGAAGAAACCGGCGCCCGCCTGAACTACGGCGGCCACATCTCAGCTGACGCCATCGGCAACACCGTCGCCCTGGGCGCCAGCGGCACGGGCGACCAGCGCGGCGCCATCACCGGCCGCGCTGATCAGAACTCAACCGGCCAGATCTACGCCGAGAACGAGGCCCGCTTCACCTACGCCCCGGCCCCGGCCGTCTTCTCCAGCCAGGCTTCGGCCAACGCCGTGCAGGCGACTTCGACCCCGAACTCGCACCAGGACCTGTCAGTCGCCCAGAACGCCTCGGGCGCCGGCGTCACCGCCTGGACCGGCGTGTGGGCGGGCAACGCCTGGGACATCGCCGGACGCAGCCGCGCCGCCTCCAACCAGGCCGCCTTCTATAATCAGGGCGGTTCGCTGGTCGTGGACGTGGACCAGCAGAACTCGGCCGAGGTGCTGTCGCGCACCGAAGTCAGCTCCTACGACTTCGGCGCCGCCTATTCGACCGCCGAGGCTGTCGGCAACGAGGTTCATGCGGGCAACAACGACATCTATGTCAGCATCGACAACACCCAGATGAACACCGGCGGCGTCACCGCCAGCGCCGGCTTCACCGGCCAGAACGGCTATGACGCCTATGTCGGCGCCAATGCGGCGGGCAACGCCGTCACCGGCTTCGCCTGCTCGACCTGCGGCGGCGACCTGAACGTTCGCAACAGCCAGACCAATGTCGGCGACGTGCGCGCCACGGCGACCGCCACCGTCAACGGTTGGGGCCGCAATGTCGTCGCCGGCGCCAACGCCGTCGGCAACACGGCGACCTTCTATGTCGCCCGACCGGGAAATTAACTTTCGGTAACTTGAGCTAGTCAAGCTCGTTTGTCACCGTAAGCAGGCGCGGGGCTGAAGACGCTTCGCGCCTGTCTTACGTGCAGGGCCGCAATCAGTCCCGGGGCCGCCCGCTCGCACGTCGCGGAGACCACCGAATGCGATCCCCTCGCCGCCTGCTCCTGCTCGCCGCGTCCAGCCTCGCCCTGATGGGCGGCGCGGCCCTCCCTGCCGTTGCTTTGACGCCGGCTTCGGCCGTCGCGACGCAGAACGCCCAACCCTCCAAGCCCTGGGCCCAGGCGGCCAGCGACATCCCGGCTGACTCGGCCGTGCGCTTCGGCGTCCTGCCCAACGGGATGCGCTACGCCATCATGAAGAACGCCACCCCGCCGGGTCAGGCGTCGCTGCGCCTGCGGATCGCGGCCGGTTCGCTGATGGAGAACGACGACCAGCTGGGTCTGGCCCACTTCATGGAGCATATGGCCTTCAACGGCACGACGAACGTGCCGGAGAACGAGCTGCTGCGATTCTGGAGCGTCTCGGCCTGGCCTTCGGCGCCGACACCAACGCCTTCACCAGCTTTGACCAGACCGCCTATACCCTGGAGCTGCCGCGCACCAACGACGAGACGGTCGACACCTCGCTGCGGATCATGCGGGAGCAGGTCTCGGAAGCCCTGATGAAGGCCGAGGACATCGATTCCGAACGCGGCGTGATCGAAGGCGAAGAGCGCCTGCGCAACACCCCGGCCCTGCGCTCGCTGAAAGCCCAGATCGCCTTGCTGGCGCCGGGCCAGCGCCTGTCGAATCGCCTGCCGATCGGCGACCTCAGCATCATCCGCAGCGCGCCTCGCGAACGCTTCGTCGAGTTCTACGAGGCCTATTACCGCCCCGAGCGCGCGACCATGATCGCCGTCGGCGACTTCGACGTCGATCAGATGGAAGCCAAGATCAAGGCGACCTTCTCGGACTGGACGCCCAAGGCCGCCGATGGCCCCGAGCCCGATCTGGGACAGGTCGCCCCGCGCCAGCCCGAGACCCGCATCCTGGTCGAGCCCGGCGTGCAGTCGTCGGTTCAGCTGAACTGGATCCGCAACCCTGACCTCGATCCCGATACAGCGTCTGAACGCCGCGACGCCATGCTGCAAGGCCTGGGCATGGCCGTGCTGAACCGCCGTCTGGGTGAACTGGCCCGCGCGGACAACCCGCCCTTCATCGGCGCCGGCGGCGGACAGGGAACCCTGTTCAAGACCCTGGACCTCGCCAGCGTCTCAGCCGCCTTCAATCCCGGCGGCATCCAGCGCGCGCTGGAAACCATCGAGCAGGAACAGCGCCGCCTGGTTCAGTTCGGCGTGTCCCAGATCGAACTGGATCGCGAGATCGCCAACAGCCGCGCCGCGCTGGAAACGGCGGTCCAGGCCGCCGCCACGCGCAGCACCCCGGCCCTGGCCAACGCCCTGCTGGGCGCCGCCAACGACGACAAGGTCTTCTCCTCCCCCGCCACCAACCTGGCGCTCTTTGAAGCTACGGTGAAAGACCTTCAAGCGGCTCAGGTCAGCGAAGCCGTCAAGCGCGCCTTCGAGGGCCAGGGTCCGTTGGCTCTGGTCGTCACGCCCGAGCCGATCGAAGGCGGCGAGGCCGGCGTCACCGCCCTGCTGGAAGCCAGCCGCGCCACGCCGGTCGCCGCCCCGGCGGAACAGGCCGCTCTGGACTGGCCCTACGCCGACTTCGGCGCCGCCGCCACGCCCGCCTCGACCACCGAAGTCGCCGCCGTCGGCGCCACCATCGTCACCTTCCCCAACGGCGTGCGCCTGACCGTCAAGCCGACGACCTTCAAGGACCAGCAGATCCTGATCTCGGTCCGCACCGGCATCGGCGAGATGGGCCTGCCGGCCGATCGTTTCACCGCTCAGTCCCTGGCCCCGATGGTCTTCACGGCCGGCGGTCTCGGCAAGCTGACGGCCGACGAGTTGAACCGCGTCCTGACCGGAAAAATCTACGGCGCCGGTTTCAGCATCGACAGCGACGCCTATCAGTTGTCAGGCCACCCGGCCGGCCGATCTGCAACTGCAGATGCAGGTGCTGGCCGCATATCTGACCGATCCGGGCCTGCGCCCTGCGCCGTTCGAGCAGATCAAGGCCGTGCTGCCGCAGGTGATCATGCAGCAGATGGCGACCCCCGGCGCGCCTTCGGCCTTCAGGCCTCGGGTCTGCTGGCCAGCGGCGACAAGCGCGAATCCATGCCGTCGCCCGCAGAAATCGCCGCCTTCACCCTGGATGAACTGAAGCAGGGCGTGGTTCAGGGTCTGGCGACGGGCCCGATCGACATCATCATGGTCGGCGACGTCAAGATCGAGGACGCGGTGGCTTCGGTCGCCTCGACCTTCGCCGCCCTGCCCGCCCGCGCCCCGGCCGCCCAGCCTCTGGCCGGGTCGGACCAGCGCCGCTTCCCGGCGCCGACGGCCCAGCCGATCCGCCTGACCCACGCCGGTCCGGCCGAGCAGGGCCTGGCCTATATCGCCTGGCCGACCACAGACGCCGTCAACGACCGCACCGAAGCGCGCAAGGCCTCTATCCTGGCTGAGGTGCTGAAACTGCGCGTCCTGGACGAGATCGCGAAAAGCAGGCCTTGGCCTATTCGCCGGGCGTGCGCGCCTCGTCGTCCGACGTGTTCGCGGGCTACGGCTCCATCTCGATCACCGCCGACACGGCTCCGGAAAAGTTCGACGCCTTCTTCACCGCCGTGGACGCCATCATCGCCGACCTGCGCGACAAGCCGGTCAGCGAGGACGAGTTGAACCGCGCGCGCCTGCCGGTGATCGAAAGCCTGCGCCGCAGCCAGGCGGGCAATGAATACTGGCTGGGTCAACTGGAGGATCTAGCCGCCAAGCCCGCCTCCCTGGAGCAGATCCAGACGCATATCAGCGATCTGGAATCCTTCACCGCCGCCGACCTTCAGGCGGCCGCGCGCCAGTATCTGAAACCGGATGCGGCGTGGAAGGCCGAGGTGGTCTCGGTCAACGCCACTCAATAACGAAGAAAGGGCCCCGTTCTGCAAGGAACGGGGCCCAGTCGTTTAGGCCTATCGACGGAGAGTCGATGGCTGACCCTAGACGATCGCGTCTGTCGCCAGGCTGAACAGCGGGTTCAGAAAACCCGGCCGCCGACCCCGCCATCCATCATGATCATGCCGGTCGAGGCGGCGCCTTCGACCATTTCCTCACGATATTCGGTGTAGGACTCTTCACGGATCATGGTCAGCACCTTCACGCCCGCGCCATAGCGGCGCAGCAGCGAGCGCTCGTTGCACTGACGCGCCTGCTTTTCAGGGCGGCATTCCAGACGGCCGCCTGCGCCGTGCCACAGGGCGTCGCCCTTGTTGCAGGCCGTGGTTTCGCCCGGCGCGCCTTCAGCGTCGCTGATGGTCCACTGCAGCTTGGTGCCCGCCAGACAGCGGAACAGTTCGCCGTCATAGCTGTTGGCCACGTCGCGGCCCGGCGTCACCTGCGACGCCGGGTGCGGCACATTGCGGTCGTCGATGCAGACGGCCTGCAGCACGACCTGCTTCTCGATGCGGCGCGTGGCGGTGAAGGGCACCCGCACCGACTGCATCCCGCCCTGGACGTTCAGGCCCTGAATGGTGGTGGGATAGGGCTGGTCGACGTTGAAATAAGCCCCGCCGCCGCCCGCCACGATCACCGTGGACGCCGCGCGCGAACCGGCCCAGGCACGCGCCGAGGCGTTGGCGCTGGCGTTCGCATTGACATTGACGTTGACGTTCACATTGCCCCCGCCCGAGCCGCAGCACGGAGGAGGCGGAGGCGGCAGGCAACCGCCTCCTCCGCAGGGAGGCGTCACCGGCGGGCGCGGCGGCAGACAGCCGCTGGGGCCGCAACCGCCGCCGGGCGGCGTCACCGGCGGGGTGATCGGCGTCGGCGGAGGCAAGATCGGCGTGGGCGGCGGCGGCGGCAGGCAACTGGACGGCCCGCACTGCGCCGCAGCCGCATCAGCAACCGCCATCAGCCCCACAAAGGCCACAGCGCCCGCCAGCATTTTCGTAATCCCTATCCGCATGGGATCGGACTCCTGCATTGATCGTCAGCAGGACCAATGCAAGCGCCGGGCCGTTTCGAGTGTCCGCCAATGGGCTGTTTCATCCCCTCCTGCGCGAGTTTGCGCCGTTCCGGCCCCTTAGCCGCAGCGCCTGTCCCATTGTGACCCGTGCCATTGTGGGGCGACGGGTCAGTCGATCCGCTTCAGGTCCGTCACATAGCGCCGCCAGTTCTGGACATAGTGCTGCGCCGACATGCGAAGGCCCTCGATCTGACCCTCTTCCAATTCCCGCACCACCTTGCCGGGCTGGCCCATGACCAGACTGTTGTCGGGAATGACCTTGCCCTCGGTGATCAGGGCGTTGGCGCCGATCAGGCAGTTCTTTCCGATACGCGCCCCGTTCAGGATGACCGCGCCGATGCCGATCAGGCTGTTGTCGCCGATCTCGCAGCCGTGCAGCATCACCTTGTGCCCCACCGTGACCCCGGCGCCGATCGTCAGAGGCGATCCCAGGTCGGTGTGCAGGATGCTGCCGTCCTGAATATTGCTGTCGGCCCCGATGACGATGGGATCGTTGTCGCCGCGCAGCACAGCGTTGAACCAGATGCTGGCGCCCGGATGCAGAATCACATTTCCTAGGACGGTCGCACTGGGCGCAATCCAGTATTCGCCTTCCGCTGGAAGCTGAGGCTTGCTGTCGCCCAGACTGTAAACACTCATCCGCACACCGCCTATTCTTCTTAAAATGAAGGCTTTAACCCTTCAGAAACCACGTTAGCATCAGACTGTTGATGCGATTCGGTCGGCCCCATTCGCCCCCGGATCCGAAGCCGGATCAAGCCCGGTCCGGTCAGATGCTGGAGAATGCGCTTGGCGTGTTCACGACCAGTCGGGGGACGGCGACGCACCTGCTGCGGCGAAGACCCTGCGACCGTTCGGGACGGCTGTGCGACTTCGGCCCCCACCTCTCCCACCGACGACCAAGGCGAGACCCAGCCGGGCTCGCCTTTTTTCATGCCCTGGAGGCGTCCATGAGCAAACGATCGGCCATCAAGCGTCAGCTGCGCGAAGGCGTGCTGGATTCGCCCGAATTCCTTCAGGATGCCAAAGTCCGGCGATTGCCCGCCCGCATCGGCGGCTGGTCGCCCGTCCCCTCGAACGACGAGCGCGACCAGGCCTATCTCAAGACGCTGAAGCCCAAGTCGGACGGCCAGGCCGCACTGATGAAGGCCGTCGACCACGCCAACCTGGTGCTGGCGCTGGGCCCGGCGGGCACCGGCAAGACCTATCTGGCCGTGGCCAAGGCGGTCGAGGCGCTGGAGGCGGGCAAGGTCGGCCGCATCGTCCTGAGCCGTCCCGCCGTCGAGGCCGGGGAATCGATCGGCTTCCTGCCAGGCGACATGGAGGACAAGCTGGCCCCTATCTGCGCCCGCTCTACGACGCCCTGTCGGACCGGCTCAGCATGAAGCGGGTCAAGGCGCTGATGGCCGAAGGTCTGATCGAGATCGCCCCCATCGGCTATATGCGCGGCCGCACGCTGAACAACGCCTTCATCGTCGTGGATGAGGCGCAGAACTGCACCTACGTCCAGTTGAAGATGCTGCTGACCCGGCTGGGCTGGCACTCGACCATGGTGGTGACGGGCGACCCGCACCAGTCGGACCTGCTGCCCGGCGTGTCGGGGCTCTCCGACATCGCTGAGCGGCTGGAGGCCGTGCCCGAGATCGCCGTGGTGCGCCTGGCCGAACGCGACATCGTGCGCCACCCGCTGGTCGCCAGCATGATCGGGGTGCTGTGACCCGAGCCTTCCTCGGATGAGGGGACGAAAAAATAGAGTCCAATTCGTCTGAATCGTCTGAAATCTCCCCTCGGCCCGCGCGCAGTCTAGCACAGGCGCCGAGGGGGATGGTCGATTGCGTTGCGATCCATGCCCTTCTCCCCTTGTGGGAGAAGGTGGGCGCCGGAGGCGCTCGGATGAGGGGTGCTTACGCCCTCTTTCGCCGCTCAAGCGCCAGCGGAAACGGCTTGTCGTGGCGCCGACACCCCTCATCCGGTCCTGACGGACCACCTTCTCCCACAAGGGGAGAAGGAAAATCGGTTTACGCCCGCACGGCCCGGCTGGCGTCGACGCCCAACGCCGTAGAGGCGGCGGCGGCGATGTGCTCGGCGTTCAGGCCGGCCTGGGCGTACATGATCTCGGGCTTGTCCTGGTCCTGGAAGATGTCGGGCAGGTGCAGGGTGCGGACCTTGAGCCCGGCGTCCAGCGCGCCCTTCTCGGCCAGCAGTTGCAGCACGAAGGCGCCGAAGCCGCCCATGGCGCCCTCTTCGACCGTGATCAGGGCCTCGTGCTCGCGCGCCAGACGCAGGATCAGATCGGCGTCAAGCGGCTTGGCGAACCGGGCGTCGGCGACGGTGGCCGAGACGCCCTTGGCCGCCAGCAGATCGGCCGCCTTCAGCGATTCCTGCAGGCGGGTGCCCAGCGACAGGATGGCAACCGACGTGCCTTCGCGCACGATGCGGCCCTTGCCGATCTCCAGCGGGGCGGCCAGTTCGGGGATGTCGACGCCCACGCCCTCGCCCCGCGGATAGCGGAAGGCGCTGGGGCGATCGTCGATGGCCAGGGAGGTCGAGATCATGGCCGCCAGTTCGGCCTCGTCCGCCGCCGCCATCAGCACCATGCCCGGCAGTGCGCCCATATAGCCGATGTCGAACGACCCGGCGTGGGTCGCGCCGTCCGCGCCCACCAGACCGGCGCGGTCCATGGCGAAGCGCACCGGCAGGGACTGAATCGCCACATCGTGGACGACCTGATCATAGCCGCGCTGCAGGAAGGTCGAGTAGATGGCGCAGACCGGCTTCATGCCGTCGGCGGCCAGGCCGGCGGCGAAGGTTACAGCATGCTGTTCGGCGATGCCGACGTCGAAGGTGCGATCCGGGAAGGCCTGGCCGAACAGGTCCAGCCCCGTGCCCGACGGCATGGCGGCGGTGACGGCCATGATGGTCGGATCGGCTTGCGCGTGCTTGATCAGCTCGGTCCCGAACACCTTGGTGTAGCTGGGGGCGTTGGAGACGGCCTTGGCCTGCTTGCCCGACACCACGTCGAACTTGACCACGGCGTGCAGCTTGTCGGCGCTGCTCTCGGCCGGGGCGTAACCCTTGCCCTTCTGGGTGACGACGTGGACCAGCACCGGGCGGTCGGTGATGGCGGCCGCGTTCTTCAGGATGGGGACCAGATTCTCCATGTCGTGGCCGTCGATCGGCCCAATGTAGTAGAAGCCCAGCTCCTCGAAGAAGGTGCCGCCTACGATCATGCCGCGAGCGTATTCCTCGGCCTTGCGCGCGGCGTCGCGGAAGGGGCGCGGCATGTGGTCGACGAACTTCTTCCCGACCTTGCGGATGTTCTGATAGGTCCCGCCCGAGACCTGCTTGGCCAGATAGGCGCTCATGCCGCCGACGGGCGGGGCGATCGACATGTCGTTGTCGTTCAGGATGACCATCAGCTGGCCGTTTGTGGCCTCGGCCGCGTTGTTCATCGCCTCATAGGCCATGCCCGCAGACATGGAGCCGTCGCCGATCACGGCCACGACGCGGTTGTTCCCGCCCTTGGCGTCCCGCGCGGCGGCGAAGCCGAGCGCCGCCGAGATGGAGGTCGAGGCGTGGGCCGCGCCGAAGGGATCGTATTCGCTCTCGGACCGCTTGGTGAAGCCCGACAGGCCGCCGCCCTGTCTCAATGTGCGAATCCGGTCGCGCCGCCCGGTCAGTATCTTGTGCGGGTAGCACTGGTGGCCGACGTCCCAGATCAGAATGTCCTGCGGCGTCTCGAAGACGTGGTGCAGGGCGACCGTCAGCTCGACCACGCCCAGACCGGCGCCCAGGTGCCCGCCGGTCACGGACACGGCGTCGATGGTTTCCGCGCGCACCTCGTCCGCCAGCTGTTTCAGCTGGGGAATGTCGAAGCCCCGCGTGTCGGCGGGAAACTTGACGGAGTCGAGAAGCGGGGTCTTGGACATGGGGATCGGGGGCCTTCAGACGACGAGGCGTCAAACAGTAACCCGCTGAGGGCGGGCGCGTTTCCTATCAGGACCGGCGCTTGAGCACAAAGTCCACGCTGGCCTTGAGGATTTCGGCGTCATGGCCGAACAGGTCAAGGTGCGAGCGGGCCTGATCGGCCAGGTGCGCGACCCTCTGTCGCGCCGCCTCGACCCCCAGCAGGGTGACGAAGTTGGTCTTGCCCAGGGCCGCGTCCTTGCCGCCCGCGGCCTTGCCCATCTCCTCGGCCGAACCTTCCGCATCCAGAACATCGTCGACGATCTGATAGGCCAGGCCGATGTCGTGGGCGAAACTGGTCAGGGCGTGCCAGGCCGCTTCATTGGCGTCGGCGACGATCAGCGGGATTTCGAACGCGTAGGCGAACAGGGCGCCGGTCTTCAGCCGCTGCATCCGGGCGACGCCGCCCAGATCGTCGCGGACGCCCATCAGGTCGATCATCTGACCGCCCGCCATGCCGCGCGCGCCAGACGCAAAAGACAGACGACGCGCCAGTTCGCAGCGCACGGCCGCCTCGTCGTGGGTGTCCTCATCCAGAATGATGTCGAAGGCCGCAGTCTGAAGCGCGTCGCCCGCCAGGATGGCGGTCGCCTCGTCATAGGCGATGTGCAGGGTCGGGCGGCCGCGCCGCACGTCGTCGTCGTCCATCGCCGGCAGATCGTCATGCACCAGCGAATAGGCGTGGACGCATTCCAGCGCGCAGGCGGCGCGCAGGACGGCGCGGTCGTCCGCCTCCAGCATCCGGCCCGCCTCGATGGCGAAGAAGGGACGCAGCCGCTTGCCCGGCCCCAGGGCGGCGTAACGCATGGCCTCGGTCAGGCGCACTTCCGGTCCGTCGGCGCGCGGCAACAGTTCATCCAGCGCCACGGTGACGACGTCAGCGACCTCGGCGACGCGGTCGATGACGGCCTGCTCGGGCGAGTTGGCGGCCAGCACCTTCAAAACAGCCTCCCGCCCAGCGGCAGGTCGCGATCGACGCCGACCAGGACGACGTTCCCCTCAGCGTCCGGGAAACCGAGCGTGAGCACTTCGGACATCACCGGGCCGATCTGGCGCGGCGGGAAGTTGACGACGGCGGCGACCTTGCGGCCGTCCAGCTGTTCCAGGGTGTAATGATGGGTGATCTGGGCCGAGGACTTCTTGACGCCGATGGCGTCGCCGAAGTCGATGGTCAGCTTATAGGCGGGCTTGCGGGCCTCGGGGAACGGCTCGGCCTTGATGATCCGGCCGATGCGCACATCGACCTTCATGAAGTCGTCGAAGCCGATCTGCGGCGCGATTCCGGCGCCGGACATCAGCCGAACTCGGCCGGTTCGACGCCCTTGGCCTGGCCGTCGGCGCCGACGACGATCTTCTCGACCCGCAGCTGGGCGGCCTTAAGCCGCGCCTCACAGTGGGCCTTCAGCCGCGCGCCCTCTTCGTACAGGGCGATGGACTCTTCGAGCGGCGCCTGACCCGATTCCAGGCGCGAAACGATGCCCTCCAGACGCGACAGGGCGTCCTCGAAGCTGAGATCGGCGGGCACGGCGGGGGAAACGGATGCGTCGGTCATGATGGGCGCAACCTAGAGAGGCGCGCGCGCCGCTTCAACGGCCTTCCTCAGACCGCGACCTCAGCGCCTCTCAAAACGGCGCTGGGACCAGTATTTGAAGCCCTGATTATGCACCAGGCGCCAGCCGTGCGCCTTCAGCCGCCGGCCGACCATGTGGTTGAAATAGCCGTGCGCCAGAACCAGCACGTCGTGGCCCTCCGAGGCGCGGGCGATCAGCACGCGCGCGGCCTGATCGGCGCGGACCTCGGCCTCGGCGCGGGTTTCCTGGCCTTCGTGGTGATTGAAGGCGTGCCACCAGATGCGCGAGATCACGCCCCAATAGCGCGGCGACAGCTTGATCCAGCTTGGGAAGCGCGGCGGCGGCAGCGGCGCCTCGATGAACAGGGCGTCGACCAGCACGTCGCGATCCGGCGCCACCGCGCGCGCGGTCTCCTGCGCGCGCGGTCGGGTCGAGGCGTAGATGGCTCCGGCGCCCTCGGCGGCCGTCAGCAGGGCCTGAGGCGGCGTCTGGCCCGCGCGCAGGCCCCCGATCTCATAGCGGCCCCACCAGTCGCGATACTGGTCCGAGGTGATCATGCATTTGCGCGACAGGGCCGGCTCGCCGTGGCGCGCCAGCGTAATGGCCCCATAGGCGGCTTCACCCCCGCGGAGCGGGCGGCCAAGACCGGCGTCTGAGTTGCAGATTCGGAATGAGTCATGAGTGCAGGAGAAGTCATAGCACGGGGATCGGCCTGTGAAACCAAGGCCTTGGCGTCCCTTAACCTCCCCATCCGAGCATTGACGGGCGCCGCGGACGGCGCACCTTGGACAAAGGTGGTAGCCCCCGTCGCGCGCCCCTGCAACCACACAAAGATGACGAGGCTGCGATGATGTCGCCAAGCCGGTCTCGACACGCCTTCACCCGACGCCCGCCCGGCGCTATGCGTCGGCCATGAGCGCCCCCGTGATCCGCCCCGCCCGTCCTGACGACACCGCCGCCCTGGCCGTGCTGGGGCGCCAGACCTTCATCGACACCTTCGTCACCGGCTTCGGCATTCCTTACCCGGTCGCCGATCTGACGGCCTTCCTGGACGCCAGCTTCAACGCCGAGGCCATCACCACCAAACTTGCCGAGCCGGGCGCCGCCTGGTGGGTGGCCGAGCGCGAGGGCGAGCTGCTGGCCTTCGCCAACGCCGGGCCGAACACCCTGCCCCACCCCGACGGCCGCGCCAGTCACGCCGAGCTGCGCCGCCTCTACGTCGGCAAGCCCGCGCAGGGCCTCGGCCTGGGCACGCAACTGCTGAAGATCGCGCTGGAGTGGATGGAGGCTCACACCGACGGCCCCCTGTGGATCGGCGTCTGGAGCGGCAACGAAAAGGCCCAGAAGCTGTACGCCGCCTACGGCTTCGAGAAGGCTGGCGAGTATCAGTACCCGGTCGGCGCCTGGATGGATGACGAGTTCATCTTGCGGCGCGGCTAGGCGAGGGCCAGTCTTAAGCTCATGCTGCTGCCCTTCTTCACCGCCCTGCGCGAGGCCAAGGTGCCTGTGTCGCTCAAGGAATGGCTCCATCTGATGGAGGCCATGGACAAGGGCGTGGAGGGGCGCGACGTCGAGGCCTTCTACCACCTGTCGCGCGCCGTCCTGGTCAAGGACGAGAAGCATTACGACCGCTTCGATCAGGTCTTCGGCAAGGTGTTCAAGGGGCTGGAGGGCGTCGGCCCCGGCGATGAGATCACCGCCGACATCCCTGAGGACTGGCTGCGGCTGCTGACCGAAAAATACCTGACCGACGAGGAGAAGGCGCAGGTTGAGGCGCTCGGCGGTTTCGACACGCTGATGGAGACGCTGAAGCAGCGGCTGGAGGAGCAGAAGGAGCGCCACCAGGGCGGCAACAAGTGGATCGGCACGGGCGGAACCAGCCCCTTCGGCCACGGCGGCTACAACCCCGAGGGCGTGCGCATCGGCGGCCCCGGCCGTCACGGCCGCGCGGTCAAGGTCTGGGAGAAGCGCGAATACAGGAACCTGGACGACACGGTCGAACTGGGCACGCGCAACATCAAGGTGGCGCTGCGCCGCCTGCGCCGCTTCGCCCGCGAAGGCGCGGCCGAGGAGCTGGATATCGACGGCACCATCGACGGCACGGCGCGCCAGGGGTGGCTGGACATCCACATGCGGCCCGAGCGGCGCAACACCATCAAGGTGCTGCTGTTCCTGGACGTCGGCGGCTCGATGGACGGGCATATCCAGCTGTGTGAAGAGCTGTTCTCGGCCGCGCGGACCGAGTTCAAGAACCTGGAGTTCTTCTACTTCCACAACTGCCTCTACGAAGGCGTGTGGAAGGACAACCGCCGCCGCCACAGCGAGCGCATCCCGACCTGGGACCTGATCCACAAATACCCCGGCGACTGGCGCGCCATCTTCGTCGGCGACGCGACCATGTCGCCGTATGAGGTGACCATGCCCGGCGGCTCGGTCGAGCACTGGAACGAGGAGGCGGGCGCCGTCTGGCTGAAACGCGCCCGCGAACAGTGGGACAAGTCGGTGTGGCTGAACCCCGTGCCCGAACGCTACTGGTCCTACACTCCCTCGGTCAGCCTGATCAGCGAGATGATGGAGCACCGCATGTTCCCCTTGACGCTGGAGGGGCTGGAGCGGGCGATGCGGACGCTGGCGCGATAAAAAACCGCCGCCCAGCAAGGGCGGCGGTCCTTTGGACGAGGGTAGCCTCAGTCCTTACTTGCCCTTCAGGGCGTCCTTGACGCCGCCGACGGCGTTCTGGACCTTGCCTTCGACCTGATCGGCGCGGCCTTCGGCTTTCAGTTTTTCGTCGCCAGTGACCTTGCCGGCGGCTTCCTTGATCTTGCCGCCCATGTTCTTGGCGGCGCCTTCAATGCGGTCGTGATCGGCCATGTTGGACTCCTGTACAGCGACCGCCGGGAATGACGGTCTCTCAGGGAAAACAACCCCTATCGCCGCTGCGGTTCCGAAGCTGCAGCATGACGGTCCCGCAGCCAGCGGGCGACGGCCCAGCTGTGGGCCTCGTGGCGAAGGCTGAACAAGGCGCGCATCGGCTCCATCCAGACCAGCTCATGGTCGGCTTCCTGCTTGGTCGAAGGGTCGGCGCCAGTCACGCTGACCACCCAGACGCCGCCGACGTTGTTCACCGCGGCGCCGTCCGACCTGAGGAAATACTGCCCCGCTTCGGTCAGGCGGTCGACCGGCTCGACGATCAGGCCGGTTTCCTCGGCGAACTCGCGCACCAGGGCCTGCTGTTCGGTCTCGTCGCCGTCCAGGGCGCCGCCGGGCAGGTCGTAATAGACGCCGCCTTCGCCGCGATCCACGCGGACGCAGGCCAGACGGCCGTCGCGCTCAGCGATGCCGAAAACAGCAGGGCGGTGGATATAGTCGAGGCCGGGGCGCGCCGTGCCGAACTGAAGCTTCATTTCACCGAGCTTAAACCCGCCGGGACGCCCGACGGAAGCCCAAAACGGTCAGAGATCAAAGGCGAGACGGGCGCGCACGCCGTGGTGGGCGGAATCCAGCTCGATCGCCGAGCGCAGGCCGCTGGCCATGGCCGAGATGATCTTGGAGCCCAGGCCGGTGCCTTTGGGCGCGCCGTCGCCCAGACCGGGGCCGTCATCCTCGACCGTCAAGAGGGCCCGACTGCCGTCTTCGGCCTTCTGCAGAAGGATGCGGATCTCGCCGGCGGCGCCGGGTTCATAGGCGTATTTCACGGCGTTGGTGACCAGTTCGGTCACGATCACCCCCAGGGACACGGCCTGATCGGTGGTCACCTGAAGAGGTTCAGCGCACAGGGTCAGGCGCGATCCGTCGCCATTGGGACCGATCGACTTGCTCAGCTCCTCGACCAAGCCGGCCAGATATTCGTCCATCTGAACCCGTTCGACGTTCGCCGAGGTGTAGAGGCGGCGATGGACATGGGCGACGGCCTCGATGCGGACCTGGGCCTCGCGCAGGGCGGCCCGCGCGCCTTCGTCGGCGAGCTGGCGCAGTTGCAGGGAGATGAAGCTGGAGACCAGTTGCAGCGAGTTTCCGACGCGATGGTTCACCTCGCGCAGCAGGGCCTCGGCACGGTCGCGCTCTTGACGGACTTCGTCATGCGCGCGCTCGTTTTCGCGCTCCAGCCGGCGACGCAGCAGGGCGTCCTCGATGGCCGAGCGCAACAAGGCGGTGAAGTCCTCGGACACGTCCTTGATGACGTAGTCGGCCGCGCCGGCCCTCAGGGCGGCCACGGCGATGCGCCCGTCCTGCGCCCCGGTCACATAGACCACCGGCGGCGGTTCCGGCAGCGCCAGGATGTCGGGCAGAACGTCCAGACCCTCGCGCCCCGGCATATAGTGATCCAGGGCGCAGACATCGAAGGTTTCGGCCTTCAGCGCCTCATAGCCTGCATCGGCGTCTGGCGCGCAGACCACCTGATAGCCGTGGCGCTCCAGCTCCTTCTGAACCAGGCGCGACAGGCCGCGATCATCGTCGATGTACAAAAGCCGTATGGGGGCCGGGCCTGATCCACGCGTCAGATCTCGGGGGCTTGCATGACGGAGAGGAAGAGACCCAGCTGCCGGATCGCGCCCGCGAAGGCTTCATAGTCGACGGGCTTGGTGATGTAGACGTTGCAGCCCAGGTCGTAGCAGCGCTGGATCTCGCCCTTGTCGTCCGTCGTGGTCAGCACCACCACCGGGGCGCGGCGCAGACGCTCGTCCGCCTTGACCCGTTCCAGGATGTCCGTGCCCGACATGTCCGGCAGATTGAGGTCCAGCAGGATCAGCAGCGGCCCGCTGCGGCGAACCTCTTCCTGAAAGAGATAATCCAGCGCCGCATCCCCATGGTCGAAATGGACGATGTCATTGGCGATATTCGCCCGCCGGATGTTCTTCTCAATGAGCTTGGCGTGGCCGTGGTCGTCCTCGACCATGACGATCTTCACCGAGTGGCTCACAGGCGGTCTCCTTGATGGTCACCCAGCATAACGAGACGCTTCGGAAATTTAGGTAAAAAGTCGAGCCTTCTCCCAATTCGGACTCAACCTCGATCGTGCCGCCCATGCGGCGAACGATGTTGCGCACGAACGCCAGCCCCAGCCCCTCGCCGGGCGTGTCCTGTTTGCCAGAGCGCCGGAACAGTTCGAAAATACGCTCGTGATCGCGAGGCGAGACGCCCCGGCCGTTGTCTCGCACCGCATAGGAGACCCAGCCGTCCGGCTCCTGCCGGCCGCTGACCTCAATATGGATCGGTCGGCCCGGCTGCTGATACTTGACGGCGTTGTCGATCAGATTGCTGAAGACCTGCTCGATCGACAGACGGTCGTTCTCCATCGCAGGCAGGTCGCTGATCGTGATCTCGCCGCCCGTTTCGGCGACCTGGTGACTGACGGTGTCGGCGATGGCGCGGACCATGGCCGTCATCTCGAGCGTCTCGGGCTGCAGGGCGCGACGCCCCTCGCGCGACAGGCGCAGGATGGCGTTGATCAGCCGGTCCATCTTGGCCGTCGAGGTGCGGATAAAGCCCACCGCTTCGGGCGCATCCTCGCGCACCGAACGCAGCGCCTCGGCGTCCACAAGCTCCGGGTGGGTCGCCTCCAGCGCGGTCAGCTGCTGCTCCAGGGCCTTGCTGACCTGCTCAAGCTCGGAGGTGTAGCCCATGACATTGACAAGGGGCGCGCGCAGATCGTGGCTGACGATATAGGCGAACCGCTGGATTTCCTCATTGGCGCGGGTCAGTTCGGCGGTGCGGTCGCGCACCTCGTTTTCTAGCCCGGCGTTGACGCGGTCGAGCTCGAAATGCGCCTCCTCGATCTCGGCCACATAGCGCCGAACCATCCAGACGCTGATGCCGGCGAGGATCAGCACCAGGATCGCCGCAAGGGCGTTGACCGCGACCGTGACCGTCTGGGCCCGCTCGGACTGACGCTTCCTTTCCGTCAGACGCTGCGCCTCGACCACATCCACTGCAGACAGCTCGACGCGGATCTGGTCCATCAGAGACTTGCCGCGACCGTTGCGGATCAAGGACACCGCTTCGCCGATGCGCCCCGTTCGCGTCAGCTCGATCGTGTCCGCCATCAGTTTCAGGCGCTCGCGATAGAGCCCCTTCACCTTGGCCACCCGGCGGGCCTGATCCTCATCGCCGACGGCCAGTTGCTCCATCCGCTCGACCACGCCCGGCAGCTTGGCCACGGCGTTCTCGTACAACCCCAGATATTCGGTGCGAGCGGTCAGCATGAAGCCCCTCTGACCCGTCTCGGCCTCGGTCAGCAGCATCAGCATGTCCTTGGCCGCCAGACGCACCTGCTGGCTGTGATCGACGGTGTCGTTATAGGCCGCCGTCCGCTGGATCATGACGAAGGTCGCGGCGTTGACCGCCATCAGCAGCAGGATGGCCAGGGCCAGAAGCGCGATGATGGAGCGACTGAGGGTCGGGGTGCGCAGGAAGGTTCCGAAGGTGCGCAGGGCCGGCCGAATGCGTTTCATGGCCGGAACCATATTCGCCGCCTGCGCGGTGTCCAGCGATTAACCGTGAAGTCGTCTAAACCGAGCCGACGGTGCGCAGGCGGGCCTTGGGGTGAATCTCATTCTGGCTCATCACCACCGTCTGTCCGCGGAAGCGTTCGATGATGGAGCGAACATAGGGACGCACCTGCGGCCCGGTCAGCAGGACCGGGTTCTCGCCCGTCATGGCGGCGCGCTCGAACACGTCGCGCACGGCGCGGATGAAGTCCTGAAGTTTGCTGGGCGCCATCGCCAGCTGCTTGTCTTCGCCGGGACCGACCAGACTGTCGGCGAAGGCCTGCTCCCATTCCGGCGACAGGGTGACGATGGGCAGAGCGCCGTCGTCGGCCTTGTGCTGCCAGCACAGCTGACGCGCCAGGCGGCTGCGGACATGCTCGACCAGGGTGGAGACGCTGGTGGTGTGCGGCGCGGCCTCGGCCAGGCCTTCGAGAATGGCGGGCAGGTCGCGGATCGACACCTTCTCGCGCAGCAGGGCCTGCAACACGCGCTGAAGCGTCGTCACGGTGACGACCGAGGGGATCAGCTCATCGACCAGCTTCTGCTCCTCGCCTTTCAGCTCCTTCAACAGCTTCTGCACCTCGGCGTAGGACAGCAGCTCGGCCATGTTCTCCTTGAGGATTTCGGTCAGGTGTGTGGTCAGCACCGTCGAAGGGTCGACGATGGTGTAGCCGCGGAAGGTCGCCTCTTCCCTCAGCGACTCGTCGATCCAGGTGGCGGGCAGGCCGAAGGCGGGCTCGCGCGTGTGCTCGCCGGGCAGTTCGACCTGACGCCCCGCAGGGTCCATCGCCATCAGGGAGGACAGACGCACCTCGCCCGAGCCGGCGTCCATCTCCTTGATGCGGATGGCGTAGCCCTGATTGGGCAGGCGCATGTTGTCGAGGATGCGCACGCTGGGCATGACGAAGCCGTATTCCTGAGCCAGCGAACGGCGCAGGGCGCGGATCTGGTCCGTCAGGCGCCGCCCCTCCAGGTCGTTGATCAGCGCCAGCAGGGCGTAGCCCAGCTCGATCTTCACCTCGTCGATGGTCAGGGCGGTGGAGATCGGCTCCTCGACATCCTCCCTGGGTTTGAGGTCCACCGGCTCGGCGGGCGGCGGCTTCAGCCGGTCGCGGCCCAGCTTCCACGCCATGAAGCCGGTCCCCAGCGCCAGCGCCGCAAACGGCAGCAGCGGCATGCCGGGGATCAGGCCGATCAGTCCCGCCGTGCCGGACACCACGCCCAGCGACACGGGGTTGGTGGCCAGTTGGCTGACGAACGCTTTGTCGGCCGAACCCTCGACCCCGGCCTTGGTCACGAGGAAGCCGGCCGCCACCGAGATGATGATGGCCGGGATCTGGGTCACCAGACCGTCGCCGACGGTCAGCTGGACATAGGTGTTGGCCGCCTGCATCGCCGGCATGCCATGCTGGACCACCCCGATCAGCAGGCCGCCGATGGCGTTGATGAAGGTGATGATCAGGCCCGCCACGGCGTCGCCGCGCACGAACTTCGAGGCGCCGTCCATGGCCCCGAAGAAGGTCGATTCCTGCTCCAGCTCCTTGCGGCGCAGCTTGGCCTGCTCCTCGTTGATCAGCCCGGCCGAGAGGTCCGCGTCGATGGCCATCTGCTTGCCCGGCATGGAGTCCAGGGTGAAGCGGGCCGAGACCTCGGCGATGCGGGTCGCGCCCTTGGTGATGACGACGAAGTTCACCACCAGCAGGATGGCGAAGATGATCACCCCGATGATGAAGTTGCCGCCCATCATCAGCTCGCCGAAGGCCTGGATGATCTTGCCGGCGCTGTCGTGACCTTCCTGGCCGTTGCTGAGGATCAGCCGCGTCGAGGCCAGATCAGCCCCAGGCGGAACAGGGTCGAGACCAGCAGCACCGTGGGGAAGATGGCGAAGTCCAGCGGCCGCTTCATCATCACGGCCGTCATCAGGATCAGGACGCTGGAGACGAGCGAGATCGCCAGCAACAGGTCCAGAAGCATCTTCGGGACCGGCAGGATCAGCAGCATGATGACGCCGATGACGCCGACCGCCATGCCGACTTCGCCGCGCATCAACCAGCCGAGCGCATCACGCCCCGTGGGGCGCGCCATGCCGTCCTTCATCAGGTACGGCGCGTCAGCCATGACGACGTGCGAAGGTCATGCCGCCTGATGACAGGATTCGCCAGATCTCATCCATGTCAGCCATGCCCCAGCGCCTTGAGCGCCAGCCGGGCGGCGTCAGCGATGACCGCCTCGCGCTGGGCGTCGGTCGATTCCGGCGTTGCATGGAAATAGACGGCGATAATGATCGGAGCGCCTTCGATGGGATAGACGACGCCGATGTCGTTCACCGGACCGCCGCCGCCCGTGCCGGTCTTGTGCGCGACGGTCCAGCCGGAAGGGACGCCCGCCTTCAGGCGCGCCTGCCCGGTCGGCGACGCCACCATCCACTCCAGAAGCAACCGCTTGGAAGCCGACTCGAGCGGCGAGGCTTCCGACAGGATCAGCCGCTCGATGTTGCGGGCCGACTGCGCGGGCTGGATGGTGTCCTTGTCGCCGTCCGCCCGGTTCAGTTCCGGCTCCAGCCGATCCACGCGGGTCGTCTCATCGCCGATGCCGCGATAGAAGGCGCGCAAGGCGTCCAGTCCGCCCATTTCGCGGATCAGGATGTTGGCGGCGGGGTTGTCGCTGACCTCGACCGCGCCCTTCATCAACTGCTCGATGGTCAGGGTCGAACCAACCGCCGGCGCCGTCACCGGGGCGTGGGCGATCATGTCGGCCTGCGTCACCGGGATCGCCCGGTCCAGCCGCTCCTGCCCGGCCTGAACGCGCAGCAGGGTCGCGGCGGCCAGATACATCTTGAACGTCGAGCAATACAGGAACCGCTCGTCGCCGCGCCAATCGGCGCGCTTGCCCTCGGTCAGGACCGAGACGCCGAGGCGCCCGCCGTGCCGGGCCTCCAGCGCCGACAGGTCCAGGTCGATGCTGACGGGCTCGGCGCCGCTGGCGCCGTCGCGCGCGTGCAGGCGCCGAGAGCCATGCCGCCGGACATCAGGGCGCCGGCGCCGATCAGCAGGGTGCGACGATCGGCGCGCACCGGATCAGCCCGCCGCGCCGTAGGCGGCCGCCACGCCCGACTGGGGCGCCGGGATCGGCGTGCCCTGGTCGGCGTATTCGTTCAGCTTGTTGCGCAGGGTGCGGATGGAGATGCCCAGGATGGTCGCCGCATGGGTACGATTGCCCAGGCAGTGGCTGAGCGTGTCCAGGATCAGGGTCTTCTCCATCTCGGCTACGGTCTGACCGACAAAGCTGCGGGTCACGGCGTCGGCAGCCTGGGCCGCCTGTCCGGCGACCCCGGCGTCATAGGTCGAGGCGGCGGGCGTCGAGGCTCCGTCCCCGCCCAGCAACGGGCGGCCGTCCGGCAGGCGGATGGCGTCGACGTCGATCTCGGATCCGGACGCCAGCAACACCGCGCGGTGCATGGCGTTCTCCAGCTCGCGCACGTTGCCGGGCCAGCGGTGAGCGACCAGGGCGCGCCGGGCCTCAGGGCCGATGGCGCGCGGCGGCACGCCGTTGGCGGCGGCGTATTTCTTGACGAAGTGGTCGGCCAGGACGGCGATGTCGCCAGGGCGTTCGCGCAAAGACGGCAGGCGCAGGTTCACCACGTTGAGGCGATACAGCAGGTCTTCGCGGAAGGTCCCCTCGGCCACGGCCTTGGCCAGGTCGCGGTTGGAGGTGGCGATGATGCGGATGTTGACCGGCACGGGCTTGGAGCCGCCGACGCGGTCGATGACCCGCTCCTGGATGGCGCGCAGCAGCTTGGCCTGAAGCCGGGCGTCCATCTCGCTGATTTCGTCCAGCAGAAGCGTGCCGCCGTCGGCCTCCTCGAACTTGCCGATGCGGCGGGCGACCGCGCCGGTGAAGGCCCCCTTCTCGTGGCCGAACAGCTCGGATTCCAGCAGGTTGTCGGGGATGGCGGCGCAGTTGACGCTGATGAAGGCCTTGTCCGCACGGCGCGAGCTGCTGTGCAGATAGCGGGCCATCACCTCCTTGCCGACGCCGCTCTCGCCGGTGATCAGGATGGAGGCTTCCGAGCGCGCCACCTGATCCGCCAGCTGGATCACCGACTTCATCGCCGGATCCGCCGAGATCATCGGCCGCTCATCGTCGGCCACGGCCGACAGCACCGCGGCGATCAACTCCGCATCGGGCGGCAGGGGGATGAACTCCTTGGCCCCGGCGCGGATGGCGTCCGCCGCCTCGCGGGCATCGGCGTCGACGCCGCAGGCCACGACCGGCACATGGATGCGTTCGGCGTCGTTGGCGGCGATCAGGGCGGCGATGTCGATGCGGTAATCGACCATCAGCAGGTCGGCGCCCTGCCCCCGGCGCAGTTGCTCGGTCGCCTGATCGGCGCGCTCGACGTGCTGGACCTTGGCGCCGTGCGCCATGGCCATCTTCACCGCCGTCGCCAGTTGGCCGCTTAAACGACCCACCACCAGAAGACGCATCGCCCTACTCCTTCAAATCCTGTCCGTGACGGGGCGGCCGATCAGGCGCCCTTGTCCTCGGTCTTGATGATTTCCGTCATGGTCACGCCCAGACGGTCCTCGACGACGACGACCTCGCCGCGCGCCACCAGGCGGTTGTTGACGAAAATGTCGATGGCCTCGCCGACCTTGCGGTCCAGCTCCAACACCGAGCCCTTGTTCAGCTTCAGCAGTTGGGCGACGGACATGTGCGCCTTGCCCAGCACGGCGGAGATGTTGACCGGCACGTCGAAGACCGGCGCCAGGTCGACGGCGGACTTCTCGCCGCCGTCATCGGCCAGGTTGAGGGCGGTGGACTCGCCGAATTCCTCAAGCGAGAGATCGTCGGTGGCCATCAGAAGCCCCTCCTGTCATGGACGCCGCCTTCAAGGGGCGGCTCAGCGTGGCCGGCTTCGGCGGCCAATGCGGCGTTAAGGGCGGCGGCGACGCGCGCCTCGGCCTCGGCCGGGTCGAACTCGGCGCGCCCGTCGGCCCATTCCAGGGCGAAAGCGGCGGCGGGCAGATGCGGTTCGTCGCGGAACACCACCAGCCCGGAGAAGCCGGCCTGGGCGCACAGGGCCTCGATCTGGGCGCGGCCGTCTTCGTCCAGACCCGAGGCGCGGACGACGAGGCGCGGGGTGGCGTCCATTTCCTGCCCGAGGGACTCGAGGGCGGCCTCCAGCGGACGGCGCGGGAAGCGTTCGAAGGCGGCCGAACCGATCACACGCGCGGCGGCCAAGGCCAGTTCGGCGGATTCGCGCCGGTGCGCCTCGGCCACGCCGCGCAGGGCGGTCGCGGCCTGGGACACCGTCTGCGCCACGATGGACAGGGCCTCGGCGCGCAGGGCCTCGACCTCGTTCAACGCCTGCTGGCGGGCCTCAAGCCGCGCCTGGGCGACAAGGGCCTCGACCTCGGCCGGGGCGAAGGCGCGCTTGGTCGGCTGCCAGGTCGAGGCGCGCAGCACGGCGCCGTCGGCCCCGAACTCGGTGTCGAAGGCGAAGGGGACGGCGTTGGATGAAAGGGCGCTCATGTCAGTAGATCAACTCGTCGTCGCCGCCCTGGCCGGCCAGCATGATATCGCCGCGCGCCGCCAGATCCTTGGCCACCTGGACCATCGCCATCTGGGCGTTGTCGACGTCCTTGAGACGGACAGGCCCCATGGATTCCATGTCCTCGCGCATGATCTTCGAGGCGCGCTCGGACATGTTGGAGAAGAACATTTCGCGCAAGGAGTCCGAGGCCCCCTTCAGCGCCAGCCCCAACTGGTCCTTCTCGACCGAGCGCAGCAGGGTCTGCACACCGCCTGGATCGAGGCGCGACAGATCCTCGAACACGAACATCAGGGCGCGGATACGCTCGGCCGCGTCGCGGTTGCGTTCCTCCAGCGCGCCGATGAAACGGGCCTCGGTCTGGCGGTCGAAGCTGTTGAAGATGTCGGCCATCAGCTCATGGCTGTCGCGCTTGGACGTGCGCGCCAGGTTGGACATGAACTCGCTGCGCAAAGTCTGTTCGATCTTGTCGAGGATGTCGCGCTGCACCGGCTCCATGCGCAGCATCCGCTGGACGCATTCCAGGGCGAAGTCCTCGGGCAGGGCCGTCAGCACCCGCGAAGCGTGGTCCGGCTTGATCTTGGACAGGACCACCGCGACCGTCTGCGGGTATTCGTTCTTCAGATAATTGGCGAGGACGGCCTCGTTCACATTGCCGAGCTTGTCCCACATGGTGCGGCCGGCGGGGCCGCGGATTTCCTCCATCAGGGCTTCGACCCGATCGCCGGGCATGAAGGAGGCCAGCAGACGCTGGGTCTGCTCGTAGGAGCCCATCAGCGAGCCCGACCCGCCGATGCCGGAGACGAACTCGACCAGCACCTCCTCGACCACGGCGGCGGTGACGGTGCCCAGGCCGGCCATGGCCTGAGAGACTTCCTTGATCTCTTCGTCGTCGAGCTGCTGCCACAGGGCCGTATGCTCTTCGCCCAGAGACAAAAGAACGACGGCCGCCTTCTCAGGCCCCGTCAGCTTCTTGGCGTCGTCGACCGCCGCGCCTTTTGACATCAACCGCGCCGCCATCAGGTTTCATGCATCCAGGCGCGCAGGATCGCCGTGGACTCCTCGGGGTGGCTGTCGACGAAATCGGCGACCTTCTTGATGGAGGAGGCCTTCACCTGGCCCTCGATGCGGGCGATGTCGATGCGCTGCTCCATGTCGCTGGGGCCGGCCAGCATGGGGGCGCCGCCCGGCAGGGTCCCGCCGACGAGCTGGGTGTCCAGCGCGGTGACGGGGATTCCATTGGCCCCGACCAGGGCGGGAACGCCTGCGCGCCCCTGTCCCGAGGCGGTCTTCAGCAGCGGGCGCAGGACGAAGAAGATCAGCAGCAGGCCCGTGACCAGCAGGACTAGAAGCTCGACCCCGCGCATGATGTCGTTCTTGTCGAAGGCGAACAGCGACGATCCCTTTTCCTCGCCCGGGGCGACGGAGGGTTCGCGGTTAAAGCGGACGTTGACGACTTCCAGCTTGTCGCCGCGCGCCTCGTCGATGCCGACGGCGGCGGCGACCAGGGCCTTGATCTGCTGCACCTCCTCGGCGGTGCGGGCGGCGTAGGTCGGCTCGCCCTTGCCGTCGGCGGCCGGGGTGTATTTGCCGTCGACCGCGACCGAGACGGACAGCTTCTTGACCTCGCCCGGCTCCTTCACCGTCGTCGTGGTGGTGTTGGAGATTTCGTAGTTGGTCGTCTCGGTGTTCTCGGCGCGGGTCGAGCCGATGGGATTGGCGGGCGGGGCCTCGCCTCCGGGAATATTGGCGGTGGCGGTGGCGCCTTCCTGCTGTCCGGTCGTGTCCTGCGACTGGCTGCCGTTGGTTGAGGTCGAGCGGACGACCTGACCGTCAGGGTCGAACTTCTGCTCTTGAGTGGTCGAGCGGCTGTGGTCGATGTCGGCCGTGACCTGGACGCGCGCCGCGCCGGCGCCGACGACGCCCTCGACGATGTCCTTGATGCGGGCCTGCATCTGCGCCTCGGTCGAGGCCTTGGCGGCGTCGGCGGTGGCCGATGTGAAGCCGGTCTCCTCGGAGCCCGCCGCCAGGGTGCGGTTGGCCTGATCCGTCACGGTGACCTTGTCCGGCTTCAGGTTCGGGACGGATGAGGCGACCACGTTGCGGATCGCGCGCACCTGGTCGGACGTCAGGTCACGGCCCGACAGGCCCACGACCACGGCGGCGGTCGGATCGACGGCGGCCGCCTGGAACATCTCGCGCCGAGGCATGGTGATGTGGACGCGGGCCGAGGCGATGCCGCGCATCGACATGATGGTGCGGGCCAGTTCGCCCTGCAGCGCGCGCTGTTCGTTCAGGTTCTGCTGGAACTCGGTCTGGCCCAGCACCGACTGGTTGTCGAAGATCTCGTAGCCGACGCTGCCCGAGGTCACGAGCCCCTTGCCCGCCAGCATCAGACGCGCCGTGCCGACCTCGTCGCGGCTGACGAACAGGGTCGAGCCGTCGCCCTTGGACGAGTATTTAATGCCCGCCTGGCTCAGGGCGGCGCTGATCTCGGAGGCTTCGCGCAGGTCCAGGTTGGAATAGAGCAAGGCGTCCGGGGCCTGGCCCACGCGCAGCATGACGGCGACCAGGACGGCGGCCACGCCCGCGGCCACGCCCAGAATGGCGGCCAGGCGTCCGATGCCGAACTTCTTCAAAGCTTCCGTGAAGCCGCCCACGCGCAACCGCCCCTGCACACGCGGGACGAACCGAACCCGCTAGGCAGAAACTGCCGCCTGGATGGTAAATGCGGCGTTAAGAGGCGTTAAAGAGCTGGAGATCTGCAGCCCCCGCTCCCGATGCGAGCGGGATAACTCGCGCGCAAAAGAAAAAGGGGCTGCGGGACCATGACGCCCCACACCCCCTTCGGCGCCCCCGGCGCCCGCCCGCTTCCTCAAGGGAGGCAGGCTGTCTGGTCGAAAGCCTTAGACCTTCTGAGCCTCGGCCTTCTTGTCGGCGGCGGCCTTGATGCGGGCCTCGGCGATGGCGTCGGCGATCAGGTGGGTCGGCTTGTTCTCGGCGACCGAGCGCTCGAGGATTTCCTCGAAGGTCTCCATCAGGCGCGACAGCTTGCCCTCGACCCACGACGGGTCATAGGCGCCGCCGGTCTGACGCGCGTTCATTTCCGAGGCGACGTTGATGATGCCGCCGCCGTTGATGACGTAGTCGGGCGCATACAGCACGCCGCGCTTGAACAGCTCGTCGCCGATGTCGGCCGTGGCCAGCTGGTTGTTGGCGGCGCCGCAGACGGCCTTGACCTTGAGGCGGTCCAGCGTCTGCGGGTTCAGCGTGGCGCCGAGCGCGCACGGGGCGTAGATGTCGGCGGCGACGTCATAGATAGCGTCCGGGGCGACGATCTCAGCGCCGGTCTTGGCGGCGACGGCTTCCAGGTTGGCCTGGTTGACGTCGGCGATGATCAGCTTGGCGCCGGCCTTGTGCAGCTTCTCGGCCAGATAGGCCCCGACGTGGCCCACGCCCTGGATGGCGACGGTCAGGCCGGTCATGTCGTTCTGGTTGAACAGGCGACGCGCCAGGACCAGGTTCGAGCGGAACACGCCCTCGGCGGTGACCGGGCTGGGGTCGCCCGAGGCTTCCGGGCCGTCCTTCAGGCCCAGAACGTATTCGGTGACCTTGCGGGCTTCGGCGATGTCCTCGACCGAGGTGCCGACGTCTTCGGCGGCGTAGTAGTGGCCGCCCAGGCCGTTCAGATAGCGGCCGAAGGCGTGGAACAGCTCAGGCGTCTTCTGGGTGCGGCTGTCGCCGATGATGACCGACTTGCCGCCGCCCATCTCCAGATCGGCCACGGCGTTCTTGTAGCTCATGCCCTTGGAAAGGCGCAGCACGTCTTCCAGCGCTTCGGCCGACGAGGCGTAGTTCCACATGCGGGTGCCGCCGACAGCCGGGCCGCGCGCGGTGGAGTGCACCGCAACAATAGCCTTCAGGCCGGTTTTCTCGTCGTCGAAGGCGTGGACGCCTTCATGGTTCGCGAAAGAAGGAGATTCAAACAGCGTCTTGCCCATGACAGGCCTTTCCTGGGGTATTTTTTGTGCGCATGGACATACGCGCCCCCTGACCAAACGGCAAGCATCACCGTGATCGTCGGATCAGTTCTGGCTACGATGCGGCTTAGGGTCTGATTTTCCGCAGACTTTTCGTTCAGCGCGCCTTGGGATCGGCCCGCAGCGCCGGGAGGACCGGCGGCGCACCGGACGGCAGCGGCTGAGCCGGGTCCCGCAGCCAGGCCTCGATGTCCGCGAACACGACCTCGGCCTGAAGATCCCGGTTCAGGATGTGCCAGCCGTCCGCGTAGTAGGCCGTGGTCAGGTTGGGCCGCTCGCCCGCCTGTTCCAGAGCGCGGCGCATCGGCCTCGGGGTGATGATCTGGTCGTGAGCGCCATACAGCAGCAGCGTCGGCTTCTCGACGCGGCCGAGCCGCAGGGTCGCCGTCTCCATCAGATCGACCAGGCCATAAAGAGAATCAAACCGCGTCGACAGGATCGACAGGGGATCGCGGCCGTTGCGGATCAGCTCCAGCGTATTGTCCGAAGCGCGGATGTCGCGCACGGCGAACGATGGCGGCTCGACTCGCTTGCCCCCATCAGGCGGGCGGCGGTCCAGAGCCCCGCGCGGTTGAAGGCGCTCTGGCTGGACCAGCCCCAGACGCCCGGCGCCAGCAGGACCACGCGGTCGGCGTCGGGCGGCGCGTCGGAGCCGAAGGCGGCGATGGTCGAGGAGCCGCCCATGCTCTCGCCGGCCACTACGATCAAGGCGCCCGGCCGTTCGGCCCGGACCAGGGCGACGATGGTGCGCAGGTCGGCGCTGGTCAGGCTCTCAGCCGCGAACTCGCCCCGGCCGGGCGCCAGGCCGAAGCCGCGCTGGTCATAGGCCCAGGTCTCGATGCCCCGCTGCGCCCACCACGGGCCGGCGAGGCGAAAGGAGGCGTAGTGGTCGTTGAACCCGTGCAGGGCGATGACGACGGCCCACGGCGCCTGATCTTCGGGGCTCCAGCGCAGATAGGGCAGCCGCGCCCCGTCCTGCACCACGAAGGCACCGCGCCCCAGGGTTCCTTCTTCGACGCGAGGGCCGGTGAAGCCTGCGGGCGGCGTCAGGGGCGGCTGGGCGTAGGGGGTGGCGCAGGCGGACAGGGCGAGGGAGAGAAGCACGGCGGCGATCCATCGTCCTTCTCCCCTCGGGGGAGAAGGTGGCTTGCGAAGCGACACGGATGAGGGGGCTGTCGGCTGCACCCGGACCATCAACCGTCTGAAGCGCCGATAGAGCCCCTCACCCGAGCGCCTCCGGCGCCCACCTTCTCCCCGAGGGGAGAAGGAAAGACCGATGTGTCACGCCAATATCTCCGCTGTCCGCTGGCGAAGGTAGGGCAGAACCTCCGCCTCGAACCAGGGGTTCTTCTTCAGCCAGGCCGTATTGCGCCAGGACGGGTGCGGCAGGGGCAGGATACCGGGCGCATAATCGCGCCAGGCGCGCACGGTCTCGGTCATATTGGCCTTGGCGCGGTCGCCCAGCGCCCAGACCTGCGCATAGCCGCCGACCAGCAGGGTCAGCTCGACCTTGGGCAGTTCAGCCAGAAGGCGCGGCCGCCACAACTCGGCGCAGCGGCGCGGCGGCGGATAGTCGCCGCCTTTCGGATCGGTGCCGGGAAAGCAGAAGGCCTGGGCCGCGACGCCGAGGCGCGCGTCGCCGTAAAGGTCGTCTCGTCCACGCCCATCCAGTCGCGCAGGCGAACGCCCGACGGGTCGGTGAACGGCAGGCCGCTCTCGTGCACCCGTCGCCCCGGCGCCTGCCCGCAGATCAGCAGCCGGGTTTCCGGCGTGACCATGACCACCGGCCGCGGCGTGTGCGGCAACTGGCCCAGACACGCCCGGCAGGCGCGGATTCCGGCCAGGATTTCGTCCAGGCCGGATTCCGGGCCGTTTTCCGGATCAGTCGAAGTCGTCATCCGACGCTTCGACCGGCGGCAAGGCCGCAAGGGCCGCGGCCGTCTCGGCCTCGGTCGGCAGGCGCAGACGGATCACGCCGCGGAAGTTGTTGGGATCGACGACCTTGCCCTTCTTGGTGATGGTCAGCTTGCCCTGACGCATCAGGCCCAGCGCCGTGGCCTTCACCTTGGGCAGCATCCGCTGCCACTGCTCGGGCTGCAGTTCCTTGGCCACATCGGCCGGTTCAATGCTCTTGCCGCCGACGTTTTTCGGATCGGCCTTGGCCAGTTTTTCAAAAATGGCTGCTTCGATTGGATCGCTCATAGGCGCTATATGCTGCACCGCGAGATCGGAAAGAAGGCAAAACCGACATGGCCGAGATAATCACCGTCACCGAAGGCGAGTTCGCCGGCTGGAAGACCTATAATCTGCGCGACACCTTCGACGTGGTCGTCGGCCCCTTCTATGGCAAGCCTGACCCCGACGGCCACATGCGCTGCGCCTTCCGCGCCGAGCAGAAGCATATGAACGCGGGCGGGCGGATGCACGGCGGCTGCCTGATGACCTTCGCCGACATCGCCATGTTCCAGATCGCCTATCAGGAGATGGAAGGCGCCTCGGGCGTGACGGTGCAGCTGGATTCCACCTTCATCGACGGCGCTTATGTCGGCGAACTGATCGAGGCCACGGGCCAGGTGACCAAGGCGGGCAAGAGCCTGATCTTCGTGCGCGGCCAGATCGTCACCGGCGAACGACTGCTGATGACCTTCTCGGGCGTGATCCGGAAGTTCACGCCGCGCGAATGAACCGCACGCCCAGCGCCAGCCCCATCGCGACGGCCGCCGCCGGCCACAGGGCGTCCAGTCCCAGGCGGCCATAGACCACGGCGCCCAGCAGCGCGCCGCCTGCCAGGCCCGCCCACAGCGCCATATAGGGCCGGAACGCCCACGGATCGCCGCCCCGCACCGCCGCCGCCAGGGCGTGGCCGGTCTTGACGAGCGTTCCCGTCATATAGGTCAGGCTGACCCCGACCTCGCCGTCGCGCAGGAAGACGGAATTCTCCACGGCCATCGCCATGACCATCAGGCCGATAGCCACGGGCGCGATGCCCGCCCCCGCCGCCACGGCGGCGCCGGCCAGCAGGAAGGCCTCGACCGCCAGCACCCGGCTGCGCGAGCGCGCGCCCTCACCGCCCGCGACCAGGGCGCCGAGCATGGCGCCCAGCACGAACAGCGCCAGCACGCCCCCCACCGCGCCCGCCGCCTGCCAGCGCCCCTCAGCCAGGCTGACAGCCAGCCGTGTGCTGTTGCCGCTCATGAAGGAGACGAACACCCCGCCCAGGTGCAGGAAGCCCAGACTATCGACATAGCCCGCCAGGGCGGCCAGCAGCAGGGCCAGCCAGCGGTCCGGCGCGGTCAGACTGCGCAAGGTCGATTCACATCCCCGCCGAGGCCGCCGGACGGGCCCGGCACGTCGCCAGCCATCGCGCCAAATGCGTCAACTCCTGGGGCGGGCGGTATTTGACCAGACGGGCGAAATCCAGACCCACGACCCCGACGATGTCGGCGATGGTGAAGCGGTCGGCGGCGATGAACTCATGATCCGCCAGATGCCGGTCCAGGGTCTTCATGAAGCGCTCGGCGCCCAGGCGGTTGTATTCGGCGACCTGGGGCTGGGGCGCCTCCAGCGCGGCCAGGGCCGGATGGGTGAAACGCACGTTCAACATCATCGGATTGGCCAGATACATCTCGCATCGACGCATCCACATCTCGATGATCGCCTGCTCCTTCGGATCGCGGCCGAACAGGTTAGGCTCGGGGTGCAGCGCCTCCAGATAGCGGCAGATGGCGATGGATTCGGTCAGGCAGGTCCCGTCGTCCAGTTCCAGCGCAGGGACGTGCGGCACGCCGAACTTGGCCCGATAGACGGGGGTGCGGTGCTCGCCGGCCAGAAGCTCGATCTCGACCCGTTCGACATCGGTCACGCCCTTCTCGGCCATGACCCAGCGGACGCGGCGCGGATTGGCGCGCGGCGGCTTTCATAGAGCTTCATCAGAGGGTCCCTTCCGGCTGCCCTCGGCGACGCTACTAGGCGAAGACGGCGGCGGGCAAGGCCCCGACGATGCAGGCGGTCATCAGGGTCGCCAGGAAGCCGGCGAACAGCGCCTTCCACACCAGGCCCAGCACCTCCTCGCGGCGTTCGGGCATCAGCACCGACAGGCCGGTGACGGTGATCCCGACCGAGCCGATGTTGGCGAAGCCGCACAGCGCATAGGTCATCAGCATCCGGGTGCGCTCGCTCATCTCGGCGGCGGGCACCTTGCCCAGTTCGATGAAGGCGACGAACTCGGTCAGGGTCAGCTTGACCCCCAGCAGCCAGCCCGCCTTCTGGGCGTCGGCCCACTCCACGCCGGTCAGCCAGGCCACCGGAGCGAACAGCCAGCCCAGGATGCGCTCGACCGTCAGCGGGTCTCCGGCGATGACGAAGCCGCCCAGGATGATGTTGGCCAGCGCCACCAGGGCCACGAAGACGATCAACACGGCCGAGATGTTCAGCACCACCATCAGGCCGTCGGACGTGCCCTTGACGATGGCGTCGACGGAGCTGTCGTACTTCAGCGCCGAGTTGTAGTCGGCCACCGCCCCGCCCTCGCCGGGCTTTTCAGGAATGATGACGCGGGCCAGCAGGATGCCTGCAGGCGCCGAGACGATGGAGGCCACCAGAACGTGGCCCGCCGCATTGGTCAGCACCGGCGACAGGATGGTCGCATAGGCCACCATGGTCGAACCGGCGACGGTGGCCAGACCCACCACCATCATCAGGAAGACTTCCGAACGGGTCAGCTTGTCCAGATAGGCGCGGATGACGATGGGGCTCTCGATCATCCCCAGAAAGACGTTGGCCGCCACCGCCAGCGCCGAGGCGCCGCCCAGCCCCATGGTCCGCTGGAACAGGAAGCCGAAGCCCAGGGTGATCCACTTCAGGATCTTCCAGTGCCACAGCAGAGCCGACAGGGCCGAGATCACCAGGATCAGCGGCAGCACCTTGAAGGCGAAGGTGAACAGGGCGCCCTCGTTGGCCACGGCGTAGGGCTGCTCCCCGCCCGCCAGGAAGCCGAAGATGAAGCGCGTCCCTTCTTCGGTCGCCGCCTCAAGGCCGCTGACGGCGTTGTTGATGCCGTCCAGCACCACCTGCGAGCCGGGGATGGCGAAGGTCGCCAGCACCAGCGCGGCCTGAACCAGCACCGCCCCGATCGCCAGCCGCCACGGAAAGGCGCGGCGGTTCTCGGAAATCGCCCAGCAGACGACGACGATGACGAACAGCCCGACCAGGCTCTGGAGGTTCAGAAGGCTGAACATGAAACAAGCGGCTCCGCGACCGGCGCTATCGGAGCCGGCTTCTCAAATGCGCATCAACGCCAGCGGGCGGCCGCTGGCAAGGGGCAATGGAAAAACCCTCTCCCGATGGGAGAGGGCGACTAGAGCTGCCCGCGCACCAGCTTGCCGTAGTCGTCCATCAGGCTCAGCGACAGTTCGCCGGGCGTGAAGCGATGGTCCCCGACCTGGCCCACCGGCGTCACCTCGGCGGCCGAGCCGGTCAGGAAACATTCGGAAAAATCGCCCAGCTCTTCCGGCAGAATGTCGCGCACGACGACTTCGACGCCGCGCGCCTTGGCCATCTCGATCACCGTCTGGCGGGTGATGCCGTCCAGGATGTGGTCCACGCGCGGGGTGTGCAGGACGCCGTCCCTGATGAAGAAGACGTTGGCGCCGGTCGCCTCGGCCACATAGCCGCGCCAGTCCAGCATCAGGGCGTCGTTGAAGCCGCGCTTCTCGGCCGCCGTCTTGGACATGGTGCAGATCATGTACAGGCCGCCCGCCTTGGCCGTGGACGGCGCCGTGGCCGGGTCGGGGCGGCGCCATTTGGCCCACTCCAGGGCGATGCCCTTCTTCTTGACCTCAGGGTCGAAATAGCTGGGCCATTCCCAGGCGGCGATGGCCAGGTGGACCTTGCTGTTCAGCGACGAGACGCTGAGCTGTTCGGCGCCCAGATAGGCGACAGGCCGGATATAGCAGTCGGTCAGGCCGTTGCGGGCGCAGGTTTCCTTGCAGGCGGCGTCGATCTCGGCCACGCTATAGGGAATCTCGAAGTCGAGCAGTTCGGCGGAGCGCTTCAGGCGCTGGCTGTGGGCTGTGAGCTTGAAGATTTCACCGCCATACATACGCTCACCCTCGAACACCGACGAGCCGTAGTGAAGGCCATGGGTCAGGACGTGCGTTTTCGCTTCCCGCCAGGGGACGAAGCCGCCGTCAAACCAGATCCAGCCGTCACGATCGTCGAAAGGAACGAAGGCCATTGAAGTACGTCTCCTGCGCAACGATCTCGGTTAGACGCCTGCCGCAACCCAGCGTCAACGGCGCCTCGCAGGGAGAATGGCGATGAGCATGGTCGAGCCGCGCGCCAACGGCCGTTCCGGTCCCGTCGCCCCAGCCGGCAGCGGACGGCACATCCTGGTCGTCGACGACGACGACCGCATCCGCGAACTGCTCAAGGAGTTCCTGAGCCGCGAGGGCTATCGCGTCACCGGCGCCGCCCACGCGGGCGCGGCGCGCCGCATGGTCGAGCTGATCGAGTTCGACCTGATCGTGCTGGACGTGATGATGCCGGGCGAGAGCGGCTTCGACCTGACGACCTGGATCCGCAGCCAGGCGGCGCTGTCCAAGACGCCGGTGCTGCTGCTGACGGCCAAGGGCGACCCGGACGACCGCATCGAGGGCCTGTCGCGCGGGGCCGACGACTATATGTCCAAGCCCTTCGATCCGCGCGAACTGGCGCTGCGGATCGAGGCCATCCTGCGCCGCACCGGCGGCAAGCTGATGACGCCCAAGGAGATCCACATGGGCCCCGCCGTCTTCGACATGGAGCGGCTGGAGCTGACGCGCGACGGCGCCCTGCAGCGCCTGACCGAAGCAGAGGCGCAACTGCTCAAGACCCTGGCCATCCACGCCCATTCGCCGGTGGAGCGCATGACCCTGTCGCCCGACACCGCCGATGTGACGGGGCGGGCCGTCGACGTGCAGGTCACGCGCCTGCGCCGCAAGCTGGAGGCGGACCCCAAGAACCCGCGCTACCTGCAGACCGTGCGCGGCATCGGCTATATGCTGGCCCCGGACTGAGGCGACGCCGATGCGGCTGATGCCGTTCAACGTCTGGACGCGCTGGATCAAGCGCCGGGTGCCGACCTCCCTGTGGGGCCGCTCGCTGCTGATCATCGTCCTGCCTGTCCTGATTATGCAGGCGGCGGTGACCTGGGCCTTCTTCGACGCCCACTGGCAGGCGGTGACGGCGCGCCTGTCCGAAGGTCTGGCGGGCGACGTGGCCTGGGCGGCCGAGAGCTATCGCGACGACCCCTCGGCCAGGAATCTGGCGCTGATCTCGGAACGCGCCGAACGGTCGATGCAGTTGTCCATCGCCTTCCAGCCCGAAGCCTCCCTGCCCGCCGAAGAGCGGCGCGGCGCGCTGGGACTGGTCGACCGCACGCTGGAAAAGGCGCTGGCCTCGCGGCTGGACCAGCCCTTCTGGTTCGACACCACCCGCTACCCCGCCTACGTCGACATCCGCGTGCAGGAGGCGGACGGCGTCCTGCGCGTCATCGCCCCGCGCGAGCGGGCGGTGGCGACGCAGGCCCACATCTTCGTCCTGTGGCTGATGATCGCCACGGTGCTGCTGCTGGCCGTGGCTGTGCTGTTCATCCGCAATCAGGTGCGCGCCATCGAACGTCTGGCCCATGCCGCCGAGGCCTTCGGTCGGGGCGAAAGCGTGCCGCGCTTCAAGCCGCACGGCGCGCGCGAGGTGCGGGCCGCCGCCAGCGCCTTCCTTGACATGCGCTCGCGCATCCAGCGCCACATCGACCAGCGCACGGCCCTGCTGGCCTCGGTCAGCCACGACCTGCGCACGCCCCTGACCCGTCTGCGCCTCGAGCTGGCCCTGGCGCCGCCCTTCAAGCGCGCCGAGGCGATGAAGGGCGATCTGGACGAGATGGAGCATATGATCGACGAATACCTGGCCTTCGCGCGCGGCGAGGCCGGGGAGGCCGCCCAGACCATCTCCGTGCCTGAAATGCTGCGCCGCGCCGCCGAGGACGCCCGCCGCGCCGGGGCCGCCGCCCAGGTCGAGACGCCCGACGATCTGAACATGCTGGCCCGACCGCTGGCCTTCCGCCGGGCGATCAACAACCTGGTCGGCAACGCCGCCTCGCATGGCGAGCATGTGCGGCTGTCGGCGCGTCCCCTGCCCTCCGGCGGGCTGGAGATCACCGTCGAGGACGACGGCCCCGGCATCCCCGAAGACATGCACGAAGAAGCCTTCCGCCCCTTCTCGCGGCTGGACGCCTCGCGCAACCAGAACCGCAAGGGCGTGGGTCTGGGCCTGGCGGTGGCGCGCGACGTGGCGCGCAGCCACGGCGGCGACATCACCCTGGGCCGCAGCGAACTGGGCGGCCTGAAGGCTGCGATCCGACTGCCGGCGGATCGTCGCGCCCCTAGATCCTTGCCGGGTGCCCCTAGCGGAACCGTAAAATCATCGCCATCTTGTCCAGTGTTCCAGGGGGCCTGGAATTCAGGAGCCTGACTATGCGTTCTATTGCTTTTCTTGCACCGATCGCCGCCGTTCTCGCCCTCTCCGGCGCGGCTGCGGCTCAACCTTCAGCCGTCGTCGTGACGGTCAGCCCCGATTTCGCCAAGACCGCTGCGGAACTGGGCGAGCGCGATGTTCAACAGCAGGTCAGCGACCTGACCCGCACGGTCGAGCGCGTGCTGACGGAACGCCACGCCCTGGACGGCGCCGGCTTGAACTTGTCATCACCGACCTGAAGCCCAACCGTCCGACCATGCAGCAGCTGTCCGACAAGCCGGGTCTGGACGCCATGCGCAGCCTGTCGATTGGCGGCGCCGCGGTCGAAGGCACGGTGACGACGGCTTCCGGCGAGGTTCAGCCGGTCAAGTTCAACTACTACACCCCGACCCTGGCCGACGCGCGCGGTTCTACGACCTGGAGCGACGCCCAGCGCGCCTATGACCGCCTGGCCCGCAACCTGGCCGACGGGCGTTTCGTCACGCGGTGAGGCGGCTCTTTCCTCCCCATGCAATGGGGAGGGGGACCACGTAGTGGTGGAGGGGCTTACGCCAGCGGAACCAAGCGGCCCCTCCGTCTCGTCGGCTGCGCCGCCGATCCACCTCCCCATTTCATGGGGAGGAAAACGGATCAGCCGCTGAGTTCAGTGGACTTGGCGACCGCCGCCTTCACGGCGCTTTCGACAGAATGGTCGAGGGCGCCGTTTTCATTGAGGGCGATCAGGCCGGCTTCGGTCACGCCGCCTGGCGAGGCCACGCGGTCGATCAGGGCGTTCAGCGCCTCGTCGCCCTCCGCGCCCGCCGCGGCTGAACGCAGGGTGGCGCGCGCCAGACGGGCGGCGGCCTCGGGCGACAGGCCCTCGGCTTCGCCCGCTTCAGCAAGAGCTCGCGTAAAGGCGAAGAAATAGGCCGGGCCGCAGCCGGACACCGCCGTCGCCGCGTGCATCAGCGCCTCGTCATCCAGCAGGACGGTTTCCGCGATCGGCTCGAACAGGGTCTGTCCGACCTTCAAGGCATCCGCATCAGACGACCACAGCGTCGCCACGCCCCGCGCCTGCGCCACGCCGGTCGTCGGCATGACGCGCACGACCGGGCGGCCGTGATAACCCTCAGAGATCGTCTCGCCGCGCACCCCGGCCATGACCGAGACGATCACGGCGTCTGAGGCCAGATGCGGCAGCACCGCCTGCGCGGCTTCCAGCCATTTGGCGGGCTTGACGCCGATGACGAAGGCGCGGGCGTCCGCCAGCTCTTCCAGCGGCGGATTGATCCGCGCGCCGTTCGCCCGGGCCGCCTCGGCGACCGGCTTTTCCGACGGCGTCAGAATGATCAGATCGGCCGGGCCGACGGCGTCCGTCGCCAGCCAGCCTTCCAGAATGGCCGAGCCCAGGCGCCCTACGCCTTGCAGCACAACCGGACGTCCGGAACCGCTCATCAGGCGTTGCCCACCGTCTCGAACAGGCAGGCATCGATCGCCTCCTGCGGCTTCTTGGAGCCGCGCACCATGAAGTCGAAGGCCGGATAGTAACGATCCGCCGCCTCGACCGCCGCGTCGATCATGGACGCGGCCTGGGCCAGGGTCGGCCGCTCGGTGTGCGGCAGGGCCAGGGCGTGGCGGAAAACGATCTCGCCCTCGTCCGGCCAGATCTCGAAATGGCCCAGCCAGGTGCGCTGGTTGATCATGGAGACCAGCTCATAAGCCGCCGCGCGGCGCGTCTTCACCACCCGCAGGTCCAGCGCCAGGCACAGTTGCAGGCAGTCGCCCTCGGGCCGCCAGGCGAACCACAGCTCATAATCCTTCCAGTCGCCGGCCAGGGCGAAGGCCAGATCGCCCTCGTCCGTGCGGTCGAACGGCAGGTTCTCCGCCGTCAGGACGTGTTCGACCACATCCAGCGGATCAAGGGCAGGTCGACCTCTTCGGGTCTCACAGCATCCATCAGGCGTTCAACTTCTTCAGCAGCGACAGCGACTCAAAGGGTCGCTTTCGAGGACGGTAGGCGTGTTCGCAGATTCGGCTCAACCGGCTGAATCCGGGGTCGAGGCGGCGTCTGTGGACGATCCCGCGCCGGCCTTCGCCGGAGCCGGCGCAGCCGCCTTCAGCGCGGCGATCTCCGCCCGCAGGACGGCGATTTCGTCTTTCAGAACGTCGAACTCGTCGCGACGCACCAGGTCCATTTCAGCGACGAAGCGGTCGGCCTGGGCGCGCCAGGCGGCCTTGGCCTCTTCGCCCGCAGCCTGGGCCAGGCCCATGGCGCCGGTGGTCAGCTTGGCGAACTCATCAAGGAGGGGATTGCGCGTCTGCATGGCGGCCTCTTGAGAACTCCCGGGCCTGCCGGCCCGATGATGGTTAACGGTGCATTGATTTGGGTAAACCAAACCTTACCCGCCAACGGCCTATAGACTGCTTCGCGGGAAAAGCGCGCGACGAATGCAGTCCCGCTTGCTAGACCATGGGCGACCCCTGAAAGCGCCGACGGAGGCCCCGTGCCCTTTCCCGAATCGACCCTGTCCTGATCCATCTCGGCCCCCTGCCCATCCGCTGGTACGCCCTGGCCTATGTCGCCGGCATCGTGCTGGGATGGTGGTACGCCTCGCGTCTGGCCAAGACCGAGCGGCTGTGGGCGCCCGGCAAGCCGCCGGTGACGGGACCGCAACTGGACGACCTGGTGCTGTGGATTACCCTGGGCGTCATTCTCGGCGGCCGTTTGGGCTACGCCCTCTTCTACAAGCCGGCGATGTTCGCCCAACTGTTCACCGGCGACAGCTGGGGCGAGCGGCTGGAGCTGTTGCAGCTGTGGACCGGAGGCATGAGCTTCCACGGCGGCTTCCTTGGCGTGGTCGTCGCCCTGGCCCTCTACGCTCGCCGCCAACAGGTGAACCCGCTCAGCCTGGGCGACCTGATCGCCCCGGTCGCGCCGCTGGGTCTGTTCTTCGGCCGCATCGCCAACTTCATCAACGGCGAACTGTGGGGCCGCGAGACGACCGTCCCCTGGGCCATCCGCTTCTGCAATGAGCGCATCCAGCAGATGTACGGCTTCTGCCCCGCCGGCAACGAACCGCGCCACCCCAGCCAGCTGTATGAGGCCGGCCTGGAAGGCCTGTTGCTGTTCGTCATCCTGTCGCTGGCGATCTGGAAGTGGCGGATGCTGAAACGTCCGGGCTTCGTCACCGGCCTGTTCCTGCTGGGCTACGGCGTCTGCCGCGCCGCGCTGGAGAACGTGCGCCAGCCCGACGCCGGGCTGGAGAACCTGCCGCTGGGCCTGACCATGGGCATGATCCTGTCGATCCCGATGATGCTGGTCGGCGCCTGGCTGATCTGGCGGGCGCTGAAGAAGCCGCAAGTCGCGGAGGCGTAAGACCACTATGGCGGAGACGCTCAAGGACCGGCTGGTCCGCGAGATCGTGCTGACCGGGCCGATGACGGTGGCGGACTACGTCACCCGCTGCCTGCACGACCCCAAGGGCGGCTATTACGCCACCCGTCCGGCGCTGGGCGAAGGCGGCGACTTCATCACCGCCCCGCTGATCAGCCAGATGTTCGGCGAGCTGATCGGCCTTTGGGCCATCGAGACCTGGAGCCGCCTGGGCGCGCCCGAGCGGGTCCGCCTGGTCGAGGTCGGCCCCGGCGACGGGACGCTGATGTCGGACGTGCTGCGCGCGGCGCGGCTGGTACCGGCCTTCCTGCAGGCGGTCGATCTGATCCTGATCGAGCCCAGCGCCCCCTTACGCGCCGAACAGGCCCGGCGCCTGGCCGACGCCGACGTGCATCCGCGCTGGCTCAGCGCCCTGCATCAGGTCGAGACGGACGCCCCCGTCATCCTGATCGCCAATGAGGTGCTGGACTGCCTGCCCGCGCGCCAGTTCATCAAGACCGAAGGCGGCTGGGCCGAGCGCCGCATCGGCGTGACCGACGACAATGACCTGACCTTCGGCCTGACCGCCATCGCGGACGGTTTCGAGGCCCGGCTTTGACGTCGAACCCGGCCAGATCATCGAGATTTCGGAACAGCAGGCCGCCTTCGGCCGCGACCTGGCGACGATGATCCGAGCGGCCTCCGGCGCCGCCCTGCTGATCGACTACGGCCGCAGCAGACCTGAGGCGGGCGACACGCTACAGGCCCTGCGACGGCATCAGAAGGTCGATCCCCTGTCGACGCCGGGCGAGGCCGACCTGACGCAGTGGGCCGACTTCCCCCTGGTGCTGGAGGCCGCCGTGCGCGGCGGCGCCGACGTGACCGGCTGCGTCGCCCAGGGCGCCTTCCTGAAGGCGCTGGGGATCGAAGCCCGCGCCCAACGGTTGATGCAGGGACGCCCCGAGGCCGCCCCGGTCATCCAGCGCCAGTTGGATCGCCTGACCGCGCCGGATCAGATGGGCGAACTGTTCAAGGCGGCGGCGATCTTCTCGCCGCGCTCGCTGGCCCTGCCGGGCTTCTGACGCAGCCCGCCCGATGATGGAGGCTGATACGGCCATGACCTTCACCGACCACGAGCGCCAGATCCTGCTGGCGACCAAGGGCGTGGGCCCCAAGGTGATCGAACGGCTGGAGGAACTGGGCGTCGGCGGCTTCGCCCGTCTGGCCCAGGCGGACGCAGCCGTCGTTTGCGCGGGCGCCGCCGCCAGCGTCGGCTCCACCTGCTGGAAGAACAGCCCTCAGGCCCGCAAGGCTGTTCAGGCCGCCATCGACGCCGCCCGTTTCGAACTGGAGGGCGCTGCATGAGCCTGAACCCCGTCACCCACCCGTTACTCCACAAGGCCGGGGTGCGCCACGGCTTCTTCACCCGCGAGGGCGGCGTGTCCGAGGGGATCTACGCCGGGCTGAACGCCGGGGTGGGGTCCAAGGACGACCCGGCGCGCGTCGCCGAGAACCGCCGCCGCGTGGCCGAATGGATGGGCAGCGCCGCCGATGACCTGTGCGGCTGCTATCAGGTCCACTCCGCCGTCGCCCGCGTGGCCGAAAGCGGCTGGGGCGGAGAGCGTCCCGAAGGCGACGCCGTGGTCGCGGGCGTAAAGGGTCCGGTGCTGACCGTCTTGACCGCCGACTGCGCGCCCGTCCTGTTCGCCGACGCCGAAGCAGGCGTCATCGGCGCCGCCCACGCCGGCTGGAAGGGCGCCCTTGGCGGCATCATCCACTCGACCGTAAAGGCCATGACGGCCCTGGGCGCCGAACCGTCGCGCATGGTGGCCGTTGTCGGCCCCTGCATCGCGCAGGGCTCTTACGAAGTCGGCGCCGACTATCAGGAGCGCTTCGCCCACCACGACCCCGGCAGCGAACGCTTCTTCCGCCCGGGCGCGGCCGAAGACAAACGCCAGTTCGACCTGCCCGGCTTCGTTCTGTGGCGACTGGAACAGGCCGGCGTCGGAGAGGCCGCCTGGACCGGCGACGACACGCGCGCGGACGAACGGCGCTTCTATTCCAACCGCCGCGCCTATCTGGCAGCGGAACCGGATTTCGGGCGGTTGATCAGCGCGATCACGCTCACCTGACCCTTCTCCCCTTGAGGGAGAAGGTGGGCGCCGAAGGCGCTCGGATGAGGGTGTCAGCGCGACGTTCGGAAATCATCTACAGCAAGCGATGCGCGTATCCGGTCACCGGGGCGGCCACACCCTCATCCGTCAGGCTCCGCCCGCCGCCTTCTCCCACAAGGGGCGAAGGAAAACTTACCCCGCCATCGCCATATCAGGCACGCGCGTCGTCTCGCGCCAGGCGTTCGGCTGGGCCAGCAAGGCGCGGACCAGCTTGTTGTTCAGGGCGTGACCCGCCTTGACGCCTTCGTAGCGACCCAGCAGGGGGCGCCGAGGACATACAGGTCGCCGATGGCGTCCAGGGCCTTGTGACGCACGAACTCGCGTTCCATGCGCAGACCGCCGGGGTTCAGGATCTGGTCGCCGTCGATGACCACGGCGTTCTCCAGCGACCCCCGCGAGCCAGACCGGCCTGACGCAGGGCCTCGACCTCATGGGCGAAGCCGAAGGTGCGGGCGGCCATGATGTCCGAGCGGAAGGTCGCCTCGTCCACGACGAAATCCACCACCTGATTGCCGATGACCGGCGTGGGGAAGTCGATCTCGAAGCGCATCTCATAGCGCTCGCAGGGCAGAAGGACGGCGGACTTGTCGCCCTCCTCCACCCGGACGGCTTTCAGGATCTCGATATAGGTCTGCGGCGCCTCTTGGCGGCGGAAGCCGGCGCGGTCCAGCAGTTGCACGAACGGCAGCGCCGAGCCGTCCAGGATCGGCAGCTCCGGCCCGTCCACCTCGATCACGGCGTTGGAGACGCCAAGAGCGGCCAGGGCGGCCATCAGGTGTTCGATCGTCGACAGGCGCACGCCCGCCGCGTTCTCGATCATGGTGTTCAGGCGCGCGTCCACGACGGCTTCGCCCGACACCGGGATGCGGTTGTCACGGTCGGTCACATCGGTGCGCACGAAGACGATGCCGTGGCCGGGCGCGGCCGGGCGCACGACCAGACGCACGCGGCGGCCGGTGTGCACGCCGACGCCGGCGCAGATGGCCGGAGCGACGATGGTCTGTTCGTACTGGTCGTTGCGGACCGTCACTCGGATACTCTCTGTTGCGCGACCCGCCCCCATCAGGACGGTCTTCGCCTCACCCGTCGTTTACGCCTGGGGGCTCAAGCCCGAAATGAAAGTCGGGTTTCGGATTGTTTCGCTTTGGTTACGATCGAGGGACCGGCCGGCGCCCCGCCGCGAGGCCGCTCGCCCAAGCAAAACGCCCCGGAGACCAGCTCCGGGGCGCTTCTAGACTTTAGGGCCGTTTAGGGCGGTCAGTTCGCGAGGCGGCGAAGAAAGGAGGGAATCTCCAGGTCGTCGTCTTCGCTCTGGCCCAGTTGCGGGTCCTGATGCTGCGGCTGGATCGACTGGGTCTGACGCAGCTGCTGGGTCGTGCGGTTCGACGACGGCGGCGGTGCGTAGGAGGGCTGCTGCTGCGGCTGCTGGCGCTTGCGACCGAACAGGCTCCAGCCGCTGCGGCGGTGATCGCGCTCGTCATAGAAGGGCTCTTCGGCAGGCTCTTCGTGGCGGGCGGCCGGACGCTGGGTCGAGTGCTGGGCCGGTTGCTGCGGCGCAGGCTGCTGACGCTGGGGGGCGCGGTCGAAATAGAGGTCGCCCTGCTCCGAAGACGCTGCGGTCTGGCCGCGGCCGCCGCCCTGCTCGTATTCCTCGACCCACGGATCGACGATCGGCTCCAAGTTGCGCGGCGCGTCGTGGATCACGGGCTCGGGCTTGGCTTCGATCCGAGGCTCAGGCGCGCGTGCGGCCGGGGCTTCATAGGTCGGAGCCGGCGCAGGTTGCGGCGCGGCGTCGCGCACCGGGTCGATGCGAACCTCCGGCTGACGCGGCGCAGCCGCCGACGGCGCGCCCGTGCGGCTGAACGTCTGGCCCTGCGGCTCGATCTGCTGAATGACAGCCTCGTCCATGCCGGTCGCCACGACCGAGACGCGGATCTTGCCGTCCAGGGCCGGGTCGAAGGCGGCGCCGAAGATGATGTTGGCGTCGCCGTCCACTTCGCCGGCGATGGCGTTGGCGGCCTCGTCGACTTCCAGCAGGGTCATGTCCATGCCGCCGGTGATGTTCACCAGCACGGCCTTGGCGCCCTTCAGGCTGGTTTCGTCCAGCAGGGGGTTGGCGATGGCGTTCTGGGCCGCCAGCAGGGCGCGGTCGTCGCCCGTGGCCTCGCCCGTGCCCATCATCGCCTTGCCCATCTCGCTCATCACGGCGCGGACGTCGGCGAAGTCCAGGTTGATCAGGCCCGGCAGGATCATCAGGTCGGTGATCGAACGCACGCCCGAGTGCAGGACCTGGTCGGCCATGCCGAAGGCGTCGGAGAAGGTGGTGCGCTCGTTGGCGACCCGGAACAGGTTCTGGTTCGGAATGACGATCAGGGTGTCGACGTAGCGCTGCAGCTCGGCCACGCCAGCGTCAGCCAGGCGCATCCGGTGGCGGCCTTCGAAGGTGAAGGGCTTGGTCACCACGCCGACGGTCAGGATGCCGCGATCGCGCGCGCATTTGGCGATGACCGGCGCCGCGCCGGTGCCGGTGCCGCCGCCCATGCCGCAGGTGATGAAGACCATGTGCGCGCCTTCCAGGTGCGCGTGGATCTCATCGGCGCTTTCCTCGGCGGCGTTCATGCCGACCTCGGGGTGGCGCCCGCGCCCAGGCCTTGGGTGATGGTCTCGCCCAGCTGGATGCGACGGTCGGTCTTGGCGAAGCTCAGATGTTGGGCGTCAGTATTGGCGACGACGAACTCCACCCCTCGAGGCCGGAGTCGATCATGTTGTTGACGGCGTTGCCGCCGGCTCCGCCCACGCCGAACACGACGATGCGGGGCTTCAATTCCGTGGCTTCCGGCCTGACCAGCGAGAGAGACATTATGTAATCCGACCTAAGGACCCTGCCCTTCGTCCCCAACGCGAGATCCCCGCCGAATCGCATTGGTTATGAGCGCGTTAAGGAAAACCCTGTCTGAGTTAACGAAGAGTTACCCTCGGTAGCGTGAGTCGGAGGAAATGGCAGGCGATTTCCCTAGCTTAGCCACAAAATACCGCCGGCATTACAACGAAAGGGCGGCTCGATTGAGCCGCCCTCCGCTTAGCTTCAGTAACTAGTCGTTGTTACCACGCCTTCCAGTTCACCCCGATGTGGTAGCGCGTGCCCCACGGATCGAAGTTCGGGTACATGGTGAAGCCCAGCCACTTAGCCTGCTCGGCATCAAACGCGTTGGTGACGCCTGCGCGGATCGAGACGTCCTCCGTAACGTTGTAGCGAACCGTGAAGTCATGACGGGCGAAGTTGCCAGTGTTCATATACTGCACCAGTCGCGCGTCCGCATTCGCCACGAAAGTACGCATCTGCGAGATGTCCTGGGCCGTCTGCCAGTCCATCGTCCAGTTCAGGCTCCACTTGGAGGTCGGACGATACGTCAGCGACGACGTCATGCGAACGCGAGGATACCGCAGCGTCGAATCCAGGCCCGTATAGTCGTTGGGATCTTGGGAGTTGTTGAACTGCTTCTGCTCGATCAACCAGGTCCCGCCCAAACGGTAGTCCAGTCGACCCACGTTCAAGCCGAACATCTCTTCCATGTCGACCGAATAGTTGGCCGTGAAGTCCAGACCGCGCGTGGTGCGCTTGGCGTAGTTGATCGAGCTTTCGATGTAACCGCCGACCGGATCGCTGCTGGGCGCGCCAACCCCAAACGGGACATCAGGATTGTTGCGGAAGATGAACGAGCAAGCTCCTCATTGAGCGTCGGCCCGTTGACGCAGTTTTCAGCCAGCGTCTGCGCCGACACGGAGGCGATGACGTTGGTCAGTTCGATCTCGTAATAGTCGAGAACGAGGCTGAAGTTCGGAATGAAGCGCGGCTGGAGCACGACCGAGAAGGTGAACGAGTCGGACTCTTCGGGTTCCAGGTTCGGGTTCCCGCCACTCACGCCAGAGATGCTGGACGTGGAGTAAAGGCGACCGAAATCGTCGGTGGTTCCCGGCGTGTCACCGGCGAAGTCGAACGTGAGACCCTGCTGAGCGGCCAGAGCGGTACAGTTCTTGATCCGGTTCGCACGATACTCCGCATTCGCGGCGGCATTGATGTTGGACGTGGTGCAGGGATCGTTCGAACCAAAGAACGAGAACGTCTGCGAAAAAGGACCATACACTTCCGACAGGGTCGGAGCGCGCAGAGAGGTATTGAAGCTCGTCTTGAAGGCGATGTCCTGGATGGGACGATAGACGAGGTTGACGCCATAGACGTCACCCGTGCCGATATGGCTGTAATCGAAGTAACGGTACGAACCGCTCAGCTCGGCAAATTGGCCAAGGAAGCTGTCGCGGAACAGGGGGATGGAGATTTCGCCGAAGATCTCGTCGCTCTCGTATTCCACCGGCTCCTGATCAGGACCGCTGTTCAGGAACAACAGACGGTCACCGAACTCACGATCGCGGCCCGTGCCTTCGGTGAATTCACGCCGATGCTCGGCGCCGATGGCCATGCCGATGCGGCCAGCGCCCCAGAAGTCCCACAACTGGCCCGAGAACGAGCCCAGCAGTTGCTCCTGCTCATTACGATCGGTCGTGCCGACTTCAGCGTAGAGGTAGTCCAGAGCTTCCTGGCTCTGCTGGCCAACACCGAAGATATTCAACGGCTTGCACTGCTCGATTGCAGCGCGACCGGCTTCGGAGCTGCGAACGTCACCGCCACGCACCAGGTCGCCGAGTTGTCCCATCGGGACGCCCTGCTTGGCGAGCAAGGTCGAGCGGCAGACAATACCGCCCGGCGCGCCGAGCAGCCCCGCCGTGTCACGCACGGCGTCCGCCGCGAACGCCATGCGCTCGACATCGACGCCGCGTTCACGGTTTGCGACCTCGACCTCGCCGTAGGTGTAGCCGATGTCCCAGCTACCGTCCTTGACGAACAGGAAGTTGTCGAAGCGCCCTTCCACCGAGGCCACATAACGCGTCAAATCGCGCGTGTTGAGCTGGCTGCGATCCGGGCCGCGCAGCGCCGAGCGGGCGTAGGGCGCCGCCGCAGTGCCGAGCAGTTGACCCGGTTCCGTGGCGGTGGGCTGCGAATAGATGTCGATCCGGTTGTTGAGGATCGCCTGCCGCAGATTTTCCGGGATGAAGGCGTTGTCGCTCAGACGAATGTCGAAGGCGCTGGTCGCGCGGATGGTCGACAGCCGGTTAGCGGCCGTGCGGTCTGAGATGAAGATGTCGAAGAAGGTGGGTTGCCCTTCGTCAAAGGTCTCTTCCTCGACGCGCTTCGCTTCGAACCGAGCCAGGATGCTTTCCGTCAAACGGAAGTTGGCCCCAACCTGGAACCGCTTCGCTTCGGACCGCGGGAAGAAGGTGTAGTTGGCGTATTCCGAGGCCAGTTCGCCATCGCCGCCGACGTTGTAGACTGGCGACAGACCCGTCCCGACGCGCGTTCCGAAGTCCGCAAGCCTCGCCGAGCCATCGCCGTTGAACACCCAGGACTTGCCCTGAGCGAGCTGGGTGCAGTTGGTGTTGTTGTAGTTCGCCGTCGGCACGGCGGAGCCCACAACGCCGCAGCTGAAATAGCTCGTGTCCGGGTCATTGGTGGGGCTGGCGGCGCGGTTGTTGGCCAGGTTCACGACGCCCCAGCGCAGCCGTTGCATGGTGCGAAGGTTGGAGAACAGGGTAGAATCGATGACACCGTCGAAGGGTCGCGCCACCGGGTCGGCGTCGGTCGAAACGAGCGCTGTCGAGCCACGGAGCCAGTCCACGTCCGCTGCGCGTACTTCGTCCGCCTTCTCGTACTCGCCAAACGCATAGACGTTCAGGCGGTCGTCGAAGAAGTTTTTGCCGATCAGCGCAGAGACGCGTTGGTTCGCCTCGCCGCCATCGTTGATCATGCCGTAGTTGGCGTCGATCTCGGCCCCTTCGTAGTCTTTGCGAAGATTGAAGTTCAGCACGCCCGACACGGCATCAGCGCCGTAAACGGACGCAGCGCCGCCGGTGATGATCTCGATGTTCTGAATCAGAAGGCGCGGGATGGTGTCAACGTCGACCGCCAGAGAACCGCCGTTGGAGCCGACATGCCGGCGACCGTCAACGAGGGTCAAGGTGCGGCCCGAACCGAGCGAACGCAGGTTCGGCAGCGACAGGCCGCCATCGCCCAGACCGGAGCCCGTCGTATCAGAGGGCACCACCGAGTTCGACAGAGCAGGAATAGTGGCCAGGTAGTCGATCATGGTCGACTGGCCGCTTTCCAGCAGCTGCTCGCGCTGAACTTGGATCAGCGGAGTCGGCGAGGTGGTCGGATCGCGGCGGATACGCGAGCCCGTGACGACAATCTCTTCGACCTGGGACACCTGCTCATCAGGCTGCGTCGACTGCGCCAGCGCCGGCGCGGAAAGCGCCACGACGCCCGCAAGGACGGTCGTCCCAAAAAGATGTCTGCGGTTCATTTGCATTGGATGTGCCCCAACCTTGTTAAACTCAAAGCGCCCGAAGCGAACTAAAGGACCTTGTTAGCTTGGGTCTAACCAATAGCGCCGGCCAAGCAAGCTTTGTGTCTCGAATGGGGCCGATAAACGTCGTTCGTGTAACAATACGGCCACAACCCCGCCTCAGTTGGGAGCGCACGAGTCGCGCCCACTGCCGCTCAGCGAACTTCTATTTTCGGGGTTGATTCAAGCGCCGCGCCGCAGAGCTTCGCTGAAGTCGGCGCGAAACCCGGCTCGTGGTGGAGCCCTGGCTGCACATATGCGGCGGCGCTAGAACTCGAAACGTCGCAGCAGCGTATTCCGCGCGGCTGGATCTACGCCCTACAGGTTGTCTCGCAGCCACCCGGCCGCACGCGCCACCATGCCGCCGCGGTGCACCTTGGGCGCGTCGGCGGCGGTGATCTGGCGGGACATCAGCTTGCGGGCGGAGACCGCCTCGCGCGGGCCGTAGGCGGCGCGAAGAAGGACGCCGGCGGCCGAGCAGAAGGCCGGGCCAGCGGCGGCGTCGGCCAGGTGGGGCGCGCGTTGCGGGCGGCCCAGGCGCACGGGGCGGTCAAAGACGCGCACGGCCAGTTCGCGCACGCCGTTCAGCTGGCTGGCGCCGCCGGTCAGGACCAGGCCCGCGCCGGGCTCCAGGCCCATGCCGGCGTGTTTCAGGCGGTCGCGCAGCAGCTCCAGCGTCTCTTCGACGCGCGGGGCGATGACGGTCTTGAGCATGGCGCGCGGGACGATGACCGGGCCGGCCGAGGCGTCCTCGCCGCGCGGCGGGGCCTCCAGCATTTCGCGGTCTTCGTTGGCGCTGGCCATGGCGGAGCCGTGCAGGGTCTTGAGACGCTCGGCGCCGACGCGCGAGGTCGACAGGCCGCGCGCGATGTCGGCGGTCACATGGTCGCCGCCGACGTTCAGGCTTTCGATATGCAGCAGGGAGCGCCCGCCCCAGACCGCCGCCGAGGTCGAGCCGCCGCCCATGTCGATGCACAGGGCGCCCAGCTCCATCTCATCTTCTTCCAGCGCGGCGAGGGATGAGACGACGGGCGCGGCGGCCACGCCCTGAAGGTCGAGATGGGCCAGTTCGAGGCAGTGGCTGAGGGCGTTGAACGAGCCCTCGGACATGGAGACGACCAGCAGGTCGAGCCCCAGCGAGCCGCCGCGCATTGAGCGCGGGTCATGGACGCCGCGCGCCCCGTCCACCGACCAGGCGATGGGCAGGACGTGGATCGGGCGCCGGTTCGGCAGGCGATCTGGGCCAGGGCCATGCCGATGGCGCGGGCCAGGTCGGCGTCGCTGATCGGATGGGAGCCGAGCGAGACGCGAGCCTGCACCCGGTGGCTGGCCATCTGGCCGATGGCCGTGGTGACGACGACGCCGGAGACTGGCGCTCCGGCCGCGCGCTCGGCGCGTTCGACGGCGTGGCCGATGGCCTGCGCGGTTTCGTCCATGTTGACGATGGCCCCGCCCTTGACGCCGCGCGACTGGACGTGGCCGGCGCCGGCGACGCGGATGGTGCGGTCGGCGTGGCGCACCCCGTCGGGCTTCATGATGAAGCAGGCGACCTTGGACTGGCCGAGATCGAGCGCGGCCACGACCGGCGCGCGCGGCGCGCCCCTGCCCTGTTCCGGCTTCATGTCTCGGCTGCGTCCAACCATGGGGTCGTGTCCTAAGAGGTCAGAGAGTTAAACGGCGCCTTCGGAAGGGCGGACGGCCACTTCTTCCGGCGTGCGAAGGTCGATGCGGGCGAAGCCCAGGTCCAGCAGGCGTTCGCGCTGGTCCAGGGCGTCGAGGCGGATGAGGGCGGATTCTGATCCACGGCGGGCAGCTGGATCAGTGCGCCGTCCTTGAGGCGCAGATCCCAGCGGCGCTCGTCCACGCGGACCAGGGCGTCGACCTTGGCCATCAGGCGCGGGCGCTGGGCCAGGAGGGGCAGGACGTCGGAAGCGGCCTGGTCGGCGCCCTTGCCCACCACCAGGGGCAGGCGCGGATAACGGCCCGCGTCGGCGCCCTCGATGACAAGGCCCTGCGCATCGATGACGTGAGCCTTGCCGCCGACCTGCCAGACGGCGAGGCGGTCGTGTTCCTTGACGTCCACGATCAGGGTGTCGGGCAACAGGCGCACCACGCGCGCCTCCTTGACCCAGCCGACGGTCTGCACCCGGTCGCGCACGGCGGCCAGGTCCAGGCTGACGATAGGCTGATCGGCATGGACGCCGACGGCGGCGCGCACGGCGGCGGCGGCCTCGGGCGAGGCGCCGGTGACGTGAACCTGGCGCACCTTCAGACCCATGCCGGTCGTCACGGCGTCAAAGCGCTCGGTGGCGGCCGTCGAGATGCGCTCGGCGCGCGCGCCGGTGGCCAGCACGGCCGCGACGATGCCGACGCCCACCACCAGGGTCGCCGCCACCACGCGAGGCGACATGTCCAGCCGGCCGATCGCGGCCGCGCGGCTAGGGGAGCGCCGCGCGCGCCGCCCTTGCCCGAAGACTGTCGCCGACCGCCGCGCACTACCGCGGGCATAAGGCGTCCTCCACCATCCAACGAACCAGTTCGCGATAATCCATCCCGACATAGGCCGCTTGCTCGGGAGCGAGCGAGGTCGAGGTCATGCCGGGCTGGGTGTTGATCTCCAACAGAACGAGAACGTCGTTAACATCGTCATAACGGAAGTCGGCTCGGGAAACCCCTCGGCAACCCATGGCTGCGTGAGCCAGCTCGGCCTGGCGTAAAGCCTTGTCAAAGACGTGCGGCGGCAGCTCGGCGGGCAGGACGTGCGTGGAGCCTCCCTCGGCGTATTTGGCTTCGTAGTCGTAGAAGCCCTTGGTCGGGGTGATGTCGGTGATGGTCAGGGCGCGCGGACCGGTCGCCTCGCCCAGGACGGTGACCGCCAGCTCCTTGCCGGCGATGAAGGGCTCGACCATGACCTGATCGCCATAGGCCCAGTCATCGGCGCCGACCTCGGCCACCGGACGGTTGGCGCCCTCGCGCACCAGGAACACCCCGACCGAGGAGCCCTCTGCGTTCGGCTTGACCACATAGGGCGGGTCGATGACGTGGCGGCTGGCGACCTCATGCCGATCGAACAGGCCCCCGCCCGGCACGATGACGCCCGCGGCGCGCAGCACGGCCTTGGACTTGTCCTTGTCCATCGCCAGGGCCGAGGCCAAGACGCCGGAGTGGGTGTAGGGGATCTTCAGCGTCTCAAGGATGCCCTGGACGCAGCCGTCTTCGCCCCATTTGCCGTGCAGGGCGTTGAAGACGACGTCGGGCTTCAGCGCTGTCAGCACCTGGGCCAGATCGCGCCCGGCGTCGACGCGTGTGACCTTGGCCGCCTGCCCTTCCAGGGCGTCCGCGCAGCCGCGACCCGAGGACAGCGACACCTCGCGTTCCGACGACAGGCCGCCCATCAGGACAGCGACATGGAGGGTGTTCAGGGGCGCACGCATGGCAACATCCGAAGACTAGCCCGCCCCTATGCCCTGAATACGGTTAACCGGTTGGAAACGATACGGGGTCGTGGAAGGAAATTCGTCACCATTTTCCTTCTCCCCTTGTGGGAGAAGGTGGCAGGCGGAGCCTGACGGATGAGGGGTGCGACGGCGCTGGGTGAGCGGCTGGAAATCAGGAACTGTCGCGCCGACACCCCTCACCCGGCCCTGAAGGGCCACCTTCTCCCACAAGGGGAGAAGGATTACGGACGCCCGATCCGCCTGATTTCCCAGTTCAGCTGCACGCCGGTCTTTTCCAGCACGTCGGCGCGGACGGCTTCGCCCAGGCCTTCGATGTCGGCGGCGGTCGCCTCGCCGGGGTTGATCATGAAGTTGGAGTGCAACTCGCTGAACTTGGCGCCGCCTCCGGTCACGGCGTGCAGCTTGCCGCGCCAGCCCGCGTCGTCGACCAGCTTCCACGAAGAATGGCCGTCCGGATTCTTGAAGGTCGAGCCGCCTGTTTTCTCGCGGATCGGCTGGGTCTTCTCGCGCCGCTCGGTGATCTCCTGGATGCGGGCGGCGACGGCCTCGGGCGCGTCGGGCGTGCCGCGGTAGGTCGCCTCGATCCAGATGATGTCGGGCGGCGCGTTCGAGTGGCGGTAGGCGTAGCCGAAGTCGGCCAGGGACAGTTCGACCCGCTCGCCCCTGCGGTTCAGCCCCCAGGCGGACACCAGCACGTCCTTGGTTTCCGAGCCGTAGCAGCCCGCATTCATGGTCAGGGCGCCGCCGATGGAGCCGGGGATGCCCGCATAGAACTCCAGCCCGGCGATGCCCGCCTTGGCCGAGGCGCGCGCCACCATGCTGTCCAGCGCCCCGGCGCCCGCCGTGACGGTGTCGCCGTCGGTCGTCACCTGCCCCCAGGCGCGGCCCGCCAGACGGATCACCACGCCCTCGACCCCCCGGTCCCGCACGATCAGGTTGGAGCCGACGCCGATCACCGTGACGGGCACGCTTTCGGGCAGGGCCTTCAGGAAATCGGCCAGATCATCGGCGTCGGCCGGGATGAACAGGGCGTCCGCCGCGCCGCCCACACGGAACCAGGTGTAAGGCCCCAGCGGCTCGTTCAGCAGCAGCTTGCCGCGCACGGCGGGGAGATTATCGCGCCAAGGCATCATTATTTCCGCTCATCCCCGCGGAGGCGGGGACCCAGTAAGAGCTGCTGCGATGCCCGCTCATGACAACCTGCGCAAGACCCCGAGCGTCGCCGCCTGCAGCCAAAGCACTGGGTCCCCGCCTCCGCGGGGATGAGCGGATGATGGAAAGGCTCAGCCCAGCGCCTCCAGCTGCGCCGGCAGGGCGTAGGCCCAGCTGGTGATGTCGCCGGCTCCGAGCAGGACGACCAGATCGCCCGGCTTCGCCTCTTCGCGGATGACGCGCGGCAGGGCCGCGGCGTTCTCCAGCGCAGCGACGTGGAGATGGCCGTAGCGGCGCACGCCCTCGACCAAGGCGTGCTTGTCGACGCCCTCGATCGGCTGCTCGCCCGCCGGATAGACGTCGGCCACCAGAACGCTGTCCGCGTCCGAGAAGCAGGTGGAGAACTCCTCCATCAGGTCGCGCAGGCGGGTGTAGCGGTGCGGCTGGACCACGGCGATGACGCGGCCGGGATTGTCGGCGTTATGCACCACCTGGCGCGCGGCCTTCAGCACGGCGGCGATCTCGACCGGGTGGTGGCCGTAGTCGTCGATCACGCGCACCCCGTGGGCGACGCCCGTGGTGGTGAAGCGCCGTTTGACCCCGCCGAAGCCCGCCAGACCCGCGCGGATGGACTCGTCGTCCACCCCGATCTCGCGCGCCACGGCGATGGCGGCCAGGGCGTTGGAGACATTGTGCCAGCCCGCCATCGGCAGGTGCAGGTTCTCGATGCGCGCCGGTTCGTCCAGAGCCGCCATGCCCTGCCCCTGAATCACCACGTCGAAGCGCGAGCCGTCCGGGTCCATCCGCACATTGTCAGCGCGCACCATGGCCTGCGGATTGAGGCCGTAGGTGACCAGACGGCGGTTGTCGATCCGGGCCGCCAGCTTCTGCACCTCGGGGTGATCGAGGCAGACCACGCCGAAGCCGTAGAAGGGAATGTCCTCGATGAAGTCGCAGAAGGCCTTCTTCACCGCGTCGAAGTCGCCGTAGTGGTCCAGGTGCTCCGGGTCGATGTTGGTGATGATCGCCACGGTGCATTTCAGGCGCAGGAAGGAGCCGTCGCTCTCGTCCGCCTCAACCACCATCCAGTCGCCGTCGCCGACCTTGGCGTTGGTGCCGTAGGCGTTGATGATGCCGCCGTTGACCACCGTCGGGTCCAGCGCACCCGCGTCCAGCAGGGCCGCGACCATGGAGGTCGTCGTCGTCTTGCCGTGGGTGCCGCCGACGCCGATGGAGAATTGCAGCCGCATCAGTTCCGCCAGCATCTCGGCCCGACGGACCAGAGGAATGCGGCGTTCGCGCGCCACGACCAGTTCGGGGTTCGCCGCCTTGACCGCCGTGGAATAGACCACCGCCGAGACGCCCTCGCTCACATGGGCGGCGTCGTGGCCGATGTAGATGCGGGCGCCCAGCTTCTCCAGCCGCTCGGTGTTGGCGCTGGCCTTGGCGTCCGAGCCCTGCACCTGATAGCCGATCTTCAGCATGATCTCGGCGATGCCGCTCATGCCGATGCCGCCGATGCCGACGAAGTGGACAGGCCCAAGGGCGAACGGAACGGGGCGAAGACGACGGATCATGCACGCCTCATAGCCGCACCGTCGCCGACTGCGAAGACGCCCCAGGCGCCTGCGCGGCATTATATGTAAAATCGGCTGAACCCCGCACCCAATTGCGCAGACCGAACGTTCGTTGCTCGCCATGACGGCCAGGAGGAGCGACGCGGTGCCCGAGAATTCGACAAACCAAGACATCATCGGCCAAGGCGGGGAGTTGCATCAGCAGGCCTCGACCCCCGAGACGCGGCTGACCACAAACCATGGGACGCCGATCAGCGACAATCAGAACTCGCTGAAGGCGGGTCCGCGCGGACCGACGCTGCTCGAAGACTTCATCCTGCGCGAGAAGATCCAGCATTTCGACCACGAGCGCATCCCCGAGCGCATCGTCCACGCGCGCGGCTCGGCCGCGCACGGCGTGTTCGAGCTGACCGAGAGCCTCGAACAATACACCACGGCCAAGATCCTGACGGAGGTCGGCGAGAAAACGGAACTGTTCGCCCGCTTCTCGACCGTGGCGGGCGGCGCCGGTTCGATCGACACCCCGCGCGACGTGCGCGGCTTTGCGGTCAAGTTCTACACCAAGGAGGGGAACTGGGACCTGGTGGGCAACAACATCCCGGTCTTCTTCATCCAGGACGCGATCAAGTTCCCCGACTTGATCCACGCCGTGAAGATGGAGGCGGATCGCGGCTATCCGCAGGCCGCGTCCGCCCACGACACCTTCTGGGACTTCGTCGGCCTGATGCCCGAGACCACCCACACGGTGATGTGGGCCATGTCGGATAGGGCCATCCCGCGCTCCCTGCGCATGATGGAAGGGTTCGGCGTCAACACCTTCCGCCTGGTCAACGCCAAGGGCGAATCGCACTTCGTCAAATTCCACTGGCGGCCCAAGCTGGGGACGCAGGCGACCTGCTGGGACGAGGCAGTGAAGATCGCCGGGGCGGATCCCGACTTCCACCGCCGCGACCTGTTCGACGCCATCGACCAGGGAGACTTCCCGCAGTGGGACTTCGCGGTGCAGGTGCTGACCCAGGCCGAAGCCGACGCCCTGCCCTTCGACATCCTGGATGCGACTAAGATCATCCCCGAGGAAGTCCATCCGCTGAAGGTCATCGGCCGCATGACGTTGAACCGGAACCCCGACAACTTCTTCGCCGAAACGGAACAGGCCGCCTTCCTGCCGACCAACATCGTGCCAGGCATCGACTTCTCGGACGACCCGCTGCTGCAGGGCCGGCTGTTCTCCTATCAGGACACCCAGCTGTCGCGGCTAGGCACGGTGAACTTCCACCAGATTCCGATCAACCAGGCCAAGGGCTGCCCCTTCCAGAACTTCCAGCGCGACGGCCATATGCAGACCCGCGTCCCGACCGGCCGCGCCAACTATGAGCCCAACAGCCTGGCTCAGGCCGGAGAGGAAGGCGGCCCCCGCGCCGACGCCAAGGGCGGCTTCACCAGCTTCCGCGAGCCGGTGGAGAAGGAGAAGGTGCGGCTGCGCTCCGAGACCTTCGCCGACCACTACAGCCAGCCGCGGCTGTTCTTCGCCAGCCTGGCCGCGCCGGAACAGGCTCACCTGGCCTCGGCCATCGTGTTCGAACTGTCGAAGGTCTCGCTGGAGCACGTCCGCAACCGCGTGATGGGCAATCTGCGCAACGTCGATGAAGACCTCGCCAAACGGGTCGCCGACGGCCTGGGCATGGCCCTGCCCGAAAAGACCCCGGCGGCGGCCGAGCCGATCGACCTGGACCCGTCGCCCGCCGTGCGTCTGATCGGCAAATACCCGGACAGCCTGAAAGGGCGCAAGGTCGGCGTGCTGGTCACCGACGGGGCCGACGGGGCCGTGGTCAAGGCGGTGCAGGAAGCGGCCAAGGCGGCCGGCGCGGCCGTCGAGATCATCGCGCCCAAGCGCGGCGGGGCCAAGCTGAAGGACGGCTCGACGCTGACGGCGGATCATCAGTTGGCGGGCGCGCCCTCGGTGCTGTTCGACGCGGTCGCCCTGGTGCTGTCGGCCGACGGCTGCGAGCAGTTGCTGACCGAAGGAGCGGCCGTCGACTTCGCCAAGGACGCCTTTGGGCACCTGAAGGCCATCGGTCATACGCCCGAAGCCCAACCCCTGCTCGACAAGGCGGGGGTCGAGGCCGACGCCGGCGTGGTCGATCTGTCGAACGGGGCCGACGGCTTCATCAAGCCCGCAGCCACCCGTCAGTGGGACCGCGAACCCAAGGTCCGCACCCTGGCCTGACGACGAGAGGTGGGGCGGCCGCCGAGCGCCGCCCCATTTCCTTCGCCTGTTCTGAATCTTGGTTACTCCGCCTTAACCGTAAGGATTCACCATAAGCGCCTCATCTGTCCGGGGCCGCTTTTCCATGTCCGAGTTGAAGACCGACGTCATCCTGCGTGGCGACTGCATCGAGGTGCTGAAAGGCCTGCCGGACAAGTCGGTGGACATGGTCTTCGCCGACCCGCCCTATAACCTGCAACTGGGCGGCGACCTGCTGCGTCCCGACAACTCCAAGGTCGACGCGGTCGACGACGACTGGGACAAGTTCGAAAGCTTCGCCGCCTATGACGCCTTCACCCGCGCCTGGCTGGGCGAATGCCGCCGGGTGCTGAAGGACGAGGGCTCGCTGTGGGTCATCGGCAGCTATCACAACATCTTCCGCCTGGGCGCGGCGATGCAGGACCTGGGGTTCTGGGTGCTGAACGACATCATCTGGCGCAAGTCCAACCCAATGCCGAACTTCAAGGGCACGCGCTTCACCAACGCCCATGAGACCCTGATCTGGGCCGCCAAGTCGCGCGAGCAGAAGCGCTACACCTTCAACTATGACGCGCTGAAGGCCTTCAACGAAGACACCCAGATGCGCTCGGACTGGACGCTGGCCCTGTGCACCGGCCACGAGCGGCTGAAGGACGAGGACGGCGCCAAGGCTCACCCGACCCAGAAGCCGGAGGCGCTACTGCACCGGGTGCTGCTGTCGGCCAGCCGCGTCGGCGACGTGGTGCTCGACCCCTTCTTCGGCACCGGCACGACGGGCGCGGCGGCCAAGCGCCTGGGCCGTCATTTCATCGGCATCGAGCGCGACGAGACCTACGCCAAGCTGGCCGAGAAGCGCATCAAGGCCGTCATCCCGGCCGCGCCGGAAGACCTGGTCGTCACCGGCTCCAAGAAGGCCGAGCCCAAGGTCCCGTTCGGCGCCCTGGTCGAGGCGGGCCTGCTGGCTCCCGGCGACAAGCTCTACTGCCCCAAGGGCGAGCGCGAGGCGCGGGTGCGCGCCGACGGCTCCCTGGTGTCCGGCGCCCTGACCGGCTCGATCCACAAGCTGGGCGCCCTCCTGGAAAACGCCCCGGCGTGCAACGGCTGGACCTACTGGCGCTTTAAGACGGACACGGGACTTCGCCCCATCGACGCCCTGCGCGCCGAGATCCGGGCCGGGATGCAGTAGGGCGCGATCTCGCTCTTCGCCTAACTCACAGGCGCGATTGAATAATATCGTTCCGGCAACGCTGGAACCCGGCTTGGCCGGGCGGATTGAGGTTTCGGCGCCGCGTATCGCGCGGGCGCAGGAGCCTGTCATGAAAATTGCTCAAGTCACGCCTTTGTATGAGGCCGTGCCGCCCCGGCTTTACGGCGGCACGGAGCGCGTGGTCGCGCATCTGACCGACGCCCTTGTCGATCTCGGCCACGACGTCACCCTGTTCGCCAGCGCCGACGCCCGCACCCGCGCACGGTTGGTGCCGGTCCGCGACCAGGCCATCCGCCTGGACCCCGCGCCGCTGAAATCTGATCTCGCCGCGCACATGAGCCAGTTGGCCGAGGTGCTGGACAGCGCCGACCAGTTCGACGTCATTCATTTCCACACCGACATGATCCACTTCCCTTTTTCCAGGGGTGGGCCGACAAGACGGTGACGACGCTTCACGGCCGGCTTGATGTCAAGGATCTGGCGCCCGTCTATACGCGCTGGCCCGAGTTCGGCCTGGTGTCGATCTCGGACGATCAGCGTCGCCCCCTGCCCCACGCGAACTGGCGCGCCACCGTGCATCACGGCATGCCGGGCGATCTCTACCGGTTCTCCCCCAGTCGCAGGGCTATCTGGCCTTCCTGGGCCGCATCTCGCCTGAGAAGCGTCCGGACCGGGCCATTGAGATCGCGACCCGGCTGAACAAGCCCCTCAAGATCGCCGCCAAGGTAGACGCCGCTGACCGCGTCTACTGGGAGACCGTCATCGAGCCGCTGGTGCGAAACAACCCTCTGGTCGAGTTCGTCGGCGAGATCGGCGATGCGGACAAATCAGCCTTCCTGGGCGGCGCGGAGGCCCTGCTGTTCCCCATCGACTGGCCCGAGCCCTTCGGCCTGGTGATGATCGAGGCCATGGCCTGCGGCACGCCGGTCGTGGCCTTCGCCTGCGGGTCCACGCCTGAAATCATTGAGGAGGGAGCCACCGGCTTCCTCGTGTCCACGATGGAAGAGGCGGTCGCCGCCGCCGCCCATGCGCACCGGCTGGACAGGGAAGCCATCCGGGCCCGCTTTGATCTGCGCTTTTCGGCGACCGCCATGGCGCGGCGCTATCTGGACGTCTACGCCGACCTGCTGGCGCGGCGTCCGTTTGCAGCGCCGATGCGGCCGATCGAGGAAGAGCGCAGCTTCGCCGCTCTGGCCTAGAGGCCCCGGCCGAGGGCGAACGCTGTTTTCGTCTGAACTGAACCCCGTTCCCGACCGTTCGCCTATCAGCTGCGCAGGGGAGCCAGCCGCAAGCGGAGACGCTGATGGACGACGCCTATTCGACCCAGGTCACGGCCGCCGACACCAACGATCAGGACGGCCTTGAGACCTTGATGGCCCTCAAGGACGGCGACACCTTCCTGGTGGCCGATCACTGGGGAGATGTGAAGGCGGGCGCCGACGGCCTGTTCGACAAGGATACCCGGCTGCTGTCGCGCTTTGCCCTGACCGTCGGGCGGGCGCGGCCGTCCCGCCTCAGCTCGGGCGTGACCAAGGACAATGTCTTCTTCACCTGCCACTCCACCAATCGGCCTTTGCCGCCGATGGGCGGGCGATCAGCGCCGGCGGGCGTGCTGCATCTGGAACGACGGCGCTTCATCTGGGACCGGCGGCTGTTCGAACGGGTGCGGATGGTCAACCACGGCGTCGAGGACATCCTGCTGCCGCTGACGTTCGAATTTGACGCCGACTTCGCGGACATCTTCCAGGTGCGCGGCACGGTGCGGCCCCAGCAGGGCGAAATCCATCCGCCGGTGATCGACGGGCGGCGCGTGACCTTCAGCTACACCGGCCTGGACGGGGTGAAGCGCACCAGCTGCCTGGCCTTTTCCGAGCCGCCCGCCCGCCTCAGCGCCACGCGCGCCGAGTTCATGTTCAGCCTGCCGCGCGGCCGCAGCCTGGACCTGTTCGTCGAATGCGGCCTGGACGCCTGCGACCAGCCGGACGAGGAGCGCTGGCGCTGGCACTCCATCCTGGCGCGGCTGGCCATGCGGCGGCGACTGCGGCGCGGCGCCATCGTCGAGGGCGGACGCAACCAGGGCTTCAACGACTGGCTGCGGCAGTCGCGCGCCGATATCGCCCTGCTGGTCACCGACCTGCCGACCGGCCCCTATCCCTATGCGGGGACGCCGTGGTTCTCGACCCCTTCGGGCGCGACGGCATCATCACCGCCTGGCAGATGCTGTGGATCGACCCCGGCCTGGCCAAGGGGGTGCTGACCTATCTGGCCTCGCGTCAGGCGACCGAGACCAACGCCTTCATGGACTCCGCCCCCGGCAAGATCATGCACGAGACGCGCGGCGGCGAGATGAGCGTGCTGGGAGAGGTGCCGTTCGGCCTCTACTATGGCGGGGTCGACACCACCTGCCTGTTTATCGCCCTGGCCGGCGCCTACGCCAAGCGCACCAACGATTATGAGACGATCCGCGCCCTGTGGCCCAATCTGATCGCGGCCGCGGGCTGGATGAAGGACTATGGCGACAGCAACGGCGACGGTCTGATCGACTACGCCCGCGCGGCCGACACCGGGCTGTCGAACCAAGGCTGGAAGGATTCCGAGGACTCCATCTTCCACGCCGACGGCCGCTTTCCCAAGGGACCGATCGCCCTGCTGGAAGTCCAGGGCTACGCCTTCGCCGCCTGGAAGGCGCTGGCCGAAATGGGCGCCGTCCTGGGCGACGGCCGCGCCGACGAATGGGCGAGCCGCGCCGAGACGCTGCGCGCCCTGGTCGAGGAGCGCTACTGGATGGAGGACGAGGGCTTCTACGCCATCGCCCTGGACGGCGACGGCGAGCAGTGCCGCGCCATCGGCTCCAACGCCGGGCACCTGCTGTTCACGGGACTGCCTTCGCATGAGCGGGCGCGTCGGGTGACGCGGCGGATGCTGACGGCCGAGTTCCGCTCAGGCTGGGGCCTGCGGACCCTGGCCAAGGGGCAGGCCCGCTTCAACCCGATGAGCTATCATAACGGCTCGGTCTGGCCGCACGACACGGCCCTGGCGGCAGCCGGCATGGCCCGTTACGGCGAGCGGCATGCGGTGGCCATGCTGCTGGGCGAGATCTATGGCTCGGCCGCCCATTTCCAGATGCGCCTGCCCGAACTGTTCTGCGGCTTCGTGCGCGAAACGGGCGAGCCGCCGATCGCCTATCCGGTCGCCTGCCTGCCGCAGGCCTGGGCGGCCGGGTCGGTCTTCCTGATGATGCAGGCGGTGCTGGGCCTGAACATCGACGCCGCGGAGGGTCTGGTCGAGGTCAACAATCCCGCCCTGCCCGCCGGGCTCGATCGACTGTCGATCACCCGGCTGAAGGTCGGCGACGGCGTGATCGACCTGCACTTCCAGCGCCTGAACGGCCATGTGGTGGTCATGCCGCGCGAACGCAGCGGGACGGTGAATCTGAGAGCGACGGGTTAAGGCCTGGATCCGCTTTTCCTTCTCCCCGTGTGGGAGAAGGTGGGCGCCGCAAGGCGCTCGGATGAGGGGTGTCGGCGCTAGGCTTGAACTTTGTGACTTCGGCAGGTGTGCAGCTAGACGCCGGAGCGGACACACCCCTCATCCGTCTCGCTGCGCGAGCCACCTTCTCCCACAAGGGGAGAAGGGTTGGTTGCGTCGACGGCTCTGCGCCTCAAACCCTCAAGCAGATCCAAGCCCCCGCTCCAGCGCCTTCCTGAACACGGTCGGCAGGGCTTTGGCCGCCTCGTCCGCCGGGGTCCATGAGAAATCGCCCTCGCCCGTCGCCACATGCACCTCCAGCGTCAGGCTGAAGTGGGTGAAGACATGCTCGATCGATCCAGCTGCGCGCCAGTCCGCATCGACCGGCGGGGCGAACGCCGGCGTCGCGCTCCAGTCCGAGGTCGGCAGGCCGGCCATCCCGCCCAGCAGACCCTTGTCCGGCCGCCGGACCAGTGCGACCCGTCCCGCACCATCCGTCAGCACATAGGCGTGGCCGCGCCGATGAGGCCGCTCGGCCTTCTTCGTCTTCAACGGATAGCGCTCGGGCGTTCCCGTCTTCAGCGCCTCGCAGCCAAAGGCGAGCGGACACTGATCGCACAGCGGCGACCGGGGCCGACAGACGCCCGAGCCCAGGTCCATCAGCGCCTGCGCCCAGTCGCCCGGCCGGTGCTCGTCCACGAACAGGGCCGCCAGCCGCCGCAGTTCGGGCCGCGCGGCGGGCAAGGGCGTCTCCAGCGCGAACAGGCGGCTCATCACCCGCTCGACATTGCCGTCGACGACGTTGGCGGGCTGATCGAAGGCGATAGCGGCCACGGCGGCGGCGGTATAGGCGCCCACCCCGGCAGGGCCAGAAGCTCGGCCTCGGTCCGCGGAAAGACGCCGCCGTGTTCGGCCGTCACGGCGCGGGCGCAGGCCAGAAGGTTTCGCGCCCGGGCGTAGTAGCCCAGCCCCGCCCAGGCGGCCATCAGCTCGGCGTCCTCGACGGCCGCCAGGTCGGCCACCGTCGGCCAGCGGGTGGTGAAGCGCTCGAAATAGGGCGCGGCGTGCGGGACTGTCGTCTGCTGCAGCATCACCTCGGACAGCCAGACGCGATAGGGGTCGGTCTTCGCCTGCGCCCCCGGCGGCGCGCGCCACGGCAGGCTGCGCGCATGGGCGTCGTACCAATCGAGCAGGGCGGCGCGGAGAGAGGGGACGTCGGTCATCGCTCAGGTTATATAGGACGAATGCGTCGTCCCCTGCCCACCGAAAGCGAAGCCCGCGAAATCCTGGCTCGGCGCCGGACGCGCCCGGCCTTGCGACCGCCGCCTCCGGCAGGCCGGTCGCTGGCGCCGCTGATCAAGAAGCTGGACGCCCAGTTCGGGCGCGGCGCCTCGGCCCTGGAGCCGCGCTGGGTCGAGATCGTGGGCGAGCGGCTGGCCCGCGTCACCCGCCCGCAGAAGCTGACCAAGGGGCGCGGCAACGCCGGCGGCACGCTGGAGCTGCGCGTCGCCGGGCCCGCCGCCCTGCTGGTCCAGCACCAGTCGGCGGACATCATCCAGCGGGTGAACCTGTTTCTGGGGGCGGGCTCGGTCGAAAAACTGCGCATCGCCCAAGGCCCGGTGAAGCCCTTGCCAGCCTCTGGCGCCAAGCCCCGTCCGCGGGGCCGCGCCGTCCTGCCCCCCTGCCCGCCGCGATGGAAGCGGAACTGAACGCCTCGGTCGAGGCGGCCCCCGACGGGCTGAAGGCGGCGCTGGGAAAGCTGGGCCGCGCCGTGCTGTCGCAGCCTCCGCGCGAAGAGTGACGTTGACAAATCCTCGCTGCCAGCGTTCTCGACATGCAGACGTTTTCGCTCGCGCGCGAGAATCGCGCGACGGTTCCGCCTCTCATTTCTGACAAGGACCTCCAATGGCCCCGACCTTCAAATACGCCGCCATGAGCCGCCGCGCCGCCCTGTCCGCCGCCGCCCTGGCCTCGATGGCCGTGCTGGCCGGGTGTTCGGGCGGCGGCGCAGGCGGCGAAGTCGCAGGCGACATGGCGCAGGGCGCGCCCGAAGGCGCCAAGGTCACCGTGGTGGAGTACGCCTCGATCACCTGCGGCCACTGCGCCGTCTGGAATGAGGAAGTCTATCCCGAGTTCAAGAAGAAATACGTCGACAACAAGAAGGTTCGCTTCGTCTTCCGCGAATTCCCGACGCCGCCGCAGGACATCGCCGTCGCCGGCTTCCTGATCGCTCGCTGCGCTGGTCCCGACAAGTATTTCGACGTCGTTCACGACATCATGGCCAGCCAGAAGGAATGGCTGGCGGGCGTGGCGCCGCGCACCACCCTGTTCCGCGCCGGCCAGGCGGCGGGCCTCAGCGAGCAGCAGATCAACGACTGCATCCGCGACAAGGCCGCCATCGAAGCCATGGAGAAACGCATTCAGGCCGGTATCAGCGCCGGCGTGAACGGCACGCCCTACTTCACCGTCAACGGCGTGAACGTGGCCGACAGTTCCCTGTCCGGCCTGTCCGAAGCCATCGACGCGGCGCTGGCGAAGTAAACGTCCAAACGGAGGGGGGCGGACATGATGAAGCGTTCAACGGTCGTCGGCATGGCGGTCATGGCCCTGATCCTGTCCGCCTGCGGCCAGGGCGGCGGCGGCAGGGCGGCGGCCGAGGGCGACATGGCGATCGGCGCCGCCGAGGGCGCCAAGGTCACGGTGGTCGAATACGCCTCGACCACCTGCGCCGGGTGCGCCGCCTGGAACGAGCAGGTCTGGCCTGATTTCAAGGCCAAATACGTCGACACCCAAAAGGTCCGCTTCGTCTTCCGCGAATTCCCGACGCACCCTCAGGACGTGGCCGTCGCGGGATTTCTGATCGCCCGCTGCGCCGGTGAGGACAAATATTTCGAGGTGATCGACCATCTGATGCGGTCACAGGCCGAAATGCACGGCGGCGCCGCCCCGCGCGACGTCCTGCTGCGCACAGCGCAGGCCGCCGGGCTCAGCGAGGCGCAGTTCAAGACCTGCACCTCGGACAAGGCCGCCATCGCCGCCTTGGAACAGCGGATCGGGCAGGCCTCGGCGGCGGGCGTGACCGGCACCCCGACCTTCATGGTCAACGGCCAGATCGTGAACGACAAATCGCTGGCAGGCCTGTCAGCCCACATCGATCCCCTGCTATAAAGCGCCTCATGACCCGTCGCATCCTGACCCTTATTTCGGCTTTGGCGATTGTCGGCCTGAGCGCCGCTCCGGCCGCCGCACTGGACCTGGTCCGCAAGTCCGCCGCATCCTCAAGCTCAGCTCCGACGGCAGTCCCGGCCGTGACGGCGGCGGACCGCATCATGGGCCGCGCCGACGCCCCCGTGACGGTGATCGAATACGCTTCCTTCACCTGCAATCACTGCGCCGACTGGACCAATGAGGTCCTGCCCCAATTCAAGGCTCGCTATATCGACACCGGCAAGGTTCGGCTGGTGTTCCGCGACATGCCGACGGCCCCGGCCCAGATCGCCTCGACGGCGGCGGGCATCGGGCGATGCGCCGCGCCGGGCCGCTTTTTCGACGTGGCCCGCGCCTTCATGAGCGGTCAGGCCGCCGCCTTCGAAAAGGGCGACGCGCGCGACTGGTTCGCGGCCGCCATCGCCGCCAGCGGCCGCACTCAGGAGCAGATCGAGGCTTGCCTCAAGGACCCCGCCGTCGGCCAGGCCCTGCAGGCCGAGGTCGAGGGCGCCGTGGCCGCCGGCGTGACCGGGACCCCTCCTTCTTCGTCAACGGCAAGCGGATCGAAGACCATTCGCTTCAGGCCCTGTCGGCGGCCATCGACCCGTTGATCCGGGCGCGCTGATCGCGACGCGATGCAGTTCCAGCGCCTCCGGCTCGTCGGCTTCAAATCCTTCGTCGACCCGGCCGAGGTGCACATCGAGGCCGGTCTGACCGGCATCGTCGGGCCGAACGGCTGCGGCAAGTCGAACGTTCTGGAGAGCCTGCGCTGGGTCATGGGCGCCAACTCGGCCAAGGCCATGCGCGGCCAGGGCATGGAGGACGTGATCTTCGCGGGCGCTGCGGGTCGTCCGCCGCGCAACCACGCCGAAGTCCAGCTGACCATCGACAACGCCAGCAAGCGCGCGCCCCAGCCCTTCACCGACAGCCCGATGCTGGAGGTCTCGCGCCGGATCGAGCGCGGGCGCGGCTCGACCTATCGCATCAACGGCAAGGAGGTGCGGGCGCGCGACGTGCAGCTGCTGTTCGCCGACGCCTCGACCGGCGCCAACAGCCCGGCCCTGGTGCGCCAGGGCCAGATCAGCGAACTGATCGCCGCCAAGCCCCAGAACCGCCGCCGCATCCTTGAAGAGGCCGGGGGCGTGGCGGGCCTGCACACCCGGCGCCATGAGGCGGAGCTGCGGCTGCGGGCGGCCGAGACCAACCTCGACCGGCTGGACGACATCGGCAAGGAGCTGGAGTCAACACTGAACCGGCTGAAGCGCGAGGCGCGTCAGGCCGAGAAATACAAGAAGATCTCGGCCGAGATCCGCGCCCTGCAGGCGGCCCTGCTCTACGTCCGCTGGACAGACGCCAAGGCGGCGGCCGAGACGGCGGCGGCCGAACTGCGCGAGGCCGACCGGCTGGTGGCCGAAACGACCACGGCGGCGGCGGCGGCCCAGACGGCGGCGCTGAACGCTCAGGAAGGCCTGAAGCCTGCGCGCGAGGAAGACGCGGTGGCCACCGCCCTGCTGAACCGCGCCATCATCGAGCGCGACCGGCTCGACATGGCCGAACAGGCCGCGCGTGCCGAGGTCGACCGCCTGAAGGCCGAGGTCGCCCGCATCGAGGCCGACCGCGCGCGCGAGGACGGCATGGCCGCCGACGCCGGGCGCGAACTGGAACGGCTGGACCGCGAGCTGGAGAAGCTGAAGGCCGAGATCGCCGCCGCCCCCGAGCGCGGCCCCGAACTGGAACGCGCCCTGCTGGAAGCCGAAGACGCGCGCAAGGCCGCCGACGCCGAGGTCGAACGGCTGGCCGGGACGCTGGCCGCCGTCGAAGCCCGCGCCAACGCCGAAAGCGCGAGGAAGCGCGACGCCGAGGCCCGGCTGGCGCGGGTGAAAGCCCAGCACGAACAGGCCCGCCGCGAACGCGAGGCCCTCGGCCCGCTGGAGACGCCCGAGATCGAAACGGCCAAGGCCGCGCTGGAAACCGCCCAGACCGAACTGGCCGCCGCGCGCGAGGCCGTCGAGGCCGCTGAGGCGAACCGCAGCGACATCGCCCGCGCCGAGCAGGAGGCGCGCACGGCCGCCCGCGCCGCCGAGGACCAGCTGGGCCGTCTGCAGACCGAGGCGCGCGGACTGGCGCAACTGCTGGTCACGGGCAAGCGCGAGCACCCTCCGGCGCTGGATCAGGTGTCGGCGGCCAAGGGGTATGAGGCCGCGCTGGCGGCGGCGCTGGGCGATGATCTGGACGCGGCGCTGGACGCACGCGCGCCGGCGCACTGGGCGGGCGCCGAGGCGGCGCCGCCGCACTGGCCGCAAGAGGTTGAGCCCCTGTCCGCCCACGTGACGGCGCCGGATCAGCTGGCGGCGCGTTTGGCTTTCTGCGGCGTGGCCCCGCGAGAGCGGATCGCCGAACTGGCCCGCGCCCTGCCGCGCGGCGCGCGCCTGACGACGGTTGAGGGCGACCTCTATCGCTGGGACGGCTTCGTCAGCCGCGCCGAGGCGCCGCGCCCCGCCGCGGTGCGTCTGGCCCAACGCACCCGCCTGTCGGAACTGGAAGCCGAGATCGACCTCGGCAGGCCGGCTCTGGAGACGGCGCAAGCCGCGCTGAAGGCGGCGGGCGAAGCCTTCCGCGCCGCCGAGGAAGAGGTGAAGGCCGCGCGCCTGCGCCCCTTCACGCTGGACAAACAGGTCGTCTCCGCCCGCGACCGGCTGGAATCCCTGATGCGCGATCAAGCCCGCAAGGAGGCCCGCGCCCAATCGCTGGACGAGACGGTCGCCCGGCTGAACGGCGAGGTGCAGGAGGCCGAGGCCGCCTTCGCCGAGGCCAGTTCGGTGGAGTCGTCTTCCGATGTCGTCGTCGGCCTGCGTCAGGAGCTGACCGAGGCGCGCGGCGGGGCCGAACGCGCCCGGCTGGCGGCGCAGGCCGCCCGTTCGACCCGCGACGAGGAAGCCCGCGACCGCGCCATACGCGAACAGCGGCTGGGCAGTCTGACCCGCGCCCGCGAAGGCTGGGTCACGCGATCCAGCGACAGCGCCGCCCGCCTCAAGACGCTGGAGCGCGATGCGGAGAAGGCGCAAAGCTCCCTGACGAAGGCCGAAGCCGCGCCCGCCGGTTTCGCCGAGCAGCGCAACGCCCTGATGGACGCCCTGGCCGAGGCCGAAAAGCGCAAGCAGGCGGCGACCGACGCCGTCGCGACCGCGGAGGCCGGCGCGCAGGAGGCCGACCGCGCCGCCCGCGCGGCCGAAACCGCCGCCTCTCAGGCCCGCGAAAGCCGGGCGGGCCTGTCCGCCCGCGCCGAGGCGGCCGCCGAAAAGCTGGCCGAGAGCGCGGCCAACATCCGCGAGACGGCGCAGATGTCGCCCGAGGAACTGGGCCGGAAGCTGACCGACGACGCCATCGCCCGCCCGCCCGACGCGGCGGGTGCCGAAAGCCTGCTCTATGGTCTGGAGCGCGAGCGCGAGGCGCTGGGCGCCGTCAACCTGCGCGCGGAGGAAGAGGCGGCCGAATACGGCGACCGGCTCAGCGCCATGAAGACCGAGCGCATCGACCTGACGCAGGCGATCGCCAAGCTGCGTGACGGCATCGACGAACTGAACGCCGAGGGGCGCGAGCGGCTGATCGCCGCCTTCGACGTCATCAACACCAACTTCAAGACCCTCTTCGAGGCGCTGTTCGGCGGCGGTCAGGCCGAGCTGAAGCTGGTCGAGAGCGACGATCCGCTGGAGGCGGGGCTGGAAATCTACGCCTGCCCGCCCGGCAAGCGGCTGTCGGTCATGAGCCTGATGAGCGGCGGCGAACAGGCCCTGACGGCGGCGGCGCTGATCTTCGGCGTCTTCCTGGCCAATCCGGCGCCGGTTTGCGTGCTGGACGAGGTCGACGCGCCGTTGGACGACGCCAACGTCGACCGCTTCTGCCGGATGCTGCACGAGATGCGCAGCCGCACCGACACCCGCTTCATCGTCATCACCCACAACCCCGTCACCATGAGCCGGATGGATCGCCTCTACGGCGTCACCATGCCCGAACGCGGCATGAGCCAGTTGGTCAGCGTCGACCTGCAACAGGCCGAGGAGATCGTCACGGCGTAGAGGTCGCCTCTCCTCCCCATGTCATGGGGAGGTGGATCGGCGGCGCAGCCGCCGAGACGGAGGGGCCGCTTGGTTCCGCTGTCGCAGAGCCCCTCCACCGCTACGCGGTCCCCCTCCCCATTTCATGGGGAGGAAAAGCTCAGCGTTTTCGGCGCCGCATGGCCGCGCGTACGTCGGCCAGCGCCGGCCCGATCAGGAACCAGGGCTCGATGCAGTAGCGTGCAAACAGCCGCTTGGGATCGGCGAACAGGCGGAACAGCCATTCGACGCCCAGCCGCCCCATCCAGCGGGGGCGGCCTTCTGCACCCCGGCCTCATAGTCGAAGGCGGCGCCGACCGGCAGGATCGGGACCGCCGGCAGCGAAGCCAGATTGTCCGCGATCCACAGTTCCTGACGCGGCATCCCCATGCCGACGAACAGCACGTGGGGGGCGAAGTCCCTGATCGCCGCCAGGACCGCGGTATTGCCCAAGGACCCCGGCGTAGCGTCGAAATAGCCGCTTAGCCCCTTTACCGTCGCGCGCGGATAGCGGGCCGTCAGGCGCCGCGCCGCCTCTTCCGCCACGCCGTCGGCGCCGCCGACATAGAGGACGCGCCAGCCCTTGCGGTCGGCCAGGCTCCAGAAATGATCGCGCCAGTCCAGATAGGTGCAGCGGTGCTGCGGCCGCGCCGGATAGCCCAGCAGACGGGCGAAATGGATCAGAGGCGTGGAGTCCAGCTCGATCAGATCGGCCGCCTCGTACAGACGCCGCATCCCCGGCGTGCGCCGGATCAGATAGAGACTGTGCAGATTGTGGTTGGCGACGATGGACTGCACGCCCGCGTCCACGCTGCGCTCCAGATGCAGCAGCACCTCTTCGGGGCGGACCAGATCGACCGGCTCGCCCAGCAGGGTGATCCGCTCGTCTGGCCGGCGCGTCTGGCGAAATGGCGCGCGCGGCCGCCGACGTCGGTCCGGCGGCGGGCCGGAGGGGTCAAAACCGGGCGGCGCGTAATACATGACGGCTGTCTAGCCTGGCCGTTTCAACATCGGGTATGCGGACAGGGTTAATCCAAACCGAACACCGGCGCACCTCGGAGCCAGCATGCTGACCATCGCCCCGCCGCCGCCGGCCGTCGAAGCCGCGCCGCCCCCGCTGTTGGCCTTTGCCAGCGGCAACCGGTTCGCCGTCTTCGCCGATCTGGCGTCGATCATGCCGCAGCCCGACGAGGGCGCCAATGTCGTGCGGATGCGATCGCTGCAGATCAGCCGCGAGGACATGCTGATCGGCGGCGTCGCCTATGTCGGCGGCTGGTCGTGGTGGCGATTCGACTGCGCCGCCTGGACGGCCGACCGGCTGGACTTCGCGTCGCTGCGCGCAGATGGGACCGAAGGCCCTGTCACGCCCGAGAATGCGCCGCCGGCCCCGATCACGCCGGGTCAGGACGCCTCGGCGCTGGCCGCTGCGGCGTGCGGAAAGGCTGTTCCGGCGGTGGAGGCGACCTCCACGGACGCGGCGGTGTGGATCGGCCGCGCCCGGCTAGCCCCCTAAGATCGCTTCTTGATCGTCAGGGCGTTTCCGGCTTCAGGCGCAGGCCGCCGCGTTCCTCGCGGTCCAGGTCGACGCGGTCGCGCGGCAGGGCCTCGCGGCATTCGTCGCGCATGAAGGCCAGCATCTTCTCGCGCACCTCGGCCCGCAGATCGAAGGCGACCGAGGCGTTGCGCGCGCTGGTCAGGCAGCGGACCTGGGCCGTGCGTTCGGTGATGTCGGTGACCTGCAGGGCCACGACGTCGCCATCCCAGTGCGGCGAGCCGTGGGCGATCTGCTCCAGCTTCACCCGCAGACGTTCGATCGGGGCCTCGTAGTCGACGTAGAGGAAGACCACGCCGATCAGGCGCGATCCTCGCGCGTCCAGTTCTGGAACGGCTTCTGGATGAAGTAGGTCAGCGGCAGCACCATGCGCCGCCAGTCCCACAGCTTGACCACCACATAGGTCGAGGTGATTTCCTCGACCCGGCCCCACTCGCCCTCGACGATGACGGCGTCGTCCAGGCGGATCGGCTGGGCGGTGGCGATCTGGATGCCCGCGATCAGATTGGTCAGGAAGGGCTGCAGCGCCAGACCGGCGACGATGCCGACCACGCCCGCCGAGGCCAGCAGCGACAGGCCCCACTGCTTGACGCCTGGAATGGTCAGCAGCGCCAGCCCCAGGGTGATCAGGCCGATCAATATGGCGGCGACCCGCTGCAGGATGCGCGTCTGCGTGACGTGCTTGCGGGCGTAGAGGTTGTCCTCTGCCTCCATGTTGAACTTCTTCAGGTGGACGATGGCGCCCATGTCCACCGCGCCGGCCAGCATCCACCCGGACACCAGGATGAAGCAGAACAGCAGGGTCCGGCGGATGAACAGCGACGGTTCGGGCGCCAGGGGCGACACCGTGACCGCCAGCGCCAGGGCGATGATCATCACCGCCAGCCGCACCTTCAGCCGGGCGCGCTTCAGCATCCCCTTCCAGAAGGCGTCGCGGTTGCGCACCGCCAGCCTCAACAGGGCGAACACCACCTGGTTGGCGGCCCAGCCGATGAAGACGAAGACGACCGTGATGATCGAGATCACCGCCCACTTGGGCAGCCAGTGAAACTGACGCCAGAGGGCGAAGACGGTGTTGGTCAGGTCGAGCACGAACTGGGGCATGGCTAGACCATAGCCCTTCTCCCCGCCGGGGGAGAAGGTGGCTCGCGCAGCGAGACGGTTGAGGGGGACGCCAAATGACGCAAACCCCCATCAACCCGTCTCGATGAGGGAAGCGCCCCCTCATCCGAGCGGCTTCGCCGCCCACCTTCTCCCCGGCGGGGAGAAGGGTCTTATCGAGCCGCCTGCTCCACCAGATCGGCCAGCCGTTGCGCGGCGTCGGGGATGGCGACCGAACGAGCCGCCGCCGACATGGCCGCCAGCGCCGCAGGATCGGACAGGATGGCGGTCAGGGCGGTCGTCAGCGTCTCGACGGTCAGGTCGTCCTCGGCGATCACCTTCGCGGCGCCCGCCTCGGCTAGAGCCCGCGCGTTCAGCGTCTGGTGGTCGTCCATCGCGATCTTCAGCGGGATCAGGACCGACGGCAGTGCCGCCACCGCCAGCTCCGAACAGGTCGAGGCGCCCGCCCGTCCGATCACCAGATGCGCCTTGGACAGCCGGTCGGCCATGTCGCGGAAGAAGGGGGCGACCTCGGCCTCGATCCCGGCGTCGAGGTAGATCTGGCGCGCGGCCTCCAGCGTCTCGGGCCGCGATTGCTGCTGCACCTTCAGCCGGTTGCGGATGGCCTCGGGCAGGGCCGCCAGCGCGCGCGGCGTGGTCTCGGACAGGATGCGGGCGCCCTGACTGCCGCCTGTCACCAGCACATGGATCGGCCCACCCTCGACCGGGGCGGCATAGGCCCGGTCGAACAGGGCGCGGATGTCCGGCCGCACCGGATTGCCGACCAGCTGGACGCGGTCCTTCAGCTTGTCCGGCGCCCGGCCCAGCGTCGGAAAGGCCGCCGCGATCACGCCCACGCTGGGCGCCAGATAGCGATTGGTGCGGCCCAGCACCGCGTTCTGCTCATGGATCACGGTCGGGCGGCGCGTCGTCACCGCCGCCAGCAGGGCCGGCGCCGACGGATAGCCTCCGAAGCCCACGACAACGTCCGCGCCGGTGCGCTGGAACGCGGCCTTGGCCTGGCCGACGCCCTTCATGATGGCCAGACCGGCCTTCATCAGGCCGATGGGCCCGGAGCCGGTCGCCGCGTCCAGCGCCAGGCGTTCTTCGGCCGGAAAGGCGTGGGCGTACTGCTCGCCGCGTTTGTCGGTGGCCAGCACCACGCGCCAGCCGCGCGCCGCCATCTCGCGGGCCAGGGCCTCTGCGGGGAACATATGGCCGCCGGTGCCCCCGGCGGCGACGACGCAGACCTTGATCATGAGCGATACTCTCTTACGGCAGCAGGCGACGGCGCGGGGCGACGTTCGAGCCGAGTTCATAGGCGCCCGGACGGCGCCGGGTCAGGGCGAGCGCAAACCCCATGGTCAGCCCCATGGCCATCATGGACGAGCCGCCATAGCTGATGAAGGGCAGCGTCATGCCCTTGGTCGGGATCAGGTTCAGGTTCACCGCCACATTGATGCAGGCCTGAAGCCCGATCAGCATGAACAGCCCCGCCGCCGCCGTCTGCTCAAACGAGTCGTTCAGCTTCATCGCCTTGCGCATCCCGCGAATGACGATGAAGGCGTAGAGGCCGATCATGATCAAGGACAGCACCAGGCCGAACTCTTCGGCGCCGACAGAATAGATGAAGTCGGTGTGCAGGTCAGGCACGTGGCGCTTCATCACGCCCTCGCCGATGCCGCGCCCGATCAGTCCCCCGTTGCGGATGGCCTCGGAGGCGCGGTCGATCTGGTGGGTGTCGGTCGTCTCGGGCGACAGGAAGCGGCTGAGACGGTCGCGCATGTGGCCGAACATGAAATACAGCGACACCACCCCGCCCGCTCCCATGGCGGCGATGACGGCGACCCACTTCAGCGGCACCCCGGCCATGAAGAAGACGGCCATGAAGGTGGTGGTGACCAGCAGCGTCTGGCCGATGTCCGGCTGGATCAGCAACAGGCCGACCGTCAGCGCCCACAGGCCGAAGGCGATGCTGACGCCCGGCACGCCCTCGCCCTTCTGGGCCTCGGCGAACATCCAGGCGGCGAAGACGATCAGGCCCGGCTTGGCGAACTCCGACGGCTGCAGGCTGAACGGCCCCAGATTGATCCAGCGCGCCGCGCCCTTCACCGTGTCGCCGACGATCGGCAGGGCGGCCATGACCAGGATGGAGCAGATCAGGGCCAGCACCGCGATCCTCCGCACGCCGCGCGGCGACAGCAGCGACGCGCCCAGCATCACGAACAGTCCCATGGTCGAGAAGACCATCATCCGCCACGAGTAGTGGAAAGGATCGGTGATGGATTCATCCGCCCCGATCGCCGCCGGGCTGGAGGCGAAACTCAGCGCCACGCCCAGCGCCATCAACGTCAGCGCCGCGCCCAGCAGGCCGCGATCCACCGTCCAGAACCAGCGCGCCACCATGCTCTGGTCGTTGCGCGAGAAGGGATGGCTGTAGCTGTTGTGGGTCATGCGGCAGGCTCCGGCCGTGCGCCCAGTCCCAGGACGGCGGCGCGGAACGCCTCGCCCCTGACCTCGAAATCGGGAAACTGATCGAAGCTGGCGCAGGCGGGCGACAGCAGGACGACCTGCTCGCCCTCGGCTGCAGCGGCGTCGGCGGCGGCCAGTTCGACGGCGCGCTCCATCGTCTGGGCGACGACGTGCGGGGTGTCGGCCAGGGTCACGGCGAAGGCGTCCGCCGCCTCCCCGATCAGATAGACCTTGGTTACGCACGGGAAGAGGTCGCGCAAGCTGTCGATCCCGCCCTCCTTGGCCTTGCCACCCGCAATCCAGAAGACGGACGGGTAGGAGGCCAGCGCCTGCCGCGCCGCATCCGCATTCGTGGCCTTGGAATCGTTGATGAAGCGCACGGAGCCCAGCCGCCCGACGGCCTCCATCCGGTGCGATAGGCCGGGGAAGGTCAGCAGGCCCTCGACCGCCGCCTCATGCGACACGCCCAGCGCTCGCGCGGTCGCATAGGCGAAGGCGGCGTTCTGGGCGTTGTGACGACCGGGAAGCGAGCGGGCGGCGGTCAGGTCAGCCAGCACTTCGCCGCCCGCCATCAACACGCCCGCGGCCGCCGAAAACCCTTCTCCCCTCGGGGGAGAAGGAACGGACACGACCGTCTCAACCCGCCGCCCCTGCGCTTGCAGGCCCGCCGCGATCTTCTGGCCCCACTCCTCGTCCACGCCGACCAGCGCCAGAGCCTCAGCGCCCTGCGCCTGGAAGATGCGGCGCTTGGCGGCGACATAGCCTTCCATCCCGCCGTGGCGGTCCAGATGGTCCGGCGATACATTGGTCAGGATCGCCACGTCCGGCGCAAAGCCCGTCGTCAGGTCCAACTGATAGGACGACACCTCGATCACATAGACCGCATCCGCCGTCGGCTCCGGCAGAGCCAGAACCCCGATGCCGATGTTGCCGCCGATGTGGACGCGGAGGCCCGCCTGCTTCAGCACCCAGCCGATCAGGGCCGTGGTCGTCGACTTGCCGTTGGTGCCGGTGATGGCGACCACGCGCGGCCGATCCCCCGGCGGCAGGGCGGCCAGCGCCCGCGCGAACAGCTCCACATCGCCGATGACCGGCACGCCCGCCTCATGGGCGCGCTCGACAGTCCAGTGCGGCTTGGGATGGGTCAGCGGCGCGCCCGGCGACAGCACCAGGGCGGCGAACCCGGACCAGTCGGCGCGGGTCAGATCCTCGACCAGGAAGCCTTCGGCCTCGGCCTGCATGCGGCCCGAGACGCCGTCGTCCCACAGCACGGGGACGGCCCCGCCCGCCTGCAGCGCGCGCGCCGCCGTGATCCCCGACCGCCCCAGGCCGAAGACCGCAACGCGACGCCCCTCGAAGCCGGGAACGGGGATCATCGGCTCAACGCAGCTTCAGCGTGGCCAGACCGGCCAGGGCCAGCATGGCGGCGACGATCCAGAAGCGGATCACCACGGTGGATTCCGGCCAGCCCATCTTCTCGAAATGGTGGTGGATCGGCGCCATCAGGAAGATGCGCTTTCCGGTCAGCTTGAAGTAGCCGACCTGGATCATGACCGAGGCCGCCTCCACCACGAACAGGCCGCCGACGATGCCAAGCACCAGCTCGTGCTTGGTCGCCACGGCCATCGAGCCCAGAGCGCCGCCCAGGGCCAGCGAGCCGGTGTCGCCCATGAAAATCTTGGCCGGCGGGGCGTTGTACCACAGGAAGCCCATGCCCCCGCCGATGATGGCGGCGCAGAAGATGGCCAGCTCGCCCGCGCCGGGCACATGGTGGACCTGCAGATAATCGGCGAACAGGAAGTTGCCGACCAAGTATGAGATGATGCCGAAAGCGCCCGCCGCCATCATCACCGGCACGATGGCCAGGCCGTCCAGACCGTCCGTCAGGTTCACCGCGTTCGAGAAGCCGATGATGGTGAAGGCCGCAAAGGCCACATAGAACCAACCGATGTTCAGCAGCACCGCCTTCAGGAAGGGGAAGGCGATCGAGGTCTCAAGCCCCGGCGAGGTCGGCGACTGGGTCATCCACAACACCGTCAGCACGCCGGCGATCACCGCCACGACCGCCTGGGCCGCCAGCTTCTGCTTGGACGTCAGCCCGGCCGAGGTCTGTTTCGTCACCTTGGCGTAGTCGTCGATGAAGCCCAGCACGCCGAACGCCGCCGTCACGCCCGAGACGATCCAGATGTAGGGATTGGTCAGGTCGCCCCACAGGAAGACCGCCACGCCGATGCCCGCCAGGATCATCAGACCGCCCATCGTGGGCGTGCCGACCTTGGACAGGTGCGAGACGGGGCCGTCGTCGCGGATCGGCTGGCCGCGGCCCTGCTTGGCGCGGATCCAGTTGATGAAGCGGCTGCCCATGGCGACCGCCACGATCATGGCCGTGGCCATGGCCAGGGCCACGCGCACCGTCTGATACTGGATCAGGTGCAGCAGCGGATATTCCTGGGCGATGTCCGCGTAATAGAGATAGAGCAGATAGAACATTCTTGGGTGACCCTATCGCGTCGCGCGCGGCGCGCCGCTGCTTGAGGGGTTGTTGCCTTGTTCGGTCACGCCGAGATTTGCAAGCGCGGCCGCGACCAGCGAGGCCTTTGATCCGTTCGAGCCCTTGACCATGACGACGTCGCCCGGCCGGACCAGGCTGGCGGCCTCGGCGGCCAGCTCGGCGGCGGTCTCGCGCCACTGCCCGCGCAGCGACGGCGGCAGCGCCTCATGCAGCAGGCGCATCTGCGGCCCGGCCGTATGCACCAGGTCTAGCCCAGCCGCGGCGATGGCGGGGGCCAGGCCTTCGTGCAGGGCGCGGCTGTGCTCGCCCAGCTCCAGCATGTCGCTCAGCACGACGACGCGGCGCCCGCCCGGCCCGACCGGCTTGGCGCCCAGGCTGACGAAGCCCGCCTTCATCGACAGCGGATTGGCGTTGTAGCTCTCGTCGATCAGGGTGAAGGCGCCGCCCGGGATGGCGACCGTCTTCATCTGCCCCCTGCCCGCCAGCGGCCGGAAGCCCGCCAGCGCCTGCAAGGCCGTCTCCAGCGACACGTCCAGCGCCCGCAGCATCAGGATGACGCACAGGCTGTTCAGCCCCCAGTGCACGCCCGACTGGGCGAGGCGATATTCGATGCGCTGTCCGTCCAGTTCAGCCGTAACGGTCGCGCCTTCGCTGTCGGCGACGAAGTCCAGCAGACGCGCGTTGCAACCCGCTTCATGGCCGAAGGTCCGCACCACGGCCCCGGCCTTTCCCGCGCCCTGACGCACGATGTCGGCGTGGGCGTCGGCGGCGTTGACCACGGCGATGCCGCCCGGCGCCAGCCCCTCGAAGATGGCGGCCTTTTCGCGCGCCACGCCCGCCTCGCCGTCGGCGAAGGCCTCGATATGCACCGGCCCGACCGTGGTGACGCAGGCGGCATGAGGCTGAACAAGCTGCGACAGCGGCCCGATCTCGCCCGGGTGGTTCATGCCGATCTCGAACACGGCGCGATCCGTGCCCTGCGGCATCCGCGCTAGCGTCAGCGGCACGCCGATGTGGTTGTTGTAGCTCTTGATCGAGGCGTGGCTGGACCCCGCCAGATCAAGGCCCGCCTTGATCGCCTGGGTCACGCTGGTCTTGCCGACGCTGCCGGTGACGGCCCCGCGCAGGCGGGCGCGATCGCGCGCGGCGACGCCCAGCGCCTCCAGCCCCTTCAGGGTGTCGGGAACCAGGACGTACGGTCCGCCCTCGACCAGCCGGTCGACCAGCGCGACCGTCGCCCCCGCCGCAAAGGCGGCCTCGGCGAACTCATGCCCGTCGCGGGCGCCGTGCAGGGCCAGGAACAGGTCGCCCGGCTGGATCTCGCGGCTGTTGTAGGTCAGGCCCGAGACAGGAACATCGGGTCCGTGAAGTTGGCCGCCGGTCGCCGAGGCGATCGCTTCGGCGGTCCAGAGCGGCGTGTGAGCGTCAGGCATGATCTTTCAGGGCTTCGGTCGCTTCGGCGGCGTCGTCGAAGGGGTGCACGACCCCGCCGACGATCTGACCCTGTTCATGCCCTTTTCCGGCGATCACGACCACATCTCCTTCGCGCATCAGGGATATGGCGTGGCGGATGGCCTCGCGGCGGTCGCCGACTTCCAGCGCGTCCGGGCAGCCGGCGCGCACCTGAGCGCGGATGGCGGCGGGGTCCTCCGAGCGCGGGTTGTCGTCGGTGACGATAGCCACGTCGGCCAGACGCCCGGCGATCTCGCCCATCAGCGGACGCTTGGCCCGATCCCGGTCGCCGCCCGCGCCGAAGACGACGATCAGGCGGCCCGTCGCGTGCGGACGAAGCGCGTTCAGCACCGTCTCCAGCCCGTCGGGCGTGTGGGCGTAGTCGACATAGACCTCGCCCCCGCGCGCGCCGCCCGGGATGCGTTGCAGGCGGCCCTGCGCGCCCTGAATCAGCTCCAGCGCCGGGATCACCTGGTCGGGATCCTCGCCGCCCGCGATGCACAGGCCCGCCGCCACCAGGGCGTTCGACGCCTGGAAGGCGCCCGCGAGAGGCAGCAGAATGTCATGCACCCGGCCGCGCGCGTCGATGCTCAGGCGCTGGCCTTCCGGCGTCGCCCGGCGCGCCAGCAGGGTCAGGTCACGCCCGCGCTCGCCCACGCCCATCACGCCCAGCCCGGCCATGATCGAGGCCGAGGCGAAAGCCGAATAGGCGTCGGAATCCGCATTCAGGACCGCCGTGCGCCCGCGCGGCAGCAGGGCCTCGAACAGGCGCAGCTTGGCGGCGCGGTACTCGTCCATCGTGCCGTGATAGTCGAGGTGGTCCTGGGTCAGATTGGTGAAGCCCGCGGCCTTGATCGCCACCCCGTCCAGGCGCCGCTGGTCGATGCCGTGGGACGAGGCTTCGAGCGCCAGGTGCGTCACCTCCTTGCGGGCCAGCTCGGCCAGCAGACGCGCGGCCTCGGCGGCGTCGGGGCTGGTCAGGCCGGGGCCGGTCAGGGCGTAGGTCTTGTCGCCCTTCTGGCCGACGACGCCCAGGGTGCCCATGCTGGCCGACTTCAGGCCCAGGCCGGCCCAGATCTGGCGGCAGAAGTTGGCGACCGAGGTCTTGCCGTTGGTGCCGGTGATCGCGACGCAGGTGCGCGGCTGGGCGCCGTAGAAGGCGCGCGCGGCGATAGCGTAGGCCCGGTGCACGTCGCCCGATCCGACCAGGACCGGCGCCGCGCCCGCAGGCGTGTCCGACGGCGCCAGCACTGCGGCGGCGCCTTTCGCCAAGGCTTGCGGAATGAAGGCGCGGCCGTCGGCCTGCGTCCCCGGCAAGGCGACGAACAGGGCGCCAGGCACGACCTGACGGCTGTCGGCGGTGACGGCGGTGATCTCCGGGTCGGAAGCCACATCGCGGCGCAGCAGTTCGGAGAGACGCAAGTGGGCGCTGGGAAGGCTCATCGGCCGTCGCCCTCCACGTCCTGGAACTCGGGGATCTTTTCGCCCAGCGCGGTGGACCAGCGGTCGGCCTTGCGCTCGACGCCCAGGAAGCCGGCGATCCGGTTGGCGATGCGGCCCACGGCGGGCGCGGCGACGTAGCCGCCGGTGCGCGGATAGACGCCCGGCTCATCCATCAGGACGAAGACGGTGTAGCGCTTGGCGTCGACCGGGCCGTCGGCGGGGAAGACCCCGGCGAAGGAGCCGACGGCCACCGCCGGATTATAGCGGCCGTTGACCAGCTTATTGGCCGAACCCGTCTTGCCGCCCATGCGCAGGCCCGGCGCATCGGCGAACCGGCCCGAACCGCGCGTGACGTTGCGGCGCATCAGGTCCAGCATGACGGCCGAGGTCTCGGGCGAGACGACCTGATGCGTCTGAGCGTTCGGACGGCCGCCCTTGCGCAGGGTCGGCGCCACATAGCGCCCGCCGTTGCTCAGCGCGCCATAGGCCGCCACATACTGGATCGGCGTGACCATGACGCCATAGCCGAAGGACAGCGACGCCAGGGTGCTGTCGTCCCACTTGCGCACCTTGGGCGGGGCGGCTGATTCCTTCAGTTCGATCGGAGCCGCGTCCAGCAGGCCCAGACGGCGGAAATAGTCGCGCATCACATCGCCGCCCATCTCGACCGCCAGTCGCGAGGTGCCGATGTTGGACGAATGCAGATAGACCTCCTCCAGCGTCAGCACCTTGTTGGTGGCGTGGAAGTCGGTGATGCGGCGCTTGCCGATCTGCAGGGCCTGAGAGGCGTCGAACAGGGTGTTCATGTCGGCCCGGCCGGTGTCGATCCCGGCGGCGACGGTGAAGCTCTTGAACACCGAACCCATCTCATAGTGGGCCGAGACGACGCGGTTCAGCGTGGCCTCTTCCGGCGCGGCGTTGCGGCGGTTGGCGTCATAGGTCGGCCACGAGGCCATCGCCAGGATCTCGCCCGTCTGCACGTCGGCGACGACGGCGACGGCGCCCTTGACCTTGTGTTCCTCAGCGGCGATCGCCAGCTCGTTCTCGACCACGCCCTGAACCCGCAGGTCGATCGACAGGGGAAGTCCTCGCCCGCGACGCCCGCCGCGCGGATTTCCTGGTTGAAGGCCAGTTCGGCGCCCGCGACGCCCTCGCCGCCCGTATCCGAACGACCGATCAGATGCACGGCCGAGCTGCCCAGCGGATAGACGCGGCGGTCTTCGGGCTCGAACGTCACTCCGCCCAGCGCCAGCGCATGGACCGCGCGGCGCTCCGACGGCGTCAGGCCGGTCAGCACGATCAGGCGGCGCTCGCCGCTCATCACCTTGTCCAGGCGCTTGGCCGGGATACGCGGCAAGGCGCGGCGCAGCTGCGCCTTGGCGGCCGGAATGTCCCAGACCTCACGCGGGTCGATATAGAGGCCGTAGTGGGTGATGTTGGTCGCCAGCAACTGGCCGTTGCGATCCACCAGATCGGCCCGCGTCAGGGCGCCGGGATGAAAGCCCGCCCCCGTCCCTCGCGCCGGCGCCAGCAACGCAGCGTGCGCCGCGCCCAAGGCCAGGCAGGCGAAAACGGCGCAGAAGGCCGCCATGATCAGGAAGATGCGGACGCGGGTGTCTTCTTCGGGCCGGGCGTCGGCGCGGGCGCGCTCGAACGAGTGCTCCAGGTTCCACACCAGGGAGGCGACCCAGCGCCCCCAGGCCGACACCGCGCCGCCGAAGGTCGCCTGCGGACGACCGCGATAGCCCATGCCGTGATGGTCATGCACGCTCATTGCACGGCCTCCGCAGCGGCGGCGGGCGCGGCAGGCGCCTGTTCGGCGGGCTTCTCAGCCGGCGGCGGCGCGATTTCGGGCAGGGTCGCCTCGCCCGCCTGCTTCTTCACATCGACCGGGCCCAGTCCGATCTCGCGCGACAGGGCCTCCAGCCGCGCGGGCTGCTCCAGGCGCGTGACCTCGGCGCGCAGCAGGCGGACCCGCTGGCGGTTTTCCCGAATGTCGCGCTCGATGCGGCTGATCTCGGCGCTTTCGCGGGCGGCGGCCGCCTTGGCGATATAGACCGAGAAGACCAGGGCCAGGACGCAGGCCACGCCGATGATCTCGACGCAGCGCACGCCGCGCACCTTCCACTCGAACAAACGTTGGACCGGGGCGGGCACGGCGATCATGCGCCCCTCCCCGTCGCCGCGCCCCAGGCCGGCGCGTGCGTCCGCACGGCGGCGCGGATCTTGGCCGAGCGGGCGCGGGGGTTGGCGGCCAGTTCGGCCTCGCCCGCCTCGCGCGCGCCCTTGAACAGCAGGTCGAAGCTGGGCTTGCGCGTCTCCACCGCGACCGGCGCATGGCGCGAGCCGCCCGGCGCATTGCCGGTGCGCTCGGTCAGGAAGGCTTTGACTATGCGGTCTTCCAGCGAATGGAAGGTGACGACAACCAGCCGCCCGCCCGGCGCCAGCGTCGCCTCGGCCGCCTCCAGCCCGCGCTCCAGCTCGCCCAGCTCATCGTTGACGGCGATGCGCAGGGCCTGAAACACGCGGGTGGCCGGATGGATGGCGGCGCCGCGACGCCCGCCCAGGGCCTTCTCAACCACCTCGGCCAGATCGAGCGTGCGGGTGAAGGGCTGCTCGACCCGGCGACGCAGGATGGCGGTCGCCACCCGGCCCGACTGACGCTCGTCGCCGTACAGCTTGAAGATATGGGCCAGCGGCCCGTGATCCCAGGTGTTGACGATGTCGGCGGCGGTTTCGCCCCCATGGTCGGAATTGGCGGACATCCGCATGTCCAGCGGCCCGTCGCGCATGAAGGAAAAGCCGCGCTCGGCCTGATCCAGCTGCATGGACGAGACGCCGATATCGAAGACGGCGCCGTCCAGCTTCGCCTTGCCGCTTTCCTCGAACGCCTCGGCCAGCCCCGAGAACGGCGTGCGGATCAGTTGGAAGCGATCCGGGAAATCGCGCGCCACGGCCTCGGCGAAAGGCTGCACCGTCGGGTCGCGATCCAGCGCCACGACCTCGGCCCCGCGCTCGAGGACGGCGCGGGTGTAGCCGCCGGCTCCGAAGGTGGCGTCGATGATGACATCGCCCGGCTTGGGATCGAGCGCCTCGATCACTTCGGCCAGCAGGACGGGGGCGTGCGGAGAGGTCATGCCGCCCCTCCGGCCTTGGCGGCCATCACCTGACCTTGGGCTTGGCGACGCATCTCGCCGAACTGCTTGAGGCCCTCGCGCGCCATGCGGCGCTGCTCGGCGCGGTGCGCGGCCCACTTGTCCTTGTTCCAGATCTGGAAGCGTTCGCCGACGCCGTAGATGACGACCGTGTCGGTCAGGTCGACCTCGGCGCAAAGATGTTCCGGCAGGGTGATGCGGCCGCCCGAGTCATAGGCCAGCGGCTTCTGCTCGCCGAAGATCGAGGCCTCCAGCGCCGAACGGTAGGGATCGCCGAAGGGCAGGCTTTCGATCACCGCGCGATACTCAGCGAACAGCTTGTCGCCGCCCGCTTCCAGGCAATCGGCTTCGATGGAGGGAAAGCAGAAGACGCCGTGTTCAGCGCCGTTCTCGGCCGTGCGGAATTCCTGAGGGATCAGGAGACGGCGCTTGCCGTCCAGCTGCTTCTCGTAGGTCGAGAGAAACACGCCCTGCCCTATCGAACCCTGCGGCTCGTCCCTGAAGTCCGTTGATGAAAGCCCACGCGTCGGGCGTTCGGCCCCTACTCATGAGCGATTGGGATAGCATGGGACACAATGGGTCTCAATGGGATTAGTTGACACCCTTTAACCTAATTTGCGGTTCGCCGGGCCTCGCAAAGACTGTAAAATCAGAACATACATGGAACAAAGTGAGTATTCACAGCCTGTGGACGGGTTCTAAGGCCTTAATTTCAACGGAATAGTTAATGGCAAAGCCGATGCCGCCGACCCGCGCTCGTCTCCACACCGTCATCCTCGGGCTTGACCCGAGGATTGAGCGGCCCGCGCGTTCCCGCCCTCCGACGACGCGCAGACGGACGGCCGGATCCTCGGGTCAAGCCCGAGGATGACGGCGTCAAAAAGAGCGACTGCCCTCCAGCAGCGCGAACGCGCGGTAGGGCGAATATCAGCCCTCAAGCAGGCCGAACGGCCCTTAGGGCCTCGAAATAAAACACCAGACGGCCTGTAAGCCGGGTTCTGTTCCGCCCGAAGGCGGCGACGATCATTCCTCTGGGCCGCCCATTGCTGGACGGCTCTCGCGACCTACCCGGACATCTGGGGCGGTGAACCCTGCGGAGCGAGCCTCCGCGCGATGTCCCTATTTGGTCTTGCTCCAGGCGGGGCTTGCCGTGCCGTCGACGTTGCCGCCGACGCGGTGGGCTCTTACCCCACCCTTTCACCCTTCCCTGAGCCGAAGCCCAGGCGGTTTGCTTTCTGTGGCGCTGTCCCTCGGGTCGCCCCGGGCGGGCGTTACCCGCCGCCTTTTCACCGTGGAGCCCGGACTTTCCTCGACAGGAGCAAGCCCCCGCCGCGACCGCCCGGCCGTCTGGCGAGCGCTAGATGCGCGCGATAGGGCGCCGCGTCAATCCAGAACGCCCGTCACGCTCTCAACCGAGGCCAGTTGCAGCAGGCCGACCAGGCGCGCGCGCGTCTCGCCGTCGGCGATCCCATCGACGCGATCGGGCCGCCAGCGGCGCTGGAAGGCCTCGACGGTCAGGCGGGTTTCTTCGTCATAGGCGCCGCCGGGTTGCAGGCCGTAGCCCAGCCGGTGCAGGCCAGAGCGCAGGACGATGACGCCCAGCCCCTCGTCGCCCGGCGACAGCGGCCCGCCCAGAGCGGCGATGCGTTCGGGCGCCGGGTCGAACCACAGGCCGTGCCCGGCCTCGGCCAGACGCTTCCACGGGAACAGCTCGCCGGGATCCTGCTTGCGCTCGGGCGCCATGTCGGAGTGGCCGATGATGCGGGCGTCGGGGATGGACCAGCGGGTGCGGATGTCGCCGATCAACGCGATCACCGCTTCGATCTGGCCGTCAGGAAAGGCGCGGTAGCCAAACTCGTGGCCGGGATTGACGATTTCTATGCCGATCGAGGCGGCGTTGACGTCGGTCTCGCCCTGCCAGGCGCCGCGTCCGGCGTGCCAGGCGCGGCGCTCCTCCGCCACCAGGCGCAGGATGGAGCCGTCCTCGTCGACGACATAGTGGGCCGAGACCTTGACCTCGGGATCGCGAAGGCGGGCCACGGCCTCTTGGGCCGTCTCCATGCCGGTATAGTGCAGCACCAGCATGTCCGGCGGGCCGCGTCGGGCGTCGAAGTTAGGGGACGGCGCGTCGGTGAAGGATATCATGGCCGGGAGATCATGCGGGCCGATCAGCGCCCTTCCTTTTCCCAGCCGTATGTCACCCAGGTGTCGCCGACCTTTTTGGCGTCGATCACGCCCTCATCCCGACGACGACGGGCGGTCATGGCGCGTCGTGCGCGCAGGGCGAAACCCGCGACGAAGACCAGAACTCCGCCTACCACGGCGATCAGAGCCACGGCGGCGGCGGTGAACACCGCCAACAGCGCGCCGACGGCGACAGCCAGGGCGGTGGCGATCAGACCCGCCGCCCAAAGAAGGGCGCCAGCAGGCCGGAACCCGGCCGACGGCGCGCATTGAAACCCAGCGGGCCCATCGGGTCGGAGTTGATCATGAACTCAAAACCTCTCTCAGCGTCCGGATGAACGCCTGAGGCGCAATGTCGGACCATCGACCTGAACGGTCAATGGACTGCGACATCACGCACCAGTCACTTTTGCGGTCCCGGCCCGGCTCAGAAGGCGGGCTGATCGGCCAGAACCACGGCGCCGCGGCTGCGCATCCGGTCGACTTCGACCCGGTTCAGAACGGCCTGGGCGGCGGGATCGCCCATCACCTGACCGACCTTGACCATGGCCTCGGCGGCCTGGCCCGAGGCGCCGAAGGCGGTGGCCAGCGCCTCCCACGGCGACTGCGGTTGCGGGAAACGCTTGAAGCGGACGTTCTCGTCAGCCGGGATCTTGGCCAGTTCGCGGGCCTTGGCCACAGCCTCGTTCAGACCGCCCAGTTGATCGACCAGACCCAGGCCGTGCGCCTGGGCGCCGGTCCAGACACGGCCCTTGGCGATCTCGCGCACGCGCTCGACCGGCATCTTGCGGCCCTTGGCGACGCGGGCGACGAACTCTTCGTAGATGCGGTCCATCGAGGCGGCGAAGGCGGCGCGCTGGCCCTGATCAAAGGTCTGCACCGGCGAGAAGGCGTCGGCGTAGTCGCCGCCGACCGACAGGCCGCGCATGTCGACGCCAAAGCGGCCCAGGGCGTCGGCCAGCACGAACTTGCCGCCGAAGACGCCGATCGAGCCGGTCAGGGTCGAGGGCTGGGCCACGATCCAGTCGGCTTCCGAGCTGATCCAATAGCCGCCCGACGCGGCGTAGGCGCCCATGGACACGACCACCGGCTTGCCCGCCGCCTTGGCCGCGCGCACGGCGGCCAGCACCTGTTCCGAAGCTTCGGGCGAGCCGCCCGGCGAGGAGACGCGGAAGACGATGGCCTTCACGTCCTTGTCCTCGATTGCGTCATAGATGGCCTTGGCGGTGTCGTCCGAACGAATGTTGGAGCCGCCGCCGAAGGGCGAATCGTTGGAGCCGCGACCGGTCATGATGGCGCCCTCGCCGCCGACGATGGCGATGGCCGACTTGGCCGAGCCCGAGCCCGACGTCGTGCGCGTCCCCTTCAGCGAAGCGTAGTCGCCGAACTTGACGATCTTGGCGTCCTTGCCCGCCTTGGTCTTGGCTGCCGCTTCGGCCTCTTCGACCTGACCGATCTTGTCGACCAGCTTCAGCGACAGGGCCTGATCGGCCGAATAGGGGCCGGCCTCGATGACGGCCTTCAGGGCGTCCGGCGTCGTCTTGCGGTCGCGGGCGATGTTGGCGATGGCGTTGTCGTGGATGGAGCCCATCCAGGCCAGCATGGCTTCGCGGTGCGGAGCGGTGAAGTCGCTCTGGGTGAACTCGTTGACGGCGTTCTTATATTCGTAGCGCTGCTCGAAGTCGGCCTTGACGCCGTACTTCTGGAAGGCGCGGCCCAGGAAGACGCTGTCCGCCGCCAGACCCACGGCCTGGAAGCCGGCGGTGTTCTGCAGCCACAGCTGGTCAGCGCTGGAGGCGACCATATAGCTGGACATCACCGCGCCCACCGGCATGAAACCCTGGCTGTGGGCGATGACCGTCTTGCCCGCGGCGCGGAAGCGGGCGATCGCCTGACGCACCTCATCGGCCGAGGCGGGCGTCATGCCGGCTTCGGGCGCACGCACCAGCAGGACCTTGACGTTGTCGTCCGCCGCCGCCTGGGCCAGGACGTCCACGACCTGAACCACCGACATGCTGGGGCCGCTGAAGGCCGCGAAGGGATTGGTCGGCGTCTGGTCCGTAAGACCGCTGCGCAGGTCGAGCCCAACACCGTATGGGCGGGCGTCGACGGCTTCGAAGCGCCGGCGGCCATGGCGAAGAAGATCAGCGCCACGACGGGCAGGACGACGAAAAAGGCCACAAGCCCGGCGAAAACGCCCAGCATGGTGAGGAAGAACTGCTTCATGGGAAGGCGGACGTCCAGGATCGCGGCCAGAGGCGGCCAAGCGTGAGGATAGTGGCCGCGTCCGCTCCGTCAAATGAATGGACGGTAATAAACCCATGAAAAAAGGGCTCGCCGTCGCCAGCGAGCCCTCTTCATTCATGCGGACGGGATCAGCGGCCGATATCGTAGGTGCCGCTGATGTCGATGCGGACCGACAGCTCGCCAGCCGAGACCGGGGTCGAGGCGCCGCCGGCGTCCATGGCGGCGCGGGCGTACATGGCCTGCGGACGAACCTCGGGCACATAGCCGCCGCCCTCGGTCAGGGAGCGCACCGGCCCCAGGTCGACGCCCAGAGCCTGGGCGTACAGGCGCGCCTTATCCTGCAGCGCGCGCACGGCCAGCACGCGGGCCTGATCCTCGGCGGCCTTGGGATCCTTCAGGCCGAAGCTGATGCCGTCGATCTGATTGACGCCCGCGCTGACGACGGCGTCTGCGGTCGTGCCGACCTTGGTCAGATCATGGATGACGACGGTGACGCGGTTCGAGGCCTGGTAGCCGCGCAGCTTGGGCGGTTCGTTCTGCTGGTAGTCGTACTGAGCCGACAGGTTGAGGCCCGAGGTCTGGATGTCGCGCTCGGCGATGCCGGCGCGGCGCAGGGCGGCGATGACGCGGGTCATCTGCTGGGCGTTCTGGCCCATGGCCTCCTGGGCCGTCGGGGCCTCGGTCACCACGCCGAAGTTGATCGTCGCCTGATCCGGCGCGACCTTGACCTCGCCGTAGGCCGACAGGTTCAGGGCGGGTTGTTGCGCCATGGCGTGCACCTGGATCGGAGAAGCGCCGCCGGGCTGGGACTGGGCTGTCGCGACGGCCGGCGCCGCCAAAGTCATCAGGGCCGTGCCCATCATCAGGGCGCGTGCGGTGCGGGTCATGGAGGTCTCCGTCGAAATCGTTCAGGCGGACGTGTTCGCCAGCCACGGCCTAACTTGACCGTTTCAAGCTGAACGAACGCGGAAGACCCCTGTGCAGGTTCCATTCATCGGCGTGAAAAGCGCGACAGGTCCAAGGCGGCTTTGCAGCCGACGCGTCGCCTGCTAGGCACGGCCTTCCATGCGCTCGGGGGCCCGTAGCTCAATGGTTAGAGCCGACCGCTCATAACGGTCTGGTTGGGGGTTCGAGTCCCTCCGGGCCTACCATGCGCCGTAGCGCCGCCGCGCCCCGCCCCCTTTGTCTTGCAGGTCTTCCGTCCGACCGGGCTTCGTGGCACTGGGGCGTGATGACGTCGCCTAAAGCCCCTGCCTCGAAAGCTCCCGGCAAGCCTGATCGCCCCTTCCCCACCCTGCTGCTGGAGCTGGAGGCGCGGGCGAGCTGGAACGGTCATATCTGCGGGGTCGACGAGGCGGGCCGCGGACCGTGGGCCGGGCCGGTGTCGGCGGCGGCGGTGATCCTGAACCCGGACGACCTGCCCAAGGGAATCGATGATTCCAAGGCCCTGACCGAAAAGCGCCGGGCGGTGCTGGAGATCGACATCAAGACCCGCGCCCTGGCCTGGGGCGTCGGCTTCGCCTCGGTCGAGGAGATCGACCAGCTGAACATCCTTCACGCCACGGGCCTGGCCATGCGGCGGGCGGTCGAGGCCCTGGCCCATCCGCCGGTGCACGCCCTGGTGGACGGCAACTACCGCTTTCCCCTGCCCTGCGCGGTGACGCCCGTGGTCAAGGGCGACAGCCGCTCCCTGTCCATCGCGGCGGCGTCCATCCTGGCCAAGACGGCCCGGGATCGGCTGATGATCGAGATGGATGCGACCTACCCCGGCTACGGCTTCGCCAGCCACAAGGGCTATAACGCCCCCTTCATCAGAAGGCGCTGCAGGCGCTCGGCCCCTGCCCGGAGCATCGGCGCAGCTGGGCGCCGATCAGGGCTTTGCTAGAAGCCGCCTAACGGTTCAGACCGACAGGACGCCGCCCAGCATCATGCCCATGATGCCCGCTACGAGGGCGCCCAGCAGGAAGATGGTCCATCCGTCCAACCCGCGCCCCACGCTGTCGCGGTGCGCTGGGCGTTTGACGCTGGCGGAAGTCGTATCGATCGCCAGCCTCCGCCCGAACCGGGAGGCCCCGGCCTGATCGCCCGCCGCGCGGCGCGGCGTCGAAATCACTATGGGAACGGGGAGAAGCAAACGAACGCATGTCAGCAAAACGACAGGCCGCCAGCTTCGTTCCTTCGGTCTTCGCCCTAGCGCGTCCGTCAGGTTAGGCGGCCACCGGCAGGACCACGGGCCGATCGGTGACGACGAACAGGTGTTCGACGTTGCGCAGGCGCCCCACCGCACCGACCTTCTCGCCCTTCAGATTGTGGATGCCGATCCGGGCCGACGTAGCGGGGATAGGGGATATCGAGCACCTGGACGTGACCGCGCGAGGCCAGCAGGGCCACCAGATCCTCGCGGCTCAGATAGCCCTCGTCGTTGAAGCTGACGATCAGGTTCGGGGCCTTCAGCCCTTCGATCACCGCCTGCATGGCCGGGCCGATGCCGGGCCGGCTGTTGAAGGCGCTCTTGCGGGTCTTCACGTCGATCCGTTTGCGCGCCACGCCATAGGTCTCAGGCTTGTCCCACAGCACCAGGCTTTCCCAGCAATGGTAGTTGGCCAGATAGGAGTGCTGATTGTACGGCGGATCCAGATAGACCAGATCGGCCTCGACCTCGGCCGCGACCTCCACGGCGTCGCCGCGCGTCGCGATGCACGGTCCCGAAGGCACGCCGGGCAGCAGGTCGGGCAGGCGTAGCTCCAGCGGTTTCAGCGCGCGCGGCGCCCACTGCTTCATATAGGCCATCTGCAGGCCCGCTGTGGAATCCACGCGGTCGGCCGCCTCCATCAGGGCGACCAGGACGACGGCCTTCAGCTCTGGCTCCAGCCCCATCGTTTCGATACGTTCGCGCATGGCGTCGATGCGGGCGCCGTTGTCGGGGTGGAAGAAGCGGGCCTCTTCGCAGAAGGTCCGGGTGAACCAGCCGGCCTCGGGCTGCACGGTGCGCAGTTCGGCCAGCACGGCCTCGGCGCGCTCGGCCCAGACCTCGCGGTCCGCCTGCACATAGGTCGTGGCCAGGACGTGGGCATAGGCGTTGTGATCGTTCGACCAGACCCGGAAGCCGTCGCGCTTCAGCCGGTGGCCGACACGCGCCGTGCCGGAGAACAGGTCGCAGACCATGCCTCCATCAGGCAGAGCCGCCCGCACCGCTCCCGCCACATGGCCCAGAAGCGCCCGCTTTGAGCCGATGTATTTGATCATCCCGTCCCGTCAGGTTCCGCGGGCGCGCCTCGCCCCTTGTCCGCCGCGAGGCGCAGCATGGGCCGGAGCATGGGCCAGACGCAACAGATTCGCCGCGCCTGGCGCGCCAAACGGCGTTCCAGCCAGGATGAGGATGCGCTGGCCCGGCTCGGCGAGGCCGTAAAGCATGGCCGCCTGGACCGCATCGTCGGTCAGACCCTCCAGCGAGGTCGGCTGATCGCCAAGACGCGGCTCCAGCCCCCAGACGAGGGCCAGCCGGCGCGCCGTCTCCGGCTTGGGCGTCAGGGCCAGCACCGGCTGCAGCGGCCGCTCGCGCGACATGCGCCGGGCCGTGCCACCCAGGGTGGTGAACACCACCATGCAGGCCGTCGAAGAGGCCTCGGCCGCCTTCCTCGCCGCCGCGACCAGGGCGTCGACATCGTCGATGTCCATCCCGGCGTGTTCGGCGTCCATCAGGCCGGGCCACAGGGGGTCGCGCTCCACCCGCTCCATGATGCGGTTCATGATGGCCACCGCCTCCAGCGGATAGTCGCCGGCCGCCGTCTCGGCCGACAGCATCAGGGCGTCGGCCCCCTCATAGACGGCGTTGGCCACGTCGGACGCCTCCGCCCGCGTCGGGGCGGGCGAGCTGGTCATCGATTCCAGCATCTGAGTGGCGACGATGGCGGGCACGCCGCGCTGGCGGGCCGCGCGCAGGATCTTCTTCTGGGCGACCGGCACCTCTTCCGGCTCCATCTCGACGCCCAAATCGCCGCGCGCGACCATGACGCCGTCGCAATAGTCGAGGATGCTATCCAGATCGTTCAGGGCCTGGGGCTTTTCGATCTTGGCCAGACAGGCGGCCTGACCGTTCACGATGCTTTTCAGCTCGGCCATGTCCTCGGCCTTCTGCACGAAGCTGAGGGCCACCCAGTCGACGCCGAGGCGAAGCGCAAAGGCCAGGTCCTCGCGGTCTTTGGGCGTCAGGGCCGAGACCGGCACCACCGCCTCAGGCACGGCCACCCCTTGCGGTCCGACAGTTTGGAGCCGCTCTCGACCGTGACGTCGCACCACTCGTCGGTGCGCTCGCCCACGCGCAGGCGCACGCGTCCGTCGTCGATCAGCAGCAACATCCCCGTGCGCAGGGCGCGGAAAATCTCCGGATGCGGCATCTGCACCCGCGTCTCGTCGCCCAGAGCCGGGTTCAGGTCGAAGCGCATCCTGTGCCCCGGCCTCACCTCGATCTCGACATCGGCGAAACGGCCCAGCCGCAGCTTGGGGCCTTGCAGGTCGGCCAGCACGCCCAGGGGCCGCTTCAGCGCCATCTCGGCGCCGCGCACGGCCTTGAAGGCGGCGGCGTGATCGTCGTGCGAGCCGTGGCTGAAGTTCAGGCGAAAGACGTCCACCCCGGCCTGGGCCAGCGCCTTGACGGTTCCCGGCGCGCGGCTGGCGGGTCCGAGTGTCGCGACGATGCGGGCGCGGCGGGCTCTTTGCATAAACGGGTTTCCTCGTGTGGCTCTGACGGCCGACGCCTCCCCTCAGAGGCGTTTCTCAAGCCCTTGTGCCAAGGAAACGGCAGGGGCGTAAGAGCGCCTCAAGCCGCGGAAACACGAGTTTATGAGCGCCAGATCCGCCAGCTCTCATTGTCTTCAGATGAGTTATGGGGTGGCGAACCCTTCACGGTACTGTAGTCCTGCACGCTCACAGACCCAGTTTAAAGAGTACCATGCGCGTCACCCGTCAAGGCCTTGACCACCTCTACAATGCAGGCGTGATGCTGTGTCAGAATACGCCGCCTCCATCAAAAACCTATGGTTGGGCGCGAGTGGATACCGATATCCGCGTCATGAGAACCTTTGAGATAGAGGGACCATGTGTACTCTATAAAGGCCCTTACACACCCTCGATCGGCGGCGACGCGTCGTCCGGCCTGTGCGCCATGGGCATGCACAGCTACTCCTATTCGGCGCTTCACGAAGCCATGCGGATAGGGCGCTATTGTTCGATATCGACAGGCTTGGCCATATTGGACTCCACCCATCCGATAGACTGGGTGACGACCTCCATCATCGCTTTTCGGCCTCATAACGACATCGTTCGCGGGCACGTGGATGAGAACGTCGTAGAAGCGTTCAAATTTTCCCCGATCGGCGTGAAGCCCTACCCTGTCATCGAGCATGATGTCTGGGTCGGACGCGACGTGACCCTGAGCATGGGCGTCACGCTCGGGACAGGCTGCATCGTCGCCGCCGGAAGCGTAGTAACCAAGGACGTGCCGCCCTACGCCATCGTCGGCGGCAATCCCGCGACAATCATCGGCTGGCGCCATCGCCCTGACACGATCCGCCGGCTGCTCAACAGCCAATGGTGGCTCTACAGCGCCCGCGACCTGACCCGTCTCCCTCTAGATCAGCCGGACCGTTTTTTAGACATGCTAGCGCAAGCGGTTGAGAGCGGAAAAATCCGCCCTCATACGCCGCTCGCCGTGCGCGTCAGCCCAGAAGGGATCACTCCTGTCACCTCCGCGACCTATTCCGCCGCGCACCGGCCCTTGGCGAACTGAGGCAGGTCCATGCAGCGGCCGTCGATCGGGCGCCCGGTTCGATCCCGATGAGATTGGCCAGGGTCGGGGCGATGTCGATGGTGCGCATCGGCAGGAAGCGCTCCTGGCCTTGCGCGCCCGGCCACCAGAAGACGATGGGCACGCGGCGGTCGTAGTCCCAGGGCGAACCGTGGCTGGAGATGGCGCCGCCGACGCGGCCCTGGCCGGTCAGGCCCGGCTGCCAGGCGCGCAGGATGTCGGGCGAACGGCCCGCTACGGCCGACAGACGCAGGCGTTCGCGCACGCTGAGGTCTTCGGGATTGAGCGAGGCCGGCGCAGGCTCAGCCAGAAGTTCGTCCCGCGACACGGCCAGGGCCACCTGCGGCTCGCCGTTCAGCAGTTCGATCGCGGCCGCCAGCACCTGCGAGCGCAGCGGCTCGGCCAGCGACCTGCGGTCCTTGTCGACGATAACGAAGCCGCCCGCCGAGGACACGACCGGATCGGCGTCGAGACCGAAACGAGCCTTCAGCGCCGCATTGACGCGCGGTTGCAGGGCGCGGTCGACCCGGCCCGCGTGGGGATAGCCCTCGACCGCCGACCGCTCGGGGAAGTCCGAACCGCCGTGGTCGGCCGTCAACGCCACGATCACTCCGCCGGGGATGGTGGACAGCCGGTCGAGGAAGCCGCCCAGGGCCGCGTCCAGACGCAGCATCTGCTCGCACATTTCAGGGCCCTGAGTGCCGAAGCCGTGGCCGATCCGGTCGGTGGCCGACAGGCTGACGCCCAGCATGTCGGTGACGCCGCGACGGCCCAGTTGCTGCGTCTCCAGCAGCTCGATGGCGCCTTCAAGGGTCAGCTCGTCCAGCACCGGCGAGTTGTCGAAGCTGTCGTTCACCGGCGGCAGTTTGGAGTCGAAGGTCTGGCCCGCGATGGTCCACTGCCCTTCCAGACGGCGGCAGGCTTCGTTGGTATAGGTCCAGCTGGGCGTGGCGGGGCTGAACCGCTCGGCCATGCGGGCGTTGATCGCCGCCACCGGCGCCAGACGCGCCTGCGCCGACTGACCCGGCTCGACATAGGTGGTGAAGCCGAAGCCGTCGGTCAGCCAGAAGGCGCCGTCGCCCTTGTGGCCGGCCAGGGTGATGGCGCCGCGATCCTTGCCCGACACGCCATAGACGCGGCTCTCAGGGCTGACCGCCTTGAGCCAGTCGCCCAGGGTCGAGGCGCTGAGCTGTTCCGGGCCGACCGGGCCGTTGTCGGTGTTCTTGCCGTGAGCCAGGGTGTTCTGCGGCGCGGCGAGGCAGTAGGTGTCCTGCCCCGTCCGGGTGTCGATCCAGTCGTTGGCCGGAATGCCGCTGTGGGTCGGGTGCACCCCCGTCAGGACGGTGGAGTGACCGGCGCAGGTCACCGTCACGCCGTGGGTCTGATAGCCGTTGATCGAGACCAGGCCCTGATCGGCCAGGGTCTTGAGCCCGCCGGTGAACTGACTGCGATACTGGTTGAACAGATTGGCGCTGAGCTGGTCCACTACGATGGTGACGATCAGCGAGGGCGAGGCCCGCTCGCCCGCGGGGGTCGCTGTCGCGGCCGCCTTCGGGGACGCCGCCTCGGCCGCCTGTGCAACTCCGCTCATAGCGGCAAGCCCGAGAGTCAGCCCCAGGGCGGAGGCGAGAAGGCGGCTTCGGATCATCAGGAACTCCAGGCGAAGCAGAATGTCTTCCAACCCCTAGCCGTCTGCAATGACGGGTCCAAGACAGTCAGGGCATGAAAAAGGGGCCGCAGCCCCCTTCGACATCAGATCATCGGCTCGCCGCGCCGGTGCGCGTCCAGCCACTCCTTGAAGAAGGCCCGGGCGATGAAGGCCAGCACGCCCGCGACGATGACGGGCCACATCAGGACATAGGTCGTCAGCCAGAAAGGGGTCATTGCGATCTCCTGTTAGCGGGGTTGGGGGATTTGCGAGCCCGAACGGGCGGGGGCGGCCGCAGAGGCGGCGGCGGGTTCGGCTTCCTCCACATCGAAGTCGCCGGTCATGCGGGCGATGCGCGAGAAGTCGAACCCGTCCTGATTGGACAGCGACATGGCGGTGCAGACCACGGTGCTGACGGCATAGGCGATCAGCGAGCCGCTGAGCACGGCGTAGTCATGCAGGAAGCCGATGGCGAAGGGCGCCACGGCCACGGCGGCGATGAAGCCGACGATCCGCGCCGCGCGCGCGCCGAAGAAGCCGAAGATCATCAGGCCCGCGACGACGCCGACGCCGACCACGGCGATCACGTCGAAGACATAGCCGACGGCGCCGTCCATCGGGATCCAGCCGAACCGCACCGGGAAGAAGATCGCCAGCGCCGCCAGCACCGAGACGGTGAAGGCCTTGTTGGTCACCTTCTCCCAATAAAAGCTGGCGATGACGGGGAAGACCAGCGCGCCCCAGATGGCGCCGACCAGGACCAGCAGGTCCAGGATGTTCATCCGCGCCCCGGCGAAATACAGCGCCGCGCCGGTGGCGATGACCATGGTGGCGCGCCCGACGGTCAGCATCAGGCGCGGGTCGGCCTTGCGCTTGCCCGCACGGCCGTAAATGTCGGCCATCATGATCGACGACAGGGCGGACAGATCGGAATCCGCCGTCGAGGCCAGCGAGCCGATGATCATGATGAAGAAGATGCTGAGCAGCACAGGCCCGAAATAGGTCCCGGCCAGTTGCGGGATCAAGTTGTTGAGGTCCCCCTCCATCGGATTGATCCCGGCATAGAGCGCCACCACGCCCAGCATGCCGATGCCGATGATGGTCGCGCCGTAACCGACCGTGGCGGTGATGAAGGTCGGCCTGATCAGATCCTCGCGCACGGCGAACAGACGCTGGGCGATGGTCTGGTTGCCGATGGCGTAGGCCAGGACGGCGGCGATATAGGGCGCGCCCTGGTTCAGGAAGGCGTCGGACGAGAAGAAGCTGGTCTGCTGCGGCGTCAGATTGGACGCACCCTCGATAAAGACCGCCGGGCCGCCCATGGCGAAGAAGATGGCCGGGATGATCACCACCACGGCGCCCAGCATGGCGCAGACCTGGATGAAGTCGGTCAGGACCGAGGCGCGGAAGCCCGACCACAGGGTGTAGAGCAGCACCCCGCCGGCGATGACGACGATGCCCTGGCTGAAGCTGAACGGCGACAGCATGGAGATCAGGGCGCCGCCGGCGATGAAGTTGGACGTCAGACTGATCACGCTGCCCAGAACGTTGGAGCCCGCCAGCATCAGCTGGCTGGAGCGGCCGTGCCGGGCGTACATGACCTCGGCCAGCGTATGGGCGCGCGGCGCCACGGCGCGGATGCGGCGGCCGTAGGGGTAGATGAACAGGATCATCAGCGCCCCCACAGCCCATAATGGATCGGCCCCGATATGCCGTAGACGTAGCCCGAGGTGGCGGACGCATACATCGACGCCGCCCATATCCAGGTCGCCGTCATCGAGGCGGCGGAGACGCCCAGACCGATCCCGTTCCCGGCGGTCATATAGGCGTCGGCGTTTTCCTTGCGTCGGCTGATCCGCAAGGAAATCAGCATGGTCAGGCCGAAGAACAGCACCAGCAGGCCGATCGTCAGCGGCCCGCCCAGTTGTTGAAGTTGTAAGTCGTCCACGCGCGCCTGCGCTCCTGTCTGTTCTACTTCCGGCGAGCCCCCGGCCCGCCCTACGCGCAGCCGCAAAGACGCCGCCGCGCCCCAGGCGCAGGCAGACGGGATGTCACGGTTGCGTTCGCACCCGACGAAAACGCCAGGCGCAAGGAAAAGGCGCGTCCGGCGCGCCGACGCGGCTCGCTCCCGCAAGCCACGAGAAGACAGCTTAATACATCAACGGCAAAGCCGAGATAAAGTTTTTGTGCAGCGCAAATGGCTTGACAGAAATCGGGCCTTTTCCAGCAAGGCGATAGACAATCAAACCAAGATCATTCAACCCTAACTGTCAGCACGGGAAAATGAACTAAAACCATATTCATCACGATTTATACTTTACTCGCAACAAATGCCGGTTCAGGGCGAAGAAATCGGCCGACACCGAACACTTCATTCATCGACATTGATTTTCATGCAGCGGGTGAACGCGCCGTGCCAGACCGCTGAGCGCCGCCTTGAAGGGGCGCCTCGCACGCGGCCAAAATGCAAAACGCCTGCGTTCAAGAACGCAGGCGCTTAGTTCGGATCCAGCTGTTCCGTCTGGCGCGAAAAGCCTCAGGCGAGCCGCCGCCTCTGGATGGCGACGGCCGCGCCGCCCGCCAGGCCCAAGGCAAGAATGATCAACGCCCATTCGGACATGGTCGGGACCGCCGCCGCCGGCAAAACCAGATGGAGAGTGCTCTCCTTCTGGATATTGTAATCAGCAAGCGTGCGCCCGTCTTCCAACTGCACTCCCGCGAAGACCAGGCGCTGCTGGGGAGGAGGATGCCTTCCTTGTCCTGAATCTTCGCCTTCACGGCGTCGATCGAATCGCTCGGCTCTACCTCAAGGGCAATGGTCTTGCCCGTCAGGGTCTTGACGAAGATCTGCATCGCACAAGCAGGCTGGGCGAAGCTCATGCTCAGGACGAGGGCAATCAGAAGGGGGAATAATCTTGGCAAGTTACGCCTCCGCCAACGCTGCCGGAAATGCGGCGCAACGGAGCCCTGTTATCCCAGTTGATCGCCCGGGTCACGCCGGCGCCTGTACGGGCCAGCCCCAAAAGCCGGCCAGGGGCGCAACTCGATTAAGCCATTCATGGTGCGAGCGGCGGGAATCGAACCCGCACGACCGAGGTCGAGCGATTTTAAGTCGCTTGCGTCTACCAGTTCCGCCACGCTCGCAGTGCGCGTCTCAGCGCTTGGCCTCCTGTGCCGCACGAGCGGCCCGGAAGTCCACATCTGAATCGGCGATCAGGCGCACCAGAGCCGCCCAGGCGGCGACGTTCTGGGTCATCTGGGCCGGGTCGATCTTGTCCAGCGTATCGTCGGCGGTGTGGTGCAGGTCGAAATAGCGCGTGCCGTCCTGGCGCAGGCCGAAGACCGGGACGCCCGCCTTGGCCAGCGGGCCGATGTCGACCCCGCCGTACAGTTCCGGCTCGCCCGGCAGCACGCCCAGCGGGCGCAGGATCCGCTCGGCGATGCGGGCGAAGTCGGTCCCCTGCGATCCCGGCGGCAGACCCAGGGCGTAGACGCGGTCGGCGCCGAAGTCGCTCTCGCCGGCGATGACGTGCTTCTCGACGGCCGCGCCGATGTTGCGGACATAGGCGCCGCCGCCGTTGCCGTGATCGGTCGGCTGGGCGACCTCTTCGGATCCGTACAGGACCACGCGGATGGTGCGGGCCGGGCGGCCCTGTTCGGCGATCAGCTTGGCCGCCGCCAGGGTGATGGCGCCGCCGGCGGCGTCGTCGATGGCGCCGGTCCCCAGGTCCCAGCTGTCCATGTGCGAGCCCAGTACGATGATCTCGTCCGGACGCGAGGCGCCGACGATGTCGCCGATGACGTTCTGGCTGACCGTCTCATAGGTGCGGGCGGTGGATTTCAGGCGCAGGCGCACCGTCTCGCCCATGCCGACCAGGCGCGCGATCTGATCGGCGTCGGGCGCGCTGAGCGCGAAGGACGGCAGCGGCACCTTGCCGTCGACATAGCGGGTGGTGCCGGTGTGCGGCATCCGGTGCTCATCCGACCCGGCCGAGCGCATCACGAAGGCGACCGCGCCGCGCTTGGCCGCCTCGGTCGGGCCGACGCTGCGAATGCGCGAGAGGGAACCGTAGCCCGAGCCGTTCTGCATGCGCACCATCTGGCCGCCGTCGACCACCGCGATCTTGCCCGTCAGCGAGCCGGCGGGCGCGGCCGCCAACGCTTCCAGGCCGTCGAAGAAGACGATGTCCGCCTCGACGCCCTCGGCGGGGGTGGCGATGGAGTGGCCGAGCGCCGCCACGACCAGCTTCTGCGGACGGGCGCCGAGGATCTCGGCGCTCTCCTCGCCCCGCTCCCAACCGATCAGGGGGAAGGTCTCGATGCGGACGTTCTGGAAACCGTGGGCGCGCATGTAATCGGCGGCCCAGGCCGAGGCGTCCTGCTCGGCGCGCGAACCCGCCGGGCGCGGGCCGAAGCGGGTGGTGACCTGGGTGACGTAGTCGAGGGCGATATTGCCCTTCAGCGCCTGGTCGCGCACCTGTTCGGCGGCGCGGATGGTCCTGGCGTCCTGGGCCAGGACCGGCGTGGCGATCAGGCCGAGCGCTACAGCGCTGGCGGCCATCAGACGAGCATTGAACGACAAGAGCGCCTCCCCAACTCAACAATGAGCCGCGGACCCTAGCGGGCGAAGGCTGCGACCGAAAGTCTCAGCTTCGCCGCCAGAGCGGAAATCGAAGGCTCTCGATCACTCGCCCTTGATGAAGGGCTCGACCGGGCCTTGCAGTTTGACGGTCAGGGCCTTGCCGCGGCGGTCGACGCGGTTGCCGACGGCCAGACGGACCCAGCCTTCCGAGACGCAGTATTCCTCGACGTTGGTCTTCTCCTCGCCCTTGAAGCGGATGCCCACGCCGCGCGCCAGCAGGTCGGCGTCGTGGAAGGGGCTGTCGGGATCGACCGAAAGGCGGTCAGGCAGAGCGTCGGACATGGCAGGTCTCATGAAAAGGCGAAGCGGGCTGAATAGCCGCGCGGGGCCAGCGCGACAACTCTTCCTCCCCATCGAGCCGAAGGGCTCTTGTGAGTTACTGCACCGACTGGCGCGGACCGGTCGGGGCGTCAGCCGCCGCCGCATAGGGGCGCGGGCCGGTTTCGGCGGACGGGGCCGCCTTTCGCGCCGGCTGGGCGGCGGGGCGGGCCGCTGGGCGGCGCGGCGTCGTCTGGGCGGCCTGAGCGGGCGCAGGCGTCGTCGCCGCAGGCTGGGCGACAGGGGTCGGAGCCGGAGCGGTCGCGGCGGGCGCAGCCACGGCGGCGGCGCGGGCGGCGTACTGCTCGGCCTGGAAGCGTTTGGCCAGCTTCTCGGTCAGTTCACGCGCGGCGGCGGGCGGCATCTGGGCCATGATGGCGGCCAGGGTCCGGGGGCGCATGGCCGAGGCGACCGGCAGACGCACGCCATCGTCCAGCGTCGAAAAGACCGCCGCCGCCTCCTTGGGCCGCATGGCGGAGTAGACGGCGACCAGACGGTCCTCTTCCGCCTTTTCCTTTTCGTCGACCTGGCCGACCAGGGCGCCGATCTCGCTCTTGAGAGCTTCCAGAGCCTGCAGTTTGGCGTCCAGCTTCTGCTCGGCGGCCACCATCAGCGGCAGGGTGGTGGCGAAGTCGGCGTCGCGCGCGTCCAGCGCGTCGCGGCGTTTGGACAGGGACTGGATGATGCGCAGTTCGGCCGGAGAAATCCCCGCCTGCTGGGCCAGTTGTTCGGGCGTCAGGGCGCAGACGGCGGCGGGCTTGGGCTCGGGCTTGGCCCCCTCGCCTTCCTTGACCACGGCTTCCTGCGCCCAGGCGGTCGCGCCCTGGAACAGATCCGGCGCCACGCCCGCAGCGCGCACGGCCACGACGCCGCCGATGGCGACGGCGATCAGGGGCAGAAGGCGGGGCAGCTTGCTCATCGGTCAAACTCAGGAAAAAAGCGGCGTAACACCATCGCCCCTCAAGTCGTCCGAGGCCGCGCCTCGGACATAGGGGCTAACATCAAGCAGCGAACAGGTCGTCGTCCAGACTACGGCGGGCGCGGTTTAGGCTCTGTTGCGCAGCATGGTTAGCGGCCAGGGCCTGCATCACCAGCGAGGCGCGCTCAGGCGCGGGCGCAGGCTTCGGCGACGGCGCTTTCATGACGGCGCGGGCCCCCTCGATGCGCTCCATCAGGGCGGCCATGCGGCGGGCGCGGGTCTCGTCATCCAGCAGAGGCGAGACCGCAGAGGCGCGGGCCGGTTCGGCCTCGGCGGTCGCCTCGATCTCGGCCAGAGCCCTGGCGGCGGCGCGGCGTTCGTCCTCGCGCGTTTCGATGCGGCTGTCGACCGGGCGCGCCGGGGCGCGGGCGATCAGCACCTCCAGCTCCTGCTTCACCGCGCGGGCCTTGATGATGCGGTCGTGCAGCAGGTCGGTCTCCTGACCCGAGGCGCGCAGGGTGGCCAGGGCCTGTTCGGCGCGTCCGGCGGCGCTGTTCAGCTCGGTCACGGCGGCGGCGAAGGCCAGCTGACCCTCGCGCAGGGTCTTCAGCTTGCGCTCCAGCTTGATTCCGTAGCCGATGGCCGCGACCAGCAGCAGCATGAGGATGGAGTCGAGGATGATGCCGGTCATGTCAGCGGGTCCCTCTGGCGATACGGGCGGCGGCGTCGGTGCTGATGGGGCCTTCGACGCGGACGGCGATGTGCTGGCCCTTGCGGCCCATCTTGCCTGTCGTCAGCGGGATGGATCCCGCCCGCACCGAGACTTCGGACTCAGGCGTGGCGTTCAGCATCAGGGTGTCGCCGACCTTCAGGTCCAACACCTTGGACAGGGGCATCTGCTGCTCGTCCAGAACGCAGCGCACCTCGGTTTCGGTGGTCCAGAGCTCGGTGGCCAGGTGGCCTTCCCAGATGTTGTCGCGGCCGAACTTCTCGCCCATGAACTGCTGCAGCAGCATCTTGCGGATGGGCTCTAGTGTCGAATAGGGCAGCAGCAGCTCGACCCGGCCGCCGCGATCTTCCATGTCGATGCGCAGCTTGACCAGAATGGCGGCGTTGGCGGGGCGCGCGATGGCGGCGAAGCGAGGGTTGGTCTCCAGCCGGTCCAGATTGAAGTGGACGGGGGTCAGGGGCTCGAACGCCTGACGCGCGTCATTCAGGATGACCTCGACCATGCGCTGCACCAGCACCCGCTCGATGGTGGTGTAGGGCCGCCCCTCGATCCGCAGGGCCGCCGTGCCGCGGCGCCCGCCCAGCAGGACGTCGACGATGGAGTAGATCAGGTTGGAATCGACCGTCAGCAGGCCGTAGTTGTCCAGTTCCTCGGCCCGGAACACCGCCAGGATGGCCGGCAGCGGGATGGAGTTCAGATAGTCGCCGAAGCGGATGGAGCTGATGGTGTCGAGGCTGACCTCGACGTTGTCGGAGGTGAAGTTGCGAAGGCTGGTCGTCATCAGCCGCACCAGGCGGTCGAAGACGATTTCGAGCATCGGCAGGCGCTCGTAGGAGACCAGGGCCGAGTTGATGATGGCGCGGATGCCGCTGCGCTCATCATCGTCGCCGCCGCCCATGTCGAAGCCCAGCAGGCTGTCGATCTCATCCTGGTTCAGCACGCGCTCGGACAGACCCGCGCCTAGATCGGCGCCCAGGTCGGCGTCGCCGCCGAAGGGATCCAGTTCGTTGTCGGGAGCCAGGGTGTCGCTCATTACTGCACGAGCATTTCTTCGATCAGCACGGCGTCGACCTTGCCGGGCGCGCGATCAGGTTGACGCGGCGCAGGATCTCGGCGCGCAGCTGATACGACCCGGCCGACCCGGCCAGATCCTCGGGGCGCAGTTCGCGCAGGAAGCCCTGGAACATGTCCTGCATCCGCGGCGCCTCGGCCTGAAGGTGCGAAGCGACCGAGGCGTCCTTCATCTCGAGCGTCAGCCGCAGCTTCAGATAGGTCGGACGCCCGTCCACCGACTGAATGTTCACGATCATGTCCGGCAGGGTGTAGAAGGTCACGCCGTCAGGACCGGCCGCGATCTTGCCTGCCCCGGCGGGCGCCTCGCCCTCCTTGGCGCCGCCGTGACCGCCGCCGTCCTTTTTCTTGTCTTCCTTGGCTGGAGCCGCGTGACCGCCCGCCGCCTCGGCCGACTTGGGCTTCATCAGCATGAAGGCGGTCGCGCCGCCCCCGCCCAGCACCACAAGCGCTGCCGGAATGATGATGAACAGCAGCGGGATCTTCTTCTTGCCCGAGGCCTCGGCGGCGCCGTCTTCGCCCTCAGCGCCGGGCGCGGCCTCGCTTACGGCGGGCAGGTTGGCGTCGTCGCCGACCGGCGCCTCGCTCTTCTTCTTGCCCAGCTTCAGTTTCAGCATGCCCAAGCCGCCCCGATCCTCACATGCCGGGTGTGGCCCTGTTTTGGTTAACGAGGCGTTTACAATCGGCAAATCCTGCCGGGCGCCGCAGGGCTCAGAACCGCTCAAACCCCCATTCTACGGGCGTTAACCCTGTTGGCACGGTCGTTGCGACGGGAAAGGGCGAAAGGAGCCCGCTCGTGGAAAACGCCGCCTATATCGGATTGTCACGCCAGATGACGCTTCGCCGCGAGCTGGACATCGTGGCCAACAACGTCGCCAACGCCGACACCACCGGCTTCAAGGTCGAGCAGCTGATGGTCGGGACCGAGATCGGCGAGCGCGCGCGCAACGACGCCATCCGCCCCTCGGCCAGCTTCGTCCTGGACAAGGGCGTCGGCCGCGACTTCGGCCAGGGCGCGCTGAAGCAGACCGGCCGCGACCTGGACTTCGCCATCGAGGGCGAAGGGGCCTTCTTCACGGTGCAGACGCCGACCGGCCCCGCCTATACCCGCGACGGCTCCTTCGTCACCGATCCCGAAGGGCGGCTGACGACCAAACAGGGCCTGCTGGTCATGGCCGACGGCGCCGAACTGGATCTGGACCCGCAACGCGGCCCCGTCAGCGTCGCCCACGACGGCACGGTCAGCCAGCAGGGCCAGCCGATCGGCCGCCTGACCGTGGTGCGTTTCGACGACCTGTCGGTGCTGCAGAAGTCCGGCGACGGCCTGTACCGCAACACGTCCGGCGCCGAGCCGATGGAGGCGACCGACGCCCAGGTGCGTCAAGGGACGCTCGAAGGGTCGAACGTCAACACCCTGATGGAAATCACCAACCTCATCGAGATCAACCGCGCCTATGAGCGCGTGACCAAGATGATCGAAAACACCAACGACCTGTCGCGCCGCTCGATCGAGCGGCTGGGCCGGGTTTCGTAAGGGAGAGCTGAGACATGCGCGCGCTTCGCACCGCCGCCACCGGCATGGCCGCCCAACAGCTGAACGTGGAGGTCATCTCCAACAACATCGCCAACATGAACACGGTCGGCTTCAAGCGTCAGCGGGCCGAGTTCCAGGACCTGCTGTACCAGAACGTCGAACGCATGGGGGCCCAGTCCTCGTCGCAGGGCACCGTGGTGCCGACCGGCATCCAGATCGGTTCGGGCGTCAAGGCGGGCAGCGTCTACCGCATCACCGAACAGGGCAGCCCCAACCGCACCGGCAACACCTACGACGTGGCCATTCAGGGCAAGGGCTATTTCCAGATCACCCTGCCCTCCGGCGAGCTGGCCTATACGCGGGCAGGCAACTTCACCATCAACGGCGAAGGCCAGCTGGTGACCGACGACGGCTATGCGGTCGAGCCCGCCATCGCCATTCCGCAGGATGCGCTGGACGTCACCATCTCCAAGTCAGGCCAGGTCCAGGTGACCACCCAGGGCGAGCCGGAGCCGCAGGTCGTGGGCCAGCTGGAGCTGGCGACCTTCTTCAACGAAGCAGGCCTGGAAGCCATCGGCGACAACCTGCTGCTGGAGACGGCGGCTTCGGGCCCGGCCACGGTCGGCGTGCCCGGCGAGGTCGGCTACGGCAATCTGTTGCAGCACTATACCGAGGCCTCCAACGTCGATGCGGTCAGCGAGATCACGGCGCTGATCGTGGCCCAGCGCGCGTATGAGATGAACTCCAAGGTCATCACCACCGCCGACGACATGCTGGCCGTCACGGCCCAGGTGAAGAGCTAAGTCATGAAGCGCGCCCTGATCCTCGCCCCCGTCCTGGCCGTCGCCCTGGCCGCCCTCGCCGCCCCTGCGCTGGCCGGGCCGGTCAGCCTGCTGCCCGATCCGGTCGACGATGACGGCCGCATCACCCTGGGCGAGCTGTTCGACAACGCGGGCGAGGCGGCCAGTGTCGTGGTCGGCCGCCGCGTCGGCCCCACCGCCGTGCTGGAAGCCTCTCAGGTGCAGATCGCGGCGCGCCGCGCCGGGCTGGAATGGAGCAACCCCAGCGGCCTGCGTCGCATCGTGGTGCGTGAAGGCGGCGCCGCTGCGGCCGAAGCCTCGGCTCGTCCCGCCATCGCCAGCGTCAGCGCGCCCGCTCGAGCCGGCGCCAGCGTCGAGGTCCTGACCTATGCCCGCAGCCTGGCCGCCGGCGAGGTGGTGCAGCCCGAAGACGTGATCTGGGCCTCGGTCCAGTCGCACCTGGCCCCGGCGGGCGCGCCCCAGGACGCCGAAGTCGTGATCGGGCTGCAGGCCAAACGCGCCCTGCGCGCCGGTTCGCCCGTGGCCCAGCGCGACCTGGCCTCGCCCCAGGTCATCGCCCGCAACGACATGGTCGAGGTCGCCTATCTGAGCGACGGCGTCGAGCTGACCGTCACCGGCAAGGCGACGCGCAACGCCTCGGCGGGCGAGGCCGTGCCGATCCTGAACGTCCAGTCCAACCGCACCATCGACGCCGTGGCCGTGGGCCCCGGCCGGGCCGTCGCCGGCCCCGCCGCCCAGATGGCCCGCCGCAACCCGCAACAGTTCGCCGCCCGTTGAGCGAGAGAGACATCATGCGCCCCCTGCCCCTGATCGCCCTGTCCCTGTCCGCGCTCTCGCTGGCCGCCTGCTCCACCGCGATCGAGGCGGTGAAGGGCCCGGAACTGGCGCCCATCGGCTATCCGGCCGCCCTGGTCCCGGTCGAGCAGGCCTATCTGCCCGAGCCGACCTCGGCCAGCGCCAACAGCCTGTGGCGCACCGGCGCGCGCAGCTTCTTCGGCGACCAGCGCGCGCGCCGCGTCGGCGACATCCTGACCGTCGCCATCGATATCAACGACCGCGCCCAGACCCAGAACTCGACCCAGCGCAATCGCACCAACAGCGCCTCGGGCGGGGTGACCAACTTCTTCGGGCTGGAGAACAGCCTGGGCCGCGCCTTCCCCGGCGGTTTCGACGCCGCCAACATGATCGGCACCGAAGGCGCCGTGAACGCCAACGGCTCCGGCAGCGTCAACCGCTCTGAGAGGGTCAACCTGACGGTGGCCGCTGTCGTCACCGCCGTCATGCCCAACGGCAACCTGGTCATCCAGGGTCGGCAAGAAGTGCGCACCAACCGCGAGGTGCGCGAGCTGACCGTCGCCGGCATCGTCCGGCCCGAGGACATCTCCAGCGCCAACACCATCCGCCACAGCCAGATCGCCGAAGCGCGCATCAGCTACGGCGGGCGCGGCGACATCAGCCGGATGCAGGCGACGCCCGCCGCCCAATCCCTGGTCGAGCGGTTCAGCCCGTTCTGATCCGCGTTCACCGAAACGTGTGATTCCAGCCGCACCCGATCACTGAATCGCGCGCGGCCCAGCGGAGCCGTGAACTCTTAACAAGCGACCCGCGTTTGCTCTGTCGAACGCGGGTGAACTTGTGATGCGTAAGAGCCTTTTTCCAATCCTGAGCGCCGTGGGCCTGGCCGCCTTTGCAGCTCATGCGGCGACCCAAGCGCCTTCGGCGCCGCGCGGCGAAACCGAGCCGGTCGCCGGCTGGCATGTGCTGCGCGAGGGCCCGATGGCGAAACTGGCGTATGGCCTGCCGGATTCGGACCAGCTGGCCCTGATGCTGACCTGTGCGCCGGGCGAGGGCTCGGCCGTGGTCTATGGCGATGTTCAGCCGCGCAGCGCAGGCTTGGTCCTGGCTTCGCACGGGCCGCAGCCCATCGATCCCCTGTCGAACGGCGAGGCCTTTGAGGCGCGCCTGCCGCTGGGCGATGCCGCCCTGACCGGGCTGGCGCGCGGCGGACGGATGACCGTCCAGACTGAGGCCGGCGATCGTCAGCTGACAGCCACCCGCGCCGAGCGGCGCATGGTCCAGGGCTTCCTTAGCTATTGCGCTTCGGGACATGCGTGACCACAGTCCCCGGTTTTCCTCAGCGGGGGCTGAAACATGACCTCACTGCTCGGCCTGTCCCAGGCCATGCTGTTCGCCCTGGCCGTGCAGACGGCGCCTCAGAGCGGAGCCCAAACGCCGGCCGAACGGCCTCAGGCCGGAACGCCCGCGCGACCGCCGCGCGCCTCCGAAGGTTGGACCTGGACTCTCTACAGCGGCGACGGCCCTCTGGTCTTGGCCAATGAGATCCCGGATACGCCGCGCCTGCGCACCACCCTGGAATGCGCGGCGGGCTCCAGCATCGTGCGGCTGGCCTTCCATGATGCCCCCGGCGCCGACGGTTTCGCGACCATCCGCTCCGGCGCTGCATCGGCCGAGGTCGAGGCCCGGGCGCGACGCGGCCGTCTGGAGGCGGTGCTGCGCGCCGACCATCCGGTCTTCGCCGCCTTCCTGGCGACCGGGCGGCTGACGCTCACCCTGGGCGAACAGGCCCAGACCATAGAGATCGACCGAGCAGATCTGCCCAAGCTGCGCCGCTTCGCCGAACTGTGCACCGGATAGGGATCAGGATGCGCCTCTCTTTCTGGCTGACGGCCGCAGCCGTCGCCGCCGTGTCCGCCCTGGGCGCCTGCGCGCCGACCGTCGCGCCTCTGGCGACCAGCGCCGGCCCCCTGCCGGTCGCCGGTTACGACTGGTTCCTGAACGAGGATCCGGACGAGCCGCGCCTGTCCTATGGACTGGCCCAGTCCGACGACGTGCCGCTCAGCCTCATGTGCGCTCCCGGATCGGGCAAGATCGGCCTGTCGCTGACCGCCGACCGGACGCCGCAGCGCCGCGCCGTGACGCTGGAATCGGGCGGCGACACCGAGACCTTCCCGGCCCGGATCGAGCCGGCGGACATGCACGACGGCGTCCATCTGGTCGCCACAGCGCCCGCGTCGCATCCGGTTTTCCAGCGTTTCCAGCGCCTCGGCTGGCTGGCCGTGTGGAACGGCGACCAGCGGTCGATGATGGCGGCCCAGCCGGGATCGCAGGATCGCCCCGCCCGCTTCCTGGCGTTGTGCCGCTAAGGGCTTGACCGCAGCGGCGCCGTCCGCTCCCTTCCCCGCCTGCTCGTGGGAGGGCTTCAGTCATGCGTCATCTTCTTCTTATCGCCGGCCTCGGCCTGTCGGGCCTCACGGCCGCAACCGCCCTGCCTGCGCAGGCGGCCGTTGCTCAGAGCCAGTCCAGCGCCGCCGCGCTCGACGCCCTGCTGGTCGATTACGAAGCCTATCTGCGCCAGAACGACCCGATCGGCTCGGGCATGGATGGCGACCGCGCCGCCCTGTCGCGCCTGCCCGACGCCAGCCGTGCGGGCGAACTGGCTCGCCGCGCGCCGCTGAACGCGCTGAAGGCCCGGCTGGACGCCATCGACCCCGCCGCGCTGGATGAAGCGCACCGCCTGAACCACGCGTTCGTCGGCTATCTGATCGGCCGCGAGCTGGAGCGGATCGAGCTGGACCCGTCGCGTCTGGCCTTTGATTCCGAAGGCGGCCCCGGCCAGATGCTGGCCTATGTGGCGCCCGCCACGCGCATCGCCACGGCCGCCGACGCCGAGGCCTGGCTGAAGCGTCTGGAGGCTGCGCCCGCCTTCTACGACGCCGGCATCGCCAACACCCGGCGCGGGCTGGAGACCGGCCTGATCCAGGCCCGTTCAGTGGTCGACAGCGCCCTGGCCCAGGCCGAACGCGACCTGACGCCGGGCGAGGCGGGCGACGTCCTGCTGCGCCCGTTCAACGCCCTGCCCGCCGCCATCCCCGCCGCCCAGCAGGAACAGTTCCGCGCCCGCGCCCGCGCCTTGGTCGAGGGACCGATCACCGCCCGCCGCACCGCCTGGCGCGACCTGCTGCGCGACGAATATGCGCCGAAGGCCCCGCAGGAGCCGGGCCTGGTCCACCGCCCCGGCGGCCGCGACCTGTACGCCTTCCTGGTCCGCAGCAATACGACCACCGACCTGACGCCCGATCAGGTGCACCAGATCGGCGTTGAGGAAGTCGCCCGCATCCGCGCCCGCATGGAGACGGAGATGCGCGCCGCGGGCTGGACCGGCGACTTCGCCGGTTTTCTGAACTTCCTGCGCACGGACCCGCAATTCTACGCCCAGTCGCGCGAGGAACTGCTGGAGAAGGCGTCCGAGATCGCCAAACGCTCGGACGACCGCCTGCCGTCGCTGTTCGCCACCCTGCCGCGCCTGCCGTATGGCGTGCGCCCGGTGCCAGTCGAGATGGAAGAGACCTACACCACCGGCCGCTACAACGCCGGGTCGATGAAGACGGGCGTCGCCGGCGGCTACATCGTCAACACCGGCAAGCTGGACCAGCGGCCCCTGTATGAACTGCCCGCTCTGACGGTGCACGAGGCCGTGCCGGGCCACCATCTGCAGATCGCCCTGCAGCAGGAAGCCGCCGACCAGCCCTATTACCGCCGCCGCGCGTCGGTGACGGCCTTCAGCGAGGGCTGGGGCCTGTATTCCGAGTTCCTGGGCGAGGAAATGGGCATCTACCGCACCCCCTATGAGCGGTTCGGCCGCCTCAGCTATGAGATGTGGCGCGCCTGTCGTCTGGTGGCCGACACCGGCCTGCACTGGCTGGGCTGGAGCGAGGAACAGGCCCGCGCCTGCTTCCGCGACAACTCCGCCCTGTCGCCGCACAACATCGAAACCGAACTGCAGCGCTACATCGGCGATCCCGGCCAGGCCACAGCCTACAAGATCGGCGAAATCCGCCTGCGCGAGATCCGCAGCCGGGCCGAGCGCGAGCTGGGCGACCGTTTCGACGTGCGGACCTTCCACGACGCCCTGCTGGTCGACGGCGCCCTGCCGCTGGCCCTGCTGGACGCGCGCATGGACCGCTGGATCGCCGAACAGAAGACCAGGTAACCGGCGCCTTCTCCTCCCCACATGTGGGGAGGGGGACCACGAAGTGGTGGAGGGGCTCGGCGACGGCTGAACCAAGCGGCCCCTCCGTCTCAGCGGCTTCGCCGCCGATCCACCTCCCCATTACATGGGGAGGAGAAGCCCCAGGTCGGCCCGCGCCTTCCTCGTCAGCCTGGCGGCGATCAGGGCGTGGGCCGACTTCAGATGATCGGCCAGTTCGTCATCCGGCCAGTCGCCCGGATGGGCCAGATGCACCCATTTCGCTCGCGCCAGATAGGGGCCGGCGCCGCGCGCCCTCCTCGGTCAGCACCTCATAGGCGGTGTCGGAGACCTTCAACGACAGCCCGCCTTCGGCCCCGATCAGGGCGAACATCTTGCCGCCGACCTTATAGGCGTCATGGCCCGGCCCGAACGGGTGATCCATCGTCGCCCCCGGCAAGGCCAGGCAAGCCTCGCCCACGCCCGCGCGATCCATCCTAGGCCCCGACGCCCAGACCGATCGGGCAGACCACGCCCGTCCCGCCGATGCCGCAATAGCCCGCCGGGTTCTTGGCCAGATAGCCCTGATGGTAATCCTCGGCGAAATAATAGGGGCCCGCCGGTTCGATCTCGGTCGTGATGACCCCGCGCCCCGCCGCGCTGAGCGCCGCCTGATAGGCGTCGCGCGACGTTTCCGCTTCCGCCTGCTGCTCGTCATTCAGCGTATAGATGGCCGAGCGATACTGGGTGCCCAGATCATTGCCCTGACGCATGCCCTGCGTCGGGTCGTGGTTCTCCCAGAAGGCCTTCAGCAGGTCGCCGTAGGTGATCTGGGTCGGATCGAACACCACCTGCACCACCTCGGCGTGGCCGGTCCGGCCCGAGCAGACCTCTTCATAGGTCGGATTGGGCGTGATCCCGCCCGCATAGCCTGCCGATGTGACCCACACGCCCGGCAACTGCCAGAACACCCGTTCCACGCCCCAGAAACAGCCCATGCCGAACACGGCCGTCTGCATCCCCGCGGGGTGCGGCCCCTTCAGCGCATGGCCCAGCACGAAGTGGGTCTCATCGGTCGCCAGCGCCTCGGCCCGCCCCGGCAAAGCCGTCTCAGGCGTGGGCAGTTCATCATTCTTCTTCAACAACATGGCGAGAACTCCGCGAAAACATCGTCAACGCCTATATGGAGGCTTCAAGAGCGCTTGCCCATGGGGTCGTCATGCTCTAATCAGCCCCTCCCGTCGGTCCGCTCCCGACGGCTCCGCCCCGGACGCATCCGGGCTCAGGTGGAATGGACAGGTGGCCGAGTGGTTGAAGGCGCACGCCTGGAACGCGTGTATAGGGGCAACTCTATCGAGGGTTCGAATCCCTCTCTGTCCGCCATCACCATCGCAATTTCCTTTATTTTCAGCTAGTTACCGTTCGATTTGGCTAACTTCCCAGCCGGGTTAGCCAAAGTTTGTTCGCGTTGCGTGCCGCCGATCATGGCGAAGGCGTCCTGCGCCAACAGCCGCTGATCCCTCGCCTTCGTGTAGCGTTCGACCTCCTTGGAGGTTTGATGGCCCGTCACGGCCTTGATCTGAGCTTCGGTGCAGCCCGCATCAGCTAAGCGCGTCGCGGCCGATTTTCTCAGACCGTGCGCCGAGCGATCCGGGATACCCGCCGCCCTACAGGCCCCACGGAACCAGTTGCCGAACCCGCCCGCCGTGAAGCCAACGCGCGACTGCGTCACCAGGAAAAGCATCTGCCCCGTCGGGACGGTGTCGAGCGACGCCTTGAGCCTCGGATGAATCGGCAACTCCAGAAATGCCTTAGTCTTTTCCTGCCGCACAAGGATTGCCCCGGCTTGGACATGTTGGTGACCCATCTGTCGCACGTCACCCGACCGCTGAGCGGTGTACAGTAAGAGGTCAAAGGCCAAGCGTTCGCGGGACCCCACAGACCAGTGAGCCTCAAATTGGCAATGTCGCTCTCTGACCAAGAAGGAAAGCCTTGCGACGCGATCTTCAGCGGCTTGATACCAATGGCCGGGTTATCCGACCGCCATTGCCGGGCGACCGCGAAATTTAGCATCCAGCGCACTACCTTGACCAAGTTGTTGGCTGCCGTGGGCGCATCGGCCTTTCGGTCGCGCATTTTTAGGATGTGTTGAGCCTGCAACCCCCGCACAGGCTGATCCCCGTAGTCGGTTCGCAACCGCTCCATGATGCCGCGATATGTCGCTTGGGTACTCTTCGACAGCCGCGCCCATTCTGCTGAGCGGTAGATTGCGATTACCAAGGCGTTGAGGGTTCCGGCGACCGTTCGCCCCGCACCGGGAATAACAGCGCTTGTCTGGCCCTCACGTGCGGCATGGTATGCCGCGCAAAATTCAGGAGAACCAAAACCCCGTGTATGTACACGGTGGCTCGCCCAGCCTGTCTATATCGGTACCGGAGCTTTCCATGCCGATCCTTAAAAACGTTAAGGTGGGGATATCCAAGCGCAGTTAGGTCTCGCGCCGTAAGCTTTCCCTGTTTGGGGTATTTCGGGGCGGACATTAATCGGCCTGCAGAAATGCACTCGAACGTCGGCAGGTCATTATCTCAGGACGTCATCCCAAGATTTAACGTCTTGAGACAAATCGGTGGAAACCGAATTTTCTGGTGTTGCCAGCGTCAAACGAACCTCTCCGGAAGGGAGAATGTCTAGAGACTGAAATGAAACTCCGCGCTCGTGGAACGTATCAATCACCCGGCGAAGATCGGCCTTTCGCACTACATTTTGTCGACGAATCATCCTGGCCACCACTGCGTCATAAAATGAAGCAGAAGGTTAGCCACACATCTCAAATGTCGGCAACATAAAATCCAAATACTATAAGTATATAACTCTATAAGTCTACAAGTCTAGATCTAGAACCTAGCAGCAAAATCAGATCTCGCCCCATCACCGCCATGAAATTTAACCCCAAGATGCCTGGTTGCGTCGCAAGACCTCGCGCAAATTTAACGCGATCTTTCGTATCTCATCACGGGCCTCAGTGATCGCTTCAACATCAGGCGCCAGGACCACTCCCTCCTGAGCAGCTTGGTTCATCAGGCGAGCGATCTGATTTAAGTTGATGCCAATCCGATTCAATTCAAATACCGACAGCCGATAGGCCTCCGAATCAGATGGGTTCAACGAGGGGCGGTTGAATAGGCGCGAGCGCACGAGCGCAGTCACCCAGCCAGTGCGAGTGAACCCTTCGCTTAGAGACACCGCCTCGAGTAGCGACAGTTCGCCTGGGCGGAGGCGCAGCGTCAGTTTATCGCTTTGGCCACGCGTTTGGAGGGCAATACGCTCGACAAGCTCCTCCTCCCCCGCCTCTTGCAAATAACGGCTTACCAATCGGCGTAGGACGTGGCTTCGGCCACCCCTGATGCTGCCACGCGGCCGAAACGCTCAGCGAGCTGAGGCGGCAAACGAACACTCACAACCCCCATAGATCCCCCAAATGTTTACAATGCTGGCGCAAAGCCTATCCTGCCCTCGATACAGAACGTCGTTTCAAGGCCTTCGATTTCGCTCAAGCGAAACATCGCGATCACTACCGAACGGGACGTAGGTTGGCCTTTCATCACAATCGGTGCCCGCAACATTTGCTCGGATCGCGGCCTGGCCATCCGACCTCTAGCCTCGCGAATACGACGCCCTCACGCACGCATTTCGCTCAAGCGAAATCGCCCAGGCCATTTTGAACTAATTTCGCTCAAGCGAACGATCGCGGCTTATGGGACGGTGTTCGCGCCTCGGCGGACATTTAGGGGACCTCAGCGACACTCAGTCGCCGCTAGCGCTAAACCGATTTATGACTCTCCAGAACTTTCACACTCGGCAGTCGTCACCGCTAAACCCCTGAAGTAGGCGGTTAATGCCCTCACACGATCCTCGTCAGATAAGCTCAAAGCGTCCAAAGCTGCGCACACCGCATCAGCATGACGATCACGCGGCAAACCTTCGTAGTCGCAGCTGATCTGCATCTGTTCACGTCGCCAAGCGCGAGAGGCGGCATCGTTCCCAGAGAAGCTCGGCAAGGCAACACTCCATATCTTTCGCGACAATCGAGACCGCAAAAATGCGGGCCGTGTATTAGAATCAGAGGCTCCCGTAGATAACAAGCCGAGCCCAGCCAGCCGGAGCGCCAATCGCGCCTCATGACTCAATGCTGCGGTTGGAGAAGTCCGCTTTCGGGCGAACGCCATCAACGGGCGTGGCGAGGCCTGCCAAGACGAGGGAGCGAGTGCCGGCGTTCGAGAGCCACACAAGTCATCGGCGCTTGAGATGGTGCGGCGACCAAGTCAATTTGAAAACTCGGGGGCCCTCTGCCTACCGGTAGGGTCAGCTTGACCTTGGGCTCCTCGTCAGCAATCTGAAGATGTCCGCCATAACGCGGCAGATCGTGAACAGCACGCTGCAAAATGCGCAGACGAACAGGATTGCGAGTGAAAACAGGCCTCACGCTTCGCGATATCGAAAGTACAAAAGTGCGGGATTTGGCTCGCGGACTGCTGGATCGCAAGGCATCGATCCGGGAACAGCGAACGACACTAAGGCGGCTTCTGGAGGCAACTGAGATTGCGGATCTGGAGACGTTCGACACCGTCTTGCGAGGCAGCTCGCTGTACAGCCATCTCCAGATCATCGACGAGTTTCCGCTCACCCCGCCATTCGAGGGCGGAGGCGGCCTGTCGCTCAGTTCAGGTGGCCAACTCGCGCTCGATTATATCGCCTACAGGGTCAGCGAGAACACGGAACGGGTCGTTGGGGCGTTCTCTTTGTTCAAACTTCTCAACGAAGCAATAGCGGCGGCCGACCATGTCCTGATCCCGATCCTCTTTGATACGATCCTGACCGAGTTGGGACACTCCCTCGCGCTCGCTCGCAAAGCTGCTGTCGTGGTCGGCTACGCCCCCAAAGAAACTCCATCGTTCCGATACTGCGCGGATTTGCTCTCGTCCTATGGCACCTCGGGCAAGAACTACGGAATGATGGTGACGATCGATGTGATCGCGTCCGATTACAACTATCTCGACCTGAAATCCCGTTTCCGGACCTTCGCCAGCTTGGAGAGTGGCGCGTCTATGATGCGCAAGCTCTCTCATCTGTGCTTTAATCCCCACGGCTTTACGCATGCGGAGGCGGCGCGGCTGGTCTCCGTTTCCTACGACATCAGCCTGATCGATGCGGCATTCGCTTTGATGACTCACAGGGCCGAGGGGCTGATCGACGTCGCTTTGCCGGCCGAAGTCGTTGCCGCCTGGGACGATCTCGCCGCGATGCCTCACCACGACATGACCTTTCTGGTGGAATCGGACCCGTTCGCGGATCTTCACGCCTTCCGCGCTGCGTCGGCGTTTTTGGAGCTTGAGCGCTTCAGACACATTAGGCTCGCCTTGCAGCCCTTGTACGACCTGCCGGAATTCCGACCGGCGCCGGGCGGGGTTGCGCGCGCGTTTACCCAGTCCTTCTTCGAACCCGTCTTACGGATTCTCGACCTGGTGCCACCCGAGACCGTTGAATTCGATCCCTTGCCTGACCGGTTCGACGTATGCACAGCGGGGGTTTTAACACGGAGCTGCGCGGTCGTTTGGGTCGGGGAGCGCGATCCCGATTTTTCAAGCGTTGGCGATGCGGCGCTCGCATCGCTGATGGGGCATACGTTCGAGATCGACCGCCTTCTCTCGACCGAGGTCCTCCGTCGCGGCGCGGCCAGCGCCAAAGATCAGTTTGTCGAGTTGATCCTGCAGACCCTGCTACGCGCGCACAGCTCCGCGACGAGGGACAGTTATGCCTTCAAGACGAAGTTCCAGAAATTCGTTCGGGAACATAGCGGCGGCAGTATCCTGCGTTTCCTGGAGCAGGTCCGCGCCCTGAGCGCAAACGTCGTCCAGTATTTCATCATGCTGCTCGATGAGACGATGCTGAGCCAGATGGCATTCCTGATGCCCTCGTCCGATGCGATCTATGAAACGCGGGCTGAGCTGCTGGACTGGTTTGCCGACGTCGCGGACGACGATGTGTTCCGCAAGAAGGCGGGCCAGCTCCGTCTCGACAGAAAAATCGCCGCGGTGCGGGGAGCGCTTAACGAGACCCGACTAAACATAGACGGCGTAAGGTTCAGGCAGTGGATCGAGCAGAACAAACTTCCGGAGTTCTCGGATTTCATCCGCCAGGGTGTCGCGAACCTGCCGGTGATCGGGGAGCTGACCGATTCTTCGAAGTCGGCCACGCGCTTCCTAACCGCCCACCGCGATCCGACGATCCGGGCGCTCCAGGCGCTTGTCGAGTGCTATGAGGAGTTCTGCCGTAATCCGGACTTCGGCATCGCCTCATTTCTGGGGCGCCGGATCCGTCACGGGACGCTCCGTGGAACGCTCCTAAATGGACTGCCGGACGCGCCGGCCGATCTGCCGCCGAACGTGGCGGCCCAGTACAGCGCCTGGCGAAAAGAGTTCTCGACTTCGATCGATGCCTTCGCCGGACGCCTGTATTTCCGTGAGAAGGCCGTTCACAAGGACGGACTGCTGAGCGCGGAGGTCCACAGCCCGCAACAGTGGCAGCTGTGCCTCGTCTGCCTGAAGGCGATCCATGACAAGGGCCAGGAGGACAGCGGCATTCTGTTCGTCCCGGCGATCATCGAATCCTATTGCTGGTTCATGTTCGAGAACGAGGCTCGAGAAGAGCCAGGCGTCCGTCAATGACGCTCGGACCAAGTGGGGGACCATCAAGCTGAACTGGGCGAACGACAATGTCAGCGCGGCCTTTGAGAAGACGGTCAATATCGGTGTAAACGATCAGTTCCAGACGGTTACGTCCTGGTTCAAGAAGCCGCCGAACATTTCACCGGTCGCGCAGTTGGATCACATCATGCAGGTCGCTGTTTGGGAGGCTCGAGACGAATTTCCTGCGTTCGATCCTGGGATTACGTACGTCGGCGAGCGCGACCTTCAGCTAGTCGGAGCGACCTATTACACGGCCTATGACGCGCTTTCGATCGCCGTCAGGAATGCCGCCAAGCACGGGCGATACCCCGGAACGCTCTGGATTGAGGCAAGTGTTCAGGACACTGGAACCGCCAAGGTTCTCGCGCTCCGCGTCAAAAGTCTCCTGAAGCTTCAGGATACCATCGACGAAGCCCTATTCCGCGTCGAGGAGGCTGGTCGCGCCGGGCCAGACAACGCTGACGTGGTCGAAGAGGGCAGCGGGATCCGGAAGCTGCAAAAGTGGCGCTCGGAGCGGCGTATCCTGAGTTTCGAGATCCACAAATCCGGGGCGAGGTCGGACGCAATCTGTGTCTCATTCACCCTTCCCTTTGAAGGGCTCGTGGAATGAATGTGCTGATTGTCGAAGACGATCCCTTCAAGCTCGTTGCAATCCAGGCCGCGGTCAGAAGCTTGTGGGATTCCGAGATCGAGGTGGCCACCTCTCTGCGAACCGCGATGACGCAGCTTGAAGACCGGTCATTCGAATTCGTGGTGCTGGACATGGCCATTCCCAGCCACACCAGCGACGCCGGGGCAGTGGACACTTATTCGCAGCCAGTGGGTGGTCTCGACGTCCTGCTGTTTCTGGCCGAGCACGAGCGGCCGGAGCGGGTCGCCATTTTGACCCAGCATCCGACCGTCGAGTACGACCGTCGGCATGTCCCGCTCAAGGACATCGTCGGCATTCTGCACGCCGACGGAGTGCCTAATGCCGTTGAAGCCATTCTTTTCAACGAGACCGGTGATTGGGCCGCTCAACTGCTCGCCACCATGGGAGAGCCGATATGAAGATTCTTTTGGTCGAGAACGACGCCGCGAAGCGCGAGCAGATCGAGGCGGTTCTCTGGACCGAACTCGACCGCGACGAGACTCAGATAATCCTAGCGGTCACGGTCAACGACGCAATGGTCAAGATCGCCGCGGACCGGTTCGATCTGATCGTTGTCGATCTAGTTCTGCCCCAGATCACCGACGGTGCGGAAGTTGATGCGACGGAGCAATGGTGCGAGTTGATCGAGCATCATCTGTCCGGCCGCACGGCTTCATGGATTGTGATGACGGCGCACAGCCAGGTCGTGCAGTCTGCCCGCGATAGCTTCGCCCAACACGACGTCGCCGTCGTGAAGTTCGACGAAACAGGCTCGTGGCGGCAGACCCTCGCCGCGAAGGTCAGGCACTCTCGCTGTACACGCCCGCTCGACTTCGTGGTCGTCTGCGCCCTGGCGAAAGAGCGCGCGGGTTTCGCGACCGCCGAATGCGAGATCGGCCGTAGTGAGGTTCTTCATGGGCTGGACTGTCAGTTTCTGAGTATCGGCGACCTTCGTGGCGTCATCGTCGTTCAGCCCACGCCCGGAATGATCAGTGCCGCCATCGTGGCGACTAAGGCCTTGGCGTTGTTCAGACCGCGTGCTCTGGCGATGTCGGGAATCTGCGGAGGCCGCGGGTGTCAGACGGAGCTTGGAGCGCTCATCGTTCCGGACGTCAGCTGGAACTACCAGACCGGGAAGTTCGTCAACGGCGAATTGACGCCGGACCTTCTGCAGGTCGTGGTGCCGCCCAATCTGCGCGCGACCCTTGCGCAGATGGCGAATGCCCAGGTGTCGGCAGAGCTGCGTGGCGGGCTTATGCACTCCGAACTCGCCAATGCCCCGATCCAGCTTCAGCCGATGGTCTCGGGGTCGCAAGTTGTCGCCGACGAGAGTGTGTCCGAGGTTATCGGGGATCAGGGACGCAAGGTCGCTGGCGTGGACATGGAAGCGGCGTCGGTTCTCTTCGCCGGTCAGGACTTCTTCGACGGCTCTGGTGTGTATTTCGCCGCCAAGACCGTGGTTGATCTCGCTAACCCAGAGAAGGACGATCGATATCACGAGTACGGCTGCGCCGTTTCGGCAAGGTTTGTGAAACGGGTTCTTTTGAAGGTGCTTGCGGCGCCAAACTAGACGCGGGTTGGAGGCGCGGCGTTGGCCCGGAGGGCGGCCGACTAAAGAACGTCGAGACGGATTAGAGCGACAAGTCTCAGGCCCAGGTATTGTGGCTCGCAATGTCTTCTAGAGATATAGCCACGCTTGATGCTGGCGCAAGGAAGCCGCAGTGATGCCGTATCGGCTAGTTTTCACTGCTTGTTTGGACGCTGCGTCAGCACTGATCCTGCCGCAGTCTTCGAGTTTTCCTCAGTGTGTCGTCGCAAAGAACCTTCGATGCTTTGCCCACTTTCCCACTCGTCTGCTCGCCTTTGGCCATGTTTGCCTCCATCGCCGCGCCCGACATATCGGGAGTTTAAGAAATGCAGACACTATATGTTGTCTTCCCGCGTTCCGGGCGGCGAACTAACGTCGGGAAGCTAGTCGGCCGGCCAGTGAGCGGCGAAGTAACGATATCGTCCTGCGCCGGCGTGAACCTCAACGTTATATTCAAACGCGTGCTGCTTGCCCTGGGGCCAGGAGCGGATAGCGGATAGCAATGACCAAGAATAATCAGGCTGCTTTCGACTACCTTGACCACTACCTCGACCGTTCGCCGTCAGGCGAAGGAGCGGTGCTTGTTCGGGGGCCTTGGGGATCGGGCAAGACACATAGCCTGAAAGCCTACCTGGCGACCCGTGACGCTCGTAGACTCAAGGATGAACCGCTCGCCGACCGTCACATATACGCCAGTCTGTATGGGGTGGCGACGCATGATCAGCTTGTTGAACGCATCTTTGCCGCCCGCCATCCTCTACTAAACCATGCCGCTCTTCGAGCCGCACTAGAAGGTGGCGGCAGGTTGATGAATCTCATCACTCGCAACGCGGCCGTCAAACAGAGCGATGGGGCCGGGCTCCGTAAATTTATTCTTAGCTTGCGCGACGCCGTAATAGTGCTGGATGATCTAGAGCGATCGATCTTACCGCCCAAAGAGATAATGGGGTTCCTGAATAATTTCGTTGAGCATGAGAACGTAAAGGCAATCTTGGTCGCAGCAGAAGACAAGATCGAAGACAAAAAGTTTGAAATTGATAAGGAGAAGTTTATAGTTCGAACCGTAGAGCTCAGGTCTAAACTTGAGGATGTTTACGGTCACTTTGCGAACCGTCTCTACAGCAGTTTTGCCAAGAGAGTCGCCCTTTCAACGAAAGAAGCAGTTCTTCGAGACTTCGATGCAGCGGGGCTCCATAATCTGCGATCCCTTCGTGTCGCCCTCGATGATTTCGACAGGATGGTCATCGCGTTTGACGATGTTCTGCAAAATTCCGAGGAAGCCGCCGCGGAGCTGCTCCGTCAGACCGTCGTAATGTGGGCCTATCTACGCGCCGGAAATATAAAGCCCGCTGATTTTCAGGCCCCTGCCGACCTAGCCCTTGCGGCCTATCGCGCCAGCAGCGGCGAAGAGCCTGACCGCCAGCTTGACAGGATCCTGGCTACCCACCGGGACATCGAGTGGCTCGATCCGGTGATCCCGACAGCCGCTCTCGCGTCACTCGCGGCAACAGGGGAACTAGATGTCCCCGTACTCCGGGAGACGTTAGCGAGACATCCTCGCGTTGTGGGTCCGACGTTGACCCCCGCTTGGCGGCGCCTATGGCGGTGGCCGCAACTGTCGACCGTGGATTTTGCCGAGGTCGCAACTCAGCTCCTGGGCGACCTCGATGGATTTCGCGTCCGGCACCCCGGCGAGATCCTGCATGTGGCCGGGACGGCGATAGATCTGAGCCTGCAAGGCTACCAACTTGGGGGCGTCAGCCAGTTGACCTTTTGACCAGCTATATCGACGACCTGGCTGAACGCGAGCTTCTAGAGGCAACGTTCCGACTGCATGATGCGATCGATTTCTCCTCCCATGAGGGGTTAGGGTTCGCGGCCTCAGAGACGAGCGAGTTCGTCGAAATTCGTCAACATCTGCTCGGCCGGGTAGATGCGGCTGTTGATCGTCGGACGGCCGCTGCCGCCGAGCAGGTATTACGACGCCTTGCCACCGGCGATTTCGGGCCATTGACCGACTACGCACCCGAGGATGGGTGCTTTCGAGGTGTGCCGTTTCTTCACCATATCGATCCAGGAGAATTCGCTAGCATTCTGCTGGTCGATGGCGTCGTTACGCCTCAGTTGCCCACCATCTTGGTAGAACGTTACAGAAATCACTCTGGTGATCCTCATCCTTTGACGGCAGAGTTCGATTGGGTTCGTTCGCTGAAAGCCGAGCTAGATCGGCGAACAGCCATTCTTACCCCCGCATCGCGACTGGGCGGTGGGCATCTTCGCGAACACGTTCAGCAAGATCCTAGCTCATTCCCCCCGCCCGCATCTGCCCAGGATTCTTCACGGTAGGACGCGGCCAACCGTCCAGTTCGTGAATATGCTAACAATCACCGCATCCTTCGCGGCGAAGGTGGCCCATTCACCGCAAATGCAAGGATAATCCCTGCAGGACATGCGGCGAATAACGGCGCAACTCGCCGCAGCGCCAAGCCTATGCCGCTAGTCGCCCCGCACCCGCACCCTTGAGGGTGATGGACACGCCCATCGCGGCGAGGGGCTTTCCGGCAAGGTCACGCAACCGATTAAAGCCTGTAGCACTGGTGCAGACGATGCTGCTGCTGTCAGCATCCCATCTAGCGGGGTCGAGGTAGCTGATCGTAGCACCCTCCCCGGCGATCCCCATTACGCGCGCTCGAATGCCTGGATGCTCGAAGGGAACGATCCTCGCTGACGTTACTTCCTCGACGCGCGACCGCCTCGCCTGGGGCGGCGGAAATCTTCTAATGGGATCATAAAGGTATTGTCGGACATCCATGTCCGGTTTTCGTGACGCCAATGTCCGGTTTTTCGGCGTTTGAACGGTCGCCGATGTCCGCTTTTCGACAGCTTGAGCGGCCGTTGATGTCCGGTTTTCTGATGCCACAACTCTTTCACCGGGCAGGGTGGCGCGACAAATATTAGTTCGACCGCGCCCCTTGCGGACCTCGACTTGCAGGTATGAAGCCGCCTCGAGTTCGTCCAAGAGACGCCGCAACTGGCGTGGGCTGACGCCCAGACCTGCCGCCATGCTCTCCTGGCCACGCCAGGCGCCGCCTTCGCTGGCGTTCAGGTCATGAAGAATGAAGCCGGCGACGGCCTTGGCCGAGAGAGAAACCGTCGGGTCGCTGACGATGCGCTGATGCCAGGCCAGCTTTTCGGCGACGAAATTCTCGAGGTCGAGAAGGCGGCTCATTGGCTGACCTCCGACGTTGCGACGGAAGATACAGCGCGGTAAGATGCTGTTGGCCTTGAGTGCTGAACCAAGCCCTTTTGAACCCCGCCGCGCGCTGCAACGCCGGCGGGGTTTTTCGTGTCCGATTTCCACTTCTGGCCGTTAGCCAAACCCAGAAAATCTCTTTGTATTTCAATGACCACCCCAGGGCGGGTTAGTCTATCTAAGTTATTGAAAAAGAAGGCCCATCGGGCTTCCTCTCTGTCCGCCGCCCTACTCATGACAAAGATCCGCCGGTCTCGCCCGAGGTGATCGACATCCGGCGCTTTTCGCCGGATTTTCGGCTAAGGGGCGGGCATGAGCCTTCCTCTTCTTCCCGAGCGGACCTGCGGCGGCTGTGTGGAGTGCTGCCGCGTGATACCGCTGGATCTGCCTGAGCTGGCCAAGCCGACGGGAGAGTTGTGCGGCTATTGCGTCGACGGGGCCGGATGTTCGGTGCACGCCATCCGGCCGCAGACGTGCCGCATCTGGTTCTGCCTGTGGCGGGCGGTCGAGCTGTCGGACGACTGGCGGCCCGACCGCAGCGGCGTGATCGTGCGGCCCGACGGGGTCGAGGACGGGGTCATCACCCTCTATGTCCTGCGCCGCTCGGATTTTCTGGCGGGGATGGACTTCTTCGTCACTGTGGCGGGCTGGATCGCCGAGGGGATCGAAGTCGCCTTGAGCGTCCCCGGCCCGGTCGGGACCTATCCGGCGCGCGCCGTCGCCACCGACTGGCTGCGCCCGGCGATCGAGGACGGCGATCCCGAAGACTTCCTGGCCCGCGTTCTGGCCTCGCTGGACCGGCTGGAGCAGCACGACTTCCAGCCGGACGGCATCACCGCGCGCTATGCGGTAGCCTGAGCCTTCTCCCCTTGTGGGAAAGGGTGCTCAAGCAGCCGAAGACGTTAGCACCCTCAAATCCTTCTCCCCTTGTGGGAGAAGGTGGCCCGTCAGGGCCGGATGAGGGGTGTCGGCGCGAGGTTTGATCAGAAGCCGCCCGCCCGTGTCCTCGCACCCCTCATCCGTCCGGCTTCGCCGTCCACCTTCTCCCACAAGGGGAGAAGGGATGATGGATCAGCCCGCGATCTGGCCGAAGTCGGCGACGCGGTTCATGACGCCGCGCACCTGGCCCAGCAGCTTCAGGCGGTTTTCGCGCTCTTCGGCCACGTCGGAGTTGACCATGACGGCGGTGAAGAAGGCGTCGACCGGAGCGCGCAGGCGCGCCAGGGCCGTCATGGCGGCGGCGAAGTCCTCGGCCTCCAGCGCGGCGTCCACAGCCGAGGCGGCGGCGGCGGCGGCGAAGGCCAGGGCGGTCTCTTCCGCCGGCTGGTTCGGCAGGCCGGTGGCGACGGCGCTGCCGGCAGCGGTCCCTTCTTCTCTTCGGCCTTGAGCAACTGGGCGGCGCGCTTGTAGCCCGCCAGCAGGTTCGCCCCGTCGTCCGTCGCCAGGAAGGCGGCCAGCGCCTCCACCCGACGCACGATCCGCACCAGATCGTCGTCGCCCAGAGCGAAGACGGCCGCCACAAGGTCGTGGCGCTGGCCCTTGTCGCGCAGGAGGACGGTCAGGCGGTCCATTACAAACAACCCAAAATCGAGGGAGCGTCGACGCTCCCACTCCTGAGGCGGCGTTTTCTCAACGGTATCAACGACAAGCACACCGGCAGTCTTTTGAGATACGCTTGAAAGCTGTTGCAACAGCCCATCGTCTGCCAAGTCGCCGCTCTTGCGAAGCGGCTCCAAGAAAGCCTCAAGCTTGTCGGCGCGGCCAGCCAACTGCTGAGCCATTAGTCGCCGCCCTGCATGGATGACGATATTCGAAAGCTCGACGCGCACCCCATTCTCCAGCACCAGCCGGATCACGCCCAGCGCGGCGCGGCGCAGGGCGTAGGGGTCCTTCGAGCCCGTGGGCTTTTCGTCGATGGCGAAGAAGCCGACCAGGGTGTCCAGCTTTTCGGCCATGGCGACGGCGACCGTGACCGGGGAGGTCGGGACGGTGTCGCCCGGCCCCTGCGGCTTGTAGTGGTCGCGGATGGCGTCGGCCACGGCGTCGGGCTGACCGGCCAGACGGGCGTAGTAGCCGCCCATGATCCCCTGCAGTTCCGGGAACTCGCCCACCATGCCCGAGGCCAGGTCGGCCTTGGACAGGCGCGCGGCCTGTTCGGCCTGCGCCGGATCGGCGCCGACCAGCGGGGCGATCTCGCGCGCCAGCGCCGCGATACGGTCGACGCGCTCGGCCAGCGTGCCCAGCTTGGCGTGGAAGGTGACGTCCTTCAGCTTGGCGTTCCAGGCGTCGAAGCCGACCTTCTGGTCCTCGGTCCAGAAGAACTCGGCGTCGCTCAGACGCGCCGACAGCACCTTGGCGTTGCCTGCGGCCAGGGCCGCGCCGCCGTCGGTCGCCTCGACGTTGGCGACGACGACGAAGTGGGGGCCAGGCCTTCCTTGCCCGGTTCGCGCACGGCGAAATACTTCTGGTGCACCTTCATCGAAAGCTGGACCACTTCCGGCGGCAGGGCCAGGAACTGCGGGTCCATGTCGCCCAGGATCGGCGTCGGCCATTCGGCCAGACCCGACACCTCGTCCAGCAGGCCGTTGTCATCGACCAGAGCCAGCCCCTTGGCCGCGCAGACGGCCTTGGCGCCCTCGAGGATGCGCAGCTTGCGGTCGGCGGCGTCCAGCAGGACGAAGTTGCGCTCCAGCTTGGTACGGTAGTCGGCGAAGTCCTTGACCGCGAACGGCTGGCCCGCGCCCATGAAGCGGTGGCCCTCGGTCACGTCGCCGCTCTGGATGCCGTCCACCTCGAACGGGATCACCGCACCGTCGAACAGGGCCAGAATGCGCTTGATCGGCCGCACCCAGCGCAGGGTGCCCGTGCCCCAGCGCATCGACTTGGGCCAGGGGAAGTGGCGGATGATGTCGTCGACGCTCTCGGCCACGACCTCGGTGGTCGCGCGGCCCTTGCTGCTGATCTCAGCGAACCAGACGCCGTCGCGCTCGACCAGTTGGTCCTGCGTCAGGCCGGTCTTGCGCAGGAAGCCTTCCAGCGCCTGCGCCGGGGCCGAGGTCTTCGGCCCCTTCAACTCTTCGTTGCGGTCGGGCGTGGCGGCGGGCAGGCCGTCGATGACCAGCGTCAGGCGGCGCGGCCCGGCGTAGGTGGTCAGCGCGTCCCAGGTCAGGCCCGCGGCCTTCAGACGGTCAGACGCCATGCGCTCCAGCTCGCGCGCGGCGCCTTGTTGCATGCGGGCGGGGATTTCTTCGGAGAAGATTTCGAGGAGAAGCTGGGACATCAGGCGGTCGCCCGTTCGTGTTCGACTTGAGCGAGGGCGCAGGCTTTGCACAGGTCGCGGATGCGGCCGATGTAGCTCTGGCGTTCGGCGACGGCGATGGCGCCGCGGGCGTCCATCAGGTTGAACAGGTGCGAGGCCTTCAGCACCTGATCATAGGCGGCCAGCACCAGCGGCTGCCCCTGCGGCCCCTTCATAGTCAGGAAGTGGGCGGCCTCGCGCTCCATGTCCTCGAAGCGGCGCTTCAGCGCGGCGACGTCATAGCCGTGGAAGTTGGCTTCCGACTGCTGGCGCTCGTTCTCCAGGAAGACCTCGCCATAGGTCAGGCCCTCCTTGTTGAACTTCAGGTCATAGACGTTGTCGACGCCCTGAACATACATGGCCAGACGCTCCAGCCCGTAGGTCAGTTCGCCCGAGACCACGTCGACCTCGATGCCGCCGACGCCCTGGAAATAGGTGAACTGCGTCACCTCCATGCCGTCGCACCAGACCTCCCAGCCCAGCCCCCAGGCGCCGACGGTGGGGTTTTCCCAGTCGTCCTCGACAAAGCGGATGTCGTGCAGGCTGGGGTCGATGCCGATGGCGCGCAGGGAGTTCAGATACAGCTCCTGCAGGTTGTCGGGGTTCGGCTTCAGGATGACCTGATACTGGTAATAGTGCTGCAGCCGGTTGGGGTTCTCGCCGTATCGACCATCGCCGGGGCGGCGGCTGGGCTGCACATAGGCGGCCTTCCACGGCTTCTTGCCCAGGGCGCGCAGCACGGTGGCCGGGTGCAGGGTGCCGGCGCCGACCTCAATATCATAGGGCTGCAAAATGGCGCAGCCCTGCTCGCTCCAATAGTGGTGCAGGGTCAGGATCAGGTCCTGAAACGATAGAGGTTCAGCAGCGGCCACGGTCGACATTTCGGTCCGATTTCGGGAGGCGCGGACCATAGGGCCGCCACGCTTCGCCAGCAAGGCAAGCGGGCCGAAACCTTCACCCTTCTGCAAGCGCCGATGCGCTAGAAGGCGCTCATGATGCAGCAACGGATCGATCAGATGCGCCGCCGGGCGGCGCGCTATATGGGCGTCAGGCCGGTGACAGTCGCGCCGGCGCGCGGGATTCTCAGCCTCAGCTTCGACGACTTCCCGGCCAGCGCCTGGACCGAAGCCGGGCCGATCCTGGCTGAACACGGGATCAGGGCGACCTATTACGTCGCGGGCGGCCTGTGCGGCGGCGAGAACATCGGCAAGGCCCAGTTCGAGGTCGAACACCTGCAGGCCGCGCATGAGGCCGGGCACGAGATCGGCTGCCACACCTTCGACCACGTCAGCGCCCTGCGCCTGAGCCCCGCCGAACTGACGAACCAGCTGGCGCGCAACGCCGAGTGGGTCAGCGATCGGCTGGACGGCCACGTCATGACCACCTTCGCCTGGCCGTTCGGCGACGTGGCCTTGGGCGCCAAGGCGGTGATCGACGAGCGCTTCCTGCTGGGACGCGGCGTGCGCGACGGGGTCAACGCCGGCCGGGCCGACCGGGCCAACCTTCAGGCCATCGGCCTGGAGTCGCGGCGCCTGCCCCACTACGACCTCGACGCGCTGGTCGCGCGCGCGGCTGAAGCGCCCGGCTGGCTGATCGCCTATGGGCACGATGTGGAGAGCGATCCCACCCCCTACGGCTGCACGCCCGAAGACCTGGACCGCCTGATCCGCCTGGCCAATGCGGCGGGGCTGGAGATCCTGCCGGTCGGCGAGGCGTGGGAGCGCGTCAGCGGCGGCGCTCTCTGACTTCACCCAAAGAAAAACGCCGCCGCCCGCTGAGGGCGACGGCGTCTGTCCGTCAGGATCGCCGGGACCGAAGCCCCGGCGTCCGCACTGATCAGAACCGGAAGCTGACGCGGCCGGTCAGGCGGTGGTCCTTGTAGTCGTCGTTGAAGACGCCCGAGTAACCGACCTCGATATTGGTCGACTTGTTGGCCTCGATGTTGAAGCCCAGACCCGCCTGCAGCGCGCCCGAGTTCAGGTCGGCGCCTTCGACGCGGAAGACCGGACCATCTGCAAAGGCCGCGTTGAACACGGGGCCGTCGCCGCTCAGGTCTTCGGTCCAGGCCAGATGGCCGATCGCCGACAGCGCCGGACGGCCGTTGCCGCCCGCCAGATAGGTTTCGGTGCGCAGACCGGCCGTCAGCAGGTCCGAGGTCTGGGAGACGTCGCCCGACAGGGCCGCGTCGCCGCCGCGCTCGACCACGTCCGCATCATATTCGACGCGGGTGTAGTTCAGGTAGGGCTCCAGCACGGTCGAGCCCATGACCGGCTTGCGCCAGGACACCTCGCCATAGGCCTGCCAGGCCTCGCCGTCGTAACGGCCGGTCAGTTGCTCGTTGAAGCGGTTCAGCGAGGCCGTCCGGTCGGTGCGGGTGCGCGATCCATCCAGGCGCCGCCCAGACGGAAGTCGAAGGCGCCCAGGCTGGCGGCGCCGTAGAGGCCGATGTGCTGGGTCTTGACCTCGCCGGTCGAGCTCAGGCGGTTGGCGCGGATTTCCGACTGGCTTTCGCCGACGGCGACGCCGATGTGCGAGCGGCCGTTCAGCGTCTTCTCGACCCCGGCCAGATAGCCCGAGGTTTCGCTGCGGAAGCCGGCCAGTTCGCCGTTGTCCTGACGCCCGCTGCCGAAGACGCCCGACGCCCAGACGGCGACGCCGCGACCGTCGACCGCCTCGGTCGTGCCGTTGCGGCCGCGCGTCAGCATGGCGTCGCGGATGAAGCGCGAGTCGCCGGTCGCCACGCCGGCCAGGGTCGCGTGGACCTCGCCCGTCAGACTGTTCAGCGCGCCGCGCACATTGTCGAAGCTGCCGTCCAGGATGGCGTCTTCAAGCGCCGTGTTGCGGCCTGCGGGCGCGTCCGGGATGATCGACGCCGTCATGACGTCCAGGGCGCCGCCGACAGCCTTCGTGTTCGGGGTGGTCCCGGCCGAGGCGATGGTCACATCGTTGCGGACCAGGGTCAGCTTCACGGTATTGGCGTCATAGGTGAGGATCGGCTTCAGGAAGGCCAGATCGCTCTTGGCGCCGGCGAAGGCGCCGGTCACGCCGCCCGCCGACTGCAGGATGTTCATGCGGGTGCGCAGATTCCATTCGCCCTGGTCGGCCTTGAGGATGACTTCGCCGCCTTCCAGCGTGGTCGCGCCTTCCACGGCCACGCGCGAATGCTGGGCCCCGTTGACGCTGGAGCGGATCCACAGATAGGAGCCGTCCTTGAACAGCAGGTCGTTGGCGATGGTCAGCGTGCCGAACGGATTGGCGGTATCGCCGGGCGACAGGACGCCGCCCTTCTCGACCACCACATCGGCCAGACGGCCCAGGCCGCCCAGCATCCCCAGCTCCGCCACGGTCGAGGTCGAGTTGATCAGGCTGCCGTTGACGGTCAGCAGCCCCCTCGACGCGCGTGGCGCCGGTGTAGTCGTTGGTGCCCGTCAGGATCAGCTCGCCGCCGCCCTTCTTGACGATGCCGCCGATGTCGTCGGGGAAGGAGGCCAGAACCTCGGCCGAATAGCGGTCGCGCGCATCGCCGATGTCGTTGCTCCACACGTCCACCGTGCCGACGCGGACATCGACGTCCCGAACGTCGCGCAGAGCCGTCGGCCCCTTGAGCGCGACCTCCATCTGCGGCGCCCCCAGCCCGACAGCAGGTCCACGCCCGGCGCGTCCAGGTCCAGCGAACTGGACACCAGGATGTCGCTGATCAGCGCCGTGTCATACTCGGGGAAGTGCTCCATCAGCAGGGCCGCAAAACCCGAGATGTTGGGCGCAGCCATCGAAGTGCCCGTGTAGGCCGCATAGCCCGGCCCGGTGTAAGTGATCAGGCTCTCCAGCCGCTGCATCAGCAGGGCGTTGGCCTGGGTCAGCACGTCGGACGAGAAGGCCGGCGTCAGGATCGCCATGTTGCCGGCCGAGGTCAGCAGGCTGGCGAGTTGCGAGGTGAAGCCGTCCGGGTCGCCCATGCGGCCGCCCGAAATCAGGGTGATGGCGACCGCGTCCTCGGCCACCCGACGACGCGCGGCGGCCTCATCGAACGGCAGGCCCGCAGCCTCGGCGGCGAACTTGGCGTTCAGATAGGCGTTCAGCGTGCCCAGGAAACGGTTTACAGCCGCGTTCTGCAACGCCGCCACCGTCGTGGGCGTGTAGAGCGAAATGTAATCCGCCGGCCGATACATGGCGACAATGGCGTTGAAGTCGAAGTCAAAGCCCGGCACCGCCGAGATGATCTGATGGCCCGGACCGGCCACGCACCAGGTCGCGGTCTGGCCGCAGAAGCTGGTGGAGGGGCTGGGCGTCAGGGCGCCGGTATAGTTGGCGACGGACAGCCAGTTGGAACGCAGGCGCGGATCGAACATGGGCGCGGCGGCGTCGATGCCGGCATGCGCGCCTCCGCCGTTGCCGGTCGAGAAGACGACCAGGACGTCATTGTCGAGAACCGGCTTGTAGAAGTCGCCGTAGTTGCTGCGCGGACCGAAGGTCTGACGCACCAGCGCCTCGGACGCGTTGAAGGGCAGGCTGTTCGACGAACCCCAGCTGTTGTTGATGATCCGCACCTCGCCGGTGGCGGCCAGGTCGATGATGTTGGTCTGGGGCGTGCTGACGATGTCGCCGTTGATGTAGACGTCGCGGAACCACAGGAAGTCGCCGGCGGCGAAGTTGGTCGTGGCCGAATAGATGTTGGCGCCGAAGGCGTTGCCGAACATCAGCTCGCCTTCCATGCGGCCGCCGCCGATGGTGCCCGCCACGTGGGTGCCGTGACCTTCCCAGCCGCGCCGCGGATTGATGCGGCCGTTGTTGCCGTAGTCGTCGGAGACGACGGTGTTCAGGCCCTTGATCTTGCCCGCCCCGCCGAACAGCGGGTGGTCCATGTAGACGCCCGCGTCATTTACGCCGACGGTCAGGCCCTTGCCGGTCAGGCCCAGGGCATAGGCGTGCTCCAGACCTAGATAAGCCTTGGAGTAGTCGATCGAGAACTGCGCGTCTTCGCGCCAGGAGGCCAGCGCCGCCTGATAATCAGCGGTGCGCGAGCCGTCCGCCATATAGAAACCGCCCGCCGGGGGCGCGACCGGCGCCTGGGCGGAGGCGTCGCTGGCCCAGACAAGGGCCGATCCGGCGACTGCAACAAGAAGGCCGGCCTTGAACGCGTTAATCATGGTTCCCCGCTATGATGACTGCACAAAAAGGCGCGTCCGTCCCGATAGTCCCCTGACCGTCGATTCACGGCGCTCCCTCCACCTGCATTTGAGCCGGAAAGTTCCGACTACTGTCAATCACGGAACGGAGATTCTTCTTCACAACTATGATTTTACGATACGGCAACGCTTCGACCGCTCGAAATTGGATTTTTCTCCAAACCCCGCTTTTCCGAGCGCCGCCGGGAAGGGGCTCGAGGTTCCGCCCCAAGGCCCAGCCGAGAAATCCGGACACGGCGCGCCAAGATGTCGCACCTATAGGTTGAAGGTTCAGCCGCCCCGCGCTCAGATGAGGCCTTGCTGCGTCGCCCAGCGGATCAGGGGCCTGCGCGGCCAGCACAGCAGCCAGGAGCAGGCGCGGTATTCGCCTTTTTCGATCATCGCCCGGCGCGTCGGGGATGAGGCCGAAGCGCGCTCGTCATGGATCTCGCCGCCGCCCTGATGGATCATGAAGGCGCCGTTGTTCACGGGCGTTGTCCGCAGATAGGTCAGGCGCGGGCTGATGGTCTCCAGCGGCGGATCGAAGAACCAGCTGGAGCCGATGACGCCTGCCAGTTCCGGCCGCGTCTGTAACAGGGCGGCGGCGGCGGCCCAGTTGCGCTCCCAACCCGCCTCGTTGAAGTCCGACAGGTCGCGCGCCTCGGTGTGGGTCTCCAGCCAGGGCCGCCAGCCTCCCGCCTGCAGCCAAGCGATCAACGGACCAGGACCGCGCCCGCCCAGCATATGCCGCACCACCAGGCCAGGTCCCACCGGCGAGGACAGGTCCAGCATCTGCGTCTTGCTGCCCGGCACGCTGAGGGCCAGGGCCACCCGCACGTCCTTGGCCCAGAAGTCGGGATCATACGGGTCCGCCCCGCTGTCGAGATAGGTCGCCAGACGGTCGATATAGGTCGGATAGCCGGCCAGAACCGCCTGCGGCAGGCGCTCGGCGGCGATCCTTCCGGGCAGCTCCAGCGCCCAGGCGGCGATCAAGCCGCGTCTCTGGTCGTCGTTCGCGCCCTCCCCCAGCAGGCCGTCCACGGTGCGTGCGGCCAGTTCGAAGTCCCAGTGAGGCGCGACCTCGGCGGCGGCGCGGGCCGCAGCGTCCTTGATCTCTGCGACGCGAGCGCGGTCGGCGGGCGACAGGCGCGACAGGGCGCGTTCGAAGGCGGCGGTCTGTTCGGGCGTCAGCTGGGTCATGGCCGCCAGCTTGACCGCAGGGGCTGTAAATCCGGTTAAATTACCGAACGCGGCTCGATATCCGGAGCGCCCAGCACCACCGGACGCGACCACCAGCCCGGCCGATCAAGCGCCAAGGCCGCCTCGATCGCCGCCGCACGATCATCGAACAGGCCGAAGACCGTGGCGCCCGAGCCGGACATCCGCGTCAGGCGACAGCCCGGCGCAGGGCGCATGGCGGCCAGCGCCTGTTCAATCCCCGGCGTGACCGACAGGGCGGGCGCCTCAAGATCGTTCCTCTGAGCCGACAGCCAGTCGATGACCGAGGCGACCGACCAGTCGGCAGGCGGCGCAGGGCGATCCGCCCCGGCGGCGGGCGCGGCGTCATAGGCGCGATAGACGGCGCCCGTCGGCGACGGCAGGCCGGGGTTCAGCAACACGCCGTGCAGGGTCGGCAGGCGCGGTTCGTCCTCCAGAGCCTCTCCGATCCCGCAGGCCCAGGCCGGGCGAGCGCGCAGGCACATGGGGCCGTCCGCCCCGGCGGAAAGGGCGAGGCGTTCCAGTTCGTCTTCCGGCAGATCGAGGCCCAGCAGGCGCGCCGTCAACCGCAGCGCCGCCCCGGCATCCGCAGATCCGCCGCCCAGTCCGGCGGCGATGGGCAGGCGCTTGTCCAGCGTGACCGCCACGGGCGGCGCGCCGATTCCCGCCGCCTCCCCGAGAGCGAGCAGCGCCTTGATGATCAGGTTGTCGCCCTGCCCGTCCAACCCGGCCGCGAACGGCCCTTCGACCGCAAGCGACAAGGCGTCGGCGCGGCGCACGGTCAACCGGTCGCCGACATCGGCGAAGGCGGCCAGGCTGACCAGCGGATGATAGCCGTCGGCCTGCACCGCTGCGACGTGCAGCAACAGGTTGATCTTCGCGGGCGCCAGTCCGCTCAGGGCGTCATGGGTCTGCATGGCGTCAGTCGGACGCGCCGCCCGCAGAGCCGATCCCCTTGTCCCCGGTCGGGTCCTGGCCCAGGCGGTCGCGCAGCTTGGCCTCGACCTCGGCGCGGCGCTTGTCGTCGACCTCCAGCGTCAGCACACGGTTCCACTGGAAGCCCGCCTCGCGTTGGCGGCCCACCGCCCAATAGGCGTCGCCCAGGTGGTCGTTGATCTCGGCGTTGGCCGGCTCCTTGTCGACAGCGCCCTCCAGATTGACCACGGCCGCCTCATACTGCCCCTGACGGAACTGGGCCCAGCCGAGCGAGTCCTGGATATTGCCGTCCTTGGGATCGGCGGCGTGCGCGCGGGCGATCATGGCGGCGCCCTCCTCGACCCGCGAGCCCGTATCGACCCACAGATAGCCGAGGTAGTTCAGCAGGGTCGGATTGTCAGGCTGCATCTGCAGGGCGGCCCACAGCTCGGCCTCCGCCTCGGTGTCCCGGTCCAGCGATTCATAGGCGGCGCCGCGCAGGAAATGGACCTCGAAGCCCTGATCCGCCGTGTTCAGCAACGGGCCGTTCAACAGCTCCAGCGCCTCTTCGTGCCGCTCCATCTGCAGCAACTGACTGGCCAGCATATAGGCCACCGCCGCCTCGTCCGGCCGTACGGAGGCCGCGCGCCGCAGTTCGGCCAGGGCCTCGTCGTTGCGATCGACCTTGGCCAGGCTGATGGCCATCTGCACCCGGGCGGCCGCGTAAGTCGCCGGCGACGCCTCGCTGACCTCGGCCAGGGCGGCGCGGCCCGCCGGCTCGATGCCGCCCTGGATCAGGGTCTGGCCGATCAGCAGCTGGGTGTTGTCGCTGGGCGCCAGGTTCTGTGCCAGACGCAGATAGACGGCGCCGAACTCATAGGCGCGCTGGGCGACCATCTGGTCCGCAGCGGTGCGCAGCGCCTGGGCCGCGCCCTCACGGTAGTTCACCAAGGCCGGCGGCCGGGCCTTGGACAAGACGCGTTCGCGGCCCTCCATGACCCGGCGGTCGGCGGTGCGGGCGGTGACGGCGGCGTCATACTGAGCCAGGGCCTCGTCGCGACGGCCGCGCCGCTCCAGAAACTCGCCATAAGGCAGACGGAACAGGGCGCCGGCCAGGGCGTGGCTGGTCAGGTCGCGCCATTCGGCGTCGGCCTCGGCGTAGCGGCGGCGCTGCTCCAGCAGGCGCGCGCGATTGCCCCGCGCCACCAGATTGCTGACTGGGTCGAAATCAGCCGGCGGCATGGCCAGGGCGCGGTCCCAGTCCCCGCCGCCGCGGCGATCCAGGCCTGGACATAGAAGCCGGCGCGGTCGTGCGGCTCGCCCACCGGGGCGGCGATCAACAGGGCGTTGGCCCGGCGCGCGTCGCCGCCGGCATAGGCCTGCACCGCCTGCACCAGTCGCCCCGCCTGAACGATGACCGGCGAGACGTCGGGATCGGTCGGGGCGATGCGCCCCGCCTCGTTCAGGTCGCCCGCCAGAAGGGCGGCGGTGAAGGCCTGCTCGCGCACGCGCGGCTGCTCGGGCGTCAGGGCGTAGACGCGGGCCAAGTAATCGGCGCCGGTCGCGCTTTCGCCGCTGGTCAGGGCGTTGCGACCGGCCAGGTAAAGGCCGAAGGCGCTGGTTCGATGGGCGTCCAGCGGGATCGGCGACCATTCGGCGGGAATGGGCGTGACCTTAGGTTCTTCGGGCGTTTGCGGTTCATCGGCGATGATGATGTGCGGAACCGGGTCGCCGTTGGGCTCGGAGTGCGTCTCTACATCCTGGGAGGGGCGTCCTGCGACGCGGCGTCGGGTGGTGCGGGTTCGGGCGGCGCGTCCTGCGCCAGGGCGGGCGCGGCCAGCGACAGCGCAAGGGCGGAAGCCGCTAGGAACAGGACAGGGCGAGAAGAGACGAAACGCATGGCCGGACCCTTCACGCTTTCCCCTGCGCCCGCAAGATCATGTGGAGGAAAAGCACCGCAACGCCTCTCCCTCCCCGTCCCGGGGAGGGTGGCTGAGCCGAAGGCGAAGCCGGGTGGGGGCGGCTTGGCTATTCAAACACCGAGGCCAGGATCGCCCGGCCCTCCCCACCCGGCCGCTGCGCGACCACCTTCCCCGGGACGGGGAGGGAGAAGCCGCGCGCGTGTCTTACATGTTCGGGTAGTTCGGGCCGCCGCCGCCCTCCGGCGTGGTCCAGACGATGTTCTGCGACGGGTCCTTGATGTCGCAGGTTTTGCAGTGGACGCAGTTCTGGGCGTTGATGACGAAGCGCGGATCGGCGCGGTTCGCCTCGTCGGCATAGACGACTTCGTACACGCCCGCCGGGCAATACAGCCGTGCGGGCTCGCCGTACTTGGGCAAGTTGACGTTGATCGGCACCGACGGGTCCAGCAGCTTCAGGTGGGCAGGCTGGTCCTCGGCGTGGTTGGTGTTGGAGATGAAGACGCTCGACAGCTTGTCGAACGACAGCTTCCCGTCCGGCTTGGGATAGGCGATCGCCTTGTGCATCGCCGCCGGCTCGGTCGAAGCGGCGTCGGTCTTGCCGTGCTTCATCGTGCCGAAGAAGGAGAAGCCGCCGGTCAGGTGGTTGACCCACAGGTCGAACATGCCGACCGCCCCGCCCATCATCGTGCCCAGCTTGGACAGCAGGGGCTTGGCGTTGCGGACGACCTTCAGCTCTTTGTAAACCCACGACGACTTGTAGGCCGCTTCATAGGCCTCGAGCACATCGCCCGAACGGCCGGCGATCACGGCGTCATAGGCGGCGTCGGCGGCCAGCATGCCGGTCTTCATGGCGTTGTGGCTGCCCTTAATGCGCGGCACGTTCACGAAGCCCGCCGAACAGCCGATCAGGGCGCCGCCGGAGAAGGCCAGCTTGGGCACCGACTGGAAGCCGCCCTCGGTGATGGCGCGGGCGCCGTAGGAGATGCGGGCGCCGCCCTCCAGATGTTCGGCGATCGAGGGGTGGTGCTTGAACTGCTGGAACTCGTCGAACGGCGACAGGAAGGGGTTCTTGTAGTTCAAGTGCACGACGAAGCCGACGGACACGTAGCGGTCGCCGAAGTGGTACAGGAACGAGCCGCCGCCCGTCTTGTCGTCCAGCGGCCAGCCGGTCGTGTGCTGGACCAGACCGGGCTGGTGCTTCTCGGCCGGGATCTGCCACAGTTCCTTCAGGCCGATGCCGAACTTCTGGGGATCCGCGGCGTCGCACAGGTTGTGGCGGGCCATGATGGTCTTGGCCAGCGAGCCGCGCACGCCCTCGGCGATGAAGACGTATTTGCCGTGCAGTTCGAGACCGGGCTGGAAGTCGCCGGTCGGCTTGCCCTCGCGGTCGATGCCGAAGACGCCCGCGACGACGCCCTTCACCCGGCCGGTCTCTTCGTCCCAGACCACATGGCTGGCGGCCATGCCGGGGTAGACCTCGACGCCCAAGCCTTCCGCCTGCTCGGCCAGCCAGCGCGCGACATTGCCCAGCGAGGCGATGTAGCAGCCGTCGTTGTGCATGAAGGGCGGCAGGGCGAACATCGGCAGCGACGCCTGCCCCTGCGGCCCCAGGACCAGGAACTTGTCCTTGGTCACCGGCGTCTCCAGCGGGCGCCGCGTTCCTTCCAGTCGGGGAAGAGTTCGTTCAGCGCCTTGGGATCAATGACGGCGCCCGACAGGACGTGGCCGCCGATCTCGGCCGACTTCTCCAGCACGGCGACGGAGATCTCCTTGCCGTCCTTCTCGGCCCGCTGCTTCAGGCGGATGGCGGCGGACAGGCCGGCGGGGCCGCCGCCGACGATGACGACGTCATACTCCATGACCTCGCGCTCGGCGCCGACCAGGGCCTCCAGCGGGGGCAGGTTGTCGATGACGGCTTCCTGCCATGCGTTCTTGGCGCCGCCTTCGATCATTTCCTCGGCCATGTCCCCTCAATCCTCATTGTCGTCGTGCTTATTCGCCTTATCGGGAGGTGACGCGGGGGCGGTCAAGGCCTATTGCCTAGGGTCCTATGAACGCCTCCTCCTCGACATGGCCGCCGCAGAGGCCCTGTTCGCCTTCTGGCGCGACGCGGGCGTTGACGCCTGCTTCGAGGACGAGCCGGTCGACCGGACGATCTTTGTCGCCCCGGTCGCGGCCAAGGGCCCCGCCACGATCACGCCCCTGCGCGCGCCCGACGCGGCGCCGTCGGTCGACGAAGCCGCAGCTGAGGCCCGCCGTCTGGCGGCGGGCGCGGCGACGCTGGACGAACTGGCTGAAGCCATCGCGGCCTTCGAGGGCTGCCCCCTGCGCGCCATGGGCGCCCGTCAGGCCGTCTTTGCGCGCGGCAATCCGCAAGGCTCGCTGATGATCATCGGCGAAGGCCCCGGCGCAGAAGAGGACGTGCGCGGCCAGCCCTTCGTCGGGCAGGCGGGACAGCTTCTGGACCGCATCCTGACGGCGGCGGGCCTGTTGGACGAGACCTTCATCACCAACACCGTCTTCTGGAAGACGCCGGGAAACCGCGCGCCGACGCCCCAGGAACAGGCCGCCTGCGCGCCCTTCGTCCAGCGCGCCGCGACCCTGCTGAAGCCCAAGGCGGTGCTGCTGGTCGGGGCGTCGGCGGCCAAGGCCGTGCTGAAGACCGACGACGGCATCATGCGGATCCGCGGCCAGTGGCGCGAATGGCGGCTGTCCGAGGGCGGAATCGCCGCGCCCGCCATCGCCACCCTCCATCCCGCCTTCCTGTTGCGCCAACCCCAGGCCAAGGGTCTGGTTTGGAAGGACATTCTCGATTTGTCCGTCCGTCTGCGAAGCGAAGTGGTTGAGCCGGGCGCCTGATTCAGGCATCCTGCCCTCTTGGAGACCAGTCCGCAGAGCGTCGTAGAATCCCGAATCGAGACGGGGCCGACGCCGACGAAGGGGGCCGCCGCGTCATGTATTCTTTCCGCCGGACGCGTCGCGCGTCTCTGTTCGCCTTCGCCCTGTGCGCCCTAGCTGGGGGCGTCGCCCAGGCCGAGGAAGCTGACTCCTCCCGCCCCTATGTGGCGACGGCCGCTATCGCCGAGGCCTCGCCTACGGCGCTGAGCAGCGAGGACCGCCTTAGCTACACCACCGCCTTCGACGCCCTGCGGCGCGGCGATCTGGAGCTGGCCCGCAGCTCGGCGCGTCAGGCCAAGGACCGCGTCCTTCTGGGTCAGGTCGAGTTCGAGCGCCTGTTCCACCCCAGCCACGTCGCCGCCTATGAGGAGCTGGCGGCCTGGCTGGAGACCTATTCCGACCTGCCGATGGCCGACCGGGTCTATACCCTGGCCATGCGGCGCCTGCCCGACGGCGCGCCCGAGCCCAAGCGTCCGGGCGGCCTGCTGTCCCGCACCTGGGCCAGCCTGACCAGCCCCGGCGACGGCGGGGTGAACGATCCGGCCAAGGCCGCGCGCGTGGCCCTGAACAACGATGATCTGGCCGGCGCCTATGACATGGGCCAGCAGATCGGAGACTGGTGGACGGCCGGGCTGGCCGCCTGGCGGATGGACCGGCACGCCGAGGCCTTCCGCGCCTTTGAACACGTAGCCCAGGACCCGACCGAGGATCCGTGGGTGCGCTCGGGCGGCGCCTTCTGGGCGGCGCGGGCGGCGGCCCAGTCGGGCCGTCAGGAGCGCGTGGTCGAATACCTGCGCCAGGCCGCGCGCTGGCCGGCCACCTTCTACGGCCAGATCGCCCTGCATCAGCTAGGCGAAGAGCCGGTGATCGAGAACTTGGGGCCGCGCTCCTATGAGGCGACGCTGCAGCGCGCCGCCTTGGCGCCCGAGCCGATCGGCGTCGACACGCGCGCGCTCAACGCCTTCATCCAGTCGGACGAGGACGCTCGCCGCACCGTGGCCCTGTACGAAGTCGGGCGACGCAGCGACGCCGAACTGGCCGCCCGCAACGGCCTGCGCGCCGCCAGCGGCGACACCGCGGCGCGCCCGATGTGGGCCGGGCTCTATCGCCTGGTTTCCTCAGGCCGCGCCGCCCAGTCCGAGGCCAGCCGCATCGACGCCCTCCACTACCCGATGCCCGAACTGCAGCCGATCGGCGGCTTCACCATCGAGAAGGCCCTCGTCTACGCCATCGCGCGCAAGGAGACGGGCTTTGACGCCAACGCCCGCTCGGGCGCCGCGCCTATGGGCTGATGCAGGTCATGCCGACCACCGCCGCCCACATGACCGGAGACCAGGGCTATGTCCGCACGCCCCAGCGCCTGCTGGACCCGGCAGTGAACATGAAGCTGGGCCAGGACTATGTGAACCGCCTGTTCCAGATCGAGTCCTTCCAGGGCGACCTGCTGAAGGCGGTGGCCTCCTACAACGCCGGGCCGGGACCGATGCTGGCGGCGATCCGCAAGCTGGGCGCCGACGCCGATCCCCTGCTGCTGATCGAGAGCATCGACGTGCCTCAGGCCCGCGAATACGTCGAGAAGGTCGTCGCGGCCTATTGGATCTATCAGCGGATGATGGGCGGGCCGGTCAAGACGCTGGAGGCCCTGGCCTCGGGCGCGCGCGCCGTGCCGATCCGCCTCGACTACGTCCCGCCCGCCCCGGCGCCGCTTCAGGTGGCCGAGGCCGTGCTGGGCGGCGGCTCGCGCTAGGCGAGCCTGGGGCGCGGCCGCGGGCCGTCACTGGCTGGAGGCGAGCTTCAGCACCACCAGGCCGCTGACGATCAGCACGGCGCCGAGGATGCGCAGGGCGTGATCGGCTCGCCCAGCACGGCGATGCCGACGACGAAGGCGCCCACAGCGCCGATGCCGGTCCAGATCACATAGGCGGTGCCCAGCGGCAGGGACTTCATCGCCAGCGACAACAGGCCGAAGCTGACGATCATGAAGCCGATGGTGCCAACGGTCGCCCACGGCTTGGTGAAGCCTTCCGACATCTTCATCAGGAAGGCCCAGACGATCTCGAACAGACCGGCGAGCAGAAGGAAAATCCAGGCCATGACAGTCTCCCTTGCATGGCGTGCCGGGTCGTCCCGGCGTCATGCCCATAATGGGAGAGGTCGTCCTCTGAGCGCGCTGTATCTGGGACAGGGCCCCCACCAGTCAAGATTTCCGCGCCGAGGAATGCCGATCCGCGCGGAAGTGATGCTCAAAAGCCGCCACTTCGGCCCGGCCAACCTTGACTCCCGGCCCCTCGCGAACGACACGACGCGTCCATGATCACGCGCTATTCCCGCCCCGACGCCGTCGCCATCTGGTCGCAAGAGACCAAGTACAAGATCTGGTTCGAGATCGAGGCCCACGCCGCCACGAAGATGGCCGAGCTGGGCGTCATTCCCACCGAGGCCGCGCAGGCCATCTGGGCCAAGGGCAAGGACGCGACCTTCGACGCCGACCGCATCGATGAGATCGAAAGCGTCACCAAGCACGACGTCATCGCCTTCCTGACGCACGTGGCCGAGATCGTCGGCGACGAGGCCCGCTTCCTGCACCAGGGCATGACCTCCTCGGACGTGCTGGACACGTGCTTCGCGGTGCAGCTGGCGCGCTCGACCGACCTGCTGCTGGGCGGCGTCGACCGGGTTCTGGCCGCGCTGGAAAAGCGCGCCAAGGAGCATAAATACACCCCGACCGTGGGCCGTTCGCACGGCATCCACGCCGAGCCGGTGACCTTCGGCCTGAAACTGGCCGGCTATCACGCCGAGTTCCAGCGCGCCAAGCGTCGCCTGATCACCGCCCGTGAAGAGATCGCCACCTGCGCCATCTCGGGCGCCGTTGGGACCTTCGCCAACGTCGATCCGGCGGTTGAGCAATACGTCGCCGACCAGATGGGCCTCGCCGTCGAGCCGGTCTCGACCCAGGTCATCCCGCGCGATCGCCACGCCGCCTATTTCGCCGCCCTCGGCGTCGTCGCCTCCTCCGTCGAGCGTCTGGCCGTCGAGATCCGCCACCTGCAGCGCACCGAAGTCCTCGAAGCCGAGGAGTTCTTCGACAAGGGCCAGAAGGGCTCGTCGGCCATGCCGCACAAGCGCAACCCGATCCTGACCGAGAACCTGACCGGCCTGGCCCGTCTGGTCCGCTCGGCCGTGACCCCGGCGATGGAGAACGTCGCCCTGTGGCACGAGCGGGACATCAGCCATTCCTCGGTCGAGCGCGGCATCGGCCCGGACGCCACCATCCACCTGGACTTCGCCCTGCACCGTCTGGCGGGCGTGATCGAGCGCCTGAACGTCTACCCCGAGAACATGCAGAAGAACCTCGACCGCCTGGGCGGCCTGGTCTTCTCGCAACGGGTCATGCTGGCCCTGACCCAGGCGGGCGTCTCGCGCGAGGATGCCTATGCGGCGGTTCAGGAGAACGCCATGAAGGTCTGGCGCGGCGAAGGCGTCTTCATCGACTTCCTGAAGGCCGACCCGCGCGTCACCCTGCCCCACGACCAGCTCGAGGCGCTGTTCGACCTCGGCTACCATACCAAGAACGTGGACGTGATCTTCGCTCGGGTGTTCGGCGAGGCCTGAGCCTCTGTATAGAAAGCCAGGGGCCATCACGGCCCTTGGCCCCGGCGCTCCGCCTGCCCTATGAGGGAATATCGGCGTGATCCCACGCCCCGGAGCGCCCGCACGATGTCCCAGCCGCCCCTTCGCCTGAACCCCGCCCTCGACGTTCAGAAATATGCGGACGTCTATGCGCGCGACGGGCTGGTGCAGATTCCCGACGTGTTCGAGAAACCGACGGCGGAACTGATCAGCGAGATCATGGAGACCTCCCTGCCCTGGTCCCTAAGCTTCTCGGGCGAGGACGGGCGGCCGGTCAAAATCCCGATGGAGGCCCTGCAAGGCGCGGCGGGGGACCTCAGGGAACAGGTCGCCGCCCTGATCCAGCGCAGCGGCAAGCAGTACGGCTTCATCTATTTCAACTTCGGCATGGTGTCCGCCTACAACAGCGGCGAACCGCGCGCCAACCATCCGATGCACCCGGTGACCAGCTTCCTGATGGGCGAGGAATCGCCGCCTTCGGCCGTCAGCTAACCGGGTTCCGGCGCGACCGGTGAGCACGGCCCGCCGGGTCGGCTTTGCGCCCGTCGTTGACGAGCGCACATGCGTCCTGATCCTCGGCAGCCTGCCGGGCGACGCCTCGCTGAGCGCGGGTCAATACTACGCTCACCCGCGCAACGCCTTCTGGCGGCTGATGGAGGCCTTGCTCGGCGCGCCGCTGGCCGCCCGGCCCTACCCGGCGCGGCTGGAGGCGCTCCTGGCGCATGGCGTCGGCCTATGGGACGTGATCGCCTCGGCCGAGCGTCGCGGCAGTCTGGACGCCGCCATCCGCAATCCCGAAGCCGCCGATCTGATCGACTTGACGGCGCGTCTTCCGGCCTTGCACGCGGTCGCCTTCAATGGCGGAACGGCGGCGCGCGCGGGGCGGCGCATCCTGGAGGGCGCGACCACGGCCGCCCTGCTCGACCTGCCGTCATCCAGCCCCGCCCACGCGCGGCCCTTCGAGAAAAACTGGCGCAGTGGTCCACTTTGAGCCCCTATCTGGCCGCTGGGCGCACATGATCGGCGCGGCCCGTTCACGTGTCGCGCCGGAAAATTTGATCGCCGCCGCATCCTTTTGGGGTTCTGAGTCGTAATCCTTCCCGACACGGGCGCCGCCCGTTCATCGAAGGAGAGAAGCCATGATGACCCATCGCACCGCCGCGCTCGCGGCCGTTTCGAGCTTCGCCCTGCTGGCGCTGGCCGCCTGCGGCCAGAACGAAGCCAAGCAAGAGCCAGCCCCCGTCGAGGTGGCGCCGCCGCCCATGACCTCCGCCGCAACCGAGCCGATGGCCGGCGGCGCAGCGATGAACCCGTCAGACAATCTGGTTGCCAACGCCTCCAAGGCGCCGAACCTGACCACCCTGGTCAGCGCGATCCAGGCCGCCGGTCTGGCCGAGCGCCTGCAGGGTCCCGGCCCCTTCACCGTCTTCGCCCCCGATAACGCCGCCTTCGAGAAGATTCCCGCCGCGACGCGCGAGGGTCTGATGCAGCCGGCGCAGAAGGCCGCCCTGACCAAGATTCTGACCTACCACGTCGTGCCCGGTCGCCTGACCGCCGCGGACCTCGCCGCCCAGGCTCAGGCCAACGGCGGGACGGCCACCCTGACCACCGTTCAGGGCGAGAAGCTGACGGCCAAGGACATGGGCGGCGGCAAGTGGGAGCTGACCGACGCCAAGGGCGGCAAGGCCATGGTAACCCAGGCCGACATGGCTCAGTCCAACGGCATGGTGCATGTCATCGACACGGTGCTGATGCCGAAATAACCGGCGAGCCCATCGCTCAAAAGCAAAAGGCCGCTGCCGATCGCCGGCAGCGGCCTTATGTTTTGGTCAGCCTCTGAGGATGAGGCCGCCGTTTTGAAGTCCCCATCAGGAACTCAGCCGCCAAGCTCCCCGGGCTGATCCAGCGGCTTATTCGCCGGCGCGGATCTGTTCGCGGGCGATCGAGGCCAGTTCGTCCATCTTGGAGCGCAGCTCGCCCTCGGAGACGGTCAGACCCGAGCCCTTGAAGTCGCCGGCGACCTTGCGGAAGACGTCTTCCTCACCCGGCTGTTCGAAGTCGGCGCGGACCACGGCGGCGGCGTATTGCTCGGCGCTTTCCGGCGACAGGCCCATCTTCTCGGCCGCCCACAGGCCCAGCATCTTGTTGCGACGCGCGATGGCCTTGAATTCCTGTTCCTGATCGAGGGCGTATTTGGCCTCGAAGGCCTGTTCCCGATCGTCGAAGGTCGTCATGCGCGTCGTAACTCCAGCCGCGGACCAAGTCTTGTCCGCAAACGGCTCTATGGCCCCCGCCGCGACCGAACGCAACTGGGCTTCCGTGGCGACGCTGACGTAAGGGCGCTTCAGGATATTTGTGTCACAGACGCCCTTCGGCTAAAGGGCGCGTGGCTCTGTCATAGCCGCCGTCGATTCAGGACCGCGCCGCCCCGACCTTCGGGCCGCGCGTTTTTCGTTTTGCGGTCATCTGTTTTTCTTCCCGTTCGGGACCCGATGATGAACACCAAGCGCAAGAAGCTCTACGAGGGCAAGGCCAAGATCCTGTACGAGGGACCTGAGCCCGGCACGCTGATCCAATACTTCAAGGACGACGCGACCGCCTTCAACGCCCAGAAGAAGGCGACGCTTGAGGGCAAGGGCGTCATCAACAACCGCATCAGCGAATTCATCATGTCGCGCCTGAACTCGATCGGCGTGACCAACCACTTCATCAAGCGCCTGAACCTGCGCGAGCAGTTGATCCGCGAAGTCGAGATCATTCCGCTGGAAGTCGTCTGCCGCAACGTCGTCGCCGGCTCGCTGGCCCAGCGCCTGGGTCAGGAAGAGGGCACGCCCCTGCCCCGTTCGATCATCGAATTCTACTACAAGAAGGATGAGCTGAACGACCCGATGGTGACCGAAGAGCATATCACGGCGTTCAACTGGGCCTCTACCCAGGAACTGGACGACATCCTGGCCATGACGGTGCGGGTGAACGACTATCTGTGCGGCATGTTCGGCGCCGTCGGCATCACTCTGGTGGACTTCAAGATCGAGTTCGGCCGCGTGTGGGAGAACGACTTCAGCCGCGTCATCCTGGCTGACGAAATCAGCCCCGACTCGTGCCGCCTGTGGGATTCGACCACGGGCGAGAAGCTGGACAAGGACCGCTTCCGCCGCGACATGGGCGACGTCATCGAAAGCTACACCGAGGTGGCCCGCCGCCTCGGCATCATGAAAGACATGCCGACCGTGATTCAGGGAGGGCTGCATTAATGGCCAAGGTTAAAGTTCACGTCTTCCTCAAGCCCGGCGTGCTGGACGTCCAGGGCAAGGCGGTCGAAGGCGCTTTGCAGGGTCTGGGCTGGAGCGGCGTCGCCAACGCCCGCGTCGGCAAGCTGATCGAGTTCGACCTCGACGACGCCGTCGCCGACAAAGAGGCCGAGGTGAAGCGCATGTGCGACACCCTGCTGGCCAACACGGTCATCGAAAGCTACCGGATCGAAATCGCCTGAGGCGGTAAGAGATCAGACGATCAAGGCCGCCCGAAAGGGCGGCCTTTTTCATTTCCTCCCCATGCAATGGGGAGGTGGCGCGAAGGCGCAGCCGACGTGACGGAGGGGCCGCTTGGTTCCGCTGCCGTAAAGCCCCTCCCACCGCTACGCGGTCCACCTCCCCATTGCATGGGGAGGAAAGCCCCTACCCGCACAGATAATCCCGGCTCAGCGGCACGGCCGTCTGCTTCTTGGACAGCTGCAGCTGGAACACCATGTGGCCCAGTTCGCGGAAGGCGACTTCGCTGCAGGCCAGGTAGAACTCCCACATCCGGCAAAAGCGCTCGTCATACATGGCCAGGGCCTCGCCGCGCCGGGCCAGGAACCGCTCGCGCCAATGCAGCAGCGTCTCGGCGTAGTGCAGGCGCAGGATCTCCATATCCGTGACCCACAGGCCCGCCTGCTCGATAGCGGGCAGCACCTCGGACAGGGCCGGGATATAGCCGCCGGGGAAGATGTATTTGCGATCCACGGCTGGGTGCGGTTGGGCGGCGAGTTGCGGCCGATGGCGTGGATCACCGCCACCCCGTCGTCGTCCAGCAGGCGGGCGACGGTGGCGAAATACTCCTGATAGTTCGGCGCCCCGACGTGCTCGAACATGCCGACCGAGATGATGCGGTCGAAGGTCTGGTCGAGGTCGCGATAGTCTTGAAGGCGGAAATCGGCGCGATCGGCGACGCCCAGGGCCGCCGCCCGCTCATTGGCCGTGCGGTGCTGTTCGGTGGACAAGGTGACGCCCGTCACGCGCGCGCCGCGCTCGACCATCGACAGGCCCAGCCCGCCCCATCCGGCGCCGATGTCCAGGGCGGTATGACCCGGCTCCAGCAACAGCTTGTCGATCAGGCGGCGCTTCTTGGCCGCCTGCGCCTCTTCCAGAGTGGCGGCCGGCGTTTCGAAGAAGGCGCAGGAGTATTGCAGGTCCTCGTCCAGAAACAGGCGATAGAAGTCGACTGTCAGATCATAGTGGTGGTGGACGTTGCTGCGCGCGTGCAGGCGGTCGTTGGCCTGCTCCGCCCCGCGACGAATTCGCTGGAGCCAACTCAGTTTCGGCGAGCGCTGCCGCAAGGCTAGTTGCGAACTGGTCAGCCGCAGGAAGTCATAGATGCTCCCGCCCTCGATGCTGAACGTCCCGTCCATGAAGCACTCGCCCAAGGCCAGGTCGGGGTTGGCGGCGATGGCGACCGCCGCCTTCATGTCCGCCAACACGGCCGTGAGTTCCGGTTCGCCCGGCCCCGCCGTCAGCTCTCGACCGTCCGGAAGCCGCACCCGGATCGCCCGCGTCTGAAAGGTTCGGTCCAACAGGGCTTGCAGCATCCCGTTCCTCCGCTCATCAAGACAGCTTGACTTAAGCTGGGGACAGAATGTCGCGCGGCAACGCCCGTGGCGAGTCTTCCGTTAGCCTAGAGATCGAATCCGCCGCCAAGGGAGAGGGCCGCCATGAGCTTCACCGTCACTTCGACCGATTTTTCCGACGGAGGCGTCCTGCCCGACGCCCAGGTCAAGGCGTTCGGAAACACCTCGCCGCAACTGTCGTGGTCGGGCGCGCCGGAAGGGACCAAGAGCTTCGCCGTCACCTGTTACGACCCCGACGCCCCCACCGGCTCGGGTTTCTGGCACTGGACGGTCGCCAACATCCCCGCACACGTCCGTGAGCTGGCCGCCGGCGCGGGCGCCGTGGGCGGCGCCGATCTGCCCAAGGGCGCCGTGCAGGGCCGCACGGATTATGGCGAGGCGGGCTTCGGCGGCGCCGCCCCGCCCCCGGCCACGGCCCGCACCGCTATATCTTCACCGTCTTCGCGGTCGACGTGGAGCGTCTGGACGTGACCGTGGACAACTCGGGCGCCGTTTTCGGCTTCAACCTGCATTTCCACACCCTGGCCAAGGCGTCGATCACGGCGACCTACGAGAACCGGGGCTAAGGCTCGGCGGCCGACATGCATCAAGCGCGACTGTCGGCCATGCCCGACCTGCTGCGGCGGCTGCTGGACCAGCCCCTGCGCCCCCTGACGCGGGCGCGCCTGCCGGAACGCGACGCTCTCTATTTATTCTATCACGGCGAGGAGCCCGTCCTGGTCGGCAGCCCCCGCATGTGGACGAGGTCCGCACCCTGGCGCCGTCCGTGCGGCTGGCCCAGACGGTCTCGGCGCGCGGCCTGGGGACGCCCGACGTATCGACGCGCGCCGTCCCGCCGCCGCCCATAGCCGCGCGATGGCTGCGACTGGGCGACGAGGAGGATCGCGTCCTGCTGGAGCTGTACGCCGCGCAGTCCCTGGGCCTGTCGGTGTCTCATCCGCGCATCAAGGCCGGCCTGGCGGGTTGACGACGAACGCGTGACGGGCGTGGGACCGGAGGCGCGCTCTGGGTCTTCGCACTGTTTGGCCCGGGCATGATGGCGGGCAATCTGGGCGCCTGGGCCGCTGACCGCTTCGGCGTGGCGGTGCTGACCGGCGGTGGCGGCGGTCTGGGGCTGCCCCTCGACCAGCTGGGTCGGAGCGGCGCTGTCGCTGGGCGCGTTTGCGGTCTGGCTCATCGCCTGGCTGACCGGGCGCGGCAGAACATCGTGATCATAACCGCTCCTCAAGCGTTGCCATAAGCAGCGAAGAGTGCTTTTTCCCCAGACTGCGAGAAACCAGCGTTTCTTGCACAGAGGGGAAGGCTCAATCATGAATATTACGCCAGTCGCCGGGCGCGTGCGACGCGTGCTTCTCGGCGCCGTCGTTGCGATGGGGTTGGCCGGTCCGGCGTTTGCTCAGACCTTGTATGTCGCCAACGCCGGCTCCAACACGGTTTCGATCATTCGTCCCAATGAGGGGAACTCGATCCATACCGTGGCCGTCGGGGCCACCCCCCAGGGCATAGCCATCTCGCCCAATGGCGCTCGCGCCTACGCCGCAAACGCCGGCAGCAGCACTGTTTCGGTCATCGACACCGCCAGCCACACCCAATTGACCAGCATTACCGTCGGAACCACGCCCTATAGCGTGGCGATATCGCCCAACGGCGCCCGCGCCTACAGCGCCAACTTCGGCTCGGACACCGTCTCGGTCATCGACACGTCGATCAATAAAGTCATCGCCACTGTGACGGTCCAAGACGGCCCCATCAGCGTGGCCGTCTCGCCCGACAACGCCTTTGTTTACGCGGTTAACTTCAAAAGCAGCAGCGTCTCCGTCATCCAGACGAGCGACAACGCCGTGATTAAAACACTGTCTATTCCGTCCGGCTCATCTAAGGCGGCCTACCACGTAGCGTTCTCCAAGGATGGGAACTTCGCCTACGTCGTCGACGCTCAAGGTCCCACGGTGACGAAGATCAGAACGAGCGATCACACGGTGATGGGCACATATGCGACCGGCTTGACGCCTCACGCCTCGGCGGTGCATCCGAACGGAACTTCCGTCTATGTCGCCAGCTACGGGAGCAGCGGCGTCGTCTACGGCTATGACACGACGACTCTCGCTGAGACAGCCGCCACCAACGTGGGATCGAACCCTCACTCGCTGGCTTTTTCCAGCGACGGATCGCGGCTCTACGTCGCCAACTACGGCGCCCATGGCGGCGGGATTCCCGGAACGGTGTCGGTCGTCAATACGGCCACGAACACCGTGGTCGACACCATCACGGTCGGCGTCAATCCTTCCAGCATCGCGGTAGGCCCCACGACCACCTCGACCCCCGCCGCCGTCCCGACCCTGACGGAGTGGGCCATGATCCTGCTCGCCATGGCGCTGGCGAGCTTTGCGGCCCTGACGCTGCAGCGCCGTCGTCAGACAGCCTGAACCGGGCGTTCGCTCTGACAGGAAAGGCCGCCCCGCCGTGGGCGGCCTTTTCATTTTGCGGCCCCGCCTGACATTCCCGCCGAAGGGTGCTAGGAGGCCCGGCCATGAGCGCAGCCGTCATTGTTTTTCCCGGTTCCAACTGCGATCGCGACTGCAAGGTCGCCGTCGAACGTTCCACTGGCGAACAGGTCCAGATGGTCTGGCACGCCGAGACCGAACTGCCCAAGGGCCTCGACCTGATCGTCCTGCCGGGCGGCTTCTCCTACGGCGACTATCTGCGCTGCGGCGCGATGGCGGCTCAGGCCCCGATCATGCAGGCGGTCAAGAAGGCCGCCGACGACGGCGTCACCGTGGTCGGCATCTGCAACGGCTTCCAGGTCCTGTGCGAAGCCGGGATGCTGCCGGGCGCCCTGATGCGCAACAGCAGCCTGAAATACATCTGCAAGCCGATCAGCATCACCGTCGCCAACGGCCAGACCCGCTTCACCTCGGGCTATCAGGGCCAGCGCGAAATCGTCATGACCCAGGGCAACGCCGACGGGAACTACTACGCCGACGAAGAGACGCTGAAACGCATCGAGGGCGAGGGCCAGGTCGTCTTCCGCTACGTGGACAACCCCAACGGCTCGGTCGCCGACATCGCCGGCCTGCAGAACGAGCGCGGCAACGTGCTGGGGATGATGCCTCACCCGGACCGTGCGTTCGAAGCCGAACTGGGCAGCGCCGACGGCGCCACCCTGTTCCAGAGCATCTACGCGGCCGTTTAAGGCTCCTTGCGATCCAGGACGCTGGTGCTGCGGCCAGCGTCGCCGACCTCGACCTCTTCCTCGACCGGTTCGCCGTCCTCATCGGTCGCGCGCTCCAGGGTGCCCTCGGCCCCGGACTCGTGGATGGCGGCCAGTTCGCGGGCGCCGACGCCCAGGCCCTGTTCGAGGGCGCGGTTGGTCTCGACCTCCTCTTCAAGCGTCTGCTCGATGGGTTCCGGCTTGTTTGGGTCAGGCATGACGACCTCCTTCTCAATGACCTGAAAGCAAGGCGGGAAGGCGGGCGGCGGTTCCATCGTGGCCCGATGAACCTTCTGGGCCCCGGCGCGTAGTTAAGGCGAAGCTGAGCCGGAGAGACGCATGATCGCCATCGAACGCCCCACGCCCGCCCAGCGGACACGCCGCCTCGCTGTCCTGGCCGCCGCCGTCTTCGCCGTCATCGTGCCCGTTGTGCAGGCTTTGGGCGGTTTCGGCCTGAGCCAGGCCGAGTTCGCCGCCGACGGCAACCAAACGCTGCGGGTGGCCGGCTACGCCTTCTCGATCTGGAGCCTGCTGTATCTGGGAATCCTCGTTTACGCCGGGCGTCAGGCCCTGCCGCAGACAGGCGAGAGCGTCCTGATCAACCGCATGGGCTGGCCGTCGGCCGTGGCCTTCTTCGGCATCGGCTTCTGGATCGTCATGGCGGCGATGAACCTGAAGGCGGCCAGCGTTCTGGTCATCTTCGCCGCGCTGCTGGCCCTGCTGCTGCCGATGCTGGCCAGCGCGCGCGCCATTCGGGCGACCGGGGCGATGGAGCGGGACCGCTGGTTCGTGATCTGGCCGCTGGCGGCGCTGGCCGGGTGGCTGACGGTCGCGGCGCCGCTGAACCTGATCACCGTGGCGACGGCGTTCGAGGCCCTGCCCGCCGCCCTGTCACCGACCGGCTGGGCCGTGGCGGCCGTCGTCGTCACCACCCTGGTCGGGATCGGCGTGACCTGGGCGCTGCGGACGATGGCCTATCCCCTGCCCATCGCCTGGGGTCTGGTCGGGGCCTTTGTGGCCGAGCAGGAGATCAAGCCGGTGCTGGCCTTCACCGCCCTGGCGGCGGCCTTCGTGCTGGTGGTGGCGGGGGTCATTGTCACCTTTGGTCTGAGACGCGGCGTCGAACGCCGGTGACGGGCTGACAGACGCCTCGGAGAGGGCTAGAAGGCCCGCCCATGAGCGCGCCCCAAAAACCATCGCCCAGTTGGCCGAAGAGTACGGCCTCGCCCCCAATGAATATCAGGTCCTGCTGGACCGGCTGGGCCGCGAGCCCAACCAGGTCGAGCTGGGCGTCTTCTCGGTCATGTGGTCCGAGCACTGCTCCTATAAGTCGTCGAAGAACCAGCTGATGAAGTTCCCGGTCACCGGACCGCGCGTCATCTGCGGCCCCGGCGAGAACGCCGGCGTGATCGACATCGACGACGGCGACGCCTGCATCTTCAAGATGGAGAGCCACAACCACCCGTCCTACATCGAGCCCTATCAGGGTGCGGCGACGGGCGTGGGCGGCATCATGCGCGACGTCTTCACCATGGGCGCGCGCCCGGTGGCGCTGCTGAACGCCCTTCGCTTCGGCGAACCGGGCCATGAGAAAACCAAACGCCTGGTCAAGGGCGTGGTCTCAGGCATCGGCGGCTATGGCAACTGCGTCGGCGTGCCGACGGTCGCGGGCGAGACGAACTTCCACAAGGGCTATAACGGCAACATCCTGGTCAACGCCATGTGCGTCGGCCTGGCCCGCGCTGACGAGATCTATTATTCGGCCGCGCCGGAAGCGGGCCACGACGTGGTCTATTTCGGCTCCAAGACCGGCCGGGACGGCATCCACGGCGCCACCATGTCCTCGGCCGAGTTCGACGACGAGTCGGACGCTAAACGCCCGACGGTGCAGGTCGGCGACCCCTTCGCCGAGAAGCTGCTGATCGAAGCTACGCTGGAGCTGATGGCCTCGGGCCGTGGCCGCCATTCAGGACATGGGCGCGGCGGGTCTGACCTCTTCGTCCGTCGAGATGGCGGGCAAGGGCGGCGTCGGCGTCGAGCTGGACCTCGACAAGGTGCCCCAGCGCGAAACCGGCATGACCGCCTATGAGATGATGCTGTCGGAAAGCCAGGAGCGCATGCTGGCGGTCCTGAAGCCGGGCTTCGAGGACGTCGGCTACCGCATCTTCCAGAAGTGGGGCCTGGACTTCGCCGTCATCGGCAAGACCACCGACACCGGCCATCTGGTGCTGAAGCATCACGGCGAGATCGTCTGCGACGTGCCGCTGGCCCCGCTGTTCGACGACGCGCCCCTGTATGACCGTCCGTGGGTCCAGCCCGAGTTGCAACCGCGCCTCGATCCGGGCGAAGTGCCCGCGCCGGACAGCTGGAACGACGCGGTGCTGAAGGTCATCGCCTGCCCAGACATGGCGTCCAAGCGCTGGATCTGGGAGCAGTACGACCGCCACGTCATGGCCGACACGCTGCAGGATTCCTCGACCGGGGCGGACGCGGGCGTGATCCGCGTCCACGGCACGGAGAAAGGCCTGGCCGTCACCTCGGACTGCACCCCGCGCTATGTCCAGGCCGACCCCTATGAAGGCGGCAAACAGGCCGTGGCCGAGGCCTGGCGCAACCTGACGGCCGTGGGCAGCCGCCCCATCGCCATCACCGACAACCTGAACTTCGGCAACCCGCAGCGGCCCGAGATCATGGGCCAGATCGTGCGCGCCACCGACGGCATGGCCGAGGCCTGCCGCGAGCTCGACTTCCCCGTCGTGAGCGGCAACGTCAGCCTGTATAACGAGACCAACGGCGTCGCCATTCCGCCGACGCCGACCGTCGGCGCCGTGGGCCTGCTGACCAACTACGACGTGACCACCGGCTTCGCCGGCGCGGCCGAGGGCGACGTGCTGGTCCTGATCGGCCAGACCAACGGCGAACTGGGCGCCTCCATCTACCTGCGCGAAGTTCTGGGCCGCGAGGACGGCGCCCGCCGCCGGTCGATCTGAAGCTGGAACGCAAGACCGGCGACTTCGTGCGCGGCCTGATCGAGGCGGGCGAACTGACGGTGGTTCACGACCTGTCGGACGGCGGTCTGGTCGGGGCGGCGGCGGACATCGCCCTGGCCTCGGACGTCGGGATCGAGCTGAACGCCTCCAGCGCCGCCCACGCCCACGCCTTCCTGTTCGGCGAAGACCAGGCCCGCTATCTGGTCGCCGTCTCGGACGCCGACGCCTTGATCGCCAAGGCGCAGGACGCCGGGCTGCACGCCTCGGTCGTAGGCCAGGTCAAGGGAACGGACTTCGCCTCCTCGGGACCGAAGGGGAGCTTTTCCGCATCCCCGTCGCCCATGTGCGGGAGTTCCACGAAGGCTGGATGCCGAACTGGATCGAAGGCTGATGAAGAGCGCCGCCCTCATCCTCGTCGTCGCGGGCGCCGCCCTGCTGTCGGCCTGCGAGTTCGAGGGCGGCGACCCGGTCCAGCACGCCCTGCGCGACGCGGCCGCCGCCCGGCAGGCCGCCGCGGTGAAGACCACCGAGGAAGAAGAGGCGCAGGCGAGCCGTCGTGCGACTGCCTCCGGCCCGTCCCTGCATGAGCCGGACGAACTGTCGCGCCTGATCGCCGCCCGTCGTCAGGCGGTGCAGGAGACGCGCGCCGCCCTGGCCGCCATCGCCGATCCGGCGCTCAAGGCCCAGCTGACTGAAGACCTGAAGGCCGAAGAAGCCAGCCTGCGCGCGCTGGAAGCCCGCGCCGCCGCCAGAGCCCCCGACTGACCGGAAACGCACGGGCATGAGAACCGCCGTCGTCATGCCTGTCGGCGCGCGCTTCGACCTGCACCAGCCGAACTCGATGGAGACGGTGGCGCGCACCCTGGCGCGGGCGGACAGCGGCGAGGTTCGCATCTTCTGCTGCGAAGGCGCCCAGGATCACGGCGACCTGCCGACGCAGACCCTTCCCGCCGCGAACCGTCTGAAAGCCCTGCGTCGGGCGCTGGCCGACTATCGCCCCGACGTCATTGAGTTCCATCAGCAGACGCAGCAGGCCGTCGCCCTGACCCGGCATTTCCCGAACGCGGCCATCACCCTGTATCGCCACAACGCAGTGAAACCGCCGCGCCATGTCATCGACCGCTGGCGCTATGAGCGGCGCTATGACCGGATGGACGGGCTGATCTTCGTCAGCGAGGCGGCGCGGCGGGATTTTCTGAAGGACTTCCCCCGGTTGGAGGCCAAGGCCTTCGCTGTGCCCAACCCCATCGACGTGGAGCTGTGGCGCGGCCCGACGGACCAGCGCGAGCCGGCGATCGCCTTCGCCGGTCGCGCCATGCCGGAAAAGGGCGTGGACCTGATCTGCGCCGCCCTGCCCGCCCTGCTGGAGCGCCATTCTGACTGGCGCGCCGTGCTGATGCTGAACGACTGGGACAAACACGCAGCGTGGGCCGCGCCTCACCTTGCGCCGCTAGAGCGGTTCGGCGAGCGCGTCCGGGTGCTGAAGTCGGCGCCGCTGGCGCAGGTGCGCGCCGAGATGCAGCGCGCGGCCATCGCCCTGACGCCCTCAGTCTGGGCCGAGCCTCTGGGCCTGACCGCGCTGGAGGCCCATGCGGCCGGCGCGGCGCTGGTCTCATCCGGGCGCGGCGGCCTGCGCGAGGCCAGCGGCCCGCACGCCGTCTATGTGGATGATCTGACGCCGCGAGGCCTGAGCCAGGCCATCGAGAGCCTGATTGTCGCGCCCGAACGGCGTCTGGCCCTGGCCCGCGCGGCCCAGGCCTATGTGAGCGAAACCCACGCCCCTGAACACCGCGCCCGACAGCTGGCCGCCCTGCGCCAGCAGTTAGTGCAGGCCAAACGCGCTTAGGCGTCGTCAGACCTGCGGGATCGCCTGGCTGAGGCGGCCGCCGACGCGGATCGGCTCGACGCGCACAGCCAGGCCGGTGCGGTCATCCGTCTCGACGAAGACGCCGCAGACGGTGGCCGGGCCGCTGGCGGGGACATAGCGGCCGCCCGACAGACGGGTGGTGAAGCGGCGCAGCGGCTCTTCCTTGTCGTTGCCGATGACGGAGTCGTAGTCGCAACAACCGCCGGCGTCGGTCTGATAGGCCGTGCCGCCGGGCAGGATCTGGGCGTCCGCCGTCGGAACGTGGGTGTGGGTGCCGACCACCAGGCTGGCGCGGCCGTCGCAGAAGTGGCCCATGCCCATCTTCTCGCTGGTCGCCTCGGCGTGCATGTCGACGATGACGGCGTCGGCGACGACGCCCAGCGGCGCAGCCTCCAACTCGCGCTCCACCGCGCTGAAGGGGTCGTCCATCGGGTCCATGTGGACGCGGCCCAGCACGTTGATGACCAGCACCCGGCGGCCGTCAGCGGTGACGAAGACGTCGGCGCCGCGCCCCGGCGCGTCCATCAGGCGCGGATAGTTGGCCGGACGGATCAGGCGCGGCTCGCGCACGATATAGGTCAGGGCCTCGCGCTGATCCCAGCTGTGGTTGCCCAGAGTCAGGACGTCGGCCCCGGCGTTGAAGATGTCGTTGGCGGTGTTCTCGGTGATGCCGAAACCGCCCGCCGCGTTCTCGGCGTTGACCACCACGAAGTCGAGCTTGAGGTCGCGCCTCAGCCCCGGCAGGTGGTCCGAAAGCCCATCGCGCCCGGACTTGCCGACCACGTCACCGAAAAACGCCAATCTCATGGGAAGGCTCTATAGCCGGTCTCGGTCAAAACGCCATGCAGGCGGATGTCATGCGGTTCCAGATCAAGCGGTTCGACCTGCTGCCCCGCATAGGCGAAGCCGATGCGCCGGGCGGCAGGCAACACCGCAAAGGTCCGGTCGTAATAGCCGCCCCCTGCCCCAGCCGACCGCCGTGAGCATCGAAGGCCAGCAGGGGCGTCAGGATCAGGTCCGGCGTCACGCCGTCAGCGAGCGGCAGAGGCGCCGGGCATCCGGCGGCGTCCAGCTCCAGCGGCTCGCCCGGCGCCCACGCGCGGAAGATCATGGCCGCGTCGCGCTCCAGCACCACCGGCAGACATAGGCGGCGGCCGGACAGGTGCAGGACATTGGCGAGGGCGTCCGCATCCAGTTCCGACCCCATCGCGCGGTAGAGGGCGACCGTTTCGCCGGGCGGCAGGGCGTTGGCATGGCCCCCGCGCGCTCGGCCGCCTCGGCGTCGGCCTCGGCCAGACGCTTGCGCAGGGCGCGCATGGCGGCGCGAAGTTCATGCTTGGGGGTCATCGGGCTTCTCTACACGGTCGTGCGTCGTCTTTCCTCCCCACTTTGTTGGGAGGGGGACCGCCTAGCGGTGGAGGGGCAGTCGCGCCCGCGGAAACGGCCCCTCCGTCTCGTCGGCTTCGCCGCCGATCCACCTCCCCATGAAATGGGGAGGAGAAGCGCTCAGCCAGCGAGCCGCCGCGCGGCGATAGCGCACAGTAGCGCTCAAGCCGCGAGCGACCGCGTCGCGAGCATAACGCACTAAAAGAGGGTTGGCGGCGCCGCGTGAGCCGTGAAGAACGTTTAAATCCTCTCGACCTGGGTAGCCAGGTGGGCTCCGTATGCCCAGGCCCTCGAGCCCGGACAGGGACAGATCCCTATGAGTGAATTAAGGTCAGAAGGATATGTTGTCTTCGACGTGAGCCGCAGCAGGACCCGCCGTCAGCCAAGATAGGCGTTCGGGCGGATTTCAACAATGGCGAAGCGCGCCTTTTCCCTCCCCGTCATGGGGAGGGTGGTCGCGCAGCGACCGGGTGGGGAGGGCTTGGTGACAGGCTCTCAGCGCCTGAATAGCCTCGCCGCCCCCACCCGGCTTCGGCCTGCCGGCCTCAGCCACCCTCCCCGGGACGGGGAGGGAGAGGCGTCGGCGTCCTATATCGTCTGGACGATCTTCTCGATCTTTGCGGCCACGGCGTTCAACGCCTCGGCCACGCCTTCACTGTTCGCAGCGGGCGCCGCGACGGCCGCAGCGGCCGCCTTGGCCCGGCCCGAGTTCTGAACCGCCGCCTGACGCTTCGCCTCTGCAAGCTCGTCCGACAGCATCAGGGCGGCCATCAGGAACAGGCGAACGTCGCCGACCTGCCCCACCTGATCAGCCACGCCCTGCACCCGATCATTGAACTGGGCCGCCAGATCGCGCACCCGCGCCTCCTGACCGTCGGCGCATCCCACCGCATAGGGGCGGCCGTAGACCTCTACCGTCACTGTCGCCATCAGTTCGTCTCCTCTTGCCCGGCCTGCTGCGCCAGCACCTCGCGAACGGCGTCGGCCGCGCGGGCAAGAGCCTGAGCCGTTTCCTGGCCGACGTCTTCAAGCTCGGCGATGCGCGCCACGTCGGCCGCGTTCGAAGGACGCGGCGCGAACAGGTCGTCGTCGGGGATGGGCGGGGCCGAGGCGGGCCTCGCCTTCAGCTCCAACACCTTGCGTTCCAGATCGGCCAGCGCTCGATCGATCCGCGCCTTTGCAGCCGTAACCGCGTCCATGGGGGTCCTTTCTTCCAGATTCCGTGTAGAACCTGCCGGCGCGCCGGGGTAAAGCGGCGCCGCCCCCGCTTTATCCTGTTCCTGAGGAAAGGTCTCGCCGTGACCGACGCCCAAGCCGCATTCGCCAAGCCTTCGCCCAAGCAGATGGCCGACGCCATCCGGGTGCTGTCCATGGATGCGGTCGAAAAGGCCAAGAGCGGCCACCCCGGCATGCCGATGGGCATGGCCGACGTCGCCACCGTCCTTTATTCGAAATTCCTGAAGTTCGACGCCAACCGCCCCGACTGGGCCGACCGCGACCGCTTCATCCTGTCGGCGGGCCACGGGTCGATGCTGATCTACAGCCTGCTGCACCTGACGGGCTATAAGGACGCGACCCGGGAACAGCTGGAAAACTTCCGCCAGTGGGGCTTCAAGACGGCCGGCCACCCGGAATACGGCCACATGGCCGGGATCGAGACGACCACCGGCCCGCTGGGCCAGGGTCTGGCCACCTCGGTCGGCTTCGCCATTGCGGAGCGGCATCTGGCGGCGCGCTTCGGCAAGGATCTGGTCGATCACCGCACTTGGGTCATCGCTGGCGACGGCTGCCTGATGGAAGGCGTGTCGCAGGAAGCCATCGCCCTGGCCGGCCGCCTGAAGCTGAACAAGCTGTGCGTCCTGTGGGACGACAATGAGATCACCATCGACGGCAAGCTGTCGCTGTCCGACGCCACCGACCAGCTGGCCCGCTTCAAGGCCTCGGGCTGGGCGGTCAAGGCCATCGACGGCCACGATTACAAGCAGATCCAGAAGGCGCTGAACTGGGCGACCAAGCAGGACAAGCCGACGCTGATCGCCTGCAAGACCAAGATCGGCAAGGGCGCCGCCACCCTGGAAGGCAGCCACAAGACCCACGGCGCCGCCCTGGGCGCTGTCGAGATCGCCGCCACGCGTCAGGGGCTGAACTGGCCGTTCGAGCCGTTTGAACTGCCCGAAGGCGTCCAGAAGGCCTGGGCCAAGGTCGGCAAACAGGGCGCCAAGGCCCGCAAGGCGTGGGAAGCCCGCTTGCTGAACCACGACCACCGCGACGACTTCACCCGCGCCATGGCCGGCGACCTGCCCACCGGCGCCTTCGAGGCGCTGGACGCCAAGCTGAAGCAGCTGGTCGCCGACCAGCCCGCGATGGCCACGCGCCAGTCCTCGGGCGAGGCGCTGGAGACGGTGTTCGCCGCTATCCCCGAACTGGTCGGCGGCTCGGCGGACCTGACTGGCTCGAACAACACCTTCGTCAAGAACACGCAGATCATGGACGCGCCGGACTACGCCGGGCGCTATCTGAACTACGGCATCCGCGAGTTCGGCATGGCCGCGGCGATGAACGGTCTGGCGCTGCACGGCGGGGTCATCCCCTACGGCGGCACCTTCATGGCGTTTGCGGACTACAGCCGTCCGGCGATCCGTCTGGGCGCCCTGATGGGCGTACGCGTGATCCACGTCCTGACACACGACAGCATTGGCCTGGGCGAAGACGGCCCGACGCACCAGCCGGTCGAGCATCTGGCGGCCCTGCGCGCCATCCCCAACCTGCTGACCATGCGCCCCGCCGACACGGTCGAGGCGCTGGAGTGCTGGCAGGTCGCCCTGCAGCACAAGACCACGCCGACGGCCCTGTGCCTGTCGCGCCAGAAGACCCCGGCGGTCCGCGTCACCGACGCGGGCGAGAACCTGTCGCGCAAGGGCGCCTATGAGCTGAAGGCCGCCAGCGGCGAAGCCAAGGTCACCCTGTTCGGCACCGGCACCGAAGTCGCCCTGGCCCTGAAGGCCGCCGAGATGCTGGAAGCCGAAGGCACGCCGACCCGCGTGGTGTCAGTCCCCTGCTTCGCCCTGTTCGAGCAGCAGCCCAAGGCCTATCAGGACGCCGTCATCGGCCGCGGCACGGTCCGCGTCGCCGTCGAGGCCGCGATCAAGCAGGGCTGGGAACGCTTCATCGGCGAGGATGGCGGCTTCGTCGGCATGACCGGCTTCGGCGCCTCCGCCCCGGCTGAAGTCCTCTACCGCGAGTTCGGTATCACCGCCGAGGCCGTGGTGGAACAGGTCAAGGCCCGGCTGTAATCTGCGCTCAAGCAGCCGTAAGGCGATAGCGATCAAGAAGACTCCTTCTCCCCTTGTGGGAGAAGGTGGTCTGCGAAGCAGATCCGATGAGGGGTGTCGGCGCGCCCCTCAATGATCTTTTCGACCGGCGGCATGACATCGGACACCGCGCCGCCGTCACCCCTCATCCGGGTCGCGCTGCGACCCACCTTCTCCCACAAGGGGAGAAGGAAGCGGAGACGATCATGCGTATCGGCACCCCCTCTCCGACACGGCCACCCGCGTCATGCTGCTCGGCTCGGGCGAACTGGGCAAGGAAGTGGCCATCGAACTGCAGCGCCTCGGCGCCGAGGTGATCGCGGTCGACCGCTACGCCAACGCCCCGGCCATGCAGGTGGCGCACCGCAGCCACGTCATCCCCATGACCGACGCCCAGGTGCTGAACGGCGTGATCCTGGCAGAGGCGCCGCACATCATCGTGCCCGAGATCGAGGCCATCGCCACCGACGTGCTGGCCGGCATTGAGGAAGCGGGCTTTGCGCGCGTCATCCCGACCGCGCGGGCGACGCAGCTGACCATGAACCGCGAGGGCATCCGCCGCCTGGCCGCCGAGGAGCTGGGCCTGCCGACCAGCCCCTACGCCTTCGCCGCCTCGGCGCAGGAACTGGCGGCGGGCGCGCAGGCCGTCGGCTTCCCCTGCTTCGTCAAGCCGGTGATGTCGTCTTCCGGCAAGGGCCAGTCCTATGTCGAGGGGCCTGAGGGCGTGGCCGACGCCTGGGCCTACGCGGAAGCCTCGGGCCGGGTCGCGGGCGGCGTCGTCATCGTCGAGGGCCGGATCGACTTCGACTATGAGATCACCCTGCTGACGGTGCGGTCATTGCGGGACGGCGCGATCGCTACGTCCTTCTGCGCCCCCATCGGCCATCGCCAGCAGAAGGGCGACTATGTCGAAAGCTGGCAGCCCCAAGCCATGAGTCCCGGCGCGCTGAAGGCGGCGCAAGACATTGCGGCCAAGGTGACCGACGCGCTGGGCGGCCTGGGCGTCTTCGGCGTCGAACTGTTCGTGAAGGGCGACGAGGTGTGGTTCTCGGAGGTGTCGCCGCGTCCGCATGATACCGGCCTCGTGACGCTGGCCACGCAGGTCATGAGTGAGTTCGCGCTGCACGCCCGCGCCATTCTGGGCCTTCCGGTGGACGTGACCCTGCGCGAGCCGGGCCAGCGCCGTCATCTACGGCGGCATCGAGGCGCAAGGCGTGGTGTTCGAGGGCGTGGCCGAGGCCCTGTCGGTCCCGACCGCCGACCTGCGCCTGTTCGGCAAGCCCGAGAGCTATGCGACGCGCCGCATGGGCGTGGCTCTGGCCCGCGGCGCCGACACGGACGAGGCGCGTTCGCGCGCAGGCGAAGCGGCGGGCAAGGTACGAGTGGTCGCTCCTTAATCCTTCTCCCCTTGTGGGAGAAGGTGGCCCGTCAGGGCCGGATGAGGGGTGCTTGCGCGACCTTTCCTCAAGGAAGGCCCCACGTCCGCTCAGAACCTAAACCGCCGCGCCGACACCCCTCATCCGTCAGGCTCCGCCTGCCACCTTCTCCCACAGGGGGAGAAGGAAGCCAGCCTACGACTTTTGTCGATTGGCGCCGGGCGCGATTAGGGTCCAAAAAGGCGAAAGGTCGCACCCAGTCGACCCGGAGGACCCTTCGCCATGGGCAAGCTCAGGACCGCGCTGATTTTCGGCGCCATCGCCATTTTGGGGGCCGTAGCCCTCGCCGTCATCGCCCTGCACCAGGGCGAAAGCATCAGCGCCGTCTGGATCGTGGTGGCGGCGCTGTGCGTCTACGCCATCGCCTACCGCTTCTACGCCCGCTATCTGGCCGGAAAGGTGCTGGGGCTGAACGCGCGCAGGCCCACGCCCGCCGTCAGGCATAACGACGGCCTCGACTATGTGCCGACGCCGCGCAACGTCCTGTTCGGCCACCACTTCGCGGCCATCGCGGGCGCGGGCCCCTGGTGGGGCCGGTGCTGGCGGCGCAGATGGGCTATCTGCCCGGCGTCCTGTGGATCCTGGTCGGCGCCGTGCTGGCGGGGGCGGTGCAGGACATGATCGTCCTGTTCATGTCGACCCGCCGCGACGGCCGGTCGCTGGGCGACATGGTCCGCACCGAGATGGGGCCGATCCCCGGCGTCATCGCCCAGGTCGGGGTGCTGATGATCATGGTCATCATCCTGGCGGTGCTGGCGCTGGTGGTGGTTAAGGCCCTGGCCGAGAGTCCGTGGGGAACGTTCACCGTCGCCGCCACCATTCCCATCGCCGTCTTCATGGGCCTGTACACGCGCTATCTGCGGCCCGGCCGCGTGGGCGAGGTGTCGGTCATCGGCGTGGTGCTGCTGGTCCTGGCCATCATCGGCGGCGGCCATATCGCCGCGGATCCGTTCTGGGGCCCCGCCTTCACCCTGTCGGGCACGACCCTGGCCCTGGCCATGATGGCCTACGGCTTCATCGCCTCGGTCATTCCGGTGTGGCTGCTGCTGGCGCCGCGCGACTACCTGTCCACCTTCCTGAAGATCGGCGCCATCGTCGCCCTGGCCATCGGCATCCTGATCGTGCGCCCGCACATTCAGATGCCCGCCATCACGCCCTTCATCGACGGCAGCGGCCCCGTCTTCTCCGGCGCCCTCTTCCCCTTCCTGTTCATCACCATCGCCTGCGGGGCCGTGTCCGGCTTCCACGCCCTGATCTCGTCCGGCACCACGCCCAAGCTGCTGGAGAACGAGAACCAGATCCCGCTGATCGGCTACGGCGCCATGCTGTGCGAAAGCTTCGTGGCCATCATGGCCCTGATCGCCGCCACCGTGCTGGACCCGGCCGTCTATTTCGCCATGAACAGCCCGGTGGCCGTCATCGGCGACAATGCGGCCTCGGCCGCCGCCGCCGTGGCCCAGTGGGGCTTCCACATCACCCCGGCCGAGCTGGAGCAGCTGGCCAAGGACGTGGGCGAACACTCCATCCTGTCGCGCGCGGGCGGCGCCCGACCCTGGCCGTGGGCATGGCGCACATCCTGTCGGGCGTCATCGGCGGCAAGGCCATGATGGCCTTCTGGTACCACTTCGCCATCCTGTTCGAGGCCCTGTTCATCCTCACCACGGTCGATGCAGGCACCCGCGTCTGCCGCTTCATGATCCAGGATCTGCTGGGCATGGCCGTGCCGAAGATGCGCCAGACCCAGTCCTGGACCGGCAATGTCGTGGCCACGGCCCTGACGGTCGGGCTGTGGGGCTATTTCCTCTACACCGGCGTGGTCGATCCGCTGGGCGGGATCAACAGCCTGTGGCCCCTGTTCGGCATCGCCAACCAGATGCTGGCGGCGGTCGCCCTGATCCTGGGCACGGTCGTCCTGTTCAAGATGAAGCGGCAGAGGTTCGCCTGGGCCACGGCGGTTCCGGCGGTCTGGCTGCTGATCTGCACCGTGACGGCAGGGCTGCAGAAGCTGTTCCACCCCGACGTGAAGATCGGCTTCCTGGCCCATGCGCGGAAGTATCAGGACGCCATGGCCGCCGGAGAAATCCTGGCCCCGGCCAAGACCATCGGCGACATGCACCGGGTCATCGTCAACGACTACGTCAACTCGGCGCTGACGGCGGGCTTCCTGTTCGTGGTGCTGACGGTCGTGGTGTATGGCGTCGGGGCCTGCCTCAAGGCGCTGAAGTCCGAGCAACCGACCGTGGTGGAGACCCCGGCCGCGCATGAGCTGACCTTGGCCGACGAAGCCATGGACATCGCCCGTGCCTAGGCCCTCTTCATCGTCGGCCACCGGCGGCGCGGACCTCCTCTGCGCCTGCCGCGACACCCTGGTGCGGTGGGGCAAGGACGCGCGACGCACCGCCGGGCTGATGATCGGCCAGCCGGACTACGACGCCTATGTCGCCCATGCGAAGGCGACACACCCGGATCAGGCGCCGCTGGACCGCACCGCCTTCTTCCGCCTGCACGAAGCGCGACGGTTCGGCGAAGGCGGCGGCTTCCGCTGCTGCTGAGCGGCTTGACCGCATCCGGACGGTTACAGGCGATCATATCTTGTTACGGGCCTTGTGACGGGGACGGGGTTGCAACCGCGCGCGCTCCGTCCCACTAAGGCGCCAATCACAACCGCCCCTTGTTCAGGAGACTGCTCCCCATGACCGTTCGCGTCGCCATCAACGGCTTCGGCCGCATCGGCCGCCTCGTCCTTCGCTCGATCGTCGAGCACGGCCGCAAGGACATCGAGGTCGTGGCGATCAACGACCTGGGCCCGGTCGAGACCAACGCCCACCTGTTCCGCTATGACTCGGTGCACGGCCGCTTCCCCGGCACGGTCACGACCGGCGAGGACTGGATCGACGTCGGCACGGGCAAGATCAAGGTCACGGCCGAGCGCGACCCGGCCAACCTGCCGCACGCCGATCTGAAGGTCGACATCGCCCTGGAATGCACGGGCATCTTCACCTCCAAGGACAAGGCCTCGGCCCACCTGAAGGCGGGCGCCAAGCGCGTGCTGGTCTCGGCGCCGGCCGACAACGCCGACAAGACCATCGTCTTCAAGGTCAACCATGAGACGCTGACGGCCGACGACATCGTCGTCTCCAACGGCTCGTGCACGACCAACGCCCTGGCCCCGGTGGCCAAGGTGCTGCACGATCTGTTCGGCATCGAGCGTGGCTATATGACCACCATCCACGCCTACACCGGCGACCAGCCGACGCTGGATACGATGCACAAGGATCTGTACCGCGGCCGCGCCGCCGCCCTGTCGATGATCCCGACCTCGACCGGCGCCGCCAAGGCCCTGGGCCTGGTCCTGCCGGAGCTGAAGGGCAAGCTGGACGGCTCGTCGATCCGCGTCCCGACCCCGAACGTCTCGGTCGTCGACCTGAAGGTCGTCGCCGGTCGCGAAGTCACCGCCGAGGAAATCAACGCCGCCCTGCTGGCCGCCGCAAACGGCCCGATGAGCGGCGTCCTGGCCACGACCACCGACCCGCTGGTCTCGGTCGACCTGAACCACGTCGCCGCCTCCTCGACCGCCGCCCTGCCGCAGACGCAGGTCGTCGACGGCAAGCTGGCCCGCGTCCTGACCTGGTACGACAACGAGTGGGGCTTCGCGACCCGCATGGCCGACACCGCCCTGGTGATGGCCAAGTACCTGTAATCTGAAACCACCGCTCTCGACCCTTCTCCCCTCGTGGGAGAAGGTGTCAGGCGGAGCCTGACGGATGAGGGGGCTGACGCGCCGCATGATGCCTGACTGCATCCAGAACCAGATTCGGATTTGTCAGCACGGCCTCATTGCCGAAGCGCAGGACAGTGAAGCCGCGCTGCCCCAGGTCCGCATCGCGCGCAGCGTCCTCGACCTCGCGCAACCGATGGACGCCTCCGTCCAGTTCGATCACCAACCTGAGTTCATAGCAGCAAAAGTCAGCGATCCAGCGCCCGATGCGGGTCTGTCGCCGGAACTTGTGCGCCTCAAACCCTCGACCGCGCAGGATACGCCACATCGCCGCCTCGGCCGGCGTCATCGCCGCTCTCAGTCGCTGCGTCTGGTTCACCGCCCCTCATCCGGCCCGCTCCGCGAGCCACCTTCTCCCACGAGGGGAGAAGGAAGAACAGAGATACGCCATCATGACCTTCCGCACCCTCGACGACGTTTCCGACCTTTCGGGCCAGACCGCCTTGGTCCGCGTGGACTTCAACGTGCCGATGGAGGACGGGAACGTGACCGACGACACCCGTCTGAAGGCCGCCCTGCCGACCATTCACCGCCTGCGCGAAGCGGGCGCCAAGGTGGTGCTGCTGGCCCACTTTGATCGGCCCAAGGGCGAGCGCGTGCCGTCGATGAGCCTGCGCCCCGTGGTCGAGCCGCTTGAGCTGCTGCTGCACGGCCCCGTGCGCTTCGCCGACGACTGCGTGGGCGATGAGGCCAAGGCCGCCGTGGCCGATCTGGACGCGGGCGGCGTGCTGCTGCTGGAAAACGTCCGCTTCCACAAGGGCGAGGAAAAGAACGACCCGGCATTCGCTGAACAACTGGCGGAACTGGGCGACCTCTACGTCAACGACGCCTTCTCGGCCGCGCACCGCGCCCACGCCTCGACCGAGGGTCTGGCCCGCCTTCTGCCCGCCTATGCCGGTTGCGCGATGGCGCGCGAGCTCGAGGCGCTGGACGCCGCGCTGGGTAAGCCGCAGAAGCCGGTCATCGGCATCGTCGGCGGCGCCAAGGTCTCCACCAAGCTGGACCTGCTGAAGAACCTGGTCGCCAAGCTGGACTACCTGGCCATCGGCGGCGGCATGGCCAACACCTTCCTGTTCGCTCAGGGCGTCGATGTCGGCGGTTCGCTGTGCGAGAAGGATCTGGCCGACACCGCGCGCGAGATCATCGAGGAAGCTCGCCGCCAGGGCTGCGAACTGCTGCTGCCGGTTGATGTCGTGGTCGCCAAGGGCGTGAAGCCGGGCATCGAGTCGGGCATCCGCGCCCTGGACCGCATCGCCGCCGACGACCTGATCCTGGACGCCGGGCCGGAGACCGTCGCCCGCCTGAACCGCGCCATGGACCTGTCCAAGACGCTGATCTGGAACGGCCCGCTGGGCGTGTTCGAGGTCCCGCCCTTCGACAAGGCCACCGTGGCCGCCGCCAAACACGCCGCCGAACTGGCCAAGGCCGGCAAGCTGGTCGCCGTGGCCGGCGGCGGCGACACGGTCGCGGCCCTGCACCACGCGGGCACGGCGGACAACATGACCTTCGTCTCCACCGCAGGCGGCGCCTTCCTGGAGTGGATGGAAGGCAAGGTTCTGCCGGGCGTAGAGGCCCTGCGCGCCGCCTAAAAACGTCAAGGCGAGGGCTGTTCGCGGCCCTCGCCCCTGCTGTCCGAAGCTTTAGCCTTCGCCGTCCATATCGACGGCACGCGCGACCAGATCGCGCCACGTCGGATCGGTGTCGTCCACCAGATCGACATCGTCCAGCAGAGCCACCGCCCCGCCGCCATCGGGCAGGATCAGCCCCAGCACTTCCATAAGTTCGCCGTGGGGACCGACATGGGCCTCGGCCTGAACGATTACGGCCGCCTGCTCGCCGTCCTCCTCCCACCAGATGACGGGCTGAGGCAGCTCCATGTCGATGACGCGCGCCTCTTCGGTGTCGCCCAGGGCGAAGACCGCCTTGCCCGCCTGAACGTCGTCCAGCGTCGCCACCGCTCCGGCGAAAGGCGTCAGCCGCGCCCAGTCGTCGACGTCGAAACCGCCGCCGTCTTCATCCAGCGCATCATCGTTCTGGCTCATCGCCGCTCCTTGGTCAGACGCCCCGCAGGCGCCGGAGCACTTAAGGCCTGCGCGCCCAAAGTCCACCACGCCTAAGCCCTGTCACGGCGGCGTGACTTCCCGCACCCGACCGGCTAAGACCTCGGGCAAAATCACTATCGGTTCAGGAGACTACCCATGGCGCGCATTACGCTGCGACAACTGCTCGACCACGCGGCTGAGCACGACTACGGCCTGCCCGCCTACAACATCAACAACATGGAGCAGGGCCTGGCCATCATGGAGGCGGCCGACGCCGTCAACGCGCCGGTCATCATCCAGGCCTCGCGCGGCGCCCGCTCCTACGCCAACGACGTGGTCCTGGCCCGACTGATCGACGCCTTGGTCGAGCTTTATCCGCACATCCCGGTCTGCATGCACCAGGACCACGGCAACGGCCCGGCCACCTGCGCCACCGCCATCCAGTACGGCTTCACCTCGGTGATGATGGACGGCTCGCTAGAAGAAGACGCCAAGACCCCCGCCTCCTACGAATACAACGTCGACGTCACCCGTCGCGTGGTCGAGATGGCCCACTCGTGCGGCGTTTCGGTCGAGGGCGAACTGGGCGTTCTGGGCTCGCTGGAAACCGGCATGGGCGAGGCCGAAGACGGCCACGGCTTCGAAGGCAAGCTGGACCACTCGGCCCTGCTGACCGACCCGGATCAGGCCGTCGACTTCGTCAAGGCCACCAAGGTTGACGCCCTGGCCATCGCCATGGGCACCTCGCACGGCGCCTATAAGTTCACGCGCCAGCCGGACGGCGACGTTCTGGCCATGAACGTGATCGAGGAAATCCACAAACGCCTGCCCAACACCCACCTGGTGATGCACGGCTCCTCGTCGGTGCCGCAGGACCTGCAGGACATCATCAACCAGTACGGCGGCCAGATGCCCCAGACCTGGGGCGTGCCGGTCGAGGAAATCCAGCGCGGCATCAAGCACGGCGTGCGCAAGATCAACATCGACACCGACAACCGCATGGCCATGACCGGCGCCATCCGCAAGGTTCTGGCCGAGAAGCCAGGCGAGTTCGACCCGCGCGCCTATCTGAAGCCCGCCAAGGAAGCCATGCGCAAGCTGTGCATGGAGCGCTATCAGCAGTTCGGCTGCGAAGGCATGGCGTCCAAGATCCAGCCGCTGTCCACCGCCCAGATGGCCAAGCGCTACGCCGCCGGCGACCTGGACCCGCGCATCGGTTGATCGACGCCTGAACCCCGCTGAGACGATTGAAAGGGCGGTCCCGTCGGGCCGCCCTTTTTCATGGCGTCCGCCACCCGTGCTAAACGCACCTTGTGACCGACATCATGCCCGCGACCGACGACGAATCCGACCTGACAGTCCTGACCGCCCAGGTCGCCCCCGGCGCTGCGCGGCTGGACCGCGCCCTGGCCGACGCCCTTCCCGAACTGTCCCGCGCGCGTATCCAGGCGCTGCTGGACGCGGGCGCGGTCTGCCTGAACGGCGCCGTTGTGGGGGCCAAGGCCAAGCCTGCGCCCGGCGACTACCAGATCGTCCTGCCGCCAGCGGTCTCGGCTGAACTGCGCCCCGAAGCCATCCCCCTGACCATCCTGTTCGAGGACGACGACCTGATCGTCATCGACAAGGCGCCGGGCATGGCGGTCCATCCCGCCCCCGGCTGCGAGACCGGCACCCTGGTCCACGCCCTGCTGCACCACTGCGCCGCCCTGTCGACCCTCGGCGATCCCGACCGCCCCGGCATCGTCCACCGCCTGGACAAGGACACCTCCGGCGTCATGGTCGCCGCCAAGTCGGACCGCGCCCACGCGGGGCTGGCCGCCCTGTTCGCCGCCCACGATATCGAGCGCACCTATCTGGCCCTGACGCGCGGCGCGCCATCGCCCGAGAAGGGCCGCATCCAGACCCAGATCGGCCGCTCCAGCGGCGACCGCAAGAAGATGGCGGTGCTGCGCTCCGGCGGGCGAGAGGCCATCACCGACTATGTCGTCCAGCAGACCTTCGGCCGCCCGGCCAAGGCCTCCAACGCCCCGCTCGCCGCCCGCGTCGCCTGCATGTTGCAGACCGGCCGCACCCATCAGATCCGCGTGCACATGGCGTCCAGGGGCTCGCCCCTGCTCGGCGACCCCGTCTATGGCTCCGGCAGCCCCGCCGCGCCCGTCCGCGCCGCCATCGCCGAGGCCGGCCTGAAACGCCAGGCCCTGCACGCGGCCATCCTCGGTTTCGTCCACCCCGTCACCGGCCAGCCGCTGCGCTTCCAGACCGCCCCGCCGCAGGACATGCAGCGGCTGCAAACCCTGCTGGCGGCCCTCTAAAACGCTGCCGCTTTATTCGCAACAACATCTGTGCTAGATCATACATAGGCGGCGAGGAAGCATCGCCGTTCAATTGGGACAATCCGCCCCTTTCGTTTCGGGCAACGGATTCCCATCTTGTCAGTTGAGGGGCGAGGTGATGATGCACGTCATGTGGTCAAAGCCGTAGCGCCAGCTCGTGAAGCCGGAGGGACCATATGGCCAATAAAACGCTGACGGTGATGTCGCCTGAACAGGGACTGTCACGGTATCTTACGGAAATCCGTAAGTTTCCGATGCTCACCAAGGACGAGGAGTTCATGCTCGCCAAGCGGTGGAGCGAACACCAGGATACCGAGGCCGCCCACCGTCTTGTGACCTCTCACCTGCGCCTCGTGGCCAAGATCGCCATGGGTTATCGCGGCTACGGCCTGCCGATCGGCGAGGTGATCTCAGAGGGCAACGTCGGCCTGATGCAGGCCGTCAAAAATCGATCCCGACAAGGGCTTCCGCCTGGCGACCTACGCCATGTGGTGGATCCGCGCGTCCATTCAGGAATATATCCTGCGCTCCTGGTCGCTCGTGAAGATGGGCACCACGGCGGCGCAGAAGAAGCTGTTCTTCAACCTGCGCAAGGCCAAGAGCCAGATCTCGGCCTTCGAGGAAGGCGACCTGCACCCCGAGCACCTCGCCGCCATCGCCACCAAGCTGGGCGTGTCGGAAGAAGAAGTCACCAACATGAATCGCCGTCTCGGCGGCGACGCCTCGCTGAACGCGCCGCTGCGTTCGGATGGCGAAAGCGAGTGGCAGGACTGGCTGGCCGACGACAACGCCGTCAGCCAGGAGACCGAACTGGCCGAGAGCGAGGAAAAGTCCATCCGCATGGGCCTGCTGCAGGAAGCCATGGAAGAGCTGACCGATCGCGAGAAGCACATCCTGACCGAGCGCCGCCTCAAGGACGATCCGGTCACGCTTGAGGAGCTGGCCGGCCAGTACGGCGTCAGCCGCGAGCGCGTCCGCCAGATCGAGGTCCGCGCCTTCGAAAAGCTGCAGAAGGCCATGCGCGCCGCTGCTGAAGAACGCAATTTGGTCGACGCCTGAGGGCCTGCTGGATCGCCGCAACGGCCGCTCTCTGGCGTCATCCTCGGGCTTGACCCGAGGATCGAGGGCGGCGGCCCTAACCCGCCCGGGCTAGGCTCTCGGGCGAGGCCAGCTTCAGCACCACCTCAACCGGCGCGGTCAGTCCGGCCTTGGTCGGCGCCCCGGCGGCCAGCGCCGTGTCCAGTCCCGCCGCCGCAATGGCCAGCGGCGCGTCGCCTGTCTTGATGGCCAGGGCCTTCAAGGTCTCAGCCTGCTGCTTGATCGCCCGCACGGCCTGCATCGGATCGCTGTCGAACTGGGTCAACGCCGAGAACAGGATCCGCATCGCCTGATCCTTGACCGCCAGAGCGGCCTCCGCGCTCGAGCGCGGCTTGTCCGCCTTGCGTTTCTGCGGCCCGGCGTAGTCGTCAGAGTTGAAGCGCCGCCGGTCCGGCCCGATATAGCCGACCGCCTCGACCCAGTCGCGCGGCTTGGTCGCCAGGTTCTCGATCCGACGTTGCAGGTCGCCGCTGGTGAAGGGCTTCCTTAGGAACTCGTGCACGCCCGAGTCTCGCGCGCCCTTGATGGCGCTGGCTGTGGCCTCCGCCGTCACCATGATGATCGGCGCGCGGCGGCAGGCCAGGCTCGAACGCCGAATGCGCCGCACCAAGGCCTCGCCGTCCAGCCTGGGACCCGTGCGCTCAGTGAAGATCAGCGCCGGCTCCATTTCACGGGCCAGGTCCAGCACCCGCGCCTCGTCGCCTTCGACCACGATCTCGCGCGATCCGAACCCCTTCAGCAGGTCCTGCAGCAGGCGCGCGGCGGCGGGGTTGGGATCAACGATGATCACGCGCCGGACCACGGGCGCGATCCGCTGCATCGTCTTGGCGTCTAGGGCGAACACAGGGCGAGCTCCATTTCAGAGCGTCACCCTACGCCTCACGGGTTAAGGCGTCGTTGCCTCGACCGGAAATGTAAACTCAGCCCTGGAACGGATCGCGCATCAGGATGGTGTCGTCGCGCTCGGGGCTGGTCGACAGCAAGGCCACCGGCGCCCCGATCAGTTCCTCGATCCGACGCACATACTTCAGCGCATGGGCGTTCAGGTCCTTGAAGGTCCGCACGCCTGCGGTGCTCTCGTCCCAGCCTTCCAGTTCCTCGAACACCGGCTCGGCCGAGGCCTGTTCCTTCAGGCTGCTGGGCAGATAATCGAGCACCTGGCCGTTGATGCGATAGCCGACGCAGATCTTCAGCGTCTTCAGCCCGTCCAGCACGTCCAGCTTGGTCAGGGCGATGCCGTCGATGCCGTTGATCGCCACCGACTGGCGCACCAGCACCGCGTCGAACCAGCCGCAGCGGCGCGACCGGCCCGTGTTCACGCCGATCTCGCGGCCCACCACCGCCAGGTGCTGGCCGACTTCATCGTTCAGTTCGCAGGCGAAGGGGCCTTCCCCGACGCGCGTCGTATAGGCCTTCACAATGCCCAGCACATAGCCGACGCCGCGCGGCCCGACGCCCGACCCGGCCGCCGCCTGACCGGCGACGGTGTTGGAGCTGGTCACATAGGGATAGGTGCCGTGGTCCACGTCCAGGAAGGCGCCCTGCGCCCCCTCGAACAGCACCCGCTTGCCCGCCTTCTGCGCCTCGTCCAGCACCCGCCACGCCGGCTTGACGTAGGGCAGGATCTTCGGCGCGATCTCCAGCAGTTGCGCCAGCAGCGCCTCCGGGTCGATCGGCTCCAGCCCCAGGCCGGCCCGCAGCGGATCATGGTGCGAGCGCAGGCGGTCGATCTTGATCTTCAGGTCGTCTTCGTTGGCGAGGTCGCAGACGCGGATGGCCCGGCGCCCCACCTTGTCCTCATAGGCCGGGCCGATGCCGCGTCCGGTCGTGCCGATCTTGGCGCCCGGCGCGCTGGCGGCGGCCTCGCGCGCCACGTCCAGCGCCGGATGGATCGGCAGGATCAGGCAGGCGTTGTCGGCGATGGTCAGGATGTCGGGCGTGATCGCCACGCCCTGAGCCTGGATCTTCTCGATCTCCCCGACCAGATGCCAGGGATCGACGACCACGCCGTTGCCGATGATCGAGGGCTTGCCCTGCACCACTCCGCTCGGGAGCAATGCAAGTTTATAGACCTTGCCGTCGACGACCAGGGTGTGGCCCGCGTTGTGGCCGCCCTGGAACCGCACCACCATGTCGGCGCGATTGGACAGCCAGTCCACGATCTTGCCCTTGCCCTCGTCGCCCCACTGGGCGCCGACCACTGCGACGTTCGCCAAGACCTATACTCCGCAATCCAGAATGCGGTGGGAGCCTATACCCCCTGAATCGTCCGGCGTCGCCCCCAAGGGCGTCTAATAGGCGACAGAATTATCCGGCCGCCGACTGAGCCAGTTCACCGACCGCCGTCTGGAACGCCCATTCCAGCCACGGCGTCGCCGCCACGACATCCGCCGTTTCGACCGTACAGCCGCACCACAGGCGCAGGCCCGGCGGGGCGTTGCGGTGCGGCTCCATGTCATAGACCGCCCCCTCGCCCTCCAGCAGAGCCTTGAACCGCGTTACAAAGGCCTTCTGCCCCGCCTCGTCCAGCGCCGCCACGCGCGGATCGACGAACTTCAGACAGACCGAGGTCGTCGAGCGGATGTCCGGCCGGTCCGGCAGGAAGGCGATCCAGTCGGTCCGCTCCACCCACTCGGCCAGGGCGGCATAGTTGGCGTCTGTGCGCGCAATCAGGGCAGGCAGTCCGCCTTCGGCCTTCGCCCAGTCCAGGGCGTCAATCCAGTCCTCGATGGTCAGGACCGAGAAGGTGTTCATCACCACCCCGTCCGCCAGCGTCCGATCAAAGCCCGTCTTGTCGGCGATCCGCAGCACCTTGGGCACGGCCCGATCCGGCCGATAGCTGTCCAGTCGCGCCACCGCGCGCGGCGACAGCACCAGGACCCCGACGCCCGCCTCGCCGCCTAGCGCCTTCTGGAAGCTGAAGGTCGTCACATCCAGCTTGTCCCACGGCAGGTCCATCGCGAACGCCGCCGAGGTCGCGTCGCAGATGGTCAGCCCCTCGCGGTCGTCGGCGATCCAGTCGCCGTCGGGCACGCGCACGCCCGAGGTCGTGCCGTTCCACGGAAACACCACGTCCTTCTTGGGATCGACCTTCGACAGGTCCGGCAGTTCGCCCCACGGCGCCGTCAGGGCCTCAGGCTCAAGCCCCAGATGCTCCTTGACGTCCGCCAGCCAGGTCAGGCCGAAATTCTCATAGGCGATCACCTGCACGGGCCGCTCGCCCAGCATGCACCACAGCGCCGCCTCGACCGCCCCGGTGTCCGAGCCCGGCGTATAGAGCATGACGTAATCGTCCGGCGGGCTCAGCACCTCGCGCGTCAGCCGCAGCCCATGCGCGAACCGCTCGACCACCTCCGGCGCGCGGATGCCCCGCCCCATCAGGTTCGTGGGCAGCTTCGCCAGTTCCCAGCCCGGACGCTTGGCCGTCGGCCCGGCCGAGAACCAGGGGCGAGCAGGCTTGGCGGCGGGCTTGGGCGTCATATCGGTCTCTGAAGTCTCGGGGAGGAGAAGGAAGCGTCAGCCTTAGGCCATCAGCGGCCAGGCTTATAGGGCCGGCGCTCACGCCATTCCGTCGCAAACCGGACCAGTTCGTCGTCCGGCGCCTCGGGCAGCGTCACCACTAGCCTGGCCATCAGATCGCCGCGCTTGCCGTTCGCATAGGCGCCCCGTCCCTTCAGCCGCAGCACCTTGCCCGAGTTCGAGCCTTTGGGAATGGTCATCATCACCGCGCCCTCGGGCGTCGGCACCTGAATCTTGCCGCCCAGCACGGCATCCGGAACCGACACCGGCAGATCCATCGTCAGGTCAGCCCCGTCGCGCTTGAACACCGGGTGCGGCTGGATGCGCAGTTCGATCAGGGCGTCGCCCGCCTGACCGCCGCGCCCCGGCGCCCCTGTCCCTTCAACCGGATCGTCTGGCCGTCGGACGCCCCCTTTGGGATCGTGACATCCAGCATCCGCCCGTCCGAGAACTGAATGCGCCGCGTCGTCCCCGCGATGGCGTCCTCCAGGCTGATGTCGAGGGTGGCGCGCACGTCCTGCCCGCGCCCGCCGCCGAAACCGCGCCCGGCGCTCCGTCCGCCGCCTCCGAAGGCGCCGAAGATTTCTTCCAGGTCGATGTCGTCAAAGCTGGCCCGCCCGCCGGGGCCGCCTTCGCCGCGCCCGCCGAAGCCGAAGCCGCTGAACCCGCCGCCGCCCGGCCGCCCGCCCTGAGCGCCGCCAAAGCCTCGGAATTGCTCGCGTCCGTCGGCGTCGATCTCGCCGCGATCATATTTGGCGCGCTTCTCGGCGTCGCCCAGCAGGTCGAAGGCGGCGGTGATGCGCTTGAACCGCTCCTCGGCCGCCTTGTCGCCCGGGTTCTTGTCGGGGTGCAGTTCCTTGGCCAGCTTGCGGAACGCCTTCTTGATCTCGTCCGCGCTCGCGCCCTTGGAAACGCCCAGTTCCTGATAGGGATCGCCAGCCAATTTTCGCTCCACTCCGGATCAACACAGACCAGAGCGTCAGTTAAGCCATGCAACCGCCCGCCGAAAGGGGCGAGGATGGTTTCCTTGCGACATGGCATCCCTCTCCCGGCGGGAGAGGGCTTGAGCCTCCAAGAGCCGGAGGCGATTGGCTAAGGCGAAAGGGTGAGGGGCTTGTACCGTCAGTCGGCGTCAGCCGTGGCGCGACGGCTTACGCCGACTTCACCCGCGAACCCTCACCCTTTCGCGCCAGAACGATCGCTTCGCGCTCGTGCGCTCAAACCCTCTCCCATCGGGAGAGGGACGCGGGCGTCACAATCCCGCCACCGCCTCCGGGCCCCAGCCATATCCGTCGCCGCATTGGGCTACAGCGACGTGCGCGTCCGCCCCGCGCCCGCCCGGAAAGTCCGCCGCAACCTCGGCCGCGCCATAGACGGTCGCCAGCCCCTCGACCTCCCAGACCCGCCGCACGACAGCGCCCTCCAGCACCCGCACCCGGAACCGTCTCGGATCGACCTCGACCGGCTCAGCGTCCCAGCCGTCGCCGCCCAGACGCACGCGGGGCGTCCAGCTCAACCGCCATCCGCCGCCCTCCGCCACAGCCCGCAGATGCGCCGGTCGCCACGGAGCCGCGTTCCGGTTGGCCCAGGTGAAGCCGACCTCCGTCGTCCCCGCCCCGCCCGGCGGCGCGCCTGCCGGCCCCGCCCGCCAGATCCGAGGCAGTCCCCGCTCGGCCGCATCGACCTCGGCGCGCGCCATGCCGCGCTCCAGCACCACGACCAGCGCCCCCGCTTCCGCCCCGCGCGCGGCCGCTTCCTCCGTCCCCTGCTGACCGCGCAGCAGGCCGCTTAAACGCCACACGTCGCCGCCGACCAGTTCGGCCCGACGGAACTGCACCATCTCCCATCCTTCCGCGCTGCTCACCGCCAGCAGATTGGCGCCCGACAGCACCGCCTCGGCCGCCCGGCTCTGCGGCGCCTGCCCCTCCATCCGCACGCTCAGCTCACCCGTCTCGTCCCAGCGCCCGACCACGCCGGGCCGCAGCGGCGCCGTCAGCGTGCCCACCGTCGCCGGCGTCTCCACAACCGCCCTTAGCGTCAGACTGTCGACCGACGCGCCGCCATGCAGCGCCATCGGCGTCCACGGCTCGGCCGACGCCGCGACCACCGGCCGCCCGTCCCCCTCCTCTCCCGGCAGCGGCGGCAGGTCCAACAGCATCAGGAACGGCGCCCCGCCGTCGTCGCCTCGCCCCCATCGCCGCGCCAGTCCTCCGGCGCATCCACGACGACGGCCTCCACCACCGGCGTCAGCACCGCCCTGGGCGTCTCATCCCAGTCCAGCCGCTCGACGCGCCAGTCGCCCGCGCGCCCCTCCACCGCCGCCACATCGCCCGGCTCCAGCCTCAGCGCCTCCAGCGGCCCCAGCTTCAGCGTCAGCCGCTCGGCCGCCTCGCCCAGCAACAGCCGCTGCGCCGCCGCCGTCGCCAGCCCGGCCCCGACCACGGCGGGCAGGGCCGCATCCACGCCGCCGCCCTCGCCGTCGCCGCGCACCGTCACGGCGCCCAGCTGATAGTCCGCCGCCTCATCGATAAACCGCAGCCGCGCGGCGCTGGGCCGAGGCGTCAGCCGCCGCTCCGCCGCCGCGCTCCCGCCCTTGTCGGGCAGGGCCAGCGCCGCCAGATCCAGCGTCATCTCCCGCGCCGTCTCGCCCAGCACGGCCACCCGACCATCCCGCTCCGCCGCCGCCGCCCCCAGCGCCTGAATCAGCGGCGCCAGCGCATCCTTCGTCGCCATCGGCCGGTCGACGACATAGCCCGTCACCGCGCCGTCCACCGCCCCGACCGTATAGTCCGTCTCGGCCAAGCCGCCGCGCTTCAGGATCGCTTCGATCAGGCCGCGCGCATCGCCGCCCATCCGCCCGTTCAGCCAGTGCCCCGTGCGCCAGGCGCCCGCGTCCGCCCACACCTCAGCCAGCGCCGGAAACGCCGGATAGGGCCGCGCGTCCCAGCACCAGACGTCCGCCCCCTGCAGCATCGGCCCGCCATAGACGCCCGAGATCGGATTGTTCGCCGGCTGCGCATAGTGCCCCAGCACCGCCTCGATCAGCCGCCGCTGCATCCGGTCGTCGCGCGCTCCGGTCGAGTGCGGCGGCAGGGCGTTTTCGGTGCTCTTGGGGTCCTGGAACACGTTCGGCGCATTGCCCCCGCGATCCACCGCCGCACAGCCGAACTCGGTCAGCCGGATCGGCTTCATCTGCGGAACCCAGGCCGTCGGCGCCGCCTGCCTTGCGCCGCCGATGCGCTCATGGTGCGGGTTCGACCACCAGCCCTTCAGGTCCTTGTAGCGCCAGATCCAGGCCTCGCTGTGGGCGCCGTCCTCGATCGCCGTGCGCCGCTGCGCCGCCCGGTCCGCCGCGTTGGCGTAGAACCAGTCATACCCCTCGCCGCCCGCCACCTGCGCCGCCAGATAGGCCGGGTCCGACGGTCCACGGAACGCTTGCGCATCCAGCCCGCCGTCGCCGCCGCGCCAGTCCCCCATCGGCGGGTACCAGTCGATGGCGACGTAATCGATATTCGGATCAGCCCACAAAGGATCGAGGTGAAACCTTACCTCCCCTCTCTCTGCCAGCCGAAATACTCCGACCAGTCAGCGGCGTAGCTCAGCTTCACTCCCGGCCCGACCACCGCCCGGCATTCGGCCGCCAGCGTCCGCAACTGCGCCACCGCCGGAAAGCCCCCGCCCGCATCGCGCGTCCAGGTCAGCCCGCGCATCTCCGAGCCGATCAGCAGCCCGTCCCCCTCCTCGGCCCCGATCTTCGCATAGTGCAGCGCCAGCCGACGAAGGCCCCAGCCGTCCGCCGTCCCGAACAGGGCCGCGACCTCGGCCGTCGCCCCCGCTCCGTCCGTCCCCTCAATGCGTCCCCGCCACGGATAGCCAGGGCAGTCCATGAAGACGAAGGGATACAGCGTCACCTCCAGCCCGCGCGCCTTCAGCGCCCGGATCGCCTGCCGCACGCTGTCGTCCGAGGGCGTGCCGCCATAGGCCGGACCATCCTCGACCTGTGAGATCAGATGCGCGTCCGCCCGCTCGACCCCGGCCACACGCCAGACCAGCGGCTCGGTCGGCTTCTGCCGCCGCTCCACCCCCGGCCGGATGCGGCAATGGCTCATGCGTATGTCGTCGCCGAACCAGCCGACCACCAGACTGACCCGTTTCAGCCTCGGCGCCTGGGCCGTCAACTGATCCAGCGACGCCTCCAGATCCGTCTGCCCCGCCGTCAGATGCACGTTCTCGGGCGTCGATTTCGTCAGCCCCTCGCGCCGCATCACCGGCTCGGTCGCCAGACAGAACTCGCCCGCGCCGGGGATCAGGCAGACGCCTTCCAGTCGGTCCTCCATCTGCGGTTCGGCGCCCTGCGGTCGGCGGAACACCTCAAACGACAGCTGCGGCGCTCGGTCGCCATAGGCGTCCAGCGGCAGGTCCTCGAACACCACATAGGCCGTCCCGCGATAGGCGGGCGCCCGTCCCTCCACCGCCTCGATCAGCGGGTCGGGCATCTGATCCTGCGTCCCGCGATGCAGGCGCATGGTCACGCCCGTCATGTCCATCGGCTGGCCGTCGGCCCAGATGCGCCCCACCCCGTCGATCGGCCCTTCGCACAGGGCCACCGCGAAACTCAGCGAATAGGCGTAGTCGACCGTCTTTCCCGCCTTGCCGGCCGAGCGCTTCTCCTTGCGCTCCAGAAACCGCGCGGCCCAGATCACCTGCCCCGTCACCCGCGCCCGGCCGAAGACGCAGGCCATCGGCGCCCCTCGGCGGAGGATTGCAGCTTCAGCCCCTCCAGCCTCGGCCCGACCTGCCGCGCCGGCGACAATCCAGCGACCAGCCGGTCGTCCAGCGCCCGCCCCAGCAGCCCCCGGCCAGCAGGCCTAGGCTGCTGACGCCCGCCATCCCGCCAAGGCCGCCCAGCAGCACCTGCGCCATCATCTACTCCTTCAAAATCGTCCGGGATTCAGGCCAGCGAAAGGCCGCGACCAGCCGCCGCCGCCACCACGGCCCCATCCAGCTCTCCACGACCGAGCGGCCCCAATAGGCGTGGATCATCCGCCACTCGGGCCCCTCTACCGCGCTCAACACCGCGCAGTGTTTGGCCGGCGCCCCCGCCGCCATGCGGAACAGCAGCACGTCGCCCGGCCCCGCCCGCTCGGGCGATATCTCCACCAGCCAGCGCCGCGCCGCCGCCCACAACGCCTCTTCGCCCCCGACCTCGGCCCAGTCGGGGCGATAGGGCGGCGGCGCCTCCGGCTCCTCGCCCATAACCTCGCGCCACACCCCCGCACCAGGCCGAGGCAGTCCGCCCCCTCGCCCTTCACGCTGCACTGATGCCGATACGGCGTGCCGAGCCAACCGCGCGCCGCCGCCACGACCCCCAAGCGCCGCGCCTCTCCCTCCCCTTCATGGGGAGGGTGGTCGCGCAGCGACCGGGTGGGGAGGGCTTGGTGATCAGGACACGACGCCTGTTCTTGCTTGCCGCCCCCACCCGGCTTCGGCTCCGCCTCAGCCACCCTCCCCATGAAGGGGAGGGAGAATTCTTGAGCGCCCTTCCTCATCGCCTGCGGCTCCCGCCGTCATTGCGCCCGCTTGCCGGCCGCGCCGTCAGGAAGTCCTCGCCCGGCACGTCCGGGAACCCTTGAAAGTTCACCCCATTGCCGAACACGCCCACGCAGGTCGCCCACCGCTTGTCGCAGCTGCGCCGCGATGACCGCCGCCTCCAACCCGCAGCGCCCATCGCCCAGCACCGCGTCGCAGCCCCGGCCATAGGTCCGCCCGACGACCCGCTCCAGCGCCGCCATCGGCCCGTCCAGATCGGCGATGAACCGCCCCTCCTCGCGCCGTATCCGCGCCAGCCTCCCCTTCCACAGCCGCACCTTCAGGTCCGGCCGCATCCAGTCCACGCGCCACAGCTCGACCTCGGCCGCGTCATAGCGCCCCGCCGCTATGTCCTCTTCGGTGATCGCCGCGTCATCCAGCCCGCCCGAGGCCGACAACGCCCCCGCCGCCAGCCCGACCTCGCCCTCGCCCGCGCCGCCGGTCCAGCCGCTGCCCGCCCGGCACATGACGCCCTCGACCTCCAGATCGCGGTCATGGTCGGTGAAGCCCATCGCCCGCCCGTCCACCCGCCTCAGCAGCCAGGCATGACACAGCGTCGCTGCCCCGCTCTCGATGCGGGCGGCCAGTTCGTCCGGAACATTGCGCATGGCTCAGACCCGCACCTCGATCAGCGGCATGGCGACCATCCGCCCTGCGCCGAAGCTCTCCAGCGTCACCTCCATCCGGTCCGCGTCGAACCGCACCGGCACGTCAAAGGCGAACCCCGCGCTCACCGCTGCCCCCTTCGGCGGCGCCGTCGCCAGCGTCACCCGCCCCGTCGTCGCCTCCAGGCTGAAGCCCGCCGTCTCCACGCCCGCCACGGCCACCCGCACCGATTCCTCGACCGGCTTGGCGATGACCCGGCGATGATCGCCATAGGCCTTGCTCAACTGAAAGACGCGCGCCTGCCCGTCTCCCATCCCGATCGTCTGATCCAGCGGCGTCACGGCCGCCCCCGGCGCCCGCTCCTGAAGTCCGCGAAGTCTCGAAACCGGAAACCATGCAGCCGCCCGCGTCGCGCTTCAAAAAACTCGTCAGCGCCGCCATGTCGTCCAGCGAGCGCAGTCCCGCCCCGATCAGATAGCGCCTGCGCCCATCGGCCCACGGCGTCGAACGCCGCTCGAACCCCGACGCCAGCGTCGTGATCTCCGTCCTGCGCTCGACGCCGCCGGTCGAACCGAACGCCAGCCGCGCCGGCAGGCGCACCTCATGAAAGGCCATGCGTCCCCTCCCCATCCCTGTCTCAATGTCTGGATTGCGTCCCGGCCGGGACCGCTCGCGAACGCGTCGCGAAAAACCTTGCCTAACGTCACGCTTTGGGTTGTCCGCGCCGCCGGTGTCGGCCATGCTTTCGCCACACCACGGCAAAGCCGTCCAACGACAGGAGATCCGCGTGCGCGGCGAATTCTCAGCTATGACGAGGCGACCGGCACGGGTCTGATCAGCGGCGACGACAGCCTCCGTTACGGCTTCGCGCGCACCGCCGTTCAGGGCGAGGGCGCGATGGCCGCCGGCGTGCGCGTCGATTTCGTGCCCGAAGGCATGGAGGCGACCCAGATCATGCTTCTGCCGTCCGCCACCGCCGCCGCAGCCTTCGGCCAGGCTGCAGGCGCCGCCCCTCGGCCAGCGCCCAGCCCGCCGCCGGCTACGACATCAAGACCGCCCTCTTCTCGTTCAAGGGCCGCCTGCGGCGCCGGGACTTCTGGATCAGCTGGGCCATCCTGGTCGTCGTCGGCCTGATCCTGAACTTCGTGCCCAAGGTCAGCTTCATCCTTGGCCTCGCCGTGATGGTCCTGCACCTGGCGGTCGGCTTCAAACGCTTCCACGACATGGGCAAGCCGGGCTGGCTGGTCGTCATCCCCTGGGCGCTCTGGTACGCCTCGCTCGCCATGCTGGTCAGCGCCTTCGGCCTGTCGGTCCTGAGCGACCCCAACGCCATGCAGTCGATGGACCCCGAACTGCTCGTCGCCACCGGCGGCGCCGCCTTCGGCCTGATGTTCCTGGCCGGTCTGGTCAGCTTCGGCTTCTGGATGTGGCTCGGCTTCGGCGGCAGCCAACCCGGCCCCAACAAATACGGCCCCAACCCCAAGGGCGAATAAGTCCCAAAGAGCGCTCTTCGGAGCGCTCTTTTTTGTTGTCGCTACCGCTCGGCGCGCGGCGCCTCGCTGCTTGAGCTGCTTTGTCGCTACCCCTCGGCGCGCGGCGCCTCGCTGCTTGGGCTGCTTTGTCGCTACCGCTCGGCGCGCGGCGCCTCGCTGCTTGAGCTGCTTTGTCGCTACCGCTCGGCGCGCGGCGCCTCGCTGCTTGAGCGGGTCAGCGCGCCCCCAGCGCCGTCGCCCGCGCCAGCATCCGTGCGATCTGCGTCTCTGACCGCAGCAGCCCCTCGGCGCCGCCGTCCACCGTCACGTTCACCGTCACCCCGGGTCCAGAACCAGAGGGACCGCCCATCGGCTCGACCGTCCCGGCGCCCGCCGGGCGAAACACCTCCGGCCCGCGCTCGCCGACCAGATAGGCGCCCCCGCCCAGCACCGGCCCGCCGTCCGCCCGCGCGCCGCCGAAGCCGCCCATCGCCGCCGCTATGGCGCCCGACAGTCCCACACCGCCGCGCACGCCCGCCGCCGCATTGACAGCGTTCAGCACCGCCCGCGCCAGCTCAGCCAGCGTCACCTGCCCGTCCGCCGCCGCCCGCGCCAGAGAGCGCGTCAGACTGGCCCCCGCCCGCCCGAACGCATCCTCGATCGAGGCCGCCGCCCGCTCCGCCGGCTCTTTCAGCGCCTCCAGCGCCGCCGCCGCCTCCGCCGCCTTCACCGGCACGGCGTCGACGCCGTCCGGCCTGAAACTATCGCTCATCCGGCCACATCTCCTGCATCCGCTCCAGTTCGCCGCGCCCCAGGGGCGCCGCCCGCGCCGGCCCCGCCGTCAGCATCCGCCACTCCTTGAGCGACAGCCGCCAGAAGCCCTCCGGCCCCACGCCCCTCCGCGCCGCCGCCTGCATCATCTCGCTCCAAGGAGTCATCAGGCCGCCGCCGCGAACGCCTTCGCCACCGCCCCCGCCGCCTCGCGCGGATCAACCGGCGCGCTCGCCAGTCCGTCCGCCAGCACAACCTCGCCCCCGCCGCGCAACAGCGCCGCCAGGACCACCATCAGATCGCGCGCCGACAGCGAGCGCATCCGCTCCGCCAGCGCCGCCATCCCGGCCACGCCCAGCCCCGTCTCGATCTCGGCCAAGGCGCCCAGCGTCAGGCACAGCGTCCGCTCCGCCCCCGCTAGCCTCGCGACCACCTCGCCCCGCACGCCGTTCGCCATCACAGCGCCTCGAAACGGATCTCGCCCGCGCTGGCCAGGCTCAACGCAAAGCTGGCCTCGCCCTCATGCTCGCCCGCATATTCCAGCGCGGCGACCAGGAACGGCCCCTCCAGCACGCCGAAGTCCGGCACGATCAGCCGCCACGTCTTCGCCGCCTGCTCAAAGAAGGCCTCGCGGATCAGGGCGTCCGACGCCGCGTCGCGAAAGATTCCCTGCCCCGACACCGCCGCCGACTTCACGCCCGCGCCCGCCAGCAGCTCGCGCCACCGCCCGGCGCTGTCGCTGTCGGTCGCGTCCACCGTCTTGGCGTTCAGCGAAATCGTCCTCGCCCTCAGCCCCGCCACAGTGATGAAGGCGCCGGCGGCGCCTTCGATCTTCAGCAGGATGTCCTTGCCCCGTTGCGCCGTCATCTTTCCTCGCTTCGTTTTCCAGAACACGCACGCCTTCTCCCTCCCCTTTATGGGGAGGGTGGCCGAGCTGCAGGCGAGGCCGGGTGGGGGGCCAGGCCATGCCCACGCCGCGCCCCGATCGCCCCGCGCGCCCACCCGGTCGCTATCGCGACCACCCTCCCCATGAAGAGGAGGGAGAGGCGCCGCGCTAAACCTCTTCCGTCACGGCCCGCAGCCGCATCACCGCCCACGCCCGCTTCAGATCCGGGCTGCGGAACAGGTCCGTGAACGTCACCGCCACGCTGACCGCCTTCACCCCTTCCGCCTCCAGCGGCGCATCGGCCAGCCCCACCCGCACCGCCGCCGCCACGGCCCGTGCCTCCTCCAGCCCCCTGAACCGACTGGCGCAGGTCAGGGTCAGCCTCTGCTCAACCCCGCCGCCGTCCGCATTCAGCGGCCGGCTCTCGCACCGCCCGATCACCAGATGCGGAAACTCCGCCCCCTGCGGCGGCTCGTCCCAGACCCGGGCCGGATCGCCCAGCAGCGCCTTCAGCGCCCCGTCGCCGCCCAGATGCGCGATCAGCGCCTTCACCAGCGCCCCTTCATGATCCTTCATCGCGCCCGCTCCAGGCTCAGCCGCACGCGGCCCGCCGCCTTCGGATCCGCCTCGACGCCCACGACGCCCCAGTCCGCCCCGCCGAAGCGGACGACCAGCCCCTCCTCCAGCCTCGGATCGGCCCGCACCGTGGCGCTCAGCGTCTCCACGCCGCGCGTCACCCCCGCGTCCGTCCGCTCGCGCCGCCGCCGCGCCCCCAGGCTCAGCCACAGCGACCCGACCGGCTCATAGCTGACGACGCGCCCGCCATAGGGCGTCTGCGCCTCCACCGGCCGCACCAGCGACGCCACCACCTTCATCGCGCCCGCGCTCACAGCCGCACCACGCGATAGGGCGCGATCCACCCCTCGACCGGCGCCGCGCTCATCTCGCCGTCGCCGCGCTCATAGGCGCGCATCACCAGCATCATCACCGCCAGCCGCAGCGGCGCCGGCGAGGTCGAGGTCAGGCTCAACCCGACCTCCCCTCCACCCGCGCCCTGGCCGCGTCGATCAGCGTCTGGATCAGCCCGTCCTCCGCCTCATGCTCGACGCGCAGGAACAGCTTCGCCTCCGTGAGGCTCACGGGTGCGGTCATGCCAGAATCTCCTATGTTTCTGCATCCCTTCTCCCGATGGGAGAAGGTGGCCCGAAGGGCCGGATGAGGGTTCCCGGCGACCGTCGGCGGCAGCCGTCGGGCAGCGGCTCACGCCGACTGAACCGTCAGCCCCTCACCCTTTCGCCTTGCGGATCGCCTTCGGCTCTCCGAGGCTCAAGCCCTCTCCCGCCGGGAGAGGGCCCAGCTTCAGCGTCTCTTACGAGGCCGCGAACTTCATCAGCTTGATCGCGTCGAAGTTCTGCACCCCGCCGCCCACGCGCTTGGTCGTGTAGAACAGCACATAGGGCTTGGCCGAATAGGGATCGCGCAACACTCGCACCCCCGCGCGGTCGACGATCAGATAACCGCGCGCAAAGTCGCCGAACGCGACCGACAGGCTGTTGGCGCCGATATCCGGCATGGTCTCGATCTCGGTAACCGGATAGCCCAGCAGCGACGCCGTCTCGCCCGGCCGCGTCGCCGGCGACCAGACATAGTTGCCGTCCGCATCCTTGAACTTGCGCACCGCCGAGACCGTGCGTCGGTTCATCACGAAACGCCCATTCGGCCGATACTGGGCCTTGGGCGCATAGATCAGGTCGATCAGCTTATCCGCCGGATTGGTGGTCGCGAAACCGCCCGCAGCCCCCGACGCCACCGTGCCGATCTGGCCCCAGGTCTGCGTTCCTTCGGCCGCATTGGCATAGGCCAGGAAGCCCTTGGGCTTGTTCACCCCGTCGCCGCTGACGAAGGCCGCCGTCTCCTGCGCCGCGAAGGCGTCCTCGACCTCGGCCGCCAGCCATTCGTCCAGGTCGATCAGGGCGTCGTCCAGCAGGGACTGCGTCGCCGCCGGACAGGCGTAGAGATCGGCCGACGAAAACTCCAGCAGCGCCAGCGTCGCCGGGTCCGTCTCGGGGCGAGCCGCCGTCTCGGCCACCCAGCCCGCCTGCACGCCCGCCGTCGACACCGGCTTCCTGAACACGCCTGAGCCGACGGTGCGCACCGTGGCGATCTCGCGCATCGGGCTGCCCGCCATCAGGCGTCGCTCGATGGCCCGCTCCGTCTCCGGCGGCACGACATAGCCCGCCGAGTTCGACGCCGACGACAGCCCCGCCTTCAGCTCCAGACCATGCGACGCGCCCGACTTCATATAGCCGTCCCACGCCGATTTCTCCTCCCCATGGAATGGGGAGGGGACCGCGAAGCGGTGGAGGGGCCGTCGGCCTCAAGCACAGGCCTGCGGCTCTCGCTCAGCACGCGATCCATGCGCGCCTGCGCCTGCGCCACGGCCTGATCGATGCGCGCCACCTTCTCCTCCAGCAGCGCATCGGCCGACGCCTTCTTCTCGATCTCGTCCAGACGGGCGTCGTTCGCCCCTTTGAACGCCTCGAACGCGGCCATCATCTCATGCATGGCGGCGCGCGCCTCGGGGTTGCCCGAGACGGTCTTGGTCTCTTTCATGGTGTCTCCGATGTTAGAACCGCACGATGCGGTTACGCTGGAGACGCGGTTGCGACGCCGCGTCTCGATCTTGCTTCAGCAGGTCGCGCCACAGCCCTCGTTGCGCCTTCGCGCAGGCGTGTTAGCGTCCTCGTTCATGCAGGAAGAATTGATGCTCAAACTCGTCATAATCGCCCTGTCCGCCGCCCTTCTCCCGTCGTGCGCCACGCCGGAAACAGCCGCCATGCCTCCCCAACAGAACCGCCTCTCCGCCGGCGCTTCCCTGCAGGCCCGTCTGTTCGAGACCCTGGGGGCGTGCGAGCGCTTCAATCGCGCCCCTTCGGGCGAACAGGGCTTCGCCGCCCATCTGCGCCGCCACGCCCCGACCGCCGACGAGACGGAACGCCGCGCGCTCCGGGCCGCCTATGACCGAGGCGCCAGCCCCGCCGTCGCCTCGCGCCAGACCCCTGAATCCTGCGCCATCGCCCTGCGCGGCCACGCCCAGGAGGCCCCCGGCCTGCACGGACGTCGCGACGACCGCCCGCTGGCCTCGCCCGACTGACGCCGGATCAGCCCGCCGCCCCCCGCGCCTGAAACCGCGCGCCCGGCAGCATCGGAAACGTCACCAGCGACACCTCCCACAGCTCCGCCGCGCTCAGCACCCTAAGCCGCCCGTCGCGCCGCGCCTTCGTCGCACGAAAGCCGATCGACAGGCCGTCCAGCGCCCCGGCGCGCGTCAGGGCGGCGGCGTAGCGGGCCTCGGCGGACCAGTCCTCGATCCGCCCCTCGACCCACAGGCCCCGCTCGTCCTCGACCATCCGGTCCCAGACGCCGACCACGGCGCGGCTCTCATGCTGGTGCAGCATCCGCACCCCGCCCGCGCCGGTCTTGGCCAGGCTGTCGGCGAAGACGCCGCGCGCCGTCACGTCCCCGTTCAGATCCGCCACGCCCCAAAGGGAGGCGTAGCCTTGGATAGCGAGCGCCCCTTTCTCCCTCCCCTTTATGGGGAGGGTGGCTGAGCCGTCAGGCGAAGCCGGGTGGGGACGGCTTGGCTGATAAGCCGCCAGACCCGATTTGCTCTCCCCTCCCCACCCGTCGGCTGCGCCGACACCCTCCCCATGAAGGGGAGGGAGAAATCCCTGCGCCATCATTTCTCCTCCAGCCGCCGCTCGATCCGCTCGACCGCGGCGCGCGTCGCTTCGCCCTGCGCCTCCAGCCGCGCCAGCCGCTCGGCGACCAACCTCTGCTCGTCCACGCGCTGCTCCAGGGTGGCGATCCGCGCCGCGGCCCCGCCGGCCCACACTAGGCCGCCGACGGTCTGCACCAGCAGCGCCGCGATCAGGGCGACGGGCATCTTCTTCATCGCCTCCATCACTCCCCCACCCCCGCCATCCGGCGCCGCTCGTCCTCTGTCAGGAAGCTCGCGGCACTCAGCCGCGCCCACAGCGCGTCACGCTCGACCTGCAGAGCCGGAACCGCATCCAGGTCCGGCTCGATCCGGCAATCTGTGAACCGCCCGCCCAGCCAGCCCGTCATCGCCCCCGCCGCCTTCCTCACCAGCGGGATCACCGTCCCGCGCCAAAAGGCGGCGTTGGCCTCGCGATAGTTGGCGTAGGTCGCATCCCCCGGAATCCCCAGCAGCTGCGGCGGCACGCCGAAGGCCAGGGCGATCTCCCGCGCCGCCGCGTGCTTGCCGGCGATGAAGTCCATGTCGTGCGGCGTCAGGCTCATCGGCTTCCAGTCCAGCCCGCCTTCGAGCAGCAGCGGCCGCCCGGCGTTGCGCGCCCCGGCATGGGCCTCGCCCAGCTCCGCCTTCAGCGCCTCGAACTGATCCGCCGTCAGCCGCTCGCCGTCCCTGGCGCCATAGACCAGCGCCCCCGACGGCCGCGCCGCATTGTCCAACAGCGCCTTGTTCCAGGCGCCCGAAGCGTTGTGCACGTCGATGGCGAAGGCCGCCGCCTCCAGCGGTGAAAACCCGTAATGATCGTCCGTCGGATGAAACAACTTCAGATGCATGACCGGCGACCAGCCGTCGCCGTGCCGCCCGATCCGCACCGCGCGCCCGCCGACCGCATACTCATAGGCTTCCGGCCAGCCCGCCAGCCCCGGAACCACCTTCACCCGGTCGGGCCGCAACGCCCACAGTTCGTCCGGCGCTCCGTCCCCGTCGGCGTCGCCGGTCGCCTCGACATAGGCGTTGCCCGCCGTCTGCAGCGCGCCGTACAGCGCCTCCATCAACTCCCCGCCCGACTGCTCGGGATTGGGCTTGTCGATCAGCCGCGCCAGCGGATGGTCCGCGCTGCGCACGCCCCCGACCATCACCATCAGCGGCGTCGAGGCCGCCGCCTCCGCGATCATCCGCACGCAGCGATAGGCCACGGCGTTCTTGCCGAACCCCTCGTCCGCCAGATGGGCGTAATCGCGCGGCGTCCACCGCGCCCGGCCCGCCCCCGTCAGCGCGATCAGCTGCCCGGTGCGGCTGTCCTTGATTTCGGGCGCGGCGATGCGCCGCCGACCGAACGGTCGTCGCCAATCCATTGAAATCTCCATCACCGAATTCTCCCTCCCCGTCCCGGGGAGGGTGGTTGAGCCCGTCAGGGCGAAACCGGGTGGGGGCGGCAGGGCTATTCAAGCGCCCCGTCTGAAGTCAGCCAGTCTGAAATCACCTGGCCCTCCCCGCCCGGTCGCTTCGCGACCACCCTCCCCGGGACGGGGAGGGAGAGCGCCGCGCCTATCCTCACAACGCCAGCAGCCTCGGCTGCGTCTTCCCGGCCAGCAGCAGGTGCGTCAGCCCCCACACCAGGGCGTCCGCCCGGTCCGGGCTCTTGGCGCCCGGCGCCTCCCCGCCCAGCGCCATCATCTCTTCCTCCAGCGCCGCGAACGCCCCGCAGTGGACCACGCGCCCCTGTTCGTAGAGCGCCGCCACCGGCTCGGCCCGCGCCTTCTTGGACCGGCTGGCGTGAACCAGCTTCACCTGCGCCGGACAGTCCGCCTGGCCCAGCAGGGCGCGCACCATCTCCCCGCCCTGATTGGCCTCGGCCAGCACCAGGTCGGCGTCGAACTCGCGCGCGGTCTCGGCCACGCGCCGCGCCCACCCGGCGGGCGACAGGCCGCGCGCCGAACGGTCGGCCAGCACATAGCCCGTCTTGTCCCAACGCCCCGCCACCACGATCCCGCAGGCGTCGCCCTGGGCGCTGGCGGGCGGATCGACCGCCACCACCACCCGCTCAAACTTCGTCGGACGGCTCCCCCGCGCCCGCGCCAAATCCTCCGCCCGGAACAGGGCGCCATCGGCCTCGACCACCAGCCCCTCCATCTCCTGCGCCTCCAGCCGCGTCCCGGCATAGAGGCTGTGAAGATGGCCCAGGAACCCCGGCGCCAGATTGGCTTCGTTGTCCTTCGTCGCCAGCCGGGCCGTCGCCACGCCCGGCTCGGCCAACAGCCGCCTCAGGGCCGGGATCGGCCGGGGCGTCGTCGTGATCGCCAGCTTAGGGTCCGTCCCCAGCCGCAGGCCGAACCTCAGGTTCGACAGCGTCGCCTCGATGTTCCTCCAGGCGCAGAATTCGTCCGCCCAGGCGGCGTGAAACTGCGGCCCGCGCAGGCTGTCCGGGTCTTCGGCCGAAAACGCATAGGCCGCCGCGCCCGAGGGCCACACCAGCCGTCGCCGCCCCGCTTCCCAGCGCGGCCGGTTGTCGGGCGTCGCCTGAGCCTTCAGCCCCGACGGCCCCTCGACCATCACCTCGCGCACGTCGTGCAGCGCCGGTCCGACCAGGGCGAAGGTCATATCCGCGCCCCGCGCCAGCTCGTTCATCCAGAAGCCGCCGGCGAAGGTCTTGCCCGACCCGCGCCCGCCCAGCAGTACCCAGGTGCGCCAGTTCTCAGGCGGCGCGATCTGGTCGTCGTTCAGCCTCGGCGTCGCCTTCACGGCCGCCCTCAGCGCCGCCCCCGCTGTTCGCGCGGCAGGCTCTCGATCCAGTCCCGCAGCCAGCGACTTGCGCTCGATGGCTGCGACGAGATGATCGACACGGGCGAAGAATTCGGCCTGAAGCCCGGCCAGTTCGGCGTCGCTGAGGTCACGGTCGTCGTCGCTCATTCCATCCTCTTCAGGGCTGCGGCTCTTGCGGATCATGTCGGCTTCCAGCGCCGCCACCGCCTTAGCCGTGCGGGCCAGAACGCCGATGGCGCGCGCCCGCTTCTCGGCCTCGGCCACATCGGCGGGCGGCTCGGCCGCCGTCACCACGGCGATGGCCTCGTCAGTCGCGGCCTTCAGCCTGGCGAAGACCTCGCCCAGCCACGCCGCCGTCGTCCCCGCCGCCCCGCTCTGATCCGCTTTTCCCGCCATGACTGAACCATAGACGAGCAGCGTCCTCAGGCGCGCAAAGGGCGCCCGGATCGCGTCAAACGCAGGGATTTCCCGGCTTTGGCCCGCACTGTCGCAAAGACCGTCGGCGTCAGGCGCCCGCCCGCGTCTCTTCAGGCGTCGTTTCCGCCTCGTTCAGCCACCGCGACAGGGCGGCCGCCAGTTCCGCGATCTGGATCGGCTTGGCCAGATGGCCGTCCATCCCCGCTTCCAGGCAACGCTTCACCTGGTCCGCCTGCACGTTGGCCGTCAGCGCCAGGATGGGGATCCGCCGCTCGCCCTGGGCCTGCATCCGGCGGATTTCCCGCGTCGCGGTCAGCCCGTCCATGACCGGCATGTGCACGTCCATCAGCACCAGGTCATAGGCGCCTGAATGCGCCGCATGCACCGCCTCGGCGCCGTCGGCGACCGTATCGATCTCCAACCCCAGGTTTCTCAGGATGGCGCTGACCAGCTCGCGGTTGGCGGCCGCGTCGTCGGCCATCAGCACCCGGCCGCGCAGGGCGTCCTTGCGGGCGCGATCCTCCTCGCCTGCCGCCGTAACGTCCTCGGCCGTCGCCGCCGCCAGCGGCGCCTCGAACCAGAAGGTCGAGCCGGCGCCCGGCGCGCTTTCCACCCCGACCTCGCCGCCCATCAGTTCGATCAGCCGCCGCGAGATCGCCAGACCCAGCCCCGTCCCGCCATAGACCCGCGTGGTCGAGGCGTCGGCCTGGGTGAAGCGCCGAAACAGTTCCCCGATCTTCTCGGACGGGATGCCGATGCCGGTGTCGGTCACCTCCACCCGCATCCGCCAGCCGCCGTCCGCCAGCGGCCGCCCGCCGACCTTCAGCGTCACCGCTCCCCGCGCGGTGAACTTGGCCGCATTGGACAGAAAGTTCAGCATCACCTGCCGCAACCGTCCCTTGTCGCCGGTCAGGCGCTCGGGGTTTCCGCCGCCACCACCACGTTCAGGGTCAGCCCCTTGGCCGAGCACTGGCTCTCGATGATCGCCGCCGCCCCGTCCACCAGGGCCCGCGTATCGAACGGCTCCGGGTCCATCTCGATCGCGTCGGCTTCCAGCTTGGAATAGTCCAGAATGTCATTGATGACGCCCAGCAGCGCCTCTGACGCCGTGGCGATGCGTTCGACATAGACCCGCTCTTCGGCCGGCAGATGCTCCGAGGCCTGCAACAGTCCCGAAAAGCCGATGACGCTGGTCAGGGGCGTGCGCAGCTCATGGCTCATATTGGCCAGGAACTCGCTCTTGGCCTGGGCGGCCTTCTCGGCCCGCTCCTTGGCCTCGATGACCTCGTCCTCCAGCACCTTGCGCTGGGTCATGTCGCGGATCACCACCACCACGTCGTCGACCTGGCCGTGCTCGTCGGTCAGGGCCTTGAAGGCGGACTCCACCCATACCGTGTGGCCCTGGCGGTGCACCGCCCGATGCTCCAGCCGCGTCGGCTGGCCTGTCTGGACCGCCGCGCTGATCGCCTGGAGCACCTGCAGCCGGTCCTCGGGGTGGACATAGTCGGTCGACTGGCCGCTCATGTCCTCAAAGGTCCAGCCCAGCAACTGCTGGATCGCCGGCGAGATGTATTTGCTCGACCCGTCCATCTTGACGCGGGTGATCACGTCGCCGGTGTTTTCGGCCAGCAGGCGATAGCGCCGCTCATTGGTCTGGGCCGCACGCAGCAAGGCCTCGCGCTCGGTCACGTCCTGCAGCACCCCGAACAGGGCGATCACCCGGCCGGTGGCGTCCTTCTCGGCGGCGCCCTCGGCGGCGACCACCCGTTCGACACCGTCCACGCCGACCAGCCTCAGCTTGAAGGTATAGCCTTCGCCGGTCTTCAGCGCCCGTTCGACCAGCCGCTGGACCTCGCCCCGGTCGTCCGCGTGATAGTGGCCGAAGACATCCTCCAGCTTCGGATGGAAGGCGCCCGGCCCGCCCGTGGATGCGATAGATCTCGTCCGACCAGGTCACCGCTCCGGTCGCGACCTCATAGCGCCAGCGTCCGACCCCGACCATGTCCTCGGCCAGCCGCAGCGTCTCCAGGCGCGCCGCCTCCTGGCGCATCGCCTCGGCGTGCTCCATCAACTGACCCGCCAGCCCGGCCAGTTCGCGGATCAGGTCCAGCTCGGCCTGCGTCGGCGCCGTACGCGGCTGAACGTCCATGACGCCAATGGCCCCCGCGGGCCGCCCGTCAGCGCCGCACACCGTGGCGCCGAGAAAGAAGCGGACATGGGGCGCCCCGACCACCATCGGATGGCGGCGATAGACGGGATGCTCACGCGCATCCTGGATCACCATCACGGCGTCCGGTCCCATGGCCGCTAGCTGGTGGCTGACGCTGTCGAGGCGCGGCACGCTCACCTCGTCCAGCCCGACCCCGGACAGAAAGACCGCCCGGTCTTCATCTAGCGTCGCGATCATGGCGTGGGGCGTACGGAAGGTCGCGCAGGCGATCGCCGTCAGCCGGTCGAACGCGTCCCGCGCGCCGTTTCCCGAGCCTTTTCCTGCTGCGACAATGTCCATTCCGCCCTCGCCCTGATCACGCCCCTAACCCCCAGGCGCCGAATTATTCGTTAGCGACGCCCCGTTCCGCCATCCATTCGGGCGCTTCGAACTCCAGGGCGTCCTCGGGTTCCTTCAGCGCCGTCTCGCACACGGTCTGGCGACGCACCGACACCCCGGCCGTATGCACCGTCTCCCGGTCGCCCGAGACCAGCGGATGCCACCAGGCCAGCGGCCGCCCTTCATGCAGCCGACGATAGGCGCACGACAGCGGCATCCACTTCAGCCGCTCGATATTGTCGGGCGTCAGCTGCACGCAGTCCGGCACCTCGGCCTGACGCTCGGCGTAATCGGTGCAGGTGCAGGCGTTCGTGTCGAACAGCTTGCAATGCACGCGCGTCGGGATGATCCGGCCGGTGTCCTCGTCCTCGAACCGGATGACGCAGCACAGGCCGCAGCCGTCGCACAGGCTTTCCCACTCGGCCGGATTCATCTCGGCGAGCGTCTTGGTCTCCCAGAAGGGCTTGGCGGGCGCGGAACTCATGGGCGCGCCCTATACGCCTCAAAACCCCCGCTGTCGCCTTCTCCCTCCCCTTCATGGGGAGGGTGGTCGAAGCGAAGCGAAGACCGGGTGGGGAGGGCCAGGCGATCCTGGTCTCGGCGTCTCAGCCGCCCCTCCGGCACGCTTCAGTGCGTCACGCTTTTCGAGAACAGGTTGATCACCACCACCCCGCCGATGATCAGCCCCAGACCGATGATGGCCGGGCCATCCAGTTTCTGCTTGAACAGAACCAGGCCGATCAGCGAGATCAGCACCACCCCCAGCCCGCTCCAGATCGCATAGGCCAACCCCACCGGCATCTGCTTCAGCGCCAGCGTCAGCAGATAGAAGGCGATGCCGTAACAGACCGCCAGCCCCGCCGTCGGCAGGGGTTTGGTGAACTGCTGCGACTGCTGCAGCAAGGTCGTGCCCATCACCTCAAAGCCGATCGCGCCCAGCAGGGCCAGCCAGGTGGTCGGGCTCATGCGCCGGTCTCCCCATGGGCGCCGGCCTCTGAATAGCCGTCCGTCAGCAGGCTGCCCGGCGTCAGCAGCGACAGCAGGGCCTGGCGCTGTTCCAGCGACACCTCATGCGTGCCGAACAGATCGCTCATCCACAGGCCGTCGGCGATCAGCCGCAGCATCAGGGCGTCGTCCCGGCCCATCGGATCTTCCGGGTCTCCCACCGTCAGGCTGCGGATCGCCTCACGCCAGCGCGGGATCAGGCTGGGCTCTATGGCGCAGGCGGCCAGGACGGCGCGGCCGATGCTCACGTCCCGCTCGGTCGCCGGCTCATTGACCACCGTCCTCAGATAGGCCCGCGCATTGCGGCCATAGGGGTTGGGATCGCGCGCGGCCTCGGCCAGCACCGCCGTCGTCATCTCCAGCGCCAGATGGTCCAGCACCCCTTCCAGCAACGCCTGTTTGGTCGGAAAGTGATGCAACAGGGCGCCCTTGCTGAAGGGCAGCCGCCCCACCACGGCGTCCAGCGTCAGCGCCATCGCCCCCTGTTCGGCGGCCAGTTCGATGGCCGCTTCGATGATCTGGCGGCGGGTGTCTTCGGGCGTCCGGCGGTTCGGTTGAGCGTCCATGCGACCCGACATACCGTCTGGACGGTTTTGTGTAAATCCTGAAATATTGGCCCTTCGCCCTCTCGACGCGCTATAGGCGTGGCCTCCCTTTTCGGACTGGTGTCTATGGCCCTTCGCCCTCCTCTCGTCGCCCTCAAGGACGTCCGTCTCCAGGACGGCCCCCTCCCGCTGTTCGACGGCGTCGACATGGCGATGGAGCCGCGCAGCCGCGCCGCCCTGGTCGGCCGCAACGGGGCGGGCAAGTCCACCCTGATGAAGGTGGTCATGGGCCTGATCGAGCCGGACTCGGGCGACCGCTCGTTCCAGGCCGGCACCCGCTTCGCCTATGTCCCGCAAGAACCCGATCTCTCACCGCCCTCAAGCAGCGAGCGCGAAGTCGCGAGCGGTAGGGCCACTCAAGAATGGACCCTGGCCGACTACGCCGCCTCGGGCGAGGCCGAACGCTGGACCGCCGAAAGCTGGCTCGAGACCTTCGGCCTCAACCCGAACAAGTCGACGCAAGGCCTGTCGGGCGGCGAGATCCGCCGCGCCGCCCTGGCCAAGGCCTTCGCCGAAGAGCCCGACCTTCTGCTGCTGGACGAGCCGACCAACCACCTCGACATCCTGGCCATCGAACTGCTGGAAAACGAGCTGATCCAGGCCCGTTTCGCCCTGCTGGTGGTCAGCCACGACCGCGCCTTCCTGAACCGCGTCACCGACACCGTGCACTGGCTGGAAGGCCGCAAGGTCCGCACCCTGAACAAGGGCTTCATCGAGTTCGACGACTGGGCCGCCAAGGTCATGGAGGAGGAGGCCGAGTCCCTGCGCCGCCTGACCAAGCGCATCGAGGCCGAGACCTACACCTTCTACCGCTCCATCACCGCCCAGCGCACCCGCAACGAGGGCCGCGCCCGCGCCCTGCAGCAGATGCGTCTGGACCGGGCCGAACGGGTCAAGGACATCCCGCGCGAACTGAACCTCGGCGTCGATTCCGGCGGCGCCTCGGGCAAGCTGGTCGCCGACATCAAGGGCGTCAGCAAGGCGTTCGGCGACCGCGTCATCTTCAAGAACCTGACCACCCGCATCATCCGCGGCGACCGGCTGGCCATCGTCGGCCCCAACGGCGCGGGCAAGACCACCCTGGTCAAGGTGCTGCTGGGCGAACTGGCCCCGGACGAGGGCACGGTCCGCATGGGCGCCAATCTGGAGCCCCTCTACCTCGACCAGTCGCGCGAGGGGCTGAAGTCGGACATGACCCTGTGGGACGCGCTGACGCCGGGCGGGGGCGACAGCATCCTGGTGCGCGGCCGCTCCATGCATGTCGCCGCCTACGCCAAGGACTTCCTGTTCCAGGAAGCGCAGCTGAAGCAGCCCATCTCCACCCTGTCGGGCGGCGAGCGCAACCGCCTGCTGCTGGCGCGCGCCCTGGCCCAGCCCGCCAATCTGCTGATCCTGGACGAGCCGACCAACGACCTCGACATGGACACGCTGGAGAAGCTGGAGGAGCTGCTCGAAAGCTACGACGGCACTCTGATCCTGGTGTCGCACGACCGTGATTTCGTCGACCGCCTGGCCACCTCGACCATCGCCCTGAACGGCCGCGGCGACGTGGTCGAGACCCCCGGCGGCTGGCAGGACTTCCTGCGCCAGAACCCCGGCTTCCTCGCCCCGCCCCCACCCACGCCGAAGCCGCCCCCGGAGCGCGTCGGGTCGAGAAGGCGGAGCCTTCCGACCGCGCCCCCAAGAAACAGGCCAAGCTTTCCTACAAGGACGCCCGCCGTCTGGAAGAGGTCGAAAAGCTGATGGAGACCCTCCCCGTCGAAATCGCCAAACAGGACGCCATCCTGGCCGACCCCGACCTCTATTCACGCGACCCCGTCGCCTTCGACCGCGCCATGAAGGCGGCCGAAAAGGCCCGCGCTGAACTGGAAACCGCCGAACTCGACTGGCTGGAGCTTGAAGAGAAGAAGGCCGCGCTGGCAGGGTGATCGCCTGCCTCTGCACCCCTCGTTAAGTCAGGACCTCCGCATGAAAGCCGTTCTCTCCGCCCTCGTCCTGGCCCTCGGGGCTCTGGGCGTCTCAACCGTCGCCCTCCCGTCTCAAGCCCAAGCCCAGACGGTCGTCGGCCACGGCGCCTTCACCGCCCTGCCTGATGCGGGCGAACAACCTGACGCCGGGCGCGACTACAAGGTCATCCTCGACGTGGCCCAGGGCGGGCCGGACGACAAGCCGCTCAAGTCGCTCGCCCGCGTGGCCCGCCTGACCAATCTGCTCGAAGCCGGCGGCGTGACGGGCGAGCGCCGCAAGATCGTCGCCGTCCTGCACGGAGGCGCCACGCTCGCCACCCTGTCCGACGCCGCCTGGGCCGCGCGCGGCAAGGGGCAGGTCAATCCCAACAGCGCCCTGATCCGCGCCCTCCTCGCCGCCGGGGTTCAGGTGCGCCTGTGCGGTCAGTCGATGGTCGCCAACGGCCTGACCCCCGCCGATCTGGAGCCCGGCGTTCAGGTCGATACCGCCGCCATGATGACCGTCATTCACCACCAGCAGGCCGGCTACGCCCTCATTCTCTAGAGTTCGCGCCCGGCGCGGCGCGGAGCGCCTTTTCCTGTGGACAGCGCAACATCCTGATCCGCCTGCGCGAATTTCGTCCGTCCACAGATATCCACAGACTTGCCCACCGGGTCCGGGACGATTCCGCACAGACGCGCCGGTTTGGGCGCTTGCCCAATAACCGATTTCGCGGGAACGTCAACAGGCCGAAGGGACACGGAGGCGCGGAAATCCGGGGAGACCCGGACATCAAGCGGACCGGTCCGGCTCTCTGACCCAGGGTTCCAAGCCTCCTCGGAGGACGCGGAAACACCGACGCAGGGCCAAGGCTCCCGATCCTTTAGCGTTTCGGCGCAGGGATCACGGAGAACCAGGCCGGGATCGATGGACGGCGCGAGGTTCGCCTTGCGGAACGCCGAAGACCAGGAGCCGATGAAACAGGCGCCGAACGACGCCGGGTTCGCCCGCCGACGCTGAGGCGAAGTTTCGACCCTATAACGGTCAAGTCCAACCCGGACTTGGCGAGGGGACGCGATCCGCGATCTGACCGGCGACGGTCCGGCTCAAAGGATGACGTCCCCTCGCTCAATTCCGGCGCTGGCTTGTTGGATTTCCGGTCGCAATTCGGCCTGGCGACGTCCCGCCGCCTTTCCAAGCGCGGCCCGCCCCCTACACCCTAGACGTGATGACTCGCGCCCGCCTGAACCGACGCGGCCTGATGGCCGGCGCCCTTGGCCTAAGCGCCGTGGGCCTGAGCGCCGTGGGCGCCCTGTCGGCGTGCAGCCGCACGCCCGCGCCGACCGACGAGTCCGGCCGCGTGCGCCTGCGCGTCGCGGCGGGCGGACCGGCCGACGCCCTGCACGGCGGCTTCTATCAGGCGCTGGCGGTCGGGGCCTATGAGCGGCGCGGCCTCAATGTCGAGATTCTGTCCGGCCCGCCGGGCGCCGACATCCCCGCCCTTCTGGCCGCCAGCGCGGTCGAACTGGCCATCGGCCGCGACAGCTTCCTGCCCCTGCGGCTGATCGCCGAGCGCGCCCCGGTCAAGGCCGTAGCCGCCTTCCTGCAGAAAGACCCGGTCGTCCTTCTGGCCCATCCCGGCCAGCAGCTGGAGGATCTGACCGTCCTGCGCGGCCGCAAGCTGCTGATGGAGCCCAGGGATCAGGACGGCTTCTGGACCTGGCTGCGCGCCCGCTTCGATCTGGCCGCCGACCAGGCCCAACCCGGCGCGGTCGATGACAATCTGAAGGCCTTCCGCGACGATGCGGACAGCGTGCTGATCGCTCGCCTGACCGACGGCGGCCCAGAGGCGGTCGCCCGCGCGGTCGGCTTCCAGCCCCTGATCCTGTCCCCGGCCGAGGACGGCTACCCCTCCTATTCCGGCCTGGTGCTGGCGCCCAACGCCTTCGCCCGCGACAACGCCCAGGCCCTGCGCAACTTCATCGCCGCCTCGGTCGAGGGCTGGCGCGACTATGTCCACGGCGACGGGGCCAAGGGCGACGCCCTGATCCGCCGCGCCCATCCCGACCTGCCCCAGCGCGCGCTGGACGCCGCCCGCGCCGCCCTGCGCGCCCGGGCCATGGTCGACGGCGGCGACGCGGCCCTGTACGGCCTCGGCGCCATGACGCCCGAGCGTTGGCAGGCCTTCGCCGATCAGACGCAGGGCGCCTATCCCGCCGCGCCCGACTGGCGCGAGGCCTTCACCAGCCAGTATCTGCCCTCGCGCGGCTAAATCGCCCGACGTTAGGCGAGGATTAAGCCGCGCCGCCTAGGATGCCCGGCTGAACCTCTGCAGTTTTCACGAGGCGCCGTTGACGCGCACCCTGACCATCGCCGCCCTTCTGCCCGCGCTCGGCGCGGCCACGGCCGCCTGGGCGCAGCCCGTCCCGCCTCAACAAGCTCCCGACCAAACGCCCTATCCTACGCCCTCCCATACGCGCCAACTCTCCTGGCCGGGCCGCCCCTCAGCCCATCCAGCCAGCCGGCCCGCGCCGGACTGGACCAGCGCCCCGGCTGACAGCTTCGCCCCGCCGCAGCAGGTCGTGGCGGACAGCCAGACCTATGCCGCCCGCCCGCCCATCATCCCGCACGGCGGATACCCCTGGCGTTCCGCCCAGGCCTACGGCGAGCCCCAGCAGGCCCCCGCGCCCGAGTTCCGTCCGGTGACCAGCCACCCGGACGCCGTCTGGCGCCCCTATGTGAGTCCTCCGGCCGAAGCCCCGGCGCCCGACTTCACGCCGCCCGCGCCCTATCAGCCGTCCTATCAACCCCCGCCGTGGACGCGCCAGCCGACGCAGAGCCAGCCTCAGCCTGCGCCCTATGCGCCTCTGCCCCAGCAGACGCCCCAGCCGACGCCCGCGCCGATGCCCGAGCCGTTGCGGCCGATGCCGACGCCGGTTCAGCCGATCCCGCGCGTCGTCGCCCCTGCTCCTCAACCTGCCCCCGAGCCGACGCCTGAACCGGTGCGACAGCCGCCGCAGAGCGTTATCGCCCAGCCCCAGCCTGCGCCGCCCCCGCCGCCGGTCCAGCCTGCCCCCCGCTCCCGCCCGAGCCTCAGCCCCAAGCTCAGCCAGACCCCGCGCCCGCACCGGCCCAGCCGACCGTCGACCCGTTGGCGCCCGTCGCGACGCGCTGATCTTCCAGCTGCAAAGGAACGCGCCTCAGACGCCCGCCGCATCGGCCGCCGCCACGCCTGAGGCCCCGGCGCAGCAACAACCTCAGACTGCGCCGCAACCCGCGCCCCAGCCCGCGTCCAGCGACGCCCCGGCTCAGAGCGGCGCCCGCTATTACTCCGTCCACCGTCAGGCGGGCCGCCAGCCGGACGCCACGCCCCTGCCCGCGCCCAACTATCTGGACGCCCTGCCGGTCGAACTGGATCAACCCATCGCCTCGGACGACCTGGCTCAGCCGCCCGAGGCGCCCGCCGTCATGCGCGACGCCCAGGGCCGCCTGCGCGCCGCCCCCTGACGGACGGTCCCACGACCGACGGTCCCGACCTGCCATGAGCGACGGCGCCGCCCTGCCTCCGCCGGCCAAGACCGGCTCGCGCCTGCCTGAGCTGATCGCCCTGGCCCAGGAAGACTCCAGCCCCAAGCGGCGCGCCCTGCTGCGTGAACTGACCGACTGCTTCTTCGGCGCCCCCAGCGCACCGAGGCGGAAACCGCCCTCTATGGCGCCGTCCTGTCCGAACTCACCGACGCTATGGAGACGGCCGTGCGCGCCGAACTGGCCGAGCGGTTCGCCGAGGCGCCGGACGCCCCGCACCAGCTGATCCGCCGCCTGGCCAATGACGAAGCCGAGACCGTGGCCGCCCCCGTCCTCAGCGCCTCGCCCGTGCTGACCGAGGCGGACCTGATCGGCGTGGTGCGCTCGCGCGGTCAGGGGCATATGCGCGCCGTCAGCCGCCGCGCCGCCGTGTCCGAGGCCGTGTCCGACGCCATTGTCGAGCGCGGCGACGACGAGACCCTGGGCGTGCTGCTGGGCAATGAAGGCGCCAGCCTGTCGCGCGCCGCCTCGGAAACCGCCGTTGAACGCGCCCGCGCCAACCCTGCCCTGCACGCGGTGACGGTCGAACGCTCCAGCCTGCCGCCCGACCTGCTGAACGACCTGTATTTCGAGGTCGAGGCCCGATTGCGCCAGCGCATCCTGGAACAGAACGCGCGGATGGACCCGGCCCTGCTGGAAAGCGCCCTGGCCGCCGGGCGCACGCGCGTCGCCGCCGAAGACGGCGCCCTGCCGCCCGACTACGCCGAGAGCCTGGCCTATGTCGAAGAACTGCGCGCCGCCAACCAGCTGACGCCCCAGGTGCTGGCCCGCTTCCTGCGCTCGGGCGGCCAGACCGCCTTCCTGATCGCCCTGTCGCAGCTGGCCGACGTCGACTTCCACACCGCTCGCCAGATCATCGAGCGGCGCGAGCTGGACGCCCTGGCGGTGATCTGCAAGGCGGCCGACCTGGATCGCGCCCTGTTCCTGACCTACGCCGTCGTCCTGCTGAACACCGACGACAACGCCATGGGCAAGGCCCGCGCCTATGCCGGGATGTATCAGGAACTGACCCGAGAGGCGGCCCTGCGGACGATCCGCTTCTGGCGCGCGCGCAAGGCGATGCAGGCGGCCTGACCGCCTCTCCTTGTCCCGGACAGCAAAACGCCCGCCTTTCGCTGGAAAGGCGGGCGTCTGTTTTTGATTGGCGCCGCTTTTACTTGCGGGTCGCGCGGGCGGGTTTGCGGCCGCCTTGGCCCAGGCCCATCTGCTTGGCCAGTTCCGAACGCGCCTTGGCGTAGTTCGGGGCGACCATGGGATAGTCTTTCGGCAGACCCCATTTGGCGCGGTATTCTTCCGGGCTCAGATTGTATTTGGTGCGCAGGTGACGCTTCAGCGACTTGAACTTGCGACCGTCTTCCAGGCAGATCAGGAAGTCCGGCGTGATCGACTTGCGAACCGGGACGGCCGGTTCTTGGGGCTCGGGCTCGGCCTCGACCGGCGCTTCCGAAACGCCCGACAGGGCGGCGTGGATTTGCGCGATCAGGGTCGGCACAGTGTCGGCCGATACGGTGTTGTTGCTGACATAGGCCGACACGATGTCCGCCGTCATCTCAAGCAGTTCGGGTTTTTCTTCCATCTGGATCAGCCTTCTGTCGTCCCAAATTCATTCGACTGATCTGAAAGGATCCGCCGCTTGTCGGTTTCATACGGATGTTCGAGTTTGAAAGCAATGCAGCCGTCTTTTATCGCTTGATAAGCGAGTTCAACTGCTCTGATCAGTAATTACGACAACGCCGATTTTTTATCGACCGAAGTTCTCCGCAAGGGCCAGCAGGGCTGCGCGCTCAGGCGCCGAGTATTCGTCGATCAGCGCCTCCTCCCCTCGCGGATCGCCCGTAGAAGCGTCGGCGTCAGCGCCGAGGACAGAGACCAGTTCCAGTAACGCAGCACCGTCTGGGCCCGGTCCACCGCCAGCATTTCATAGATGATCTGCACCCGGCGCCAGTCGGGGTGCTCGGCGCCGTCCGCCGTGGTCTCGGGACGCCGCATGGCCCGCCACAGGGCCGCCAGGTCGCGCCGCGCCAAGCCCGTCGCCTTGCACAATATGGCCAGGGGCTCGCCCCGCATCGCCCATGATCTTGGCCGAAGTCAAAGGCTTGATCCCCGACAGATAGCCGATCTCGGCCACCAGTTCGCGCGTCAGTCCCCGGCCCCGCCGCCGCCACGGCCGCTTCCAGATCGGCGTAAGGGCTCTTGGCCACCGCCGCGCGGTTGCGCTGGCGCCGCTCGATGAACTGCAGCGCCTTGCGCGCGACGGGGTCGCTCCACCCCTCCTCGGCCGCCAGGGCGAAGACGTCCTCGACGCTGCTCTGCATCACCTCGCGAGACACGGCGAAGCGTTGCAGGATGATGCGCCGCTCCTCGGCCCCGCACCACCAGAACATGACATAGGCGCCCGAGGGCCGTAGTTCCGGGCGCCGCAGGATCAGGGCGCACAGCGCCGGCGCGTTGCGGCTCAGGGCGATCACGCTCTCGACGGCGGATTGCGGCAGGCGCGCCGTGTCATTGCGCAGGACGGCGGCGATCACCGCCTCCTCGGCCCAGTTGAACAGGGCCTCGGCCACGACCTCGGACAGGCCGCGCCGCGCCGCCATCATCAGGCGATGCTCCAGACCCGCATCGCGCGCGCAGCCGATCAGGTCCGCGTCCGACAGGGCCGCGCACTCCTCCAGCAGCGGCCGCGCCACCTCAGGCTCGTCGCGCAGCAGCAGCCGTTTCAGCGCATCAGGCAGTTCGCCCAGCGGGGCCAGCCGCTCGGCCACCCGGCGGCGCTCATCCGTCGCGGCCGTCCGCAGCACGTCGACCAGCAGGTCGCCGACCACCGAACGCTCGAAGACGTTGATCCGGCTCGCCGGCAGGCTGACCACATCGGCCAGACGACGCAGCAGGGCGCGGCGCGCCCGCAACGGCCGCGTCCCTGTCTCTTCCGCCCTGACCCTGGGTTCGCTCATGAGCGCAGCCTAGCGCCGACGCGTTAACCGGCCGTCACAGCCCTTCGAACAGAGCCGTCGACAGATAGCGTTCGGCGAAGCTGGGGACGATGGTCACGATGGTCTGACCGGCATAGGCATCCTGCGCCGCCAGCCGGAAGGCCGCCGTCAGGGCCGCGCCCGAGCTGATGCCGACCGGGACGCCGTCCTCGCGCGCGACGCGGCGGGCCATGGCGAAGGCGTCCTCGTTGGTGACCTGCTCGACCCCGTCGATGACGGCGCGGTCCACCACGGCGGGGATGAAGCCCGCGCCGATGCCCTGGATCTTGTGCGGCCCCGGCGCGCCGCCGGACAGAACGGGAGAGTCGGTCGGCTCGACCGCGATCATCTTCACCGAGGGCTTCTTCGCCTTCAGCGCATGGCCGACGCCGGTGATGGTGCCGCCGGTGCCGACGCCCGCCACCACCACGTCCACGGCGCCCGCCGTGTCGTTCCAGATTTCCTCAGCCGTCGACGCCTCGTGGATGGCGGGGTTGGCCAGGTTCTCGAACTGGGCCGGGCTGACCGAGCCGGGGATTTCGCTCAGCAGCTCTTCGGCGCGGGCGATGGCGCCCTTCATGCCCTTTTCGGCCGGCGTCAGCTCCAGCTTGGCGCCCAGCAGGGCCAGCATCTTGCGCCGCTCGATCGACATGCTCTCGGGCATGACCAGGATCAGCTTATAGCCCTTGGACGCCGCGACGAAGGCCAGGGCGATGCCGGTGTTGCCGCTGGTCGGCTCGATCAGGGTGGCGCCCGGCTTGATCCGGCCCAGTTGCTCCAGCGCCTCGACCATCGCCACGCCGATACGGTCCTTGACCGAGGCGATCGGGTTGAAGAACTCCAGCTTGGCCAGCACCGTGGCCTTGGGCTTCAGCGCCGCCGTCAGGTTCGGCAGCCGCACCAGGGGCGTATCGCCGATGGTGTCGACGATGCTGTCATAGACCCGACCCCGCCCCGCCTTCCTGTGGCGGCTGGCGTCATAGGCTTGGGTTTGAGCAGTGTCGGACATGGCGAGGTCTCCGTACGTTCGGGGGCGGCGTAACAGATAAGGCTTATACGCGCGAGGCAAGGCCCCGCTCCGCAGCTTTTCTGTCGCGGTGTTTAGCCGCGCTGACCGCGCCCGGACGCGACGGGCCTATTCGTCCGGAAAGCTCTTGTGATCCTGCCGGTGCTGGGCCGGCAGATAGGGCCCGGCGGGCAGGCCCTGCCCCAGCGCATGGGTCGCCGTCAGATTGGCCTGCTGGGTCAGCGGCATATAGTTGGGCTTGGCCTTCTCCAGCGCCGCGACGATGGCCTGGGCCAGCAGATCGGCCAGCGGATTGCCCGAGTTCGACGCCTGCGGACTGTAGGTCATCGACTGATGGTCCGCCCACAGCACCTGACCGCTGCGACAGCTCTTCAACGTGTATTCAAACGCCACATTGGTCGAGGTCGAGATCAGGATGTATTGCGACTCCCACTTCTGGATTTCGACGAACAGCACGGCGTCGCAGCCGAACAGGGGACCGAAGCGCGCGGCGTCGGCCTGATGCACCAGACCGGCGTCCGACAGGCCCTCGTCCTCCAGCACCCCCTTCACCATATGGGCGGGGAAGACATAGTAGCCGCGCTCGGCCACCGGCCGGGAAATGGTCGAGACGAAATAGTCCGCCGCATCCACGTTGACGGTCGAGTTCAGCGCCGGAACCACCATGACGCTGCGCGGATTCTCGGCGCGCAGGGCGGCGTAGCTCTTGGGCGCAGGCCCCGTGGCGCAGGCGGTCAGCAGGGCGGCGCAGGCCAGGGCGGCGACGGCGAGCGATTGGCGGATGATCATTGCGCCTCTCCCCGGCGACGGCGGCCTGACCGCCGAGGCCGACGATCACCCGATCCATGAAGACGGCCGATTCGGGAAAGCGCGCGCGCTCTTCCTGAAACATCGTCAGGGCCTGCGCCGTCTCGCCCGCCTGCAGATGCAGATAGCCCAGCTCGGCCAGCAGCCCCGGCGCCACGGCGTCGCGCTTGCGCCCCGCCTCGATGGCGCGCTCCAGCGCGGTGCGATAGGCCTCGCGGTTCTCGGGGTTCTGGGCATAGGCGTAGAGCGCGGGCTCATAGGCGCCCCACTCGAACCGCGTGGCGGGCGCGCAGGCGGCGAGGCCGGTCAGGGTCATCAGGGCGGCCATCATCATCAGACGTTTCACGGCAGCACCACCACAGCCTGCGTCCCGGCGGCGACGATCACCGTCTGGGCGTGAAGGATCCGACCGCCCTGACTGACGACGACCTCATGACGGCCCGGCGTCAGGGCCGCGCCCCCGCCAAGGGCGCTGACCGATCCCAGATCGCGCCCGTCCACGATCAGGCGGGCGTCGGCCGGGGCGTTACGCAGCTTCAGCGTGCCCGCGGATGCGCCCTGCACCGCCTCGCGCGCAGGATAGTTTTGGACGCACCCTCCGGCCGCCAGCGCGGCGCACAGGACGGTCAGCACGACCGCGCTCGTCTTCATGGTCTGATCTCCGTGACCCGCAGGCCGGTTGGATCGGCAGGCAGTTCGCCCTCGATCAGGCGGGCGGTCGCGCCCTCGGTCTCAGGGCTGTCGCCGAAGAAGCCGGTGATCTCGATCTGCGCCACCCGGCTGCCCGGCAGGGTGATCGGCAGGCCTGACTGGCCGCTGACTACCGTCTCGCCCGGCGTTTCGACGTGGAAGCGGTCGCCGGCGCGCAGACCCTGGCTGGGACCGCCGCTGACATAGACGGTCGGGCCGGACACCCGCAGGATGTCGGTGAACCAGGCCCGCTGCTGCAACTGGTTGACGATATTGGTCATGGCGTCCGCGATGGCCGCCGATATGGCCCGATCGTTCAGCGTCGAGTCATAGCCCGCGCGGCTGCCGAAGCCCGCAACCTCGCCGGTCTCCGTCGTCGCCTCCCCGGCGCCCGAGGCGGTGAAGAAGACGCGGCCCGTGCGCACGTCGACCAGACGGATCTCGACCGTGGCGTTGACCGCCTGACGCCGTTGGGAGTTGAGGAAGCCCTGCTTGCCCTCGTTGCGACGGCCCAGTTGGGTGATCGAGCCCAGCAGCAGGGCGTCGACCCCGCTCAGCGCCTGGCCGTCCGCCTGGGACAGCACCCGCTCGGCGTTGAGCGCCGTCAGATCGGATCGCTCGAAGACGAAGAAATGGTCGGAGGCCACCAAAGCGTTGACCAGCATGTCGCCCGCCTGGCTCGCCACCGGGTCGGCCTGCCCCGGCGACAGCAGCAGGCGGCCATAGGGGTGCTGTTGCTGAAGCGCCCGACCGCCACCCGGCGCTTCAGCCCCGCCCGCGCTGACCCCGGCGGCGCGGTCTCGACCTCAACCGCGCCGGGCGCGGCGAACGCTGCGGCCGGGCAGGCCGACGCACAGACGGCCAGAGCCGCAAAAGCTGCGAAAACCCGCTGGAAAATCATCTGAAACCGCCCCCGGCCGATCAGCGTTATTCATGACACGCCTTATGCGCTCAGCGCAATCCCTTCGCCAAACCCGCGCCAATTCAACAGAAACATCCGGCGCCGACGCCTTGTCGCCGGTCGCTGCGTCAGGCAATCCAGATGCTGAACCAAGGGAATGACCAGATGACCGACACGCTTGAGCTTTCGCACTGGATCGGCGGCGAGAAGGTCGCCGGAACGCGCCCGGGCGAGAGCCTGAACCCGTCGGACATCCGCGATGTGGTCGCCCGCACGCCCCAGGGCGGCGCCACCGAGGTCGATCAGGCGGTCGCCGCCGCCCGCGCCGCCTTCGGTCCCTGGGCCGACGCCTCGCCTGAAGTCCGTTCGGATGTGCTGGATCGCGCCGGGACCCTGCTGATGGAGCGGCGCGAAGTCATCGGCCGCCTGCTGTCGCGCGAAGAGGGCAAGACCCTGGCCGAAGGCATCGGCGAGACGGCCCGCGCCGCCCGCATCCTGAAGTTCTTCGCGGGCGAGGCCCTGCGCCTGCACGGCCAGAACCTGGCCTCGACCCGGCCCGGCGTGGAAATCCAGACCTATCGCCAGCCGGTCGGCGTGTTCGGCCTGATCACGCCGTGGAACTTCCCCATCGCCATTCCGGCCTGGAAGATCGCCCCCGCCATCGCCTTCGGCAACACCGTGATCATCAAGCCCGCCGGCCCGACCCCGGCCACGGCCGAGGCCCTGATCGCCATCCTGCATGAGGCGGGCCTGCCCAAGGGCGTGGTCAACATGGTCATCGGCGACGGCGACGTCGGCCGCGCCATCGTCGCCCACCCGGACGTGGACGGCATCAGCTTCACCGGCTCGCAGAAGGTCGGCGCCGGGGTGGCCGAAGGGGCGATGAAGCGTCAGGCCCGCGTCCAGCTGGAAATGGGCGGCAAGAACCCGCTGATCGTGATGGACGACGCCGATCTCGACCGCGCCGTGAACATCGCCCTGGACGGCAGCTTCTTCGCCACGGGCCAGCGCTGCACCGCCTCCAGCCGCCTGATCGTTCAGGACGGCATCCATGACCGCTTCGTCGCCGCCCTGGCCGAGAAGGTCGCGTCCTTGCGCGTCGGCGACGCCCTTGACCCGTCCACCCAGATGGGCCCCGCCGTGACCGAGGCCCAGCGCGACGTGTCCTACGACTACATCGACATCGCCGCGTCCGGCGGCGGCCGCGTCGTGGCGGGCGGCCAGCGCCTCAGCCTCGACAAGCCGGGCTGGTACGTCCAGCCGACCCTGATCGTCGACACCCTGCCCGACGCCCGCATCAACAACGAAGAAGTGTTCGGCCCCGTCGCCTCGACCATCCGCGTGGCCGATTTCGAGGAGGCCATGACCATCGCCAACGGCGTCGAGTTCGGCCTGTCGGCGGGCATCGTCACCCAGTCGCTGAAGCACGCGCGCGAGTTCCAGCGCCGGGCGCGGGCGGGCATGACCATGGTCAACCTGGCCACCGCCGGGGTCGACTATCACGTCCCGTTCGGCGGCACGAAGAAGTCCAGCTACGGCCCCCGCGAACAGGGTTTCGCCGCCGCCGACTTCTACACCCAGATCAAGACCAGCTACTCGGCCTCTTGAGACCCGCTACCCCTTGAATGCGTCCTTGGCCGCGCGGCGCTGAGCGAAGTCTTCGGCGTCGCGGGCGCGCAGGAAGGGGTTGAAACGGCGCTCGACCCCGACCGTCGTCGGCACGGTGGCCTCGCCCCGTTCGCGCGCGGCGAAGATCGCCTCGGCGTGCGCCTGCAAGGCCTCATCGGCGTCCGGCGACGACAGGGCGAAGCGGGCGTTCGACGCCGTATATTCATGGGCGCAGTACAGCGTCGTCGCCTCGGGCCAGGCGGCGATGCGGTTCAGGCTCTCCCACATCTGCTCAGGCGTTCCCTCGAACAGCCGCCCGCAGCCCAGGGCGAAGATGACGTCGCCGACGAAGGCCAGGCCGTCGTCCGCCGCATGATAGACCACATGGCCCAGCGTATGGCCGGGCGACAGCACCACGTCGAAGGCCGTCCTGCCCAGCCGCACCGCCTCGCCGTCGACCAGCACGTGATCCAGCGGCGCCGCGCGGCGCACCTCCTCCGGTCCGGCGATCTCGCAGCCCGTCTCGGCCTGCAGCCGTTCGTTGCCGCCGGTGTGGTCGGGGTGCCAGTGGGTGTTCAGGATCAGGTCCAGCCGCCCCCAGCCCGACGCCTCCAGATCGTCCAGGATCGCCTCGGCGTCCGGCGTGTCGATGGCCGCAACCAGCCCAGTCGCCTCATCGCGGATCAGGAAGCCGTAGTTGTCGGACAGGCAGGGGAACTGGCGGACGGTCAGGGTCATGAGGAGGTCTCCGATCAGGCGGCATCCTAGCAGGCCTATACAGTTTTCCGCTCATCCGCCGGGATGAGCGGTTTTAAGCAGGAAGGCCGACATCCGCCGCGAAATCCGCCATACTGCTCCCATGCGCCGCAGCATCGACGAGGCTCCGCACCTTCTACGGCGAACCGACAGGGGCGCTGGCGCGGCGCATGCTGGCGCGGCGGCTGGACGACGCCTGGGGTGAGGCGAACGGCTGCGACGTGCTGGGGCTGGGCTACGCCACCCTGGCTGGACGCCTTCATCGGCGCGCGCCGCGTCATCGCCGCCATGCCGGGCGCACAGGGCGCGGAGCAGTGGACGGCGGGCGGCCGCAACCGCACCGTCCTGATCGACGAGCGCCGCCTGCCTTTCGCCGCCGGGACCTTCGACCGCATCCTGCTGGTCCACGCCCTGGAAGAGGCGGACGACCCCAAGGCCCTGCTGACCGAGGCGGTGCGGGCCCTGGCGCCGTCGGGCCGCGTCATCCTGGCGGCGGCGGCGCGCGGGGGCCTGTGGGCCCGCGCCGAGGCCACCCCTTCGGCCACGGCCGCCCCTTCACCCGCGGCCAGTTGGAGCGGCTGGTGCGCGAAGTCGGCCTCGAGCCGGTCGCCTGGTCCCAGGCGCTTTACGTCCCCCGTGGCGGCCTCTGCTGGGTCTGGCCGACGGGCTGGAGCAGGTGGGCCCGAAACTGTTTCCAGGCGCAGCGGGCCTGATCATGCTGGAAGCCACGCGCCAGGCCTACGCCCGCGTCCGCCCGCGCGGCCTGGCCCAGACGGTGCTGGCCGGACGGCCCGCCCTGACCCCCTCGCCCGCCGCCCGTGATCATGCGCCTGCGTCGCACCCTATGGGCGCCGCGCGCAAACAGCCTTAAAGCCAGCCTCATGCAAAGACTGATCCTGATGCGTCACGCCAAGGCCGAAGCCTCGGCGCCCGGCGGCGACGTGGACCGCGCCCTGAGCGAGCGCGGCCTGCGCGACGCCGCCGCCATCGGCCGCGCCCTGGCCGCGCGGGGACTGAAGCCGGATATGGCTTTGGTGTCCGGCGCCCGGCGCACGCGCCAGACCTGGGATCAGGTCAGCGACCATTTCGGCGACGTCGAACTGCGCGTGTCCGACAACCTCTACAACGCCTCGGCCGACACCCTGCGCCGCGCCGTCGAGGCGGCCGAGGACGAGGCGGGCTGCCTGCTGCTGATCGCCCATAACCCCGGCGTGCATCAACTGGCGGTCGAATATCTGATCGAGAGCGCCGCCTCGCCTTCGGTGCTGGACAAGATGAGCGGCGGCTTCCCCACCGGGGCGGCGGCTGTCTTCACCGTCGATGTCGCCGGGCGCCCCTCCTATGAGGGCTGGCTGACCCCGGAGACGCTCTAGGCCATGACCGACCTGCCCCATTTCGCCTTCAAGATTTTGAGCCGCGCCGACTGGCGGGCGGCCCTGGCCGAGGGCCGCTACGACGGTTCAGCCGTGGACCTGGCCGACGGCTACATCCACCTGTCGGCCGCCGATCAGCTGGAGGCCACGGCGGCCAAGCATTACGCGGGACAGAGCGACTTGATGCTGGTCGAGGTCGACCTGACGGCTCTGGGCGACGCCCTGATCTGGGAGCCGTCGCGCGGCGGCGCCCTGTTCCCCCACATCTACGGCCCCCTGCCCGTCGCCGCGACGCGCGGCGCGCGCGGCCTGTCGGTCAGCGCCGACGGCCGCATGGTCATTGAAGAGACCGCCCGAGCCTGAACATGAGCATGAGCCTGACCGACCTGGGCGCCGTCCTGCTGCGCCAATTCGACCCGGAAACGGCCCACCGCTTGGCCATCCGCGCCCTGCAGCTGACGCCCCTGCCCGCGCCCGGCGCCGACGATCCGATCCTGAAGACCACGATCGCCGGGCTGCAGATGTCCAACCCCGTCGGTCTGGCGGCGGGCCTCGATAAGAACGGCGAGGCGCTGGAAGGCCTGTCGCGGCTGGGATTCGGCGCCGTGGAGTGCGGCTCGGTCACGCCGCGCGCGCAAGCGGGCAACCCCAAACCGCGCCTGTTCCGCCTGTCGGAAGACCGGGCGATCATCAACCGCATGGGCTTCAACAACGAGGGGCTGGAGCCCTTCGCCGCCCGTCTGGCCCGGCGCCCGACCCGCACCGCCATCGGCGCCAACCTGGGCGCCAACAAGGATACCGAGGACAGGGCCGCCGACTATGTCGCGGGGCTGAAGCGGCTGGCGGGTCTGGCCGACTATTTCACGATCAACATCTCCTCGCCCAATACGCCGGGGCTGCGCGCGCTGCAGGGCCGCGAGGCGCTGGACGACCTGCTGGGTCGCATCAACGAGGCGCGCCCCGGCGACGGCGCCCCGGTCTTCCTGAAGATCGCGCCCGATCTGATCGGCGAAGAGATCGGCATGATCGTCGAGGCTTCCTCGCCCACCGGATCGACGCCCTGATCGTGTCCAACACCACGCTGGAGCGGCCCGCCTCCCTGCGCTCCGCATTCGCGGGCGAGAATGGCGGCCTGTCGGGCGCCCCGCTGAAGCCCTTCGCCCTGAAGGCCCTCGAGGCGGCGGCCGAAGCGGCGGACGGGCGCCTGCCCCTGATCGCTGTCGGCGGCATCGCCAGCGGCGAAGACGCCTTCGCCCGCATCCGGGCCGGCGCCTCGTCGGTCCAGGTCTATTCGGCCCTGATCTATGAAGGCCCGGGCCTGATCGGCCGCATCAAGCGCGACCTGGCCGCCCGCCTGCGCGCCGAAGGCTTTTCCAGCATGGCCGAGGCGACCGCCGCCCGCCGTTGACGGAGCATTAGCAACCCTCGGTCGATGATGAACCAATGGGCCCAGCGCCCGTTTGGAACGTCGTATGTCCGACACTATCGCCGACGCCCATATCGGGTGGGCGCCCGCCATTCGCCAACGTCGCAAGGCGACAATGCAGCGCCTTGTCACGGGCGGCGCGACGGCGCTTGTCTTCAGCCCCATTCTGGGACTGGGGCCCGCTATGGGGTGGCTGGCTGTCTATGTCCTGATCCAGGGGGTTGAGGCCTGGCTGGCCCAGCCCGTGCTGCAAGACCGCCAGGAGACGCCAAAGGGCTGGCGCGGACTGGCGATGGACGCCGTGCTGGCGCTGAACGCCGGCTGGCTGGGTTTCCTGTCTGTACCCCTATGGCTGATCGGCGGTCCGATGGGCGGTTTCGCCGCTTCCGTCCTGCTTTCGGCAGGCTCGATCAACTCCGTGATCATGTCGGCCGGCAATATGCGGGTGTTCAGCTTCACCGTGCTGCCCCAGCTGGGCTTCATGGCCCTGACGCCCATGTTCATGGCCTTGTGGGGAGCCGAGCGGTCTCTGATCATCGCCGTGGCGATCGGCATCTTCTGTTACGCCCTTTTCTGCTTCAACACGCGCGCGCGCCTGCGCAGCGCCACGCTGGCCGAGCGCCACGCCCTGGCCGAAGCCGAGCGGGAACGCCGCCAGGTCGAGACCGCCATGACGGAGCGCAGCGCCTTCCTGGCCGCCGTCGGCCACGACCTGCGCACGCCCATCAGCGCCATCCTGACTGGCGCAGACTACCTGCGCGCCGCCGCCCCGTCCGCCGCCGCGCGCCAGCAGGTCGCCCTGATCGAGGACGCCGGCCTCATGATGAAGGCCCTGCTGGACGATCTGCTTGATCACGCACGGCTGAACGCAGGCCGGATGCACGTCGAGAGCAATGAGTTCGACCTGCGCCTGTTGCTGGCCCAGACCGCACGGCTGTGGCAGGGCCAGGCCCGCGCCCAGGGTCTGAGGTTACGGCTGGAAGGCGCGCGCGAGACGCCCCGCTGGGTGCGCGGCGACGCCATGCGCCTGCGTCAGGTGCTGAACAATCTGATCTCCAACGCCATGAAGTTCACCGAGGCCGGGACGGTGACGCTGAAGGTCCGTTGCTGGGTGGACGATCAGGGCGCCTGCGCCCTGCTGATCGACATCGCCGATACCGGGCGCGGCATGAGCCCCGCGCAGCTGCAGAGGCTGTTCAACCCGTTCGACCAGACCCAGGACGGCGTCGCAGCCCGCTTCGGCGGTTCTGGCCTGGGGCTGGCGATCAGCCGCGACCTGATCGAACTGATGGGCGGGCGCCTGACGGTGCGCAGCGAACCCGGCTGCGGCTCCCAGTTCACCGTGGCCCTGAGCCTGCCTCAAGGACGGCGCGATGCGGCCGCCGACGACATCCGCGACGAGCCAATCACCCCGCTGGCCGTGTCCGGCCGCCTCGACCCGCTCGCCCCCCGCCGGACAGCGCTCCGGCGGCCCCGACTTCGCAGCTCCCGCCTTCGCCGCCCCTGCCTTCGGCGTCCCTGCCTTCGCCGCCGGCCTTCGAGAAGGTCGCGCTCGATGACGACGCGGCGGACGCCCGGCCTCTGCGCGTCCTGGTCGTCGACGACCACGCCATCAACCGGCGCGCCATCCAGCTGATCCTGCAGGCCTTCGACTGCGAGATCGTCATGGCGGAAAACGGCCTGGCCGCGCTTCACGCCTGCGAGGACCAGGTCTTCGACGTCGTTTTCATGGATGTGCGGATGCCCGAACTGGACGGCCGCGAGACCACGCGGCGTCTGCGCAGCGGCGGCGGCCCGAACGCCCGCGTTCCCGTCATCGCCGTGACCGCCGACACCGAGCCGGAAGACATGAGCGCCTGCCTGGCCGCCGGCATGAACGCCTTCGTGTCCAAGCCGCTGACCCCAGCCGCGCTGCTGGAGGCCCTGTCCCGCACGCTGGACGCCGCGGCCCAGGACGAAGCGGACGCGGCCGCCGCCTAGGCGGTTTGCGGGCGCAGGGCCGCGATCAGGCGCTCTTCCCAGCCCGGCTGTCTGAGGTCGCATTCCCACAGGGTCAGGACGCGCCAGCCCGCCGCCGCCAGTTCGTCGGCCACGCGGGCGTCCCGGGCGCGGTTGCGGTCGATCTTGGCGATCCAGTAATCGGCGTTGCCCTTGGGCTGGCGGGCGCCGCGCGGGCAGTCGTGGCCGTGCCAGAAACAGCCGTGGACGAACACGACCGTCTTGCGCCCCTTCATCACCAGATCCGGCCGCCCCGGCAGGCCGCAGCCGCCGAGGCGATAGCCGATGCCCGCCGCGCGCAGGGCGCGCCGGACCTTGATCTCGGGGCCGGTGTCGCGACCCTTCACGCGCCGCATGACGGCGCTGCGTTGTTCGGGCGTGAAGACGTCGCCCGCCACGGCCTCAGCTCCGCGCGCGGCGGGCCGGCCAGCGGCGGGCGACGCCGGGAATCACAGCTGGGCCAGAAGATGCTCGGCCGAGGACACCTTGAACTCGCCGCCCTGCTCGATGTTCAACTGGTCGATGACGCCGTCCTTGACCAGCATGGAGTAACGCTGCGAGCGCTCGCCCATGCCGAAGCCCTTGGCGTCCAGCGCCAGGCCCACGGCGCGGGTGAAGTCGCCGTTGCCGTCGGCCAGCATGACGATGTCGTCGGTCCCGTTCAGGTCGTTGGCCTGGGCCCAGGCCCCCATGACGAAGGCGTCGTTGACCGAGACGCAGGCCACGGTGTCCACGCCCTTGGCCTTCAGGTCGGCGCGGTGGTCGACATAGCCCGGCAGGTGGCGCGCCGAGCAGGTCGGGGTGAAGGCGCCCGGCACGGCGAACAGGGCGACGGTCTTGCCGCCGAACAGCTCGGCCGTCGTGACCGGCTTGGGGCCCTCGGCGGTCATGGTGGTCAGGGTCGCCTCGGGAATGCGGTCGCCGATCGAAAGGGTCATGTCGGGATCTCCGGATGTCGGCCCGGCCGATCCGGAGCGCGATGACGATCAGATAGAGACCCACGGCCCGAACGCCAAGCGCCCCGGCGCCCGCCGTCTTGCGCCCGAAGGCCGGCGCCCCGATGATAGGGGGATGAAGACCTCCTCCTCCCCGGCGGCCTCCTCCCTGACCGGACGTCTGCTGGTCGCCATGCCCGGCATCGACGACGACCGCTTCCGGCACGCCGTCATCCTGATCTGCGCCCACGACGATGACCACGCCCTGGGCGTGCGCCTGGACCAGCCCGCGCCCGGCGTGTCCCTGGCCGAGGTGCTGGAGACGCTGGATACGCCCAGCCATGACCGCCTGCGCGACCGGCGAGTGCTGATCGGCGGCCCGGTCGAGCGCGAGCGCGGCTTCGTCCTGCACACCGACGACTGGATCAGCGACGAGACCAGCCTCAGCTTCGGCGAGGGGCTGGCCCTGACCGGCACCCGCGACGCCCTCACCGCCATGGCCGACGCCGAAGGCCCGCGCCGGTCGATCCTGCTGCTGGGCTACGCCGGCTGGGGCGAGGGTCAGCTGGAGGAAGAGCTGAACGAAAACGTCTGGCTGACCGCAGAAGCCGACGACGCCCTGATCTTCGACACCGACTACGACACCAAGTGGAGCCGCGCCCTGGCGGGCCTCGGCGTCGACGCCGCCCGCCTGTCCAGCCAGAGCGGCCGGGCCTGACGCTCCCTCTCCCGCCGGGAGAGGGTATCGCTAAGCCGAGCGCCCCTTGATCGGCGCGGAACCGTCGGCGAGGGACTCGTTCAAATAGACCTCGGCTTCCTGGGCCGGCAGGGCGGGCGCATAGCCGAAGCCCTGGCCGTAGTGGCAGCCGTCGTCGAGCAGCAGTTGGGCCAGGTGGGCGTTCTCCACCCCCTCGGCCACCACCTCCAGCTCCAGGTCGCGGCCCAGGTTGACGACGGATTTGACGATCTTGGCCGAGCCCTCGTCCTTGTCCATCGTCAGCACGAAATAGCGGTCGATCTTCAGGGTGTCGAAGGGCAGCTTGGCCAGGTAGGACAGGGACGAGAAGCCCGTGCCGAAGTCGTCCAGCGCCAGGCTGGCGCCCGCTTCGCGCAGGGCCTTGAGCACCTCGGCGGCGCGCGCCGTGTCGCGCATGATGTCGCCTTCGGTGACTTCCAGCTTCAGGGCGCCGCGCGGCAGGCCCGTCTCCTTGATGATGCGGGCGACGTCCTCAACCAGATAAGGGCGTTCGATCTCGCCGACCGACAGGTTCACGCTGCAGAACAGCCGCCCCGCGTTGGGGTGGCGGGTCAGCCACTCGTCCAGCTGACGCGCCGCCTGGGTCATCATCAGCAGGCCCAGTTCGTTCATCAGGCCCATTTCATCGGCCAGGGTCAGGAACTCGTCCGGCGGGACCAGACCGCGCCGGGGGTGGCGCCAGCGCGCCAGGGCCTCGAACCCGGCGACGGCGCCGGTGTTCAGGTTCACGATCGGCTGGAAGAAGGGCTCGATCTCGCCGCGCACGAAGGCGTTGCGCAGGTCCGCCTCCAGCGCCAGACGCGACAGGCTGTCGCTTTCCAGCGCCCGGCCGTAGGCGGCGGCCCCGCCGCGCCCGGCGGTCTTAGCCTGCTCCACCGCCAGCTCGGCACGGCGCAGGAGTTCGGCCGGGTCCGGGGCGTCGGGGCCGCCCTCGGCCGTCACCGCCCCGATGGACAGGGTGGGATAGATGTCGAAACCGGCCATGCGCAGCGGCTGTTCCAGCGCCTCGCGCATCCGGGCCCCGCCGCTGGTCCCGCCGCGCTTCACCAGGATGGCGAACTCGTCCTCGCCGATCCGGGCGGGGGCGCAGCTTTCGGAAAAGGCCGCCGACAGTCGCGACCCCAAGGCCGACAGCACCAGGTCCGCCCGCTCGTGCCCCAGGGCCTCGTTCAGGCGGCGCAGGCGGTCCAGATCCCCCACGACCAGTTCATACTCGCCTGGCTGCGCCAGGGTTTCGGCGACGCGGACGCGAAAGGTCCGCCGGTCCAGCAGCCCGGTCAGCGTGTCGCGATCCGCCCCGGCGAACTTGGTCTCCAGGGCGACGATGCCCGCCGCGCGCAGGCCGTCCTCCAGCCAGACGCCGCGCCATAGACAGGTCTCGCACCCGCGCATCCGCAGACGCACGGCGATCTCGGTCCCCTCGGCCTGCGGCTTCAGCAGCCGATCGGCCAGGGCGCGGTCCTGCGGCATGGTCAGGGCGGTGAAGGCCGCGCCCGAGCATTGCGGGGCCAGCGGGCCCAGTCCCAGCGGCCGGGTGGCGCCGGTGAAGCGGATCTGATCCTCGGCGGGGGTCCAAATCCAAAGCGCGGCGTCCGCCGCAGCCAAGGCTTCGATGGCCGTGGTGGGGTCCCACGTCAACGCTCTGGATCTTGCACTCAAAGCGTACCCGCTAACATGACTGAGGAAGGGTGGGCGCGAACTCGGTGTTCAGGACGCCGAACAGCAGATGATCTGCCCAGCGGCCGTTAATTTTCAAATAAGCCCGCGCCAGTCCCTCATGACGGAACCCCGCCTTTTCCAGCACCCGGCGCGAGGCGTAGTTGGTCGGCAGGCACGCCGCCTCGACCCGGTGCAGCTTCAATGGGCCAAAGGCGTAAGCCAGCATGGCGCGCACCGCCGTGGTGCCGACCCCGCGCCCTGCGTGCGGCTGGCCGACCCAATAGCCCAGCGTCCCGGTCTCGGCGACGCCGCGGCGGATGTTGGACAGGGTGACGGCGCCCAGCAGGGCTTCGTCCTCGCCATCGAAGATGAACAGGGGCCAGGCCGTGCCCAACTCCATCTCGCGCGCATAGACGCCCAGCCGGCGACGAAAGGCGGCCCGGGTCAGGTCGTCCTCGGGCCAGGCCGGCTCCCACGGCTGCAGATAGGCGCGCGACTCCTCGCGCAGGGAGGCCCAGGCCATATAGTCAGAAGGGCGCGGCGGACGCAGCACGACCCCCTGCCCGTTCAGGACCGGTCCGGTCGCCTCGGCCATCCAGTCGAACAGGGCCATGGGATCAGGATAACCCGTCGCAGCCCCGGCGTCAGCTGCCGGCGACAAAGATGACGTCAGCCGCCGGCTGCCAACATGGCGGCGCGGAAGGCGGCGCCCGCCCCGCCCGCGGCGCGCGGCCCCAGTACGGCGCTGGCCGAACGGCCCGTCGCCGCCATCTCACGCCCCACGGCGCGCAGGTCCTCGGCGCTTTGAGCCTCGATGCGGGCCGCCGTCGCCTCGGACGAGACCGGCGCCCCGAACACCAGGGTCTGGCCGGCATTGCGGCCCGCGCGGCTGGCCGGGCTTTCGTCTGCCATCCACAGGCTGGCGTTCAGCACCGCCTTGGCCCGGGCGAGTTCCTGCGGCGTCGGCCCCCGCTCGGCCAGGTCCAGGATTTCGGCGGCGCACAGTTCGGCCAGCTCGACCGAGCGTTCGGCCGCCGCCCCGGCGTAGACGCCCAGCAGCCCCAGATCGTCATAGGTCTCGTGATAAGCGTCGATGGCGTAGGCCAGGCCGCGATCCTCGCGCGCGCTCTGGAACAGGCGCGAAGCCATCCCGCCGCCCAGGATTTCGGTGAACAGGCGCAGGGCGGGCAGCCGCTCGTCGCGCGCGCCGATGGTCGGCAGCTGGAACACCAGATTGGCCTGTTCGATCTTGCGCGCCAGCCGCGCCTCGCCGCCGACGAAGACGGCCGGCGGCAGCGCCTCGGTCGGCGTCGCCGTCTGATGGCCGAACCAGGCCTCCGCCAGCGGCAGAAGCTCGTCTTCGTCCACCCCGCCCGAGACAGCCACGACCATGCGGTCGGGCGAATAGAGACGTCGGCGCCAGTCGCCGATCGTCTCGCGCTCGACCGGCGCCAGGCTGGCGATGGAGCCCAGGATCGGCCGCCCCAGCGCCTGCCCCACGAAGGCGCGGGTCTGGGCCATCTCGAACACATGGTCGTCGGGGGTGTCGAAGGCTTCGGCGATCTCCTGGGCCACCACGTCCTTCTCGCGCTCGATCTCTTCGGGCGCCAGGGTCGGGCGGAACACCAGATCCGACAGCACCTGCATGGCCAGAGGCAGGCTGCCCTTCAGGGCGCGGATGTCGAAACTGGTGCGCTCATAGCCGGTCGCGGCGTTGATCGAGCCGCCCTCGGCCTCGACACGCTCGACGATCTCGCGCGCGCCCATGTCGCCCGCGCCCTTGAAGACCAAATGCTCCAGCAGGTGCGACCAGCCGGACTGCGCCTCGTTCTCCATACGGGCGCCGCCGTTGACGGCCACCGTCACGGCGATGGTGCGCAGGCCGGGCATGGGGTCGCACACGACGCGAACGCCATTGGACAGGGTGTGAAGGCGAGCAGTCAGATCGATTGTCCTCAGGAAGAACGGTAACGGCGGACCATCACGGCCGCATAGAAGCCGACCAGCACGGCGGCCAGGCCGAACCAGGTCAGGGCGTAGCCCAGGTGGTTGTTGCTGAAGGCGGCGGGCGGCGCCACGGGCCGCAGCGCCGTCAGCTCGGGATTGGCCGAGGTCGTCGCATAGACGGTGTAGGGCGACACCGGCCCGGCCACGCCCAAAGCCTTGGCCATCGCCATCTGATCGCGGCCGTAGAAGACCTGGCCCGAGGGCGGCGGCGTCATGGCGTTCGGCTCAGTCGCCCGGCGCACCACGCCCGCGATCACGACCGGCATGGCCGCATCGGCGCGAACGGCGGGACGCTCGGCGACCTCGGCAGGCAGGAAGCCGCGATCGACCAGAATGGTCCCCGCCCTTGGATCGGACAGGCCGAGATCAGCCGCACGCCGGCGTCGCCGTCCTCGATGGTCTGCAACTCGACGAAGGGCGCCGTGTTCAGGCCGCGGCAGGTGACGATCGCCTGACGGAACTCGGGGTCCTCCAGCGCCAGCGCATCCGCAAGAGGAACCGGCGCCTGACGGGCGGCCGCTTCGGAGCGGGCGATCAGGTCCAGCTTCCACTGCAGCCGCTGCGCCTGCCACACGCCCAGCGTCAGCAGCAGGGCCAGCGCCAGCACCGTCACGACAGTCAGGACATAGGGAAAACGAGGCCGGGCGGCGTCGGTCATCGGGTCTCTCGGGGTGAATCGTCGCTGCGCTGACGCAGCATCTGAAGCGCCGTCATCAACCCCTTTCCCGGCCGCATCAAGGCCAGGGCCAGACCCGCCGTCAGCGGCAGCCAGATGATCAGGTGCAGCCAGATCGGCGGGCTGAAGGCGATCTCGACCGCCAGCGCCGAAAACCCGACCAGGAAGCCGGCGATCTGCATGATGAAGGTGGCCGCGCCGTCGCCCGTCTCGACCGCGCCCAGATCAAAGCCGCACGCCTCGCAGGACGCACGGCGCTTCAGGAAGCCCTCGAAGAGCGGCCCGCGCCCGCAGGCGGGACAGCGCCCCCTCAGCCCTGCGCGCACAGCAGGCCAGACAAGCAAATCGGCGCGGGACCTGGGGCCCCGCGCCGACGAAAGCTCGACTTGTCCGTCGTGTTCGATCAACCGAAGACGACGTACATGAAGACGAACAGGAACAGCCACACCACGTCGACGAAGTGCCAGTACCAGGCGGCGGCTTCGAGGCCGAAGTGCTTCTGCGGCGACATCTGACCGACTTGCAGGCGCAGCAGGCAGACAGCCAGGAAGATGGTGCCGACCGCGACGTGGAAGCCGTGGAAGCCCGTCGTCATGAAGAAGATCGAACCGTACAGCTTGGCCTGGGCCGCGTCTTCGCTGAAGAACAGGTGGCCGTGCAGGATGTGGTAATACTCATAGGCTTGAACGCCGGTGAACAGCAGGCCCAGCAGGACGGTGATCAGCAGGCCCATCTTGGCGGCCTTGCGGTCGCCGGCGATGATGGCGTGGTGCGCCCAGGTCAGGGTCGTGCCCGACAGCAGCAGGATGACCGTGTTCATGAGCGGCAGGCTCCACGGATCCAGCAGCTCGACGCCCGTCGGCGGCCAGGTCTTCCAGGCGGCGGCGGTGTCCATCCAGTTGCCGACTTCCGGGATGATCGCACGCGATTCATTGAAGATCGCCATGTCGAAGAACATCCAGAAGAAGGAGACGAAGAACATCACTTCCGACGCGATGAACAGCACCATGCCGTAACGCAGGCCGATGCCCACGACGGGGGTGTGGTCGCCCTTGCGGCTTTCCTTCACCACGTCCGACCACCACGAGAACATGGTGAACAGGACGCCGGCCAGGCCGACGAAGAACATCCACTTGGTGCCGGCCTCGAGGCCGAACAGCCCCTTCATCCACACGACGGCGCCGATGAACATGACGCAGGCGGAGAAGGAGCCGACCAGCGGCCACGGGCTGGGGTCGACCAGGTGGTAGTCGTGTTGCGGTTTCGCGTGCGCGTCGGCCATTCCTGGAGTCTCTGTAATCAAGGCGAGAATGTTTGAAGAGGGCTATAGCCCTCGCTATCCGGCTTTGCCAACAGCAGAGTCGTTCGCAGCCGCCTGCTGGAAGCCCTTGGTCGGGAAGAAGGTGTAGCTCAGCGTGATCTGGCGCACGCCCTTCACCTCGGCGTCGGTCGCCAGTTCGGGCGCCACGAAATACTGAATCGGGAAGGAAACCGTCGCGCCCGGCGCGATTTCCTGACCTTCGAAGCAGAAACACTGCAGTTTCTGGAAATAAGGCCCCGCCCGCTCGGGCACGACATTATAGGCCGCCGTGGCGTGCAGCGTCTGGTTCGAGGTGTTGGTCACCTCGAAATAGGCCATGCCGGTCTCGCCGATCCGCACCTTCTGGCTCAGGGTTTCGGCGCGGAAGGTCATCGGCAGGTCGCGCACATTGGTGTCGAACCGAATCAGCACCTCCTGATCCAGGATCTGCGTCGGGGCCGCCTCGGCCCGCTTCACCGTGCCGTCAAAGCCCGTCACCTGACAGAAGATGCGATAGAGGGGCACCGCCGCAAAGGCCGCGCCGGTCATCGTCAGCACCAGAGCCGCGCACAGGATCGCGACCTTGTTCTGCTTGGTCACGGCCGGGCTGCCTCCGAGGACGCGGGCGCGTCCGGCTGAACCGGAGGCGGCAGAGCCGGATCGGCGCGCTCCAGCGTCGCCAGAGCCTCGGCCTCGGCCGCCTTGCGCGCCTCGTTGTTGGCGCTCATCCGCGACAGGGTGACCAGGTAGACCAGGGCGATGAAGCCCAGCAGGCCCAGGGCGATGGCCACATTGCGACGCTTGCGCGCGCGGGCCTGCTCATCGGTCAGCTTGATGTATTTGAGTTGGGACACAGGGGTTTAGCCTCCAACGCCGGGCAAATGCTCGACCAGGAGGGCCGAGAACAGCGCCATAAGATACAGAATGGAAAAGGCGAACAGGTTGCGGGCCGGTTTGGCCTCGGCCCGGACGTCATACAATGCGGCCTCTCGTCCCACGGCCTCGGCCTTGTCGGGCTGATCGCCCGCGCGCGAGCGATAGAGCCGCAGCGCCAGGCCCAGGAAGGCCACGCCGCCGACGATCGACACCACCAGATAGATGGGCCCGCCCAGCCCCGTCAGCGCCGGGGCGATCGCCACCGGCACGAACACCAGGGTGTAGAGCAGGATCTGCAGGCGGGTGGACTTGGCGCCGCGCGCCACCGGCATCATCGGAATGCCCGCCTTGGCGTAATCTCCGGCCGAATAAAGAGCCAGGGCCCAGGTGTGCGGCGGGGTCCAGGTGAAGATGATCAGGAACAGCAGCCAGGCCTGCCACGGGGCGTCGCCCGTCACGGCCGCCCAGCCGATCACCGGCGGAAAGGCGCCCGCCGCCCCGCCGATGACGATGTTCTGGGGCGTGCGGCGCTTCAGCACCAGGGTGTAGAGCCAGGCGTAGTAGACGATGGTCAGGGCCAGCAGTCCGCCCGCCAGCCAGTTGGTGGTCATGCCCAGCAGCATGACCGAGAAGACCGACAACACCATGCCGAAGGCCATGGCGTCGTTCTTGCGCACGCGTCCGGCGGCGACCGGACGGCCGCGCGTGCGGCGCATCAGGGCGTCGGTCTCGCCCTCGATCGCCATGTTGAGCGCGCCGGCGGCCCCCGCCCCCATGGCGATGCACAGGATGGCGACGACGGCGTTGATCCAGTCCAGCCGTCCCGGCGCGACGATCAGTCCGGTGACCGCGGTGAACACCACCAGCGACATGACGCGCGGCTTCAGCAACTGGAAGAAATCTTCCGGCTGGGCGCTGGTGACAAGCGGGGTTTCGCGGGCGGGGTGATCGGTCATGGTCATAAAGAGCAAAGGCCGCCCTTCCGGTTGCGGAAGGGCGGCCTCTCCGGGTCTATCCGATAAGGATCAGTGGTTGTCCGCCTTGACCACCGGCAGTTCGTTGAACTGGTGGTGCGGCGGCGGCGAGGACAGGGTCCACTCCAGGGTGGTGGCGCCTTCGCCCCACGGGTTGGCCTCGGCCTTGCGGCGACGGATGGCCGACTCCAGCAGCATCACCAGGAAGACGCCGACGCCGACGATGGTGATGACGTAGCCCACCGAGGACACGTAGTTCCAGTAGGTGAAGGCTTCCGGATAGTCGACGTAACGACGCGGCATGCCCTGCAGGCCCAGGAAGTGCTGTGGGAAGAAGATCAGGTTCACGCCGATGAACATGATCCAGAAGTGCGCCTGGCCCAGGAACTCGTTGTACTTCACCCCGAACATCTTCTCGTACCAGTAGTAGAAGGCGGCGAAGATCGAGAAGATGGCGCCCAGCGACAGCACGTAGTGGAAGTGCGCCACGACGTAGTAGGTGTCGTGCAGGCTGTAGTCGATGCCGGCGTTCGACAGGACCACGCCGGTCACGCCGCCGACGGTGAACAGGAAGATGAAGCCCATCGCCCACAGCATGGGCGTCTTGAAGGTGATCGAGCCGCCCCACATGGTGGCGATCCAGCTGAAGATCTTCACGCCCGTGGGCACGGCGATGATCATGGTCGCGGCCACGAAATAGGCGCGCAGGTTCACGCTCATGCCGACCGTATACATGTGGTGCGCCCACACGATGAAGCCGATGAAGCCGATGGCGACCATGGCGTAGGCCATCGCGAGGTAGCCGAAGATCGGCTTCTTCGAGAAGGTCGAGACGATGTGCGAGATCATGCCGAAGCCCGGCAGGATCATGATGTACACTTCGGGGTGGCCGAAGAACCAGAACAGGTGCTGGTACATCACCGGGTCGCCGCCGCCGGCGGGGTCGAAGAACGACGTGCCGAAGTTACGGTCAGACAGCAGCATGGTGATGGCGCCCGCCAGAACCGGCAGCGAGATCAGCAGCAGGAAGGCGGTGATCAGCACGCCCCAGGCGAACAGCGGCATGCGGTGCAGGGTCATGCCCGGCGCGCGCATGTTGAAGATGGTGGTGATGAAGTTGATCGCGCCCAGGATCGACGAGGCGCCGGCGACGTGCAGCGAGAAGATCGCCAGGTCGAACGACGGCCCTGCGTGACCCATGGTCGACAGCGGCGGATAGGAGGTCCATCCCCCGCCGAACCCGCGCCCCGGCCCGCCGTCGACGAACATCGACAGGATAAGCAGCACGAAGGCGAAGAAGATCAGCCAGAACGAAATATTGTTCAGACGCGGGAAGGCCATGTCCGGCGCCCCGATCATGATCGGGATGAAGTAGTTGCCGAAGCCGCCCATCGTCGCAGGCATGACGACGAAGAACACCATGATCAGGGCGTGCGCCGTGACGGTGGCGTTGTAGCCGTGCTTGGAAGCCTCAACCAGGCCCAGATACTGGACGAAGGAGCCTTCCTTGAAGATCTGGATGCCCGGCTCCGCCAGCTCCCACCGGATCAGGCCCGACAGGGCGCCGCCGATGAGGCCGGTGAAGATGGCGAACATCAGGTACAGAAGCCCGATGTCCTTATGGTTGGTCGACAGGAACCAGCGGGTGAAGAAACCCGGCTTGTGGTCGTGCGGATCGTGAACAGCTGCGGTGGCCATCGGTCTGGGCTCTCGCGTCTCTCTTACTGAGCAGCCGGCGCGGCGGGCGCGGCGGCGGTTGCGGGGCCGCAGGCGCGGCGTCGGTCGGGGCGGCGGCGCCGGCAGCCGGAGCGGCGGGCGCTTCGGCGGCGGCGGGCGCGGCCGCAGCAGCGGCTTCGTCAGCCGCCTTGGTCATCGAGCCGCCCTTGGAGGCGACCCATTCGGCGAAGGCCCGCTTGCTGACCACCTTGACGTGGATCGGCATGAAGGCGTGGTCGACGCCGCACAGTTCAGAGCACTGGCCGTAGTAGTCGCCTTCCTTCTCGGCGCGGAACCAGGTCTCGTTCATACGGCCCGGAACGGCGTCGACCTTGATGGCGAAGGCCGGAATGGCGACGGCGTGGATCACGTCCGAAGCGGTGATCAGCAGGCGGACGTTCTCGCCGACCGGCACCACCATCGGCTCATCGGCGGCCAGGCGGTACAGTTGCTTGGTCGTCTTGTCTTCCGGCAGCATGTTCGAGATGTACTCGGCCACGCCCTGGTCCGGATATTCATAGCCCCAGTTCCACTGGTTGCCGGTGATCTTCACCGTGACGTCCGCATCCGGATAGTCGTGGTAGGCGAACAGCAGGCGGAACGAGAAGAGGGAGATGCCGACCAGGATCAGCACCGGCACCACCGTCCAGATCACTTCGATCAGGGTGTTGTGGCTCCACTTGGCCGGAGTCGGATTGGCGCGCTTGTTGTAGCGGATCGCGATCCACACCAGCAGAACCAGCACCAGCACGCAGATGGCGGTGATGACCGGCATCAGCACGATGTTGTGGAAGAAGTGAGCCTCATGCGCCAGCGGCGCGGCGGCCGTCTGCAGGCCCAGGCCCGCCGGAACCGGCTGACCCAACACATCCTGCGCCATCGCCGGCGCGGCGAAAATGGCGGCAAGGGCGGTCGCGGCGATACCGCCTCCCAACCGCGCCATGGCTCGCATGCCCATCCCCATTAGAGAAGTCCTCATAAACCGTTCAGCAGCAGACGTTTGCGAGCAATTCGCAAGCGTCGCCGGGCCCAGAGGACCTCGGCGTGTCATGGGCCGGTCCTTATCGGCTCGGATCGCCCTTGCCAAGCGATCAAGCGCACCTAGGGCGCCGTCTCGACAAAATGCGGTCGATTAATTCGCTGTCATGTTTGAACAGCTACCTTGCACCACAAGATACCTTGCGATACCTCTTCGTCATCCAGACAGGGATGCCCAAGAGGAGGCCCGCAGGGAGGCCATGCGCGACACCATCGACATTCAACTGAAGAAAGGCGTGCTGGGGCTGTGTGTCCTGGCGCTGCTCGCCCGGCGCGACAGCTACGCCTATGAGATCGCCAGCCACCTGTCCGACGCCATCGGCATGGGCGAAGGCACCATCTATCCGCTGATGCGGCGGATGCAGACCGACGGCCTGGTCGAGACCTATATGGTCGATCATCCAGCGGCCCGTCGCGGAAATATTATCGACTGACCGATGCGGGGCGCCGCGCCCTGGACGGCCAGACCGGCGAGTGGCGGGCCTTCGCCCGCGCCGTCGAGGCCCTGATCGCGGGCGATGAAGGCGAATCCGTCATCGTCGCCCAGGCCCCGGCGGAAACGCCCGCCCTGCTCGACCAGAGCGCCCAAACCGAATCGACCGCCCAAGCTGACAGGGGAGAGGACCAATGAACCGCGCGGAATTTCTGGCGCGCCTGCGCCGCGGCCTGGTGGGCCTGCCCGCCGCCGCCGCCAATGAGATCGTCGCCGACTATGAAGCCCACTTCGCCGACGGCGCCGCCGCCGGGCGCAGCGAGGCCGAGGTGGCCGAGGCCCTGGGCGATCCCGATCGCCTGGCCCGCGAACTGAAGGCTGAGGCCGGCGCCCAGCGCTGGCGTCAGGAGCCGTCGGCGTCGTCCGCCGCCGGGGCCGTGTTCGGCATCCTGGGTCTGGGCGCCATCGACATCCTGATCCTGCTGCCGATCGCGCTGCCCGTCTTCGGCACGGTGCTGTCCCTGCTGCTGGGAGGGGTCGGCGTCTTCATCGCCGGCGGCTTCGTCATGGTGGCGGGCGCCTTCATGGGCCTGCCGGGCGGGGCGCTGGCCGCCGCGCTGCTGGGCGTCGGCCTGATGGGTCTGGGCATCTTCATGGTCGGAACCATGGCCTTGCTGACCAAGTGGCTGATCGACGCCACCGTCTGGTACGCCCGGCTGCACTACCGCGTCATCAAACCCGCCCTGGAACCCCAGGCCTAAGCGACAGAGGAGAACACGTCATGATCCGCAATCTGCTCATCATCTCCGGCGCAGGCCTGATCCTGGCCATCGTCGGCTTCGGCGGCGCCTTCGCCGTGGGCGGCCGCGACCTGGCCCGCCACGACTGGACCTGGGTGATCACCGACGACGAGGCCGGCGACAGCGGCTTCACCGTCGAGCGCGGCCAGGTGTCGCCGGACGCCACGCGCACCATCGCATGGACGGGCGACGAGCGTCTGGCCATCAACATCCCCGCCGACGTCGTCTACGACCAGCAGGCCGACGCGCCGGGCATCACCGTCACGGGCGCCGAGACGGTAGTGAACCGCGTCCGCTTCGCCAACGGCCGCCTGACGCTCGAGGAAGCCCCGCGCGGCGACCGCAGCTATGTCCGCTGGACCCGCACCGGCATTCGCGGCTGGAGCGAGACCGACGCCCTGAAGATCATCATCAAGGCGCCCTCGGTGAAGGCCTTCGACCTGTCCGGCCCGACCGAGCTCAAGATCCGCGGCTATGACCAGCCGACGCTGGACCTGACCCTGACCGGCGCGTCGGACGTGCGCGTTCAGGGCCGCACCGGCGCCGTTACGGTCGACGCCTCGGGCTCCAGCGACGCCCGCCTCGACGAACTGATCGTCGAGGACGCCAAGGTCCAGGTCAGCGGCTCGGGCGACGTCCGCGTCGGCCCCAGCGGCAAGGCCGAGGTCGACGTCTCGGGCAGCGGCGAAGTCCGCCTGACCCGCCGCCCCGCCGAACTGCGCCAGTCGGTCAGCGGTTCCGGCGAGGTGTCGCAGGACTGATCCACGCCCACCGACTGACCGCCTGATCGGCCCCTTTCGCACGGCGAGAGGGGCCGATTGCTTTGCGGGCCGTGACGCGGCGCTCCTCAGCCCCTATCTAGCCTCCATGAGCAACGCCGCCTCCCCCTCCCCCATCCTCGACGCCGCGGGCGTAGCCCCGGACGAGGCCCTGTCGATCCTGCAGACCGCCCTGGCGGGCGCCGACGACGGGGAGCTGTTCCTCGAAAAGACCGAGAGCGATCCCTGGTCTTCGACGACGGTCGGCTGAAGGGCGCCTCCTATGACGCGGTGGAGGGCTTCGGCCTGCGCGTGGTGGCGGGCGAGACGGCCGGTTACGCCCACGCCAATGAGATTTCCGCCGCCGCCATCCGCCGCGCCGCCGACAGCGCGGCGCTCGCCAAGCGCGGCTATGACGGAACCGCCGCCGAGGCGCCGCGCGCCACCAACCAGCGCCTCTATGATCCGGTCGATCCGCTGCTGGCCCCGGCCTTCTCGGACAAGATCGCCCTGCTGGCCGAGATCGACGCCTGGGCCCGCGCCCGCGATCCGCGCGTGGTGCAGGTCTCGGCCTCCCTGGTCGGCGAGCGCCGCGCCATCGACATCCTGCGCGGCGACGGGCGGCTGCTCAGCGACCTGCGCCCGCTGGTGCGGTTGAACGTCTCCGTCACCGTCGAGAAGGACGGCAAGCGCGAAAGCGCCTCGTCGGCGCCGGCGGCCGCGCGGGCTTCGAGGAATGGATCGCCCCCGAACGCTGGCAGGCTCAGGTAGACGAGGCCCTGCGTCAGGCCCTGGTCAATCTGGAGGCCGTCGACTGCCCGGCGGGCGAGATGGACGTGGTGCTGGGCGCGGGCTGGCCCGGCGTCCTGCTGCACGAGGCGGTCGGCCACGGCTTCGAGGGCGACTTCCACCGCAAGGGTTCGTCGGTCTTCACCGGCATGATGGGCAAGCGGGTCGCCGCGCCGGGCGTGACGGTGGTGGATGACGGCTCCATCGCCGGCCGTCGCGGCTCCCTGTCGTTCGACGACGAAGGCACCCCGACCTCGCGCACCGTGCTGATCGAGGACGGCATAATGGTCGGCCTGATGCACGACCGGCTGTCGGCGCGTCAGCTGGGCGCGAACGCCACCGGCAACGGTCGGCGCCAGTCCTTCGCCCATACGCCGATGCCGCGCATGACCAACACCTTCATGGAAGGCGGCAAGGATCGCAGGCGGACATGATCGCCTCGACCAAGCGCGGCCTCTACGCCGCCAACTTCGGCGGCGGCCAGGTGGACATCACCAACGGCAAATTCGTCTTCCAGTGCACCGAGGCCTATCTGATCGAGGACGGCAAGATCACCGCGCCTGTGCGCGGCGCCACCCTGATCGGCGACGGCGCCACGGCCCTGACCCAGATCCAGATGATCGGCGACGACTTCGCCTTCGACCCCGGCGTCGGCACCTGCGGCAAGGCCGGGCAAGGCATCCCCGTCGGCATCGGCCAGCCCAGCCTCAAGATCGGCGGCCTGACGGTCGGCGGCACGGCGGTCTGACCGCCCCGGTCTTGCATCAAGGCTGGGGCGCGCGCCAATCGGGACCCAGCGGATCCAGCCCCTCTCGCGCCAGTTGATCCAGCATACCGTTCGGTTCGGCCAGCAGCCTGAGCGGCACTATGGCGACAGTGACCCCCGCCTCGGACAGGGACTGGGCCATGCCTTGACGCCAGACATCACGCAGCCGTTCGCCCTGCCCCATCACCGACCAGTAGGAGCAGGCGTCGACCGCCTGATCCAGCGTCGAGGCCAGGACGTCGGGGACGCGTCGCTGCCGCCAGTCCTCGACCCGCTGGGCGCCGTTTCCCGGCCCGGCCTCGGCCGCCGTCGTCGCGGCCTGCATGCAGTTCAGATACGCTTCGGGCGGCGTGGTCAGCACCTTGTCGATCATCTCGTCGCCGCGATAGACGCCCACCGGCTCAGCCGCCTTCTTGTTGGCGCGGGCGGCGCGGCGCACGATTTCGGAGACGGGGCGCGCCCGGCGGGCGTAGCCGCCGTGCTCCATCAGGTCCGCCGACAGCATCATGAAACTCTTGCGGCTGGGCCCCTCGCCCGTGATCCGCTGGACCCGCGCCTCCAGTTCTGGCGACAGGTAGTCGGCGCTGGTCCGTCCATCCGGCTGGCGCGTCAGGGTGCGGATGCGCCAGACGAGGCGTCCGACATCCGCCAGAGACGCCTGCCCCTGAATGGGAAACAGCACCCGGTCGGCCCGCTCGACCGCCGAGAGCAGGGCGTCGGTGCGCCATTCCATGTCGCGCGGCAGGCCTTCTATGGCCCCGACCAGGAACAGCACGCTGTCGCCGCGCCGGACCTCCCACATCGGCCCCTCGATACGACGGGCGGTGACCACGACGTCCTCGACCGTGTCGGGAGCCGCCGCCTCTTGCGCTTTCGCCGTCCCGACCGACAGGGCGAAAGCCGAAACGAACAACAAGACTAGGGAAGAAGAGCGGCTATGCATTTCAGCGTTATATTCATTCCGCTTTGCTGGCTGTAATGAAATCCCCGTAATGCTGTCCGCGATTTAATCCACCTGTCCAGCTTGTAACTGGAGATCGTAACACGGCCCGTCCACACCTCGGCCGACACCGAGGAGAGGACAGATGAACACCAAGAGCGCCCTGCTGGCGACCACCGCACTGCTGCTGGCCGCCGCCGCGCCGGCCGCCCTGGCCGCTGATCGGGCCGCCGATCGGGCCGACGCCCCGGCCCGGCAGTCCGCTGTCCCCGGCGACCAGGCTGTGCTGATCTTCACCCCCGACTTCTTCGTCGACGCGCGCCCCAACACGGCGCTGGACATGGTCAACCGGGTGCCTGGCTTCTCGGTCAACGACGGCGACGGCGCGCGCGGCTTTGAAGGCGCGGTCGGCAACGTCCTGATCAACGGCTCGCGCCCGGCCTCCAAGAACGACACCGGCTCCAACGTGCTGAGCCGCACCGTGGCCAGCCAGGTCGAGCGTATCGAACTGATCCGCGGCGGGGCGCCGGGCATCGAGATGCAGGGCTATTCCGTCGTCGCCAACGTCATCCTGAAGAACACGGTCAGCCGCGAACACATCGCCACCTTCAACGCCAACCTGTTCGAGGGCGGCCAGGACCTGTTCGGCGGCTCCTATCAGTTCACCGAGCGCAAGGGCGATCGCACCTGGGGCGTGACCTTAAGCGACGGCATCTCCATGAGCGACTCCAACGGCGCCGGTCCGCTGCGCCGGGTCGGCCCGAACGGAGAGACCCTGCGCGCCGAAGATTACTACAACGACGGCTACGGCGGCGGGAACTCGATCCGCGGCAACTTCTCCAGTCCTTTCCTGGGCGGCAAGGTCGACCTGACGGCGCGTTATGGGGTCAACGACTGGCACAACATCAACCGCCAGACCGCGCCCGGCGTGCTGCGCGAAAGCCTGTATGATGAAGACGGTAACAGCGGCGAGTTCGGCGTCGTCTACATCCGCCCCCTGTCCGAGAAGCTGAAGCTGGAAACCCGCTTCATCCATGAGTTCGGCGACTATGACTCGGCCTCGGTCTCACGCGGCCGGGTGGTTGACGTCCAGAGCCCGGAACAACTGTTCAGTTCTGACGGCAAGTCATCCGAAACCATCCTGCGCGGCCTGGTGCGCTATGAGCGGACCCCGTCGATGGATCTCGAGGCGGGCGGCGAAATCGCCTACAACATGATGCAGCGCGACCAGGCCTATTCCATCGACGGCGTCGAGGAGCCCCTGCCCTCCGCCTCGGTCAAGGTCGAGGAGACGCGCGGCGAACTGTTCGGCAAGGCGACCTGGCGCATCAACCCGAAATGGACGCTGGAAAGCGGCCTGCGGCTGGAATCCTCGACCATCAGCCAGTCCGGCGACGCGGATCAGGAAAAGAGCTTCTTCTTCGCCAAGCCGCGCCTGCTGGCCACCTGGACCCCGGCCGTCAACAACCAGCTGCGCCTGCGGCTGGAGCGCACCGTCGGTCAGCTGGACTTCAGCGACTTCGCCGCCTCGGCCGAGTTCGCCGACGGCAATGTCTTCGGCGGCAATGTGAACCTGCATCCCGAATCGCGCTGGGTCGCAGAACTGACCTATGAGAAGCGTTTCTGGGGCGAAGGCGTCGTCAGCATCGGCCTGCGCCATGACGAGATCACCGACGCCATCGACGTCATCCCCCTGGAAGGCGGTTACGCCGCCGTGGGCAATATCGGCGACGGGACGCTAGACCAGCTGGTGCTGAACGTCACCGTGCCGACCGACAAACTGGGCGTCTCGGGCGGCAAGTTCGGCTTCCGCAACACCTGGAACCACACCGAAGTCACCGATCCGACCACCGGCGAGATCCGCCCCATCTCCGGCGTCCGCGCCAGTCAGGCGACCATCACCTTCCAGCAGGACATCACGCGCTGGAAGATGCAGTGGGGCGGCGCCTGGATCCCCTGCTGGGCCAGAAGAACTATCGTCCGGACCAGATCTCGGGCTGGCGCGGTCACGACTACTATGAGCTGTGGGGCGAGTATAAGCCGACGCCGACCCTGTCGATCCGCGCCCAGATCAACATCTGGGACGACTTCAACGTCCAGCTCACCCAGTTCGCGGATCGCGAGACGCGGCCGATCGCCTTTGTCGAGAACCGCTTCATCGACCCGCGCACCTTCTATCAGATCCGGCTGCGCAAGACCTTCTGAGGAACTGAAACCACGCGCCCCGGAACCAGCCGGGGCCTTTCCCCGGACAACTGAAAAGGGCGGCGCCTCCTGCGAGACGCCGCCCTTTCCTTTGATGGTCGGCCGGTCCGGCGCGCGAACGCCGGACCGGCTTTTGCTCTAGTGCGGCGCCTTCTCGTGCGACCAGCCCTTGATGAAGAAGCTGAGGACGATGAAACCGACGCCGATGCCCATGCCCCACACGCCCAGCATGCCGAACACCTCCAGCGAGGTGCGCAGCGCGGCGCCCGGGTCCAGCACCTGGCCGCCGACCGTCTCGGTCCCGGCCAGACCGGCGATCCAGCCGCCGACGTACTGAGCAATCGACGAGGCCAGGAACCACACGGCCATCATGAAGCTGACGACCTTGGCCAGCGACAGCTTGGTGATTTCCGACAGGCCCACCGGCGACAGGAACAGCTCGCCAAGGGTGTGGAACATGTAGAGCAGGCCCAGCAGCAGCACCGGCATCTGGAAGGCCGAATCGGCCAGACCGGCGCCCCACACCACGATCATGAAGCCCAGGCCGACCTGCAGCAGGCCGAGGCCGAACTTCAGGACCGGGTTCGGGTCCATGTTGCGTCGGCCCAGGAAGGCCCACAGGGCCGCCATGATCGGCGCGAAGATCAGGATGAAGCCGGCGTTGAACGACTGGGTCTGCGCCGCCGTCACCGTGGCGTCGATCCAGAAGCCCGTGGGCGTGATGCCCGCCGCCGCCAGTTGGGCCGGGGTGCCGACGGTGACGCCCAGGAACTGAACCGCCGTCGGCGTCAGGCTGAGGTCGACGTTACGGTCGGCGAACAGGTTCAGCGAGGTGCCGGCCTGTTCGAACAGGGTGAAGAAGACCACCGAGCCGAAGATCAGCACCACCGCCAGCATCATGCGTTCGCGCTGGATGCGGTTCTCGCAGACCTTGACGATGATATAGGCGATGAAGGCCAGCGACGCGACGGTGGCGGCGCCCAGCACCCAGCCCACCAGGGCGTTGCGCTGAACCATGAACCACACCACGCCGACGCCCAGCACGCTCAGCAGATAGATCGACCACTCGCGGTTCAGCGGGCCCAGGAAGGGCTTGTTGAGGCTCGCCTTCGACCGGCGGCTCGCCCTTGCCCTGCAGCAGCGGCTTGCCCATGACGAAGACGACCCAGCCCAGCGCCATGCCGACCCCGGCCAGGCCGAAGCCCGCCCACCAGCCGACCGTCTGGCCCAGATAGCCGCACAGCACCGCGGCCCAGAAGGCCCCCAGGTTGATGCCGTAATAGTAGAGGGTGAAGCCCGATCCCGGCGCGGGTCGCCGTCAGGATACAGCTGCCCCACGATGGTGGAGATGTTCGGCTTCAGATAGCCCACCCCCATGATGATCAGGGCGATGGCCAGGTAGAAGACGTTGATGCCCGCCAGGTCGCGGGTGACCTCGATCTTGTAGTCGCCGGTCGGCAGCACGGCCGGGATCGGCGCGTCCTGCGGCAGGTTCTGGATCGCCAGGCCGTTCTCGACCGGGGCGAAGGCGTATTTCTGGCCGTTGACCATCAGGCCCACGTCGCGCGCGGCACCCCGGCCTTCGGCCGAGATTTCATAAGTCGCGCCCTGATAGGTCAGGGTTTCGGTGGCGGGACGGCCCTCAAAGGCCATCATGCCGTGACCGGCCACCAGCAGCAGGGCGCCGAAGGCCACGGCCTTGCGCGTGCCGATGAAGCGGTCGGCCATCATGCCGCCCAGCAGCGGCAGCAGGTAGACCAGCGAGGTGTACGAGCCGTATGCCGAGCCGGCCTGGGCGTCGTTGAACAGGAAGTGCTGGGTCAGGAAGAAGATCAGGATGCCGCGCATCCCATAATAGGAGAAGCGCTCCCACATCTCCGCGAAGAACAGGATGATCAGTCCGCGCGGGTGGTGTTTCAGGATCTGCATCAGCACGGGCACGCCCGTGACCAGGGTGATGATCAGACCGATGGCGATGACGATATTCATGCCTGGGCCCCCGCGCAGATCATGATCGACTTCGCCTTATTCACAGTCACCGTATGGGCCATCGCCTGGGCGTCGCCCCCTCGAGTGCCGGGCCGGCGCGCAGGTCGCGCGCCCCTCCGTCCGTCGTGCTCAACGGCAAGCTCCATTGTCTGACGCCCCCGACGGGCGTGGAAGCGTCCAGAAACAGCACGGTCACGGATTGCAAACAAGCGTTAACGGCCAAATCTTGGCCGCCGACGGGCGCCTGATCGTCGCAAAGTTCGCGTTTTGAGGGTGATTAGATCATTCTACACATATTTCGCGCACGCTCCTCGAACGCCGAAACTGGGCTGGGGAGATTCAAACAGACATGTCGTTGCGCCCGTTCAACGAAAGCGATCTCGAGGCCGTCAATCGACTGCACAGCAGCGTGTGGTGGCCGGAACGGTCGGCGGCGGGCTGGCGCTGGTTGATGGCGAACCCGGCCTCGGCCGAGATCGACGCCCCGCACGGCTGGGTGATCGACCACGGCGCCGGGCCACAGGCCTTCGTCGGCAACTTCATCCAGCGCTTCTGGCGCAACGATCAACGCCTGCACGCCGCGACGGGCTATTCCATCGTCGTGCCTCCGGCGCAGCGGGGCCGCAGCCGGGCCCTGATCAACGCCTTCATCGACCAACCCGCCTGTTTCGCCCGCTACACGCTGAACGCCAACGCCCGCTCCAGTCCGCTGTACCAGCGGCATGGCATGGTTCCCTGGCCGCCCGAAACCCATACGCTGAAGCTGTCCTGGCTGATCGACCCGGCGGCCTGCCTGTATGGACGGGGCCTGCGCGAGGTCGTGGACCGCGCTCCGACGCTGGCGCGCCTGCTGGGCGAACAGCTGTCCCCCTGCCCCGCCTCAACGGCGAGCGCCGCCTGCGTCAGGCCGAAAGCCGCCTGCCAGACGGGGTCAGCCTCAGCCCCGACCTGTCGCAGCGCTCGGACTACGCCCGGTTCTGGACGGCCCTGCGCGCCGAGGGGCGGCTGATGGCGGACCGCAGCCCGGACATCATGCGCTGGCGGCTGTCGGACCCCGATCTGACGGTGCCGCCGCTGAGCCTGGCCTATCGCGACGGCGGGCGCCTGACGGGCTTCGCGGTGGCCATGCTGAACAAGCAAACGCCGCTGGAGCCGCCGATCCTGGAGATCATCGACCTGGTCGCGCTGGACAATGATTCGACGGCGATCCAGGCGCTGGTCGAGGGCCTGCGTCGCATGGCGCCGGCGCTGGGCGCCGCCAAGGTGCGGCTGCAGGTGGTGTCGCCCGACCTGCTCGCCGCCCTGGGCCGACTGGGCCAAAAGGCCTGGCGCGAGGGCGGCTGGGGCCACTGTCACATCGCCTTCGACGATGGGATGCAGGACGCGGGCTGGCGGCCCACGCCCTATGACGGCGACTATTCCTTTTGTCTGCGCCCCCTGCCGGCGCGGGCCAGCGCCGCCCTGAGGCTGGCGTCGACGCCCCTGCGCGCTCAAGCGGTGCAAGCGCGGGCATGAAGGGAAACGAGGGCCTCTTGCGGCCCTCGTCGGCGCCGCCGTTTAGGAGCGCGCCTTCAGCTCGTCGCGGATTTCCGCCAGCAGCGCCTCGGTCGGCGTCGGCGCAGCGGGCGCCTCAGGCTCGGCCGGCTGCTCGCGGCGCAGCTTGTTGACCATCTTGACCATCAGGAAGACCACGAAGGCCACGATCAGGAATTGGATCAGGGTGTTGATGAAGGCGCCGTATTGGATGGCCACCTTCTCGACCGCCTCTGTCGCCGGGTCTTCGGGCACCAGGACCCACTCCAGCTTGGAGAAGTCCACCCGGCCCAGCAGCAGGCCGATCGGCGGCATCACCACCTGATCGACCAGGCTGGTGACGATCTTGCCGAACGAGGCCCCGATGATGACCCCGACCGCCAGGTCGACGACGTTGCCGCGCGCGGCGAATTCCCGAAACTCGGACAGCAGGCTCATTGCATCAGTCTTTCAGATGATATCAGGCGTCGCCGGAGGCGTTCAGCCGCTCGCGCAGCTCCTTGCCGCTCTTGAAGAAGGGCACGGCCTTGGCCGGGACCTCGACCGTTTCGCCGGTGCGGGGGTTGCGCCCCGTCCGCGCCGGTCGGCTGCGCACCGAAAAGGCGCCGAAGCCGCGAAGCTCGACCCGTCCGCCTTCGGACAGGGTGTCAGTCATGCAGCCGAGGATCACATTTACGACCCGCTCCACCTCGGCATGGGTGAGGTGCAGGTTCTCAGCCGCCAACTTCTCGATCAGTTCAGACTTGATCATTCAGGCCCCCGCCATGGTTTCACCGTCCGGGAAGACACCCTAACCGCCTGTCGCCACAGGAAGAAAGGGCAAAACGCATCGTCGTGAAGGTTTCTTGCATTCCAGCGTGGCAGGTTTCGCCGCCGATGGGCCGTGTGAGGAAGAAAATACGTCGCAAAGAGCCAGGGTCGCGGCCAAAGAAAAAGGGCGGCCGGATCGCTCCGGCCGCCCCGTTTCCCGATCACCGAGGACGATTAGTCCTTGGCTGCGTTCTTGAGCGCGGCGCCCAGGATGTCGCCCAGCGAGGCGCCGAGTCCGACGACCCGAACTGCTCGATGGCTTCCTGTTCGTCCTTCATCTCCAGCGCCTTGATCGAGACGGAGACGCGGCGCGTGGCCTTGTCGACGCCGGTGATCATGGCGTCGACGCGGTCGCCCACGGCGAAGCGCTCGGTGCGCTGCTCGTTGCGGTCGCGCGACAGGTCCGACTTGCGGACGAAGGCCGTGACCGGCGCGTCGTCTTCACCGAACTTGACCTCGATGCCGCCGGTCTCGATCGCCGTCACGGTGACGGTGATCTGCTGGCCGCGCTTGTAGACGTCGCCTTCCATCGGGTCGCCGCCGAGCTGCTTGACGCCCAGGGAGACGCGCTCCTTGTCGATGTCGACGTCCAGGACCTTGGCCTTGATCGTCTCGCCCTTGCGGTAACGCTGGATGGCTTCTTCGCCCGACACGTTCCAGTCCAGGTCCGACAGGTGGACCATGCCGTCGATGTCGTTGTCCAGGCCGACGAACAGGCCGAACTCGGTGGCGTTCTTGACTTCGCCCTCGACGGTCGAACCGACCGGGTGAGCCTCCAGGAAGGCCTCCCACGGGTTGTTCTGGGCTTGCTTCAGGCCCAGCGAGATACGACGCTTGGCGCTGTCGACGTCCAGGACGACCACGTCCACTTCCTGCGAGGTGGAGACGATCTTGCCCGGGTGGACGTTCTTCTTGGTCCAGGACATTTCCGACACGTGGACCAGGCCTTCAACGCCCGGCTCCAGCTCCACGAAGGCGCCGTAGTCGGTGATGTTGGTGACGCGGCCGGTGTACTTGGCGTTGACCGGGTACTTGGCTTCGACGCCGTCCCACGGATCCGACTGCAGCTGCTTCATGCCGAGCGAGATGCGCTGGGTGTCCGGGTTGATCTTGACGATCTGGACCTTGACGGTGTCGCCGACGGCCAGGACCTGCGACGGGTGCGACACGCGCTTCCACGACATGTCGGTGACGTGCAGCAGGCCGTCGATGCCGCCCAGGTCGACGAACGCGCCGTAGTCGGTGATGTTCTTGACGACGCCTTCGCGGACTTCACCCTCTTGCAGCTGGCCGACCAGCTCCGTGCGCTGTTCAGCGCGGGCTTCTTCCAGGATGGCGCGACGCGAGACGACGATGTTGCCGCGCGGACGGTCCATTTTCAGGATGGCGAAGGGCTGTTCCTTGCCCATCAGCGGGCCGACGTCGCGCACCGGGCGGATGTCGACTTGCGAGCCGGGCAGGAAGGCCGAGGCGCCGCCCAGGTCGACCGTGAAGCCGCCCTTGACGCGGCCGACGATGGCGCCGTTGACCGGCTGGCCTTCGGCGAACACGGCTTCCAGACGGGTCCAGGCCTCTTCGCGGCGAGCCTTGTCGCGGCTGATGACCGCTTCACCCAGGGCGTTTTCGACGCGCTCCAGATAGACTTCGACGTTGTCGCCGACCTTGGGCAGGACAGCGCCGTCGCCCTGGCCGAACTCGCGCATGGCGATGCGGCCTTCGGTCTTCAGACCGACGTCGATGATGACGATGTCTTTTTCAATGCCGACGACGCGGCCGTGGACGACCTGGCCTTCGCCAAGGTCGCGGCCTTGCAGTTGTTCGTCGAGGAGCGCGGCGAAATCGTCGCGAGTGGGGTTGAGGGTTTCGGTCATGGAAACTCTTGAGGTTGATGAAAGCGAAACGCGCACGGCCGGATGGTCGCGCGCGAAGGGGGTGAGAAAAGGGAAGTCAGGTCGTCACGAGGCGAGGCGACACGCGCTGGAAAAGCGCGACGACAGAAAGCCAGAACGCCCGCGGCCGTCGAGGAGATCGGAGCGTTGGATTCGCCCGGCGGGATCAGATCCCGGCCCTGGCTCGCGCCGCCTCGACGATACGGCGGGCCGCATCGAAGGCGGCCTCTATACCTAGATCGGTCGTGTCCAGCAAGACGGCGTTGTCCGCCTGGACCATCGGGGCGTCGTCGCGGCCCGCGTCGCGGGCGTCGCGGCGGCGGATATCGTCCAGCATGTCGTCGAAGGCGATGACCTCGCCGCGCGCGGTCAGCTGCTTCCAGCGGCGCTCGGCCCGCACCTCGGGGCTGGCGGTGATATAGAGCTTGGCCGGAGCGCCCGGCGCGATCACCGTGCCGATGTCGCGCCCGTCCAGCACCGCGCCGCCCGGTTGCGCCGCGAAGTCCTGCTGCAGCTTGAGCAGGGCCGCGCGCACGCCCGGATGGCTGGCCACGCGGCTGGCCGCCTCGCCCGCGCCGCGATCGGTCAGGCGGGGGTTGTCGCTCAGGCTGGCCAGATCCAGCGCCCGCGCGGCCTTGGCCGCCGTCTCGGCGTCGCCGAGATCACCGCCCGCATCCAGCACCGCCAGGCCCACGGCGCGATACAGCAGGCCGGTGTCCAGATACGGCAGGCGGTAGTGGGCGGCCAGGCGCGCGGCGATGGTGCCCTTGCCCGAGGCGGCGGGGCCGTCGACGGCGATGACAAGGTTCATGCCGCGTCTCCTTGGGCGATCGTCCCGCCCAGCCCGTTCATCATCTCGACAAAGCCGGGGAAGCTGGTGGCGATCATCTCGGGGTCGCGGACCGAGACGGGCTGTTCAGCGGCCAGGCCCAGCACAAGGTGGCTCATGGCGATGCGGTGGTCGTGAGCGGTGTCGACGGTCGCGCCGCCCTTCACCGGGCCGACCCCGACGGCGCCAGTGACGATGAAGCCCTCCGGCTCTTCTGTTACCTGGACCCCGCAGGCCGACAGCCCCGACGCCATCAGGGCGATGCGGTCGCTTTCCTTGACGCGCATCTCGCCGATGCCGCGCATGACGGTCGCGCCTTCCGCGAAGGCGGCGGTCACCGACAGGATCGGATATTCGTCGATCATGGAGGCGGCGCGGTCCTCGGGGACCACAATGCCCGTCAGCGCCGAGTGGCGAGCGGTGACGTCGCCGACCTCTTCGCCCCCGGCCATGCGGCGGTTGGCGATGGTCAGGTCCGCGCCCATGTCGATCCAGGTCTGGAACAAGCCGGTGCGCAGCGGATTCAGCATCACCCCTTCGACCGTCACTTCGGAGCCCGGAACCACCAGGGCCGCCGCCAGGGGAAGGCGGCCGAAGACGGGTCGCCCGGCACGGCGACGTGCGTTCCCTTGAGTTGCTGGCCCCCGCCAGGCGGATGCGCCAGCCCTCGCCCTCCTCGGTCACCTCGACCTCGGCGCCGAAGGCGCGCAGCATCCGTTCGGTGTGGTCGCGGCTCTTCTCCGGCTCGACCACGACGGTCTCGCCCGCCGCGTTCAGCCCGGCCAGAAGGATGGCCGACTTCACCTGCGCCGAGGCGACGCTCTGGACGAAGGTCACGCCCTTCAGCCCGCCGCCCTGCAGGGTCAGCGGCACCCGGTCCTCGGCCGCGTTCCAGTCGAAGCGCGCGCCCATGTCGGCCAGCGGCCCGGTGACGCGCTTCATCGGCCGTTTGCGCAGGGAGGCGTCGCCATCGAACATCGCGGTCAGCTCATAGCCCGCGACCGCCCCCATCAGCAGGCGCACGCCCGTGCCGGCGTTGCCGCAGTTGATAATGCTGTCCGGCGAGCGCAGCGGCCCGCGCCCCTCGACCCGCCAGCGCCCCGGCCCGAGGCGCTCGACCGACGCGCCGAACGCCTGCATGGCGCGGCCGGTGGCCAGGATGTCGTCGCCCTCCAGGAGCCCCTCGATCTCGGTCACGCCCTCGGCCATGCCGCCGAAGATCAGGGCGCGGTGCGACATCGACTTGTCGCCGGGCGCGCGGACCACGCCCTTGAGCCCTGAATTGACGCCTGAAACGGGGGACGCGGTGAAGGTCTGGGGAGTGCTCACCCTGATGCAGGCTCCGGTTGTCAGGAGGGCCGCGAAACGCGCGGAAAAGAAGGCTTTTGACAGCGGCCCCCGCCAGTGGCAAGGGAGCCGCCCTATTTCCGATTTTTCCCCTTAAACCCGCCGAAGGTCTAATCACGTGGCCAATCCCGAACTGGGCCAAAAGCAGGTCTGCCCGAACTGCCAGGCCAATCTACGATCTGAACCGTCGCCCGGCCCGTTGCCCCAAGTGCGACACCGAGTTCGACCCGATGGAAGAAGCCGTCCGCAGCCGCCGCGCGCGTCGCGGCGCCGGCTTCGCCGCTGACGAAGAGGAGGCCGAAGATCAGGTCGCCGACAAGTCCGCCGACGCCGAAGAGGATGAAGAGGACGTCGAAGGCTCCACGCCCGAGATCGACCAGGAAGGCCACGAGCCGATCCTGACGCCGGATGACGACGACGGCGAACCCGGCGCCGACGACGCCGGCATGGGCACGGCCGACGGCGACGACGACGACGACGTTCTTGACGATGACGACGACGATTCCGTGCCCTTCATCGAAGACGAAGACGAAGACGACCTCGAAGAAGAGCTGACCAAGCCGTCGCGCGACGACGACTAAGCGGCAAAGGTCAGAAAAATAAGCGGAAAAAAATGTGTCAGACCCGCTTGATCTTCAAAACGGCCTGACCTAGTTTCCGCGCCTCGCCGGGGGCGACATTGTCACTCCCCGGCGGGACCGACCGAAAGGTTCGGGGCTTTAGCTCAGTTGGTAGAGCGCTTGCATGGCATGCAAGAGGTCAGCGGTTCGACTCCGCTAAGCTCCACCATCGAAGGCCTCGCGGAACGCCCGCGGGGCCTTCGTCCTTTCCAGACTTTCCGTCTGGAGCGGTCGATCACATAACCCAGCCGATACGGCACGGGGCTTTAGCTCAGTTGGTAGAGCGCTTGCATGGCATGCAAGAGGTCAGCGGTTCGACTCCGCTAAGCTCCACCATCGAAGGCCTCGCGGAGCCCCCGCGAGGCCTTCGTCCTTTCCGGCCCCCTTTTCGGACATTCAGGCCGGCATGGCTCGCTCCAGCACCGCCGGCTGGTCCACCTCGACCTCATAGGCCCCATAGGCCATGCCGCGCGGGCGCAGGCGAAGGGCGATGAAGGCCTCGGCCGAGGGACTGTCCATTTCCAGCAAGGCCGCCGCCTGGGCCGCCAGCGCCAGCCGCTCGACCGCCAGCCGCGCCCCGGCCTCGTGCGCGGTCACGTCCAGCCGGGCGATGAAGCGGTCGTAGTCGGCGGACTTGCCCGCCTGCGACGCCAGCCAGTCGCGCAGGGCCTGCACGGCCTCCGGCTCGCGCCCCGCCGCGCGCAAGACATCCAGGGCGATGACGTTGCCCGAGCCTTCCCAGATCGCGTTCAGCGGCGACTGGCGGAACAGGCGCGGCATCGGCCCGGTTTCGACGTATCCAGCGCCGCCCAGCGCCTCCATCGCCTCATAGACCAGGTTCGGCGCCCGCTTGCAGACCCAGTATTTGGCCACCGGCGTCAGCAGGCGGCCCACGGCGTCGTCGGTATCGAAAGTCGCCGCCAGCCGCATCGACAGCGCCGTCGCCGCCTCGCTTTCGACCGCCAGGTCGGTCAGGACGGCGGCCATCATCGGCTGGTCGATCAGCCGCTTCTGGAAGGCCGTGCGGTGCGCGGCGTGCCACACCGCCTGCGCCAGCGCGCCGCGCATCTGCAGCGCCGAGCCGACCACGCAGTCCAGCCGCGTATGCTGCACCATGCGGATGATGGTGGCGACGCCGCGCCCCTCCTCGCCGAGCCGCTGAGCCAGCGCGCCGTGATACTCCACCTCGGACGAGGCGTTGGAGCGGTCGCCCATCTTGTCCTTCAGCCGCATGACGCGGAACCCCGCATTGCGCGTCCCGTCCGGCAGCCAGCGCGGCAGGACGAAGCAGGTCAGCCCGCCCGGCGCCTGGGCCAGCGTCAAGAAGGCGTCGCACATCGGCGCCGAACAGAACCATTTGTGCCCGGTCAGCGCATACCAGCTGTCCTCGCCGACCGGCTCGGCGCGGGTGGTGTTGGCGCGCACGTCCGAGCCGCCCTGCTTCTCGGTCATGGCCATGCCGAGGGTCACGCCCGCCTTGTCCCCCGCCGGTCGCACGGCCGGGTCGTAACGGCCTGACAGGACACCCCTGATCCACGGCTCGCCCACCGCCGGATCGGCCTGAAGCGCCGCCACCGAGGCGTAGGTCATGGTCATGGGGCAACTGGTCCCCGAATCCGCCTGACCGGTCAGGAACAGGATCGCCGCGTGCAGCAGATGGCCGTTCGGCGTCCCGTCCCAGGCGCTCGACGCCAACCCCGCGCCCAGCCCCAGATCCATCAGCTGGTGGTAGGCCGGATGAAACGTCACCTCGTCGATGCGGCGGCCGTAGCGGTCGTGGGTGTCCAGCACCGGCGGCACGCGGTTGGCTTGCACGCCCCAGTCGATCACCTCGGCCGAGCCGCAGCGACGTCCCACATCGCTCAGCCGCTCGACATGCCCGGCCCCGCCCCAATGGCGCACGGCGTCGTGCAGGGCCCGGTCGCCGCTGAACAGGTCGACGTCCTCCAGAGGGGGAACCTGATTGGTCACCTCATGGGTGTCGAGCCGCTCGACGGGACGCAAGGGGGACATGGCCGGCCTCCGTATTCAGCGAGACGGGGAGGATGGCATGGGCGGGCGCCGACCGCGACCCTCTCCCGATGGGAGAGGGCTTGAGCGCACGAGAGCGCAGCGATCGTTCTTGCGCGACCCGCAGGGCGGCGCGTAGCAGCCAAAGGGTGAGGGTTCGCGGGTGATGCAGTCGCGCCACGGCTTGCGCCGACTGACGAGACAAGCCCCTCACCCTTTCGCCTTAGCCAATCGCCTTTGGCTCTTGGAGGCTCAAGCCCTCTCCCGCCGGGAGAGGGTTGGCTAAGGTCGCCCCCACGTGCGCCACGCCTCTGGCGCGGGCGATCTCCACCTGCTTGTGGCGCTCGGCGTAGCCTTCGCGCTGGGTCGCATCGCGGTCGTCCCAGCAGCGGTCGCAGGCCACGCCCTCGACATAGCGCGTCGAGAGCCGCCCCTCGGGGCTGACCGGCATGCGGCAGGCGCGGCACAGGCTGTACTCGCCCTCGACCAGTCCGTGCCCCACGGCCACCCGCTCGTCGAAGACGAAGCATTCGCCGCGCCACAGGCTTTCCGGCTCGGGCACCGTCTCCAGATATTTGAGGATGCCGCCCTCCAGATGGTGCACGTCGCGCACCCCCTCGGCCTTCAGGAAGGCGGTGGCCTTTTCGCAGCGGATGCCGCCGGTGCAGTACATGGCGACCTTGGGCGGCGTCGGGCGGTCCAGCAGGGCGCGGCCCTCGGTGCGGAACCAGTCGGCGAACTCGCGGAAGGTGCGGGTGTTGGGCTGGACCGCGCCTTCGAAGGCCCCGATCTCGCCCTCGTAGTCGTTGCGGGTGTCGATGACGACGGTGTCGGGGTCCGCGATCAGGGCGTTCCAGTCCTGCGGCGAGACATAGGTCCCGACGCCCTCGACCGGGTCGATGTCGGGCTGGCCCATGGTGACGATCTCGGCCTTCACCCGCACCTTCATGCGGTGGAAGGGCATGGCCGAGGCGGTCGAATACTTCAGCTCCAGCCGGTCGAATCCGGGCAAGGCGCGCACGCCGTCGATGACGCGGGCGATAGCGGCCTGAGGCCCCGCAATGGTGCCGTTGATGCCCTCATGCGCCACCAGAAGCGTGCCGCGCACCTGGCTCCCGCACAGGTCGAGCAGGTGCAGGCGCAGGGCCGCCGGGTCGGCGACGGGCGCGAAACGATACAGGGCCGCCACGGTGAAGGGGGCCGAAGGCGGCGGAGAGGGAACGGCTGGGTCGGTCACGGCCTTCCTATAGCGTCCCGTCGCTGCTCCCGCGACGCCAATAATCCGGAACCCCAAGTGACCGCTTACCGGCTTGCTTCCCCCGCCGAAGCCGTGTGGATTGACCGCATGGTCGTCGTTGGTTCTCGCCTGCTCTCTATCGCCCATGCCCCGGTCGCCCATGCCCCGGTCGCCGATGCCCCGGTCGCCGATGCGAGGAGCCGTCAGGCATGAGTTCAACCGCCGACGCATCCTCCTCCGCCCCCCTCCGCCCCCGCACCCGTCCCGCCCGGCCGGCCCTCGGCCTTAGCGCCGCTGCGGCACCCGATCTTCCGGGCGGTGTGGATCACCAGCCTGGTGACCAATTTCGGCGGGCTGATCCAGTCGGTCGGCGCCGCATGGATGATGACCTCCATCGCCTCGGCCCAGATGGTCGCCCTGGTGCAGGCCTCGGTCACTCTGCCGATCATGCTGCTGTCGCTGGCGGCCGGGGCGCTGGCCGACACGGTGGACCGACGCAAGATCATGCTGGCGGCCCAGACCTTCATGCTGCTGGTCTCGGCGGGGCTGGCGGCGATGACCTGGATGGGCTGGATCACGCCCTGGGTGCTGCTGACCTTCACCTTCCTGATCGGCTGCGGCGTCGCCTTCAACGGCCCGGCGTGGCAGGCTTCGGTCGGCGACATGGTCCCGCGTGAGGATCTGGCCGGGGCCGTGACCATCAACTCCATGGGCTTCAACATGGCCCGCAGCGTCGGCCCGGCGCTGGGCGGCTTGATCGTGGCGGCGGCGGGCGCGGCGGCGGCCTTCGCCGTCAACGCCGTCAGCTATCTGGGCCTGCTGTTCGTGCTGTTCCGCTGGAAGCCCGAGCGGCCCAAGCAGACCCTGCCGCGCGAAGGCCTGCTGGCGGCCATGGCCGGGGGCGTGCGCTACGCCTTCCTGTCGCCGCGCGTGACGGCGGTGCTGCTGCGCGCCGTGGTGTTCGGCGTGGGCGCCAGCGCGGTTCAGGCGCTGATGCCCGTGGTCGCGCGCGAGAACGGCGGCGGTCCGCTGGCCTTCGGCCTGCTGCTGGGTTCGTTCGGCGTGGGCGCGGTCGGCGGCGCCCTGTTCGTCGGCCGGCTGCGCGCCAAATACGAGACGGAGACCATCGTCCGCGTCGCCGCCCTGGTGTTTGCGGCGGCTGCGGTCGGCCTGGGCTACATCCCCTGGCTGGCGGTCACCCTGCCGGCGCTGATGCTGGCCGGGGCGGGCTGGGTGCTGGTGCTGTCCAGCTTCAACGTCACGGTGCAGATGTCGGTGCCGCGCTGGGTCGTGGCGCGAGCGCTGTCGCTCTACCAGATGGCGGCCTTCGGCGGCATGGCCGGCGGCAGCTGGCTGTGGGGGCGCTGGCCCAGGCCTATGGCGTCGATATCGCCCTGGCGGTCTCGGCCGGGGTGCTGGTGCTCTGCGTGCTGATCGGCCTGAGGGTGCCCCTGCCCTCGACCGCCAACCTGAACATGGACCTGCTGCGCCGCTGGACCGAGCCGCAGACCACCCTGGCGATAGAGCCCCGCAGCGGGCCGATCATCGTCTCCATCGCCTATCGCATCCGCGAGCAGGACATCGACGCCTTCCTGGCGCTGATGGACGAGCGGCGCCGCATCCGCCGCCGCGACGGCGCGCGCCAATGGCGGGTGATGCGCGACCTGGCCGAGCCTGAGATCTGGGTCGAGAAGTATCAGACGCCGACCTGGCTGGACTACATCCGTCACAACCAGCGCATCACCCACGCCGACGCCGCGATCAACGAGGGCATCCGCGCCCTGCACCAGGGACCGGACAAGCCCGTCGTGCACCGCATGATCGAGCGCACCACCGTCCCCCTGGCCGCCAATCTGCACGGCGACCGCCACTATGGAGAGCCCCTGACGGACCCGACCCGATCCTCCTGACGCCGACCCGACGCGCTTGCTCAATATGCTGAGCAAATAATCGACAGTGATTGGCCGAACACAGGCAGTCCTTATCAAGCCTGTCGATATTGCGGCGCACACAAACTGCGGCTTGCGCGAAGGGCGCAAAATCTGGTCTAGGGAGCCACGCGTCTGGTTCGCGCAAGGTCAAGACCCATGAAGATCGCAATCCTCGGCGCCGGCGTGATCGGCGTGACGACCGCCCACTACCTGGCCCGCCAGGGCCATGAGGTCACCGTCATCGACCGCCAGAGCGGTCCGGCGCTGGAGACCAGCTTCGCCAACGCTGGCGAGATCTCGCCCGGCTATTCCTCGCCCTGGGCCGCGCCCGGCATTCCCGCCAAGGCGGTGAAGTGGCTGTTCATGCGCCACGCGCCGCTGATCCTGCACCCCCAGATCAACGCCCCGACCGTGGCCTGGCTGCTGTCGCTGCTGCGCAACTGCACCTCGGCCCGCTATGCGCTGAACAAGGCCCGCATGGTGCGTCTGGCCGATTACAGCCAGGTGGTGCAGACGGCGCTGAACGAGGAACTGGGCCTTCAGTATGACCACCGCACCCAGGGCACGCTGCAGTTGTTCCGCACGCAGAAGCAGCTGGACGGCATCTACAAGGACACCGAGGTCCTGCGCGAAGGCGGCGTGCCGTTCGAAGTGCTGGACCAGGACGGCTGCATCGCCGCCGAGCCGGGCCTGAAGGCGACGCGCGATCTGTTCGTCGGCGGCCTGCGCCTGCCGCGCGACGAGACGGGCGACTGCTTCAAGTTCACCGTCGCCCTGGCCGACCACGCCGCCGCGACGCAGGGCGTGACCTTCCAGTACGGCACGACCATTCAGGGCCTGATCGCCGAGGGCGGCCGCATCACCGGGGTCAAGACCGACAAGGGGTTGGTCACGGCCGACGCCTATGTGCTGGCGCTGGGCTCCTATTCGCCGATGCTGGTCAAGCCGCTGGGCATGACCCTGCCGGTCTATCCGGTGAAGGGCTATTCGATCACCGCCCCGATCATCAATGAGCCGGCCGCGCCGGTCTCGACCATCATGGACGAGAGCTACAAGGTGGCCATCACCCGCCTGGGCGACCGCATCCGCGTCGGCGGCATGGCCGAGATCGCCGGCTTCTCGGACGCCCTGCCCGAGCGCCGCCGCAATACGCTGGAGCACTCGGTCGGCTCGCTCTTCCCCGGCGCGGGCGACCTGAAGGCGGCCAGCTACTGGTCGGGCCTGCGCCCCATGACGCCGGACGGCACCCCGGTCATCGGCAAGACCAAGATCGACAATCTGTTCCTGAACACCGGCCACGGCACGCTGGGCTGGACCATGGCGTGCGGCTCGGCCCGCGTCATCGCCGATCTGATCAGCGGCCAGACCCCGGATATCGAGACGGCCGACCTGGGCATCGCGCGATACGGCCGCTGATTCATTCTGAGGCGATAACACGCACAAATCCTTCTCCCCTTGTGGGAGAAGGTGGGCGCCGCAAGGCGCTCGGATGAGGGGTGCTAGCGCCTCATTATCCGAACAAGGCGTCGGCCTCAGTCAACAATGGTCAGGCTTCGCGTCGACACCCCTCATCCGTCTCGCTCCGCGAGCCACCTTCTCCCACAAGGGGAGAAGGGCCTAGCTTCTTGCTTTCGCCGCCACGGCCTTCAGGCCGTTCAGCAACTGCTGCGTCGCCGCATTGCGTTCGCAGCCGGCGTTGAGGATCAGCCGCAGCGCCTGGACGTGCACCTGCACCGGCGGCCAGTCCCAGGCGTCCGCCGCCGTCATGCGGTCGGCTGTATCGGCCAGGCTGTAGCCCGCGTCGAACAGCGGCCCGGTGTCGAAGAAGCCCGCCAAATCCACCACCCGCGACGCCAGACGATAGACTTCGGCGCCGGACGCCTGCGGCCGCGCTGCGCACAGGCTTTCCAGCCTCGCAACGGCGGCTTCGATCTCGGCCATGACCTCGGCCTTGTGGCGGCCCAGTCGTTCGTCAGCGCGGCGCTGAACATCGCTTAGGGTCCGGCCGCCCGGCTGGGCCATCTGCTGCGCCAGAGAGGTCTTGATCCGGGTGATCACAGGCTCGCTCACAGGGACACCCTCTGCGGTTTCAGCAGCATGTCGATATCGGCCTGATCCATATTCTCTTCGACGGCGTGGCCGACGTGAGCCGACAGGTCGCCCTTGCGGCGCCCGGTCATGCCCACGGGCGGGCCGAAATACGGACGCGCCGATCGGGACCGACATAGGTCGCGCACTCGACGAACTCGCGCTCATCGCCCGCCAGCCACAAGATGCGTCTCAACAGCACGGCCGGCGTCAGAGGCTTGGTGATGACGAAGCTGACGCCGCAGTCGCGGCCTTCCTGCACCTTGGACTGGGAGGCGTGGCCGGTGACCAGGATGACCGGCGTATAGCGCATCGGCGCAGGCGTCTCGCGCCGCAGCCAGCGGGTGAAGGCGTAGCCGTCCATCTCCGGGTCGCCGCAGTCGATGACGATCAGATCGACCGGACGCTGTTGCAGGAGCTTCACCGCCTCGACGGCCGAGGGGCGTTTGATCTGCTCCTTGACGCCGAAGCCCTGAAAGATCGAGCCGAGCATGTCCAGCGCCTGCGGCGTGTCGTCGACCAGCAGCACCGTCGACTGCTCCAGATTGATGCGGTCGTCGGCCATCGCTCAGAACAGTTGCAGCACACCCGGCGCCGAGGCGCCGGACGCCGCGTCCGGATCGTCAGCGGGCGCCGCCGAGGGCGGGCGCGGTGGGCCGTTTCCTGCATCCGCTCGGCCATCTCGGCCAGAGGCAGAGCCGCCAGGGCGGTGTCCATCGGCTGCTCCTCGGCCACGGCCTGCGCCAGTCCGGCCAGGGCCTCGATCCGCTGGGACAGGACGTCGAAGCTCTGGCTGCGCGTCAGATAGCCCAGCCGCGTCTCGGCCGGCAGCTGGCGCAGCACCTCGGACACCAGCCCGCCCGCCGCCTCGATCTCGGCGCGGATGTCCGACAGCTCCGCCGCCATGGCGGCCAGCAGGTCGCGATTGTCTGTTTCAGCCATCAGAACAGCTCCAGATCCCCGGCAGCGACAGGCGTCGGCGGCGGCGTCGCGGGCGGCAGGCTGGCGCCGTCCGTCACCACGCGCTGACGCGCCCGACCGCTGACCGGCCAATAGTGAATACGGCGCCCGCCGGCGCCCTCAGACTGCGGCTGACGACGGGAATGCCCTCGTCCGCCAGGAATTTCTCGGCGAAGTCGGCGTTGGCCGACCCGATGTCGGTCAGGGCGTCGAACATCCGGCCGCCGCCGAACAGCTTGGCCTCCAGCCGGTCGCGGCGACCGCCCGCCTTCAGCACATCGTTGATCAGGACTTCCATCAGATAGGCGCCGTAGCGGCGGCTGGCCCCGCTCTCGGCCCCGGCGCCTTCGGGCAGCAGGAAGTGGTTCATCCCCCGACCCCCGCCTGCGGGTCGCGCAGGCACAGGGCCACGCAGCTGCCCAGGACGGTCGTGAGCACGACGTCGGGATCGGACGACACATAGTGATCGCCCTGCCCCACGTGCACGCGCCGCTCGACCGGCTCCTGGACCGCCGCGCCGGTCACGTCAGCGGGCCGAAGACCGCTTCCAGCTTCTCTTTCAGCTGGGCGGTGGTGAAGGGCTTCACCAGATAGTTGTTCACCCCGAACTGCACGGCGCGCTGGACCAGCTCTCGGTCGGCCCGGCCGGTCAGCATGATGAAGGCCGTCTTGGAGAGCGGCGGATGCGCCCGGATGGCGCGCAGCAGGCTCAGCCCGTCAAGGTTCGGCATGTTGAAGTCCGAGATCACCAGATGGACCGGCTGCACCAGCAGGGAGCGCAGGGCCGCCTCGCCGTCGGGCGCTTCCTCGATGTCGCGCACGCCGATCTGCTGCAGACTGGCGCGGACAAGCGAGCGCATCGTCAGCTGATCATCGACGACGAGGGTGCGGATGGCGGAGGCGGCGGGCATAAACGTCCTTACGCGACAGACTGGGGCGCGGCCGTGCGGGCGGCGCAGGATTCGAGGATGGCGGGGGCCATGCGGGACAGGGGCAGCTGGCGCTCGACGGCGCCCAGTTCGAAGGCCGCGCGCGGCATGCCATAGACGACGCAGGACGCCTCGTCCTGGCCCAGGGTGCGGGCGCCGGCCTGGCGCATGGCCAGCAGGCCCTTGGCCCCGTCCTTGCCCATGCCGGTCAGGATGACGCCCGTCATCGGGCGGCCCAGCTGGGCGACCGAACCGAACAACACGTCGACCGAGGGGCGGTGGCCGTTGACCGGATCGGCGGCGATCAGGCGGCAGCGTCCGCCCGAGGCGACCAGGTGGGCGTCCCCGCCCGGCGCGATGTAGACATGGCCCGGCTTCAGCGGCGCGCCGTCCTCGGCCTCGCTGACCGCGGCGGCCGAGGCCTTGTTCAGGCGGGCGGCGAAGCTCTTGGTGAAGCTGGCGGGCATGTGCTGGGTCACCAGCGTCGGCGGGCAGTCGGCGGGGAAGGCCGACAGGATGGTCAGCAGGGCCTCGACCCCGCCGGTGGACGAACCGATGGCCAGCACATGGTTGGGGTCGGCGTGATAGGCGCCCTCATGGCCCTGAACCGCGCGGGTCTCCAGCGGACGGACGCGCGAGCGGGCGGCGACCTTCACCTTTTCCGCCAGATCGCCGAAGGCTTCCTGAACCGGCACGCCCGGCGCGGGCTTGGCCACGGCGTCCACCGCCCCGACCTCCAGCGCGGCCAGGGTCACGTCGGTCCCCGCCTGCGTCAGGGTCGAGACCATGACCACGGGCATGGGCCGCAGCCGCATGATCTTCTCCAGGAACTCCAGCCCGTTCATATTGGGCATTTCGACGTCCAGGGTGATGACGTCGGGGTTCAGCTCCTTGATCTTGGCGCGCGCCTCCAGCGGATCGGCGGCCGTGCCGACCACATTGATCTCAGGGTCGCGGCGCAGGACGGCGCTGATCAGGCTGCGCATGGTGGCGCTGTCGTCCACCACCAGGACCGAGACCGCGCTCATGCCCCCGCTCCCTTGACGTAGGTGGTCAGGCCGGCGGGCTGCAGCTGTTGCGCCGCCGGACCCGTCACCCGCTCGGAATGGCCGATGTAGAGGACGCCGCCGGGGTTCAGGATCGGCGTGAACCGGCCCCAGACGCGCTCCTGGGTCGCGTCATCGAAATAGATGACCACGTTGCGGCAGAAGATTACGTCGAAGCGGCCGCGCATGGGCCAGTCGCCGATCAGGTTCAGCTCCTTGAACGTCACCAGACGGCGCAGGGCCGCATCGGCGCTGAAGCGGCCGGGCGCGCCCGCCACCGGCTCGAAATGCCGGCGCGACGCGGCCGGGACCGGGGCCAACAGGTCGTCGGAATAGACGCCCGCCGCGCCCTCGGCGACCATGTTGGGGTCGATGTCGGTGGCCAGGATGCGCACGTCCAGCTCGGCCGCCTCGGGCAGGACATCCATCACCGTCATCGCCATCGAATAGGGCTCCTGGCCGTTCGAGCAGGCGGCGGACCACAGGCGCACGCGCCCGCCCGCCCGCGCCTTGGCGGCCAGTTCCGGCATCACCTTGTCGCGCAGGTGATCGAAGTGGTGCGGCTCGCGGTAGAAGCGGGTGACGTTGGTGGTCAGGGCCGCCATCATCGCCTGGCGCTCGTCCACGCCCTGCGCCCCGTCGATCAGGGCGCAGTAGTCGCGGAAACTGCGCAGGCCCAGCAGGCGCAGGCGTTTGGCCAGCCGCGAATAGACCAGCGCCGCCTTGCCTTCGCTGAGGGCGATGCCGGCGTGGGCGTGCAGGGTTTGGGCGATGTGGCGGAAATCCTCGGCCGTGAAGACGAACTCGCCTTCGACCAGAGCCCCCGCCCGGCGACGGTCGTCATGCCGCTTCGGCCTCGCTTTCCGGCAGAACGTGATCCAGGTCGATCAGGCTGATCATGCGGCCGCCCTCGACGGCGAAGATGCCCTTCACGAAGGACTTCACATGATCGCTGGCCACGTCCGGGGTCGGCTGGATGGCCGCGTCCGACAGCTGCACGATGTCCGACACCGCATCGACCAGCAGGCCCACCAGACGCGAGCCCACATGGGCCACCATGATGACGTGACGCTCGGTCGGCTCGCCGGTCTGCAGGCCGAAGCGCGCGCCCAGATCGATGATCGGCAGCACCACCCCGCGCAGGTTGATGACGCCCTTCATATAGGCGGGCGAGCGGGGCAGGGGCGTGGCCGGGGTCCAGCCGCGGATCTCGCGCACGCTCATGATGTCGACGCAGAATTCCTGTTCGCCGATGCGGAAGGCGATCAGTTCGCGATCGGTCCCGGCGACGTTGGGGGTGAGAATGTGGTCAATGTGGGTCATGGTTCAGCTCGCCATTTGCAGGTCGGAACGCGACGGGGTTCGGGAACGCTTGGCGGTCACTAGGGCGTCGATATCGAGGATCAGGGCCACGCGGCCGTCGCCCAAGATGGTGGCGGCGGCCACGCCCTCGACGTGGCGGTAGTTGGATTCCAGGCTCTTGATGACGACCTGGCGCTGGCCGTGGATGGCGTCGACCAACAGGGCGGCGCGCTGGCCGCTTTCGGTCTCGACGATCATCACCACCCCGCCCTTCAGGACCGTGGGGTCGTCGCGGAAGCCCATGGCCAAGCCGACGTCCACCAGCGGCACGAAGGCCTCCCGGAAGCGCAGCACCGGATCGACGCCGCCGACGTAATGGATGTCGGCTTCGTTCGGCGTCAGGCTCTCGACGATGGCGGCCAGGGGCGCGACCAGGGTCTGATCGGCCGCGCCGACCACCATGCCGTCCAGCACGGCCAGGGTCAGCGGCAGGCTGAGGGTGAAGGTCGAGCCCTTGCCCGGCACGGAGCTGATCGAGATACGCCCGCCCAGCGACTGGATCGAGCGGCGCACCACGTCCATGCCCACGCCCCGGCCCGACAGGTCCGACACCTCGGTCGCGGTCGAGAAGCCGGGCAGGAAGATCAGATTGTCGATCTCGTCGTCCGACAGGATGGCGTCCTCGGCGATCAGGCCGCGCTCGACAGCGATGCCCCTGACGCGCGGGCGGTTGATGCCCTTGCCGTCGTCGGAAATCTCGATGACGATCCGGCCCGAGCGGTGCAGGGCCGCCAGACGCACCGTCCCCTCGGCCGGCTTGCCCGCCGCCAGACGCTCCTCAGGCCCTTCCAGCCCGTGGTCGATGGCGTTGCGCAGCATGTGGGTGATGGGATCGGACAGGCGTTCGATCACGGTCTTGTCGACCTCGGTGTCCTCGCCCGAGGTGACCAGTTTCACCTTCTTGCCGGTGGCCTCGGCCGCCTCGCGCACCAGACGCGGCATCCGCTGGAACACCGACTTCACCGGCTGGGCCCGGATGGCCATGACGCTGTCCTGAATCTCGCGCGTCAGCAGCTCCAGGTCTTCGAGGCCCAGGCCGATATCGGAGGAACGGGCCAGACCGCTCTCGGTCACGCGCTGGGCCAGCATGGCCTGCTGGATGACCAGTTCCCCGACCGCGTTGATCAGGCGATCGACCCGCTCCAGATCGACGCGGATGGTCACCGGCGCGGCGGCGGCGGGCGTCGCTTGCACAGGCGCCGGAGCGGCCGGCGCAGGCTTGGCGACGACCGGCGGCGGCGCGACAGGTTCAGGCGCGGCGATCACAGGCGCGACGACAGCGGCAGGCGCCTCCGTCGACCCGGCGCCGACTGAGGCCAGCAGGGCGGCGATATCCAGTTCCGACGACGCGGCGCGGGCCAGGGCCGAGGCGTCGCTTTGCGCCTCAGCCGCCGCAGGCGCAGCCTCGGCGGGACCGTCGCCGGACAGCGGCGTGATGCTCAGGTCGCAGTCCATCTCCACGAAGTCGAAGACCTCGCGCACCTCGGCCTCGCTGGCGTCGCCGTCCAGTTCGATGGTCCAGATCAAATGGCTGTCGGTCGGCTCCAGCGCGTCCAGCAGCGGCAGGCCGCTGTCGTCCAGCTGCACCCGCGTCGGACCCAGGCGGGCCAGTTCGCGCAGCAGCAGCCCGGTCTCGTTGGCGCTGGCGTAGAGGCGCGGATGAGGGCGCAAGACGATCTTCCAGCCGCCCGCCGCGGCCGGGGCCGACAGGTCAGGCAGAGGCGCCGGAGCGGACAGGGCGCCAAGGCCGCCAGATCCGGCAAGGGCGGCAGATCGGCCAGATCCGGCAGGCCCGCCGGCGCTTCGAACGCGCCCAGATCCATGGCCACCGGCGTGAAGCCGAAGTCGTCCTCTTCCGGCTCGACGGCCGCGACCGGGGCGGCGCCGCCATAGGTCAGGGCCTCAAGCTCGGCGACCAGTCCGGCCGAACGCGCCGGGTCGACGGGCGCGCCCGCGCCGCGCGCAGCGGCGACGTGGTCGGCCAGCACGTCGGCGGCGCGCAGCAGGGTCTTCACGGTCGCATCGTCGCACGGTTTGCGGCCCGAGCGCAGCTCGTCCATCAGCGTCTCGAAGACGTGGGCGAAGCGGACCAGGTCCTCCAGCCCGAAGGCCCCCGCCCCGCCCTTGACCGAGTGAACGGCGCGGAAGACGGCGTTGATGACCTCGATGTCCGTCGATCCGGACTCCAGCGTCAGCAGATTGCCTTCCAGATCGGCGAGCAGCTCCTCGCACTCCTGAAAGAAGGTCGCCTTGATCGCCTCGAACGGATCGTCGCTCATCGCCCCGCGCCCCTTTTTCTTACGCCGCCACGCGACGCACGGCGTCGACCAGACGCACGGGATCGAACGGCTTGACGATCCAGCCGGTGGCCCCGGCCTCGCGGGCGCGCTGCTTCTTGGCGGCGTCGCTCTCGGTCGTCAGGACCAGCACGGGAACGGCGCTGAAGGCCGGGTCCGCCCGCATCCCCTCGATGAAGCCGAAGCCGTCCATGCGCGGCATGTTGATGTCGGTGATGACGATGTCGGGGCTTTCGGCCTGAAGCACCTCCAGACCATGGACGCCGTCCTCGGCCTGGACCACGCGATAGCCCGCGTCCTTGAGCGCCAGCATCAGCATGTCGCGCATGGTGCGCGAATCGTCGACGGTCAGAACGGTCTTGGTCATTGCAGGGCGTCCTGTGTGGAAAGGTCGGAGAGCGAAGCGCCGAAGGCGCTCCATTGGGTCGTCATGGCCTCGGAGGCATTGACGAAGGTCAAAGCCTGGCCGTCGGCGCGCCAGGTGCGGATCGCCGACAACAGCAGCTGAAGGCACAGCCCGCCCAGCCGCTCGACGGCCGAACCGTCCAGCGTCAGGGCCTGACCGCGCGCCGCCAGCAGTTCGCCCTTCAGCGGCTCGGCCGCGCGCAGGTCCAGAACCGGGGCCAGAACGACCACAGCCGCCATCAGAACTCCTCCCAGCCGTCTTCGATGATTTCAGCCTTCAGGGCCGCGCCGCCGCGTCCCATCGTCTTCAGGGCGGCGACCGTCTCGGCCACCGGCTGGGGCGTGCGGGCCGGCGCAGCGTCCGCGGCGACCGGCGCCGGCTTCGCCTTGAACGGCGACTGGCCTTGCGACGGAGGGGCCGAAACGCGCGCCGGGGCCGCGACCCCGTTTGCGCCCTGAGCGACCTTGAAACGCGCCACCGAGGCGGCCAGGACGTCGGCTTCCTGAGCCAGGGAATGGCTGGCTGCGGTCGATTCCTCGACCATCGCGGCGTTCTGCTGGGTCACCTGATCCATCTGGTTCACGGCGGTATTGACCTGTTGCAGGCCCGTCGCCTGCTCCTGGGCCGAGGCCGAGATTTCCGACATCAGCCCGTCGATCTCGGCGACCTCGGCGACGATGCGGCCCAGGGCCTGGCCGGTCTGGCCGACCAGAGCCACCCCTGCTCGACCTGGCGGCCCGAGGCGGTGATCAGGGTCTTGATCTCCTTGGCCGCGTCGGCCGAACGCTGGGCCAGCGCCCGCACCTCCGAAGCCACGACGGCGAAGCCGCGCCCGGCGTCGCCCGCACGCGCCGCCTCGACGCCCGCGTTCAACGCCAGAAGGTTGGTCTGGAAGGCGATTTCGTCGATCACGCCGATGATGGCGCCGATCTGGTTGGAGGACTGTTCGATGGCGGTCATGGCGGCGACGGCGTCGCTGACCACTGCGCCCGACGCCTCGGCCTCATTGCGCGCCGTCTGGACGACGCGGGACGCCTGACGGCGCCGTCGGCGGTCCGGTTCACCGTGGCGGTGATTTCATCCAGAGCCGCTGCGGTCTCTTCCAGGCTGGCGGCCTGCTGTTCGGTGCGACGCGACAGGTCATCCGACGCCTGGCTGATCTCGCCCGAGCCCGAGCGGATCGCGGCCACGTTGTCGACCACCACGGCCACGGCCTGCTCCAACTGCGAAATGGCCGCGTTGAAGTCAGCCTTCAGCTGTTCCGCCTTGGGGGCGAAGGGAACGTCGATCCGGTAGGTCAGATCGCCTGCCGCCATCGCATTCAGGCCCTCAGCCAGGGCGGTGATGGCGACGCGGTCCTCTTCGGCCGCCCTGGCCTTTTCGGCTTCGACGCGGGCGCGCTCCTCTTCGACCGCGCGACGCTGAGCGGCCGTCTCGGCTTCAAGGGCTTCCTTGGCGATCGCGGCGTCCTTGAAGGTCTGGACGGCGGCGGCCATCTGGCCGACCTCGTCCTTGCGGCCGGCGGCCGGCACCGGAACGGAGGTGTCGCCCGACGCCAGACGGCGCATGGCCGTCGTCATCGCCGTCAGCGGCTTGGCCAGGACATTGGTCAGCATCACCGCCATGCCGCCCGCCAGCGCCAGCGCCAGCAGCAGGCCGCCGATCAGCACCATGCGGGCCGTCTTGGCGGCCGCCACCTGCTTCTCGCCATAGAGGCGGCTTTCCTGAACCTTCTTCTCGATCAGTCCGTCCAGCGCGCTTTCAGCCGGATCGATGAATTTGTCGGCCTGACCGTCGCGGCCGACCATGGCGATGGCCTGCATCCAGCCCGCCTGATCGGCGACCATGACCCGGCCGCGCTGAACCACCTGCTTGTTCCACTCGTCCGCCGCCGTGCGGGCCGCGCGCGCCTGCGCCGCGCTGGAGCGGTCCAACTGGACCAGCCGGTCCAGGCTCTGGTTGAAGCTCTTGCGATGCTCTTCGACACGCTGAAGATAATAGGGGTCGCGCGACACCAGGAAGCCGCGATAGCTGGCCTCCTGACGCGCCAGATAGAATTGCGCCGCCTCGGCCTCGCGCTGGACCACGCCCGCGCGCGAACGATCCGTCCGCGCCGCATCAAGCGCATTGATCTGCAAAAACACCGTCAGCCCCATGGCGACGATGGCCAGGATCACGACCGCAAAGGCCGCCATCAGTTTCTTTTCGATCTTCAGGTCGCTCAACATGGCGTCCATCTAACTCTTCCCCGTGAAGATTCTCTTGAGAGCCGAAACCGGCTTTCGATCAGAAGTTGAAGCTGAGCGCCCCCACCAGGCGCCCGTCGTAGTTCTCGCCCAGGGCGTGGCTGTCGGTGTCGTACCAGCGGGCGTCGATCGCCCATCGCTCGCTCAGGTTGTATTTCACGCCCATGTTCCAGGCGTTGTAGTCGGCCCCGCCGTCGGCCGAACGAACGGCGAAGGCCGCCGAGGCCCGGGCGCGCGGGCCCAGCGGCGCGGCCGCCTGAGCCTCGATCCACCAGGCCTGCCGCGTCGCGGCGAAGCCGTCGGGCGTGTAGTTAACGCGCAGCCGCCCGGACACGCGCCCGAACCTGCGCGAGACGTCCGCCTGATATTCCCAATAGTTGGCGTCGACGCCGGCCCGCGTCCCAGGCAGGTCGCGGTTCATCACCGACAGATCAAAGGCGAAGCCCGCCGCCCTGGGCCGCCAGCCCAGAGCGGCGACGATCTCGGCGTCCGAACCCTGAGACAGGCGGGCGGTCGAGGCGAAGACGCTGCCGTAGAGATCGCCGTACGACGCCTCCAGCGTTCCGTTCAGGCTGGGATCGCCCGCGCTCTTGCCCAATCCCTTGCCGACGTATTCGCTGGCGAGGCCCAGCTGGCCGCTCCAGCGGCCATCGACTGGCTGCGCCGTCGCCGGGCCAGCAGCACAGGCGACCGCGACCAGAGCCGCCGTACAAAGCCCGCGCACGCCGTTCTGGCGGGGGCTGAAACATGAAAGGGCATTCGGACCTCTTGTAAGCGAGACCGTCTTGCCCGGCATTTCCGTATGGAATCGTAAACTGCCGCCTACGTATAAGTCCGCATGTCCCAACAAGGGACGCCGCAACCGCAAGATCGACCTCTGCAGACGACATGAAGGCTCGGCGTCGAAACTGTAGAGTTAAGCAATAGCGTTAACAAGACGATTGATATCATCGTTATTCTGAGAAACAGCGGTTTCTATGATCGCGCTGATCACGGGCGCTGATTGCAACATTCTCAACGAATATTTAGAACGCCCGAACGTCTCGATTCTGACAACGCTGTTATGAAGGATCCCAGCCTTGGTCGGGGGCGCCAGGAGGACTTTCGATTTATTCCGCATTGGACCGCCGCCCCGTCGCCGCGCATCGCAAACCCCACGCCTGGGCCGCGGCTCTGGCGTTCTCGACGCTGACGGGCGCCGGTCTGGTTTTGGCCCTGGCGTTTGCGTGGACCCCGACGCGCCCCGCGCTCGTGATCGCGCTGGCCTTAACCCTGCTGTCGATCCTGAGCCTGATCGCCGCCTGGCGTCAGGACCGCGACATGGCGCGCCAGCTGACCGCGCGCGACGCCATGCTGCACGCCGCCTTCCTGTCGACCCCCGCCCTCACCCTCAGCCGGGACGGCCTGATCCAGCGGATGAACGGCGCCGCCGTGGCCCTGTTCGGCCTGCCGCGCGAGGCGGCGCTGGGACGCCCCTTTTCCGATCTGACGGCCGAGTTCGACATGGACGCGGTCCACCAAGCCAACGACCAGGCGGGCCAGCTGGAAGCCCGCCGCGGCTACTGGACCGGCCGCCGCGCCGACGGCTCGACCTTTCCGCTCAGCCTGCGCTTCGGCCTGATACCGCCCACGCCCGGTCCCGGCGGATCGGGCGTGGAGCACGTCGCCCTGGCCCTGACCGACCTGACCCGTTCGCACGCCGCCGAGGCGCAGGCGCGCGAACTGCACGCCCAGCTCAACAAGGTCTGGCGGCTGAATTCCCTGGGCGAGATGGCCGCCACCCTGGCCCACGAGCTGAACCAGCCGCTCAGCGCCGCCACCGCCTATATGCACGCCAGCCAGGCGGAAATGCTCAAGGCCGGCCCCGCCGCCGAGCCCGCCCGGCCCCCGCTGGACCTGGCCAAGGGTCAATTGCTCCGCGCCGGCAAGCTGATCCACCGCATGCGCGAGCTCCTGACCATTGAAACCAGCGTGCTGGGGCGCGAGCGCGTCTCTTCGATGATCGAGGATCTGGCGCCTATTCTGCAGATGATCGGCCAGGACAAGAAGGTCGAGGTCCGGCTCGACGCCGAGGCCGAGGACGACGACGTCCGCGCCGACCGCATCCATCCCAGCAGGCTCTGGTCAATCTGGTGCGCAATGCGGTCGAGGCGGCGGCGGAGCGTCCCGACGGCGCGGTCGTCAGCGTCACCGGCCGGGTCGAGGGGCCCGTCTATCGCATCAGCGTCGAGGACAACGGGCCCGGCATCGCCGAGGCGGACGCCGAGCGCATCTTCCAGCCTCTGACCACCACCAAGTCGGCAGGCATGGGGCTGGGGCTGTCGGTCACCCGCACCATCGTGGAGCGTCACGGCGGCGCTCTGTCGGCGCGCCGCAGTCCATCGCTGGGCGGCGCCGCCTTCGCCTTCGCCCTGCGCCGTCACGAGGAGGTTCGCGATGAGCCGTTCCGTCTTCGTCATCGACGATGATGACGCCGTCCGGGATTCCCTGCTGGCCCTGCTGCGGGCCGACGGCGTGCGGGCGCGCGGCTTCGCCGGAGGCGCCGACTTCTTCGCCGCCCTGCCCGGTGACGCCGCCGCCTGCGTCATCACCGATGTGCGGATGCCCGGCATGGACGGCGCCGAGCTGGTGCGCCGTCTGATCGAGCTGCGCGGCAACGCCTGGCCCATCATCGTCATCACCGGCCACGCCGACGTCACCATGGCGGTGCAGATGATGAAGTCCGGCATCGTCGACTTCATCGAAAAGCCGTTCGACCCCGAGCGCCTGATCGAGACCGTCCGCGCCTGTCTGAACCGGATGGACGATCTGGACCAGCGCCAGCAGGCCCGTCAGGCGGCGCAGATGCGTCTGGGACGGCTGACCCCGCGCGAGCGCCAGGTCTTCGACGCCCTGATCGCGGGCCTGTCCAACAAGGAGATCGCGCTGCAGCTGAAGATCAGCCCGCGCACCGTCGAGGTCTTCCGCGCCAAGGTCATGGCCAAGATGGAAGCCGACAGCCTGTCGGCCCTGGTGCGCATGGGGCTGATGCTCGTCTAGACTTTCGCGCGGGCGTGCAGCCTCGTCCGCGCCGAGGCGTTATGACGGCTCCCCGCCCCGTCCCGTGTCTTGCGTCCAAGGAGTCCGCCCCATGTCCGATCCCGCCCGTCTGCTGCGTCATCAGGCCTATGTCGACGGCCGCTGGATCGACGCCGACGGCGGCGGAACCCTCGAAGTGACCAACCCCGCTACAGGCGAGGTTCTGGCGACCGTGCCCGACATGGGCGCCCCTGAGACCCGCCGCGCCATCGCCGCCGCCGAGGCCGCCATGAAACCGTGGGCCGCGAAAACGGCGGGCGAGCGCGCCCGCATTCTTCGCCGCTGGTTCGACCTGATGATGAGCGAGCAGGACGCGCTGGGCCGCCTGTTGACCCGAGAACAGGGCAAGAGCCTGACCGAGGCCAAGGGCGAGATCGCCTATGCCGCCAGCTTCATCGAATGGTTCGCCGAGGAGGGCAAACGAACCTACGGCGAGGTCATCCCGAGCCACGACGCCTCCAAGCGGCTGGTGACGCTGCGCCAGCCGGTCGGGGTGGTGGGGGCCATCACCCCGTGGAACTTCCCCGCCGCCATGATCACCCGCAAGGTCGGCCCGGCCCTGGCCGCCGGCTGCGCCGTGGTGCTGAAGCCCGCCAGTCAGACGCCGCTGTCGGCCCTGGCTCTGGCCGTGCTGGCGGAAGAAGCGGGCCTGCCGCCTGGCCTGTTCAACGTCGTCACCGGCTCGGCCTCGGCCATCGGCGGCGAGCTGACGTCGAATGAAACGGTGCGCAAGATCAGCTTCACCGGCTCGACCGAGATCGGCCGCCTGCTGATGGAGCAGTCGTCGCAGACCATCAAGAAGATGAGCCTGGAGCTGGGCGGCAACGCCCCCTTCCTGGTCTTCGACGACGCCGACATCGACGCGGCCGTGGCGGGCGCCGTCGCCTCGAAGTACCGCAACGCGGGCCAGACCTGCGTCTGCACCAACCGCTTCTATGTCCAGGCCGCCGTCTACGACGAATTCGTCGCCAAGCTGACAAAGGCCACCGAGGCGTTGAAGGTCGGAAACGGCCTGGACGACGGGGTCCAGATCGGCCCCCTGATCGACGAGAAGGCGGTGAAGAAGGTCGAGGACCACGTCGCCGACGCCCTGGCCAAGGGGGCGACCCTTTTGACCGGCGGCGAACGCCACAAGCTGGGCCGCACCTTCTTCCAGCCGACCGTCCTGTCGGGCGTGACCCAGGACATGCAGATGTGCCGCGAGGAGACCTTCGGCCCCGTTTCCGGCGTCGTTCGCTTCGAGACGGAAGAGGAAGGCGTTGCGCTGGCCAACGACACCATCTTCGGCCTGGCGGGCTACTTCTACGCCCGCGACCTGAGCCGCGTCTGGCGCGTGGCCGAGGCGATGCAGACCGGCATGATCGGCATCAACACCGGCCTGATCTCCACCGAGGTCGCGCCCTTCGGCGGCATCAAGCAATCCGGCCTCGGCCGCGAGGGCTCCAGCCACGGCATCGAGGATTACCTGGAGATCAAATACCTCTGCATGGGCATCTGATCCCTCTCCCGATGGGAGAGGGCTTGAGCCTCCAAGAGCGCAGCGATTGGAACAGGCGAAAGGGTGAGGGTTCGCGGTGAACGTCGGCCGAAGGCCGTGGCGCAGCCTCTTCATCCTCTCTGGCTTGTCGAATAGAAGGCGATCTGCGGTTGCGCGACGGCTTACGCCGACTGACGCCTTAGCCCCTCACCCTTTCGCTTTGCGGATCGCCTTCGGCTCTCCGAAGCTCAAGCCCTCTCCCGCCGGGAGAGGGAAGCATAATTATTCGACCAAGGTCGGTCTGCGCAAACCGCCGTTCCTGCTGTCACTCTCCTTCCGACGCCGGGCGCAAAGCACGCCGGGCGCGAGGGAAACGCGCCGCGCATCGCGGCCGCACAGGAAGGGAACTGCCCATGACCGACCGCACCATGGATGCGGCGGAGGGCGCGGAGCACACGGTCGACAAGAACGACCGGCTGGTGATTCTCGCCTCCTCCGTCGGCACCGTCATCGAATGGTACGACTTCTATCTTTACGGCTCGCTGGCCGCGATCATCTCCGCCCAGTTCTTCTCGGGCGTGAACGAGACGACCGGCTTCATCTTCGCCCTGATGGCCTTCGCCGCGGGCTTTGCGGTCCGCCCGTTCGGGGCCATCGTCTTCGGCCGCATGGGCGATCTGTGGGGACGCAAGAACACCTTCCTGGTGACCATGCTGCTGATGGGCGTCTCGACCTTCGTGGTGGGCCTGCTGCCCCCTACGCCGCCATCGGCATCGCCGCGCCGATCATCCTGGTGCTGATGCGCCTGATCCAGGGCCTGGCGCTGGGCGGTGAATACGGCGGCGCCGCCACCTACGTCGCCGAGCACGCCCCGGAGGGCAAGCGCGGCTTCTACACCTCCTTCATCCAGATCACCGCCACCGTGGGCCTGCTGCTCAGCCTGGCCGTGATCCTGGGCGTCCGCTTCAGCGTCGGCGAAGAGGCCTTCGTCGCATGGGGCTGGCGCATCCCCTTCCTGGTCTCGATCCTGCTGCTGGGCGTGTCCCTGTGGATCCGCCTGAAGCTGTCGGAAAGCCCGGCGTTCAAGCGCATGAAGGCCGAGGGCAAGGGCTCGACCACCCCGCTGAAGGACAGCTTCATGAAGTGGCCGAACCTGAAGCTGGTGCTGATCGCCCTGTTCGGCCTGGCCGCCGGTCAGGCGGTGGTCTGGTACACGGGCCAGTTCTACGCCCTGTTCTTCCTGGAGAAGACGCTGAGGGTCGATCCGACCCTGGCCAACATCCTGATCGCCGCCGCCCTGGCGCTGGCGACGCCCTTCTTCATCATCTTCGGCTGGCTGTCGGACAAGATCGGCCGCAAGCCCATCATCATGGCGGGCTGCCTGCTGGCCGCCGTGACCTACTTCCCGCTGTTCGGCGCCCTGACCGAGGCGGCCAACCCGCGTCTGGCCGCTGCGGCGGCCTCGTCGCCGGTGACCGTCGTCGCCGACCCGGCCGACTGCCACTTCCAGTTCGACCCCGTCGGCAAGACCGTCTTCAACAGCTCGTGCGACGTCGCCAAGACCCATCTGGCCAAGGCGGGCGTCACCTACGTCAATGAGGCCGCCCCGGCCGGAACCGTGGCCCAGGTGCGCATCGGCGACCGCGTGGTCGACAGCTTCAACGGCAAGACCATGGCCAAGGCCGACTTCGACGCGCAGAAGAAGACCTGGGACGCCGGCCTGACCGCCGCCCTCGCCGAGGCCGGCTATCCGGCCAAGGCCGACAGCGCCCTGGTCAACAAGCCGCTGGTGATCGGCATCCTGTTCCTGCTGGTGCTGTATGTGACCATGGTCTACGGCCCGATCGCCGCCGCCCTGGTCGAGATGTTCCCGACCAAGGTGCGCTACACCTCCATGTCGCTGCCCTATCACATCGGCAACGGCTGGTTCGGCGGCTTCCTGCCGACCACGGCCTTCGCCATGGTCGCGGCCACGGGCAACATCTACTACGGCCTGTGGTACCCCATCGCCATCGCCGTGCTGACCCTGATCATCGGCGTCCTCTTCGTGAAGGAAGGCAAGGACGTGAACATCCACGACTAGGCGCGACGGCTTCCTTCTCCCCTTGAGGGAGAAGGTGGCTCGCGGAGCGAGACGGATGAGGGGTGTCTGTGCTTCGGTGTTCGGTTCGGCGCAGTCCTGTCTCCGATGCGTTTCAGAGGTCGCGCCGCCCCCCTCATCCGAGCGCCTCCGGCGCCCACCTTCTCCCACAAGGGGAGAAGGGTCACGGGGGCGCCAGTATTTCGCCAACCTGCGGGCGGTCCGGCTTCGGCCTGGCCGCCCTCTTTTCACTTGCCCGCGAGATCGCGCCCGGCCCAGATGACGCCCATGTTCAGCCTCGCCACCCTGGCCCTGACGGCCTTCTACATGGCCGCCCTGTTCGGCATCGCCTGGTGGTACGAGCGGCCTCAGATCAAGGCGCGGCGCGGGATGCTGGGGCCCTCGCTCTATGCGCTGTCCCTGGCCATCTACTGCACGTCCTGGACCTATTACGGCGCGGTCGGCACGGCGGCGCGCGACGGGTGGGAGTATCTGCCAATCTACGTCGGGCCGATCCTGGGGCTGACCCTGCTGCTGCCGCTGTGGCGGCGCATCGCCTCGGCCGCCCGGCGCGAGAACGTCGGCTCGATGGCCGACTTCATCTCGTCGCGCTACGGCAAGAGCCCGGCGCTGGGCGCGGCGGTGGCGGGCGTCGCCATCCTGGGCTCGGTCCCCTACATCGCGCTGCAGCTCAAGTCGCTGTCGATGGCGGGCGAGCTGATCACGGCCGGCACCCCCGTCGCCGGGTCCGAGAGCCTGACCGTTCTGGTCATGGCGGCGGTTCTGGCCGGGTTCGCCATCCTGTTCGGCGCACGAAGGCCCGACCTGACCGAACACAACCGCGGCCTGATCCAGGCCATCGGCATCGAGTCCATCGTCAAGCTGGCCGCCCTGCTGGCCGTCGCCGTCTTCGCGGTCTTCCTGCTGGCCGCCTCGCCGTCGAAGCAGGCCGTGACCGACAGTCTGGGGCAGTTGGGCCGCTGGCCGCACATCGACGCCCGCTTCATGGCCATCACCCTGGTGGCGACCCTGGCCATCTTCTGCCTGCCGCGTCAGTTTCACGTCGCCTTCGTCGAGGGCGGCGATCCGGCCCAGGTGCGCCGCGCGCGCTGGATCTTCCCCTGTATCTGATCCTGACCACGCTGGCGGTCCTGCCTCTGGTGGCGGCGGGCGGGCTGTTCACGCCGCAGACCAATCCCGACCTGCTGGTGCTGGCCCTGCCGCTGGGCGCGCGGCAGAGCCTGCTGACCGCCGTGGTCTTCGTCGGCGGCTTCTCGGCCGCCACCGCCATGGTCATCGTCGAGGCCGTGGCCCTGTCGGCCATGGTGTCCAACAACCTGGTGCTGCCGTTGATGGCCGCCGGACGGCGGCGCGGCGCGGCCCCGCCGGACATGGCCCGGACCCTGCTGAACATCCGCCGCCTGGCCATCGTCGGCCTGCTGCTGCTGGCCTGGCTCTATTATCTGGCGATGGACCGCTCCAGCGGCCTGGCGGCCATCGGCCTGGTGTCCTTCGCCGCCCTGGCCCAGCTGGCGCCGTCGCTGTTCGGAGCGGTGCTGTGGCGCGGCGGGCGGGCCAGCGGGGCGCTCGCGGGGCTGGCGGCGGGGATGGCGGTCTGGGCCGTCATGCTGGCCGCGCCGCAGCTGGCGCCCGGCTTCGGCCTGAACGTGCCCGCCATGCTGGGGCTGGAAGATCCGTTCGCCGCGGGCGTCTTCCTCAGCCTAGCGCTGAACCTCGGCGTCTTCGTCCTGGTGTCGCGGGCGCGGCCGCCGCGCCTGATCGACCGGGTCCAGGCCCGCGCCTTTGTCGACCGGCTCGGCCCGGACTGGATGGAGGGGCGCGGCGGCTCGGCCGGGGCCTCGGTCGGCGACCTGCGCGCCCTGGTCGCCCGCTTCATCGGCGACGAGCGGGCCGAGCGCGCCTTCGCCGCCTGGGCGCGAGAGACGGATATCAAGCTGAAGGACGCCGACCCGGCCGACGCGACGCTGGCCCGCGCCGCCGAGCGGATGCTGGCGGGGGCCGTCGGCGCCGCCGCCGCCCGCCGCGTCCTGGCCGCCGCCCTGGCCGCCGGAGGCCGCGCGCCCGAGGACGTGGTGCGGATGCTCGACGAGGCGTCCCAGGCCGTCCAGTTCAACCGCGACCTGCTGCAGACCACGCTGGACAACATCGACCAGGGCGTCAGCGTCGTCGACGAAGACCTGCGCCTGACCGCCTGGAACCGCCGCTATGTCGAGATGTTCGACCTGCCCGCCGGCTTCGTCCACGTCGGCCTGCCCATCGCCGCCGTCTATCGTCTGAACGCCGAGCGCGGCGAGGCGGGCGTACCGGCTCACGAGATCGACGCCTGGGTCGAGCGGCGGCTGGAGGCCCTGGCCCGCCGCATCCCCCACGACCACGAGCGCGAACAGCCCGACGGCCGCATCCTGCGCTCGTCCGGGGCGCCCATCCCCGGCGGCGGCTACGCCACCAGCTATACCGACATCACCGCCCTGCGCCGCGCCGCGCGCGAGCTGGAGGAGGCCAACGAGCGGCTGGAGGCCCGCGTCGCCGACCGCACCGAACGGCTGGAGGAGGCCCGCCGCACGGCCGAGGACGCCACCGCCTCCAAGACCCGCTTCCTGGCCGCCGCCAGCCATGACCTGCTGCAGCCGCTGCACGCCGCGCGTCTGTTCATCGCCGCCCTGAGGGAGGACGCGGATCTGGCCGGATCGCCCGCGCGCGGCCTGGCGACCAACGCCGACCGCGCCATCGACAGCGCCCACCGCCTGCTGACCGCCCTGCTGAACCTGTCCAAGCTGGAGGCGGGCGGAGTCCGGCCCGCCGTGGCGCCGCTGGCCCTGGGCGGCCTGTTCGACGAACTGACGCGCGAGTTCGCCCCGGTCGCCCGCGCCAAGGGGCTGACGCTGACGGCGGCGCCGTCCAGCCTGTGGATCGCCTCGGACCGCGACCTGCTGCGCTCCATGCTGCAGAACCTGATCGCCAACGCCATCCGCTACACCGACCACGGGCGGGTGCTGATCGGCGCCCGGCGCGACGGCGAACGGGTGCAGATTCTGGTCAGCGACACCGGGCGCGGCATCGCCGAGGCCGACCGGCAGGCGGTCTTCGGCGAGTTCGTGCGCCTGCCCGGCGCCCCGGTGGACGAGCCGGGCGCCGGCCTGGGCCTGGCCATCGTGCAGAAGCTGTCGGACCTGCTGGGCCACCCGCTGTCGCTGGCCTCGCGCGTCGGGCGCGGCACGACCTTCCGCGTCGCCGTGCCGCGCGCCGCCCCCGGCCCGAGCCGGAGATCACGCCCGACGACCTGCGCCTGCCCTTGATCGGTCTGCGGGTGCTGTGCGTGGACAACGAACCCGCCATCCTCGACGCCCTGACGGCCTTGCTGGACCGCTGGGGCGCGCAGGCCGTGATCGCGCGCTCGGTCGCCGAAGCCCGCGCGGCGGTCGGCCCGTTCGACGCGGCCCTGGTCGATCTGCATCTGGGCGACGACGAGCCTGACGGGCTAGCCGCCGTCGATTGGCTGCGCGCGCGGGGAGTCAGGCGGATTGCGCTGGTGACGGCCGACACGCGCGACGGGCTGAAGGAGAAGGCGGCGGCGGCGGGGGCGGTGCTGCTGCCGAAACCGGTCAAGCCCGCGGCGTTGAAGGCGTTTCTGAGGAGCTGACCCTTCTCCCCTTGTGGGAGAAGGATTTAGAGATCCAGCGACTGCGCCAGGATCACCGCCTGGGTCCGGTTCTGCACGCCCAGCTTGCGGAAGACGCTGGTCAGGTGCGCCTTGATCGTCGCCTCGGTGACGCCCAGGTCGAAGGCGATCTGCTTGTTCAGCCGCCCGACCTTCAGCCCCTCCAGAATCCGCAGCTGCGACGGCGTCAGGCTGGCGATGCGAGCCTGAAGGTCGGCCTCCTCCTCGCCCGCCGCCTCGACCTCGGGCGCCCAGGTCTCTCCGTCGAGGATGGCCTGTATGGCCTCGACCATTTCGGGCAGGGCGGCCGATTTTGGGATGAAGCCCGCCGCCCCCAGCGACAGGGCGCGCCGGATGGTCGGCGCCTCCTCGCTGGCCGAGACGACGGCGACCGGGACGGCCGGATGATCGGCGCGGATCAGGGTCAGGCCCGTCATGCCGTCCACATCCGACAGCTTCAGGTCCAGCAGCAACAGATCGACCGGCCCCTCGGACAGGGCGGCCTGCGCCTCTGCCAGGCTGGCGCATTCGACGATCTGCGCGCCCTCGGACGCCTTTTCGACGGCCGACCTCAAGGCCGCGCGAAACAGGGGATGGTCGTCGGCGACGACGATGCGATCCATGAAGGTCCTTCCCACGCGCGGTTCTTGTTCATCGGGCCGCGTCGCGACGACACCATGCCGCGCCTCGACTTTGGTCGAAACTAGACGAATGGCTAATGGCCGCAAACCCGGAGCGCGCGGAATGCTGCCGTCCTGAGGCCTGCGACAGACGGGCCCGGAACAACGGTCTGGGAGGACCTCGCATGGGAAGCTGCCGTCTGTTCGGCGGCGTGGCTGCGGCCGCGCTGCTGCTCGCGCCCGGCGCCGCACTGGCTCAGGACGCCAGCGCCGCACTGGAAGCCCGTATCGCCCAGCTCGAAGCCGAGCTGAACAGTCTGAAATCCGAAGTCGCCGCTGCGCGAACGCAGCAGGCCTCGCAAAATCAGGTCATGGCGCAGGACATCGTCCGCCTCGAAGCGCGCCCTGCGCCCGTCCCGACGCCGACGCCCGTCTCTGACGCCCCGCGCGAGGAAGGCTTCCGCATCGGCGACCATACGGTGAAGTTCGGCGGCTTCATCAAGACCGACTTCATGGCGTCGAAATATTCCGGCGGCGACCCGGCCAACGGCGATCCCTTGCGCGACTATCACCTGCCCGGCTCCATCCCGGTCGGCGGCGCGGACGAAGATGTCGCGACCGACTTCAACGCCCGCCAGACCCGCTTCTGGCTCACCACCGACGGCGTGGTCGGCGGCCACAAGATCGGCACGCGTCTGGAGATGGACTTCCAGACCCTGCCCGGCTCCGGCGACCAGCGCACGACCAGCGGCGCGAACCCCGCCCTGCGCCGCGCCTTCGTCACCATCGACAACTGGCTGATCGGCCAGGAGTGGACCAACTTCCAGAACACCGCCGTCTTGCCGGAATCGGCCGACTTCGTCGGGGCGGCCGAGGGCACGGTCTTCGCCCGCCAGGCCCAGGTCCGCTATACGCGCGGCCCCTTCTCCATCGCGCTGGAGAACCCTGAGACCACCGTCACCCCCTTAGGCGGCGGCGCGCGCATCATCGCCGACGACAACAGCCTGCCTGACCTGACCGCCCGCTATGGCCTCAGCCGCCCGTGGGGCGACGTGCAGCTGTCCGGCCTGGTGCGCCAGCTGAAGTATCAGAACCCGGCGACCAACGTGGATTCCACCGCCACGGGCTGGGGCCTGTCGGCATCGGCCAAGATCAAGGTCGGGGCGCAGGACGACATCCGCCTGATGCTGACGGGCGGCGAAGGCGTCGGCCGCTATGTCGGGCTGAACTTCTCCAACGACGCCGTGCTGGACGCCTCGGGCGAGCTTGAGGCCATCGGCGTGATCGCAGGCTTCGCCGCCTATCGCCACGTCTGGGCGCCCGGCTGGCGCTCCAGCCTGATCTGGTCGACGCAGAGGGTGGACAACGACGTGCTGCTGACCGGGACCGGCGTCAACCGCTCGGCCCAGAGCCTTCACGCCAATCTGATCTGGTCGCCGGTCACGGCGTTTGATGTCGGCGCCGAGGTGATGTTCGCTGACCGCAAACTCGAGTCAGGGCTGGACGGCGACATGACCCGTCTGATCCTGTTCGTGAAATACGGCTTCTAAGGCCGAAGAAAAAGACTGCTGGAGGAAAATCGCGTGTCTGATCCGGAAATCTATCCCGTCCCCGCTGAACTGGCCGCCCGCGCCCACATGGACCGCGACGGCTATGAAGCGGCCCGGATGCAGGCGCGTGAGACCCCTGACGCCTTCTGGGCCACCCAGGCCGAGCGGCTGGACTGGATGACCTTCCCGACCAAGATCAAGGACGTGTCCTTCAACAAGGAAGACTTCCGCATCCGCTGGTTCGAGGACGGAGTGCTGAACGTCTCGGCCAACTGCATCGACCGCCACCTGCCCCACCGCCGGGACGAGGTCGCCATCCTCTGGGAAGGCGACGAGCCGACCGACAGCGAAACCGTCACCTTCGGCCAGCTTCACGACCGCGTCTGCCGCCTGGCCAATGTGCTGAAGGCCAACGGCGTCCAGAAGGGCGACCGCGTCACCATCTATCTGCCGATGATCCCCGAAGCGGCCTACGCCATGCTGGCCTGCGCCCGCATCGGCGCCGTGCATTCGGTCATCTTCGGCGGCTTCTCGCCCGACAGCATCGCCGGGCGGATCGAGGACTGCGAATCCACCTTCGTCATCACCGCCGACGAGGGTTGTCGCGGCGGCAAGAAGGTCCCGCTCAAGGCCAATGTCGACAAGGCGCTGGAAAAGGTCGCGGGCGTGAAGACCGTCGTCGTCCTGCGCCACACCGGCGCCGAGGTTCCTTTCGTCGAGGGTCGCGACCTGGACTGGGGCGTCGAGGCGGACAAGGCCTCGCCCGACTGCGCGCCCGAGCCGATGAAGGCCGAGGATCCGCTGTTCATCCTCTACACCTCGGGCTCGACCGGAAAGCCCAAGGGGTGCTGCACACCACCGGCGGCTATCTGTTCTGGGCCAGCTATACGCATGAGCTGGTGTTCGATTACCGCCCCGGCGAGGTCTTCTGGTGCACCGCCGACGTGGGCTGGGTCACGGGCCACACCTATGTCGTCTATGGCGCCCTGGCCAATGCGGCGACGACCCTGATGTTCGAGGGCGTGCCCAACTATCCCACCGTCAGCCGCTTCTGGGAGGTGGTGGACAAGCATCAGGTCAATATCTTCTACACCGCCCCCACGGCCCTGCGCGCCCTGATGCGCGACGGCGACGCCCCGGTGAAGGCGTCCAGCCGCAAATCCTTGCGCCTGCTGGGCACCGTCGGCGAACCGATCAACCCCGAGGCCTGGCGCTGGTATCATGAGGTCGTCGGCGAAGGCCGCCTGCCCATCGTCGACACCTGGTGGCAGACCGAAACGGGCGGCGCGCTGATCTCGCCCCTGCCCGGCGCGACGGACCTGAAGCCCGGCTCGGCGACCAGGCCCCTGCCCGGCGTCGAGCTTGAAATCGTGGACGCGGAAGGGGGCGTGCTGGACGGCGCGACCGAGGGCAACCTGTGCATCACCGACAGCTGGCCGGGCCAGATGCGCACCGTCTATGGCGACGACCAACGCTTCTTCGAGACCTATTTCTCGACCTATCCGGGCAAGTATTTCACCGGCGACGGCTGCCGCCGCGACGAAGACGGCTATTACTGGATCACCGGCCGGGTCGATGATGTCATCAACGTCTCGGGCCACCGCATGGGCACGGCCGAGGTCGAGAGCGCACTGGTCCTGCACGACGACGTGGCCGAGGCCGCCGTCGTCGGCTTCCACGACATCAAGGGTCAGGGCATCTACGCCTATGTCACCCTGAACAAGGAGTCGAGGCCACCGAAGACCTGCGCAAGGCCCTGGTCGCCCAGGTCCGCGAAGAGATCGGCCCCATCGCCGCCCCCGACGTGATCCAGTGGGCGCCGGGCCTGCCCAAGACCCGCTCGGGCAAGATCATGCGGCGGATTCTGCGAAAGATCGCCGAGAATGAACTGGGCGCCTTGGGCGACACCTCGACGCTGGCCGATCCGTCGGTGGTCGATGATCTGGTCAAGAACCGCGCGGCCTAGGTTTCATATCCGCTCATCCCGGCGGACGCCGGGACCCAGTAAGAGCAACGCGCGCCGCGCCAAACAGCACGGCCGCGCCCTTGGCCAAAGCACTGGGCCCCGGCGTCCGCCGGGGTGAGCGGGTTCATCATTCAGTTCCCCCGAAGAGGCGGTCCCGGACGGCGCAAGCTGGACGGGGCCGCCCGCCTCGGCTTCAGTGCGGGGCATGAGCGGAACCCTCGACGGCCTGACCATCATCGAAATCGGCGGCATCGGCCCCGCCCCCTTCTGCGGCATGATGCTGGCCGATCACGGCGCCGAGGTGGTGCTGGTCCACCGTCCCGGCGCGGCGCCCGACCTGCGCGATCCCCTGAACCGCAGTCGCGCCCGCCTGGTCGAAGCCGACCTGAAGACGCCAGAGGACGCCGCCCTGGTCCGCGACTTGGCCCGCACCGCCGACGGCCTGATCGAGGGCTTTCGTCCCGGCGTGATGGAGCGTCTCGGTCTCGGTCCCGACGTGCTGCTGGCCGACAATCCGCGCCTCGTCTACGGCCGCATGACCGGCTGGGGTCAGGACGGGCCGCTGGCCCCGGCGCCGGGCCACGACATCGACTACATCGCCGTCTCGGGCGCGCTTCACGCCTTCGGCCGGGCGGGCGAGAAGCCGACCCCGCCGATCAACATGGTCGGCGACTTCGGCGGCGGCGGCATGCTGCTGGCCTTCGGCATGGTCGCGGGCCTGCTCAAGGCCCAGCGCACCGGGCGCGGCGACGTCATCGACTGCGCCATGACCGACGGCTCATCCCTGTTGATGAGCATGATCTGGGGCTTCCGCCAGGCCCTGCCCGCGCCCCTGCCGCCCAGTCTGGCGTGGCGCGACGAGCGCGGCGTCAACCTGCTCGACACCGGCGCGCCGTTCTATGAGGTCTATGAGACGAAGGACGGCAGATATGTCGCCGTCGGGGCCATCGAACCGGCCTTCTATATCGCCCTGATGCGGCTGACGGGACTGGGAAGCGATCCCGACTTCGCCATGCCGTTCGACCCCGCCCAATGGCCGAGGCTGAAGGACAGGCTGGCCGCCGTCTTCCGCACCCGCACCCGCGACGACTGGTGCAGCGATCCCGACGCGCAAGGAGCCTGCGTCGCCCCTGTCCTGTCCCTGACCGAAGCGCCCGACCACCCGCACAACCGCGCCCGCGAGGCCTTCGTCACCGCCCAGGGCGTGGTGCAGCCCGCGCCGGCCCCGCGGTTCCGGGACAGCCCGGCGCGGCGGCCGGAATAGAAGGCCGGTCACGAAATCACCGCTCGCCCCGGCAGACGCCGGGGCCCAGTGCTTTGGCCTCAAACGCGCGGCATGAATACGCAAGTCCTGTGCGCGCGGCCCTCACTGGATCCCGGCGTCCGCCGGGATGAGCGGGGGTAAGGTCAGCCCCCGTCCGTCCACACCGTCTTGTAGAGATCGAACCGGCGGTCGCGCAGGTTCCGCACCGTCCCCTGCGCCTTGGCCCAGGCCAGGTCGGAGAGGTCCAGGTCCGCCACCGTCACCGTCTCGACGTTCTCGCTGGCCTCGGCCGCCACGCCGTCGCGCGCGAACGGGAAGTCGCACGGCGTCAAGATGCAGGACTGCGCATATTGGATGTCCATGTTCTCGACGTTGGGCAGGTTGCCGACATTGCCCGACAGGACGACGTAGCATTGGTTCTCGATGGCCCGCGCCTGCGAGCAGTAGCGCACGCGCAGATACCCCTGCCGGTTGTCGGTGCAGAAGGGGGTGAACAGGATGCGCGCGCCCTCGTCCGCCAGGCGCCGCGCCAGTTCGGGGAACTCGGAATCGTAGCAGATCATCACCCCGATCGGCCCGCAGTCGGTGGGGATGGCGTGGACGCGGTCGCCGCCCTTGATGTTCCACCAGTGGCGCTCGTTCGGGGTCGGATGAATCTTCTCCTGCTCATGCACCGAGCCGTCGCGCAGGAAGACATAGGCGACATTCTGGATCTCGCCGTCCTCGGTCCGCGTCGGGTGCGAGCCGCCGATGATGTTGACGTTGTAGCCGACCGCCAGCTCGCGCATCGCCTCGACGAAGCGCGGGGTGTAGCGGGTCAACGCCTCGATCGATTCCGCCGGGGTCAGCTTCTTGGTCGCCAGCGACAGCAGCTGAAGCGTGAACAGCTCGGGAAAGACCACGAAGTCGGCGCGATAGTCGGACACGACGTCGACGAAATATTCGACGTTGTCGATAAACTCCTGGAAGCTGTCGACCTTACGCATCTGCAGCTGGACCGTGGCGACGCGCACCGTCTCCTTGACCGCAAAGGCCGCCCCCTTGCCCGTCGCCTCGACATAGTAGGGATTGCGCCAGACCCAGCGCGCCGCGTGACCCAGCGACGCCTTGTCCGACGGCAGATAGTTCAGCAGCACCCCCGCCGGCTCGAACCCCGAACGCTGGTGAAAGGCCATGATCGGGTCCTTCACCTTCCGGTCTCGCACCGCCTCGACATAGGCGTTCGGGTCGGGATAGGCCGAGCGGCGCCGCGCCAGCCCGGGCATCCGGCCGCCGAAGACGACGCCCTTCAGGTTCTGCGCCTCGCACAGGTCGCGGCGCGCGTCATACAGGCGCTGGCCGATGCGCAGGCGGCGTCGGGCGGGGTCGACGCAGACCTCCATGCCGTACAGCCACTCGCCGGCCGGATCGTGCCGGGCGCCATAGCCGCCGCCGGTGATCTGGTCCCAGGTGTGCGGGCCCATGGCGGATTTTTCGTCGATGCGGAAGCTGGCCGCATAGCCGACGATCTCGCCTTCGAACTCGACCACGAACTGGCCGTCCGGATAGGTGGCGATCTGGCCCCGCAGCATCCCCGCGGTATAGGGCGGCATGTCCTTGTAGACCCGCGCCACCAGGGCGCTGATGCCGGGGATGTCGCCCATGCGGGCGTTGCGGATGGTCAGGACGGCGGGCTTGGCCGGTTCGGCGTTCTGGGCGGTTTGGGCGGTCTGAAGATCAGTCATGCGACACCTAACGCTCGACCTTGGCCGTTGGATCATTCCATCGTCTTGGACCGGCATGAGGATAGGCGCACAATGGCGGGATGTCCGGCATGAAGCAGGAAGTTGAACTCAAATTTCGGCTCGGCCCCGGCGCCGCCGCGCGCCTGGACGCCCACCCGGCCCTGGCGGGCGAGGAGAGCGTGCACGCCCTGCGCTCCGTCTATTTCGACACGCCGGATCAGGCGTTGCGGCGCGCGGGCTGGGGCCTGCGGGTGCGCGGGACCGAGCGCGGCTTCGTCCAGACGCTGAAGGGCCAGACGGGCGGCGACGTCCTCAACCGCGCCGAATGGGACATGCCGGTCGCCAGCGAGGCCCTGGACTGGGCGGCGTTGAAGACGACGCCCGCCGCCACCCTGCTGAAGGGCCGCCGCCGCGATCTCGCCCCTTGCTTCGCCAGCACGGTGCGGCGCCGCGCCCGTCTGGTCTCCTTCGACGGCGCCGTGATCGAGGCGGCCTATGACGAGGGCGAACTGTCGTGCGGCGACCGCACCGAGCCCTTGCGCGAACTGGAGCTGGAGCTGAAGGAGGGCCCGCCCGAGGCCCTGTTCGCCCTGGCTCGGCGCCTGTCGGCCGACGTGGCCCTGGTCCCCCTGTTCGAGAGCAAGGCCGAACGCGGCTGGCGCCTGGCCGAGGGGCTGGAGCGCGCGCCCCGCACCGCCCGCGCCGATCCCCTGCCCCGCGCCCTGAGCGCCGAAGCGGCCCTGCGCCGCACGGCCCTGGCCGCCCTGGGTCAGGTCTCGGCCAACGCCGAACTGCTGAGAAGGGTGCGCCGGCCCGAGGCCCTGCATCAGCTGCGCGTGGGCCTGCGTCGGCTGCGCGCCGCCCTGTCCGTATTCAGTCCCCTGCTGGGCGAGGACGCCGCTCCCGCCGTCGCAGAGTTGAAATGGCTGGCGCATGAGACCGACGCCGCGCGCGATCTGGACGTCTTCATCCGCGACGTCTTCCACCCCGCCGCGCTGGAGACGCCCGACCCCCGCCTCGCCCCGCTGGGCCTGCGCCTGCTGGCGGCCCGCAGCGGCGCCTATCGCCGGGCCATGGCGGCCATCGATCGCCGCGCTACGCCGCCCTGATGCTCGAGACCCTGGCCTGGATCGAGGCCGGCGCCTGGCGCAGCGACCCCGATCCGGTGCGGACCTGGCGCCGACAGCGGCCCGTCGCCGACTTCGCCGCCGAGGCCCTGGAGCGGCTCAACCGGCGCGTGCGACGCGGCGGCCGTCGCCTCGACCGCCTGGACGCGGCGGGCCGCCACCGGCTGCGCATCCGGGTGAAACGCCTTCGTTACGCGGCCGAGTTCTTTGTCGGCCTGTTCGACCATCCCCGCCGCGAAAGACGCTTCCTCGAGGCGCTGGAGACGACGCAGGACGCGTTCGGCGTCCTCAACGACCTGGCCGTCGCCCGCGACCGCATCCCCGCCGACGCCCGCCTGACCTCGCCCGAGATCGCCTTCGCCGCCGGGCGCCTGATCGGCCGCCGCGAGCAGGGCGCCGCCGTCCTTCACGCCGCCTCAAGCCGCGCCTTCGCCCGCCTGTCGCGCGCCCGGTCCTTCTGGTCTCGCTAAGACGGACACGACAGTATCGGTCGCATCGCGCTCAATGTTCTTGTTCAGTTCACGAGAACATCTTGCGAACAAGAACAAACCGTGTCCATAGTCCGCTTCACCAAGGGAGCGGGTCCGTGGCGGGTCTCTCCCGAAGTCAGATGGGAATCATGGCAAGGGAGAGAAAACCAATGTCACAGGCGGCACTGAAGCTCGTGGGTAAAGAAGACAGCGACAAACAACGCGCTCTAGAGGCGGCGATCGCGCAGATCGATCGCGCCTTCGGCAAGGGCTCGGTCATGAAACTGGGCAAGGCCGGCGTGGTGGCCGAGATCGAGAGCGTCTCGACCGGCTCGCTCGGCCTCGACATGGCGCTCGGCATCGGCGGCCTGCCGGTCGGGCGGGTGATCGAGGTGTTCGGTCCCGAATCCTCGGGCAAGACCACCCTGGCCCTGCACACCGTGGCCGAGGTCCAGAAGAAGGGCGGCGTGGCCGCCTTCGTCGACGCCGAACACGCGCTGGACCCCGTCTATGCGCAAAAGCTGGGCGTCAATCTGGACGACCTGCTGGTGTCGCAGCCCGACACGGGCGAACAGGCGCTGGAGATCGTCGACACCCTGGTGCGTTCCGGCGCCGTGGACATCGTGGTGATCGACTCCGTCGCGGCACTGACGCCGCGCGCCGAAATCGAAGGCGAGATGGGCGACAGCCTGCCCGGCCTTCAGGCGCGTCTGATGTCGCAGGCCCTGCGCAAGCTGACGGCCTCGATCTCCAAGTCGAAGTGCATCGTCCTGTTCATCAACCAGATCCGTCACAAGATCGGCGTCATGTACGGCTCGCCGGAAACGACGACGGGCGGCAATGCGCTGAAGTTCTACGCCTCGGTGCGTTTGGACATCCGTCGCACAGGCGCGATCAAGAACCGCGACGAGGTCGTCGGCAACACCACCCGCGTCAAGGTGGTGAAGAACAAGGTCGCCCCGCCGTTCCGCGAAGTCATCTTCGACATCATGTACGGCGAAGGCATCTCCAAGATCGGCGAGATCATCGACCTGGGCGTCAAGGCCGGCATCGTCGAGAAGTCGGGCTCCTGGTTCTCCTACGACTCCACCCGCATCGGTCAGGGCCGCGAGAACGCCAAGGAGTTCCTCAAGAACAACCCCGACATGGCCGCCTCGATCGAAAAGGCGGTGCGCCAGTCCACGGCCAAGATCGCCGACGACATGCTGGGCGCGCCCGAACCCGACGAAGGTCAGGATCTGGAGGGCTGATCGGCCCCATCATCTAAACGCCGTCATCCTCGGGCTCGTCCCGAGGATGACGCCTGGAAGCGCCACGATTGACCCATCCTCAGGCCAATCGCCTAGGATAGTGGAGCCCGGCGCGCCCTGACGGCTCAGAGCTTCTCCGTTCGCCGCCGCGCGACCCGCCTACCGACCCCGCGTGGCCGGTCGGACGGAGATCGGCCCGCCCGACCTGCTTCGGGCGGGCCTTTTTCTGCGCCGCCCGCTCTCCCGCTCATCCCGGCGGACGCCGGGACCCAGTGCGCGCGCCGCACGCATCGCCCCCCATCGCCCCCTCGCGCCCTGAAGCCAAATCACTGGATCCCGGCGTCCGACGGGATGAGCGGATGTGGAGACCCACCCGCTACCGGCGTTTCTCCATCAACGGACTTGTTTCCCCTCTTCGCCAACAGGCAAACTTGGCCGCGAACCAACGGAGCCTCCCCCATGATCTTCGCCACCGCCGACCTCTGCGACGCCCATCCTGACGCGGTGAAGGTCTGCCAGACCCCTTCCGCAGCTTCGGCCAGGTGGCGGCTTTCCACGGCCCGATCCGCACCCTCAGCGTGCTGGACGACAACGCCCTGGTCCGCCAGACGCTGGAGCGCCCCGGCCAGGGCGCGGTGCTGGTGGTCAACGGCGGCGGCTCGTTGAAGCGGGCGCTGGTCGGCGACAATCTGGCCAAGCTGGCCATCGCCAACGGCTGGGCCGGCGTCGTCGTCCACGGCGCCGTGCGCGACACCGCCGTCATCAACACCCTGCAGGCCGGCGTCAAAGCCCTGGGAGCCACCCCCTGCGCGCGGACCGCGACGCCATCGGCGAGATCGACATCCCCACCGCCTTCGGCGGCGTCATCTTCACCCCCGGCGACTGGCTGTATGCGGATGAAGACGGGGTGATCGTCGCGCCGCATCGGCTTCACGACTGAGCGCGTTTCCTCCCCAAGGTGGAATCAGCGGCGCAGCCGCTGAGGCGGAGGGGCGTCTTGGTTGCACCGCCAGGCCCCTCCACCACTACGTGGTCCCCCTCCCCATTTGCATGGGGAGGAAATCTGAAGTCACGCGTCAGTGATGCACTCAGTGCAAAATCCCTATATGACGCCGGTTCCGCTATTTCCTCCGCGCGCCCGAGTTCCAGAGCGATACGCCCATGACCAGCCTGAAGCAGATCCGTTCCACCTTCCTCGACTACTTCGCCGCCGACGGCCACGAGAAGGTGCAGTCGGCTCCGCTCGTGCCGCAGAACGACCCGACGCTGCTGTTCGTCAACGCGGGCATGGTGCCGTTCAAGGACTATTTCACCGGCGGCGCCGTCCCGCCCTACAAGCGCGCGACGAGCCTCGCAGAAGTGCGTCCGCGCCGGCGGCAAGCACAACGACCTGGACAACGTCGGCTACACTGCGCGCCACCACACCTTCTTTGAGATGCTGGGCAATTCTCGTTCGGCGACTACTTCAAGGACCACGCCATCGAGAGCGCCTGGGGGCTGCTGACGAAGGAGTTTGGCCTGGACCCCGCCCGCCTGCTGGTCACCGTATATCACACCGACGACGAAGCCTTCGACATCTGGAAGAAGGTCACCGGCTTCGCGGACGAGAAGATCATCCGCATCCCGACGGCCGACAACTTCTGGGCCATGGGCGACAGCGGCCCGTGCGGTCCGTGCACCGAAATCTTCTACGACCACGGCGACCACATCTTCGGCGGCCCTCCCGGTTCGCCGGACGAGGACGGCGACCGCTTCGTGGAGATCTGGAACAACGTCTTCATGCAGTACGAGAAGGAGAACGATCAGATCGTTCGCGACCTTCCCAAGCCCTCGGTCGACACCGGCATGGGTCTGGAGCGCATCGCCGCCGTGCTGCAGGGCGTCCACTCCAACTATGAAGTCGACCTGTTCAAGAGCCTGATCAACGCCTCGGAAGAGCTGACCTCGACCAAGGCCGAGGGCGAGCGCGCCCCGTCGCACCGGGTCATCGCCGACCACCTGCGCTCGACCGCCTTCCTGATCGCCGACGGCGTGACCCCGTCGAACGAAGGCCGGGGCTATGTCCTGCGCCGCATCATGCGCCGCGCCATGCGTCACGCTCACCTGCTGGGCGCGCAGGACCCGCTGATGCACCGTCTGGTGCCGACCCTGGTCGAGGAGATGGGCGAGGCCTATCCGGAACTGGGCCGCGCCCAGGCCTTCATCGAGGACACGCTGAAGCAGGAAGAGATCCGCTTCCGCACCACGCTCGGCCGCGGCATGAACCTGTTCGACCAGGCGACCGCCGACTTCAAGGCGGGCGACATGCTGGACGGCCAGACGGCCTTCACCCTGTACGACACCTACGGCTTCCCGCTGGACCTGACGCAGGACGAGGCGCGTCGTCGCGGCTTCAGCGTCAACGTCGACGGCTTCGAGGCCGCCATGGCCGAGCAGCGCGATCGTTCGCGCGAGCACTGGAAGGGCTCAGGCCAGACCGCCTCGGCCGGCGCCTGGCTCAGCCTGCGCGACCAGCACGGCGGCACCGAGTTCACCGGCTATGAGTCCGAAACCGGCGAGGGCAAGGTCCTGGCCATCGTCAAGGACGGCGCCGAGACTGCATCCGCCGCGACCGGCGAGACGGTCGAGGTCCTGCTGGACAAGACCCCTTCTATGGCGAAGGCGGCGGTCAGGCGGGCGACAAGGGCTCCTTGGTCTGGAGCGGCGGCGAAGGCCGCGTGCTGGACACCAAGAAGCACGCTGGCGACCTGCACGTGCATACCGTCGAGGTGACGCAAGGCTCGCTGGCGACCGGCGCGGTCGTGACCGCCACGGTCGAGGACGGCTCGCGCCCGACCACTCGCGCCAACCACTCGGCCGCGCACCTGGTGCACGCCGCGCTGAAGAACGTGCTGGGCCCCCACGTCGCCCAGAAGGGCCAGATGGTCGACGCCGAGCGCATGCGCTTCGACTTCAGCCACAACGCCCCGCTGACGGACGAGGAGATCGCCCGCATCGAGGACGAGGTGAACGCCGTCATCCGCCAGAACGCGCCGGCCACGACCGAGCTGATGACGCCCGACGCCGCCATCGCGGCGGGCGCCGTGGCCCTGTTCGGCGAGAAATACGGCGACGAGGTCCGCGTCCTCACCCTAGGCCACGCCCTGTCGGGTCCGGGCGCTTATTCGGTCGAGCTGTGCGGCGGCACTCACGTCTATCGCACCGGCGACATCGCCCTGTTCAAGATCGTGTCCGAAGGCGGCGTCGCCGCCGGCGTCCGCCGCATCGAGGCCCTCACCGGCGACGCGGCCCGCCGCTTCCTGCTGGATCAGGCCAACGTCGCCCGCCAACTGGCCCAGGGCTTCAAGATCCAGCCCGCCGAGGTTCCGGCCCGCGTCGAGGGCCTGCAGGCCTCGGTCAAGACGCTGGAGAAGCAGGTCGCCGAGCTGAAGAAGCAGCTGGCCCTGGGCGGCGGCGCGGGCGCCAATGCGGCGCCTGAGGAGATCGGCGGGATCAACCTGATCGCCCGCGTTCTGGACGGCGTCGACGGCAAGGGCCTGCGCGGCGTGGCCGAGGACTTCAAGAAGCAGCTCGGCTCGGGCGTCGTCGCCCTGGTCGGCGTCACCGACGGCAAGGCGGCCATCACCGTCGCCGCGACGCCGGACATGGCCGGCAAGGTCAATGCGGCCGACCTGGCCCGCGACGCCGTCATCGCCATGGGCGGCAAGGGCGCCGGCGGCAAGCCCGACTTCGCCCAGGGCGGCGCGCCTGATGGGTCCAAGGCCGAGGACGGCCTGAACGCCATCCGGGCCTCGCTGAAGGGCTGATCATCCTTAAAGGCTGAACGACAAAGGGCGGCGCATCCGATGCGCCGCCCTTTTTCTTTCCTCCCCATGCAATGGGGAGGGGGACCACGAAGTGGTGGAGGGGCTTTACGCCAGCGGAACCAAGCAGCCCCTCCGTCTCGTCGGCTGCGCCGCTGATCCACCTCCCCATTGCATGGGGAGGAGAAACCTACTCCGGCGCCCCCAGATCAATCCCGGCCAGCTTCCAGCCGAACAAATTGCGACGCTTCATCAGCAGGGAGACCTGCTCCTCCGGCTGGTCGTCGCGGGTCAGGGTGACCGCGAAGGTGTCCAGGTCGCGATAGCCCCACGACTGGCGCACGCGCTTGTTCTCGGACTTCGGCTCCTGCGGCTCCGGGCGTTTGATCTCCGGCTTGGGGGCGCAGCCCTCCTGCACCATCAGGGCGATGGCCTGAGGCGTGACGAAGGCGTCGACCGCCCCGCCCACGAGGGCCGGCGCCAACAGCATCCCCAACCCCGACAGGCCGCTGTCGCCGAGGCGTTTGTCCTTGCGCATCTCGACCATCATGCGGGCGTTCAGCTCGTCTTTCAGGCTGGCGCGAAAGGCGGGAAAGTCGACCTGGCGCTCCAGCGCCTTTTCGTCACCGGTCTTGGCCGCCTGGATCAGCGACCGAGCCGCCAGCAGGGGCGAGGCGCCGTAGGCGACCACGAAGACGGCCGCCGCCGCCAAACCCAGACGTATGATCAGTTTGCGGTTCATCGGCCCTCCCCTGCCTTACGAACGCGACGGGACGACGACGAAACGGCGCCAAAATCCCCAGGCGGATTAGGGACATGGATCACAGGCGGGTTCAATGCGTGTTTTCACCGGCTCTCGTTTCCAGGGGACCTGACGATGGGGTGAGGCAAACATCGACCACCGCTCATCCCGGCGGACGCCGGGACCCAGTACTTTGGCTTCAAGCATTCCGGATCGGCGGATAGGCGCAGCGTGGCGCTCTCACTGGATCCCGGCGTCCGCCGGGATGAGCGGAATAGGGAAGCGATGCCGCCCAGCAAAAGGCCCGCCGGATCGCTCCGGCGGGCCTTGCTGCTCACAGCAACGCGCTCAAGCAGCGCGAAGCGCGGTAGCGCTCTTAACCAATACCCGGCAGGGCCTTCTTCAGGTTCTCGGACACCTTGTCCAGGAAGCCTTCGGTCGTCAGCCAGGACTGCTGATCGCCGACCAGCAGGGCCAGGTCCTTGGTCATGAAGCCCGACTCGACCGTCTCGACGACCACGCGCTCCAGGGTGTCGGCGAACTCGGCCAGCTCCGTGTTGCCGTCCAGCTTGGCGCGGTGCTTGAAGCCGCGCGTCCAGGCGAAGATCGAGGCGATCGAGTTGGTCGAGGTGGCCTCGCCCTTCTGATGCTGGCGATAATGGCGGGTCACGGTGCCGTGGGCGGCTTCCGTTTCCATGACCTTGCCGTCCGGCGTCATCAGCACCGAGGTCATCAGGCCCAGCGAGCCGAAGCCCTGAGCCACGATGTCCGACTGCACGTCGCCGTCGTAGTTCTTGCAAGCCCAGACGAAGCCGCCCGACCACTTGATGGCGGCCGCGACCATGTCGTCGATCAGGCGGTGCTCATAGGTCAGGCCGCGCTTCTTGAATTCCTCGGCGTATTCGGCGTCGAAGACTTCCTGGAAGATGTCCTTGAAGCGGCCGTCATAGGCTTTGAGGATGGTGTTCTTGGTCGACAGATAGACCGGGTAGTTGCGCTGCAGGCCATAGGCGAACGAGGCATGGGCGAACTCGCGGATCGAGGAGTCCAGGTTGTACATGCCCATGGCGACGCCAGCGCCCGGCGACTTGTACACTTCGTGCTCGATCACTTCGCCGTCGTCGCCGACGAACTTGATGGTCAGGGTGCCCGGCCCCGGCATCAGGAAGTCGGTGGCCTTGTACTGGTCGCCGAAGGCGTGGCGGCCCACGACGATCGGCTGGGTCCAGCCCGGCACCAGACGCGGCACGTTCGAGCAGATGATCGGCTCGCGGAAGACCACGCCGCCCAGGATGTTGCGGATGGTGCCGTTCGGCGACTTCCACATCTTCTTCAGGCCGAATTCGGCGACGCGCGCCTCGTCCGGGGTGATGGTGGCGCACTTCACGCCGACACCGTGCTTCTGGATGGCGTGGGCCGCGTCGATCGTGATCTGATCGTCGGTGGCGTCACGGCTTTCCATGCCGAGATCGTAATAGTCGAGTTCGAGGTCCAGGTACGGGAAGACCAGCTTGTCCTTGATCATCTGCCAGATGATCCGGGTCATTTCGTCGCCGTCGATGTCCACGATGGGATTGGCGACCTTGATCTTGGCCATGCTTACGCCTCTGTCTCTCAAATCAGGGAAGGAATTCGGTGCAGGGGATATAGCGACCCCGCGCGCGGGCGCAAAGGGGACGAAAGCCGCACGGCCTGAACGGCGGGCCGGAACGAAACGACGGCTTGGCCGCTTGGCTTCTTCACGGCTACGCTTGACGCCGCCGGTCGGTCAAAACGCATGGAACGCCTGATGACGCCTCGCCTCCGGTTCGCCGCCACCGTCGCCCTGGTCCCTCTGGCGCTGGCCGCCTGCAAGGGACAGGAGGCCGCAACCGCGCCAGAAGCGCCGACGGCTCAGCCGCCCGCCGAGGCCGCCGTCGCCGCGCCCGCCGTACAGGGCGGCGCCCATCCGCCCAGCGTGACGCGCGAGTTTCGCGACTGGACAGCGACATGCGACAACACCAATCACTGCGTCGCCTTCGGATCGGCCGAGGAAAACATGGGCTTCGTCATGGTCTTCCTGGCGCCGGGCCCTCAGGCGCGGCCCGTCGTCCACATGGGCGGCTGGGGGCTGGAAGACGGACAGGGCGACGTCTACGCCGAGATCGACGGCCGCCGCTATGCCGGCAAGAATTCCAAGATGGATGAGGAAGGCGACGTCATCGCCTTCCAGCCGCCCTCGGCCCAGCTTCTGCATGATCTGGGCAATGGCTCCTTCATGGCGCTGAGGCGCGGCGACGAGAAGATGAAGGTCAGCCTGGGCGGGGCCGCCGCCGCCTTCCTGTGGATCGACGACCGTCAGGGACGACTGGGCACGTCCACGGCGCTGATCCGGCGCGGCGACCAGCCCGCGTCCAGCGTGCCCGCCGCCCCCGCCGCGCCGCGCGTGACCCTGGCCGCCGCCGTTTCCCAGAACGGCCTGCCTCAGGATGACCTGTCGCCGGCGCTGCTGGCGCACGCCAGGGTCAAGGAATGCCTGGCCGAAACCCGCCGGGGCGAACGCTTCGAGGCGGAGGTCGAGGTCGCCCGGCTAGCCGCTGACAAGCTGCTGTGGAGCGTGCCGTGCGGCGAAGGCGCCTATAACTTCAGCCAGGCCTATTTCCTCACGACGGCAGACGGGAACGCGCCTCAGCCGGTCGCCTTCCCCACGGCCGCGGGCAGCGAGCAGACCCTGGTCAACAGCCGTTATGATCCCAAAACCCGCACCCTGTTCGCCTTCGCCAAGGGACGCGGCCTAGGCGACTGCGGCCGCATGGGCGTCTGGGGCTGGACCGGCGAACGCTTCGCCCTGCTGGAGGAGAAGGCGATGCCGACCTGCACCGCCATGCCTCAGGACCTGTGGCCATCCACCTGGCGCGCAACCAAGGATTAAGTCATGAAATTCATTGCGCTTTCAGGCGCTATGGCCGTGGGCTTTCTGCTGATGGCGGGACTGCCCTCCGGCAAGGCCTCAGCCCAGACACAATGCCCCGTCGGCACGGCGGCCGGTTCGGCGACCTGCGCGCCAGACGCCCCGCAGGGCGTGGACACGAGCACCATGGGCCATCGCGAACGTGTCGAGGGTCTGGGGGCCTTTGCGTTCAACACCGACACGGGCGCGGTCTATGCCTATGTCCTGCAGGGCCGCAACATCGACGCCGCCATGTTCAACGCCATGAGGAAATGCGAGCAGCCCGACCATGCCTGGGGCGTCAGCATGCGCGCGCCGACCGAACCCGACGCCAACTGTGCGCCGGTGGCCTCCTGGCGCAACGCCTGCTCGGCCGTGGCTTCGGGTCAGGTCGACGGCGTGACCCGCTATTTCTCAACGCCTGCGCGCAACGCCCGCTCGGCCCGCGCCGACGCCATCAGCCAGTGCCAGGCCAACGGCGGATCCGATTGCGCAATGGCCCATGACGCCGTCTGCACCTCGCGATCCACCCGCGTGACGCGTTACTGACAAGGCGGCCCACCGCCAAGGAAAAGGGCCGGAGGATGATCCTCCGGCCCTTCTTGTTTCTGGAAGGCGGTTAGCCGCGCATCCGTCCTTCCAGCACCGCCAGCGGCATGGAGCCGTCGCCCAGCACCTTGTCGTGGAAGGCGCGCAGGTCGAAGCCGTCCTTGGCTTGGGCTTCCTCGCGCAGGCGGGCGATGACGGTGTGACCGACCTTGTAGGCGCAGGCCTGGCCCGGCCAGACGCAGTAGCGATTGATCTCGCTGTTGGAGGCGTCCAGCGGCTTGGCCCCGGAGGCCGCCATATATTCGACCGCCCGTTCGCGGCTCCAGCGCTCGGAGTGGATGCCGGTGTCGACCACCAGGCGCACGGCCCGGAACAGATAGGACATCAGGAAGCCGACGCGGCCCAGCGGATCGGTCGCATAGGCGTCCAGATCGTTGGCGGCCACCGCCTCGGCGTACAGCGCCCAGCCTTCGTTGAAGGCCGAGAAGCCGCCGGCGCGGCGCCATTGCGGCAGCTCCCCCGACTCGCGTTGCAGCGCCACCTGCAGGTGGTGACCCGGCGAGGCCTCGTGATAGGTCAGGGTCGGCAGAGCGAACTTCGGCCAGTTCCCGCTGTCGCGCAGGTTGATGTAGTAAGCGCCCGGGCGCGAGCCATCCAGCGGCGGCCCCTGATAGTAGCCGCCCGGCGCGCCCGACTGGATCGACACCGGCACGCGGCGCACCTCGACGTGGGTCTTGGGCAGGCGGCCGAAGACGGCGGGCAGTTTCGGTTCAAGCGCGGCGACCTGTTCGTTCAGCCACTTCAGCAGCTCTTCCTTGCCCGCGTCGGTGTTGGGGAACAGCTGGGCCGGGTCCTTGTTCAGCGCCTGAACCCGTTCGCCGACCGTGCCCTGGGTCATGCCCTGAGACTTCAGGATGGCGTCAATCTCGGCGGTGATCTCGGCCACCTGTTCGACGCCCATGGCGTGGATTTCCTTGGCCGACAGGGTGGTCGTGGTGTTCGACTTCAGCCCGGCGGCGTAGAAGGCCTCGCCGTCCGGCAGGCGCCACACGCCCGCGTCGTGAACGGCCTTGGGACGGACCGCTTCCAGCGCCTCGATCTGGCGGGCCAGGGCCGGTTTGACCTTCTCGTCCACCAGGGCGGCGGCGCGCGCGTCATAGCCCGACAGGTTCAGCGCCCCTGCCTTGCGGACCAGCGACTGGATCATGGCCATGTCGGCGGCGGGCGTGTCGCGCAGGGTGCGGATCTGCGGCAGCATCCGGTCGATGATGAAGTCCGGCGCGATCACGCCCAGACCGGCGTCTTCCTTGATCTTGTCCGTCTCGCCGTCCAGAACGCCCGCAAAGGCCTCCAGCCGCGACAGGAAGGCGTCGGCGCCGGCCGCGTCCTCGATGCGGTGCTGGTTGTCCATGAAGTCGGGCGTCGAGAAATAGGCGCCGGACAGCTGGGTCACGACATAGGGCGACGGACGGCCCGGCCCCGCGCCATAGTCGAAGCGCGCCGTCTGGGCCGACGTCTCGCGCCCGAAGGCGGCGATGGCGTAGTTCAGCGCCCCGGCCTCGGACAGGCCCTTCTGGTCAAACGCCTTCAGCTCGTCCCAGCGTTTGATCGCCTTCTCGCGATCCTTGCGGATGGCGTCCGGCCCGGCCTCGCTGAGTTTGGACGACAAGCCCGCGCGGGCGTCCTTGTCCAGACCCAGGTTGGTGGCGCGCTCGGGCGCCTCGTCGATGTCGGCCTCGAACCAGCCGTCCAGCAGGGCGTTCAGGCGCGCGTCGGCGTCGCTGGCGGCGGCGGCGGCGCACTGGGCCAGCATGGGCGCTGCGGCGGCGGTCGCGGCGGCGCTCAGCAAGAGATTGCGGCGATTGATCATTCAGGTACTCCCCCAAAGAAGCCGCGCCGCGCCGGGCGTTGCTCCACACTCACGCTCAATGAAGGACCGGCGCGTCCGGGAATCAGGTCGTCGTCAGACCGGCGTCCAGGCGTTCATGGTCCGCTCCAGCACCGTCAGCGGCACGCCGCCCAGAGCCAGGCCCGTGTCATGGAAGCCCTTGATGTCGAAGCGCGGTCCCAGGCGCCGTTTGGCGTCTTCGCGCAGCTTGACCCAGGTGGTGTGGCCGACCTTGTAGCTGGACGCCTGCCCCGGCCAGACGCAGTAGCGCTCGACCTCGGTGGCGATGCTGGATTCCTGATCGCCCAGCGTATCGACCATGTAGCGGATGCCCTGTTCGCGGCTCCAGCGCTTGTGGTGCAGACCCGAGTCCACGACCAGACGCGCGGCGCGGAACATCAAGGATTGCAGGTAGCCGATCTGGCCAAAGGGATCGTTCTCATAGGCGCCGATCTCGTCCGCCAACTGCTCCGAATACAGGCCCCAGCCCTCGGAATAGGCCGAGAAGCCCATGACCTTCATCAGCAGCGGGGTGTCCGGCTGCTCCATCTGCAGGGCGATCTGGAAGTGATGGCCCGGCACGGCCTCGTGATAGGTCAGGGTCGGCAAGGTCCACTTGGGCCACTCCGCCGTGTCGCGCAGATTGATGTAGTAGGCGCCCGGCCGCGACCCATCCAGCGCCGGCGCCATGTAGTAGCCGCCCGGCGCCCCGGCCTCGATGGCCTTGGGCACGCGACGGATGTCGCAGGGCGACTTGGGCAGGCGGCCGAAATAGTCCGGCATGCGGGCCTGCATGGCCGCCATCTGGACGTTCAACTCCTTCAGCAGCTCTTCCTTGGCCTCGTCCGTGTTCGGATAGACGAAGCGCGGATCCTTGCCGAGGGCGGCGATGCGCTGGCCGACCGTGCCTTGCGTCAACCCTTGCGCCTTCAACAGGCCGTCGGCGCGGGCCGAGATGTCGGCCACCTGGTCCAGCCCCATCTGATGCACCTCGTCCGGCGTCATCGAGGAAGTGGTGTAGTTCTTCAGCCCATAGCGATAGTAGGCCTCGCCGTCCGGCAAACGCCACACGCCGCCGTCGTGCGTCGCGCCCGCGCGCACCGCCTTCAGGGCGTCGGCCTGGCGCTGGATGGCCGGATAGACCTCTCGCGTCAGGATCGTCTGCGCCCGTGCGGCCCAGTCGCCGGGGATGTTTTTCTCGGCCGTGCGACGCGCGATCGACTGGCTCATGACCGAGTCGGCCACGGCCGTGCCGGTGATGGCGCCCATCTGCGTCAGGGTGCGGTCGATGACGAAGTCCGGCGGCACGGCCCCGGCGGCGTAGTCGATCTGCATCCGCTCGCGCTCGTCATCCAGACTGCGGGCGAAGTCCGACAGGCGCGACAGATAGGCCTCGGCGTCATCCGCCGCCTCGATGCGGTGCTGGCTGTCGAGGAAGTCGGGGATCTGCTGGTACGAGCCGCCCAGCTGGCTGACCGTATAGGGCGAGGGGTACATCCCGCCGCCATAGGGGAAGGCGTAGCCTTCCATCACCGTCTCGCCGAAGAAGGTCAGGGAGTCGTGATAGATCTGCTCCTTGGCCGGCAGGGCGTTGCGGTCGATGGCCGCCATGTCCGTCATGGCGGCGACGAACTTGACCTTGTCGGCCTCGACCTTGGCCTGGCTGCGGTCGCTCAGCTTGAAGCGGGCGTCCGCCATCGGTCCCCGGTCCATGCCCAGCATGGTCAGGGCTTCCGGATCGCTCAGCAGCATCTCCTGCGCGATCCGGTTCATCAGGGCGTTGAAGTCGGCCGAAGCGGTCTGCGCCGCAGCGCCATGGGCAAGGGCGCGAACCGGGCCGACAGCGGCCAGCGCTCCCCCGCGGCGACCGACATCAACAGGCGGCGGCGATCCATCATGAGCTTCCTCCCAAAAGCGATGGGCCGGGATGCTAGCGAAGCGATGGCCGCCCGCAAGGCTTGATCGTCGCCTTGCGGGTTAAGTCTGCGTCATGCGCCCGATCTGGGCGCGCTTACATGGGCCTTGATGCAGTCGCGCACGGCGCGCTTCAGGTCGCCGGGCGCGTTCGGCTCATCCACGCCCTCGGCGGCGAAGACGGCGCGCACGGCGGCGTCCAGCCCCTTGGGCAGGGCGGCGATCACCTTCTTCTGCCCCTTTTCATGCAGGCAGAAGCCGACCTGATTGCACAGGTCCGCGAACATGGAATCGAAATCGGGGGCGGCATCGGTCATTTTACTCAGGCTTTCAGCCGCTTGGCGTGGAAGGCCACATGGTCGTCCACGAAGCTGGCCATGAAGAAGTAGGAATGGTCATAGCCCGGCTGCATCCGCAGGGTCAGCCCCTGACCGGCCTTTTGCGCCGCCGCCGTCAGCAGCTCCGGCTTCAACTGATCGGTCAGGAAGGTATCGGCGTCGCCCTGGTCCACCAGGATGTCGTCGAACACGCGCTTTCCATCTGCATCTTGGGCCGCCCCGCCCTCGATCAGCAGGGCCGCGTCGTGTTTCGCCCATTGCGTCCGATCCTCGCCCAGATAGGCGGTGAAGGCCTTCTCGCCCCAGGGACAGCGCGTCGGCGACGAGATCGGCGCAAAGGCCGACACCGACTTGAACAGTTCCGGATGACGCAGCGCCAGCGTCAGCGCCCCGTGCCCGCCCATCGAATGGCCGAAGATCGAGCGCGTCTTCGTCGTCGGGAACTGGGCGTCGATCAGCTCGATCAGCTCGCCCGTGACATAGCTTTCCATGCGGAAATGCGGCGCCCACGGCGCTTGCGTCGCATCGACATAGAAGCCCGCGCCCTGCCCCAGGTCATAGGCGGCGTCGTCGGCCACGCCGTCGCCGCGCGGCGAAGTGTCGGGCGCGACGATGATGACGCCGTGTTCGGCGGCGGCCTTATAGGCGCCCGCCTTGGTGGTGAAGTTGTCCTCGGTGCAGGTCAGCCCCGACAGCCAGATCAGGACCGGAAACGGCCCCTCGCCAGCAGGCACGAAGACCGACAGCGTCATGGGCGTGCCCGTCGTCGCGCTGTCGTGCTTCAGATAGCGCAGCGTCCCGCCGTGAACGACGTGGCTCTTGACCGTTTCCATAAGCTCTACTCCTGAAGATCAGTCCGGCCAGACCTTGGCCATGAAGTCGTCGTCGAGGACGCCGCCGTCCTCGGAGAAATGCGCGTACCAGTCGCGCGGGATCGGCGCGACCGCGCCTTCGGGCGGGCGCCGCCGCCCCAGGCGTCGAACTGCAGACCCACCAGGATCGGCCCTTGGCGCACCTTCGGCGCCGGCACGGCCTCGGCCGCGGCCGTCAGAGCCGCGACGACCTCCGGCTGCATCGGCGGCTCGCCGGTGACGATCCAGGCCCTGGACCGCTCGCCCGGTTTGACCATCAGCAGCATCATGCCCGAGGCGCCCGCTTGCGTCGGCTGGGCCGTGGCGGCGGCGCTGACCGCCTCCTCAACGCGCAGAAGATAGGGCGAGAGGTCGGAGATCTCGATCCGCGCCTTCATCAGGCGGTCGGGCAGATAGAGCACCACCTGCTTGCGGACCCAGGCCGGCGCGGACGCTTCGGCCGGGGGCGGCGTCTCGCCCCCGCGCGGCGTGCAGGCGGCCAGCGCCGCGATCGCCGCAACGCTCATGATCGACGCGATAGCCGCCCTGGTCGTCATCGCTTCAGCCCTCAGCCCGGCCGGTGAACGGCGCAGATCTTGTTGCCCGCCGGATCGCGCAGATAGGCCAGGTGCAGCACGCCGAAGGGGCTGTTGCGCGGGCCGGCCGGATCCTCGATCGCCACGCCGCCCGCTGCGACCCCGGCCTCGGCGAAGGCGACGACCGCCTCGGGACTGGCCGCCGCAAAGCCGATGGTGCCGCCGTTGGCGTGACAGGCCGCCTGACCGTCGCGCGGCTTGACCACGCCCAGCATTCCGCGCGGCGTCATATACCAGACGCCCGGCATCGGCGCTTCGCTCAGCGTGCCCGGCGGGTGGCCCAAGGCGCCCAGCACGGCGTCATAGAACTTGTGCGAAGCCTCGAGATCGTTGGCCCCCAAGGTGACGTGCGTGAACATAGTCTTCTCCCGATTGTGCTCCCGGCCGGCTGACCGGGAGCCGCAAGCTAGGCGGCCTTAGTTTCGTTTGGCAACGCTCTTTTAGAAGACGATGACCGATCGGATGCTCATGCCTTCGTGCATCAGATCGAAGGCCTTGTTGATGTCTTCCAGGGCGAAGGTGTGGGTGATCATCGGGTCGATCTCGATCTTGCCGTCCATGTACCAGTCGACGATCTTGGGCGTGTCGGTGCGGCCGCGCGCGCCGCCGAAGGCCGAGCCCTTCCAGACGCGGCCGGTGACCAGTTGGAACGGACGGGTCGAGATTTCCTTGCCCGCCTCGGCCACGCCGATGATGATGCTCTCGCCCCAGCCGCGGTGGCAGGATTCCAGCGCCTGGCGCATGACGTCGGTGTTGCCGGTGCAGTCGAAGGTGTAGTCGGCGCCGCCGTCGGTCAGGCGCACCACCTCGGCCACGACGTCCGAGACGTTCTTCGGATTGATGAAGTCCGTCATGCCGAAGCGACGGCCCCACTCCTCCTTGTCGTTGTTGATGTCCACGCCGATGATCTTGTCGGCGCCGACCATCTTCAGGCCCTGGATGACGTTCAGGCCGATGCCGCCCAGACCGAACACCACGCAGTTAGCGCCCGGCGTCACCTTGGCGGTGTTGGTCACGGCGCCCACGCCCGTGGTCACGCCGCAGCCGACGTAGCAGGCCTTGTCGAACGGGGCGTCCTTGCGGATCTTGGCCAGAGCGATTTCCGGCAGCACCGTATAGTTCGAGAAGGTCGAGCAGCCCATGTAGTGGGCGATCGCCTGGCCCTTGTAGCTGAAGCGGCTGGTGCCGTCGGGCATCAGGCCCTTGCCCTGGGTGGCGCGGATCGAGGTGCACAGGTTGGTCTTGCGCGACAGGCACGACTTACACTGGCGGCATTCCGGCGTGTACAGCGGGATGACATGGTCGCCGACCTCGACCGAGGTCACCCCGGGCCCGACTTCCACCACCACGCCCGCGCCCTCGTGGCCGAGGATCGACGGGAAGATGCCCTCGGAATCCAGGCCGTCCAGCGTATAGGCGTCGGTGTGGCACACCCCGGTCGCCTTGATCTCGACCAGCACCTCGCCGGCGCGCGGACCTTCCAGGTCGACCTCGACGATCTCGAGCGGGCGTTTGGCTTCGAAGGCGACGGCGGCGCGGGTCTTCATGATGTTGGGTCCTTCGGACGTCCCTATCGCTCGCGACGCGGTCGCTCGCTGCTTCAGGGACTAAGGCGGGAGAGGTGACGATTGGCGACCTTACTACGCCCGTTGCGGCTGGGTCGAAACGGCGACAACGGCAAAACATTATTGCTGTTGAGCAACAATCCTGATCCAACATCCCCATGAGCCGCTGGGACGGGATCGACGAATTCACCGCTGTCGCCGAACAGGCCAGCTTCTCGGCCGCCGCCAAGCGGCTGGGCCTGTCGACATCCGCCGTCAGCCGCGAGATCGCGCGGCTGGAGGACCGGCTGCAGACCCGCCTGCTCCACCGCACCACCCGCCGGGTCGAGCTGACCGACGCAGGCCGCGACTTCCTTTCCCGGTGTCGTCGCCTGATCGACGAACGCGACGAGGCCCTGGCCGCCGTCCAGCCCGACGATCAGGCCCCGCGCGGCCTGCTGCGGATGACCTGCTCCGTCTCCTATGGCGAGCGGTTCATCGCCCCCGCCGTCAACGCCTTCGCCCGCCAGAACCCGGAACTGCGCATCGAGCTGGACCTCGACAATCGTCTCAGGGACCTGGTCGGCGACGGCTATGATCTGGCGGTGCGCTTCGGCCACCTGACCGACTCCCGACTGATGGCGCGGCGGCTGGCGTCGCGGCGGCTGATTCTGTGCGCCAGCCCCGACTATCTGGCGCGGCGCGGCGCCCCGCGCGACCTGTCCGAGATCGCCAGCCACGACGGCCTGATCGGCTCGGCCGAGCACTGGCGCTTCACCGAGGCCGGACGCGAGGTCAGCCTTCGCCCCTCCGGCCGCTGGCGCTGCAACTCCGGCGCGGCGGTGCTGGACGCGGCTCTGCAAGGGCTGGGCCTGTGCCAACTGCCCGAGTTCTACGTCGCCGAGGCGCTGGCCAGCGGCACCCTCGTCTCCTTGCTGGACGCGGCCCGCCCGCCCGACGAAGGCGTCTGGGCCGTCCACCCCCACCCCCGCCACGTCCCGCCCAAGGTCCGCGCCATGATCGACTGGCTGCACGACCGACTGGCCGCGCCAAGGAGCCCCGCATGAACCTCGTCATCCTGACCGGCGCCGGCGTCTCGGCCGAGAGCGGCGTGCCGACCTTCCGCGCTTCGGACGGCCTGTGGGAGGGGCATCGCGTCGAGGCGGTGGCGACGCCCGAGGGCTTCGCGGCCAACCCGGCCCTGGTGCAGGACTTCTACAACCAGCGCCGGCGCCAGCTGGCCAGCGTGCAGCCCAACGCCGCGCACCGGGCCCTGGCCGATCTGGCGGCGCGCTGGAAAGGCGGCTTCCTGCTGGTGACGCAGAATGTCGACGACCTGCACGACCGCGCGCATGCCGAGACGCCGCCGGCAGCAGGCTTCGAGCTGATCCACATGCACGGCGAGCTGAAGAAGGCGCGCTGCACCGCCTCGGACATCGTCTGCGACTGGGACGGCGATCTGGAGGCGACCCACGCCTCGCCGCATCACCCGCGCGGAATCTTACGCCCGCACATCGTCTGGTTCGGCGAAATCCCGCTGGAGATGGAGCAGATCGAAGCGGCGCTGGCGCGGTGCGACCTGTTCGTCTCCATCGGCACCTCGGGCGCGGTCTATCCGGCGGCGGGCTTCGTCCAGCTGGCGCGTATGGCCGGGGCGCGGACGGTGGAGATCAACCTGGAGCCGACGCAGGGCGCGCGCCTGTTCGACGAGGGCGTCTATGGCCCCGCCAGCGAAACCGTGCCGGGGTTCTTCGGGACGCTGTAAGGCTCCCCTCGCCGTCATCCTCGGGCTTGACCCGAGGATCAAGGAAGCGGCGCGCTCATGCTTTCCAAGCGGCCGCAGGCGGACAACCCGATCCTCGGGTCAAGCCCGAGGATGACGGCGGATAAGAGAACGCTACCCCCTCGGCCCGAACAGGATGATCGCGGCGCCGAACAGGCAGACCGCGCCGCCGATGAGGTCCCAGCGGTCCGGCGTCGTCTTCTCGACCAGCGCCATCCACGCCAGCGAGGCGACGATATAGACCCCGCCATAGGCCGCGAACGCCCGCCCCGCCGCCTCGGCCGGGACCAGCGTCAGCAGCCACGCAAAGGCGATCAGGCTGAGCACGCCCGGCGCCAGCCACCACGGCGAACGATCCAGCTTCAGCCACGCCCAGAAGGCGAAGCAGCCGCCGATCTCGGCCAGGGCCGCCAGGGGATAGACGAGGGCGAGCTTCACTCCCCTTCTTCGCCGCCGCCTTCTCGGCCGCCAGCTTGGCCAGCACCCGGCCCCGCCCCTTGGCCAGGGCGTGGATGGCGCCGCGCAGGGTGGCGACCTCCTGCTCGGTGAAGGCGGCGCGGCCCAGCATGACGCGCAGGTTCTGGCTCATCGAGCGCTTCTTCTCGAGCGGATAGAAGAAGCCGCCGTTGTCCAGCTCCGCCTCCAGATGTTCGTACATCCCCAGCAGCAGGTCGTTCGACGCGGGCGGCTCGCCTTCCTGAATCTCGGCGGCGGGGCGTCCAGGATCAGGGTGCGCCACTCATAGGCGTTGATCGCCACCGCCTGCGCCAGGTTCAGCGAGTGGTGTTTCGGGTCGATCGGAATCGTCGTGATCCCGGCGCACAGGGCGATGTCGCCCGTCTCCAGCCCCGCGCGCTCGCCGCCGAACAGCAGGCCGGTCTTCAGGCCCGAGGCGGTGTCGTCATAGAGGATGCGGGCGCTCTCACGCGGGGTGCGCACCGGCTGGCGCGTCTCGCGCGGGCGGGCGGTGGTGGCGAAGACGGTGTGCAGATCGGCGATGGCCGCCGCCACGCTGTCGAACACCTTCACCCCGTCCAGCACCCAGTCGGCGCCGGACGCCGTGGCCCAGGCGCGCTCCTGGGGCCAGCCGTCGCGCGGGCTGACCAGCCGCAGCTCGGACAGGCCGAAATTGGCCATGACGCGGGCGACCGCGCCGATATTGTCGGCCATCTGGGACTTGTCGAGGACGACGACGGGAGGGGTGAGTTCGCTCATGGGCGCTGTGTAATCCTTCTGCCCCGGCGCGAGAAGGCGCGCTTGCCTCCTTCTTCGCCGCGCCCATATCCCCGGCGACACCTTCTGTTTCCGAAAGCCGCCGCCATGACCGCGCCCGCCCCCAAGCCGCTGAAGATCGACTTCGTCTCCGACGTCATGTGCCCCTGGTGCGCCGTGGGGCTGGGCGGGCTCGAACAGGCTTTGGAGCGTCTGGAGGGCGAAGGGATCGCCGCGAACATCGCCTTCCAGCCGTTCGAACTGAACCCCGACATCGCCCCGGAGGGCGAGAACATGGGCGAGCATCTGGCCCGCAAATACGGCTCCACCCCCGAACAGTCGGCCGCCAACCGCGCCGCCATCACCGCCCGCGCCGCCGAGGTCGGGGTCGAGATGAACTTCCGCGACGACAGCCGCATGTGGAACACCTTCGACGCCCACCGCCTGCTGCACTGGGCCGGGCTGACGGCGCCCAACAAGCAGGCGGCGCTGAAGCACGCCCTGTTCGCCGCCCACTTCACGCAAGGCCGCAACGTTTCGGACGCCGGCGTCCTGACCGAAGCCGCCGAGGCCGCCGGGCTGGACCGCGCCGAGGCGGCCGAGGTGCTGGCGTCCGGCCGCTATATGCAGGAGGTGCGCAACAGTCAGGCCCTGTGGCGCGCGCGGGGCATCACCTCCGTCCCCGCCGTGGTGGTGGAGGACAAATATCTGATCTCCGGCGGCCAGCCGACGCAGGTGTTCGTCAACGCCCTGCGCGAGATCGCGGGCAAGGCGTAAGGCCCTTCTCCCCCTGTGGGAGAAGGTGGACGGCGAAGCCGGACGGATGAGGGGTGTGAGCGCCCCGTTTTCCAATGAGCCCGAGGGAGAGAAAGCGCGTCATGTCGCGCCGACACCCCTTATCCGGCCCTTACGGGCCACCTTCTCCCACAAGGGGAGAAGGGTTGGGAAAAACAGAGTCCAATTCGTCTGAATCGTCTGAAATCGCCGCCCTCTTTTCCGGCGCGAGGCGGGCGCTGAGGACGGCGAGGCGGGCCTCGACGGCGCGGCGGCCCGCGTGGTCGTCGGGGGCCAGACGGGCGGCGTCGCGGGCGACGGCGGCGACCGCCTTCATGTCGGCTTCCAGCGTGTCGAGCGGGTCCGGTTCAGGCGCAGGCGGCGGGCTTTCCGGCTCGGCGGCGGCCAGCAGGGCCGGATCAGTCAGCGCCCGCCAGGTGCGCAGCCAAGACGCCGCCTCGGCCGCCCGGCCGCGCCGCACCGCCCAGTTCAGCCGCATCAGCGCTTGAGCCGCCATCGCCGCCAGATCGGGGGCGTCCGCCGCCGCATCCTCGACCGGATCGTCGTCGTCATTCAGGAGATTTGGGGGCCACGGGTCCGGGTCGCCCGCATCGCAGCGGCGCCAGCCCTGGCGCGCGGCGCGGGACCGCAGCGTCCCCAGCTTCAGCCCATAGCGGTCGCAGACGGCCTCGGCCGTATCCCCGGCCAGATAGTCGCGCCGCGCCGCCGCCCAGACCGCCTCGGAGCGGACGCGATAGCCGTCCCGCGGCGCCGGGTCTTCGTAATAATGGCCGCGCGGGGCGTCATCATGGTTTGGAGGAGGCGCCTCGGCCCGCTCGGCGGTCGAGGGCCGCACATGGTCGGGGATGTAGGTGGTGTCGCCGTACTCGTCCTGCTCCCACCGGCCGGAGGCGATGATGCGCGGCGCCTCCTCATGCCAGTCTTTCTCGGGCCAGTCCTTCTCCCGCCCGCCCGAAGCCTGATCGTCCATCGCGCCGCCTCCTGCCTGAAAGGCGGAGGATGGAGGACGGGTGCGTCAGGATCGGACGGACGTTAGGCGCGCGAAGCAACCGTTGCCGAGGACAAGGGGGCGCGCTAGCGTCTATATATGTTGACCCGAATAGAAATCGACGGCTTCAAAACCTTCTCAGGCTTTGAGCTAGACTTGCAGCCATTTTCTGCGGTGGTTGGTCCCAATGCGAGCGGAAAATCCAATCTTTTTGACGCTCTGAAATTCATCTCCCTCCTAGCTCAGCATGACGTTCGGACGGCAATGCGCGACCTGCGCGGTGAGCCGGAGGAGTTATTTCGACAGACTGCTTCAGGCACCCGCGATGATATGAAATTCGCGGTAGAAGTTCTACTTGGGTCGTTTGGAATCGATGCGTTCGGCGCCAAGTATGCGATTAAGGCTCAGAGAATTAGATACGAGCTTGGCCTTTCCATTAAAAGAGATGCGAGAGGAAATCCTCATGGAATATTTATTTCACATGAAATGTGTTTTCCTCTCTTTAGATCACACGACAAAGACACCTTTCTTCGTCGCGTGAAAGTCTCATATTCTCACAGAAAAAATGCCTTTATAGACATGGATATAGATTCAAATTCCAGGGTAGTGGCATTCAACATTAGACAAGATGGTCCAGCTGGGGATACGGGAGCAACAAAGCGAGGTCGACCTGTTAAAATTCCAGCGGCCGAAGCTTCGAGAACGGCTTTATCTACAATCGCTACGTCTGAATTTCCCCATCTATACGCTCTTAGAGATCTTCTTTCTTCCATTCGCTTTTTGGAAATCAACCCGCAATCTGCGCGTAGGGCAAGCGACAAGTTTGAGTCGAAATCTCTCAGATCAGATGCATCTAACCTGTCCGCAGTTCTAGCCCGATTGAAGGATGAAACTCGAAACGACAAAAGACCCAATGGCGTTATATCGGACATCGCATCCGATCTCACATCGCTTATACCATCCGTTAAATCTGTGAATGTCCACGACGATGACGGGTCCAAAGAATACTCATTTAGCGTCTCCATGAAAGATGATCTTAGTTTCAGCTCTCGGGTAATATCTGATGGGACACTTAGATTGCTCGCCCTTCTTTCTATCCTCGATGACCCCGACAGAAAGGGTGTACTATGCTTTGAGGAGCCGGAAAATGGAGTTCACGAGGGCCGCATACCACTTTTAATGACGCTGCTCAGAGAATCAGCCTCAACAGGCGACGGCCTCCTTGAAGATCAACTATTCCAAGTCCTTGTTAACACTCATTCTCCAGCAGTAATGAAATCTCTAGAAGATAGGGAGATTATTGCCGCCGACTCGGTTGCAATGATTGACCCAATATCTAGCACACGATCTACAAGGACTCGTATGCGAACCGGAGTTCGCTCCGATCAACTTGAGCTCGACCCTGAAAAGGACCTTACACGCACTGAAGTTGAGGCGCTTCTACGAAAATTGAGCGAGGAAGCGTGACGTATATATCGTGGGCGACAGCGTACGAAGGCGCGACCGATCGTGCGTATTATGAGGTGCTATTACCTCGAATTCTAACGGACATTTCTCTTCGTGAGGGAACCAGATCCGTTCAGATCCCGGAATCTGCTGCCGTTCAACTATCGCTCTCGGGACGAGCTGTTGAGGAGGTCGCAGGGGAAATCTGTAAGAACGCCCAAGCTTTTCACATTGCCTTCATCCACGCTGATATCGGCGGACGAGGTGTTCGGCAAAGCTTGGCACAGCGTTCTCAAAGTTATTGCGAACGGGCTAATGAGCTATGCGCATGGCCTCAGGAACGCTGCGTAACAATTACTCCAAATCGAGAAACAGAAGCGTGGGTGCTTGCAGACGTCGAGGCTGTTTTAGACGCGCTGGGGTATGCAGGAAGCGCCACTGAACTTGGCCTACCTGCGACGGCAGCGGCAGCGGAGGCTCTGCCGGATCCAAAGAGCGTGCTGGAGAACGCTGTGCGGCTGGCCACTCCACGGCGCCGCCGATCGGCTCCTAGCCAAATATTTTCAGCAGTTGCCCAAGCTCAATCCTTAGATCGTCTACGGGGCGCCGAGTCGTTCAGGCTATTTGAAACACGCGTCCGAGGTGCCCTAGCCTCCCTTGGCGTGATGGCTTCGGCATAATTTTGCAGCCTGCAGACTTGGACGCAAGGCGAGGTTGAGACCGCCTCGCGTCCATAATCCTGGCCCGGGGTGCGCCCGCTCGCTTAAACCTTCACCTCAATCTCCCCGCCCCCGGCTCTGAACTTAGCGCTCATCTCGGCCATGCCCGCCTCGGCGTCCGTCAGGCTGGCGCCCGCGTCGTTCTGGGCCTTGGCGGCGTCGCGGATGTCCTGGCTGATCTTCATGCTGCAGAACTTGGGGCCGCACATGGAGCAGAAGTGGGCGGTCTTGTGCGCCTCCTTCGGCAGGGTCTCGTCGTGGAATTTGCGGGCGGTCTCGGGGTCCAGGGAGAGGTTGAACTGGTCCTCCCAGCGGAACTCGAAGCGGGCTCTGGAGAGGGCGTCGTCGTGGGCGCGGGCGCCGGGGTGGCCCTTGGCCAGGTCGGCGGCGTGGGCGGCGATCTTGTAGGTGATGACGCCGTCCTTGACGTCCTGACGGTCGGGCAGGCCCAGATGCTCCTTGGGCGTGACGTAGCAGAGCATGGCCGTGCCGAACCAGCCGATCATGGCCGCGCCGATGGCCGACGTGATGTGGTCGTAGCCGGGGGCGATGTCGGTGGTCAGCGGGCCCAAGGTATAGAAGGGCGCCTCGTGGCAGTGCTTGAGCTGCTCGTCCATGTTGGCCTTGATCTTGTGCATCGGCACGTGGCCGGGGCCTTCGATCATGACCTGGCAGCCCTTGGCCCAGGCGGTCTTGGTGAGTTCGCCCAGGGTGCGCAGCTCGGCGAACTGGGCCTCGTCGTTGGCGTCGGCGATGGAGCCGGGGCGCAGGCCGTCGCCGAGGCTGAAGGAGACATCATAGGCGCGCATGATGTCGCAGATGTCCTCGAAATGCTCGTAGAGGAAGCTCTCCTTGTGGTGGGCCAGGCACCACTTGGCCATGATCGAGCCGCCGCGTGAGACGATGCCCGTCACCCGCTTGGCCGTCATCGGCACGAAGGGCAGGCGCACGCCCGCGTGGATGGTGAAATAGTCCACGCCCTGTTCGGCCTGTTCGATCAGGGTGTCGCGGAAGACTTCCCAGGTCAGATCCTCGGCGACGCCGTTCACCTTCTCCAGCGCCTGATAGATGGGCACGGTGCCGATGGGGACGGACGAGTTGCGGATGATCCAGTCGCGGATGTTGTGGATGTTGCGGCCGGTCGACAGGTCCATGACGTTGTCGGCGCCCCAGCGGGTGGCCCAGACCAGCTTGTCCACCTCGTCATCGACGGACGAGAGGACGGCCGAGTTGCCGATGTTGGCGTTGATCTTCACCAGGAAGTTGCGGCCGATGATCATCGGCTCGACTTCGGGGTGGTTGATGTTGTGCGGGATGATGGCGCGGCCGCGGGCGATTTCCTGACGCACGAACTCGGGCGTGACGAAGTCGGGGATCGAGGCGCCGAAGTCCTCGCCGTCGCGGATGCAGGGGGCGTTCTGCTCGCGGCGCAGGTTCTCGCGGATGGCGACGTATTCCATCTCGGGCGTGATGATGCCGGCCTGGGCGTATTCGTACTGGGTGACGGGGCGGCCCGGGACGCCCTTGAACACCTGATGGTTGGAGGTGTCGAAGCGGGGGCCAGGTGCTTGCCGCTGGCGTGGCCGTTGTCTTCGGGTTTGACCTCGCGAGGGTTGGCGACGGGGGCGATGTCGCCGCGATCCAGCTGCCAGCTGGATTTGACCTTGGGCAGGCCCTTCTTGATGTCGATGGTCACGGCCGGGTCGGTGTAGGGGCCGGATGAGTCGTACATCGTCACCGGCGGCTCGTTGGCCGAAGGGTGGACGGCGACCTCGCGGAAGGGGACGCGGATGTCGGGGAAGAGCTCGCCCGCGACATAGACCTTGCGGCCGCCCGCGCGGGGGCCGGTGGGGATCGTGCCGTGCTCGGCGGCGACTTGTTGGCGCGCTTCGCTGAGAGGGAGGCTATCGCTCGCGACGCGGTCGCTCGCTGCTTGAGCCTCGGTCGGCGTTTGGGTGTCGGTGACGTGGATATTCATTGTGGCGGCCTCCTGCGAGAAGAGGTCCGCCGGCGCGGTATGAGCGCCCCGACGCCGGACTTCGGGCGTCGAAAGCGGTGAACTCGTCCCTTCGCCGGCATGACCCGGATCAGGTTCGACGGGTCAGGCGCCTACGCCAATCTCAGCCGCTCGATCGCGACCCCCGGAGAACACGGCAAGCCTAGCCCGTTTGCGAGGCGGGTCAAGCGAAGCGATGGGAAGAAGAGAGGGGGCGGCCCGGCTTCTCAGTCGGGGGGCGTTAAGGCCGGGCCGCCGCAGACTGCGTCGGGGTTGGGGGGCGTCCGACGGGTCCGATTGCTGAACCCCCGACTGCGAGGTTGGTTCCGCGGCCGGTGGGCTGTTAACGCGCTTTATCGAACAATAATCATTTTTGTGGGGCCGCCGCTTCAAACGGCGCGTCGGCGGCGCTCCAGTTGCAGCACAGCGCCGCCCGCCAAGAGGGCGCCCAGCAGGATCATGGCCCATTCGGTCAGGGTCGGAACGGGCGCAGGCGCGACGCCGCCGACCGCCAGCGTCGCCGTGGCGAGGTTGTCCGTCGGATCAGAATCCAGCGCGCTGGGCCTGGCCTCCGCTTCTCCCGTCAAGACGGTTCCAGGCACAGCGCCGGACGGCAGCACTGCCTCCGCAGTCAGGGTAAACCCCTGCCCGTCGCCAAGGGTGACATTGTGAATAAGCGCGCCCGTCGTGTTCGAACCAACGATCGTTCCGGCGTTCGTGCTGACTAATGTCGGCGTCAGCCCGGCAGGCAGCCATATCTCCGCCTCTAAACCAGTGACTTGTCCCGGGCCGTGATTGGTGACCACGGCTTCAAACCTGATCGTGGCGCCAGGCTTTGGCGACTGAGGGCTGGCCGTCAATGTGACGGATACATCCGGGTTCTGCGCCGCCGCAGCGGTCGCGCCCAGAGAGAGCAGGAGCCCGAGAGCAAGACCGGCCAGAAATTTCATATCGCACCACTTTCAACAAACCGACGGCGTCGAACAACGTAATCAATGATCAGTCAATGATAATCGCTGGTTTTCAAAGACTGTCCCGTGCAGGCGGGCTTTACGTTGCACGCCTTCCGACCGCATGAGAGCTGCCTGAAGCGGGCGCGCCGCCGGGAGATCGACATGAGCAGGGTTCTGGGCGTTCTGGGAGGCATGGGGCCGGCCGCGACGCTGGCCTTTCTGGCGCGGGTGCAGGCGCTGACGCCGGCCAGGGTGGATGAAGACCACATCCGCGTCATCGCCGACATCAACCCCCAGGTGCCCAATCGCCATACCCAGCCCGAGGCGGCGGGGCGGGCGCTGGGCGAAATGGCGCAGGCGCTGAACACTGCGGGGGCGCAGGTGCTGGCCATGCCGTGCAATACGGCCCACGCCCATGCGGGCGCCATCCGCGCGGCGGGCCTGCCCTTCATCGACATGGTGGCGGAAACGGCCAGGGCGGCGGCCGGGACCGGGGCGCGGCGGGTCGGGGTGCTGGCGACGCCGGGCGGGATGCGGCTCTACGCCGAGGCTTTGGCGGCCGAGGGGCTGGCGATGGTCGCCCTCCCCGCCGAGGGCGAACGGTTCATGCAGGTGGTGTTCGCGGTGAAGGCGGGCGATGTCGGCCCCGATCAGCGCGCGGCCATGCGCGATCTGGCGCAGGCCCTGATCGCGGCAGGCGCCGAGGCGGTGATCGGCGGCTGCACCGAGGTGCCGCTGCTGCTGGATCAGGCCGATGTCAGCGCGCCGCTGATCGATTCCGCCGAGGTGCTGGCGCGGGCCTGCGTCGCGGCCTGTCGATAGGCGGCCTGGCCGCCAGCCCGGGCTGTTCGGGAGCGCCGCACGTTCTGACGGCGGCGCTTGTGGCGGTCCCGGCTCAAGGCCGGGATGACGGCGTCTTCGGCAGGCTCAGGTCTCCGACTTCTTGCCCATCAGGGGCGACAGCAGGCTGTTGACCTCGTCCATCTGACCGTGGCCCTGGGCGGCGCGATGCTCAAGCTCGGCGGCGCGACGCTCCAGCTCGCGGGCGCGTTCGGCGCGGGGGTCGTCCTCGGCCACGGCGTGAAGGGCGGGGCGGCGCGCCTCCAGTTCGGCGATCAGCTCGTCGAACCGCGCCTGATTCATGTTTTCGCCTTGTTCAAACAGGGCGATGGCCTCTTCCAGAGCGACTTCAAAGGCGTCTTGATCGGGCATGGAATCATCCTCTTATGCTTACGCTTATCAATGGCCGGGGCCGTGCGCGGGTTCCGCCTTGGCCGAGGATCACGCAGGGTTTACGGGTGAGCCATGCGCATTCCCTTCGCCTTAGCCGCCCTGACGCTCCTGCTGGGCGCCTGCACCGTCTCGACCGGCGCCGAGCCTGAACCGACCCAGGTCGCGGGCGCCGTCTGCGACGTGCCGGACGACCTGCGCCCGGCCCGCCCCTATCGCATCCCGCAGGACGAGGTCGCCGCCGACGTGGCGGTCGCCTTCAACATGCTGGCGGTCAGCTGGTCGCCGCAGGCCTGCCGCAGCGGCAAGGACTATCCCGACGCCCGCTATCAATGCGCGGCCAATCAGTTCGGCCTGACCCTGCACGGCCTGTGGCCCAATGGGGCGGACAACAAGCACCCGCGCTATTGCGCCGCGCCCGGCCCGGCCATTGCGGTCGAGACGGTGCGGCGGCACTTCTGCATGATCCCCTCGCCCAGCCTGCAACAGCATGAGTGGGCGGCGCACGGCACCTGCGGCTGGGACAGTCCCGAGGCCTATTTCGCGCAGGCCGCGAAGATGTGGGACGGGCTGAACAAGCCGGATCTGGAGGCCATTCCGACCCAGCGCCTGACCGCCGGGGCCATCCGCGACGCCTTTGTCGCGGCCAATCCGGGCTTCCCGCGCGACGGGGTGTTCATCGCCACCACCGACGGCTGGTTCCGCGAGGCGCGGCTCTGCTATTCCAAGGACTATCGGCCGATGCGCTGCCCGCGCGGGCTGGGCGCGCCGGACCGCGAGCGGCTGAAGCTGGCGCCCAAGGGCGTTCAGCAGGACGCGCAACGGGGCGTGCAAACGACCGGTTAACCAGAACAGGGTCAGGCTGCGGATCGCTGTTTCGTCCGAGGCCGTCATGTCGACCATGCTGACCCAGTCCCGCCGCCGTTCCAGCGACCACTTCATGCCCGAGGACATGGAGCCGCAGGAGCAACGCCGCCTGCGCGGCCTGCTGGATCAGATCGACTACGCCGCCTATGTCGCCAACCGCGAACTGATCGGCCACGCGCTGAGCCAGGTCGACGTGGCCGCCTTTCAGAAACTGGCCGTGCTGACGGCCCAGGCGCGGGCGCGGTGGGGGCCGAGGCCGTGCGCCTGGCGGAATCCGGCGCGCCGGCGACGCCCGATCAGGTCGCCCGCCTGACCGCCGCCCGCACCGCCTATGACGAACTGAGCGAGGCCTATGACGGCCTGCGCCGGATGGTGGAACGCGGGTATCTGCCCTTGCGCCAAGCGTGACCGTTCCCCTTATCGAGGGGCATGAAACGCCTGATCCCCCTCGCAGCGGCGGCGCTGCTTCTGTCCGGTTGCGGTCCTCAGGGTCGCGCTGAGGATCCGCCAGCGGTCCGGGCCGACAATCCGGCGCTGACCGCCCTGTTCGACGCCGATCAGAAGGCGCGTCAGGACCATCATCTCGACCTGCTTGAGGGCATGGCCGACGCCGAACGTCTGGCCGAGACCAAGGCCATGCTGGAACGCGGCGAGATCCGGTCGGCCGCTGACTACTATCGCGCGGCCTTCATCTTCCACCACAGCCGCGAGGCGGACGACATCCTGAAGGCCCATGTGCTGGCGACCGCCGCCCTGGCGCAAGGTCATCAGGACGCCGCCTGGATCGCGGCGGCCAGCCTGGACCGCTATCTGCAGGGCATCGGACGGCCGCAGATCTATGGCACCCAGTACATTCAGATGGGCGCTGAGACGACGCGCGGCGCCTTTGATCCCGACTTCATGCCCGACAGCGTGCGGCGCGACACCCGCGTGCCGCCGCTGGCCGAACAGACGCCGCCGCTGGCGCGCTGATCAGTCCAGCTTTTGGGGCCGGGTGACGATCGGGGCGTTGGGGTCGGTCTGGGCCGGGCGGGCCTGGGTCGGCGGCGGGCCCTCGGACCGGACCGGAGCGTCCGGCTGCGCCGCAGACGGCGCAGGCGCGGCGGATGGCGCCGGCGCGGCAGATGGCGCCGGCGCGGCAGGCGGCGTCACCACGATCGGCGCAGGCGTAGCGGCGGGCGGCTGAGCCGTGGGCGCAGGGATGGCCGGCGACGGGGCAGAGGGCGCGGGCGCCCTTGTCGTCGGGCGAGCCGGGACCAGCGCCGGGCGCGCGGACGCGGGGCTGACGTTGCGTGAAGGCGCGGGAGCGGCCGCAACGGCGGCTGGCGCCTCGGCGACGGTCGGCGCGGGCGCAGGCGTTTCAACCGGCGCGGCGGGGGTTTCGACCACCGGGGCTGGCGCGGCGGCGGGCGCCTCGACGGCGGCGTCCTGCGCGCCGGAGCGGGCCAGCAGCCAGACCGCCACGGGAACCAGAACGGCCGCCGCCGCGACGCCGACATAGAGCGGCCAGCGCGAGCGGGCTTGGTTGAAGACGAGGCCAGCGGCGCAGCGACCGGCTCGACCGGTTGGGGCGCGCGCGTTGCGGGCTGCGGCGCGGAAGACGGCGCAGCAGCAGACATCGGGGCGGCGGGCGTCGGTTGAGCGAACGCCTCAGCCGCCGGACGCGGCGCGGGAGCGGGCGGCGGGGTCGGGCGGGCGGCGACGCTCGGCTGGGACACGGCGGGTTGGGGCGCGGCCGGTCGAGGCGCGCTCGGTTGAGGAGCGGCAGGCTGGGGAGCGCCGGCCGGGGCGGGCTGGCGACGCGGCACCATCGACCCGCTGAAGACGCCCGAGGGACGGGGCGCGGACACTGGGGGCGTCGGCTTTGCGGGCTGAGGCTGGGCAGGCTGGGGCTGGGCGGGCTTTGGCTGCGCCGGTTTGGGATGCGGCGGCATGGCGGTCAGGCGGGCCAGGCCTTCGTCGCGCGGCAGGGGGCCGACGTGGAAGGGGGCCTGGGGCGGGCGGCCCCAGGTGATCTGGCCCCGCCGGAACGGGGCTGAAGCGCGCGGCGCGGCGTCCGGCGCCGGGTTGTCGGTCGATGGGGTCTTGTCGTCGGCGTCGGACATTCGGTCTCCGGCGCTCAGGCGAGCGCGCATCAGGTCGAAAAGGCGTTTGAGGGCCAGGACGGTGAGCGCCGAGTTCGGCGCTTTCGTGGCCTTCAGTTCTTCAGACGATAGCCGGTCTTGAAGATCCAGCCCACCGCCGCCAGACAGGCGAAGAAGAAGCCCAGCGTGGCCAGAAGGCTGGCCTGAACGCTGACGTCGCCCACGCCGTAGAAGGCCCAGCGGAAGCCCGAGATCAGATAGACCACCGGATTGAACAGGGCGACCGTCCGCCAGCCCTCGGGCAGCATCTCGATCGAATAGAAGGCGCCGCCCAGGAAGGTCAGGGGCGTGACGATCAGCATGGGCACGAGCTGCAGCTGCTCGAATTCTGCGCCCAGACGCCGATGATGAAGCCGAACAGGGCGAAGGTGGTCGAGATCAGGATCAGGAAAGCCAGCATCCAGAAGGGGTGCAGGATGTGCAGCGGCACGAACAGCGCCGCCGTGGCCAGGATGATCAGCCCCAGGACCGCCGACTTGGTCGCCGCCGCCCCGACATAGGCGAGCACGATCTCGAGCGACGACACCGGGGCGGACAGGATTTCGTAGATGGTGCCGGTGAACTTCGGAAAATAGATGCCGAAGCTGGCGTTGAAGATCGACTGGGTGAACAGGCTGAGCATGATCAGCCCCGGCACGATGAAGGCGCCGTAGGGGACGCCGTCCACCTCGGTCATGCGGCTGCCGATGGCGCCGCCGAAGACGACGAAATAGAGCGAGGTCGTGATGACCGGCGTCACCAGCGACTGCCACAGGGTGCGCAGCGACCGGGCCATCTCGAAGCGGTAGATGGCCCAGACTCCGTGGCCGTTGAAACGCATCACGCCCCCTCCTCCTCGCGATCGCGGTGGACCAGGCTGACGAAGATGTCCTCCAGCGACCTCTGGCGGGTGTTCAGGTCCTTGAAGCCGACGCCGAGGTCCGAGAGGCGGCGCAGCAGGGAGGGCACGCCGGTCTTCTCGGCGTGGGAATCGAAGACGTATTCCAGTTCGCAGCCGCCGTTCTTCAGCTCCAGCGGCCACTCGGCCAGCTCGGCCGGCAGGGCGGCCAGCGGCTCCTGCAGGTTCAGGGTCAGGGTCTTGCGGCCCAGCTTTCGCATCAGGTCGGCGGTCGTCTCGACCAGGATCAGCTCACCATCGAGGATCACGCCGACGCGGTCGGCCATCTCCTCGGCTTCCTCGATGTAATGAGTGGTCAGGATGATCGTCACGCCGCGATCGCGCAGCCGACGCACCAGGGCCCACATGTCGCGGCGCAGCTCGACGTCGACGCCCGCCGTGGGCTCGTCCAGAAACAGGATGTCGGGCTCGTGGCTCAGGGCCTTGGCGATCATGACGCGGCGCTTCATCCCGCCGGACAGGGTCATGATCTTGGCGTCCTTCTTGTCCCACAGGGAGAGGTCGCGAAGGATGCGCTCGATGTGGGCCGGGTTCGGCGGCTTGCCGAACAGGCCGCGGCTGAAGGTGACGGTGGCCCAGACGGTCTCGAAGGCGTCGGTCGTCAGCTCCTGCGGCACCAGGCCGATCTTGGCCCGGGCGGCGCGGTAGTCGGACTGGATGTCATGGCCGTCGGCCAGGATGGTCCCGCTGGTCGGGGTGACGATGCCGCAGACGATGGAGATCATCGTCGTCTTGCCCGCCCCGTTCGGCCCCAGCAGGGCGAAGATCTCGCCCTTGCGGATTTCGAGGTCCAGCTGCTTCAGCGCCTGGCGCCCGGTCTTATAGGTCTTGGTCAGGCCCTGGATGGCGATGACTGGCGGCATGGAACCTCCCTGGGCGTGGTTTCGCAGATAGGCGTGACCCGCGAGGCGCTCAAGGCCCTCCCGACTGTCGCGCCGAGCGTAAGTCATCCGCCATGGAACCGCGCGCGTAAACCTGTGTTCGTTCCACGGAGACAGCCATGCCCCTCGCCGCCCCGATTTCCCGCCGTCTCGCCGCCGCGACGCCCCTTATCGCCCTGGCCGCAAGCCTGGCCGCGTGCATCACGGCCCCGCTGATGAGCGCGGTGCGCGCGCCTCAGCCGCTCAAGACCATCGACGCGGAGCGCCTTTGGTCGGGACGTTGGCATGAGGTGGCGCGTCTGCCGATGAAGATCACCGACGGCTGCGTCGCCGGCGCCAGCGCCTATGTCTTTTCGCCGCCCGCCCGGGTCGCGGTGCGCGACACCTGCCAGGTGGACACGCCCGAAGGCCCGGAGAAGGCCATCGAAGGGCGCGGCCAAATCCTGGACCCGGGCGTGAACGCCAAGTTGCGGGTCAGATACTTCTGGGGCTTCGTCACCTGGGATTACTGGGTGCTGGATCGCGCCGAAGACTACAGCTGGTTCATCTCGGCCGATCCGACGTTCGATCGGCTCTTCATCTATACGCGGGACGTCCCGACCGCCGACCAGCTCGCCCGCCTGACGCGGCGGGCCGGCGAACTGGGCTATGACGTCAGTCGACTTGAGTACCCCGCCCTACCTGCACGCTGAGGATCGTTCCATGGGTCGCCGCCGCCTCTTGATACTGCCCCTGATGATGGTGCTTGCGGCCTGCGGCACCGAAAGCGTGCTGCCGGAAACCGACGGGTTCGGCGCGGCGCCCAACCTGCCCGCGCCCAAGCCCCAAGGCGTGCCGATGGTGAAGATCGCCCCGGCCGTCGGCTGGCCGCAAGGCCGCGCGCCCGTTGCGGCGGCGGGGCTGGCGGCCAACGCCTTAGCCACGGGGCTGGATCATCCGCGCTGGCTCTATGTCCTGCCCAACGGCGACGTGCTGGTCGCCGAGTCCCAGGGACCGGCCAAGCCGAAGGAGAAGAAGGGCGGCCTGCGCGGCTGGATCGAGGGACTGGTGATGGCGCGCGCCGGGTCGGGCGACCGGCCCAGCGCCGACCGCATCAGCCTGCTGCGCGACGCCGATGGCGACGGGACCGCCGAGACGAAGACCGTCTTCCTCGGCGGCCTGACCTCGCCCTTCGGTATGGCTCTGGTCGGAGAGACGCTCTACGTCGCCAACGCCGACGCCCTGGTCAAAGTCCCCTATCGGACGGGACAGACCCGCATCGACGCCACGCCGGTCAAGGTCGCGGACCTGCCGGCCGGGCGCAATCACCACTGGACCAAGAGCCTGGTCGCCTCGGCCGACGGGACGAAACTGTATGTCGGGGTCGGCTCCAACTCCAACATCGGCGAAAACGGGCTGGATGAGGAGGTCGACCGCGCCGCCATTTTGGAGATCGACGCGGCGACGGGGGCGCGGCGCGTCTTCGCCTCGGGCCTGAGAAACCCGGTCGGTCTGGCCTGGAACCCGCAGGACGGGCGGTTGTGGACCTCGGTCAATGAGCGCGACGCCCTGGGGAACGATCTGGTTCCCGATTACATGACCTCGGTCACGGCGGGGGCTTCTACGGCTGGCCGTGGAGCTATTACGGGCAAAACGTCGACGAGCGGGTGCAGCCCGCCCGGCCCGAGATGGTCGCCAGGGCGATCCGGCCCGACTACGCCCTGGGGTCGCACACGGCCTCGCTGGGCCTGACCTTCTATACGGGCGACCTGCTGCCGCAGTGGCGCAACGGGGCGATCATCGGCCAGCACGGCTCGTGGAACCGCAATCCGCCGTCCGGGTACAAGGTCATCTTCGTGCCCTTCCGCGATGGGCGCCCGGACGGGCCGCCCCAGGACGTGCTGACCGGCTTCCGCAATGAAAAGGGCGAGGCGATGGGACGGCCGGTCGGGGTCGCCGTGGACCGGCGCGGCGCCCTGCTGGTCGCCGATGACGTGGGCGATGCGGTCTGGCGCGTCGCGCCCGCCGCGCGCTGAGAGGCTAGACTTGACGCTACGTCATTGAAAACGGCGCGGAAGCTTGCCTTTTCGTTCGGCGGCTCCGCCTGCGTCCCCGCCCCCGGTTGACCCGCCGCCCCGCGCCGTTCATCACCTTTGGCAAAGGCAAATCGGGAAGAGGCGGCGCACCTATGGGACTGGCGGCAAACATCCGGCGTGACATCAAGTTCGCGAGCGGGCTGTTCCGGCTTCTGAAGCGCATCAAGCCCATCACCCTGGACGGCGACGTCCTGGCCTGTGACGACATCGAGGAGGCGGTCGACAAGTTCGGCCCCAACGTCGCCGTCGAGGACGAGACCCGCAAGCTGACCTATCGCGAGTTCGAGGCGCTGGCGAACCGCTACGCCAACTGGGCCAAGAGCCGCAATCTGAAGCGCAGCGACGTCATCGCCCTGGTGATGCACAACCGCGTGGAATACGTCGCGGCCTGGTTCGGTTTCTCCAAGGTCGGGGTGGCCACCGCCCTGATCAACAACAATCTGACCGGCGCGGCCCTGGCCCACTGCCTGACTATTTCGACCGCCTTCAACGTGGTGACGGACGAGGACTGCTGGCAGGCGGTCGAGGACGCGCGCGGCCTGGTCGATCGCAATCTGATGATCTGGGTCCACGGCCTGGGCGAGGAAAACGAGACCAACGGCCGCCGCGACCTGGACAACGCCGTGCGCAGCGCCTCCTCGGTGCGGCCCGACCGCGCGCTGCGCCAGGGCATGACCAACCGCGACACCGCCCTCTATATCTACACCTCGGGCACCACCGGCCTGCCCAAGGCGGCGCGAATGCCGCATTCGCGGGTGCGGACCTATATGCGCGCCTTCGCCGGGGCCACGGCCTCGACGCCCAAGGACGTGCTGTTCAACGTCCTGCCGCTGTATCACTCGACCGGCGGGCTGGTGGGGGTCGGTTCGGTGCTGTTGAACGGCGGGCGGATGGTGACGCGGCGGCGCTTCTCGGCCACCCATTTCTGGCCCGACGTGAAGGCGACGGGCGCGACGATGTTCGTCTATATCGGCGAGCTGTGCCGCTATCTGGTCAACAGCCCGGCGCATCCGGACGAGAAGGCTCACAAGCTGCGGCTGGCCTTCGGCAACGGCCTGCGCCCCGATGTCTGGCCCGAGTTCCAGAGCCGGTTCCGCATCAAGGACATTCTGGAGTTCTACGGCTCGACGGAGGGCAACGTCTCCCTGTTCAACTTCGACGGCAAGGCGGGCGCCATCGGCCGGGTGCCCAGCTATCTGAAGTCGCAGATCAACATCCGCCTGATCGCCCTGGACCCGGAGACGGGCGAGCCCCTGCGCGGCCCCAACGGCCAGTGCGTGCCCGTCGCCGTCGGCGAGACCGGCGAGGCCATCGGCCAGATCGGCAGCGACATCCGCCACGACTTCTCGGGCTATGCCGACAAGAAGGCGTCGCAGAAGAAGATCCTGACCGACGTGTTCAAGAAAGGCGATCGCTGGTTCCGCACCGGCGACCTGATGCGCCAGGACCGGCAGGGCTATTTCTATTTCATGGACCGGCTGGGCGACACCTTCCGCTGGAAGGGCGAGAACGTCTCGACAGCCGAGGTCGAGCAGCGCCTGTCCGAGGCGCCCGGCGTGCAGGAAGTCATCGCCTATGGCGTCGCCGTGCCGGGCCAGGAGGGCAAGGCGGGCATGGTCGGCCTGGTGATGGACGGCGTGTTCGACCCCGCCGCCTTCGCCGCCTGGACCGATGAGCAACTGCCGTCCTATGCGCGGCCGGTGTTCGTGCGGATGCTGAAGTCGGCCGACACCACCGGCACCTTCAAATACCGCAAGGTCGACCTGGTCGCCGACGGCTTCGACCCGGCCAAGGTCGACGGCCCCGTCTGGGTGCGCGGCGGCGAGGCGGGATATCAGGTGCTGACCGCCCAGGCGCGCGAGGCGATCCTGAGCGGCGAGACGCGGCTTTAATTGTCTCCCTCCCCTTTATGGGGAGGGTGGCTGAGGCGAAGCCGAAGACGGGTGGGGGCGGCTGGTCTGGACGAGCGCCGAAGGCCGGAAAGACAACCAAGTCTGTGGAACCTTGCGCCCAGGATCACCAAGTCCTCCCCACCCGGTCGCTGCGCGACCACCCTCCCCATGAAGGGGAGGGAGAGGGTCCTCTTCTTTTTGTGCCGAACCGGGATTCGCGAAACGCGCCCTTAAGCATTAACGGCGATAAGGCGTCTGACCCTTCGGCTGCAGGACGCCCGCTCGCCCCATGTTCCAGATCATCGGCATCGTCATGCTGTTCGCCATGGTGTTCGGCAGCTTCCTGCTGCACGGCGGCAAGATGGCGACCATCCTCTATTCGCTGCCCTATGAGCTGATGGCGATCTTCGGGGCGGGGATCGCGGCCTTCCTGATTTCCAACAGCCTGCCGGTGATCAAGGCCACCCTGGGCGGGCTGGGCAAATGCTTCGCCGGGCCGAAGTGGAAGAAGCAGGACTACAAGGACCTGCTGAGCCTGCTGTTCCAGCTGACCAAGACGATGAAGTCCAAGGGCGTGATCGCCCTGGAAAGCCACATCGAAAAGCCGGCCGAGAGCACCATCTTCCAGAAGTATCCCAAGGTGTTGAAGGACCACTTCGCCACCGACTTCATCTGCGACACCCTGCGGATGATGACCATGAACCTCGAAGATCCGCACCAGATCGAGGACGCCATGGAAAAGCAGCTGGAGAAGCACCACCACGAGGCCCTGGCCCCGGCCCACGCGCTGCAGACCCTGGCCGACGGCCTGCCGGCGCTGGGCATCGTCGCGGCGGTGCTGGGCATCATCAAGACGATGGGCTCGATCACCGAACCGCCCGAGGTGCTGGGCGGCATGATCGGCGGCGCCCTGGTCGGCACCTTCCTGGGCGTCTTCCTGGCCTATGGGCTGGTCGGGCCGTTCGCCTCGCGCCTGAACGCCATCGTCGAAGAGGAAGGCGCCTACTACAAGATCATCCAGTCGGTGCTGGTGGCCCACCTGCACGGCAATGCGGCCCAGATCTCGGTCGAGATCGGGCGCGGCGACATCCCTTCGACCGCCCAGCCGTCCTTCACTGAAATGGAAGAAGCCCTGGCCGCCGCGCCGATGGACGCCTGACGGGCGCTTCATCCGACTTTCGGAACACGGAGCGTTCACGACGGTTCTCTGAAGATCACGGCCGCGTGCGCGGCCGTTTCTGAAAGGAGCCGTCCGATGCGACCGTCCTCAAGATTCCTTCTGCCGAGCCTGACCGCCGTGGGCGCCGTTCTGCTGTTGTCCGCGTGCAGCGAACGCGCGCCACAGCGGGCGGACGGCGTGACCGCCCCGGCCGCCCAACCCTCGAGCACGCCGGATTCGAGGGCTGCGCCCGGCGCCATGACGCCCGCCAACCCGCCGCCGGGCGACGCCGTTCCGGCGCGGACCCCTCCGACCCTGCCGCCGGACCCGGATTCGCCGCCGACGCCGCTGCCGGCCGATCCGACCGACCCGGCGACGCCGCCGATTCCGCCCCACTAGAGGCGCGGCGAGGCGCGTCGGCGCATCGACAAACGAGATGCGCTCGCGGCGTCTTCACGAACGCGTGAGAAATCGCTTGCGCTTGTGCTCACGAAGCCGTTATCACTCCCTCAGCGAGGTTCATGGTCTCGCATTTACCTTCTGAAGGAAGAAAACTATGCGCATCACCGCTCTGATCGCCGCTTCGGCCGCCGCTCTGGCCCTGGCTGCTTGCCAACCCGCCGCCACCGACAAGGCTGAAGACGCCGCTGCCGACGCCACCGCCGCCGCCGACACCGCTGCCGACGCCGCTGCTACGGCCGACGCCGCCGCCACCGACGCCGCCGCCGCTGCTGGCGAGGCCGCTGGCGAAGCCGCCAAGGCTGACGCCGCTGCTCCGGCCGCCGACGCCGCCGCCGCTCCGGCTGCTGCTCCGGCCGCCCCGGCTGCCTAAGACTTCACAGTCTTAAATCGCGGTCTCCGGACCGTGATGGAGAAAGGGATCGTCTTCGGACGGTCCCTTTTTCTTGCCCATAGTTCCGGCCAGCTTTCGTCCGCTCGCCCAGGTCGATAGACCGGCCGTCATGACCCATCCCGCCGACATCGCGCCTGACGACGCCTCTCCGCTTCTGGTGTGGGCCGAGGACGGCTCGCCCCGCTCGGGCCGATTCGGCGACGTCTACTTCTCCAAGGACGACGGCCTGGCCGAGACGCGGGCGGTCTTCCTGCAGGGCTGCGGCCTGCCGGAGGCGTGGAGCGGGCGATCCGCCTTCACCGTGGGCGAGCTAGGTTTCGGCACCGGGCTGAACATCGTCGCCCTGCTGGACCTGTGGCGACGGACGCGGCCCGAGAACGGGCGGCTAAAGGTCTTCTCCATCGAAGGCTTCCCCTGACGCGCGAAGAGGCGGCGCGGGCGCTGGCCGCCTGGCCCGAGCTGGCCGAGACGGCCGCCGGGCTGCTGGCGGTCTGGCCGGCCGGGACGCCCGGGTTTCATCGGCTGGACCTGCCGCAGTGGGGGCGACGATCGACCTGGCCGTCGGCGATGCGCGATGGGCGCTGGAGCAGTGGTCGGGCGCGGCCGACGCCTGGTTCCTGGATGGATTTTCGCCGGCGCTGAATCCCGGCATGTGGTCGCCCGAGATTATGGCGCTGGTCGCGGCGCGCTCGGCCCGGCGCGCGGCTGGCCACCTTCACCGTCGCGGGGGCCGTGCGGCGGGGTCTGGCCGAGCACGGCTTTACGGTCGAGAAGAAGCCCGGCCACGGGCGCAAGCGCGAACGGCTGGAAGCGCGGATGGCGGGCGAGCCCCGGCCGGAGCGGCCGGTCCACGTCGCCGTCGTCGGCGCCGGGATCGCCGGGGCGGCCGTCGCGCGGGCCCTGATCGCCGAGGGCGCGCGCGTCACTGTCATCGAGGCCGAACGGGCGGGCGCGGGGGCCTCGGGCTTTCCCGCGTCGCTGGTCACGCCCCGGCTGGATGCGGGGGACGCCCTGATCGCGGGCTTCCACGCCCAGGCGCTGGAGCGGGCGGGCAGCCTCTATCGCGCCCTGCCCGGCGCCGTGGTCGCCGAGGGCGTGCTGCAACTGGAGCAGGCGCCGCGCGACGCCGTCCGTTTCGACAAGATCGCCGCTCAGGAGCTGTGGGCCGAAGGGGCGATGCAGCGCCTGGACGCGGCCGCCTGTTCGCGACATCTGGGCGAGGCGACCGCGCGCGGCGGACTGATGATGGCGCTGGCGCTGGCGGTGCGCTCCGACGCCATACTGGAGCCCTGGCTGACCGGCGCAGAACGGATGACAGGGCGCGTGGCGCGGCTGGAGCCGCTGACGGACGGCTGGCGCATTCGGGGCGAGGATGGCGCCGTGCTGATCGAGGCGGACGCCGCGGTGCTGGCGGCGGGCTGGGGGACGGCGCGGCTGGAGCCCGACCTGCCGCTGTCGCCCGTGGCCGGACAGGCGGACTGGATCGAGGACGAAGCGGCGCCCGGCCCGAGCGTCCCGGCGGCCTGGGGCGGCTATGCGGCGCCGACCGGGCGGGGGATGCTCTACGGCGCCACCCACGACCGGGGCGTCGAAACGCCCGAGGCGTCCGACGAGGCCAGCGCCCGCAACCGGGCGACCCTCGGCGCCGCCCTGCCCCAATGCGCTGCGCGCGTCGAGGCCGCGCCTGCTCAGGCGCGGGGCGCCGCGCGGCCGTGCGCGCCACGACGCCTGACCGCCTGCCCCTGTGCGGCCGATGGCGGCCCGGCCTGTTCGTCCTGACCGGTCTGGGCTCGCGCGGCTTCTGCGTCGCCCCCTGCTGGGCGAGCATCTGGCGGCCCTGGCCATGGGGCGGCCCTCGCCCCTGAGCGCCGAGGCGGCGCGCCGGCTGTCGGCGACCCGTTGGCTGACCGAAGGCGATAACGCCGTTTAAGCGAAACCAGCGCGCGCGCCCGGCGTTGTCGTGCATAACGCCACTGGCCTGGTTCAGACCGGGCGCACCGCCCTGATCGACGTCAACCGAGGCAGCGTCATGACCCTTCGTCTCGCTATGGCTCCGGCTCTTCTGGCCGCGACCTTCACCATCGCCGCTTGCGCGCCGGTCAACGGCGGGCCCAATGGCGGCAGCAGCGGCCAGACCGCCGCGAACGCGACGGCGCGCCAGTGCATCTTCCAGCGCGACATTCGCAATTTCCGCGTCTCGAACGACGGGCGCAACGTCTATGTGCGCACGGGGTCGAAGTCGGTCTATCAGTTGGAGACCCTGGGCGTCTGTCCGGACCTGGAGAATGCGCTGGCCATCGGCTTCAAGCCGAACGGCGGGCTGACCCGCCTGTGCGTGGGCGACTGGACCCGCATCGTCTCGGCGCCTCGGGACTTTGACAACACGCCGTGCAGCGTTCGTATGGTCAAAGGCCTGACCGACGCCGAAGTCGCCGCCCTGCCGGCCCGGGAGCGGCCCTGACCCCTGTCGCCTATTTGAAGCGTCTCTCGACGGCCCCCCCGCAGATTACTTCTCTGTAATTGCGATCGAGTCGTTTGAGCGGGGATCGCCGAAGGGTTAAACAGCGTTGCTATGCCCGCGCCGTCGGACAGAAGGTTGGCGCGCGCCTGACTGAATGCTCAACCTCCCAGGATATCCGCACGTGGCGACCTCTCGACGCTTTTCGGCCCCACTGACCGGCGCCCTGGCCGCGGCGCTGTGCGCGAGCCTGACCCTGGCCGCCTGCGGCGGACACGGCGAGGCCCCCAAGGAAAAGGAGCCCGGCGCCTCGCGCCAGACCGTCAGCGCGGCGACGGCCACGACGGTCGCCCTGCCCCGCACGGTGGTCGCCTCGGGCACCGTCACCGCCTGGGAAGAGGTGCCGGTCGGCGCCGAGACCGGCGGGCTGACGGCGACGACCGTCTATGTCGATGAAGGCTCTTACGTCCGACAGGGCCAGCCGCTGGTGCAGATGAACGACGTGCTGCTGCGGGCCCAGGTGCGCCAGCAGCAGGCGGCGGTGCAGACGGCCGAGGCCAACGCCGCGCGCGACGACGCCGCCCTGGCCCGCGCGCAGGAACTGAAGGAGCGCGGCTTCCTCAGCCAGGCGGCGCTGGATACGGCCCTGGCCAACCAGCGCGCCTCGACGGCCAATCTGGCTGCGGCGCGCGCCTCGCTGTCCGAGACCCAGACACGCCTGTCGCAGGCCACCATCCGCGCGCCGGTCAGCGGGCTGATCATCAGCCGCAGCGTCACCAAGGGCCAGATCATCGACGCCGGGACCGAACTGTTCCGCATGGTGCGCGACGGCCGCCTGGAGCTGGACGCCCAGGTGCCCGAGACCGAACTGCCGCTGATCCAGGCCGGGCAGAGCGCGGCCATAACCTCCAGCCAGGCCGGATCGACGACCGGCACGGTCCGCATCGTCACGCCTGAGGTCAATCCTCAGACCCGCCTGGGGCTGGCGCGCATCAGCCTGTCGCCCGGCAGCGCGCTGAAGCCGGGCATGTTCGCCCGCGCCGCCATCGAGGCGGGCGCCCGTCCGGCCACGGTGGTGCCGACCGACGCGGTCCTGTACCGCAGCAACAAGTCCGGCGTCTTCGTGCTGAACGCCGACTCCTCGGTGCGCTTCGCCCCGGTGACGGTGCTGTCGCGCAACGACGACCAGACCTCGGTCGAGGGGTGGAGGCCGGGGTGCGGGTCGTGGTGGCCGGCGCCGGCTTCCTGAACGACGGCGACAAGGTGACGGTGGCGGCGCCCAAGGCCGGCGCCGCCGCCGCCGCTCCGGCTCCCGCCGCCCAAGCGCCCGCCAAGAAGTAAGGCCCGGCCATGAACCAGATTTCCGCCTGGGCGATCAAGAACCCCATCCCCGTCATCCTGCTGTTCCTGCTGCTGACACTGGGCGGGGTGACCGGCTTCGCCGGGATGCGGATCAACAACAACCCCGACATCGACTTCCCCCTGGTCGCAGTCACGGCCGCGCGCCCCGGCGCCGCCCCGACCGAGATGGAGGTGCAGGTCACGCGGGTGATCGAGGATTCGATCGCCGGCCTGTCGGGCGTGCGCCACATCTATTCCAACGTCTCGGACGGGGTGTCTTCGACCACCATCGAGTTCGAGCTGGGCACCGACACCGAACGCGCCACCAACGACGTGCGCAACGCCATGAGCGGGGTGCGCGCCAGCCTGCCGCAGGACATGCAGGAACCGACGGTCCAGCGCATCGACATCACCGGCGACGCCCTGATCACCTATGTGGTGCGCTCGGAAACGATGACGCCGGAACAGATCAGCTGGTTCATCGACAATGAGGTCAGCCGCGCCCTGCTGGCGCTGGGCGGCGTCGGCGAGGTCAACCGTTCGGGCGGGGTGGACCGCGAGATCCGCGTCGAGCTGGATCCGCAGCGTCTGAGCGCCTACGGCGTCACGGCGGCGCAGGTCAGCCAGGCCCTGACCAACGTCAACAACAACCTGCCGGGCGGGCGCGTCACCATCGCCGGATCGGAGCGCGCGGTGCGCACGCTGGGCGCCGCCGGTTCGGTCGAACAGCTGCGCGAGACCCTGGTGCCGGTCGGCGACGGAAAGAACGTGCGCCTGGGCGACCTGGGCGTGGTGGTCGACAAGTGGAGCGAGCCGCGCCGTCTGGCCCGCTACAACGGCCAGGAGGCCGTGACCTTCAACTTCCTGCGCTCGCGCGAGGCCAGCGAGGTCAAGGTCTCCGAAAAGGTGCGCGCCGAGGTCGAGAAGATCGACGAGCGCCACCCGGACCTGACCATCGAACAGGTCACCTCCAGCGTGAAATACATCGAGGAATCCTACCTCGCCTCGCTGGAGGCGCTGATCCTGGGCGCGGTCCTGGCCGTCATCGTGGTGTGGATATTCTTGCGCGACTGGCGCGCGACCCTGATCGCGGCGACGGCCATGCCGATGTCGCTGATCCCCACCTTCGCCATCCTGGGGCCGATGGACCAGTCGCTGAACGTGGTGACGCTGCTGGCCCTGTCGCTGACGATCGGCATCCTGGTCGACGACGCCATCGTCGAGATCGAGAACATCGTGCGCCACATGCGCGACGGCAAGCCGCCCTATGACGCCGCCTTCGAGGCCGCCGACGAGATCGGCCTGGCGGTCGTGGCGACGACCGGCACCATCATCGCCGTGTTCGCGCCCGTCGGCTTCATGCCTGGCATCATCGGCCAGTTCTTCAAGGCCTTTGCGCTGGCCGCCTGCATCAGCGTCTTCTTCTCGCTGGTGGTGGCGCGTCTGCTGACGCCGCTGATGGCGGCCTATATGCTCAAGCACACACACCATGAGGACAAGGACCCCTTCTGGATGGCGGGCTATCTGCGCGCGCTGAAGTGGTGCCTGCGCCATCGCTGGATCGTCTTCGTCATGGGCGCGGCCTTCCTGTTCGGCTCGATCGGCCTGTCCGTGGTCGCCAAGATGTCGTTCGAGTTCATGTCGCCCGCCGACGAGGGCCGCGCGGCCTTCCAGATCGAGCTGCCGCCGGGCGCCACCCTGCGCCAGACCGACGCCGTGGTGCGGCAGGTGACCCAGACGCTGAACGCCCGGCCCGAGGTCACCTCGGTCTACGCCGCCGTCGGCGGCCAGGCGGTCAATCAGGCCAATGTCTACGCCGACATGGTGCCCAAGGGTCAGCGCGACCTGAGCCAGCAGGCCTTCGCCCGCGTCATGGTCGATGAGCTGAAGCAGATCCCCGGCGCCCGCATCCGCGCCGGCATCGCCCAGCAGGGCGGCGGCCCGGGCGACGGCACCAGCTACACCTTCTCCATCCTGGGCGACGATCCGGCGACGCTGGAAGCGGCCGCCCGCAAGGTGGAAGACGAGATGCGCGGCGTGCCGGGCCTGGCCAATGTGGTCAATACGGCCGCCATCGCCCGCCCGGAAATCCTGGTCACGCCGCGCCCGGACGAGGCGGCGCTGCTGGGCGTCTCGGCAGGGGCCATCTCGCAGGCGGTGCGCGTCGCCACGATCGGCGACGTCGATCAGAACCTGCCGAAATATAATCTGGGCGACCGTCAGATCCCCATTCGCCTGCAGCTGACCGAGGCGGCGCGCGAGGACCTGAACGTGCTGGAGAGCCTGCGCGTGCCGACCGCCTCGGGCGCCTCGGTGCCGCTGAGCGCGGTGGCCGACATCGAGTTCGGCGCCGGGCCGGCCACGGTCAGCCGTCAGGACCGCTCGCGCATCGCCTCGATCACGGCCGAGCTGGACGGCATCACCACCGGCGCCGCCGGTCAGGCGGTGAACCGTCTGCCCTCGGTCAAGAGCCTGCCCAACGGCGTGCGACAGGTCCCGGCCGGGGACGCCGAGTTCATCCAGGAGATGCTGATCGGCTTCGGCATCGCCTTCCTGTCGGGCATCCTGCTGATGTATGCGGTGCTGACCCTGCTGTTCAAAAGCTTCGCCTATCCGGTCACCATCATGGCGGCCCTGCCCCTGGCCATCGGCGGCGCCTTCATCGCCCTGGTGATCGCCGGCAAGAGCTTCTCGATGTCGGCCCTGATCGGGGTGCTGATGCTGATGGGGATCGCGGCCAAGAACTCCATCCTGCTGGTCGACTACATCATCATGGCCGAGAAGAGCGGTCTGAGCCGTTTCGACGCCATCATGGACGCCGCCCACAAGCGGGCGCGGCCGATCCTGATGACCACCTTCGCCATGGGGGCGGGCATGGTGCCCATCGCCATCGGCTGGGGCGCCGACGTGGAGTTCCGCTCGCCGATGGCCGTGGCGGTGCTGGGCGGGCTGATCTCCTCGACCTTCCTGTCGCTGCTCTACATCCCGGCGGTGTTCACTATCATTGACGACATCGCCGGCTTTGGACGGCGGACGCTGAATCGGATGTTCGCCGGGCAGAGGCGGATGGCCGGAGAGAGCCACACGCCGGCGGAGTGAGGCGAATCTCAGGCGCTGAAAACAGGAAAGCCCCCGGTCGCATGGCCGGGGGCTTTTTCTATGGGCGTCCCCTCTCCCGATGGGAGAGGGCTTGAGCCTCCAAGAGCGTCAGCGATTGGCGAAGGCGAAAGGGTGAGGGTTCGCGGCCGACCACCCGCCGCTGCGACGGCTGATGCCGACTGACAGGACAAGCCCCTCACCCTTTCGCGCAAGAACGATCGCTGCGCTCTCGTGCGCTTAAGCCCTCTCCCGCCGGGAGAGGGAAGAACACATAAGAAAAAGGCGGGCCGGATCGCTCCGGCCCGCCCCTATGGTCAGACGCTCCGCTGAGATCAGTAGCGGACGCGCAGGGTCACGCCGTAGGTGCGCGGCTGGCCCATGAAGGCGTTGTAGGTCTGGGTGTCCAGCGCCGGGTTGTAGTAGGTGCCGTTCGGCTGGACCGTGGTCTGGAAGGCCGAGCCTTGCAGCGGGGCGTTGATGGCGACCTGCTTATACTCTTCGTCCGTCAGGTTCTGGGCCCACAGGTCCAGCGCCCAGCGTTCGTCTTCCGAACCCAGGGTGACGCGGCCGTTCAGCAAGGTCATGGCGTCCTGCATCTTGTACGGCAGCAGGTCCGAGCCGGTGTTGAACTCGGTCGAATACTTCGCCGACAGGTTCAGGCCCACCTTCATGCCCGAGCCGATCGAGCGGTCGAACGACATGGCCGCCGTGGCCGACCATTCCGGCGCGAAGGAGGCGCGGGCGCCCGGCAGCAGCGACAGCTGCGGGAAGTTGCCGGGGTTGGCCAGGTCGGCGGCGGTGAACTCGCCGTATTTGGTGTCCGTGTAGGTCACGCCGCCCGAGAACGACAGGCCCTCGACCGGGGTGAACCAGACGAAGTCGGCGTCGACGCCCTCGGAGGTCAGCTCAGGAATGGATTCGACCACGAAGGCCGTGCCCAGGAAGGTGTTGAGCTGGAAGTCCTCGAACTTCTGGTTGAAGTAGGTGATGTTGAACAGCACCGAACGGTTGAACAGGGTGTTCTTCAGCCCGATTTCATAGCTGTCGACCGTCTCGGACGGGAACAGCAGGGAGCTGCTGGGGTTGACCGGCAGCGGATTGGTCGCCGTGGGCCCCTGCACCCGGTCCATGTTGTAGCCGAACGACTTGTAGCCGCGCGCGTAGGAGGCGTAGGCCATCACGCTGTCGTTGAAGCGATAGCTGCCCTTGAGGGTGCCGCTCAGCTCGCCGTTGTCGTGGTTTTCCGAAATGCGACGGTTGTCGAACAGCGGGTTGGCCCACGGCAGGCAGAGGTTGGACGCCAGGCGCCCGGCGGTGGTCTGGGCCGCGGCCGCAGGCAGGCCCGCGCCCATCAGCGCTCCGGTCATCGCCGCGATATTGCCCAGGGCGCCGCCGCAGGCCGCGCCATTGGCTCCCAGATTGTCCTGGACGCCGAGCAGGCGTTTGTCGTCCAGGGTGTAACGCAGCCCCAGGGTGACGTCGAACTTGTCGGTCAGATGCAGGGTGTTGTTGGTGAAGACGGCGATGGATTCGGTCGTCTGGCTGTAGTGATCCTGGACGCCATGACCCGTGCCGAACCCGGGGCCGGTGGGCGCCGTCGGACCCGAAGGCGCCATGCCGCCGGTCGCCAGACAACCGGCCAGGAACTGCGCCGTCGTCCCCGGACGGGTTATGCAGCCGATGATATTCGGGCTGATCGGGATGGCGCTCGAACCGGCGTTCAACTGGCTGGAGATCAGCAGCGACAGGAAAGGCGTGTAGCCCGCCCCGTACCAGTAGCTGTCGGCGCGGTCGATGTTCTCGCGGGTCATGAAGGCGCCGACCAGCCAGTCGAGGCGGTCGGTCGCGCCGGCCAGACGGAACTCCTGGGTCAGGTTCTCGAGCTCGAAGCCGTAGCCGCCGTCATCCACGCGATAGAGCAGATCGGCGGTGGTGTAGTCGAGATCCATGCCGTTGACGCCCGACCAGTTCCGCCAGGAGCTGAGCGAGGTGAAGGTGGCGTTCCACGACGGAATGTCGATGTTGGCCTCGGCCGAGAAGCCCATGTCTTCCATGGTCTGGCCGGTGCCGCGGTTGGCGTAGGCCGTGCGCGAGAAGGGCAGTTCGCCGAAGCCCGGCGCCGGGGCGGCCTGCTGACCGCCGACCGCGTTGATGAAGGCGACGGTGGGGCCGGTGCGGATCTGGGTCGAGACGCAGCAGTATTCGTCGCGCTTGGAATAGTCGGCGATCAGCCGGATCGAGACGTCGTCCGAGGGCAGGATCAGCAGCTGGCCGCGCGCGGTCCAGAAGTTCTGGTTCTGGTCGTCGGTCTCCTGACGCGGACCGGCGCCGGTGACCACGTCGTAGAAGCCGTCGCGCTCGCGCTTGGCCATGTAGAGGCGGCCGGCGACCTTTTCGCTGAGCGGGCCGGTGACCGAGCCGGCGATGCCCCAGGCGCCGAAGTTGCCGTAGGTGGCCTCGGCCTCGAAGCCCGGCGTGAAGGACGGCGCCTCGGAGATGATGTTGATGACGCCGGCCGAGGTGTTCTTGCCGAACAGGGTGCCCTGCGGCCCCTTCAGCACCTCGATGCGGCTCAGTTCGCCCAGGTCGCCGAAGCCGACGCCGTTGCGCGAGCGGTAGACGCCGTCGATGACCACGCCGACCGAGCTTTCCAGGCCGGGGTTGTCGCCCACGGTGCCGACGCCGCGGATGCGGGCGGTGGTCGAGGTCTCGGACTGGGTCGAGGTGACGGTCATGCCCGGCGTCAGGATCTGCAGATCCTTGATGTCGCGCACCCCGGCGCCTTCCAGCGCGGCCTGCGACAGGGTGGTGACCACGATCGGCACGTCCTGCAGGCTCTGTTCGCGCTTCTGGGCGGTGACGATGATGTCGTCGACCGTGGTGGGCCCCTCCTGGGCCGCGGCGGCGCCTGCGAAGCCGAAGGCCGCGACGCCGACGACGGCGACCGAAGCGGTGCAGCGAAGGATGTGGTTCAAACGCATAAGGCGGCTCCCCGACTCTGTGGGCCCGGCCGCATTTCGCGGCCGCGCGCGATTCCTGTCCCTGATGATCCGCGCTCATTGGACGGCGCGGGTTCTCAGCACAAAGGGGTAGTCCATGCCCCAGTCACCGACAAGCAAAGGCCACGTGAGGGACGATAAATTCCCTCGCCCCCGCCTCATCTGTGGCGATAAAGCGACAAATATACTGACGTTAGGTCAATGTTATCGGCGATCACTCAGCCGAAGCGACTGATTTCAAATGGCGTCTTTTCTTTTGCGCCGCATCGGCCAGCGACAGAATCACGGCCGCAGCCAGACCCGACAGCAGGGAGCCGCCGATGACGCCCAGCTTGACCTCGATCTGCTCGACGGAGTCCACGGCGCCGGGGAAGGCCAGGACGCCGATGAACAGGCTCATGGTGAAGCCGATGCCGCACAGCAGGCTGACGCCGTAAAGCTGCATCCAGCCAGCGCCCGACGGCTTGTCGCCCAGCCCCAGCTTGACCGCCAGCCAGGCCACGCCGAAGACGCCGATCTGCTTGCCGATGAACAGACCCAGGGCGATGGCGACGACGAGCGGGGCGAAGGCCTGCTCCAACGACAGGCCGGCGAAGGAGACCCCCGCCTTGGCGAAGGCGAACAGCGGCAGGACCAGATAGGCCACATAGGGGTGCAGGTCGTGCATGGCGTCCTTGAGCGGGCTCTGCGAGGTCTCGCGACGCGGATCGACCGGCACGATCAGGGCGAAGGCCACGGCCGTCAGCGACGTCGACAGGCCGGACAGCACCGTCAGATACCAGACGGCGGCGAAGCCCAGCACCCAGAAGGCGGCGGCCATCCGGCGGCGGCCCAGCACCGCGAAGACGGCGATCACGCCCAGCGCCGCCAGCAGCGGAACCCACTGAACGCCCTGGCTGAACAGGATGGCGATCAAGGCGATGGCGCCCAGGTCGTCGACAATGGCCAGGGTCAGCAGGAAGACGCGCAGCGACGCGGGCAGGCTGCGCCCCACCATGGCGAAAACGGCCAGGGCGAAGGCGATGTCGGTGGCCAGCGGAATGGGCCATCCCTGCGTGGGGCCGCCCAGCGTTCCGGCGACGGCCAGATAGACCAGGCCCGGGACCGCCATGCCGCCCAGCGCCGCCAGAATGGGCAGGGCCAGCTTCTTGGGATTGCTGAGTTCGCCCTTCAGGACCTCATATTTGATTTCAAGGCCGACGATTAGGAAGAAGACCGCCATCAGGCCTTCCTTGATCCAGTCGGAGATCGTCTCCTCCAGCCGCAGGGGGCCGATCTGAACGGCGTGAACGCTCTTGAGCCAGGCGAAATAATCCGCCGACCAGGGCGAGTTGGCGACGATCAGCGCCGCCAGGGCGGCGAAGCCCAGGACGGCGCCGGAACCGGCCTCGGTCTTGAGAAAGGCGAGCGTATGTTTTCTGGCCACGAAGGTCTCCGAAACAGCGAGAGGGTCTGTCGTGGCGTCAGGTTATCGACGGACGCCGGACCGGATTCGCGCGCAAGGCGGCGCCGGCCTGACCCCTGGGCGATGCCGCGCGGGGCCTGATCTCTGCCGGTGAAAATACGGATCGGGCCGCAAGGTTCAACCCCGCCGCGCCGGATCGGCCTCGCGGTTGCGAAATGCGCTGCGAAGGGGCATCTGCCGCCCATGCCCGTCTCCCCCGCCTATCGCCCCGACCCCCGCTTTTTTGAACTGGGCGCCGAATACGGCGACGCCGTGAAGCCGGCCGACTTCCCGCAGACGATCTTGCGCCTGCGCAACGACCGGGCGGCGGCGACGGTAGGGCTGGAGACGCTGAGCGACGCCGAATGGATCGCCCATTTCGGCCGGTTCGACCCCCTGCCCGGCCAGCCCGGCCCCGTGGCCATGCGCTACCACGGCCACCAGTTCCGCGTGTACAACCCCGAGATCGGCGACGGGCGCGGCTTTCTGGCGGCGCAGATGCGGGAGGTGAGCGGCGCTCAAGCAGCGAGCGACCGCGTCGCGAGCGATAGCGCTCTTCCAACTCGCCTTCTCGACCTGGGCACCAAAGGCTCGGGCCAGACGCCGTGGTCGCGTCATGCGGACGGGCGGCTGACGCTGAAGGGCGGGGTGCGCGAGGCGCTGGCGGCGGCCATGCTGGAGAGCCTGGGCGTGCCGACCTGCCGCATCCTGTCGCTGATCGAGACGGGCGAGGATCTGGAGCGGCACGACGAGCCGTCGCCGACGCGATCAGCCGTCATGGTGCGGCTGTCGCACAGCCATATCCGCTTCGGGACCTTCCAGCGCGCCGCCTATTACGGGCGCAAGGACCAGATCGAGGCGCTGATGGAGCACGCGCGCAGCCTGTATCATCCGGCAGTCGCGCCGGGCGACGCGCCCGGCTTCCTGGCGGCGGTGGTCGAGGCCTCGGCGGCGCTGACAGCCCAATGGATCGCGGCGGGCTTCGTCCACGGCGTGCTGAACACCGACAATCTGAACGTCGCGGGCGAGAGCTTCGACTACGGCCCGTGGCGCTTCCTGCCCCATTACGAGCCCGGCTTCACCGCCGCCTATTTCGACCAGAACGGCCTTTACGCTTTCGCGCGCCAGCCCGAGGCGGTGTTCTGGAACCTGACCCAGCTGGCGGGGTGTCTGAAGCTGATCGCCGAGTCGGAGCCGCAAGTCGCGGATTTGGCGGCGGCGCTGAACGGTTTCGGCCCGGCCTATATCCGCCACCTGCGCGCGGCCTTCCTGAACCGGCTGGGCGTCAAGAGCCTGGGCGAGGCGGCGGATCAGCGGCTGCTGGACGCGACGCTGGCGCTGGCGCGCGAGAAGAAGGAGGCTCTGCGCTGGGAGCCGATCTTCTTCGACTGGTTCGGCGGGTTCAGCTCGGCGGCGCGGGCGCTGGGCGGGGTGCGCGGCAAGACCTATCAGGGCGAGGCCTTCGACGCCTTCCGCTTCGCCCTGATGGAGCATGAGCCCGACCGGCCCGAGCGGCTGGAGCATCCGATGTTCGCCGCGCCCGAACCCGAAGAGCTGCTGATCGACGAGGTCGAGGCCCTGTGGAGCGCCATTGACGCGGCCGACGACTGGGCGCCGCTGAAGGCCAAACTGGCCCGGCTGGAGATGGCAAGGGAAGCGTGGAGTTTGTGATCGTCCCGCTCATCCCCGCGGAGGCGAGGACCCAGTGAGGGCGGCGCGCGCCCGAAGACCATTCTCCCCAACCTCACGCTTTGCGGCCACCGAACTGGGTCCCCGCCTCCGCGGGGATGAACGGAATTTTGCAAGGCTGCGCCCTAAGTCATCAATTGATGTCATCGCGCGTTGACTCAAAATACGGCTCGGCTTAGAGGCGGATGATCCCGGCTGGGTTACGGGGAATGTGGTTTCAGCCTCGCTGTCGCCACGACCTTCCGCCAGCCTGATCACAGATTGTTTCAGCCGCTTGCAAGTCAGCACACAGCAACTGATGTTGTAGCTGTTGCGAATTAACGGTTACGGCCATGACGACGACCACCTTGACGCCCCATCAGGCGCGCGCCCGCGCCGATTATCTGAACATCACGCTTTGGACCTTCCAGGGCTGGATCGCCATGTTCTTCCTCGCCGCCGGCTACGCCAAGCTGTCCGAGCCGATGCAGAACCTCATCGTGCTGATGCAGTGGCCGGCCCTCGTCAGCGAGACCTTTGTGCGCGGCGTCGGCGTCGCCGAGATGGCGCTGGCCCTGATGGTGCTGACGCCGCTGATTTCATGGCGGTTCGGCCGTCCGCTGCTGCTGACGGCGACAGCGGGTCTGCTGATCCTCGAGGTCGTCGCCCTGGGCGTCCACGCCTTCAACCTCGACATGGGCCTGAGCCTGACCAACGTCGTCTTGATCGCCATCACGGCGCCGGTGCTGTGGCTGCGTCGCCGCTGAGCCGACGCCCCTTCCCGATCCGATTTGCAGGCCCGCTTCTCCCCCTCCCCTGAGGGCCTGCGAATACGAAGGCCGCGACCCAACCCCGGTCGCGGCCTTTTCTTTGAGCCGTTCACAACTTCGTAGCCGGGCGCGTCGAAAGCTTCCCTTTACGTCCGCGTCAAGTTATCAAGACGGCATGTCGATCGCAGACGAACATCGCACCTATTCCATACGGCAGCTATGCCGTGAGTTCGGCGCGACCGCGCGCGCCCTTCGCTTCTATGAGGACAAGGGCCTGCTGACGCCGTCGCGTAAAGGGCAGACGCGGGTCTATGGGCCGCGCGACCGGGCTCGGCTGAAGCTGATCATGCGCGGCCGGCGCATCGGCTTCACCCTGGTTGAGATCCAGGAGATGCTGGATCTGTATGATCAGAAAGACCACAACGTCCATCAGATGGCCATCGCCCTGCCGCGCCATCGCGCCCGTATCGAGGCGCTGAAGCAGCAGCTGGAAGACATCGAAGGCGCCATCGAGACGGCCGAGGCCGCCTGCGCCTGGATGGAAAAGACCCTGGGCGAACACCGTCCCGACCTTTTGCCGGGCGCCGAGGCCTACGCCAGCCTGCTGAGCGAGCGGCTCAACGACCCCGACGACCATTTCCTGACCTTCAAAGCGAGAGCGTGATCCCATGACCTATAAGGCGCCCGTCCGCGACCTGTCCTTCGTCCTGCATGACGTTCTGCAGGTCGAGACCTACGGCAACCAACTGCCCGACGCCGATCTGTCGCGCGACCTGATCGACCAGATCATCGAGGAAGGCGGCAAGTTCGCCGAAGAGGTCATCGCCCCGATCAACCGTCCCGGCGATCTGGAAGGCTGCCGCATCGAGGGCGACGTGGTGACCACGCCCAAGGGGTGGAAGGAAGCCTATCATCAGATGGTCGAGGCCGGCTGGCCCTCGCTGGGCTTCAGCACCGAGTTCGGCGGTCAGGGCATGCCGTCGGTGGTGTCCAGCGCGGTGGGCCAGTTCACCGCCGCCGCCAGCGCCGCCTTCTCCATGTATCCGGGCCTGACCAGCGGTGCCTTCCACGGCATCGAGGCCAGCGCCTCGGACGAGATCAAGCAGAAGTATCTGCCGAAGATGGCGTCGGGCGAATGGACCGGCACCATGAACCTGACCGAGCCGCAGTGCGGCACCGATCTGGGCATGGTCCGCACCAAGGCGGTCAAGAACGACGACGGCTCCTATTCGATCACCGGCCAGAAGATCTGGATCTCGGCGGGCGAGCACGACTTCGCCGACAACATCATCCACACGGTGCTGGCCCGCGTCGAAGGCGCGGTTCCGGGCATCAAGGGCCTGAGCCTGTTCGTCGTGCCCAAGTTCCTGGTGAATGAGGACGGCTCGCTGGGCGAGCGCAACGGCGTGTCCTGCGCCGGCCTTGAGCACAAGATGGGCATCCACGGCAACGCCACCTGCGTCATGGCCTATGAGAACGCCAAGGGCTGGCTGATCGGCGAAGAAGGCCGGGGCATGAACAACATGTTCGTGGTCATGAACGAGGCCCGTCTGGGGACCGGCCTGCAAGGGCTGGCCATCGGCGACGCCGCCTATCAGGCCGCCGTCGAGTTCGCCAACGACCGCCTGCAGGGCCGCAGCCTGACCGGACCGAAGAACCCGGACGGCCCGGCCGATCCGATCATGGTCCACCCGGACGTGCGCCGGATGCTGCTGGAAGCCAAGGCCTTCGTCGAAGGCGGCCGCGCCTTCATCCTGTGGACCGCGCTGCAGGCCGACCTGCAGAAGGCCGCCGATGAAGCCGTCGCCACCAAGGCGAAGGATTACATGGGCCTGATCACGCCGGTGCTGAAGGCCTATCTGACCGACAAGGGATTCCACGTCGCCTCGCTGGCGATGCAGGTCCACGGCGGTTCGGGCTACACCGAGCACTTCCCCGCCTCGCAGTATCTGCGCGATGCGCGGATCACCATGATCTATGAAGGCACCAACGGCATCCAGGCGCTGGATCTGGTGGGTCGCAAGCTGCCCGCCAACGGCGGCCGCGCCATCATGAGCTGGTTCGCCGACATCGACGCCTTCGTCAGCGAGAACGGCGACGACGAGGCCATCAAGCCCTTCGTCGAGGGCCTGGCCGACGCCAAGAAGAAGCTGCAGGAGGCCACCATGTGGCTGATGCAGAACGGCATGGCCAACCCGGACAATGCGGCGGCGGCCTCGACCGACTACCTCAACATCTTCGGCCTGACGGCCTACGCCTTCCTGTGGGCGCAGATGGCCAAGGCGGCGCAGGCGAAGATCGCCGCCGGGGACGCCGATCCCTATTACGCCAACAAGCTGATGACCGGCCGCTACTTCGTCGAGCGCATCCTGCCCGACGCCGGGGCGCACCTGAAGAAGCTGAAGTCCGGCGCCGAGGTGCTGATGCAGATGCCCGCCGAGGCGTTTTAAGCGCGGCGTCTTGATCTCCTCCCCATCTCGGATGGGGAGGTGGATCGTCGGCGCAGCCGACGAGACGGAGGGGCTCTTTTTCCGTCGCGCGACAGTAACCCCTTGCGATGGATGCAGCCCCTCCACCGCTTCGCGGTCCCCCTCCCCACGGAGTGGGGAGGAGAGATGAGATGAACGTCCTAGGCAGCCCCGACCCCGATTTCATGCGCGAGGAGGAGATCGTCCTCTTCTCCGACTCCGTCGCCAAATGGATCGACGAGCACGCCCCGCAAGAGAAGTTCCAGCAGTGGATCGCCGCCTCCTCGGTGCCGCGCGAGCTGTGGAACGCGGCCGGAGACGCAGGCCTGCTGGGCCTGTCGCTGCCGGAAGAGGACGGCGGCTTCGGCGGCGACTACCGGCACGAAGTGGTGCTGATGCGCCAGCTGGGCTGGAAGGGCGCGGACCACTTCGGCATCAGCCTGCACAACGCCATCGTCATGCCCTACATCTGGCACTACGGCACGGCCGAGCAGAAGGCGCGCTGGCTGCCGCGCCTGCAGTCGGGCGAACTGGTCGGCGCCATCGCCATGACCGAGCCGGGCGCCGGGTCGGATCTGCAAGGCGTCAAGACCACCGCCGTGAAGCAGGGCGACCACTATGTGCTGAACGGCTCCAAGACCTTCATCACCAACGGCCAGCTGGCCAACTTCATCATCGTCGTCGCCAAGACCGACCCGGCCGAGGGCGCCAAGGGCACCAGCCTGATCTGCCTCGAAACCGACGGGGCAGAAGGCTTCGAGCGCGGCCGCAACCTGCACAAGATCGGCATGGAGGCGAACGACACCTCCGAACTGTTCTTCAACGATGTGAAGGTGCCGCTGGACAACGTTATCGGCGACACCGAGGGCCAGGGCTTCGTCCAGCTGATGCAGCAACTGCCGCAGGAGCGCCTGAACATCGCCGTTCAGGGCGTGGCCGCCGCCGAGCGGGGGCTGGAGGCGACCCTGGCCTACGTCAAGGAGCGCAAGGCGTTCGGCAAGCGGGTCATCGACTTCCAGAACACCCAGTTCAAACTGGCCGAGATCAAGACCAAGCTGACCGTGGCCAAGGTCTTCGTCGACCACTGCATCGGCCTTCACCTGAAGGGTCAGCTGGACGCCGCCACGGCCTCGATGGCCAAATACTGGGTCACGGACATCCAGGGCGAGACCATCGACGAGATGCTGCAGCTGTTCGGCGGCTACGGCTACATGACCGAATACCCGATCGCCCAGCTGTACAAGGACGCCCGCGTCCAGCGCATCTACGGCGGGACGAACGAGATCATGAAGCTGCTGATCGCGCGGACGCTGTAATCAGCGCAGCAGCAGGGCGCCCGCGATCAGGGCGCCTGAAACGACAATCGAAGCGGCGATCCATCGCCCGGCCGAGAGGATCGACCGGGCGGTTTCCTTGTCCGCAGTCGCCGTCGCGGCGGGCTCGGCCGTGAGGCGGCGCGAGGCGGCGCGGATCAGGCGGGGCAGGTCGTCGCTGGCCGCCGACAGGTCCAAAGGGCGCCGATCAGACGGTTGCGCAGGTCTTCCGGGCTGCGGCTGGAGAAGAGGGCGCGGCTCCAGGCGCCCTTCATCGTTTTGACCAGATCGAAGTCTGGGTCGACGCGCGACAGCACGCCTTCGATGGTCACCAGCGCCTTGAGGATCAGCACCAGATCGGGCGGGGCGGCCACCCGTTCTTGACGCATCAGCCCCATCAGATCGGCGACAATGGCGGGCAGGTCGACCACGCCCTGACCGTGGCGGGCGATCAGCCGTTCGGCCCCGGCGGTCAGGCTGGAGCGCGAGACGTCCGTCCCTTCGGTCCAGTCGGCCAGAACCTCGGCCATGCGCGCGCCGTCGCCGGCGGCCAGCGACTGGACGAAGCTGATCAGTTCGGCGCGGCGGCGCGGGGTGACGGTCCCGACCATGCCGAAGTCCAGCAGTCCCACCCGGTCGCCGGGCAGGCCGCGCAGGTTGCCGGGGTGCGGGTCGGCGTGGAAGCGGCCGTTGACCAGCACCATGTCCAGCACGGCCTCGGCGCCGACGCGGGCCAGCCGGTGCGGATCGACGCCGGCCGCCCTCAGCCGTGCGGCGTCTATGGGCGCCACGCCGTCGAGATAGTCCTGCACCAGCACGCGGTCGGTCGTGTGCTGCCAATAGACGGCGGGGATGACCACGTCGCGGTTTTTGGCGAAGTCGGCGGCGAAGCGGTCGACGTTGCGGCCCTCGGTCGTGAAGTCCAGCTCGTCCAGCATGGCCTCGGTCAGCTGTGCGATCAGGGCGCGCGGGCGATAGCGGGCGATCTCGGCGCTGGACTGTTCGGCGCGGCGGGCCAGTTCGGCGATCAGGCGCAGGTCGGCCTCGACGCGCGGGCGCACGCCGGGGCGGCGGATCTTGACCACCACCGCGGTCCCGTCGTGCAGGGCGGCGCGGTGCACCTGGGCGATGGAGGCGGCGGCCAGCGGCGTCGCATCGAAACGGGCGAAGACCTGTTCCGGCGGTCCGCCCAGGGCGGCTTCGACCTCGGGCCGCAGCGTCTCGAAGTCGAGGGTGGGTCCGGCGCTCTGAAGCTGTTCGAACTCGGCGATCCAGTCGGCGGGCAGCAGGTCCGAGCGGGTGGACAGGATTTGGCCCAGCTTGACGAAGGTGGGGCCCAGCGCCTCCAGCGCCTGACGGGTGCGGCGGGACAGGGGCTCAGGCCCGTCCGTCTCGTCCGCGCCCCCGCCGCCGAGGCCGAGGCGCAGCAGCACGGCCTCAAGCCCGAAGCGGGCGGCGACGCCGGAAATCTCGGCCAGTCGTTTTCGATCGCGCGCCGCAACGGCCAAGGTTGTGAACATGACAGACGAACGCGGGCCGAACACCCGGCGTTCCCGCCAAGCTCAGTCGATCGCCGAGGTTGGTCGTCGCCGTGAAAGCGCGATATGCAGGCGCCATGATCCGTCTTTACGTTCAGGGCGACCTCGCCCCCGGCGCCGCCGTGGCGCCCACGCTCGACCAGTCGCGCTATCTGACGCAGGTGATGCGGTTGAAGGCGGGCGACGAGCTGCTGGTCTTCAACGGTCGCGACGGCGAGTGGCGCGTCAGCGTCGCCGAGGTGCTGAAGAAGGGCGTCATCCTGCGCGCCGAGGAGCAGACACGGCCGCAGACCTATGGCCCCGATCTGGAGCTGATCGTCGCCGTGGTGAAGAAGGCCCGCGTCGAAACCATTGTCGAGAAGGCCGCCGAACTGGGCGCCAAGCGGGTGCGGCTGGCGCTGACCCATCGCACCAACGCGGACCGGCTGCGGCTGGATCGGCTGGACGCCATCGCCGAGGAGGCCGCCGAGCAGACGGGTCGTCTGGACGTGCCGGTGGTGGATGATCCGGTCAAGCTGGACGCCCTGCTGGACGGCTGGGAGGACGGACGGCGGCTGATGTTCTGCGACGAGACGGGCGGCGCGCCCGCGATCACCGCCTTGACGCCGTTTTCTCCCTCCCCTTGTGGGGAGGGGCCACGGGGGCGTGCTGGATCGCCAGGCCCTCCCCACCCGGTCGCGCCCTGAAGGGCTCGACCACCCTCCCCGGGACGGGGAGGGAGAAGGTCGGTGGGCCATACTGATCGGACCGGAGGGCGGGTTTTCGCCCGAGGAGGGCGAGCGGCTGCGGTCCCTGCCCTTCACCACCGCCGTCTCGCTGGGGCCGCGCATCCTGCGGGCCGACACCGCCGCCATCGCCGCAATGACGCTGTGGCAGGCGGCGGTCGGCGACTGGGATCGTTAGAAGTTTCCGCCGCCCCTTGAGCCCGGCCGCTGGCTGGCCCATCTAGCCGCGACAGCAGAGGTTACAGATGTCCGACACGGCGCCCCTTTCCAGAGACCAGCTGATCCACGCCATGTCGAAGGGCGAGAAGCCCAAGGACCAATGGCGCATCGGCGCGGAGCACGAGAAGTTCGGCTTCGACAAGTCGACGCTGCGTCGCCCGGCCTATGAAGGCCCCGGCGGCATCAAGGCCATGCTGGACGGGCTGACCCGCTTCGGCTGGACGCCGGTGCTGGAGGGCGATCACGTCATCGCCCTGGAGCGCAAGAACGCCGAGGGCTTCAGCGCCTCGATCAGCCTGGAGCCGGGCGGTCAGTTCGAACTGTCGGGCGCCCCGCTGAAGGACATTCACGACATCTGCAACGAGACCGGCCAGCACCTGATGGAGGTCAAGCAGGTCGCGGACCAGCTGAACCTGGGCTTCCTGGGGCTGGGTTTCGACCCGAAGTGGCGGCGCGAGGACATCCCCGTCATGCCCAAGGGCCGCTATGACGTCATGCGCGCCTATATGCCCAAGAAGGGCAGGCTGGGCCTGGATATGATGCTGCGCACCTGCACCATTCAGGCCAACCTCGACTTCGATTCTGAAGCCGACATGGTGATGAAGTTCCGCACGTCGCTGGCGCTGCAGCCCATCGCCACGGCCCTGTTCGCCAACAGCCCCTTCACCGAGGGCAAGCCGAACGGCTTCGTCTCGGCGCGCGCCAACGTCTGGACCGACACGGACCCGGACCGCACCGGCATGCTGGGCTTCGTGTTCGAGGACGGCTTCGGCTATGAGCGCTACGCCGACTATGCGCTGGACGCGCCGATGTATTTCGCCAAGCGCGGCCAGACCTATGTCGACCTGTCGGGACAGTCGTTCCGCGCCTTCATCGAAGGCAAGCTGGACGCCTTGCCCGGCGATCGGGCCACGGTTCAGGACTGGGCCGACCACCTGACCACCCTGTTCCCCGAGGTGCGGCTGAAGCAGTATCTGGAGATGCGCGGCGCCGACGGCGGGCCGTGGAGCCGCATCTGCGCCCTGCCCGCCCTGTGGGCCGGGATCCTGTACGACGCGCCGTCGCTGGCGGCGGCCTGGGACCTGTGCAAGGACTGGGACATCGCCGACCACGAGCGCCTGCGCCGCGACGTGACGCGGCTGGGCCTGAAGGCGGAAGCCAGCGGCCGCAGCGTGCGCGACGTCGCCGTCGACATGGTCAACATCGCCAAGCAAGGCCTGAAGAACCGAGCTCGCTTCAGCGGCGGCATGGTGGACGAGCGCGGCTACATCACCGAACTGGAAGACATCGCCGACAGCGGCGTGACCTCGGCCGACCGGTTGCTGGAGCTCTACAACGGCGAATGGGCGGGCGACATCAGCCGCGTCTATCGCGACTGCGCCTATTAAAGACCCAGCCAGCCCGCGATCATGGCCCTGAGCGGATTGGCGGGGTCGGACAGCAGCCGCGCCGTCATCGCCAGCGAGATCACCACCAGTAGCGGCCGGATCAGGCGCGGACCGAAGCGCATGGCCGCGTGCGAACCCAGCCGCCCGCCGATGAACTGGCCCACCGCCATGATCCCGGCCAGCACCCAGACGATATGGCCGCCGACCGCCAGAACGACGATGCCGACAACGTTGCTCATCAGGTTCAGCGCCTTGGTGTGCGCCGTCGCCCGCGTCAGCCCCATGCCCAGCAGCATGACGAGGCTCAGGGCGAAGAACGACCCCGTCCCCGGCCCGAAGAAGCCGTCGTAAAAGCCTATCCCGCCCGCCACGAAGGCGTAGGCCAGGGGCGTCAGCCGGGCGGCGGCGTCCTCGTCCGCCGCCTTGGGGCCGAGCAGGAAATAGAGCGCGATGCCGATCAGCAGCACCGGCAGCAGGATCATCAGCCAGCGCGTATCCACCAGGGTCACGGCGAAGGCGCCCAGCCCCGACCCGACCGCAACCAGCGCGAGCGGCCAGCGGATCAGGCGGAAATCCACCCTGCCCTTGCGCCAGAAGTTCCACAGGGCGCTGGCGGTGCCGACGCTGCCCTGAACCTTGTTGGTGGCGATGGCGGCGACCGGGTTCAGCCCGACCGACAACAGGGCCGGAAGCGAGATCAGCCCCCGCCCCCGGCGATGGCGTCGATGAAGCCGGCGATCACCGACGCGACGCCCAACAGGGCGATGATTTCAGGCGTCAGGTCGAACACGCGCACAGCACTCCGGTCAGGCTGGCGCTATAGCCCCGCAGGCGGCGAACCGCCACGCTGTGGCGTCAAATCGGCGATGAAGCCTTAGGAGCTGGATCCGGCCCTGGCCTGACAGGCGCTGGCGACGCCTTCGCGGATGTCGCGATAGCCGGCGCGCTGGGCCAGATCGGTCGCCTGGCCGCATTCATTGGCGGCGATCAGCTTATCCAGCTCGTCGGCCAGCAGCCGGCGCTGGTTGATCACGGCGGCTTCGTAGTTCTGTCGGACGCGCTCGCGGCGCATCTCGTCGATCATGCGGCGATCGTCCATGTCCTGAAAGCGCCACATGGTTGGGTCCGCCCGGTCGGCGCTGGGGCGGATGACCTGATGGTTGGACGGCGGCGCGGGCTGGGCCCCCGTCTGGCCGCCAAACGCCGTAACGCCGTAGAACAGAACCGCCAACAACATGACCGACCTCCGTTTGTCGAGCATCACTATGCACGAGTTGACGGGGAGGCCAACCTCTTCGCCACGGGGCGCGGCGCCGGCCCCTTATCTTTGGCTTGGACACAGACGCCTCGGCGGGCGCATGGTGGCGGTCCTGCAAGGAGGCTCATAAGCCTGTGTCGTTGATCGCCGCCATGACCTCCGCCCTGATCGCCGTCGCCTCGCCGCAGGCGACGTCGGCGGCGCCCGCATCGCCAGCCACGACCGAAATGTCCGCCGGCCCTGCCCGGCCCCAGTGGCTGCTGTCGCGCGAGGGGCCGCGCGTGGTGTTTCGCGGGGCCTTCAGCCCGGCCTCGGGCGCCGCCCTGGCCCTGGCCCTGTCGGACGAAAGCGTCGAGGGCCTGGTGATCGACAGCGGCGGCGGCGACGAGAACGCCGCGCTGGATGCGGCCGAGGTGATCCTGGCGCGGCGCCTGCCGGTGACGGTGCGGGGCCAGTGCACCTCCGCCTGCGCCAACGCCATCTTCGCCGCCGGGGCGACGCGCACCATAGAGCGGGCGGGCTTCGTCAGCTTCCATCACTCCTCGCCGGTGATCGAGGCCAACTATCAAACGCTGAACGAGGCCGTTCCGGACGAGATCGCCCGGGGCGCGCGACGGCTGCGCGCCCTTTACGCCGCGCGGGGCGCCGACCCCGGCATTCTGGCGTGCGCCGCCGCCCAGATCGGGCTGTCGGACATTCAGACCCAGGTGACCATCCCCGGCGAGGCGACGCCGCGCGCGGCCTGGCTGTCGCGCCATTCGCTGTGGTTGCCGCATGAGGCGACGCTGAGGCGCTACGGCCTGGGCTTCACCCGCTGGGGGCGACCGCCCAGCCGCCGCGACGTGCTGGGCCGCCTGCGCCCGCCCGATCCGCGCGCGGTGGTCTTCGGCGCGGCGGGAGATTGCGTTTCAGGCTGAGGGCGCGCGGCCCGTTTGATTGGTGCGCTCAATGTCCGAAAGCTGGCTTGAGGCGGACTTCGCTGCAAGATCATTTGCGGACTTCCACTACGTAAGCCTTCGCGCCAATGTGATCACAAATCCCCCGTCGGCAAAGGTTCGCATATCGCACCCAGCAAGGCTTCAGAGACCTATCTGCCCTGCGCTTCGCTAAGCCTAATTACCAAACATGATTCAACAAACATGAAAAATGACGAAAGTCGCATCGTTAAAAAGAAAGCAATAAAAGCCAAAAATATCGCGTTTGACGCCCTTATTCCTCTCACTGCTTTTATCATCAGCACTTTTTCTTTAGTGCAGAAGAGTCGCTGCTAATCGCAATATCCATTTCCATGATCTCGCTCCTCATAGAAACAAACTGGGATATCGCTTTCCATAAATGGTTTATAGCGATTGTAACCGCCACACTAGCGATCAACCTTAGTGCAATATTCCTAATCGAGATGCCCGGACGCATTAGAGGCTCCTCTCGCCTTAGCCCCGATTTTTATTGCGGAGTATGCAATCCTGTATTGGATTGTAGAAGCGTTCAAACGACGTAACGCCTCTGGCGGTTGAGGCGAACGTGACGCATCGCGTGTAGCCACACGATTTAAGAGGCTTGGCGGCCTGCAAGTCGCCAACGAGCGGGCGCTCCCCGAGGACCGGTAAGCCATCCTTCTCAAACGCTCCGTCCATCCGCTTCCCATAGCCGCCGCCGGTGATTTCTGCGATCAAAGCGGCCTGCATCAGGAGGCTAGGTCATGGCGGGATCCATCCATATCGGCGTCGGCGGCTGGACGTTCGAGCCGTGGCGGGGGTCTTCTATCCGCAGGGGCTGGTGCAGAAGCGGGAGCTGGAGTTCGCCAGCCGGGCGCTGACTTCGATCGAGATCAACGGCACCTATTATTCGACGTTCAAGCCCGACAGCTGGGCGAAGTGGCGCGATGAGACGCCCGACGGCTTCGTCTTCTCGGTCAAGGCCAGCCGCTATTGCACCAATCGCAAGGTGCTGTCCGACGGCGGCGAAAGCTTCGAGCGGTTCCTGTCGCAGGGGCTGACGGGGCTGGGCGACAAGCTGGGGCCGATCAACTGGCAGTTCATGGGAACGAAGAAGTTCGATCCGGAGGACTTCGAGGGGTTCCTGAAGCTGTTGCCGAAGGAGAAGGACGGGGTGCGGCTGCGTCACGCGCTGGAGGTGCGCAATCCGACCTTCGCCACCGAGCAGTTCTATGATCTGGCGAGGAAGTATGGGGCGGCCATCGTCTACGCCGTCGATGACGAAGAGCCGACCTGGCCGCAGATCGACGAGGCGACGGCGGACTTTACCTACGCCCGGCTGATGTCCAGCCGCGAGGACGAACCGACGGGCATGACCTCCGGAGAGTTGGACGCCGTGGCCAAACAGGCGCGCGGCTGGGCCGGGCGGGGGACGTATTCGCCTACTTCATTTCGGGGGCCAAGGTGCGGAACCCCGCGGCGGCCCAGGCGCTGATCGCCAAGTTGAAGGAGTGAATCAATGCCCATCCCCACACGCGCCTTCGCCGCCACCGCCGCCGACCAGCCGCTGGGCCCCTATAGCTTCGAACGGCGCGATCCGGGGCCGGACGACGTGGCGATCGAGATCAAATACTGCGGCGTCTGCCACTCGGACCTGCATGTGGTGAAGAACGACATGGGCGGGACGCGCTATCCCATCGTGCCGGGCCACGAGATCGCCGGGGTGGTGACGGCGGTGGGCGCGAACGTCACGCGCTTCAAGGAAGGCGACCGCGTCGGCGTCGGCTGCATGGTCGACAGCTGCCGCACCTGTTCGGCCTGCCGCGAGGGGCTGGAGCAGTATTGCGAACCGGGCATGACCCAGACCTACGGCTCGCGCGATCCGAAGGGCGTAGGCGTCGGCCAGACGATCACCCAGGGCGGCTATTCCGATCGCATCACCGTGGACCAGGCCTTTGTGCTGAAGATCCCTGACAGCCTGCCGCTGGATGCGGCGGCGCCGCTGTTGTGCGCCGGGGTGACCACCTGGTCGCCGCTGAAGACCTGGGGCGTGGGACCGGGGTCGAAGGTGGCGGTGATCGGCCTGGGCGGGCTGGGCCATATGGCGGTCAAACTGGCCGCCGCCCTGGGCGCCGAGGTGACGGTGCTGTCGACCTCGGACCGCAAGAAGGCCGACGCCGAGCGGATGGGCGCCCGGCATTTCCTGATCAACTCGGACGCCGACGCCATGAAGGCGGCGGCCGAGCAGTTCGACCTGATCATCAACACCGTCTCGGCCACGCATGAGATCGCCAGCCACGTCAATCTGCTGGCGCGCGACGGGACCATGGTCATGCTGGGGCTGACGACGGAGGGGCTGCCGGTCTTCGCCATGCCCCTGCTGTGGCGGCGCCGCCGCATCGCCGGCTCGCTGATCGGCGGAATCCGCGAGACGCAGGAGATGCTCGACTTCTGCGGCGAACACGGGATCGTGTGCGATATTGAAGTGATCGCCGCCGACCAGATCAACGAGGCTTATGAACGGATGGAGCGGTCGGACGTGCGCTATCGCTTCGTCATCGACATGGGCCGCCTGGCCGCGACGGCGTAACCCCGTCTTCTCGTTCGACGCGCGCCGCGCTAAGGCTGGCGTCCAAGGGAGGCGGACGGCGTCGCGCCCGCGACGGCCGCCGCACAGGATCAGGGAGACGTCATGACGCGTACCGCATTCGTCACCGGGGGCACCCGGGGCATCGGCAAGGCGATCGTTCAGCGACTGAAGGAAGACGGGCTGCAGGTCGCGGCCGGCTATTCCGGCAACACCGAGGCCGCAGAGGCCACCGCCCGCGAGCTGGGCGTCATGGTGGTGAAGGGCAACGTCGGCTCGTTCGAGGACTGCGAACGGGCGGTCAAGGAAGTGGAGGACCGCTTCGGCCCCATCGACGTGCTGGTCAACAACGCCGGCATCACCCGCGACGGCTTCTTCCACAAGATGAGCGCCGATCAGTGGTCCGACGTGATCCGCGTCAATATGGACAGCGTGTTCAACATGACGCGCCAGGTGATCAACGGCATGCGCGACCGGGGCTTCGGCCGCATCGTCAACATCTCCTCGATCAACGGCCAGAAGGGCCAGATCGGCCAGACCAACTATTCCGCCGCCAAGGCCGGGATGATCGGCTTCACCAAGGCGCTGGCGCTGGAAAACGCGCGCAAGGGCGTGACCGTCAACTGCATCGCGCCGGGCTATATCGACACCGAAATGGTCGGGGCGATGGACCAGAAGGTGTTGGACGCCATCGTGGCCCAGATTCCCGTCGGCCGCCTGGGCAAGGGCGAGGAGATCGCCGACATGGTCTCGTGGCTGTCGGGCGAGCGTGCCGGATATGTCACAGGGTGCACCCTGTCGCTCAACGGCGGGCAGTACCTGGTTGGATAAGCTGCGTTCGCCCAAAATCCGCCGTGCGGGCATATCACCTCTGAAGGCATGAGGTCTGCGGTCCAAGCCGTGGCGGAGAAGCCGCCTGTCGTCCTCGCGACGCCTCGTGTCGCGGGGAGCGTCTGCGCGCGCTCCTGGCGCCGTAGCGGGGCCACGGCCGGGCTGGCCGTCGTCCTGGCCTGCGGCATGGCGCCGGGCGAAGCCGAGGCTCAACTGCGCTCCAACGCCCAGGCCGAGCAAAGCCGCGCCATCCGCGACCAGTCGGTTATCCGCACCACCCCGCCGCCCGGACGCTATGTCTCCGAAGCGGGGCAGGCCTTTGTGCTGGATCAGGCCGGGTCGCTGACCCTGCTGCGGTTCGAGCGTTCGACGGAGACCTGGGCCCTTCGCCCGTCCTCGGCGCCGCGCGGCGACACCATCTATCGCAACGACGCCGGCGATCAGGTGCTGCGCGTCACCGCCGGCGGCGGCATCACCGTCTATACGACGCGCGCGCCGGGCGGCTCGCCGGTGTCGCTGGCCGGGCCGCCGGTCAGCCTGGCCCCGCCCTCGCTGGGGCCGGTGCAGATGTTCAACCTGATGGCGCGCCGCAGCGGCCTGGTGTCCGAGGCCATGGGTCGGCTGGTCCGCATCAATGTGGACGGCCAGGAGTCCGAGGCCCTGTGCATCGAGGCCCTGATCGTCACCACCGACGCCGTGGTCCGCATCGCCCGTTCGCCAAGCGCCCGCCCCTTCCTGGAGCGGCTGCGCAGCATCACCGTCGTCGAAGGGCAGCGGTCGTCGGTGACCTATTCCGGCGGCGACCTGCGCGTGGTGGTCGATCCGCGCCGGGGCATCGCCGGGCGGCCGTCCTCGGCCCGCGTCATCCGGGCCGTGATCCCGCAGGACTGACCTGGGACCAAAGGCCCAACCTCGCCATCTGCCCTTTCGCCTCCATTGGGCGTATGAGGGCGGCCATACTCACCATCACAGAGGCTGATTTCACAGTGACCTCTCCCCTCACCGCCGTCTCCGCCGAGGACCAGGCCAAGACCCGCGCCATCGTCCCGGTGTCGATGAAGGCCTATGACGCCGACTTCCAGGCCTTCTCGGACGCCCTGGGCGCGTCCTTTTCCCGCTACGGCTTCGCGGTCATCGCCGACCATGGCCTGGATCAGGGGCTGATCGACGCCGCCGTCAACGACGCCAAGGCCTTCTTCGCCCTGCCCGAAGACGTGAAGCGCCAGTATCATCAGCCCGGCGGCGGCGCGCGCGGCCTGACCCCCTTCGGCGTCGAGGCGGCCAAGGGCGCCAAGGCGGTCGACCTGAAGGAGTTCTGGCACACCGGCCGCGAACTGCCGGAGGGCCACCCCTATCGCCAATACATGCGCGACAACGTCTGGCCGACCGAGATCGAAGGCTTCCGCCAGCACGTCTATGGCCTGTACGAAGGTCTGGACGAATTGGGCCGCCGCATCCTGAAGGCCATCGCCCGCTATCTGAAGCTGGACGACGCCTATTTCGAGGACAAGGTCCAGTTGGGCAACAGCGTGCTGCGCCTGCTGCACTATCCGCCGATCCCGGCCGACGCCGAGGGCGTGCGCGCGGGGGCCCATGAGGACATCAACGTCATCACCCTGCTGCTGGGCGCCGAAGAGGCCGGGCTGCAGCTAAAGGACTCCGATGGCGAGTGGCTGGACATCGCCCCGCCGCCGGGCGCCCTGGTGGTCAACATCGGCGACATGCTGCAGCGGCTGGTCAACCACGTCCTGCCGTCGACGACGCACCGCGTGGTCAATCCGGCGCCCGAGCGTCGCGGCTTCGCCCGCTATTCGACGCCCTTCTTCCTGCACTTCAACCCGGACTTCCCGATCGAGACCCTGCCGTCGACGGTCACCCCGGAAAACCCGGACCGCTATGCCGGCAAGACCATCCTGGCCGAGGACTTCCTGACCGAGCGGCTCAAGGAAATCCGCCTGATCTGATTGGGGAAGGCGCGGGTATGACTGAGGTTTTCCTCCCCATGCCCATGGGGAGGGGGACCGCGAAGCGGTGGAGGGGCGTCGCGACCGCCGAACCCAGCGGCCCCTCCGTCTCGGTCGCTGACGCGCCCGATCCACCTCCCCATTGCATGGGGAGGAGAAATCCGCCCTGCCCTGCCTTAGCGGGCGATGCGCAGGCGGGTGATGTCGCGGCCGATGGCGCGGAAGGCTTCCTTCAGATCGGCGCCGCTGTTGGCTTCGAAGAAGTGGGTTTGCTCACTGGTGGCGCACTGGCGCATCACGTCCAGAGCGCTGTCGACCACATTGGGCTTGCCGGTGTCGCTGCCCAGGTCGAAGCCGACCGTATAGACGACCACCCCCTGGCCTGCATGGCCCGGCACAACTCGACCGACTGAATGAAGGGGTCGCCGTTGGACGAGTTCAGGTTGATGTGGGTGTTCAGGGCGCCGCTGCCTGATCCCGCGTCCAGAGCGATGACGCCGTCCCGGAAGGGGTGTTGAACTCGCCGTCGGTCATCAGGATGGCCACCTTCAGCGTCTCCGAAGGCGCGTATTCGCCGGGCTTGCCCGCACCGTCGAACAGGGAGGCGAAGTTGGGCGACAGCATGTACCAGGCCCACCCGATGCCGATCTGGCCCGCCGTCGAGCCGCTTTTGCGCAACTGGTCGATCTTGGCCTTCAGGGTGGTGGCGCTGGCCGTCAGCGGGGTGATGGCGGCGCTGGGGCAGGCGTTGTCCGAGCCCAGATAGCTGCGGCCGACATAGGCGGTGGACGGCCGCGCCTCTGTATAGCGTTCGACGCCGACGCGCTCGCTGACGCAGGTGCTGGAGGGCAGCACGTTGATGTAGCCGTCCGCCGTGGAGAAAACGCGCCATTCGGCGCCGTCGCGCCCGTTCATCAGCTGACCGCCGCCGGAATAGGAGACGCCGCCCTTTGAGGTCTGGGCCAGACCCAGGCTGCGCGTCGAATTCAGAACCAGTTGCGATCCGCTGACGCTCGCGACGCGGAACCCCGCCTCGTTCAACTGGGCCAGGCCGCCCATGCTGGTCAGGCGGACATGGTCGTTCACCGAAAGGCCGTGACCGCCGACCGTGACCGTCAGGCCGCAGTCGCTGCGCACGCATTTGGCGACATAGGCCGATTTCGTCGTGCTGGTGGACGAGCCCTGATAGCTGGAGGCTGCGTTTGACGCCGACAGCGTCCTGAGCTGGAACTGGTTGTTAGAGATCCTCGCCACCTCATAGGGAACGCCGTTCAGGGCGGGGATGTCCTGGACGTTCCACAGCACCACCCGGTCGCCGGTGACGAAGCCGTGGCCGTTGGAGGTGATCGTCGTCGGCGAGGCCCGCGAAATGTTCGAGATGGTGCGCACCGTCCCGCTCACCCACGTCGCGGCCGTGACGGAACGGGTCGTGCTGTCCAGCGGCCCGCGCGCCTGCGCCGCCAGCGATCCGACGTTCACCCCCGCCGCATAGGGGACCAGCGCCACCTTGGAGTAGAAGGGCGTCTGCTGGTCCTGGACCACGATGTCGATCAAATCTTTGGCCGCCGCCTGCAGGTCCTGAAGCTTGGACGTCGGCGGGCAGTTGCGCGTGCAGTTGTCCATCGACCCGGTGATGTCCAGCGCCATCGCCACCTCGACGTTGCGCGAGGCGCGCAGGACTTCGGAGCGGCTGCCGACCGGCAGGTAGTCGTCCAGCAGCTTGCCGTACGGCGGCAGGAAGATGTTGGCGACCAGCACCTTCACATTGACGCGCGCCTCGCCGGTGACGCGGTTGTTGGCCAGGACAAAGGTCGCGGTGTCGTCAGAGCCCGCCTGAAAATAGCGCGGCATATTGGCCTTTAGCGCGGCCATGCCGACCCGGTTGATATTGACGTTGTCGCTGTAGACCGAACGGGCGGCGGCCAGGGCGGCGGCGTCCAACGCGTCCTGAAGCTCCGCCTTCACCTTGGAGGCCTGGTGCAGGTCGACGGCGCCCAGGGTGATCATCATCAGGATCGGCAGGGCGATGGCGAACATCAGGGCGACATTGCCCTGGGTCTGGCGCATCAGGCGGCGGACGAAGAGGCGAAGGCCTCGTCCTGCTCGTTTCAGACCGTGTTTCACCGTGAAATCCCGCCGTGTCGCGCGCCGACGCACCGGCCCGCAGTCGATCCCAGCATGACGCGGGTCCGTTAAGGCTTGGCCCCAAGTTCACGGTTAACGGCGGGTTGCCGCGGCTGGCGTCAGCGGCGGTCGACGCAGGCGTCCAGACCCTGTTGGCGCACCGTGCCCATGGCCGCCTGGATGCGCGCGGCGCGGCGGCGGACGTAGGGGCCGGAGTTGGCCGCCTTGTAGCGGCGCGGGCTGGGCAGGATGGCGGCCAGGCGGGCGGCCTCGCTGGCGGTCAGCTTGTCGGCGCTCTTGTTGAACCAGTGGCGCGAGGCGGCCTCGGCGCCATAGACGCCCGGCGCCCATTCGGCGACGTTCAGATACATCTCCATGATCCGCCGCTTGCCCCAGCCGATCTCGATCAGGCCGGTGTAGCCCGCCTCCAGGCCCTTACGGACCCAGTCGCGGCCGGGCCACAGGAAGACGTTCTTGGCGGTCTGCTGGCTGATGGTCGAGCCGCCGCGGACGCGGCCCGAGCCGTTCTGCTCGGCGCGCTCATTGGCTTCCAGCGCCTTCTGGATGGCCTCGACGTCGAAACCGTGGTGCTGGCAGAAACGGGCGTCCTCGGCGGCGATCACCGCCTCGACCAGACGCGGCGAGATCCGGTCCAGCGAGCGCCAGCGATAGTCCATGCCGTGCCCGGCGGCCGCCTGCTTGACCATCAGGATGGTCGCCAGCGGCGGCAGAAAGCGGTGCACCGCCACCCCGGCCAGAGGGAACAGGGCCAGGATCAGCAACAGGGTCAGAAGCGGGCGGCGCTTGCGGTGTTTCGCGCGGGTCATGCCGTCATCCTGCCTCAGCCAAGCTTCAGCGCAAGGCCGATCAGAGCGAGGCCACGCCCGCGTGGCCGTCCTCGTCCGCCCAGGCGATGCGGGCGGCGCCCGAACTCATGGCCAGGGCGGTGATGGGGGCGCCCTTGTCCTGCTTGACGAACTGAAGGCCGCGCCCGGCCGGATCGGCCCACCAGACGCGTCCGTCTTCCAGCCCCGCCGCCAGACGGCCGTGGGCGGGGGCGGCGGCGACCTGGGCGATCAGGGTCGTCTCGTCATAGCCGATCTCGGTCGCCTCGCGGCCCATCGGCCCGTTGGCGCCGACGAAGGGCCACAGCACCACCCCTTGCGCGCCCGAGGTGGCCAGCAGCTGCCCCTTGGCCAGGAAGGCGAAGCTCTTGATCTTGGACGGATAGCCGCCCATCCGCATGTTCTTCTGATCCTTCAGGCGCCAGCCGTGCAGCTGGTTGTCCTGCATCGCCGTGACGACGAAGGCGCCGTCGGTGGAGAAGCCGACCGCCAGGTGCGACCCGGCCCAGGCCAGCTTGGTCGGCTGCTGCTGCTCGATGCGGGCGTACCACAGCCAGGCGCCGCCATAGGTCGAGGCGGCGATGCGACGGCCCTTGGGGTCGAAGGCCACGCCCGAGACGGTGCGCTCGTGCTGGAACGCGCGGCGGAAAGCCACGTCCTTGCTGTCCAGCACGCTCAGCGTCCGGCCCGAGGAGAAGGCGATCAGGCCGGACTCGGCCGAGGCGGCGACGGCGTCGATCCATTGGCCCTTGGTCTGGGCCAGCAGCACGGCCTCGCCCTCGCGGCTCCAGACCAGCTTGCCGTCGTCGCCGCCGGTGACGATCCCCTCGCCCGAGGGGTGGACGCAGGCGCACAGGACGGCGCCGTCATGGACCTCGCTGCGGGCGCCGCTCTCGAACCGCACCGAGCCGTCGCCCAGGGCGAAGATCGCGCCGGTCTTGTCGAACAGGGCGGCGGTGACCTGGGCGTCGAAGGAGAAGGTCGTCATGTCGGCTCACGAAAAGCGAGAAAAGTCAGACCGGCCTCATAGCGTCCTGCGTCGCGTCTGTCGCCGGTCGCGCCTATAGAGAAGCCATGACCCTGCTGCTCATTCCCGGCTTCATGGCCGATGCGACCCTGTGGGACGCCATGACGGACGACCTGGCCCCGTTCGGCCCGCTGGTCGCCACCGACCTCAGCCGGGGCGAGGATATCGAGAGCATGGCCGCCGCCATCCTGGCCGATGCGCCCGAGCGGTTCGTCGCCGTGGGCTTCTCCATGGGCGGCTATGTGGCGCGGGAGCTGGCGCGGATCGCGCCGGAGCGGGTCGAGGCCCTGATCCTGATCGCCACCTCGGCGCGCGGGGATACCGAAGAGCTGATCCGCCAGCGGCGCTCGGCCCTGAAGGCGCCGCCGCGGGCCTTCAAGGGGTTGAGCCGCCCGGCCATCGTCTCGTCCCTGCACCCCGATCTGTCGGGCGACGAGGCGATGATCGCGCGGGTGCGCGACATGGGCTTGCGGCTGGGCGGCGAGGTGTTTCACCGCCAGTCAGCGATGGCGCGGGCGGGCGATCTGGAGCGACTGGGCGAGATTGCTCAGCCGACGCTGATCGTGGCGGCGGATACGGATCGGCTGCGCAGCCGGGAAGAGGCCGAGGAACTGCGGCGGGGGATTTCCGGCTCGACGTTGGAGACGGTGACGCACAGCGGCCACATGATCCCGCTGGAACAGCCGAAGGCGCTGGCGCGGGTGATGACCGAGTGGCTGGCGGAACGATTGGCGTCCTAAGCCTGACTTTACGCTCGCATCCAGACCGGCAGGTCGCGCTCGCCATGCAGAACGCGCCACAGGTCGATGTGGTCTTCGCGCTCTACATAGAACAGCAGATAGGGATAATCGCGGACCCGCCAGAAGCGCAGTTCCGGCAAATCAAGCTCATGAGCATATCGAAGCGAACCGGAGGCCGAATGCCGCGCGACGTGGTTCAGAGCCTGTTCAAGCGCATCAACGAAAGCGCTGGCGACGACATCGCCCGCTGCCTCGAGATAGTAGTCCAACGCCTCTTCGATATCGTGTGCGGCCTGTTCGCGCGGAATGACAGCCTTGGTCTTCACGCCGGGCGACGGCTGGCGATACGCGCTCTCAGGCTTTCGAAATAGGCTCCATCGGCCGGCCCGGTCGGGCCGGATTCAGCGCCGACTAACAACAGACTGCGCAGCTTCTGCCGATCCCCGTCTTTGCGGATCAGATCACGGACATACTCGCTCGAGGAGCCATAGCCCCGCTCCGCAACCTGTTCGTCGACGAAGGCCTTCATCGGATCGGGCAGCGAGATATTCATCGTGCTCATGCCGGGAGCCTACGCTGATGGCAAAAAATGGCAAGCGCGGCGGTGCGCCCGAAATAGCCTACGACTTCTGCGTCTCGACCCAGCGCTTCGTCATCAGTTCGCCGGACGCATAGGCCTCCTGAAGCTCGACGCTCCAGTAGTTGAGGGCCTCCAGCGGGATCGGCGCGCCCGAGACGGCGCAGCGGACGTGGTCGCCGTGCTGCACGATCTCGAACTCGGGCGTGCCGTAGATCAGCTTGGCTTCTGCGCGCGGGCGCGGCGGCGGGTTCATGCCGCGCAGGCCTCGAACCCGGCCTTGAGTTCGGCCTCGTTCAGGTCGCGGCCGATGAAGACGGCGCGGCTCCAGCGGCGCTCCTTCTCGCCCCAGGGCTGCTGAAGATCGCCTTCCAGGATCATGTGCACGGCCTGGAAGACCAGGCGGCGGTCCTCGCCCTGAACGTCGATGATGCCCTTGGCGCGCAGGATGTTCTGGCCCTGCTCGCCCAGCAGGCGATCCAGCCAGGCGGTGAATTGGCGCCGTTCAGCGGACGGTCCAGCGTCAAGGAAACGCCCTTGATGTCGTCCTCGTGGGCGTGGCCGCGCGCCCCATGCGCGTGATCGTGGTCATGGTCATGACCGCAATGCTCGTCGTGGACATGGTCCTCGGCATGGTCATGCCCGTGACCGCAGTGTTCGTCGTGGACGTGGCCCTCGGCGCCGTGGGGCGGGTTCACGAAGTCCGGCTTGACCTCGAGGATGCGGTCCAGGTCGAAGGCGTGCAGGCCCAGCACCTGATCCAGCGGCACGTTCGAGCGCTCGGCGCGGACGATGGGGGCCAGCGGGTTCAGCGCGCGCAGGCGGGCCTCGACCTCGGCCAGTTGGGCCTCGTCCACCAGGTCGATCTTGTTCAGGATGATGCGGTCGGCGAAGGCGACCTGTTCGCGCGCCTCTTTAGAGTCGTCCAGACGCGCCATGACGTGTTTGGCGTCGACCAGGGCGGTCACGCTGTCCAGCTGGGTCTTGGCCTTGACCTCATCGTCGACGAAGAAGGTCTGGGCCACCGGGCCGGGGTCGGCCAGGCCGGTCGTCTCGACGATGATGGCGTCGAAGGCGGGCTTGCCGGGGCGCTGGCGCTTCATCAGGCCGTTGACCACGCGGATCAGGTCGCCGCGCACCGTGCAGCAGACGCAACCGTTGTTCATCTCGAACACGTCCTCGTCGGCGCCGACCACCAGGTCGTTGTCGATGCCGATCTCGCCGAACTCATTGACGATGACGGCGTAGCGCTTGCCGTGGTCCTCGGTGAGGATGCGGTTCAGCAGGGTGGTCTTGCCGGCGCCGAGGTAGCCGGTGAGGACGGTCACGGGTGTCTTCTGGGTCATGGCTCGCTAGATGGCGCGTTGAAGGCGGAAATGGAAGACGTTCGACGCCCTCTCCTCCCCATGAAATGGGGAGGTGGATCGGCGGCGCAGCCGACGAGACGGAGGGGCCGCTTGGCGCCGCTGGCGTAAGCCCCTCCACCACTTCGTGGTCCCCCTCCCCATTGCAGGGGAGGAAAGCACGCTCAGCAGGCCGGACAATCGGGCAGGACGTCCGTTTCCAGCTGCAGCGTCGTGTGGCTGATGTCGAAGCGGCCGCGCGCCAACCCTTGCGCCTCGGCCAGAAGGGCGTCGGGGTCCGGGCGGTCGTGGACCAGGTGGGCGGTCAGGGCGGCGTCGGTGGTCGACAGGCCCCAGACGTGCAGGTCGTGCACCGCCGTCACCCCCGGCAAAGCCAGAAGCGCGCTGCGGATCTCGGCCACGTCCAGGCCGTTGGGCGCGGCGTCCAGCGCCAGGTTGACGGAGTCCTTAAGCAGCCCCCAGGTGCCGATCATGATGACCGCGACGATGATCAGGCTGACCACGCCGTCGATCAGGGACCAGCCGGTGAACAGAATGACGACGCCGGCGATGACCACGCCCAGCGAGACCCCGGCGTCCGCCATCATGTGCAGATAGGCGCCGCGCACGTTCAGGTCCTTGTGCTGGTCCTTCATGAACATCAGGGCGGTGCCCAGGTTGATGAGGAAGCCGATCCCCGCCACGGCGATGATGACGCCCGAGGCCACCGGCGCCGGCTCGGCCAGACGGCGCACCGCTTCGAAGGCGATGGCCCCGCAGGCGAAGATCAGCAGCAGGGCGTTGCCCAGGGCCGCCAGCACCGTCGCCTTGCCGTAACCGTAGGTGCGCCGGGCCCCTGCGGCCCGCCGGGCCAGCCAGGCCGCGCCGCCCGCCATGGCCAGGCCCAGGACATCGGACAGGTTGTGCCCCGCGTCGGCCATCAGGGCGGTGGAGTCGGCGATGAAGCCCGCCGTGAACTCGACGGCGACAAAGCCCAGGTTGACGATCAGGCCGACGGCGTAGCGCCAGTCCCCGGTGTCGGTCGGGCCGTGATGATGGCCGCCGATGCCATGGCTGTGGCCGTGGCCGTGTGAATGGGCGTGGGGAGGACCGTCATGGTCGTGAGCATGATCGTGCGCCATGTCCCCTCCTCTAGGCTGGCGTGCGCCGCGCCGTCAACGCTCGTCAACCGCAAGTCATTGAATGTAAATATATAACCTATCAGACATCGGATCAGTGCTGATGCGTCAGAACCAGGAAGCCGATCAGGATCAGCGCCCCGCCCAGGATGGCGCCTTCATAGCGCGCCCACCGCTCCAGACGCAGGATGGAGTAGCCCGCCGTCGCCAGCGCCGCCAGCAGGGTCATGCCCAAGACCGTCCCCGCCGCGAACACCAGCGTCAGAAGGCCCAGCGCCCAGAAGCCTTCGGTCGCCGAGGACAGATAGATGGGCAGAAGCACCTCGCCCGGGGTCACCGCCATCATCAGCACCAGCCCCAGGAAGGCCGCCCGGTCAGAGACGGCGGGTCCGGTCCCATCGCCCGCGTCCACGGCCGGGCCGCCGGCGGTCGCCGTGCGCTTCAACGACGCCTTGGCCAGGTAGAAGGCGCCCAACAGGAACAGCAGGGCCGCCGACAGATGCGGCAGCAGGCCCTCGACCCAGCGGTTCAGCGCCAGGCCCGCCGCCACGATCAGCGACCCCACCAGGGCCGTGGACGCGATATGCGCCAGGCCGGCCGTCACCACGGTCGTCATCACCTGCGCCACGCTCCAGCGCTGGGCCCGCCCGACCAGGACGAAGGGCAGCCAGTGGGTCGGCAGGGCCGCGTGCAGGAAGGCCGCGACGAAGCCGCCGCCCAGAAGCGACAGCAGGACCGGCTCGGCGAGATCGGGAGAGGACATGGCCGCTCCCTTAGAGTGTTACCTTATAACAGTCGAGAAGAATCGGCGAAGAATCTTCGTCCGCGGCGTCGCGTCGCGTCTTCTATATAGAGACCCAGGAGTCCCCCACGCGCTTGCATCGCCCGTGCATCAGGGCCACAGAGTCGGCTCGGAACCCGTTTCGGGCGGGTTTTGCCCCCTTGGGCGTCCGTTTCACGTTGACTCTTCCGTGACCATCCGTATATGTCGCCGCTCTTCGCCCGCAGGGTCTCCTGGCGGGCGCATCCATTTTTGCGTTCACGCTGAGGCTTCCTAATGTACGCGGTGATCAAGACCGGCGGAAAGCAGTACCGGGTTCAACCGGGCGATGTGATTGTTGTCGAGAAGATCGACGGCGACGCTGGCGCTGCCGTCAATTTCGGTGAAGTCCTCATGCTGGGCGGCGACAAGGGTGTTACGGTCGGCGCTCCGCTGATCGACGGCGCCGCTGTCGCAGCCACGCTGATCGAGACCCGCAAGGGCGAGAAGATCAAGATCTTCAAGAAGATCCGTCGTCAGGGCTATCGCCGCACGAACGGCCATCGCCAGATGGAATCGGTCCTGCGCATCACCGGCATCGAAGGCGCCGGCGAGAAGGCGAAGTGGGACGGCGCGGTCGACCTGATGACCAAGGCCGAGATCAACGCCCGCGCTCGCGGCCTGGCCCCGCGCGTCGAGGCTGTCGAAGCCGAAGCCCCGAAGGCCAAGAAGGCTCCGGCCAAGAAGGCCGCCAAGGCTGACGCCGCCGAAGGCGCCGAAGCCTAAGATTTTCACCGGCGCTGGATCAGCGCCTAGCAGAACAGATGGCGCGCTCAAGCAGCCCCAACGGGCGGTAGCGCACCAAGGAAGAGGAGCAGCAAGATGGCTCACAAGAAATCTGGCGGTTCGTCGCGTAACGGCCGCGACTCAGAGTCGAAACGCCTTGGCGTGAAGAAGTTCGGCGGCGAGCGCGTGCTGGCCGGCAACATCCTCGTGCGTCAGCGCGGCACCAAGTTCCACCCGGGCACCAACGTCGGCCTGGGCCGCGACCACACCCTGTTCGCCACTGTGACCGGCGCCGTCCAGTTCACCACCAAACGTGGCGGCCGTTGTTACGTGTCGATTCTCCCGGCCAACGACGACGCCCAGGCGATGGCCGCCGAGTAACGCGAAGCCAGGACAGTATTTCCCCGGATCGCGTTGCTCTCGACAGCAGCCGATCCGGACCAAGGGAAAATATTCCGCGGGGAGTCTGGATCACCAGGCTCCCCGTTTGCGTTTCCCCGCCTCGAATGCCGCCCGAGCCCTCCAAGGAGGCGGCGCCGAAGACATCGAGGCCGAACCATGTGCGTGATCGAAACCTCCCCCGTCATCGAGACGCGGCGCCTGCTGCTGCGCGCGCCCGGCGCCCAGGACGTGTCGCGGATCGCCGCCCTGGCCAACGACCACGACATCGCCCGCATGACCATGCGGATGCCCCACCCCTTCGGCGTCGACCATGCCGAGGACTTCGTGCTGCAGGTCGCCTCCCAGGACCCGAGGAAGGCCAACACCTTCCTGATCGAGCACGAGGACCACGGCCCCGTGGGCGTCGTCGGCATGTTCCATGACGCCGACGCCGTGCCGGAGACCGGCTACTGGATCGGCCGCGAGTTCTGGGGCCGGGGCTATGCGACCGAGGCGCTGGAAGGCGCCCTGGTCTGGGCCTCCACGCGATGGAAGCGGCGCGCCCTGATGGCGGGCCACTTCGCCGACAATCCCGCCTCGGGCCGGGTGCTGGAAAAGGCGGGCTTCCTGTACACCGGCGAGACCCGTCCGGCCTTCAGCCGCGCGCGCGGCGAGAGCGCCGATACGCGGATGATGGTCTGGCTGGCCTGATAGTGCGCGGATTTCCCGGAGCTTTTGGTCAACGGCGCAGTTTTTTCACGAAACCGAAAAAAGCCTGTTGACCGCCCCGAGGGTCCCCCTATTAGTCCGGCCCTCGGCGGGGCGACCCACCGGGCCCAGGTGGCGGGATTGGTAGACGCGCTGGCTTCAGGTGCCAGTGGCTTAACGGTCGTGGAAGTTCGAGTCTTCTCCTGGGCACCATTTCTCAAGCGGCGCTGTATCCGATAGGATGCGGCGCCGTTTGTCATTTCGGCCCTGATCTTCCCTCCCCGCGGCCGCGACGGCGAAGTCGAGCCTGAGTTCCGGCGCCTGTGTTCTGGCGGTGGCGCGCGGTTCGTCTATGTTGCGGCCTGAACGACGAACGAGTTTGCGCGCATGACGGTTTATTTCCACGAAGGCGACCTGCCCGACGGCCTGGACCTGGGCCCCGAGGTGGCGATCGATTCCGAGACGATGGGCCTGCGCTTCCGCCGCGATCCGCTGTGCGTGGTGCAGCTGTCGTCAGGCGACGGGAACGCCCACGTCGTGCGCCTGAACCGCCCGGCCTATGACTGCCCCAACCTGAAGCGGCTGCTGACCGATCCCAAGGTGCTGAAGATCTTCCACTTCGGCCGCTTCGACATCGGCATGTTCGAGCTGCACCTGGGCGTCGAGACGCGCCCGGTCTACTGCACCAAGATCGCCTCCAAGCTGGCGCGGACCTACACCGACCGCCACGGCCTGAAGGACGTGTCGCGCGAACTGGCCGGGATCGAGATGTCCAAGGCGCAGCAGAGCTCGGACTGGGGCTCGGCCGAACTGAGCCAGGCGCAGCTGGACTACGCCGCCTCGGACGTTCTTCACCTGCACGTCATCATGAACCGGCTGAACGAGATGCTGGTCCGCGAGGGCCGCATGGAGCTGGCCCAGGCCTGCTTCGACTTCCTGCCCATGCGTTCGCGCCTCGACCTGGCCGGTTGGGACGAGATCGACATCTTCGCCCACGCCTAAAGGATCGGACCCGAGACGCCGATGAGCGAGCCCGACGTCCAGGACGAGCAGAAGCGCGCCGACGAGGCGCGCGTCGCCCGCGCCGGCGAACGCTGGCGCACGCGCTCGCGACGGGTGAAGCTGTATCGGCGCGTCCTGCCGATCGTCATCGTGATGCTGGCGGGCGGCGCCCTGACCTGGACCGTGTTCCGCACCGTCATGTCCGGGGTCGAGCGCAAGGCCAGCGAAAGCCGCGAGATCCGTCTGGATAATCCGATGTTCCACGGCCAGGACGCGCAAGGGCGCTCCTTCGTCATCGGCGCCCAAGGCGCGGTGCGCGACCCGGCCACCGGCCATTTCCGCCTGGTCGGCCCCCTGCTGCGGCTGAACCTGGGGGCGCGCAAGACGACGGAGCTGAGCGCGGACGGCGGCACCTATATCGAGACCCAGCGCAAGGTCGTCATCGGCCCGAACGTGAAGATCTCGGACGGCGGCACCGGCTGGGAGCTGACCACGCCCGAAGCCGTGGTCGACACCGACACCGGGGTGGTCACCGGCGACAAGGGGGTGCACGGTCGCGGCCCCCTTGGAAGCATCGATGCTTCGTCTTATGCGATCTATGATCAGGGCCAGAGGGTCGTCTTCAACGGCCAGGGCGAAAACAAGGTAACCGGGACGATCAATCCCGCCGGAGCCGACCGATGAAACTGTCCAAGTCCAAGCTGACGATCGCGGGCGCGGCCCTGCTGACCGCCCTGATGCTGCCCGCGGTGTCGGGAGCCCAGAACCGCGCCGACGCCAGCCGCCAGCCGGTCCAGTACGGCGCCGACAGCGGCGAATATACGCCCGACGGCTTCTCGCTGCGCGGCCGCGCCGAGGTGACGCAAGGCGGCAACCGCCTTCGCGCCGACGCCATCCGGGGCTTTACGTCCAATGGCGACCTGAACCGCATCGAGGCGAGCGGCGACGTCTATTTCGTCACCCCGGACCAGAGCATGAAGGGCGACCGCGCCGTCTATACGCTGAACGACGGCAATGTGGTGGTGACCGGCGACGTCATCCTGACCCAGGGCAAGAGCGTCCTGACCGGCAGCCGCCTGGTCTATAACGTCCGCACCGAGACGGCCCGCATCGAGGGCGGCGGCCCCGGCGGCCGCGTCCAGGGCGTCTTCTATCCGCAAGGGAACTGAGGCGGCGTGGCGCGCAAGGAACTCTCCGCCCTGAACCTGGACGCGCCGGTCGTCGAACCGACGGCGACGGCGGTCGAGGCCGCGCGCCCGACAGGCCTGCGCGTCGAGCACATCGCCCGCAGCTTCGGCCAGCGGCAGGTGGTGCGCGACGTCTCCCTGAACGTCCAGCGCGGCGAGGTCTGCGGCCTGCTGGGGCCCAACGGGGCGGGCAAGACCACCTGCTTCTACATGATCACCGGCCTGATCCCCGCCGACAGCGGCTCGATCTGGCTGGACAATGAGGACATCACCCAGCAGCCCATGTACCAGCGCGCCCGCATGGGTCTGGGCTATCTGGCGCAGGAAGCCTCCATCTTTCGCGGCATGACGGTCGAGCAGAACGTCAAGGCCGTGGTCGAACTGCGCGAGAAGACCGCCGCCGGCGCGCGCGACGAGACGTCCCGCCTGCTGGAGGAGCTGCGCATCGACCACCTGCGCCACGCCCCGGCCACCGGCCTGTCCGGCGGCGAGCGGCGCCGCGTCGAAATCGCCCGCGCCCTGGCCGCGCGACCCAGCTTCATGCTGCTGGACGAGCCGTTCGCCGGCATCGATCCGCTGGCCATCGCCGATATCCGGCAGGTGATCCGCTATCTGTCGAGCCAGGGCATCGGCGTGCTGATCACCGACCACAATGTGCGCGAGACGCTGGACATCATCGACCGCGTTTCGATCATCTCGTCGGGCGCGGTCCTGTTCGAAGGCACGGCGGACGAAGCCGTCGCCGACGCCGAGGTGCGCCGCGTCTATCTGGGCGAGATGTACGGCTAAGGCGCCGCGAGCGCCGCTGGCTGCGCGCCTGATCACCGCCCGTTAACGGCTCTGCCCCATCATCCCCAGCAAGAAGCGGGCCACTTGGTGCGCAGGCGGGGTTGAAGCGACGTGATCGGTCAGAGGCTGGAGGTCAGGCAGGGGCAGGGGCTGGTCATCACGCCCCAGCTGCAGCAGGCGATCAAGCTGCTGCAACTGTCGAACCTGGAGCTGGAGGCCTTCGTCGAGGCCGAGCTGGAACGCAATCCCCTGCTGCAACGCGACGAGGCTGACGCCGGAGGCGACAGCGCGCCAGACTCCGCCAACGACGCCGTCACCGACGCCGCCTCGGACCACGGCGGCGAGGCGGAACTGAGTTTCGTCGAGGGGTCCGACGCCCACGCCCAGAACATGGACGCCGCCTCGGACGATCTGTACGGCGACGCCGCGCCTGGCGAACGGGTCAGCGACCGTCAGGAGGACGGCGCCGCCCAGCCCGGCCTGAACGACTGGTCCCGCACGGGGGCCGGCGGCATGGCTGACGGCGAAGAGCGCGAGCGCCCCGATCATCGCGACCTGACCCTGTGGGAGCACCTGCAGGCCCAGGCCTCGGCGGCGGGCCTGTCGGCGGCCGACCACGGCATCGCCCTGACCCTGATCGACGCCACGGACGAAGGCGGTTATCTGCGCGCCGATCTGGCCGAGATCGCCGAGCGGCTGGGCGTGGACGTCGCCCGCGTGGAAGCGGTTCTGAGCGTCTGCCACGGCTTCGAGCCGACGGGGGTGATGGCCCGTTCGATCGCCGAATGTTTGACGCTGCAACTGGTCGAGCGCAACCGCTTCGATCCGGCGATGGCGGCCTTGCTGGAGAACCTGGAGCTGCTGGCGCGGCGCGACCTGACCGCCCTGCGCAAGGCGTGCGGCGTCGACGGCGAAGATCTGGCCGAGATGATCGCCGAGCTGAAGGGCCTGACGCCGCGTCCCGGCGCGGGCTTCGGCAGGGAACCGGCCCAGACGGTCGTGCCCGACGTTCATGTGCGCCCCGACCCGGCCGGCGGCTGGCGGGTCGAGCTGAACGCCGACACCCTGCCCCGGCTGCTGATGGACAAGCGCTATCATGCGGTGATCGCGGCGGGCGCCCGGTCCGACACGGAGAAGACCTTCGTCGCCGACTGCGCCGCCCAGGCCAGCTGGCTGGTCAAGTCGCTGGACCAGCGCGCCAAGACCATCCTCAAGGTCTCGTCGGAGATCGTGCGCCAGCAGGACGCCTTCCTGGCCTTCGGCGTCGAGTTCCTGCGTCCGCTGACGCTGAAGACGGTGGCGGAAGCCATCGAGATGCACGAATCCACCGTCAGCCGCGTCACCTCGAACAAATACGTCTCCACCCCGCGCGGCGTGTTCGAGCTGAAGTTCTTCTTCACCGCCGCCATCCAGTCCAGCGACGGCGGCGCCGCACATTCGGCCGAAGCGGTCCGCCGCCGGATAAAGACCATGATCGACGCCGAGGACGCGGACGGCGAGGTGCTGAGCGACGATCGGATCGTCGAAATCCTCAACGAGGCGGGCATCGACATCGCCCGGCGCACGGTCGCCAAGTACCGGGAAGCCTTGAAAATCCGTCGTCCGTCCAGCGCCGTCGCCTGCTCAAGACCGCCTGATCACGCCCCCGCCAAGCTTCACCACAAATCGGTGATCGACGTTGACACCAAACGCCGTCCGTCGCGTTGTAGGGCTATGCAGATACAAGTCAGCGGCAAACAAGTGGATGTCGGCGAAGCGCTAGGCTCGCGCATCTCCCAGGAACTCGAAGAGGGCATCGGCAAATATTTCGCCCGCGGCGCCCAGGACGCCGAGGTCGTGGTCTCCAAGGACCGCCATGGTTTCCGCGTTGACTGCTGGGTGCGTCTGGCTTCGGGCCAATCGCTGGTGACGACCGGTTTCGGCGGCGACGCCCAGGCCGCCTTCTCCGACAGTCTGGACAAGCTGGAGAAACGGGTCCGCCGCTATAAGCGCCGCCTGAAGGATCACCACATCGGTCCCAAGGGCCTGTCGCCCGAGAAGACCGAGGACGCGGCGCGCGAAGTCGCCGCCCTGACCATCTTCCGCGATCCCGATTCGGTCGAGGATGAAGAGTTCGGCGACGCGGGCCGCCCGGACGAGCCGCCTCCGGTGGGCATGGTGATCGCCGAGACCCAGTCCGAGATCCGCACCCTGACCGTGGGACGCGCCGTGGCCGAACTGGACATGACCGGCTATCCGCTGGTGATGTTCCGCAACGCCGCCCACGGCGGCCTGGCCGTGGTCTATCGCCGCCCTGACGGCAATGTGGGCTGGATCGACCCGGAGCGTACGGTGAACGGCGCGGTCAAACGCGTCGGCTGAAAGACTTCCTATGGAAGGGCGAAGGCGCTATTAGGCCCTCGCCCTTCCGCACATGTCGGGTACCGTTTTCGGGGTAGTCATGGACATTGCTGATTTGCTGTCGCCGGACGGGATCGTCCTGCGAGGCGGCGCCTCATCCAAACGTCAGGCGCTGCACGCCGTCGCCGAGGCCTTCGCCAGCGCGACGGGAATGGACGCCGAGCGCGCCTTCGAGGCTCTGCTGGAACGCGAAGCCCTCGGCTCGACCGGCCTGGGCTCCGGCGTCGCCGTGCCGCACGCCCGCATCAAGGGGCTGGAGCAGGTGTGCGCCGTCTTCGTCCGTCTGGATACGCCGGTCGCCTATGAATCGCTGGACGATCGTCCGGTCGATCTGCTGTTCGCCCTGTTCGCGCCGACGGACGCCGGGGCCGAGCACCTGCGCGCCCTGGCGGCGGTGTCGCGCGCCCTGCGCTCGCCGGAGCTGCGCGAGCAACTGCGCCAAGCGCGCACCGTGGACGCCATTCGCGCCCTGTTCGTCAAGGACGTGTCCAAGACGGCCGCCTGACCGGCCAAAAGGCGCGGCGCCCGGCGGCCCGCGCCTTTATTCTTCCAGCAAAATCAATGGACCGAGACCGGCTCCAGCTCGTGCGCGACGGCGGCGGCGAAGGCGGTTTCGCGATCCAGCATGACGGCCAGACGCTCGCCGTCGGCGCCGTGCACCGCGTACAGGATCTGGTCCGGGTCGATCTCGATGTCCGCCGCCGGCTCGACGTGGGCGTCGGCCACCACGTCCGAGGCGCGGATGGCGCGGACGTAGACGAGATCGGGGCGCCGAAACCGGCGAAGTCCTTCTTGGTCATGATGGGCGTCATAAGACCGCCTCCTTACGCTTGACTGAACGCCCGGAAAGCCGAGCGGTTCGACGGCTTTTTCAGCCCGTCGTGGTGATGGGGATGCGCCGCACCAGCTTTTCCTGCTCCGGGCGGATCAGGTCGACGTGCAACAGGCCGTGCTCCAGCTGCGCGCCGGAAATCTCCAGCCCGTCGGCCAGGACGAAGCTGCGCACGAAGCCGCGCGCGGCGATCCCGCGATGCAGAAAGGCCTGCGGGTCGCGGCCGGCGTCCTCGCGCTTGCCGGTGATGGTCAGCTGGCGCCTCGACGGTGACGGACAGATCGTCCGGCGTGAAACCGGCCACCGCCAGGGTGATGCGGACGGCCGCCTCGCCGATCTGTTCGACGTTATAGGGCGGATAGCTCTCGCCCGCCGCCTTGGCGGCGCGGTCGATCAGGGCTCGGGTTTGGTCGAAGCCCAGCAGGAAGGGGCTGTCGAACAGCAAGGCGCGGGTGGTCATGGGGTCCTCATGGAAAAGCGACCTCGGCCGTCCGGCGCCTCCCGCGATCGGCAAAGCGCCCGGCCGCTGTTACAGATGGGGGCCGGGGCCGCGCGGTCAACGCTCGCCGCAGTCGCAACCGCTGTGAAAACCGCGCCGGTTCCGTTCATGACGGGTACAGATTGGAACCTTCACCATATGGCGGCGTTCCTGCGACCGGATCACTATCGAAAGGATCACCTATGCGCGCCAAGCTTGCCGTCACAGGCCTGAGCATCGCCGCCCTGCTGGGCGCCGCCGCCTGCACCACCACTGACCCCTACAGCTCTGCGCCGCGTCGCAACAACACCGGCACGGGCGCCATCGCCGGGGCCGTCGGCGGCGCCCTGCTGGGCTATCTGACCAACACCTCCAGCGGCGAACAGGGCCGCAAGAACGCGCTGATCGGCGCGGGCGTCGGCGCCCTGGCCGGGGCCGGCGTCGGCCAATACATGGACCGCCAGCAGCGCGCCCTGGAAGCCGAGCTGTCGGGCACCGGCGTCGGCGTGGCGCGCCAGGGCGACAACCTGGTCCTGCGCATGCCGTCGGACGTGACCTTCGCGTCCAGCCAGTCGTCGCTGGACGCCCGCTTCCTGCCGGTGCTAGACGACGTGGCCCGCGTGCTGAACGAGTACGACCGGTCGATGGTCGACGTCATCGGCCACACCGACTCCTCGGGCGGCGACGCGATCAACCAGCCCCTGTCGGAGCGCCGGGCGTCGTCCGTCGCCTCCTATCTGATCGACCGCGGCGTGATGCGCGAGCGCCTCTACGTCGCCGGCATGAGCGCCCGCAATCCGATCGCCTCCAACGATACGGTCCAGGGCAAGGCGCAGAACCGCCGGGTCGAAATCCTGATCCGTCCGTTCACCGGCTGATCCCGACGCCGGGTTGAGGATGCAGGGCGGCCCTTGACCGGGCCGCCCTTTTTCTTTGACGCCGCCCTGCCCCAAGCCGGTTCGCCTATTGCGGTTCCCTGTCCGCGCGGCTTTGGTGTCCGCGATCAGGGAGCTTCGCATGGATGACGACGCGGCGGGTCGGGCGCTGGGCAGGGCGTTGAGGCTTGGCGCCACAGCGGCGTTCGCCGCCGTGGTCACAGCCGCCGTCGTCATCGCGGCGGGACGGGCCCTGTTCTTCTAGAAGCCGTTGATCAGGCGGCGTGGTCGGGTCGGCCGATCGACGTATAGCGGAAGCCCCGCGCCTTCATGTCGTCCGGGCGATAGACGTTGCGCAGATCGACCATGACCGGCTGCTTCAACAGCAGCTTGACCCGGTCCAGATCCAGCGCGCGGAACTGGTTCCATTCGGTCAGGATCACCACCACGTCGGCGCCCTCGACCGCGTCATAGGGGCCGCTCTTGAAGACGACGCCGTCCAGAAGCTTGGCGGCCTCCTCCATGCCCTCGGGGTCGAACGCCTGAACCGTCGCACCGCGCGCGATCAGGGCCGGCGCGACATCCAGGGACGGCGCATCGCGCATGTCGTCGGTGTTCGGCTTGAAGGTCAGGCCCAGCAGCGCCACCGTCCGACCCTTCAGATCGCCGCCCAGCGCCTCGGCGACGCGGTCGGCCATCGCCTTCTTGCGGGCGTCGTTGATGGCCACCGTCGTCTCGATGAGGCGAACCGGCGAGCCGGCGTCGGTCGCCGTGCGCACCAGGGCCAGGGTGTCCTTGGGAAAGCACGAACCGCCGTAGCCCGGCCCGGCGTGCAGGAATTTCGAGCCGATGCGATTGTCCAGACCGATGCCGCGGGCCACCTGCTGCACATCAGCGCCGACCGCCTCGCACAGGTCGGCGACTTCATTGATGAAGGTGATCTTCATCGCCAGGAAGGCGTTGGCGGCGTATTTGATCAACTCGGACGTGCGACGGCCGGTGAACATGATCGGCGTCTCGTTCAGGTTCAGCGGGCGATAGAGTTCGGCCATGACGGCGCGGGCGCGCTCGTTGTCCGTGCCGACGACGACGCGGTCGGGGCGCTTGAAGTCGCCGATCGCGGCGCCTTCGCGCAGGAATTCGGGATTGGAGACGACGGCGAAGTCGGCGTCGGGACGGCGTTCGCGGATGATGCGCTCGATCTCGTCGCCGGTGCCGACCGGGACGGTCGACTTGGTCACCACGACGGTGAAGCCCTGCATGAGATCGGCGATCTCTTCGGCCGCCGCATAGACGTAGGACAGGTCCGCGTGGCCGTCGCCGCGCCGCGAGGGTGCCGACGGCGATGAAGACGGCGTCGGCGCTGCGGATGGCCTCGGCGCCGTGCGTGGCGAAGGACAGGCGCCCGTCCTTGACGTTGGTCGCCACCAGATCGTCCAGGCCCGGCTCATAGATGGGCATGATGTTCTGGTGCAGGCGGTCGATCTTGGAGGCGTCCTTGTCGACGCAGGTCACCGTGTGGCCGAAATCGGCGAAACAGGCCCCAGACACCAGGCCGACATAGCCCGTTCCGATCATGGCGACGCGCATCAAAGCACTCCTCTAGAAGTCGTCCTCAGCAGATAGCCGTCGATGAAGACAGGCGCCAGCAAGGGCGGCTTTGGCGCAAGAAAAGGACGATCGGCCCCTGCGGGCTGACCGTCCTTGATCTTATCGACGCTTCTATGGTCGCGGGGGCCGGGATGAACCGGCCCCCTTGAGCCTTAGAAGTTGATGTCGACGGTGGCGCGGCGGTTCAGCGGCTCGCGCACGCCGTCGCCGGTGGCCTTGGCCGGGGCGGTTTCGCCCTTGCCGTCCAGCGAGATCACGCCGCCGTTGACGCCTTGAGCGACCAGGGCGTCAGCCACGGTGCGCGCACGGCGGTTGGACAGGCCCATGTTGTAGGCCGCGTTGCCCGAGGTGTCGGTGTGGCCGACCACCAGCACGCGCGTCGGAGCGCCCGACTTGGCGTAGTTGGCGGCTTGCGTCACCACCGAGCGGGCTTCCGCCGTCAGGTCCGAACGGTCGAAGTCGAAGTAGACCACGAACTGACGGGCAGCCGGCTTGGCCGGAGGCGGCGGAGGCGGCGGCGGCGGCGGGGGCGGGGGAGGCGGCGGGGGCGGCGGCGGCGGGGGCGGCGGCGGCGGGGCGACCGGCTCGGCGCCGAACGCATAGCGCAGGCCCAGCGTCACGGTGTGCGACTGGTCATAGTCGCCCGCCAGGGTGCCGAACGGAATGGCGCCCGTGCCCGAGGTGCGGGTGTCGAACTCCATGTCGCCCGTCAGGTAACGGTACGTCAGGTCGACGTTGGCGCGGTCCGAGACGGCCCAGGCCAGACCGGCGATCGCCTGGGCGGCGAACTTGGTCGAGCTGTCGTCAGCGCCGAAGGTCACGCCCGGCGTCTGACGCAGGCGGCCGACGGTGTCGGTGTTGACGCGGTTGACGCCCACGCCCAGGCCGACGAACGGACGCAGGGTCCAGTCCGGCGTGCCGAAGTCATAGATGACGTTGGCCATCAGGGTGGTCGACGTGATGTCGCCTTCCGGCGAGTGGCACGGACCGGTGGCCGGCGTCAGGTTGCACAGGCCCTGCGGACCCGAGACGGCGCGCACGGTGCCGATGTCGCCCGAGCGGTAGCCGCCTTCGAGTTCAGCGCGCCAGTTCGGGTTGAAACGGTAGCCCAGGCGAGCAAAAGCCGCCCAGCCGTCGTTGACTTCCCAGTTCCAGTTGTGGCCGGTCGCCGAGGCTTCCGTATTGATGTCGTCGATGATGTGGTAGCCGGCGTCGATCGCGCCGTACCAGCCATCGGGCTCAGCCGATGCAGCGCCGGCCGACAGGGCCAGGGCGGCCGCCGCGCTCGACGCCAGGATCAAACTCTTGACACGCATATTATGCGGCCCTCCGAGATCTGTTGTCAGTATGGCGACGAGAAAAAGTCACCTGCCGCTTCCCTAGCAGCGTTGCCATGAGGGGTCGAGCGGCAAAGGCGCCAAAACCACAGCTTAGGCTCAAAACGTGGCCTGCGGGCTACAGGGATGAAGCACAGGTTAACAAAGACGTCCGTTGCGCCCCTTGACCTGAGGATCAGGGTGTCGTCCACATCCCGCTGCTTCATCGGATCAGCTCATCTCAATGTCTTCTATCTGCATCGACGGCTTCAACCTGGCGCTCGCGAAGGGTTCGGGGATCGCCACCTATGGGCGCAATCTGCTGATCAATGTGCGCGAGATCGGCCTGGGGACGCAGGTGCTTTACGGTCCAGCAGCGGCTCGCAAGGCCAGCAACGTCGTCAACGAGACGGCCTTGACCGACGCCGAGCGCCCGCCCGAAAAGCTGAACCGAAAGAAGAAGATCCAGCGCTTCCGCGACACCTACACGTCGCGCTTCGGGCGCGAGGCGCACGCCATCATGCCTTCGGGCGAGGTCATCTGGCCCAGCCGAGGCGGCGGCCGGCCGGCGGCGGACAGCTTTTGGGCCGCCCAGAACCTGTTCCACACGGCGAACCGCAGCTTCGCAGCCTATGGCAAGGAGACGCCGGTCAGTTTCGAAGCCTCGGCTGACGCTCCGCGGCCCGACGCCATGCACTGGACGGCGACCCTGCCGCTCTACGCCAAGGGCGTCCCGAACCTCTATACGATCCACGACCTCATCCCGCTGCGCCTGCCGCACACCACGATGGACGACAAGGCGGTCTATATGCGCCTGTGTCAGGCGGTGGCGAAGCGCGCCGACCACATCGCCGTGGTGTCCGAAACGACCCGCCAGGACGTCATCCGCCTGCTGGGCGTGTCCGAAGACCGGGTTACCAACACCTATCAGGCCGTCGACCTGCCTAAGAGCCTGACCTCGCGTTCTCAGGCCGAGGTGGAGCTGGAGCTGGAAGGCGTCTTCAACCTGGGCTGGAAGGACTATTTCCTGCACTTCGGCGCCATCGAGCCGAAGAAGAACCTGGGCCGCATCGTCGAGGCCTATCTGGCGTCCGGCAGCAAGACGCCGCTGGTCATCATCGGCGGCCGCGCCTGGCTGGACGAGGGCGAGACCGCCCTGCTGAACCAGGTCAAGCGCGACGGCGGCCCCAGCGCCGAGCGCATCCGCCAGTATGAATACATGCCCTTCTCCATGCTGATCAGCCTGATCCGCGGGGCCAAGGCCACCCTGTTCCCGTCCCTGTATGAAGGGTTCGGCCTGCCGGTGCTGGAATCGATGGCCCTGTCGACGGCGGTGCTGACCTCGACGGGAGGCTCCCTGCCCGAGGTCGCCGGGGATGCGGCGGTGATCGTCGATCCCTATGATGTCCAGGCGATGACGCGGGGCATCCAGGCGCTCGACGCCGACGAAGGCCTTCGTCTCGACCTGCAGGCGCGCGGCCTGATCCAGGCCGGCAAGTTCACGCCCGCCGCCTATCAGGCGCGCTTGCGCGACCTGTACGGCAAGGTCGGGCTGACGCTGGCCTGACGCCGTGGCGCCCACTTTTCCGCCGAGCGACTGACGCATCTCCAGAGGCTGGAGAGCGAGAGCATCCACATCCTGCGCGAGGTGGCGGCCGAGTGCGCGCGCCCGGTGCTGCTGTATTCGATCGGCAAGGATTCGGCGGCCCTGCTGCACCTGGCGCGCAAGGCCTTCCATCCCGCGCCGCCGCCCTTCCCCCTGCTGCACGTCGATACGACGTGGAAGTTCCGCGCCATGTACGCCCTGCGCGACCGCATGGCCGCCGAAAGCGGCATGGAGTTGATCGTCTACAAGAACCCCGAAGCCGTCGAGCGCGGCGTCAATCCGTTCGACCACGGCTCGGCCGTGCACACGGACCTGTGGAAGACGCAAGGATTGAAGCAGGCGTTGGACCTGCACGGCTTCGACGCCGCCATCGGCGGGGCACGCCGCGACGAGGAGGCCAGCCGAGCCAAGGAGCGCGTCTTCTCCTTCCGGGGCCCCGGCCACCGCTGGGATCCGCGCCGTCAGCGGCCCGAGTTGTGGAGCCTGTATAATCCGCGCGTTTCGCCAGGCGAGACCATGCGGGTCTTTCCCCTGTCCAACTGGACCGAGCTGGACGTGTGGGACTACATCGCCGCCGAGAACATCCCCGTCGTGGACCTGTATTTCGCCGCGCCGCGCCCGGTGGTGGAGCGCCAGGGCGCCCTGATCGTCGTCGACGACGAGCGGATGCGGCTGAACCCCGGCGAGACGGCCGAGGTCCGCACCGTGCGCTTTCGCACCCTGGGCTGCTACCCGCTGTCCGGCGCCATCGAAAGCGAGGCGACGACGCTGGACGCCGTCATCGCCGAGATGCGCGCCTCGCGCAGCTCAGAGCGTCAGGGGCGGCTGATCGACCGCGACCAGGCCGGGTCGATGGAGCGCAAGAAGCAGGAGGGCTATTTCTGATGTCGGCGCCCTCCCCCAGCGCGACCTGCTGCGCTTCATCACCTGCGGCTCGGTGGACGACGGAAAGTCGACGTTGATCGGCCGCCTGCTGCATGACGTCGGCGCCGTCCCCGACGACCAGATCGCCGCCCTGACCGATGCGGACGGCGCGCTGGACTTCTCCCGGCTGGTCGACGGCCTGCTGGCCGAGCGCGAGCAGGGCATCACCATCGACGTGGCCTATCGCTACTTCTCGACCGAGCGGCGCAGCTTCATCGTCGCCGACACCCCCGGCCATGAGCAGTACACGCGCAACATGGCCACCGGCGCCTCGACCTCCGATGCGGCGATCATCCTGGCCGACGCCCGCAAAGGGGTGCTGACCCAGACGCGCCGCCACGCGCACATCCTGGCCCTGATGGGGGTGCGCCGCGTGGTTCTGGCCGTCACCAAGATGGACCTGATCGACTGGAGCCAGGCGGTGTTCGAGCCCATCGCCGCCGAGTTCGCCGCCTATGCCGCCCAGATCGGCTTGGAGGTCACGGCCATTCCGGCGTCCGGCGCGACCGGCGCCAACGTGGCGCGACGCGGCGAGGAGGCCGGCTGGTATTCCGGCCCGACCTTGCTGGAGACGCTGGAGGCGCTGCCCCCGCTGTTCGAAGGTCAGGACCTGCCGTTCCGCATGGCCGTGCAGGGCGTGATCCGGCCGCATCTGGACTTTCGCGGCTATACGGGCCGGATCGCCGCAGGCCGCGTCAGGCCGGGCGACGCCGTGCGCGCCCTGCCGTCGGGGGTGACGACCACGGTCGCGCGCGTCCTGGCCCCGACCGAGGACGCCGAACAGGCCGGTGCCGGTCGGTCGGTCGTGCTGACCCTGACCGACGAGATCGACCTGTCGCGCGGCGACGTCCTGTGCGCCGCCGCCGCCCCGCTGGAGACCGCCGACCAGTTCGAGGCCGCCGTGATCTGGATGGCCGAGGCGCCGCTGCTGCCCGGCCGCCAATACGATCTGAAGCTGGGCGCCCGCACCGTCGCCGCCTCGATCACCGACATCCGGCACAAGGTCAACGTCAACACCCTGGAGCCCCTGGCCGCACGGACGTTGGAGCTGAACGACATCGGCGTCTGCCACCTGTCGCTGGGCGCCGACATCGCCTTCGCCCCCTATGACGAAGACCGCGAGATGGGCGGCTTCATCCTGATCGACCGGATGAGCCAGGCCACGGTCGGCGCCGGGATGATCCGCTTCGCCCTGCGCCGCGCCCACAACATCCATCGCCAGCCGATCAAGGTCGACCGCGCCCGCCGCGCCGCCCTGAAGGGCCAGCAACCGGCCGTGCTGTGGTTCACCGGCCTGTCCGGCGCGGGCAAGTCCACTATCGCCAACCTGGTCGAGGAGCAGCTGGCCGCCGAGGGCGCCACACCTATCTGATCGACGGCGACAACCTGCGCCACGGCCTCAGCCGCGACCTGGGCTTCACCGAGGCCGACCGGGTCGAGAACATCCGCCGCGCCGCCGAAGCCGCCCGGATGATGGCCGACGCCGGCCTGATCGTCCTGGTGTCGCTGATCTCGCCCTTCCGCGCCGAACGGGCGATGGCGCGCGAGATGATGGGGGACGTGCCCTTCCTGGAAATCTTCGTCGACGCCCCGCTCGCCACGGTCGAAGCCCGCGACGTCAAAGGTCTCTACGCCAAGGCCCGGCGCGGCGAACTGACCAACTTCACCGGCATCGACAGCCCCTATGAGGCGCCGGACAACGCCGAAATCCATGTCGACGCCGACAAAACCACAGCCCAGGAGGCCGCCGCGATGATCTGTGGCGTCATCACCAGGTCGACTGTCTGATCATCCCGGCCGGCCATGCGCCATAGCGCTCGACTGTGGCTTCGGAGCCACGGAAGCCAGGCTTGGCGCCCAGATCAAAAACTACGCATGTCGACGCCAGGGCGGCTTTATCCATTCAGAGTGCGCTTGACCCTTTAAAACCTCTCGCGATTCCAGCGGCCAAGGCGAATGAAACATTGCGCCCCATCATAGGTCGGCTATGGTCTGGCCAACGTCGAGACGGCCATTCCGGCATCGGCGCCGTCCAGCTCCTTGCAGCGCCGCTGCGTCAACCCTCATTCCATGTTCGCAAAAGCAGCTCGCCACCTGAAAATCGTCGGCGCTCTCATGATGCGCGAGATGGCCACGCGGTTTGGGCGCGAGGGTCTGGGCTTTGCCTGGATCGTCGGCGAACCTCTGCTGTTCTGCTTCGGCGTGATGATCTTGTGGAGCGCCACCAAGCCTGAGTACGAACATGGCGTTCGACTGATCCCGTTCGTCATGACGGGCTATATGTCGTTGATCCTGATCAGGCACTTGATCGGCGCCCTGTCGTCAGCGCTCCAAGCCAACCTCGGGCTTCTGTATCATCGTAAAATAAGCCCGATTCACATCTTCGCCTCGCGCGCCATGATCGAGATCGGGGGCACGACGGCGGCGTTCGTCATCGTCTATGTGATTTTGCTGGCGATCGGACAGGTGTCATTGCCGCACGATTACCTCACCCTTTACGCCGGCTGGGTCCTGCTATGCTGGGTCGGCGTGGGTTTCGCGCTAGTGCTTGCTGGCCTGGCGATGCGCTATGATGTTTTCGAACGCCTGATCGGCTTGATCAGCTACGTGCTGATACCACTGTCCGGCGCGTTCACCATGGTGGCCTGGCTACCGCCCGATTTTCAGAAAGTCCTGCTTCTGATCCCGTTCGTTCACGGCGTCGAAATGGTGCGAGCCGGCGTGTTTAACGAATTCACGCCGACCTATTTCGACGTCGGCTACGCGCTGCTATGTGGCGCGGTGTTCAATCTGCTAGGCTTGGCGATGATTGCGGGTGCGCGCGATCGTATTGCAGTCGAGTAAAGAGCCAACGTTTTCCAAGGCGAACCCTTCCTATGGCTGAGCAAAAGATCAGTTACGTCGGCCCTCTGAACGCCATCGAGGGGCCTTCAAACAAGCGGCAGGACCTCTGGAAGCGCATTCCAGTGGGCTTCCTGATCGTGGTCGCGTTGCCCACGCTGATCGCTATGATCTATTATCTGCTGATCGCCTCGCCGCGTTATGTGTCGGAAGCGCGGTTCGTCGTGCGTTCAGCCAACTCGGGACAGCCGTCTGCGGTGGGCCTGGCCCTGCAAGGGGTGGGCTTCTCAACCGGGATGAACGACGCATTCGCCGTGCACGAGTACATCTCGTCCCGAGACGGCCTGAAAGAACTGCAGCAGACCTTCGATCTGAACAAGGTTTTCGCCCGGCCCGGGTCCGACTTCATCGCGCGCTACCCGCGCCCCTGGGAAAGCCGCAGTGAAGAGAGCCTGTACAAGGCGTTCCTGCGCTTCATGACGGTCGGGTACGATTCCGGCACGGGCATCAGCACCCTGCGCGTCGAAGCCTTCGACCCGAAAGACGCCCAGAACCTCAACAAGGCGATGCTGGCCAGCGGGGAGACCTTGATAAACCGGCTGAATGAGCGGGCGTCGAACAACGCCGTGCGGGACGCCAAAGCGGCGTTACAACGCGCCCAGGGCGAGGTCGCCGCTTCGCAACAAGCTCTAACGGCCCTGCGCAACAGCGCCCAGTTCATCGACCCCCGCCTCGCGGCCGCCGAGAGTTCGGGCGTCATCAACGGCTTGCTGGTGACGATCGCCCAACTGCGCGCCGAACGCGCTCAGGTCGCGGCCGAGGCGCCGGCCAGCCCGCAACTGCCGATCCTCGACAACCGCATAGCCGCCTATGAACGCCAGGTCGCGGAGGCGCGCGCCAAGATGGCGGGCGACGCCAGCTCGTTGTCTAACAAGATCGGCCCCTTCGAAGAACTGACCCTGCGGCGCGAGATCGCCGATAAGCAGCTGACCCAGGCGACCGCCGCCTTGCTGGCCGCCGAACAGGAAGCCGGTCGCCAGAAGCTCTACCTTGAACGCATCGTCGAGCCGAGCCTCCCCGACAAGGCGTCGGAACCGCGCCGTTGGCGCTCCATCCTGACCATTCTGGCCTCCACCCTGCTGGCATACGGCGTAGGCTGGCTGGTTTGGGCCGGCGTCCGAGAGCATAGGCAGCAGGACTGATGACGTCGGACGCCGACACGGATCCAGGCCTTCGCGTCCGTAACCTCGGGAAGACCTACCACGGGGCCCACAAGCCTCTGTTCACCGACCTGAACTTCGACCTGGGACGCTCAGGGCGACTGGCCATCCTCGGGCGGAACGGCCAGGGCAAATCGACGCTGATCAAGATGCTGGGCGGCGTGATGCCGCCCAGCGAAGGCTCCATCTCATGGCGCATGACATCGTCGTGGCCGATCGGCTTCGGCGGCGGATTTCAAGGCAGCCTGTCCGGACTGGACAATGTGCGGTTTCTGGCTCGCCTCTATGGCCGAGAGTATAAGGAAACCCTTGAGCGCGTTGACGATTTTGCGGAGTTGGGCAAGGCGCTGCGCGACCCGGTCAAGCAATATTCGTCGGGCATGAGAGCACGCCTGGCCTTCGGCCTGTCCCTTGCGATCGAATTCGATTGCTATCTGATCGACGAATTGGTGGCGGTCGGCGACGCCCGCTTCCAGCGCAAATGCCAAGAGGGCCTGTTTGAAGAGCGCGCGCACCGCGCCTTCCTCATGGCGTCCCATGACGTCCAGATGATCGCGAACTATTGCGACCGCGCCCTCATCATCGAAAGCGGGCGCGCCAAAATCTTCCACGACATTCAAGAAGCGGTCGAGGTCTATACCTGGCTGCGGGCCGCATGAGCGCCGAATTGAACGCACACCACTGGGTTGTCCTTCCGCCCCTGCCTAATCGGTCCCACTGGATTTCACGCCTGCGCGACGCCGCCGAGCGTGCGAACTATGTCTTGCATGATTGGGACGAAAGCCAGGATCTGAACGCCGGCGCGCGCATGATGCTGCTGACGATCTCGGCCGATGAGGCTAGGCGGCGCCAGCCCGACGACAGCCGCATCGCCTTCATCCTGGACGCCCTGGACATCACCCTGCCCGACCAGATGGACCAGACCGAACGCCATCACGCCATCCAGGCCGCCAGCCGGAGCTTCGCCGCATCCACGACGCTTCCGCACGAGCGGGTGTTCGGCCCCGATCGGCTCGCGTCTGGCGCCGTCCGCCTCTTTCCGGATTTCGAGGTAGCGCCTCCAGGCGCCTCGCCGGCGCCAAGCGGCGCGATGGCCAAGGCTCTTCAGGTGTACACCCGTGGCGAGGCGGTCTGGAGCGGCTCGCTGCTCACCTGGAACACGCCCGCGACCCACGCCGAAGGACGATCCACGCTGGACCTGACCGGCCGCCCCCGCATCGTGGTCTACGGTCCCTACCTGGAAATGCCGACGGGACGCTGGAAGGCGGTCTTCACCCTGTCGGTCGACGCCTATGCCTGTCGCTATCTGTTTCGCGCCGACTGGGGCGGCATCGAGGATTATGTGAGCCAGGAGTTCCGCCCAGGGCGTCCCGGGGTCTTTGAGATCGAAATGGTTTACGACTGGACGACGCAAGGCGCGTGCGATTCCGGCTGCTGGTCATGGAAGGCGTCTTCCATGGCGAGATCAGCATGTCGGACCTCATCGTCTCCCGCGTGGATTAACCTAGACCAGGCCCCGTCTGGGCATACGGGCTGCGACCAGCGGTGCCCACCAGTCCCGGTTATCAAGATACCAGGCGACGGTCCGGGCCATGCCCTGCTCAAACGACGCTTCAGGCCGCCAGCCCAGCTCTGCGCGGATCAGGCCGGAATCGATGGCGTAGCGCCGGTCATGGCCGGGCCGGTCCTCCACTAGGGTGATGGCGTCGGCGTGAGGGCGGCCGTCTGGGCGGGGTTTGAGCTTATCCAGAGCGGCGCAGACCGCCGCCGCGACCTGCAAATTAGTGCGCTCTGCGTCGCCGCCGACGCAATAGGTGCGGCCCGGTTCGGCGCGTTCCAGCATCAGCCTCAAGGCGCGGGCGTGGTCGTCGACGTGCAGCCAGTCGCGCACGTTGGAGCCGTCGCCGTAGATGGGCAGGGGCTCGCCGGCCAGGGCCTTGAGGATCAGGGTCGGGATCAGCTTTTCGGGAAACTGGCGCGGGCCGTAGTTGTTCGAGCAGTTGCTGATCACCACCGGCAGACCGAACGTATGCCCCCAGGCCCGAACCAGATGGTCGGACGCCGCCTTGGACGCCGAATAGGGCGAGCGCGGATCGTAGGGCGTGGCCTCGTCGAAGCGCCCCTCGGCGCCGAGCGAGCCGAACACCTCGTCGGTCGAGACGTGCAGAAAGCGAAAGGCCTCGCGCGCCGGGCCGCTCAGTCCGCGCCAATAGGCCAGGGCCTGATCGAGCAGGACCTGGGTTCCGACGACATTGGTCTGAATGAAGACCGCCGGGCCGTCGATCGAACGATCCACGTGGGTTTCGGCGGCCAGGTGGGCTGCGCGGTCGGGCTGAAAGGCGTCAAAGGCGCCGGCCATGGCGGCCGCATCGCCGATGTCGGCCTTCAGGAAGCGGAAGCGGGGGTGGTCGGCGACTTCGGTCAGGGAGGCCTCGACCCCGGCGTAGGTCAGCTTGTCGACCGCCAGCACCTCGTCGCCGCGCGACAGAAGCTCGCGGACCAGGGCCGAGCCGATGAAGCCGGCGCCGCCGGTGAGCAATATCCGCACAAGCCTCTCCTTAGCCGACGCAGCAGCCTCTCCGGCTAACGGCTAACGGTCGCCAGGTCCACAATCGAGAGCCCCGACGCCTCAACGCCGCGAAACGGGCTGTTCAGGTCTCGCAGGCGCGGCCAGGCGCGGTCGCGATCGGCCAGCACCGCCTGATCCGCCGCGACGGGCCAGGCGATGTCCAGATCGGGGTCGTCCCAGGCCAGACCCGCCTCATGCGCCGGGGCGTAGGGGGCGGACACCTTATAGGCGATCTCGGCGCCGGGCGTCAGGGTGACGAAGCCGTGCGCGAAGCCGGGCGGGATGAACAGCTGATCGCCGCTGTCGGCCGACAGTTCGACGGCGTGAGCCCGTCCGAAGGTCGCGGCGCCGGCGCGCAGGTCGACCGCCACGTCGAGGATCGCCCCGCGCAGGCAGCGGACCAGCTTGGCCTGAGCATAGGGCGGCGTCTGGAAATGCAGGCCGCGCACCACGCCCTGCGGCTCCGAGCGCGACTGGTTGTCCTGAACGAAGTCGCAGTCGATGCCGGCGGCGGCGAAGCGGGCGCGGGACCAGGTCTCGGCGAACCAGCCGCGCGCGTCGCCGTAACGCGGCGTCCTGAGCAGGACGAGCCGGCCCGAGGTCTCCAGCGTCATTGCGCAGCCGTGTCGGGGTTTCGCTCGCGCCGTTCGAAGCCTGACCCGCCAGGACGGCATAGGCGCGGTCCAGCGCCTCATTGCGCACGAACAGCAGGCGGGCGGGCGCAGGCGCGGCGTCGCGTTCATAGGCGCCGGGGGTCGAGCCGTTCAGGGGCGCGCCGTAGAAGATGTGGGCGCCGATCTGGCGCACGCGGGCCAGACGGCGGCCCCACGAGGGGCGGACATAGTTGGCGTGATAGTTGACCGAGTTCTTGGGCAACTGGCTGGACGAGCGGCCTTCATGCACCTCGCGCGCAATGCGTTCGGCCCGCGCCCAGGCGACCGCGCTGACCGGACGGCGGCCGATCGACCCGTCGCAGGTGAAGGTGAACTGGCAGGTGCGGCTGTTGCGCTGATAGACCACTTCGCAGATCGACTTCGGATAGGCCCGGTGGCGGGATCGGTTGATCACCACCTCGGCGACCGCCGCCTGTCCCTCTTCGCTTTCGTTTCGGGCCTCATAGTAGACGGCCTGCGTCAGACATTCGAGATCGTTCTGCGGCACGCGCGGCGGCGTCTTCAGATCCAGCGTCGGCGGGACATAGCCGCCTGCGCGCCGCACGGTCGGGCGCGCGGAGGCGGCGTCATGGGCGGGCGGGGCGAAGGTCGCCGCAGGCTCGGCCTTGGCCGCGGCGCGCGCCGGACGCGGCGCACGGGCGGGCGCGGGCGGACGCGGCGGGGCGTCCGTCAGACGGGCGCCCTTGCCTTCGTCCAGCATGGTCTTCAGGCGGGCGTTCAGGCGGGCGCGGCGATCGGCGTCCGTCTCGGGCGCGGGAACGACTTCCGGCAGCTCGGCCGGGAGCGGCGCGGCATGAGCGATAAGGCGCGCAGAGCCGGCCTGGGCGCGGTCCGGCGGCGTAAGGATGCTGACCCCCGCCCATGCCGCGCCGCCGAGGCTCGCCGCTATCAAGACCGAGGCGACGCCGCGCATCCCCTTCCCCCATAGAACTCAACGTCTTCCATATCAGCCCGGGAGAACGACGAAAAGCCGAAGTCTTTGTTCAGAGCGGCGTCATGCCAATGTTGGCAGGCGGTGCGGGACGCCCTATCAAGGCCGGGCAATGATCTCCGCCCGCCGCTCCGGCTTTTCCCTGATTGAAGCCCTGGTCGTGCTGGCGATCGGGGGCATGGCGCTGGCCGTCATCTTTTCGATCGGCATGAAGGCGGGCGACGCGGGCTTTGCGCTGGGACGGCGCGCCATGTCCGCGGCCGACGCCGATGTGGCGATCAGCGACCTGCGCAGCATCATCCGCAGCCTGACCGTGCGCCCGCCCGCCGCGATTATGGAGGGCGTGGACCTGCCGCTTGTGGGCGCGCCCGAGCGGCTGGAAGGCGAGGCCGTCATGGAGCGCGCCACCGGCTGCGCGCCCCAGGGCTGGGCCGGGCGACTGGTGCTGACGATCGAGGTGCAGGACGGCCGCCGCGTCGTGATGTGCGAAGCCGCCGGCCGCAGGACGCCGCTGCTGCCCCTGCCCCACGGCGGACAGGCCAGCCTGTCCTATTCCCAGGACGGCCAGACCTGGGCGCCCGCGTTCGAAACGCCGCGCGAGCGGGTGCTGGGCGAAGAAGGCATGCGCAGCGCCCGCCTTTTCGTCCGCTTGAACGGCGGCCCGGACGTGGATGTGGTGGAGGTGGCCTCGTCCGGCAATCCGGGTCGATGGGTGAGGTTCGATGCCGACTTCTAGGCCCCGATCTCGCGCCCGGCGCCGCTCCGGCTTCGCCCTGCCCGCCGTGCTGGCGGTGACGGGGGTGGTGACGCTGATTTTCCTGGTGGCGATCACGGCCCTGGCCAGCCTGAGCGCCGAGGCGGCCTCGGCGCGCGCGCGCGTCCGCTTCCTGCAAGGGCGATGAGCGCCGAGGCCGCCCTGTCCTTCATGGCCGCTACCGAGCCGACGCGGGCCTATGGCTTCGGGGTCAACGACATCCGCCAGACGCTGGAGATGGAGGGGCCGCAACAGGAGCCGTCCAACGTCTCGGGCGTGCCGGTCGAAAAGGTCATGGCCGACGGGCGCCGCTATACGATGGACGCGGACGGGCCGCTGGTCCTGCGCCTTCAGGATCAGGCGGGCCTTATCAACACCGCCCAGTTGTTCGGCCAGCCGCATGAGCGGTTTCTGGAGGCGGCGGGCGTCCAGCCGGGCGAGCGGCAGGCCCTGATCGCCCGCTATACGGACTATATCGATTCAGACGACCTGAGGCAGCCGAACGGGGCCGAGCGCGCCGACTACGCCGACGGCGGCCCGGCCAACCGGCGCCTGATCCGGCCGACGGAATGGCTGTCGATCCTGGGCGCGCGTCTGGCGGTCGAGCCGAAGAAGTGGCGCGCCCTGCGCGACGCGCTGGCCGCCGACGCCACCTCAGCCACCCAGAATGTGAACACCGCCGGCCCGGCCGCCCTGGCGGTCTGGTTCGGCCTGAACGACAGCCAGATCGAGACCCTGATGCGCGTTCGCGCTGAGCGGCCGCTGACCTCTCTCTACGACGTGGCGTCCGTGACCGGGGCCGTGTTGGACCTGGATCAGGAACAGATCTTCACCTACCCGTCAGGCGCGACCATCCTGACGCTTCACGACACCCGATCCGCCTGGGTCTATCGCGCGCGACTGACCCTGACCCCTTCGGTCTGGAGCAGCCGCTGTGGATCGACCAGACCGAACTGACAGAAGCCCCCAAGCGGGCCAGGGCCGACACGACCGATGCCATTCGACTTCCTTACGCCCCGCGTTGAGCGGTTGAGCGCCGACGGCGCCCTCAGCGTCGTCCATCCGGGCGGCGCGGTCGGACGCGTGCTGCGACGGCCGGTGCTGCTGCTGGCGCGCGACCTGTGCGCCTTCGGCCTGTTCAGCACAGCGGCCCTGCCGCGTCGGCGGCGGCGACAGGCGGCGACGCTGCACGCCCGGCTGGCCGCGCCCTATCTGCGGGCGGGCTTCGTCCTCAGCAAGGCGGGCGACGACTATGGCGTCTGGTGGTGGGACGCCGAGCGGGTCGAGACCCTGCTGGCGGCGCAGGAGGGGATGCAGAGCGCGCCGGTCCTGACGCCCGAGACCCTGGCCCAGCCGCGCGGCGAGGGCTGGCGCATCGTACGTTTGAACCAGGGCCATGAGGCGCAGCTGTGGCGCGACAAGGCGCTGGTCGCCTCCGCCTGGCGCCGCGACCGCTACGACGCCGCCGCCTGGTCCGCCTTCGTGCGGCTGCAGCGCAACGCCGAGGCGGCGCCGGAGGCCCCGCCCGCGCCCAGCGACCTGTCGATCGCCTTCGACAATCGCGACGCCTTCGCCCTGGCCCCGGTCGAGCTGTCGCGCGAACAGCTGGCGCTGATGGCCGGCGGCGGGGCGGCCTTCGCCTCTCTGTGCGTCGCCGCCTTCCTGTTCGGTCAGAGCCGCGAACTGGCCAAGGACGTCGCCCGGATCGAAGAGCAGACCGCCGAGATCCGCGCCGCCACGCCGCAAGCCGAGGCCGTGCACAGGCTGAACGCCAGCCAGCAGAAGCTGGTCGCCTATCGTCGCCTGGAGGAACAGACCGGCCCGCTGAGCGCCGCCGGGGCGGCCATCGGGATTCTGGCGCTGCATGATCTGGCGCCCTCGGCCCTGAACGCCGAGACGGAGACGCTGGAGTTCACCCTGCCCTATGAGGCCATCGGCAAGATCGCCCTGGTGGTGGGCGATCTGGAAAGCTCGGGTTATTTCTATGCGGTCGAGCCCCGCACCGACAGCGCAGCCAGAAATCTGAGCGTGAAGATGCGGGTGCGCGAGGCGGCGCCGCCGCTTGAGCCTGAACCCGGCTTGGAACCGGCGCCGGCCTCTCCGGCCCAGCCCTGAGCTGAGCCGAGCGCTTTAGGACGCAGCCGCCTGATAGCGGATGAATCGGCAGGTTCCGTCCTCGCTGCGCAGGGTCATGACCACCCGGTCCTGGTGGATCAGATTGGCGCTGGCGGTGGAGCAGCCGCCGCCCTCGGCGACCGACAGGGCGGGCGACAAGGTGTAGCGCCACGGGGCGCGCAGCTCGATCCGCCGATCACCCTCCAGCTCGGGCATGGCGGGGTCGATGATGCGCAGCGGCTCGCCGGTGCGGTTGGCCTCACGCCGCAGGTCGGACACCTGGCGCTGGAACTCGAAGAAGACGGCGTGCGCCGCCGTCTGGTCCAGCATCCGCGAGGTCGAGGGCATGATGATGGAGGCGCTGAGGGCGAAAATGGCCAGCACCACCAGCACCTCCATCAGGCTGTAGCCCGCGCGCGCCGGATCAACGGCGCCGCCCGGACGACGGCTGAAATCAGCGCGGGGAATCGGACGAGACATCAGCGTTGACGCCCTCGCCGCCCTCCTGGCCGTCGGCGCCGTAGCTGATCACCCGGGCGCGGGCGTCGGGCGCCGGATCGCCGGCGCTGGGCGCGGGCGGCGCCACATAGATGTAGGAGCGGCCCCACGGGTCGGGCGGCAGGTCCTTGTCCAGATACGGACCCGACCAGCCGGGCACCTGCTGGGCGTCGGCCTTCATCAGCAGGGTCAGGCCTTCCTGTTCGCTCGGCAGGCGGCCGATGTCGATGCGCATGGTCTCCAGCGCCGCTTCCAGCGAGCGGATCTGCAGGCGGGCGGTCTGGCTCTTGGACTTGTCCAGCTGGGCGAACAGGCGCGGTCCCACCACGGCGGCGATCAGGGCGATGATCGCCAGCACGACCAGAATCTCGAGCATGGAATAGCCGGCGCGCGCCTGACGGCTGCGCGGCTGATGCGGCGGGGCCACGACAAACGAAAAACGGCGGTAAAGTCGGTTCAGACGACGAAGCATTGATCGACCACTTTGGATTTCTAAGCTGTTATGGGCGCTTAGCGGTTGCTATAGCTGAGCGCGCATAGGGGGTCGATGCGATGCGGGCTCTGGCGCGCACGAGGGCGACGATTTTGCAAGGATTCATGGCGGACACGGTCGCATCGACGCGCGCGTCGATCGAGGCGCTGAAAGAGCGTCTGCAGCGCACCACCACGCGTGAGCGCCTGCTGCTGGGCGGCCTGGCGCTGGGCGTCGCCTTCTACGCCCCGGTCGCCGCGCTGGAGGCCCGAACGACCCAGGCCGACGCCTATATCGACGCGCTGGGCGAACAGTCCACGGCCCGACTGACGGCGGCGGCGGCGCGGCGGATCGCCGATGGCGCGGCGGATCGGCTGGCGCTGGAAGACATGAACGCCTGGGGGTTCGAGGCCGCCAATCCGGCCGTGGCTCAGGTGTTGATCGAGCAGCGGCTGCTGGAGGCGCTGTCGGCCGTCGACCTGCCCAATGCGCGCATCGTCACCAACGCCAAGGTCGAGGCGATCGGCCCGACACAGTGGCTGGACGTCGAGGTTCAATCCGACCTGCGCTGGGGCCCCGCCTTCGCCTTCCTCGACAAGCTGGGTGAATGGCCCGAAGGGTTCCGCGTCGTGGGGTTCCGCTATGAGCTGACGCCGCCCCGGCCGATGATGGTCGAGGACGGCCCGCCCCAGACCAGCGGCAAGCTGTGGCTGCGCCTCGCCTTTCCAGTGCGGCTGACGCAGACGGAGACGGCGTCGTGAAGCCCCTGCTGTGGGCGGCGCCGCCGCTGGTCCTGATCCTGGCCTATCTGACCGGCGCCGCCTATCCGGGCCGGCCGGAGGAGCCGCCCGCGGTCGTGCGCGGCGCGAGCGCCCAGCAGGGACTGAGCCTGCGGCCCGGCGAAGGCGCGATCGCGGCCGTGGCCTTTCTGAAGACGCTGCGGTCGGACCCGCCGCCGCCGCCGCCGCCCCCGCCGCCTCCGCCGCCTCCGCCTCCTCCGCCGCCGCCCGACGTGGCCGTGACCTTCCGCGCCGCCCTGCGCGGGGTCGAACGCGATCCGGCGACCGGCGCCCGCCACGTCCTGGTGAGCGGCGCGGGCGGCGTCGCCCCCTGGCCGAAGGCGCCGTGTTCGAGGACTGGCGCATCAAAGAAATCACCGCTGACGCCGTCACCCTGACCAAGGGACGCGAAACGCGCGTCGTGCGGGTGTTCGGTTGAGTATCGAGGACAATGCAATGTCGAAGCTGACCACGGACCGCTTCTCTCGCCCGCGCGCCAGCCTGGGCGCGCCTGCGTCCCGCGCGGCCCTGCGTGCGGCGGCGGCGCTGGCGCCGATGATCGTCCTGGCTGGATGCGCCGCCTTCCCGGACATGCAGAGCGTCGTCACCCGCCCTGACGCCCGTCTGGAGCGCGCGTCCACGGACGGCCAGATCGGCGGCGAGACCTCCACGGACGGGCGCGCCCGGGTGCAGACCAGCACGCTGAACATCCCGGCCCCGCCGGCGCCGCCCGCGGCCACGCGCCAGCCCGCCACCCCCGAGCAGATCGCGGGCCTCGTATCGGACGAACTGGTCGACGCCAATCTGTCGCCCCAGTCGATTCCGCAGTTCGCCGCCACCGTCTTCGGCGGCGTGCTGAAGACCCCTTCACCCTGTCGCCTGACGTCGCCAACCGCACCGAGATCGTGGCCGGGGGCAGCGGCGGCGCGATCAGCAAACGCGCCCTGTTCAGCCTGACCCAGCAGGCGCTGCGCCAGTACGGGGTCGAGGTCTATATCGACGGCGGCTTCGTCACCGTGGGCGCCACGCCCGAGACCTCGACCGGCGCCGACATCAATCGCAGCCGCGCCGTGCCCAACGCGGCCGGTCGGGTGGTGCAGTTCTTCAGCGTCCAGACCATCGAGGTCAACGCCCTGCAGGCCCTGCTGCAGGACGTCTATCCCAATCTGAGCGGCGCGCGGATCACGCCCGATCCGCTGACCAACAGCCTGATCATCTCCGGCTCCGGCCGCGAGGTAGCCCAGGTCGTTCGGGCGCTGCGCGAACTGGACCAGCCGCGCTTCGCCGGCACCCAGGTGCTGCGGGTCGAACCCTCCTTCTGGGCCACCGATCAGTTGGCCGCCTCGCTGGAACAGACGCTGACGACCGAAGGCTATATCGTCTCGCGCCAGGCCCTGGCCGGACGCGCCCTGGTCATCCTGTCCTTCCCGGCGGCGAACCAGATCCTGATCTTCGCGCGCGATCCCGAAACGCTGGAGCGCGCGCGTTACTGGGTCGAGACCCTGGATCAGCCCGCCGCCCTCGGGGACAAGGCCTCGACCTTCGTCTATCAGGTCAAGAACACCGACGCCGCCTCTCTGGGCCAGCTGGCGATGGGGCAGAGCCCGACCATGGCCCAGCCCCAGGCGCCCGTCGGCGTGCCGGGCGCCCCGCCCGCCTCTGAAGCCAACCGTCCGACCGGCGGCATGAACGGCGGCGGCCAGGGCGGGATGGGTCAGGGTTCGCAAGGTCAGTTCATGAACGGCCGCGTCCTGACCGACCCCATCGGCAACCGCATCATCTTCACCGGCACGGCCACCGAGTTCGCCCAGTTGCGCAATCTGCTCAACACGCTGGACACCCCGGCGCCCCAGGTCGTGATCGAGGTGATGATCGCCGAGGTGACGCTGACGGACAAAACCTCGCTCGGCGTCAATCTGTTCGGTTCCGAGATGCGCGGCGACGGCCTGCTGACCGGGTCGACCGAGGGCCTGAAAATCGGCGGCGGCGGCCTGGTCCTGTCGTTCAAGGGCGACGACTTCCGCGCCAATCTGGCGGCCGAGGCGTCCAACAACCGCGTCAACATCCTGCAGCGGCCGCAGCTGGTGGCGCGCAGCGGCGGCTCGGCCCGCTTCCAGGTCGGCACCGACGTGCCGATCATCACTTCGCAGCGCGCCGTCAATACCCAGACCGGCGGCGACGGCACCGACGTGCTGCAAAGCGTGCAGTATCGCCAGACCGGCGTGATCCTGGACCTGCAGCCCGTCGTCTATGGCGACCGGGTCGACATCACGATTAGCCAGGAAATCTCCGAGGTCGGGGAATCCACCAATTCGGCCATCGCCAGCCCGCCGATCCTGAACCGCAGCCTGACAACCCAGATCTCGATCACCGACGGCTGGACCGGCGTGCTGGGCGGCCTGATCAGCAACAACTACTCCAAGACCAACACCGGCGTGCCCTTCATCAAGGACATCCCCCTGATCGGCTCAGCCTTCCAGACCAACAGCGTCAGCGGCAACCGCACCGAACTGGTGATGCTGATCACCCCCTATGTCATCCGGGGCGACGAAGACATGGCCGATATGGCCGACAGCCTGTCGCGCGACATCAACGCCGCCTTCCGCACCGGACGCGGCTGGTCCTATACGCTGACGCCCTTCTCGGTCGGCTATGGGGTGCGCGGCGTCGGGTTCGACCTGCCCGGACCGAACCGCGCCTCAGAGCGCCGCCGCACGCCGACCGCCTCGGCGATCACCACAGGGCCCGTGGAAGATGTGATTGAAGAGGCGCCGGAGCCGGTCGAGGACTAAGCCTCAGCCCTCGATCTCCAGTCGGCGCCAGCCCAGGCGGTCGAACACCAGAGGCGCGGGCGACCGGCCGCCCTGGCGCTCGACGCCGACCGTGACCTGATAGAGCTGAACCTCAAAGGCGCCGTCGCCTGATGGGAAGCCCGCGTTGGTGCGGCGCTCGCTCTTGGCCTCGGCCGACCAGGTGACGACGTCGCCGCCCGGCAGGGCGATGCGGCCATAGGGTTCGGCCATCGGATTGAGATGCCGCGTCAGGGCCAGGGCGTTCTCCTGGGCCGCCACCTGTTCGATGGCCAGGGCCGCGCGCTGCTGGCCGCGCGCCATCTGGATCTGCAGTTCGAAGATCGCCATCAGCGTCATCGAGGCGATGGCCAGCGCCACCAGGGCCTCGATCAGGCTGAACCCCTGACGCCCCCGCACCTTCGCTCGCATCAGACGACGCCTTCGTAGACGCTCGACAGGGCCAGAACGAGCGACAGGGCGACGAAGCCGACGACGATGGAGATGACGGCGATGGCCATCGGCTCCAGCAGGGAAGTCATCCGCTTCATCCGGTCGCGCAGACGCGCTTCGTAGTTGTCGGCCATGAAGCCGAACATGGCGCCGACGGCGCCCGACTTCTGGCCCGCGCGCAGCAGGCTGAGGTCCATCGCCTCCAGCCGGGTGTGGGCGCCCAGCGAGGCGTCCAGCGTCATACCCGCCTTCAGGTCGCTTTCCAGCAGGTCCAGCCCCTGGCGGAACGGGCCGATCGGCACCGCCGCCCGCGACAGGGCCGCCGCCGACAGCAGGGGCACGCCGTTGTTCAGGGCGAAGGCCGTCAGCCGCGCCCACGACGCGATCTCGCGCGACTGGATCACCGGGCCGACGACGGGCAGGCCGTGCGCGACAGTATAGGCCCGCTCGCGGAAGGCGGCGTTCTTGACGATCAGGACGACAGCCGCGATCACCAGCGCCGCCGTCACCGCCACCACGCCCAGGTTGGCGTTGGCGAACTCGCCCGCCTGCAGGACCCAGCGCGACATGGCGGGGATGTTCTCGCGGTCGTCGCCGATCATGGCGCCGAAGCGCGGCACGACCTGGGTGAAGATGAAGCCGACGGCGGCCACCCCGGCGAAGCAGAGGAAGGCCGGATAGGTCATGGCGTTGGCGAAGTCGCGCTGCAGCCGGTCCTCATAGGCCATCTGCTCGGCGGCCTCTTTCAGCACCTCGGCGATGCGGCCCGACGCCTCGCCGACGCGGGCCATGGCGTAGACATAGTCGGGAAAGCCCGGCGCGTGCTCCTCCAGGGCGTCGCCCAGCGACTCGCCGCGTCGCAGGGCGGCGATGGCGGCCTGGAACTGGCGGCGGCCTTTACGCGCCTGCATCCCCTGAGCGACCGTGTCCAGCGCCTCCAACAGGGAGACGCCCGCTTCCAGCATCAGCGCCATCTGCCGCAGGACCAGCACCCGCTCGGCGGTCTTCAACCCGCGCTCGCGCCCCTCGGCCTTGGGCGCGGCGGCGGGGCGGATGCGCACGACCGTCAGGCCGTCGGCGGCCAGGCGGCGCATGGCCAGCGCCTCATCGGCGGCGCCGATCATCCCCTTGACCATCCGCCCGTCCCGCCCGGCGGCCTCATACTGAAAGGTCAGTTGGTTGGTCATGGGACGCGGCTCACTGGCCGCCTCCGGCGATGCGGTGGACTTCGGTCAGGGCGGTCTGGCCGCGCCGGGCTTTCAGGAAGGCGTCGTCGGCGAAGCTGAGGAAGCCTTCGCTGCGGGCGGCGTCGGTCAGTTGATCCTCGTCGGCCGAGGCGCGCAGGCCGGCGATCAAGGCCGGCGACATCGGCGCCAGCTCATAGACGCCGAGGCGGCCGCGGAACCCGCTGTGGCCGCATTTGGCGCAGCCGACCGGCTCCATCCAGCGGGCGGGCTCGTCCGCCGCGACGGCGCGCAGGTGGGCCGGAACGGCCTGTTCGTGAGCGGCGGCCTCGGCCGGGGTCGAGGGGCGGGCGCAGTCTTCGCACAGGCGGCGATCAGGCGCTGGCCCGCCACGCCGCGCAGCACGTCGGCCAGCAGATAGTCCTCGATCCCCAGGTCCAGCAGGCGCGGAATGGCCGCCAGCGCCGTATTGGTGTGGACGGTGGAGATGACCATGTGGCCGGTCAGGGCGGCCTGCACAGCGATGCGCGCCGTCTCGGGGTCGCGGATTTCGCCGACCATGATGACGTCCGGGTCCTGACGCAGGATCGAGCGCAGGCCCGCCGCGAAGGTCAGGCCGATCTCGGAGCGGACGCGCACCTGGATGACGCCGGGCAGGTCCAGTTCGACCGGGTCCTCGACGGTGATGATCTTGCGCTCGCCGTCGTTCAGGTGGGTCAGCAGGCGATAGATGGTGGTGGTCTTGCCCGAGCCGGTCGGGCCGGTGATCAGGAAGACGCCGTTGGGATGTTCGGCCAGGCGCAGGAAGCCCGCTTCCTGCTGCGCGCTGACGCCCAGTTCGGACAGCTGCGGCAGGCGGCTGGTCTTGCCCAGGAGGCGCAGGACGATGGATTCGCCCCACGAGCACGGCAGGGTCGAGACGCGCAAATCAACCTCTTGCCCCGAGACACGGATCGACTGGCGGCCGTCCTGCGGCAGGCGGCGCTCGCCGATGTCCATGCCGCTGAGCAGTTTGATGCGCGAGCAGACGGCGTCGAAGTTGGAGCGCGGGGCGCTGCGGGCCGTGGTCAGGACGCCGTCGATGCGCATGCGCACCAGGAAGCGGTCCTCATAGGGTTCGACATGAACGTCCGAGGCGCGGCGGGTCAGGGCCTCGGCGAAGACGGCGTTGACGAAGTCGATGACCGGGGCTTCCTGCGCCAGTTCGCGCAAGCGGGCCGCGTCGGCGCCGCCGCCGCCCAGGGCGGGATCGAGGCCCGGCGACTGATCCTGGCTGAGGTCGTCGGTGAGGGCCTCGATCAGGGAGCGAGGGGCCAGGAAGAAGGCGACGGGCTCAAGGCTCGACTGGGCGATGCGTTCGGCCAGGGCGGGGTCCAGCGGCTGGACCGCCGCGCACAGAATGCGGCCGGGGGCGGAGGCGTCGTCGGCGGGCGCCTCTTCACGCCAGGCGACGGCCTCGCGCTCGGCCCACCAGGCGAGGGGGAGCCGATCTGGTCCATGAAGGCGCGGACGCGCTCGGGCGCGGGGCCGTGTTCGGGCGCCAGGACGGGCAGATTCAGTTGTTCGGACAGGACGTCCAGAAGCTGGGCTTCGGACAGGGCGCCCAGGCGCACCAGGTTCAGCCCCAGCAGGCCGCCGTTCTGGGCCTGAAGCGACAGGGCGTTGGCGACATCGGCCGGCCGCACCAGGCCGCGCTCGACCAGCAGGTCGCCCAGGCGCGGACGCGCCGCGCGAAGCGGCGGCGGGGCGGCGGGGCGGTCGGAATTCATGGAGCGAGCGGTCACAGTCACCTGTCCGCTGTAACGACAGAAGCGAACGCCGTCCACCGGAGCGGGCTGACGAATGACAGCGGAACGGCAAGCCCGTCGCGGCCGCCCCCGGTCCGCCCGCCGCGCAAAGAAAAGGGAGGGCGCAAGGCCCTCCCTTCCCCAGTTCAGACGGATGCCTGGACTTAGTTGCCGATGTTACCCAGCGAGGTCTCGAAGATCTGACCCGAAGCCTGGGTGACACGAACCTTGCCCGACAGGGTCGAGGCATGGCCTTCAACGCTGACCTGCAGGTCGCCGTTGACAGCGTCCGTGCCGAAGGCAGCCTTCAGAGCGGCGCCCGAGATCGAGACGGCCGAGCCAGCAGCGATGCCGCCCGTCGCGTTCAGCGAACCAGCGACAACCTGAGCGGCGCCGATGGTCACGGTCTTGGTCGTCACCGAGGTGCCGTTGTGCGACAGCAGCGTCACCTGGATCGGGCCGGTCGCCGCAGCGCCGTTGTTGGCCAGACGGATGGTCGAGTTGGCGCTGGACGAGCCCAAAGCCACCCACGGAGCCACGAAGGAAGCGCCGTTGCGGACCACGCTCTTCAGATCAGCCGACTTGGAGAAGTCGTTGAACGGGTTCGCCGTCGTGGTGGACGTATCGGTCGAGGGCTTCAGGAGATCGACGGTGGCGGTCAGGTTCAGAGCGGTCGGCGTGATGATGCCGTTACGGGCGATGATCTCTGCCGTGCTGGTGCCGGTCGCCGTGCCGGTGTTATCGACCACGTAGATGGTGTGCGCGGTCGTAGTGACCGACGTTACGTCCAGAACGCGGGTGTCGGCGATGGTTGCGGTCGTGGCGCCGAAAGTGGCCGTGGCCGTGTCATGGGCCAGGTTGAAGCCGTTGAAGCCGGCGGCGGCAACGCCCTTCAGACGGACAGCAGCGACATCAGCCGTGCTCGCCTTGCCGCTGCCAGTGCTGGGGCTCAGGTGCGTATAAACGTCCGTGTCGACCTTGAGCTGATAGGTGCCCACGACCACAGCCGCGTTGCCGCTGGTCAGCTTCTCATAGCCTTCGGCCAGGTCAGCGACGGCGTTGGAGCCCGAAGCCGACACGGCGACGTCGAAGGCGTTGGCCAACTGGATGAAAGTGGCCGCCTTGCGGCCGCCGTCGACGGCCAGGCCGCCAGCCTGGGTGATCAGCTCGGCGCCGATGGAGACCGAGCCAGCGCCCGTCGCGCGCACCGGCAGGGTGACGGTGATGCCGTCAGCCGTCGCCGTGCCGCAGCCCGACAGCGTCAGCAGGTAGCTGGCCGACTTGGCGTTGGCCTGGACGCCGCTGAGCGGAGCAGGAGAGAAGGTGCAGGCGCCCGTGCCCGTCAGGACCGCGTTCGAACCCAGAGCGTCATTGAACACAGCGTTGGTCAGATCGACCGTCAACACCAGCGGCACGCCGGTCGGCAGGGAGTTGCCCGTCGAGGCCGAAACCTTGAACGACACCATGTCGGCCGAGTTGGCGAAGCTCGAAGCGGAGGAGGCCGAAGCGGTGAAGCGCAGTTCGCTGGCCAGCTTGATGGCGGCCGACGTCGTAACGGCCGAGTTGACCGTGCTGTACTTGCCGATGCCCGACACATCGATGGCGTAAGCGTTGCCGGCAGCAAACAGGGCGAGCGCCGCCGATGCCAGATAGAGAGATTTCTTAGACATGAACGTCCCCAGAAGGTTCAAAATGGTTTGGGCGGACGGCCCATTATGCTTTCGGCCACAGCGGCCCGAAAGCGGGTCGCACTCTGCATCCACGAGGCTTGCCACGCTTAGCTAGGCGAACAGCGGCGCGTCAACCTAAATTTATATAACGTCACCCAATGAACACGAACCATGCATAACAACGTCAGATAGCCGGCCAAGTTTACGTTATCTCAACCTTTCAGGCCCGACGACGACGCAGAAGACAGCGCGAATATCTACGCCTGAAATGAGACCATTAGGCCTTTGCCGTACTCATCAGAAGATCAATGTAGCGACCTTCGTAATTCATGCCGCCACAGTGAGTGACCGAAACATCGACCAGTCCGAAAATCCGGCCATTTATTGACCGCCAGCGATGACAGAAGCTGAGATCCTCACTTAGATTCGTATTGCCGACATTCACGTTGTCGAAGCATCGAATAAGGTTTTCAATACCCATCTTCCCTTCAAGATCCGAGATGTGTTCGGTCTGGCGAATCTTGGGGATCTCCTTCCACATTCGGCGAAGAGCAGACGTGCGTATCAGCAGACAGCCGCCTGGCAAGCCCGTCATCTCAAGGAAACCGTCCTGAACCTGGATCTGCCCGTTTTCGTGAACGAAATTCCCGGCCGCAATAAAGGTCAGGGCCTGAATTTTCGCCCCATCGAAATCTACGCCCGCGGCCGCGAGCTCGTGGAATTTATGTAGGTCTATCTGACGCTTAGGATAAGTCAGACCGCAAACCTCGTGCCCGGAGGCCAGCAATCGAGCAAAGGTTTCCGGGGATTCCCATGTCCGAATCCACCATCAACAAGGCGTCGAAGTCATCCTTCAGCGCCAGGGAGGCGAACAAATTTCGGACACGGCCGATCTCGGCCATATCTAGGGAGAACAGACGTATATCGACGTGAGGCATCTGCTGCTGAAGATGGATCATCCCCACAGCGATAGAGTTCATTGTTTCGACTCGGACAGTGGATCCATAGGCGGGCACGCAGACGAGCAGTTTCATTTCCACCGAACACAGGTAAGAGTTTTGGAAAATCAGACATACAGAAACAGGCGCTGACATGTCTTCGATATTCGAGATTCTCTCCCTAGACGCACCGATCGAGATTGTCGATGTCGGCGCCAACCCCATCGACGGCACCCCGCCCTACGCCCCGCTGCTGGATGCCGGCGTCGGCAGATTGACCGGCTTTGAACCCCAGCCGGCCGCGCTGGCCGCGCTCCTGGAAGCCAAAGGGCCGCTGGAAACCTACCTGCCTTACGCGCTGGGCAACGGCGAGCCAATCGACCTGAACATCTGCATGTCATCCGGCATGACTAGCGGCCTGAGGCCAGACCAAAACACGTTGCGGCTGTTTTCGATGCTCGAACGAGTTTCGAAAATCATCCACACCGAGACCGTCGACACAAAGAAGATAGACAATGTAAATGAGATAAAACGCATCGACTATTTTAAAATTGACGTTCAAGGCATGGAGCTTGAGATAATCAAAAACGGATTATCCAAGCTATCCGACTGCGCGATAATTCATATCGAAGTTTCATTTCTACCATTATATAAGAATCAGCCTACATTTGGTGAAGTTGACGTCTTTATGCGAAGTCAAGGATTCATCCCTCACTGCTTCGCTGCTGTCAAGAATTGGATAATAGCCCCCTGCACGATAAACGGAAACGACAGAGCCAGCCTCAATCAGCTGCTCGAAGCCGACGTTGTCTACGCGAAAGACTTCACCGACGCAGGAAACGCAAGCAATACAATATTGAAAAACATTGCAATTATTGCACATTGCTGCTATAATTCATTTGACTTAGCTATGCATTGCATCCAGATGCTCGAGAATAGGGCGGCAATCGAAGCCGGTTCCCTGCAGGCCTATGTTGAAAGCCTAGCTTCTTGATCCACCACGTAGACGAGCACAGCGTCCTGTTTCTCTCGCTCGACTCGTGCCGCCACGACGCCTTCGAGGCGGCCGACGCTCCGGCGCTGAAAGGCGTCGGGCGGGTGCGGCGGGCCAAGGCGCCGTCGCATTTCACTTATGGCTCGCACGCCGCCATGTTCGTGGGCTTCACGCCCGGCGTGGCCGAGGAGCAGACGCCCTTCTTCAATCCGAAGTTCGCCCGCCTGTTCAGGCTGAACTACGCCGGGCATCCGGGCGCGGCGCCGCCGGGCTTCCTGTTGAGCGGCGACAATATCGTGGACGGATTCCGCAACGCTGGACACCGCACCATCGGCACGGCGGCGATGGGCTGGTTCGATCCGGCGACGGCGGTGTCAGCCACGCTGAGGAGCGGCTTCGACGCCTTCAACTTCGTCGGCAGTCGCGGCGTGCGGGCGCAAGTCCAGTGGATCGAAGAGCAGCTGGCGGCCGCCGATGACGCGCCGGTCTTCGTCTTCGCCAACATCGGCGAGACCCATGTGCCCTATCACTATGAAGGCGCGCCGTGGTCGGCAGACGACAACCCCTGCGTGCCGTTCCAGACGCAGGACCGCTCGGCCGAGTGCCGACGGCGTCAAATCGCCTGCGTCGAATATGTAGACCGGCAGATCGCCGCCCTGATCGAGCGGTTTCATGGCGCAACCATCCTGATGTGCGCGGATCATGGCGACTGCTGGGGCGAGGACGGCCTGTGGGAGCACGGCGTCTCGCACGAGATGACGCTGACGGTTCCCCTAGCGATCCGCTATCGCGGGCGGCCGCTCTAGCCCGCCGCCAGCACCCCCGCAGATAGGCCCCGTAGTCGGCGCCGCCGAAGCCTTCGGCCAGGCGGGCCAGCTGGGCGGCGTCGATCCAGCCCATGCGCCAGGCGACCTCTTCGGGGCAGGCGATCTTGAAGCCCTGGCGCTGCTCCAGGGTGCGCACGAAGGCGGCGGCGTCCAGCAGGCTGTCGGGGGTGCCGGTGTCCAGCCAGGCGAAGCCGCGGCCCAGACGCTCGACCCCCAGGCGGCCCTGCTCCAGATAGGCGCGGTTCAGGTCGGTGATCTCCAGCTCGCCGCGCGCGGAGGGCTGGAGGCGGGCGGCGAGCCTCGGGCGCTTGGCCGTCGTAGATATAAAGACCCGTCACCGCCCAGGGGGAGCGGGGGTCGGCCGGCTTCTCCTCGATGGACAGGGGGCGGCCCTGGCCGTCCAGCTCGACCACGCCGTAGCGGCGCGGGTCGGACACGCGATAGGCGAAGACCACGGCGCCGCGCTGGGCGTCCAGCGTGTCGGCGGCGCGGGCGAAGACGCGCCCGGCCTCATGGCCGTAAAACAGGTTGTCGCCCAGGATCAGGGCCGAGGGGCCGCCGTCCACGAAATCGGCCCCGATGCGATAGGCGTCGGCCAGGCCGCGCGGCTGATCCTGCACGGCGAAGGTCAGATCGAGCCCCCAGCGCCCGCCGTCGCCCAGCAGGCTCTGGAAGGCGGGCTGGTCGCGCGGGGTGGTGATGATCAGGATCTCGCGGATCCCCGCCAGCATCAGGGTCGTCAGCGGATAGTAGATCAGCGGCTTGTCATAGACCGGCATCAACTGCTTGGAGACCGCCGTGGTCATGGGATGCAGGCGCGAGCCCGCGCCGCCGGCCAGGATGATGCCCTTCATTGGTCCGGCTCCTTGTTCAACCAGGCTTCAACCAGTTCGGGAACGCCTTCGCGCCAATCCCGCCCCCGCAAGCCGAAATCAGCCGCGATGCGCCCGCTGTCGAGCCGGGAATCAGAGGGGCGGCGCGCCGGGGCGTTCCAACTCGCGGCGGTGACGCCGCTCATCACAGGCCGGGCGGCGCCGGTGCGGCCGCTCCATTCGTCGACGAGGGCGTCGGCCAGCTCGAACCATGTCGCATCGGTCGCGCCCGCGTAGTGATAGACCTGTGCGGCCTGCGGCAGAGTCTCGTGCGCCAGGGCGGCAAGCGCCTGAGCTAGGTCGTCGACCAAGGTCGGACGGCCCTTCTGATCGCCGACGACCCGCAACACCTCGCCAGAGCGCGCGCGCGACAGAATAGCCCCGACGAACCCCCTGCAGACAACAGCCAGGAGGTGCGCAGGATCACTCCCGCCGCGCCGGAGCGAAGCACGGCCGCCTCGCCCGCAAGCTTGCTGCGACCGTAAACCGACACAGGCGCCGCCGTATCGGCTTCGACATAGGGCGCGCCCTTCTCTCCGTCGAAAACATAATCCGTCGACAGATGGATCAATGCAGCGCCATGACGACGCGCCGACGCGCCGATCAATCCCGGCGCCCGGCCATTGACGGCTTCAGCCCGCCAAGGTTGTGCTTCCGCCCGATCGACGGCCGTGAAGGCTGCGGCGTTGATCACCGTCGCGGGACAAAAACGACGGAAGACCTCGTCCAAGGCGGACTCGTCGGTGATGTCCAGGTCGCCTCGTGTCAGGCCGGTCACAGCGCGGCCCTGGCGGCGCAAAACCGCTGCGGTCGCGCGCCCCACCTGGCCGCCCGCGCCCAGTATCAGGACCCCCGCTCATCAACCTGCGTAGGAGGGCGGCGGCCGCAGCCGAGAGAAGGGTCGCGACAAGCGATCGAAATGCGGATTGAAGCCCGGGTCCCGGCTGAATTGCGGGCCCCAGCGACGCCACAGCAACCGCGACGCAGCCTCCGCCCGGGCCTGGCGCACAGGGTCGGTGTTGAAGCCGCGAGACTTCGATTCCAAGTGATAGAGGGTCGCAAAGGGGTCGTAGATCACCTTCAATCCCTGCGCCTGAGCCCGCATGCACAAGTCTACGTCGTTCCCTTCGATCGGGAATGCGGCCGAGTCGAAGCCGCCCAGTTCCCGGAACGTTTCGGCGCGGATGGCGATACAGGCGCCGGTTACTGCGACGCAACCATGCACCAAAGCATGTCGGCCCAGATAACCCGGCGACGAACCCATGTCGCCCACGCCCTCATGGGTCAGAAACGAATACACCTCTTCTCGCGCGACGAAGCCGGCATGCTGGATCGTCCCGTCTGCGTAAAGCAGACGGCAACCGACAAGGCCGACGTTCGGACGCTGCGCCTGGCTGACCAGCTCGTCCAACCAGTCACGGGTGCGAACCACCGTGTCGTTGTTGAGGAAGATCAGGACGTCAGCGTCTGTCTGGGCCGCAGCAAGATTGTTCATCAGCGCCCAGTTGAATTCGCCCTGATACGGCATGATACGCGCATCGCCAGCGGCCTCCAGCTGCGCAAGATAGGCCAGCGTTTCAGGCTCCTGGCTTTCATGATCGATGATCAACAGCTCGTACGGCGTCGCATTGGCGGGCCGCATCGCGAAGATGCTCTCCACGCAAGGCCGCAGCAGGTCGACGGCGTCCCGGGTCGCAATAATGATGCAGGCCTTCGCCGCATCGGCACGACGACGCACGCGCACAGCCCCTGGAACGCGAGCGCCAAGCTCGTCTTCATGATCTGACGCCACAGCCCCCTCGGCGCGGACATGAGACTCGACCGCCTGGCGCCAAGAAATGGATCCGGAATCTTCAGGCCACCGGCTCAGCAGAACCCGACCCACGTGATCGATCACGCCGCCCTCGGCGTCGATACGCAGCATCAGGTCAGCAGCAAAATGATCGCCAGCCGCCTCTTCCAAGCTGAATCGGCGAAGAGCTTCAGTGTTGAAGGCCGCTCGTTGACCGACATAGGGCGTCTGAAGCAGCAGGTCCCGGTCAAAGCCCGGCTTCAACACCGGATCCTTGCGGCGGCGCAGAACGGCGTCCATTTCCTGCTGCCCGTCCGCAAAGCAATCTTCATCAAAATAGACAGCCTGCACCTGGGCGCTTCGGTCCATGCGCGCAGCGATCCGGCGCACCGCGCCGGGGGCGAGGTCATCGCCGGCGCGCACAAAGAGACAGAACTCGCCTCGTGCGCCTACCTGTTCGACCGCAGCCATGAGGCGCTGGGCCGGCGCCGACGGCTCGGCCAGATGGATGGAAACGCCACCAAGTCCCTGCCAACTGCACCGATTACGCAGGTCTTCCGCCAAGGCGGCCTGGCTGCTGTCGATGACGAGAGCGACGGACAGCCTCTCCAACGGAGCCGTCTGAGCCAGCAGGCTGCGAACCGTGTCATCCAGTGCGCGCGGAGGGCGCCGACCGCGTCCACCACGACCAAACCTCTCCGTGACGACGATGCGGCGTCCAGGCCGCTATCGCGCCAAGCCGCAGCGTAGGCGCCATAGTCGGACAGAGGCTGGGCAAGACCGCTTTCGGCCGCAGGCAGACGCGCCTCCAGCCGCTCAAGCAAGGCGCGCACCTCGCCAAGTTCCCGCGCCGCCGCCGCTATATCGTCCAGCACCTGCTCTTCAGGCGGCAAGCGAACGCGCGCAATCGGGACGCCCAGGACTTCGACCTCGACCTCGCCGCCATTTCGGCGCGCCATTTCAGCAGGTAGGCTGAGTTCAAAACCAAAGCGCCCGTCGCCGCCGAAACGATCTTGGATGTCGCGCCGGAACAAGTTGGTTGTCGTCGCGGAACACAAGGCGCCGCCGGACCAGGCTTCCACGATCGCCGACTGGGCGATGTCATCTAAGCGCACCGCCCAGCCACGGATCACGTGCCCGTCGACCTGCTCAATCCGGCCATCGGCTTTGGCGAATTTTTCCAGCCACGCCACGACCTCGGCGCCGCCGATCAACTCTGGACCGACGACCTGACTGAACTGAGGATCGCTGAACAAGAGCCAGTAAACGCGCGTCCACGACCTCGCCTGCACAATGGCGAGCCGCCCCCTTCCGACAGCGGCAGACGCCCCGCCGCCCAAGCCCGCAGAAGCTCGCCGGGACTAGTTTCCTCCTCACGCCAGGGGCGTTCGCCCTTCTGGAAGTCCGGCTCCAGACGTTCAAGGAACTCGGGCGAGGTGAAAAACGTGCGTACCAGTCTGTCCGACGGCCATGCCGTCATTTCCTGCACAATAGCTTCCGCCTCGGCTTCACGACGCAATGCGAGCCGATACAGGTTTCGAACGTCTTCCTCGTTCCAGACAGCCTCGACCGTTTCCAACCCTGCCACCATGCAATCCCCGTACACACAGGTCCGTCTCTAGACTGCTCCAATCGCTTCGTCGATCCAGACGCATTTAGGACACGCTCGGCGCGGGACCGCCGCTACCAAGATAACGCTAGAAAGATCGACGATATATTTTGTAGGAAATATCTTGACGACGGGAACAGGACTTGGTCTGCCGCACGCGATGTCGGTTGACTGCATTAGACGCCTCGGAGCCCTTCATGAGTGACAAAATGCCGACGCCTCAGGGCGTTGTTCGGAGCATCACCGAACTAGGCGCGCCGCTGATGGGCCGTCGCCAGTCGACACAGGAGTTGAAACGTCAGGCGGAGAAGGCGCGCACTCAGAGAGATTGGGCGCTGGATCTGGCCTATCGCCGCCAGATCTCCGGCATGGAGCCGACCAAGCCCGGCGCCTGGATTCAAAAGGGTCACGCCCTGAAGGAAGCGGGTTTCCACAGCCGCGCCGCCGAGGCTTACCGCAAGGCGAGAGAACTGGGAGGCGACGAGGGCGAAGCGGCTCTGCAATTGGGCCACCTGGCCAAATTCGCGGCGACTTCGACACTGCAGCCCGCGAATTCGAGACCGCCGTCGCCTTGGGTCATCCGGCTGCGGACCAGATCGCGCTGGAACTCAAGCTGCTTCGACGGATCGACAACACCCTCGTTTTCCGGGGCGTCAATCCCAAGGCTCCCAAGGCGCCTCTGCGCGTCTTCCTGTCCGTGCCCGGCGGTCAGGTCCAAGAGGGCGACAAGGAAGCGGCTGCGGCCGGCCTGGGCGCCGCCGACTATTCCTACTCCTTCGCCATGCGCGGCTTCATCCAGGCCTTCGAGGAGATGGAGGTCGATTACACGGTGATCGACAAGCCCGAATACATCTCGGACATCCGTGAGCGCTCGGGCGCCGAGATCAACATTCACCTGGGCTTCTATCCGCCGGAGCGGATGCGGGTGCTGAAAGGCGCCTACAACATCAACTGCTTCGCCTGGGAGTTTGACCGACTGCGCCTGCCGACCGAGGCCTTCAGTCACCACGCCTTTGCTGACCAGGCCCAGATGCTGGATGTCGCTGACGAACTGTGGGTCACGTCGCAGCACGCGACCGACGCTGTCGCCGCCCAGATCACCAAACCCGCCACGCGCGTACCCTCGCCGGTGCTGTCGAACCTGAGCCGACGACCGCGCTCACAACGTCCGGACCTGCGTGAACTGGAGCGCATCGGCCGCGACCTGGCGGGCGTCAACTGGGAGCCGCTGAGCATCCTGCCGCGTCTTCAGCCGATGCTGGACAACGCCGCGCGGGCCAAGGCCGCCTCCCTGCCCGCCATCCTGTCCTCGCTGGACGGGGAAGAACGGCCGGAGATTTTCCTGAGCGTCTTCAACGTTCACGACTATCGCAAGCAGATCGAGCCCATGCTGACCGGGTTCATGCGGTTCCTGGAGCACCGTCCCAACGCGCTGCTGCTGCTGAAGATGACGACGCCTCACCGGGCCAAGCGCCTGGCCAACCGCATCCTGATGGAAGAGCAGATTTCCGACGCCGGGCGCCTGATCCCGCCGATGGTGAGCGACCGCATCTGGCTGACCGACTCCGTGCTGACGCGCAACGAACTGAACCGGCTGTATGATGCGGCGACCTATTACGTCTGCACCTCCTATGCCGAAGGACAGAACCTGCCGCTGATCGAGGCCATGGGCCGAGGCGTGGTGCCGGTGACGGTCAATCACACCGCCATGAGCGACTATATTTCCGAAAACGACGCCGTCGTCATCCCGTCCGAACCTCGCCCCTTGGATATCCGCCTGACCGCCCGCTACCGCATGTTCGGAACGGACACCAACTATGTCTCCGCCGAAGACGTCCGCGCCTCTCTGGAGCGCGCCGTGACGCTGGAGGAGGCCGACTACGCCCACAGATCTTCGGCCGCCTTCGAAGAGGTCCGCAGCCAGTTCGGCCTCGCGCCCTTCGCGGAACGGTTCTGGAACACGGTTGAACAGTTGAAGGCCGGGGAGTCCCAACATGACGCGTAAGGCAGTCCTCGATGTCGGCGCCCTGTTCGAGGAGCACTGGACCGGCATTCCCAACGTCGTGGCCGCCTTGGTTCGTCATGCGCTGGACGATCAGAGCATCGACTGGGTCTTCACCCATGAAACCGTCCCGCTGCCCCGCGAGCTGGTGGTGAAATTTCTACGCCAACGTTCCGGCGCCGGTGGACTAGACGCCCTGTCTCAACTCGTCTGGGACGTGCCTCCGATCGCCCAGGCCGACGCGGCCGAGATGGTCGCGATTTTCCCGAACATCAAACCGGTCCGACGCTATTTCGGGAAGGAAGCGGCCATCATTCACGACCTCAGCCCGATCGTGACGCCGCAGTTCCACAACGCCGACAACATCTTCCACTTCGCCAACCGCATCCGTGCGGATGTGGAGACGTCCGACCACCTGTTCTGCGTGTCGCGCGCCACCCTGACCGATGTTGAAGCCTATTTCGGCAAACCAGCCTCTGAAATGTCGGTCATCCGGCTGGGCTGCGAGTTCGAACCGAACGAGCTGAGCGCCGGCGCCTGCAGTTGCGCCCCGAACTGTCGGTTGAGCCCTATGTCGTCGTCATCGGCACTCTCGAGCCGCGCAAGAACGGCAGCCTGATCTTCGACTACCTGATGACGGATCCGGGCTTCGCCTCACGCTTCAAAGTCGTCTTCGTCGGTCGTGACGGCTGGCTGGATGAGAAAAGCCGCCTCATGAGCCGGCTGCAGGGCGCCGGCGTCGCCGCCGACCGCATCCTGTTCACCGGCTTCATCTCCAACGAAGAGCGCACCGCGCTGATGTTGAACAGCGCCTTCTGCATCTACCCGTCCTTCTTCGAAGGCTTCGGCCTGCCGGTTCTGGAAGCCGGCGCCATGGGCAAGGTCACCGTTTGCTCCAACAGTTCGAGCATGCCCGAAGTATTTCCGGAACAATGCGTCTTCTTCGACCCGACTGAACCGTTCGAGTTCGCTCAAGCCCTGCGCACGGCCGAACTTCGCGCTGCGCAGACGCGCTCCGCCGGACAATCGGTGTCGGATCTTCTGGAACGGGCCGCACCGCACGGATGGGACCGTTGCTATGCAGAAATCGCGCGCTGGGTGAAGGAACAGTGATGAGCAGCTCCCAATATTCCCACGCCCCGGTGACCGCATACGACATCGTGGTCGAGGGCGGTCGCATCTTCGGCTATGCCGCGCCGCAATCCGGCGGACCGTGCCTGCTTCGCCTTTCAGCCGACGACACGCCGATTAGCTTTGCCATGGCGGGCGGCTTTTCCGAGGTTGCGGCCGCCGAAGGGCTGCGCAGCGGCTGGTGCGGGTTTGAGCTCCATGGCCTGCGCCTGGCCATCGCCCTGGGCGAGCGTATCGAGATCGCCTGCGCCGTCTCTGGCCGCATTCTGAAAACGATGACCTTCGGCGCTGGCGACATGCCGCCGCTGTCCACGGTCAGCCGGTCGCTGAGCGTCGAAGAATTGCTGAGCGAGGTCCGTGCTCCGCGCTGCTGCCCCAACTCAGAGACGCTGCTGCCGTTCGCGCTCAATCACTATCGACGCCATGGCGTCCAATCGTTTCGGGATATGGCCTACCTGACCCTGCTCGGGCGCTGGCCCGACGCAGCCGCGCCCTATCCTGACGGCGAAATCGCCGAAGACGAAAAGCGGATATCCAGCTATATCGACGATCTGGTGTGGAGCGAGGAATTCGGCTCGCGATGGGGCGGCCAGCTGCCAGGTCCCTACCATCCGGATTTCCGTTTCGACACCACCGGCCTGCTTTAACGCGTCCCGTCCCCCCGCAAAACCACCATACTGTTCACCGAGACGGTGACGGCGTTGTGATGAGCGACCGATCCACAAAGATCCACAAATATCCTCATGATCACCTTCATTCAAACGTCCGACGTCTCGAAGTATCGCCCTCTTATCGACAGGTCCTCGCTCTCGCTGAAAGCATACTGCGAGAAGTTTGGACACGCTTACGAGTGCTTCTACGGGATCAAGCGAGGCGCCAAGCCTTGGCATGCCTCTTTGAACAGGATTCCCATCCTCAAATCCTACACGCAGGCGGGATATGACGGCTGGGTCGTCTATGTTGACGCCGACGCCTATATCGCCGACCTGTCGTTCGACATCGGCGCTTACCTGGCCGAACGGAGCCAGTACGCTCTCATCGCCGCCCCCAGCGGCCTGACGCCGCCCCGATGGTGGGACATCAACGCCGGCGTTTTCGCGATCAACCTCGGGCACGACAAGGCGCGCGAGCTGGTCGATCTCTGGTTCGAAAAGTTCATGGCGCCGCCGTTAGACGTGCTCTCCGCAGAAGCCGTTTGGGGCGATGTGATCGACGACCAGGCGATTCTGCATGAGGCGTTGAATGCTGTCGACGGCTTTGAAGACGTGCTGTTGCGGGACGAAGGGGTCTTCAACTGGAACGCGCGCTTCATCCGTCAGGTTGTCCGCGACGCGGCTCCTATGTGGCTGCGCATCGAGCGGATCGAACAGGCTGTCAGCCAAAGCCTAGCTGCTGCGGGGATCGACGCCTCCGGCGTTCCCCAGGCCAGCGGCGGAAACAGAGAAGAGGCCAACGAAGAGTTCGTCGAGGCCATCTATAAGGTGATGTTCGGCCGCCACCCGGATCCTGGCGGTCGGCTGTCTTCGCTGGCGGCATTGCGCAGCGGCGAGCGCACCTATCGCGACGACCTGAACAGCTGCATGGAGAGCCCGGAATTCAAGGGCCGCCTCCCGCAGCTTTTGAAGCGGATTTTGACGGAAGAAGAGCGACACGCGCTGGCGGCCGCCCTAGCTTGATCGGCTAGCTCTTGGAATGCCAGTTCCAGGCATGCTGAGCCATATCGGCCAGACTCCACCTTAATCGCCAACCCAGCGTCCCGGCCGCCGCCGCATTATTGGCTACAAGGCTGGGCGCATCCCCTTGGCGTCGAGGCTGCGGTTTTGCCGGAAGCGCCCGCCCGCTGGCCTTTTCGACAGCGGCGATCAGCTCCTTGACCGTAGTTCCAGCGCCGGTGCCTAGATTGAACGCCTCGCCGCCCGGCGCGCCGTCCAACAAGCGCTGCAACGCCAACACATGGGCGTCCGCCAAGTCGAGAACGTGAACATAGTCGCGTAACGCCGTGCCGTCGCGCGTATCGTAGTCGTCGCCGAAAATAGAGAACACAGGCCTCTGACCCAGCACCGTCTGGATGGCGAGAGGCAGCGCGTGCGTCTCGGGTTCGTGGCGCTCGCCGATCCGGCCCTCGGGATCGGCGCCGGCCGCGTTGAAATAGCGCAGGATGATCGGACGGATCGCGCCAAAGCGCGTCAGGTCAGCCAGCGCCTGCTCGACCGCCAGCTTGGTTCGACCATAGGGATTGATCGGGTTTTGAGGGTGGCTCTCGTCCAGAGGCAGATACTGCGGCTCGCCATAGGTGGCGCAGGTGGATGAAAAGACGAACGGCGCGACGCCCGCATCGCTCATAGCCGCCAGAACATTGAGCGCGCCCCCGACATTGACGGCGTAGAAGTCGCTGACCTGGTCAAAAGACAGGCCCACTTCGATCAGGGCGGCGAAGTGGATCACGCCGACCGGGCGCCAACGCTCCAACGCGCGCTTGATGTCGGCCGCAGAGCGAACATCGCCCTCTTCCAGCGGCCCCCATTGCACGGCCTCGCGATGGCCGTTGGACAGGTTGTCGAACACGACGGGCTGAAAGCCCGCCTCCGCCAGACGCATGCACGTATGGCTGCCGATATAGCCAGCGCCGCCGGTAACTAAAATGTTGGTCATTATAGTGAATTTCCTGAGACGGCCGCTCAGCCCAGCGGTTTGCTCATGTCCGCAGCCGTAAGGTCCAGGCGCCGCGCGCTGGCGCTAAACTGCCCGAACGCGCCCATGATGTGATAAAGCGAACTGGCGGGCGCCGCCTCATTGATGAAGCCCTTGCGACCCAAACGCTTGTCGCGCCAGACGCCGTTCGGCGTCAGATAGAGCCATAGAGCCCTCAACGCGTCCGCAGCCTCCAGCAGATAGCGGCGCCGTTCGCCGTCTTCTGCGGTTTCCGCCAGGATCAAAGCGGCCTTGAGCCATTCCGTCTGTGGCCAGAGCCGCGCACGCTCCCCGGGGGCGGCCGTCAAGGTTGATGGCGTCCACAGCGACGCGGTCGTCGCTGATCCCCCTGGCGCCGAAATCAAACAGCCGCCGGGCGAGACCCATCGAGGCGACGTCGCCGCGCAGTCGCGCGTGCCGCGCCAGCAACCAGGCCCATTCAAACTGATGCCCAGGCTCGACCAGACGGCCAGGCTCGCCGGGGGCGGGGCGCCATTGTTCGTCGAAGAACTCCCGCAGGAAACCGCCGTCTGGATCGATGAAATGCCGTTGCGCCAGGTCCACGATGTCATCGGCCATGGCGCCCCATGCGGCGTCGCCTCCCCTTCTTCCCAGGCCAGGCAGGCTTCCAACAGATGCATGTGCGCATTGGACTGATAGGGATGCTCTCCCTGCTCCCGCCAGCCGCCGCCCGGAAGGAGCCAGTCCTTCAGCCTTTCACGAATCTGGAGGGCCGTTTTCTCCACCGCAGCGGGATCGTCCGCATGAGAGCGCCCCGCCTCCAAAGCCAGAAGCACGAAAGCCTGATCATAAAGCATGGCCGTCTCGTCCAACGGCGCGCCCTCCGCTGTCAGAAGGGTCCGGCAAAGGCCGTCTGGGCGCAAATACTCCGTCTCAAGACGCTCCAACCCGGCCCGCACGGCGCGGCGCCAGGGCCCCTGCCACCCTAGCCGTCCGGCTTGGGCATAGGACCATATCTGGCGGGCCTGGACGCGCGCTCGACGAGCGAGCTTCATGACACGGCCGTCCAAACTCAAGGCCTCGGCGAAACGGCCGTCGTCGTCCTGCCCGAGCGTCGCCCACAGGGGCAGGACGGACTGACGCAACCAGTCCCCAAAGCGACGCCCGCCCGCGTCTAGAGTCTCCGGCTCAGGTTGTTGGAAGTCGAGATGCTGCGGGAACGCGGCGCGAACCCGTTCCACCACGCTCTTCACATCCTGAGCGCGGTCCAGATCGCAGACGAGGATGGCGTCCTCTTCAGCCACGATCGCCAGATTGCTGACCCCCAGAACCCCGACCAGCACGCCTTCTGGCGCTCGAACGAGGCACCCTTCTGAATCCTCAAAGATATGAGATCCGAACTCGCCCTCGCCCGTCTCAGCGATGGCGTCCCATGCGCCCAAATCAGACCAGGCGAAATCAACCGCCAGGACTGAGGCGCGCAGGGTCTTTTCCATGACGGCGTAATCGATGGAAATCTTGGGGGCGTCTCGAAAGGCGTCGCCCAGCACCTGGACGTGGCCTGAGGGCAAATGCTCGAGAGATCGTCTCGCCGCATCCGCCACGCCCGGCGCGCGGGCTTCCAGCTCTTCCGCCAGAGTGGCGGCCGCCACGATGAAGTTGCCGCTGTTCCACAAATACCCATCTCGGATGAACTCGGCGGCGCTATCGCGATCCGGCTTTTCGCGGAACGCTTTAACAGCGGCCAACCCAGGCCCCTCCGGGTTGATGTAGCCATAGGCGGTCGAGGCCGACGTCGGCTTCACGCCCAAGGTGACGATCCGCCCATCCGCGGCGGCGGCGGCGGCGGCCTCACGCACGGCCGCGCGGAACGCTTCATGATCGGGTACGTGATGGTCGGAAGCGACAAATACGTTCACCGCTTCCGGATCGCGCGCCAGCGTCCAGGCAGCGGCGGCGGCCATAGCAGCGGCCGAATCGCGCGCTTCCGGCTCTAGCAGAATCTGGGTCCGATCCTGCAGCTCCAGTTGCTCAAGCTGCTCCAGCACCCAGTGCCGGTGCCGCGTCCCCGCCACGACGACCATCACCCCATCGCCGATGAGCGGCGCCACACGCATGGCCGTTTCCTGAAACAGCGACCTGTTCCCAGCTAACGGTATGAATTGTTTAGGCCTGGAGGGGCGAGAGGAGGGCCACAGCCGAGTGCCGGAACCACCGCACATTATCACCGGATATAGATTCATGGCATCCCATTAGACTGCGGCGCTGTCGATGCGAAGGCTAGGACAGGCGGTCGTGAACCGCTAGTGACGCGTGTCTAACAAACGATGCTGGCGAAGATGACGAAAAAAACGGCTCTGATCGTTCTGGGTATGCATCGCAGCGGCACGTCGTCGGTCGCCGGCGCGCTCGCGCTGGCCGGGGCTGCGGCGCCGAAACACCTGATGCCTGCCGCCGCTGACAACCCCAAGGGTTTCTGGGAAAGCAGCGCCGTCGCCGATTTCAACGACCGCATATTGAACCGTGAAGGCTCTAACTGGCACGACTGGCGGGCCATCCCCAAAGCACCTCTTCTGGCGGACAGGTCTGCACGAAACGACGCCATCGACCTGTTGCGGGACGAATTCGGCGACGCTGCAGTCATAGTGCTGAAGGATCCCCGCATCTGCCGTATTTTCCCGTTGTGGCGTCAGGCCTTGTTGGAAGCCGGGTACGACCCTCTGATCGTCAGCCCTGTGCGGGCTCCGTCCGAGGTGGCCGCCTCGCTGGGATCTCGGAACGCACTGAGCCGCAACCACGCGCTGCGGCTGTGGATGCGTCACGTACTGGACGCGGAGCAGTCGTCCCGAGGTCTTGATAGACGTTTTGTGCTGTGGCCAGATTTCTTGCATCAGTGGCGCACGGTTTTCGACGCCATCAATAAACTTTCGGCCACAACGCTGAACCTGGACGACGCCCGCTCGAGTGAAATCGACGCCTTCCTGTCAACCGACCTCAGACGACAGTCGGACGCCTCGCCCCCGCCTTCAGCCGTAGCCCGAACCTATGGTCTGCTGGCGCAGTTGTCGCGTCACGGCGAACACTCGGATCTGCATTTCGCCCTGGACGATCTCCGCAGCGACTTCGACCAAGCCTGCGACCTGTTCAGCGACGCGCCGCGTTAGCGGGCCAAGCGCCTTCAGGCGTGACTCCCGCGCCCGTGCCCGCTATCGAGCGCGCACCATGATAGAGACTGATCGGCAATCCGAGGAACGCGGCTGGGAGACGGCGAAGACGCTCGCCGAGGCTCTGCCCTATATCCAGGTGTATGACCGCGAGACCGTGGTCATCAAATACGGCGGCCACGCCATGGGCGAGAGCGCCGTGGCCCGGCAGTTCGCCGCCGATGTGGTGCTGCTGAAGCTGATGGGGGTGAACCCCGTGGTCGTCCACGGCGGCGGGCCGCAGATCAGCGCCATGCTGGACAAGGCGGGCGTGAAGTCGGCCTTCGTCGACGGCCTGCGCGTGACGGACAAGGACACCATGTCGGTGGCCGAGATGGTCCTGTCCGGCGCTGTCAACAAAGAGATCGCCCACTGGATCACCGTCGCCGGCAAGGAAGCCGACGTGCGCGGCGTCGGCCTGTCGGGCAAGGACGCCGGCCTGCTGACGGTCGAGAAGACCAAGCGCACCAAGCGCGACCCCGACAGCATGATCGAACACGAGGTCGACCTGGGCTTCGTCGGCGAGCCGACCAAGGTCGATCCCAAGCTGATCAAGGGCCTGATCGCCTCGGAGACCGAGGACTGGGTGCCGGTCATCGCCCCCATCGGGGTGGCGGAAGACGGCCTGACCTACAACGTCAACGCCGACACCGTCGCCGGGGCCGTCGCCGGGGCGCTGCACGCCAAGCGGATGCTGCTGCTGACCGACGTGCCGGGGGTCAAGGGCGCCGACGGCGAGATCATCCGCCAGATGACGCTGGAAGAGGCGCAAGGCCTGATCGACGACGGCGTCGCCACCGGCGGCATGATCCCCAAGCTGGAGACGGCCATGGCCGCCGTCCGCGCCGGGGTCGAGGCCGTGGTCATCCTGGACGGGCGCCGTCCGCACGCCATGCTGGTCGAACTGTTCACCGAGCACGGCGCCGGCACCCTGGTGAAGGCGAAGTGACGGCAGACGCTTCGGGCGGGCCGCTCGCGGCGAGCACCGAGATCGGCGCCGACCTGCGCCACGTGCGGTCCTGGGTGTTCGACCTCGACAACACCCTTTACCCGCCGGAAAGCCAGTTCCTGACGCAGGTCGAGCAGCGCATCAACCAGTATGTGGTGCGCACCTCGGGCCTGCCGTCGGCCGAGGCCTTGAGCATGCAGAAGGGTTATCTGCACGACTACGGCACCTCCCTGGCCGGGCTGATGCTGCACTATCAGATCGACCCGCACGACTTCCTGGCCGAGGTGCACGACGTGCCGTTGGACGTGCTGACGCCCGATCCGGGCCTGCACGCGGCGCTGGAGCGGCTGCAAGGCCCGCGCCTGATCTTCACCAACGGCTCGATCGGCCACGCCCGGCGGGTGATGGAGCGGCTGGAGCTGACGCGCTTCTTCGACGGCGTCTTCGCCCTGGAGGACGCCGACCTGATCCCCAAGCCGGACCCGCGCACCTTCGACAAGATGCTGAGCCGGTTCGGCGTCGATCCGGCGACCGCCTGCTTCTTCGAGGACACGCCCAAGAACCTCGAACCGGCGCACGCCATCGGCATGACCACCGTCCTGGTCGGGCCCAAGGCCTTCACCGCCGAGGGCGACCACATCCAACACCGGGCCGCCTCCCTGGGCCCCTTCCTGGCTGCCGCCATGCTTGACGGAGATCCGCAATGACCGACCTGACCCACCTGGAATCCGTGATCGAGGCCGCCTGGGAAGATCGCGCCGAGGTATCCTCGGCCACGCGCGGCGAGGTGCGCGACGCCGTCGAGACCGCCCTGGCCCTGCTGGATTCCGGCCAGGCGCGCGTGGCCTCGCGCGGCGAAGACGGCGTGTGGACCACGCATCAATGGCTGAAGAAGGCGGTGCTGCTGTCCTTCCGCCTGAACGACAACGTCATCATGCGCGCCGGCCACGCGCCGACCCTGCCGCTGTCGGCCGATCACCCGGCCGCGGTCGGCCCCTTCTGGGACAAGGTGCCCAACAAGTTCGGCGACTGGAGCGCGGCCGACTATCAGGCCGCCGGCTTCCGCTCGGTGCCCGGCGCCATCGTCCGTCGCGGCGCCTATGTCGGCAAGAACGTGGTGCTGATGCCCTCCTTCGTGAACATCGGCGCCTATGTCGACGAAGGCTCGATGGTCGACGCCTGGGCCACGGTCGGGTCGTGCGCCCAGATCGGCAAGAACGTCCACCTGTCGGGCGGCGCCGGCATCGGCGGCGTGCTGGAGCCGCTGCAGGCCAATCCGACGATCATCGAGGACGGCTGCTTCATCGGCGCCCGCGCCGAGGTCGCCGAGGGCGTCATCGTGCGCGAAGGCGCGGTCCTGGCCATGGGCGTCTATCTGTCGGGCTCGACCAAGATCGTCGACCGGGCGACCGGCGAGATCTTCCGCGGCGAGGTGCCCGCCTACTCGGTCGTGGTGCCGGGCGCCCTGCCCGACCCAAACGGCGGCCCCAGCCTGTATTGCGCCGTCATCGTCAAGCGCGTCGACGCCCAGACCCGCGCCAAGACCGGCGTGAACGAACTGCTGCGCGACTGATTCCCAAGCGGCGCTGTCGAAACAGGCTCGTCAATCGTTCCGAAACCGGCCTAATGGCCCAATAGGTTTCGGAAGAGGGAACCATGGCTGTTCATCGACTGCGGCGGATCGCGATCTCGATCAGCGTCCTGGGCTTGCTGGCGACGCCGCTGGCCGCTTGCGGCGGGGGCGGAGGGGTGGTGGAGGCGGCATCGTCACGCCCACGCCTCCACCGCCGCCGCCACCGCCGCCGCCCCCTCCTCCACCACCGCCCCCGCCACCCCTCCGCCGATCCCGTCGGAAGCCTCGCGCGAATACCAACGCAACTGGGGCGTGGCCGATGCTCAGGCCATCGCCGCCTGGCGCACGGGCGCGACCGGGCGCGGCGTCACCGTCGGGGTGGTGGATTCCGGCATCCGCATGAACCATCAGGACCTGGGCGCGAACATCTCGCCCCTGTCCACAGACATCGTCGCCGGTCGCAACGAGGGCGAGGGCGAGGACCGGCACGGGACGCGGGTGGCCGGCGTCATCGCCGCGCCCTTCAACAACTACGGCACGGTCGGAGTGGCCTTCAACTCGACCATCCTGTCGGTCCGAGCCGACGTCAGCGACTGCGCCAAACCCGAAGACAAGATGTGCTTCAAAAGCAGCGACCTGGCGCGCGCGCTGGATTACGCGGTTCAGAACGGGGCGCGGGTGATCAATCTATCGCTCGGCGGCGAAGGCCCGCTGGGCCCAGTTCGAGGCGGCCCTGCTGCGCGCGATCAATGCGGGCGTGGTCTTCGCCATCGCCTCGGGCAATGAGGAGGGCGCCAACCCCGAATGGCCCGGTCGCTACGCCAGCGATCCCCGTTTCGCCGGCGCGATCATCGTCACGGGGGCGCATGACCAGGCCCAGCAGATCGCCGCCTTCTCCAACCGCGCCGGCGTGTCGCAGAACGCCTTCCTGTCCGCGCCCGGCGTCGACGTCATTGTCGACTGCGAGGACGAGGGCTGCTGGCGGGTGAACGGCACCTCCTTCGCCTCGCCCGCCGTGGCGGGGGCGCTGGCCCTGCTGCTGGAGGCCTTCCCCAACCTGACCGGACGGCAGGCCATCGACATCCTGCTGCGCACCGGGCGCGAGGCGGGCGATGCGGGAACCGACATCGTCTACGGCCGCGGCCTGCTGGACATCGCCCGCGCCTTCCAGCCGGTGGGCGCGACCTCGGCGCCGATGGCGACCGGGGCGGCGGTGAATATCGCGCTGGAGCCCGGCGCCCATGTCGGCGGACCGTTCGGCGACGCCCTGGGCCGCACGGGGGCGCTGAGCACCATCGCCTATGACGAATATGAGCGGCTGTTCCGCGTGGACCTGGGCGCCGCCTACGGCCCCGCGCCGCGCCGCAGCTATCAGCCCAGAAATCCGACGCCGATGCAGCAGTCGCAGGTGACGCTGGATGCGCCGGGCGGGACGCGTCTGTCGCTGGCCGCCGCCACGCCGGTGGCCGTGCCCGAGCCGGTGGTCGCCCGCTACACCCCGTTCGACGCGCCGTGGCTGGGCGACGAGACGCGCAGCGAGGCTCTGTTCGACGTGCAGGCGGGTCGGCTGTCCCTCACCGCCTGGCAGGGTCAGGGCGGCGCCAGTTCGCCCTTCCGCAGCGGGTCCGGCGACGGCTTCGTCGCCCTGACCCAGGCGGACCACGCCCTGCGCGGGGGCTGAAGCTCGGCGCCCTGACCTTCAGCGCCGAGACCGGGTCGGGCGACCGCCGCGCGCCGCTGCGTCCGGTCGAGCGCGACGCCTCGACCTACGCCCGTGCCGGGCTGGACTGGCGTTTTGCAGGCGAGGAGCAGGATCGCGGCGGCCAAGACCGAGGGGGCCTGTCGTTCAGCGTCGGGTCTCTGGACGAACGGATGGGGCCGCTGGGCGCCTATCTGCCGACGCGCTCGGACTTCGCCCTGCCGTCGCGCACCCGCTTTGCGGCGGTCGGGGCGGATGTGACGCTGGGACGCGGTTTGACCCTGTCGGGCGAGGCGGGCCTGGGCCGCACCGAGCTGGAGGGGCGGTTCCTGCATCTGTCCGCCCCGGCGCTCAGCTCGACCTGGCGCATCGCCCTGCAGTCGGCCTGCCCGTCCTGGTCAATCGCCAAGGCCCTGGGCTGCAGCAGCCTGAGCTGGGAGATTTCCCAGCCGCTGCGGATCGAGGACGGGACGTTCAGCGCCTTTCTGGCCGACGCGCCGCTGGAATATTTCGACCCGGTGACCTTCTCGGAGCGGCGCTTCTCGGCCGCGCCCTCGGGGCGGCAGATCGACTTCAGCGTCCGCAGCCTGCACGCCCTGCCCGGCGGCTCCTGGCTGCAGCTGGAGGCCGTGGCCAGCCGCGAAGAACAGCACCGCGCCGACGCCCCGACCGGCTACGCCCTGCTGGGCAGCTGGCGGCGGGGATTCTGAGGCCCGCTATTTTCCTCCCCACAGCGTGGGGAGGGGGACCGCGAAGGGGTGGAGGGGCTGTCCGCGCGCTGACGCGAACAGATGGCGAGACGGCGAGCTGATTCTGACGGGCCTGCTCCCGTAGCTGGCCCCTCCACCCCTTCGTGGTCCCCCTCCCCATTGCATGGGGAGGAAAGCAAAGGCCGGCGATCGCGCGCCGGCCTTTCCTGTTTCAGTCTGTCGTTGAAGCTCTTAGCGCTCGACGCACAGGGCCACGCCCATGCCGCCGCCGATGCACAGGGTGGCCAGACCCTTCTTGGCGCCCGAGCGCTTCATCTCGTGCAGCAGGGTGGTCAGGACGCGCGCGCCGGACGCGCCGATGGGGTGGCCGATGGCGATGGCGCCGCCGTTGACGTTGACCTTGGCCGGGTCGAGGCCCAGCTCCTTGACCACGCACAGCGACTGGGCGGCGAAGGCTTCGTTGGATTCGATCAGGTCCAGGTCGGCGACGGTCCAGCCCGCCTTCTCCAGCGCCTTCTTCGACGCCGGGATCGGACCCGTGCCCATGATGGCCGGATCGACGCCCGCCGTGGCCCACGACGCGATGCGGGCCAGCGGCTCCAGACCGCGCGCCTTGGCTTCATCGGCGCTCATCAGCACCAGGGCGGCCGCGCCGTCGTTGATGCCCGAGGCGTTGGCCGCCGTCACCGTGCCGTCCTTGACGAAGGCGGGCTTCAGCTTCTGCATGGCTTCGAGAGTGGCGCCGTGGCGGATGTATTCGTCCTGATCGACCACCACGTCGCCCTTGCGGGTCGAGATCGTCACGGGCGCGATTTCATCGGCGAATTTTCCAGCCTTCTGGGCGGCCTCGGCCTTGTTCTGGGAGGCGACGGCGAAGGCGTCCTGAGCGTCGCGGTCGATCGACCATTTGGCGGCGATGTTCTCGGCCGTCTGGCCCATGTGATAGCCGTGGAAGGCGTCGGTCAGGCCGTCCAGGATCATGGTGTCCTTGAGCGCCAGGTCGCCCATCTTCTGGCCGGTGCGAATCTGCTGGGCGTGCGGCGACTGGCTCATGCTTTCCTGACCGCCGGCGACGACGATCTTCGCATCGCCCTGAACGATCTGCTGATAGGCCAGGGCGACGGCGCGCAGGCCGGACCCGCACAGCTGGTTCAGGCTCCAGGCCGGGGTTTCATTGGCCAGGCCGGCGCCGATGGCGGCCTGACGCGCCGGGCCCTGGCCCGCGCCGGCCTGCAACACCTGGCCCAGGATCACCTCGTCCACATCGGCGGGCGCGACGCCCGCGCGCTCCAGCGCCGCCTTGATGGCGACCTCGCCCAGCTTGGAGGCCGGCAGGGTCGACAGGGCGCCGAGGAAGGAGCCGACCGGCGTGCGGGCGGCGGAGACGATGACGACGTCGGTCATTTTTATTCACTCCCTGGAGAAATCTTGCCGGGGTTGTGCCGCATTCGGCCGCGGCCGTCACCTGTTGCGATGCAGCAATCAGCAAAACGTCATCGCCGCGTCGCAGCAAGAGCCGGGAACGATGGCCGCAGACGCGCTTTGAAACAGGGAAGGAGACGTCGCCGCGTTGAGAGTTCGTCCATGCTGAAACATCTGGCCCGCCGCATCTGCACCCCGACGAGCCTCGACATGATCGAGCATTATCAGACGCGCGCCGAGCGCATGGCCGACCTGTGGGTTCACCTGATCGGGCTGGCCCTGGCGGTGGCGGGCGGCGTGGTGCTGGCGGTGCTGGCCAGCGTCTATGCAGGCGTCGGCGCGGCGGTTTCGACGGCGATCTACGCTCTTTGCCTGGTGGCCATGCTGACGGCCTCGACCGTCTACAACCTGACCCATCCCTGCGCCGCGCGGCCAGTGCTGCGGCGGCTGGACGAGGCGGCCATCTTCCTGATGATCGCGGGCAGCTACACGCCGTTCACGGCGGTGCGCTTCGAGGGGGCCTGGTCGGTCGGCTTCACCGCCGCCGTCTGGACGATGGCTTTGGTCGGCGCAGCGGTGAAGATGCTGGCGCCGCGCCTGTCGGACGCCTTCTGGAGCGTGATCTACGTCCTGTTCGGCTGGGTGGCGGTGTTCGCGCTCAAGCCGATGATCGAGACGGTGCACCCGCTGGCGCTGAGCCTGCTGGTCGTGGGCGGGCTGATCTACACGTCCGGCGTCTTCGTCTTCGTCAGCCAGAAGGTGAAGTTCCGCCGCGCCATCTGGCATGGCTTTGTGGTGACGGGCGCGGGCGTCCACTGGGCCGCCATCTTGATCGGCGTGGTGCTGGTCAACGGCTGAGCCGACAAGGAAAGACGGGACTCGCCTTCGCCGCCGCAATGCGGGATGCTTGGGCGTTGCAACATCGCGAGAACAAGGGTGGCCGACAAGAAATCCGAGGGTGGAAAAACCCGTGACGGCATCGTCGTCATCAAGAAATATGCGAACCGGCGGCTCTATAACACCGCCACCAGCGCCTATGTGACGCTGGACGATCTGGCGCGGATGGTGCGCGAAGGCGTGGAATTCACCGTCCATGACGCCAAGACCAACGACGACCTGACGCGCCAGATCCTGACCCAGATCATCTTCGAGGAAGAAAGCCGGGGCGAGGCCCTGCTGCCGGTGCAGTTCCTGCGCCAGCTGATCGGCTTCTACGGCAACTCCATGCAAGGGGTGCTGCCGTCCTATCTGGAGATGTCGCTGGACAGCTTCACTCGCCAGCAGGAGCAGTTGCGCGGCCAGTTCACCCGCGCCTTCTCTGCGGCGCCCGGCGGCAATCTGATGGAAGAAGCCGTGCGCCAGAACATGGCCATGTTCGAGCGCGCCATGCGGATGTTCCCCGGCTTCGCCCATGCCCGCGCCGAAGACGAAGCGGCGGAGGCGTCGCCCGCCGAAGCCAGGCCGACGCCGGCCAAGGATGACGCCGCGTTGGACGAGATGCGCCGCCAGATGGACGAGATGCGGGCTCAGATCGACCGCCTCGCCCAGTCCAAGGACTGAACCGGCATGACGGACGAGATCCGTCCGATCGGCGCAGCGGGTCCGATGAACGACCCCGTGGTCGATGAGCGGGGCGACAAGGACCGTCGCCGTCGCGAACGGCGTCGCGCGCGCGCCCTGGTCCCGACCGAGGCCGAAGCGGCGGATCAGGCGGCCGATCCTGCCGCCTCCCCGGCAAAGCCTGCCGTCACCCCGCCCCCGCCGCCGGCCGCCTTCGCCGCCCAAGTGCTGGGCCAGTCAGGGCAGAAGCGCGGGCTGAAGGGCGGCGCTCCGGTGCTGGACGCGGCGCGCACCACCTATCTGGGCCGAGAATATTCAGGGCGGCACGACCGGCGCCCTCGCCGGGTCGGGCGCGCAAGACCGAGATCTGACGGCGACTGGCGCCTGACTTGCGAGGACGCAGGCTCAACCGTCCTCGGATCGCGCCATGCCCGCCGCTCTCAGCCTCGCCGCCCGCCTGTTCGACGCCACCGTAGTGGCGGTGATTTTTCTGGCGTTCAGCTAGGGCCTACTGGCCCTACTCCCGCTCATCCCGGCGGACGCCGGGACCCAGTAAGAGCCCCAAACTCGGCGGCAGATGTCGCGGGTGTAGCCAAAGCACTGGTTCCCGGCGTCCGCCGGGATGAGCGGAATTATAAACCTCAGAACTCCGTCACCGCCCCCGGGCGACGAGAGCGGGACTTCAGCCACATCACGCCCAGCAGGTCCGAGAAGGACGCCCGCAGCCGGCCCCAGTTGGTGTATTTCGACCGGCCCGTCTCGCGGTGGCGGTGATCGACCTCGAGGTAGCGGTTCTCATACCCCTCGCGGATCATCAGGGCGGGCAGATAGCGGTGGATGTGATCGAAGTAGGGCAGGCGCAGGAAGACGTCGCGGCGGAAGGCCTTCAGCCCGCAGCCGGTGTCGTCGGCGTCGTCGCCCAGCAGTTTCCTGCGGATCCGGTTGGCCCATAGCGACGCCTGGCGCTTGGCGTTGCTGTCCTGACGCTTGGCGCGCACGCCGCCCACCAGGGCGACGCTGGGCGGGGCGGCCAGCAGGGCGTCGGCCAGGCGCGGCGCGTCGGCGGGCGGGTTCTGGCCGTCGCCGTCCAGGGTGACGATGATCGGCCCGCGCGGCCAGGACGCCGGTGCGCACCGCCCGGCTCTGTCCGGCGTTGGTTCCGTGCGACAGCACCCGCAGGGCGGGCAGTTCGGCCATCGCCGCCTGCAGCTCGGCCAGGGTGGAGTCCCGGCTGGCGTCGTTGACGAAGATCATCTCATAGGACCGCCCGGCGAAGGCCTCGGCGATCTCTCGCGCCAGGGGCACGGCGGCGCCGGATTCATCATGCACGGGCACGACGACGGAAATGTCGGGCGAGGAAGCGGAGCGGTCGGTCATCGGCCTTCCTTAGCGCAGGCCGCGCCTCGGCGAAACGGCGCGTCCACAGCCGTCGCACAAGGCGAAGCTTCCGGACGCCGCGTCCGGCGTGATACGAGTGCGCCATGAACCGCCCGAACCTGGATCATTACATCGCCGGCTGGCGCGGCCCTGTCCTTGCGGCCCTGCTGGCCCTGATCGCCGGCCTGCCCGGCCTGCTGCTGCTGCCGCCGCTGGACCGGGACGAGAGCCGCTTCGCCCAGGCGACGGCCCAGATGCTGGAAGGCGGCGACTATGTCGACATCCGCTTCCAGGACGATCCGCGCTGGAAGAAGCCCATCGGCATCTACTGGATGCAGGCCGCCGCCGTGGCCGTGACTTCGGACGTCGAGGACCGCACCATCCAGCCCTATCGCCTGCCGTCGCTGCTGGGCGCCATGCTGGCGGCCTGGGCCGTGGCCTGGGCGGGCGCCGCCCTGTTCGGCAACAGGGCGGGCTTCCTGGCCGGCGTCATGCTGGGCGCGACCTTCCTGCTGTCGACCGAGGCGGGCATCGCCAAGACCGACGCCATGCTGGCGGGTCTGACCACCCTGTCGATGGCGGCGCTGGCGCGCATCTACATGTCCACGCGGGCGGGCGAGAAGTCGAACCGGCTGCACAAGCTGCTGTTCTGGGTCGGGATCGGCCTGTCCATCCTGATCAAGGGGCCGATCGGCCTTCTGGTCGTGGCGCTGGCCGTCATCGCCCTGTCGGTCTGGGACCGGAACATCAAATGGCTGGGGCAGTTGGGCTGGGGCTGGGGCTTGCCGCTGACGGCCCTGCTGGTCGGGCCGTGGGCCATCGCCATCACCATCGCCACCGACGGCGGCTTCTGGCGCGAAGCCATCGGCGGCGACCTGGCGCCCAAGATCGCGGGCGCGCACGAAAGCCACGGCGGCTTCCCCGGCATGTATGTGCTGTTGTCGCCGCTGCTGCTGTTCCCCGTCACCCTGATGCTGCCCGCCGCCCTGTCGACGGGCTGGCATCGCCGGGCCGAGCCGGCGATCCGCTTCGCCGTCTGCTGGCTGGTCCCGGCCTGGCTGATGTTCGAGTTGGCCCCGACCAAGCTGTGGCACTACACCCTGCCCACCTTCGGCGCGATCGCCCTGCTGGCCGCCGCCGCCCTGACCCAGCCGATCGGCAAGGTCTCGCGCGTGACCGGCGCCTTGCTGGGCCTGTTCGCGGCCGTGGTCATCTGCCTGATCACCGTCTACGGCCTGACCGAGTTCGGCCGCTCGACCGCCCAGACCTGGGCCACCGTCACCATCGTCTTCGCCGTCATGGCCGCGGCGGTCGGAGGCTTCCTGCTGGTCAACCGCGCGGCGATCACCGGGGTGCTGATCGCCGTCGTCTTCGGCATTCTGGCCCATGCGGGCCTGGCAGGGACCATCCGCCAGCTGCGCCCGCTGTCGATCGCGCCGCGCCTGGTGCAGACGCTGGACTCGGCCGAGCTGAACCCCGCCCAGGGCCGCTATCCGGGGCCGGTGGCCATCACCACCTTCCATGAGCCCAGCTTCGTCTTCCTGACCGGCAAGGACACCCAGCTGACCGACGGCGCCGGCGCCGCTCGCGCCCTGGCCGAGGGTCGTCCGGCCATCGTCGAGGCCCGCGACGACGAGGCCTTCCGCCGCGCCCTGGCCGACCTGGGCGCCGCCGGGCGGGCCGTCGGCGTGGTCACCGGCCACAACTATTCCTCGGGCGACGACGTGCGCCTGACCGTCTACGCGCCGGCGGGTTCAGGCGACAGGAGCGCGCGCTGATGGGACGTTTCATCCAGATCGTCGAGGTCGGGCCGCGCGACGGCCTGCAGAACGAGAAGACCGTGCTGGAGCCCGCCGTGCGCGCCGACTTCGTCCAGCGGCTGGAGGCGGCCGGGGCGAAACGCATCGAGGCGGTCAGCTTCGTCCACCCCAAATACGTGCCCCAGATGGCGGGCGCCGAAGAGGTCATGGCCGCCCTGCCCCGCCTTGAGGACCGCAGCCGCATCGGCCTGGTCCTGAACGGCAAGGGCTACGACCGCGCGCTGGGCACGGCGGTGGACGAGGTCAACGTCGCCATGTCCGCCACCGACGGCTTCGGCCTGAAGAACCAGGGCCTGACCGTCGACCAGCAGGTGCAGATGCTGGCCGACATCTTGGCGGGCCGCGCCAATGCAGACGGCGCGCCCGGCGCAACGCCGAAGCTGTCGGCCACCCTGTCCTGCGTCTGGGGCTGCCCCTTCGACGGCGAGGTTTCGGTGCAGCAGGTCAGCGACCTGGTCGCCCGCATCGCCGCGCTCGGCGTCGAGGAGATCGCCCTGGCCGACACCATCGGCGTCGGCGATCCGTGGAGCGTGACCAAAAAGGTCGAGGCCGCCCGAAAGGCCGCGCCCGACGCCACCTTGCGCCTGCATTTCCACGACACCCGCAACACCGGCCTGGCCAACGCCTATGCCGGCGTCGAGGCAGGCGTCGACGTGCTGGACGCCTCGGTCGGCGGCATCGGCGGCTGCCCCTTCGCGCCCGGCGCGACCGGCAACATCGCCACCGAGGATCTGGTCTACATGCTGGAGCGGGCCGGCTATTCGACCGGCTACGACCTTGACGCCCTGATCGAAACCGCCCGCTGGATCGGCGCCCAAATCGGCAAGCCCAACCCCAGCGCGCTCAGCCGTGCGGGTGGATGGCCGGGCAGGCGGTGATGGCCGCAGGTTATGAGGCCGACGCTCGTCGCAGGGCGCGTTCAAACACAGATGATCCCCGCTTGAACCACCGCCACACGGCTGTCCTGCGCCTTTTTTCGCTGGCCAGCTTCTGTCGATAGTTTTTCAACAGTCGAGCGTATTTCTTTTCCTGAGGGTCCAGGGCGACGGCCCGCGAGACCGCCTCGAGCGCAGCGCCGTGTTCGCCAGCCGCCCATAAAACAGCGCCTTCCCAAGCGTGCAGATGCGCCATGTGCGGCCAGGTCTCGATCACCTCTCGGGCTGTCGGCAAGGCTTCAGCCGGACGCCCTGCCGCCGCCAGCACGTTGACATAGTGAACGAGATAGTTCGGATCGCCGTTCGTGGCCGCCGTGACGCCTTCCATTTCAGCCACCGCCTGATCGTATTCGCCGACCTGCGAGAGGAGACCCGCCAAGGCCGCCCGGGCCAGCCAATTCCCCGGCGCCATCTCCACAGAACGTCGCGCCAGGGCCAGCGCCAGTTGCGAACGGTGGGCCGGTTGAGATTTCGCGAGGTTGGACACGTACAGGCTGCTCCGGCGGCGAGCCAAACGCGCCTCGCTGTTGAAAGCCGGCCCGTCCAGCTCTCCCGACAACGTCTTCAGAACCAGCGGCTTGAGAAGACCCACCTCGCCCAGATAGGTCGTCGCCGGATGGGAGACGTGCGGCAGCCGAATCTGCGTAATCGCAATATCCTGCTGTATAAGCGCCGCCTGACGGCCGTCTTCGGCCACCGGATCAAAGACGACGATGGGCTGTACGGCACAGCTTAAGCGTCCGTCGATTTCCGGCAGAAAGCGGATGCGGCGGCTGTCCTGAATCCAGCGCTTCTCAAAAGGCGCCTTCTTTGGGTCGATCGAATACTGCGGCGAGATCGCCAGCACGGCGTTGGCGCCGGCGGCGTCGGCGAAGCGCAGGGCCGCGTAGCCGCCCATGCTGGAGCCATAGGTCATGACCCGTTCCGCGCCCGCCGTCGCCTGACGCACGGCCTGCATGGCGGCCGGCATCTCAGGGTATTGATACCAGTCCTCGCGCACGCCCATCACATGGATGGCGGAGATGCCTGCGTTGCGCAGGAACTCCTCGCCGAAGCCGGGGCGATCGAACCCGTGGCCGATCCCGTAGTTGTCGAACGTGACCACCCAGCGGCTGAGGTCCGAAGCAGGGACGCTGCGGACGACGACATTGTCGCTGCGGAAAAGGTCAGACATTCGAGCTCCTTGCCGATCTCCTTAGACTGATTTTTGGCAAGGCGATAAAAATACGGCGCGTCGCTGAGGCGACGCGCCGACATCCTTTAGAGATTCAGCAGCGCCGGGTCCCCGCCCTGGGCGGCGATGTTGATGCTGATGGCTTTCTCGGCGGCGTAGCGGATCAGGCTGTTGGGGCCGCCGGCCTTGGGGCCGGTGCCGGAAAGGCCTTCGCCGCCGAAGGGCTGGACGCCGACCACCGCGCCGATGATCGAGCGGTTGACGTAGACGTTGCCCGCCGGGACCAGCTCCATCACCTCGCGGGCGAAGGCGTCGATACGGCTGTGGACGCCCAGCGTCAGGCCGAAGCCGCGCGCCGCCAGCTTGCCGGCCACCGTCTCGAGATCCTTCGGGTCGTAGCGGTAGACGTGCAGGATCGGGCCGAAGACTTCGCGTTCCAGGAAGTCCGGGGTCGGGATCTCGGCGATGACCGGGGCGAACAGGTCGCCCTTGTCGGCCCCGGCCGGCAGTTCGGCGCGGGCGATGATCTTGGCTTCCTGGACAGACGCTCGACGTGGGCTTCCAGGTTGGCGCGGCTTTCGGCGTCGATCACCGGGCCGATGTCAGTCCTGGCGTCGGTCGGATCGCCCAGCACCTGGGCGGCCAGCGCGCCCTTCAGGCCCTCGATCAGGGCGTCGGCCGAGTCCTTGGGCGCATAGAGGATGCGCAGGGCCGAGCAACGCTGGCCCGCCGAGCCGAAGGCCGACAGGATGACGTCGTCGATGATCTGTTCCTTCAGCGCCGTGGTGTCGACGAACATGCCGTTCAGGCCGCCCGTCTCGGCGATGAAGGGGATGATGGCGCCGGGCGCGCGGCCAGGCCGCGGTTGATGGCGTTGGCGGTGTCGGTGCCGCCGGTGAAGGCCACGCCGTCGATGCCCGGGTGGTTGGTCAGGGCCACGCCGACGGTCTCGCCGCGGCCGGGAACCAGGGCCAGCAGGTCAGGGTTCAGGCCGGCCTTGTAGTAGAGGCGCACGGCTTCGGCGGCGATCAGCGGCGTCTGCTCGGCGGGCTTGGCCACCACGGCGTTGCCGGCGGCGAGCGCAGCGGCGATCTGGCCGGTGAAGATGGCCAGCGGGAAGTTCCACGGGCTGATGGCGGCGAAGACGCCGCGGCCGTGCAGGACCAGTTCGTTGGTCTCGCCGGTCGGGCCCTTCAGGGTCTGGCGGCCGCCGAAGTCGCGCTCGGCCAGTAGGGCGTAGTAGCGGCAGAAGTCGGCGGCTTCGCGCACCTCGGCCACGCCGTCGTTCAGCGTCTTGCCCGCTTCGCGCGACAGCAGGGCGACCAGACGGTCCAGCTCGGCTTCCAGAGCGTCCGCCATGGCGCGCAACACCGGGGCGCGGCCCGCGCCGCCCAGACGGTCCCAGGCGACCTGGGCTTCGGCGGCGGCGTTGACGGCGGCGTCGACGTCCTCGACCGAGGCTTCGGAGACATGGCCCAGCACGCGGCTGCGGTCATAGGGGTTGGTGACGTCCTGCGGGTTCACGCCCGCCCGGAGTTTTCCGCCGATGATCGGACCGGCGGTCAGCTTCTCGCTGTCGACGCGCTCCAGAGCGGCCGCATGACGCTCACGGTCGGAAGCCTGCGAATAGTCGCGGCCGAGGGAGTTCTTGCGGTCACCGTAGATGTTCATGGGCACAGGGATCTTCGGATGGCGATCGGGCTGGGCCTCGACCGAGGTGATGGGATCGGCGGCCACGTCGGCCGCAGGCACGCGCTCGTCCAGCAGGGCGTGGACGAAGGAGGAGTTGGCGCCGTTTTCCAGCAGACGGCGCACCAGATAGGGCAGCAGTTCCTCGTGGCCGCCGACGGGGGCGTAGGCGCGCACGACGACATCTCCCCACTCGACCTTGGCGCCGTCATACAGCGCCTCGCCCATGCCGTGCAGGCGCTGGAACTCGATGGTCACGCCGCGATCGGCGGCCATGCGGTGCACGGCGGCCAGGGTGTGGGCGTTGTGAGTGGCGAACTGCGAGAAAATATAGGGCGAGGCCTCGATCAGCGCCTTGGCGCAGACCAGATAGTTCAGGTCGGTCGCCGGCTTGGTCGTGAACACCGGATAGTCGGTGCGGCCGTTGACCTGGGCCAGCTTGATTTCGGTGTCCCAATAGGCGCCCTTGACCAGGCGCACCATCAGGCGACGGCCCGACGACTTGGCCAGTTCGGCCAGCTTGGCCACCGTCTCGGTGGTGCGTTTCTGATAGGCCTGAACGGCCAGGCCCAGGCCCTGCCAGTCGCCCAGCGCCGGTTCGCGCGCCAGCCGCTCCAGCAGCTTCAGCGACAGGGCCAGACGGTCGGCCTCTTCGGCGTCGATGGTGTAGTTGATGTCGTATTTGGCGGCGATCAGCGCCAGGCGCAGGATGCGAGGATAGAGCTCCTCCCACACCCGATCTTCCTGCACCGCCTGATAGCGCGGCGACAGGGCCGACAGCTTAACCGAGACGCCATGGCCGCGCTCGGGGCCTTCGCCCTTGGCGGTCTTGCCCACGGCCTCGATGGCGTCGGCGTAGATCTTTTCATAGCGTTCGGCGTCGGCGGCGGTGCGGGCGCCCTCGCCCAGCATGTCGAAGCTGCACAGCCAGTTCTCGCGGTCGGAACGCTTCAGCGCCGCCTCGATGGTGCGGCCGACGACGAACTGCTCGCCCATGATCTTGACGGCCGTGGCGACGGCCTGGCGGATGACCGGCTCGCCCAGGCGCCCGACCAGACGCTTGAGGAAGTTCGGCAGGTCGCTGCGCGCTTCATCGTCGACGTCGACCAGCTTGCCGGTCAGCATCAGGCCCCAGGTCGAGGCGTTGACGAACAGGCTGTCCGACTGACCCAGGTGCGAGGCCCAGTCGGCCGAACCGATCTTCTCGGCGATCAGGCGGTCGCGGGTGTCGGCGTCAGGCGTGCGCAGCAGGGCCTCGGCCAGACACATCAGCGCCAGACCTTCGCGGGTGCCCAGGGAGAACTCCTGCAGGAAGCTTTCGACCACGCCCTGGCGCTTCTGGCTCTTGCGGGCGCTTTCGACCAGGCCGATGGCGTCGTTCAGCACCGCCGCGCGACCGTCAGGCGTCAGGGGTTCGGCGGCCAGCAGCTCGGCCACCACCTCACGTTCGTCCCGGTACTTGTTCCGGTCCAGCTCATCCCAATGGCGAAGATCGGTCGGCGTCATGAAATCCATCCTGTGAATTTCTGGATATATGGTCAGTGCGCCCGAATGTGCATCGCATGATCACCCATAACTCCGCGTAAGCTTCGGGGTACGCTCGTCATTCCAGGGGAAACCGGCGCCCGGACGGGGTGCGCGCGGAGATGATCATCTGTCGAGACGAAAACCCTCTGCACGGCGCAATATCATGCCGTCTCGCCTTCGTCATGCGGAGCGTCTAGAAGTTTCACCTTCGCGAACGGCTCAAGGCCCTATCGACTTCATGCGCATTGTTCTGGTCACCGACGCTTGGGAGCCTCAGGTCAACGGCGTCGTCCGCACCCTGACCCGCACCGTGGCCGAATGCCGCGCCATGGGTCATGAGGTGGAGGTCATCGAACCCAGCCAGTTCAAGACCATTCCCTGCCCGACCTATCCGGAGATCCGGTTGGCCCTGGGCGCCGAGGAAGAGATCCGCGAACGCCTGCGCGCCTTCGAGCCCGAGGCCGTCCACATCGCCACCGAAGGTCCGCTGGGCATCGCCACGCGGCGCATCTGCGTGGAGTGGAAGCTGCCTTTCACGACCAGCTATCACACCAATCCCCGAATACGTCTCGGCCCGTTTCCCGATCCCGGTGCAGGTCGGCTACGCCTATATGAAGTGGTTCCACAAGCCGTCGGGGCGGTTGATGGTGGCCACCCCGACCCTGCGCGACGAACTGGTCGAGCACGGCTTCAAGAACGTCTCGCCGTGGACGCGCGGCGTGGACACCGAGCTGTTCCGCCCCGACCTTGAACCGATCTACCAGGAGATGGGCGGCGATGAATGGCCCCGCCCCTTCTTCCTCAACGTCGGCCGCGTGGCCGTCGAGAAGAACATCGAGACCTTCCTCGGCCTGGACCTGCCGGGCACCAAGATCGTCGTGGGCGACGGCCCGGCCCGCGCCGATCTGGAAGAGAAATACCCGGACGCCAATTCCTCGGGGCCAAGTTCGGGGAGGAGCTGGCGCGCTGCTTCGCCGACGCCGACGTCTTCGTCTTCCCCAGCTGGACCGACACCTTCGGCCTGGTGATTCTGGAGGCGATGGGCACGGGCACCCCGGTCGCCGCCTATCCGGCGCATGGCCCGATCGACCTGATCCCCGGCTCGGGCGCCGGCTTCATCGACGACGACCTGAAGACCGCCTGTCTGAAGTGCCTTGAGCTCGACCGCAAGGACGTGCGCGCCTATGCGGAGAAGTTCAGCTGGCGCGCCTCGGCCGAGCAGTTCATCGAGAACCTGCAGCCCTATCCCGAGCCCGCGCGCGGCCGCTTCTGGCGCCGCCTGCGCCGGGTGGCCCGCCTGAGGCGACGCGCGGCGGCGTAGAGGCGCGCTAGTAGCGCTGGACGCGGACCGCGCGGCTGTTGCCCGTGGTCAGCATATAGCTGCCCAGCGCCGCCCGGCGCACCCTGACGGCCTGACCAGGCCTGTTCTGAAAACGGACGGGATCGAAGTCCACCTGGCCCCATTGCGAGCCGTCCCCCAAGTGGAACCGCCACTTGCCGTCGACCTGCTGAACGGCGCGATCCAGCGTGGTTTCGATAGACTCGACGCGATCGTCGTCTGCGGCGCCGAACAGCGCGCCCATGGCCGGCGCTGCAAAGCCGAACAGCTGACGCCTCAACTCCGTGACCTTGCCGCGATCGACCACGACGAGGTCGCCGGCTGTCTGCGCCGCCGCCAGCCGATCCGTCACGGCGTCATAGCAATCGACGCGCGCGAGCTTGTCCTCAATGCGGCGGCAGTCCAGCAGGGGGTCAGCCGGTCCGATCCAGCCTGGGCCTGAGCCGCGACGGAACCTCCCGCCCCCAGACCAGCATTATCGCGACTGCTGAAAAAGTAGCCGTTTCCTGGCGCCTTAGCCGCAGATTTCTGAAAAATTTTGGCACGAAACGCTCCCTAGTCGGCCTAATCAAATCTGACATCAATGCGGCTGATATGTGCTCAATTAGAGACACAGAAGACCTCGTTATATCCGCCATCGCCTTTGACATAGCGAAGACTGACATAACGCGCCTAACATTTGATCGAGATTGATCCGTTATCAATGCTCACGATGTCGATGTCGAAGACCTGATCGATAAAGTCCTTGGGAACCCCATAGGACAGGGCAGACAAGAGGAGGCTTCCTTTGAGTACCTTCATTAATCGCAAGCATTTGCTTGCATCAACGATCATCACAGGCATGACGATCGCGGCCTTCGCGGGCCCGGCCGCCGCGCAGTCGGCCCAGGAAGAAGCGGCCCGAGTGGGCGACATCATCGTCACCGGGTCACGCATTCCTCAGCCCAACCTGACTACGACCAGCCCCGTGACCCAGGTGACCGGCGAGGACATCGACGTTCAGGGCGTCACTCGGGTCGAAGACCTGGTGAATCAGCTGCCCCAGGCCTTCGCGGCGCAGAACTCGACCGTCTCGAACGGCGCCTCGGGCACCGCCAGCGTGGACCTGCGCGCGCTCGGACCTGACCGGACGCTGGTCCTGATCGACGGGCGCCGGATGGGCTACGGCTCGCCGAACGACACGGCCGCCGACCTGAACCAGATTCCGGGCCAGTTGGTCGAGCGTGTCGAGGTCCTGACGGGCGGCGCGGCCGCCGTCTACGGTTCAGACGCCATCGCCGGCGTCGTGAACTTCATCATGCGCAAGAATTTCCAAGGTCTGCAGATCGACGCGCAGTACGGCTTCAACCAGCACAACAACGACTATGACGGCCCTGGCAACCTGCGCCGCGTCATTGAGGGCCGCGCCAGCGGCAACCCGTCGCAGTTCCGACTGCCCGACGACAATGTGATGGACGGCTTCAGCCGCGAGGTCACCATCGCCATGGGCGTCAACGCCCCGGATGATCGCGGCAACCTGACCGCCTACGCCGGTTGGCGTAAGAACAACAAGATCCTGGGCCGCGATCGCGACTATTCGGCCTGTTCGCTGGGCGGTGAAGCCGGGGACGACTTCACCTGCGGCGGCTCGTCGACCAACGCCACCGGCCGCTTCCTGTCGCTGGAGAACGGCGCGAACCTGACCGTGGCCGACGGCGGCGGCTTCCGCAACTACACGGGCAACGACGCCTACAACTTCGGGCCGCTGAACCACTTCCAGCGCCCCGATGAGCGCTATACCCTGGGGCCTTCGGCAACTATCAGGTCAACGACAAGATCGAGGCCTTCACCAGCCTGTCGTTCAGCGACTACAGCACGATCGCCCAGATCGCCCCGTCGGGCATCTTCTTCGGCGGCGGCACCTCGGCCAACGGCGGCTACAACATCAGCTGCGACAACCCCTGCTCAGCGCCGCTCAGGCGGCCGGTCTCGGGTGCGCCGCCGGCGTCGAAACCGTCGAGGTTCTGGTGGGCCGACGCAACGTCGAAGGCGGCGGCCGTCAGGACGACATCAGCTCGCAGAACTATCGCGGGGTGGTGGGCATCCGCGGCGACCTGGACGACGCGTGGAGCTACGACATCGCGGCGACCTATTCGAAGGTCCAGCTGAGCCGTATCTACCGCAACGAGTTCTCCAACATCCGCATCGGCCGCGCCCTGGACGTCGCCATCGACCCCGCCACGGGTCAGGCCGCCTGCGTCTCGGCCATCGATCCGGATGGCCCGACCGGCCCGCTGGCTCCGGTGGACGCCGCCTGCGTGCCCTACAACCTCTACTCGCCAGACGGCGTGACGCAGGAAGCCCTGAACTACATCCAGGTGGCCGGCCTTCAGCGCGGCAAGACCGAGCAGCAGGTTCTGACGGCCGCCATGACCGGCGACCTGACGAAGTACGGCTGGGCCAGTCCCTGGGCCGAACAGGGTCTGCAGGTCGCGTTCGGCGCCGAGTACCGTCGTGACAAGCTCGACGCCGCTTCGGACGTGGCCTTCCAGACCGGCGACCTGGCCGGTCAGGGCGGACCCACCCCGAACGTCTCCGGCTCGGTTCAGGTCTACGACCTGTTCGGCGAGTTCCGGATGCCGCTGATCGAGGGCCAGCCCCTGGCCGAGCAGGTGTCCATCAACGGTTCCTATCGTCGGTCCACCTACGACAAGTTCAACTCGGACGCCTATGGCCTGGGCCTCGACTGGGCGCCGGTGCAGGACATCCGCTTCCGCGCCAGCTTCGCCCGCACCACCCGCGCGCCGAACGTGGTCGAACTGTTCCGGCCGGAAGGCCTGAACCTGTTCGACTCCGACGGCGATCCTTGCGGCCCGAACCCGACGGCCAGCCTGGCGCAGTGCGTCGCCACCGGCGTGCCTACGGCCCAGTACGGTCTGGCGACGGACGCAGGCGGCCTGCTGGAAAGCCCGGCCGGTCAGTACAACTTCCTGCAGGCCGGCAACCCCGACCTGGCGCCGGAAACCGCCGACACCTTCACCATCGGCACGGTGTTCACGCCGTCGTTCGCTCCCGGGCTGAACATCTCGGTCGACTACTACTCGATCAAGCTGAAGGACCGGATCGACATCATCGATCCGCTGGTGACCCTGGAACGCTGCTATGAGAATGACGACCCGGCCGCTTGCGCCCGCATCGTCCGCAGCGATATCGGCACCCTGTGGACCACCGGCGGCTATGTGGAGGCGTTCAACACCAACATCGGCGGGCTGGAAACCTCCGGCGTCGATGTGAACGTCAACTACGGCTTGGAGCTGGAGCGGTTCAACCTCAGCGAATACGGCAAGCTGGCCTTCAACTTCGTCGGTTCGTGGTTGGAGAAGCTGGAGACCGATCCGGGCGAAGGCGTCACCCCGTATGACTGCGTGGGCTTCTTCGGCAATGAATGCGGCACGCCAAAGAACGAATGGCGTCACCGCGCTCGCGTCACCTGGCAGACGCCGTGGAGCAGCGACCTCTCGCTGACCTGGCGCTACTACGGCGGAGTTGACAATCTGGGCGGGACCGATCGCCTGGACGGCTCGTTCGACGCCCAGAACTACCTCGACCTAGCCGGCACTTGGCAGGTTCGCGAGAACCTGCGCCTGCGCGCCGGGGTCAACAACATCCTCGATCGCGATCCGCCGCTGTCCTACAGCGTCGGCACGACGGGCAACAACAACACCTATCCGCAAACCTACGACGCGATGGGTCGCTACATCTTCGTGGGCCTGACCGCCGACTTCTAAGCAGTCGCCTGCAAATGAAAGGCCCGGCGAGGAGACTCGCCGGGCCTTTTTTGGGATGGGGCGCTCTTTAGTTCGGGCGCGACATCGAGGTCATGGCCGCCGCCTTGGCGCGTTCGGCCGCCAGCTGGTCGGCGGGCAGCGGCACCAGGCCGCGGTCCTGCAGATAGCCGCCGCGACCGGCCGAGCCGTCGGACATGAACTCCTGTACGAACTGTTCCAGGCCCGGCGTCACGCCGATGTGGGCTTTCTTGACGTAGATGTAGAGGCTGCGGGCCAGCGGATAGGAGCCGTCGGCGATGGTGGCGACCGAGGGGGCCACGCCGTCGATGGTCTCGGCCTTCACCGTGTCCATGTTCTGCTCAAGGAAGGAGAAGCCGAACACGCCCAGCGAGCCCGGCGTGCGGGTCAGGGTCTGGACGATGGCGTTGTCGTTCTCGCCCGAGTCGACCCAGGCGCCGTCTTCGCGCAGGGTGTGGGCGATGGTCTCGAAGCGGGTCTTGTCCTGCTTCTCGATGGCGGCGACGGCCGGGATCAGCTTGGCGCCCGGCGCCATGCCCAGCTCCAGGAAGGCGTCGCGCGTGCCCGAGGTCGGCGGCGGGCCATAGACCTGGATGCGGGTGGCCGGCAGGGCCTTGTTGACCTCGTTCCAGGTCTTGGCCGGGTTGGCGATCAACTGGCCGTCGGCGCCCGGCACGTCCTTGCCCAGGGCCTCGTAGAGGTCGTTGAGGCTCGAGGTTGAAGCTCTGGCCGGTGCGGGCCGTGGCGACGACGATGCCGTCATAGCCGATCTTGAGCTCGACGATGTCGGTGACGCCGTTGGCGACGCAGCGGTCGAACTCGCTGGCCTTCATCGGGCGCGAAGCGTTGGCGATGTCCGGGGTCGACGGGCCGATCCCCGAACAGAAGGCCTGAATGCCGCCGCCGGTGCCCAGGGCCTCGACCCGGGGCGACGATCCGCCGCCGTTGCGGGAGAAGGTTTCCGCCACGCGGGTGGAGAAGGGGAAGACGGTCGAGGAGCCGGCGGCCCAGATGCCCGTGCGGGCCTTCTGCGAACCGGGGCGCCGCCCTCGTTGTCGCCGCAGGCCGCCAGGGCCAGCAGGGCGGCCGCGCAGGCCGTAAACTTCAGTGTGCGGATCATGGCCGGACCTTCTCCAGTCGTCAGTGTGCGACGCTTAAAGCAGGAGAGTGTGACGGTCCGGCCAGACCTTTGTGACAGTCAGAGCAAACGTCGACGCATCGCCTGCGAAAGGAAGTCGATTAGGGTCACCGCGACGATGACCACGATGACCACGGCCGAAACGTCGCGGAAGGCGAAACCGTTCATGCGGTCGAACAGGACCTGGCCGATGCCGCCCGCGCCGATCAGGCCCAGCACGGTGGCCGAGCGGCTGTTCGATCGAAACGGTAGAGGGCGAAAGAGGTCCACAGAGGCGCCACCTGGGGGATCACGCCCCAGACGATCTCGTGCAGCTTGGACGCGCCGGTGGCGCGCACGCCTTCGACCGGGCCCTTGTCGATCGACTCGACCGCTTCGGAGAACAGCTTGGCCAGAACGCCCGCCGTGTTCAGCGCGATGGCCAGCACGCCCGCCAGCGGGCCCAGGCCCACGGCGACGACGAACAGCAGGCCCATCACCAGATCGGGGATGGAGCGCAGCATGTTCATGATCCAGCGCACCGGCTGCACCACCCAGACCGGGGCGATGTTGCGCGCGGCGGCCAGGCCCATGGGCACGCCCAGGAAGATGGCCAGGAAGGTGCCCCACAGGGCGATCTGGATCGTCTCCCACATCTTGCCGACGAACAGGCGCCAGTCGGCGAAGTTCGGGCGCAGCAGGTCGGCGGCGAAGGTCTGGATATTGGACGAGTTGGTGATCAGGCGCGACAGATTGCCCAGATCCACAGCCTCGATGCTGATCAGCAGCAGGACGGCCAGACCGCCCCAGATCAGGATGTCCAGCGCCCAGGCGCCGGCCGATTTGGCGGGCGCCTTGGGAATGCCGGCGGCGGCGGTAAGCGAAGCGTCGGTCAAGGCTGGACCTCGCGCAGGCGACGCAGGCGTTGCAGTTCAGCCTCGGCGCGCGCGGCGCCGGCGGCGTCGCCCTTGGCCTTGGCCTCGGTCAGGGTCTGGTCTGCGATCATCTCGCGGACCGGGTTCAGATAGGATTCGTCGGCCGGGTTGAAGCCCGAATAGTTCAGGTCCTTCAGGATCTTGCGCTGGCGCTCGGCCTCGGCGCCCTCGCCCCGGCCATAGGTCAGGAAGAAGCCGCGGATCTTTTCCTTGATCGCCGGATCCAGGTCTTCGCGGATGACGATGCCCGCCTCCGGGATCGGGGGCGAGCGCCAGATTTCCTCAAGCTGAGCGGCGATCTGCGGGTTGGAGCGGCCGATGAAGACGGTGTTGATGGTGTTCGACGTCGCCACCTGCACCAGGCCGTTGGCCACGGCGAAGGAGTTGGCCTGATGGTTGGCCGTGCGCACCGTCTTGAAGCACTCGTTCGGCACGACATTGTGCGGATTGAACAGGAAGGTCATCGGCGCCAGCGTGCCCGAAGTCGACAGGGCGTCGCCGATGCCGAAGTCGTATTTCTTGCCGCAGGCCAGCACGTCGTCCAGCGTGATGCCCGAGCCTTTTTGACGATCAGGGTCGACTGGTAGGAATCGCGGCCTTCGGGGTCGACGATGCGGGCGACGACCTCGCCCTTGGAGCGTTCGATCGCCTCGATGGCGGTCTTGGCCGGGAACCAGGCGGCCTGGATCTGATTGCCGCGCATGGCCTCGACCAGCACGGTGTAGTTGGACGCGAAATAGGGCTTCACCGGCACGCCGACGGCCTTGGTCATGTCGTCCAGCAGCGGCTGCCACAGCGGACCGGAGGACGCCTGTCCCTCGGCCGGAAGGATGGCGAAGCTGATCTCGGACGGCGCGCCCTTGGCGGCGCCGGCCTTGTCGCCCTGGCCGCAGGCCGCGAGGCTGACGGCCAGGGCCGCGCCGGCGGCCAGGCCCAGCATCCGGCGGGTCAATTGGAATGGGTCATGCCTTGGCTTCCCAGAACGCGTCCTCGTATTCGGGACCGTAGATTTCAATCAGGCGCTTAGTGTCCAGGCCGGTCGAGGGCCCGTCGTAAACCACCTTGCCCTTCTGCAGGGCGACGACGCGGTCGCAGTAGCGGATGGCGTAGTCCACCTGGTGCAGGGTGACGATGACGCCCAGGCCGTCGCGCTTGTTCAGCTCGACCAGCAGCTCCATCACCTTGCGGGCCGACACCGGGTCCAGCGAGGCGACGGGCTCGTCGGCCAGAATGGCCTTGGCGCCCTGAACCAGGGCGCGGGCGATGGCGCCGCGCTGTTGCTGGCCGCCCGACAGGGTGTTGGCGCGCTGGGCGGCGTATTCGGACACGCCGACGCGATGCAGGGCCGCCATGGCCTTGTCCTTGTCCGCGCCCGGCCAGACGCCGAACAGGCCGCGCCACGCGGGCAGACGGCCAAGCGCGCCCAGCATGACGTTGGAGAACAGGCTCAGCCGACCCACCAGATTAAACTGCTGGAAGATCATGCCCAGCCGTCCGCGCGCACGGCGCACGGCGCCCGTGACGCGGCCGTTCTGCTGAACGACATCGCCGAAAACCGAGATGGTCCCGCCGGGATCGATCGGGTGCAGACCCGTGATCGAACGCAGCAGGGTGGACTTGCCCGACCCTGAAGGACCGATCAGGGCGACCATTTCACCGGCGCCGACCTCGACGGACACGCCGTCGAGCGCCTTTCTGGCCCCGTAGGTCTTCGAGACGTCGCGGACAGAGGCGACGGCGGCTGTTGAAGAACTCATGAACCCATGGATGAGGTTGCGACAAAGGGGCGCCGCATGACGCGAGATGGGCGCAAGGGCAAGTCTTAATGGCATGTCTGCGTCGATTACGTCCAGTGGGTGAGCCTTTTCAGCACAGGGCCTCCGCCTTAGAAGCCGCCCGTTCGACCCGATCGCCCCGGCCGCGCAGCGCCGCCTCGCGGCCCCCACCGGCCCCATGTTCGGGACGCCGCGCCCAAGCCGCGTCAGCCCGGGCAACCCCATATAGAAGCAGAAGGGCAAGCGGGCCGGCCCCGTCTCGGCCAAGCCGCCGTCGGGCGGCCCGATGCAGACCGTGGGACGCCATCGCCGCTGCGGATCGGGGAACCGCGCCGCAATATTTCCGCTTTACATGACACGCCAATGCCCCCATATCGCGCGTTCCGGCGGACCCCGTAGGTCCTACTTGCGCCGCTAACGCCGGGTCTGGGTTTAACAATCATCAGGGGGTTACGTGCGTTGCACACGTACCAGTTTCCCCTGGACCTGGTCCGTCAGCGGTCCCCGGAGCGTCCGGTCGCACTCGTGCGTCCTCGCTCCGTTGCCGTAGCGGCGCAGTGGTTCCAGGATAATCTGAAAGCCGACGTCTTCTATGCGGTGAAGGCGAACCCTTCGCGCTGGGTCATCGAGACTCTGGTCGAACAGGGCGTCAACGCGTTTGACGTCGCGTCCCTGGCCGAGATCGAACTGGTTCGATCGGTCAGCCCGAACGCGCGTCTGGCCTTCATGCACCCGGTCAAGAGCCGCGGCGCCATCCGTGCGGCCTACGCCGACCACGGCGTGCGCACCTTCGTGCTCGACAGCCATGACGAACTGAACAAGATCCTCGAGGCCACCGGCCACGCCGAGGACCTGAATCTGGTGGTTCGCATGGGCGTGTCGGCCGACGGCGCCGCCTATTCGCTGTCGGGCAAGTTCGGCGTCACGCCGGATCAGGCGCCCGCCCTGCTGCTGGCCACGCGCCAGGCGGTTCAGGACGGGCTGATGGGCGTGTCGTTCCACGTCGGTTCGCAGTGCATGCGCCCCTCGGCCTATGAGGCGGCGATGACCCAGGTCGGCCGCGCCATCAAGAAGGCGGGCGTCTTCGTCGATATCGTCGACGTCGGCGGCGGTTTCCCGTCGGTCTATCCGGGCATGGTCCCGCCGGACCTGAGCGAATACGCCGACGCCATCCATCGCGGCTTCAACGAGATGCCGGTGTCGGAAACGACCGAGCTGTGGTGCGAGCCCGGCCGGGCGCTGGTGGCCGAATCGTCGTCGGTGCTGTGCCGCGTGGACCTGCGCAAGGGCGACGCCCTTTATCTGAACGACGGGTCGTACGGCTCGCTGTTCGACGCCACCCACTCGCGCTGGCCCTTCCCGACCAAGCTGGTCCGGGACGGCGATTCCTCGTCGGAGCTGAAGCCCTTCCGCTTCTATGGTCCGACCTGCGACAGCATCGACCACATGCCGGGCCCGTTCTGGCTGCCCGCCGATGTCCAGGAAGGCGACTTCATCGAGATCGGCATGCTGGGCGCCTATGGCGTGGCCATGACGACGGGCTTCAACGGCTATGGCGAGCATGACATCGCCGTGGTCGCGGACGCCCCGATGGGTTCGATGTACGGCCTGGCGCCGCGCTCCATCCCGACCGTGCGCACCACGGCCGAGGAGAACGCTCGCAAGATCGTTCGCCTGTCGCGTCCCAAGGGCAAGGCCGGCCAGCGCAAACGCAAGCGCTGATCCACAACACCCCGCCTTGAACTGAAAAATGTCTCAAGGCTTTGGTACAAGCAGCGGCCCGTCGCTCCGTCCGGGCCGCTGTTCCTTATTGACGACGGGCGCTCAAATCCGAGGGAAACCGCTGAAATGAACGCTCCCGTTCAGTCGAACAAAAAAGCCGAACTGCTGGCCACCACCGTCGAGCACGTCGACATCACCAGCTTCGACGCACGCCCGATCATCGATTCCATGCGCAAGATGTCGTTCAGCTCGCGCGACACCGCCCGCGCGGCCGACATCTTCAACATGGCCCTGGAAGACGAGACCTGCTCGCCGTGGCTGATCCTGGCCGGTTCGACCTCGGCCGGCGGCTGCATGCACGTCTATCGCGACATGGTGCAGTTCAACATGATCGACGCCGTGGTCGCCACCGGCGCCTCCATCGTCGACATGGATTTCTTCGAGGCGCTTGGCTACAAGCACTATCAGGCTGCGGGCCCGGTCGACGACAACATCCTGCGCGACAACTACATCGACCGCATCTACGACACCTACATCGACGAAGAAGAACTGCAGGACTGCGACAACGCGATCTATGAGATCGCCAACCGCCTGGAGCCGCGCGGCTATTCCTCGCGCGAGTTCATCTGGGAAATGGGCAAGTGGCTGTCGGAAGGCAACGCCAAGAAGCCCGGCTCGCTGATCCAGACCGCCTATGAGAAGGGCGTGCCGATCTTCTGCCCGGCCTTCGTCGATAGCTCGGCCGGTTTCGGCCTGGTCAAGCACCAGAAGGAACGCGCCAAAGCCGGCAAGCCGTACATGATGATCGACGCGGTCGCGGACTTCCGCGAACTGACCGACATCAAGATCGCGGCCGGCACCACGGCCCTGTTCATGGTCGGCGGCGGCGTGCCCAAGAACTTCGCCCAGGACACCGTCGTCTGCGCCGAGATCCTCGGTGAAGACGCCGAGATGCACAAATACGCCGTGCAGATCACCGTCGCCGACGTGCGCGACGGCGCCTGCTCGTCCTCGACGCTGCAGGAAGCCGCCTCGTGGGGCAAGGTTTCGACCACCTACGAACAGATGGTCTACGCCGAAGCCACCACCGTCGTGCCGCTGATCGGTTCGGACGCCTATCACCGCGACTCGTGGAAGAAGCGCGAGCCGCGCCAGTGGGCCAAGCTGTTCGGCAAATAAGAAGACGCCTCCGGCTCGCCGGATGCATCAAGGGCCGGAAGCGCACGCTTCCGGCCTTTTTCTTGCCCGCTTCGCCCGCGCGCAGGCCCGACGGAACCGCCCCGCCTCCCGGCCGCTTGTTTCTGGTCCAGCCACGGGAGATCTGTATGACCGACCCCAAGACCGAAAACGACGAAAGCCGCGAAGCCGCCGCCATGGGCGAGAAGACCGATCGCGGCCACCTGCGCGACGCGCTGAACAAGGCGCTGGAGGGCACTGATTCGGGCTCCGACACCCGCGCCGGCTCCCTGCGGGGCGGCTCGGCGTCGGGCTCCGAGATTGATCCGGACCAGGACGTCATCAACGACGCGCTCGCCCGCGAAGGCGTGGCCGCGCGCGACGCCGCCACGCGCCCCGCCGGCGGGCCTGAACAGGCGCGCAAGTCCACCCGCCAGCCCGGCGACGACGTCGACGCCCCTACCGGTTGAACCGCCTTGCTGCCGCCGCACGGATAGGCCACGGTGCGCCCCATTAGCGACATTAAGGATGTAGTGGGAATGAGGCGTTGCGTGGCGATCGGGGTCCTGGCGTTCAGCATCGGGCTGGCGGCGTGCGACGGTCCCGCTGCGTCCCAGGGCGAAGAGGCTGCGGCCCGCTCGTTCGAGCCGGACGCCGCTTCGGCCGCCGCTTCAGACGCCCCGCCCCCGCTTCGACTGGCGGCACGTCCCCGGCCTCGGCCGGGGCGATCCGCGGCGCGCCCGCCTTCGCCGTCGTCTACCCCGGAGCCCAGGCTGACGGCGCCCCGATCGCCGCCAATGGGCCCAGCGGGCCCGGCGGCCTGATCACCTTCAGCACCGATGCGGACCCGGAAGCCGTCGTGGCCTTCTATCGCCAGCGGGCTGAGCAGGCGGGGCTGGCCTCGATCATGGCCATGAATCAGGGCGAGGCCCGCGCCTATGGCGCCGCCGCATCCGGCGACAATGGGGCCAGCCTCCAGGTCGTCGCGTCGCCGGGCGAAGACGGCCTGACCTCGGTGCAGCTGTCCTGGAGCGCCGGGGCCTGATGCGCGCACCGGGCGGCCCGCGCGCCGTGGCGACGGCGGCTGTCCTGGCCGTCTTGTTAAGCGCCTGCGCCGGAACGCCCGCCGCTTTGCGGCCTGAAGCCGCCCGCGCGCCTGTCGCAGCGGGCTATCTGGACGAAACCGTCGTGGCCGCCCTGGCCGACGCCGTCCCCCGCCGCCTGCCCCCGGCTCGGCCGAAGATCTGGACGACAAGGCCCGTTCCGCCCGCTTCATCGCCCTGGAAGACACCGACCGCTGGCTGCTGGCCACGGCTCACGCCGAGTTGCGCCCGCCGCTGGCGCTGCAGCATTTCGACTGCGCCCTGGACGCGCGCCTGGACCCGGCCGCCGTTCCGCAGCTGACCCGGCTGATGCAGCGGCTGTTTCATGACGCCGACACCGTCGCCGAAAGGGTCAAGGCCCGCGCCCATCGCCCCCGCCCGGTCGGCGACGATCTTCAGCGCAACGCCTGCCAGCGGCTGACCGAGGCGGGCCGACGCAGCGCCTCCTATCCATCGGGCAGTTCGACCGTCGGCGCCGTCTATGGCGAAGCCTTCGCCGCCCTTGATCCGGCCCGCGCCGAGGCCGCCCGCCGCATGGGCGACGAACTGGGCCGCAGCCGACTGGTCTGCGCCATGCACTATCCGCGCGACGTGGCCGCCGGCGACGAACTGGGCCGCGCCGTGTTTCAGGCCGCCGCCGCCCAGCCCGCGTTTCAGGCCGACCTGATCGCCGCGCGAGCGGAACTGGCCGCCGTGCGTGCGACGGGCGCGCGCAACCCCGGCTGCGCGGCCGAGGCGCTGGCCCTGGCCACGCCCCTGCCCTGACGGCCGCGTCCTGTTGACGGCGACGCGATGAGCATTCTGGCGACCTTCCTGCTGCTCTCCGCCGAAGCCTGGTCCCTGCCCGCCGCCCGCCCCTGCGACGCGCAGGACATCGCGGCCCTGACCGCCGAGGCCGATACCCCCTACCTGCTGGCCTGCCGCGCAACGCTGACGCCGGACCAGGCGATCGTCCGTCCCGTGCGCATCATCGGCGCAGAAGCTTCAGGCGCCCAGTTGGACTGCGGCGGCGGGACGGTCGGCCGCCCGGACGTTCCGGTCGCAGCCTCGGCGCCGACCATCGCCATCTGGTCGCGCCGCATCGACGCCGCCCTCTGGAGCCGTCCGACGGATGTCCGCATCCGCAACTGCCGGATCAACGGCGCCGTGCGGGTCTGGGGCATGGGCGCCGATGGACGCTATGACGACCTGCGCGCCTCTTCGCGCACAAGGGATCACACCACCCGCCTGCAGGCGACGGCGCCCAGTCATGTGACGCTGGAGAACGTGACGATCCGCGCGGCGGGGACGATCCCACTCTATGTCGGTCCGGGCGTCACCCGTCTGAGCCTGCTGGGGTCGACCTTGGAGGGCGACAGCGTCTCAACCGCCATCTATCTGGACGCCGAAAGCGCCGACAACCGGATCGAGGACAACCTGCTCCGCACCCGGACCCAGCGCGAGATGATCGCCATCGACGGTTCGGCCCGCAATCGCATCATCGGCAACCGCTTCGAACTGGGCGGGCGGCCCGGCGTCTTCCTCTATCGCAACTGCGGCGAGCGGGGGTCATCCGCCACCAGACGCCGTCCTACAACACCATCACCGACAACCTCTTCAGCGGCGCCGCCCGGCTGCGCCCACGCCTGGTGGTGCAGAACGCTCGCCAGGGCCGACGGTCCTACTGCGGCGACGATAAAGGCTACCCCTGGGGCAGCAGCGCCGATGATCGCGACGGCGCCTCACACAACGTCGTTCGTTACAGTTTTGGGAATTGAGCGTATTTTTTGCGCCTCATCCCGAATTTCCTTCATTTGTCAGTATTTTTTTCTGCTCTGTGCCATTATTGACGTAATTCCGACTTGCTTGTGGCAGGCCTCGCCGTAATGTCCCCCGCGCAGGGCGAACGGCCCTGATGTGCCGCGAGCCGTCGATCGGCCCCTTCGTTCAAGGGGCGACGGGGGCTTGTTTTGTTCAGGAGAGGGTCTCTTTTTGAAAAAGAGAATTGTTCGCGAGTCCTTGCTCGCTTCGACCATTATCGGGGCGCCGCCCTCAGCTTCATGGCCGCCACGCCGGCGTTCGCCCAGTCGGCGAATGAAGAAGTCGCCGAAGTCGCTTCCATCGTCGTTACCGGCTCGCGCATCCGCCAGCCGGGCTATGAGGCGTCCAGCCCCATCACGTCGCTGAGCTCTGAATCGATCGCTATGTCGCAGCCGGTGGCTGTCGAAGAGCTGGTCAAGGATCTGCCGGCCGCCGTGCCGGCCGTCGGTTCGGCCACCAACAACGGTTCGGGCGGCGGCGCGACCATCAACCTGCGCGGCCTGGGCACCAACCGCACGCTGGTGCTGATCAACGGCCGCCGCGTGGTGCCGTTCAACCTCGAAGGCGTGGTCGACACCAACACCATCCCGCTGGCCCTGGTCGAGCGCGTCGACACCGTCACCGGCGGCGCCTCGGCCGTGTACGGCGCTGACGCCGTCGCCGGCGTGGTCAACTTCATCCTGAAGAACAACTTCGAAGGCGTCGAGGTCAACTCCTCCTACGGCTTCTCGGGCGAAGACGACGCCGTGCGTCGCAAGTTCGACGTCACCATGGGCGGCAACTTCGCCGATGACCGCGGCAACGCCGTCGTCAGCTTCGGCTACACCAAGACCGACCCGCTGTACCAGGTGCGCCGCCCCTGGGGCGAGGTCGCGCTCTCCTCGACCTCGGGCAAGCCGCTGGGCTCGGGCACCTCGGTCCCCGGTCGTTTCGACCTGACCCCGGTCAAGGGCGGCGTCGCCCTGCCGACCGGCGCCGAGCTGGACCCGACCACGGGCGCTCTGATCGGCTCGAACCACCCGAACTACAACTCGGCGGGCTACAACTACAACCCGTACAACCTGTATCAGACGCCGCTGAGCCGCTATCAGATCAACGGTCTGGGCAGCTTCAAGATCAACTCGGCCGCTGAAGTCTACAGCCACCTGACCTACGTCCAGAGCAACGTCTCGCTGGACAACGCGTCGAGCGGCACCTTCGGCAACACCTATAAGGTGCCGATCGGCAACCCGTTCATCCCGGACGCCATGCGCCAGCAATTCTGCGGCGCCCTGCTGATCGATCCGGCCAAGTGCGTCGCCGGCGCTGGCGGCGACACCATGATGGACCTGACCATCAACCGTCGTTTCACCGAGATGGGCACCCGTCCGGTCGACATCGAGAACAAGACGGTCCAGCTGCTGGCCGGCGTCCGTGGCGACATCAACGCCGACTGGAACTACGACGCCTATGTCTCGCACGGCGAGACGCAGCAGCTGCTGACGCGTCGTAACTGGGGTTCGCTGTCCAAGCTGCGCAACGCCCTGAACACCGTATCGGCGACCGAATGTCTGGTTCCGGGCGCCTCCACCCCCGTGGCGGGCTGCGTGCCGATCAACGTCTTCGGTCCGGAAGGCACGATCACGCAGGAAATGATCGACTACATCAACCTGTCGTCGATGAGCAAAACCACGATCAAGCAGGACGTGGCCTCGGGCTCGATCTCGGGTCTGCTGCCCGAACGCCTGTCCAGCCCGTGGAGCGAGCGCCAGGTCGCCGTGGCCTTCGGCGCCGAATGGCGTCGGTCGGGCGCCTCGACGCGCGGCGATGCGGCGTCTCAGACCAACGGCGAGATCCTGGGCACCGGCGCGCCGGTTCCGGATCGCAACGGTCAGTTCGAACTGCGTGAAGCCTTCGCCGAACTGGCGGTGCCGGTGATCGAGAACCTGCCGTTCATCCACAGCCTGAACCTGGAAGCCGGCTACCGCCAGACCGAGTTCAAGGCCGGCAGCTCCAAGACCAACTACGGCAGCTACAAGTTCGGCGGCGACTGGTCGCCGATCGAGGACGTCCGCGTCCGCGCCATGTATCAGCGCGCCACCCGCGCCCCGAACATCGGCGAGCTGTTCAACCCGCAGGTCACCGGCCTGGGCAATATGGCGATCGATCCGTGCCAGTTGAACCTGATCAACTCGGCTGACGCCAACACGGCCGGCACGCTGAGCAACCTGTGCCGTCTGACCGGCGTGCCGCTGGGCGCGATCGGTTATGTGGCTGCGCCGAACTCCGGCCAGGTCAACCAGCAGACGGGCGGCAACCCGAATCTGGGTCCGGAAGAAGCCGACACCTGGACCATCGGCGCCGTCTGGCAACCGTCCTTCGTGCCGAGCCTGCGTCTGAGCCTGGACTACTACGACATCAAGATCGACAAGACGATCAACAGCCCCAGCCTGGCTGATGTCATGAACGGCTGCTACGACAAGGCTCTGAACCCGACGCTGGCGTTCAACGACAGCTGTAAGGCCATCCAGCGCAGCGCCGCCAACGGCTCGCTGAACGGCGTCGACGCCAAGGGCGTGATCCGTCCGTCGACCAACGCCGGCAACGAGCGCGTCTCGGGCTTCGACATCGCGGGCAACTACCGCGTCGAGCTGTCCGACTTCGGCTGGGGCGACATCGGCCGCCTCGACCTGAGCGTCAACGGCAGCATCCTCACCAAGCACGAAACCCAGGCCACCCCGGCCTCCGTGCTGCGTGACTGCGTCGGCTACTACTCGGTCTCGTGCGGCGAGCCCAAGGTCAAGCAACGCTGGAACAGCCGCGCGACCTGGACGCTGGGCGACTATTCGGCCTCGCTGAACTGGCGTCATCTCTCCGGCGTCGAAGTCGAGCCGAGCAACACCAAGTGGTTCCCGGACTACGCCCAGATCGACAGCTACGACTACTTCGACCTGAGCGGCCGCTGGGACATCACCCAAACGGTGCGTCTGACGGCGACGATCAACAACCTGTTCGACAAGTCGCCGCCCATCGTCGGCTCGCAGATCGGCACCACCTCTGCGAACAACGGGAACACCTTCCCGCAGACCTACGATGCGATCGGCCGCTACTTCACCTTCGGCGCCACGCTGAAGTTCTGATAGCGTTCAACGCATAAAATGAGAGAGGCGGAAGACCCCGGTCTTCCGCCTCTTTTCTTTGGGCTCAGATTTTCACAAAAGCCGGATCAGGCCGGGCGGCCCGTCGCCAGGGCGCCGTACAGGTCGGTGCGGCGGTCGCGGAAGAAGCCCCAGGCCGCGCGGTGGCGGTCCAGGAAGTCCAGGTCGAAGGTGTGCACCAAGACGCCCTCCTCGCGGTCCAGGCTTTCGACCAGGTCGCCGCGATGGTCGGCGATGAAGGAGTGGCCGTAATAGGTCTGGCCCGCCTCCGTCACCTGCTCGTGGCCGATGCGGTTGGCGCCGACGACCGGCACGACGTTGGACACGGCGTGCCCCTGCATGGCGCGCCGCCACGGGGCGGCGGTGTCCAGGGTGTCGTCATGCGGCTCGGTGCCGATGGCGGTCGGGTAGAGCAGGATCTCCGCCCCCTGCAGCATCATGGCGCGGGCGGTCTCGGGGTACCACTGGTCCCAGCAGATGCCGACGCCGATGCGGCCGAAGCGCGTGTCCCAGACCTTGAAGCCGGTGTCGCCGGGGCGGAAGTAGTACTTCTCCTGATAGCCGGGACCGTCAGGAATGTGGCTCTTGCGATAGACGCCCATCAGTTCGCCGTCGGCGTCGATCATCACCAGGCTGTTGAAATAGTGCGGTCCCTCGCGCTCGAAGATGGAGACGGGCAGAACGACGCCCAGCTCCTGGCCACGGGCTGAAGCTGGGTCACGGCCGGATGCTCGCGCCACGGATAGGCGGCGCCGAACCACTTTTCCTCCTGCGAGACGCAGAAATAGGGGCCCTGGAACAGCTCCGGGGCCAGGATGACCTGGGCGCCCTTGGCCGCCGCATCGCGGATGAAGCCGATGGTCTTGTCGATGTTCGCCTGCATGTCCTCGCCGTACGAGGTCTGGATGGCGGCGACGGTGATTTGACGGGTCATCACGCGGGCTCCTGCTGGCTGATGCAGTGGAAGGAACCGCCGCCCGACAGGGTGGCGATCGACGGCAAGGGGATGATCTCGCGGTCGGTGAAAACGGTGGCCAGGGCTTCGCAGGCCAAGCGGGCGGCCATGTCGTCGCCATAGGTCGGCACGATGACGGCGCCGTCGGCGATCAGGAAGTTCATGTGGCTGGCCGGGATCGGGCGTTCGTCCTCGTCCAGGATCAGGCCTGGCGAGGGGATGCGCAGCACCCGGATCGGACGACCGGCGGCGTCGGTCATGGCGGCCAGGGCCTCGGCCGCTTCGTCATAGACTTCGGCGTTGGGATCCTTGGGGCCGAAGGCGATCGGACAGGCGACCACGCCCGGCGCGACGAAGCGGGCCAGGTTGTCGACGTGGCCGTCGGTGTGGTCGTTCAGCAGGCCGTCGCCGAGCCACAGCACCTTCCGAGCGCCCAGGGCCTGGGCGAAGGCGGCCTCGGCCGTTTCCTCGGTCCAGCCGGTGTTGCGGTTGGGGTTCAGCACGCACTGGCGCGTGGTCAGCACCGTGCCTTCGCCGTCGTGGTCCACGGCGCCGCCTTCCAGGATGAAGTCGTGGCGGGTTAGGGCGACGCCCGTCTGCTCGCCGATCTGGTCGGCCACGTCGTCGTCGTGCGGCAGGTCGTACTTGCCGCCCCAGCCGTTGAAGACAAAGGCCTGGGCCGAGGCCGATCCGGCGCCGAAGATCGGCCCGGTGTCGCGCAGCCAGATGTCGCCGAAGCGCCCGGCCACGACGGTGACGCCCGCCGCGTCGGCGAAGCGCGCCTGCGCGTCGGCCAGGGCCTCGTCATTGCCGACCATCAGCTTGACCTGCTCGCGGCCCGGCCCGGCCAGGGCGCGCACCAGAGCCTCGACCTCGGCCTGGGCCGGTTCGAGGTTGTCCTCCCACAGGTCAGCGTGGCTGGGCCAGCCGACCCACATCGCGCGATGCGGCGTCCACTCAGCAGGGATAGGCGGGGTCATGGGCGAAGTCATGGGCCGAAAACGTCCACATAAAAGGGATGAAGCACGAAGGGGGCGAGATAGGCCCTGAACGCCTCGGGTTCAATGGCGGCCGGCCTCGCCGGGTCAGCCGCTTCAACGCACCTGGCCTGCTCAACTCGCCTCAAGCAGCGCGACCGCGCGGTAGGCGACCTAGAATGGCCTCAAGCAGCGCGAACGCGCGGTAGGCCCTCAAAAGAAAGGGCGGCCCGTTTCCGGACCGCCCTCCCCTAGTCTTCGTTCAGCGTCGCTTAGAAGCGGTAGCGGACGCCGACCTTCACCTGCCACACCGACTCGGTGCCGAAGGTGCTGGGGCTGCGAGGCGTGAACAGCGTGTAGTTGTACTTGCCGTCCACGATCGAGGCCCCGACGTTGTTCGAGGTGTAGGGGAAGCCGATCTGTTGGATCGTGCCCCACTCGTCGTTGATCAGGTTGCCCAGGTTCTTGACGTCGACATAGCCTTCCAGCTTGGCGCCGCCCGGGAAGAAGGCCGGCAGCTCCTGCGAGATGTGCAGGTCGACCGTCGTCACATAGGGCGACTTGAAGGCGTTACGCGGCGAGATTTCACCGGCGTATTTGATCAGGCCCGTCGAGTGCAGGAAGTCGTTGAAGGCGCCGACGTTGAAGTTCGGGCCGTAGGTGACGCGCGGGTCGCTGGTCGCCGTGACGTTGCCGGCCGAGTCGGCCGCCGGCACGTACAGCAGCTGACGCTGGGTCGTGACGTGTTCGCCGTACAGGTTCGCCGGGCTGGTGCCGAAGGTGTAGCTGTAGGGCAGGCCCGAACGACGCTGGGCGTACAGGTTAAAGCGCGTGCGGTAGTCGCCGAAGAAGGCGCGCGAGTAGGTCAGGTTCAGCTTCAGCGCGTGCTCGATCTCATAGTTCGAGTCCGCCAGTTCCGGGTTGTTCGGATCCGACAGGGCGTTGTTGCCGAAGTTGGAGCTGGCCGTCGACGAGGTCGCCGGCGAACGGTCCGTGCTGTCCAGGTAGGTGTAGGACAGGTTGAAGCCCGCGCCGTCCAGCCAGCCGTCGTACCAGGCCTTGTCCAGACCGATGGCGAACTGGTCGGTCTTGCCGCCGTTCAGGTTGGTCAGCATCAGCACTTGCTGACCGCGACGGACCGGGTTCGGACCAAAGATCGGACGACCGTCCGGCGCCGTGCCGTTCTGGGTCTGGGCCATGCTGAGGTCGACCCAGCCGATGGCGTTTTCGAGTTCCGAGTGAACGTACTCGGCCGTCAGGCTCCAGCCCGAGCCCATGTTGAAGCGGCTCAGATCGAAGATCTTGTTGACGCCCAGCGAGGTCTTCCAGATCGACGGCGTCTTAAACGCCGGGCTGATCAGGTTGATGTTGCCGGTGCCCAGTTGGGCGCTCTCGGTGACCTTGTCCTTGAGCTGCTGGTTCGGGTTCAGGCCATCGACGTTGGTCAGATACGAACCGTTCGGGCAGACGCCGAAGCCGCCGGCGAACTGCGACTGATAGTTGGCCGCCGACTTGCACTGGAACGAGCCCGTCAGGTTGCCCGGGTTCGAGTAGGAGTTCGAAATCCAGACGTTGGGCGAACCGCCCTGGAAGCGACCGAAGCCGCCGTAGACGGTCAGGGTGGGGTCCGGGCCAGTTGAAGCCGAAGCGCGGCTGCAGGATGCTGATGCCGTCCAGGTTGGTGTCGTTGCCGAAACCAAAGCGGTCATAGAAGGCTTTGTTGTACTTCGGCTTGTCGTCCGAGGTGTACCAGTCGTAGCGCAGGCCGGCCGTCAGGGTCAGGTTCGGGCTGACCGACCATTCGTCCTGCAGGAACAGGGTGTTCAGGGCGTAGCTGAAGCTGGCGCCGCCGTCGTTCTTGTTGTTGCTGGCGGCGTTGGTGTAGCCGACCGACGACGCCTTGCGGGCCTCGAAATCGGCCAGCGACGCGAACTCGTACTCGGCGTTGGCGACCTGAACGAACAGGTTGAAGATGTCCTGCTCTTCGCGCTCATAGCCGCCGGTCAGGCGGTGACCGAAGCCGGCTTCCCAGTTGCCGACCAGGCGATACTGCATCGTGTCGACCGTCAGCATGTTGGCGTGACGCGAACGCTCAGGACCGAAGCGGATCGAGCGACGCACGCCGGTGTTCGGGCCGATCGGCGGGTCCAGATAGACCTGCATGGCGGCGAAGTCGTTGCCGCCCAGGCCGTTCGACAGATTCTCGGTTTCCTTGCGGCTGATCGAGAACTCGGTCGAGAAGGTGTCGGTCCAGTCCGAGAACAGCTGAGCCTTGTAGGCCGTCAGGTTCTGGTCGATCTGATAGGCCGAGGACAGCAGGCCGACGCTGACGTAGGCGCCGTTGGTGACCGTGTTGTTCAGGCGCAGATCGCTGCCCTTGGTCTGCTGGTAGGAGACGACGGCGCGGTGCTGGTCGTTAATGTTCCAGTCCAGCTTGGCGAAGTATTTCTCGTCCTGAACCGTCAGGGCGTCGGCCGACCAGTCGAGCGGGTCGTAGCCGTAGATGCGCTTGGCGATATCGCGCACCTGGTCGACCTGGGCCTGGGTGATGCCCGGCGCCTGGTTGACGGCGCCGAGCCTTCCGGACCCGACAGGACCGGCTGGGTCGATTCATACTTTTCGTAGTTCACCAGGAAGAACAGGCGGTCCTTGATGATCGGACCGCTGAGGGTCGCGCCCCAGGTCTTCTCTTCGAACTCGCCGGTCAGCGAGCGGTTCTGACGCTCGCCCGAGACGAAGTCCTTATAGCTGAAGCTGTCGCCGCGCAGGCTGTCGTTGGTGACTTCCCAGAAGGCTTCGCCGTGGAACTCGTTGCCGCCCGACTTGGTGACCGAGTTGATCACGCCGCCGGTGAAGCTGCCGTACTGGACGCCGTAGGGGGCGACGTCGACGCTGACCGCTTGCAGCACCGAACGCGAGATCGGCGAACGCAGGGTCGGATAGCCGTTGCCGTTCAGGCCGAAGTCGTCGCCCTGCTTGATCCCGTCGATCAGCATGGCGTTGTAGCGGGTGTTCTGGCCGCCGATCGACAGGGCGTCGTTGTTCGTCGGGTCCACCGTGGCGAACGGGGTCGTGCGCACGATGTCCTTGATGTCGCGGCTGATGGACGGCAGCGTCTCGATGTCTTCCAGGTTCAGGCGAGCGGTCGGCGAGGTGCGCACAGCACGCACGCCGCGCACGACCACTTCGGCCACTTCGGTCGCGCCGGCGTCGGCGGCCATGGCCGAAACGGTCACGTCGAACACGGTCGGAGCGCCGATGCCGACGCTGCCCAGTTGAGCCGTCTCGGTCTGGCCGTCGACCATCACCGTCACCGAGTACGGGCCGCCGACGCGCAGGTTGCGCGCGGTGTACAGGCCTTCTTCATTGGTGACCGTCGTGGTGCTGGTGCCCGACGGAATGTGGGTGACGACGACAGCCGTGTTGGCCACCGGCGCGCCAGCCGCGTCCGTGATCACGCCCCGGATGCCGCCCGTGGTTTCCTGGGCGAAGGCGGCGCTGGAGGTCGCCAACAGGATGGCTGCGGCGGAAACCCCATAGGCGAGGTTGCGGTTCAACATGGGTGCTGTGATCCTTTTCGACGCAGTTGCCAGAACGGCAATCAGCGCGGTCATTGATGGGGCGGCTTTAGGCCCCCATCAGACGCTCGGACGACAACTGGATGACAGAACGATGACAGCGCTCAAGGGTGTCCTGAGAGCCACACCATACCGAGAGCCGTTCGGCGACCCTAGGTCAGGCGTGTCGCCAGAGCGTCGGCCACGCGCTCGGCGGTCGCATCCAGAGCGCGCGGCTCGTGATAGTTCCCGTTGATCTGGGTCCTGTTGATCACATAGGCGCGGAAGGCCGTGAACAGGCTGCGGTCCGCGGGAGTGGGCGCGCGCCAGAAGGCGTCTAGGGGCTTCTGGTCGGTCAGCCCTCGAAATCAAAGAAGGCCTGGCCGAGGACCTTCACCGGCGTGCCGAAACCAAGCGCCGACAACGCCGCGCTGGAGTTATTGACGACCATACCCTGTGACGCACGGCACAATTGGGCCAGATTTCCGCCGTCGAGGAAGTCGACCCGGCCGGTCAGGCCATGCTTGGCCGCCAGGCGCCGCGTCTCGCGGCCCAGGTTGATCACGCCGGGATCCAGCGGATGATTCTTGACAAGCAGCCGCGTCGACGCCGGCGCCGAGCGGGCGAAGCTGGCCATCACCCGATCCAGGAAGGACAGATTGTCATGAATCTCGGAGTAGCGCAGCAGTTGGGCGTCGCCGTCCCGCTGCAGGCAGGCGATGAAGAAGTCGCCCTTGGCCTGAAGACGCTCGACATCCCGGCTCTTCGCGCCCGAGACCGCCAGGGCCAGATATCGCCGCACGTGGCCCACGCACTGTCGCCAAGGCGAAGCGCTGTAGTAGTGGCGATAGTGCGGGAACATCAAACGGCCGAAGGGCTGGACCGCATGATAGAAGCTGATGTTGAGCACGTGATGCGGCAGGATCTTGCCGACAGGTCTTGAAATCGGCAGTTCCGGCGGCGGCGGCGGATAGCCGGCCCGAGCGCGGCAGTCCGCTCGACGCATTGACGCCGTTGCGCTCCAGAGTGATCCAATCGGGGCGGAAGTAGCCGTTTTCCAGCACCCAGACACGGGCGGGAAGCTGTTTGGCCTGGGTCAGCACGCCCTGATTATAGGGGCCGCCCTCTCCAAAAAGGATGATGTCGGTGAACTCTTCAGCCAGACGCGCGACGTCCTGCGGCCACTCGCTGGCGGGACGGCGATAGGCGAGCCCGCCGCTCCGTGCCCAGTTCGAAAGGTCGCCGGCGTTGAACAGCATGCGGCGCACTTCACCGCCCCGGCTCTCGATGGCGCGCGCCAGCCTGCGCCCGAACCGCCCAAAGGGTGCGGACACCATGAGGAACCGCCTTCCGGTCAGGTCGACAGGAGCCTTTAGGCCGGCGACCGGCTGGTCTGGATCGAAGGGCGCGAGCAAACGCTGATATCTCTCTAGCGACAGAGCCTTATTAAACTTCAGACCCCGATGGACAAGCCGATAAGGCCTGTGCGCCGCCTGAAGCTCAAACACAACCGCCGAACTCAGCAACCTGAGCCTCGGCGGAAGGTTCTTATCGACGCTTCTATGGTCGCGGGGGCCGGGATGAACCGGCCCCCTTGAGCCTTAGAAGTTGATGTCGACGGTGGCGCGGCGGTTCAGCGGCTCGCGCACGCCGTCGCCGGTGGCCTTGGCCGGGGCGGTTTCGCCCTTGCCGTCCAGCGAGATCACGCCGCCGTTGACGCCTTGAGCGACCAGGGCGTCAGCCACGGTGCGCGCACGGCGGTTGGACAGGCCCATGTTGTAGGCCGCGTTGCCCGAGGTGTCGGTGTGGCCGACCACCAGCACGCGCGTCGGAGCGCCCGACTTGGCGTAGTTGGCGGCTTGCGTCACCACCGAGCGGGCTTCCGCCGTCAGGTCCGAACGGTCGAAGTCGAAGTAGACCACGAACTGACGGGCAGCCGGCTTGGCCGGAGGCGGCGGAGGCGGCGGCGGCGGCGGGGGCGGGGAGGCGGCGGGGGCGGCGGCGGCGGGGGCGGCGGCGGCGGGGCGACCGGCTCGGCGCCGAACGCATAGCGCAGGCCCAGCGTCACGGTGTGCGACTGGTCATAGTCGCCCGCCAGGGTGCCGAACGGAATGGCGCCCGTGCCCGAGGTGCGGGTGTCGAACTCCATGTCGCCCGTCAGGTAACGGTACGTCAGGTCGACGTTGGCGCGGTCCGAGACGGCCCAGGCCAGACCGGCGATCGCCTGGGCGGCGAACTTGGTCGAGCTGTCGTCAGCGCCGAAGGTCACGCCCGGCGTCTGACGCAGGCGGCCGACGGTGTCGGTGTTGACGCGGTTGACGCCCACGCCCAGGCCGACGAACGGACGCAGGGTCCAGTCCGGCGTGCCGAAGTCATAGATGACGTTGGCCATCAGGGTGGTCGACGTGATGTCGCCTTCCGGCGAGTGGCACGGACCGGTGGCCGGCGTCAGGTTGCACAGGCCCTGCGGACCCGAGACGGCGCGCACGGTGCCGATGTCACCCGAGCGGTAGCCGCCTTCGAGTTCAGCGCGCCAGTTCGGGTTGAAACGGTAGCCCAGGCGAGCAAAAGCCGCCCAGCCGTCGTTGACTTCCCAGTTCCAGTTGTGGCCGGTCGCCGAGGCTTCCGTATTGATGTCGTCGATGATGTGGTAGCCCGCGTCGATCGCGCCGTACCAGCCATCGGGCTCAGCCGATGCAGCGCCGGCTGCGAACAGCCCGGCCGCAGCGACACTGGCCAGAAGTTTCAGCTTCATGGTGTCCTCACACTCGTAGTTGATCCGATCCCCGACACATGTCCTGCACCGGCGCTCCAAACCCGAACGACGTTGCAGTGCAGCGGTTCCCAGCTCTAGCGCTGATTATGGCGACTGTGGCGCCGTTTCAACACAAAAAGCCGATCCCGCCGCGTGCCTGACAAGTTTGCCTTGGTGTTCTAGTGAACCTGAACAAGCGATGAACCGCTAGGCCACGCGGAACGCGCCATTTTTGGCAGCGGTCAGACGCGGCCGGGGCGACCGGCGCCCCGGACCCCCGCCCGCGCCGTCACGGACTAGCTGACGATTTCCGACACATCGCCAGCCATAGCCTCCACTCGCACTTCGGGCAGCTGGAAATTGCCTGCGACCCAGCGTTTCTGCCCCTCGGCGCTTTGCGCAAACGTATTGTACAGACTGATGGTCTTGGCAGGGCGCGGCGCTGGGTTGTTCAACCAGTTACGCGCATGCGACAGCGCCGCCGGATAATCAGGCTGGCGGCCCAGGACGTCATAGTAGGCGGATTCAACCGCCTTCAGGGCCAGCAGGTTGGGCGACATCGTCGCCAGCTTTCGTTTCTCGGGCAAGAGGGCCGCCGCGACGCGGCCGATCAAAGCAGCCGCCTGCGCGCCTTGATCTCCCGTGGCCTTGGGCAACATTCCCTCGACGGCCCACGACACGACCGCGGCTTCAGGATCGACCGCCTCCCCAGCCAAGGCGCGCTTCAAGCCCTCAAGGTCGAGCACGCGCTGAATAGGCAAGGAGCAATCGGCATGCTCCACACGCCCGAACGCTGCATCCGAACGATCAAAGAAGCTCGGATTGAGATCACAGTCCGATCCATAGAACCGTCGGTCCACAAACATATAGACTGAAGGGTTCAAGACGGCGGCTTCCAGCGTCATCGACGAAAAATCACCGAGAATCCGATTGGCTCCGACAATCAGGGCGGCCGCGTCGTCGGGCGTCGAAACCACGATCTTGGCGTGCTTCAACTTGGTTCGACGCGCCGCCTTGGCGATCGAAGGATGCACCAGATAGACGACCCCCGCCCGGTCCGGCATGCGCCGCACGGTCGAAAAATCCACGCCCCACGACAGGATGACCAGATCTCTTTCGCTCTGCTGCGCACCTGACCAGGCGGAATGGCTCTCGCCTCGGCGCCTGTCGCAACGCGAAACCAGATCATCCATCCGCGGATAGGCGACTTCAGTAAACTTGTTCGCGTAGCGCGGATGAAGAGACGACAACCTTCTCGCCCATAGACGGGTAGGCGAAACATAGCAGTCGTACTCAAGAAATCTTGGATTGTAGGTATAAGCTTTAAATGGAGCCACGCCGTGCTCCAGGCCTACCGCCACGAACGGACGACCGCCCCTGACAAATTTAGCAAAGTCATAAGCGGACAAAGAAGAGAATATAGCAACCGGACATTCATCGACAGAAAATCTGGCCATATCAGAGCAGATTTTATCAAATGATAAAGAAAATACATCCTTGAAATACGGCTTCAGCCTAGACACTAAAGGGTCTAAACAATACTTATCTTTCTCTTGCGACGAGAAAAGATACACACTGGTAGATTTAGCCAAAACTATAAAACCCTAGAAACCAATCGCGGAAGAACTAGACGCGCCGACAGTGCGCTTAATCATTGTAGAAGACACGCCACTAGTCCTATCAAGATAGGTCACTTCACAATAATCCGACAGATAATCAAACTTGCCGTCCCAGTCATGCCCCATGACAAAAACATCAACTGACCACTTCTTGATATCAGAAATCTTCTGATCCCAATTCTCCTCCGGTATGACTTGATCAACACAACTCAGTCCTGCGACGATTTCAGCTCGAGAAGCATAGGGAATCACGGAAGACTTACCTTTGACGAAATTAAACTCGTCCGTGGAGACCGCAACAATCAGTCGGTTACCTAACGCCTTAGCACGAGTGAGAATTCTCAGGTGCCCGACATGAAACAGGTCAAAGGTGCCGTATGTAATGACTGTCTTCATCTAAGCGACCAATGCAATCTAAAACTAAACCGCAAGATCGTCGTTATTAATACTGAGGGCGTGCCGATCTACGCGTTACTGTCATTCAAATAAGACGAATGGTCCGCGGTCTGAGAAAAATTTATGTGCGTCAAAAGGTCGCGCCCGATCACTGCAGCGCCTCAAAGCCGACAGCGCTTTCAGTTGATCAGCGCGCGCACGAACTGATCGCGCCAGTGGGCGACGTCGGTGTCGCGGACGACCTGCATCAGCGCCTTCCACTTTCGAATGCGCTCTTCCCGGGGCATGGTCAGGGCCTTGTGGATGGCGTCGGACAGTTCTTCACGGCTGAAGGGGTTGACCAGCAGGGCCTCGCCCATCTGTTCAGCGGCGCCGGCGAAGCGGGACAGGATCAGCACCCCGGGATCGTCGGGGTTCTGGGCCGCGACGTATTCCTTGGCCACCAGGTTCATGCCGTCGCGTAGCGGAGTCACCAGCCCGACCCGGGCGGCGCGATAGATGCCCGCCAGCTGGTCGCGTCGGAAGGTGCGATTCAGATAGCGGATCGGCTGCCAGTCCATGTCGGCGTAGGCGCCGTTGATGCGTCCGGCCAGGGCGTCCAGCCGCGCCCGGATGTCCTGGTAGGTATCCACGTCGTCGCGCGAGATCGGCGTCACCTGCAGCAGGAAGACATCGCCGCGCATCGACGGATTGTCTTCCAGGAACTGCTCATAGCCGAGCAGGCGCTGTTCCAGCCCCTTTGAATAGTCGAGCCGGTCCACCCCCACGATCATGGAGCGGAAGGCGGCGCTGGCCGCGATCCGGTCATAGGTCTTCTGGCCCAGCAGGGAATCGCGCGCCGCCAAGAAACCGTCCACGTCGATGCCGATCGGAAAGACGCCGAGTTGGACGCTGCGGTCGAAAGCTTCGACCCGGCCGCCGGGTCCGACCACGCCCTTGGCCTCGACCTCGACGTAGCGCTGGAACAGCTCCATCCACTCGCGGGTCTGGAAGCCCAGCAGGTCGAAATGGAACATGGATTTCACCAGCCGCCGGTGATGCGGCAGGGTGACGAGCAGTTGCCGCGCAGGCCAGGGCGTATGCAGGAAGAAGCCGATGCGGTTTTTCACGCCCAGCCGGCGCAGGTCCCGCGCCATCGGGATCATGTGGTAGTCGTGAATCCAGATCACGTCGTCGGGCTGGAGCAGGGGCTGCAGCACCTCGGCGAAACGGCGGTTGGTGCGCTCATAACCCTCGCCGTAGGACCGCTCATAGGCGGTCAGGTCGACGCGGTGATGGAACAGCGGCCACAGGGTCTTGTTGGCGTAGCCGTTGTAATATTCATCGACATCCTGCGGCTCCAGATCGACGGTGGCCACCGTGACGCCGGCGCGATCCTCGATGTTGAGGCTCGCCGGTGAACCGCTCCACGGTCTCGCCGGACCAGCCGAACCACAGACCCTCATATTTCCGCAGCGCCGCCGACAGGGCCATGGCCAGCCCGCCCGCAGAGCCCGCCGCCGGGTCTTTCGGCGCGGAGACGCGATTGGAGACGACGATCAGCCGGCTCATCGGGCGTCCTGCCACGAACGACTGAGCAGGACCGCGCAGTTGATGATCCCGACCAGGGAATAGGTCTGAGGGTAGTTGCCCCACAGCTCGCCGTCCTGGATCGAAATGTCCTCGCTGAGCAGGCCCGCATGGGTGCGGCGGCTGAGCATCTCCTCGAAGATGACGCGCGCCTCCTCGACCCGGCCGTTCAGCGCCAGCGCCTCGATGTACCAGAAGGTGCAGAAGTTGAAGGCGGTCTCCGGCTCGCCGAAGTCGTCCGGGTGGATGTAGCGGAACAGATAGGGGCCGCGCTTCAGGTCGCGCTCGATCGCCTCGAAGGTCTTCACCTGGCGCGGATCGCGGGCGTCGAGGAAGCCCAGGTCGGTCATCTGCAGCAGGGCGGCGTCCAGTTCCGTCCCGCCGAAGCTGGCGGCGAAGCGACCGTCGTCGGGCAGATAGGCCTCGGCCTCGATGCGCTCGCGGATGACGCGCGCCCGCTCGCGCCACACCTCCCAGCGGTCTTTGAGGCCCAGGTGATGCGCCGCGCGGGCCAGGCGGTCGCAGGCCGCCCAGCACATGACCGAGGAATAGGTGTGCACGCGGGCGATGGTGCGGAACTCCCACAGGCCGGCGTCGACCTGATCGTGCATGGCGAAGGCGCGGTCGCCGACCTTTTCCAAAGCGCGGAAATCCTCGACCGTGCCGGGACGCAGCAGGCGCTGATCGAAGAAGGCCTGAACCAGCGGCAGGACGATCTGGCCATAGACGTCGTGCTGAAGATGCTCATGCGCCTGATTGCCGACGCGCACCGGCTTCATGCCGCGATAGCCTTCCACGCTGTCGACGATGCGCTCGACGATGGCGGGCTCCAGCCCCACGCCATAGACCGGCTGCACATGGCCCCCGCCGAGGCGTCGACCAGATTGCGCAGATAGCCGAGGTAGTTCTCCAGGATATCCACCGCGCCCAGGCGGTTCAGCGCCCGCACCGTGTAGTAGGCGTCGCGGATCCAGCAGTAGCGATAGTCCCAGTTGCGCCCGCTCTCGGGGAACTCGGGCACCGACGTCGTCATGGCGGCGACGATGGCGCCGGTCTCTTCATAGACGCACAGCTTCAGGGTGATGGCGGCGCGGATCACCGCCTCCTGCCAGTCCAGCGGCAGATAGAGGGTGCGGGTCCAGTGCTTCCAGTGGGCGATGGTCAGGTCCAGAGCGGCATTGACGCCCGCCAGCACCGCCTGATCGTAGCCTTCGTCCGGGCCGAGGAAAAAGGCCATCTCTTCTTCCAGGCGGAAGGTGCGCTCGTTCAGAACATGGCTGACAGGACAGTTGGTGGTCAGGCGCAGGGTCACGTCGCTGCACAGATAGCGGATGTGATTGGAGCCGGAAGTCCGCTCAGCCGCGCGCGCGCCCCAGTCCGCCGAGGGCGCAGCCGCACGGTGATGCGCGGCGAGCCCGACAGGGGCCGCACCACCCGCGCAAAGGCGGTCGGCCGATAGATGCGCGAGTGCTTCAGATGGCGGGGGCAAAAGTCGATGATCTCGACGGCGGCGCCGTCCGCGGCCGTCATGACCGTACGCAGAACGGCTGTGTTGCGAACATAGGCCTGTTCGACCGAGGCCAGGTCCTCCAGCTCGATGGCCCAGAAGCCGTGCTCTGGCGCCTCGCCGTCCATCAGGGCGGAAAAGACCGGGTCGTCGTCGATCCGCGGGGCGCAGGCCCAGACAAAGCGGCCGCGCCGGTCGACCAGGGCGCTGACGGAGCAGTTGCCGATAGGGGCGAGGTCGAGGTCAGGCTTCATGGCGGGCCTCCTTGTGAGCGTCTGCGGCGACGACTTCCAGCCAGTCGAGAACGTCGGCGACATCGGCCAGTTGATAGCGGGCGGCGGTTGGCCGCGACGGCCCGACCAGCACGCCGAACCCGCCCAGGTCCTGCGCCGCCTCGAACCCGGCTTCGTCGGTCAGATCGTCGCCGACCATGACGGGCGTCGCGCCGAGGAAGGGCGGTTCCTGCATGAAGGCGCGAACCGCCGTGCCCTTGTCCGCCCCGGGGGTCTTCAGCTCCAGCACCATGGAGCCCGGCTGCAGGGTCAGGCCCGTCGACGCCGCCAGATCGGTCGCCAGCCGCGTCGCCGCCTCGCCCTCCTCCGGAGCCTGGCGGAAGTGCAAACCCGCCGACAGGCTCTTGTCCTCGACCAGGACGCCGGGACGGGCGGCTGCGAAGGCGTGGAAGGCCTGCAGCGCCTGCTTGATCGCCGGGGACGGATCCGCGCGCAACAGGGCGCCGTCGCCGCGCCGGCGTTCCAGGCCATGCACGCCGGAGGCGGCGCGCGCCGCGCCGTCGCTGATCCGGTCGATCTCCGCAAGCGTGCGGCCGCTGACGACGGCCGCGCGCCCCTGCAGGGCCTGCGTCAGCCGGGTCAACACCGCCGTGCGGCGCGCGTCCGGCCCGACGGCGTCGGGCGTCGGCGCAAGGGGAGCGAGGACCCCGTCGAGGTCGAGAAACAGGGCTGCGCTGGGCAAGCAGACGGGCGGGTGAGGCAGGCGCGGGGGAGCGGCCCCCTGAGCATCGGACATCAGGCTGAGGTTTCGACTTTCCCATTAGTGAGATCGTCACAACGCGCGAGCACCGCAAAGGTTGTAAAAGATTCTCAACGGGCCGGATCGAAACGTTTTGTCCGGCGCTTTTCCGACCACGCCATTGTGTAGAGCAGCTTATTGGGGCAATTCCGGCTGCTGTACGAAGAGCCGCAGAAGCGGCCCCGGCGCCTGGAACCGTGATGACCGCCCTCTCCGCTCCTTCTACTCCCGAACAGCTCGCCGCCATGTCAGACCGCGCCCGCGAGGTCGTGCGCCTGAACATAGAGGCGCTGGAGGCGCTGGAGCGGTCGCTGGATTCCTCGATCGCGCGGGCGGCCGACGTCATCCTGTCGCGGCCGGGCTATGTCGTGGTCACCGGCATGGGCAAGTCGGGACACATCGGCGGCAAGATCGCCGCCACCCTGGCCTCGACCGGCACCAACTCCTTCTTCGTCCATCCGGCCGAGATGAGCCACGGCGACCTGGGGATGCTGCGCCCGGACACCACGCTTCTGGCCCTGTCCAACTCGGGCGAGAGCCGCGAACTGCGCGATCCCCTGATCTTCTGCGCGCGCAACGACATTCCGGTGATCGGCCTCACCCAGAGGCCGCAGAGCTTCCTGGGCCGCCACTCCGACGTCTGCCTGACCATGCCCAAGGTGGCCGAGGCCTGCCCCAACGGCCTGGCGCCGACGACCTCGACCCTGATGTCCCTGGCGATGGGCGACGCCCTGGCCATGGTGCTGATGGACCGGCGCGGCTTCACGCGGGAAGATTTCGGACTGCACCATCCGGGCGGCTCGCTGGGTATGAGCCTGCAGACCGTGCGCGAATGGATGGGCGACAACGCGGCCGCCCCCGCCAGCGTGCCGCTGGACGCCGATTTCAGAACCGTCGTCTCGGCCATCACCGAGGGGCGCAAGGGCGCCGTCGCCGTGCTGGCGCCGGACGGCTCTTTGGCCGGGATGATCACCGACGGCGACGTGCGCCGCGCCTTCACCAACGACATCACGGCCCTGCACGCTGAAGACATCATGAGCCGCAGCCCGATCACGGTCGATCCCCAGGCCCGGATGAGCGACGTGGTCGATCTGTTGAGCGCCAACAAGATCAGCAATCTGTTCGTCATCGATGAGCGGCGCCCCGTCGCCATCATCCACATCGCCGAGCTGATGCAGGCGGGATACGTCTCCTGATGGTGCAGGACGTGCTCTTCGACGCCAGTCGATTGCTCAGCCGGACCGAACGCAGCGCGCCGACCGGCGTGGACCGGGTCTGTCTGGCCTATGCCGAATGGCTGATCGAGCATCCCGTCTATCGGATGACGCCGGTGCGGGCGCGCAAGGACCAGCTGGCGCGCGTCGACAACGACTGGTTCCGTCAGCGCCTGACCGAGCTGCGGACGCGCTGGACCGGCCCCGGCGCGGTGTCCGAACTGAACGGCGAGGCCCGCAGGCTGTTCGACGCCCTGAACTCGCCCGACAACGGCGCCTCGGTAATCGGCCACGTGCCTGAGGAGAACCCGCAACTTCGCAAGAAGCCGAAGCGGGTGTGGAAACAGTATTTCCGGTCGCGCCGCATCGCCGCCCCGCCCTCGGCCCGCGCCTATATCAACGTCGGCCACACCAGTCTGAACACGCCGGACATCCTGACGTCGCTGGCGGACGGCGGCATCGAACGGATCATCATGGTCCACGACCTGATCCCGGTGACCCACCCCGAGTTCTGCCGCCCCGGCGACGGGGCCAAGCATGAGCGGCGCATGCAGAATGTCCTGCGCCACGCCTCGCGCATCCTCGTCAACTCCCACTACACGGCGGACGAACTGAAACGGTTCGCCGCCCGATCCAACCTGGCCGCCCCGCCGATCGAGGTCGCCCACCTGGGGCTGGAGCGCACCTTCGACAGCCGCACCGCCATCACGGCCGCCCGCCCCTACTTCCTGCACGTCGGCACGATCGAGGCCCGCAAGAACCTGGCCTTCCTGCTGACGGTCTGGCGGCGCCTTCAGGAGACGATGGGCGACGAGACGCCGCGTCTGGTCCTGGTGGGGCGTTACGGCTGGGAGAATGAGGCGGTGCTGGACCATCTGCAGCGCTCGCCCAATCTGCGGGGCCTGGTGCATCAGGCCGAAAATCTGCCCGATTGCGCCCTGTCTGCGCTGATGCGCGGCGCCCGGGCCATGGTGGCGCCGTCGTCTGTCGAAGGGTTCGACCTGCCCGCTGTCGAGGCCAGCGCCATGGGCGTCCCCCTCATCGCCTCCGACATCGCCGCCCACCGCGAACTGGTGCCCCACGCCCGCCTGATCGACCCGCTGGACGGGCTGGGCTGGCTGAGCGCGCTGGAAGACTGGACCCGAAACCCGCCCGTCGCCCCGCCCTATTGCGCCCCGGACTGGGCGCGCCATTTCAATGTCGTTCAGGAACGGGTGCTGTCTTCCTCTGGCGGCGCGACCGCCTGAAGGGTAAGCATCTGATGAAATTGAACAGAGGCCCCATGACCAGAACCGCCGCCAGCCTGCTCATCGTCGCCCTTCTGGCCGGGTGCTCCACCCTGCCGCGCGACGGGCCGTCCGGGCGCAATGTCGTTCAGGGCGCCTCGTCGCCCGAACGCGCCGGCGACTACGCCCTGATCGATCTGGATTTCGCCCTGAGCGAACGTCTCAAGGCCGCGCCCCCGCCGTCCTTCTCGACCCTGGCCCTGGCGTCGTCGGACGCCCCGACCGACGTGATCGGCGTAGGCGACACCCTGGCCGTGAGCATCTTCGAGCCCGGCGGCGCCCTGTTCGGGGGCGGCTCCAACAATTCAGGATCCAGCGGCAACCAGACCCTGCCGCCGCTGGTCGTCAACCGCAACGGCGCCGTGCCGATCCCCTTCGCGGGCGAGGTGAATGTTCAGGGACTGACGCCGACGCAGGCCTCGGCCGCCGTGCGCCGCGCCCTGATCGGCAAGGTGGCCAATCCGCAGGTGATCGTCACCATCGCTGGCAATACGTCCAACGCCGTCACCGTGTTGGGCGAGGTCCGCAATCCGGGCCGCCAACCGCTGACGAGCAACCACAACCGCATTCTGGACGTGATCGCCGCTGCGGGCGGCCCGTCGCGGTCGCTGTATGACATCGACGTTCGGATTCAGCGCGACGGCAAGACCTACGCTGCGCCGATGTCCGTCGTGACGACCGAGTTCAATGAAAACGTGCGCCTCCAGCGCGGCGATCAAGTTAATCTGGTCTACAAGCCCCGCCGCTTCAGCTCCTTCGGCGCCTTCAACGCCGTGGCGCGCAGCGAGCTGCCGTCCGGGCCCCTGACCCTGGCTGAAGCGCTCAGCGGCGTCGGCGGGCTGGACTCCAACCTGGCCAACGCCCGGTCGGTGCTGGTCTTCCGCTTCGAGCGGCCGGAGGTCGCCCAGGCCCTGGGCATTCAGCAGGCCCCCACCTCGCGCGGGGTGCCGGTCGTCTATCGTCTGAATCTGAACGAGGGCGAGGGCTTCTTCATCGCCAGCAACTTCCAGATGCAGCCCGACGACGTCATCTACGCCCCGCGCGCGGGGGCCGCAGAAATGCGCAAATTCTTCGAGTTCGTGCAGAGCATCACACGCGTCGTCTACGACGTCTCGGTGACCAGCACGCTGAACCTCGACTAAGGCGCGATGTTCGGCCGTCCTCGGCGTCGTCAGGAGGCGGCCCCCGCGGTCGCGCATCCAAGCGGTGCGGGTGAAGACGAAGCCGACGACGGTCTGCGCGCCATCCTGGAGCAGATCGCCGAAGTAGAAGCGATCGCCGTCGCCATCTATGCGCGCCACGGCCTCCCGGATGGATTTGGCCACTATCGGCGACGCCGAGGCGAGGACGACTGGGTGCTGATCGGCGAACATCTGACGCCGACGGAAAAATGGGACATGATCAGCGGTCCCTCCGACGAAGGCGAATGGCGCTTCGCCACCCTGGCAGGGCTTGGCGCACGGTCCGACAACGCCGAGGTGCGCCGCGCCGCCGCTATCCTCGCGGCATGCCAGGGCCTGCGCGCGCGCCTGAATGAGCGCGCGCCGATATCGGCCCAGGACCTGGCCGACGCCATGCGCCTCGGCGCCGCCTGCGGCCGCACGACAGCCTCCGGCGACGCCTCGACCAAGGGTCCCACGCCCCTATGCTTCCTGCCTCCGTCGGACATCTAGAGCCCGCGTACAGACGGACATTGACAGCCTTGGCGAGGCTCGCGTTACTTGCACTCTGACTAAGGATAACCGCGACTGGACGACCTCTTTTTCAACACTAGGAAGCGAGCCTAAGATGCCTGATCTCAGCTGGAATACTTCGCTTTGGGGCGACAACTACGGCTGGGAGGAGGCAGGTGAAGAATGGAGCGTTCCTTGGGGAGGCAGCGAAGCCCAATGGTATGGCTCGCTATTCCCCAGGCTCCACCGGCTGCTTCCTGCTTCCAGTATCCTAGAGATTGCGCCGGGTTACGGTCGCTGGACGCGTTTCCTGCTCCCCAACTGCGAACGCTACCTCGGCATCGACCTGAACGCGTCCTGCGTCGAAGCCTGTCGCAACAGATTTTCCAATGCTTCACACGCCCGCTTTGAGAGCAACGACGGCCTGTCGCTCGCCGCCGCCCCAGACGCATCGTTCGATGTCGTCTTCTCGTTCGACTCGCTGGTCCACGCAGAAATAGACGTCCTGCAAGCCTATGTCGCCGAGATCCTCCGTAAACTGAAGCCCGGCGGCACGGCCTTCATTCATCATTCCAACTATGCCCAGTCTCAACTCGTCGAGGGCCAGAACGACCATAGTCGGGCGCATTCCGTCTCCGCCTCAGCGGTCGCGGACCTCGTTTCCGTCCATGGCGGTCAAATGGTGGTGCAGGAAGTGGTCACCTGGATCGACGCGGCGCTTCTGGATTGTCTGACCATGTTCCGCAGGCCGGCAGGCCAGGCCGAAGTTCCAGCGCCCGTGCACCTGTCGAACCCTTATTTCGCAGATGAAGCCAGGCTCATCGCTCATTTCCAGGCGCCCTACTCCGCGATCTAGGGCAATCGCCCGGTTCGCCCTGCCGCCTCGGCCAGAAGCTCCAGCGATCGTATCCGCGCGGCCGGGTCCCAAATCTGGCTGGTGAGCATCAGTTCGTCGGCCCCGGTACGGGCGATAAAGACGTCGAGGGCGGCCCGGGCCGTCGCCGGAGCGCCGACGGCCGAACAGGCCAGAGCCGCGTCGATCATGCCGCGCGCGGCCCCGTCCAGACGCTCGTAATAGCCCTCGACCGGGGGCGGCAACTTGCCGGGGCGGCCGGTCCTCAGGTTGACGAAAGCCTGCTGGACCGAGGTGAACAACAGGCGCGCCGCCTCGTCCGTCTCGGCCACGAAGGCGTTATAGCCCAGCATGACGTAGGGCTTGTCCAGATGCGGCGATGGACGGAAGGTTTGCCGATAGATGTCGATGGCCCGCATCATCTCGCCGGGCGCGAAATGGCTGGCGAAGGCGTAGGGCAGGCCCAGATGCGCCGCCAGTTGGGCGCCATAGGTCGAGGAGCCCAGAATCCAGATCGGCACGTCCTGGCCCTCGCCCGGATTGGCGATGATGCGCTGATCGGCCGTGGCGGGCGCGAACCACTGCATCAGCTCCATCACATCCTGCGGGAAGGCGTCGTGGTCGCCCTGAAGCGTCCGGCGCAGGGCCCGCGCTGTCGCCTGATCCGAGCCCGGCGCGCGCCCCAGTCCCAGGTCGATGCGGCCGGGATATAGCGCGTTCAAGGTGCCGAACTGCTCGGCGATGACCAGCGGGGCGTGGTTGGGCAGCATGACGCCCCCGGCCCCGACGCGAATGGTCTTGGTCGCCGCCGCCACTGCGCCGATCACCACCGAAGTCGCCGCGCTGGCGATGCCCGGCATGTTGTGATGCTCGGCCAGCCAGTACCGATTGTAGCCCAGCCGCTCGGCGTGGCGGGCCAGATCGATGGTGTTGGCGAGCGCCTGGCCCACGTCGGAGCCTTCGGGGACGGGGGCGAGGTCGAGAACGGACAAAGGGATCATCCGACCGATATGGGGCCGCTTCGCAGCGGCGCCATGTCCGCCCGAACAATCGGCCTCTTTTGCCAGGCGCCGGCCCGCGAGCGATTACTGACCGGCGGGGCAGTCGCCGATGCGCTCGGCCGTCATGGTGACCTTGGTCTGGGCCATCTGGGGCGTCGGCGCCGGGTTCATCCTGGTCGTCACTTCGGTCACGTAGCGGCTGTTGAAGTCGCCGGTGACGCGGATGGTGGAGTCAGCCTTCATATTGCCCGGCAGGGCGCAGGTCGACGTGGCGACCATAGCGTCGCCCTGGCGCGCGAAGGGCTGGGTCGTGCAGTCGGCGCCCGGCTGCTGGGCATTGGCGGGAGCCTCCAACTTGGCTTCCTTGATGCAGACATCCTGCGGCGCCATGGCCGCGCCGCCGGGCATGCCTTCCATCGCCGTGGACACGCGCCACAGGCCGGGCTTGGGCGCGTCGAGCGTCGCAGGCGCGGCGGCGGTCGAGGCGGTCTCAGCCCCATCAGCAGCCGGAGCTTCGGCCTTGTTGTTGTTTCCGCAGGCCGACAGACCCATTAGGCAGGCGACGGCGACGCCGCCGATGATCGCTGAACGCATGGCGCGCTCCCCTCTCGTTAAGAACCGAGCGGATAACGCGGGTCTAGCTTAACGGTTCATACCGCCGCGAGCGGTTCAGTCCAGGGTGACGCCCGTGGTGCGCATGATCTCGGCGCGCAGTTCGGGCAGACCGAAGCCCTTTTCCGACGACGTGACAGCCACGTGCGGATAGGCGGCCGGGCGTTTGGCGATGGCCTTCAGCGTCGCGGCCTGGACCTTCGCGGCTTCGCCCGCCTTCAGCTTGTCGGCCTTGGTCAGGACGATCTGATAGGAGACGGCCGACAGGTCCAGGGCGTCCAACGCCTCGTCATCGACCTTCTTCAGGCCGTGACGGCTGTCGATCAGCAGATAGACGCGTTTCAGCGTCACCCGGCCGCGCAGGTAGTCGCGGCCCAGGTCCTGGAACTTCTTAACCGTCGTTTTCGACGCCTTGGCCCAGCCGTAGCCGGGCAGGTCGACCAGACGCATGCGGCCGTCCAGATCGAAGAAGTTGACCTCGCGCGTGCGGCCCGGCTCGTTCGAGGCGCGCGCCAGCTTGTGCATGCCCACCAGGCCGTTGATCAGGCTGGACTTGCCGACGTTCGAGCGGCCGGCGAAGGCGATCTCGGGCAGGTCCGGCGTCGGCAGCTGCTCGATCTTGGCGCAGCCCATGATGAAGGTCGCGGGGCGCGCGAACAGGATGCGCGCCGCCTCGATCTCGGCGTCGGCGTATTCGCCGACCTTGGGCTCGTCAGAAGCGTCCAAACGATCAGGCCTTCTTGAAACGGGCGATGAAGCTGTCGATCGGGTTCTCGGCCCCGAAGCGATGCATGATCACATATTGCTGGATGATCGACAGGACGTTGTTCCAGGCCCAGTAGATCAGCAGGCCGGCCGCGAACGGGGCCATGATGAAGGTGAAGACGATCGGCATCAGGGCGAAGATCTGGCGCTGCATCGGGTCCTGCGCCGGCGGGTTCATCGCCATCTGCAGCCACATGGTGAAGCCATAGACCAGCGGCAGGACGCCCAGGTGCAGCGGGCCGTTCAGGATGCCGCCCAGCACCGGCAGGGTGGCCGGGTCCCACGGCACGGCGCCGAACAGGTTCCACACGGTCGAGGGGTCGCGCGCGGACAGGTCGCGGATCCAGCCGAAGAAGGGGGCGTGACGCATTTCGATGGTCACGAACAGCACCTTGTACAGGGCGTAGAAGACCGGGATCTGCACCACCATCGGCAGACAGCCCGCCAGCGGATTGATTTTCTCCCGCTGATAAAGGGCCATCATCTCCTGCTGCTGCTTCTGCGGGTCGGAGCCGTGCTTCTTCTTAATCTCCTCCATCTTGGGCTGGAGGGTCCGCATCTTGGACAGGCTCTCGTAGGACTTGTTGGCCAGCGGGAAGAGGACCAGCTTGACCACGACCGTCAGGGCCAGGATGGCCAGGCCGAAGTTGCCCAACACGCCGTAGAAGAACTCCACCACGGTGAAGATCGGGCGCGTCAGGAACCAGAACATGCCCCAATCGATAGCGTAGACGAAACGCGGCAGGCCCAGCGATTCCTCATAGCCCTTCAGCACTTCGGCCCGCTTGGCGCCGGCGAACAGGCGCTGGGTCTCTTCGATCTGGCGGCCCGGCTGGATCGTGCGGGTGGCGCCCAGCATGGCGGCTTCGTGGACGTTCATGCCGTCGGCGTCGCGCACCGAGAAGCGGCCTTCGATGGCTTCGTCCTGGGTCGGGATCAGGGCCGCCAGCCAGTATTTGTCGGTGATGCCCATCCAGCCGCCGACCGAATCCTTCTGGATGCGCGGCTTCTTGGCCCAGTCCTTGTACTTGACCTGTTCGGTGGTGAATTTGCCGTCCGAACCGAAGGCGCCGATGGCCCCCTCGTGCAGGATCATCTGCTTGCCCAGGTCGACCGGGACGCCCTGGCGCTCGACGCGGCCGTAGGGGGCGATGGCGATGGCCTGGGTTCCCAGGTTGGCCACCGTGTCCGTGACCGTGAACATATACTGCTCGTCGATCGAGACGAGGCGGGTGAAGCGCAGGCCCGAACCGTTGTCCCAGGTCAGTTCGACCGGGGTGGTCGGCGTCAGGGTCTCGCCCTTGGTCAGGCGCCAGACGGTGTTGGGGCCGGGAACGCCGCCGGCGACGTTGGGGCCGCTCCAGCCGAACTGGGCGAAATAGGCGTGCTCCATGCCCTGCGGGCGGAACAGCTCGACCGGCGGCGAGCTCTTGTCGAGCGTTTCCTTGTAGTTGGTCAGGTACAGGTCGTCGATGCGCGCGCCCTGCAGCGACAGCGAGCCCTTCAGCGTCGGCGTCTGGATCGGCACCCGGGCGACGGCGCCCAGGGCCTGGCCCCGGTCCTTGATGAAGACGCCCGGCGCGGGGCCCGTCGGCGTCAGGCCGGCGTCGGCCGAAGCCTCGCGGGCCTTCTGCTGCTCGGCGGCGACGATCTGCGCCTGACGGCGGCTCTCGGCCTGCGGGCGCATCACCATGAAGTAGTAGACGCCCATGATCAGGGCCGCGCACACGAAGAAGATGATGGTGTTGCGCGAATTCTGGGTCTGCATCGAAATCAGCGGTCCTGGTCGGCGGGGCGCGGGCTGGTGGCGGCGCGGGTCGGTGTCGAGGCGGTCGAAACGGCCCGGTCTCCCATATCGGAAGCCGCGCGCGGGGTTGCGAGCCTTGTAAGGGCCGATTTCACATCGTCAAGCAAGCGGTCCCAGTCGCGGTCCGCCGTCCCCATGCGGGCGATGAACACATAGTCGCATCCCGCGCGCCCGTGCAGCGGCGTCAGCAGGCGCGCGGCCTCGCGCAGACGGCGCTTGGCGCGGTTGCGCACGACGGCGCCGCCGATCTTGCGGGTGGCGGTGAATCCAAGGCGCACCGAAGGGTCCCCGTCGGCGCGGTCCAGCTGCTGGACCACCACGGCGCCGCGGGCCTGGGAAACGCCTTTGGCGGCCGCCAGAAACTGGGGCCGCCTCAACAGGCGATCGATTTTCATCAGATCGGTCATGCGCCCCGCCCTGAAGGGAAATGGGCGCGTGACGTCAGGCCGTCAGGCGCTTGCGGCCCTTGGCGCGGCGACGCGCGACAATCTTTTGGCCGTTCGCGGTGGCCATCCGCGAACGGAAGCCGTGACGGCGCTTGCGCACGAGTCGCGACGGCTGATAGGTCCGCTTCACGGTCGGCTCCGGGTTACTGGGGTTGGCGACAGACACAAGCGTCAGCCGCGAGAGAGGCGGGCGTATAAGCGGCGACAGGACGGGAGTCAACGCCACAGCCGCTTTTCCGTGCGCTCGACAGACGCGCACGACGGCTGGAAATCCGCTAGGGATGCAGAAGAAAGAGGATGGAGCGCGGTTTGGACCGGGTCAAAAGATTTCTGCCCCTGGCCGTGCTGCTGGCCGCCGCCGCCCTGATCTTCGGCATGGGCTGGAATCGCTATCTGTCGCTGGACACGCTGCGCGAGCACGGCGCAACGCTGGAGGCCCTGGTCGCCGGACATTATCTGCTGGCTCTGGGCGCCCTGATGCTGATCTTCGCCCTGCTGACGGCCAGCGTGGTGCCGGGCGTGGTCTTCATCACTGTGACGGCGGGCTATCTGTTCGGGCCATGGGTCGGGGGCGTGGCCACCGCCTTCGCCGCCACCGTCGGCGCCCTGGCCGTCTATTATGTCGGGCGCACGGCTCTGGGCGATTCCCTGCGCCGCCGCGCCGCCGCCGATACGGGCCTGCTCAACAAAGTCTGCGCGGGGGTCGACAAGGACACCTTCTGGTATGTGCTGATCGCCCGTCTGGTCGTCACCGTGCCGTTTCACATGATCAATGTGGCGGCGGGCGTGATGGCGGCCCCCTTGCGCCCCTATGTCATCGCCACCTTCGTCGGCCTGCTGCCCGCCCACATCATCTATTGCGGGATCGGCGACAGCCTGCATGAAGTGCTGATCACCAATCCTAACCCCGACATCCGCAGCCTGTTCGCCGAGTTCTTCTGGCCCCTGATGGGCGTGGCCTTCCTGTCGATGTTGCTGCCCCTGCTGCTCAAGCTGGGCCAGACGCTGCGCGGCCGCCGCCGCACGGAGGCGTCATGACGGTAGGCGAGATGCAGTCCCATGCGCCCGAGGTCACGCCGGTGACGGAACGGCCCGAGCCGCGCCGCCGGTTCGCCCTGCCGTCGCCGGACGGCCTGTCGGTGCGGCTGCTGGTGCTGACGGTCGTCTTCACCCTGTCGGTCGTCGGCCTGATCATCGTGCCCAGCGCCGCCTCCTTCCAGGAGCGGTGGCTGATGGATCGGCTGCAGGCGGCGGAACTGGCCTCGGTCGGGGTCGAGGCCCTGCCCTATTCGGCCGTCGAGGACACGACGGCGGAGCAACTGCTCAGCATCGGCGGAGTGCAGTCGGTCGTGGTCGGCGAACAGGGCGTGCGCCGCCTGCTGCTGCAGGCCCCCAACCTGCCGCGCGCGCCCGAACTGATCGACCTGCGCCAGCGCAATATCGGGGCGCGGCTGCTGGACCCGTGGAAGACCCTGTTCGGCCACCCCGACCGCTCGCTACGGGTGCAGGCGGCGCCGCGCTATCGCTCGGGCGACCTGATCGAGATCCTGGCCCCGGCCCAGCCGCTGAAGAAGGAGCTAGCGACCTTCCTGCGCAACAACCTGGCCGTGGCCCTGCTGATCGCGGCGGTGGCGGGCGGTCTGCTGTACGCCGCCCTGTCCTATCTGGTGCTGCAGCCGCTGGGCCGCGTCACGCGCTCGATCGAACGCTTCGCCGCGGATCCCGAAAGCCCGGCCGAACCGCCGTCCAGCCGTCGCGACGAGATCGGCCGGGTCGAGCGCGAACTGGCCCGGATGCAGGAGGAGGTGCGCCAGTCGCTGCGCTCGCGCGCCCGCCTGGCGGCGCTGGGCGAGGCGGTGGCCAAGATCAATCACGACCTGCGCAACATGCTGACCTCGGCCCAGATGGCGTCTGAGCGGCTGTCGACCTCGTCCGACCCGCTGGTGGCGATCGCCCTGCCACGGCTGGAGCGGGCGCTGGGGCGCGCTTCGACCCTGGCGCGCAACGTCCTGGCCTATGGCAAGACCGAAGAGCCCGAGCCCCAGCGTCAGAAGATGCTGCTGGCCCGCGCCGTGGCCGCCGCCGCCGAGGACGCCGGGCTGGAGCAGGACGGGGTGAAACTGGTGCGCGACCTGCCCGCCCGCTTCACCGTCAACGCCGACCCGGACCAACTTCACCGCATCCTGGTCAATCTGATGCGCAACGCCCGTCAGGCCATCGAGGCGATCCAGAGAACGGGGGCAAGGGCGCCATCACTGTGAGCGCCGCGACCGAAGGGGCTGAGGCCGCCATCCTCATCGCCGATGACGGACCCGGCATCCCGCCGCGCCTTGCCGAGCGCCTGTTCGAGCCCTTCGTCAGCGGCAGCAAGGCGGACGGCACGGGGCTGGGACTGACCATTTCGCGCGAACTGGCGGCGAACCACGGCGGCTCGCTGACGCTGGTCGACACCGGGCCGTGGGGCGCGCGGTTCGAACTGCGCCTGCCGATGTGACCGGCAGCCAAACCGGCCCATAAAGCGTTGTTCCCCTGAAGCCTCGGAAACGCCAAGCTTGCCGCGTTCCGTCGCCGCGTCCGAAGGAGATTTTCGATGATTCGCTTTTCCGCCCCGCGAAGCGCCGCGCCGGTTCTGTCCCAGACCTTGGCCTTGACCCTGGGGCTGGCGGCCCTGGCTGCGCCCGCCGGCGCCCAGACCACGACGCCCCGCGCCAACCCGCCTCAAGCCCAAAGCTCAGCTCAAGCCCAGTCACGCGACCCCGTCGCCGAAATGCTGACCAAGGGCGAGCGCTACCGCCGCGCGCCTGATTCCAAGCAGGACCCCGACGAACTGCGTCAGACCCAGGCCCTGAACGCCGAAATCGTCGCCCAGAACGACCTGGCCGAGAATGAGGACCGCGCCAATCAGGCCGCACAGGCCGAGGCCCAGCGGCGCTGGCAGGCCGAGCTTAATCAGACGGAGGCCGACGCCCGCGCCGCCCGTGAACGCCACGAGGCCGATCTGCGCGCCGCCGGGGAAGCCCAGGCCCGCTATGACCGAGAGATGGCCGACTGGCGCGCCACCGTCGCCGCCTGCGAACGCGGCGACCGCGCCCGCTGCAACGCCGGGCGTCCGGGGCCGAACTAGGCCCTCCGCAACAAAAAGGCGCCGCCGACCTTGCGTCAGCGGCGCCCTTTACTTAGCCAACGCGGGCTGGATCAGGCCTCAGCGCTGTGCGTGCGGCGCTTCATCATATTGTCGAAGCTGTCCCAGACGCCGTCGGCGCCGTGCCACGACCCTTGCGTCGCCGCCTTGGAGTATTCGGTGGCGCGCGCCTCGAAGAAGTTGGCGTGCTCCACGCCGCTGAGCAGCGACTGCAGCCACGGCAGCGGGTTCTCGGTCACGCCGTAAACCTCGGGCAGGTTCAGCTGGCGCAGGCGCCAGTCGGCGATGAAGCGGATGTAGGCCTTGATGTCGTCGGGCGTCATGCCGTTCACCGGGCCCATTTCGAAGGCCAGGTCGATGAACTTGTCCTCCATCTGGATCACCGTCTTGCAGCAGTCCACGATGTCGTCGGCCACGGCCTTGGTGACGGCGCCCGTCTCCTTGTTGAAGGCGTGGTACAGCTTGATGATGCCTTCGCAGTGCAGGCTCTCGTCGCGCACCGACCAGGACACGATCTGGCCCATGCCCTTCATCTTGGACTGGCGCGGGAAGTTCATCAGCATGGCGAAGCTGGCGAACAGCTGAAGGCCTTCCGAGAAGCCCCGAACATGGCCAGGGTGCGGCAGATGTCTGCGTCGCTGTCGACCCCGAACTGGCCCATGTAGTCGTGCTTGTCCTTCATGGCCTCGTATTCCATGAAGGCGCCGAACTCGCTGTCCGGCATGCCGATGGTCTCGAGCAGAAGGGCGTAGGCCGCGATATGGATGGTCTCCATATTGGCGAAGGCGGCCAGCATCATCTTCACTTCGGTCGGTTTGAACACCCGGCCGTAGCGCTCCATGTAGTTGTCCTGCACCTCGATGTCCGCCTGGGTGAAGAAGCGGAAGATCTGGGTCAGCAGGTTGCGCTCGCCGTCGTTCAGATTGGCGGCCCAGTCCTTGACGTCCTCGCCCATCGGGACTTCCTCGGGCATCCAGTGGACCTGCTGCTGCTTCTTCCACATGTCGAAGGCCCACGGATAGCGGAAGGGCTTATAGGCGGCCGAAGGGGTCAGCAGGCCGGGCATGTCGGGACGAATGATAGCGGGGGCGTTCATCGAAAAAGACCTGTCGCAGATCCAGGAGAGGGCGCCCGCACCATGCGTCCCCCGGCGCGTCCGAACAAGGGAAGATGCGCACATCTAGCGATCACTTTTCACACGACCGCTAGATGTGGTGTTTGAATGACAGGAAACTGGGGAGGAAGATGGGGACGGTTTGTTAAACCTAGAGCAGGCCCATCGCCCTGGCCTGGCGCTCCAGCTCCTCGCGGAACTCGGGCGCGGCTAGGCCGATCAGGGCGCGGGCGCGGGCGTCGTCGGTCAGCCCCTTCAGATTGACGGCCCCATGCTCGGTGACGACGTAGTGGATGTCGTTGCGGGGCGTCGTCGCCGGACCGTCCAGGCGCGCCACGATGCGCGAGGCGGTCCCCTTCGCCGCCGTCGAATGGCAGGCGATGATCGACTTGCCGCCCTTTGACGCCGTCGCGCCGCGCACGAAATCGAGTTGGCCGCCCGCCGCCGTATACTGCCGCCCGTTCAGATATTCCGAGCAGCAGGCGCCGAACAGGTCGATCTGAAGGGTGGCGTTGACCGACACCATCCGATCGTTGCGGGCGATGACGGCCGGGTCGTTCACATAGTCGACCGGATAGGCTTCGACAGCCGGGTTCTCGTGCAGGAACTCATAGGTCGAACGGTCGCCCATGGAGAAGGTGAACACCGTCTTGCCCGGATGCAGGGTCTTGCGCGCATTGGTGACGACGCCCGCCTTCATCAGCTCGACCAGACCCGGCGTCAGCATCTCGGTGTGGACGCCCAGATCGCGATGGTCGTGCAGGGCCGCGCACACGGCGTCCGGCAGGGCGCCGATGCCCATCTGCAGCGTCGCCCCGTCCTCGACTAGTCCCGCGATCAGGGCGCCGATGGCGCGATCCTGCGGCTGCTGCGGCGCCTTGCCCGCCTCCAGCAGGGGCGCGGCATGTTCGACCAGGGCCGCGACCTGAGAAATGTGGACGCGGCAGTCGCCGAACACGCGCGGCATGTGCGGATTGACCTCAACGATCACCCGCTGCGCGCTCTGCGACACGGCCAGGGCGTAGTCGGTGTTGGTCCCGAAACTGAAATACCCTTCGGCGTCCATCGGCGAGACGGTCGCCAGCAGGGTGTCGACGCCGATCTCCTGCGTCAGCACCCGAGGAGCCTGCTGAAAGCCGGTCGGCACGAACCAGACGGCGCGGCGGCCCTCCTCGCGCCCGCGCGCCTCCAGCTTCCGCTCGATGGCGCCGTAAAACAGGCTGTGCGGGCGGATGCGGTCGGTCAGTTCGTAGCGCATCACCGTCTCGCCCGCGATGGCGGTGGACAGCAGGTAGTAGAGGTTGATGTCGCCGACCTGCCGCGACTCGGCCCGGTCGGCCAGGGCCTTCAGCAAGGCGGGCGGCTGGCCGACGCCCAGGGCCATGGCCACCTTGGCGCCCGACGGGATCAGGGCGGCCGCCGCCTCGGGCGTCGTCAGCCGTTCGGCGTAGAGGGCGGCGAAATCGGTCATGGGCAACTCCTGAAACGTCGTCCGTCTTTATCCGTCAGCTGCGCGCCGTCGCGGCGCTAGACCTTGGTCTAAGGGCGGCGATCAGGGGGCGTCCTGAAGCGGCGCGTCGTGCAGGCGCTGGCGTCGTTCGGCGGCATAGGCGACCAGCCACAGCGCCATCGACCAAGCGGCGCCCACGCTCCAGCCCGCAAACACGTCCGAGGCCCAGTGCGCGCCCAGATAGATGCGCGTCAGCCCGATCAGAAGGGCTATCACCACCGCACAACCCAGCACATAGGCCTTCAGCCGCCGGCGCGGAAAGGCCCGCGTCAGCATGACGCCCAGCGTCAGATAGAAGACCGTCGACAACAGGGCGTGACCGGAGGGGAAGCTGGCGTTCAGCGTATCGACCGCCTGATAGATCTGCGGCGGCCGCTCGCGCTCGAACAGCGCTTTCAGCCCCTCGCTCAGGGCCACCCCGCCCGCCAGGCCGACCACCAGCATCAGCGCCGAGAGCCGCTTCTTCATGATCAGCAGGAAGCCGATGGCGATGATCGCGAACAGCGTCAGAACCGATATGCCGCCCAATGACGTCAGGTCCGCCGCCGCCTCGTGCAGCCACCACGGCCCCCAGGGGCGGCCGGGATCGTCGGCGAAGGGCCGGACCGCCGCCAGCACCGCCTGATCGAAGGCCTGGCCGTCCGCCTCGCGCATGTCGTCGGCCACCTCGATGAAGGTCAGCACCCCCAGGGCGACGACCAGCATGGCGGCCACAGCGGCGATTTCAGTGCGCGCGACACGCAGGGCGCGGGTCAGAAAGGCGGTGGGATGCGGAGCCATGGGGCGCTAACGGCGAAGCTGGAGGGACGTTCCCTGCCTGATAGATTTCCACAACCTTTGGATAAACACCCCCAGCAGGCAGCAAATGCCCGCGCGGCGCTGACGAATCACTGGACGAAATTCCTGCCTGTGCGTGTCACCTAGGTTCGCCAAAAAAATCACTTGGCCTCGGACGTTAATGCCGATTTAGTCACTTCCGGACAGGGTACCCACTACATCTAGTGGTTTCCAAGCAAGAGCGGGATAGCGAGATGGCTGGCGGCGAAGCGTTGCAGACAACGGAATTCTCTCAGGTTTCCCCGGCTCCGATCGAGCTGAAGCCGGACCTGAAGGTGGTGGGCGGCTTGAAGCTGGACCGCTCGCGCGACGCCCTGCTGACCGATTTCGGCAAGAAGACGCTGGAAGACCGCTACCTGCTGGCGGGCGAAAGCTATCAGGACATGTTCGCCCGCGTCGCCACGGCCTATGCCGACGACGCCGAGCACGCCCAGCGCGTCTATGACTATATGTCCAAGCTGTGGTTCATGCCGGCGACGCCCGTCCTGTCGAACGGCGGCGCCGATCGCGGCCTGCCGATCTCCTGCTTCCTGAACGCCGTCAACGACAGTCTGGACGGCATCCAGAACGTCTGGAACGAGAACGTCTCCCTGGCCTCCAACGGCGGCGGCATCGGCACCTATTGGGGCGGCGTCCGCTCCATCGGCGAGAAGGTCAAGGGCGCGGGCCAGACCTCGGGCATCATCCCCTTCATCCGCGTGATGGATTCGCTGACCCTGGCGATTTCGCAAGGGTCCCTGCGTCGCGGCTCGGCCGCCGTCTATCTGGACGTGCACCACCCGGAGATCGAAGAGTTCCTCGAGATTCGTAAACCCTCGGGCGACTTCAACCGGCGCTCGCTGAACCTGCACCACGGCATCAACATCACCGACGCCTTCATGGAAGCGGTGCGCGACGGCAAGAGCTTCGACCTGGTCTCGCCCAAGACCGGCGAAGTGCGCAAAACCGTCGACGCCCGCAACCTGTGGACCAAGATCCTCGAGATCCGGATGCAGACGGGCGAGCCCTATCTGATCTTCTCGGACACGGTGAACCGGCAGATGCCGCAGCACCAGAAGGACCTGGGCCTGTCGGTCAAGCAGTCCAACCTGTGCTCGGAAATCATGCTGCACACGGGCCTGGACCATAAGGGCGTCGAGCGCACCGCCGTGTGCTGCCTGTCGTCGGTCAACGCCGAGACCTTCCTGGAGTGGCGCGAGGAGCCCCGCTTCATCGAGGACATCATGCGCTTCCTCGACAATGTGCTCGAGGACTTCATTACCCGCGCCCCGTCGTCGATGGCCGCCGCCGTCTATTCGGCCCAGCGCGAGCGTTCGGTGGGCCTGGGCCTGATGGGCTTCCACTCCTTCCTGCAGGCGCAAGGCGTGGCCTTTGAATCGGCCATGGCCAAGAGCTGGAACATGCGCCTGTTCAAGCACCTGCGCCGCGAGGCCGACAAGGCCAGCCGCACCCTGGCCGAGGAGAAGGGCCCTTGCCTCGACGCCGCCGAGCGCGGCGTCATGGAGCGCTTCTCGCACAAGCTGGCCATCGCCCCGACCGCCTCGATCTCGATCATCTGCGGCGGGACCTCGGCGGGCATCGAGCCGATCCCGGCCAACATCTACACCCACAAGACCCTGTCGGGCTCCTTCGCGGTCAAGAACCCCTATCTGCAGAAGCTGCTGGGCGAGAAGGGCATCGACACCGAGGCCGTCTGGTCGTCGATCCTTGAGCACGAAGGCTCGGTCCAGCACCTGGACGCCCTCAACGACGAAGAGAAGGCCGTGTTCAAGACCGCCTTCGAACTGGACCAGCGCTGGGTCATCGAACTGGCCGCCGACCGCACCGGCGACATCTGCCAGGCGCAGTCGCTGAACCTGTTCATCCCCGGCGACGTCAACAAGTGGGACCTGCACATGCTGCACTGGTCGGCGTGGGAGCGGGGCCTGAAGTCGCTCTATTATCTGCGCTCCAAGTCGGTGCAGCGCGCCGCCTTCGCCGGCGCCGAGGACAAGGTCGAAGCGGAGATCGATCCGAACCAGCCGGACCTCTTCTCCGTCACCCGCATCGACTACGACGAGTGTCTGGCCTGCCAGTAAGGCAAGCCTTAGCCATCATCGCCATCGCCTTTCAGCCGCCCGGGGAACCCTCTCCGGGCGGCTTCGTTCGTTTGACTAGGATTAAGGCGCAAAAGAGTCCGTTGCGGTTCCCCGGCGTTCGTGCACAGTGGAACCGTTAACGGGTCGGGAGGGACCGTTGATGCGGCGCATGGCATGGGCAGGACTGACGATCGGGGCGGCGACAGTCGTCGCCATGCCCGTTTCCGCCCTGCCGCAGATGGAAGCCGACAGCCCCATCGTCGCGCGCGGCGGCGAGGCGGTCCGGTTCGAGGACGCCGCCGCCCTGGCCGACAGCCGCCTGCCGTTCTCGGCTGAGCCTGAGGCGGCCTTCGGTGCCCCGGTCCAGATCAACACAGCCTCGCGTTTCAACGCTGACGCCGGCCAACTGCGGCAAGAGGCCTGGTTCGCGGGCGACGGCTTCACCGACCGTCTGCGGATCACGACCACCGGCGAGTTGCGCCACGCCGACGGCTCGCCCGCGCCGCCCCGCGCCCTGGACCCCGTCGCCTTCTCGGGCGAGAGCTATGACGTCACCTACACGCGCGGCTGGACCGCGGCCAGCGGCCGCACCGCCTCGGGGCTGGAAGTGTCCCTGACGCCGCACGCGGGCTTCGGCGTCGGCAGCGACGGCCCGTCGGCCGAGGCTGGCGCCACCCTGCGCATCGGCGAAAACCTGGACCGTCTGGCCCAACGGCGACGAAGCGTTCGGCGACCGCCCGCGCTGGTATCTCTACGCCGCAGGCTCCAAGCGGGCGGTCGGCTACAACTTCGCCCGCACGCGCGACGGCGAATTCGCCGGTTCAGGCGTGACCCAGGACGCCGGCACCTATCTCGGCGACGCCTCGATCGGCGTGGCCTATCGCCGGGGCGCCATCCAGAGCTCCTTCGGCGTGGTCTACCGCGAAATCGAAGCCAAGGGCCTGCGCGGCTATCAGGGCATCAACACCGACGTGTCGGAAGGCCTGGTGGCCTTCCAACTGACGATCCGCCCGCCGCGCTAGGCTCCTCCTCCTCCTACTGCGTCCGCGCCACGCCCTCGCGGCGGCTGTCGGCCGCTCCGTCCCAGCGGCCGTCCCGCCACAGCCCGCCATGCAGACCCGAGGTCTCGGTCGTGTTGGGCCTCAACTCCACGCCGCGCGTCGCCATCCCTTCGCGCACCGCCTCGGGGAAGCCCTCGGTGTCGGCGCCGAAGCCGTCGCCCTTGGCCACCAGGTTCGGCAGGTCGAACGCCTGCTGCAACGGCAGGCCCCAGGCCAGGGCGCCGATCAGCGCCTTGGCGTTATAGGCCAGGATCGACGAACCGCCCGGCGAGCCCAGCAGGCCCACCAGCCGCCCCTCGCGATCCAGGATCACGGCCGGCGACATCGACGAGCGCGGCCGCTTGTTCGCCGCCACGGCGTTGGCCGCAGGCGTGCCGTCCGACGCCGTCGGAACCATCGAGAAATCGGTCAGCTGATTGTTCAGGAAGAAGCCGCCCGCCATACGGCCTGAGCCGAACAGGCTCTCGACCGTGGTGGTCATGCTGACGGCATTGCCTTGCGCGTCCACCACGACCAGGTGCGACGTCCCCGCCGGTTCGCGCGTGGCGTCCGCGCCGACGTTCGGCGCCCCGCCGGCACGCCATAGGGCCGCGCCGCGAAGGCCCGGCGCTAGCGCCGCCCGCTCCGCCACATAGGCCGGGTCCAGCAGACCCGCCACCGGCACGTTGACGAAGGCCGGATCGCCGAAATAGCGGTCGCGGTCCGCGTACATCAGCCGCTGCAGCTGGCCGAAGGCGGCCCAGGCCTCGGGGCTGTCAGGGCCCTTGTCGATGTCCGGCGTCCGCTCGGCCATCGCCAGCAACTCCAGGATGGAGGCCCCGCTGGACGGCGGCGGCGGCACGCAGATGGTGTAGATCTTATAGGGACCGCACACGGCCTCGCGCACCAGAGGGCGATAGCCGGCGACATCGGCCGTGGTCAGGGCGCCGGGACGCGGTCCCGCCTGCACCGCCGCCACAATAGCCTCGGCCAGCGGCCCCTGTTGCAAGGCCGCGGCGCCGTCCCGCGCGATCCGGCGCACCGTCTCGGCATAGGCGGGATTGCGCAGGACATCACCCGCCTGATAGCGCGTCCCGTCCGGCTTGGTGAAATACTCGCTCGCCCAGCGGGTCTTGGCCTGAGGCGCGTCGCTGTTGATCATGCCCGCCAGCCGCTCGCTGACGACAAAGCCGTCCTGCGCCAGTTTCTCGGCGTCGCCGAACAGCTCCGACCAGGCCAGGGCGCCGTGCTGCTTCTGCGCCAGGGCGAGCATGGGCACCACGCCCGGCGCCCCGGTCGAGCGCCCGCTCAACACCGCATCGACAAAGGCTAGCGGCTGGCCGTTCTCATAGAAGAGTTCAGGCGTGGCGGCCGCCGGCGCCGTCTCGCGCCCGTCATAGACGGTGACGGCCCCGCTCTGCCCATCATAGAACATCATGAAGGCGCCGCCGCCCAGGCCCGACGACTGCGGCTCGGCCAGACCCAGCACCGCCTGCACGGCCACGGCCGCATCCACGGCCGACCCGCCGCGCGCCAGCACCTTCATCCCCGCCTCGACCGCCAGGGGATTGGCCGCCGACACGAACGGTCCGCGCGCGATGGTCTGGCTTGCCTGCGCCTGCGCCTGCGCTCCCGGCGCGACGCCAGCGTCCAGCGCAGACGTGGCGCACCCGCCCAGCAACAGGGCCGCAGCCGCCGTCCCGGCGATCAACGCCGACATTCTACGGGCAGGACGGAAGGTGAAAAATGGCAAGGCGCGCACGCAATCTCTCCAGCACGTTGCAGGGCGCCTTATGCCTAGGCCCCACGCCCCCTCAGGCCAACCCTGCATTTTCTCAAGTTTTTCTTAGAAAACCGACTTGCCAGCCCGGAAGCGACCCGCTAGATACCCGGCCCTGCCCGCAAGGCGGTGCGCACCCGTAGCTCAGCTGGATAGAGCACCAGACTACGAATCTGGGGGTCAGGAGTTCGAATCTCTTCGGGTGCGCCATCTTTCCAAACATCGTTGAAAACGCTGCGGAATACCGTCCGCACAACCGTTTCCGCACGATGTCTACACAAACCGTCTACACAATCCGACCGACTGTCAGCGGCTAAACCCTTCTGATCGTTGGGATAATCGTCGAAACGGCGTCTACACAAAGCGTCTACACATTGTTCGAACGCATCTCGTTCGGAAGCGTGGCCAGATTCACTATCGGCGACGGGTTCCAGAGGCCCTTCGGGACATTATCGGCAGGAAAGAAATCTGGAGATCGTTAGGGACGGACAGCCCAACGGTCGCCAAGCGTCGCGCCTTACGAGTCGCCGCCCAGATCGAGCACGAGTTTGAGATCGCCCGATCAAAGGTTGGTCTGATCGTCGATCCGATCATGCTCGAAGAATTCAGCGAACCGGCGCCGCTCGCATCGACGCCAGCCATTGTCGAGACGGAAGCCTCGACCGGCATCACGCTCGGCGATCTCTACGACGCATACATGGATGATCCCACGCGGGATTGGTCGCCAACGACGCGCATGGCCTACCAGACGACCAAGCGACTCGTCGTGGCGATCCTCGGCGCAGACACGCCAGCGCGCTCCATCTCCCGTAGTCAATGTCGCGACATGATCGAGGTGCTGCGCTGGCAACCCCGCAACGCTTCCAAGCTTTTCCCGAAGCTCTCCCCTGTCGAGATTGCAGAGAAGGCCAAGGCCGAGGGCCGCACAGACCTGATCAACGCCGCCAACATCAACACCTATCTGAACAAGCTCGGCGGCGTGCTGAACTGGGCCGTGAAGGAAGAGATGCTGGAGCGAAATCCGGCGCAGGGTCTGCGTGTGCCTGATCCGATCGCACGGCGCGACAAACGTCTGCCGTTCTCCACCCGTCAGTTACAGACGATCTTCTCGGCGCCGCTTTATACCGGCTGCCGCGACGACGGTCACGGCTACGCCACGCCCGGTCCGGAGCGACCACGCAACGCCCGTTTTTGGATTCCCCTGCTGTCGATGTTCGGCGGCCTTCGCTTGAACGAGGCCTGCCAACTCGACGTGGCTGACATTCGACGCATCGACGACGTGGATTGCTTCGTCATCACTGAACGGTCAGAGGACAACCAGACCGACAAGCGGTTGAAGACCTCCTCCAGCGAACGGGTCGTTCCGATTCACGCCATGCTGATCGATCTCGGTTTCATGGATTTCGTGCGCCAGAGAAAGCGGGTTGGAGAGACCAAGCTGTTCGCGGAGGTCGGAATGGGCGCCACCGGCTATCGCTCCACGACCTTCTCTGCGTGGTTCCGCCGTTTCCTTGTCAAGGCAGGAGCCGCCGCCCCGAAGACCTGCTTTCACAGCTTCCGGCATGGCTTTCGCGACGCTCTTCGCGAGGCGCGCATTGACCGCGACATCGCTCTAGCCTTGGGCGGCTGGACGGCAGGGAACGGGTCGGCTGCCGTGTCAGACGCCTACGGCAACGGCTACCAGATCGCCACGCTGAAAGAAGCCATCGACCGCGTGCAGTATCCTAGCCTCGATCTATCTCATTTAAATAATGGGGATTTTCGTCATCCAATCGCCCGCCCTAAGAGCCACGTCCGAGCGAGGCCTTCATGTTCGAGCGAAAACGCCCAGAAGGCTCCAGCGGCAGTTCATCGAACGCAGATTTCACGACTCGGGCTATGAGGGGCAGAAATAGCCACATGATTGGAGTAAGGAGCGACCTGCAAGGATGACCGCCTATATGCCGCCCCTACTTCCACTCTCAATCGATCTGGAAACCAAGACCGTCCTTAAAAAGCTCGCTTCAGCACGCGGCGCGCTTGCCGAACTGAAGGGCGCCGCCGGGTTGGTGCCGAACGAGTCGATCCTGATCAACACTCTGTCCCTGCAAGAAGCAAAGGACAGTTCGGCAATCGAAAATATCATCACGACCCACGACGACCTCTATCGAAGCGATGCGCTCGCTGAACGCTTTGCAAGTCTCGCAGCTAAAGAGGTGTTCAGTTACGCCAGAGCTATGAGGGAAGGCTTTGAGACCGTTCGCAAAACGGGCCTGATCACGACCAATGACATCCTTGCCATGCAGGCGACGCTGGAGCGGAACAAGGCGGGCTTCAGAAAGCTCCCCGGCACTGCGCTCAAGAACGATAAAACTGGCGAGGTAGTGTTCACGCCGCCACAAAGCCATGACGACATTCTTAAGTTTATGAACAACTTAGAAGCGTTCATAAACGATGACGGCCTCACCGATCTCGATCCGCTCATCAAGATGGCGATTATCCATCACCAATTCGAGACCATTCATCCATTCTACGATGGAAATGGTCGAACAGGTCGCATCCTGAACATCCTGTATCTTGTGAAGCAGGACTTGCTAACTACGCCGGTCCTCTACCTTTCGCGCTATATCAACCAAACCAAGAATGAATATTATCGACTTTTACAGGCAGTGCGAACGGATAATGCGTGGGAAGAATGGCTCTTGTATGTGCTGGCTGGAGTTGAGGAGACAGCGCAGCAAACTACGCGCCTAGTTCACAGCATTCGGAGCTTAATGCAGGCACACAAGGTGCAGATGCGTGAGCAGCTTCCTCGCATCTACAGCCAAGACCTTCTGAATAATATTTTCAGCCACCCTTACAGCAAGATCGTTTTTGTTGAACGCGATCTAAGCGTCAGCCGCATTACGGCGACCCGCTATCTCGACGAACTTACGCGGATCGGAATGATGCAAAAGCTAAAAATCGGGCGCGAAAATTACTATGTGAATCGCGCACTGATGGCGTTGCTCGGCAACGCGCAATCCGTTTGACGGCAAAAAAAACGCGCATAGGAAAAGCACATTTTCTATGCACGTTGTGCGGACATGCATAACGAACGCGCTCTTTCCGGTTATGTCAAAGCGACCCGCAAATGAGGGAGCCATCTCCTATGCAGGTCACAAAATCATGCATGGAAATGCACCCCAAACTATATGTTTGCATCTTCTGGGAGCCTAAAAATTCGTTGTCCTACCAGCGGCATGTAGACGCCGTTTCGACGATTATCCCAACGATCAGAAGGGTTTAGCCGCTGACAGTCGGTCGGATTGTGTAGACGGTTTGTGTAGACATCGTGCGGAAACGGTTGTGCGGACGGTAATTCCGCAGCGTTTTCAACGATGTTTGGAAAGATGGCGCACCCGAAGAGATTCCTCGGGTGGCTAAGTTTGTTGTCCATGCCGCACTCCTGATCTGGAGCGTCCAGCCATCGTCATCGGGACGATTCCGGTCAACGCTGTGGTAGGCCGTAATGAAGACATGCGACCGGGTTTGTCGGCGGTCGATCAGGGATTGGGGGCGAGCGATGATGCGGTTGGCGCATGTAATCGAGGCGAGCGAAGTCACCGCCGTGGAGCGACGGCTTGAAAACGCATTGAAAGCTGCCGGATTTAATGTTGGGCGGCTCAACCTTACGCCGCTCGCCCAGCAGGTCGCCGCTGAGGAAGCGAAGGAGCTACTCGTCTCCATCAATATCCAGCCGGTTGAGGCTCCCTTTTTCGGGCGGGGCGACGGGGGCGTGGAAGTGCGGTTCGTATTCGGAAAGGAAACCGATCATGTGATGGCCAAGACGGTTCTGGCTTAGGCCGCCACGCTCTCCTGACGGTCCTCTTCGACCGTTTCCAACGAGCGTTTGATCGAAGGCGCGTCTCGCGAGTTAGCTCGGCATGTCCCAGCCTTTTTCACCATCGGCCACGCGACGCGCACACTGGATCAGTTCGTCGAGCTTCTGATGGAGAACCGGATCGGCATGGTGGTGGACGTGCGCTCCATGCCCGCGTCCCGCACCAACCCGCAGTTCAACCGCGATGTGCTGCCCACCAGCCTTCAGGACTACCAGATCGGGTATCGCCACCTCGCCGCCCTCGGAGGGTTGCGCAAAAAGCAGATGCCGGAAGAGGAGTCGCCGAACGACTATTGGCGAGTGAAGAGCTTTCGACGCTATGCCGATTATGCTCTTGGCCCCGACTTCGCAGAGGGCTTGGCCACGCTTCGCTCTTTGGGCTCAGAGCAGCGGATCGCCATCATGTGCGCTGAAGCGGTATGGTGGCGATGCCATCGTCGCATCATCGCCGATTACCTGCTCGCCGGTGGCGCAGAGGTGTTTCATATTCTTGGTCGGCGCGACGTTCAGCCCGCCAGTTTAACGCCGGGAGCCCATGTTCTGTCGGGGGTGAGCGGATCGAATATCGGGCCGAGCAACCCGCCTGATTTACGCCGCCACGCTCTCCTCACGGTCCTCTTCCACCGTCTCCATAGAGCGTTTGATGGCGGTCACCGTCATGGGCGAGGCCCGATGGAGGCGGGCGGTGGCGCGGACGCCCAGACCGTCTCGCAACGATTTCCTGATCGCTTCCACACGGTCCTGCGGCATCGGTTTACGACCGCTCTTTTTGGTCGTGCGACGAAGCCCAGCCATGATGCGCTCACGGATCATGGCCCGCTCGAACTCGGCGAAGACCGACAACATCTGGAACATCATCCGGCCTGATGGCGTCGAGGTGTCGAGGCCCTGCTGGTGGAGATAGAGGTCCACGTTTTTGGCGTGGGCATCGTTCAGGAAAGACACGAGGTCGGGCAGGGATCGACCGAGGCGGTCCACGCTCCACGCCATGATCTGCTCGAAGTCCTTGCGCGCCACGCCCTTGAGCAGAGCGTCGTAGCCGGGGCGCCGGTCGCGGCCTTTAACGCCGGAGATGCCTTCGTCGGTGAAGGTGGCGACCACTTCCCAGCCCTGTCGTTCCGCAACGCCCAGCAGATCACGAAGCTGGTTCTCGACGGTCTGGTTTTTATCCGCCGTCGAAACACGAGCATAGATCGCCACGCGCTTGGTCAGGGCTGTTCTCCTATTGCTATTGAGAGAACGCCAGACTCTCATAGATCGGCGAAGCGTCAACGAGATCGGACAGTAGCGGCGCCGCGCGTGGGGCGGCCTTCATCGGATTCTTGTTTGTCAGCGGGCTGCGCGTGGCTCATGGATCGGACGAGCAGTAGGCTTCCGAGAGGATATGGAGCGGAATGGTCGAACCGGAACGCCATCCAATGGCTGCGGAACTGATAGCTGCTGTGGGAGAGGTGATGTTGAGGTGGGGGCGCCTCGAAGCAGAAATGATGCGAAGGCTGGAAGGGAGTGAGCACAACCTTTCCCCTCGCGCTCCGACGATCCAGCTATGGCGCGTCGTGAGCGGGCAGCCCGGATCGGACCTTGCGGTTTGGAATGAGGAGATCGAATGGGCAGCCCACGTCAGAAACTTGCTGGCGCACGGGTTTGTCGGCGGCGTCTGCGAACCGATAGATGGCCATCCGGCAGTGATCTGCCGACACCCGGACGGCGAAAACCGCCGCCTGACTTATGACACGCTCAAAGCTGCGGCGCAGAGAATCGATCTGCTTCAGCTTCGCCTTCGCCAAGAGACAGATGCTTTGCGCTGTTCTCCTCGCAAGATTTGACTACCGGACGGCGCCAGTTGTCAGGAAGGCGGCATGTCATCCAGCGGGAGGATGAACATTTGGCTGTAGCCTTGACCGCCGTCGCTGATGGGAAAGGCCACGTAATCTTCGCCAGCGTCGTCAGTGGCGTGGCGCACTATGTCGTTGAACTCGGCGGCGCGCTTAGGATTGCCGATCAGAAGGAAGCCATCGTCGTCCTGCCGAACTTGGTAGGCGGCTGACGCTTCCAACAGACTGTCGAGAAATCGCCCCATAGGGGAATATGAACATCGCTCGGCGAACAATTCAAGCTACGCCGTGGGCAAACACGGCCAAGGTGGCACCAGTTGGGTAGAATTACCTAAGTGTTTTTCCCCAGTGGTCGTGGCCGCGCGCTCTATCTCTGGCGCCGGTAATCTTCCTGCTCGGCGGCGAGTTCGAGCATCATTCGTAGGGCCGATCCATATGATCCTTCGCACCCCTCGACTAACCTGCTGAGCAGCTTTGCTCGGTCGGGGCGCATCTTCGGTGTTTCCATCACCCACACTGGAAAGGCCCGCTCTACTCCCCAGTCCTCGCCGAGCACCCGTAGATCGGTGTGTCGGCTATCCGAGCGCAGACGGGCCATCAGCGCATCAACGGTAGGGGAGAGCCTTCAATGACCTGTATGAATGTGCCATCGGCGTAGGCCAGCACGCCCGTGATCTCGTCCTGTCGATTGTTGCGGGCAGACGCGCCGAGAATCTCCGCGAGGTTCAGCGGGTGCTCCATCGAAATGGTTGACCGGCTACAGTAGATCACTCGCTTCCAGCGCATCACCCCGTTCCTCTCGTTGAGGACAAGGCCCCTGAGAGACGGATGTTCCCTCAGGGCGTTGTCGCCCCTCCGCACGTCCCAGAAAACAGATGGAAGCGGGCACGAAAATCGACGCCGATAAAAGCCTGACATTTCAGGTCGCGATCTTCCGTGAAACACCGCCAATTTCACCCCCTTTGAGAGAACGGTCGCGGCGGCTCTTTTCGAGCGATCTTCCAGTCGGCTCTCCGCGATCCGGCTGAAGCCTTCATGAGATCGAGGATCAAGGCGAGTGCTCCGCACTCACCTGCGTCTGACCCTTTCCATCGCCGCGCCTCGCTGTCGCTCTGCCCGACGAGCTAAAGGGCGCAGCCGATTTGTGAAATCAGGGAAGAGCCAAATCCCCTCATTTAACGACCTTGCTAAGACATCTTATAAGGAAGGCCACTAAATGAGGGCTTTTCTCAGAGAGCCGATTGGTCGCTTCGCTTCTCTCATAAAAGGAAAGAAGAAGGCGTAGATATAAATGCCGCCGCGACACTCACCATGTTAAATATGGACGTGGCGGACAACGCTGGAAGTCATGAACCAGCGAGATCAGCAGGTCGATCTGGTCCGTCACATCATATTTTGACCTGACAGGACTTGAACGTGAACTATTTTGAACCCCTGTGGGCGAAATATTACGCCCCGCTCCTAACCAAGACCGAGGTTGGCCAACTCCGACGGTCCGAGACTGCCGCCCCCTCGATCCTCCTCACCGAGATCATCCAGAAGCAGGGCTTCGACAGCGCGAACCGCACCTACATGAGTGTGGAAAGCAACTTCTATGTGAAGGCAAAGAGCCACTACACCGTGGCCAGCCTGATCGAACGAACAGCAGAGCACGGCTGGGAGCATCAGTGCCTGTTCACCAACGCCATGCGGATCGCTGAACCGGGGGCGAAAGCCAGCCCCGCATCCCGCATCGTGGTTGCCCCACATCACATTCTGACCATCGAGTTTGATGACCGGAACATCGCTTTCTTCCAGCAGCAACTCGGCTGGCTCCGGTCGTCAGGCGGTAAGCACGATAGCGTCGTCGGCCAGTTCGTCACCCACCTGCGAAAAACCTACGCCGACGCCGTGGGGCTGACCGTTGTCTATTCCGGTCACAAAAGCCTCCATTTCCATTTCGTGGTCTCAACCGAGATTTTGAGGGGCGCCGCGCCGGAACCGACCAGTGCGCGGTTGGGCTTCCAGAAGGCATGGGATCGGCTGCGCGATGAGTTCGAAAACTTTGCGCCTTTTGGTCTGGCTGGAAAAAGGCAGACACATCGCTGCGGCAACCTGAGAATTTCCGACGCTTGCCGCGCGGCATGCGGCTCAACGAATCTACGGACCACATTTTTGGGGTCCCGGTCGGTGTGCCCCTCTTTCAGGGAGTGATGTGGGAGCACCTTCCGCGCGGAAGGGGCGGCGGGGGCAAGGGAGCCTTGCTGAACCCTGTCGATTTCATGACGACGCCCATCGTTCCTCATCGGTCGGCGCCGCAGGGCCAAGTCCGTGACGATACAGAGCGGGGAGAATCTCCATGCTGAGGCGAAGCTCGCGGCACTCTTCGACGGCGTGACCAACCATCCGAAGTTCTCGCACCTCGACTGTTCGGGCGGCGAGCCGGTCGCATATTTTTACAATCACCCCGCAGACCAAAACCCGAAGTCAGTCATGCGTGCGGACTTCGCTACGGTTCTGGTCCAAGGGTCCAACCCGCTGGACCTCACCAATGACGCTGGCGTCGATGGCGTCCTGATGAGCCGGTTGCCGCGCTCGCTCGGCGACATGCTGGACATCTGGGCAGATGATTTTCATGGCCAGCGCGTCGGGCCGGGCGGGCGTGTGCGTTCGACAGTCGAGGCTGAGTTCGCCGAGGCAGCGAGAGATCACAAGACGGCGACAAAGGCGATGTCCGCCATCCTGCTTGGAAGCCTCAGGGATAATGTGCGGAAGCCAGAGACCCACCTGCTCTGTGCTCCGGAAGGGATCAGCAAAACCCGAAGCCTCATGACCGCAGCACCCGACCTGATCAAAGGATTTCGTCGAGAGGGATTGCCATCATGGTTGATGTTCGCCTTCCCCACCTACGAAGGCGCGCAAGAAAAGGAGGCGGAGTTCAGGACGCTTCACGCCGCCGACATGGGCGACATGAAGCCTGTGTTTCTCCGTTCGTTTGATCGGATTTACACGGAGCTATGTCCCGATCCGAAAAAGCGCGTTTCGCACAAAGACGCCGCCATCAGCGGCTACGCCTCCAGAGCGGACATGATCAGGGCAGAACAGAGCAGCGTGGCGAAAGCCATGGACGGCGCGTATGCCGATCTGCGCTCGGCCGTCGCCTCCGGTTCGCCCGTGTTCTTCACCGTCCACGACGTCGCGCAGGCGTGGGCCAAAGACAACTTTAGCCGTCTGCTGCTTGCCGCCGAGGCTGTCGAGAACCCCGCCGACCGGCTCGCGGCGCGCGAAGCTACACGGCTGGGCCTTCTGGTTCATGATGAGATCAACACGAGGGCCATCGTGGAAGTCATGCCTTCTGAAAAAATGGAAGGCATCCGCGAACTCATAAACAGCATGGGATGGACCAGCCGAACGAGTTTGGCCGAACGGTGGAACACGTTCCAACGCAGCGGTCGGGTTCAAGACTTCGATTTTGATGAGGTTTGCCGCATCGCGGGAACACCAGAGCATTGTTGGGAACACGTCACGACGGGGGAGAACTTCGAGTATGGAGCCAGCCTCGATAGGGACCGCGACATCTACGCCAGAGCCAATAACCGACGTTGGCATGTCCGCCGTCGAAACTGGGCGTCGGAGGTCGCGCATAAAACTGCGATCCTAACGACCGAATTTGTGCCGCTGCTCCTCGCTGAGCATGCCGGAAGCTGGCGCACGACCTGCCTAGACGCGCCTCTCCTGCCCAAGGACGCGACATCGACCCGACCGGACCGGACTCTCACTACGGGGTCCGCTTCTCGACATGTTCTGGCAGCAAGAGCCGATGCCGTTGGACCCCTTTTCGCGATTGGCAATAAGCTGGCACGTCTCGACGACGCTGAGACGCACGCCTCGGCCAAGGGATCGAACGCCTATATTGGCAAGGACGTCGTTCAGACAATGACGATGATGGCGCCAGAGCAATATGCGGAACATCAGGCCCTCAACGCATGGACTGGCCGCGTCGATCTGGCACGCATCGCCCATATCGACCAGTTCAACCAGACCGCTGGTCGTAACCTCGGCTTCAGGAATTCGGGGAGCGCGTCCCATCGGGTGATGATTAACCGCCGCCTGTTCGACTGTCTGACACCCGTGATGAGCTATGCCCGCTACGACATGGCAGACGACTGCGTGGAAGTGTCTCGCAAACTCCAGCGTCGGAAGACGCAGAAAGCTAAAGGCCGCATCGCCACTGGAAGGCGATGCCCAAAACTGGCGAAACTGGTGGAGATTCTGAAAGCGGAAAAGGAGACGGGGCCGTTGAGTTCCGTTTCAGGCGCGCACTTCCATCAGGTCGCTTAGCCTCGTCGTGTAGCGGGGTGAGCGATTGGCGGCTCGTGTAGACCATGGGGTGACCTGTCGTATTCCGCCCGGCCGCAAAGTCCCACTTCCGAACCGATTGTTCACCGCATCTAGAGCCGCCATCAGTTTCTCAGATCGAACAGTGTCAGCGGTCGGCAAGAGATCGCGCGGCATGTCCCTCGCCGACTTGAGGTCAAGCAGGATCACGCCCGCCTTGGCGTATCGCGTGTTCGGCCTCCACATGGACCGCCCCGCTCGGACCGCCTGACTGATTAGCGCGAAGCTGTCTGACGTCGGCTCGATCTCGAACGACCGCTGCCCATGATACCAAGGGTCGCCATTGTGCGGATGCGTGTGGAAAAACACCACCATCGCGTTGGCAACCAGCCCGTGATTCCGGCACTTCTCCGCAGCGCGCGAAGCATGGGCCGCCAGTGCCTCTCGCATGTCCTCCCACGTCTCGACAAGTCGCCCAAACATCCGCGTCACCGCCACGGTCTGCCGCTGGCTGGGCGCCAATGCGAGAGGGAGGCAGGAAACGCCGTTCAGTTCGGCATGGGTGCGTTGCCCGGTCACCGTCATCAGTTTTCTGACGCTGGCGGACGTGAGCGCAGCAAACTGCTCGACTGTGAAGATGCCGAGATTGTTGAGCTTCGTTTGCGAGGCGCAGCCTATGCCCCAGACTTCGTCGATGGGCATGGTGGCGAACGCCTCGCGGCGGACGTCGAGGTCGCTGAAGTCTGAGACGCCGCTCGCCGTCTTCGCGTGCTTGTTCGCCAGCTTCGCCAATGTTTTGGTGGGGCCGATCCCGACGCAGGTTGGGATTTTGGTCACCCGTCTGATCCGTTCGCGCACCCTGCGGCAATAGTCCGCTCGTGCGAACTCTGTCAGGTCAACAAACATCTCGTCGATGCTGTAGGGCTCGACCCTCGCGAAACTTTCAGAAAGAACCTCGAACACCCTACGGCTCATGTCACCATACAGGGCGTAGTTCGAGGACCGGGCAATGACGCTGCGATATTCCGGTTTGCGCTTCGACAGGTGCCAGACCTCGCCCATCTTGATCCCGAGGGCCTTGGCTTCAGCCGATCTGGCGATGGCGCAGCCGTCGTTGTTCGACAGCACGATAACCGGCCTGCCGATTAAGGTCGGGTCAAAAGCCCGCTCGCACGAAACGTAGAAGTTATTGCCATCGATGAGTCCGAACATGGTCAGACATCGGTCCTGACCAATGCCGCGACCATCGCCCAAACTTCCGTGTGGTCAGATACCGGCTGAGCCGGGTGGTTAGCGGGCTCCAGCCACCATTGACCGTCCTTTTCCGATAGGACCGCCAGCACGACGTCGCCGAGGAGGAAGGCGACACATACCTTGCCGGTTCTGGGCTCCGCGTCGGTGTTCACGACGAGGATGTCGCCGCCGTGAATGCCGCGACTTCGCAGGCCCTCGCCCTTTATCCTCACCGCGTATCGTTGAGGGCGCCGTAGCTCCAGCAGGTCCGCAAGATCGGGCACAGCCTCAACGTGGTCCTGTGCGGGACTTTGGAAGCCCGTCGTTTCATCGCCCTTATATGCTCTCGCTCCCATAGTGGAACATATGCGGAACATTTGTCGGAAAGGGAAGTGAGATCGACTCGCTACCCTTCGTAGGTAAGCGTTGCTTTACCTCATGGACCAGTTCAGATATCTCCGGTTTTAAATCAGGAGAATACGATGTCCTCCAAGGTTTTGGCTCGGTCTCTGAGGTCCTTCTCATGGAAGGAGTGGGCGTTGGTCGCCATGGTGGCGATCATTTCGGTCGCCTTGTTCCATACCGTAGGCATGACGCTGGGTCCGCTGGTCGGCTACCTCATGGTTTTGGGCCTACGTCGAACGCGAGCCAATCGTCAGAAGGTTCAATCTCCATCCCGCCAATCATCTTTGTGACGGCAGCTTATTCGCGCGAGTGGAGGAACGACGGTTTTTGGAACTTGCGCGTCCTTAATCTTTGTGAGCCCATATTCAATGCTGGAACTCCTCACTGACCAGCGCACAGCCCGGCAGGAATCGAAGCTGCGCCCCCCCGATTGCTCGGCTTCAGCCGGGCTGTGCTCCTCGTGATTGCAAGCTTGGGGGTTCAGGATGGACGGCTACACGTTTTACCCGCTACCCGCGTCGGCGCACGGACGTCAGTTCAGTCCTGCTATGCTGCCCAGCGACGAAGTCGCCATCGCGCGCGCTACGGCCGCTCTCCTCGACTGTCCCGTCACCCGAGAAGTCGCCATCTGGAAGGGTTGGCGGTTTGTCGCGAATGTTCGCAAAGGCGCGGACGAATAGCTCCCGGCCATTCTGGTTGACGCGCTGGCATTGCATGAGAAGCTCCAAGCTTCACAGCATTCGGAGTTCACTTGACGGGTCACGAGCCTTTGCGCTGCCTCGCCGTTCGCATCCTGCGGGACGTTGACGGCCAGATCGACAACATCGAATTCGAAGCCCTCCTCGACGAGCTAGCTGGCCGACACAACTGGGTCAGCACCTCGGAGTGGTTGTTCGTAGAGCCGCCTGCGGAAGCTGATGGATTTGAAACCCTGCCGGTTGTCATGCCGGAATCGGTGGCCGTTAAGGCGATCCTCGCTGACTTGACCAACCCCGAACCGCGCATTCTGACCGACCATCAGGTGACGGGTGCCGAAGGGCGGAAATGGCGGTGGGTGGCGTTCCAGATTGCGCCGAATGCTCAGGGCCAAGGCTTTTTCCCGTGGGAGCGCATCAATGCGTGACGGCGGTCTGCTGGGCCCCTTCACGTGTGCTCTTGTGAAGCTGGATGACACTGAACCGGGCATTTTGGCGCGCGTCCTGACGGCGGCGCCCCAGCGGCGACAAGCCATTTTCGCGGCACTGGCGGCGCAGGAGATTAAGGCCGGTGACATCTGCCAGCCTGACGAACTGTTCTTGCCGACGTTCGCCGAAGTCGTCCGCCACGGCCGCCCCATGGACATCCTTCGACACGCGTATGGCGACGTGCCCCGAGGTTTGCTGGGCCTTCTGGAGCGATTGGTGAAAAGCCGCTGCCGCGCTCTCGCGACTACATTGCTCTTCACGCTTTCGCGGCAAGCGACGATACGCGCGGAGCCGACGCCCTGCGTGGTTCTGGCCGGATCACCTGCCGGAAGCTTGAGGTTCTGGCCGCGCTCGATCCGCGCTGGCGCCACGCCAACACCCTCGAACGCATCGACACCGGCGTCGAGGCCATGAGGTTCAACTCGGCCTTAGAGTTCGTCCAGTCAGTGAACTCCAAGGCCACCGACGAGGTGGTAGCAGGAGCTATCGCGCGTATGTCGCGGTCATCGTCCCTGCCAAAATTGCTCGACCGTTTCATGCGGCGGGCTGATCGTTTGCCCCCGCATCCGATCCAGCAGCGCGATAACGAACTGCGCGCGGTCGCCACAACGCGGGACCTGCTCACAGTTGGACGAAAATACCGAAATTGCCTGCCACATCGGCTTTCTGAAATCGCGGCGGGCAAAATGGCCATCGCGGAGTTTCGGGGGAATTCTGTTGGAGTTTCGGCCGCTATCGATGGGAAAGGGCTGGCTGTTTTGGTCTGCCCACGGCCCTCGAAATGGCCTTGTCGCTCTCGATCTCAAGGATGCGGCTGCCGCCGCATGCGAACGACACGGAGTTCCGCACGTCCCCGAGCGGACTGGGAGCGTGGAATGGCGAAACTACCGTCGCTTCGTGCGTGAACTGGAATGGGGCTGATCGGACGACAGTGAACAAGGTTCACTTTATCCGGCTCGGCGGGCATGGTGCTCGCAATCATGTCGTCGTCGATTCATACTAACCGCTCGGCTCTTCAGGCTCTCCAAGCTGTGAACGCTGCCGGGCGCGATCTCGCTGCCGCGCAGAACCGCGTCTCGACCGGCCTGAAGGTTTCCGGCGCAAAAGACAATGGAGCTATCTTCGCCATCGCTTCGGCCATGCGAGCGGATGTCGGCGGCTGGGGTGTTGTGGCGACGGGTTTGAGCCGGGCCCAAACCGTCACAGACCTCGCTCTGATGGGCGCCGAACGGATAGGCGAGCTTCTGATCGAACTTCAGCAACACGCCGTCTCGCTGAACGATTCCCTTTCGGGGACATCACGGCAAGCGATCATCAATGACATGACTGCCCTGATCGACGAGATCGATAGGATCGCGCGATCTACAGAGTTCGACGGGATCAACCTGCTGACCGGCAGGCCGACCATGACCACTACGTCCAGTGTGGCCTATGGCCTGCCAAAGACCACCTTGCCGCAGCCCGCCTTTCCTCGCATGGCGGCCCTCCCGCCCGGCTCATTTTCGTCCATGGGGGCCAGTGTCGCTTATTCACTGCCGCCCTCGGCCCTCACGCCGCCCTCATTTAATGCGGCGGTCGCATCCATTTCCGGTTCGAACAGCCAGACAGTCGTGGCTGACGCCGGAACGACCGCCGGGCGGGTAAGCCTGCTTCTGGACGCCTACAGCGCACCGGATGTCGTTGAGGTTTGGCAGAATGGCGTCCGCGTCGCCGCTTCGGGTCAACCGTATGTAGCAGGCGGCGTCGCCGTGGGTGCCGGATCGGCAGTGACGGGGCCAAATGTCCTCAGCTTCGACTACGATCCCGCCAAGGGCCAGAACATCGAGTTTCGTTTCAACGAAAACGTTGCTGCCACCGGGACGGTATGGACGGTTGGGGGACTGATCCTACAAGACCCTGCCGATCCCCTTCCCACGGCCATTGCGACCTACACGCCGACCGGAAGCCTACAATCGACGGCAGCCTTTGACCCGCCGCTTCCATTCGCGAACCCTGAACAGGCCGCCATCGCACTGGATGAGCAGCCGCAGGGCGGGTCGGGCACTTACAGCTTCGCCGGAACTGCCGTCGCTGGGCGCATGGATATCGTGTTCGACGCCTTCGACTTGCCCGACGCCATGGAGGTTTGGCAGGGCGGTTCCCGTGTCGCGGCTTCAGGACAGGGTTATGTTCCGGGTGGTGCGCCCGTTGGGCCGCCGTTTAGCGTGACCGGCCAGAACATCCTGTCGTTCGATTACGATCCAGCCAAAGGTCCGCTGGAATTCCGCTTCAATCAGGGAGCCGCCAACGCCGATAGCGCATGGGTCGTTGGGGCCGTGTCCCTATCTCCGGTCGGCTCGCCTCCGGCTGCGGCCACGGTCTCAACCTCGTCCTTCCAAGTAGCTGGCTTTGGCCCGTTCCACCTCGATGTTCCCACCTCGCCGTCCGGGCAGACGATGCGTGTATCGTCGCGCGATCTGACGGCTGCGGGACTCGGATTGGACCCGATGGACTTTGCGGATGCGTGGACCGTGTTGGATCGCGTGAAAAGCGCGCTCAACAGAACGACAGACTCGTCCTCCTACTTCGGCACACGCAATAAAACTCTCGGCCGAGCCGCGCTCTATGCGGTCAAATCCGGCAACGCCATCGAAGTCGGGATCGGCAACCTTATAGACGCTGACCTCGGCAAGGAGTCGGCCAAACTTCAGGCCGCGCAGATCAGGCAGCAGTTGGCGGCGCAGACGCTCTCCATCGCCAACCAGCAGCCAGAGTGGATGCTGGCCTTGTTCAGAAGGTAGGTCGAGCGACGTCCAAGAACGCGGCATCCAACGCGTCCTGATGGACGTCGGGCCGTCCTTTCGGCCGTTCGTGGTCGGGTAGCAACGTCGCGGATGCGCCCAGAAATCTGGCATGCGCGAGCGCGCTGCTCGCCCCTATTCGCTCAATTCATAGCGACCACGCAGGTCCGCATCCGGTGCCCGCACGAACTGGGACAGAAGGCCTTCCACTGTGGCGTTCGGGAGCATAGCGTCGTCGGGCACAAGCACATATCGCCAAGGCTTGTCGCCATGCTTCTTGGCGTGATGCTCGGTGGCGATGAAGCACCATAGAGAAGCAGCGTCGGCTTTTCGGCGGACATCCGCATCGTTCATGTCGGATCGCCGCTTCGTCTCAATGATCAACCGCTCGGTCTCGGTCTCGACCACGAAGTCAGGCTGATAGGCGTGGCCCTCGCTGTCGAAAATCTTGAACTGATTGGGACCCGGTTTCATCCAGAGTTCGACCGTGGGGTCGCGCTCTAGAAGCACGGCCATCTTCCGTTCGGTGTCGGAATCGAACTTAGCCTGCGCGTAACAGGCGCGCGGTCCGAAGCCGGTGAAGATGAAGCGTTTGATTTCGCCGAGCCGTTCAGGCGGTTCGCGGAAGTTTCGCACGGCATCCTTGCCTGATCCGTCAAACGCCTGCGGCTTCAGTTCGCTGAAGGCGGCGTTCAGGGTCACCCGATAGGTCGTGGTGGTCCGCCACATGTTCTGGCGCATCTGGGCAAACATGGCCTTCGCCATGTCTCGGCTCCAGCCTTGAAGCGTTGCCCGGACCTCCTCTTCGTCCTTCAGATAGCCGCGCAGATGCGCCACCACCTGACCGGCGAGATCATAAAGAAGCTCGGCGTGAGCGTCGTAATCGATTTCGTCGAAGTCGATCAGTTTGGCGACCAGATAGTCCTCCAGTCGGGCGGGCACGTCGCCGCCTTCCTCGCCGCTAATAACCGTCTGCTTCTCGGTGCGGAGCACTTGCACCAGAAGCTCCCGCGAGAGCGGCTGGTAGTTCCAGCTACCGAGGTCGAGCTTGAAGGGCTGGAAGCCGAACGAGACGTGATCCTGCGGCGTGACGGTCAGGCTCGGGATTGCGATGGTTTTGGCGACGAACGCCGCGCAGAACTCTTTCACCACCTCCTCGGCTCGCTCTTTCGTCAGGTCCGAGAACAAGCCGCCCTTGCTCCGCTGGATGGCCATGGCGTCGGCGACGATCCGCTTCACCACCTTCTCGTCATTTAGGTCGCGGATCGTGGCGACCTGCTTTTTGATGCTCGGCAAAACGTCGGTGAGCACCGTCTGGGCCAGCGCTACCTCCTCCTCCTTCTGGAATGTGAAGGCAGGCGCAGGGTTGTCCGACATGCCATAGGGCTTGGCCTCGGGCGCGAACTCGGCCGCCACTTCATCGTCGTGCGCGCACACGACCTGCTTCAGCATCTGCTCGATGACGGAGGGTGCCTCAACCATCACCGGCTTGGCGGCCGAGACGTCGCCGCCTTCGCCGATTTTCACCTGCTTCAGGGTATGGATGACGCCATCGGCGTCCTTGGCCTTCTCAATGAGGTCGTTGAAGCGGTCGTGGGCGATGACCGTGAGCGTGTCTACGGCGTCGACGCCAGTGCGCTTGCCATAAGGCAGACGCAGACCCCGGCCGAGAGTCTGCTCGGTCAGGATGTCGGAAGCCGAGGCGCGCAGCGGGACGATGGTGAAGAGGTTGGAGACGTCCCAGCCTTCCTTCAACTTGTTGACGTGGATCACGATGTCCGTGTCGCCGCTCTTTTCAATGTTGAGCAGGCGCTGCGCGTTCTCGTCGCTCTCCTCGCCGGTCAGCTTGGAGTGGATTTCCGCGACCCGACCCTTGTAGCGGCCTTCGAAGAAACCATCGGATTCGACGAACTCGCGCACGCGGCGGGCGTGTTCGGTGTCCTGTGTCACCACCAGCATGAACGGGTGAACCAGCGGCTTCTCGTTCTGCTTGGCGTAGGTCGCAAGCTGGACCTTCACATGCTCGTGGTAGTGGATGCCGTCTTCAAGCTTGATGCGCTCCAGCGTGTCCTCATCGACCAACTTCGGGTCGAAATTGGCGCGGGTGCCGACCGCCGGTTCCTTGATGTAGCCGTCCTTCATCGCCTCGGGCAGGTCGTATCGATAGACCACGTTCTTGAAGGCGGCTGACTTAGCGCCAACGCTCTTGGGTGTCGCGGTGACTTCCAGCCCGAGGATCGGCTTAAGTTCGGCGATGGCCTTGGCGCCCGCAGAGCCGCGATAGCGATGGGCCTCGTCCATCAGCAGGACCAGATCGTCGAGGCCCGCCAGATAGCTGAAGTAGCTCTCGCCTATGTATTCCTGAAGCCGCTTGATCCGAGGAAGCTGGCCCTTTCTCGCGGACGACGTCGTGTCGGAATTGATCTTCGAAATGTTGAAGATGTTGATGATGGCGGCTTCCTGCCCCAGCAGGTCAGCGCCGCGCACGCCGCGTCCTTCCTCATAGTTCTCGGCGTTGACGATGAGCGGCGGATTGTGCGCGAACGACTCGACGCCCTTGAAAACATACTTCGGGCTGGAGGGCTGAAAGTCGGCCAGCAGCTTTTCGTAGATGGTCAGGTTCGGCGCCAAAACGAAGAAGTTGCGGCTCTTGCCGATCATGAACAGGTAGCTGACGAACGCGCCCATCAGGCGCGTCTTCCCGACGCCGGTCGCCAAGGCGAAGCAGACGCTGGGGAAGTCGCGCTCGAAGTCCTCGAAATAGGCGTCGTCCAGATCGCCATAGGCGTTGCGGATCGCCTCGCGCGCGGCCTCGACATCCGTGTCCTTGGACGGCGCGATCAGGTCCACGATGTCAGCGAGCCGACGCAGCGATTCCGATTGCGGCTTCCGTAGCGAGAGCCGCTGATTGATCTGACTCTCGGCGCGCTTGGGATCGACGGCCGAGACGCTCACGCCTCGATCTCCTCGTCACCGGTGAATAGGCCCGGCTGGTTCGGATTTCCCGCCGACTTCCGGCGTGGGGTCTCATCCGCCACTTCCTCCGGCTCGTCCTCCAACAACGGCAGGGCCTCGATCTTCAGTGAGTAGTCATCCTTGCCCCATTCGCAGCGGTCGAGGATCGCGCCCGGAATCTTTCGGATTGTCAGGTTGCCAAAGGCGTCAGCGTTGCCGCTTTGGAACGCCTTGCAGCAAATCAGCAAGGTGCGTTCCGGCCCGACCTCATCCGAGATGGCGGCAAGCTGCTCGTGCGTCAGGCTGTTCGTCGTGACATAGATGAAGTCGGTCTCCGACGAGTGACCGTGCATCCAGTAGTGCTCATCCGATGGCGCGTAGGTGAATCCAAAGTGCTTGCACATTGCCTCGGCCAGCATCGCGGCGTTGTAGGATTTGGAGATCACCCAGTTATCGAACTGGTCTTTCTCCAGCAGCGACGGTGCCAGCTTGAAATAGCGGTATCCACCACCGCCTTGCCAACCTGTTATTTTGGTGACCCCGGCGAACTCCTCATTATCGATAACCTTTTTCAGACGTGGAACGATGTGTGTTTCCGCGTGGTCGCCGATCTCAATCATGATCCATCGACGCCCCATCTTGTGGGCCACGGCCCCTGTTGTCCCCGTTCCTGCGAATGAATCGAGGACGATATCCCCCGGCTCTGTCACGCTAGATATAATGCGGTGAAGCAACGCTTCAGATTTTTGGCCTTTTAGCTCTTCGACTCCGAGCATCTTCGAGACCGACTCGCCTGAAAATGACACAACCGCGATGCTGTTCAGGCGGTCATAGATCGAACAATTCCACGTATCTTCCAACGGGTATCGGTCAGGCAATCCGATCTCCGAGGCAACCGCCAAGAACTCTCCCGCCTCACCTTTGGATAGGCCCTTTTCTTGAAGGGCAGTGGCAAGCTCCTTGATTTGTGGAGGCGTGAAACGAGGCGAGAAGTCCTTCTTTTCTACGTATTGCTTCTTGAAGTAAGCGTCGTTGGCATTTTTCGAATAGAATAGTATCGTATCATGATTGCGAATGAAATTCTTGGCCATCGTCTTGTATCCAGAAAGCCAGCCGATTCGCCAAATAATCTCCCTCTGAAAATTACTTCTGCCAAATACCTCATCCATAAGGACCTTAAGGTAGTGAACCTCGTTGAAATCAATACTGACAAAGATAGAACCATCTGGCGTCAGCAAGTTTTTCAGAATTTCGAGCCGGTCGCGCATGAGGGATAGCCATAGAGAATGCTCTACCCCGTCGTCGTAGTGGGGGAATGCGCTTCCCGTGTTGTAGGGCGGGTCTATGAAAATGCACTTCACTCGGCCCGAGTATTCCGCTTCTAGTGCTTTGAGGGCGAGTAGATTATCTCCTTTGATAAGAACATTATCGAAGCGGTCGGCAGCGCGACGATTTTTGGCGTGGTATGAATACCGGTGATCCTCAATAAGTATGCGTGGCTCAAGGCGTGGTCGGTTTTCCTTGCCGATCCACTTCAGTTCGAGCTTGGTTTTAGCGGCCATCAGGCAAGGCTCCATCAGATCGTGAACAGGGTCGTCATTTCGGGCGTCAGGGACAACTTGTCGGCGATGTCGTCGAGCATTCGCTCGCGCTCGTCGTCAATCTCCTTCAGCCGGGTGTAAAGCTGGTGCTGGAGGTCGTCCGCTTGTCGCTTCAGGGCCGACGCCTCGCGCTGTAGCTCGACCTTCTCCTGAAGGTTCTGGACCGCACGGGCGAGCTTCTTCTTCTCGTTCGCTTCCTTGGTCAGGGCCTTGATCTGCTGGTCGTAGGAGACCCGCGCGTCGTCACGCCAGTTGTCGAGCCGCTCCTCCTCCTCATTGAGGAAGTCGCCCAGCCTCTCCTGCGCTCGGCCGACGATCTCGGTCTGGCCGTCCTCCAGCAACTTCGACAAGTCGCCCTCCGGTGCCGCGCCATTGGCGTCTCCGGCGACCGAGGCGGGAACGCTCATCATGCGGGCGGCCGTCTCGGCGTGGATTGGTTCGCCGCTATCCGTGACGGCGGCGCAGATCAGTTCATCAAAGGTGCGGGCGGGCGTTACCAGTTTAAGGCGCGCGACCTTCAGCCACCCGCTCTTGCCTCGGAGCGGGGCCACATCGGCGAGTTGGCCGTTGTAGGCACCATAGTCGAAGGCAACCTCGGCAGCGCCCAGATCGCGTCTCTTGGCCCTCGTGACCAGTGCGTCGGCCAGACCCTCGTCAGCCAGCCGGAAGAAGCGCCAGCCGCGTTCGTCGGCCTCTGGCCATTCCGACGAGTAGGTGTCGCCGTCGTAGTCAAAGCGCTCGACGTGATCCTCGTGGAAGCGCGCCTCCGGTAGTTCGGCGCGGGCCAGCGTGAGCAGCGCCCGCTTGAACTCGTTCAGCGACGAGGAGACGGCCCCCTGCCGGAACTTCAGGCGCGAGATTACCTTGTCGTCCATCTCGGCCAGCAGCTTGTTGCGGGCCTCTGTCTTGGCTTCGTCGATCTCGACGCTGAACTCGGCCTGAAGCGCGTCGAAGGCTTCGTTGATCTGGTCGTTCGTGCGGCAGGACTGCACGATGTCGAGGATGCGCCGCTCGATATCGACGCCGGATTCGATGGCACCCAGCACTTCGTCCGACGAGCCGAAGACGCCCTCGAACAGTTTGAACTTCTGATCCAGAAGCTGGACGATCCGCGCCTCAGCTTGGTTCTTTCGGTTCATGAAGTTGATGACGGTGACGTCGATCTTCTGGCCGTAGCGATGGCAGCGGCCGATGCGCTGCTCCACCCGCTGGGGATTCCAAGGCAGGTCGTAGTTGATCAGCAGCGAGCAGAACTGAAGGTTGATGCCCTCGGCCCCCGACTCCGTGGCGATCAGGATGGTGCGCTCGTTGCGGAAGGCGTCCACGATGGCAGCCTTCATGTCGGCGGTCTTCGAGCCGGAGACGACATCAGTGCCCCGGTGCTTCTCCAGCCACGCCTTGTAGATAGCGTTGCTGTCCTTGTCGGAATTGGAGCCGTTGAGAACGACCGTTTGGCCCTCAAAGCCATGCCGCTCCAAAAGCTCCCGAAGGTAGGTCTGGGTGCGGACGGACTCGGTGAATATCACGGACTTCCGCTGGCCGCCCTTGCCGACGATCTCGTCAAGCACACCCGGCAGACAGTCGAGCAGCGCCTTTCCCTTGGCGTTCGTCTGGATCGACGCGGCGAGGTCGCGATAGCGCGCCAGTTCGTCGATCTCGGCCTTCAGGTGCGCGGGGTCGATGTCATCTATGTCGTCGTCAGTCTCGTCTTCCAGCGCCTCCGCTTCACGGGCGTCGCCGTCCTCCCGCCATTCCTCGGCGGTTTCCTCGACGCCATCGATGTCGTCGAGCGCTTCCTCATTTATGGCCAGCTTCCGTTCAAGGCGCGTGACCATCTTGTCCAACGTGGCTGCGACCGCGAACGATGATGAGCCGAGGATTTTCCGCAGAACCAGCGTGACGAGGTGACGCCCGTTCTGACCCACAGCCAGCGTATCGTCGCGTTGGAGATAGGCCGACATGTGCTCGTAGAGATCGGTCTCCAACTGGTCGGGCGTGAAGTCGAACGTCTTGGGCAGACGGTTGGTGTAGTTGATCAGGCCCGCCTTTTGGACCTGACGGCGCAGGGTGCGTTTGCAGATCGGCTCCAGCCGTCGCGCCAACAGAGCTTGGGACGCCTTGTCCTCCCGCCCGCCGAACTCGGCCCGGAACGCCTGTTCGGAGCCGAAGTAGGTGTCGTCGATGATGGTGACGAGGCCGTATAGCTCCATCAGGTTGTTCTGGAGCGGCGTGGCGGTCAGCAGCAGCTTCTGACGCCCAGCCAAAGCATCGCGCAGCACAGCGGCACGCGATTCTCGGCGGACTTATAGACGTTTCGCAGCTTGTGGGCTTCGTCGAAGACCACGAGGCTCCACGGCACGCCTCGAAGCTGGTCGGCGATCCGCGCCGCGTATTCGTAGGAGAGGATGACGATCCCCTCCTCGCGACCCAGCGGGTTCGGCTTGCCTGCCTTGGCGAGGTCTTTCACACGCTTGGCGTCGAGGATCACCGAAGGCAGCGAGAACTTCTCACGCAATTCGGTCGCCCACTGCTTCCGCAGCGAGGCGGGCACGATCAGCAGCAGATGCCGTCGCCGTTCCCACCAACGCTGAGACAGCACCAGCGCCGCCTCGATGGTTTTGCCCAGCCCCACCTCGTCGGCCAGCATCACGCCTTTCGACAAGGGCGAGCGCAGCGCAAACATTGCCGCATCGACTTGGTGCGGGTTCAGGTCAACGCGCGCCGACGACAGAGATTGCGTCAGCCCTTCGCCTTCCTCCATTCCCTCACGGGTCAGGAAGTGCGCGAAATATTTGGCCTGATGCGGCGTGTAGGTAGGCGCGACGCTCATGTTTCCCCTGCGTGGACCGGGGCGTTAGCGATGGCTACGGTGTCCACCAGTGTCAAGAATCGCGGCCGCCCCCGGCGAAATTGTTGGCGGCGATGTTCGGCGCTGGAGGATTTTGAATCAACTTGAAATGAGCAGGCCAAACCAAAGCGGTGCCCGCCGTCGCCGTGCGGGACGCTAGTCGGTCAAAGCGATACCGCCACCACAATAATTAGCGACACAATAACGATTACCGCCCATCCGAGTCCATCAGGGCGGACCGTCCCGCCGGGAGGCAGGTCCGATTGAGGGCGAGGACTCCTGCGGCGCGTATTATCCCGATGCCTTTGGACCCAATAGACGCCCTGTTTCATATTTTTGGGCCGACCGCCCTTCAAATTAAATCCCACAAGCGCGCTCCAACTGGACCCACGGGCCCTTAGTAAAAACCGAACAATCGTTAGGCTACATGACAGGAGCGGTGCGATATAGAACCGCGTAATGCATACTGTGGGCAGAAATTTTTAGCAGTCTTGGGGCTGAATTATGAACGATGATCGCCTTGCAACATTCGCGGCAGACGTGGCGGACGGCTCGCTCTCCAAGGGTTTCATGGTCGTCTCACGATCCAAATACTGGACACCTTGGATGGTGCGGCCAGTTGAAGAACGGATAGAGATAGGGTTGTTCGAAGAATTTCTGGGCTATCCTCGTAGTCCCGCTTTCTCTTTAAACTGGACCCCTGATGAATGGGAGACGCGAGTAGAGTTGCGCGCGCCCGCTGAGGCGTGGCGCTTGCTCCCCTACTCGAAAGTTTGGACGGAATAATAGAGAAAGTGGGTAGCTCTATAGAAGATGGCGCGCTCAGTGTTGATGAAGTCTGCGCGATGCTGGAGGAGGCGGGCTTTTCGGAAGCCAAGTGGGAATATTTAGAAAAAGACGCACTTCCACTTCCTCCCGAAGAGCCCCTCTTTCCATCGGCCCCGCCGCTAATAGTGTCTACTCGTTGGGGCGAGTTCGTGCCTGAAGGCGATCCTGTATGGGTCGGGCCGCATATAGGTCGCACAACTCGCTTCCTCGCACTACTCGACCAATTCATTGCAGGGCTGAATTCGAAGGTGTAGCTGCACAAGATATCAAGGCGGGCTACATGGACAGCGCTTTTCACCGGCTATGGGAATGCATAAATTTTAACCTGATTGACGCCAACATGATGGCTGCCGGGGGATGGGAGTCCAAGGATCATGTTCCTGTCGCACTTACTGACACAAAGGCATATCTCACTGTCGCCGCTCATCAGGGCGATGAAGGATACGTGCGTTCAGGCGGGTATGAAGGTGCGCCTGAGTTGACTCTGCTGGCCCCGATCTCTCAGGTCGTTTTCCAGATTTTTGAGCCAGAACCAAAACATACAGATTACGAGCGTTTCGAAATGGCATTTCGAAAGGTCGCCGATGCCGTGGGTCTCAAGGTCGATTGGACCAGCGAAAACCCTGTAGTCAGCCTCCCAGATACAGAATTGTATCGAGATCACGCCGTTTACCCTTAAATGGCAAAGCTAAATATCGGAAACGAAAGGCTCCGATATGAACATCTACCACCTCTTCCAGCGACGCGGCCTCACCGACTCTTATCGACACTTCAGCAGCGAGTGGTTGAATAAGGCAGATAACTATCTCTGTCTGCGCGGTGCCCGAGGCCCGTCGAGCGACGTTTTAATCACCCTCTTCCAGAAGCTCGTTCGCGAAGGCCGCCTGATGCTGGCGGCGAGGGTAGCGTGGGCCGTGCTGTGGCTGAAACCGGAGGCGCGACGATGAGCATCCATCACGTCTTCCAGTTCCCAAACGACGATGAGGCGACGCTGGAAGCGGTGCTCGGCCAAACCAAGACCGGGGGGATCATCTCCAGTCCGATGAATGACATGCTCCTGATCTGCTCGACCGAGGCTGAAGCAGTGTTCGTTCGGTGCGGTCTGGGTCTACGACCGGCCACCAAGACCGGACTGCTCGTCCCGGTGGATGATTTAGCGGCGGTCGCCGGGTGGCTGATGCAGAATGGTCTGATTGCGCGCTGCGACTGGGCGGCACTTGAGCATCTGGAGTTCATGAACGTCGCGGCGTTAGAGCGGACAGTCGAGGTGTTTAGCGACATCGCTGGGCATGAGCCTCACTCGCTGCCGCTGGACCTTTGGCCCGATGTCTTCCGACCCAACGCCGATGCGGCTTAAGCCGCCTGTGGGAGGTTGACCCCGGCCCGGTGGATCGCCCGCGCGAGCTTGATGCGTTCGCCAATCCAACGGACGTCGGGAATAGCTAGTGAGTTACCGATGGCCTTGAAACGAGCGACATCGAGCGAACGCGCATTGCCCGGCCACGGAATATTGGTGTGGCCATCGGGCATTCTCATCAGCCGCTCGCGTTCAAGCGGCGTCAGTTCCCGCACATGACCATCGACGACGACACAAGCCTTGCCGCCCGATCCACCCGCAGCGCGCAGAGTGTAAGCTTGCTCCACGGCCCACTTCGGCGTGGCGTCGGCGTTCAGGTAGATCGCAGGGCTACGATCACCGAGCCGGGCGGCAACGTGCGCTTCGCGGTCGCGGGGCGACCCAGCAGCCGCTTGAGGATGCCCGCCTTCGCGCGCTTGCTCAAAAAGAACCTCTCGGGGATCGGGTCCGTTTCGAGGACATCCGACAACAAAGACACGCTCGCGGCGTTGCGCCACGCCGCCGTGTTGCGCGTCGAGAACGCGCCAAGCGACGTGTCGGCGAACTCCCGCGACATAGCCGAAGTTGGGCCAGCGTTTTTTTCCAAAGCGGAGCGGATCGGGCGAACCGACGAGGGCGCCGAGATAGCAGCCGAAGGCGTTTTGCGGGTCATTGAGCAGTCCTTTGACGTTTTCAAGAATGACGAATTCGGGGGCGATCTCATCCGCAAGGTCCACGAACTTGCGGGTCAGTTCGCCACGGCCATCGGCCATGCCGAGCCGCTTCCCCGCGAGGCTGAAGCTTTGGCAGGGGCTGCTTCCCCACAGCACGTCCAGCTTGCCGCGCCACTCCGATCCGTCGATGCCGCGCATGTCGCCAAGGTTCGGAACGTGGGGCCAGTGGTGGTCCAGCACTGCGCTCGGAAAACGCTCAACCTCCGAGAAGAAGGCAGGTCCGAAGCCACCGAGCGGCTCCCATGCCAAGCTCACCCCCTCGATCCCGAGCACACGGTGCCATACCGGATGACATCGGAAGTCGGACGGTTGTCGTTCGCGATGGTCCCGCGCTGGGCCACCCGTTTGGTCGTGCCGACTCGGACGATGTCATCACTGGACTTATCGGGCCGCGCAGCAGACTGGGCGACGCGAGCACCAGAACAATCATCCGTGGCCTTGGCCGCAGTGGCATCATCGTTCGCGGCGACCGGCGTCGTCGGCGACGGGAGTTCATCCGTTCCAGCCGCCGCAAGAACGCGGGCGCGACCCTTTGCGAACCACTCGTCATCGCGCTCAACGCCGATAAAGCTGCGGCCAGCGACCATGGCCGCCGCGCCGGTCGTCCCGCTTCCAAAACAGTGGTCCAGCACGACATCGCCGGGATTGGAGAAGGTGCGGATCAGGTATTCGGCCAGAGCCTGCGGCTTCTGGGTCGGGTGACCATGGGTGCGCTCGCTTTTGAACTTCAAGACCGAGCGGGGGTAGTTCGAGCTATCGTTGATCCATTCGTTGGTGGCGGGATTGCTTGCGTAGACCTTGCCCGCATTGGCGCGACGGACGAGTTGGGGCTCTTTCTTCACCACACCCTGAGGGTTGAAGGTAGTTTTCGCACCGGGACGTTTGAAGACAAGGACGTCTTCGTGCGCAGCCATGTGGCGACGCTTCGCATGATAGAAACCGGAAGCGCGGGATTTCTCCCAGATCAGGTGCTGGCTGAACCACGAGCGGTTCGACATGATCAGGTCCGTGGTGAACGGCTGGGCCGCGTGGAGAACGATCATGCCGCCCGGCGCGAGGATGCGCTTATATTCACGCCACAGGTCGGCCGCCGGAAGCACTTCGTCCCATTCGACCGCCGTCGTGCCGTACGGAGGGTCGCACAGGATCAGGTTCACCGACTGGGACGGGATCAGTTTCATCTTTTGGATGGCGTCGCCGTGGTGGAACTCAGCGAACAAGTCCGCGCCAGCCTCGGTCGAACCGACGACGACGCGATCCACAAGCCCCAAACGCTTTTCAATGATCGGCCAGTAGGTCGGCTCGCGCTCGATCATCACCGAGGAGCGGCCATGGGCCATCGCCGCCGCGCCAGTGGTCCCTGACCCACCGAACGGGTCCAGCACCACATCGCCGGGATTGGAACAGGCCAGCACAATGCGCTCAATCATCGCGACCGGGAACGGGCACGGATGCTCGGTGCGCTCCTTCGCCGTGCCGTGGACCTGCGTGAATTCCCAGATGTCGGCAGGGTTGGCCCCGGCCGGATTGTTGCGCTTGTCCTTCGACGTAGAGGGACGGCGCACGTCGTCGAGGTTGAAGGTCGGATGGATAACCTTCGGGCGTCCACGACCGCCCTTCAGCACGCCGGGCTTCACCAGATAGAGCCAGCGTTCAGAACGGGTGGCGAAACGCTGGGTGGTATTTTGCTGCGCCCGGCGATCCCAGACGATTTCTTGAACGAAGGTCAGGCCCGTGGCCGCGATCAGCGGGAACAGATAGTAGGTCAGCGGCACGCGGCTGTTCGGCCCCGCCTTATGCATCCCGACGTTGATCCACATCGATCCGCCGGGCTTCAAGACGCGCGCGGCGGCCGTGATCCATTGGCGCGAGAACTCGACATAATCCTCAATCGACTGGAAGTCGTCGCCATAGGGCATGCCGATGTTCATGTAGGGCGGCGACGTCACAATCAGATCGACCGACTCGCTGGCCATGGCACTCATGGTGGCTACGCATTCACCCTTCAGAAGGCGGGCGGACGGCGCCGAGGGCGGCGGCGTGATCGTCGGACAATTGTCGTTCGCGACGGGACCTTGTTTGATCTCGGCGAGCTTCTGGCGGCGGTTATTCATGCGGCGTGAGTGACCTCATCAGTGGGTGATGAGTGCCAAAGGCCACATCCTTTGATCCGTAGCGAGCTTCTGTGGATGACAAGGGGAGCAAGGCTTTTCCCTCAACCTTCCAGAGTTCTCACATCCGTCCGCAGTTATCCCTTCGCGCGCGGCCAGACGGCTTCACGGTAAGAATTTTGTAGGCGCGATGGGTGACAACCGCGCCATGGCTGACCAACCTTCAAAGCATCGAACTATCACCAAAGACCGGCTGGCGAAGCTGCTTGGCATTCCTGCCACGGACCTCCTCACCCGGAAGGAGGCAGCGGACAAAATCGGGATTAGTGTAAAGTCGCTTGCTAATCTCGGACAGAAATCGGCCACTGGTGCATGTCCAATGTTCTATTGCTCCACCACGACGGGAACTGCCGGAACGACGTGGTATCCGAGAGCCGAGGTCGATGCGTTCGTAGCTCACCGAGATTCCCCGATAAAGCGCAGTTATGAGCGGAAGAATGGGCGGCAAGATTGGACGCTTCTCGAAAAATCAGGAGAACGCGTTGAACTTCACCGGATCACCAACTTGGTTTGGATATGGAAAAAGTCTGAACTGTATTATCGCGCCGAAGCTATCCTCAATGCGCCTGATTGCCGGGATGGTGAGAACGCGTTCTACAATGAGTGCGCTGCATTTTTGAGTTCCGTTCGGAATGAAAAAGCGACGGCGCCCCTATCGGCCGCGCTGGCGAACCACAAAAAATTCAGCCCCGTGCCCGATAGGACCAGCGAGGATTTCGTCTCCGATAAATTCCTGAAGCTGGTGGGGTGGAGAGGCCTTCATGTCGATCTGGCCCATCCTTCTTTCAAGGTTATGCTTGGGATGATGGAGTCTGCTTGGGGATTTGTCTTGACGAACGAGGCAGAGTGGCGCGCGAGAGGATACGCAAGCATGCCCACTATTCCCCTCCCACTTCCAGCCGAATACCCATTTAGTTTTCGACCTGCTGATCTCGCTGGTTCATGACTTCCAGCGTTGTCCGCCACGTCCATATTTAACATGGTGAGTGTCGCGGCGGCATTTATATCTACGCCTTCTTCTTTCCTTTTATGAGAGAAGCGAAGCGACCAATCGGCTCTCTGAGAAAAGCCCTCATTTAGTGGCCTTCCTTATAAGATGTCTTAGCAAGGTCGTTAAATGAGGGGATTTGGCTCTTCCCTGATTTCACAAATCGGCTGCGCCCTTTAGCTCGTCGGGCAGAGCGACAGCGAGGCGCGGCGATGGAAAGGGTCAGACGCAGGTGAGTGCGGAGCACTCGCCTTGATCCTCGATCTCATGAAGGCTTCAGCCGGATCGCGGAGAGCCGACTGGAAGATCGCTCGAAAAGAGCCGCCGCGACCGTTCTCTCAAAGGGGGTGAAATTGGCGGTGTTTCACGGAAGATCGCGACCTGAAATGTCAGGCTTTTATCGGCGTCGATTTTCGTGCCCGCTTCCATCTGTTTTCTGGGACGTGCGGAGGGGCGACAACGCCCTGAGGGAACATCCGTCTCTCAGGGGCCTTGTCCTCAACGAGAGGAACGGGGTGATGCGCTGGAAGCGAGTGATCTACTGTAGCCGGTCAACCATTTCGATGGAGCACCCGCTGAACCTCGCGGAGATTCTCGGCGCGTCTGCCCGCAACAATCGACAGGACGAGATCACGGGCGTGCTGGCCTACGCCGATGGCACATTCATACAGGTCATTGAAGGCTCTCCCCTACCGTTGATGCGCTGATGGCCCGTCTGCGCTCGGATAGCCGACACACCGATCTACGGGTGCTCGGCGAGGACTGGGGAGTAGAGCGGGCCTTTCCAGTGTGGGTGATGGAAACACCGAAGATGCGCCCCGACCGAGCAAAGCTGCTCAGCAGGTTAGTCGAGGGGTGCGAAGGATCATATGGATCGGCCCTACGAATGATGCTCGAACTCGCCGCCGAGCAGGAAGATTACCGGCGCCAGAGATAGAGCGCGCGGCCACGACCACTGGGGAAAAACACTTAGGTAATCTACCCAACTGGCGCCACCTCGGCGGCGACCGTCCACGGCGTAGCTTGAAGTGTTCGTCGAGCGATGTTCATATTCCCCTATGGGGCGATTTCTCGACAGTCTGTTGGAAACGTCACCCGCCTACCAAGTTCGGCGGGACAGCGATGGCTTCTTGCTGATCGGCAATCCTAAGCGCGCCGCCGAGTTCAACGACATAGTGCGCCATGCCACTGATGACGCTGGCGAAGATTATGTGGCCTTTCCCATCAGCGATGGCGACCACGGCTACAGCCAAATGTTCATCATCCCGCTGGATGAGATGCCGCCTTCCTGACAACCGACGCCGTCCGGTAGTCAAATCTTGCGAGGAGAACGGCGCAAGGCATCTGTCTCTTGGCGAAGGCGAAGCTGAAGCAGATCGATTCTCTGCGCCGCAGCTTTGAGCGTGTCATAAGTCAGGCGGCGGTTTTCGCCGTCCGGGTGTCGGCAGATCACTGCCGGATGGCCATCTATCGGTTCGCAGACGCCGCCGACAAACCCGTGCGCCAGCAAGTTTCTGACGTGGGCTGCCCATTCGATCTCCTCATTCCAAACCGCAAGGTCCGATCCGGGCTGCCCGCTCACGACGCGCCATAGCTGGATCGTCGGAGCGCGAGGGGAAAGGTTGTGCTCACTCCCTTCCAGCCTTCGCATCATTTCTGCTTCGAGGCGCCCCCACCTCAACATCACCTCTCCCACAGCAGCTATCAGTTCCGCAGCCATTGGATGGCGTTCCGGTTCGACCATTCCGCTCCATATCCTCTCGGAAGCCTACTGCTCGTCCGATCCATGAGCCACGCGCAGCCCGCTGACAAACAAGAATCCGATGAAGGCCGCCCCACGCGCGGCGCCGCTACTGTCCGATCTCGTTGACGCTTCGCCGATCTATGAGAGTCTGGCGTTCTCTCAATAGCAATAGGAGAACAGCCCTGACCAAGCGCGTGGCGATCTATGCTCGTGTTTCGACGGCGGATAAAAACCAGACCGTCGAGAACCAGCTTCGTGACCTTCTGGCCGTCGCCCAGAGGCAGGACTGGGAAGTGGTCGCCACATTCACTGACGAAGGCATCTCCGGCGTTAAAGGCCGTGACCGGCGCCCCGGCTACGACGCTTTGCTAAAAGGCGTGGCCCGCAAGGACTTCGAGCAGATCATGGCGTGGAGCGTGGACCGCCTTGGCCGCAGCCTGCCCGATCTCGTGTCTTTCCTGAACGATGCCCACGCCAAAAACGTGGACCTCTATCTCCACCAGCAGGGCCTCGACACCTCGACGCCATCAGGCCGGATGATGTTCCAGATGTTGTCGGTCTTCGCCGAGTTCGAGCGGGCCATGATCCGTGAGCGCATCATGGCTGGGCTTCGTCGGACGACCAAGAAGAGCGGTCGTAAACCGATGCCGCAGGACCGTGTGGAAGCGATCAGGAAATCGTTGGACGACGGTATGGGCATCCGCGCCACCGCCCGCCTCCATCGGGCCTCGCCCATGACGGTGACAGCGATCAAACGCTCGATGGAGACGGTGGAAGAGGACCGTGAGGAGAGCGTGGCCGCTTGATTTAGGCGGGCTTTTCGGCCCGATATTCGATCCGTTCACCCCCGACAGGATATGGGCGCCCGGCGTTAAACTGGCGGGCTGAGCGTCGCGCTGACCAAGGATATGAAACACCTCCTCCCCGCGAGCGAGAAGGTAATCGGCGATGATCCGCCGATGGCATCGCCACCACACCGCTTCAGCGCACATGATGGCGATCCGCTGCTCTGAGCCCAGAGCGCGGAGCGTGGCCAAGCCCGCTGCGAAGTCAGGGCCAAGGGCATAATCGGCATACCGTCGAAAGCTCTTCACTCGCCAATAGTCGTTCGGCGACTCCTCTTCCGGCATCTGCTTTTTGCGCAACCCTCCGAGGGCGGCGAGGTGGCGATACCCGATCTGGTAGTCCTGAAGGCTGGTGGGCAGCACATCGCGGTTGAACTGCGGGTTGGTGCGGGACGCGGGCATGGAGCGCACGTCCACCACCATGCCGATCCGGTTCTCCATCAGAAGCTCGACGAACTGATCCAGTGTGCGCGTCGCGTGGCCGATGGTGAAAAAGGCTGGGACATGCCGAGCTAACTCGCGAGACGCGCCTTCGATCAAACGCTCGTTGGAAACGGTCGCGGAGACCGTCAGGAGAGCGTGGCGGCTTAAGCCAGAACCGTTTTGGCCATCACGTGATCGGTTGCCGCTCCGAATACGAACCGCACTTCCACGCCGCCGTCGCCTCGCCCGAAAAAGGAGCCTCAATCGGCTGGATATTGACGGCGACGAGTAGCTCCTTCGCTTCCTCAGCGGCGACCTGCTGGGCGAGCGGCGTAAGGTTGAGCCGCCCAACATTAAATCCGGCAGCTTTCAATGCGTTTTCAAGCCGTCGCTCCACGGCGGTGACTTCGGTCGCCTCGATCACATGCGCCAACCGCCTCATCTCTCAGTCCCCCAATCCCTGATCGACCGCCGCCAAATGCGGTCGCATGTCTTCGTTACGGCCTACCACAGCGTTGACCGGAATCGTCCCGATGACGATGGCTGGACGCCCCAGATCAGGAGTGCGGCATGGACAACAAACTTAGCCACCAGAGGAATCCTGTCGGGTGCGCCAGTCTCAACCATATCGTTGAAAACGCTGCGGAATTACCGTCGGCTAAACCGTTTTCCGACGATTGCTACACAACTCTGCTACACAATTTTCCCAACGATCAGGGGCTAAGCCGTTCTGATCATTCAGGAAAACGGTCAGGCGGCTGCTAGGGCGGCATTGTTAAGGTCGGTTTTTGAGGGTCTCGTTGATCGCGATGAGCCTCTGCTCAAGGACGCCCAACATCCACATGAAAATCGAGATAACGCAAAGGGGTCCGATGATGACCAAAAAGAGCAGCCAAACCACATTGTAGGGCTCCCAAGCGAACAAGAACGAGAATATTGCCAAAGAAATGGCTGTCAAAACGGTTCCGTTCGCGCCCAATGAACGCATCCCTGACGAACCTTCAGCGTTACTTCTGGCTTTTCCTCGATTGGTCGCCTCCCAGACACGAGCAAACATCGCGCGTTCTCCCGGGCTGGCTCGAAGATAAACTTGTCTCTGCGCGGGGCTGAGTTGATCATGTTCGCCATCTCTCAGCATGGCCGTTCCTCCAGCTTCCCCCACGTTATAGCTGATAGAACATTGGTTAGTGAAGGCGATCATTGCCTCATCGCAAGTGCGATAGGTCAAGGCCGGGATAGCGCACTCGGTCGATGGCCTCTTTCAGCGTCGCGATCTGATAGCCGTTGCCATAGGTATCAGCCACGGAAGCGGAACCGTTCCCGGCCGTCCATCCGCCCAATGCCAGTGCGATGTCACGGTCGATGCGCGCCTCGCGAAGGGCGTCTCGGAAGCCGTGCCGAAAGCTGTGAAAGCAGGTCTTTGGCGATTCTGCTCCGGCCTTGGCGACGAAACGTCGGAACCACGCAGAGAAGGTTGTGGAGCGATAGCCGGTGGCACCCATGCCCACCTCGCCGAACAGCTTGGTTTCACCCGCGCGCTTCCGCTGGCGGACGAAATCCATGAAGCCGAGGTCGATCAAGGTCTTGTGGATCGGGACGACCCGTTCGCTGGAGGAGGTCTTCAACCGCTTGTCGGTTTCGTCGTCCTCTGATCGTTCGGTGATGACGAAACAGTCCACGTCTTCGACCCGCCGGATGTCGGCGACATCGAGTTGGCAGGCCTCGTTCAAGCGAAGGCCGCCGAACATCGACAGCAGAGGAATCCAGAAGCGGGCGTTGCGGGGTCGCTCTGGGCCGGGCGTTGCGTAGCCATGTCCGTCGTCGCGGCAGCCGGTGTAAAGCGGCGCCGAGAAGATCGTCTGTAGCTGACGGGTCGAAAACGGCAGGCGTTTGTCGCGCCGTGCGGTCGGATCGGGCACGCGCAAGCCTTGCGCCGGATTGCGGTCCAGCATCTCCTCCTTCACCGCCCAGTTCAGCACCCCGCCGAGCTTGTTCAGGTAGGTGTTAATGTTGGCGGCGTTGATCAGGTCCGTGCGGCCCTCGACCTTCGCTCGTTCCGCGATTTCGATTGGGCTAAGTTTTGGAAATAGCTTGGACGCGTTGCGAGGCTGCCAGCGGAGCACCTCGATCATCTCGCGGCACTGACTACGAGTAATGGAACGAACTGGCGTATCTGCGCCGAGGATCGCCACCACCAGTCGCTTGGTCGTTTGGTAAGCCATACGCGTGGTCGGCGACCAATCCCGCGTCGGATCATCCATATAAGCGTCGTAGAGATCGCCGAGTGTGATGCCGTTCGGCTCCTCAGGCTCGGCGACCGAGGTCGCCGCCGCACTGGGCGCCGGTTCGGTGAACGCTTCGAGCATGATCGGATCGACGCTCAGGCCGACCTTTGAGCGGGCCACCTCAAACTCGTGCTCGATCTGGGCTGCGACTCGTAAGGCGCGACGCTTGGCGACCGTTGGGCTGTCCGTCCCCAACGATCTCCAGACTTCTCTCCCTGCCAATAATGGCTCGAAGAGCCTCAGGAACTCGGCGCCGGTAGTAGATGCGACCGCCACTTCGCTCCACCAAATGCGTTCGAACATTGTGTAGCAGCTTTGTGTAGCAGCCGCCTGACCGTTTTCCTGAATGATCAGAACGGCTTAGCCCCTGATCGTTGGGAAAATTGTGTAGCAGAGTTGTGTAGCAATCGTCGGAAAACGGTTTAGCCGACGGTAATTCCGCAGCGTTTTCAACGATATGGTTGAGACTGGCGCACCCGACAGGATTCGAACCTGTGACCTCTGCCTTCGGAGGGCAGCACTCTATCCAGCTGAGCTACGGGTGCGTCTGCGGCGACGAGGCCGGACGGCGGTGCTTACAGCATGGGCGGGGCGGTCTCAATCCCTGAACTGCGTCCGCAGGCCGCTTCTTGGCGAGCGGCGCGCGAAGGCCTAGCGTCAGGGACGAGAGAGGAGATGTCCATGCGCGCTACCACCATCGCCGCCCTGGCGGGCGCCGTCGCCGTTCTGGCCGCCTGCGCGGCGACGCCGAAGCCGAACGCCGACAGTCTGGACGCCGTGGCGCGCGATTACGTCGCCCTGACGCTGGAGATCGGCGAGCGCGAGCCGGGTTATGTCGACGCCTATTACGGCCCGGCGCAGTGGGCCGAGACGGCCAAGGCGCAGCCGCGCGCCCTGCCCCAGCTGGCCAAGGGCGCGGCCAACCTCTCCCAGCGCCTGGACGCCCTGCCGGAGGCTGGGTTGGACGCCCAGAGCCGCCAGCGCCGCGCCTATCTGAAGGCCCATGTCGCGGCCGCCTCGGCGCGGCTGCGGATGCTGCAGGGCGAGACGATGGGCTTCGCCGATGAGGCCGAGGCTCTGTTCGGGGTGCGGCCGGAACTGCGGCCCTTGTCGTCCTATGATCCGGTGCTGGCGCGCATCGACGCCCTGGTCCCCGGCGAGGGGCCGCTGGCGGATCGGGTCGCCGCCTTCCGCGCCCGCTACGTCATCCCCAAGGACCGGCTGGACACGGTGATGCGTGCGGCCATCCATGAGTGCAAGGCGCGCACCGAACGCCGCATGACCCTGCCCGCCGGCGAGACCTTCACCCTGGAGTTCGTCAATGACAAGCCGTGGTCCGGATACAACTGGTTCAAGGGCGGGGCCTTCAGCCTGATCCAGGTGAACACCGACCTGCCGATCTACATCGACCGGGCGGTCGATCTGGGCTGTCACGAGGGGTATCCCGGCCACCACGTCTACAACGCCCTGCTGGAGCAGACCTTCGTCAAGGACAAGGGCTGGGTCGAGATGAGCGTCTATCCGCTGTTCAGCCCCATGTCCTTCATCGCCGAGGGCAGCGCCAACTACGGCATCGACCTGGCCTTCCCTGGCCATGAACGCACCGAGTTCGAGGCGCAGGTGCTGTATCCGCTGGCCGGGCTAGACCCGGCGACAGCCGAGGCGCAGACGCAGCTGCTGACCCTGACGCGCGAGCTGGCGCGGGCGGAATATACGGTGGCGGACGCCTATCTGGCGGGGCGCATCGACCGCGAAACGGCGCTGGATCAGCTGCAGAAATACAGCCTCGTGGCGCGCGACCGGGCGGCGCAGCGGCTGAGCTTTATCGAGACCTACCGCTCCTACATCATCAACTATGGCCTCGGCCGCGACATGGTGCAGGCCTGGGTCCAGCGGCAGGGGCCGGACCACTGGAAGACGATGGAGCAGTTGCTGGCCAGCCAGACGCTGCCGGTCGACCTGAACTGAGGGTGATCGCAACCCGCGCGGGACCGCCGGCGTTAAGGCAAAGGTTCCTATCTCAGAGGGGTTCACCCATGCGCATCCGCACCTTGACCATCGCCGCCGCCTCCGTCCTGGCGCTCGGCGCCGCCGCCTGCACCCAGGCCGAGCAAAACCAGGCCGAGGCCAACGCCGAAGCCGCCGGCGACAAGGCCGCCGACGTCGCCGCCCAGACCGGCGAAGTGGTCGAATCCGGCGCCATGAAGGCCGCTCAGGCGGTCGAGGAAGGCGCGGGCAAGGTCGCCGACAAGCTGGAGTCCAATCAGGCCGAGGCCGCCGCCGAGGGACGCCCCGGCGCCGTCGATCCGGCCACGGACACGCGCGTTCCCGCCAAGAACTGATTAGCAGGCGCTAGACGCAAAAAGGGCGCACTGCATTCGCTGCGCGCCCTTTTCTTGCCCCGAAGGGCGGAGGGAATCTCAAGCCGCGTTGGGTCGGGAGGTCCCGAAAGGCCGACGATCGCGGCCCGCTCAACTGCGCTCAAGTCGCGAGGGTCCGCGACCCGAGCATAGCGCCCTCAGATGTGAATGGCGTGCCCGAGCGCCCGTAGGCTGGCTTCGTGGAAGGCTTCGCCCAGCGTCGGGTGGACGTGGATGGTTCCGGCGACATCCTCCAGCACCGCGCCCATTTCCAGCATCTGGGCGAAGCTGTTGGACAGCTCCGACACGTGCTGGCCGACGGCCTGGACGCCCAGCAGGCGGTGATCCGACTTGGAGGCGATGACGCGGACGAAGCCGCCGTCCTCGCCCGCCTCGATGGCCAGGGCGCGGCCGATGGCGGCGAAGGGGAAGACCGCCTGGATCACGTCGTCGCGGCCCTTCACGTCGTCGGGGCCGAGGCCCGCCGAGACGATCTCCGGCTCGGTGAAGCAGACGGCGGCGATGGTGGTCGGATCGAACACGCGGTCGTGGCCTCCTTCCCAGAAAGATGGGCGATGATCTCGGCGACAACCTCGCCCTGCGCCGAGCCCTTGTGCGCCAGCATAGGTTCGCCGGTCAGGTCGCCGATGGCCCAGACGTTCTTCATGCTGGTGGCGCAGCGATTGTCGATCTTCACGAACGGGCCGTTCATGGCCACGCCCATGTTCTCCAAGCCCCAGCCCTGGGTCCGCGCGCGGCGGCCGACGGTGACCAGCACCTTGTCGGCATTCAGCTGCATCGGGTTTCCGTCCTTGTCGGTGACGTTCAGCTTGCCGTCGCCGAACCCTCCCGCGCGGGCGCCGAGCAGCAGCTGCACGCCGTGTTTCTCCAGCCACTTGGCGACCGGGTCGGTCAGGGCCTTGTCGTAGAGCGGCAGGATGCGCTCGGCCATCTCGACGATGGCGACTTCGGCGCCCAGCTTGCGGAAGGCGATGCCCAGCTCCAGGCCGATATAGCCGCCGCCGACGACGACCAGCTTCTTGGGAACCTCGGGCAGGCTCAGGGCCTCGGTGGACGAAATCACGTCGCCGCCGAAGGGCAGGAAGGGCAGTTCGACCGGCTCCGACCCCGTAGCCAGGATGACGTGCTCGGCGCTGATGCGGAGGTCGCCGTCTTCGGTTTTGACGGTGCAGGTCTTGGCGTCCGAGAACTCGGCCCAGCCCTTGATGACCTTGACCTTGGCCTTCTTCAGCAGGGCGGCGACGCCGGCGTTCAGCTTCTTGACCACCCCGTCCTTCCACTCGACCGTCTTGGACAGGTCGATGGCCGGGGTCGAGGCGGTGATGCCCAGCGTGCCGTCGCCGACGGCCTTGGCCACCGTCTCAAACTTGCCCGCCGCGTGGATGATGGCCTTGGACGGGATGCAGCCGACGTTCAGGCAGGTGCCGCCGAGGCCCGGCGACGCATCCACCAGCACGGTCTCCAGCCCCAACTGGCCGCAACGAATCCCCGCCACATAGCCGCCGGTCCCGGCGCCGATGATCAGGACTTTGGTCTTGAGGGTCTGCATCAAACTCTCCGCTCATCCCCGCGGAGGCGGGGACCCAGGTTTCGGCTAGGCGCTCAACATCTCGATGAGATCGCGCCAGCCGGGGTTCATGTCTTCAATCAGCCGCAGCTTCCACTGACGGTTCCACTTCTTGATCCGCCGCTCCCTTTGAAACGCCGCCTCGCGGGTCTCGTGAGCCTCGAACCAGACGAGTTTGCATACGCCGTGCTCGGCGGTGAACTTCGACCCCGCCCCTTCCTTGTGCTGCCAGGCGCGCAGGCCGATGTCGTCCGTCGAGCCCGTATAGAGCGTCCCATTCCGTCGGCTGGCCATGATGTAGGTGAAGAAGGCCAAGGGCGGGGTCCGAAGCTGAAGCCTGGGTCCCCGCCTCCGCGGGGATGAGCGGAAGGAAGAGGCTGGGTTCTTAGTTCATCCACAACGTCGCCGGGTTCTCCAGCAGGGTCTTGATCTTCTGCACGAAGACCGCCGCGTCGTGGCCGTCGACGATGCGGTGATCGAAGCTGGAGGACAGGTTCATCATCTTGCGCACGACCATCTGGCCGCCCCGCACCACGACGCGCTCCTCGATCTTGTTCGGACCGACGATGGCGACTTCGGGGTGGTTGATGATGGGCGTGTGCACCACGCCGCCGAGCGTGCCCAGCGAGGTGATGGTGATGGTCGAGCCGCTGAGGCTCCTCGCGCTTGGCGCTGCCGTCTTTGGCGGCGCCCGAGACGCGGACGATTTCCTCGGCCGTGTCGTAGGCGTCGCGCGCCTCGGCGTGGCGGACGACCGGGACCATCAGGCCGTTCGGCGTCTGGGCGGCGATGCCCAGATGGACGGCGTTGTGCTGGGTCAGCACGCCCGCCTCGTCGTCATAGGTGGCGTTGATGTTCGGCTGGTCCTTCAGGGCCACGACGATGGCGCGGGCGATGAAGGGCAGGACGTTGAGCTTGGCCTTCCCCGTGCCCTTGTTCTGGGCGTTCAGGTGAGCGCGCAGCTCTTCCACCGCCGTCATGTCGATGTCCTCGACATAGGTGATGTGCGGGATGCGACGGACGCTCTCGGCCATCTTCTCCGCGATCTTGCGGCGCAGGCCGATGATGCGGACTTCGTTGGTTCCCTCGGCCTTGGCGTAGAGCGAGCCGCCCGAGGCCGGGGCCGGGGCGAACGCGCCGGCGCGCGCCACGAAGGCGTCCAGATCGGCGTGCTCGATGCGGCCGGCGGGGCCGCTGCCCGGCACGAAGACCAGGTCGACCCCCAGATCACGCGCGCGGTTGCGTACGGCGGGAGAGGCCAGCGGGCGCTCGCCCGGCTGGCGGCCGGTCAGGGCCGGAACGGGTTTGGCGTCGGCCTTGGGCGCAGCGGCAGGCTTGGCGGCCGGTGCGGCGACAGGAGCCGGCGCGGCCTTCTCGGCCTTGGCGGCAGACGCCGGAGCGGCGGCGGGGGCTTCGGCGACGTTGCCCTTGCCCGCCACGTTGAAGCTGACCAGCGGGCCGCCGACGGCGATCTGCTGACCGGCTTCGCCATGCAGGGCGACGACGACGCCGGAGACCGGGCTGGTCAGTTCGACCGTCGCCTTGTCGGTCATGACCTCGGCCAGAATCTGGTCTTCCTCGACCGTGTCGCCGACCTTCACATGCCAGCCGACCAGTTCGGCTTCAGCGGTGCCTTCGCCGACGTCGGGCAGTTTGAAGACGTGGTTGGCTCCGGGTGCGGCCGTCGGCCCCTCCGTCGCCTTCGGCGCCACCTCCCCATTGGCATGGGGAGGAGAAAGCGAGGGCTTTTCCTCCCCACCTTGTGGGGAGGGGGACCGCGTAGCGGTGGAGGGGCTTTCGGCGACCGCTTCCGCATTGCCTTCGCCCTCGACCTCGAACTCGGCCAGCGGGCCGCGCACGGCCATCATCTGGCCGGGCTCGCCGTGCAGGGCGGTGACGACGCCCGCGACCGGGCTGGTCAGTTCGACCGTGGCCTTGTCGGTCATGACGTCGGCGACGATCTGGTCCTCGGCGACGGTGTCGCCGACCTTGACGTGCCAGCCGACCAGTTCGGCCTCGGCGGTGCCTTCGCCAACGTCAGGAAGCTTGAAAACAAAACGACCCATCTTAGCGACCTCCCATCATGACGGCTTTCAGCGCGTCCGCGACCCGCTGCGGTCCGGGGAAATATTCCCATTCAAAGGCGTGCGGATAGGGCGTGTCCCAGCCGGTCACGCGCGCCACCGGCGCCTCCAGGTGATAGAAGCAGCGCTCCTGAACCAGGGCGCTCAGTTCGCCGCCGAAGCCCGAGGTCTTCGGCGCCTCGTGCACGATGACGCAGCGGCCGGTCTTCTTGACCGAGGCCTCGATGGTCTCGATGTCCAGCGGAACCAGGGTGCGCAGGTCGATGACCTCGGCGTCCACGCCCGCGTGCTCGGCGCCGGCCAGGGCGACCCAGACCATGGTGCCATAGGCCAGGATGGTCACGTCATTGCCTTCGCGCATCACGCGGGCCTTGCCGATCGGCTCGACGTATTTGCCGGTCGGGACCTGGGCCAGGTCCTGGGCCTTCCAAGGGCTGACTGGCTTTTCGTGCCAGCCGTCGAAGGGGCCGTTGTAGAGGCGCTTGGGCTCGAAGAAGATGACCGGGTCGTCGTACTCGATCGCCGCGGTCAGCAGACCCTTGGCGTCATAGGGGTTGGACGGGATCACCACCTTCAGACCGGCGATGTGGGTGAATAGGCTTTCCGGCGACTGGGAGTGCGTCTGGCCGCCGAAGATGCCGCCGCCGTAGGGGCTGCGCACCACCATCGGCGTGGTGAACTGGCCGCCCGAGCGATAGCGCATCTTGGCCGCTTCGGAGACGATCTGGTCGTAGGCTGGATAGATGTAGTCGGCGAACTGGATCTCGACCACCGGGCGCAGGCCATAGGCGGCCATGCCGATGGCGGTGCCGACGATGCCGGATTCCGAAATCGGGGCGTCGAAGCTGCGGTTCAGGCCGTGCTTTTTCTGCAGGTGGTCGGTGACGCGGAAGACGCCGCCGAAATAGCCCGCGTCCTCGCCGTAGGAGACGACGGTGGGGTCTTCGGCCATCTTGACGTCCAGGGCCGAGTTCAGGGCCTGGATCATGTTCATCGGCGCAATGGCCGGGCCGTCCGGGGCGACCGACGCCGGGGCGTCCTTCTGGTCGACCATGTCGGCTTCAATCTTGTCGTTGATCTCGGCCATGACTTAGACTCCCACTTCGCGGCGCTGTTCGACCAGGCGCCAGTCCTCGGTCGCATAGACCTCTTCGAACATGGTCTTCACGCTGGGGCGCGATTGGCCCAGGGTGCCGATGGCCTCGGATTCCCGGGCGGCGGCGCGGACCTTCTCGACCGCTTCCTTTTCGGCCTCTTCCTGCTGTGCGTCCGACCATTCGCCCAGGCCGATCAGGTGTTGCTTCAGGCGGGCGATCGGATCGCCCAGCGGCCACTTCTCGTGCTCGTCGCCAGGGCGGTAGCGGCTGGGATCGTCCGAGGTCGAGTGCGGCGCGCCGCGATAGGTGAACAGTTCGATGATCGTCGCGCCCTGGTTGGTTCGGGCGCGCTCCTCGGCCCACTGGGTCGCGGCCCAAACAGCCAGGAAGTCGTTGCCGTCGACGCGCAGGGCGGGCAGGCCATAACCGATGCCCTTGGAGGCGAAGGTGGTCTCAAGTCCGCCGGCGATGCCCTGGAAGGACGAGATGGCCCACTGGTTGTTGACGATGTTCAGGATGACCGGCGCGCGATAGACGGCGGCGAAGGTCAGGGCCGAGTGGAAGTCGCTCTCCGCCGTCGAGCCGTCGCCGATCCAGGTGATGGCGATCTTGTCGTCGCCGCGGATGGCCGAGGCCATGCCCCAGCCCACGGCCTGAACATACTGGGTGCCCAGATTGCCAGAGATGGTGAAGAAGCCGTAGTCCTTGGCCGAATACATGATCGGCAGCTGGCGGCCCTTGATGGGGTCTTCGGCGTTCGAATAGATCTGGTTCATCATGGTCGCGAGCGGATAGTCGCGCGCGATCAGAAGGCCCTGCTGGCGATAGGTCGGGAAGCCCATGTCCTCGCGGCTCAGGATCATCCCCTGCGCGACCGCAATGGCCTCTTCGCCGGTGCACTTCATATAGAAGCTGGTCTTGCCCTGGCGGTGGGCGCGGTGCATCCGGTCGTCGAAGGCGCGCGTCAGGATCATGGCCTTCAGGCCGCGACGCATGGTCTCAGGGTCCAGCTTGGGGTCCCACGGCCCGACGGCCTTGCCCTGATCGTCCAGCACGCGGATCAGGCGGAAGGCGTGATCGCGCATTTCGGCGGGGGTCGTGCTGACGTCCGGGCGGGCGACCGCGCCGGGCTCGTCGAGCTTCAAATGGCTGAAATCAGGCGTATCGCCCGGCCGGCCCGAAGGCTCCGGGACGCGCAGCGACAGCGTCGGGGTATTCTTCATCAATGCCTCCCGTCCGGTTGAACCGGCCGCGTTTCCTTATGAACTAGGGCATAGCATGTCGGCTCACTGTTAGCTCTTCCAAAAACACTCTTGCCAAATACCAATTGAGGTATTTTATTGCGCAGAAAGCAAATTCGGAGAAAGCCTTTGGCCGACGAACTCGACCCCATCGACGCGCGCATCCTTGACATCCTTCAGCAGGACGCAGGCCTGTCCGTCGCGGAGGTGGCTGATCGCGTCGGCCTGTCGGCGTCGCCGTGCTGGCGCCGGATCAAGAGACTGGAGGACTCTGGCCTGATACGCAAGCGTGTCACGCTGCTGGACGCCGGACTTCTGGGCTTGGACTTCGAGGTCTACGCCATCGTCAAGCTGAGCCTGCCGACGCGCGACAATCTGCAGATATTCGAAGAAGCCGTCGAGGGCTGGCCCGAGGTGGTGCAGTGCGCCACCATCACCGGGCGCGAAGACTATGTCCTGCGTATCATCACCACCGACATGCACGCCTTCGACCAGTTCCTGCGCGACAAGCTGCTGACGCTGGGCATCGTCTCCAATTGCGAGAGCCACATCGTCACGCGCGGGGTGAAGAACGTCACCACCCTGCCGCTGGGGATCATCACGCCGCACGTCGGCTGATCGGCCGCACCGTCCTGGCGCCTCGCCGCCTCAGCTGAGGCGGTGGAAGGCGACGGCGTGGACCTTATCCCGCCCCAGCAGAGCCGCCAAGGGAGCGGTCGCGAACAGGGACGCCACCGCCGCATCGCGCACGTCCAGCCCCCGGTAAAGGCGCCGAAGGCGGGCATGATCAGCCGCCGCCCGTCCGTGACGAAACACGGACGCCGCACCCCCGGCCGTAGGCGGCGACGCGCGCGGCCGGATGCAGATGGCCCGCGACCTCTCCGGGCGCCGGCTCGATCTGCGGCTCGTGGATCAGATGCAGGCCGCCCAGCGCCATCGTCTCGACCACCCGGCCCGGCAGCTGGTCCAGGGCGCCGGCCAGGGCGTCCAGATCATGGTTCCCCTCCAGCCAGACCCAGTCGCGCCCGGACGCCAGCCTCTCCAGCCGCGCCAGCTGGGCGCCGTCCATGCGCGACACCGCCTTTGAATCATGAAAGCTGTCGCCCAGCAGCACGACCGTGCGCGGGTCCAGCGCGTCGATCTCGGCCTCGAGCTTGGCCAGGGTCGCGGGGCTGTCATAGGGCGGCAGCATCTGGCCGCGCGCCGCGAAGGCCGAACCCTTCTCCAGGTGCAGGTCCGAGGCGATCAGGGCCTGACGCCCCGGCAACCACAGGGAGCCGGAACAGCGCAACACGCAGGCCTCGCCGTTCACCGTCAGCTTCAGCCCGCCGCAGGGATGGCGATAGGGCGACAGGGTTTCGCGCAGGGCGTCGTTCATCGCCCTTCTCCCCTCGGGGAGAAGGTGGGCGGCGGAGCCGCTCGGATGAGGGGGCTGTATCCGCAGGCAAGCCGCTAGAAGACGACCACGCAACTGGCGTCCCCCTCATCCGCCTTGCTGCACAAGCCACCTTCTCCCCCGAGGGGAAAAGGACGCACGATTGCTTCACGCCGCCCCCTTCAGCGCTTCGGGCGCGTCTTCCATGACTTCGGCGATAAGGGCCTCGGCGCTTTCATCCAGGATCATCTCGGCCGCGTCACCGCCGACCCGTTCACGACCGATCTGCACCAGCACCGGCACGCTGAAGGGCGAGGGCCGGTCCAGCGCCTTATGCACGATGCGGCCATGGATGCGGCTCAGCAACTGACCCAGCCGCGCCACGTCCAGCAACCCTGTCGCCGCATCCGCGCGCGCCGTTCTCAGCAGCAGGTGGTCAGGCTGGTGCCGCCGAAGCACGTCGTAGATCAGGTCGGTTGAAAACGTCACTTGCCGTCCGGTCTTCTCGGCTCCCGGCTGGCGCTGTTCGATCAGGCCCGAGATCAGGGCGCAGTTGCGGAAGGACCGCTTCATCATGAAGCTCTCCTCCAGCCAGGCCTCCAGATCGTCGCCCAGCATGTCCGGCTCGAACAGGGCGTCCAGGTCGATGTCGTCCATCGGCCGGATCGACCAGATCGCCAGCGAATAGTCCGTCACCACAAAGCCCAGCGGGCCGACGCCCATCCGGTCCAGTCGCCGGGTCAGCAGCATGGCCAGCGTCGTGTGCGCCAGCCGCCCCTCGAACGGATGGGCGACCAGGAAATGCCGAGCGCCCCTCGGAAAGGTCTCGACCAGCAGGGTCTGGGCTTCAGGAATGGCGCTGCGCAGCTCCTGCAGCTCCAGCCACTCCTGCACGTCGGAGGGCAGGACGCGCCAGTGATCGCGGTCCTGCACCATGCGCCGCACCCGCTCGGCCAGGGAGGTGCCCAGCGGGAACTTCGAGCCGCCGTAAGAGGGGATCTTCGGGTCTTTATCCACGGCGGGCGCGACCAGGGCGTCGGTCCCGGCGATGCCCTGGAAGGCCCACACCTGACCGGCGAAGACGAAGGTGTCGCCCGGCGTCATCTGTTCGAAGTACCATTCCTCGGCCTCGCCGATCTTGCGCCCAGCGACCAGATGCTTGCCCCCTGCCCTGCGACCGGCGACGCGAACGTTGAGATTGGCGGCCGAGACGATGGCGCCGACGTTCATCCGGTGGCGCTGCGCCATCTGGGCGTTGCGGACCTTCCACTTGCCGTCGCGGGTGCGCACGATACGGGCGAAACGGTCGTAGGTCCGCAGCGCATAGCCGCCGGTGGCGACCAGATCGACCACCTCCTCGAAAGCTTCATAGGTCAGGCCGCGATAGGGGCCGGCCGTCGTCACTTCGGCGTATAGGTCCGACAGATCAAAGGGTTCCGAACAGGCGCAGCCCATGACGTGCTGGGCCAGCGTATCCAGCGTGCCGGTGTGCTCCGGCTCCCAGTCGAAGGCGTTCTCGGCCACGGCCTCGCGCGCGGCCTGGCATTCCAGCATCTCGAACCGGCTGGCCGGGACCATCAGGGCCCGCGAGGGCTCGTCCAGCCTGTGGTTGGCCCGGCCGATGCGCTGCACCAGCCGACTGGCCCCCTTGGGCGCCGCCAGCTGGATTACGAGGTCGACGTCGCCCCAGTCGATGCCCAGGTCCAGCGTCGAGGTGCAGACCACGGCCTTGAGGTCGCCGCGCGCCATCGCCGCCTCGACCTTGCGCCTCTGTTCTGCCGCCAGCGAGCCGTGGTGCAGGGCGATGGGCAGGTCGTCCTCATTGATCGCCCACAGCGACTGGAAGACGAACTCGGCCTGCCAGCGGGTGTTGACGAAGATCAGGCTGAGCCTCAGCGCGCCGGATGGCGTCGTAGACCTCGGGGATGGCGTGGACGCCGGTGTGGCCGGCCCAAGGCACGCGGCCTTCGCTGACCAGCACGTCGACCACCGGCGGCGCGCCGGGATCGCCCAAAACAACCCGCACTCCTTCTCCCCTCGGGGAGAAGGTGGATCGCGCAGCGAGACGGGTGAGGGGGCGGCCTGATCCAGACTGGCGGCGTCGAGTCTGTTCTCAGCGTCCCCCTCATCCGAGCGGCACCGCCGCCCACCTTCTCCCCGAGGGGAGAAGGAGACAGCCAGTCGGCGATCTTTGCCGGATCGTCCACCGTCGCCGACAGCGCCACCCGCCGCATGCCCGGCGCGAACGCCTGCAACCGAGCCAGCCCCAGCGCCAGCAGGTCGCCGCGCTTGCCGCTCCAGATGGCGTGGACCTCGTCCAGCACCACGCATTTCAGGTCGGCGAAATAGTCCCTCGCCCCTCCCAGGCGCAAAACAGGGCCAACTGCTCCGGCGTGGTCAAAAGGATGTCGGGCGGGAAGTCGCGCTGGCGCTGCTTCTTCGACTGTTTGGTGTCGCCGGTGCGGCTCTCGACGTGGATGTTCAGCCCGATCTCGCGGATGGGCGTCATCAGATTGCGCTCGACGTCGGTGGTCAGGGCCTTCAGCGGCGACAGATAGAGGGTGTGAACGCCCGAGCCCGGCCCGGTTTCGGGTCGCGGCCCCCGTTCGGCCAGGTCGATCAGGCTGGGCAGGAAGCCCGCCAGCGTCTTGCCCCCGCCCGTCGGCGCCACCAGCAGGGCGTGCGCCCCGGCCTCGGCGGCGGCGACCATCTCCAGCTGATGCCGGCGCGGCGACCAGCCCCGACCGGCGAACCAGTCGGCGAACAGGGGCGGAAGCGTTGCAGTACGCGGCGTCGTCACGACAGGCCTATAACATGTTCCCGTTCCGTTTCATCATCTCTGGCGCTATTGAGCGAGGGTGACTGTTGAATCCGCCGACATCCGGACCGTTCCGTCCCTGACGTTCGACCTGCCCCCCGCGCTGGCCACGCCGCCCGGGGCCGGGGCCGTGTGCGACGATGAAGGGGCGAGGAAGATCGGGCGCGGCGCCGCCGAGGGCCTGTTAATGGGCGGCGCGGTCATCGTCGCCCACGCCGGGCTGACGGCGCGGCGGCTGGGTCTAGCGCCGCCGCCGCGCTCGGCGCAGATGCTGGACGCGCTGGAGCTGTTCGCCTTCGTGCGCCCGGCCCGGTTTTGCGCCCCGTCGGCCACCGGGCTGGCGCTGGCCCTGGGGCGCGAGGAGCCGCGGGGCGCCGAGGCGCAGGCCGCCGCCCTGCGCGCCGCCGCCGCCGACCTGCTGGCCGAACTGGCCGCGCCCGCCTATCCGGGGCGGGAGGAGGCCTACGCGCTGGCCCTGACGCTGGAGCGGGCGGGCTGGGGCTGGGCGCCGCGCGTGCTCCAGGCCCTGCGCGCCGGGCCGTTGCGCGACCGCCAGCAACGCGGCTCGGGCCTCGACGTCTGGGCCCGGCTTCAGGAGTGGGAGGACGAGGCGCCGCGCGGCGAGGCCGGGTCGGCCCCCGTCGACTCTGAGAGCGCCCGCATCCGTCTGGACAAGCTGCTTCAGGCCTCGGGTCTGGACGAGACGCGGCCCGCCCAGTCCGACTATGCGGCCGAGGCGGCTTACGCCTTCTCGCCCCGCAACGAGGAGGGGCGCCCGCGCGTCCTGCTGGCCGAAGCGGGGACCGGCACGGGCAAGACCCTGGGCTATCTGGCGCCCGCCAGTCTGTGGGCCGAGCGCAACGCCGGAGCGGCCTGGATCTCGACCTACACCCGCGCCCTGCAACGCCAGATCGACCGCGAGAGCCGCGCCCTGTGGCCTGACGAGGCTGAGCGGCGGAAGAAGACCGTGGTGAGGAAGGGGCGCGAGAACTACCTGTGCCTGCTCAACCTTCAGGACATGGTGCAGGCGGCGCAGCTGGGCAACGGCGACCTGATCGGCATGGCCTTGGCCGCGCGCTGGGCCGCCCATACCCGCGACGGCGACATGACCGGGGGCGACTATCCCGGCTGGCTGCCGGGCCTCTATGCGACCGCGCCCATGCATCAGGCGGGACCGGCCAATCTGGTCGACCGGCGCGGCGAGTGCGTCCACGCCGCCTGTCCCCACTATCGCCTGTGCTTTGTCGAAAAGACCATCCGCGCCAGCCGCCGGGCCGATCTGGTGGTGGCCAATCATGCGTTGGTGATGACCCAGGCCGCCTTCGACGGCGCCCGCACCGCGCGGGGCCTGAAGCAGGACGGCGAGACGGCGGCGCTGAAGCGCATCGTCTTCGACGAGGGCCACCACCTGTTCGACGCCGCCGACAGCGCCTTCTCCGCCTGCCTGTCGGGGCAGGAGGCGGCCGAGCTGCGCCGCTGGATCCGCGGGCCGGAGGGACGCGGCCGTCGCGGGCGCGGGCTCGAGCAACGGCTGGGCGACCTGTGCGCCGACAACGAGGCCGCCCGCGCGGCCCTGACCGACGCCTTGCGCGCGGCGGCGCAACTGCCCGGCGAAGGCGTGTCCGGCCGCATCGCGCCGGCGTCCGGCGAAGTGAACCCCATCGGCCCGATCGAGCGCTTCCTGGTGGCGGCGCTGGAGCAACTGCGCGCTCGCGCCGCCGAGAGCGGCGGGACCGAGTTCGGCCTGGAGTGCCCGCTGCATCCGGTCACCGAGCCGGTGCTGGCGGCCGCGCGCGAGGCGGCCAAGGCCATCGCCGACCTCGAGGCGCCGCTGCTGACCCTGTCGCGCCATCTGGAAGACATCCTCGACGAGGAGGCGGCCGAGTTGGACGGCGCCGCCCGCGCCCGCATCGAGGGGCGCTGCGCGGCATGGACCGGCGCGCGCGCATGACCCTGCCCGGCTGGCGCTCCATGCTGGCGGCGCTGGAGGAGGGCGGCCCAGATGGCGACATGGGGCCCGATCCCGATTACGTCGACTGGCTGAGCGCGGAGGCCGCGTTCGGCCGCATCCACGACGTGGCCTTGCGTCGTCACTGGATCGACCCGACCGTGCCGCTGGAGGCGGCGGTGGTCATGCCCTCGCACGGGGTGCTGGTGACCAGCGCCACCCTGTCCGATCCGGCGGCCGATGACCCCTTTGACCTGGCCCGTCTGCGCACCGGCGCGGCGCGCCTGATCGAACCGGCGCGGACGCTGAAGGTGGACAGCCCGTTCGACTATGCGACCAACAGCCGGGTCATCGTCGTCAATGATCTGGTCAAGGACGACCCGCGCCAGATCGCGGCGGCCATGCGCGAACTATTCCTGGCGGCGGGCGGCGGAGGCTTAGGGCTGTTCACCGCCATCCGTCGGTTGAAGGCGGTCTATGAACGGCTGGGGCCGGAGCTGGCGCGGGCGGGCCTGCCGCTCTACGCCCAGCACGTCGATCCGCTGGAGGTCGGGGCGCTGGTCGATGTTTTCCGCGCCGAGCGGGACAGCTGCCTGCTGGGCACCGATGCGGTCAGGGACGGCGTGGACGTGCCTGGGCGCTCCTTACGCGTTCTGGCCTTTGACCGCGTGCCCTGGCCGCGCCCGGACCTGCTGCACAAGGCGCGGCGCGAACGGTTCGGCACGGGCTCGGGCGGGCGCTCCTGGGACGACGCCCTGGCGCGCGGGCGGATCGCTCAGGCGTTTGGTCGCCTGATTCGCCGGGCGGACGACCGGGGCGTCTTCGTCATGCTGGACGCCGCCTGCCCCACCCGCCTCTTCGCCGCTCTGCCGCCGGGCACGGAGGTGCTGCGGTTGGGGCTGGCCGAGACGGTGGAGTTGACCAAGGCGTTCCTCGCTTCATCTTCATCATCGTCCGATGAAGCCTAGCCGCGAACCGGCGCCGCCTTCGCCCTTATGGCGCCCCCGGTCCATGCGCTATAGGGGCGCAAATCCGGAGATTGCATGACCGACGCCGCCCCGCATCACAGCCGCAAGGGACTGATCATTCCCTTCGCCATCGTCGCCGTCCTCCTCGTTCTGTGGACCGGCTGGTGGTTCTTCCTGACGCAGCAGATCGAGCGGCGGATGGAGGGCAAGATCGCCGGGCTGCAGCAGAGCGGCTGGACCATCGAACACGCCGGAATCTCCACCACGGGATGGCCGATGCACGCGCGGGTGACGATCAAACACCTGGACGTCGTCGCCCCGTCCGGTCATGCGATCGCGGCGCCCGAGATGATCGCTCAGGCCAACGCCTATAACCCCACGCGCTGGGTGCTGGCGGCGCCGGACGGCCTGACGGTCACGCGCGCGCAGAAGGGCAAGACGGCGATCCGCGCCGAGGGCATCCGCATGAGCGTGCACGGCCTGACCCAGCGCTGGCCCAATCTGGCGCTGGAGCTGGAGAAGCCGGTCTTCACCGCCCTGCCGGACGCCGAGCCCTTCCCGCTGAAACAGGCGCGTCTGGTGCAGTTCTACATGCGGCCGCATCTGGTCGGCTCGGACACGCCGACCGACGACGTGGATGTGCTGTTCCGCTTGGTCGACGGCGAGGGCCGCGCCAACGGCCCGGTCGAGGGCTTCACCCAGTCGGGAATGCTGAACGCCCAGATCGAGGCGGTGATCGAAAAGGCCTCGGCCCTGCGCAAAGGCGCGGACGCCAAGGGATTGCTGAGCGCCTGGACGGCGGCGGGCGGGCGCTTCATCGACGTGAAGGGCCAGCTTCAGGCGGGCGAGAGCAAGGCCTTCGTCTCCAGCGACGCCCTGTCGGCGGACGCCAAGGGCCAGCTGGAAGGCGAGGTCTTCGTGCGCGCCGAGAAGCCGCTGGCGGCCATCGTCGGCCTGGCGGGCGCCCAGCAGGGCGGGGCGCTGGATCGCGCCGCCGCCGCAAAGGCCGCCGCGGCCACGCCTCAGGGCGGAACCGGCGACGGCGGTCAAGGCGTGGAGCTGGCCATCCAGTTTCGCGGCGGCCGCACCTATCTGGGGCCGTTCGCCCTGGCCCCTGCGCCGCAGCTGTTCTGAGGCTGCCCCTGTCATGCTGATCGAGCCGCCCGCCGACGAGGAACGCCTGGCGCTGGAACGCGCCGTGGCCAAGGCCGCTCGCGCCCGGCTGGCGGCGGGGCCGCGCGGCTCAGTTGACGGCGACGCCATCGCCCAGCGCGCAACTCTGTCGGGGATGAGCTTGTCCGAAAAGGCGGCGGTGCGCGCGGTGTTGGGGCGGCTGGAGGCGGCGGACGGACGCCCCCTGATCGCCTGTGGGGCGCTGTCGCAAATGCTGGCGGCCGATCGCTGGGGCCTGGCGGCGCGGCCGATGTCCGAGGCGGATCAGGCGCTGCTCGCCGTGCGCGACGGGGCGGCGAAGAAGGCGCGCGCCCTGATCGATCTGTCGGCGCGGCCGTGGTGGGGGCGGCTGTTGGCTTTGCCCATGCTGAAGGTCATCGCCGCCCTGCCCGATGACGCGGCTGGAGCTCCGCGCGCCCTGATGGTCGGAACCGAGGCTCCGGGGCCGACGGGCGACGACCGCACCTTCTGGGTCACCGACAGCGCATGGCCGGACGCTCGCATCGTCGAGGCCCTGTCTCAGGCCGGTCTGGCGGCCGAATTTCTATCGGGCGGAGGCGGGTTGAAGCTGTTCGTCCTGACAGGCTATGTGCAGGCTGAAGACATCAGGCTGGACGGCGCGCCCGGCGGCCTGACCGGCGTCATCGGCGCCGCTCCCGTCTTTTGACCATGGCTGCCGGCAGGGGATGACGCGCGCATGACCGAAGCGAACCAGGCGCCGTCCGACGGCGCGCCACAACCCAAGCGCGGCCTGCTGGACATCGCCCCCTACGTCGGCGGCAAGAGCGCCATCGCGGGCGTGGCCAAACCGATCAAGCTGTCGTCCAACGAAAACGCGCTGGGCGCGGGCGAGAAGGCGCGCGAGGCCTTCGCCGCCGCCGCCTCTTCGATCCACCTCTATCCCGACGGCCGGGCCGACCGCCTGCGCGCCGTGGTGGCCGAGGCGCACGGGCTGGAGCCCGAGCGGCTGATCTTCGGCAATGGGTCGGACGAGGTCTTCGCCCTGCTGAACCAGACCTATCTGGAGGCCGGGGACAACATCGTCACCAGCCAGTACGCCTTTGTCGCCTACCAGATTTCGGCCCGCGCCTGTCAGGCCGAGGTCAAGCTGGCGGCCGAGCCGGAGCTGCGCGCGGACGTCGACGCCATGCTGGCTCTGGTCGATGAGCGGACCAAGCTGGTCTATCTGTCGAACCCGGCCAATCCAACCGGCAGCTACGCCACGGGCGAGGAAATCCGCCGCCTGCACGCCGGCCTGCCGCCGCACGTCATCCTGGTGATCGACGAAGCCTACGCCGAGTTCGTGACCGAGCCGGACTGGGAGAGCGCCTTCGATCTGGCGCGCACGGCGCCCAACATCGTCGTCACCCGCACCTTCTCCAAGCTGCACGGGCTGGGCGGTCTGCGGGTCGGCTATGGCTATGCGCCGCTGGCGGTGGAGCAGGCGATCGACCGCATCCGTCTGCCGTTCAACGTCTCCCTGCCCGGCATCGAGGCGGCCATCGCCGCCCAGGGCGACGAAGCGCACCAGAGGGCCTCGCGCGATCTGGTGGCCGAGTGGCGGCCGCGCCTGACCCAGGCGATCAAGGGCTTCGGTTTCGAGGTCTTTCCGGCTTCGGGCAACTTCATCCTGATCCGCTTCCCCGATGCGAAACGCCCGGCTTCGGCGGCGCAGGACTATCTGCAGGCTAAGGGGATCATCGTGCGCGGCGTAGGCAGCTATGGCCTGCCCGATTGCCTGCGAGTGACGATCGGGACCGAGGATCAGAACCGCGCCTTCCTGGACGCCCTCAGCGAGTTCGCGGCGGGCTGAAGCCTCAGCCGCCGCTGTTGAAGCGCACCACGCCGATGACCCCGGCGCGCCAGACGTAGTCGTCCTCGATCAACGGGCTGTCCTTGATGTCGCCCAGACGCTGTTCGTAGTTGACGAAGGCGCCGACGCCGTAACGGTCGCCGATCGGCACGGCCAGCATGGCTGCGGCGCCTGCGGCCGACAGTCCGCCCGACGGCGTGAAGGCGGCATAGTCGGTATTGGCGGCTTGCTGAGCGGTGACGCCGTAATAGCGCTGGACGCGCGCGTCGCTGCCGCCGCGCATATAGGCCATCGTCTGCAACAGGCCGACGGGCGTCACGCGCTGGTGGCTGACCGAGCCGTAGTACTCAAGACCGGCGTCGTCGCCGGTGGCGTCATGCTGGATGCGGCCTCCGACCACGACATTGCCCGGCAGACGTTTGAAGGCGTAAAGGGCCGCATCGGCGCCGTAGCCGGGCCGGTCCAGGCCCTCGATGTCGCCCGCTGCAAAGCGCGGACGCAACTGAACGCCCGCATGGAAGCCGTCGCGCTTGACCGCGTTCCAGCCCAGTCCGTCCAGGCCGTTGGCGTAGACGATGTCGCGATAGGAGGCCGAGCCCCAGGCGGTGAAGTTGAAATCCTCGGACTTGTCGCCCGAAACGCTGAAGCCCCGGACAAAGCCGCCGCCGATGTCGACCTTCCACGTCTGCGGCGCTTCCAGCGGCTGGAACGGCTGTGACTGCGCAGAGGCGACAGCCGGCAAGCTCCCTAGGATGGCGGTCAGCAGGGCGATGCGAAAGGCGGAGCGTGAAATCATGAGCGGGGCCTAGGTCAACAGCTGATGATATAGGGACCCGCCCTCCAAAGCCTAGGTTCTGGGCGGCAACAAGGCGGTCGAGGCGTCTTCGATCCGGCTTTCCAACTGCTTCATGAACTCGACCCGCTTCAGACCCGCCGGGATCGGCGGCAGGAACTCGAACACCACCGTGCCCGGGTAGCGTTTGAAGCCGTGCGCCGGCCAGTGAACGCCCGAGTTGGTGGCGACGGGCCAGCAGGGCGCGTCCACGTCGCGATAGATGGCGGCGACCCCGGGCTTGTAGTCGGCCGGTTCGCCCGGCGTCGTGCGCGTGCCTTCGGGGAAGATCAGGATCTGACGGCCCTCGGCCAGGCGAGCGCGGGTCTGGCGCACCATGGCCTTCAGCGCCTTGGCGTGGGCGGCGCGGTCCACGGCGATCATCTTCGTCTTCCAGGCGAACCAGCCGAAGAAGGGCAGTGGCATCAGCTCCTTCTTCATGACGAAACAGGCGTCGTCGAGGAAGGCGAAGGGGGCGATGACGTCCAGCATCCCCTGGTGCTTGGCCGCGATCAGGGCCGGGCCGTTGGGACGATGCTCGAGGCCCCGCACCTCGACCTTGACCCCGGCGATCCAGCGCAGGCCGAACAGGACGAACCGCGCCCACATCTTGATCACCCCCATCGCCGCCCCGTGCGGCATCAGCAGGGCCGGCGACAGCAAGACCGCGAACAGCGGCATCGACAGATACAGCCACAGGGTGAAAAGCAGGGATCGAACGGTCGTCATGCGGCGGCCTTGCGGGGGTCTGAGGCGTCGGGTGCGGCGGGACCGGGGCGTTCCGGGTGACGCCCGGTCAGGCGATGCATCCCCTCGCGGCCCAGGACGGCCAGGTATTTCATATATTCCAGCGTCATGCGCCGGGCGGTCTCGGTCGCGCGCCACCACGACGGGGTGTCCAGCGACGGCGTCGAGATGGCGTGGGGGTCAGGCGCACGCCGGGCGCCGCGCCGCGAATCTCCATCAGGCTGCGCGGCATGTGATAGTCCGAGGTGACGACGATCAGGTCGTCATAACCCTTGGCCCGCGCCCAAGAGGCGATCTCCTGGGCGTTGCCGACGGTGTTCTCGGCCTCAAAGCCCAGGTCGACGCAGCAGTTGAACAGCTTCTTGGACCCCGGCGTCAGGGCGCGCAGCTCCTGGCGACGCACCTCCCGATTGACGCCCGAGATCAGCAGCCGGTCGCCCTTGCCCTGCTCCAACAGGCGGATGGCGGCGTTGACGCGCTCGGCCGAGGGGCCGGTCAGGGAGACAATGGCGTCCGCCCGCGCCGGCTCCGGCGCAGGCGTCAGACCGCGAACCCGCTCGGCGAAGACGAACAGGCCCGTCAGCCACATCAGCGCCACCACGGCGATCAGCGTCAGGAACTTCATGCTTAACTAACTAGCGACGCCCGCCCAGCTTCGCCAGCGCCGTCAGGCGCGCAGCCAGCACCGCGACCGCCCCCGCCAGCAAGGGGCAGGCGATCAGCGCCAGCAGGTCGCCAAAGGCCAGCGGCAGGGCCGGGGTCAGTCCGCCTTCACCCCCGATCAACCGCAGCGCCGCCAGCATCAGCGCCGCCAGGCCGGCCCCCGCCGCGCCCGCGGTCGCCGCAAGAATCCCGAAACGCCGCTGAAACAGTGTGGCGATGGCTCCGTCCGACGCGCCGTTCAGGCTCAGCGTCTCGATCACCGCCGCCTGGGCCGCCATGCCCGCGCGGGTCGCGTAGGCGATCGCCGCCGCCGTCGCCGCCGCGATCAGCAGGAAGGCCGCCCCCGCCAGGGCCGTGATCACGCCCGCCGACCGCTCGACCTCGCCGCGCCACAGGCTGTGATCGTCGACGCTGGCGTCCAGCCCGGCCTCGGCCAGGGCGCGGCTCAGGCTGGGCGCGCTGGCGGGCGTCTTGGGGTCCAGCCGGACGACGACCAGATAAGGCAGAGGCAGGTCGGGCAGCACCGCCTCCCCCACCCAGGGCCGCAACAGAGCCTCGGCCGCCTTGCGGTCCATCGCCTGCGCCTCGGCCACGCCCTTGACCCCGGCCAGGGTCTCGGCGGCGCGGGCGGCGGCGGCGGGGCCGGTCTCATCGACACGCGGGCGCACCTGCACCGTCGCCTCGGCGCGAAGGTGACCCGCCCAGCCGTGCGCCGCCCGGTCGGCGGCCAGCGCCCCGACAGCGGCGATCGAGGCCAGGAAGCACAGCACGGCGATGACCACCACCAGCCAGCGTTCACCCCCGCCTCGCGCGGCAGCAATTCTGGTTGGGAGTCGCGCAAGCGGCCGATCATGGCTGCGCCTCCGGTCCAACAGATGAAGCCGGCGCGATCTGCGTCAGCCGCCCGCCTTCCAGCCGCAGGACGGCCGCGCCGCTGCGCTCGGCCAGGGCCTCGTCGTGACTGGCGATCAGCACGGTGGCGCCCAGTTTGTTCAGCGACTGGAACAGCCGCATCAGCTTCTCGCCCATCGGCCGGTCGACGCTGCCGGTCGGCTCGTCGGCCAGGATCAGGCGCGGCCGCGCCACCACGGCGCGGGCGATGGCCAGACGCTGCTTCTCGCCGCCGGACAGGGTGGGCGGCAGGGCGTCCAGCCGACCGCCCAGACCGACCCAGCGCAGCATCTCCTGCACGTCGGCGGCGTACTCGGCCGGGCGCTCGCCCGCCAAGCGCAGCGGCAGAGCCGCATTGTCGAAGGCCGACAGGTGGTCCAGCAGTCGGAAATCCTGAAAGATCACACCCATGCGGCGTCGCAGCGCCGGGACCTCGCGCCGGGGCAGGTGGGTCACGTCCTGGCCGAACAGGCTGATTCGTCCCGCCTGGGGCCGCGCCGCCAAAGTCAGCAGCCGCAGCAGCGAGGACTTGCCCGCCCCCGAAGGTCCGGTAAGGAAGTGGAAAGAGCCGTTTGGCAGACTAAGGTTAACGTCCCGCAGCACGGCGGGTCGGCCCCCATAGCCGAAGCCCACGCCTCTGAGGCGGACGGCGTCAGGCGCGGAATCAGGGTCGGCGGCGCGGCAAATCGGATCGGGCATAGGGTTTCGTATTGGACCGGGGCGTTGCGCCGCGACAGGAGGGGGCGATAAGCCTCACAGTCAGCTGACATGATACTGACCTGTCCCGCCTGCGCCACCAGCTATTTTGTTGCCGATGAAGCGATCGGCCCCAACGGCCGCCGCGTGCGCTGCAAGGCCTGCGGCCACGACTGGCGCGCCAGCCTGGAAGATGCGCCGCTGGAGCTGGAACCGGCGACGAAAGGCCTGAGCGCCGGCGAAGACGCTTCGCCCGAAACCCTGCCTGACAGTCTGGCCGAGACGCCCGCGCCCGAACTGCCGCGCGCCTTCCGCGCCAGGGCCGAGCGCAAGCGCCGCACACGGCAGGCGGCGGCTGCGGGCGCAGCCTGGGCGGCGGCGGCGGCGGTGGTGCTGGGGCTGCTCGGCGGCGGCGTCCTGTTCCGTGAGGAGATCGTCCGCAAATTTCCGGCGACGGCGGGCGCCTATGGCGCGCTGGGGCTTGAGGTGAACATCGTCGGGCTGGAGTTCGAAGCACAGCGGGCGCGGGTGGCGCCGCATGATCCCGGCCGGATCATCGTCTCCGGCGCCGTGCGCAACATCCGCGACACCGAGGTGTCGTCGCCCCCCATCCGCGTGATCTTGCAGGATGAGCGCGGCGTCGAGATCGCCAGTCGCGTGGTGCGCCCGGACTGGCCCCCTACCCTGCCCGGCCAGGCGCAGGGCTTCGCCACAGTCATCGGCGATCCTCAAGGCAAGGCCGCCGGCATAACGACCAGGTTCGTCCTTGAGCCCGTGCGCAAGGCGCCCCCGCGCGCCGCCGACAAGACCGCCCGCCCTGAACCCGCCGCGCGCGAAGACGGGGGCCTGCGTCGTCTGGGCGCCCTCGACGTTGGCCCGGCGCCCTCGCCTCTCGACACCGACGTCGCAGAAGGGGTATCGGCGAGGCATGGCTGACACCCCATCGACGCTCGCTCCCGCTGTCCTCCTGTCCCAGGCCGAGATCGAGGCCGTCGTGGCTAATCTGGCGCGACGCATCGCCCCTCATGTCGACGATGATACGGTGGCCGTCGTCCTGCTGACCGGCGGGCTGTGGTTCGCCGCCGACCTGACCCGCGCCCTGTCGCGCGAAGGCCGCAACGTCCGCTTCGACGCCCTGTGGCTGGCTTCCTACGGCGACGAGCAGACCAGCCGGGGCCGGATCGAGGTTCGCGCCCCCTATCAGCGCCCGCTGACCGGCAAGAAGGTGCTGATCTTGGACGATGTGTTCGACACCGGCCTGTCGCTGGCCGAGGCGGTCCGCATCACCAAGGAGGCGGGCGCGGCCGAGGTGCTGACCTGCGTCTTCGCCCGCAAGCCCTGGCCCAAGCCCCGCGCCCCCGAGCCCGACTTCGTCGGCTGGGAGGCGCCGAACCGCTTCCTGGTCGGCTATGGCCTGGACCACGCGGGCGGGATGCGCGGCCTGCCGGACATCTGCGCCCTGGACTAGACTGTAGTTAAGCTCAAAATGGTTGTGATGTAAGCTTCGTAAGGTGAAGGCTTTTGAGTCGACCGGTTGTTGTCTCATTGCGGAAGGCAACAAAGTACCTCTTACCTTCGTCGGTAAGGCGTTCGCGAGCGTTTGAAGTTAAGCTCGTCGTTATAAGGGCGACCTTGCGTCGATTTTTTAGATCTTCTGCTAATGTGAACGGAACAGATCGACCCGCTTGACTTAAAAATATTCGACCTTTGAATGTGTTCATATTACAACTGCTGACCCAGCCTTCAAAATATTGCGGCATTTCGGATTGATGGGTGCTGGCAATATACTCGTATGTATTTAGGTTTAAATCTGGCCCAATTGTTCGTGAATAGCCATCGATTTTGGCAGTTATTTTAGCCTGCTCAGCCGTTTCAGAGAAGGCCATAGGGCGATGTATGTCTCGGATGGCGGCTTCACATTTCTCAATCGCGCTGTCGAAATGTGTTTCTTTTAGTTTCGCTGCCGCCGATGCTGGATTTTTCTTCCGATGCTCTTCAAGTTGTTGGCCCAAGCTCATGTCATAGTCGACATGAAAGCCAAGTGATTCGGAAATTACATAGTCGTATGCGGAGCTTATTAGGTGCCCGATGGGGCTATCCTTTGGGGCTGCGCCAAGCGTGAAGACGGTAGTTGCAACAAGAGCGGTTGCTTTCCAGCTGCCCTCTTGAGGTGGTAGCTAAGGAGCGTTCTTGAGTGATGGAGCTTGTGTGATCACCTCGCCGTTCACGATGAGGTGGGTTGTGATGGCCAACGAACGCTGAAAACCGACGAGAGCTTGGGCTCCGTCGTAGAGGTCCAGCACGTTGTCATCCGCAGATGCGCCGTCGAAAGACAAAGTAATTTCTAGAGCCATTGATGAGCCTCCCCCAACAAACGGTAGAGCTTGAAGGACATCACCTCAAGGCGAGTTCTAAAGCCACCCCGCCATCGGCTCGCGGGCGAACATGTCGTCATAGGTCGGGCGCGGGCGGATCACCGCGCTGCGCTCACCGTCGACCAGCACTTCGGCGGCCAGCGGACGGGTATTGTATTCGCCGCTCATCACCGCGCCATAGGCCCCGGCGCTCATGAAGACGACCAGATCGCCCGCCTTCAGCGGCGGCAGGTCGCGGTCGCGCGCGAAGGTGTCGCCGGTCTCGCACACCGGCCCGACCACATCGTGAGGCAGAAGCTCGCCCTCGACCGGGCGGACGGGCTTCAGATCGTGGAAGGCGTCGTAAAGGGCCGGACGCATCAGATCGTTCATGGCCGCGTCCAGCACCAGGAAACGGCGGCCGTCCGTGCGCTCATTGACCTGAATGACGCGGCTCAGCAGCACGCCCGCATTGGCGGCCATCAGGCGGCCGGGCTCGAAGGCGGCCTCGACGTTCAGCCCCTCAAGCACGCGCGCAGCCATGGCGACGTAGTCGGCCGGGGACGGCGTCGCCGCATCGCCGTAATAGGGCACGCCCAGGCCGCCGCCGAGATCGAGGCGGGTGACGCTGTGCCCCTGCGCGCGCAGGGCCTCGGTCATGTCCCGCAGCACGCGGAAGGCGGCTTCCAGCGGAGCCAGGTCGGTGATCTGGCTGCCGATATGGCAGGCCAGACCCACGGGCGTGACGTGGGGCGAGCTTGATGCGCGGGCGTACAGCGCCATCGCCTCCTCGACCGGCACGCCGAACTTGTCGCCCGCGCCGCCGGTGGTGATCTTGGCGTGGCCGCCGGCGCCGATCTTGGGGTTCACGCGGATGGCGATGGCGGGGGCCGCGTTCTGGGTCGCAGCGACGGCGATCAGCCGGTCCAGCTCGGCCGAGGACTCCACGTTGATCTGACGCACGCCCTGTTCGATGGCGAAAACCAGTTCGGCGTCGGTCTTGCCCACGCCCGAGAAGATGATCCGCTCGCCCGGAATCCCGGCGGCCAGCGCCCGGCGGATCTCGCCCTCGGACACGGTGTCGGCGCCGCAGCCGAGTTTCGCCAGGGTCGCCAGCACCGAAAGGTTGGAGTTGGCCTTGACCGCGAAGGCGATCAGGGCGTCGCCCAGCGCGCCCCTGTGCGCGTCGCACGCCTCGCGCAGGAGGCCGTAATGACGGCGCAGGGTGGCCGAGGAATAGACGTAGGTCGGCGTGCCGACGCTGTCCGCCAGCGCCTCCAGAGAGACGCCCTCGGCATGCAGGACGCCGTCCTTCAGATCAAAATGGTGCACCGGCGGGGAGTCCAGTCAGAGGAAGAGCGCTAAGGCTCAGTTCATCGGCGGCGGCTTGCCGAACGGATTGCTCGTGCCGTTGTCGATGGGCATCTGGCGCGGCGGCAGGTTCTGCATCGCCTCTTCCGGCAAGCCCGGGGCCGAGCGGTCGCGGATAGCGCGCTCGGTCTGCTTCTTCGGCATGGCGCCCTGCGGCGGCTCGAGGTCGGCCATGCGCCCGCAGCCGGCCAGCAGAAGGGCAGCGGCGCCGCGAGGATCAGGGTCTTCTTCACAGACGTCTTCGTCACAGGCGGCTTCTCCAGTCGGCGATGCGCGCGCGGACCTGTTCCGGCGCCGTGCCGCCGAAGCTCTGGCGGCTGGCGCAGGAGGCTTCGGGCGTCAGCACTTCATACACCCCTTCGGTGATCCGGCCATCCAGCCCCTGCAATTCGCTCAGCGGCAATTCGCCCAGCCCCAGGCCCAGCGCCTCAGCCCGTTTCACCGCGGCGCCGGTGACATGGTGCGCCTGGCGGAAGGGCAGGTTCAGCTCGCGCACCAGCCAGTCGGCCAGGTCGGTGGCGGTCGAGAAGCCCGCGCCGGCGGCGGCGGCCATCTTCTCGGTGTTGGGGCGGATCACGGCGACCATGGCGGTCATGGCCGTCAGCGCCAGATCCAGCGCGTCAAAGGCTTCGAACACCGGCGGCTTGTCCTCCTGCATGTCCTTGGAATAGGCCAGCGGCAGGCCCTTCATCACCGTGGTCAGGGCGATCAGGGCGCCGTTGATGCGGCCCGTCTTGGCCCGCACCAGCTCGGCGGCGTCGGGGTTGCGCTTCTGCGGCATGATGGACGAGCCGGTGGTCAGGTCGTCAGGCAGTGTCGCAAAGCCGAACATCGGCGTCATCCAGACCACGATCTCTTCGGCCAGACGCGACAGGTGGCCCGCCGCGATGGAGGCGGCGGCCAGGCTCTCCAGCGCGAAGTCGCGATCCGACACGGCGTCAAGAGAGTTGGCCATCGGGCGATCGAAGCCCAGCGCCTGCGCCGTCATGTGGCGGTCGATCGGGAAAGGCGAACCGGCCAGGGCGGCGGCGCCCAGCGGGTTCTCGTTCATGCGCGCGCGCGCGTCGGCGAAGCGGCCCGCATCGCGGCCGAACATCTCGACATAGGCCATCAGGTGGTGGCCAAAGGTCACCGGCTGGGCCGTCTGCAGATGGGTGAAGCCCGGCATCAGGTCGCCCGCGTGCTGTTCCGCCCGGTCCAGCAGGGTCCGCTGCAGGTCCTGAAGCTGCGCCACGGTGCGGTCGCAGGCGTCGCGCACCCACAGGCGGAAGTCCGTCGCCACCTGATCGTTGCGGCTGCGCGCGGTGTGCAGACGCCCTGACGGCTCGCCGATCAGCTCCGACAGGCGCGCCTCGACGTTCATGTGAATGTCTTCATAGGCGTCGCGGAAGGGGAAGGTCCCGTCCCGGATCTCGCCCTCGATCACGTCCAGCCCGCCCAGGATGGCCTGGGCGTCCGCAGGCGCGATGATCCCCTGTTTCTCCAGCATGCGACAATGGGCCCGCGAACCGGCCAGGTCCTGCGCCCACAGGCGTTTATCGACGCCGATGGAGACGTTGATGGCCTGCATGATGTCCGCAGGCTTGGCGCTGAAGCGTCCGCCCCATAGAGACTGGCCCTGAGCGGGGGTATCTGGCTGTGGTTTGGAAGGCGTATCGGACATGAGCGGCTCTGGACGGACTTGGGCGGGCGTGGCGACGTTCGCGGTGATCGGCGTGATCGGCGTGGGCGCGGCGCTGCTATACGTCAATCAGAAGGGCGGAGGCAAAGAGTCCGCGCCGCCTGCGGCCCAGGCGCCGGTCCACACCCTTGAGCCGCAATTGGCCGCCTTCGCCAAGGGGTCGCTGGCGGCCCTGCAGGCGCCCGCCTCCCCGACCGCGCCCGACTATGTGTTCAAGGCCGCCGACGGCGCCGACGTCCGTCTGGCCGACTTCGCGGGAAAGGTGACGGTGGTGAACCTGTGGGCCACCTGGTGCGCCCCGTGCAAGATCGAGATGCCGACGCTGGCGGCCCTGGCCGACCACTATAAGGCGCGCGACGACTTCGCCGTGGTCGCCGTCAGCATGGACCTGGACAAGACGGCGGACGAGGCGCGGGCCTTCATCGCCGAAAACGCGCCGCTGGACTTCTACATCGACCCGAAATTCCAGCTGGCGTTCGAGTTTCCCGGCAAAGGCGCCATGCCCCAGACCATCCTCATGGACCGCCAGGGCCGCGTCCGCGCCGTCCTGACCGGCGAGGCCGACTGGGCCGGCCCCGAGGCGCGCGCCCTGATCGACCACCTGCTGGCCGAGGGCTGAACCAGACCCTCCGGCCCCGCTTGTCGAAGACGGCCCGAAGGGTTGATGCTCGCGCCGCACAGGAGGCTGCGATGAGCGTCGAGACCCACTATCTGGCCGTCTTCACCAGCGACAAGACCGGCCCCAAATGGCGGGCCTGGCGCGCCATGAGCGAGGCCGAGCAGACCGAGACGGCCCGCCGCGGCGTGGCCGCCGTCGCCGCTTGGGAAGAGGCGCACCGCGACTCCATCGTCTTTCAGGGCGGCCCGCTGGGCCGGACCAAACGCATCGGCGACGACGGCGCCGTGACCGACATGGTCAACCTGCTGACCGTCTTCAGGGTCGTGCGCGCCGACAGCCACGAGGCCGCCGCCCGCCTGTTCGAGAACCACCCGCACATGAGCATCTTCGTCTGCGACGGGGTCGAGGTGATGCCGGTGCTGGGGTGAGGCTCAGTCGACGCCCGGCGGCGGGGTCCAGTTCGGATCCGGGAACCAGTCGGCGGCAAGGTCGCGCCAGTCCGGGTTGTCCTTCTCGATCAGGGACAGCTTCCAGTCGCGCAGCCACTTCTTGATCCGTCGCTCGCGCCGGATCGCATCAAGCATCAGGGCGTGCTGCTCTAACCAGACCAGACGGGTGCAGTCATAGGCGTCGGTGAAGCCAGGAAAGGCCCGCGTCCTGTGCTTCCACACGCGGCTTTCCAGATTGGAAGTCGAGCCGACGTAGAGCGTCCCGTTGCGCCCGCTCGCCATAATGTAGGTCGCGATGAAGGTGCGATGGGTCGCCATACGGCCACGCTAACCCGCCCCTCTCCTTCCGTCACCCACGCCCCGCCCCTTCTTCCGTCATCCTCCGGCGAAGCGAAGCGGAGACCGGGGGACCCAGCGGCGCCGAAGGCGATCTTAGGGCGGCCGCCGAGCGTGGCTCTTTCGCGCTCCCGCGCGCCGCTGGGTCCCCCGGTCTGCGCTGCTGACGCGGCTTGCCGGAGGATGACGAAAGTTGAACAGTGTGAATCGCAAATCATCAAACAAGCCGATCCTGAAAATGAATCATCAAGATGATATTCGCTTGCTCGTCTTCGTAAGGCCTTCCAAAAACCAACCAGCGTCAGCTCTCGAAAAGAGGATGCATGCCTTCTTAAAGACCGGAGAGGGAACTGAGAGCCTTGATGACAAAGCCTTCTCTACCCTGCACGGCACCGGACAAATTGCCGATTATTTGCTTTGGAACAGACAGTTCATTGCGGAGATGAAGGCGGTCAATGGCTATCCAGTGCAACGCATTGAACGTCTAATCGACGATGAAACGCGAAAAGAACCTCGAATGTTCGTTTTCGGTGAGGTCGGTATCCAAAAATTTTATCATCTAGAAGCAATGGGACCGAAATCAACAGAATGATGGTCAACATAGGGGTCGGCCCATCAGAAAATTGCTCCAACAAGCTAATCCTCAGATCACTGACACCCGCACCAAACTAGCGCTGCCCGGAGCAGCTGGTCTCGCGATCATTATGATCGATAAGCCTCAGAAAATTGAAGCTGGCGTGGCTGCCTATGCTGTTCGAGAAGCTTTAAGGGCAGCAAAACCCCGACTCGATGAGATCGATTTCGTATGGGTTTCAATCGAGACCCATACGGTGCGTTTACCAGACGGTCGCACGGGTTTTCCAGAACTAGGGATTTGGAGAGCAAACCGGCGACCAGATATTGACCGTGCCATGATAGGCCAAATGTTTGACGCTTGGGCTGCTTTCAATGGCACTGAAATGGAGCACCTTGATCACACTTCGAGTTGGGAAACGCTCACTCCCATCGGGGATGGGTGGCCGTTGAAGCTAGACCTACATTGATGAACTCAATGTACCCGCGCCTTCCCGATCTCCAGCCCATCGCTACCCGCTGACACGGCCACCACGCTGCCGTCCTCGATCTCGCCGGCCAGCAGCTTCTTCGCCATCGGGTCGACCAGTTCCTTCTGGATGACGCGCTTCAGCGGGCGGGCGCCGTAGACCGGGTCGTAGCCCTTGTCGGCGAGCCAGGTCAGGGCGCTGTCGTCCAGAGCCAGGGTCAGGCGGCGGTCGGCCATCAGCTTCTCCAGGCGCGCCAGCTGGATGCGGACGATGCCGCCCATCTGTTCGCGGCCGAGGCGGTGGAACAGGATGATCTCGTCGATGCGGTTCAGGAACTCGGGCCGGAAGTGGGCGCGGACCTGCTCCATGACCAGCGGGCGAACGGCCTCGACGTCCTCGCCCTCGGGCTGATCGGCCAGATACTGGCTGCCCAGGTTGGAGGTCATGATGATCAGGGTGTTCTTGAAGTCGATGGTGCGGCCCTGACCGTCGGTCAGGCGGCCGTCGTCCAGCACCTGAAGCAGCACGTTGAAGACGTCGGGGTGGGCCTTCTCGACCTCGTCGAACAGGACGACCTGATAGGGGCGACGACGCACGGCCTCGGTCAGGGCGCCGCCCTCGTCATAGCCGACATAGCCGGGAGGGGCGCCGATCAGGCGGCTGACCGAGTGCTTCTCCATGTATTCGGACATGTCGATACGGGTGATGGCGTTGTCGTCGTCGAACAGATAGCCGGCCAGGGCCTTGGTCAGCTCGGTCTTGCCGACGCCCGTGGGGCCGAGGAAGAGGAAGCTGCCCAGCGGCTTGTTGGGGTCGTTCAGGCCGGCGCGGGCGCGGCGCACGGCGTCGGAGACGGCGGCCAGGGCCTCGTCCTGACCGACCACGCGGCGGCCCAGTTCGTCCTCCATCTTGAGCAGTTTCTCGCGCTCGCCCTCCAGCATCTTGTCGACGGGGACGCCGGTCCAGCGGCTGACGACGGCGGCGATCTGCTCGGCGTCGACGACCTCGGGCGTCAGGGGGCGGCGACCGCGGCCGGGGATTCGGAGTCCGCGAGTTGCTTCTCCAACTGCGGGATCTGGCCATAGGCGATCTCTGAGGCGCGGCCGAGGTCGCCGGCGCGCTGGGCGGCGGCCAGTTCGGCGCGCAGGCGGTCAAGCGTTTCGCGCAGTTGCGCGCCCTGCCCCACCTTGTCCTTTTCCGACTTCCAGCGGGCGGTCATGTCGTCGGACTGGCCTTCCAGGTCGGCGATCTCGTCCTCCAGCTTTTCGAGACGTTGGCGGGAGGCGCTGTCGTCTTCCTTCTTCAGGGCCTCCCGCTCGATCTTCAGCTGGACCAGACGGCGGTCGATCTCGTCCAGAGCCTCGGGCTTGGAGTCCACGGCCATGCGGACGCGCGAGGCGGCCTCGTCGATCAGGTCGATGGCCTTGTCCGGCAGGAAGCGGTCGGTGATGTAGCGGTTCGACAGGGTGGCGGCGGCGACGATCGCGCTGTCGCTGATGCGCACCCCGTGGTGGACTTCGTATTTTTCCTTGAGGCCGCGCAGGATCGACACCGTGTCCTCGACGGTGGGTTCCGAGACGAAGACCGGCTGGAAGCGACGGGCCAAGGCCGCGTCCTTCTCGACGTGCTTGCGGTATTCATCCAGCGTGGTGGCGCCGACGCAGTGCAGTTCGCCGCGCGCCAGAGCAGGCTTCAAGAGGTTGGAGGCGTCCATGGCCCCGTCGCCCTTGCCGGCGCCGACCAGGGTGTGCATCTCGTCGATGAACAGGACGATGCCGCCCTCAGCCGCCGCCACCTCGTTAAGCACGGCTTTCAGCCGCTCCTCGAACTCGCCGCGATATTTCGCCCCGGCGATCAGGGCGCCCATGTCTAGCGCCAGGACCTTCTTGTCCTTCAGGCTTTCAGGCACGTCGCCGTTGACGATACGCAGGGCCAGGCCTTCGACGATGGCGGTCTTGCCGACGCCGGGCTCGCCGATCAGGACGGGGTTGTTCTTGGTGCGGCGGGCCAGGACCTGAATGGTGCGGCGGATTTCCTCGTCGCGGCCGATGACCGGGTCGACCTTGCCGTCGCGCGCGGCCTCGGTCAGGTCGCGGGCGTAGCGTTTCAGGGCGTCGAAGCTGTCCTCGGCGCCGGCGCTGTCGGCGGTCTTGCCCTTGCGGATTTCGGTCACGGCCTCGTCCAGCTTCTTGGCCGTCACCCCGGCGGACTTCAGCGCCTCGGCGGCGGCCCCGCCTTCCTTGGCCACGGCGGCCAGCAGGCGTTCGGTAGTGACGAAGGCGTCGCCGGCCTTCTTGGCGGCTTCTTCGGCGGCGCTGAAGACGCGCGCCAGATCGCCGTCGAGGTAAAGCTGGCCCGAGCCGCCTTCGACCTGCGCCCGCTTCTTCAGCAGGCCCTCGGTGACGAGCTCGACGGCGGACGGATCGCCGCCCGCTTGATCGATCAGCTTGCGGGCCAGACCGTCGCGCTCCTCAAGCAGCACCTTGAGCAGGTGCTCGGGCGCGATTGCTGGTGGCGGCGGGCCAGGGCCAGCGACTGGGCGGACTGGACGGCCTGTTTGGCGCGGTCGGAATAGAGATCGAGATTCATGGCGTTCGGTTTCCCCTCAGGAGGCGGATTTGAACTCAATGCGCCCTAATCTGAAGCGACGCCTTGAGCTGTCGCAAAGGAGGTGGGTGTGGCCGATCAGACACGCAAGGGCCCAAACGAGGACGCCCGCCGCCACAGGGGCGACGGGCGTCAGGCTCAGTCCGGCGACAGGCCTTAGCCGCCGGTCGGACCGGTCGAGAAGTCGAACTGCTCGGGCTGGCGGCGCGGCCCGCCGAAGGACCAGCTCAGGCCCAGGTAGAAGGCGCGCAGGTTCAGGTCCTGGTCGAGGCGCTCGCGGAACTGGGGCGTGTCATAGGTGGTGGCGCCGCCGAAGGAGTTTAGCAGGTCGCGAGCCGTGAACTGCAGCGACAGGGTGTCGTTCAGCTTGCGGCGGTAGCCGAAGTTCAGCATGCCGCCGCTCTCGCGCTTGCCTTGCGCCAGCAGCTGATCGCCCTGCCAGAACCCCATCAGTTGGACGAAATCCTTGGGCGTGGCCTGCCAGTTCAGGCTGAGGCGGCCGGTCACCATCTCGCCCTCGCGGTCGCGGCCGCCGGGGATGCCGGCTGCGTCGATCTCCTGACGGAAGGCGTTGACGCTGGCGTTGTAGCGCAAGGTGGGGTGCAGGCGGCCGCTGGCGGTCAGCTCTATCCCCAGATCGCGGCGGGCGCCCAGGTTCTCGGGCCGGGTCAGCAGGACCCCGCCGCCCACGTCGGTCGCCACCTCGGTAAAGGCCTTGGTCGTGTCGCGGAAATAGGCGGTGGCCTGATAGAAGCTCTGGCCCCGGCGCATCTGCCACATGGCCTCGAAGCTATCGGTCTCCTGCGGCTCCAGGTCCGGGTTGCCCGAGCGCAGGTTCAGCGGATCGCCATAGACCACAAACGGATTCAGCTGCGACGGCTGCGGCCGCTGGATGCGCCGCGAATAGCTGCCGCGCAGGGTCTGGGTCTCGGTCAGCTGATACTGCAGGTGGAAGGTCGGATAGGCGCGGAAATAGTCCTGAGACGCACGCACGGCGTTGGTGACGTCCTCGACCTCGATGTCGGCCTGTTCCAGCCGCAAGCCGAACTGGCCGGACAGCTTCTCGCCGAAGGGGCGCTCATAGGTGGCGTAAAGCGCGTGGACCGTCTGCTCGGCCTCGAACCGGTTGCTGAGCGAGGGCACAGGGGCCAGGACGTTCTCGGCGTGACCGCGCCGGACCTCATTTTCCTGATCCGGCCGGGTGAGGCTCAGCTCATAGCCCGCGCGCAGCTTGGCGCCCTCGCCCATCGGCCGGGTGTAGGCGCTGGTGAAGCCGATCGTCTCCTGGGCGTTCAGGCCGCGCTGGGCCTCATACACCGTCGGCTGCATCGGGAGGCGGAAGACGTTGGCGGCCAGGGAGTCGTTCTCCTGATCGTTGCGATCATAGCGCAGCTCGTTCGACCATTCGTGCCCGGACGTATCGAACTGATGCAGAACCCGTCCGGTGACGCCCCAGCCCTTCATGGCGAAGCCGCCCGAGCCGTCGCGGCTATAGGCGCGCGTCAGGGCGCCCGAGGCGTCGCGCGTCTCAAACAGGCCGCGCACATCGCTGTCGATGTCGAAGCGATTGGCGCGCGCCTCGCCGGTCAGCATGGTTTTTCCGTCAGCCGGTATTCGGCGGCGACGCGGCCGAAGACGCCGTCCTGGGTCGATTCAATATTTTGGGCGGTGGTCGTCGTGCTGACCACCGCGCCGGACGGGTTAAGCTGTTCGCGCAGGCGGTCGAAGGACAGGCTCTGCTCGTCGTGACGATAGCTGAGATCGCCAGTCAGGGTCAGCTTGCCCTGCTGGCGCGAGCCGCTGGCCCCGACGTTCCAGCGTCCATGATCGCCCACATTGGCGCGCAGCGAGCCGGTGGTGACAGCGGCGCCCGGCGTCCCAGCGGCGGCGGCGGCGGCGACCGCTGCCGGAACCGGCTTGGTGATCAGATTGATGACCCCGCCCGAGCCCTCGGGGCTGTAGGCGGCGGACGGATTGGTCATCACCTCGATCCGGGCGTAGCGATCGGCCGGCAGTTGCAGCACCGCATCGGCGCGGTTCGGTCCCGACAGGATGGCCGAGGGGCGGCCGTCCACCAGCAGGGTGACATTGCTATCGCCGCGCAGGGAGACGTTGCCCTGAGGATCGACATCGACCGAGGGCACATTGCGCAGGGCCTCGGCCAAGGTGCCGGTCGCCGCCTGAAGATCGTCGGCCAGGCTGTAACTGATGGAGTCGATCGAAGTCCGCACGTCATTGGCGCGGGCGCTGACGACGACGTCGCCGACGGCGGCGGGCTGATCGTCCTTGTCCGCCTTCTGCGGCGCAGTCTGAACGGGACGGCTTTGGGACGGCTGCGTTCCAGGCGACGGCGTCTGCGCCAGAACCCCGGCAGCGGGCAAGGCCAGAACCACCCCCAGAAGGGGCGCGAACTTGTATTTTGTCATGATGGGCGTCCTCGCACGGACGTCCCTCAACGTCCTGTTTCGCCGATATCAGCGTCCCGACGCATAACCGAGTTACATCTTTTTCATCCCCGGGGCGGGTCTGTGGCCAAGCCTGCTTTCATTACAGCTCCGTAAGGTGCGCGGCGGCGCTTCGTCCTGTTAGGTTTTCAGCGCCCGTTTCTTCGAGCGCGGGCGTTGGAAAGCCGCCCTCATGAAGAATCGTCTGATCCTGACCGCCTGCGCCTCGGCGCTGCTGCTCGGCCTGCCGGCCGCCGCCCCCGCCTGGGCCAAGGCGCCGCCCGCCGCCGCGACGACCGCTCAAGGCGGCGTCCAGGTGCCGCCGCTGGGCTTCCACAAGCGGGTGCTGGCCAACGGCATGGAGGTCTATACGGCGCGCGACGCCTCGACCTCGAACGTCACGGTCCAGGTCTGGTATCGCGTGGGATCGAAGGACGATCCGGCGGGCCGCTCGGGCTTCGCCCACCTGTTCGAACATCTGCTGTTCAAGGCGACGAAGAACATGCCCTCCGAGACGTTCGACCGTCTGACCGAGGACGTGGGCGGCATGAACAACGCCTTCACCGCCGACGACGTGACCGCCTATTACGAGGTCGTCCCGGCCAACCACCTGCAGCGCATCCTGTTCGCCGAGGCGGACCGCATGGGCTCTCTGGTCGTCGATCAGAAGACCTTTGAATCCGAGCGCGACGTGGTGAAGGAGGAATACCGTCAACGCGTCCTGGCCAGCCCCTACGGCCGCCTGTTCAATCTGTTCGCGCCCGAGACCATCTATCAGGACCACCCCTATCGCCGTCCGGGCATCGGCTCGATCGAGGAGTTGGACGCCTCGACGCTGAACGACGTGCTGCGCTTCCACGCCACCTACTACCGGCCGGACAACGCCATGCTGATCGTGGCGGGCAATTTGATCAGGCGCAGCTGGACGGCTGGGTCGACGAGTATTTCGCCCCGCTGAAGCGGCCATCGACGCCCATGCCCGCCAATGACGTGAAGGAGCCCGAGCCCGCCGGCCCGCGCACCGCAACCTTCTATTCGCCGAACGTGCCCCTGCCCGCCGTGGCCCTGGCCTGGAACACCGTGGCCTATAAGGACGCCGACCGCGCGGCCCTGACGGTGCTGGACGGCATCCTGTCGACCGGCGAGAGCAGCCGCCTGTACCGTTCGCTGGTCTACGACAAGCAGATCGCCGCCTCGGCGGGCTCCAACCCTGACTTCGCCCAGCAGGCGGGCAATCTGGCCGCCTACGCCATCATGGCCGACGGCCAGACGGTCGAGACCGGCAAGGCCGCGCTTGAGGTCGAGATCGCGCGCCTGCGCGACGAGCCCGTCACCGCCGCCGAACTGGCCGAAGCCAAGAACGAACTGGTCGCCGACGCCCTGCGCGGCCGTGAAAGCATCGACGACCGCGCGACGACCCTGGGCATGGCGCTGATCATGACCGGAGACGCGACCGCCGCCGACCGCGAGATCGCCGAGATCCAGGCCGTCACCGCCGCTGACGTGCAGCGTGTGGCCCGCCGCTATCTGACGCCGCAGCGCCAGATCACCATCAACTACCTGCCCGCCGACGAGGCCAACGCGCCCAGCGAGCAGAAGAAGAACGTCGACGCCCCGGTCACAGTGGCGTCTCTGGCGCCAGCCGGTCCGGTCGCCGTCCTGCTGCCCGAAGCCGAACGCGCCCGCCTGCCTCAGCCGGGACCTGAGGTGTCGCCCGCCACGCCCGCCATCGCCGACTTCCGTCTGGACAACGGCCTGCGCGTCCTGGTCGCCCCGACCAAGGGCCTGCCGCTGGTTTCGGCGCGCCTGAACTTCAACGCCGGCTCGGCCCACGATCCGGCAGGCAAGCCGGGCGTCGCCTCCATGACCGCCAGCCTGCTGACTCAAGGGACAACGACCCAGTCGGCGCCGGAAATCGCCACCGCCATCGAACAGCTGGGCGCCAACATCGGCGCGGGCGCGGGTGCCGATTTCACCAATGTCTACGCCAATGCGCCCAAGGACGTGTTCGGCCGGACCCTGACCCTGATGGCCGATCTGGTGCGCAACCCGGCCTTCGCGCAGGAAGAGCTGGAGCGTCAGCAGTCCCAGACCCTGGACGGGCTGCGCGTGGCGTTGAGCCAGCCCGGCTCCATCGCCTCCCAGTCGGTCGGCAGGGTGATGTACGGCGCCGCGCCCTACGGCGCGCCGGGCTCGGGCACGGTGACCAGCATCCCCGCCCTGACGCGTGACGACGTCGCCGCCTTCCACGCCGAGCGGTTCGGGCCCTCGCAGGCGACCCTCGTCTTCTCGGGCGACGTGACCCCGGCCGAAGCGCGCGCCCTGGCCGCCGAAGCCTTCGGCGACTGGCGCGACGCCGGCCCGGCCCCGGCCGCCATCGACAAGGCGGGTCAGGCGCTGGCCCCGCGCGTCGTCGTCATCGACCAGCCTGGCGCCGGTCAGGCCGCCGTGGTCGCCGCCATCCGCGGGATCAGCCGCACCGACGCCGACTACTTCCCGCTGACGCTGGGCAACACCCTGCTGGGCGGCGGCTTCTCGTCACGTCTGAACCAGGAAATCCGCATCAAGCGGGGCCTGTCCTACGGCGCCCGCTCGTCGGTCGGCGCCCAACAGCAGACCGGCGTCTTCTCCGCCTCGACCCAGACCAAGAACGAAACGGCGACCGAGGTGGCCGACCTGATCCTTGAAGAGATCGGCAAGCTGGGGACCACGGCGGCGACCGAGGCCGAACTGGCGCCCGCCGCGCCACCCTGATCGGCGGCTTCGGCCGTTCGCTGGAGACGGTGGACGGCCTGGGCGGCCTGGTCGCCAACCTGGCCCTGTACGACCTGCCGATGAGCGATCTGGCCGACTACGCCGGGCGCGTTCGCGCCGTCACCGCCGAACAGGTCGAAAGCGCCTTCGCTGAACACCTGCCGACGGACCGGGCCAGCCTGGTGATCGTCGGCGACGCGTCCAAGTTCATCGACGGCCTGCGAGCGAAATACCCCAACGTCGAGGTCATTCCCCTGAGCGAACTGAACCTGGACAGCGCGACGCTGAAGTAGGCCGACCTTCTCCTCCCCACCGAGTGGGGAGGGGGACCACGAAGTGGTGGAGGGGCCCGAACGCAGCGGAACCAAGGAGCCCCTCCGTCCCGTCCGCTCCGCCGCCGATCCCCCTCCACAGGACAAGGGGCGGAGATCACGTCGTCAGACACACCACCTGGGCGACGCGCAGGTCCTGGCGCAGGCGGTCGGAGACGGCGCCGTAGTTCTGGGTCGTCACCGCCTGGCCCAGGGCCGCCTCGTCGGCGCGCTGCTGGGCGCCGACCGCCGGCACGAAGGTGTCGGGCGCCGTGGTGTAGATGCGGCCGCGACGGGGCGACTCGGCGATGGTCACGCCCAGCACCCGGCCGCGTCGGTCCAGCACCGGCGCGCCCGACAGGCCCGACAGCGTGCCCTTTAGTCCCCGCGTGCGCCCGGCCTCGGCCCAGGCCAGCACCGGCTCGTCATAGGAGCGGTGGCCACGAATTTTGAGCGTTTCGCGACCGATCAGGCGCGAGGCGACCTCGCCCGGCCGGCCCTGCGGGAAGCCGGGGTGGAAGGCGCGCTGGCCCTTGTAGAGCGGCGCCTCGGGCGCGATCGGCAGGGCGGGCGGCCCGCCGTCGGTCAGCAACAGGGCCACGTCCGCCCGCGCCGCCAGCCGCACGTCAGCCGCCAGAGCCCGGGTCTTGTCGATCACCAAAGCGGGCTTGCGGCAGCCCTCGACCACATGGCGGGCGGTGATCCAGCGACCGTCCCCGGCGATGGAGAAGGCCGTGCCCGACACAGGCTCATGCTCGTCGGACGTATCCACGGTGACGGAAGGGTCGAAGGGAGTGATCGGGCCCAGCAAGGGACCGGACGCCTCATCCTCATGCTGATCGTGAGGGGCGTCCGCCCGCTCGCCCCGGCTCAGCGAAGCGATCAGGATCACCCCGATGACGGCGGCGTAGATGGTCCAGTCCGGAAGGTGGGGAAAGCGCAATGCCGTCCCCTCAGCCCGTCAGGGCGGCCGCCAGGATCAGGGCGGTCGACAGCTTGGCCCCGGCCAGGACCACGGCGGCGGACACCTCGCCCTTCTCGATCCGTTGCGGCAGGCCGTGCAGCAGGAAATCGACGACGCGGAAGGCCAGGAGTTGCAGCACCACCGTCGCCACACCCCAAATGGCGATGTCGCGGATCGAGGTCGACACCGACAGGGACACAGCCAGCGGAATAGCCAGCCCGACCAGCACCCCGGCGAAGGCCACGGCGGCCGCTGGATTGCCTTGGCGGATCAGGGCGATCTCGCGCCACGGCGTCAGCAGGGCGTAGACCGCAGCCCCTGCGGCCAAAAGTCCGAAGGTCACCGCCAGATGCAGCATCAGGATCGGAAAGCCCGTCGCAAAAGCCTGGAGTTCAGGCGTCGACAGCACGCCCGGCAACGACGAGGTCTCCATGACGACGAACCCTAGCCTCCCGATCTGAAGGGGAACGAAACCAAAACATTCTTGCCCGAAAGCTTGAGCCTTCCGCTAGGGCGCCCGCGCCACACTCGGCGGACAAAGCGTCCAACCGGACGGTCAGCGGCCTCAGGCGGCGTCGACCGCTTCGCGCTCCGCCTTCAGACGCGCCGAGGCCCGCAGCTTCTCGCTCTCAGACTTCAGCTGGCCGCAGGCGGCCAGAATGTCGCGCCCGCGCGGGGTGCGGATGGGCGAGGCGTAGCCGGCCTTGTTCAGGATGGCGGCGAAGGTCTCGATCGTCTTCCAGTCCGAGCACTGATAGTCGGTGCCGGGCCAGGGGTTGAACGGGATCAGGTTCACCTTGGACGGGATGCCCTCGATCAGCTTGATCAGGGCGCGCGCCTCGGCGGGGCTGTCGTTGACGCCCTTCAGCATGACGTATTCGAACGTCACCCGGCGCGCGTTGGACAGGCCGGGATAGGCGCGGATGGCGGCCATCAGCTGATCCAGCGGATACTTCTTGTTCAGCGGCACCAGCTGGTCGCGCAAGGGATCGTTGGTGGCGTGCAGGCTGATGGCCAGCATGGCCGCCGTGCGCTCGCCCAGGGCGTTCAGCTGCGGCACGACGCCCGAGGTCGACACCGTGATCCGCCGCCGCGACAGGGCGATGCCCTCATTGTCCGAGATGATGTCGATGGCGTTGGCCACGTGGTCCAGATTGTAGAGCGGCTCGCCCATGCCCATGAAGACGATGTTCGACAGGCGACGGTCTTCCTTGGGCGAGGGCCACTCGTCCAGGTCGTCGCGGGCCACCTGGACCTGGGCCACGATCTCGGCCGCGGTCAGGTTGCGGACCAGCTTCTGCGTGCCGGTGTGGCAGAAGGTGCAGTTCAGGGTGCAGCCGACCTGGGACGAGACGCACAGGGCGCCAGCCCGGCCCACGTCCGGGATGTAGACGGTCTCGACCTCGATCCCGGGCGCCATGCGGATCAGCCACTTGCGCGTGCCGTCCTTGGACACCTGGCGCTCGACGATCTCGGGGCGGGCCAGGGTGAAGGCCTCGGCCAGCGCCGCGCGGGTGTCCTTGGCCACATCGCTCATCAGGGCGAAGTCGGTCACGCCGTAGTGGTGGATCCAGCGCCACACTTGCGAAGCGCGCATCCGGGCCTTCTCCGGCGGGCAGATCCCGGCGTCGATCAGAGCCTGGCGCAGTTCGTCGCGCGTCAAACCGCTGAGGTTGACGGGCGTCGTGGCTGAAGCGCTGGCGCGCGAAAGGTCGAGCGTGATGCTCAAGGGCGGAAGTCCTGCGGCGAAGAGTTGAGGCGGCGGCGTCTAGCACAGATGGGGCGTCTTGTCGCCTTTGGCCATGGCCGGCTTGATAGACGCCGAACGAGGCGCTAGAGGGGCGGCCGTTGGGGAGTAGCTTCCGGCATATCCCAGTCGGGATCGCGTCAACATACTTGCCTTAAGGGCATGGCGCGATCAGCGGATTTTGTTCCGCCTAGCGAGACCAGCATGCTGCACACGTGGGGCCGGCCCGCGCGTGGAGCGTGCTGTCGTACGCCCGGCCGAGTTCCCGTCTTGATCATGATGTCCCCGTTCGCCGTTGCGGTGCTGTCCCTCAGCATGTCCGCCGACGCCTTCGCCGCCGCCATCGGCCGAGGCGCCCAACATCGCCCCACCGTTCCGCAGGCCCTGCGGTCCGGCCTGGTGTTCGGCGTCGTCGAGGCGATCACGCCCTGGTCGGCTTCGCCCTGGGCGTGGCGGCCGCAGGCTTCGTCGAGGCGGTCGACCACTGGATCGCCTTCGGCCTGCTGGGCGCGGTCGGCGCCCGGATGATCTGGGAGGCGCTGAAGCGCGACGAGGATGCGGCCGAGGCGACGGCTCCCGTCGGCAAGGCGGCGTCGCGCGGCCTGCTGGCCCTGATCGCGACCGCCGTGGGCACCTCGATCGACGCGGGCGCCGTAGGCGTGGGCCTGGCCCTGCTGGAAGCCAATATCTGGCTGATCGCCTTGTGCATCGGCTTCACCACCTTCGTCATGGCGAGCCTCGGCCTGTTGATCGGCAAGGCGGCGGGAACGCGCCTGGGCAGGGTCGCCGAGCTGCTCGGGGGCCTGGCCCTGATCGCTCTAGGCAGCAAGATTCTTCTGGAACATCTCGGCCTTCTGGCTGGTTAAATCCGTCACGAACCGGCTTTGCGCTTGCCCCCGCAGGCGTTTGCGGAACCCTCGGCCCTGACGCCCTAAGGCTGCATCCAAGGAGACCCCCATGCGTCCGCCCCTATTGCTCATCGCCGTCCTCGCGGCGCCTCTAGCCCTGGCCGGATGCGCCACCGGCCGAGGCTTGCCGACCTATCAGGAAGAAATGACCAAGCTCGACGCCGAATGCGTGGCGCGCGGCGGCATCCTGACCCCAAGCGGCATGCAGACGGGCCGCCCCCAAACCGACTATCTGTGCAAGATCACGGGCGGCGCATCGCGGCTTCGGCAGGACTGAGGCGCAAACCTCGAAGCCCCGCGCGCAGCCCACGTCGGACCAGCCGCAATCCGATAGCCGGAAGCGAGAAGCCCGCTGTCGGACGTCGCGAAAAGCTGAAAAGAGCGCACAGGGAAGGGTGACGGGGCCGGCCCCGCCTCTGCGGATACCGCGCCGTTCGACGGGCTTTACGCAGCCTAGAGCAACCCCACGCGCGTGCCGCGATTATCGCGCGCCGCTTCCATAGCAAGATCGCAGACAAAGGCTGAGCGCCCGCCGCCGCCTGGACTTCCGCCCAGGCCTGGCTGACGGGCATAAGAAAACCCGTCTGCCGCATTGGGACTCAGACGGGCCTAATGAGCCTAAGCTCGTTATCCAAGTGGAAGACGCTCACCGAAACCGCAAGGGGCTCAAGATGAGAAGTTTCCGAGATCACGGAAATAAAAGGATATTCGAACGTATGATAAAATACCCAATACTAATGCTTGCATATGCTGGCGCGCTCGTTCACCCTGCGGATGTCGATATCTCTGCGTAACGCCCTATTTCTTTGCGACGCATCGAGATTTTTCGTTTCCTTAGACCCGACAGCCCTCAGGACCTTTCCTCTGGGCAACCTTTTTCGGAGGTCATGGAAATGGCTACTGGTATTGTTAAATGGTTCAACCCCACCAAGGGTTTCGGTTTCATCGCGCCTGACGCTGGCGGCGGCGACGTCTTTGTTCACATTTCCGCCGTTGAGCGGGCCGGCCTCACCGGGCTGAACGAAGGCCAAGCGCTGTCGTATGAGCTGGAGCACGACCAGCGCTCCGGCAAGGCTTCGGCGGGCCAACTCCAGGCCGCATAAGCGAACGCACCGGTTCACCGGCGCATCGAGGCCCGCCCCCTATGGAGGCGGGCCTTGTCAATTCTGCAGACCGCGGCGCTCGATCAGGTACGACGGACCTTGAAGGTGCGGCGTCGCGCCGCAAGAGCCGGGGCGGCCTCTGCGAAAAAGTCGCTCGCCGATCCCCGAATGCCCTAATGGCGGTCCTGCGCCCTGGCTTGGAGCGCCCGCCTAAGTCCTTGATGTCAAGAAAGTCCGTGGTGGTTGGAGGCGGGATCGAACCGCCGACCTGTGGGTTATGAATCCACCGCTCTAACCATCTGAGCTACCCAACCCCATACGGAGCCTCTCGCCGGATCGAAACGACCCCGGGCGCGAGAGGGGTGCGTATATCGCCGCCTTCCGTTCGGTTCAAGCCGGTTCGGTGCGGATTTCGTGCAGGACCATCGGTCGCGGCGTCTTTCGGCTCGCGTAATGCGCTGCAAGCCTGCATCTTCGCTATCCAAAGCCACGCTGTTCAGGAGCCGCCATGCGCCCCGCCCTCTTCGCCGTTTCCGCCGCTGTCCTCGCTCTCGCCGCCTGCGGGGCCAATGGGCAGGATGAGCCGCAGACGTCCGCTGCGACCGGCGCCCCGGTCGAGACGCGCCCGCCCAACAACCCGGACCAGAAGCCCGCGCGCGAAGGCCAGACCCGCGCCCCGTCAGTCAGCACCACGGCGGCCATGCAGCACGCGGTCGTCGCCGAGGGGCTGGAGCACCCCTGGGGTCTGGCCCTGCTGCCGGACGGCCAGTGGCTGGTGACCGAACGGCCCGGCCGCATGCGCGTCGTCAGCGCCCAGGGCCAGATCGGCGCCCCGATCAGCGGCCTGCCCGCCGTGGCGGCGCGCGGCCAGGGCGGCCTGCTGGACGTCATCCTGAGCCCGACCTTCGCTCAGGACCGGATGATCTACTGGTCCTACGCCCAGCCGCGGAACGGCGGCAACGGCACGGCCGTGGCGCGCGGCCGCCTGTCAGACGACCTGAGCCGCGTCGAGAACGTGCAGGTCGTCTTCCAGGTCAAGGACACCTACGACGGGGACAAACATTTCGGCTCCTCCCTGGTCTTCGGCCGGGACGGCAAGCTGTACATCACCATCGGCGAGCGCTCGGACAAGCCGATGCGGCCGACGGCCCAGAGCCTGGCCTCGCACCACGGCAAGGTCATCCGCATTAACGCCGACGGCTCGGTCCCGTCCGACAACCCCTTCGTCGGCCGCGACGACGCCCTGCCCGAGATCTGGTCCTACGGCCACCGCAACCCTCAGGGCATCGCCGTCCAGCCGGAGACCGGCGCGGTCTGGAGCATCGAGCACGGCACGCGCGGCGGCGACGAGCTGAACCTGGAGAAGGCCGGCGCCAACTTCGGCTGGCCCGGCGCGGCCTACGGCATCGAATACAGCGGCGACGCCATCCCTGGCGCGACGACGACGAAAGACGGCACCGTCCAGCCCGTCTACTACTGGGACCCGGTGATCGCGCCAGGCGGCATGGTCTTCTACGACGGCGCCATGTTCCCCGACTGGAAAGGCAACGCCCTGATCGGCGGCCTCGGCGGCAAGCATCTGGTCCGCCTGGTGCTGCGCGACGGCCGCGTGGTCGGCGAGGAGCGCCTGCTGACCGGTTTGGGCGAACGCATCCGCGACGTGGCGGTCGGGCCCGACGGCGCGGTCTGGGTCGTGACAGACGAAGAGAACGGCAAGCTGGTGCGGCTGGCGCGTCGCTGAGGCTGAAGGGATAGGGCGGGCCGCGCACAACGGCCCGCCCTTTTCACATCCGGCGACCTCACGCGCCTTGTTACTTGACGTTGACGTAAACGTCGGCTTTCTAACGGATCGAGTTTCCACGCCACACGGGACGATCGGATTTTTCCGTCCGTCGCGCAGGCCCTAAGACGCCTAACCCGTCCTTCAAGCAGCTCGCCGCCGCGCGGCGCGCTAGGGACCCAACAAAGAGAGACGCTCCATGGCCGACGCCTATATCTACGACGCCGTGCGCACCCCGCGCGGCAAGGGCAAGAAGGACGGCAGCCTGCACGAGATCACCGCGCTGAGCCTGGCCAGCCAGGTGCTGGAGGCGCTGCGCGACCGCAACGGCCTGGACACCGCCAAGGTCGATGACGTGATCCTGGGCTGCGTCTCGCCGGTGGGCGAACAGGGCGCCGACATCGCGCGCACCGCCGTTCTGGCCGCCGGCTGGGACCAGGCGACGGCGGGCTTTCAGATCAACCGCTTCTGCGCCTCGGGCCTGGAGGCCGTGAACGTGGCCGCCGCCAAGGTGAAGTCGGGCGAAGCGGGCATGGCCGTCGGCGGCGGCGTGGAAGCCATGAGCCGGGTGCCGATGGGCTCGGACGGCGGGGCCTGGCCGACCGACCCCTCGTCGGCCTTCCCGACCTATTTCGTGCCGCAGGGCGTCTCGGCCGACATGATCGCCACCAAATACGGCTTCAGCCGCGACGACGTGGACGCCTATTCGGTCGAAAGCCACAAGCGCGCCGCCCGGTCCTGGGCCGAGCGCCGCTTCGACAAGTCGGTGATCGCGGTCAAGAACCAGCTCGGCCTGACCCAGCTGGACCGCGACGAGACCATCCGTCCGAACACGGACATGCAGACCCTGGGCGGGCTCAATCCCTCCTTCGTCATGATGGGCGGCATGGGTTTCGACGCGGTGATCGGCCAGCGCTATCCCGAGGTCGCCAGCGTCAACCACGTCCACACGCCCGGCAACTCGTCCGGCATCGTCGACGGCGCGGCGGGCGTGCTGATCGGCACCAAGGAGATGGGCGAGGCGCTGGGCCTGAAGCCGCGCGCGAAAATCCTGGGCGGCGCCTCCATCGGCTCGGAGCCGTCGATCATGCTGACCGGCCCCGAGCCCGTCACCCGCAAGCTGCTGGGCAAGCTGGGCATGCAGCCGGGCGACATCGACCTGTACGAACTGAACGAGGCCTTCGCGGCCGTGGTGCTGCGCTACATGCAGGCGCTCGACATCCCGCATGACAAGATCAACGTCTGCGGCGGCGCCATCGCCATGGGCCACCCGCTGGGCGCCACCGGCGCCATGATCCTGGGCACGGTGCTGGACGAGCTGGAACGCTCGGACAAGTCCACGGCCCTGGCCACCCTGTGCATCGGCGGCGGCATGGGCACCGCCACCGTCATCGAACGCGTCTGATCCGGGAGCTTATGACCATGGAAAACTTCAAGATCGACATCGACGCCGACGGCATCGCCACAGTCGCCTTCGACGTGCCGGGCCGTTCGATGAACACCCTGACCAGCGCCGTCATTGCCGAGATCCCGGCTCTGGTGGAGAAGATCAAGACCGACGACGCCATCAAGGGCGTGGTCCTGACCTCGGGCAAGACCACCGGCTTCTGCGCTGGCGCTGACCTCGGCGACATGGCCTCGGGCATGCTGGCCGGCGGCGGCGACCTGCAGAAGGCGTTCGACACCGGCTGGGCGCTGAACGGCGCGTTCCGCGCGCTGGAAACCTCGGGCAAGCCGGTGGCGGCGGCCATCAACGGCCTGGCGCTGGGCGGCGGGCTGGAGTTCACCCTGGCCTGCCACTATCGCGTGGTCGAGAACGAACCGAAGATCCAGCTGGGCCTGCCCGAGATCAAGGTCGGCCTCTTCCCCGGCGGCGGCGGCACCCAGCGTCTGACGCGTCTGATCGGGGTGCAGAACGCCCTGATGCAGATGGCCGAGGGCAAGTCCTGGCGTCCGAACGACGCCAAGGGCGCCGGCGTCGTCCATGAGGTCGTCGAAAAGGGCCAGTCGGTCGAGGCCGCCAAGGCCTGGATCAAGGCCGGCGGCAAGGCCGTCCAGCCCTGGGACGATCCCAAGTTCAAGATCCCCGGCGGCGGCCCCTACCACCCGGCGGGCGCCCAGGTCTTCATCATGGGCAATGCCATCCTGCGCAAGCAGTCCTACGGCAACTATCCGGCCGTGCTGAACATGATGAAGGCCGTCTATGAAGGCGTGCAGGTGCCGATCGAGGCCGGCCTGCGCATCGAGACGCGCTACTTCATCAAGACCCTGATGACGCCGCAGGCCCAGGCCATGATCCGCAGCCTGTTCCTGTCCAAGCAAGAGCTGGACAAGGGCGCCGTGCGTCCGGCGGGCGTGCCCAAGTCCGACCCCAAGAAAGTCAGCGTCCTGGGCGCGGGCATGATGGGCGCCGGCATTGCCTATGTGCAGGTCATGGCCGGCATCGAGACCGTGCTGATCGACCAGACGCAGGAGGCCGCCGACAAGGGCAAGGCCCACGTCGAGGAACTGCTGAAGAAGCGCCTGTCGCGCGGTCAGATGACCCAGGAGAAGTTCGACGCCACCTTGGCCCTGGTCACGGCGACGACGGACTATGACCTGATCAAGGGCTCGGACCTGGTCATCGAGGCCGTGTTCGAGAACCGCGAGATCAAGGCCGACGTCACCAAGCGCGCCGAGGCCCAGCTGGCCGAAGGCGCCGTGTTCGGCTCCAACACCTCGACCCTGCCGATCACCGGCCTGGCCGAGGCCTCCGTGCGGCCCGAGGACTTCATCGGCATCCACTTCTTCTCGCCTGTCGACAAGATGATGCTGGTCGAGATCATCATGGGCGAGAAGACCGGCGACGCGGCCCTGGCCAAGGCGCTGGACTATGTCCTGAAGATCAAGAAGACGCCGATCGTCGTCAACGACTCCAGAGGCTTCTACACCTCGCGCTGCTTCTCGACCTTCCTGATGGAAGGCATGGCCATGCTGGAAGAGGGCTATTCGCCCGTGCTGATCGACAACGTCGGCCGCATGACCGGCATGCCGCGCGGCCCGCTGGAGATGCACGACGACGTGGCCCTGGACCTCTCCTACAAGATCGCCAAGCAGACCCGAGAGGACCTGGGCGACAAGTACGTCCCCAACGAGGGCGAGCAGATCGTCGCCACCATGGTCGAGCAGGGCCGTTTCGGCCGCAAGAACGGCAAGGGCTTCTACGACTACGACAGCAAGCCCAAGGTCATCTGGCCGGGCCTCTACGACCTGGCCCCGACCACCAAGGGCGCCGAACTCGGCGAAAGCCCTGAGGCGCTGGCCGCCATCGATGAGCTGAAGACCCGCCTGCTGTATCGCCAGGCGGTCGAAGTGGCCCGTTGCTGGGAAGAGGGCGTCATCGACGACCCGCGCGAGGGCGACCTGGGCGCCATCCTGGGCTGGGGCTTCGCGCCCTGGACCGGCGGCCCCATCACCTTCATGGACCAGACCGGCCTGAAGGCCTTCGTGGCCAAGGCCGACAACCTGGCCGCCAAATACGGCGACCGCTTCAAGGTCCCGCAGCTTCTGCGCGACATGGCCGCCAAGGACGAAACCTTCTACAGCCGCTTCGCGCCGCAGACGAAGGCGGCCTGAGGCTCATACACAGAGTGAACCGGAAAGGGCGGCCTTCGCGGGCCGCCCTTTCTTTTGCGCTATCGCTCCCGACGCGGTCGCTCGCTGCTTGAGCGCCCCCTCTACTCCCGCTCATCCCGGCGGACGCCGGGATCCAGTTCTTTGGCTGCATCCGCGCGCGTGGAAATCTTGGCCTTCTTCAAAGGCGGAGCGCGAGGCTCTCACTGGATCCCGGCGTCCGCCGGGATGAGCGGGTGAGAAGTCACCTGCTTCGGAACACCCGCGACGCCGCATAGCCCGTCAGCGCCGCCAGCAACACGCACAGCACGCCGTAGCTCCAGGGCCTCCGATGGGCGAACTCATAGATGTCGCGCTCCAGCCCCACCTTCTCGACGGTCAGGGTCAGGTTGGACACCGACACCGCCGCCCCCTCCTGAAACAGCCAGACCTCGGCGTAGTATTTCCCGGTCGGCGCCACGGCGGGCAGTTTGACCTCGGCGCGGAACAGGCCCCGGTCGACGAACTGCACCCCTTGGGATCGGTGTCATAGAGGGCCGCCGCCTCCTTCAGCCGGATCACGGCGCGGCGCCAGTCCAGATAATCCTCGCCCAGGCGACTGATGACCACGTCGCGCACGCCGTAGCGGGTGACGGTGCGGGCCTCTTCCGGCGCGTCGATGCGCAGGTGGTCGACTCCCACGCCCAGACGGCGCAACTGGCCGAAGTCGGCGATGTCGCTGAGCGGCCGCGTCGAGGCGGTCATGTAGAAGCCGGGCGCGCCCTCGAACAGCACCGGGCGGCTGTTCAGCCAGACCCCCATGTTGCGCGTCTTCTTGACCAGGCGGACCGGGGCGTCGGGCCCGCGCACCACCACCACCACGTCGGCCGGCGTGGCGCTGGGGTTGAACACGGCCCCATAAAGAACGATCGACGCGCCCTTGAAGCCTGAGTCCACATCCACCCGCGCGTCGGTCAGGGCGGCGGCGACGCGCACCTCCTCGGTGGTGGCGGCCGAGCGTTCGATGATGATCTCCGGCGCAGCCTGCGGCGGCGGCTCGGGCGGCAGGACCTGGAACATCAGTCCGCCACCCCTGGCGCCAGCAAGAACAGGTCGCTGGGCCGGACGAACAACTCCAGCCCCATCTGGATGCCTACCAGAAGGACGATCAGGCCCAGGGCCGCCCGCATCTCTTCGGCGCGGAACCGGCCCGACAGCTTGGCGCCGTATTGGGCCCCCACCACCCCGCCCAGCAGCAGGATGGTCGACAGGACGATGTCCACCGTCTGGTTGCGCCCGGCCTGAAGCACAGTGGTGATGGCTGTGGTAATGATGATCTGGAACAGGCTGGTGCCGACCACCACGCTGGCCCTCATGCGCAGCACATAGAGCATGGCCGGCACCAGGATGAAGCCGCCCCCACCCCCATGATGGCCGACAGGACGCCCGCGAACACGCCCAGGCCGAACGGCGGAATGGCGCTGATGTACAGGCCCGAGCGCGGGAAACGCATCCTGAACGGCAGGCCGTACAGCCACATCGGGCGACGACGCTCCTTGCGCGGCGGCGTCTCGCCCCGAACGCGATGGAGGATCTGCGTCAGGCTCTCGTACAGCATCATGCCGCCGATGGAGCCGAGGAACAGCAGATAGGACAGCGACACCACCAGATCGGCCTGACCGAGCAGCCGCAGGTAGCGGAACAGTTCAACGCCCACGAGCGCGCCCAAGGCGCCGCCCACGGCCATGATGCCGCCGATACGGTAATCGACCGCGCCCATGCCGGAATAACGGATCACGCCCGAGGTCGAAGAGGCGACGACGTGGCTGGCCTGGCTGGCCACCGCCACCGTCGGCGGAATGCCCAGAAACACCAGCACTGGCGCCATCAGGAAGCCGCCGCCAATGCCGAACAGGCCGGACACGAATCCGACCAGCGCCCCCAGCATGACCAGGAGCGGCCAGTTCACCGAGACTTCGGCGATCGGCAGGTAAATATCCACGGCACGCGCCTTCGGCTGGAAGGACAGGCAATCGGCGCCGGAAAGGCGACTAGATCTTCGGTCTTAGCGGCCCCTGCGGCGAACCGCCACCCCCGGCCCGCGCCTGTTTGCGCGCGGCCTCTACGCCAGCGGCGGCGCGGTGAAGGCGTCGGCGGCCTCGCGCGCCTTGCGGCGTTCGACGGCCGACAGGGCGGGCGTCAGCCGCTGCACCGAGGCCAGAGCCTGCTGATCGCCGCGACGGGCGGCGATCATGTACCATTTGAAGGCTTCGGTGCGGTTGGCGGCCACGCCCTGATCGCCCTGCTCCAGCATCTTGGCCACGTTGTACTGGCTGTCGACGCGGCCTGCCTCGGCGGCCTTCTTCAGCCAGATCAGCGCGTCCGGCCCGCTCTTGGCCCCGCCGACGCCGTCATACAGCTGCATCGCGTAGTGATGCATGGCCTTGGCGTCCCCGCCCTCGGCCGCGCGACGGGCCCAGGCGCGCGCCTCGGCGTCGTCAACGGCCAGCCCCGCCTGACCCTCCTGATAGAGCATGGCCAGGCGCAGCTGCGCCGGCGCATAGCCCAGATTGGCCGCGCGGGTCAGCGGCTCGACGCCGGCCTCGTCGCCGTTGTTCAGCATCAGGCTGGCGCGCGCGAACAGGGACGCGCCCTCGGTCGCCGCCGCCTCGGGCGACGGCACGGCGTCGGTCGGCGCAGCGTCCAGCGCCACGGCGGCGATGGGCGCATCCAGCCCGGCCTCTGCGTCCGCCGGACCCGCCGCAACACCGGGCGCGCTTACGCCCGGGAAGCGCAGGCCCGCGCCGTCGGCCACCTGCAGGCTGGCGTAGCCGCCGCCGACCACCAGTGCCGCCACGGCCGAGGCGCCGATCGCCTTGCGCATGGTCGAGCCCTGGCGGCCAGCCTGCCTGTCCAGACGCTCCTGCAGCTTGGACTTGCCGCCGCGTTTCTTGAGGCCGAAGCCGGCGCGGGCGCCATCATCGGCGGCCTCGGCGCCATCGCGGCGCGCGCCGCGTCCAGCACGTCCCGGGTCGTCGTCGGCCCGTCGTCGGCCGTCGCGCGCGGCGCGGGATCGACGAACTCCAGTTCCGCCGCAAAGCCGTCGTCGTCATCGTCCAGCGTCAACGGGCGGTCGGCCGCCGTCGCGGCAACCGTCGCGGGACGGGCGAAGACATCCGCCGCCGGGTCTTCGAACGCCGCCAGAATGTCGCTGATGTCGGCGCCGCCGAAAGAGTCCGGCGCATGGATCGAGGCGGGGTCCGCCGCCAGTTCGGACGGGGCGCGGCCAAACGGCGTCGCGTCCTGCCGCGGCTCCAGGAAATCGGCCTCCAACGGGTCGGCGAAGACGCCGTCGTCCGGATGGCGCTCCGTCTGCGTCGGGAAAGGCTCAGCCTGAACAGCGCCCGCCAGCGGATCCTGCGACCAGGGCTCGACCGGGTCGGCGAAAGCCGCCGCGCGCCAATCGCCGCTCGGACTTTCAGCGGGGGTCCAGGGGCGGGCTCCGAGCTTTCCAGCGGAACGTCGCGACGCTCGGTGCGGCCCGCGCGCTGCTCGATGCTGTCGCGCGCCTCGGCCAGCAGGCGCGCCGTGCGCTCCTCGCTCTGACGCATCCGCTCGGCCAGCTCGCCCGAGGCGCGCTCGTGGCGCTGATGCATCTTGTCCGTGCTTTCGGCCAGGCGGCGGCCGATGTCGTCCAGAGCCTGGGCCGAGCGACGCTCGGACTGGGCGATGCGTTCGCCGAGCCTGTCAGAGATCCGGGCGATCTCGCCGCCGAGCCGCTCCAGCGCCAGGGCGTGCTGATCGTCGGCCTGAGTCAGGCGCTGGTCCACCGCCTGGGCGTGGCGAGCCAGGTCGCGCTCCAGCTTCTGTTCCAGCGCGGCCACGCGCGCGTCGGACGCCCCTGCGCCCGTCGCCTCGACCTTCTCCACCCGGCCGTTCAGATTGCGGGCGATGCGCATGATCTCGTGGCCCATGCCCTCGACCGCGGCGACCGAGCGCTGCTCGGCGGCGCGGGCCTGCTCGCCGATCGCGGCCAAGGCGCGCTCGATCCGCTCGACGCGGCCTTCGGTTTCGGCCGCATCCAGGCGGCGCATCATCTCGACGCGGCTGGATTCCACCTGCCGGGTGAGAGCCTCCGCCAGCTTTTCAAAGCGCGAGGCTTCGCGCGCGTGCTCCGGCTCGATGCGGCGCTCGGCGTCGCGCATCCGCAGGTCGAGGGCCGCGAACGACCGCTCCAATCCCTTGAGCGCTTCTGAGGTCTGCGACTGGGCGTCGTCCAGACGTACGCCCACTTGCGACAGCAGAGTGGCGCCGCGCCCGGCCCAGCCGCCTTCTCGACCGCTTCGATCCGATCGCGCAGTTCGCTGACGCCCGCCCGCTGGCGCTCGTCCATTTCATAAAGGCGGGTGGAGACGGCGGTCAGGGCCGCATCCAGCTTGTCCAACCCGTCGCGCGCCTCGGCTCCGGCGTCCTGCTCCAGGCGGCGCAGGCGACGGTGGCCCTCGCGCAGTTCCTCGGCGATATCGTCGATGCGGCGCGCCTTGGCCGCCTCAGCCTCGTCCTGCGCCTCCATCCGACGCACCAGCCCGACGACGGCCTGATCAATGCCCTGAATGGCCAGAGTCGAGCGGCGCTCGGCCGCCTCCAGGCGCTCGGCGATCACCTCCAGCGACGCGCCCATTCTGCCCAGGCCTTCATGCCGGTGCGCATCCTCGCCATAGACGTCGTCCAGACGGCGCGAGCGGCTGCGGCGATCATAGGGATCAGGGATGGGCGACCGGCGCGGCAGGGTGGCGACGCTGTCGTCCTCCTCCGGCTCATCCATGATCATGGAATTCAGCCACTCGCCCAGGGTCATGCCCGAGCGACGCGCCAGATCCTTGGCGATCTCGCGCGCCTTGGGATCGATGCCCTTCACGCTCCACGGCGCCGCTGCGGTCACTGATTCGCCTCCCGACCCATGGCGCGAACGGTATCCTTCCAGATAGAGCGTGTAAACGTGTCGTTAACCGCAAGATGTGGCGCCTCGTCACGAAACGCCCACGGCAACCGACACGGCGCTGATGCGCCCGGCATGGTTAATGCCGCGTTTACATTAACCGCGCATCAAGAAATACGGCCAAGCTGCCGATCGTGGGCGGCGGGGCGCTTGCATCCCAGCCTCGGGCGCCCCAACTGCCGCGGTCATGGACGCCACGCTCACCCTGATCCTGCTGATCGCCTCCTTGGCGGTCGTCGTCTTCGCCGGATGGCGCGGCGCGCGACCGATAGACCTCACGCGCGGCCCGCGCATGATGCCGTGGCGGTTCATCATGTTGCTGGCCGCCGCCTTGGCCTTCTACCTGCTGATCCACCTGATGGCGGAGCTGAGCGGACGGCCGCTGCCGGCGGCGCCGGCTTTCTAGCGGGAACGCTCTGGCCTGCGGGCGGTTTTCCTGTCTCCCCATGGACAACAGGAGACCCGCGTGACCGACAAGGAACTGACGCCGGCGCAGGCCGAAGAGGCTTTCTGGAAAAGCTTGAAATCCAGCAACACCGGCATGCTGGGGCTGGACCGGCCCGGCTATCACAGCCAGCCGATGACCGCCTTCCGCGAAGCCGAAACCGGGACCATCTGGTTCTTCACCCGTGACGACACGGACCTGGCGCGGGATGCGGCGACGCCGGGGCAAACGGCCATGTTCAGCTATGGTTCGAAGGACCAAAAGGTCTGGGCCTGCATCCACGGCGCCCTTTCGGTGCATGGGCGCGACCGGGAGGTCATCGAGCGCTACTGGAACCCGGTGCTGGCGGCCTGGTATCCTGAGGGCAAGGACGATCCGCGGCTGACGCTTCTGCGCTTCGACGCCGGCGACGGCCGCGTCTGGGTCAGCGACGGCGGCCTGATGAAGTTCGCCTTCGAAATCGCCAAGGCGAACCTGACCAAGACCCCGCCCGACGCCGGCGATGTGGCCGACGTCAACCTGAGCTAACGCCCTCGCCCGCCCTCAAGCGGCGCGAAGCGCGTCAGGGCGTTCTAAAACGCTCCGAAACACCAGGCCAGGACCGCCTTCTGCGCATGGAGGCGGTTCTCGGCTTCGTCCCAGATCAGCGACTGCGAGCCGTCGATGACGGCGTCCGTGACCTCTTCGCCCCGGTGCGCCGGCAGGCAGTGCAGGAAGACGGCGTCATCGGCGGCTTCGGCCATCAGGGCCGCGTCGACGCTGTAGGGCTCGAAGGCCGCCAGCCGGGCCTCATAGTCCTGGTCGCCCATGGAGACCCAGGTGTCGGTGACGACGACGTCGGCGCCCTTGACCGCCTCGCGCGGGTCGCTGGTCAGGGTGACGTGAGCGCCGCCCTTTTCCAGATCGCGCAGGTCCGGGTGGTATTCCGCCGGGCAGGCGACGTTCAGGTGGAAGCCGAACTTGGGCGCGGCGTGCATGAAGCTGTGGCAGACGTTGTTGCCGTCGCCGATCCAGGCGATCGTCTTGCCCTCGATCGAGCCGCGATGCTCTTCGATCGTCATCAGGTCGGCCAGGATCTGGCACGGGTGGCTGCGGTCAGTCAGGCCGTTGACCACCGGCACTGTCGAGACGCGGGCGAAGCGCTCGACGTCCTCATGATCATTGGCGCGGATCATCACGGCGTCGACCATGCGCGACAGGACGCGGGCGGTGTCCTCGACCGGCTCGCCCCGGCCCAGCTGCATGTCCGACGCGGTGGCGATGATGGAGTCCCCGCCCAGTTGCCGGATGGCCGCGTCGAAGCTGAAGCGGGTGCGCGTCGAGTTCTTCTCAAAGACCATGGCCAGGACGCGGTCCTTGCCAGGCGCGTCGGCGTCAGGCCGACCCTGGGGCCAGCCCTTGCGGGCGCGTTTTCGGGCATGGGCGTCGTCCAGGATGGCGCGCAGGGTCGCCGCGTCCAGGCGGTGGATGTCGAGGAAGTGACGAACCATGACCAAGCCTTCTCCCTCCCCCTCATGGGGAGGATGGTCCCGCAGGGACCGGTGGGGGCGGCCCTGCGGAAATCTGGAGGTAGAAGAAAAACGGCCCCACCCGCCCTCCCCATGAGGGGAGGGAGAAACAGCGTCAGCCCGCGACCTTGGTGCGGGCGAACTCGCAGGCCTTCTCGAACTTCTCGACCGCCTCGCGGGCTTCTTCGAGGGTGATGTTCAGCGGCGGCAGGACGCGGACCAGATTGTCGCCGCCGCCGGCGACCAGCAGCTTGGCCTCATCACGCGCCCAGCCCATGAACTCGCGGTTGTTCGGGACCAGTTTGACGCCCAGCAGCAGACCCTTGCCGCGCACCTCGACGATCACGTCGGGGAAGCGTTCGGCCAGGCCGTGCAGTTGCTGCTTCAGATAGCCGGCGACCTCGTTGACGTTGTTCAGGATGGCGTCCGACGACACCTCGTCGAAAGCCGCCTTGCCGACCGCCATCGCCAGCGGGTTGCCGCCGAAGGTCGAGCCGTGGGCGCCGACCGTCATGCCCTTGGCCGCTTCAGCCGTCGCCAGGCAGGCGCCGATGGGGAAGCCGCCGCCCAGAGCCTTGGCGATGGCCATGATGTCCGGCGCCATGCCGGCCCATTCGTGGGCCCACAGCTTGCCGGTCCGGCCCATGCCGCACTGGACCTCGTCGAAGATGATCAGGACGCCATGCGCGTCGCACAGTTCGCGCAGGCCGCGCAGGCACTGTTCCGGCATGGCGCGGCAGCCGCCCTCGCCCTGCACCGGCTCGACGATGATGGCGGCGGTGGTCGGGTTGGCGATGGCGGCCTTGATGGCGTCGTGGTCGCCCCACTTCAACTGATGGAAGCCCTCCATCTTGGGCCCGAAGCCCTCGGTGTAGCTGGGGTTGGCGGCGGCGTTGATCGCGCCGTAGGTGCGGCCGTGGAAGGAGCCGTCGAAGCCGTAGATGTCGATCCGCTCAGGCTGGCCGTTGGCGACGTGGAACTTGCGCGCCGTCTTCAGCGCGCATTCGACGGCTTCCGTGCCCGAGTTGGTGAAGAAGACCACGTCGGCGAAGGACTTGGCGCACAGGTCGTCGGCCAGGGCGTCCTGGCCCGGATCTTGAAGATGTTGGAGACGTGCCACAGCTTGTCGGCCTGGGCTTTCAGCGCGGCGACCAGCTTGGGGTTGGCGTGACCCAGCGCATTGGTCGAAATGCCCGAAACGCAGTCCAGGTACTCGGTCCCGTCAGCGGACCACAGGCGGACGCCCTGGCCGCGCTCCACTTCCAGCGGCGCGCGATTGTAGACACCCATCAGATGACCGGACACTTGGCAAACTCCATAAAGTGAGACGGCCCCGGCGCGTCAGCGACGGGACCGCTTTGGAAAAGGGCGAGGAACTTGTCGGGCGCTATTTCCGCATAGTCAACACCGCCCGCGATGCGAATTCAGCGCAGCTGCGCATCCAGTTTGCGGATCAGGGCGGCGTAGGTCCGGCCGGCCAGATCGATCGCCTCGGCCTCGACCGCCTCGATGGCGTCGTCCTGGGAGTGGATCAGCCGGAAAACCTGCGGGACGAAGCCTTCGGCCAGGCCGTTCGTCTTTCCGCCGTTGAAGGCCAGCCACATCTGGTGGGCGCCGATCTCGTCCTGGAAACCCAGCGAGACCACGGGCGCGCCCGCCGCCGAGAAGGCCCGGTCGTCCGACGGCGGATAGATGGGGAAGCCGACGCACTGCAGGGCCTGTTCGGCGCACAGCTCCTGCACCGCGCGGGTGACGAAGGCCGACTGCGGCCCGTTGTTCTGGCCATACATCATCGTGTCGCCATAGGCGGCGACGTCAGAGTTCACCACGGCGGCGACGTTGGCCAGACCGTGCGCCTCGATCCACTTCCGTGCGCCGATCAGGCCCAACTCTTCCTGGTCGAAGAAGATGATGCGGATGCGGTGGGACAGCGGCGCTCGCGCAGGATCTTGGCCGCCTCGATCACAGCGACGACCGAGCCGGCGTTGTCGACCAGACCATCCGCCATCGTCCCGTCCCGCAGCTTCACCGCGTCATAGTGGGCGGTCAGCAGGATTTCCTTCGCGCCCTCGCCCAGGGTGACGACGACGTTGGAGCCCTGCATCGGCTCGCCGCGGCCGCCGCCGTCGAAGGTCTCGACGGTGGGCGCGAAGCCCTCGGCCCGAAGCTGGCGCAACAGCACTTGCAGTCGTTCGGCGTTGGACGGCTGGGCGTAGGCGCCGACCTGTTCACGCAGATCGGCGGCGCGGTTCTGGGCGAGCGACGGCGCCGCAGTCAGGCAGATGGCGGCCAGAACGGCGCCGCTGACTGCGGCTTTCAGGCGAAGATGAAACGACATGGCGGGGCCCCTTTCGCGAAGCCCCTCGCCTCGCGCTCGACGCCCTGATTAAGCCGTCAGCTCTTCAGCCGCCAGCCCGAACGGAACACCAGCCAGCAGGCCGCGCCCATGATGACGGTGAGCACGGCGCTCATGACCACTCCGACCACGAGGCTTCCTTCCGCATGGCCGATGAACCCGGCCCGGAAGCCGTCGATCAGGTAGAAGAAGGGATTGAACTTGCTGATGCTGGCGAAGGGCTCGGGCAGGCTGTCGATCAGATAGAAGGTGCCCGACAGGAAGGTCATCGGCATGACCACGAAGTTCTGCACCGCCGACAGATGGTCGAACTTCTCGGACCACAGGCCCGCCAGCACCCCCATCATGCCCATCAGCAGCGAAGCGATCAGGCCGAACCAGACGATCAGGGCGAGGTTGGCCAGGCCCAGCTTCGCAAACGGCATGACGCAGATCGCCGTCACCAGCCCCACCGCGACGCCGCGCGTCGCCGCGCCCAGGGTGAAGCCGATGGTCAACTCCAGCGGGCTGAGCGGCGGGGTCAGGAAGTCGGTCGCCGTGCCCATGATCTTGGCCTGGATCAGGCTGGACGAGGCGTTGGCGAAGGCGTTCTGAAGGATGGCCATCATGATCAGGCCCGGCGCCACGAACTCGGCGAAGGGCGTGCCGTGCAGCGGCGGCCGGGCCCCCTTCAGCGCCACCACGAAGACCATCATGTAGAGCAGGGTCGTCACCACCGGCGCCGCTACGGTCTGAGCGCCCACCTTCCAGAAGCGGCGGACCTCTTTGAGATACAGGGTGCGCAAGCCCACCCAGTTGATCCCGTCGTAGCGGCGGGGCTGAGGCAAGCCGCCAGCAGCAGCGGAAGGGGCGTCGGAACCGGCGGTCAGGTGCGTCATGCGGCCTCAGATGCGACAGGCGAGGCCGTTTCGCAAGGCGCCCGCCCTGTGGATGAAGGCCAAGAAACTGATTCAAATCGGGACATTAACCATACTACATATAGTTTCTGTGGACAGGTGAATTCCCACATATTGCGTCTTTTAAGAGGTGATTTACGATTAGAGGCGTGATGAGGGGCCGAAATTCGGACTCCGACACAAGATATTGAATCTGACGTCTCCGCAGGAGGACGACATGAACCCAGGTTGGACCGAAGACCGCGTCGGCGCGCTCAAGAAGCTGTGGCTGGAAGGCCAGTCAGCGAGCCAGATCGCCAAGGCCTTGGGCGGCGGCGTGACCCGCAACGCCGTGATCGGCAAGGTGCACCGCCTGGGCCTGTCGGGCCGGGCCGCCCCGTCGCAGCCCGCGCGCACCACCTTCCGCCCCGCCCGTCCACGCGCTGCCGCCCCGGCCGCGCCGGTGCAGGCGCCGTCGGCTCCGCGTCGCCTTGAGGCCGTCGCCCCGCGCCCGATCGTCGCCGCCGCTCCGCAGTCGCCGGCCCCGGCCCCCGCGCCGGAATTGCCCGGCACCGCCACCGTGCTGACCCTGGGCGCCCATATGTGCAAATGGCCGATCGGCGACCCGTCGACCAGCGACTTCAGCTTCTGCGGCCGCCGCGCTTCGGAAGGCGTCTACTGCGTCGAGCACGCCCGCGTCGCCTACCAGCCCCAGGTCCGCAAGAGCGCCAGCAAGGACGCCTCCTCAGACCTGGCCCGCAGCCTGCGTAGGTATATTTAAGTTCGCTATCGCTCGCGACGCGGTCGCTCGCTGCTTGAGCTTTTAGGCCTGCTACCGCTCACCGCGCGGCGGTTCGCTACTTGAGCAGCCGCCGCGTCGGCGCCGTTCGGCCCCACGGCCGACACGAACGCCCCTAGTGGGGCCGCCGTCCGCCCCGCCGGTTTCCTGCGGGTTCCGGGGCGGGACTGCGGTTCTCCGGGTTGACGCAGTCCCATCCCCCTCGCCTCTGGCGAGGGGCTTTTGTTTGGCCTTGCCGCGCTCCGCTCAGCCCCTCCCTCTTCTCCGTCATCCTCGGGCTTGACCCGAGGATCGAGCGTTGGGCGCGCTCCGCCCTGCCTATGTCGCGCAGGCGGACCGTCCGATCCTCGGGTCAAGCCCGAGGATGACGGCGTGTGCGGCAGCCTAGTTCAGCACCCTTCGCGCATTCGGCACGTCCAGGCTGAAGGCTGGGATGGCCGCTTCGAACATCCGCCCCTCGGCGTCCTGCATGAAATAGGCGCCGACCATAGAGCCGGATGGCGTCGTCAGCGGACAACCCGAAGCATAGGCGTAGCTGTCCCCCGGCTCGATCACCGGCTGTTCGCCGACCACGCCGGGGCCGCGCACCTCTTCGACCCGTCCGAGCGCATCGGTAATGGTCCAGCGCCGGGCCACAAGCTGCACCGGGCCGCCGCTCAGATTGACGATCTCGACCTGATAGGCCCAGACCCAGCGTCCCTCGGCGGGATCCGACTGGCCCGCCAGATAGGAGGGGCGGACGCGAACGACGACGCCTTCGGTCTCGGCGGAGTAGGCAGGAGCGGAGTGCATGCGCTATATGCAGCCCGCCGTGCGCGGGGTTCAAGCGTCTGTCGTCGCCGACAAGCTACACAGACAAGAAAATCCGTGTGAGAACAGGACGGCATGACCAGCTTTCAGATTCCCGACCAGCCCGGCATCCTTCCCTTCCAGGGTATTGAGACCCTGATCGCGATCGGCGCCGTCGCCTCCGACACCCCCTTCGACGTCGATCAGGTTCAGCCCGCCAGCCTGGACCTGCGGCTGTCGGATCAGGCCTGGCGCGTGCGCGCCTCCTTCCTGCCCGGCCAGCGCAAGGTCGAGGAACGCATCGCCGACGTCGCCATGCACGCCATCGACCTGCCCGACAGCGGCTATGTGATGGAGAAGGGCTGCGTCTACATCGCCCGCCTGCAGGAGCGTCTGCACCTGCCCAAGGGCTTGAACGCCCGCGCCAATCCGAAGAGCTCGACCGGCCGCGTCGACGTCTTCGTGCGCCTGCTAACCGATCAGGGCGGCAGCTTCGACGACGTGGACGAGGGTTACGACGGCCCGCTGTATCTCGAGATCGCGCCCCAAACATTCTCCATCCTGGTCAAGCCGGGCACGCGTCTGAACCAGCTGCGCCTCAAGGCGGGCGAGCCGCCCAAGCTGGAGACCCGCAGCGTCGGCGTCGACCTGCGCGCGGGCGACCACGGCGTCGTCGGCTATCGCGGCCGCCGCCACGCGGGCGTCATCAACATGGACCACATCGACGGCCATGATCCGCGCGACTTCTGGGAGCCGCTGACCCTGCGTCGCGGCGAACTGCTGCTGGACCCGGGCGAGTTCTACATCCTGGCCTCGTCCGACGACGTGGAGATCCCCGTCGATCAGGCCGCCGAGATGACCCCGATCGACCCCTCGGTCGGCGAGTTCCGCGTCCACTACGCCGGCTTCTTCGATCCCGGCTTCGGCACGGACGAGGCGCACGGCGCCGGCTCCAAGGGCGTGCTGGAGGTCCGCACCCACGACACCCCTTCCTGCTGGAGCACGGCCAGATCGTCGCCCGACTGGTCTATGAGCCGCTGACGGAACGGCCGTCGCGCCTCTACGGCGAGGGCGGCAGCCACTATCAGAGCCAGGGGCTCAAGCTGTCGAAACACTTCCGCCCCTGGGGGTAATGCACCCTTCTCCCCTTGTGGGAGAAGGTGGGTGCCAAAGGCGCTCGGATGAGGGTGTGAGCGCCGCAGTCAGCCGATCGCGGCGCTTTTCTTTCATCGACTGAACAGCCGCCGCCGCGTCGACACCCCTCATCCGTCATGCTCCGCATGCCACCTTCTCCCACAGGGGGAGAAGGATCACCTTGAGCGCATCAGGTCAGCCGATTCGCCTTCCTCAGATCCGGAAAGACCTTGGCCCAGACGCCGGTCGCCGCCAGGGCCCCAAAGCCGCCGACCACCGCCGCCCCGATCGGGCCGAGCAGGCGCACCGCCACGCCGGAATAGGCCTCGCCCAGTTCGTTTGAGGCGCCGATGAACAGCATGGACACCGAGGACACCCGCCCGCGCATGTGATCGGGCGTAGCCAGTTGGATCAGGGTCTGGCGGATGTTGACGCTGATCATGTCCGCCGCCCCGCCCAGGAACAGCACAGCCCCTGACAGCCAGACGCTTTTGGACAGGCCGAACACCACGGTGCAGACCCCGAACACGGCCACCGCTGCGAACATCCAGCGCCCGCCGTGGCGCACGATAGGGAAGCGGCTGAGATACAGCGCCATGATCAGCGCCCCGACCCCGAACGAGGCGCGCAGCAGGCCGAAGCCGATGGCCCCGACATGCAGGATGTCGCGCGCGAAGATCGGGGTCAGCAGGGCCACGCCCGCCAACAGGACGACGACCAGATCCAGCGAGATCGCGCCCAGCACGATCTTGGTCTTCCACACATAGGCTAGGCCTTCTCGGACCTGCTGCACCGGGCCCAGCTTGGACGGATCGACCTGAGGCTTGCCCTTGGTGCGGATCAGCAGGAAGCAGGCGACAGCCACGAGGAACAGCGCCATCGCCGAGGCGTAGGCCAGCGGCACGTTCACGCCGACGATGACCCCGCCCAGCGCAGGCCCGGCGATGGCGCCGGTCTGGAAGGCGATGGACTGGGCGGCGATGGCGGGCGGCAGGGCCTTGCGTCCCACCACCATCGGCAGGAAGGCCTGGCTGGCCGGAGCCAGGAAGGCGCGCGCCGCGCCGAAGACGGCGGCGACCGCCAGCAGGCCCCACAGCGGCGGCGATCCGTGCAGCGCCATCATCAGGAAGGCGCCCGCGCACATCCCCTCGACGATGATCGACAGGGTGACGGTATGTTTGCGGTCGCGCCGGTCGGCCATCGCCCCGGCCGGCAGGGTGAAGGCCAGCAGCGGCAGGAACTGGCACAGGCCCACCAGCCCCAGATAGAGGCTGGCCTCCTCGATCGGATGGTCGCGCCGGGCGATCTCATAGACCTGCCACAGCAGGGCCGAGGACTGGATCTGGATGCCCAGCACGGCCACCAGCCGCCCCAGCCACAGCAGGCGGAAATCGCCGATGCCCCACGGACTGGCCGGGCCGTCGCCGTGCGAAGGCGGGCCTGGCGGCGCCGGAGGTTGAGGTGGAACCGTCGGAGCGGTGTCGAAGCTTTCAGTCGTCACAGTGGCGGGCGTCTTCGTTTAGGAGGCGCCGTCGCAGCGTCGGCCCTTCTCGCGGATGCACGATATGCCTAAAGCATAGCGGCATGAGCGCCGCATCACATTCCGTCATCGATCCTGTCGAACTGACCCGCGACCTGATCCGCATCCCCTCCGTCACCCCCGCCGACGAAGGGGCGATGGACGTGCTGGAGCGCGCCCTGACCGGCCTGGGCTTCGCCTGCCGCCGCATGGTGTTCGAAGGACCGAGCGGCGTCGGCCACGACGCCCGGATCGAGAACCTCTACGCCCGGCGCGGCACCGCCTCGCCCAACCTCTGCTTCGCCGGCCACACCGACGTGGTGCCGATCGGCGACCTGAAGGCCTGGAGCGCCGGCCCCTTCGAGGGCGAGACCCGCGACGGCGTCCTCTACGGCCGCGGCGCCGTGGACATGAAGGGCGGCATCGCCGCCTGGGTCGCCGCCGTCTCGCGCGTGCTGGCCCGAGACGAGATCGAAGGCTCCCTGTCCTTCCTGATCACCGGCGACGAGGAAGGCCCGGCCCTGCACGGCACCAAGAGGGTGGTCCAGACCCTGGCCGCCGAGGGCGAGGTCATCGACGCCTGCGTGGTCGGCGAGCCCTCCTCGGCCCATCACCTGGGCGACATGATCAAGGTCGGGCGGCGCGGCTCGCTGAACACCTGGATCACTGTGCATGGGAAACAGGGCCACGTCGCCTATCCCGACCGCGCCGCCAATCCGGCCCCGGTCATCGCCAAGCTGCTGGCCCGCCTCGACGCCCATGTGCTGGACGACGGCTATCCTGAGTTTCCGCCGTCGAACCTGGAGATCACCACCATCGACGTGGGCAATCCGGCGACCAACATCATCCCGGCCGAGGCCAGGGCGCGGCTCAACATCCGCTTCAACCCGAACCACACCGGCGACGGCCTGATCGACTGGCTGAACCGAGAGGCGGGCGCCCTCCAGGCCGAGACGGGCCTGCGCATCGAGCTGGAGCATATGTGCTCGGGCGAGGCCTTTCTGACCGAGCCGGGCGTCTTCGTCACGGCGGTGCAGGATGCGGTGGAGGCGACGCTGGGCCGCCGCCCCGAGGCCTCGACCACCGGCGGCACCTCCGACGCCCGCTTCATCCGCGCCCTGTGCCCGGTGCTCGAGCTGGGCCTGGTCGGCCAGACCATGCACCAGGTGGACGAGCGCGTGCCCGAGGCCGAGCTGCGCGCCCTGACCGACGCCTATCAGGCGGTCATCCGCACGGTGTTCGAACGCCTCTGACCGAGGCGTCCGAACACGGTGACGGCCTTAGTTGCCGCGATAGGTGCTGTAGCCGTAGGGGCTGACCACCACCGGCACGTGATAGTGGACGCTGGGATCGACCACCTGGAAGACCACGTCGATCTCGGGGAAGAAGGGCGGCGTCGTCGGCTCGCCATATCGCGACATGTCGAACACCAGGCGATAGGTCGCCGCCTCGGTCTTGATCGCGTCGCCGAACGAGCGGACGCGGCCGTTGTCGTCGGTGCGGCTGGTCGCCAGGTCGCGCCACTGGCCGTCGGCCGACTTGATCTGCAGGGTAACCGGGACGTCACGGCCGCCGACGCCGCGCGCCAGATCCAGCACGTGGGTCGAGATGGTCTCGGCGGCGGCGGGGAAGGCGCAGGCGGACAAGGCGGCGGCCGCCACGGCGAGGGTGCGAAGGTTCATCGAACGATCTCCTGAAAGTGAAATGCAGTAGCGCGGCCTTATTCGCGCGAAAGACGGCGACGGATGGGTCGCGCACCACATTTCGTCAGTCTGTGAAGATCAGGCTTCGCCCGCCGCCTCCAGCCGGGCGATGCGCCGGTCCATGTCGGCGACCTGATCCTTCAGGCGCTGCGCCTCGGACGCCATGTCGACCGGCGTGCCGTCCTCATAGGTCAGTTGCGCCCCTTCTCGATCAGGTCGAGACGGTACAGGGCGGTGACCCGGGTCGCTCTGAACCGCTCCAGCTCGCTCTCATTCGAGATGACGCGCGCCATATCAGCGCGCCGCCACGACGATGACCTCGACCCGATAGGCGGGCGTGGCCAGTTTCGCCTCGCAGGTGGCGCGCGCGGGCGGATTGATCGGGTCGACCCAGGCGTCCCACACGCTGTTCATGGCCGCGAAATCGGCGATGTCGGCCAGCCAGACCTGGGCCGAGAGGATCTTCGACTTGTTGCTCCCGCATTCAGCCAGAAGAGCGTCGACCTCCGCCAGGGCGGTGCGCGTCTGAGCGACGACGTCCTGCCCCGGTTCGCCGACCTGACCGGCCAGATAGATGGTGTCGCCGTGGATCACGGCTTGGCTCATGCGACGTTCGGGCTGGATGCGGGTGATCATGACGGCTCCTTGCTTCGCCTTCGGCCTTAACGCGACGGCGCCGGCGCTCCAAGGGCAAACGCCGCTTCGACTGGAAGCTCAGGGCCGCGCCGTCTTCCTAAACGGCAAAACCCATGTCACAGGGAGCGCATGGAAACGATCCGCATCGAACACCGCATCGGCGTGCGCGCGACGGCCGAACGCCTCTGGGACGTGCTGACGGACTTCGGCGGCTGGGAGCGCTGGAATCCGCATGAGGTCAAGGTTCAGGGCGCCCTTGGCTATGGCGCGCCGATCAGCCTGACCGAACGCCTGCCGGACCTGGGCGAGCGCCAGGTGCAGGCGCATCTGGGCGAGTGGGAGCCCAACGCCCAGCTGGTCTGGGTCGAGCGTCGCGGCTTTCTGTTCCGCACCCTGCGCTACTATGAAATCGAGGAGCTGGATCGCGGCGCCTGCATCGTCTCGCACGGCATGGTCTTCACCGGGCTGCGGGCCGAACTGTTCCACGACAAGCACCGCGCCCGCATCCGTCCGGCCTATGAGGCCATCAGCGAGAAGCTGAAACAGATCGCCGAACAGGGCTGACGTCGCCTCCCGGCAGAGCCGTCAGCCGCCCTTGATCGTATCGGTGATGTTGATTATCGCCGGCCCCAGGATGACGACGAACAGCACCGGCAGGAAGAACAGGATCATCGGCACGGTCAGCTTGGCCGGAAGCGCCGCCGCCTTCTTCTCGGCGGCGGCCAGGCGCAGGTCGCGGTTTTCCTTGGCCATCACCCGCAGGGCGCTGCCCAGAGGGGTGCCGTAGGTCTCGGCCTGGGTCATGGCTGTCGCCACCGCGCGGATGCCCGGATGCTGCGTCCGCTTGGCCATGCCCTCATAGGCCAGGCGCCGCTCGGGCAGATAGCTCAGCTCGGCCGACAGCAGGGACAGCTCCTCGGCCAGTTCGATCGACTGGCCGCCGACTTCCTGACTGACCTTCTGAATCGCCGCCTCGATGGACATGCCCGACTCCACGCAGATCAGCAGCAGGTCCAGCGAGTCGGGGAAGGCCGCGACGATCGACTGACGCCGCTTGTCGATCATGTTCTTCAGATAGATGTTCGGCGCATAGAAGCCGACGCCCGCCGCCAGGATCACGAAGGAAAACAGGGTGAAGCCCGGCAGGTCCGGTTTGATCACCACGAACAGATAGAAGGCCGTCAGCGCCATCAGGATGAACGGCAGGGCGAAGCGGAAGAAGTAGAAGGTGTTCAGCGGCCTTGGCCCGCGGAAACCGGCCTGGGTCATGTTTTCGGCGACCTTGGGGTCTTCCAGCAGCTTGACCAGATTCAGCCGCGCCACCACCCGGCTGCGGAAACTGTCGTCGGTGCGACGCAGCCCGCCGCCCGTCTCGCCCCCGCCGCCGCGCAGGGCCTGACGCGAACGACGGCGGAGTTCCTCGCGGCGTTCGGCCACCGCCTTCATCCGCTTGTCCAGCCGCGGCCCGCCGCCGACGAAGGACGACAGCAGCGTCAGGACGCTGGCGAAAACGGCCACGCCCACGCCGATGCTCAGCAGGTTCTGCGGATCGGTGATGAAGCGCATGAAGGCGTTCACGGTCCTGGCCCCTTCCTCAGAACTTGAAGTTGATCATGCGCTTCATCACGAAGACGCCGGTGGCCATCCACAACACTGCGCCCAGCAGCATCACGTGGCCGCGCCCGTCGGTGAACAGCAGCATCATGTAGCTGGGGCTGGTCAGGGTCACCATGATCATCACCACCGGCGGCAGGGAGCCGATGATGGCCGCCGAGGCCACGGCTTCGGACGACATGGCCTTGATTTTCTCGCCCATCATCCGCCGGGCGCGCAGCACCGAGGTCAGGTTGCTCAGGGCTTCCGCCAGGTTGCCGCCCGACTTCTGCTGAATGGCGATGACGATGGCGAAGAACTTCAGCTCCGGCGTCGGCATCCGCATGTACATCTTGTCCAGGGCGTCGGCGAGCGTCAGCCCCACGCCCATCCCCTCGACCAGCAGGCGGAACTCGCCCGCCAGAGGTTCAGGACTTTCGCGGGCGATGACCTTGAAACAGTCATGGACGGGCAGGCCGGTCTTGATGCCGCGCACCAGCACGTCGACCGCATCGGGAAAGGCGAGAGAGAACTTCTTCATCCGCGCCTTGGCCTTCATGTTCACGACCCAGCGCGGCAGGCCCAGCCCCATGGCGATCCCGACGCCCAGGACGATGAGGATGTTGCCGCCCAGGACAAAGGCCAGAAGGGCGCCGATCAGCCCCATCGCCACGCTGATGACAACGAAGGTCCGCAGCGATAGTTCAAGCCCCGCCTGCTTCAGCTTGGCGCTGGTGGTCATGCGCGCCTTGCGCTCGCGGCGATCGACCTCGCGCAACTGGACCATGATCTGCTTGCGTCGGGCCTCGGGCGTATTGGCTACAGCCGCCCGCTTGGCCGCCGCCACCGACTCGGTGCGGCTGGTCGCCAGAACCTTGGCGCGCTTGACCGCCTGCCCCGAGGAGTCGTCGCCGCCGACCAGCACCCAGCCGACGCCGCCGATGGTGATGAAGGCCAGAACCGCCGCAAGCACAGGAAGCAGCATCCGCCCTACTCCGCCGCGTCCAGGGCCTCGGCCAGTTCGCGCTCCAGACCGTAATAGCGGGCGCGGTCCCAGAAGCGCGGGCGGGCGATGCCGGTCGAGCGGTGGCGCCCGGTGATCTTGCCGTGCGCGTCCTCGCCGGTGATGTCGTAGACGAACAGGTCCTGGGTGACGATGACGTCGCCTTCCAGCCCCACCACCTCGGTGATGTGGGTGATGCGCCGGCTGCCGTCGCGCAGGCGCGCGGCCTGAACGATGACGTCGATCGAGCCGACGATCATCTCGCGGATGGTCTTGGACGGCAGGCCGTAGCCGCCCATGGTGATCATGGATTCCAGACGGCTGATCGCCTCGCGCGGGCTGTTGGCGTGCAGCGTGCCCATCGACCCGTCGTGGCCGGTGTTCATGGCCTGCAGCAGGTCGAAGGCCTCGGGCCCGCGCACCTCGCCGACGATGATGCGTTCGGGGCGCATCCGCAGGCAGTTCTTGACCAGGTCGCGCATGGTGATCTGGCCCTGGCCTTCCAGGTTCGGCGGGCGGGTCTCCAGACGCACGACGTGCGGCTGCTGCAGCTGCAGTTCGGCGGCGTCCTCGCAGGTGATGACGCGCTCGGTCGGGTCGATGAAGGCCGTCAGGGTGTTCAGCAGGGTGGTCTTGCCCGAGCCCGTGCCCCCGAAATCACCAGATTGCATCGCGAAGCGCCGATGACGCCCAGGACGCGCGCGCCCTCGGGACTGATGGAGGCGAACTCCACCAGATTGCGCATCGTCAGCTTGTCCTTCTTGAACTTGCGGATCGTCAGCGTCGGCCCGTCGATGGCCAGGGGCGGGGCGATGACGTTGACGCGGCTGCCGTCGGGCAGGCGGGCGTCGCAGATGGGGCTGGCTTCGTCGACGCGGCGACCGACCTGCGACACGATCCGCTGACAGATGTTCATCAGCTGGGTGTTGTCGCGGAAACGGACGTTAGTCAGCTGCACCTTGCCGCCGACCTCGATGAAGACGCGCCCTGCCCCATTGACCATGATGTCGGCGATGTCGTCGCGCGCCAGCAGCGGCTCCAGCGGGCCATACCCCAGCACATCGTTCAGGATGTCCTGGACCAGATGCTCCTGCTCGGCCACCGACATGGAGACGTTCTTGATCGCCACCAGTTCGGAGACGATGTCGCGGATTTCCTCGGACGCCGCCTTCTGATCCAGCTGCGCCAGCTGGGCCAGGTCGATGGTGTTCATCAGGGCGTTGAAGATGGTCGTCTTCGTCGCGTGGTAATAGTCGCTCTGCTCGCGAACGATCTCGGCGACCGCCTGGGCGTTCTTCAACTGAGCCAGACCGGCGGTGGCGCGCGGCCCGGCGCCGCCCGCAGCCGCACGCGGCTGATCCGACTGTCCCAGCGCGTGTTCGAAAGGATCAGGACGCTTGGGCGTCGTCGGCGTCAGCGGGTCCAGTTCTTCAGGCGAGAAGGCGTCGACCGGCTCCAACGTCGGACGGCGGGACGCAGCCTTCTCAAGGCCAGGGTCAGGCGCGGCCGCCGGACGCGTGACCGTCTGGGCCGCCGCCGGAGCTGTCCGCTTGCCGAACACCTAGGCCCGCTTCCGGCTGAACAGACCGGCGAACAGCGACGAACCGCCCGCCGCAGTTTTGGCCCGCGTCTGCCCCCTGCAACCGGCAGCTCGCGATGAGACACGATCTGGGCCAGGGTCTCGAACGCCTCGGCCGGCTTGGTCTTGGCCGCCGAGTCGATGATCATCTGGCCGTTGTTGGCCGCCGTGCCGAACACCTTGGCGTCGAACGGGATGATCAGGCTGGGATGCACCCCCAGCGCCGCGCCGAAATCCTTGACCGGGATCTCGGGCCGTCCGGGCAGGCCGACCTGGTTCAGCACCAGACGCGGCGGCGCATCGTTGGGCCGCCCCTGTTTGATCAGGTCGATCATGTTCTTGGCGTTGCGCAGCGAGGCCAGGTCCGGCGTCGCCACCACGACCACCTCGTCCGCTGAAATCAGCGCCCGCCGCATCCAGCCCGACCACAGGTGCGGCAGGTCCAGCACGACGAAGGGCGCCGTGGCGCGGATCCGGCCGGTGACTTCCTCGAAGACGTCCGGGCTGAAGTCCCAGTCGGCGTCCAGGGTGGCGGGCGCCGCCAGCAGGCTCAGCTTGTCGGTGCAGCGCACCGTCATCCGGTCCAGCAGGGTGGCGTCCAGACGCTCCGGTTGCTTCAGGGCGTCGGCGACCCCGCCCAGCGGGTCCTGATTGAAGTCCAGCCCGGCGGTGCCGAACGGCAGGTCATAGTCGACGATGACGGTGTTGACGCCGATCCGCTCGCTCATCGCATAGGCGGTGTTGTGCGCCACGGCCGAGGCCCCGGCGCCGCGCGCGCCGACGAAGGCGATGGTGCGGCCAACGAAGGGCTGGGCCGGATCGGCGAACAGGCCGCCGATCGCCGCGATCAGCTGCAACGGCTGGATCGGCGCCACCAGATATTCGCTGACGCCGCGCCGCATCAGTTCGCGATACAGCAGGATATCGTTCGCCGCGCCGATGATGACGACCTTGGTGCCGGAATCGCAGACCTGGGCCAGTTGGTCGATCTCGGCCAGCAGGCTCTGCGGGTCCTTCAGGCTTTCGACGATCACCAGAGGCGGCGTCGGCTCGTGCTGATAGGCCTCGATGGCCGCCTGCACCCCGCCCAGACGGATCTGGGTGGCGGCGCGGGCCATGCGGCGGTCCTGACCGGCGCGCTCGCCGGCGGCCGCCGTGTCCTGACGCTCGGCGAAGACATGAACCGCGATGCGCGGAATGGCGACTTCCACCGCCCCGCTCACCAGGCTGAGGGTCGAGGGCGCCGCAACGGGGGCGGCGCCGCCTCCACGAACGCGGCCTCTGCAGGGGCGGACGTCGGCGCGGCGGCGGGAGGGGGCGTCAGCGCCGGACCCGGCCGACCGTCATCAAGATCCAGAAACTCGTCGTCCAGATCAAAGCCGTCCAGGGCGTCGAACCCGCTCGAATGGGTATCGGCCAGCTTGCTCATTGAATGGCCTGTGAGATGCGCATTTGCGACAGCAGGGGTTCGCGCGCCGCCGAGGTCGCGCTTCCCTTGCGATAGGCGTCAAACACGACCGCGCGTCGCCCGGCCTCGGACGGCGTCATGCCGCGCGGCGCCACGATGTCGCGCGGGTCGGCGATCTGGGCGGCCAGGTTGGCGTTGACGGCGCAGCCGAAGTTGGAGGCGGACTGATTGTCGCCGCTGCGGCCCAGATTGCCCCATTGCGTCCCGCACTGAGGCACCACCGCCCGGACGGTCTCGAACCCGACCAGCACCGGCGCGCGCGGATCAGGCGCGACATAGGCGGCGACCTGGATGCGGTTCTCCGGCACGCCCGCCTGTTGCAGGATCGCCCGCACGCCCCAGGCCGCCTCGGCCGCCACCGGGTCGCCGCCGGACGGAGCCTCGATGACCAGGACCGGCGCCCCTCCATGGCGAAGCGGTTGACCAGATCGCCCAGGGCCGCGCGCTGATTGGCCGATACGCCCGTCTCATGCACCGCCAGGGCGATGCGCTCCAGCCCCGGCTCGACCTGGAGCGAGTAGCGCGAGGTGGGCGTCAGCGGCGGCTCGCCGCCCAGGCTCGCCGGGCCGCCGACGCAGGCCGACAGGACCAATCCGCCCGCCGTCAGGGCGATCAGGGCGAGATGCCGCGAAAAGGGTCGGGTCATGGCGTTCACTCGATCACATAGCCGACGGGGCCGCGCCATCCGGCGCCCGCCTGGGCGGTCGGCGCGGGCGAGCCGTAGACCTGATTTAGTTGGCCGAAGAAGATGGTCTGGGCGTCATGGGCGATGCGCAGGCCGTCGGCCGGCGTCTGCATCCGCCCCGGCGCCGTCGGCGTGACGACATAGGGCTCGACGATGACCACCAGTTCGGTCTCGCCCATCAGATAGTCGCGCGAGCGGAACAACTGCCCCAGCACCGGGATGTTCGTCATGCCTGGCAGGGAATCCACCGCCTGACGCGTGCTTTCCTGCAACAGGCCCGCGATCATCATCGACCCGCCCGAAGGCAGTTCGACTGTGTTCTCGCTGCGCCGCACGGTCAGGCCCGGAAGGGTGATCGACGACGGCGTTCCGGCGCCGATGGTCAGGCCGCCGCTGGGCGTCAGCTCCGAAACCTCGACCTTGACCTGCAGGCTGATGCGCCCTTCGGACAGGACGACCGGGCGGAAGCCCAGCGCCACGCCATAGGGCTTGTACTGCACGGTGATCTGCCCGTCGCGGTCGCGGCCGGTGGGCACAGGAAACTCGCCGCCCGCCAGGAAGCTGGCGGCCTCGCCGTTGACCGAGGTCAGGTTAGGTTCCGCCAGGGTGCGGACCAGGCCGACGCGCTCGAACGCCTTCAGCGTCGCCGAGCCTTTGTTCAGGCCGTCTGAGCCGGGACCCGTGCCCGGCTGTGCGGTTTCCCAGTTCGGAGGATCGCCCGGACTGCCGTCGACGATGACCGGGCATAGGGCGCCTTCCGGCCACCCCGGCCCGAGGCACGGCCCCTCCATCTGGAAGTTCTTGGTCGTGTCGCGCGCGATCCCGCCCGCCAGCCCGCCCAGCAGCGAACCGTTGACGCCCCAGGTGGCGCTGTTGCCCAACAGCCACTGGGTGTCGCCGACACGGCCGATCACCGCCTGGGTGTCGAAGCCCAACTGCTTGATGACGTTGCGCTGCACCTCGACGACCCGGACCTTCAGCGTCACCTGGTCCGAACCGGCGACCGAGATCATGTTCATGACCTTCTCGGGGGCGCTGACGAAGGCGCGGGCCACCTGGGCGGCGCGGTCGGCGTCGGCCGGACTGGCGGCCAGACCGGTCAGGATGATGCTGTCGTTGACCGCTTCGGCCCGCAGATCCGAACCGGGCGCGATGCGGTTCAGCGTATCCTGCAGGGCGCTGACGCCGGCATCCACCCGCACGCGCAGCGCCAGAATGGTGCGGCCGGAGCCATCCAGGAACACGGCGTCCGTCTCGCCCCCTCCAGGCCGATCATGGTGATGCGGCGCGGCGAATGCAGCATGGCCTCGGCGACGCGCGGGTTGGAGATGATGACGTCGCGCGCATCAGACGGCAGGTCGACCGCAAAGGAGGTCCCGCGCGGCAGGTTGACCAGCTGCGGCGCCGAGCCGGCGGTGATGGCGGCGCGCGTCGTCTGGGCGCCTGCCTGATCCATCGGCGCGCCCGCCCCGCCCAGAGCGAGCACAGCGACGCTGGCGGCGACGGCGAAACGGTTCATGCGCGAAATCCTCATGGCGTCGGCACTTCCTGCGCGTCGCCGCCGCGATAGATCTTCACCACCGCGCCCGTTCGCTCGCCGCCGCGCCGCACTGCGCCGGGAACATGGCCGGACGGCCCCGCCGTATCGGCATAGGAGCGCAGCACCAGCGACAGGTCCCCCTCGGACCGCGCCAGGGCCAGAAGCTCGGCGTCGCGTTCGCTGACGGCCAAGGTGGCGGTGGCGCCGACCACGGCCTTTTCGTCCTCGGCCGCGCGGGTGGTCTGGTCGATGGCCAGGACCTTCATGTTGCGCATGATCGTCGCCGTCGTGAAGCGCGGTCCGGCGCCGCTGTCGTTGTTCTTGATCTCGCGCGTCATCAGCACGTCCACCCGGTCGCCGGGCAGGATGAAGCCCCCGGCGGCGGTCTCGACATTGACGCGGATGGCCATGGCGCGCGTGCCCGGCTCCAGATAGGCGGCCATATAGCCGCTGTCCCCGGCGCGAACGATCTTGCGCGCCACGATCGGCTCGCCCGCCAGAATGGGTTCGCGCACCACGGCGCCGATATAGTCGGACTTGGCCCCCGGACCGTTCAGTTCAGCAGCGGCCTTCAGGGCGCGCTCGACCGCCTGGGCGCGCGCCTGCTCACGGCTCGGCTCGCCCTTGGCGTCGACGGCGGCGTTCTCGGCGGCGGCGCCTTCGGGCTTGGCGGGCGGCGGGGTCGAGCCGTCGGTGATGAAGAGCGGATTCAGCTCCTCGGTCGGCCAGTCCTTCCAGCTCAGGTCGGCGTCGGCCAGGCGTCGGCCCGGCTCCAGATCGCGCGCGGCGACCAGCACCTTGGCCATCGGTCGCGCCTCGACGGCGGCCGAGGCCGTCGCCGGCTCTGCGCCGGACGAACCCATAGCGCGCACCACCAGCGCCAGGCCGACAGCGGCCAGGGCGGCGATGCAGATGACGGCGATCTTGGCGGGCTTCATCGACGGTCTCCGGCAGACGCGACGACGCGATAGCGCGCGGGCCGCCCCTGCCGTTAACAATGATGACGGATCGAGGTTAACGCGTCCCTAAGCGGGACAGGCCTTGGCGAACGCGGATCAACCCGCGATGAAGGCGGCCATCAGCGGACTTTCGGGATACGCGAGCAGGGCCCCGATCGCGATGGCGACGCCATAGGGAATGTCGCCCTTGGGCTGCATCAACCGCATCATCCAGCCCGGGCCCGTCTGGGCCAGGATGGGCAGGCGACTGCGCGCCGTCAGCAGCAGCATGCAGAAGGCTCCGCCGGCTAGCCCGGTGAAGAGCAGAAAATACAGCGTGCCCGACAACCCCATCCACAGGGTCGCCGCCGCCAGCAGTTTGGCGTCGCCCCCGCCGATCCAGTTCAGGGCGAACATCCCCGCGCCGATGAACAGCGCCGCCAACGCCATTCCGGCGGAAACGCCCACCACGCTCAGGGGCAGGCCCAGCGCCAGCGCCGCTGGAAAGTAGCCGCCGACGAGCGCGATCGAGATCCAGTTTGGGATCTTCATCGTCGTCAGGTCGTGCAGGGCCGCGACGACGGCGAGCACGGGAAGAAGGGCGAGGAGAAGGAAGGAAAGATGATCCATACCCTCAGCCTGCCCATAAGTCTTTAAAACTCGGTTTCGTTGGGCTGAGCGCTGTCCACTCTCACAACGAAAACAGCCGGAGTTTTTGCTCCGGCTGTTAGCGATAAGACCAATAGATTTATTAGTTTTTGGCTGCTTCGGTTTCTGCTTCCGTCAACTTGTCCTCCACACCCTCAAACATACCCTTAACCTTCGGACCGATAGCGATGAGCGCGGTGATGATGACCACCGAGATCAGGGCGGCGATCAGGCCGTATTCGATGGCCGTGGCGCCGGATTCGTCTTTGGCGAAGCGATTGATGAAGTTACGCATGATTTGTCTTCCTTTGTTCTAAGCGAGCAACAGTTCCACCATCCAGGGTCACCGGTTTTGCCCGCTTGACCCCCGTTTGCCCGCTGACCATGCCGCGTTGCGGATTAAGGGCGAGTAAAAGCCGACCGCGCCTAATACAAATATGATGGTTACTTGCTTGTTTACTATGATCGCGTCATAGGATCGGTGAACGCAGGAATTTCAGGAAATCTTGACCTTTGCGCGCGACAGTTCACGCGCGGCGTCGCGCGCGCCCGTTCTTTTGACTTCGGAGGTTCCGACATGACGGCATCGGCCAGGCCCAACAGGGCGAACCTGATCCGCCTGCTGTGCGTCGGCCTGCCGATCGTTCTGGGCGCGACGGCGGCGACGGCGCAGAGCCGTCAACTGGAAGTGCCGATCCATCAGGCGACGCGCGTCCAGCTGGGCGCCGCCGCCGGGTCCGTCATCGTCGCCAATAAAGACATCGCCGACGTCGCCGTCACCGACGCCCGCACCCTGTTCATCACCGGCAAGGCCTATGGCGTGACCGAGGTCATCGCCGTGGACGGTCTGGGCCGCCCCCTGTTCCAGCGCCAGATCGTGGTGACGCCCAGCAGCGCCGGAACAGTGCGGGTCTGGCGCGGACGGCACACGACCGAAGTGACCTGCGGCGCGACCTGCGCGCCCGTCGATGCGCCTATCGCCTCCGACGACACCGCCCCCGGGCGCGGGTCTTAAGAAAGGCCGGGCCTTGGCGCGGCGTTCTCACGACCGGAAACGACGCGAAGGCTCGAACGCCATTGAGTTCGGCCTGGTCGCCCTGCCCTTCTTCCTTTTGCTATTCGGCATATTGGAGATCGGCCTGATGCTGCTGGTCGACGCCCTGGTCGAGACCGCCGCCTCGGACGCCGCCCGCCAGGTGCGCACCGGGCAGGCCCAGACGCAGGAACTGACGCCCGAGCAGTTCAAGGACAAGTTCTGCGCCGAAATGAGCATGTTTTCCGGCGACTGCGGCCGCCGCGCCTTCATCGACGTGCGCGTGCTGGACGACTTTTCCCTGACCGACCCGAGCAAGGCCCCGCCGGACCCGACCAGCGGCGACCAGTTCGACCCCACCGGCCTGAAATTCGAACCCGGCGGCCCCGGCCAGCGCGTGCTCGTGCGGGTCTGGTATGAACAGCCGATCGTCACGCCGATGATCGCCCAGGCGGTGGCGCGCACCAAGGACGGGCGGGTGATGCTGACCACCACCCTGGCCTTCCGCAACGAGCCCTATCAATGAACCGGCGCCTGCGTTTGCGGCCCCTGCGCCGCCTGCCCGGCGACCGGGACGGCGCCACGGCGATCGAGTTCGCCCTGATCGCGCCGGTGATGATCCTGCTCTATTTCGGCCTGGTCGAGTTCAGCCAGGGCTTCATGGCCCAGCGCCGCGCCAGTCACGCCGCCTCGGTCGTGTCCGACCTGGTCGCCCAGAGCGAAAGAACCAATCGGGCCGGGATCGACGCCATCTACGCCGTCGGCGGCCTGATCATGCGCCCCTTCCCCGCCGCCGAACTGTCCATCCGCACCACCAGCATCTCCGTCGACGCCAGGGGCGTCGCGACAATCGAGTGGAGCCACGGCAACGGCAAGGCGCTATCGCCTCTACAGCGCGGCGATCCCATCGCCGATTTGCCGCCCGACGTGGTCGAGAAGGAGCAGACGGTGATCATGGGCGAGACCCAGTATATCTACAGGTCGCCGTTCGCCGCCGTACTGCCCAAGCCGGTCGCCCTGTCGCGCCGTTATTTCCTGCGGCCGCGCACCGTTGATCGCGTCGTCTGCACCGACTGCTGACCTACCCCGTTAGGGCCTGCTTCAAGGCCAGGATCTTGGCCTCGGTCTCAAGCCGCTCGGCGCGCGGGTCGCTGTCGGCGACAATGCCCGCCCCGGCCTGAGCGCGCCATCGCCAGCCCTTCTCACCCTGAACGAAAGCCGCCGTGCGGATCAGCACCGACGCCGTCAGCCGGAGATCGCCCGCCAGCCCCCAGCCGAACAGCGAACCGCACCACGGCCCGCGCGGCGGTTCATGCGCCGCGATCACCTTCATGGCCTGATGCTTGGGGGCCCCGGTGATCGAGCCAGGGGGAAAGGCCGCCTCCAGCACCTCAGCCGGACCGAACCCTGCGGCGGCCTCGGCGCTGACGGTCGAGACCAAATGATGCACCGTCGGGTGGCGCTCCAGCTCGAACAGCCCCTCGACCCGGACCGTGCCCGGCCGCGCCGCCCGCGCCAGGTCGTTGCGCATCAGATCGACGATCATCAGATTCTCGGCCCGATCCTTGGCGCTGGCGGTCAGTTCAGCCGCCAGGGCGTCGTCACGCTCCGGATCGAAATCGCGCGGCCGCGTCCCCTTGATCGGCCGGGCCTCGATCCGCCGGCTCGCCTCGTCGAAGGTCAGGAACAGTTCCGGCGAGTTGGACACGATCGCCCGATCGCCCAGCCGCCAGAAGGCGCCGTAGGCCGCGCCGCGCGCCGCCGACAGCCGCACAAAGACATCGAACGGGTCGCGTCCCGGCTCCAGCCTGCCCGACCAGGCGCGGGCGATATTGGCCTGAAACAGCTCGCCCGCCGCGATGCGCGCCACGACATCCGCGACGGCGGCCTCATAAACGTCTGGCGCCGCCTCGCCCTCAAAGGCCGAAGCCGGGGCCGACGGCGCTCCCGGCGTCTGCGCCAGCGTCAGCCAGGCCGCCGCCCGGCGCGCCTGTTCGCGCGCCTGCGCCGCGGTGCGCCCCCGCCCCACGGCGCGCACCTCTTTCGTCTGGTGATCGAAGGCCAGCAGCGCCGGATAGCGGGCCAGCATCAGATCGGGCCAATCCCCGCCCCGATCGCCCGTCGCCGGGCGCGCCCCGGCGTCGTAACTCATCAAGCCGACGACGCCGCCGCCCGCGAAAGCCGGATTCCTGAGAGCCTGGAACGGCGCAGCGTCTCTGACCGGCCCGATCACGCACAGGTCCGGCTCGCAGGCGACGAAGGACATCCGCCCGCCATGCGCGGCGGGATCATCGGCCCCGGCGATCAGCCCCAGCGCCCCTTCGCGCCGGCGGATGCCCGCCGCGACCGCCACCGGATCGACCCAGCCGCACGGCTCCACCGCCAGCGCCGATAGCGCCCCTTGGCCGCCAGTGTCAGGTGATGAAAGGCGCTCGCTCATGACCGTCTTCCATAGACGGTTCGCGCCCTGACGCCAGCCGCCCTCAGCGCCCCGCAACCAGGGCCGACATGGCGTCCAGATAGGCGAGAAAGGCGTCGCGGCCCGCCGTCGTCATGCTGGCGCGCGTCAGGGGTTTGCGGCCCTGAAAGCTCTTGGACACGGCGACAAAGCCCGCCTCCTCCAGCTTGCGCAGATGCACCGACAGATTGCCGTCCGTGGTCTGCAGCCGGGCCTTCAACTCGCCGAACTCGGCGCTCTCTACGCCCGACAGATAGGCCATGATCCCCAGGCGCACCCGGCCGTGGATCACCTCGTCTATGCGGCCGATGTCGAAATCGTCGGCCGCATCGGGCGTTGGCTCAGAAGCGGTCATGTCAGACCACCTCCGTCGGTTCCTGGCGCATCAGCATCAGGCCGGGAACGAGGGCGAACAGAAACAGCCCCGCCGCATAGCCCAGCCACATCGCAGGGCTGCCGATCAGAAAGGCGATCAATGGCGTGGCGATCCAGCATCCGATCGCGAGATACCACTGCCACTTCTGCCCGCTCATGGTCGCCGACACCGCCCAAGCCGAGCCGTAAAGGGCGAAGATCAGCGACGGAAAGATCATGGCGACCGCGTCGCTCTGGGTCTTCCAGCCGATCACCCCCATCGCCAGGGACATGACGAAGATGCCCAGGCCTACGCCCATCCAGCCGGCGCTGGCGGCGCGGTTGCCCGCCGACTGCGCGCCCGGCCTGCCCTCGCAACGCCGGATCTCGACGATCAGGGCGCCGAAGAAGATCACCATGGCCGAGCCCCACAGGATCAGATAAGCGACCGGCGCCATGTCTATCAGCCCGCTGTTGATGGCGTAGTGGATGACCGCCGCCACGCCGAACACCAGTCCAGCGGTGACGAGTATGCGCCCGCCCAGCAGCGGCGCCTGCCGCCCTTCCTGGGCCAGGGCCTTCATATAGGCGATGTCGTCGTGAACGGATTGAACCTGGTCGCGGGTCATGGCGTCTCTCCCTGCCTGTTGAGCAGAAGATGAGCCAATGACTTTATGTTGTAAAGTTCTTTCTTAAAAGCGGACACAGCCCCTCTCCCTCCCCGTCCCGGGGAGGGTGGTTGAGCCTGAAAGGCGAAACCGGGTGGGGGCGGCAAGGCAAATCAAGCGCCGACCCGCCCGCATCGACCCTGCGCTCCGTATCACCAAGCCCTCCCCACCCGGTCGCTTCGCGACCACCCTCCCCGGGACGGGGAGGGAGAGGCGTCGCGCCTGGGCCCAAGCAGCGCGACCGCGTCGCGCGCGATAGCGCCCTTACCGGAAAGGCGGCTCGTCGAAGGCGCGCAGCTTGCGGGAGTGAAGGCGCGCGCCCTCCGCCCGCAGCAGCTCCACCGCCTGAATGCCGATCTGCAGGTGCTCGGAGATCGAGCCCTCGTAGAAGCGGTTGGCCTGGCCCGGCAGCTTGATCTCGCCGTGCAGCGGCTTGTCCGACACGCACAGCAGCGTCCCGTAAGGCACGCGGAAGCGATAGCCCTGGGCGGCGATGGTGGCGCTTTCCATGTCGATGGCGACGGCGCGGCTTTGGTTGAAGCGCAGGGCCGACTTGGAATAGCGCAGCTCCCAGTTGCGGTCGTCGGTGGTGACGACGGTGCCGGTGCGCAGACGCTTCTTCACCTCTTCGCCCGGCGCGCCCGAGACCAGCTTGGTCGCGTCATAGAGGGCGCGCTGCACCTCGGCGATGTTGGGGATGGGGATGTCGGCGGGCAGGACGGCGTCCAGCACGTGGTCGTCGCGCAGATAGGCGTGGGCCAGGACGTAGTCGCCGATGGTCTGGCTGCCGCGCAGGCCGCCGCAGTGGCCGATCATCATCCAGGCGTGCGGCCGCATGACCGCCAGGTGGTCGCAGATGGTCTTGGCGTTGGACGGGCCGACGCCGATGTTGACCAGGGTGATGCCCTGACCGTCCGGCCGCGTCAGGTGATAGGCGGGCATCTGATGCTTGCGCCAGGCGGCGTCCATGATGGCCGCCTCCGGATCGTCGGTGGCGCGCGTCACCACCACGCCCCCGGCGCAGGACAGGGCCTCATAAGGGCTGTCGGGATCGGCGATCTGGGTCGTGGCCCAGCGCACGAACTCGTCGACGTAGCGGTTGTAGTTGGTGAAGAGGATGAAGCTCTGCACGTCCTCGACCGGGGTGCCGGTATAGTGCCGCAGCCGCGCCAGCGAGAAGTCGGTGCGCAGGGCGTCGAACTGGGCCAGCGGATGCTCCTCGCCCGGCTCCCACAGGCCGTCGGACACCTCGTCGCCGATGTGGGCCAGTTCCGTCGTCGGGAACCAGCGGGCGATGGCCGCCGTCATGGTGCGGTCCAGCACCACGTCCGAGCCGTCCAGCACATAGGGGAAGGGGATTTCCTGATCCGACGGCTCGACGGCGAAGGTCGCGCCGTATTCGGTCGCCAGCAGGGTCAGCTGCTCCAGCAGATAGTCGCGGAACAGGTCGGGCCGGGTGATGGTGGTGGAATAGACGCCGGGCCACGACAGGCGGCCATAGGCGCGGGTTTCCAGGTTCTGCGGCCGCTCGCCGTGCCAGGTCACCGTCAGGCGGGGATAGGCGAACAGGCCCGCCGCGCGGGCCTCGGGTTCGGCGCGATCGCCAGTCGCCAGAAAGACCTTCACGGCCTGACGCAGATTGGCGACGGATTGATTGTAGAGGGTTTCGAGGCGGTCCAGCGCCGCCTGGGGGTCATCTTGTCTGTCATGGCTTCCTCTAGCGGAAAACCGTGACCTTGGCGAGACAGGGGAAACACGCCGACATGACAGTTGACCGAACGCCCCGGCGCGCGCTTGCTGATCCGGCTGGAGGACTCCCATGGTTCGACGCCTGTTTTCGTTCGTCGCCGCGGCCTTGCTGGCCGCCACCGCGCCCGCCTCGGCGGAGGTGAAGTCAGCCGCCCCGGGCGGCTTCGAGGTCGGCGGCGCCATCACCATCGCCGCCCCGCCCGCGCGGGTCTGGGCGACGCTGACCGCGCCCGAGACCTGGTGGAGCCGCGACCACCGCTGGTTCAAGGCCTCGACCCTGTCGCTGGACCTGTCGCCCGGCGGCTGCTGGTGCGAGCAAGCGGCGGACGGCCGCGTCTCGCGTCATCTGGAAACGGTGCTGGTCGAGCCGGGATCGAAACTGGTGCTGCAAGGCGGCCTCGGCCCGTTGCAGGGGCAGGGCGCGGCGGGCGGCCTGACATTCAGCCTTCAGCCGGAAGGCGACGGAACGACCCTGACCTGGACCTATGTGGTCGGCGGCTACGCCAGCGGGGGACTGGAGGCCTGGGCCGCGCCGGTCGACGGCGTGCTGTCGGCGCAGCTGGCCAATCTCAAGACGCGCGTCGAAGCGGGCGACTGAGGCCCTACCCCAGCGCCCCGCGCAGGAAGCTGACCGCCCCCGCCAGATCGCCCGCTCGTCCGCGCCAGACCGGGGCTGAATCAGAGGCGCCGGCATAGGCCGAGGGGTCGGTGAAGGTCGCATCCGGCCGTTCGGGCGCGCCCAGAGCCGCCGCCGCGCGCAAGGCGGCAGGCGCGCCAGCCGCCGCCAGATAGCGCCGGTCCAGCGCCAGCATCACAGCCGCCCGGCCGCCCTCGCCCAGGCCCAGAACGCCGATGCGTTCAGCATCGCCGCCGAGATCCTGGACCCGTTTCGCCGCCCAGGCGACAGCCGCCGCCGCGTCGGAAATGAAGGCCGGGTGCGGACTGTCCGGCGCCTCGCGTCGGTCGGCCAGGACCACAATGAAGCCGCCCTCGGCCAGATCGCGCGCCGCCCGCTCGTCCACCGCTTCGGGCGCGCCGTCCGGCAACAGGATCAGGATGGGCAAGCGGCTCGCCGCCGCCGGTCGATAGAGACGCAGCGTCTGACGCGGATCGGCGCCATAGGCCGCGCGCGCCGTGCGCCAGCCGGGCGGCCCCAGCGGAACCGGCGTCATCGCCTCCTGCCCGATCAACGGCGCGCAAGCGGCCGTCGCCACGGTCGCCAGCAGCGGCGCCAGCAGCCCTCGTCGCGTCATGCGTCCCTCCCCGAAAAACGAAGGGCGCGGCCCTGACGAACCGCGCCCTCGAAGTCAGGCTAAGCCTTACTTGGCCAGATGCTTGTCCAGCCAGCCGAAGACTTCGTTGTGCCATTGCAGGCTGTTGGCGGGCTTCAGCACCCAGTGGTTCTCGTCGGGGAAGAAGACCAGACGGCTCTCGATCCCGCGCCGCTGCAGGGCGGTGAAGGTCGACAGGCTCTGCGAGGTCGGGATGCGGAAGTCGAGATCGCCCTGGACCACCAGCATCGGATCACGCCAGTTCTGCACGTGGTTGGCCGGGTTGAACTTCTGATAGCCCTGCGGGTTTTCCCACGGCGTGCCGCCGTATTCCCACTCGGTGAACCACAGCTCCTCGGTGCCGTAGCCCATGCCGAAGGTGTCGAAGACGCCGTCGTGGTTGACCAGGCATTTGAACTCGCCCGGCCAGTTGCCGGCGATCCAGTTGATCATATAGCCGCCGTAGGACGCGCCCAGGGCGCAGGCGTTGTCGCCGTCCAGGAAGTCATATTTCGACTGGGCGAAGGCCCAGCCCTTCTGCAGGTCTTCCAGCGGGCGATCGCCCCAGTGCTGGCTGATGGCGTCGGTGAATTCCTGGCCGTAGCCGGTCGAGCCGTGGAAATCGATCATCACCACCGCATAGCCGGCGCCCGCATAGGTCTCAGGATTCCAGCGATAGGACCAGGAGTTGCCGAACGAACCTTGCGGACCGCCGTGGATCAGGAAGGCGACCGGATACTTCTGACCCTCGACATAGTTGGCGGGCTTGATGACGTAACCGTGGACCGTCTCGTCGTTCCAGCCGGGGAAGCTGAACTGCTCAGCCTCGCCGAAGGCTTTTGTCGCCAGTTGCGGGTTCACCTCGGTCAGGCGGCGCGGCATCTCGCGGCCGCGCCAGGTTTTGAAGTAGAGGTCGCTGGGCGAGGTCAGGCTGTCCATCGCGAAGACGAAGCCCGAGGGCGTCTGACCGAAAGCGCCGACGTGGCCTTCGCCCGTCAGCGGCATGACCACGCCGTTGCGCGTGTCAATGGCGAACAGCTTGGTCTGACCGACATCTCCCGCCGTCGTGTACAGAGTCTTGCCGTCCTTCGACCACTGCAGGGTGTCGGCCGAACGGTCCCAGTTGGCCGCGATCTGGCGGGTCTGGCCGGTGGCCACGTCGCGCAGGAAGATCGAATACTTATCCGCCTCGAACCCCGGACGGGCCATGGCGCGGTAAGCCAGCGTCTGGCCGTCCGGCGAGAAGACCGGGCCGGTGTCCCAGGCCGGGTTGGCCTCGGTCAGATTGGTCAGTTGGCCCGGCGCCGAGACGGCCACCTGATACAGGTCGAAGTTGGTGCTCCACGGCTCGCTGTTCCCGGCCTTGCGCGCCGAGAAGACCAGCGACTGGCCGTCCGGGGCGAAGGTGAACTCGCTCTCGTCGCCGAACGGCTTGGAGGGCGTATCGCCGTCGAAGCCCTTGGTCACCCAGACCGGCTCGCCGCCCGCCTTGCCGTCGGCACCGATCGCCTGGACGAACAGGTGGTTCTGGGTGTGGTCGTTCCACGTATCCCAGTGACGCACGAACATGCGGTCATAGACCTGGCCGGTCGACTTCTTCTCGCCCTCGGTCTTTCCGCGCGCGACCGAGGCGTTCAGGTCCGCGGCGTCCGGATAGACGGCCAGCGACACGGCCACCGCATCGCCCGCGTCGTTGATGCGATAGGCGTTGACGTCGGTCGGCAGGGCCGTGACCTGCGTCGCCGTCGCGCCCTTGTCGGCCGAGACCCACACCTGGCTTGAGCCGGAGCGGCTCGACAGGAAATACAGTTTGCCGTCAGCGCCCCAACGGGCGGTGTTGGCGCCGCCTTCGGAGATCGCCAGCCTCTGCGGCTGAGCCTCGCCCTTGAGGCCCAGCATGTAGAGGGCGCTGGAGCGTTTGTTGGCCGCCACATCCGTCTGGGTCAGCGAATAGACCACCCACTCGCCGTCCGGCGACACCTGCGGATCGCCCAGCCGGTTGGCCGAGATCATGTCCTGATAGGTGAAGGCGGCGCGGGCCTGGGTCGTCGCGGGGGCCGTGGCCGCCGCCGCAGCGGCGGGCGCTCCCTCGGCCCACGTCGGCAGGGCAAGGGCCGGCAGGGCCGTGGCGGTCAGCAGGGCGGCGGCGCTGAGGCCGGACAGGAGATGGGGCAGGCGGCGCATTCAGGCGCTCCTCATGCGGATGGGATGTCTGGCCGAAGGCCTAACACCGCCGCGAGCCGCCCGCAAAGTCTCTCGCCCGCGCCAAGCCGCTTGCCCGCCGCCGCCGGCTCGGCGACAAGCAGGCGATGAGTCCGGCTCCCCACATCGTCGACGTGCTGATCGCCGAGCGCGCGCCCCGGCTCACGGCATCGGCCGCCTGGCCCCTGGTCCGCCCCGCCCTCTACCGCCTGCTCGACTACGCCAAGGCGCGTCGCATGGCTGACGCCATAGGCCCGATGGGCGGACGAGAGGCGCTGGACTACGTCTCCGACCTGCTGGAGCTGACGGTGCGGACGGCGCACCTGGACCGCCTGCCCGCCTCGGGCCGCTGTCTGGTGGTGTGCAACCACCCGACCGGCATCGCCGACGGCCTCGCGGTGCACGACGCCCTGCGCACGGTGCGCGACGACCTGATCTACTTCGCCAACGCCGACGCCCTGCGGGTCTCGCCCCGCCTGTCGGAGACCGTCATTCCCGTCGAATGGGTCACGGCCAAACGCACGCGCGAGAAGACCCGCGCCACCCTCCAGGCCGCCAAGGAAGCCTTCGAGGCCGAGCGCTGCGTCGTCATGTTCCCGGCCGGACGCCTGGCCCGCCTCGGCCCGGACGGCCGGCTGACCGATCCAGAGTGGGCCGCCACCGCCGCTTCGCTCGCCCGCAAATACGAAGCGCCGGTCATTCCGGTCCATGTCGCCGGTCCGACCAGCCGTCTGTTCCACCTGTTCGACAAGGTGTCCCAGGAGCTGCGCGACATCACCCTCTTCCACGAGCTGCTGAACAAGAAGGGGCGCGCCTTCGACCTGACCGTCGGCCGCCCCATCCCGCCGCTGGCCCTGGACATCGACGCCCAGGCCGCCACCCTGAAACTGAAAACCTTCGTCGAGCGGACCCTCGCCGCCGACCCTGACGCGACCTTCGCATGATGATCTCAGCATGACGACCTTCGTCCTCCCCCACGCCGACGCCACCACGCGCCTGGGCCAGGCCATCGCGCCCCTGCTGGCGCCGGGCGAGGCGGTCCTGCTCTACGGCCCCCTGGGCATGGGCAAGTCCACCCTAGCGCGCGGCCTGATCCGCGCCCTGACGCGCCCGGACGAGGACGTGCCGTCGCCGACCTTCACCCTGGTCCAGTTCTACGAGAGCGACCCGCCCATCGCCCATTTCGACCTCTATCGCCTGACCCGACCCGAAGAGGCCTTTGAGGTCGGCCTGGACGAGGCGCTGGACGAGGGCTGCGCCCTGATCGAATGGCCCGAACGGCTGGGCGAGGATCCCGGCCGGATGCTCGGCCCCGACCGCCTGACGATCGCCATCTCCGAGGACGGCGAAGGCCGTCTTGCGACCGTTTCTGGCGCAGGGGCGTGGGAAGCCAAACTGAAGGAACTCCATGTCTGACCGCGAAGCCCTCCGTCTCGACTTCCTGCGCTCGGCCGGTCTGGCCGGGGCCGTCCGCGCGCCCTTGCCCGGCGACGCCTCGACGCGGCGCTACGAGCGGCTGACCACGGCGTCCGGCGCGACCCTGATGCTGATGGATCAGGCCCCCGCCGCCGAAAGCCAGCCCTGCGACCCGTCCTGGACGCCGCAGCAGCGCCACGCCCACGGCTGGAACGCCGTCGCCCGCCTGTCCGCCGGCCGCATCGAGGCCTTCGCCGCCGTCGCCGCCCACCTGAAATCGCTCGGCCTGTCGGCGCCCGAGATCATCGCCGTCGACGCCCCCAACGGCCTGGCCGTGATCGAGGATTTCGGCGACGCCCTGTTCGCCCGCGTCATCGCGGACGGCGCCGATCCCGCCCCCTCTATCGCGCCGCCGTCGAGGCCCTGGCCGTCCTGCACGCCGCCCCGACGCCCGAGGTCCTGACCGGCCCCGCGGGCGACTGGCCCCTGCTGACCTACGACCAGACGGCGCTGCAGGGCGGGGCCGACCTGTTCGTCGACTGGCTGCCCAAGCTGGTCCCCTCGCTCAGCTTCGACGAGGCCGCCGTCTCCGAATGGCGCGCCGTCTGGGCCCCGATCACGGCGGCGGGCGAGGCGGGGGCGACCGTCATGGCCCACCGCGACTATCACGCCGAGAACCTGATCCGGCTGGACGGCAAGACCGGCGCCGCCTCGGTCGGGATGATCGACTTCCAGGACGCGGTGAAGGCCCACCCGTCGTGGGACCTCCACTCCCTGCTGCAGGACGCCCGCCGCGACGTGGCGCCGGAGTTGGAGGCCCTCGCCCTCGACCATTACTTCGCCCTGCGGCCCGAGACCGACCGCGAGGCCTTCATGGCCGCCTACGCCGGCCTGGCCGCCCTGAACGAGGCGCGGATTCTCGGAATCTTCGCCCGCCTGATCGCCCGCGACGCCAAGCCCCGCTACGCCGCCTTCATGCCCCGCATGTGGGCGCACCTGACCGCCAACCTGAAGGCGCCCGGCCTCGAAGCCGTCGCCGCCTGGATGGACCGCCACGCGCCGGAGGAGGTGCGTCGATGAGCAGCGCCAGCCGCTTCCTTCTCCCCTCGGGGAGAAGGTGGGCCGCGCAGCGGCTCGGATGAGGGGGCGGGTTCGTCCGAGCCTCGCCCTTCCCGTCCCGCCGCACACCCCCAGCCGCTCGCCCCCTCATCCGTCATGCTCCGCATGACACCTTCTCCCCAGGGGAGAAGGATCGGAGAACGCGCATGACCACTCCCACCACCGCCATGGTCCTCGCCGCCGGGCTCGGCACGCGGATGCGGCCCCTGACCGACGACCGGCCCAAGGCCCTGGTCGAGGTCGGCGGCAAGGCGCTGATCGACCACGTCCTCGACCGGCTGGCCGACGCGGGCGTCACCGACGCCGTGGTCAACGTCCACTGGTTCGCCGACCGTCTGGAGAGCCATCTGGCCGCCCGCACGCGCCCGGCGATCCATATCTCCGACGAACGCGCCGAACTGCTCGAGACCGGCGGCGGCCTGAAGAAGGCCCGCCCCTGCTCGGCGACGATCCCGTCTTCGTCGCCAACATCGACAGCGTCTGGATCGACCGCGGCGACGCCCTGTCCGACCTCATCCGCCTGTGGGACCCGGAGCGCATGGACGCCGCCCTGCTGCTGGCCCGGCGCGAAGGCTCCATCGGCTTCGAGGGCGGCGGCGACTTCTTCCTCGGCGATGACGGCGCCCTGACCTTCCGGGGCGAGGCCGCCCACGCCCCCTTCGCCTATATGGGCGTCCACATCACCCGGCCCGATTACGCCGATCTCGGCCCCGACGGCCCCTTCTCGCTCAGCCCCCTGTGGCGCGCCTCGGCCGCCGAGGGCCGCCTCTTCGGCTGCGTGCTCGACGGCGACTGGATGCACGTCGGCGACCCTCAGGCCCGCGACGAGGCCGAGGCGCGGCTGAAAGAGGACATCTGACCATGACCGGGGGCGCTTCGATCCTTTCTCGGGTGAAGGTCCGCGCTGGCGCGCCGTGCCCGCCTGGCGGCCCTTCCTCGAAGACCTGGCGGCGGGCGTCCTCGACTGGCTGGGCGACGCCCCGCCCGAGACCCTGACCGACGCCACCATCCTGCTGCCCAACCGCCGCGCCGCCCGCGCCTTCTCCTTCGCCCTGGGCAAGCTGGCGGGCGAGCGCCCCATCCTGCTGCCTCAGGTCCGCCCGCTCGGCGATCTGGAGGAGGACGAGCCGCCCTTCGCCCCCGGCGAGCTGGGTCTGGACCTGCCGCCCGCCATCGCCCCCTGACGCGCCGCTTCGAGATGGCGCGCATGATCGCCGAAGACTTCCAGCCGGGGATGAAGCCCCTGCGCGCGCTCGAAATGGCCGATGCGCTCGGCGCCTTCCTCGATTCCTGCCAGCTCGAGGAAGTCTCCGACCTGTCGCGTGTCGCCACTCTGGCGGAACAGGATCTCGCCGAGCACTGGCGCGAGAGCGCGCGCTTCCTCGGCCTCGCCGTCGAGGCCTGGCCCAAGCGGCTGGAGGCGCTCGGCCTGGTCGATCCGGCCTGGCGCCGCGCGACCCTGCTGCGCCGTCTGGCTGAGGCGTGGGACGCCCGCCCCCGCAGGCCCCCGTCATCGCCGCCGGCTCCACCGGCACCGTCCCCGCTGCCGCCGATGTGCTGAAGGCCGTGGCGAAAGCGCCGCAGGGCGTGGTCGTCCTGCCCGGCCTCGATCTCGATCTGGCCGCCGACGCCTGGGACCGCATCGACGACCAGCATCCGCAGGCCGCGCTGAAAGCCCTTCTGACCCGCGCCGAGGTCGCCCGCGAGGCGGTCCAGCCCTGGTTCCAGCCGCCCCTCGAACCCGCCATTGAGGCGCGCGGTCTGGCCCGCCAACGCCTGATCAACGAAGCCCTGCGCCCCGCAGACGCCACCGACGACTGGCGAGCCGAGATCAAGCGCCTGCGCGCCCGCTCGGCCGAGGCGGGCCGCGCCGCCGACCCCATCGCCGAGGGCCTGTCGGGCCTGACCGTCCTGTCCGTCCGCGCCGAAGAAGAAGCCGCCGCCGCCGTCGCCCTGATGATGCGCGAGAGCCTCGAGCATCGCGCGCTCGACGGCCGCCCCATCACCTGCGCCCTGGTGACGCCGGACCTGCAGCTGTCGCGCCGGGTCGAGGCGCGGCTGGCGCGCTGGGGCATCGTCCCGGACTCCTCCACCGGCCAGCCCCTGTCGCGGATGACGGCGGGGGTGCTGGTCGACCTTTGCGCCCGCTTCCTGGCCGAGCCGCTGAAGCCGCAAACGCTGCTGGCCGTCCTGAAGCACCCGCTGGTCCGCCTCGATCTGGGCGAGACGACGCTCACCGACGCCGCCGAGGCGCTGGAGGAGCACGCCCTGCGCGGCCCGCGCCCGCGCCGCTGGTCCCAGCTTCACGAACGCCTGCTGAAGGCGGCCCAGCCTCGGCGCGGCGGTCTGCCGTTGGCCGAATGGAAGCTGGCCCGGTTGAAGGGCGCGCAGGCCCTCGCCGACCGGCTGGAGGCTCTGGCCACGGCCCGCCCCTGTGCGCCGGACGAGGCGGCCCGCACCCTGGCCGCCCTGATCGAAACCCTGGCGGGTCAGAACGCGTGGGCCGGGCCGGACGGCGAGGCGGCGGCCTCTCTGCTGTCGGCCCTGATCGAGGGCGGCGGTCCGCTGGGCCAGACCACGCCCGCCGAGTTCGCCGACCTGATCGCCGCCTTGCTGGCCGAGACGACGGTGCGCACCGGCGGCGCCACCCATCCGTCCTTGCGCATCCTCGGCGCCATCGAAGCCCGTCTGGCGCGGGCCGACCGCATGATCCTGGCCGGGCTTGAGGAGGGCGTCTGGCCCAACGCCGCCCCGGTCGATCCCTTCCTGTCCCGGCCCATGCGCGCCGCCCTGCCCCTGCCCGCGCCTGAGCGGCGCCTGGGCCAGACGGCGCAGGACTTCGTCCAGGCCTCCTGCGCCGAGGAGGCGATCCTGGTCCACTGTGAACGACGCGGCGGCCAGCCCGCCGTGCGCTCGCGCTGGCTGTGGCGGCTGGAGATGCTGACGCGCGGCGCCGACGCGCCCGACACTCCGGTCAAGCTCAGCGCCCCCGAAGGCGTCGCCGACTGGACCCGCGCCCTCGACACCCCGCCGCCCGGTCCGGCCCGGCTGGCGCCGCGCCCCGCGCCTACGCCCCCGGTCGAGCGCCGCCCGCGCAGCCTCTACGTCACCGGGGTCGAGCGCTGGGTCCGCGACCCCTATGCGCTTTACGCCCGCCGCATCCTGAACCTCGAACCGATGGAGCGCCCCGGCGCCTCGGCCGAGGCCCTGGCGCGCGGCAACGCGGTGCACAAGGCCATCGAGCGCCTGACCGAGGACTGGCCCGACCTGCTGCCCGACGACCTTGACGCGGTGATCGAGCGCCTGCTGCTCGAGGAGCTGGGCGCCCACGGCTTCGAGGACGCCGCCATGGCGCGCGAAACGCCGTTGGCGAAAAACGCCGCCCGCTGGCTGGCCGGGTTCGAGACCGAGCGCCGGGCGCGCGGCGTCGACCTGCTGATCGAACAGCAGGGGGCCCTGACCTTCGACGCGCCGGGCGGCCCCTTCACCGTCAAGGCCTACGCCGACCGCATCGAGGTCGGCGCCCTGTCCGCCGCCGTCATGGACTTCAAGACGGGCCAGGTTCCGACCGCCAAGCAGATCAAGGCGGGCTTCGCGCCCCAACTGACCCTGACCGGCGCCATCCTGGCCGCCGGGGGCTTCGAGAAGACCCACGGCCCCGTCCCGCCCGAGGAGCTGACCTACGTCCGCGTCGTCGGCCGCAAGAAGGCGGGCGAGGTTGCCGTGCGCGCGGCCGGGCCGGAGGCGCAGGCCCTGTCCGAGGCCGCGCTGGAAGGGCTGATGGCCCGCGTCGCCCACTTCGACAGGCTGGAGACGCCCTACCTCTCGTGGGCCGCGCCCCACCTGATGGGCAGCTACAGCCCCTACAACCTGCTGGCTCGCGTCTGGGAATGGCACGTCATCGGCGGGGCCGAGGAAGGAGAGGCGGAATGAACCTTCACGTCCGGCCCGAAGACGCCCTCAACCCCCAGACCCGCGCCGCCGATCCGGCCCGTTCGGTCTTCGTCACCGCCAACGCCGGGTCGGGCAAGACATCGACGCTCGTCAACCGCGTGGCGCGCCTGTTGCTGGGCGGCGCGGCGCCCTCGGCCATCCTGTGCGTGACCTACACCAAGGCCGCCGCCGCCGAGATGCAGGCCCGCCTGTTCGAGACGCTCGGCAAATGGGCCGTCATGGACGACGGCGAACTGTCGGCCGCGCTGGCCAAACTGGACGACAGCGACCCCGCCGCCCTCAATCCCGCCCGCCTGTCCGAGGCGCGGCGCCTGTTCGCCCGCGCGCTGGAGACGCCCGGCGGGCTGAAGATCCAGACCATCCACGCCTTCTGCGAAAAGCTGCTGCGCCGCTTCCCCATCGAGGCGGGCGTGTCGCCGCGCTTCACCGTGCTGGAGAACGAGGCGGCGATCGCCCTGTCTCACGCCGCGCGCGAAGACCTGGCCCGGGCCGCCTTGGCCGACGTCGAGGGGCCGGTCGGCCAGGCCTACAGCCATTTTGCGGTCGAGCTGGACTGGGGCCGCTTCCAGGATCTTCTGGCCCTGATCGAGGCCCGGCGTGCCGAGCTGACCGACTACGTCGCCCGCGTCGCCGACGGCCGCGCGCCCGGCCCCTACGTCCTGACCGGCGCCGATCCGCAAAAGACACCGGAAGACATCGAGGCCGACTTCCTGCGCTGGCTGCACCGGGGCGAGGTCCGCCGCATGGCCGAGCTGATGGCCACCGGCTCCAAGACCGACAAGGACCGGGCCGCCGAACTGATCCACGCCCTCGACCACGACTGGAGCTTCCACGGCCTGGGCGTCGTCTTCCTGACCGGCTCCGGCTCGCCCCGCAAGTCGATGGCGACCAAGCAGGCGCCGCCCGACGCCGCAGGCTGGCTGGCCGATCTGCAGGACAAGTTCCTGGCCGCCCGCGACCAGCTGCGCGCAGCCAAGGTCGCCGACGACACTATCAAGCTGCTGACCCTCGCCAACGCCCACGCCGCCCTCTACGAGGCGGCCAAGACGGCGCACGGCGCGCTCGACTTCTCCGACCTGGTGGCGCGCACGGTCGAACTGCTGACCGTCCGCTCGACCGCCGCCTGGGTGCTGTACAAGCTGGACGGCGGCGTCGACCACGTCCTGATCGACGAGGCCCAGGACACCGCCCCCGAACAGTGGGCCATCATGCGCGCCCTGACCGGCGAGTTCTTCACCGTCGAGGGGACCGACCGCACCGTCTTCGCCGTCGGCGACGAGAAGCAGTCCATCTACTCCTTCCAGGGCGCCCGGCCCGAGCGGCTGAGGCAGGAATCGCAGGTCTATGACAGCCTGATCACCGGGGCGGGCGGCGCCTTCGAGGGCGTGCCGCTGGAGACCTCCTACCGCTCGACCGAGGCGGTGCTGACGTTCGTGGACGCAGTCTTCGGCACGCCCGAACGCGCCCGCGCCCTGGTCGGGGAAACCGGCGAGATTCCCCACCATACCGCCGCCCGCAAAGGCCAGCCCGGCGCCGTCGAGCTGTGGCCCCTGTTCGTCGACGAGGCCCCGCCCGAGCGCGACGCCTGGACCGATCCCGTCGATCAGGAAGGAACCGCCAGCGCCCGCAAACGCATGGCCCAGGCCCTGGCGAAGGATATTATCCGCCAGGTCGAGAGCGGCGCCGTCGTCTTCGACAAGGACGGGACGCCGCGTCCCTGCCGCTACGGCGACTTCCTGATCCTGGTCCGCCGCCGCGACGCGACCTTCGAGGAGATCATCCGTGGACTGAAGGCGGCGGGCGCGCCGGTGGCCGGCGCCGACCGGCTGAAGCTGTCGCAGCACATCGTCTTCGACGACCTGAAGGCGCTGGCCCGGTTCGCCCTCTTCCCCGGCGACGATCTGACGGTCGCCGAGGTGCTGCGCGGCCCCTTCTGCGACGTGGACGAGGACAGCCTGTTCGACCTGGCGGGCCGCGAAGAGCGCGACGGCCTGTGGCGCGAACTGAAACGCCGGGCGGAGGAGCGGCCCGAGTGGGGCCGTGCGCTGGACCTGCTGCGCGCGGCGCGCAGCGCCCGCGACCTCGATCCCTTCGGCTTCTTCTCCAGCCTGCTGAACCGGGTCGACGGGACGCGCCAGTCCGGCCGCGCCCGCATCCTGACCCGTCTGGGCCGCGAGGCCGAGGAAGCCATCGACGAGACCCTCAATCAGGTGCTGGCCGCCGAGGGACGCGGCGGGACCGATCTGGAGACCTGTCTCGCCCTGCTCGAAGCCGCCGACGTCGAGGTGAAGCGCGAACTGGAAGGCCCGCGCGGCGAGGTCCGTGTCATGACCGTCCACGGCGCCAAGGGGCTGGAGGCGCCGGTCGTCATCCTGCCCGACACGACGATGAAGGCGAAGGCGCAGGGGCCGTCCCTGATGCCTGTCCCGCTGGAGGACGGCGCCGAGGCCTGGCTGATGTGCCCCGGCTCGTCCAAGGAGGACTGCCCCGCCTCGGCCGACGCCCGCGCGGCGCGCGAGGCGCGGGTCGGCGACGAATCTCTGCGCCTGCTCTACGTCGCCCTGACCCGCGCGCGCGATCGGGTGATCGTCATGGGACGCGGCTCGAAACGCGCGCCCGAGGCCGGGGACTGGTGGTCGGTGATCGAAGAGACCTTCGACCGCCTGGGCGATCAGGTGCGCGAGTTGGACGGCGGCGTCCGCCGCTACGGCACCGATCCCGGCAGCCTGCCCGCCGCCGTCGCCGCCGCCGAGATGCGCGCGGAGGCCCCCGCCTGGGCGCGGACCAACGCGCCGCGCGACGCCGCCGCCCGCTTCGCCTCGCCCTCGCAGATGCAGGAGCAGAAACGCATCCCGGCGCCGTCGCCGCTGGCGCGGGGCGAAGGCCCCGGGGCCGGCCTCGGCCGGTTCCGGCGCGGCGACCTGATCCACCGCCTGCTGGAGCGCCTGCCCGACCTGCCGTCGCCCGACCGCCCCGACGCCGCCCGCCGGATGCTGGCCCGCGAGCGCGACCTGAGCGAGGACCAGCGCGCCGAGATGATCGCCGCCGCCTTCGGCGTGCTGGACGACGCCCGCTTCGCCCCCGTCTTCGGCCCCGGCAGCCGCGCCGAGGTCGCCCTGACCGGGACCGCGCCCGACCTGCCGTCCGGCGTGTCGATCTCGGGCCGCATCGATCGGCTGGTGGTCACGCCACAACGCGTATTAGTGGTGGACTTCAAGTCCAACCGCCCGGCCCCGGACCGGGTCGAGGACGCCGATCCCGCCTATGTGCTGCAGATGGCCATCTACGCCGCCGTTCTGCGCCGCCTCTATCCCGACCGCGCGGTCGAGGCGGCCCTGGTCTGGACCGACGGGCCGAAGCTGATGGCGGTTCCGCAAGGGCTGATGGACGCCGCTCTCGAAAATGCGCGTTGATTTGTGCGGGATTCGCACCCACATCTGTGGCCGAACGCTGACGCTGCCGTCGGCGCGCGACTATTAAATGCGCTCAAACAGCGAGCCGCCGCGCGCGAGCGATAGCGCCCTTAAGGAGACTAAAATGGCGACTGTGAAAGTCACCGACGACAGCTTCGACGCCGACGTCCTGAAATCCTCGACCCCGGTCCTGGTGGACTTCTGGGCCGAGTGGTGCGGCCCCTGCAAGCAGATCGGCCCGGCGCTGGAGCAGATTTCGGACGAGCTGGCCGGCAAGGTGACCATCGCCAAGGTCAACATCGACGACAGCCCCATGGTCCCGTCCAAGATGGGCGTGAAGGGCATCCCGACCCTGATGCTGTTCAAGGACGGCCAGATGACCTCGATGAAGGTCGGCGCCATGCCCAAGGGCAAGATCGTCGAATGGCTGGCCGAAGCCGGCGTGAAGGCGGACTGACACACGCACGACTTTTCCCTCCCCGTCCCGGGGAGGGGGTTGAGGCCGTCAGGCCGAAACCGGGTGGGGCGGCGCCGCTGATGGGGCGCCGCCTTTTGCTTGTCTGTTGTTCTGAGGCGCTCAGGATCGCCTGGCCCTCCCCACCCGGTCGCTTCGCGACCACCCTCCCCGGTACGGGGAGGGAGAGGCGCGGCGCCTCGGATCAGACCGGCCAGGTCTCGCGGCTGGCGCCCAGCACCTCGCCCGCCAGATACAGCGAGCCGCAGATAACCACCCGTCCGGCGCCCAGGGCCAGGGCGCGGTCGAGCGCGGCGTCCACCGATCCCGCCGCCATGGCGCCGAAGCCGCGTCCCTGGGCGACGGCGGCCAGGGCCTCCGGCTCGGCGGCCGCTCCCTCGAAGCCGACAGTGAAGACCTGGGCGTCGATCCCCTTCAGCGCCTCGAAGAAGCCGCCGGCGTCCTTGTTGGCCAGGATGCCGACGATCAGGGCGGTGGGTCGCGGGGCGCGGGCCTGACGGTCGGACAGGGCGCGGGCCAGGGCGCGGGCGGCGTGCGGGTTGTGCCCCCGTCCAGCCACAGCTCGGCGTCGACCTTCTGGGCCTTGTCGGCATAAGGCCCGGCGGTCAGCCGCTGCATCCGCGCCGGCCAGCGCACGGACTTCAGCCCCTCGGCGATGGCGGCTTCGGGCAGGTCCAGTTCCAGCGCGGCGGCGACCGCCACGCCCGCATTGTCGAACTGATGCGCGCCGGCCAGGGCGGGCGCGGGCAGGTCCAGGAACCGCTCCGGATCCTGATAGGCCAGGCCGTCGCGCTCGGCCCAGGCGTCGAAGTCCACGCCCATGACGGTCAGGGGCGAGCCCACCTCCGCCGCACGCCGCGCGATCACCGCCATGGCCGCCTCGGACTGGCGCGCCACGACGCCGCGCGCCCCCGCTTTCAATATGCCCGCCTTCTCGCCCGCCACGCCCTCGATGCTCGTGCCCAGGAACTCGGCGTGGTCCAGGTCGACCGGGGTGATGACGCTGAGCAGCGGCCGGGCGATGACGTTGGTGGCGTCCAGCAATCCGCCCAGACCGACCTCGATGACGGCCAGGTCGGCGGGGGTTTCGCTCATGGCCAAGAAGCCCGCCGCCGTGGTGCTCTCGAACACCGTGGCCTGACCGCCGGTCTGGGCCATCGCCGCCTCGACCCGGTCGAGGATGGCGTTCAGCGCCTCGTCCTCGATCAGCTTGCCGGCCAGGCGGATGCGCTCGTTGAACCGCACCAGATGCGGCGAGGTATAGGTATGGACGCGCAGGCCCGCCGCTTCCGCGATCGCGCGGATCAGGGCGACGGTCGAGCCCTTGCCGTTGGTGCCCGCGACATGGACCACCGGCGGCAACCTGTCCTGCGGATCGCCGAGCGCGGCGCACAGGGCCCGCATCCGGTCCAGCGACAGGTCGATGCGCTGGGGATGCCGGGCGCGCAGGCGTTCCGAGATCGGGTCCATCAGGGCCGGCTTTACGCCGCCTTCTGCGTCTGGGCGGTTCCGCTCATCAGCATGGACAGGATCAGGCCGAGCGTCGTCGGCAGGTCGGCGCGCGACACCACCTTGTCCACCATGCCCTTGTCCTTGAGGTATTCGGCGCGCTGGAAGCCCGGGGGCAGCTTCTCGCGGATGGTGGTCTCGATCACCCGCGGACCGGCGAACCCGATCAGGGCGCCCGGCTCGGCCAGGTGGACGTCGCCCAGCATGGCGTAGGAGGCCGTGACCCCGCCCGTGGTCGGGTCGGTCAGCACCACGACGTAGGGCAGCTTGGCCGCCTTCACTTCCTGGACGGCCAGGGTGGTGCGCGCCATCTGCATCAGCGACAGGGCGCCTTCCTGCATCCGCGCCCCGCCGGCGGCGGTGTAGCAGACGAAGGGAACATTGCGCTTCACCGCCTCGCGCGCGGCGGCGATGAAGGCCTCGCCCGCCGCCATGCCCAGCGAACCGCCCATGAAGGTGAAGTCCTGGACGATGACCACGGCGGGCGCGCCGCCGATGCGGCCATAGCCGATGGCCATGGTGTCCTTGCGGCCGGCCGCCTTGCGCGCCGCCGACAGGCGGTCGCGATAGGGCTTGCCGTCCGAGAACTTCAGCGGGTCTTCCGGCACGTCGGGCGTGTCGATGCTCTCATACAGGCCGTCGTCGAAGGTGGCCTTCAGGCGCGTGGGCGCATTGATCCGCATATGACGGCCCGACGGCGTGACCCACAGGGCCGCCTCCAGGTCCGAGCGGAACAGCATCTCGCCCGTGTCGGGATCCTTGACCCACAGATTGTCCGGGGTGTCGCGCGGGCTGACGATCTTGCGCACGCCGGGCGCGAAACGCGACAGCCAGCCGCCGCGAGCCTTGTTCTCAGGATGTTTATCGACCATGGGCGGGCCTTTAGACGGTTTCCGCGAGGAAATCACTATTCTGGGGCGCACTCGTTCGGGCGGCTTTCACCGCATCGGACAGCGTCTTCACCTTGGCCAGAACGCGGGGGACAGCCGCTTCGTTCGCCTCTAGGGCGGCGGCGACTTCGTTCACGAAGACCGAACCGGCGACGACGGCGTCGGCGACGCGGGCGATCTCGGCGGCGCGTTCGGGCGTGCGGACGCCGAAGCCGACGGCGACGGGCAGGCCGGCGGCGCGTCGCACGCGCTCGACGGCGGGCGCCACCTCGGCGGCGACGGCCTCCTTCACCCCGGTCACACCGGCGACCGAGACGTAATAGACGAAGCCCGACGTGCCCTCGGCGATGACCTTGAGGCGGTCGTCGTCAGAGGTCGGCGTGGCCAGCCGGATCAGCGAAACTTCGGCCGCGTCCAGGGCGGCGGACAGCGGCCCGGCCTCTTCCGGCGGGCAGTCGACGACGATGATGCCGTCCACGCCGGCCTCGGCCGCGTCGCAGGCGAAGGCCTCATAGCCGTAGGATTCCACCGGGTTCAGATAGCCCATCAGGATCAGCGGCGTGTCCCGATCGCTCTTGCGGAAGTCGGCCACCAGGTCGAGCGTGCCGCGCAGGGTCACCCCGCCTTCAACCCGCGCAGGGCGGCGCGCTGGATCGGCGGCCCCTCGGCCATCGGATCCGAGAAGGCCAGGCCCAGTTCGATCAGGTCGGCCCCGGCGGCGGGCAGGCCCTTGAGGATTTCCAGCGCCTCGTCCCGGCTGGGGTCGCCGGTCATGACATAGGGGACGAAACCGGCGCGGTTCTCGGCCTTCAGCTTGGCGAAGCGGGCGTCGATGCGTGCGGTCGTCATTGCGGCAGGGTTCCGGCGACCGGCGAAGCCGGGCCTGAGGTGCAGACATCGCCGGGAATGACCGCGAAGCCCAGATAGCCCGGCGCCGTCGCCTCGGCCGGTTTGCTCTCGTCATAGAAGGCGACCATCTGCAGGCCGTCGCAGCCGCCGCCCTCGCGGCGCCGCACGAAGATGACGCGGTTGTCGTCCCCGTCCGCCGCCAGCCAGTTCAGCGTGCCCAGATGTTCCGTATAGGCGTCGGCCAGGGCGCCGATCTGGTCCAGTTGCGCCGTCACGCAGAAGGCGGGGCTGCGCAGCAGGCCGCCGCAGTCGGCCGCCTCGGTCGCCGGAGGCAGGACCGGCATTCCGGTCGCCGCCGGGCCGGGCGGGACGGTCGGCGCCGTCTGCACCGGCGCCTGTTGGGCGGGCGCAGCGGTGTTCTGCGCCAGGGTCAGGCTGGGCGAAGCGGCCGCCAGAAGGGCGGCGATCAGCAGGGTCTTCATCATTACAACTCCACGCCCAGGTGTTGAGCCACGGTGTTAATGTCCTTGTCGCCCCGGCCGGACAGGACGATGACCAAATCGCCCCCTTGCCGAGGTTCCGGGCCACCTCGCCGGCGCGCGCCAGGGCGTGCGACGACTCCAGCGCCGGGATGATGCCTTCCAGTTTGCACAGGGTCTGGAACGCTTCCAGCGCCTCGTCGTCGGTGGCCGACAGATATTCGCCGCGACCCAGGTCGTGCAGCCAGGCGTGCTCCGGCCCGATGCCCGGATAGTCGAGACCGGCCGAGATGGAGTGGCCCTCCAGAATCTGGCCGTCGGCGTCCTGCAGCAGATAGGTGCGGTTGCCGTGCAGCACGCCCGAGCGCCCGCCCTTCAGGCTGGCGGCGTGGTCGGGGGTGTCCAGGCCGTGGCCCGCCGCCTCGACCCCGATCAGGCGCACGCCCTCGTCTTCGATGAAGGGGTGCATGGCGCCGATGGCGTTCGATCCGCCGCCGATGCAGGCCATGACGGCGTCGGGAAGGCGGCCGATCTGGCGCTGGGCCTGGGCCTTGATCTCCTTGCCGATCACCGACTGGAAGTCGCGCACCATGGCCGGATAGGGGCCGGGCCCGCCGCCGTGCCGATGATGTAATAGGTGTCGGCGACGTTGGTGACCCAGTCGCGCATCGCCTCGTTCATGGCGTCCTTCAGCGTCGCCGCCCCGGCGGTCACCGCCGAGACCTCGGCGCCCAGCAGCTTCATGCGGAAGACGTTCGGCTGCTGACGGGCCACGTCGACGGCGCCCATGTAGACGGTGCAGGGCAGGCCGAAGCGGGCGCAGACGGTGGCCGAGGCGACCCCGTGCTGACCGGCGCCGGTCTCGGCGATGATGCGCGTCTTGCCCATGCGGCGGGCCAGCAGGATCTGGCCCATGCAGTTGTTGATCTTGTGCGCGCCCGTGTGATTCAGGTCCTCGCGCTTCAGCCAGATCTTGGCGCCGCCGAAATGCTCGGTCAGGCGCTCGGCGAAATAGAGCGGGCTGGCGCGGCCGACGTAGTGCTCCAGATAGCCGTCCAGCTCGGCCTGGAAGCTCGGGTCCGCCTTGGCCGCCTTATAGGCCGCCTCCAGTTCGTGGATCAGCGGCATCAGGGTCTCGGGCACGAAACGGCCGCCATAGGGGCCGAAGCGGCCGTCAGCGTCGGGCCAGGCGTAGATATTGGGGAGAAATGCGTTCACGAGCGGCAGTCTTTCGCGGGAAGGCGACGAAATCAGGACCGGGATACGGCCTTGAGGAAGGCGTGGATCAAGTCAGGGTCCTTAACACCCGGCGCGCTTTCGACGCCAGAGGAGACATCGACCATCGGCGCCCCTGAAATCCGCACCGCTTCGGTGAGATTTTCCGGCGACAGCCCGCCCGCGAGGAACCAGTTTGCCGGAAGCGCCCGATTGCGCATCAGGGTCCAGTCGAACGACGCCCCCACTCCGCCGGGCAAATCAGCGCCTTTCGGCGGCTTGGCGTCGAACAGCAGGTGATCGGCGACGTCCGCCCAATCGGCGACGGAGGCGAAGTCCGTCTCGTCCCGGATCGGCAGGGCCTTGATGATCCCCGCCCCCGTCAACCGCCTCGCCTCGGCCGCGCGCTGCGGCGTCTCATGACCGTGCAACTGGATCAGGTCAGGCCGCAGGATCAGGGCGACTTCGCTCAGCAGGGCGTCGTCGGGGTCGACCAGCACCGCCACGATCTTCGCCCGACCGCGCGCGCGGTCGAACAGGGTGGCGGCGTGCAGCGGCGGGATGTGGCGCGGGCTCTTGGGAAACACCACCGCCCCGACAAAGGCCGCCCCGCCGTCGAGCGCCGCATCCAGCGTATCCGGCGTCGTCAGGCCGCAGATCTTGGTGAGGGTCATGCGCAAATCAGGTGCGCGACTGCGGGGGCAGGTCAAGCGCCGCACTTGCCCTCCCTACCCCTCGTCATCCTCCGGCAAGCCGCGCAAGCGGCGCAGACCGGGGACCCAGCGGCGCCGAAGGCGATCCTTGCGGCAAGCGCGGCGCGTGGGTCTTTCGCCCTGACGGGCGCCGCTGGGTCCCCCGATCTCGCTACGCTCGTCGGAGGATGACGAAAGAGTGGTTCAGGCGAAGATCGACGCGATCTCATCCTCGCTCAGCAGCCGCCACTCCCCGGCGCCAGATCATCGCCCAGCGTCAGCCCGCCCAACCGCTCGCGATGCAGGGCCTCCACATGATTGCCCGCCGCCGCGAACATCCGGCGCACCTGGTGATAGCGCCCCTCCGTCACCGTCAGGAGCGCCTCGGTCGGCGACACCGCCTCCAGCACGGCGGGCGCCAGCGGCTTGTCCTCGCCCTCCAGCACCAGCTCGCCCGAGGCGAACAGCGCACCTTCCGTCCCGTTCAGCGGCCGCGCCAGCGTCGCGCGATAGACCTTGGCCACCTGACGCTTGGGGCTGATCACCCGGTGCAGCAGGTCACCGTCGTCGGTCAGCAGCAGCAGGCCCGAGGTCTGCTTGTCCAGCCGCCCGATGGTCGAGATCGCCGGGTCGCGCCGCCGCCAGCGGTCGGGCAAGACGTCATAGACCAGCGCCCCGTCCTCCTTGTGCGAGCAGGTCATGCCCAGCGGCTTGTTCAACAGGATCACCAGACCGGGCACGGGATCCAGCGGCTCGCCGTCGATCTCCATGCGGCTCGGCAGGTCGGGCGTCACGGGGATGCGCTTGGACACATCGGTCAGGTCGGCGCCGTCCAGCACGATCCCGCCCGCCTTGCCCAGCCGCGCCATCTCAGCCCGCGAGCCGTAGCCCATCGAGCCCAGCAGCTTGTCCACGCGGGACGTGGGAATCTTCTTGCTCATGCCCTATCGCCCTTCGGGCTGCTTGAGGCCTTATGCCTCGCCCTACCGCCCTTCGGGCTGCTTGAGGGCGAGATCACTTCACCGCCTCGAAAATCTTGTAGCCGCCCTGATCCACGACCATCCGCACCCGCTTGAAGGCCGCGTCCAGTTCGGCCTCATAAGGCAGGTGGCGGTTGGCGACGATCCAGGCCGTCCCGCCCTTCCGCAGCATCTCGGCCGCCTTGCGGATGAAGTTCTGGCCCAGCCGCCGGTCCTCGGCGCCGCCGTCATGGAAGGGCGGATTGCTGACGATGAAATCCAGGTCGCCCGCCGCCTCCAGCGTCCGCACGTCGGCCCAGTCGAAGCTGGCGCGCGCGTCCTCGACGTTGCGCTTCGCCGCCTCGACCGCGCGCCGGTCGATGTCGACCAGCCGCAGCGTCGTCACGGCGGGCGCGCGCAGCACCACCGTCGACAGCGCCCCGAAACCGCAGCCCAGATCGGCGCCCGCGCCCTTCAGCGGCGGCAGCACCTGCGCCAGCAGCGCCGTGCCCGGATCGACCCGGTCCCAGGCGAAGACGCCCGGCTGCGACCAGGCCTCCAGCCCCGGAACCACGCGCGGCGCGCCCGCTTCGATGGCGGCGTCCAGCCCCTCGACCGCCTCGGGGCGGATGACGATGCAGCGGCGATGGTGCGCCTTGGCCGTCTCGGCGACGTCCAGCCCGAAGCCTTTCAGCTCCTTGCCCAGGCGCGAGCCGCCCTTGTCCTTGGGCGCCATGACGTCCAGCCGCCCGCCGGGCTTCAGCGCCCTCAGCGCCAGAGCCAGCGTATAGCGCCGCTCCACCGCGCCCGGCGGGGCATACAGCATGACGCCCTCGGCCGAGCCGGGCGCGACCGTCTCCAGCGCGCTCGAGCCGGGGATCAGGGGCGAGGTCTGGGTCGCCGTCGTGGGCGGATCGAACACGGCGGGCGGGCGGCCGTAGAGAAGCATGGTCATCCCCCGCCTATAATCCCTTCCCCCTCGCCCGAGAAGCCGCCCGCGCCTAAGCTGACGCTCATGCCCGAATTACCCGAAGTCGAAACCGTCCGTCGCGGCCTTCAGCCCGTGCTGGAGGGCGCCCGCCTGAGCGCGCCGCGTCAGAACCGGCCGGACCTGCGCTTTCCCTTTCCCGAACGCTTCGTCGAGCGGCTGGACGGGGCGACGGTGCTGCGGCTGGACCGGCGGGCGAAATACCTGCTGTTTCCCCTGTCGACCGGCGAGACCTGGATCACGCACTTAGGGATGACCGGGCGCTTCACTCTGGAGGGCGTCGCCCCCGGCCTGTTCGAGACGGACGCCCCCGTCGTGGGCAAGCATGAGCATATGAGCCTGACCGCCGACCGGGACGGGGTGCTGACGCGGCTGGGCTACGCCGATGCGCGGCGCTTCGGTTTCATGGGCCTGATCCCGACCGGGGCGGTCGAGGGCCACGCCTGGTTCGCCAAACTGGGGCCGGAACCGCTGGGCAACGCCTTCTCGGGCGCCCACCTGGCCGAGGCTTTTGCGGGCAAGGCGCAGAACATCAAGGTCAGCCTGCTGGACCAGAGCATCGTGGCGGGTCTGGGCAACATCTATGTGTGCGAGGCCCTTTATCGCGCGCGCATCTCGCCCCTGACGGCGGCGGGCAAGGTCAGCCGTCCGCGGCTGGAGCGGCTGGCGGTCGAGGTCCGCAACGTCCTGCATGACGCCATCGCCGCGGGCGGCTCGACCCTGAAGGATTTCGCCAACGTCGAGGGCGGCCAGGGCTATTTCCAGCATCGCTTCGACGTCTACGGCCGTGAGCATGAGCCCTGCCGCACCGAGGGCTGTCGCGGCGTCGTGAAGCGCATCGTGCAGGGCGGCCGCTCGACCTTCTTCTGCCCGGTCTGTCAGAAGAAGTGATGTCTGAAAGATTCGACACCGTGTAAGAAATAGTAGACATTCCATCCGTCCAGCGCGACACAGGTGAGGACAGCCAGGAGCGCGTCATGACCTTTCGTGAAAAACATCTGTGGGTGGCCATTCTCGCCGGGCTCGCGGTCTGGGGCGTCTATGCCTGGCGGTTCGGCGAGCGAGTGCTGGCGGGCGGTCTGCGACAGGCGGACTTCGCCGCCGACATGGGCGGGCTGTTCATCTTAGGCCTGATCACTGTGGTGGTGCTGGAGACGGCTCTGACCGCCCTGGCCATGCTGACCACCCCCAAGGCGGAGCGCCGGGCGCGCGATGAACGCGAGAGCCTGGCCGCGCTTCAGGCCAGCCACGTCTCGCTGATGCTGTTGATCGGCCTGCTGATGACAGTCGCGGCCATCGCCTACGGGGTAGGCTTCTGGGGTGCGGCCCGCCCGGACGGACTGGCGCGGCGGATGATCCCCGGCAATGGATTGGTGCTGTCGGCCAATGCTGTGCTGGGCTGCATCATGCTGTCGGAGCTGGCGCGCTGGGCCCTGACCCTGGCCCTGCTCCGTCGGGGGCGCTGATGGGCAAGCCGCCGCCCCCTATCAGGAACCGCATCCGCCAGCTGCGCTTCAACGCCAATGAGATGACCCAGGCGGACCTGGCCGCTCGTATCGGCATGACGCGCCAGACCATCGTCGCGATGGAGCAGGGCAAATACTCGCCCAGCCTGGAAACCGCCTTCCGCATCGCCCAGGCCTTCGGGGTCGAGATCGGCGAGGTGTTCCAGTGGGAGGGTTGAGGCGCTAGACCAGTCCCGAACGAGCTTGAGAGGAGCGCACATCATGGCCGACGCCTATTCCACCCTGCTGATCGAACGCCACGCGGACGGCTATGCGGTCGTCACCCTGAACCGGCCCGAGGCGCTGAACGCGCTGAACACCACCCTGACCGGCGAGCTGGGAGACTTTCTGGAGAGCGTGGCCGACGACGACAGCGTGCGCTGCGTGGTGCTGACCGGCTCGGCCAAGGCGTTCGCGGCGGGCGCCGACATCAAGGAGATGGCGGATCAGGCCTATGCCGACATGTATCGCGGCAACTTCTTCGCCCGCGCCCATGATCGGGTGGCGAGCTTCCGCAAGCCGATCATTGCGGCGGTCTCGGGCTATGCCCTGGGCGGCGGCTGCGAGCTGGCCATGCTGTGCGACTTCATCATCGCCTCGGACACGGCGAAGTTCGGCCAGCCCGAGATCAATCTGGGCGTGGCGCCCGGGATCGGCGGCTCGCAGCGCCTGACCCGCGCCGTGGGCAAGGCCAAGGCGATGGACATGTGCCTGACCGGCCGAATGATGGACGCCGCCGAGGCCGAACGCTCGGGTCTGGTGTCGCGCGTCGTGGCGTCTGACGCCCTGCTGGACGAGGCGCGCGCCGCCGCCGCCAAGATCGCCGGACAATCGATCCTGGCCGTCATGGCCAATAAGGAACTGGTCAACGCCGCCTTCGAGACGACCCTGGCGCAAGGGGTGGTGTTCGAGCGCCGGCTGTTCCACTCCCTGTTCGCCTTCGACGATCAGAAGGAAGGCATGGCCGCCTTCGTCGAGAAGCGGAAGCCCGCCTTCACCGGCCGCTGAGTCTGGCGTCGGGGCCGGCCGCATGGGGCGCAAACCCCGGCCCCGACTCAATTCCGGGCGGATCGCGTTGACCGTTCGGAGGCTTTCCGCTATAGCCGCCCGCTCTTGAGATTTTCTCGCCGTGGACGTGTGGTTTACGGCGTTTTCGTTCGAAGGTTTTTACCCGATGGCCAACAATGCAGGCGCCCGCAAGGCGATCCGCAAGATCGAAGCGCGGACCGAAGTGAACAAGGCCCGCCGCACCCGCGTTCGCACCTACCTGCGCAAGTTCCAGGAAGCCGTCACGGGCGGCGACGTGGAATCCGCCAAGGCTGCGTTCATCACCGCCCAGTCGGAACTGATGCGCGCCGTGTCCAAGGGCGTGGTTCACAAGAACACCGGCTCGCGCAAGGTCAGCCGTCTGGCCGCCCAGCTGAAGAAGCTGTCGGCCGCCTGATATCGCACCGCGCTCGGACGGGTCATCACGGCTTCGTCAAACAGCGCTTTGTGACGATCACGGAAGGCCCTTAACCGGCGTTTCGTGAAAAAATGCATGAATTTCAACGGCGAGGAAGCGCAAGCTCCCTCGCCGTCTTGCTGTCTGCTGCTAAGTCAGACCGGCCGACTCCGGCGATCGATTAAGGCGAAATCGCCATTTTCCTAAGCCCTGCCGGGGTTTGCTGGAGTCAATCAATTTAAGTGCAGATCTCGACTCGAATCAGCGTTGATCTCCGCCGTTCCGAGGGTAAGTTGAGGGGGTAACGCACTTCCATCCTGTCTGGATGAAGACGAGGAAATCAATGATTTCCCTCGACGCGAGATGTCTGTCTGTGAGTACGACCCCGCTTGCGAAGCCCGGCTTCGCGAGACGAGAGAAGTCGTCCCCGGACCTCGTCTCGAAGGGCGTTCGTCGGTGATAACTCTTGTGGCGGGTGTTCTTCATGATCGGGGGCGTGGCGATGGCGGGTATGACGGATCCCAACCGTATCTGGACGGAGGCGGCGGACCGCCTGAAAACTGAGATCGGCGACGGACCCTTCAGCAGCTACATCGCGCCTTCGGCGGTGCGGGTGGATTCTCAGGGCAATCTGATCCTGGTGACCCCGACCGCCTATGCGCGCGACTGGGTGCGCAAGAACGCCCTGCGACGGATGAACGAGCTGTGGCTGGGCCTGGACGGCCTGTCGCGTCGCCTTGAGGTCCGCTGCCGCGCCGAGATGGGCTCCGTGCCCCCGCTTCCGCCTCGCGTGAAGCCCCGCGCCTGGCCTCGATCAGCGCCGCGCCGGCGGCCGCGCCTGCCGCCCCCGCCTTCGCCCCGGCCACCGACGGCGCCCGCGCCGTGCGCGCCGCGGGCCTGCAGGAGCGCCTGACCTTCGACAGCTTCGTCGAGGGCCACGGCAACGCCTTCGCCCTGGCCATCGCCAAGCAGGTGGCGTCCTGGGCCGACGGCCACTTCAACCCCGTCTTCTTCTGCGGCCCCTACGGCTACGGCAAGACCCACCTGCTGAACGCCATCGCCTGGGAGGCGCAACGCCTGCGCCCGGACGCCAAGGTGGTCTATCTGACCGCCGAACGCTTCCTGTCGACCTTCGTGCGCGCCATGCAGGACCGCTCGACCGCGGCCTTCAAGGAAAGCTTGCGCTCGGCCGACATGCTGCTGCTGGACGACGTCCAGTTCGTCGGCGGCAAGACGAGCACCCAGGAAGAGCTGCTGAACACGCTGACGGCCCTGATCGAGGACGGCAAACGCATCGTCCTGTCGGCCGACCGCGCGCCGGTGGCCCTGACCGACGTCGAGCCGCGCCTGCGCAGCCACCTGGCCGCCGGCCTGACCTGCCCGGTCGAGGCTGCTGACCGCGACCTGAAGGTCGCCGTCGCTCAATCGCGTCTGAGCGCTTTGGCCAAGCTGGGCGTCGTCACCGGCGAGGCTCGTTCCGAGGTGCTGGAGCATCTGGTCGACCGCACCCCCGGCTCGATGCGCGAGCTGGAAGGCGCCGTGAACACCCTGGCCGCCGTCGCCGGAAGCCGCCTGTCGGCCCTGACCGTCGACGAAGTCCAGACCCTGCTGGGCGCCGCCCTGCGCACGGGGCCTGAGCGCCGCATCACCGTGGACGAGATCCAGAAGACGGTGGCCGAGCACTTCAACCTGAAACAGGCCGACCTGCTGAGCGAGCGCCGCACCCGCGCCATCGCCCGCCCGCGCCAGGTCGCCATGTATCTGTGCAAGCAGCACACCACGCGCTCCTACCCCGACATCGGCCGCCGCTTCGGCGGGCGCGACCACACCACCGTCCTGCACGGCGTCCGCAAGATCGAAGAGCTGATGCCCAAGGACGACCAGATCGCCCGCGACGTCGAGGCCCTGACGCGCAAACTGCGCGGGTAAGCCGGGCAGCATCACCGCCGCCTTCTTTCGTCATCCTCCGACTTGACCGGAGGACCCAGCGGCGGCGAAAGCGATCTTCACCGCAAGCGTCGCGCGCGCGTCTTCGCGCTGACGCGCGCCGCTGGGTTCCCCGGTCTGCGCCGCTCCGCGGCTTGCCGGAGAATGACGGAAAGAGGATCCGGCCTGTGGAAATCGGGGGCAAGCGCCTCTGCCCGTTGCCCCTTTCGCTCAATGCGCTAGTGTTCCTGCCCATATTTACGGCGACGCTGCTTCGACAGGGTCGCGACCGGGCGAGACCATATGCAGCTGACCATCGAACGTTCCGCGCTTCTTCGGGCCCTGGGGCACGTCCAGAGCGTGGTCGAGCGTCGCAACACCATTCCGATCCTGTCCAACGTGCTGCTGAGCGCCGGGCGCGACCGCCTGTCGTTCGCCGCCACCGACCTGGACATGGAAATGGTCGACGAGGCCGAGGCCCAGGTGAACGTCGAGGGCCAGATCACGGCTCCGGCCCACACCCTGTATGAGATCGTGCGCAAGCTGCCGGACGGCGCCGAGGTGTCGCTGACCTATTCCGGCGACGATCCGCGTCTGGTCGTCTCGGCGGGGCGGTCCAAGTTTAACCTGCCGGTGCTGCCGGCGGGCGACTTCCCGGTCATGTCCGCCGAGGCGTCGGGCGCGCGCTACACCCTGCCCAAGGAAGACCTGGCGCGCCTGATCGACAAGACGCGCTTCGCCGTCTCGACCGAAGAGACGCGCTACTATCTGAACGGCCTTTATCTGCACACCGTGGCCGACGGCGGCATTCCGCTGCTGCGCGCCGTGGCCACCGACGGCCACCGCCTGGCCCTGGCCGAGACCCCGGCGCCGGAAGGCGCGGCGGGCGGCCCCGGCGTCATCGTGCCGCGCAAGACGGTGGATCAGGTCCGCCGCCTGCTGGACGACGGCGCCGGCCCGGTCGAGGTCCAGGTCTCGGCCCAGAAGATCCGCTTCGAGTTCGGCCAGGCCAGCCTGACCTCAAAGGTCATCGACGGCGCCTTCCCTGACTATCTGCGCGTCATCCCCAAGGGCAATGACAAGCAGGCCGACATCGACAACAGCCTGTTCGCCAAGGCCGTCGACCGCGTCGCCACCATCTCGGCCGAGAAGAGCCGCTCGGTGAAGCTGGCCTTCGACAACGACCGGGTGAAGCTGACCGTCCGCAACATGGAGGCCGGCCAGGCCGAGGAAGAGGTCGAGATCGGCTATTCCGACGAGCCGTTCGAGATCGGCTTCAACGCCCGCTACCTGCTGGACGTCGCCGGCCAGATCACCGGCGAGACCGCCCACTTCAAGTTCGCCGACCCGGCCAGCCCGACCCTGGTGCTCGACCCGGCCGACGTGGGCGTCCAGTACGTGCTGATGCCGCTGCGGGTGTAGGGCTTGTAGCAACAACCGCTCACCCCGGCGGACGCCGGGGCCCAGTGAGGGCCGCGCCGAGGAGGTTGGATGTATTTCTACACCTACATCCTGGCCGGCCGGCGCAACGGCGTCCTCTACACCGGCTCGACCGACGACCTGCTGAAGCGGGTCATGGAGCATCGCGAGAAGCTGCGCGGCGGTTTCACGGCGAAATACGAGGTCTCCCGCCTGGTCTGGTATGAGCACCACGGAACGCGCGACGAGGCCTTTCGTCGCGAGCGCCAAATCAAAGAATGGCGCCGCGCATGGAAGCTCGATCTGATCGAGCGGATGAACCCAGCTTGGGATGATCTGCTGCCGACATTGCTTTGAAGCGGCGGAGCGCCCCTCCCCGCTCATCCCGGCGGACGCCGGGATCCAGTCCTTTGGCTTCAAGCGTAGGGGGCGTGGTTCGCACTGGCCCCCGGCGTCCGCCGGGGTGAGCGGTTTCATATGCAGCCTCCGCCCGTCAAATCGGTGTATCTGCTGACCAACGCATGATCACCTCCCTCGCCCTCACCGACTTCCGCTCTTACGCGGGCGCGACCCTGCCGGTTTCCGGCGGGACGGTGGTGCTGCATGGGCCGAACGGAGCAGGAAAGACCAATCTGCTGGAAGCCGTCAGCCTGCTGACCCCTGGCAAGGGGCTGCGGGGGGCGACGGCGGCGGAGATGGGGCGGCGCGAGCCCGGCGAGGCGGTCGGGCGGCCCTGGGCCGTGGCGGCGACGCTTAGGGGCGCCGACGGCGACGAAGTGCGTCTGGGCACCGGCGTTCAGACCATGGGACCGTCGGCGCGGCGCATCGTGCGCATCGACGGCGAGACGGCCCCGCCGGGGCGGCTGCTGGATCATCTGCGCCCCGTCTGGGCCACGCCCGAGCAGGACCGGCTGTTCTCGGACGCGCGGGCCGAGCGGTTGCGGTTCTTCGACCGGCTGGTTTTCGCCGCCCATCCCGATCATGCCGCCGTCGTCTCCACCTATGAAAAGGCCCTGCGCGAGCGGCTGCGCCTGCTGACCGACGACACCCGCCCGCCCGATCCCCTGTGGCTGGACGCGCTGGAGGCCCGGCTGGCCGAGAGCGGCGCCCGCGCCGCCGTGGCGCGCGCCTTGGCGTTGCAAGAGCTTCAGGCCGGGATCGACGCCCGCGCCGACCGCCCCTTCCCCCAGGCCGATCTGGGGTTGGCCGGTCCGGCCGAAGAAATGGCGACGGCAGGCGCCGACGAGGCCGACATCGTCGAGGCGCTCGGCGAAGGCCTGATGCGCGCGCGACCCCGCGACGCCGCCGCCGGACGCAGCCTGTTCGGCCCGCACCGCTCGGACCTCACCGCCCTGCACCGCGAGAAGAACCGGCCCGCCGCCGAAGGCTCTTCGGGCGAGCAGAAGGCGCTGGTGCTGAACCTGATCCTGGCCCAGGTAACGCGCCTGGCCCATCCTGAATCCGGGCAACCCGCCCAACCGATCCTCCTGCTGGACGAGGCCCCCGCCCACCTCGACGAAACCCGCCGCGCCGCCCTGTTCGACGAGATCGAGGCGCTGAAGCTTCAGGCCTTCATGACCGGGACGGAGCGGCCGCTGTTCGCGGCGCTGGAAGGCCGTGCGCAGTTCGTGGCGGTGGAAGGCGGCGGGCTGTCTTCCCCTTCTCCCCTTGTGGGAGAAGGTGGCGGGCGGAGCCCGACGGATGAGGGGTGACCACGCGACCTTGCCGGTTTTCCCGAGCCTTCAGCCATCGTACTTAAACCTCACGCAGACACCCCTCATCCGAGCGCCTTCGGCGCCCACCTTCTCCCGCAAGCGGAGAAGGGAAAGAGTGGCTTTTCCCGTCCAATTTCCTATATATCGGAGACTTCGGGACGCGCTGATTTGCGCCCCTGAGACAGGCGGTCGAACCGCCGCCTCTTCCCCGTCCGCCCGCGGACCCTGAGCCGACGTTTTCATGACCGAACAGACTGCTCCCTCGCCCGAATACGGCGCCGATTCCATCAAGGTTCTCAAAGGCCTGGACGCGGTGCGCAAGCGCCCCGGCATGTATATCGGCGATACGGACGACGGCTCAGGCCTGCACCACATGGTCTATGAGGTGGTGGACAACGCCATCGACGAGGCCCTGGCCGGCCACGCCGATCTGGTCACCGTCACCCTAAACGAGGACGGTTCGGTCACCGTGACCGACAACGGGCGCGGCATTCCGGTGGCCACTCACGCCGAGGAAGGCATCTCGGCCGCCGAGGTCATCATGACCCAGCTGCACGCCGGCGGTAAGTTCGACCAGAACTCCTACAAGGTGTCAGGCGGCCTGCACGGCGTGGGCGTCTCGGTGGTCAACGCCCTGTCGGACTGGCTGGAGTTGGTCATCTATCGCGAGGGCAAGAAGCACAGCGTGCGTTTCGAGCGCGGCGACACCGTGCGGTCGCTGGCCGTCATCGGCGACGCCCCGATGCGCGAGGACAAGGGCCGTCTGCTGACCGGCACCGAGGTCACCTTCTATCCGTCGATCGACACCTTCAGCCACATCGACTTCGACCTGAAGACGCTGGAACACCGCCTGCGCGAAATGGCCTTCCTGAACTCGGGCGTGGTCATCAAGCTGAGCGACAAGCGCGGGCCGGAGCCGGTCGAGATCCTGCTGCACTATGAGGGCGGCGTCGAAGCCTTCGTGCGCCACCTGGACAAGTCCAAGACGCCGATCCTGAAGGACGTCATCGTCATCCGCGGCCAGAAGGACGGCATCGAGCTGGACCTCGCCCTGTGGTGGAACGACAGCTACCACGAGACGATGTTGTGCTTCACCAACAACATCAACCAGAGAGACGGCGGCACCCACCTGTCGGCCTTCCGCGCCAGCCTGACCCGCGTCATGGGCGCCTATATCGAAAGCTCAGGGCTCGCCAAGAAGGAGAAGGTCTCCGTCTCGGGCGAGGATGCGCGCGAGGGCCTGACCTGCGTCCTGTCGGTCAAGGTCCCGGACCCCAAGTTCAGCTCCCAGACCAAGGACAAGCTGGTCTCGTCCGAGGTGCGTCCGGCCGTCGAAAGCCTGTGCTCCGAGGGTCTGTCGACCTGGTTCGAGGAACACCCCGTCGAGGCCAAGCTGGTCGTCTCCAAGATCATCGAGGCCGCCTCGGCGCGTGAAGCCGCCCGCAAGGCGCGCGACCTGACCCGGCGCAAGTCGGCGCTGGAGATCTCATCTCTGCCCGGCAAGCTGGCCGACTGTCAGGAGCGCGATCCGGCCAAGTCCGAACTGTTCATCGTCGAGGGCGACTCGGCCGGCGGCTCGGCCAAGCAGGCGCGCAACCGCGAGAACCAGGCCGTCCTGCCCCTGCGCGGCAAGATCCTGAACGTCGAGCGCGCCCGCTTCGACCGGATGCTGTCGTCCGACACCATCGGCACCCTGATCCTGGCGCTGGGCACCGGCATCGGCCGCGACGACTTCGACGCGGACAAGCTGCGCTATCACAAGATCATCCTGATGGCCGACGCCGACGTCGACGGCGCCCACATCCGCACCCTGCTGCTGACCTTCTTCTATCGTCAGATGCCGGAGCTGATCGAACGCGGCCACGTCTACATCGCCCAGCCGCCGCTCTATAAGGTCTCCAAGGGCAAGCAGCACCGCTACATCAAGGATCAGGCGGAGATGGACGCCTATCTGATCGAGGAAGGCAGCGCCGAGGCGACGCTGGAGCTGGCCTCGGGCGAGGTGCGCGCCAGCATGGACCTGCAGGAACTGGTCCGCGAGGCCAAGGCGTTCAAGGCCCTGGTCGACCGCCTGGCCAGCCGCGCTCCGGCCTTCGCCATCGAACAGGGCGCCCTGGCGGGCCTGTTTGACGAACACGCCGGCGAGCTGGCCGACCGCGCCGCGCGCGCAGCCGAGCGGCTGAACCTCTACGCCGAGGAAGGCGACGGTCCGTGGACCGGCGAACTGGCCGCCCAGGGCGGCGTGGCCTTCACCCGCGTGCGCCGCGCCGTCAGCGAGACCATCGTGCTGGACGAGGTGCTGGGCCGTTCGCTGGACGCCCGCCGTCTGGCCGAGCGCGCCGCCGCCTTCGACGGTCTGTTCGCCACCCCGGCGGTCTATCGCCGCAAGGACAAGACCACGACCATCCGCGGCCCGCTGGACCTGCTGGCGGCCGTGCTGGACGCGGGCAAGAAGGGCATCGCCATCCAGCGCTACAAGGGTCTGGGCGAGATGAACCCGGAACAGCTGTGGGAGACGACGCTGGACGCCAACGCCCGCACCCTGCTGCAGGTCAAGGTCGAGCACGGCGACGACGCAGACGACCTGTTCGCCAAGCTGATGGGCGACGTGGTGGAGCCCCGCCGCGAGTTCATCCAGGAAAACGCTCTGGACGCCGCCGTCGACGCCTGACGGTTAGAGCGGAATCGGTTGAGTTGGGCGCATGCCCGACTCAACTCAGATATTCGCGCCAGAACAATCGCCTAGAGCATCACCATGACCGTGTGCGCGAGCAGGACGATCAGTCCCGCCCGCTGCACGGCGGCGGCCGGCCAGATCAGCATGGGGACGATGCAGGCGAAACGGACGCCCTGATAGATCAGCATCGTCGGGATAACCGGGGCGATCGGCTCATTCAGCTTCAGAATATAGACGATATTGACGATGGTGCTGGCGAGCACCGGAATCAGCAGGGCGCCGACGATCACCCTGCGGTGCTGGGCGTAATAGGTCTCCAGCGAGGCGACTTCATCATAGCGGGGCCGGATGACCTGGCTGATGACGATGTACGGCAGGGCCATCGCCAGACAGATGAAAAGCTCCACGGCCCCCAGCCTCACGCCGGCCTGGGCGCGGAACAGGGACAGCCACTGCTGGCAGGCCGCTATCAGCACGAGGGCGCCCAGAAGAGGGACCGTCCAGCCGATCATCACCCGGCCGCGCGCCTTGTACATTTCGGCGAAGGCCGTCGCGACGTTGGCGACCGCCAGCCCGAGCAGGAGGGCGTAGAAGGCGAAGAGCGCGTCGAATTCCTGCATGCCGTCCCCCGATCGTCGGGACGCATTAATAACCCTGTCTTGCGAGATCGAAAGCGCTTATTCGGCGCCGGCTGTCGCGAGCGCCGAAAGAGCCGGCTAGGCGATCTCCACCCGGTTACGGCCATTCTGCTTGGCGCGGTACAGGGCGTCGTCGGCCTCCTTGACCAAATAGTTCTCATCCGGATGGCCCCCGTGTTCGGCGGCGCCGATGGACACGGTGACGTGGAAGGGTTCCAGACCCGAGGCCGTAATGGCCTTGGTCGCCAGGGCCTGGCGCATCCGTTCGGCGATCGTCGCAGCCTGGCGCAGGCTGGTTTCGACCAGGACGATCAGGAACTCCTCGCCGCCATAGCGGAAGACGAAATCGCTGGGGCGCACGTTCTCGGTGACCGCCTCGGCCACCTGGCGCAGCACCTCGTCGCCGATGGGGTGGCCGTGGGTGTCGTTGATCCGCTTGAAGTGGTCCACGTCCAGCAGCAGCACGGACAGCGGCGTGTGGTTGGCGTTGGCGAAACCGATCTCTCGGCTCAGGATCGACGACAGGAAGCGCCGATTCAAGGCGCGCGTCAGCGGATCGCGTCCGCCTTCCATCCCCGCCAGCCCCTGGAACATCTCGTTCAGCAGGAAGGCGACCTCGTCCACCGCCGCCTCCAGCGCCTCCAGCGGCCCGGCCAGATCAGACGAAGCCGCGCCCGGCGTGAAGCGAGGCAGCAGTTCGGCGTCGATGCGCTCCATCGCCGCGTTCAGCCGCGTCAGGTGGGGCGAGCCGTCGAACAGGAAGTCGGCCCGATGGCGAATCCACAGGCCGAACGGCGAGGCGCTGAGCGCGCCCGCCCCCTCCACCCCGCCCGAGGCCAGGATGCGGAACAGGGTCTTCTGGCTCCATTCCATCAGGCCGGCGCGCTGGCTCTCGCGCTCGAAATGGATGTCCTGGTCCAGCGAGAACAGGCGATAGGCCTCGTCCAGCCGCGCGCGATTGCTGGCGCCCTTTTCATAGGACTGGCTCATCAGGCGCAGGGCGTGGTCGATGCGCTCGCCGGCCAGCCGCAACAGGTCGAAGGCGGCCGGGTCGCTGGCCAGGGCGTCGGCCAGCCGGCCCTTCAGCACCGCCGCCCCGGCCATGACCAGATGCATCGGATCTTGATGCGGGCGTGGACCTCGCCGATCTTCTGCTGGCGGGCCGCAAAGGCCGCCCCGGCCAGGTCGGCGCCGGGCGCGAAAAGATCCACCAGCCAGCGGCGCAGCGAGGGGCTCAGCCGCTCCTGGACCACGGAATGATGCAGGAAGGAGCGCGCCTCTTCATCGGCCAGGAGAGCATCGTAAAAGGCCGCCACCAGGGCGTCGGCATGATCTTCAACGCGTTGGCGCAAACGGCCCAGGGACGCGGCGTCGCCGGCGCGCGAAAGCACGCCGCCCTGAGGATCAGATGAAAGCTGCAAAACGACTGCTCGATACTAAAAAACGCGGCGCCCGATCGACCGAGGGCGGCCTTAACCCCAAGGGCCGACCGGCACAAGCGGCCCCTTCGGCCGCGTCAGCGCGAGTCGGGACGTCCGGCTTCGATGAAGGCGCGGATCGTCGGGAAGGCCGCCGTTCCGCGCTTGTCCTCGCACACGATCTCCTTGACGTAGGAGTCCAGAGAATTGCGCACGATCGGCTCGAAATCATAGCCGTCGTCGATCCGCTCCTGCTCGGCGCCGTCCGGACCGTAATACACCTCTTCGCCCGCCTTCGACTGGTTGGCGGCGCAGCGGAAGCTGACGGTCCCGATGCTGTGCGACAGATCCGTCGGCTCGCCCTTGGCGGGCACGCGCGCCAATCGGGCGCTGGTCACGCCGTCGGCCTGTGCGATCGATCGACATCCACCATGAAGGCGGTGGCCGAGCTTCGCGAAATGACGTTCCAGTTTTCAGCCAGAGCGGGCGATGCAGCCAAACCTGCAACGGCGGACAGGACGATGATGGATTTCTTCATGAGAACCTCCCCAGATCCAATGATTTCACTCCTGATCGTCGTAAAATTCAATCCATCACGCCAAGAGCCTCTCGCCGAGGTTTCGCCGCTATCTGACGGCAGGTTGACGCCATGAGCCGGTTTTCCGTTGTCCTGACCGCCCTTTTCCTGAGCCTGACGACCGCCGCGGCGCCCGCTGGGGCGCGCTCGCTCACTGTCTCGTCTGCGGCAAGCCCTGCCGCGTTTCAGTCCTCGCGCATCGTCGTAGAGACGCGCGGACAGGGGCCGGACGTGGTGCTGATCCCCGGCCTGGCCTCGACCTCGGCGGTCTGGAGCCGCACCGCCGACGCGCTGCAGGCCCGCTACCGGGTGCACCTGGTCACCGTGCGCGGCTTTGGCCCGCTGGCGGCGGCGGGCAACGCCGAGGGCCGCATCGGCGGGCCGTCGGCGGGGAAATCCTGCGCTACATCCATGAGGCGGGCCTGGATCGTCCCGCCCTGATCGGCCATTCGATGGGCGGGCAGATGGCCCTGCGCGTCGCGGCCGAGGGCGGCGGCCGCGTCGGCCGGGTCATGGTGGTGGACGCCTCGCCCTTCTTCCCGTCCCTGATCAGCCCCGGCTCGACGGTGGGCGATGTCGAACCTCTGGCGCGGCTGGCCTATCAAGGGCTGATGCTGCTGGGCGATCAGGTCCTGCGCACCCAGGCCGCCTCAATGGGGCTGGAGCTGGGCGGCGCGGCCGACAGCCTGTTCAACGGCCTGGGCTGGCAGGGCGGCGACCGGCGCGTCCTGGCTCAGGGCCTGTATGAGGTGATGACGGTGGATCTGCGCTCGCGCCTGCCGCTGATCCAGGCGCCGGTCACGGTCGTCTATGGCTGGAGCCCCGACGCCGACAGCCCGCGCAGCCACGTCGACGGCCTGTTCCGCGACGGCTACCGCTCCCTGCCCCGCCCGGCGACCTTCGAGCGGATCGAGGGCGCCGAGCACATGGTCATGATCGACCGACCGCGTCAGTTCCAGCAGGCCGTCGACCGCTTCCTGCGCTGAGGCTTCACGCCACGGCGTCCAGAACCTCCAGCACCGCCGGCCCGTAGCGGTCCAGCTTGCCTGCGCCGACGCCGGGGATGACGGCCAGCTGGTCCAGGCCGCGCGGCTCCTGCAGGGCGATCTCGACCAGGGTCTTGTCCTGGAAGATGACATAGGGCGGCACGCGCTGCTCGATGGCGCGGTCGCGGCGCCACGCGCGCAGGGCCTCGAAACGGGCGCGCACATCGGCGTCCAGCCCCTCGACCGCCAGATTGCGCCCGGCGTTGCGGCGCGGCTTGTCCAGCGCCACGGCCCGGATCGGCGCCTGCCGCACCCGCACCGGCCGCTCCCCGCGATAGACGGCCCGCACGGCCTGCGCCTCGCCCAGGCGGATGATCGGCTTGCCGTCGTTGGGGTCCTCGACCAGCAGGCCCTCGAACAAAAGATGGTCGATCACGTCGCGCCAGGCGGCCAGCGACAGGTCGGCGCCGATGCCCCAGGTCGACAGCCCGGCCTCCCACGGCTGGACGTCCTTGGTCTTGCCCAGCAGGTGATCGACCACGCGCGTCCGGCCGAAGCGTTCGCCCAGCCGCTGGACCGCCGCCAGCGCCTTCTGAGCGGGCACCACGGCGTCGAAGGTGGCGGGCGGGTCGCCGCAGATGTCGCAGACGCCGCACGGCTGGGCGTCCTGCTCGCCGAAATAGCGACGCACGGCCTGGGGCCGACAGGTCGCGCCGTCCAGCATGGCGAACAGTTGGCGCACCTTGCGGGTCTGGACCTGTTTGACCTCCTCGGCCATCGGCCGCCCCTCAAGGCGACGCAGGGACCAGGCGATGTCGGACGGGCCGTAAAGCGTGATGCCCTCGGCCGGTTCGCCGTCGCGCCCCGCGCGGCCGATCTCCTGCCAGTAGGCCTCCAAGGAACCGGGGGGATCGGCGTGGATGACGAAGCGCACGTCCGGCTTGTCCACCCCCATGCCGAAGGCGATGGTCGCGACCATGACGGCGCCGTCCTCGGCCAAGAAACGCTCCAGCCGCCGGTCGCGCTCGCGGGCGTCGAAACCGGCGTGATAGGCGATGGCGTTGCTTCCGGCGTCCCTCAGGGCGTCGGCCACCCGCTCGCAGCCGTCGCGGCTGCCGCAATAGACCACGCCCGACTTGCCCCGCCGTTCGCGCACCAGTTCGATGACGGCGGCGTCGGTGCGGGCGCGCGAGCCGTTGACCTTGCGTTCGGCCGACAGCTGAAGATTGGGCCGGGCGAAGCTGTCGACGAAAACCCGCGCCTCGCCCAGCCGCAGCGAGGCCAGGATGTCGTCGCGCGTGCGGGCGTCGGCGGTCGCCGTCACCGCGATCCGCGGCACGCCGGGGAATATCTCGGCCAGTCGGCCCAGGGTGCGGTAATCGGGCCGGAAGTCGTGGCCCCACTGGGACACGCAGTGCGCCTCGTCGATGGCGATCAGGCTGATCGGCAGTTCGGCCAATCGGTCCAGCATGGCGCCGGACGCCAGCCCTTCGGGCGAGACGTAGAGCAGGTCCAGCTCCCCGCCCGCGCCGCCCGCCACACGGCCGAGCGCTCGTCCATCGTCAGGCCTGAATCCAGACGCGCGGCGGCCACCCCCTGCTGTTTCAGCGCCTCGACCTGATCCGTCATCAGGGCGATCAGCGGCGAGACGACCAGACCCACGCCGGGCCGCAGGATGGCGGGCACCTGATAACAGACGCTCTTGCCGCCGCCGGTCGGCAGCACGGCCATCACGTCGCGTCCGGCCAGCACCTCCTGGATCACGCTGGCCTGCAGGCCCCGAAAATCCGCATGGCCCCAGACCCGCTCCAGCAGCGTCCGCGCCTCGTCCAGGGTCGGAAAGGCGGCGTCGGTCGGGCGAGGGTCGAACATGGCGGGGGTTGTGCCGTATTCGTTCCGAGGTGTCATCCCGTCATCGCCGCGCCGTCGGGATGCGCAGCCCCCGTTGTCACGAGGCCGCTTTCGGGCTTACCTCCGCGCAACAACGGAAAAAGAGCCCCGCATGACGGACACGCCCGCCGGAACCGGCAAACGCATTGAACTGACCATCCGCGCCCTGATCCTGGGCTGTCTGCTGGCGGCGGTCTTCACGGCGGCCAACACCTATCTGGGGCTGAAGGTCGGCCTGACCTTCGCCTCGGCCATTCCGGCGGCGGTCATTTCGATGGCCCTGCTGCGGGCGTTCCGCGGCTCGACCATCTGGGAGAACATGACCGTCCAGACCGTCGCCTCGGTCGGCGGCGCCATGAGCTCGATCATCTTCGTCCTGCCCGGCCTGGTCATGATCGGCTGGTGGATGGACTTCCCGTTCTGGGAATCGGTGATGATCTGCATCCTCGGCGGCGTGCTGGGGGTGACCTTCTCCATCCCGCTGCGCCGCACCCTGGTCGTTCAGGGCGGCCTGCCCTACCCCGAGGGCGTCGCCGCCGCCGAGGTGCTGAAGGTCGGCTCGCCCGGCGCTGAACAGACCGAAGAGGCCGTGCGCGAGAACCGTTCGGGCCTGTTCGTGGTCATCGGCGGGGCGATCGCCTCGGCCGTCTTCGGCTTCCTGGCCGCCGCACGGGTCTTCGCGGCCGAGACGGCCGCCTTCCTGCGCCTTCCGGCCGCCCTGGGCGGGGAGCCACCGGCGTCGGCTTCTCCATGCAGTTCGCCCTGCTGGGCGCCGGCCACCTGATCGGCCTGGCCGTCGGCCTGACGCAGCTGTTCGGCCTGGTTCTGGCCTGGCTGATCTTCGTGCCCATCCTGACCTCGCCCGAGTTCGCAGCCTGGGCCGCCGCCCACGGCCTGCCGTCGGTCGCCGCCTCGGTCCCGGCCGACGCCGGAGCGGAAGGCCTGGCCATGACCGTCTGGGCGCGCGAAGTCCGCTTCATCGGCGCCGGGGTCATCGGCGTGGCCGCCCTGTGGACCCTGGCCAAGCTGGCCAAGCCGCTGGTCGCGGGCCTGGCCTCGGCCGTCTCGGCCCAGTCGCGCCGCGCCCACGGCGAGACGCTGGAGCTGACCGAGCAGGACATCCCCATCAAGATCGTCGGCCTGCTGTCCGTCGCCGCCCTGGTCGGCATCGCCGTGCTGCTGGCGGTCGTGGCCCAGGGCACGTCTCTGGCCGGTTCGGCGCCGCTGCTGGTCATCGGCGGCCTGGTCTATGTCGTGGTCATCGGCTTCGCCGTGGCGGCCATCTGCGGCTATATGGCCGGGCTGATCGGCTCGTCGAACAGCCCGGTGTCGGGCGTCGGCATCCTGGCCATCATCATCGCGTCGCTGCTGATGCTGGGCGTGCTGGCCGTGGCGGGGGTGCCCGCTGATCCGTCCGTGATCGCCTTCGCCCTGATCGTCACCGCCATCGTCTTCGCCGTGGCCGTCATCGCCAACGACAACCTGCAGGACCTGAAGACCGGCCAACTGGTCGAGGCCACCCCTGGCGTCAGCAGACGGCCCTGCTGGTCGGCGTGGTGGCCGGCGCGCTGGTCATCCCCTTCGTGCTGGACATGATGAACCAGGCCTTCGGCTTCGAGGGCGGCCCGCCCGCCATCGTGCAAGGGTCGCAGACCCTGGCGGCGCCTCAGGCCACCCTGATTTCGGCCTTGGCCAAGGGCGTCATCTCGGGCGACCTGCGCTGGGACCTGATCGGCATCGGCGCCGTGGTCGGCGTTCTGGTCATCATCCTGGACGTGACCCTGCGCCGCGCCACCAAGGACCGGATCAAGCTGCCGCCGCTGGCTGCGGGCATCGGCGTCTATCTGCCCGCCGCCGTCACCACCATGCTGGTCATCGGCGCGGTCTGCGGCTGGCTGTACGACCGGGCGGTCAAGTCGACCCGCTACGCCGATGTGGCCCGCCGCATGGGCGTGCTGCTGGCGTCCGGCCTGATCGTGGGCGAGAGCCTGTTCGGCGTCTTCACCGCCGCCGTCATCGTCGGCACCAAGAAGGAGGCGCCCTTCGCCCTGCTGCCCGCCGACAGCGGCTGGCCCGCCATGTGGGCCGGGCTGATCGCCTTCGCAGGTCTGACCTACGCGCTGTACGCCTGGGTGCGCCGCCGCGCGGCTCAGGTCTAAGCCGAACTAGAGGGCGGCGGCGAACGCTTCCGCCGCCCGACTGGCGCCGCGCTCGCGGTGCCGCAGTCGATAGAAGGGCCGCTCGGGCAGGTCGAGCGGCAGACGGACCAGCCGCCCCGCTTCGATCAGGGGCCGGCCGGCCAGTTCCGAGATGGCGGTGACAAGCCCGCCCCCTGCGCCGCCGCCGGCCGCCACCGCCGTCAGGATGGCTTCATTGGACGGCAGCACCAGCGCCGTCTTCAGGTCGGACGCGGCCATACCGCGCGGCAGGGCCGCCTCGAACTCGCTGCGGGTGCCCGAGCCCGGCTCGCGCAGGGCCCAGTCCAGCGCTTTCAGGTCCGCCGCCGCCAGCGCCGCCTCGCGTCCGGCCAGCGGATTATCCGGCGCCGCCACCACGATCAGCCGGTCAGCGCCAATGCGGGTCCGCTCGAGACGCGGCGCATCCTCGGCGCCCTCGATCAAGCCCAGTTCCGCCTCGCCGCCCAGAACAGCCTCGACCACCCGATGGGTGTTGCCGATCGACAGATGCAGCTCCACGCCCGGATGGCTCTGGGCGAAGGCGGCCATGCGCGGCGGCAGCCAATAGGCGGCGATGGTCTGGCTGGCGAACAGCCGCACCGAGCCGCGCTTCATCCCCGCCAACTCATCCAACAGCCGCTCGGCCGCCTCGGCCCGCGCCAGCACCGCCTTAGCTTCCGGCAGAAACGCCGTCCCCGCCGCATTCAGCGCCAGCCCCCGCCCGACCCGGTCGAACAGCCGCGTCCCGTGCCGCGTCTCCAGCGCCTGAACCGCCGCGCTGACCGCCGACTGGGTCAGATGCAGCGCCTCGGCCGCCCGCGTCATGTGCAGGCGCTCGGCCACGGCGACGAAGATGCGGAGCTGTTCCAGCGTCATACGCGATTGATCAGATATATTGATCGTTAAGTCCAGAACTACGCGTTGGATCGATCATAAGACAGAGCCGATAAGGAGGGCATGACCGTCGCCCTCGACCCCGCCGCCGCCTCTCGCCGCCTGACCGGCCCGCTGCGCCTGCTGCCGGGCGTGGCCCTGTCCGCCGCCATCGGCGCCGTCGCCTTCGGCCTTCAGTTGTTCGAGGCGCGCCTGTTCGGGCAGGCGTGGATCGAGGGTCTGGTGCTCGCCATCCTGATCGGGGCGGCCCTGCGGCTGGTGTGGACGCCATCGTCGCTGTGGGCGCCCGGCGTCAGCTTCAGCGCCAAGACCCTGCTGGAGGTTGCGGTCGCGCTGCTGGGCGCCACCGTCTCCGGCGCGGCCGTCGCGGCGCTGGGGCCGTGGCTGCTGCTGGCCATCGTCGGCGTCGTCGCCCTGGCTATCCTTGGCGGCTACGCCCTGGGCCGAGCCTTCGGCCTGCCGCACGCCATGGCCCTGCTGGTCGCCTGCGGCAACGCCATCTGCGGCAACTCGGCCATCGCCGCCGTCGCCCCCGTCATCGAGGCCGAGGGACAGGATGTCGCCGCCGCCATCGGCTTCACCGCCGTTCTGGGCATCGCCGTGGTGCTGCTGGTCCCCGTGGTCGGCGCGCTGATGGGTTATGACGCCACGCGCGTCGGGGTGCTGGCGGGTCTGACCGTCTACGCCGTGCCGCAGGTGCTGGCCGCCGCCGCGCCCGCCGGCCTGGCCGCGGTCCAGACCGGCGCCGTGGTCAAGCTGGTGCGCGTGCTGATGCTGGGGCCGGTCTGTCTGGTGCTGGGCCTGATGCGGTCGAAACAGGCCGCAGGCGGGCGCGGGCCCAAGCTGCACCAGATGGCCCCTGGTTCATCCTGGTCTTCCTGGCCCTGATGGCCGCCCGCTCCCTGGGCTGGCTGCCCGCGGCGATCCTGCAGCCGCTGCAGGTCTCGGTCTCGGCCCTGACGCTGATCGCCATGGCCGCGCTGGGGCTGATGGTCGACCCGCGCGCCGTGGTCCGGGCCGGGCCGCGGGTGGCCGCCGTCGCCGCCCTGTCGGCCCTGCTGATCGGCCTGCTGGCGCTGGCGGTGATCGCCCTCATCCCGCTGGGTTGATCGGCTGAACGCGCACCGGACTGGCGTTTTGGCCCGCATCCCTGTAAGAGGCGCCCCGAACCCTTCCCTTTTCTGCAATCTTCTTGCAGCGGCGCGGCCTATCCGTGACCGAACACAGTCCGCCCGAGCCCGATATGAACCTTCGTAACGTCGCTATCATCGCCCACGTCGACCATGGCAAGACGACCATGGTGGACGCCCTGCTGGCCCAGTCGGGCCTGTTCCGCGCCAATGAGGCCACGACCGAGCGCGTCATGGACTCTGGCGATCAGGAGCGCGAGCGCGGCATCACCATCCTGGCCAAATGCACGTCGATCCAGTGGAACGGCAAGGCGGGCGAGACGCGCATCAACATCATCGACACCCCCGGCCACGCCGACTTCGGCGGCGAGGTCGAGCGCATCCTGGGCATGGTGGACGGCTGCGTCCTGCTGGTCGACGCCGAAGAGGGCGTCATGCCCCAGACCAAGTTCGTGCTGACCAAGGCGCTGAAGATGGGCCTGCGTCCCATCCTGTGCATCAACAAGGTCGACCGCGCCCACGCCGATCCGGACCGGGTGCTGAACGAGACCTTCGACCTGTTCGCCGCCCTGGGCGCCACGGACGAGCAGCTGGACTTCCCGGTCATCTACGCCTCGGGCCGTTCGGGCTGGGCGACGCTGGACCTGGCCCAGCCGAACGACAACCTGCACCCGCTGTACGACCTGATCGTCGACCACGTCCCGGCTCCCGAGGCCCAGGCCCGCGTCAACGAGCCGTTCAAGATCCTGAACGTCCTGATCGAAAGCGACCCCTTCCTGGGCCGCCTGCTGACCGGCCGCATCCACTCGGGCAAGGCGGTTCCCGGCATGGCCATCAAGGCCCTGTCGCGTGACGGCAAGACCATCGAACAGGGCCGCATCACCAAGGTGCTGGCCTTCCGCGGCCTGAAGCGCCAGCCGATCGACGAGGGCGTGGAGGCGGGCGACATCGTCGCCATCGCCGGCATGTCCAAGGCCACCGTCGCCGACACCCTGTGCGCGCTGGACGTCGACACCCCGCTGGACGCCCTGCCGATCGACCCGCCGACCATCTCGATGACCGTGGGCGTGAACGACAGCCCCTGGCCGGCCGCGAAGGCGACAAGGTGCAGTCGCGCGTCATCCGCGACCGCCTGCTGAAGGAAGCTGAGGCCAACGTCGCCATCCGCATCACCCAGACGCCGGACTCCGACGCCTATGAAGTCGCCGGCCGCGGCGAACTGCAGCTGGGCGTGCTGATCGAGAACATGCGCCGCGAAGGCTTCGAGCTGTCGATCAGCCGCCCGCGCGTGGTCTATCAGACCGGCGAGAACGGCGAGCGCATGGAGCCGATCGAAGACGTCGTCATCGACGTGGACGACGAGTTCTCGGGCGTGGTCATCGAGAAGCTGTCGGCCCGCAAGGCCGAGCTGACCGACATGGGGCCCTCGGGCCGGCAAGACCCGCATCCAGCTGAAGTGCCCGTCGCGCTCGCTGATCGGCTATCAGGGCGAGTTCCTGACCGACACGCGCGGCTCGGGCGTGCTGAACCGCGTCTTCTCCCACTATGAGCCGCACAAGGGCGCCATCGAAGGCCGCCTGAAGGGCGTGCTGGTGTCGAACTCGGACGGCGACACGGCGGCCTTCGCCCTGTGGAACCTGGAAGACCGCGGCGTCATGTTCGTCGGCGCCGGCGAGAAGACCTATCAGGGCATGATCATCGGCGAGAACAGCCGCTCCGACGACCTGGACGTCAACCCGATCAAGGGCAAGCAGCTGACCAACGTCCGCGCCTCGGGCAAGGACGAGGCCGTGCGCCTGACCCCGCCGCGCAAGATGAGCCTGGAGCAGGCCATCGCCTATATCGAGGAAGACGAACTGGTCGAGGTCACGCCCAAGTCGATCCGCCTGCGCAAGGAGGTCCTGAACCCCTCCTTCCGCAAGAAGCGCGTCCGCGCCGACTGATCTGCGCCGACATTGTCGAAATGAGAAAGGCGGCTCGCAAGGGCCGCCTTTTTTAGTTTGGGCCTATCGCCCTGCGAGCCACCCCTGCGGGGCGTCCGGGATGACGGAGGCGCTACCGCTTCAGCCCCAACAGCCCCCGCCAGCCGCCGCTGGTCAGCAGGGCCACGTCCAACAGGGCCAGAGGCAAGGGCGTGCTGGGCGGCGCGGCGATGAACACCGGCCGCCAGACGGGGTCGAACTTGGCCTTGTAGGCGCGCAGGCCCTGAAAGCCGTAGACGGCCCCGCCCTCCTCGAACACCAGGGCGCCGACGCGGGCGAAGACGGGGGCCGTCCGCCGATCCTCAAGGCCCGACAGGGGGGCCATGCCCAGATCCAGCCGCGCCACCCCCTGATCGCGCGCCCACTGCGCGGTGCGCGTGAACAGATAGTCCATCACCCCGTTCGGCCCGTCGGGATCATAGCGCATCAGATCGATCATCACCTCGCCGCCGCCCGCCCCGCGCAACAGATTGGCGAAGGCGACGATGCGGCCGTTTTCGCGCACCAGGGCCAGGGGCTGGCGGTCCAGATAGTCGATATCGAACCGGCCGAGCGAAAAGGTTTTTTCCGAGCCGTTGTGATGCCTCAGCCAGGCGTCCGACACGGCGCGCAGTTCGGGCTCCAGCGCGCGCGCCGCGCCGGGCGGGACCACTTCGAAACCGGCGCCGTCGCGTTCGGCGCGGTTGACGGCGGTGCGCAGGTTCTGCTTGCCCTTGCCCTCGGTCGTGAAGCGGGCGGTGTCGATCACGGCGGCCTCGCCCACCTTGCGGACCGCCAGCCCCAGGGTCGCGAGGTCCGCCAGCAGCCCCTCGCCGACCGAATAGAAGACCGCCGCGCCGCCGTAGCTGTCGGCCAGCTGGGCGAAGGCCCACAGCAGTTCCAGCCGTTCCGCCGCCAGGCCCGCCGGCTCGCCCATGGCGATCCAGCGGCGGCCCCGCACGCGATAGGCGATGAAGCTGCGGCCGGACGGACTGAACAGCAGAGCCTTGTCGCCCAACAGGGCCAGTTCCGCCTCGGGAGCGGCCGCCTCGGCGCTCTCCAACGCCTGCCGGGCGCGTTCGATCTCTTCCGGGGCGGCGGGGCCGTGGGTGCGGGCGCCCGGCGCCGTCGTCAGCGAGCGTATGGCCACCGCCAGGGTCAGCAGCGCCAGCACCGCCCCGGCGCGCAGGAAGCCCGACGCCTGCTTGTCGACCAGGAAGGTCCACCACAGCTCGTCCGTATAGGCGGTGTCGCGATAGGCGAAGAAGCCCAGCCAAATCATGGCCGCCACCGCCGCCGCCAGCATCAGCAGCCACCCCGGCCGCAGCGGCTCGCCCAGGCGCGACCGGCGGTTGAAGGCCGCCCGGCACGGCGTCAACAGGGCCGCCGCCAACGTGAGTTCGATCGCCTGGAGCCAGTCCAGTCCTCTCAGCAGCGAGAAGACCGCCCCGACCAGAAGGAACGCCAGCGCCGCGTAATAGGCGCCGCGCCGCCGTCGCCACAGCCCCGCCGAGATCAGCAGCAGGACGAAGCCCGTCACGCTGGCGGCGAAGTGCGACAGGTCGATCAGCAGCGGCGGATAGAACCGCCCCAGCGCGCTGAGTTTTTCGTTGAAGGCGGGGGTCACCGCGGTCAGCAGCATCACCGCCCCCAGCAGGAAGGTGGCCGCCGCGAAGATTTGCGGGGTCAGCTCATAGGCCAACCCGGCCAGGCGCCGCATTATGCGCAAGGGGTCGTGTTTTGCGCTGGACTTGGTCAACCGCCCTCCATCGAGCAAGAATCGGCCGTTTGCGGCCGGTAAAAGGTCATTTCAGGGCAGGCGAAACCATCCTGGATCACGCGGGTTCATTTTTTCGCGAGCGCCGAGCTCGCCATTCCAGGAGTTTCTCATGATCCGCAAGACCGCCCTGCTGACCGGCATCGCCGGCGCCCTGTTCATCGCCGCCCCGTCTTTCGCCCAGGACGCCACGACGCCGCAGACGCCCGAGCCGGCTCCCGCTGAGGCGGCCGCGGCTCAACCCCAGAGCCTGACCCTGACCCCGGGCTCCACCGTCAAGAGCGGCGACGGCTCCGAGATCGGCAAGCTGGTCGGCGTTCAGAACGGCGCCAACGGCCAGGAACTGACGGTCCGCACCGCCGACGGCCAGGTCCGCCCGGTGCCGCTGGCCGGCATCCGCCAGGACGGCGTTGACATCGTTGTCGACGCCAGCGCTTCGGATGTCCAGTCGGCCGCGCCGATTGCTTCGGATACGGCCGAGCCGACGCCGGACGCCACGCCGGACGCCGCCCCGGCTGATGCGCAAACTGGCGACGAGCCGACCGGCGATCAGCCGACTGGCGATGAGCCGACCGACAGTCCTGACTAAGCGTCTGTTGCACGACAAGAGGGCGGCCCGTCGGGCCGCCCTCAGTTCGTGATGGTGCGACCGGCGGTTAGGCCCGTCGCTTCACCAGACCCAGCAGGAACAACAGCACCACGGCGCCGATCGTGGCGACCAAGATGCCGACGATCCAATTGCCGGCCGCGTCCACGCCCAAGAGATTATTGGCCAGGAACCCGCCGATCAGCGCGCCGACCACGCCGACGATCAGATTGGTCAGCAGGCCGTGTTCCCGCTTCATGATCTTCTCCGCCAGCCATCCGGCGACGATGCCGATGATGATCCAGGCGATGAATCCAAATCCACCCATGTTTCTTCCTTCCTGAAAAGGCTGTCTGCCTTGGCCGTTAATGCGCGTACGCCGCGGCGGTTGCCTCATGTCGTGCGCCTTCCCCGCTGAGGGGAAGTCGGCACGCCCTTTGCGAGACCTCCTCGCCACGTGCCGAACCGGCACAACATCTAAAGATGGGGAGAAGGTCATGGCCGCCGAGATCGATCTGCACCTGGGTCGTCGCCTGCGCCGACGCCGCCGTCTTCTGGGCCTGACGCAGCAACAGTTGGGCGATCGGGTGGGCGTCCGTTTCCAGCAGATCCAGAAATATGAATGCGGCGCCAACCGCCTGTCCGCCGCCCGCCTGTGGGAATTGGCCGAAGCGCTGGAAACCCCCGTCACCTATTTCTACGACGGCCTGTCCGCCGAGCCCGCCGCTCTGCCGACCTCGACCCTGCACCCGACTCTCAACGCCGCCTGACGCTCGCCCCCAGCGTGGCGCCCCGAGCCTCGCCCCGCGTCCCAGGACCGTGTATCGGGGCCCTATGACCGAGCTGGAATCCTTCGCCGTCGAGCTGTCGCGTGAGGCTGCGCGCGTCGCCCTGCCCTTCTTCCGGGGCGCCTTCGCTCAGGAAGACAAGGGCGTCCCCGGCGCCTTCGACCCCGTGACCGAAGCCGATCGCGCCGCCGAGGCCGCCATCCGCCGCCTGATCGCCGCCCGCTATCCCGACCACGGCGTCATCGGCGAGGAGTACGGCGAGGATCGGGCCGACGCCGAACACGTCTGGGTGCTGGACCCGATCGACGGCACCCGCGCCTTCATCGCCGGCCTGCCGTTGTGGACCACCCTGATCGCCCTGCGTCAGGACGGCGCCCCGGTCATCGGCGCCGTCGGCCAGCCCTATCTGGGCGAAGTTTTCCTCGGCGGCCCGTCCGGCGCGCGCCTGCTGAAGGGCGCCAGCGAGACCCCGCTCAGGACCCGCGCCTGCGCGCGCCTGGATCAGGCGCTGATCGCCACCACCGACCCCGAAATCTTCACCGGCGCCGACCGGGCCGCCTGGGACCGGCTGCGCGCCTCGGCTCGCCTGGCCCGCCTGGGCTGCGACGGCTACGCCTACGCCATGGTTGCGGCGGGAAACATCGACCTGGTGGCCGAGAGCGAGCTTCAGGTCTGGGACTGGTCGGCGCTCAAACCGCTGGTCGAGGCGGCGGGCGGCCGGTTCACCGACTGGCGCGGCCGGCCCCCGCATCAGGCCGACGGCCGCGTGCTGGCGGTCGGCGACGCGCGTTTGACCGATCAGGCCCTGCCCCTGCTGGCCCCAGCCTGACCGATCAGGCGGGTTCGGCCGTCCGCGCGCCCGCAGAGGTCGAGGCCGCTTGCGGCCCCGGCGCCACATAGTCGGCCAGGGCGTCGAACTCGTGCAGGAAGACCCCGCGCAGCTCGTCGACCTCCATGATCACCTCATGCTTGGCCGTGGGCACCTCGACGTAACGGCCGCGCCCCAGCCGCCGGGCCGCCCAGCGATTGGTCTGCTTCCACACCTTGTCGTCCTCGGCCGCCTGAACCACGCACACCGGGATCTTCACGCCTTTCAGCGCTCTGGGCTTCAACACCCGCTCGCCGGCGTCCAGGGCGAAGGCCAGCCAGCCCCAGGTCGGCCCGCCCAGCGCCAGGTGCGGACAGGCGTAAAGCTGCTGTCGCCACAGATCATAGCGCGCCCGGTCCGAGGTCAGGGCGTCGTTGTCAAACGTGTGGTCGAAGGGATCGTCGGGGTCGTCCAGCACATAGTCGCCCGCCTTGCCGTTGCGCAGCGCCCAGCGCACCGCCAGCTTGACCGTCCACATCGACCGCTTGCCGGTCTTGATCCGCAACATGGGGCTGGACAGCAGGGCGCCGCCGAACCGGCTCTCGCCCGTCTCCAGCGTCAACAGGTTCAGACACCCGCCCATCGAATGGCCGACCATGATCCAGGGCTTGGGCGCGCGCGCCTCATAGGCGTCCAGCAGGCGGGCGTAGTCGTCCAGGAACTCCTCGACCGCCCGGGCGTGGCCGCGCAGCCGATCCGGCAACAGCCGCGCTGACAGCCCTTGCCCGCGCCAGTCGTGGGCCAGGACGCAGAAGCCGCGCGCCAGGAAGTTGCCGATCAACTCGAAGTATTTCTCGATCGGCTCGGTGCGGCCGGGGCTCAGCACCACCGTCCCGCGCGGCGTCTTGGCCTGCAGGCTCGACGGCGTCCAGAAGGCGGCGCGCAGACGCAGCCCTCCGGCGCCCCGGAACCAGTCGCCCTCTCCCCCGGCGGACAGGCGGCGCCCGGCACGCCCATCAACGGCGCATGGGCGGCGAAGGCGGCGGGGCGGCTCACTCGGGCTTCCTGAACTTCAGGGTCATACGGTCGCTTTCGCCGATGGCGTCGTACTTGGTGCGGTCGAACTCAGGGTCGGCGGGCTGGCCCAGCGGGGCCGTCAGGCGGCGCGGCGGCAGGGTCTCGACCCCGAATGGATGGTCCTTGGTGTCGGCCGGGTTGGCGTTGATCTCGGACGCCTCGACAAAGACGAAGCCCGCCTCTTCGGCTAGCTGGCGGACGAAGGCTTCCTGCACATAGCCGTTGGCGGCGGCCGGGTCCTGATCCTCGTCCGGCTGGAGCCGGTGCTGCTCCACGCCCAGGATCCCGCCCGGCCGCAGAGCCGTGAAGGCGTCGGCGAAGGCCTTTTCAGCGATCCCCGCCGCCATCCAGGCGTGAACATAGCGCATGAACAGCACCATGTCGGCCGTGCCCGCCGGAGCCACCGGGTCCGAGCCTGGCCCGAAGGCGGTGAACTGCACCGGCCCGTACAGCTTCTTGGATCCCAGGATACGGGCCTTCAGCGCATTGTTGATCGCCACCTGGGCCGGGTCGGCGTTCGGCCCCTCGACAAAGCCCGCCAGATACAGCGTCCCGCCGCCCCGGTTCAGATAGGGGGCCAGGATCTCGGCGTACCAGCCGCTGCCGGGCCAGAAGTCCACGACCGTCATCTTCGGCTGCAGGCCGAAGAAGCGCAGCGTCTCGATCGGGTGGCGCCAGACGTCGCGCGCCTTGTCGTCCGCCGTGCGCCACGAACCGGCGACCGCCCATTCCAGCGAGCCTTCGGGCGGGCCCTTGGGCGCCTCGGGCGCGGCGGGCGTCGGCGCCTCCTCCTTGCGGCCGCAGCCGGCCAGGCCGAACAGGGGCGCGACCAGGGCCAGGCCGCTGGCGCCGGCCAGGACGGATCGCCGCGTCGATCGGTCTGTCATGCGCGCTTCCTCTTGCCGCCAGATGTCTTCGCTTGGGGCTTAAGGCGCTTCTGCGCCAGGGTCAAAATCACGCACTGCATTGTCATCAAGAGGCTTCAGTCGGCCGCATAGGGCTTGCGGAAGCGCAGGGTCATGCGGTCGCTCTCGCCGATGGCGTCCAGCGCCGCGCGCTCGTCGGGCGTCAGCGTCCGGCCGTCGCGCTCCGAGGTGCGCGTCGGCTTCAGGCTCCACACGCCGAAGGGGTGGTCCCGGTCGTCCTTCGGGTTGGCGTTCAGCTCGCTGCGCGCCTCCAGTTCGAAACCGGCGCGGCGGGCGGCGTGGATGACCCAGCTCTCGGGCACATAGCCGCTGGGCGCCGTATCGGCGACGTTGAGCCCCTCGACCGCGCGGTGCTGCTCCACCGCCAGCACGCCGCCGGGCTTCAGCGCCTTGAAGAAGGCGGCCAGATAGGGCTCGGCCCGGCCGTCGCGCGACCAGTTGTGGAAGGCGCGGGCCACCACGACCATGTCGGCGGTTCCATCGGCGACGCCCATCCCCTCGGTCGGCCGGTTGACCGGGACGTAGCGCCCGCCGGTGGCCGCCGCATAGGGCTCCAGGATATTGCGCCACCACCCGGCGCGGCCCGGCTCGATCTCCACGACGGTCAGGCCCGGCTGCAGTCCCCAGAAGGTCAGGGTTTCGAACGGATGGCGCTCGCCGTCGCGCGCCCGGTCTGCTTCCGGGCGGCTGGTCGAGGCCACGGCCGCCTGAAGCGCGGCGTCCTCGCTGAGGGTCGGCATCTCCATCGACAGGCCCTCGCGTCGCGGCAGGGGCGCGGCGTCGGACGGCGCGGCTTGCGCCAGCGCGGGGACGGGGGAGCCGAGGACGGCCCCGGCGAGGGCGATGAAGGCGAAGGTTCGCATGGAGGCTCCGGTCGCTTCGGAAGGATGAAGGTAAAATCCTTACGGCGCTTCGCGGCCGCCGCAAGGCGTCGATGCGGCGGAGCGGCGATTTCGCGCGGCCCCTTGCGCCCGAAAAACGGCCTCCTACCTCTTCGTCCGAGAGCGCCGATCCTCGGGCTCTCCAGTCCTGACGGGGCCGAATGCGGACCGCCGGGGCTGAAACCCTCCGTCGTCCGGGGCCAAACCGCCGGGCGGCTCAACCTTGCTGAATGTCAGAAGGATGACCCATGCGTACCTATGATTTCTCGCCGCTGTACCGTTCCGCCGTCGGCTTCGACCGTCTGGTTCGCCAGTTGGAAAGCGCAGCGCGCTCCGGCCCGGAAAACGGCTGGCCTCCCTACAACATCGAAACGACCGGCGAGGACGCCTATCGCATCGAGATCGCCGTCGCCGGTTTCTCGGCCGATGAGCTGAACATCGAGGCCAAGGAAAACCTGCTGACCGTCACCGGCAAGAAGGCCGCCAACGACAGCGACGGCGCCCAGCGGACCTTCCTGCATCGCGGCCTGGCGGAGCGCGATTTCGAGCGCCGCTTCCAGTTGGCCGACTATGTGGTGGTCAAGGGCGCGGCCCTGGCCCACGGCCTGCTGACCATCGAGCCTCAAGCGCGAACTGCCGGAGGCTCTCAAGCCCCGCAGCATCGAGATCGCCACCGGCTCGACCCTGATCGAAGGCAAGGCCGAGGACACGGCCGATAAGGCGGCCAATAAGGCGGCCTGAGCCGTCTGGCCCTGACAGACTCATTCAAGGGGCGGCGTTCGCGTCGCCCCTTTTTCGTGGGAGCGGATGCTAACCTGCGTTCAGGTCGGACAGGTCCAGCCCGCGCGCGCCGCCGGTCTGGGTGCCGGTGAAGTCGGCCTGTCGGGTCTGGGCGCCGTGCAGGATGGCGCGACTGAGGTCCGCCTCGCTCAGCACCGCCCGGCGCATGTCCGCGCCCGTCAGGTCCGCGCCGCGCAGATTCGCCCCGCTCAGGTCGGCGGGCATCAGCCGATCCGCCGTCAGCATCAACGGCCCCAGTTGCGCCTCGCGCAGGTCCGCTCCGTTCAGCCGCGCCCGCGTCAACCGCGCGCCGCGTAGGTCCGCCCGACGCAGATTGGCCGAGCGCAGGTCGGCGCCCTCCAGTTGCGCCCCCTGAAGCTGCACCCCCTCCATGTCCAGGCCGTAGAAGACCGCCCCTTGGCCGACAGGGCCGTCAGGTTCAGCCCCCGAATGCTCTCCAGCGGCCGAAGATCGACGCCGTCGAACACCGAAGGCTGGCCCTCGGCCCCGCCCGTCTCGCACCACTGGGCGTGTTCGCGCAGCATTTCGGCCGCAGGCATCTGACTAACCGGTTCGCCCGCCGGGCGGTTGTCGATCAGGGCGCCGTCCATATTGGCCCCGTCGGTCCGCCACATGGCCGCCTTGACCCCCACCAGAATGGCGTCGGTGAGGTCCGCGCCCGATAGGTCGGCCCCCGACAGGTCCGCCCCGGCCAGATCGGCGCCGCGAAAGCTGGCCTGTTTCAGGTTGGCCCGGACCAGCTTGCAGTCTTTCATGATGGCGTCGGTGAAGTCGGCGGCCACGGCGATGACGCCGGTCATGCGCGACCGCTGCAGATTGGCGCCGGCCAGCACGGCGCCCTGCGCCTCGGTGTCGGTCCGCTTGCGCGCCTCGACCACGCGAAAACCAAGCTTGGCGTCCTTGGCGGCGATGGTCCCTTCGCGCAGGTCGGCCTCGAACAGGTCCGCGCCCGACAGGTCCGCGCCGCGCAGGCAGGCCCCGCGCAGATCGGCCCGGCGCAGGCTGGCGTCGACCAGGGTCGCATCCTGCATGTCGGCGCCGAAGAAGTTGGCGTTGTCCAGCTTGGCCCCGGTCAGGTCGCAGCCGATCAGGCAAGCGGCGGTGAAGTCGGCGTCGGCCAGATTGCGCCCGCGCAGGGACACGCCCGACAGGTCCATCCAGGCGAACACCGCCCGCGCCCCGCCCGGCCGCGCCTGCCACAGCCGGTCGTGCTTCAGGCAGACGGCGTCGGCCTCTTCCTGAGTCAGTTTCCTGCGGACGGGTTCGACGGCCTCGCTCATGGGGCCGTTTATGGCTTACGCCGGATTAAGGAAGCTTTGCGGAAACAAGGGTTTTTCCGTGGCCTCCGCCCCGCCGCTGGCCGCCCTACTCCGTCAGCAGGCCCTGTTCGCGCAGGGCTGCGGCCAGGTCGCCCTCTTGGGTCCAAAGACGGGTGTAGCCCGCCTCGCCCAACCGGTTCAGCTCGGTCGTCAGATCGGCGCGTGCGGAGGCGGCGAACCGCCCGTCAAAGCCCGCGCCGTCCAGGCTGACGCGGACCATAGGCCGGCCCGTCTCGAGCCGGTGCAAGAAGCCTTCGCACAGGACGGCGGCCTCATCCGACAACAGCCCGGTCTCGACCGTCAGGCCCGACTGGCGCAGCCGCTCCGTCCCCCGCCCCGAGGCGAAAGGCGACGGGTCCAGCGCCGCGATCACCACTCGCTCGACCCCGGCCTCTGCCAGGAAGTGGGCGCAGGATTTGCGGCCCGACGAGCGGGCGCCGCACGGCTCCAGCGTCACATAGGCGGTCGCGCCCTTCACGGCCTCGCCCGCCTCGGGCACGGCCTGTTCCTCGGCGTGCGGACGCCCGCCCGGCGCGGTCGCCGCCTCGGCCAGCACGACCCCGTCCTTGACCAGGACGCAGCCGACGGCCGGATTGGGCCAGGTCTCGCCCATGCGGCTCAGGGCCAGGTCGATGGCCCGCCGCATGAAGACGGCGTCGTCCGCCGCCCCGCTCACGCGATCACTCTCGCAATTGGGGCAGGGCCTGCGCCCGCCCCTCGTCCAGATAGCGGGCGGCGACCGGCTTCAGGTCCGCGTCCAGATCGATCTCCAGCGGGTTGCCGGTCGGGATCTCGACGTCGACGATCCTGTCGTCCGGCACGGCGAACAGCAGTTTGACGATGGCGCGCAGGGAGTTGCCATGGGCGGCGATCAACACGTCCTCGCCCGCCTTCAGCCGCGGCGCGATCTCGGCGTCCCAATAGGGCTGCACCCGGTCCAGCGTGGTCTTCAGGCTCTCGGTGTCCGGGATTTCATTGCCGACGTAGCGGGGGTCGGCGTCGAAATCGAACTCGCCGCCCGGCGCCAGCGGCGGCGGCGGCACGTCATAGCTGCGGCGCCAGACCTTGACCTGATCCTCGCCGTGCTTGGCCGCCGTTTCGGCCTTGTCCAGCCCGGTCAGGCCGCCGTAGTGGCGCTCGTTCAGGCGCCAGTCCTCGATCACCGGGACATCCTTCAGACCCGCCGAATCCAGCGCCAGGGCGCCGGTGCGCTTGGCCCGCTTCAGCACCGAGGTGAACATCACGGCAGGCTTGAAGCCTGCCTGCGCGATCAGCTCGCCGCCGCGCCGGGCCTGGGCCTCGCCCTCGGCCGTCAGGTCGACGTCGACCCATCCGGTGAAGCGGTTCTCCAGGTTCCATTGGCTCTGGCCATGGCGCAGCAGGATCAGGCGGGTCATGAAGGTCTCCGGGAGCATCCGTATCTTGAGGTTCTCGCTAGGCCCCCGACGCGGGCGCGGTCAAGGTTTCGCCGCACATCGGCGAATAAGCGCCCCGCAAGCGCAGCCCTAACAAGGGTCGCGCGTTGTGGCCTCTCGAGCGGGGGAGGCTATAGGCCAAGGCAGAATAGCAGCCCCCGCTCCCCCGGGACCATCTAGGAAGACTTATGCAAAAGCCCCGTCAGGACATCCGCCCCAACACTGCGGAATATGAAACCCTGCCTCTGGTCAAGCCGACCGGCTTTCGCGAATACGACGCCCGCTGGATCCTGGAAAAAGAGATCAACCTGCTGGGCATTCAGGCCCTGGGCCTGGGCCTGGCCACCTATGTCCACGAGATCGGCCAGACGCCGAAGATCGCCGTCGGCCAAGACTTCCGCGGCTATTCCCTGTCGGTGAAGCAGGCGCTGATCCTGGGCCTACTCGAAGGCGGCATGGAGGTGCTGGACATCGGCCTGGCCCTGTCGCCGATGGCCTATTACGCCCAGTTCGCGCTGGACTGCCCCTGCGTCGCCATGGTCACCGCCAGCCACAATGAGAACGGCTGGACCGGCGTGAAGATGGGCGCCCAGGCGCCGCTGACCTTCGGCCCCGACGAGATGGGCCGCCTGAAGGAGATCGTCCTCAACGGCCAGGGCGTCGCCCGTCCCGGCGGCCGGCTGGAGCGCGTCGAGGGCTTCCGCGAGACCTACATCAAGGACGTGGCGTCCAAGGTGAAGCTGTCCCGCCCGCTCAAGGTCGTGGCCGCCTGCGGCAACGGCACCGCCGGCGCCTTCGCCCCCGAGGTGCTGCGCCTGATGGGCGCCGAGGTGATCGAGATGGACACCGACCTCGACTACACCTTCCCCAAATACAATCCGAACCCGGAAGATCACGCCATGCTGATGCAGATGGCGGCCAAGGTGAGAGAGACGGGCGCCGATCTCGCGCTCGGCTTCGACGGCGACGGCGACCGCTGCGGCGTGGTCGACGACACGGGCGAGGAGATCTTCGCCGACAAGATCGGCCTGATGCTGGCCCGCGACCTGTCGGCCATCCACCCGAACGCGACCTTCGTCGTCGATGTGAAGTCGACCGGCCTGTACAAGACCGACGAGGTGCTCAAGGCCAACGGCGCGACCACCGTCTACTGGAAGACCGGCCACTCCTACATCAAGCGCAAGACTGCTGAACTGGGCGCTCTGGCCGGGTTCGAGAAGTCGGGCCACTTCTTCCTGTCGGGGGATCTGGGCCACGGCTATGACGACGGCCTGGTGGCGGCGGGCGCCGTTCTGGCCATGCTGGACCGCAATCCCGGCAAGAGCCTCAGCGAACTGAAGACCGCCCTGCCCGACGCCTGGACTTCGCTGACCATGTCGCCGCACTGCGACGACGAGCTGAAGTATGACGTGCTGGCCAAGATCGTGAAGGAGTACGAGGACCTGGCGGCCTCCGGCGGCGAAATTCTCGGCCGCAAGATCGTCGAAGCCATCACCGTCAACGGCGTACGCGTCCACCTCGAGGACGGCTCCTGGGTGCTGGTGCGCGCCTCGTCCAACAAGCCCGAACTGGTCGTCGTGGTCGAGAGCATGCGCTCCGCCGACGACATGCGCGACCTGTTCCGCAAGGAGATCAAGCCGCGCCTGGCCGCCCACCCCGAAATCGGCGCCTTCAACCAGGAAATCTGAGCGATCCGCCAAAGGCCAGGCCCGCGCCTCTCCCTCCCCTTCATGGGGAGGGCGGCTGAGGCGAAGCCGGAGCCGGGTGGGGGCGACAAGGCGGCCCAGACGCAATGGGCCAGATAGGCTGGAAGCGAGACAGGCCAAGTCCCGCATCGCCAAGCCCGCCCCACCCGGTCGCTGCGCGACCACCCTCCCCATGAAGGGGAGGGAGAAACGGCGCGCTACCTCTCCGCGCAAAGTGGAGAGACGAAGATTGACCTTCCGGGCCGCCTCTGGCGTCTTCCTCCCATGAACGACATCGCCGTCCCCCTCCCCGTGGCCATCGTCGGCGGCGGGTTTTCCGGCGCCATGCTGGCCGCGCGTCTGGCCGAGCGAGGCCAGGCCTCGGTCCTGATCGAGCGCGGCGCGCGGATCGGCCCCGGCGTCGCCTACGCCGCCGACCTGGACGACCACCGCCTCAACGTTCGCGCCGAGCGGATGAGCGCCCGGCCGGACCGGCCGGCGGACTTCACCGAATGGCTGGCGGTTCACGCGCCGGACTTCGCCGATCCCAACGGCTTTGCGCCGCGCCGCCTGTACGGCCTCTATGTCCAGGGTCGCCTGGTGGAGGCCGAGGCCGCCCATCCTGGCCTGATCCGCCGCGTGAGGGGCGAGGCCGTGCGCCTCGACGGCGAGAGCGTCGTCCTGGCCGACGGCGCCCGCATCCGGGGCCGCGCCGTGGTCCTGGCCACCGGCAATCCGGCCCCGCGCCCGGTCGCGCCCGGAGCAGGCCCGCGCCGCCTCGCCGATCCGTGGGCGCCCGGCGCCCTGGCCGCCGTCGGCGCCGAGGATGCCGTCCTGATCCTCGGCTCCGGCCTGACCATGGTCGACGTGGCGCTGGCGCTTCAGGCCCAGGGCTGGCGCGGCCGGGCGACGGTCGTGTCGCGCCGAGGCCTGCTGCCGCGCGCCCACGGCCCCCATCACGACGCCCCGCTCGACCTGCCGCCCGACGCGCTCGAGGGCGCCTTATCCCTGCGCCTGGCCTCGGCGCGGCGGCTGGCGCGCGCGCACGGCTGGCGTCGCGTCATGGAGGGCTATCGCCCCGTCACCGCCGAGCTGTGGCGGACGGCGACGACGGCCGAGCGCGCCCGCTTCCTGCGCCACCTGCGGCCCTGGTGGGACGTCCACCGCCACCGCATCGCCGCCGAGATCGCCGCCGCCATGGACGCCCTGATCAGCGCTGGCCGCCTGGCGGTCGTGGCCGGTCGCGTGCAGGAGGTCGAGGCGGGCGACCATGTCGCCGCCCTGACCGTCCGCACTCGCAAGGGCGAGGTTCAGCGCCTGACGGCCGACTGGCTGATCGATTGCACCGGCCCCGGCCATGACGCCGCCCGCGCGCCCATGACCGCCGCCCTGATCGCGCAGGGCCGCGCCCGCCTCGATCCCGTCGGCCTGGGCCTCGACCTCGACGCCGAGGGGCGCGTGATCCACGCCGACGGCGCCGCCGATCCTAGCCTGTTCATGCTCGGCCCGCCCGCCCGCGCCGCCTTCTGGGAAACCGTCGCCGTGCCGGACATCCGCCAGCGCATCGAGGCCCTCGCCCGCGTCCTGGCGGCCTGATCCCCGCCGGCCGCCTTGCGGTCGAAATTTCCAAAGCGCGGCGCCTCTCCTCCATGACTTAGCGTCTGGCGGGCCTTTTCCGGGTCGGCTATCACCGACGCAGGAGAGGAAACATAATAATGAACCGCCACCGTACGCGCGTCCTCGGCGACCGCACCCTCGCGCCCGAAACCCTGATGATGGGCTACGGCTATGATCCGGCCCTGTCGGAGGGCGCGATCAAGGCGCCCCTGTTCCAGGCCTCGACCTTCGTCTTCAAGTCGGCCGAGGACGGCAAGCGCTTCTTCGAAGTCGCCTATGGCCTGCGCCAGCGCGATCCGGACGAGGCGCTGGGCCTGATCTATTCGCGCATCAACAATCCGAACCTGGAGATCCTCGAGGACCGCCTCGCCGTCTGGGACAAGGCCGACAAGGCCCTGGTCTTCTCCAGCGGCATGGCCGCCATCTCGACCGCCATGCTGGCCCTGGTGCGGCCCGGCGACGTCATCCTCTATACGGCTCCGGCCTATGGCGGCACCGAATATCTGTTCGACCGCATCCTGCCCCGCTACGGCGTCAAGGCGATCAGCGTCCCCGCCGCCGAAGGCGCCGACGCCCTGGCCACGGCCATGATCGCGGCGGCCGACCAGGCCAAGACCACCGGCGGACGCCTGGCCGCCGTCTATCTGGAGACCCCGGCCAATCCGACCAACCAACTGGTCGACATCGCCCGCGCGGTCGCCGCCGCCAAGGCGCTGGATCAGGCCGAACCGCCGGTCATCGCCGTCGACAACACCTTCCTGGGCCCCCTGTGGCAAAGCCCGCTGGAGCTGGGCGCCGACCTCGTCCTCTACTCCCTGACCAAATACGTCGGCGGCCACTCGGACCTGATCGCGGGCGGCTGCATGGGCGGAGCCGAGATCATGGCGCGCGTCGGCGAGATGCGGACCATCTGCGGCACCACCGCCGACCCGCACACCGCCTGGCTGCTGCTGCGCAGCCTTGAGACCCTGCACATCCGCATGGAGCGCGCGCAGGACAACGCCCTGATCCTGGCCAAGCGGTTGCGCGCCGACCCGCGCGTCAGCGCCGTCCTGACGGCGGGCGGCCCGGACGCCTCGCCCGAACAGCAGGCGATCTTCGAGGCCCAGTGCAAGGGCTCCGGCTCGACCTTCTCGCTGGAGCTTCCGGGCGGCGAGGCCGAGGCCTTCCGCATGCTGAACGCGCTTCGCCTGTTCAAACTGGCCGTCAGCCTGGGCGGCGCCGAGAGCCTGGCCTCCCACCCCTCCAGCATGACCCATTCGGACTACACGCCAGAAGCCAAGGCGCGCAGCGGCATCGGCGACAATCTTGTGCGTCTGTCGGTCGGGATCGAGAACGTCGAGGACCTGTGGGCCGACCTGGATCAGGCCCTGTCCCCCATCTGACGGCGCAAGCGGCGGGCGATCAGCCCGCCGCCTTCACCGCCTCGGCGACCTCGTTGACCACGCGCTTGACCAGGGCCTCGTCATCGCCCTCGGCCATGACGCGGATCAGCTTTTCCGTGCCCGAGGGGCGGACCAGCAGGCGGCCCGCGCCGTTCAGGGCGGCTTCCGCCTCGGCCATCGCCGCCTTGACCTTCTCGTCCTCCAGCGGCTTGCCGGCCGTGTAGCGGACGTTCTGCAGCAGTTGCGGAACCGGCTCGAACTGGCGCGCCAGCTCGCTCATCGGCGCGCCCGCCTCGACCAGAACCGCCAGCACCTGCAGCGCGGCCATCAGGCCGTCGCCCGTCGTCGCATGGTCCTTCAGGATGATGTGGCCCGACTGTTCGCCGCCGATGTTGAAGCCGCCCTCGCGCATCCGCTCCATGACGTAGCGATCGCCGACCTTGGTGCGCTCCAGCGTCAGCCCCTCGGCCTTCAGGCGGCGCTCCAGTCCTAGGTTGGACATGACGGTGGCGACGAGGCCCTTGCCGTTCAGCCGTCCCCGCTTGGCCCAGTCCAGACCGATCAGAGCCATGATCTGGTCGCCGTCGACCACATGGCCCTTTTCGTCGCAGATGATCACCCGGTCGGCGTCGCCGTCCAGGGCGATGCCGATGTCGCAGCGATAGCGCTTGACCGCTTCCGACACGGTCTCGGGATGGGTCGAGCCGCACTCGGCGTTGATGTTCAGGCCGTTAGGCTCCACCCCGACGGGGAAGACCTCGGCGCCCAGCTCGTACAGGGTCGTCGGGGCCACGCGGTAGCCCGCGCCGTTGGCGCAGTCGATGGCGATGCGCAGGCCCTTCAGGCTCAGCCGCTTGGGGAAGGCCTGTTTGGCGATTTCGATATAGCGGGGCGGCGCGTCGTCGATCCGCTTGACCCGGCCCAGCTTGTTCGAGGGCGCCAGGTCCTGATCCAGGGCCTCGTCCATCATGGCTTCGATCTTCAGCTCGATCTCGTCCGACAGCTTGTAGCCGTCCGGCCCGAACAGCTTGATGCCGTTGTCGGCGTAGTCGTTGTGCGAGGCCGAGATCATGATGCCCAGGTCCGCCCGCATCGAGCGGGTCATCATGGCCACGCCCGGCGTCGGCAGGGGGCCGAAGGTGCGCACGTCCATGCCGACCGAGGCCAGGCCCGCCACCAGCGCCGGCTCGATCATATAGCCGGACAGGCGCGTGTCCTTGCCGATCACCACCAGGTGGCGACGGTCGTCGTCGGTGCGGAACAGCCGCCCGGCGGCCAGGCCGACGCGCAGGGCCACCTCGGCCGTCATCGGATGGGTGTTGGCCCGGCCGCGAATGCCATCGGTGCCGAAGTATTTTCTCTCGCCCAAAAGGCCGTCCTTCGCTGGCGGCCCCGGAGTTTGCAAAGAAACCTTCCGAAACCCATTTTTTGATGTCGCCGCCCCCGCGATTTCCTAGAGCTGAGATCCAGGGCGGAGGCTGAACCCTCTCGCTTACCTCAATTCGCGGCGCGGCGCAAAAAGCGGCGGCTGCCTGCCCATCGGAGCAGACCTCATGTGCGGCATCATCGGCGTCACCGGAACCGGCCCCGTCGTCTCTCGCCTGATCGACAGCCTGAAGCGGCTTGAGTATCGCGGCTACGATTCCGCCGGCATCGCCGTCCAGTCCGAGGGCCGCATCGAGCGCCGCCGCGCCAAGGGCAAGATCCGCGAGCTGGAGGCCGTGCTGGCCGCCGAGCCGGTCGCCGGAACCGTCGGCATCGGCCACACCCGCTGGGCCACCCACGGCGCGCCGACCACCAGCAACGCCCACCCGCACAAGGCCGGGCGCGTCTGCCTGGTCCACAACGGCATCATCGAAAACTTCGCCGAGCTGAAGGCCGAGATGGAGGCCGAGGGCCGCGTCTTCGAAAGCCAGACCGACACCGAGGTCGTCGCCCACCTGCTGGACCACAAGCTGGCCGCCGGCATGGCGCCGCTGGACGCCTTCAAGGCCACGCTGGATCGTCTGACCGGCGCCTACGCCCTGGCCGTGCTGATCGAGGGCGAGGACGAGCTGATCCTGGGCGCGCGTCGCGGCAGCCCCCTGGTCGTCGGCTGGGGCGAGGGCGAGATGTACCTGGGCTCGGACGCCCTGGCGGTCGGCCCCTTCACTCAGAAGATCTCCTATCTGGAAGAGGGCGATTTCGTCGCCGTGACCCGCACCAGCGCGCGCATGTTCGACGCCTCGGGCCGCCCGGCCGACCGCGCCGTGGTTCAGGTCTCGGCCTCCTCGGCCCTGGTCGAGAAGGGCGAATACCGCCACTTCATGGAGAAGGAGATCCACGAACAGCCCGACAGCGTCCAGCACACCCTGTCGGAATACCTCGACCTGGTCTCCGGCAAGGCCAAGGTTCAGGCCGTGGACTTCGCCGCCCTGAGCCGCATCCAGATCGTCGCCTGCGGCACGGCCTTCTACGCCGCCCAGATCGGCCGATACGCCTTTGAGAAGTACGCCGGCCTGCCCTGCGACGTCGAGATCGCCTCTGAGTTCCGCTACCGCGACCCGGCCCTGTCGCCCGGCACGCTCGCCGTCGCCGTCAGCCAGTCGGGCGAGACCGCCGACACCCTGGCGGGCCTGAAATGGTGCAAGGCGCAGGGGCTGAAGACCGCCGCTGTCGTCAACGTCCACACCTCCTCCATGGCGCGCGAGGCGGACGTGCTGTGGCCCACCCACGCCGGCCCCGAGATCGGCGTCGCCTCGACCAAGGCCTTCACCGCCCAGGTCGCCGCCCTGCTGTCGCTGGCCGTCGCGGCGGGCGTGGCGCGCGGCCGGATCGACGCCGTTCAGGAAGCCGAGCTGGTCAAGGCCCTGTTCGAGGCCCCGCGCCTGATCGCCGAGGCCCTGCAGATGGACGCGGGCATCCACGCCCTGACGCTCGACCTGGCCAAGGCGCGCGACGTCCTGTTCCTGGGGCGCGGCCCGATGTTCCCGCTGGCCATGGAAGGCGCGCTGAAGCTGAAGGAGATCAGCTACATCCACGCCGAGGGCTATGCGGCGGGCGAGCTCAAGCACGGCCCCATCGCCCTGATCGACGAGGCCACCCCGACCGTCGCCCTCGCCCCGCTGGACGACCTGTTCGAGAAGACCGCCTCCAACCTGCAGGAAGTCGCCGCGCGCGGCGGCCCGGTCATCATGATCACGCCCGAGACGGCGCCGGCCCTGCACGGCGCGGGCGTCCGCCGCGTCCACGCCCCGGACTGCCCGGCCCTGATCGCGCCTCTGGTCTACGCCGTGCCGATGCAGCTGCTCGCCTACTACACCGCCGTCCAGAAGGGCACCGACGTCGACCAGCCCCGCAACCTGGCCAAGTCGGTGACGGTGGAATAGGCGAACCCGATCGGCCCGGGGGCGTTTGGAAGCTTCACAATTGCGCCTATGACAGGCGCCCCAAGGCTGATCAGGACGATCCATGACGACCTCCCCGCCCGCCTTCGCCCAGCCCCTCTGCGCAAGGCGGTCCTGCCCGTGGCCGGTCTCGGCACGCGGGTTCTGCCCGGCACCAAGACCACGCCCAAGGAGCTGCTGAACGTCGTCGACCGGCCGATCCTCTCCTATATCGTGGAAGAGGCGCGCGAGGCGGGGATCGAGCACATCGTCTTCGTCACCGGCCGCGCCAAACAGGCGATCGAGGACTATTTCGACCACCAGATCGAGCCTCGAGGCCCAGCTCCTGGCCAAGGGCAAGACCGAGATCCTGGCGACCATGAACGCCGAGCTGGCCCAGGCCGGCGAGATGAGCTTCACCCGCCAGATGCAGCCCAAGGGCCTCGGCCACGCGGTCTGGTGCGCCCGCGACATCATCGGGCCGGAGCCGTTCGCCGTCATCCTGCCCGACGTGATCGTGGATTCGCAGCCCGGCGCGCTGAAGCAGCTGGCCCAGGTCTACGCCGAAGTCGGCGGCAACGTCATCGGCGTCGAGGCCGTGCCCGAGGCCGACACCCACAAATACGGCATCATCGACCCCGCCTCCCACGACGGCCGCCGCTACGGCATGAAGGGCATGGTCGAAAAGCCCGCCCAGGGCACGGCCCCGTCGAACATGTCGATCTCGGGCCGCTATATCCTGCAGCCGGAAATCTTCGACCTGCTGGAGACGCAGGAGCGCGGCGCGGGCGGCGAGATTCAGCTGACCGACGCCATGGCCCGGCTGATGCAGTCGCAGACCTTCACCGCCTATGAGTATGAGGGCGTGACCCACGACTGCGGCGACAAGATCGGCCTGCTGCGCGCCAACGTCGCCCTGGCCCTGAAGCGCCCCGACCTGGGCGACGCCGCCCGCGCCGCCATTGAGGGCCTGCTGTAAATCCCTTCTCCCCTTGTGGGAGAAGGTGGCAGGCGAAGCCTGACGGATGAGGGGTGGCGACGGCGCGTTGGCAAACCTGCCGCTAGTGTTCCGCCTCGTCGTCTAAAGGTCGCGCTCACACCCTCATCCGAGCGCCTCCGGCGCCCACCTTCTCCCACAAGGGGAGAAGGGCCTGCGGAGTCTGCACGTCAGGCTTTGAAAACCTCTTTGATTTCAAAGCCCCGCCCTCTGCGTCCCCTGTTCAGTCCGCCTCATTATCCCATCGCCTCATGATCCCGTTTGCGCCGGACCAATCCCTCCGATTTCAGACGATTCAGACGAATTGGACTCTGTTTTTCCGTCCTGCGTCGCTTTAGCCGCTCCCCGCGCGCCACGCTTTCGCCCGCTCACGCGTTCGGCTAGGCAAGAGGGGACGTTGAAAACGAGGTTCGACCGATGCGCGTGATGATTCTGGGCGGCGACGGCTTCTGCGGCTGGCCCACGGCCCTGCACCTGTCGGCGCGCGGCTGGGAGGTGTTGATCGTCGACAACCTCAGCCGCCGCAACATCGACAATGAGCTGGAAATCCGCTCCCTGACCCCGATCCGCACCATGGGCGAGCGCATCGCCGCGTGGAAGGAGGTGTCGGGCCGCACCATCGATTTCGTCAATCTGACGGTCGGCAAGGAGTTCGACCGCCTGGTCGCCCTGATCAAGGATTGGGCCCCGACAGCGTCGTCCATTTCGCCGAGCAGCGCGCCGCCCCCTATTCGATGAAGTCGGCGCGGCACAAGATCTACACCGTCGATAACAATCTGAACGCCACAAACCACCTGCTGGCCGCCATCGTCGAAAGCGGCCGCGATGTCCACCTGGCCCACCTGGGGACCATGGGGGTCTACGGCTACACCACGGCGGGCCTGCGCATCCCCGAGGGCTATCTGAAGGTCACGGTCGACACCGACCACGGCCCGACCGAGCAGGAGATCCTGTTCCCGCCGAACCCCGGCAGCATCTACCACATGACCAAGACGCAGGACGCCCTGCTGTTCCAGTTCTACGCCAAGAACGATTCCCTGCGGATCACCGACCTGCACCAGGGCATCGTCTGGGGCGCCCAGACCGAGGAGACGAAGCAGGACGAGCGCCTGATCAACCGCTTCGACTACGACGGCGACTACGGCACGGTGCTCAATCGCTTCCTGATGCAGGGCGCGCTGGGCTATCCGCTGACGGTCCACGGCTCGGGCGGCCAGACGCGGGCCTTCATCCACATTCAGGATACGGTGCGCTGCGTCGAGCTGGCGCTGAACAACCCGCCCAAGCGCGGCGATCGGGTCAAGATCCTCAACCAGATGACCGAGAGCCGCCGCGTCCGCGATCTGGCCCGTATGGTGGCCGACATGACCGGCGCCCCGGTCCACAACGTCGCCAACCCGCGTCAGGAGGCCGACGAGAACGAACTGGTCGTCGCCAACGATCAGTTCCGCGAGCTGGGGCTGAAACCGATCACCCTGGCCGAGGGGCTGATGGCCGATGTCACCGACATCGCCCGGCGCTACGCCGATCGCGCCGACCGCAGCAAGATCCCTTGCGTCACCGCCTGGAACGCCGGCCGCGCCGACGCCCTCCGCGACGAGGCTGAAACAGCCTTCGCCGCCGCCCCCGTCCGCATCCTGTCCGCCTGAGAAGCCGAAGCCTGATGACTGAACCCGCCGCCGCCCCGTCCCTCTTGGTCTTCGGCGGCGGCTATCTGGGACAGGCGGCGGGGCGCGAGGCCGTGCGGCGCGGCGGCCGGGCCTTCGCCACCTCGCGCGATCCCGAAACCCGTCAGGCGCTGGCGGCGCAGGGGATGACGCCGGTCGATCCGGCCGACGCCAAGGCCCTGAGCGAGGCTCTGGCCGCCGCTCAGGCCGTGCTGATCACCACGCCGCCGGACGCCCACGGCTGCCCGGCGCTGCGCGCCCTGACGCCCCTGGCGGCTGACGCCTGGCCCGACTGGATCGGCTATGCCTCCTCCACCGCCGTCTACGGCGACCGGGCGGGCGGCTGGGCCTTCGAGGGCGATCCGCTGAACGCCGCCACCTTGGCGGGCGCCCGACGCGCCCGGGTCGAGCGCGACTGGCTGGACGGCGCCCAGGGCATGGGGCTGACTCTGCAGGTCTTCCGCCTGCCCGGCTTCTACGGCCCTGGCCGCAGCGTTCTGGACCGCCTGCGCGCCGGAAACGCCCGGCTGGTCAAGAAGCCCGGCCAGGTGTTCAACCGCATCCATGTCGACGACATCGTCTCCGGCCTGTTCGCCTCGATGGCCCGGCCCCGGCCGGGCGGCGTCTACAACCTGACCGACGACGAGCCGACCTCAGCCGACGTCGTCACCGCCTGGGCCGCCGAACGCCTGGGCCTGCCGCGCCCGCCGCAGGTCGACTGGACGGCCCCAGAGGTCAGCGAGGCCATGCGCCGCTTCTACCTGGACTCCAAGCGCGTCTCCAACGCCCGCGCCAAGGCCGAACTGGGCTGGCGCCCGCGCTATCCCTCCTATCGCGAGGGCCTGGAGGCTATCCTCGCCGAGGAACAGTCCTGACACACAAAAGGCGCGCCGACCGAAATCGACGCGCCTCCTCTTTCGCTCAAGCAGCGAGGGTCCGCGACCCGAGCATAGCGTCCCTTAGAAAGGCAGGATGTTTCGCTGGCGGCTGTAGCTCATAGTGCCGACATTGGCGCCCAGACGCACGCCGACGCCAGTGCGGATCGGAGCCAGGACGATGCCGTCGGCGCGCTGATAGTTCACGCCAAGCCCCGCGATCAGATAGGCCGAGCCCTCAACGCCCGGATAGCGGCGATAGAGCATGTCGGGGTGATACAGACCGTAAACCAGGGTGAAGACCCGGCTGGCGTTGCCGCCCCAGTCCCAGCCGATGGAGGCGCCCTGCCAGAACACCTCCTGCGAGGCCGACAGGTCCTTCATGTGCAGGGCGCCGCGACCATAGCGCAGGCCGGCCACGACGGCGCCTGCGCCCTCTTCGCCGGCGATATAGGCGGTCGGGCGGTCGCCCTGTTCGGCGAAGATGCGCTCGATGGCGCCGCCCACGGCCTCGGCCGCGATGCCCAGCTCGCGCGACCCGGCCGCGACCAGCTCGTCAAAGGTATAGGCCTGGGCGTTGTTGTCCGAGGCGATGGGATAGTTGGGATCGGCCGGCGGGCGGCTGGCGCAGGCGCCTAGGCCGGCGGGCAGGGCGCCGGCGGCGGCGAGGCCGAGGCTGGTGCGGATCAGTTGGCGGCGGTGCATGGTCGAGGCTCCCGGCTAAGGACGGTCCGCCCGTCGTCGCGGGCTTGGCCTACCGTCCGTGCCTTTTACGGCAGCCTTGGGGCTTTAAGGTTAACCGAAGATTGCTTGGCCGCAGACGTTCCGGCGGCCCGTGACTCAGGCCGCCGGTTTTTTCTGTCTTCAGGCGCGCAGCGTTCCGCCAGCCTTGGCGGCGGCGGCCTTCACCTTGGCCATCAGGGCCTCGATCTCTGCTTCGGCCAGGGTCGCGGCGCGAGGCTGGATCTCGACCTCGATGGCCACCGACTTCTGGCCTTCCGGCACGCCCTGGCCGCGATAGACGTCGAACACGCAGACATCGGCGATCAGCGCCTTGTCAGCGCCCGCCACGGCGCGGGTCAGGTCGCCCACGGCCTTGGCCTCGTCCATCAGGAAGGCGAAGTCGCGGGTCAGGGGCATCAGGTTTGGCAGGTCCGCCGCGCCGCGCGCCTTGCCGCCCTTGCCGCGCGGTTCCGGCACGGAATCAAGCACGATCTCGAACGCCAGCATGGGGCCGTCGGCGTCCAGCGCCTTCAGCACGCGCGGGTGCAGGGCGCCGAACTCGACGATGACGTTCTTGGGCCCCAGCTGCAGCCGGGCCGACCGGCCCGGGTGCCACCAGTCGCGGTTCGACCCTTGCGCCAGCTGCAGGGAGCCGACCGGCGCGCCGATCTCCTCCAGCACGGCCAACAGGTCGCCCTTCAGTGCGAACAGAGGGTCTTCATCCGCCCCGCCCCAGTGCCGGTCGGCGTGCGGCGCGACCAGACCGGCGATGACCGTGCGCTGTCCGTTGGGCTGGTCGTCCAGATAGATGGGGCCGATCTCGAACAGGGCGACGTCGGCGTGGCCGCGCGCGGCGTTGCGCGCCGCCGCCTGAATCAGGTTCGGCAGGGCCGAGGGCCGCATGCAGTCCAGATCGGCTGCGATCGGGTTCTCCAGCACCAGCCGCTCATCGCCGCCGCCGAACAGGGCCGCGATCGACTGTTTGGTGAAGGACCAGGTGACGGCCTCGGCATAGCCCAGGGCCGCCAGGGCGCGACGGGCCGTGCGCACCCGCGCCTGACGCGGGCTGAGCACCCCGCCGGGGGCCGCTGCGACGGGCGGCAGGGGCGCATCCGGCAGCGCGGCGTAGCCCTCGATGCGGGCGACCTCCTCGACCAGATCGGCCGGGCCCTCAACATCGCGGCGCCAGGACGGCGGCGTCACCGACCAGGGCGAACCGCGCATGACGGTGAAGCCCAGGGCGAACAGGATCTCGAAGATCCGGTCGTCGCTGAGGTCCATGCCCGACAGGCGCTTCACATAGGACGGATCAAAGGCGAAGGCGGCCGGGGCGGCCGGAGCCTGTCCCGCTACCGTGACCGTCGACGGCTCGCCGCCGCACAGGTCGAGGATCAGTTCCGTCGCCAGCTCCAGCCCCGGCACGACCGAGGCCGTGTCGACGCCGCGCGCAAAGCGGTACTGGGCGTCCGAGTTGATCCCCAGCGAACGGCCGGTCTGGGCGATGGCGATGGGGTCGAACCAGGCGCTCTCGACGAAGACGTCGACCGTCTCGTCCGAGCAGCCGGTCGAGACGCCGCCCATGACGCCGCCCAGGCCGATGGCGCGCTGGCCCCCGGCGTCGGCGATGACGCAGTCGGCGGCGCCCGGCGCATAGGTCTTGCCGTCCAGCGCCTCGATCTGATCAGCCTCGCCGCGACCGGCGCGCACCACGATCCCGTCGCCCGACAGGCTCGCCAGGTCATAGACGTGCAGCGGCCGCGCGCGGTCGTAGGAAATCAGGTTGGTGATGTCGACGAGGCGGTTGATCGGACGCAGGCCGATGGCCGTCAGCCGCTGCTGCAGCCACTCCGGCGACGGGCCGTTGCGAACGCCGCGGATCACGCGACCGGCGAAGACCGGGCACAGGTCGGGCGCTTCCAGCGTCACCGAGACGGGGCTGTCAAAAGCCCCCGCGACCGGCGCGATCTCCGGCGTCGTCAGCTTGCCGAGCCCGGCGGCGGCCAGGTCGCGGGCGATGCCCGCCACGCCCAGCCAGTCGGGACGGTTCGGGGTCACCTCGAAGTCGATGACCGGCTCGGCGCCGAAGACGCCCGCAGCGGGCGCGCCGACCTGAAGCTCATCCGAAAGCTCCAGGATGCCGTCGCTGTCGTCCGCCAGCTCCAGCTCCGCGCCTGAGCACAGCATCCCGTTGGACACCACGCCGCGCACCGGCTTCTCGACCAGGGTCACGCCCAGACCCGGCACATAGGCGCCGATGGGGGCGTAGATGGTGGTCAGCCCGGCGCGCGCGTTGGGCGCCCCGCAGACGATCTCCTTCAGGCCGTCTACGGTCTCGACCTGACAGACCTGCAGGCGGTCGGCGTTCGGATGACGCTCGGCCGAAACGATGCGCGTGACCGTGAAGGGGGCCAGGGCGGCGATGGGGTCGTGGACCTCCTCGACCTCCAGCCCGGCCATGGTCATGGCCTCGGCGACCTGATCGACCTCGGCCTCGGTCTCGAGGTGGGCCTTCAGCCAGGAAAGGGTGAACTTCATTGGGCCGATCCCGCCTGGGACAGCGCCGCTGCCATATTATCGAGGAACTCCGACGGGCCGGTGAAGCCGACGCCCAGGAAGTTGCAGTTGATGAACTGGCAGTTCTTGAACGGGATCGGCCCGGTGACGCGCTGCGGCCCCATCGGCGTCAGCATCAGGTTGCGCGGATCGCCCTTGGCGTCGCCCATGTTGCAGCCGTCGAAATTGCAGCCTTCCAGCGGCAGCAGGACGGCCGGCCCTTCCATCAGACAGTTCTCAAAGCGACGGTTCTCGATGACGGGCAGGCCGGCGCGCGCCGTCTCCATGAACAGCTGGGGCAGCCACACGTTCTTGCCGACATACGTGGGACCGGGGCCGAGCGCTTCGAGGGTGATGGGGGTGTCAGTCATGAGAATCTTTCAAAGAACACTGAAGGGGGCGAGGGCGCGCTCCCGGCGCCCGCAGGCGTCACCCCTTGGTTTGCGCCTCGGCGCGGGCGCTCAACAGGCCCTGCTCCAGTTCGTCCAGCGCCTCCTTGGCGCCGGTGAAGGCCACCTGCACGAAACGGCAGCGCACGAAGCGGCAGTTGGACATGCCGATCGCCCCGGCGATCATCGAGCCGCGCGGGTCCAGCAACAGGGTGCGCGGGTCCTCGGCCACGCCCATGTTGCAGCCGTCGAAGGCAGTGCCGTTCATGATCGCCATCACCGCCGGGCCTTCGATCAGGCATTCGGTGAAGGTCTTGCCGTCGATGAAGACCTGTCCGGCGTTCATGTGCTGGACGGCCAGGGACGGCAGCCAGACGGCTTCCTTCTCAAACGCGGTGCGGGCGACGATCTCGCGGCCCAGTTTTTCTTCGGGCGACATCTCGGTCTGGTCGGTCATGAGCGTGTTCCAGTTCAGCTGAGGCCCGACGCCGGATTCGGCGCGGCGAAGGCGGAGAAACCGTAGTGCGCCAGCCAGCGCGTATCGGCCTCGAACATGGGGCGCAGGTCCGGCACCCCGTATTTCAGCATGGCCAGGCGATCAACGCCCATGCCGAAGGCGAAGCCCTGATACTCGTCCGGGTCGATGCCGCAGTTGCGCAGCACGTTCGGGTGCACCATGCCGCAGCCCAGAATCTCCAACCAGTCCTCGCCCTCGTTCAGGGTCAGCTTGCCGCCCGAGCGGTCGCAGCGGATGTCCATCTCGGCCGAGGGCTCGGTGAAGGGGAAGTGGTGCGGGCGGAAACGGGCGTGCACGTCGTCCAGCTCGAAGAAGCGGGCGATGAAGGTCTCCAGCGTCGTCTTCAGGTGGCCCATGTGGATGTCGCGGTCGATCACCAGGCCTTCGATCTGGTGGAACATCGGCGTGTGGGTCGCGTCGCTGTCCTTACGGAAGGTGCGGCCGGGCGCGATGATGCGGATCGGCGGCTTCTGCGACATCATGGTGCGGACCTGCACCGGGCTGGTGTGGGTGCGCAGCACCTTGCGCTCGCCCGTTTCCGGGTCGGGCTTCAGGAAGAAGGTGTCGTGCATCTCCCGCGCCGGATGCTTGGGCGGGAAGTTCAGGGCGGTGAAGTTGTGGAAATCGTCCTCGATGTCCGGCCCCTCGGCGACCGAGAAGCCCATGTCGGCGAAAACGGCGACCATCTCGTCCATGACCTGCATGGTCGGGTGCACCCCGCCCTTGCGGCGCGGGCGGCTGGGCAGGGTCAGGTCGACGCGTTCGGCCAGCAGGCGAGCGTCCAGTTCGGCGGCTTCCAGCTCGGCCTTACGGGCGCTCAGGGCCGACGACACCCGGTCCCGCAGGCCGTTGATGACGGGGCCGCGCTCGCGGCGCTCATCCGGGCTCAGCGCCCCCATGCCTTTCAGCAGGCCCGAGATCGAGCCGGACTTGCCGAGGGCGGCGACGCGGATGTCTTCCAGACCCGCCACGCTCTCGGCCGAGCCGATGGCGTTGATGAGGTCCAGTTCCAGTTGAGCGAGATCGGTCATGGGGGTTCGTCTAGCCGTTAGGAACGAAAGCAAAAAGCCCCCGGCGCGAACCGGAGGGCTTTTGCTTCATCCCGTGAGGGAGAAAGGCTTAAGCGAGGGCCGCGCGAACCTTGTCGGCGATGCCCTTGAAGCCGGCTTCATCGGCGGCGATGGCGGCCAGGACCTTGCGGTCCAGCTCGATGCCCGCCTTGTTCAGGCCGTGCATGAACTGCGAGTAGGTGAAGCCTTCGGTGCGGGCCGCGGCGTTGATGCGCTGGATCCACAGGGCGCGGAACGAGCGCTTCTTGTTGCGACGGTCGCGGTAGGCGTACTGACCGGCGCGATCCACTGCGGCCTTGGCGGCGCGGATGGTGTTCTTGCGGCGGCCGTAGAAGCCCTTGGCCTGCTTCAGGATCTTCTTGTGCTTGGCGTGGGCGGTGACGCCCCGGGTGACGCGAGCCATTATAAATTTCCTTCGGGAAGCCTCTGACGTTCGCCGCGCGGCGGCTCACTGCATGAGGCTTTAGTTCAAATTCTATGCGGTTGAGAGATCGTGTCTGCGTGCGCCGATCAGGCGTACGGCATGTAGGACTTGATCTTCTTGGCGTCGGCGTCGGCCATGACCGAAGTGCCGCGGTTCTGGCGGATGTACTTCGAGTTGTGGCTGATCAGGCGGTGGCGCTTGCCGGCCACGCCAGCCTTGACCTTGCCCGTCGCGGTGAATTTGAAGCGCTTCTTGGCCCGACTTCGTCTTCAGCTTCGGCATTTTCACTCTCTGTCTCTTAGAGGGCTACCGCTCTTCGAGCTACTTGAGCCCGACCAGCGCCAGCCTGATTTAAGACCGCCCAGGCATGCCTGTTCGCCCGGCGGTCCGGTACGCGAAGGCGCGGCTTTTACGCCAAGAGCCGCGCAGAGGCAAGAAGAGTCCGCGCTGGCCTTGTCACGCCCGGGCCGAACGACGGCGCACGGCGCGCCCGGCGTTGATCGCCATGGCCGCTGCGGGAAGGGTCAGAGCGGCGCCGACCAGGAAGGGCCAGTCCGGCCCGACCGCCGAATACAGCACCCCGGCGACGATGGGGCCGACGATCCGCGCCATCGAGCCCGCCGCCATGTTCAGCCCCAGCATGGCGCCTTGCCGGTCCGGCGGCGACGAACGGCTGATCAGAGCCGAGATGTTGGGCATGGCCAGCGACATGCCGCATGCGCCGATCCCCATGATGACCGGAATGATCCAGCCGGCGACCAGCGGGAGGCTGAACAGGCCCAGGTCGATCCGCCCCGCCGGGAACCAGGCGACCGGCGCGGCCACCTGAAGCACCAACGACAGGCCGAACAGCAGCATCCCGGCCGCCAGCACCCGCGCCTCGCCGAAGCGCCGCGCCAGCCGCCCGGCCACCAGTCCCTGGTTCACCGCCGAGATCAGCCCCACGATCATGAAGCTGAGCCCCACCTCGCGCGCCGTCCAGGCGTAGCGCTGCTCCGCCCACAGGCCGAAGGCGGCCTCCATCGCCGAAAAGCCCGCCAGATAGATCAGGCTGACCACCAGGACGCGCGAGATCACCTCATCGGTGCGGGCGAAGCTGACGCCCGACAGGAATGCCGGACGCGGCGCCGCCGGATCCGTCCGCGTGCGGCTCTCGCGCAGGAAGAACATCACGCCCAGCGCCGCCAGCACGGCAGCGCCCGAGGCGGCGAAGATCGGCAGTTGATAGCCGACATGGCCCATCTGCGGCTGGACCAGCAGGCCGCCCAGGCCTGGCCCGACGATGAAGCCCAGACCAAAGGCGGCGCCGATCATCCCCATGCGTCCGGCCCGGCGCTCGGGCGGGGTGACATCGGCGATATAACCCTGGACCGTCGAGATATTGCCCGCGCCCAGCCCAGTGAACAGCCGCACCAGGATCGCCGCCCAGATGGTCGGCGCAAACGCCAGCAACAGATAGCCCAGGGCGTTGGCCGCCAAGGTGACCAGCAGCACCGGCTTGCGCCCGATCCGGTCCGACAGCCGCCCCCAGAAGGGCTCGGCGAAGAACTGGCCCAGGGAATAGGCCGAGAACATCAGGGTGATCTGCCACGGCTCGGCCTGCAGGCTCTGGGCGAAGAACGGCAGCAGGGGCACCACCAGGCCGAACCCGACCAGATTGATGAAGACCACCGCGAACAGAACCGCCAGGGTCGGAGCGCCCCCGCCGGGAGCCTTGATCGTCTGCGCCGTCATTCGTGTTTTTCCCGCCGGATAGTAAGACGCCCCGGCCGCAAGGCCGGGGCGTCCATAGTCTTGTCGTTAAGTGCGCGATCAGCGCGGCGCCAGGATCATGATCATTTGGCGGCCTTCCATCTTGGGATGGAACTCGACCTTGGCCTCTTCCTCGAAATCGGCTTGGACCTTGTGCATCAGCTTCATGCCCAGTTCGGGGTGGGCCATTTCGCGGCCCCGGAAGCGGATGGTCACCTTGACCTTGTCGCCGTCGTCGAAGAAGCGATGCATGGCCTTGGCCTTCACATCGTAATCGTGGCTGTCGATGTTCGGGCGGAGCTTGATTTCCTTCAGCTCGACGACCTTCTGACGCTTGCGCGCCTCAGCCTTCTTTTTCTGTTCTTGGAAACGATGCTTGCCGTAGTCGAGAATCTTGCACACCGGCGTTTCGGCGTTGGCGACGATCTGAACCAGGTCCAGGCCAGCCTCTTCGGCGGCCTCAAGCGCGGCGGACAAAGGCATGACGCCCTGTTTTTCCCCATTCTGGTCGATGAGCAGAACGCGGGCGGCGCGGATATCCTGGTTGATGGGCGGCCCGTCCTTTACGGGCGGCGCTTGCATGGGACGGCGAATGGGCGTCGTTTCCTTATGTGATCAGAAGATAGGCGAAATGAGCGGACGAAGGCGGACGGCGCCAGGCGCCATTCTCTTCGAGCGCCGCGAATATGGCGATAGAAGGCCCGGATTTCAAGGCTTCTCGGGGTTAAACCCGTTCGCGACATAGGCGTCGTGCAGCGCCAGCACCCCATCGAACACATGATCGACGCTCAGGTCCTCGATCGGGGCGAACTGGCCGCGCGTCTCGTTCGAGGCCACGGTGCGCGTCTTCGGCCCCCACGGTCCATAGAGCCACCACTCGGTCGGACCGAACAGGCCCAGCGTCGGCCGCCCCAGCGCCGCAGAGACATGCATCAGGCCGCTGTCGTTGCCGACAAACAGGGTCGCGCGGTCGATGGCGGCGGCCGAGCACAGGATGTCGCCCTTGCCCACGCAGTCGATGCCGCGCGGTCCCGCCGCCTCCAGCGCCGGGGTGGCGGGCGGTCGGTCGCCGGGGCCGCCGACCGGCATGAAGCGCCAACCGTCAAAGCGCGGCTCGGCCTTCAGCTTCTCCACCAGCTGGCCCCAGCGCTCGGCGGGCCACGACTTGCCGGGCTGGTGCGCGATGGGGGCGAGCGCGATGATCGGGCCGGGACCGGCGCCGCCTGCCAGCTGCGGGTCGATGACGGCGGCGGCCTCGGCGCGCGCCTGATCGTCGAGGAAGATTTCCGGGTCCAGCGGCGTGGACGAGCCCATCAGGGCCGACACCATCTCGACCTTGCGCAGGCCGGTCTCCCAGCGGCGGGTGTAGACGATGCGGCGCTTGGCCGCGATCAGCCAGGCGAGCGCCGAGCCGCGGATGTCCACGACCATGTCCCACTGCGTGCCGCGCACCTGTTTCCACAGATCGAGCCAGTGTCCGGCGGCCTTCTTCTTGTCGAGGATGATGACGCGCTCGACGTTCGGGGCCGAACGGAAGAAGGGCGCGGGCGGCCGGCCGCAGGCGACGGTGATCTGAACCCCCGGCAGCTGGCGCGCGATCTCGCGGATCACGCCCGAGGAGATGACGCAGTCGCCGATCCGGTTGGAGCTGACGAACAGGGCTTTGGGAGCAGACAAGCGGGCGCCTCGCGGCCTCTGTGAACAATCGTCGTCTCTGCTAAAGCCATTCCACGAGGAATGACAGTCCGAGGAGTTTCCATGTCGGACTTCGACACGCTGGCCCGCCCCGACGGCGAGACCCTGGCCTATAAGGCGGTCACGGGCGACGGCCCGACGGTCATCTGGATCGGCGGCTTCCGCTCGGACATGGAGGGAACCAAGGCCCTGGCGCTGGACGCCGCCGCCCGCGAGCGCGGCTGGAGGTATGTGCGCTACGACCACTTCGCCCACGGCGCATCAAGCGGCGACTGGAAGCAGGCCACCATCGGCCGCTGGCGCGAGGACGCCATCGCCCTGATCGACAGTCTTGAGGGGCCGGTGATCCCGGTCGGCTCGTCCATGGGCGGCTGGGTGGCGCTGTTGGCGACGCTGGCGCGGCCGCAGCGGGTCAAGGGGTGGTGCTGGTCAATCCGGCGCAGGACTTCACCGAAAAGCTGATGTGGCCGGGGCTGGCCGACCACGAACGCCAGGCCATCCTGCGCGACGGCGAGACGGTCATCACCGAAGAAGGCCTCGGCTCCTACGTCCTGACCCGGCGGATGTTCGAGGAGGCCCGCGACTGGCTGCTGCTGGACGGGCGCATCGACATCACCGCCCCGGTGCACGTGCTGCAGGGCCGCGCCGACGACGTCGTGCCATGGCGCCATCAGGTCGAGCTGGCCGAACGCCTGAGCGGCGGCGACCTGCGGCTCGACCTCATCGAAGGCGGCGACCACCGCCTGTCGAGCCCGGCGGAGCTGGAACGATTGGTCGACGCGGTGGAGGCGATGCGGGGTGATTTCCTCCCCATGCAATGGGGAGGGGGACCGCGTAGCGGTGGAGGGGCCTCAGCCAGCAGAACCAGACGGCCCCTCCGTCTCGGTGGCCGCGCCGCCGATCCACCTCCCCACGACGTGGGGAGGAGAAGCTCAGGCCGTCACAGAATAAACCGGCTGAGATCCACGTTCTTGGCCAGGTCGCCGACCTTTTCGCGCACCTTGTCGCCGTCGAAGGTCAGGGTCTGGCCGGACAGGTCGGAGGCCTTGAAGCTGGTCTCTTCCAGCACCCGCTCCATCACCGTCTGAAGACGGCGCGCGCCGATGTTCTCGACGGTGGAGTTGGCGGCTACGGCGGCGTCGGCCATGGCCTCCACGGCATCGTCGGTGAAGACCAGCTCCACCCCTTCGGTCGCCAGCAGGGCCTGGTTCTGACGGATCAGATTGGCTTCCGGCTCTGTCAGGATGCGCTTGAAGTCGTCGCGGGTCAGGGCCTTCAGCTCGACCCGGATCGGCAGACGGCCCTGAAGCTCCGGCAGCAGGTCCGACGGCTTGGCGACGTGGAAAGCGCCCGAGGCGATGAACAGCACATGGTCGGTCTTCACCGGCCCGTATTTGGTCGAGACGGTCGTGCCCTCGATCAGGGGCAGCAGGTCGCGCTGCACCCCTTCGCGCGACACGTCGGCGCCGCCGCCGCGATCCTGACGCGCGGCGACCTTGTCGATCTCGTCCAGGAAGACGATGCCTTCGTTCTCGGCCAGCAGGAGCGCTTCCTTGGTCAGGCTTTCCTGATCCAGCAGCTTGTCGCTCTCCTCGGTGACCAGCGGCGCCAGGGCGTCCTTGACGGTCAGCTTGACCGTCTTGGTGCGGCCGCCGCCCATCTTGCCCAGCATCTCCGACAGGTTCAGCAGGCCGACGTTGCCGCCGCCCGGCACGTCCAACCCCTGCAGCGGCGAGGCGGTGTCGGCCAAGGCGATCTCGATTTCCTTGTCGTCCAGTTCCCCCGCGCGCAGCTTCTTGCGGAAGGCCTCGCGCGTGGCGGGCTGCGAACCGGGCCCGACCAGGGCGTCGAGGATGCGCTCCTCAGCCATCCCCTCGGCCCTGGCCTTGACGCCCGAGCGGCGCTTGTCGCGCACCATGACGAGCGCGCTTTCCACCAGATCGCGCATGATCTGGTCGACGTCGCGGCCGACGTAGCCGACCTCGGTGAACTTGGTCGCCTCGACCTTGAGGAAGGGCGAGCCGGCCAGCCGCGCCAGACGCCGGGCGATCTCGGTCTTGCCCACGCCCGTCGGGCCGATCATCAGGATATTCTTGGGCGTGACCTCGTCACGCAGGTCGTCGGGCACGCGCTTGCGGCGCCAGCGGTTGCGCAGGGCCACGGCCACGGCGCGCTTGGCGTCGTCCTGGCCGACGATGAAGCGGTCCAGTTCAGAGACGATTTCGCGGGGAGAAAGGTCGGTCATGGTTCAGACGGTCCAGAAATACGCGTAACAGGCGCTCAAGCAGCAAGCCGCCGCGCGGCGAGCGATAGCGCCCTACAGACTTTCAATGGTCAGATTGCCGTTAGTGTAGACGCAGATATCAGCGGCGATCTTCATGGCCTTGCGGGCGATCTGCTCGGCGTCCAGCTCGCTGTTCTCGTCGATCAGGGCGCGGGCGGCGGCCAAGGCATAGTTGCCGCCCGAGCCGACGGCGGCCACGCCGTATTCCGGCTCCAGCACGTCGCCGACGCCGGTGACAGTGAGTATCTGGGATTTGTCGGCGACCAGCAGCATGGCCTCCAGCCGGCGCAGATAGCGGTCGGTGCGCCAGTCCTTGGCCAGCTCGACACAGGCTCGCGCCAGCTGGTCCGGATACTGCTCCAGCTTGGCCTCCAGACGCTCGATCAGGGTCAGGGCGTCGGCCGTGGCCCCGGCGAAGCCCGCCAGCACCTTGCCGTTCGCCAAAGTCCGCACCTTGCGCGCCGCGCCCTTGACGATGGTCGGTCCCATCGAGACCTGGCCGTCGCCGGCGATGACGGTGCGGCCGTTCTTGCGCACCGCCAGGATGGTGGTGCCGTGCCAGTCGGGAAAGTTCGAAGCGGTCGTGTTCATGGCGGGTCAGATGGCGAGGAACCGGCGTCGCCGCAAGACGGCCCGGCGCCGCAGAGAACCGCTCGCCATGCTCATGGCTCCGCTTGCCTCTGGCGCGCCCGCGTGACAGGAGCCCCTCCCCGCACGCGATCACCTGAGTCCGTCTTGCCCCTGCACCGCGCCATCTACGTCAGCGACGCCGTCGGCGACGCCGCGACGAGCCTGCTGGTTCTCGCCGAAATTCTCGGCGCCTCGATCAGAAACAATCGCCGGGACCGCGTCACTGGGGTGCTGATGCGCCACGACGGCCGCTTCCTTCAGGCCATCGAAGGACGCCGCGCCGATGTGGACCGGCTGATGGACCGGCTGCGCGCCGACCCGCGCCATGAGAACATCCGCCTGCTGTCGGACCAGAACACCACAGTGCGCCTGTTCGAGGAGTGGCCGATGACGCTGGTTGAGATGCCTCGTCCCGTCTGGCCGCACATAAGCCGCCCCTCCCTGGATCAGTTGAGCGCGGCCCAGGCCGAAGCCTTGCTGGTCACGGCGTCGCAGGTCCTGGCGCTTCCCGCCTGACGCATCGGCCGGACTGCGCTAGACAGTCCGGCGTGATCCAGCCTCCCGCCCCCGCCGCCCCGGTTCGCTTTTCCGACGAAGAGGTCGAGCGTTACGCCCGCCAGCTGGTGCTGTCCGAGATCGGCGGCCCCGGCCAGCAGGCGCTGAAGCGCGCCCGCGTGCTTATCGTCGGCATGGGCGGGGTGGGCAACCCGGCCGCCCTCTATCTGGCCGCCGCCGGCGTGGGCACGCTGGGGCTGATCGACGACGATACGGTGGCCCTGTCCAACCTGCAGCGCCAGATCGCCTTCACTGCCGACGACCCCGACCGCGCCAAGGTCGAGGCGGGCGCCGAACGCCTCAACGCCCTGAACCCGCACGTCACGGTCCGGACCTTCAATCAGCGCGTCACGCCCGACAGCGCGGCGGCCCTGATGCAGGACTTCGACCTGGCGCTGGACGGCACGGACGACTTCGAGACCCGTCTCGCCGTCAACGCCGCCTGCGTGGCCGCGGGCAAGCCGCTGGTGTCGGGCGCGCTCGGCCGCTGGTCGGGCCAGGTGTCGGTGTTCAAGGGGCGTCCCTGCTATCAGTGTCTGGTGCCCGAGGTTCCGCCCGACGCCGAGACCTGCGCCCGCGTCGGCGTGGTCGGCGCCCTGGCGGGCGTCATCGGCGCGATGGCGGCGCTCGAAGCGATCAAGCTGATCACCGGGGCGGGCGAACCGCTGACCGGCCGCCTGATGCTCTATGACGGGCTAGCCGGAACCAGCCGGGTGGCGAAGATCGCCGCCGACCCCGCCTGCCCGGTCTGCGGGTCAGCTCACGCCTAAAGCATCGCCGGGATGACGCGGTCCGGCGGGCGGTGGCCGTTCTGATAGGTCATGATGTTGGCGATGACGCGGTCGCCCATGTCCTGGCGCGCCTCGATGGTGGCCGAGCCCAGGTGAGGCAGCAGCACCACGTTCGGGCGGCCGATCAGGCCGGGGTGAACCTTCGGCTCGTGCTCGAACACGTCCAGACCGACGCCGAACAGGGCGCGGCGGTCCAGCGCCTCGACCAGGGCCGCCTCGTCGATCAGTTCGCCGCGTGCGGTGTTGACCACGATGGCGTGCGGCTGAAGCCGGGCCAGACGCTCGGCCGACAGCAGGTGGTGCGTCTCCTTCGTCGCCGGGCAGTTTAGCGAGATGACGTCCATCCGCGCCAGCATCTGGTCCAGATCGTCCCACCAGGTCGCGCCCAGCTCTTCGGCGATCATGTCCGGGACGGGTTTGCGGTTGTGATAGTGGACCTGCATGCCGAAGGCCTTGGCGCGGCGGGCCAGGGCCTGACCGATGCGGCCCATGCCGACGATGCCCAGACGCTTGCCCCACAGTTTGCGGCCGCACATCCAGGTCGGGCTCCAGCCCTCGAAGCGCCCGGCCTCGACGACGGCGGCGCCCTCGACGATGCGGCGGCTCACCGCCAGGATCAGACTCATGCCCAGATCGGCCGTGTCCTCGGTTAGGACGCCGGGCGTGTTGGTGACGATGATGCCGCGCCCGACGGCGGCGTCGATGTCGATATGGTCCACGCCCGCGCCGAAGTTGGCGATCATCTTCAGCTGCTCGCCCGCGCCTGCGATCAGTTCGGCGTCCAGCTGGTCGGTGATGGTCGGAGCCAGCACCTCGGCCCGCTGCAAGGCGGCGGCCAGTTCGTCCCGCGACATCGGCCGGTCGGTCAGGTTCAGCTCGGCGTCGAAAAGTTCGCGCATCCGCGTCTCAACGGCGTCAGGCAGGCGTCTGGTTAATACGACCTTAAGCTTGCGAGCGGACATAGGGGACCTGGGTTTTCCACGGGCGGCGCCCGTTCGGAACGGGTCGATATTCGGTGTCTAGCAAAGCTGCGGTCAGGAACAAAGGGCGCCTCGCGTCGCGGCCCTCGCCGCTATCCTGATGACCGGCGTTCTGCTGTCGGCGGGCGCCACCATGCCGGACGGCCGCCCCACCCCGACCGGGCTGGAGGTGCCGCGCTGGGTGACGCTGAAATCCTCGCAGGTGCGGGCGCGCCAGGGACCGGGCCTCGACTACCGCATCCTGTGGGAATACCGCGCCGCCGGCCTGCCGGTGCAGGTGATCGCCGAGACGCGCGAGTGGCGAAAGATCTGCGACCCCGACGGCTCCGTGGCCTGGATCCACCGCACCGTCGCCTCGGGCCGCCGCAGCGTGTTCAACCGCTCGGACGAGCCTGTGCCCATCCGATCTAGCCGGTCGGAAACCGCCTCGGTCCGCGCCCTACTGTCGCCGCACGCCCTGGTGTCGCTGGACGAGTGCGAGGACGGCTGGTGCCGCGTGCGGGCGCGCAAGCTGCGCGGCTGGGTGCAGCAGAGGGCCGTCTTCGGCGCCCAGGAACGCGCCCTGTGCAACGCCGCCCGCCCCGCCGGAACCGGCCGCAGCTCCTGATCCCCATATCCACGGCACGGTTGAGCGCGGCCTTCGGGTCGTGTAACCCGCCAGCAACACCTTTCGGAGCTGATCAATCTTGAGCCAGTCGTCGCAATATCCGTCGTCGTTCGATCACGAAGGCCTGCTGGCCTCGGGCCGGGGCGAGCTGTTCGGTCCGGGCAACGCCCAGCTGCCGGCGCCGCCGATGCTGATGTTCGACCGCATCAAGACCATCACCGCTGACGGCGGCGACTACGGCAAGGGCTATGTCGAGGCCGAACTCGACATCAACCCCGACCTCTGGTTCTTCCAGTGCCACTTCATCGGCGATCCGGTCATGCCGGGCTGCCTGGGCCTGGACGCCATGTGGCAGCTGGTCGGCTTCTACCTGGGCTGGATCGGCGGCCCCGGCAAGGGTCGGGCGCTGGGCGTCGGCGAGGTGAAGTTCACCGGCCAGGTGACCCCCGACATCAAGAAGGTGGTCTATAAGGTCCACCTGAAGCGCGTCATCAACCGCAAGCTGGTCATGGGCATCGCCGACGGCGTGCTCGAAGCGGACGGAGAGGTCATCTATACTTGCGCCGATATGCGCGTCGGCCTGTTCGGCGGCGCGGCTCCGGTGGAACCGAGCGCCGCCTGACCCCACTTGATGGACAGCCGCGGCCCACGCGGCGTCCGCAGACTTTGTAGGATTGGAAACACCATGCGGCGTGTCGTCGTCACCGGACTGGGCATCGTCTCCTCCATCGGCACCGGCCAAGACGAGGTCGCGGCCTCGCTGCGCAACGCCAAGTCGGGCGTCCAGCACGCCGCCGACCACGCCAAATACGGCTTCCGCTCCCAGGTCTGGGCGCCGCCGGCCCTGGGTCATACGGCCGAGGACTGGGCGCCGCTGGTCGACCGCCGCGCCGCCCGTTTCCTGGCCAACGGGACGGCTTGGGCGCACATCGCCTTTGAAGAAGCCCTGAAGGACAGCGGCCTGAGCGCCGACGAGATCAAGGACGAGCGCATCGGCCTGATCGTCGGCGAGGGCGGCCCCTCGACCCAGGTCATCCTGCAGGCGGCCCAGACGACCGTCGAAAAGGGCTCGCCCAAGCGCGTCGGCCCCTTCGCCGTGCCCAAGGCGATGGCGTCCGGCCCCTCGGCCGTGCTGGCCACCTGGTTCGAGCTGAAGGGCATCAACTATTCGATCAGCTCGGCCTGCGCGACCAGCGCCCACTGCATCGGCGCGGCCGCCGAGCAGATCGCCTGGGGGAAGCAGGACGTGGTCTTCGCCGGCGGCTGCGAGGATATCGACTGGTCCATGTCGAACATGTTCGACGCCATGGGCGCCATGTCCTCCAACTTCAACGACACGCCCGACAAGGCCAGCCGCGCCTATGACACGGCCCGCGACGGCTTCGTCATCGCCGGCGGCGCCGGCATCGTCGTGCTGGAAGAATACGAACGCGCCGTGGCGCGCGGCGCGACCATCTACGCCGAAGTCACCGGCTACGGCGCCAACTCGGACGGCTACGACATGGTGGCTCCGTCGGGCGAGGGCGCCGAGCGCTGCATGAAGATCGCGCTGGAAATGGCCGGCAATCCGACGATCGACTATCTGAACCCGCACGGCACCTCCACGCCGGTCGGCGACAGCAAGGAGATGGGCGCAGTGCGCAACGTCTTCGGCGACGACCTGCCGATGATCTCCTCGACCAAGTCGCTGACGGGCCACTCCCTGGGCGCAGCGGGCGCGCAGGAGGCCATCTACTGCCTGCTGATGATGAAGCACGGCTTTGCGGCCGAGAGCGCCCACATCGAAACCCTGGACCCTGAGTTCGAGGGCATGCCGATCCTGCGCCAGCGCCACGACGGCGAGCTGAAGCACGTCATGTCCAACAGCTTCGGCTTCGGGGGGACCAACGCCTCGCTGATCCTGTCCAAGGTCTGATTTTCACCGATCGGAAAAATCTGAAGCGACACGAAAACGCCCCCATTCGGTCCTTCGTCCGCCCGGAAGGGCGCTCACAAAAGCAGCATCGGCCCGTCGGAGCCTGGAGAAGTCCCGGATCCTGAACAGCCCCCCAGCCCCCGGATTTTTCCGCGTAAAGGGCCTCGGCGGGTCGATGCTTCCTCCAAGCGACGCCCGCGCCTGCCTCCCCTCCCCTCCCGGCAGCGCGGGCGTTTTGCTGTCTGCTTCCCTCAGCGCACAAGACTTCGCCCGCGCGAGGGTCACGCGGGCGACGCCGTAGAGCTTCAGACGGCGCCGATCAGGCCGGAAGGTCGATCTCGACGCGTTCGTTTTCGCGCAGGACGATGATCGGCACGACCGCCTCGCCTGCGGCCTGAAGGCGCTGGGCCAAATCCTTCATGTCGGCGATCTCGACGCCGTTCGCCTGGACCACCACATCGCCGGCCTGGAACCCCGCCGCCGCGGCGGACGACCCCGCCTCGACCACGGCGATCTGGGCCCCCGGCCTGACGTGGGATTGCGCAGGGTCAGGCCGCGGGCGATGGCGGCCTGCGCCCCCAAACGCACAGCGGCTGGATCAGACGGCTCGACCGTCAGCTGGGTTGAGGCCTCGCGGCCGTCGCGCAGATAGACGACGGGCATCTGAGTGCCGGCCTGGGCGATGCCGACCGTGGCCTGAACCGACCCGGCGTTGGCCACGGGGCGGCCCTGAATGCGGGTGAGCACGTCCCCCGGCTTCAGCCCCGCCTGCTCGCCCGAGGAGCCCGGCTCGACGTCATAGACCACGGCGCCGCGCACGATGTTGAGCCCGATCTCTCGCGCGCGCTCGGCCGTCAGCGAGCCCAGTCCCAGGCCGACGCGGCCGCGCTTGACCTCGCCCGAGGCGCGCAGCTGGTCGACCACGAACATCATGATGCGCGTCGGCACGGCGAAGGCGATGCCGTCGTTGCCGCCGCCGAAGCCGCCCGACAGGATGGCGGTGTTGATGCCGATCAGCCGTCCCCGGCTGTCCAGCAGCGGGCCGCCCGAATTGCCCGAGTTCACCGCTGCGTCGGTCTGAATATAGTCTTCGATGGCGTCGCCCATGCCCGAGCGGTTCAGCCCCGAGATGACGCCCATGGTCAGGGTCTGGTCCAACCCCAGCGGATAGCCGACGGCGAACGCCAAGTCGCCGCTGCGCAGGGTGTCGGAGTCCACCGTCGTCACCTGCGACAGGCCCGGGGCGTCGATCTTCAGCACGGCGATGTCGGTGGCCTTGTCGGCCCCGATCAGGGTGGCGTCGAACAAGCGCCCGTCGATCAGGTCGACCGTGAATTTCTGGCCGTTCTCGATGACGTGGTGGTTGGTGACGATGATGCCTTCGCGCGCGTCGATGATGACGCCCGAGCCGCCCTGGGAGGGCTTGGGGTTGCGCGCCGAGCTGGGACCGCGCGACTGGCCCAGGGTCGTCACCTGCACCACGGCGGGCAAGCTTTCCTCCAGCCCGGCGGCGAAGGTGAAGACGCCGCGCCGGGCGTCATAGGGCATGGCGGCGACCGGCGACTGCACCGCCGCACGGGCGGCCGTCATGGGCGCCGCCTGGGCCATGCCGCTGACGCTGAAGATCGCCAGGGCGGCGCCGGCCAGCAGGCTGTGTTTGGTCATTCCGATTTCCTTCACGCGTCGACCGCCTTGGACCGACAGACTGCCGAGGACCGCCGCCCCGCAGGCGAGACAAACGCGCGACGACGGCAAAAGATCGGCCCGCCGCGCGTTTTCTGCAACGCTTGGATCAGAAGGCGGCTTCGCCGGTGATGGCGCGGCCCAGGATCAGGGCGTGGACGTCGTGGGCGCCTTCATAGGTGTTGACGGTTTCCAGGTTCATGGCGTGGCGCATGACGTGCAGCTCGCCGGTGATCCCGGCGCCGCCGTGCATGTCGCGGGCCTCACGCGCCACGGCCAGGGCCTTGCCGCAGTTGTTGCGCTTCATCAGGCTGATGGCCTCGGGAACCCAGGCCCCCGTGTCCAGCAGGCGGCCCAAAGCATAGGCGCCCTCGAAGCCGAGGAAGATCTCGGTCTGCATGTCGGCCAGCTTCTTCTGCACCAGCTGGCGCGCCGACAGCGGGCGGCCGAACAGGGTGCGCTCGGCCACATAGTCGCGGCTGGCGTGGAAGCAGAACTCGGCCGCGCCCATCGCCCCCAGGCGATGCCGAAACGCGCCTTGTTCAGGCAGGAGAACGGCCCGCGCAGACCCTGCACGCCCGGCAGGATATTGGCTTCCGGCACGAAGACGTCGTTCAGGCCGATGTCGCCGGTGATCGAGGCGCGCAAGGACAGCTTGTCGCCGATCTTGCCTGTGGTGAAGCCCTCGAAATCCCGCTCGACGATGAAGCCCCTGATGGTCCCGTCAAGCTTGGCCCAGACGATGGCCAGGTCGCTGATCGGCGAGTTGGTGATCCAGTATTTGCCGCCGTTCAGGCGATAGCCGCCGTCGACCGCGACCGCCGTGGTCTTCATCGAGGCCGGGTCGGACCCGCCGTCGGCCTCGGTCAGGCCGAAGCAGCCGACCAGCTCCCCCGCCGCCATCTTGGGCAGGAACTTCATCTTCTGCTCGTCCGAGCCGAAGGCGTAGATCGGATACATGGCCAGCGACGACTGCACGCTCATGGCCGAACGGTAGCCGCTGTCGATCGCCTCGACTTCGCGCGCGATCAGGCCATAGGCGACGTGCGACGCTTCGGAACCGCCGTACTGCTCGGGCAGCATGGCGCCCAGGAAGCCCATCTCGCCCATCTCGGTCATGATGGCGCGGTCGAAGACCTCGTCGCGGAAGGCGGCGACCACACGCGGCAGCAGGGCCTCGCGCGTATAGGACCGGGCGGCGTCCTGAACCATCCGCTCTTCGGCGGTCAGACGCCCCGTCAGATCGAAGGGATCATCCCAGCGGAACGTCTGGCCCGAAGATTTCTGGGCGGAAGGGGTGGTGCCGTCGGCCATGTGTCGTCCTCTTGAGCTTGAAAAGGAAGATTCGTCCGCGCCCGCCTCATGCGGGGTTGAAGCGGCGTGACGAAGCGCCCTCTATTCCTGGCGCGGGTTTAGGCCAGAATGCGGCGGCCGGGTAGAGGGGCCGGCGCGAACACGCTAGGCTGGCTGCATGTCGAACGCTTTCAATCGTCTGTTCCGCGATCACCCGCGTGAGGTCAACGAGACCTATTTCGAGCATATGGCCGCCTCGTCGCGCTTCGGCCTCAAGCTGCTGCGTCTGGCCGGCTGCGCCTTCATCCACGCCGTCGTGCCGGGCCGTCACAAGACCACGGTGTCCGACGCCATTCGCGGCATGGCCCATGACATGGGCGGCCGCGCCGCCGAGGCCCGCGAATGCCGGATGCGCGACGCGGGCGTCTGGGACGTCGGCCTCTAGGCGTTCAGGGTTGCGACCACCCACAGGGCCAGGCTCAGCAGCGCCACCGCAGCCAGGATCGCCAGCCCAGTCCACTGAAAGGCGCTGAACCGACGCGGCAGGCTGGTGCCGACAAAGCCTGCGCCCGACGCGAACGCCAACAGGGCCAAGCCGCGCGACGCCGCACGGACGGTCGCTTCGGGCGCGTTCAGGTCATCGCCCTCCTCCGTGGCGAACTCTCCGGCCCGCGCGCGTTTCAGCAGGTCGCGCGCCTGATCGGCCTGATCCGCCCGCCCCATCAGGCGGATGCCCAGCGCGCGCTGCATCAGGGGGTCGACGGTGGTCTGGAACCGCTCGGCCACGGACACCTCGATGTCGTGCGCCGACAGGAAGGCCGCCGCCAGATCGGCCTCGTAGACATCTTGAAAGCGGGCGATCTCGACCAGGCTCATGCCGTCAGCCTAGCACGCCGGCGCCGCCCACAAATGAAAACGGCGGGACCCGAAGATCCCGCCGTCGTCACTCGTTCGCGTCGCGCCGACCTTACAGGTCCAGCAGGGCGCGCGCCGGGTCTTCCAGCAGTTCCTTGATGCGGACCAGGAAGGTCACGGCTTCCTTGCCATCGACGATGCGGTGATCGTAGCTGAGGGCCAGGTACATCATCGGACGGATCTTAACCTCGCCGTTGATGGCCATCGGACGCTGCACGATGTTGTGCATGCCCAGGATGCCCGACTGCGGCGTGTTCAGGATCGGCGTCGACATCAGCGAGCCATAGGTGCCGCCGTTGGTGATGGTGAAGGTGCCGCCCTGCATCTGATCCATGGTCAGGGCGCCGTCACGGGCGGCCTTGCCCAGGGCGGCGATGCCCTTCTCGATGCCGGCCAGCGACAGGACGTCGGCGTCGCGCAGAACCGGAACCACCAGGCCCTTGTCGGTGCCGACGGCGATGCCGATGTCGTAGTGGTTCTTGTAGATGATGTCCGCGCCGTCGATCTCGGCGTTGACGGCCGGGATTTCGTGCAGGGCTTGCACCACCGCCTTGGTGAAGAAAGACATGAAGCCCAGCTTCACGCCGTGGCGCTTCTCGAACACTTCCTTGTACTGGGCGCGCAGGGCCATGACGTTGGTCATGTCCACCTCGTTGAAGGTGGTCAGCTGGGCGGCCGTGTTCTGGGATTCCTTCAGGCGGCGGGCGATGGTCTGACGCAGGCGCGTCATCTTCACCCGCTCTTCGCGCGGCTGGTCGGCGCGCGGAGCGGCCGGAGCAGCAGCAGCCTTGGGCGCAGCCGGAGCGGCGGCGCCGATGGCGGCGATGGCGTCGGCCTTGGTGATGTTGCCCTTCGGACCCGAGGCCGACAGCGAGGCCGGGTTCAGGTTGTTCTCGGAAACCACGCGCTGGACGGCGGGCGACAGGTGCGCCGAGGCCTTGTCCTGGCCTTGGACCTGGGCCGAACCCGTGTTGGCCGGGGCGGCGGCCGCAGCCGGGGCCGCCGCAGCAGCAGCGCCAGAGGCGGCGACCGAACCGATCACCTGACCCGGGGTCACGGTGGCGCCATCCGCGGCCGTAATGGTCAGGACGCCGGCGGCCGGGGCCGAGACTTCCACGGCCACCTTATCGGTCTCGACCTCGACCAGCAGTTCGTCCTTGGCGACGGTGTCGCCCGACTTCTTCAGCCAGGTTCCGATCGAACCTTCGGCGACGCTTTCGCCCATCGTCGGCACGGCGATGTCGACGCCAGCGCCGCCCGAAGCGGCCGGGGCGGCGGCGGCGCCGCAGCAGCAGCCGGAGCCGAGGCGGCGGCTGCGCCGCCTTCGGTCACAGCGCCGAGCACCGTGCCGGGGACGACGGTGTCGCCTTCATCAGCGTTGATCGCCGACAGCACGCCGTCGGCGGGGGCGACGACTTCCAGCGAGACCTTGTCGGTTTCCAGCTCGACCAGGACCTCGTCCTTCTTGACGGCGTCGCCGACCTTCTTGGTCCACTTGGCGATGGAGGCTTCGGCGACGGATTCACCGAGGGCGGGGGTGAGGATATCGGCCATCTTCAGTGTCTTTTCGTGTCTGAACTTAACGTGTTTCTTAGGTCAGGCGCGGCGGTCAGGCCATGGCCTCGGCGAGGAAGGTCTCGAGTTCCTTCAGGTGTCGGCTCATCAGGCCCGCAGCGGTCGAGGCCGAGGCCGGACGACCGACGTAGCGCGCGCGCTTGGCCTTCACGTCCAGCTTCTCAAGCGTCAGCTCGAGCCACGGATCGACGAAGGTCCAGCCGCCCATGTTCTTCGGCTCTTCCTGGCACCAGACGAGGTCGGCGTTGGGGAAGCGCGCCAGTTCCGCCGAGATCGACTTGATCGGCCACGGATAGAACTGTTCCAGACGCAGGATGTAGATGTCGTCGCGACCGGCCTTCTCGCGCGCGTCCAGCAGGTCGTAATAGACCTTGCCCGAGCAGACGATGACCTTGCGGATGTCCTTGTCGGCCTTCAGCGTCACGCCCGCCACGTCCGGACGCAGCTGGGCGTCGTCGCGCAGCACGCGGTGGAAGGACGAACCCTCGGCCATGTCGGCCAGGGTCGAGACGGCCTTCTTGTGACGCAGCAGCGACTTGGGCGTCATCAGGATCAGCGGCTTGCGGAACGAGCGGTGCAGCTGGCGACGCAGGATGTGGAAGTAGTTGGCCGGCGTCGTGCAGTTGGCGACCTGCATGTTGTTCTCGGCGCACTGCTGCAGGAAGCGCTCGAGACGCGCCGAGGAGTGCTCGGGGCCCTGGCCCTCATAGCCGTGCGGCAGAAGCATCACCAGGCCGCTCATGCGCAGCCACTTGCGCTCGCCCGAGGAGATGAACTGGTCGATCACCACCTGGGCGCCGTTCACGAAGTCGCCGAACTGGCCTTCCCACATGGTCAGGGTGTTCGGGTCGGCCAGCGAATAGCCGTACTCGAAGCCCAGCACCGCTTCTTCCGACAGGGCCGAGTCGATGACCTCGAAATGGGCCTGGCCCTCGCGCAGGTTATTCAGCGGGAAGTAGCGCTGCTCGGTCGTCTGGTCGGTGATGCCCGAGTGGCGCTGCGAGAAGGTGCCGCGCACCGAGTCCTGGCCCGACAGGCGGATGTTGTAGCCCTCGTCCAGCAGGCTGGCGAAGGCCAGGCTCTCGGCCGTGGCCCAGTCGATGTTCTCGCCGGCCGACACCGTCTCGCGACGGGTCTCGATGACGCGCTTCAGCGTCTTGTGCACGTCGACGCTGTTCGGAATGGTGGTCAGGCGGTGGCCGTAGTCGCGCAGCTTGTCCGCCGCGACCGCGGTCTTGCCGCGTTGCTGCTGGTCGTCGCCGGCGTCGACGCCCAGGCCCTTCCACTCGCCGTCCAGCCAGTCGGCCTTCTTGGCCTCGAAGGTCTTGCCGGCGTCGAACTCGGCGTCGAGGAAGGCTTCGAAGCGGGCGATCTCGGCGTCGACCTCGGCCTGGGTGATGACGCCCTCGGCGATCAGGCGCTTGGCGTAGATCTCCAGCGTCGAGGGCTGGTTCTTGATCTTGGCGTACATCAGCGGCTGGGTGAAGGTCGGGTCGTCGCCTTCGTTGTGGCCGAAGCGGCGGTAGCAGAACATGTCCACCACCACGTCCTTGTGGAACTTCTGGCGGTATTCGGTGGCCACCTTGGCGGCGAAGACGACCGCTTCGGGGTCGTCGCCGTTGACGTGGAAGATCGGCGCCTGAACCATCAGGGCCACATCCGACGGATAGGGCGAAGAGCGCGAGTTGCGCGGCGCCGTCGTAAAGCCGATCTGGTTGTTGATGACGAAGTGCAGGGTGCCGCCGGTGCGGTAGCCCTTCAGCCCCATCAGGGCGAAGCATTCAGCGACCACGCCCTGGCCGGCGAAGGCGGCGTCGCCGTGGATCAGCAGAGGCGCGACCTTGGAGCGGTCCAGCACCCATTCGGCGTCCGGCTTGCCCAGGTTGACCTCGGCCTCGCGAATGTCGAACGCCTGCTTGGCGCGCGACTTGCCCAGGACGACCGGGTTGACGATCTCGAGGTGCGAGGGGTTGGCGGTCAGCGACAGGTGGACGCTGTGGCCGTCGAACTCACGGTCCGACGAGGCGCCCATGTGGTATTTGACGTCGCCCGAGCCTTCGATGTCCGAGGGGACGGAAGAACCGCCCTGGAACTCGTGGAAGATGGCCTTGTAGGGCTTGCCCATGACCGCGGCCAGAACGTTCAGGCGGCCGCGGTGCGCCATGCCGAGCACGATCTCGTCGACGCCCAGGGCGCCGCCGCGCTTGATCACCTGCTCCAGCGCCGGGACCATGGCTTCGCCGCCGTCCAGACCGAAGCGCTTGGTGCCGGGGAAGCGTTTGTGCAGGAAGCGTTCGAAGCCCTCGGCCTCGACCAGCTTCTTGAAGATGGCCAGCTTGCCTTCCTTGGTGAAGGCGTTCTGGGCGTATTTGTCCGGGCCCTCGATGCGCTGTTGCAGCCAGGCTTTTTCTTCCGGTTCGGCGATGTGCATGAACTGCACGCCGATATTGCCGCAGTAGGTGCGGCGCAGCAGCTCGATCACCTGGCGCAGCGAGCCGGTCTCCAGACCCAGCACGCCGTCGAGATAGATCGGACGGTCCATGTCGGCTTCGGTGAAGCCATAGAATTCAGGCGTCAGCTCCGGGTTCTGAACCGGCGGCTCAATGCCCAGCGGGTCCAGGTTCGCCTGCAGGTGGCCGTTCACGCGATAAGAGCGGATCAGCATCAGGGCGCGGATGGAGTCGTGGGCGGCCGCGCGCACATCGGCGGCCGAAACACCGGCGCCGGCTGCAGCCGGAGCCGGGCGCGCGCCGGGCTTGCCGGCGGCCTTGGGATCGGCCTTGGGGGCGGGCCAGCGACCATCGAACACGGCGGTCTCTTCGGTCGGCTCGGTCGCGCCCGAACGGCCCCAGGAGCCGGCGGCGGCCGACTGCTTCACCAGGTCGGCGTTGTCCTTCAACTGATCGAAGAAGGCGCGCCATTCCCCCGACACCGAGCCGGGGTCCGAGGCCCATTTTTCGTGCAGGTCCTCAATAAAGGCCGCGTTCGCGCCATAGAGGAAGGAGGTCTCGGCAAAGACCTGGTTCAGCCGACCCGCATCGTCCGCCATTTTTCTTTCAATCGTCCCTTTACAACCGCCCGCGCACAGCCGCGCGGAGAGCAGCGCCGTTCATATAGGCCCTGTTTCCTTACTGGTCATGACCGAAGGGAGGCGGAGCGGGTGGATTTGGTCGATTCCGCAAGAAAAAACGCCTCCGGACGATTCCGGAGGCGTTACAAAAGGTCACACGGCGCGAAAAACGTCCCCGGAACGCGGATCGACTAGACTTTAGTCCAATCCGCCGCCGCCCGACGCCGAACCCACCCTTGAGTGAATCCGGCGCTCAAGCCGCGAGCGACCGCGTCGCGAGCGTTAGCGCCGCGCCTCCAAGGAGGCGCCGCTGAAGGGCTTTAGCCCTTCAGCACTTCCACCAGAGTGGTGCCCAGACGCGCGGGCGACGGCGAGACGCGGATGCCCGCAGCCTCCATCGCGGCGATCTTGGATTCCGCATCGCCCTTGCCGCCCGAGACGACGGCGCCGGCGTGGCCCATGGTGCGGCCCTTGGCGCCGTGCGGCCCGCGATGAAGCCGGCCATCGGCTTCTTGCGGCCCTTCTTGGCTTCGTCGATCAGGAACTGGGCGGCGTCTTCTTCGGCCGCGCCGCCGATTTCGCCGATCATGATGATGGACTCGGTCGCGTCGTCGGCCAGGAACATTTCCAGCACGTCGATGAACTCGGTGCCCTTGACCGGGTCGCCGCCGATGCCGACGGCCGTGGTCTGGCCCAGGCCTTCGTTGGTGGTCTGGAACACGGCTTCATAGGTCAGGGTGCCCGAGCGCGAGACGATGCCGACGTTGCCCTTCTTGAAGATCGAGCCCGGCATGATGCCGATCTTGCACTCTTCCGGGGTCAGGACGCCGGGGCAGTTCGGGCCGAGCAGGCGCGAGTTGGAGCGGTCCAGGCGCGCCTTGACGCGGACCATGTCCTGCACCGGGATGCCCTCGGTGATGCAGGTGATGAAGGGGATCTCGGCCTCGATGGCTTCGATGATGGCGTCGGCCGCGCCTGCCGGCGGGACGTAGATCACCGAGGCGTCGGCGCCGGTGCGATCCTTGCCTTCGGCGACCGAGGCGAAGATCGGCAGGCTTTCGCCGTGCGAACCGGTCCAGGTCTGGCCGCCCTTGGCCGGGTGGATGCCGCCGACCATTTGCGTGCCGTAGTAGGCCAGGGCCTGTTCGGTGTGGAAGCTGCCGGTCTTGCCGGTCAGGCCCTGGACCAGGATCTTGGTGTTCTTGTTAACGAGGATGGACATGTGTCTGTGCTCTGAAATCTGTGTGTCTGCGAGGCGGTCGTCGTTAAGGCCGAGCCTTAGGCGATCGCCGCGACGATCTTCTGGGCGGCGTCGTCCAGGTCATCGGCGGCCGTGATGGCCAGACCCGACTCGTTCAGGATCTTCTTGCCCAGCTCGACGTTCGTGCCTTCCAGACGCACGACCAGCGGCACCTTCAGGCCCACTTCCTTCACCGCGGCGACGACGCCTTCAGCGATGACGTCGCACTTCATGATGCCGCCGAAGATGTTGACCAGGATGCCTTCGACCTTGGGGTCGGCGGTGATGATCTTGAAGGCCGCTGCGACCTTCTCCTTCGAGGCGCCGCCGCCGACGTCGCAGAAGTTGGCGGGTTCCTTGCCGTACAGCTTGATGATGTCCATCGTCGCCATGGCCAGACCGGCGCCGTTGACCATGCAGCCGATGTTGCCGTCCAGGGCGACATAGGCGAGGTCCCACTTGGAGGCCTCGATCTCCTTGGCGTCTTCCTCGGTCTCATCGCGTAGGGCGCGGATGTCTTCGTGGCGGTACAGGGCGTTGCCGTCGAACGAGACCTTGGCGTCCAGAACGCGCAGGCGCCCGTTCTCCATGACGATCAGCGGGTTGATCTCGAGCATGTCCATGTCCTTCTCGACGAAGGCCTTGTACAGGATCGGGAACAGCGACTTGCCGTCTTCGGCGGCGTCGCCCGTCAGCTCCAGCGCGGCGTTGATCGCGGCGATGTTCTCGTCGGTCACGCCGGTTTCCGGGTTGATGGCGATGGTGTGGATCTTCTCGGGCGTGGCGTGGGCCACTTCCTCGATGTCCATGCCGCCTTCGGTCGAGACGACGAAGGCGGTTTGACCGACCGAGCGGTCGACCAGCAGCGAGCAATACAGCTCACGGGCGATGTCGGCGCCGTCTTCGATGTACAGGCGGTTGACCTGCTTGCCGGCCTCGCCCGTCTGAGCGGTGACCAGGGTGTTGCCCAGCATTTCCTTGGCGTGGGCGACGGCTTCCTCGATCGAGAAGGCCAGACGCACGCCGCCCTTGGCGTCGGCGCCCAGTTCCTTGAACTTGCCCTTGCCGCGGCCGCCGGCGTGGATCTGCGACTTCACGACATAGAGCGGGCCAGGCAGTTGCTTGGCGGCGGCTTCGGCCTGGTCGGCCGAGGTGATGGCGACGCCGTCCGCAACCGGGGCGCCGTAGCCCTTGAGGACCTGCTTGGCCTGATACTCGTGAATGTTCATGTTGGACCCGCGCCGTTCTGAGGGAGGTTTGTGGAAACTTTGGCCGCGCTTATAGGCGTCGCGCCTTCGCCAGCGCAACCGCCTGTCTGTTTATGGCCTCACAAGGATTTTCTAATGCCGGGCGGCGGCCCCGCGCCGCCGCCGCCCAGACTGTTTTTCAGGCGGTCAGTCGACCCAGTCGTTCTTCAGCGTCCGCGAGGCGCAGATGAACAGGGCCGAGGACAGCAGGTAGAAGCCCATGCCGGTATAGATGGCCCAGCGCAGGCTCTCCTCCCCGAAGGTCGGACGCAGCAGGTCGCTCATCCAGCCGAAATAATAGATGCCGACGGCGATCCCCAGCAGGTTGTTGATCAGCAGGAACAGGGCCGAGGCCGTGGTCCGCATCGACGGCCCGCCCAGATGCTGCACCGCCGCCGTGATCGGCCCCAGCCACACCAGGTTCAGCCCCGTGGGGATCAGAAAGATCGCGAAGGCCAGAGCCAGGGAGGCGAAGCCGTTGGGGTCCGAGCCCGGCATGACGGCGCCGACCACCGCGCCTGAGTTCATCGCCAGGATGAAACAGGGCACCGAGATCAGGAAGGCGATCGCCGGCGTCAGCGGATAGGCCGACTTGGACTTCTTGCCCAGGCGATCCGCCATCGATCCGCCCAGCCAGATGCCCGCCACCCCGCCGACCAGGACGATGGCCGAGTAATACCAGGCCGTCTGCGACAGGCTCAGGCCGAAGCTGCGCATGAAGAAGCTGGGCAGCCAGGCGGCGACGCCGTAGCCGCACACCGACGAGGCCGCCGCGCCGAACGACAGCAGCCAGAAGCTGGGCTTGGGCGCCAGGGTGCGCACCACCTGCATGAAGGGCGGCGCCTTGGGCGCCTCGACCGGCGCTGCAGTCGGCGAAGAGGGCTCCACGTCCAAGCCGCCGCGCTTGGGATCCTTGACCGTCAGCCGCAGCACCGGGGCCACCAGCACGCCCAGAATCCCGACGACGATGAAGGCGGTGCGCCAGCCGTAGGTCGCCGCCAGCAGGCCGCCCACGAGCGTGCCCGCCGCCATGCCCAGCGGAATGCCGAAAGCATAGGCCGCCAAGGCCCGCGCCCGCTGCGACTTGGGAAAATAGTCCGAAATCAGGGAATAGGCCGGGGCCACCCCGCCCGCCTCGCCGATGCCCACGCCCATCCGGCACAGGAACAGAGAGCCGAAGCCGCCCGCCACGCCGCACAGGGCGGTGAAGCCGGACCAGATGGTCAGGGCGCCGGTCATGATCCACACCCGGCTGAAGCGGTCCGCCAGCCAGGCGATGGGGATCGCTAGGGTCGAATACAGCAGGGCGAAAGCCAGGCCGCCCAGCAGGCCGAACTGAGTGTCGCTGAGGTTGAACTCCGCCTTCAGCGGCGCGGCCAGGATGCCGATGATCTGCCGGTCCAGGAAGTTCAGCATATAGATGAGGATCAGGATCCCCAGCACATAGTAGCGATAGCCCGGCGAAGCGGCGCGGGCGTCGACCGCCGCTGCTTCGGCCTTGGCCGCTCCGATCTCACTCATGACGTTCCCCGACTGGTTTGCTGTCCCGCGACGGTAACGGCCTGGCCGCCCCGCGCCATGGAAAAGAAGGGCGGCGGCTCCAGCGAACCGCCGCCCGTGATCAGATGATCAGGCGTTCAGGAGAAAAACCCGATCAGAACTTGTACTGCAGCGACGCCGTGACGGTGCGCGGCGGGCCGTAGTAGCCGATCAGGGAGTCGTTGTAGGCCGCGCCCGCGAAGTTGTAGGCGCCGACGCGGTATTCCTCATCGGTCAAGTTCTTGCCGTACAGGCCGACGGTCCACTTGTTGCTGGGGTCCGTCCACACGACCGACAGGTCCACCAGGGCGAAGGCGTCCTGGTCCAGCACCGGGTTGGGGAACTCGAACTGGCTGTAGTCATCGCGGTAGCTGACCGAGGGCGTCACCGCCAGCGAGCCGCCGGCCACTTCGCCGAGCCACGTCAGGCCGAAGTAGCCGGTCCACTTGGGCGCATTCTGCAGCACGACCAGGTCGGAGATGTCCTCGTACTTCTGGGTGGTCAGGTTGTAGCGCTGGAACTGCTCGAACTTGGAGTCCAGGTAGCCGACGGCGAAGTTGGCCGTCAGGCTATCGGTCAGGATCAGAGAGCCTTCGACTTCAGCCCCGTAGAACTTGGACGAACCGACGTTGTCGACGAAGCTGGCGATGCCGCCCACGGCCGGAACCTGGGTGGTGACCTGCTGGTCCTGGTACTCGTTGTAGAAGACGGCCGAGGCGAAGCTCAGGCGACGGTCGAAGGCCGAACCCTTCAGGCCGATTTCATACGAGTCGACCGTTTCCGGCTGATAACCGTTGACCGTGTTCGGCGTCAGGATGGCGTCGCCGCGCATATCGAAGCCGCCCGACTTATAGCCCTTCGAGTAAGAGGCGTAGCCGGTGATGCGGTCCGAGAAGTCGTAGGACAGCGAGGCCTTGGGCGTGAACTGATCGAAGCTGTTCGAGCGCGTGTAGTCGGTGCGCAGCAGGATCGGGGCGCGCGCCGTGCCGCCCAGCAGCGGGCTGCGGGTCGCGCCCAGATAGTTGGCGCGGAAGACGTGGCCGGTCTTGTCGTCGACGGTATAGCGGGCGCCCAGGCCCAGGTGCAGACGATCGGTCAGGTCCAGGTTGATGTCGGTGAACAGCGCGATGCTGGTCGTCTTCACGTAGCCGGCCGTGCCGATGACGATGCCGAAGTTCTGGGCGATGGTGTCGAAGGCGCCCGAGGCGGTGCCGTCCAGGTAGAAGATCCCGGCCACGCCCTGAATCCGGTCGGTGCTGAACAGCGCCTGGAATTCCTGGGTGAACTGGTGGTCGCCGTAGATGGCCGGCACGTCCAGCGTCGGCGCCGGGGTGTTGTCGAAGTCGATCAGGGTGTCGGTGTCGCCCGAGCGATAGGCGGTGATCGACTTGACCGTCCACACGTCGTTGAGGTCGACCTGAGCCGTCAGCGAGACGCCTTCGGTGGTGACCTTGTTGCGGTCGCCCAGGCCGGCGTAGGTGTCATAGACGCTGCCCGGAACGCCGGCGCCGGGGCCGACCCCGGCCTTCTCGCGGTGGCCGTGACGCGGGTTCGAGCGGTCCTCGACGCGATCATAGGCCAGGCGGAAGAAGGTGTTGTCGGTGGGCTGGAACTCGACGCTGACGCGGCCGGCCAGGACATCCTTGTCGTAGTGCTCGGCACCCGTGTTCAGGTTCTCGCCGTAGCCGTCGCGGTTGTAGCTGGCGACGGCGCCGCCGATGCGCAGCTTGTCGGTCACCGGCATCGAGCCCTGGGCCAGCAGATCGATCTGGTTGTAGCTGCCGTAAGCGCCGCGCAGCGTCAGCTCCGGCGCGTCAGGGTCCAGACGCGACGTGACGTATTTGATGGCGCCGCCGACCGTGTTGCGGCCGTACAGCGACCCCTGCGGCCCGCGCAGGACCTCGATGCGCTCGATATCGAAAATGTCCAGCACGGCGCCTTGCGGGCGCGCCACATAGACGTCGTCGACATACAGGCCCACGCCCGGCTCGAAGCCCCACAGCGGGTCTTGCTGGCCGATGCCGCGAATGAAGGAAATCAGGGTCGAGTTGGACCCGCGCGCCACCTGAACGGTCGCGTTGGGCGTCTGCTGCTGCAGGGCGGTGATGTCCGAAGCGCCGGTCTGCTCCAGGCGCTCGGCGCTCATGGCCGACACCGACACCGGCACGTCCTTCAGCGCTTCGTCACGGCGGCGCGCGCTGACGATGATGTCGTCGACAGTCGAGGCCTGCGCCTCCATGGCCGGAGCCTGTTGCGCCTGCGCGGCCGAAGCCATCACGCCGAAGGCGGCGCCCGCCAGAAGGGCGGTTTTCACGAGTCTGTTCATTTCAATCCCAATCATGTTTCCGGCCCGATCGACGCTTTTATTCAGCGTTCAATGATTTTCAGCATAGGTGACCGGGTTTCGGCCGACTGTCAAACGGCCAAGCCTGATTTGCGTCACGGAAAGGCCCTCCCTGTGGCGCCGTTGCACTAACCCCCAAAGCGCGACTAGCTTCCGACCATGACGAAGAGCGACCTGCCGCCGCCCCAGATTCCCCTCGCCCGCCGCCCCGGCGCGGCGCGGTCGGCCCAAGAAATCCAAGGCGTCCGCCGTTGGAGAGACCCGCGACGCCATCATGAACGCGGCCGAGGACCTGTTTTCCAAGCACGGCTTCTATGGCGTCACCATCCGCGAGGTGGCGCGCGAGGCGGGCGTGGATACGGCCCTGGTCCACTATTATTTCGGGGCCAAGAAGGAGCTGTTCGACTCCGTCTTCAACCGCCGCGCCGAGGTGTGGAACAGCGAGCGCGTCGCCGCCATGGATCGCTACGCAGAGGCGACGGGCCCGGCCATGACGCTGGAAGGCCTTCTCGAAGCCTTCCTGCGCCCGCCTTTCCAGTGGTCGCTGAAGGGCGGGCCGGGGTGGAAGCACTACGCCGCCCTGGTGGCCCAGACGAACGCCCAGCCCGCCTTCGGCGGCGAGACCATGGCCCGTTATTTCGACCCTGCCATCCGACGCCTGCTTGAACTGGTCAAACGCATCATGCCGGAGGCGCGGGACGAGCAGCTCTATTGGGCCTGGCACAACCTGTCGGGCGCCCTGACCCTGACGCTGGGCGAGACGGGGCGGCTGGATCGCCTGTCCGGCGGCCTGTGCCGGTCGGGCGACCTGGACAGCGCCTGCGACTACATGGTGCGTTTCGCCGCCGCCGGTTTCCGCGCGGTCTGCGGCCCGTCTCAGGACGGTTAGAGCCAGCGTTTCTTGCGGAAGACGAAATAGGGCAGAGCCGCCGACAGGATCATCGCCCCCACCGCCGCTGGATAGCCGTACCGCCAGTGCAATTCCGGCATGACGTCGAAGTTCATGCCGTAGATCGACGCGATCAGCGTCGGCGGCAGCAGGGCCACGGCCGCGACCGAGAAGATCTTGATGATCTGGTTCTGCTCCAGATTGATCAGGCCCAGGGTGGCGTCCATCAGGAAGGTCACCTTGGAGGACATGGAGACGCTGAGCTCGCTCAACGCCGCCGCGTCCCGCTGCAGCAGACGCACGGTCTGGCGCCCCTCGCGATCGGCCTTGCTCCCGGCCCGCGCGCCCGACACGGCTGCATGATAGGCCAGCAGGCGCTGCAGGCTGGACAGGCTCTCGCGGATCAGGCCCAGGAAGTCGCCCGCCCGGCCGATGTCGCGGATCACGGCCTGAAGGTTGTGGCTCTCCATCGCCTTGGGGTCGCGCTTGCGAAAGATCATCCGCGAGATGGCGTCCAGCTCCAGCCCCTTGGTTTCCAGGGCGTCGGCGTAGCGGTCGATCACCGCCTCGATCAGCCCCATCATCACGGCCTCGCCGCTGGCCAGCCGCTCGCCGGGCTTGTGGGTGGCGTGGGCGATGAAGGTCTGGAAGGAGCGCGGCTGGCCGTAGCTGACCGTCACCAGCCGCCCGCCCTTCAGGATGAAGGTCACCGGCGTCTTGATCGGATCGTGGGTCTCTAGATCCGTCGCCACGGCGGCGATCATGAAGACGCCCCCGTCTTCAGCGTAGAGGCGGGCGGACGGCTCGACATCGTCCATCTCGTCACGGCTGGGGAGGTCGATGCCCGTCAGGATCTCCAGAGCCGCCGCCTCCTGCGCGGTCGGAGAGACAAGATCGATCCAGCAGGCGGGGCCGTGATCCACGGTCGTATCGAGGCGCACGAGCCGATCGGCCCGCCAGTCATAGGCGTTCAGCATGGTTGCTTCCTTTCGCGAGGGCGCTCGCGCGGAAGCGAACGTCCTCAGAGCGTCGAAGAAGTTGAAGACAGACTTCGGTCTTCGGGGTTCATCTGAGGGTTTCCAAAAGACGCCGCCCCACGACAGGCATCTGGACGGCGCAGGCGTCTTGACGCGTTCGCAAACCAGGGTCAACCGCCCGCCCCTCCGCCAAGACCCGGCTGAGGCTTCAGCATCACCTTTCCGCCCAGCGCCCGCGAAAGCCCCGCCTGATCGAATCCATGCGCAACACGCGACCTTACGTCCGCGGCCCGGCTTGCCCCTCGCCTCACACCCACGTAAGTCGCAGGGCCATGACCCAGACCGCCGCGACCGCCCCGCTGATCTGCCCCTCCATCCTGGCCAGCGACTTCTCTCGCCTGGGCGAGGAAATCCGGGCGCTTGAGGCGGCCGGCGCCGACTGGATCCACGTCGATGTCATGGACGGGCATTTCGTGCCCAACCTGACCATCGGCCCGGACGTGGTGAAAGCCCTGCGCCCGCACACCAGCCTTCCGTTCGACGTGCACCTGATGGTCGCCCCGGTCGACAACTGGCTGGAGGCCTATCGCGCGGCGGGCGCCGACATCATGAGCGTCCATCCCGAAAGCGGCCCCCACGTCCACCGCACGCTGGGCCAGATCCGCCAGCTGGGCGCCAAGGCGGGCCTCGTCTTCAATCCGGCCACGCCATTGAGCGTGCTGGAAGAGGCGGTCGAACTGGTCGATCTAGTGCTGATCATGTCGGTCAATCCGGGCTTCGGCGGTCAGAAATTCATCGAGACCTCGCTGCGGAAGATCGAGCGCGCCCGCGCCATCCTCGACCGCGCCGGATCAAGGGCGCACCTGCAAGTGGACGGCGGGGTGGTCGCCGCCAACGCCGGGGCCTGCGTCGCCGCCGGGGCCGATGCGCTGGTCGCCGGCTCCTTCGTCTTCAAGGGCGGGCCGGACGCCTATGCCGCCAATATCCAGGCCCTGAAGGCCGCCGCCGCGTGAGCCCCCTCGGCCCCTTCGCCCCGCGCGACAGCGACGTCCCCCTGGCCGAAGGGCACATCCCCGGCCTGAAGGGCGCCCCGATGCGGACCCCCGTGCGCCCCGCCTCCGGCGCCCGACCGGACCCGCGCCTGTGGGCCTCGGTCGCCAAGGGGCTGGTGGCGCGCCAGGCGTGGATCGAACTGTACGGCCTGCCCGGCTACGGCCTGACGCTGGGCGGTCCGACCGCCGAGGGTTTCGCCGTCAGCCCGCGCGACTTCCGCCCCCTGCCCGAAGAGGCGCCGCGTCCCCTGCTGTCGGGCAAGCTGACGCTGGCGGGCCTGAGCCTGGACGCCGGAACCCCGGCCGAGCTGTGGAACAGCCCCACGCCCAGCCGCGCCTTCGCCGTCGAGCTGCACAGCTTCAACTGGCTGCCCGCCATGATGGCTCAGGGCGATCGCGGCGTGCGCGAAGTCCTGGCCCTCACCCTGGCCTGGCATGAGGTCTTCAGCCGCTGGTCGCCCTTTTCCTGGGATCCGGACATTCTGGCCCGCCGCGTCTATCACCTGGCCTGCGCCGGACGGCGGCTGGCGGGCGCAGCGACGGAGGTCGAGCGCCTGAAGCTGACCGACATCCTGGCCCATCAGGCGCGCCAGCTGCTGCGGCCGCCCGGCGGGATCCTGGGCCGGGCCGAGCGCCTGACCGCCGCCGCCGTCGCGGGATGCGCCCTGACCGGCAAGGCCGGCGCCGCCATCCGCGACAAGGCGCTGAAACGTCTGCCCGCCGCCCTGACCGCCACGGTCGCTCCCGACGGCGCCCACGCCTCGCGCGCGCCGGAGAGGGGCTGGAGCTGCTGCTCGACCTGCTGACGCTGGACGACGCCCTGGCCCAGCTGTCCGAAGTCACGCCCGAGCCGGTGGCCGAGGCCATTTCGCGCCTGACGATGGCCTTGCGCCTGCAGACCCTGCCCGATCGGAAGCTGGCCGTGTTTCAGGGCGGCGGCCCCTCCACGCCTGAGCGCATCGCCGCCGCCCGCGCCCATGACGACGCCCCCGCCGCCCCGCCCAGCGGCGCCGTCGGCGGCCTGCTGCGCGTCTCCAGCCCCCTGCTAACCGTCGTGGTCGATGTCGAGGCCCCGGCGCGCAACGCCTGGTCGGCCGCCGCCTGCGGCCAGCCCGCGGCCCTGGAGGTCGTCTGCGGCCGCGACCGCCTGTTCACCTCGGCGGGATGGACGCCGCGCGCCCTGGACCGACAGGCCCTGCGCCTGACGCCCGGCGCCTCGACCCTGACGCTGGGCGAACAGCCTCTGGCCGAGCCTCTGGCGGGCTGGAAGGGCGAGCTGCTGGGCCCGCGCCTCGTCGGCCCCGCCCTGCACGTCACGCGCCAGCATCAGGAAGGCGACGGCGCCGTCTGGCTGGAGGTCGAGCATGACGGCTGGATGGCGCAGTACGGCCTGATGCACCAGCGCCGCCTCTACATCGACCAGCGGCTGGACGAACTGCGCGCCGAGGAGCGGCTGCATCCCCCGAAGGCCGCCCCGAAGCGACCCGGGCCATCGCGGCGCCCTACGCCCTGCGCTTCCAGCTGGAGCCGGGGGTCCAGGCCTCGCTGGCCCGCGACCGCCGCTCCATCCTGCTGCGCGGCCCGTCCGGACGCGGCTGGTGGTTCCGCAGCGACGGCCCCGACGTGGCCATCGAGCCCGCCGTCCACATCGACGAAGGCCTGACCCGCCGCTCCTTGCAGATCGTCGTGCGCGGCTCGGCCCGCACCGACGCCGAAACCAAGGTCCGCTGGAAGCTGAGCCCGGCCGGCGCGAGCGGCGATCCGGACTAAAGCCGATCGAGGCGCTTCAGAAATGCCTCGACGCCTCCCTCTCTCCCTCCGTCATCCTCGGGCTTGACCTGAGGATCAGCGCCAATCCAAACAGGCCGGGATAGAGGTCTTGCCACTGCGGGGTGGTCTTCTCGATCAGCTCCAGCTTCCAGGTGCGGTTCCAGCGCTTCAGCGCCTTCTCGCGCCGGATCGCCTCGGTGACGAAGCCGTGCGTCTCATACCAGACCAGCGTCTTGCAGCCGTAACGCTGGGCAAAGCTTTCGATGCCGTCCTCCCGATGCTGGCGGATGCGTTCGTAGAGGTTCGAGGTCATGCCGACGTAAAGAACGCCGAGCGGGCGACTGGCCAGAATATAGGTCGCGATGAAAGGGCGGCGCTCGTTCATGGAACCGTGAGTGGCGGACAACTCGATCCTCGGGTCAAGCCCGAGGATGACGCAGTGTGAGCAAGACACCGACAACATCGCCGCGTGCCCTCCCTTTCGTCATCCTCGGGCTTGACCCGAGGATCGGCGCCGGGAGGACCGCAACGGACGCCAAGGGCTGACGCCGTGTCCCGTTGGTGCTAGATGCCCCGCCATCTCCCCGCCCCAGCCGTAAACGGACGCCGCCCATGCCCGCCGCTCCCGACTTTCCGCCCGCCCCGGACGCGATCAAGCCCGTCCGCGCCCTGATCTCCCTGTCGGACAAGGCGGGGCTGGAAGACGCCGCGCGCACCCTGGCGGGGCTGGGCGTCGAACTGGTCTCGACCGGCGGCACCAAGGCGGCGATCGCGGGCTTCGGCCTGCCGGTCAAGGACGTGGCCGATCTGACCGGCTTCCCGGAAATGATGGACGGCCGGGTCAAGACCCTGCACCCGGTCGTGCACGGCGGCCTGCTGGGCGTGCGCAACGCCCAGGCCCACGCCGCCGCCATGAGCGAGCACGGCATCGGCGCCATCGATATCGTCTGGATCGACCTCTATCCGTTCGAGAAGACCGTGGAATCCGGCGGCGGCTTTGAAGCAGCCATCGAGAACATCGACATCGGCGGCCCGGCCATGATCCGTTCGGGCAGCAAGAACCACGGCCACGTCGCCGTCGCCGTCGACGCCGAGAGCATCGGCCTGATCGTCGAAGCCCTGAAGGCCGACGGAACGACCACGCTGACGCTGCGCAAGCAATTGGCCGCCCGCGCCTTCGCCCGCACCGCCGCCTATGACGCCGCCGTGTCGTCGTGGTTCGCCGGTCAGCTGGAAGACGCCGCCCCGGCGCGCAAGGCGATCGCCGGTTCGCTGGCGCAAACGCTGCGCTATGGCGAAAACCCGCACCAGACCGGCGCCTTCTACCGCACCGGCGAGAAGCGCCCGGGCGTGGCCTACGCCACCCAGGTCCAGGGCAAGGAGCTGGGCTACAACAACATCGCCGACGCCGACGCCGCCTATGAGCTGGTCGCCGAGTTCGAGGCCCCGGCCTGCGTCATCGTCAAACACGCCAACCCCTGCGGCGTGGCCGTCGGCCATACCCTGTCGGAGGCCTACGCCCGCGCGCTGGAATGCGACGCCGTGTCGGCCTTCGGCGGCGTCATCGCCGTCAACCGCCCGCTGACGGGCGAGGACGCCCGCGCCATCACCGGCATCTTCACCGAGGTGGTCATCGCGCCGGGCGCGGACGACGAGGCCAAGGAAGTCTTCGCCGCCAAGAAGAACCTGCGCCTGCTGATCACGAATGGTCTCCCTGACCCGCACGGCCCGGGCGAGGTGTTCCGCTCAGTCGCCGGCGGCTTCCTGGTGCAGTCGCGCGACCGCTCGCTGATCAAGCCGGAAGATCTGAAGATCGTCACGCGCCGCCAGCCGACGCCGACCGAGATCCAGGACATGCTGTTCGCCTTCACCGTGGCCAAGCACGTCAAGTCCAACGCCATCGTCTACGCCAAGGACGGCCAGACGGCGGGCATCGGCGCCGGCCAGATGAACCGCCGCGACAGCGCCCGCATCGCCGCCATCCGCGCCAAGGAAGCCGGCGAGGCCAAGGGTCTGGCCCATTCGCTGGCTGAAGGCTCGGCTTGCGCGTCCGAAGCCTTCTTCCCCTTCGCCGACGGTCTGCTGGAAGCCGTCGCCGCCGGGGCCACGGCGGTGATCCAGCCGGGCGGCTCGATCCGCGACGAGGAAGTCATCGCCGCCGCCGACGAACGCAACATCGCCATGGCCTTCACCGGCGTGCGGGTGTTCAGGCACTGATAGACCGCTAACGCAGGCGGCGCGGCCGCCTGCTGGCTTGAGCGGGTTTGCAAGCTTTATTAAGGCGGTGGAGGCGCCCCGCGCCTCCCCGACCCTGTCGCGGGCGGCCCGCGCCGCCCGCTCCTCGGGGAGCGAGCGGGCTTTGCTGTATCAGCCCTGGGCGGCGTGGCCCTTGCCCCCGTTCGACGGGCGACGACGACGCGGGCGGCGCTGCAGTTCGCCGACCGGCTTGGGCTCGGCGGACGGCGCTGCGCGCACCGACGAGCGGGCGCGATCGCCCGCCATCGGATCGTAGACCGGCGCCGCGCGCTCAACCGCAGGCGCGCCGTTGCGGCCGCGACGCTGGCGGTGCGGCTGACCGCCGGCCTCCTGCTTGACGCCTTCACGGTGCGGGTTGCGGCCGCCGCGACCACGCCCGCCCCGGCCTTCGCCGTCCGAGCGGCCTTCACGTTCAGGCAGGGTCGCCTTCTTGGCCACGCCCGCCGCCATGATGGAGGCGTCCAGCTGGGCCAGCGCCTTGTCGTTGCGGCGGTCGATCGCGGGGATCTTCTGGCGCGTGACCTTCTCGATGTCCTTCAGCAGCTTCATCTCGTCGCCGGCGACGAAGCTGATGGCGGTGCCGTCCTTGCCCGCTCGGGCCGTCCGGCCGATGCGGTGGACATAGGCTTCCGGCACATAGGGCAGCTCGAAGTTCACCACGTGGGTGACCTTGTCCACGTCGATGCCGCGCGCGGCGATATCGGTGGCGACCAGAACGCGCAGCTTGCCGTTCTTGAAGGCTTCAAGCGCGCGCTCGCGTTGCGGCTGGCTCTTGTTGCCGTGGATGGCGCCGGCCTCGACGCCGCCCGCCTCCAGATAGGCCGCGACCTTGTCGGCGCCGTGCTTGGTCTTGGTGAAGACCAGGCAGCGCGTATAGGCGGGGTCGGAGAAGAGCTCGGTCAGCAGGGCGCGCTTCTTGCCCTGTTCGACCCAGATCACCGACTGCTGGATGCGCTCGACCGTGGTGGCCTGCGGCGTGACCTGGACCTTGACCGGGTCCTTCAGCAGCTCGCCGGCCAGCTTGCCGATCTCCGACGGCATGGTGGCCGAGAAGAACAGGTTCTGACGCTTGGCCGGGATGCGGCTGACGATCTGGCGGATCGGCTTGATGAAGCCCAGGTCCAGCATCTGGTCGGCCTCGTCCAGGACGAAGATCTCGGTCTGCGACAGGTCCAGCGTCTTCTGCTGCAGGTGGTCCAGCAGGCGGCCGGGCGCCGCGACCAGCACGTCAAGCCCCTGTTGCAGGGCGCGTTCCTGCGGGCCGTATTTCACGCCGCCGAAGATGACGGCCACGCGGAAGCCCAGGTGGGCGCCGTATTGCTTGAAGCTGTCGGCGATCTGGGTCGCCAGTTCGCGCGTCGGGCTCAGGACCAGGCAGCGCGTGGTGCGCGGCTTGGCGCCACGCGGTTCTCGGCCAGGCGATGCAGGATCGGCAGGGCGAAGGCCGCCGTCTTGCCGGTGCCGGTCTGGGCGATGCCCAGCAGGTCCTTGCCCTTCATCACGTCGGGGATGGACTTGGCCTGGATCGGCGTCGGCTTCTCGTAGCCGGTTGCGGCCAGGGCGGTCAGCAGAGCCTTGTTCAGGCCCATGGATTCAAAAGTAAGAGTGTCGCTCACGTCTGTCTTTCACGAACGGCGGCGCGCGCGGCTGGACGAACCAGACCTTCACAAAAGGGCGCACGTCGCCTGCCCGAAATCGGGCGGGGAACGGGCGCCGCCCCGCGTGTATGGACGACGTATGAAATCGAATGATCCGGCCGCTCGACAGACAGGCCTTCCGGTCAGGGAAGCCCAAACACGCGCTGGAACGCGCCGGTCACCGCATTGTGCGATGCAGCGCAGATGGACCTCAATAGCGGCCAAGTCAAGGCGAACCCGCCGAAAGCCTACAACAGGTTGACCGCCAGATTGACCGCCAGGGCCAGGATCACCGTGTTGAACAGCCAGGCCAGGATGCTGTGGACGGTGGCGATGCGGCGCAGGCGCTGGCTAGAGATCTGCACGTCGGCGGTCTGGTTCGCCACGCCGATGATCAGGGCGAAGTGCAGGAAGTCCCAATAGTCGGCGTCGTCCTCGCCGGGGAACATCAGCCCTTGGCGGTCGCCCTGGCCGGTCCCGGCCGGCGCATAGAATTCATGGGCGTAATGCAGGGCGAAGATGGTCTGCACGAACAGCCAGCTGAGGGCGATGGTGGCCACGGTCAGCGTCGCCGCCGTCGCCGTAGGCTTGCCCCCGACGCCGCGATCAGGACGATGACGAAGACGCTGGCCCCCGCCGCCAACAGGCTGAGCGGCAGAACCGCCCTGCCCGCCTGGTCCATTTCCGCCGCCCGCGCGCGGATCCTCGCCACCGATCGGGTTCGGCTGAGCCGCACGAAGGTCAGCAGCAGAAAGGCCGCCACGCCCGCGTCCCACGCGACCGCCAACCGCATCGGCCAGCCCCAGGCTACGGGCGAAACGGCGCTCGCGGCCGCCATGACCGCCAACCCCAACCACAGGGCCAAATGCAGACGAAAGAGGCGCGCGACCGACTTCATGACGGCATGATTGCGCGGTTCCGCACGGAACGGCCAGAGCTGAGCCGCCGGAGTTCCGCCGTCAGCTCTTCCAGCGCAGCACCGTCTCCTGGATCGGATTGACGAAGGCGCGGCCCTCGGCGCGGCTCTTCAGCCATTCGCGCTTCAGTTGCTGATACCATTTCGCCTGTTTGTCGGCGTCGTCGATCCAGATCAGGGCCGGGTCGTATTTCAGCCCCTCGTTCTGCAGGTTCACCATGCCGCCGTCCTGCTTGAGGAAGGCGACGACGCCCATGCGCAGGAAGGGCTTGGCGATGCCGAACACCCAGTGGTCGGACCAGAATATCTGGGTGATGCGGGTCTTGGTCTCGCTCACCGGCGTCAGGCAGGTCAGGGCCAGCACCTGCTTGGCGCCCACCTGGATATGCTCCCAGCGATAGCCCGGCAGGCGGAAGGTGATTTCGGTCGCAGGCGCCCCGCCCAGCACCTTGTACAGGCGGCTGTTCGACGACGGCGCATGGCGCACCATGGCCCAGCCGAAGTCGACCGGTGCGAAGGTCTTGGCCTTCTCGTGCATCGAATGTTCGGAGCGCCACCACCACTGCTGGTGGACATAGGGGCCGTGGGCCGGGTCCATCAGACCGACGACGGCGTGGTCGATATGGCTGTCGAAATCCATCGCCTCGACCAGACGCGGCTGGCCGACGGCGCCGGGGAACTGTGGCGGCTCCTGATCCGGCTCGGACGGATTGCGCGCGTCGGCCGCCATCCAGACGAAGACCATGCCCTGGCTCTCGCGCACCGGATAGGATCGCACCTTGATGCGGTTCGCCTCGAACGCCTGATCCTCGACCAGCGACGGGATGGCGGCGCAGACGCCATCAGGCCGGAAGCGCCAGCCGTGATAGGGGCATTCGATCGTCTCGCCCTCGCCCGGCTTCTCGACCAGGCGTCCGGCCGACAACGGCGCCGCGCGGTGGGGGCAGATGTCGCGCATGCCATAGACCTCCCCGCGCGGGTGCGGCCGATCAGCACCGGCTCGCCCATGATCTCATAGCGCTTCAGGCTGGCCACCGGCACGTCGCGCGCCAGGGCGACGAAATACCAGGCGTCGGTGATGAAGCCCTTGCCGAAAGCGGTCGGCGGAGCCTTGGCCTCGGGGGCGGATACTGGGGCGGGCGCGGCGTCTGCAGTCATGGCCGCCTTGTAGCAGCAGGGACGGTCAGCCGTCCAAAGGCCATTCCCTTCCTCAGCCGATGAATTAATCTGTCTCAAATTCTCTTTGGGAGAGACGCCTTGATCCGCACCGCCTCCACCGCCTTTTTCGGCGCCGCCGCCCTGTTGCTGGCCGCCGCTCCCGCCGTGGCTCAGGACGGCCATGTCAACCACGCGGCCCACGGCGCGGCGCACGCCGCCTTCGCCTCCGACCGCCTCAGCGTCCGCGTCGACGGACCGGAAGGCGCGCCCGACCTGATCCTGATCCCCGGCCTGTCGTCCTCGCCCGCGGTCTGGCAGGGGACGGTCGATCACCTGGCCGGGCGCTATCGCATCCACCGCATCCACGTCGCCGGTTTCGCGGGCGCCGCGCCTCAAGCCAACGCCCAGGGCGACGCGCCCCAACCGGTCGGCGCCCCCGTGGCCGAAGACATCGCCCGCTACATCCGCGAGCAGCATCTGAACCAGCCCGCCGTCGTCGGCCACTCGATGGGCGGAACGATGGGCATGATGCTGGCCGCACGGCACCCGGACCTGGTCGGCAAGTTGATGGTCGTCGACATGATCCCCTTCATGGGCGCCATGTTCGGCGCGCCCGGCGCGACGGCCGAGAGCGTGACCCCCGTCGCCGATCAGATCTGGACCGCCCAGTCGACCAGCCCGCGCGAGGCCTACGTCGCCCAGGCCACGGCCTCCATCAACGGCATGATCAACACCGCAAGCCGGCGCGAAGAGGCGTTGAAGGACATGCGGGGCAGCGACCAGAAGGTCTCGGCCGCCGCCTTCCGCGAACTGGTGACCACCGACCTGCGACCCGAATTGGCCAAGATCACCGCCCCGACCGAGGTGCTCTACGTCAAGTTCAACGACCCCCGCATGACCGATGCGATCACCGACGCCATCTATCAGATGTCGTTCGCGACCCTGCCCGGCGCCAGGCTGAAGCGCATCGACGACAGCGCCCACTTCATCATGTTCGACCAGCCCGACGCCTTCCATGGGGCGCTGGACGCCTTCCTGGCCAAATGAGCCATCCGGCTGCGGATCGGATCGTCGGCCTCTATCAGGACAAGGCGGCCGACTGGATTCGCGACCGGGGCGTCGTGCTGCGCCGGGATGAAGGCGACTGGAACGAAGCCGCCTGGCTGGACCGCTTCACGCAGGGCTGGCCGCGCGGCGCCCGGGTTCTGGACGTCGGCTGCGGCTCGGGCTGGCCCATGGGCGCCGCCCTGCTGGAGCGCGGGTTCGAGGTCGTCGGCCTCGACGCCTCGCCCGGCCTGATCGCCCATGCGCTCGAGACCTTGCCTGGCGGCGACTGGCGTATCGGCGACATGCGCGACGCCTTGCCGGACGACGCTTTTCACGGCGTTCTGGCCTGGCACAGCCTGTTCCACCTGACTCCGGAAGCGCAAACAGCGGTTCTGCCCGCCCTGGCCGCCCGTGTCACGCCCGGCGGCCGGCTGATGTTCACCGCCGGACCCGCCCACGGCGAGGCGATCGGCGAGTGGCGCGGCGAAGCCCTCTATCACGGCAGCCTGGCCCCTGAGGCGTATCGCGCCGCGCTGACCCAGGCCGGACTGGCGGTGGAGAACGGCGGCGGGAACGGCGTCTGGCTGGCCCGCCGCGCCATTCTTTCGGCGAAATAGGCGCACACGCTGGCGTGATCGAAAACGGGGGCGTTTTCGCCGGCGACGGGAACGGCTAGGGTCCACGTCGCTGGCATAGAGGGATGTTCATGGCGCGCAACGACCGCGGACCCGACCGCAACGAGCAGGGTGGAGAACGCCCGCGCCGAACCGTCTTCGGCCGCCTGTTCTACTGGGGCGCGGTGCTGGCCGTCTGGGGTCTGATCTTCGCCGTGGTCTTCCTGGCGGTGTTTGCGCGCGACCTGCCGGACACCTCCAGTCTGTATGAGGTCGATCGCCAGCCCTCGATCACCTATCTGGACCGCTCCGGCGCCCTGATCGCGGTGCGCGGCACCCAGATGGCGCCGCCGGTCGATCTGGACGCCCTGCCCGACTACGTCCCCGCCGCCTTCGTGGCCATCGAGGATCGCCGCTTCTATCACCACCCCGGTTTCGACCCGATCGGCATGAGCCGGGCCATGGCCTCGAACCTGAGGGCCGGGCGCGTGGTCCAGGGCGGCTCGACCATCACCCAGCAGCTGGCCAAGAACCTGTTCCTGACGCCCGATCAGAACATGAAGCGCAAGGTGCAGGAGCTGATCCTGGCCGTGTGGCTGGAGATGAAGTTCTCCAAGAAGGAAATCCTCGCCCTGTATCTGAACCGCGTCTATTTCGGCGCGGGGGCCTATGGCATCGAATCCGCCTCGCAGCGCTATTTCGACAAGAGCGCCGACAAGCTGACGGTCGGCGAGGCCGCCCTGCTGGCGGGCCTGCTGAAGGCGCCCTCGCGCTATTCCCCCGTCTCCGAAAGCGAGCGCGCCGCGACACGCGCCAACGTCGTGCTGAACGAAATGGTCGAGGTCGGCGCCATCACCCCGGCCCAGCGCGAGGCCGCCGTGGCCGAGCCGGTGCGGGTGTCCAAGACCCTGGCCAGCCAGCACGCCCAATACTTCATCGACTGGCTGGACAAGCAGATCCGCACCCTGGTCGGCGAACCGACCGAGGATATGGTCGTCGAGACGACGCTCGATCTGACCTTGCAGACCGACGCCGAGCGCGCCGTGCGCCGCATCCTGGACCGCGACAAGGGCAAGGGCGTCGAACAGGCCGCCCTGGTCGCCCTGGACGGCGACGGCCGGGTGCGCGCCATGATCGGCGGCGCCTCCTACGGCGACAGCCAGTTCAACCGCGCGGTGGATGCGCGGCGTCAGGCGGGCTCGGCCTGGAAGCCCTTCGTCTACCTGGCCGCCGTCGAGGCGGGCTATACGCCCCAGACCCCGGTGGTGGACCAGCCCGTGACCATCGGCGGCTGGTCGCCGCGCAACTATTCCGGCAATTTCTCGGGCCAGATGACCCTGGCCCAGGCTGTGGCCCAATCGACCAACACGGTCGCGGCCTATGTCGCCGATCAGGTCGGGCGCGACAGCGTGGCCCGCGCCGCCCGTCGCCTCGGGATCTCCAGCGAGATCGGCCTGCAGCCGTCCATGGCGCTCGGCGCCGTCGAGGTCAGCCCGCTGGAGATGGCCCAGGCCTATGACGCCTTCGCCAACGGCGGCCGCCGTGTCGACGCCTATGGCATCAGCCGGATCCGCACGCCGTCCGGCCGCGTGATCTATACCCACGGCCCGTCGGAAGGCGGCCAGGCCATCAATAATCCGCCGCTCTATTACATGAACCAGATGCTGCGCGGCGTCGTCACGTCGGGCAGCGGCCGCTCGGCGGCGATCGGCGGGCGCGATATCGCCGGCAAGACCGGCACCACCTCGGATTACAAGGACGCCTGGTTCGTCGGCTACACAGGCGGCTTCGTCGCCGCCGTCTGGGTCGGCAAGGACGACAACAAGCCGATGGCCCGGGTCACTGGCGGCGCGGCCCCCGCCGCCATCTGGCGCGGCTTTATGGAAGCCGCCCTGCCCAAGCTGGCGGTCCAAGCCATTCCCAACGGTCCGCCCCTGCCCGAAGGCTGGATCCCGCCCGATCCGGTCGGCGATCTGATGGGCCAGGTCGAGGACCCTTACGCCGCGGCCACGCCCTACGACGCTCCGCCGCCGGTGATCATCGACGGCCAGGCTCAGCAACCGGTCCAGCCGCAACCGGCCCCGGCGGCCCGGCCCGCCCCGCCGCAGACGCCCCCTGCGCCCCAGCAGGAACGGCGCCCGGACGCGCTGTTCTTCTGACCGACTGAGCGCCCCTCTGCCTCGTGGCGGGCCGCCTTCTCCCACGAGGGGTGAGGGAGAAGCGTAAGGCGCTCAAGCCGCGAGCGACCGCGTCGCGAGCATAGCGCGCAAAAAGCAGCCTATCGCGGCGCGCGCTTGGCCAGGATGCGTTGCAGGGTGCGCCGGTGCATGCCCAGGCGGCGCGCCGTCTCGGACACGTTGTGGTCGCACAGCTCATAGACCCGCTGGATATGCTCCCAGCGCACCCGGTCGGCCGACATCGGGTTTTCCGGCGGCTCGGGCGCCTCGCCGGTGGACAGCAGGGCCTTGACCACGTCGTCGGCGTCGGCGGGCTTCTGCAGATAGTCGACCGCGCCCGCCTTGACCGCCGCCACCGCCGTCGCGATGGCGCCGTAGCCGGTCAGCATGACGATGCGGGCGTCCTCGCGCCGCTCGCGGATCATTTCGACCACCTTCAGGCCGTTGCCGTCCTCCAGCCGCATGTCCAGGACCGCGAAGGCCGGAACCGACTGGCGCAGGGCGTCGCTGGCCTCGGCCACCGAACCGGCGACAGAGACGGCGAACCCGCGCGATTCCAGCGCCCGGCCCAGCCGGGTGCGCAGCGCCTGATCATCGTCCAGCAGCAGCAGGGACTTGTCGTTGAGGGCGGCGATCTGGGTCTCGAGTTCGGACATGAAATTCTCCTGAGGTTTCAGGTCGTGCGTCAACGACGCAGGGTCAAGGGCCAAGCTCGCAACTGCGACATCAGGTTCCGCCGCCATCCATCGCCGAGGCGGTGACTTCCAGCGCCTGACGCGCCCAGCGCACGGAGACGAGGGCGCCGCCGGGCTGGCCCTTGGCGGGCGCGCCCGCGCCGACCGAAACCTTGGCGCCGGTCCGTTCCAGCAAGGTGCGGGCGATGAAGAAGCCCAGCCCCATGCCGCCCTGGCTGGGCGCGATGGGGGCGGTGACCGGGGCGGCGCGCGCCGTCCCCTGCGCGCCGGGCTGGACGCCGAGGCGATCTGGGCCGCCAGGGCGCGGCGGGCCTTGGCCTGCGGACGGCTGGTCACATAGGGCTCGCCCAGGCGCGGCAGAATCTCAGAGGCGAAGCCGGGGCCGTCGTCGACGATGTCGATCTCGATCCATCCCGCATCGACCACGGCGGTCAGTTGCACCCGCGCGGTGGCGAAGTCGGCGGCGTTTTCGACTAGGGTGGACAGGCCGTGGACGATCTCGGGCAGGCGGCGCACGCGCGGCACGGGCTGGCCGGGCGGCGCCTTCACGGCGATGTCGAAGTCCAGATCAAAGCCCCGATGCGGCTGGGCCACCTCTTCCAGCAGGGCCTTCAGATCGATGTCGGCGAACAGGGCGTCGCCTTCTTGGGGCTGGGCCGACAACTGCTTCAGGATGGCGCGGCAGCGCTCGGCTTGCTGCAGGATCAGGCCGGCGTCCTCGGCGGCGGGACTGCCGGTGGGGGCGTCCCGCAGCATCTCCTTGGCGACGACCTGTATGGTGGCCAGGGGCGTGCCCAGTTCATGGGCGGCGGCGGCGGCCAGACCGCCCAGGGCCGCCAGCCTCTGTTCGCGCTGCAGCACGTCCTGCGTGGTGGCGAGGGCCAGCTCCAGCTTGTCGGCGTCGGCCGCCACCTTCCACGCATAGCCGGAGGTGAACAGCACCCCGGTCACCAGCGCCAGCCCCAGCCCCAGACGGTAGAGGCCCGGCAGCTCCAGATGCTCATGCAGGCGCCACGGCAGGGGCAGGGACCAGGAGAACAGGAAGCCCACGGCGATCAGGGCCATGACGCCCAGAATGACCGCCTGCCGCGCAGGCAGGGCCGCCGCCGCGATCGTCACCGGCGCGACCAACAACAGGCAGAAGGGGTTGGCCAGACCGCCGGTCAGAGCCAGCAGCGTCGCCAGCTGCAGGATGTCGAAGCCCAGCTGCGCGGCGGTTCTCGGCCCGTCCGGCAGGCTGCCGTCGATGCGCCGCGCCCGCGCCATCGTGGCCAGGTTCATCGCCACGCCCGCGCCGATCACCGTCAGGCACTCCCATAACGGCAAGGGGAAATGCAGGGCGAAATAGGCGGTCAGGATGGCGCTGGTCTGGCCGATCACCGCCAGCCAGCGCAGCACGATCAGGGTGCGCAGCGACAGGCCGCGCCCGCGCCGGGGCAGTTCGGGCAGACCGGCCAGTTCGCCGCCCGCCTGGGCCAGGAGGTGCAGCGGGGCGTGCGGCGGTATGGGGGCTTCTGTCGGGCTCACCCCTCTTCTATAGACCGCGCGAGGGGCGGCTGCACGGTACGCCGTGTCGCGCCCGCCCGATGATCCGCGTCGTTCTCGCCTAAGGAGAGGCCATGCCCCGCCGTCCCGTCATCCTGTTCGCCGCCGCCTGCGCGGTCATCGCCCTGGCGCTGGGCCTGATCACCATGGTGGTCGTCGGCGGTCGGCAACAGGCGGCCCAGACGACGGATTCAGCGACGGGCCAGCCCCTGGTCGGCGGCCCCTTCACCCTGACCAATCAGGACGGCCAGGTCGTCGATGAGAAGATTCTGGAGGGCAAGTGGAGCCTGGTCTTCTTCGGCTTCACCTATTGCCCCGACTACTGCCCGACCACGCTCGGCGTGCTGAACGCCGTGCAGGAACGGATGGGCGACAAGGCCAAGGACCTGCAGATCGTCTTCATCAGCATCGACCCTGAGCGCGACACCCCGCAGATGCTGAAGGACTATCTGTCGTCGGACGGCTTCCCCGACGGCGTCATCGGCCTGACCGGCACGCCGGAACAGGTGGCCCAGGTCGCCAAGGAATACCGCGCCTTCTATCAGAAGGTCGGCGAGGGCGAGGGCTACACCATGAACCACGGCCTGACCGTCTATCTGATGGGGCCGGACGGCAAGTTCCGGAGCGCCGTCGCCCATGACCTGGGGCCCAGCCGCACCGTGACCCTGATCGAAAACGCGATGGAGAAGGGCTGATCACCTTTGCCTGAACGCGGCGCGGCCGGGCTTTTTGCAGCGCATCATCCTGTATGATCGGCGATCCGCATCGGCGGGGGCCGCACTCGGGGTTTCATGCTCTACGCTTTTCACGAGCTCGCCTACCATTCGGCGACGCCGTTCCGGATCGGGGCCCAGATGGCCCGGCAGTTCTGGACCTCTCCGCTCAATCCGGCGGCGGACACGGCGATCGGCCGCACCGCCTATGCCGCGGCCGAGGTGTTCGAAAGCCTGACGCGCCGCTACGGCAAGCCGGACTGGGGCCTTGAGACGATCGAGATCGACGGCAAGCCCGTGCGCACCACCGAACAGGTGGTGTGGTCCTCGCCCTGGTGCCGCCTGGTGCGGTTCGCCCGCAACATCGGCGACCTGAAACGCGCGGGCCGCCCCGCCGCCGCGCCCGCCGTGGTGATCGTCGCGCCGCTGTCGGGCCACTACGCCACCCTGCTGCGCGGCACGGTCGAGACCTTCCTTCAGGACCACGACGTCTATGTCACCGACTGGGCCAACGCCCGTCAGGTGCCGATGCTGGAAGGCCGTTTCGACTTCAACGACTACATCGACCATGTGCGCGACATGCTGGCCGCCGTCGGCCCGCGCGCCCATGTCGTCGGCGTCTGCCAGCCGGGGCCGCCGGTGCTGGCCGCCTGCGCCGTGATGGCCGCCGAGGACGACCCGAACCGCCCCGCCTCCATGACCTTCATGGGCTCGCCCATCGACGCCCGCCTGTCGCCGACGGTGACGAACCAGCTGGCCGAGGAAAAGCCCTTCACCTGGTTCAAGTCGAACATGATCCACACCGTGCCCCTGCCCTATCCGGGCGCGGGACGGCGGGTCTATCCCGGCTTCGTCCAGCTCTACAGCTTCATGTCGATGAACGAGGACAAGCACGTCGACGCCCATCGCCGCTATTTCGACGATCTGGTGGCGGGCGACGGCGACGGCGTGGAAAAGCACGAGCAGTTCTACGACGAATATCTGTCGGTGCTGGACCTGACCGAAGAATTCTATCTCCAGACCATCGACATCGTCTTCCAGCAGCACCTGCTGCCGCGCGGCCTGTTGCAGCATCGCGGCCAGACCGTCGATCTGACGGCCATCAAGGATATCGGCCTGGCCACCATCGAGGGCGAGATGGACGACATCTCGGGCGTCGGCCAGACCCAGGCGGCGCACGGCCTGACGCCCAACATCCCCGACGACCGCCGTCTGCTCTACGTCCAGCCCAAAGTCGGCCACTACGGCGTCTTCAACGGCCGCCGTTTCCGCGAGGAGATCTATCCCCGCGTGCGCGATTTCATCGCCAGCAACGAAGCCCTCAGTGTCGTACCGGAACGGTCAGCGTCTGCCGCTTGAGGGCGGCGGCGCCCTGAGGCTGTCGGTCAATCCGCGCGCGCGGCGGCTGTCGATCCGCATCGACGCCCGCGCCGGCGAGGCCGTGGCCGTGGCCCCCAGCGAGCGGCGCCTTGGCGAGGTCGTCGCCTTCGCCCGCACCAAGGCCGGATGGATCGCCGAACGGCTGGCCGCGCGGGTCGAGACCCTGGCGTTTGAACCCGGCGCCGTCGTCACCTGGCTGGGCCGTCCGGTGCGGCTGGAGGCGAGCGGCGGCGCGGGCGCCGCGCGCCTGATCGAGACGGACGAGGGGCCTGTGCTGCGTTCAGGCGGCCAGGGCGAGGCCTTCTCTCGCCGCATCGAGAACTGGTTCCGCCGGGCTGCGCGCGACTTCCTGACCGAACGCACGCAGGTCCACCTGAAGAGCCTGGGTCAGGGACCGGTGAAGGTGTCCATCGTCGACACCCGCTCGCGCTGGGGCTCGTGCAGCCCGCACAACCGCTCGATCCGCTACTCGTGGCGCGTCATCATGGCCCCGCCCGCCGTGGCCGACTACCTGGCCGCGCACGAAGTGGCTCACCTGGTCCACGCCGACCACAGCCCGGCCTATTGGGCCGTCGTGGCTCGACTGATCGGGGATCATCGCCCGCACCGCCGCTGGCTGCGCGACCATGGCGCGGCGCTGCACGCCGTGGGCGGGTAAGGAGGCCCTTCTCCCCTTGAGGGAGAAGGCGGCAGGCGCAGCCTGACGGATGAGGGGTGCGAGCGCAGCGGCTTTAGCGGCTGTCGCACCGCCCGATCGCTAGAACTTCAGACACCGCGCTGACACCCCTCATCCGAGCGCCTCCGGCGCCCACCTTCTCCCTCAAGGGGAGAAGGGCGTTACTCGCGCATCGCCCTGAGCGCGCCCAGACGGGCGAAGGCCAGGGTCAGCGCCTTGCGTCGCGCGGGGGCCAGGGGCGTCGCCGGCGCCTCGCGCAGCACCGCCCCGCCAAAGCCGTCGGCCACGATCAGGCCCGGCTCGTCCGGCAGCACGCCCTCCGGGAACTCCGGGGCCACGGCGAAGTAGAAGGCGTCGCAGAACGGCCCGTACTCCTGCCATTTGCGGTCGACGCGATAGTCGTCGATACCCGACTTCACCTCGCAGATGACGATGTCGCCCTTGGGTCCAAGGGCCATGACGTCGGCGCGCCGCCCATTGGGCAGACAGACCTCCAGCAGAGGCGCATAGCCCATGTCGACCAGCAGCCGAGCGGCCCCTCGCGTCACCGAGAGGGTGGTTTCGGGGCGGCTGAAGACCAGTTCGAGGTGAAGCGCGGCGGCGGCCATGCGCCTTTATGTTCCCGTTGCGTTCCTACCGCAAGCGCTGCCGGTTCGCCCGCCACTGCTCGCGCGCCTGACCCCACAGATTGACCTTGTGCTCGTGGAACGGCGGGGGATCGCGCCCGGCCCGCGATTGGTCGAGCCCAGCCGCTCGGCCAGCTTCTCCGAGGCGCGGTTGTCCGGGTCGATGCAGTGGATGACGTCGGGCCACTCCAGTACGTCGAAGGCGTAGTCCATGGTCGCCGCAGCCGCCTCGAGCGCATAGCCCTTGCCCGTGGCGTCGCGGTGCAGGCTCCAGCCCACTTCCCGGCCCGGCCAGTCATAGGGGTGCAGCGGCCCGATCCGGCCCATCCACAGGCCGGTCGCCTTCTCGATCACCGAGAACATGCCCTCGCCCTGCAGCGCCCACATGCCCGCCACCGAGGCGATGGCGCGCCAAACCTCGTGCCTGGACTGCACCCCGCCGATGAAGCGGGTCGTCTCAGGGTCGCTCATGAAGTCGGCCCAGCGCGGGAAGTCCTCCAGCGTCGGCGGGCGCAGGAACAGGCGCTCCGTCTCCAGCGTGGGGCCGAGGGGCGAGGTGGGACGCTCGATCACAACAGATACTCCCGCTCCAGGGTGTAGACGCTGCCGTCGCCGGTCAGGACGCTGGAATAGAGGCCGAAGCGATCCACGCGGATCGGCGGCGACTTCAGCAGATTGTGCCCGGCGATCCAGGCGCCGATGCGGTCGGGGTTCGCTTGGGGCTTCAGATAGGCCAGGGTGACGTGCGGCCGGTATTCGCGGTTCTCCGGCGGGACGCCCGCGCGCTCGCCGGCCGACCGGCAACGCCCGGCCAGGACGTTCAGCGGTTCGGACCGCTCCAGCCCGGCCCACAGGGTGTGGCTGCGATGGGCGTCGCCGAAGGCGCCGACGCCGTTAAGGGCGATCTCGAACGCCCCCGCCCTCGGCGCGGGTCAGCTCGGAGGCCAGGTCGTCAGCCGTGCGCTCGGACGCCTCGCCATAGAAGGCCAGGGTGACGTGCAGGGCGTCCAGCGGCCGCCAGCGGGCGCCGGGCAGGCCGGACTGCCGCCGCGCCAGGGTCTCGGCGACGTCCTCGGGAATGGCGATGGCGGTGAACAGACGTAGCATGCGACCCTTGGTAGCGGGCGGAACCGCCGGCCGGAAGCCCGCTTTTTCTTGCATGGACGCCCCGGCGTGCCGATATTTGAGCCAAAGGTCGGGACCATCCCGGCCGAATGGGAGACTTCTTTCGCGATGAGCGATTTCAACAACGGCTATGCGCGCCCGCTTCCGCAGTCGGCGGACATGTCCGTCGACGCCGGCCTGCGCGCCTTCATGCTGGGCGTCTACAACAAGCTGGCGATCGGTCTGGTCGTCGCCGGCGTCCTGGCCTACGTCACCGGCAACGTCCCCGCCGTGCAGCAGCTGCTGTTCGCCCGCATGCCGGACGGCCGCATCGGCCTGACCATGCTGGGCATGATCATCCAGTTCTCGCCGCTGGTCATGCTGTTCGGCTCCATGTTCTTCATGAAGAACCCGACGGCCAAGGGCGTGAACATGCTCTACTGGGCCGTGGTGGCCACCATCGGCGCCGGTCTGGGCGTGCTGTTCCTGCGCTATACGGGCGGTTCGCTGGCCTCGACCTTCTTCGTCACCGCCGCCGCCTTCGCGGGTCTGAGCCTGGTCGGCTACACGACCAAGAAGGACCTCAGCGGCATGGGCACCTTCCTGATCATGGCCCTGATCGGCCTGATCCTGGCCATGCTGGTCAACGCCTTCCTGGTGAAGTCGGGCATGTTCGGCCTGGTGATCTCGGGTCTGGGCGTGCTGATCTTCTCGGGCCTGATCGCCTATGACACCCAGCGTCTGAAGATGACCTACTACGCCCTGGGCGGCGACAAGAACGCCATGGGCGTGGCCACGGGCTTCGGCGCCCTGAGCCTGTTCATCAACTTCATCAACCTGTTCCAGTTCCTGTTGGCCTTCATGGGCGGCAGCCGCGAATAGAGGCTTTTTGAATGCGCTATGGCCGTGACGCGGTCACGGCCGACTTGAGCGTCGGCCTCAAGCAGCCCGAAGGGCGATAGGCCAAGAAAGAATGAGGCCCCGACGGCGACGTCGGGGCCTTTTCTTTGGAATTGGCACCATTGCCTCCGTCATCCTCGGGCTTGACCCGAGGATCGAGCCACGCTGCGTCCTCGACCGTCTATGCCTCGCGCGAGGACAACCCGATCCTCGGGTCAAGCCCGAGGATGACGGCGGAGAGAGGGGTTGAGGCTGACGGCAAGGAGAGGTCGAGGACGAGGGGCGAGACCGTCCTAGTCCACCACCGTGAACTTCCGGCTGTCGAAGACGCGCAGCACCTGGGCCAGATCGCGGCCGCGTTTCAGCACATGGCCGCCCTCGCCGATTACGGCCCACTGGCCCTGTTTCAGGCGCAGGGCGGGGCGTTTCTCGATGCGATAGACGGGCGCGTCGCCGTGGCGGCGGAAGACGGCGAACTCGGCGTGCTCCCTGGCCCCGGCCATGGCGTAATCGCGCCATTCGCCCGCCGCCACCATCCGCCCATAAACCCGCAGCATCTGGTCCAGTTCGCGGCGGTCGAAGAAGACGGGACCAGCCTGCGGCTGTGCGTGCGAACTGTCGGCGTCGAAGCTCATGACGTCAACTTAGGCCGACGGCGGATAAACGCCAGCGTCAGCACTCACTTGTCACCCGCCGCGCGCCCGTCCAAAAGGCGGATCAAGTTCTAGATACGGAGACGAACCCATGGCGACGAGCGAAGGCTGGGACATGCCCACCGGCGAACTCATGAAGGGCAAGAAGGGCCTGATCATGGGGGTGGCCAACTCCAACTCCATCGCCTGGGGCATCGCCTCGCAACTGGCGGCGCAGGGCGCCGAGCTGGCCTTCACCTATCTGGGCGAGGGTCTTGAGCGCCGCGTGCGTCCCCTGGCCGAAAGCGTCGGCGCCAAACTGCTGATCCAGGCCGACGTCACCGACGACGCCTCGATGGACGCCGCCTTCGCCGAGCTGGAGAAGGAGTTCGGCACGATCGACTTCGTCGTCCACTCGGTGGCCTTCGCCAACAAGGACGAGCTGAAGGGCTCCTTCGTCGACAACACCACCCGCGACAGCTTCCTGCTGGCCATGAACATCTCGGCCTTCAGCTTCGTCGACGTGGCCAAGCGCTCGGCCAAGCTGATGCCCAACGGCGGCTCGATGATCACCCTGACCTATCTCGGGTCCGAACGGGTCATCCCGAACTACAACACCATGGGCGTGGCCAAGGCCGCGCTGGAAGCCGCCACCCGCTACATCGCGCGCGATCTCGGTCCGAAGGGCATCCGCGTCAACGCCATCTCGGCGGGCGCCATGCGCACCCTGTCGCTGGCGGGCATCGCCGGCGGGCGCGGCCTGCACTCCAAGTCGGCGCAGTTCTCGCTGATCAAGGAAGAGACCTCGATGGAAGGCGTCGCCGGCGCCGCCCTGTGGCTGTGCTCGGATCTGGGCCGCTCGACCACGGGCGAAGTCGTCCACGTCGACGCCGGCTTCCACGCCGTCGGCCTGCCGGACGACATGGAGGGCTGAACCCCCGACTTCATGCGAACACAGAGGGCCGTCGGGCGAACTGGCGGCCTTTTTTGCATCTCCTCCACTACCCGCTCATCCCGGCTGACGCCGAGATGAGCGGAAGATAGGTTTCCGCTTTCGACACGCCGCCGCCCGGCCTAGCTTGGGCGCATGAGTTCCGCGAGCCTGCCTCCTCCCGCCAGTTTTTCCGCCGCCGCGGTGGCCACCGTCGTCGGCTTCGGCGGCACGGTCGCCCTGATCGTTCAGGCGGGACAGGCGATGGGCGCGTCGCCCGGCCAGATCATCTCCATGGTCACGGCCCTGTGCCTGGGCATCGGCCTGCCCGGCGCGGTGTTGAGCTGGCGACTGAAGATGCCGGTCGTGCTGGCCTGGTCGACGCCAGGCGCGGCCCTGCTGGCGGCCTCGACGCTGGGCCTCGGCTGGTCGACGGCCGTGGGCGCCTTCGTCATCGCCGGGCTGATGATGGTGCTGACCGGGCTGGTCCCGGCGCTGGGACGGCTGGCCGAGCGCATTCCGGCGGCCATCGCCTCGGCCATGCTGGCGGGGGTGCTGCTGCCTTTCTGCCTCAAGCTGTTTCTCGTGTTCCCGACCGATCTGATGCTGGCGGCGGGACTGCTGCTGGTCTTTCTGGTCATGCGTCGGCTGGCGCCCGCCTGGTCCCTGCCCGCCGTTCTGGTCGTCGCCTTCGCGGTTCTGACCGTGCGCGGTCAGGTCGCCCTGCCCGAGGGAACCGGCCTGTTCGGCGCCCTATCGCCGGTCATGCCAGCCTTCGACTGGAAGGCGGCGGTCAGTCTGGCCCTGCCGCTGTATCTGGTGACGCTGGCCTCGCAGAACCTGCCCGGTCTGGTGGTGCTGAGGGCTGCAGGCTACGCCCCGCCCGCCGGAAAGCTGATCTTCTGGGGCGGGCTGACCAGCACGCTTCTGGCGCCTTTCGGCGCACACGGCGTCAATCTGGCCGCCATCACCGCCGCCATCTGCACCGAGCCGGACGCCCACCCTGACCCCGCCAGACGCTGGACCGTGGGGGTGATCTACGGCCTGTTCTATCTGGTCGTCGCCCTGTTCGCGGCGCCGCTGGCGGGCCTGTTCATCGCCATGCCGACCGGCGCGCTTGCCGCCATCACAGGACTGGCCCTGATCGCGCCCCTGACCGGGTCGCTGGGCGCCATGATGAGCGAGGTCAAGAATCGCGAGGCGGCCGTGCTGACCTTCGCCGCCACGGCGTCGGGCATGGCGCTGTTCGGGGTTGGTTCGGCCTTCTGGGGCCTGGCGGTCGGCTTCATCGCCCTGGCGGCGCGTCGCTGGATTGGCGCGCGCTGAACACCCGGCGACAGGGATAGCGGTCGCGAACGCGCAGCCCGAAGAAGCGCCCCTTGGACGACGCCTGCGCCAGACCCTTGGCCACCTCCGGCGGCACGTCGTCGTAGTCGTAGACGGCGCCCGAGACGAAGGTCAGCCGCAATCGACGGGCGGCCTCGTCATAGCGGAAGCGGCGGATGACGCTGGACGGCATAAGGGGAGAACGGCCAGCCGGCGTCTCGGCTCCCCCTCACGCACCCGTGTTCGGCGGGGCATTGACGAGCGAAGCGACTATGTCAGCTTGACCTTGGGCCGACTGGGGCCTGCGAAGTGAGGCGATCATGGCGCACAAGTTCGAGGTCTACCAAGACAAGGCCGGCGAGTTCCGCGTCCGGTTCAAATACAACTCGGAGGTCATTTTCTCGACCGAGGGCTATTCCGACAAGTCGGGCGCCAAGCGGGCCATAGAGTCGATCAAGAAGCACGTCGGCGACGCCCCGACCGAAGAAGTCTAGGTCGGGCGGGGCCGCGGCGTCGCGCCCCCGCCTCCATTTACGATCGCGCCGGGATCTCCAGCCCGCGCTGCACCGCCGGACGCGCTAGGCCCCGCTTCAGCCAGGCGCCGACGCGCGGGAAGTCGGAAAAGCCGACCAGATCGCCCGCCTCATAGAAGCCGATCAGGTTGCGCACCCAGCCGAGGATGGCGATGTCGGCGATGGTGTAGTCGGCGCCCATGATCCAGTCGCGACCCTCGAGCCTTCCCTCCAGCACGCCCAGCAAGCGCTTGGACTCGGCGACGTAGCGATCGCGCGGCCGCTTGTCCTCGTACTCGCGCCCGGCGAACCGGTGGAAGAAGCCGAGCTGGCCGAACATCGGGCCGATGGCCGCCATCTGGAAGAAGACCCACTGCAGCGTCTCATAGCGCGCGGCCGGATCGGCGGGCAGGAAGCGCCCCGTCTTCTCGGCCAGATAGACCAGGATGGCGCCGGATTCGAACAGGGGCAGCGGCTTTCCGCCCGGGCCGTCGGGATCGATGATGGCGGGGATCTTGCCGTTGGGGTTCAGCGACAGAAACTCCGGCGTCCAGGTCTCGTCCTTGCCGATATCGACCAGATGGGCCTCGTAGGGCAGACCCAGCTCCTCCAGCAGGATCGACACCTTCACCCCATTGGGCGTCGGCAGCGAATAGAGCTGCAGCCGGTCCGGATGCTGGGGCGGAAACTGACGGGTGACGGGGAAGGCGGACAGGTCGGCCATGGAACGCTCCGGCTGGTGTGACCCTGCCCATGTCGGGAGCCGTAAGACGATCCGCAACCGTCCATGCGGCGAATGTCCGTGCCTCAGTCTTCGTCGCGGTCGCTGACTTCGGTCGGGCGGACGATGCGCAGCCAGCCTTCGTTGATGTGCAGTTCCGGCGCCGCCTCGCGGGTGAAGGGCAGGTACCAGGTCGGGCCGCCCTCGGCCGGGGCGATCTCCAGCATGTCGTCGGCGCCGAAGTTCTGGACCGACTTGACCTTGCCCAGCACCACGTCGGCCGGATCACGCCCCTCCAGGCCGACCAGGTCGGTCAGGTAGAACTCGTCCTCCTCCGGCTCCGGCAAGGCGTCGCGCGTGACGAACAGCTTCTGGCCGCGCCGGGCGTCGGCCTCTTCCTTGGTCGCGATTTCCTTGACCCGCGCCACCACGCCCGCCTTGTCCGGCCGGGCCGAGATCAACGTCAGCGCCGGCTTGCCGTCGGCGCCCAGCAGCGGCGAATAGCCGACCAGGGCCATGGGGTCGGCGGTATAGGCGCTGATGCGCACCTCGCCCTTCACGCCGAAGGCACCGCCGATCTGGCCCACCAGGATCAGTCTGTCTTCGCTGCTCATACCGGGCTCCGTTTACCGATGCGATGGGGTCCAGATAGCAGAAAAGCAGCGCCCCGAAAGGACGCTGCTTTCCCGTTTCAACCGGCTGCAGCCGGATGAAAAGTAAGGCTTAGGCCTGCTCTTCGGTCGCCTCAGCGGCGGCTTCGGCAGGCGCTTCAGCGGCAGGGGCTTCTTCAGCCGGAGCTTCTTCCACGGCCGGAGCGGCGGCAGCGGCGGCGGCGGCTTCAGCGGCCTCGGCCTTGGCGGCGGCTTCGGCTTCCAGGCGATCGGCTTCGCGCTGGGCGCGCTCGGCGGCGCGTTCCTGGGCCTTCTTGCCCGGCTCGGCCTTCTTCGGGTTGTTGCCCTGGACCCACTGGACCTTGCCGGCCAGCGCTTCGTCCTGGCTCTGGCTGATGAAGCGGGCGACGCGGTCGGTCGGCTGGGCGCCCTTGGCGAGCCACTCGGCGATGCGGTCGGCCTTCAGGACGATGCGCGGGGTGGCGCTGTCCTTGGGCAGCATCGGGTTGTAGCTGCCGACGCGCTCGATGAACTTGCCGTCGCGCGGAGCGTGCGAGTCGGCGATGACGATGTGGTAGTAGGGGCGCTTCTTGGCGCCGCCGCGGGACAGACGAATCTTCAGCATTTTCAGTCTCTTTCTAGAAAGGCGTTAGTTCTTTTGGGGAAGCCCGGCAGACCCGGAAGGCCCCCGGAAGTTGTCCGCCGCCCAGACCCGCCAGGCGGTCATGAATGGCTTTCATTTCATCGGCCGAGGGTTCCGGCATCTTGCCGCCGCCCAGGGCCTTCAAGCGGTTCATGTCCGGACCGCCGCCGCCCATGCCGGGCAGGCCGCCCATCATGGAGGCCATTTTCTGCAAGTTCTTGCCGCCGCCCTTGGACAGGGACTTGACCATGTCGGCCATCTGCCGGTGCTGCTTCAGCAGGCGGTTGATGTCCTGGACCTCGACGCCGGCGCCCTTGGCCACGCGCTTCTTGCGGCTGGCGTTCAGCAGGTCCGGCTTCTTGCGCTCGGCCTTGGTCATGGAGTTGATGACGGCCAGTTGGCGGTCGATCATCTTGTCCGAGACGTTGTTCTCGGCCATCTGGTTCTTCAGCTTGGCCACGCCGGGCAGCAGGCCCATGATGCCCTGAAGACCGCCCATCTTCTTCATCTGGTTCAGCTGGCCCGCCAGGTCGTCCAGGTCGAACTGACCCTTGGCCAGCTTGCGGGCCATCTTCTCGGCCTTGGCCTGGTCCAGCTCGCCCGCGGCCTTCTCGACCAGGGCGACGATGTCCCCCTGACCCAGGATGCGGCCGGCGACGCGGCGGGCGTCAAAGACGTCCAGCGCATCGACCTTTTCGCCCGCGCCCAGATATTTGATCGGCAGGCCGGTGACGGCGCGCATCGACAGCATGGCGCCGCCGCGCCCGTCGCCATCGGCGCGGGTCAGCACCAGACCGGTCAGCGGCAGGCGTTCGTGGAAGGCGGCGGCGGTGCGCACGGCATCCTGACCGGTCAGGCTGTCGGCGACCAGCAGGGTCTCGACCGGCTTGGCGATCTGCGCGACCTCGGCCACCTCGTTCATCAGCCCTTCGTCCAGGGTGATGCGGCCGGCGGTGTCGAGGATCAGGACGTCGAAGCCCTGCAGCTTGGCCGATTGCAGCGCGCGGCGGGTGATCTGGACCGCGCTCTCGCCCGCCACGATGGGCAGGGTCGCGACCTCGATCTGCTGGCCCAGGGTGGCCAGCTGCTCCATGGCCGCCGGACGACGCGTGTCCAGCGAGGCCATCATGACCTTCTTCTTGTCGAACTTCGACAGGCGCAGGGCCAGCTTGGCCGAGGTCGTCGTCTTGCCCGAGCCCTGCAGACCGGCCATCAGCACGACGGCGGGCGGGGTCGCATTGGTGTTCAGCGGAACCGGCTCTTCGCCGCCCAGCATGTCGACCAGGCCGTCATAGACGATCTTGATGACCTGATCGGCGGGCTTGACCGCGCGGATGACGTCTTCGCCCGTCGCAGCCGTCTTGGCGCGGGCGATGAAGTCCTTGACCACCGGCAGGGCGACGTCGGCCTCGAGCAGGGCGACGCGGACCTCGCGCAGGGCCTCCTCGACATCCTTTTCGGACAGGGCGCCGCGCCCGGTGATCCGGTCGAAGACGCCTGTCAGCCGCTCGTTCAGAGCCTCGAACATTCAAACCCTTTCATGCGCCTGGGCCTAAAGCCTCCGTGAGCAGCGCCCATAGGCGGGCGACCTCTGCGAACGATCACGTCGACAGAGGCCCTCTCCCGCCTCGTCCTGAAGAAAATCAGGGGTCGTGCGGGTGGAGGCGCAGGTTCAATTGCGCCGGAAGTCGCGGCTTATGGCGGAAAAGCAAGGCGATGTCGACTCCGTTCTCAAGACGAAAGGCGACCGCTCAGGGGTTGGCGCGTTGCTTCGTGGACTAGCGCACCGGGATCACCCTGATACGGTTTCGCTTCCGGCCTCGCCCTTGAGAGACAATCCATGAGCCAGACTTCGGAATTTCCCCACGACCGCCTCCGCGATGAGGTTCGGCTTCTGGGCGCCCTGCTGGGCGAGGTGATCCGCGACGAGGGCGGACAGGCGCTCTACGACCGGATCGAAGCCGTGCGAAAGGCGTCCGTCGCCTATCACCGCGACCCGGCCTCGGACGATGCTTCGGAACTGGAGCGTCTGCTGGGCGACCTGTCGCTGGATCAGGCCATCGGCCTGACGCACGGTTTCGCCGCCTTCTCCCTGCTGGCTAATGTCGCTGAGGACCGAGCCGGCAAGCGCCGCGCCCAGGCCCAGGCCGAGGCGGGAGAGCGCGCGGACACCCCCGAAGGCGTGCTTAAACGACTGGCCGAGACGGACGTCGACAGGGGCGCGGTGCGCGACCTGCTGAGCCAGGCCCTGATCTCGCCGGTGCTGACCGCCCACCCGTCCGAGGTGCGCCGCAAGAGCGTCATCGACCGCACGGCGGCGGTCGGCGAACTGCTGGACGGCTGCGACCGCGCTGGGATCGCCTGCGATCCCGAAACGCTGAAGGCGGCCCTGCGCCGTCAGATCGTCATCCTGTGGGCCACGCGGCTGACGCGGGCCTCGGCCCCGGTGGTGCAGGACGAGATCGACATCGTGGTCGACTGGCTGCGGCGCATCTTCCTGCATGTCGCCCCGGCCCAACTGGCCGAATGGCGGCGCCTGCTGGAGCCCGACCTGGCGCCCTTCGTGCGCATCGGCTCCTGGGTCGGCGGCGACCGCGACGGCAACCCGAACGTCGACGCCGACACCCTGCGCGCCGCCTTCCGCAGTCAGGCCCGCGCCGCGCTCGGCTTCTATATGGACGAGGTCCACGCCCTGGGCGCCGAGCTCAGCCTGTCCATCGACCTGACCCGCGTCACGCCCGAACTGGCCGCCTTGGCGCAAGGCTCGGGCGACGCCACCATCCAGCGCGCGGACGAACCCTATCGCCGGGCGCTCAGCCAGATCTACGCCCGTCTGTCGGCGGCCTATCCGGCCCTGACCGGCGAGCCGACGCCGCGCCCGGCCCGATTTAAGGCTCCGCCCTACGACGGGCCCGACGCGTTTCGCTCTGATCTGAACATCCTGCACGACAGTCTGGTGAAGACCCACGGCGCCGTCTTCGCCGACGACCGGCTGACGCGGCTGATCACGGCGGCGGACGTGTTCGGCTTCCACATGGCGACGCTGGACCTGCGCCAGAACGCCGACGTGCATCAGCGCGTGGTCGCCGACCTGCTGAAGGTCGCGGGCGTCTGCCCCGACTACGCCGCCCTGGACGAGACGGAGCGCCTGGCCGTGCTGGCGCGCGAGCTGACCAGCCCGCGCCCCCTGTTCTCTCCGTATGCGGACTATGCCCCCGAGACGCTGAAGGAGCGCGCCATCCTTCAGGCCGCCGCCGAGGCTCTTTCGACGTTCGGCCCGCAGGCGATCCGCACCCACATCGTGTCCAAGACCGACGCCGCTTCGGACATGCTGGAGGTCTATCTGCTGCTCAAGGAAGTCGGCCTCTACGACCCGGCCGACGCGGCCGCCTGCCCCATCCAGGCCGCGCCCCTGTTCGAGACCATCGACGACCTGCGCGCCGCGCGAGACACGCTGGAGCGGGTCCTTGCCGAGCCGTCGGCCCGCGCCGTGGCCGAGGCGCGCGGGGTGCACGAGGTGATGATCGGCTATTCCGACAGCAACAAGGACGGCTCCTACCTGACCTCGGGCTGGGAATTGCACGAGGCCTCGCGCGCCCTGCTGGAGGTCACGCGCGCGGCGGGGTGCGGCTGCAGCTGTTCCATGGGCGCGGCGGCGCCGTGGGGCGCGGCGGCGGATCAAGCTTCTCGGCCGTGCTGGGCCAGCCCGCCGGGACGGTCGCGGGCCGCATCCGCGTCACCGAACAGGGCGAGGTCATCGCCAACAAATACGGCGAGCCTGAGGTGGCCCAACGCAACCTCGACGCCCTGACCTGCGGGACGCTGCTGGCCTCGCTGGGGCCGCAGTCCGACGCAGGCTACAGCGCGCGCTATGGCGAAACGGCGGCGCGCCTGTCGGCCGCCTCGATGAAGGCCTATCGCGCCCTGGTCTATGACACGCCCGGCTTCGTCGACTATTTCCGCGCCGCCACGCCCATCGCCGAGATCGCCGACCTGAAGATCGGCTCGCGCCCGGCCAGCCGCACCGCCTCGCCCGCCATCGAGGACCTGCGCGCCATTCCGTGGGTGTTCAGCTGGTCGCAGTCGCGGGTCATGCTGCCCGGCTGGTACGGCTTCGGCTCGGCGGTTCGGGGCGAAGACCCGGCCGAACTGCGCGCCATGGCCGAAACCTGGCCCTTCTTCCGCACCGTCATCCAGAACATGGAGATGGTCATGGCCAAGGCCGATATGGCTGTCGCCCGCCGCTACGCCGGCCTGGTCCCCGACGCCGTCCTGGCCGAGCGCATCTATGACGCCATCCGCGCCGAATGGGACCGCACCGTCGCCGCCGTCCTGTCGATCACCGGCCAGGACGCCCTGCTGGGCGGCCAGCCCGAACTGGACCGGCTGATCCGCCAGCGGATGCCTTATGTCGAGCCGCTGAACCATGTTCAGATCGAGCTGATCCGCCGCCGCCGCGCAGGCGACGACGACCCGCGCGTCAGCAACGGCATCCTTCTGGCCATCAACGGCGTGGCGGCGGGCCTCAGGAACAGCGGCTGAGCAAGGCCGCCTTGCGGCCCTCAGATGACGCGCCGGTAAGGTGACCCATTCTTATGCGAGCGTCGCAAATCAGCCCTTGAACGAACTCCGTTCCGCTGGAAACGCCGCGTGATCTCCCAGCCGTCGTCGCCGCAGCGCGACTTTAAAAAGGTTGGAAGCCCATGCTCAGGATCATTTGTTCAGCCGCCGTTCTTTTGGCCTCGGTAGGAGTCGCCTCGGCGGACAGCCGCCTCGCCATCGATGTCCGTGACCTGGCTTCGCGGGAAGGCGCAGCAGCCTTCGACCGCGACGTGATGCGCGCCGCCCGGCGTCTCTGCCAGAGATACAGCGGCGTCGCCCGCATCCGCTGCCTGGGCGGCGTGCGCGACGAGGCTCTGGAGAAACTGCCGCAGTCGGCCCGGTTGACCTATGCGCAGGCGCGCGCACGGGCAGGATGAATCACAGCCAACGCGTCCGCTTGAAGGTGACGTACAGGCCGATGCAAATGGCGACGATGAAGGCCAGAACGGCCGGATAGCCATAGGTCCAGCGCAGCTCCGGCATGTGTTCGAAATTCATGCCGTAGATGCCCGCCACCGCCGTCGGCGTGGCCAGGATGGCGGCCCAGGCGGCCAGCTTGCGGGTGATGACGCCCTGGCGCTGCTGCTCCAGCAGGTTGGACACCTCAAACACCGAGGCCAGGATGTCGCGCAGGCCCGCCGCCCGGCTGGCGACGCGGCGCACATGGTCGGCCACGTCGCGGAAATAGGGCCGCACCTCGCGGTCGATGCAGGGCAGGTCCAGCGACTGCAGCTTGACGCTGACTTCCTCCATCGGCCCCAGCACCCGGCTGAACTTCACCAGTTCGCGGCGCAGCTGGAACAGGCGGGTGATATCGGCGCGCGACAGGAAGCTGTCCAGGGCCACCTGCTCCATCTCCAGCACCTTGTCCTCGATGGCGTCGATGATGGGGATGTAGCCGTCGACGATGAAGTCCAGCACTCCGTGCAGGATGAAGTCCGGGCCGTGGCTCAGCTGGTGGGGCGAGGCCTCCAGCTGGGCGCGCAACTGGGTGTGGGCGCGGGCCGAGCCGTGGCGGATGGTGATGACGTAGTTGGGGCCGATAAAGACGTGAGTCTCGCCGTACAGGATGCGGTCGCCCTTGGCCTGGGCCGTGCGGGCGACGATGAACAGTTCGGAGCCATAGACCTCCAGCTTGGGGATCTGGTGCGCCGTCAGGGCGTCCTCGACCGCCAGGGGGTGCAGGTGGAAACGTCGGACCAGGACATCGAACTCCTCGTCCGTCGGCTCATGCAGGCCGATCCACAGGTATTCGCCCTTGGCCAGGGCCAGGCCCTGATCCGTCAGCGGCGCCGCGCGCACCCGCTTGCCGTCCTTGTAGACGTAGGAGGCGACGACGCTCATGGGCGCTCCTTCAACTGAATAGCCAAGGCTTACGCCACCCCGGCTGAAATAGAAAAGGCCCGGCGGATTTCTCCGCCAGGCCCTCTCTTTGGTTGTGCCGCGGTCAGAAGGCTTTCGCCTTGGCTGCTTCGCGCCGCCCTTCGGGTCTCGACCCGACGCGGCCCTAGACGCCCAACGGCCTCAAGTAGCCCGAAGGGCGGTAGGCCCACTCTTAAGACGTCGGGAAGCCGCGCACCTTCAGCAGGGCCGCCACGTCCGGATTGCGGCCGCGGAACTGGCGATAGGCGTCGCCGCGGTCGGTGGTGTTGCCCGGCGCCAGGATGATCGACTTGAAGCGGCCGCCGATCTCCGGGTTGAAGACGTCGCCGGACTCTTCGAAGTAGGCCCAGGTGTCGGCGTCCATCACTTCCGACCACAGGTAGGAATAGTAGCCGGCCGAATAGGCGTCCGAGGTGAACAGGTGATTGAACTGCGGCAGGCGGTGCCGCATCACGATCTCCTTGGGCATGCCCAGACGGTCCAGCGAGGCTTTCTCGAAGGCGGCGATGTCGGTCGGCGGCGTCGCCTGCGTGTGCAGGTCCATGTCGACCAGGGCCGAGGACAGGTAGCTGACCGTGGCGTAGCCCTGGTTGAAGGTCGAGGAGGCCTCGATCTTGTCCACCAGCGCCTGCGGCATCGGCTGGCCCGTCTCCACGTGCTTCATATAGCCATCGAGGATGGGCCGGGTCAGCACCCAGTGCTCATGCACCTGCGACGGATATTCCACGAAGTCGCGCGGCGTGTTGCCGAACGACGGATAGGTCACCACCGACGAGAAGTAGTGCAGGGCGTGGCCGAACTCGTGGAACAGGGTCTCGGCGTCGTCCAGCGAGATCAGCAGGGGCTGGCCCTCCGGCGCCTTGACGAAGTTGTTGTTGTTCGAGGCCAGGATCGGCTTGGAGCCGGTCAGCTGCGAGAAGGACCGATAGGTGGTCATCCAGGCGCCCGAACGCTTGCCCGGACGGGCGAAGTCGTCGGCGTAGAACAGGCCGATCAGCTTGCCGGTGGCCTTGTCCGTGACCTCATAGGTGGTCACGTCCGGCTCGAAGGTCGAGACGGTCCCCTTGGCCAGCGGCTTGAAGACGAAGCCGTACAGGCGTTCGGCCATGTAGAAGGAGGCCGCGCGCACGGCGTGCAGTTCGAAGTAGGGCTTCAGCTCGTTCTGATCGAGGTCGTACTTCGCCTTACGCACCTTCTCGGCGTAGTAGAGATAGTCCCACGGCTCGATGTCGTGACCGGCGATCGCCTTCATGTCGGCGACTTCCTCGGCGACGCGGGCCTTGGCCGGGGCCCAGACGCGCTGCATCAGGTCCATCGCCGCGGCCGGGGTCTTGGCCATCGTGTCTTGCATGCGCCATTCGGCGTGGTTGCCGAAGCCCAGCAGCTTGGCGCGCTGCTGACGCAGGGCGACGATACGGGCGATGGTCGACTTGGTGTCGTTGGCGTCGCCGTTGTCGCCGCGCTTGACGAACTTGGTCCAGACCTGCTGGCGCAGGGCGCGGTCGTCGGCGAAGGTCAGGAAGGGATCGACGCTAGAGCGGGTGTTGACGATGGCCCAGCCCTGGACGTTGCGCGAACGCGCGGCGGCGGCGGCGGCGGCCTTGTTGGAGTCCGGCAGGCCCTTCAGCCCGGCCTCATCAGTGATGACGGTCCAGGTGTTCTCGTCGGCCACGACCTTCTGGCCGAAGCTGGTGAAGGCGTTCGACAGGTCGGTGTTGATGCGGCCCAGCTCGGCCTTGCCCGCGGCGTCCAGGGCGGCGCCGTTGCGCACGAAGGCGTCGCGGCTGCGCTCGGCCAGACGCTTCTGCTGGGCGTTCAGGCCTGCGGCGTCAGCGCCGTCGGCCACGGCCTTGATGCGGGCGAACAGTTTTTCGTTGAAGGTGATCTCGTCCGAGGCGGCCGACAGGATCGGCGACAGCTCGGTTTCCAGCACGTCCCACTGCTCGCCGCCGATGTTCGAGGTCATGACGCTGAACACGTTCATGGCGCGGTCCAGCGGCTCGCCCGCCATCTCCATCGCCGCCATGGTGTTGGCGAAGGTCGGCGCCTCGGGGTTGTTCGCGATGGCGGCGATGTCGGCGCGTTGCAGTTCGATGCCTTCCAGGATGGCTTCGCGCATCTTGGGCGCCGTCACCTTGTCCCACGGCGGCACGCCTTCATACGGACCGGTCCAGGGCTGCAGCAGCTCGGCGCGCGGCGCGGTCGCCGGCAGGACGGCGCGGGCGATCCGGGCCTCATCGGCGGTCGTCAGGGCGGCGACGGCGCCGCTCACCGCGTTCTCCACGGCCCCGGCCGAAGCGCAGCCCGACAGGGCAAAGAGGCTCGCGCCTCCGATGAGAAGATGGCGTCTGTGCATCCAGGTCTCCCAACCATAGCTGTTTTGGACATCCTTCGGCGCAGGGTCCGAGAGCGTCCCATAAATCCGGTTTAGTCCTAAGTATTGGACGGCGAAACCCCGCAGGTCTAAAGGCCGCTGCATGGCGATAGGCGTTTTCGACTCCGGCGTGGGGGCCTGACGGTCCACCGCGAACTCACGACCCGCTTTCCGACGCGGGACTTCATCTATCTGGGCGATCAGGCGCACGCCCCCTATGGCGGGCGCGGCGGCGAGGACATCGTCGAACTGACCCGCGCCGGATGCGAGCGCCTGTTCGAGGCCGGCGCCTCTATCGTCGTGCTGGCCTGCAACACGGCCTCGGCCATTGCGCTGCGCCGCCTGCAGCAGACCTGGATTCCGGGGATGCGCGAAAAGCTGGGCCGTCCGGTCAACGTGCTGGGCATCATCGTGCCCACCATCGAAGCGGCCACAGGCCTGCCCTGGTCCTATGAGGCCGAACGCAACGGGCGGCTGGAAGGCGAGAAGAAGCAGGCCATCGACGTCACCGGCGTCTTCTGCACCGCCGCCACGGCCATGAGCCGAGTCTATGAGATCGAGATCGACAAGCGCCGCGACGACCTGGCGGTCTTCACCGAGGCCTGCCCCGGCCTGGCGGGCCTGATCGAACTGGGCGCCCCGCCCGAGGAGTTGAAGGTGGTCATCGACGACCACGTCGACGCCTTGCGCCGCCGGATCGGCCGCCATCCGGACAAGGCCGTCCTGGGCTGCACCCACTATGAGATCGTGGCCGACCTGTTCGCCCAGGCCCTGCCGCCCGGCGTCCAGATCATCAGCCAGCCCGCCGCCGTCGCCGACTCGCTGGAGCGCTATTTCGAGCGCCATCCGGAATATGAGTTGGGCTCCTCGGCCCGCCGCGACTTCCTGACCACCGGAACGCCCGGCCCGCAATCGGACCTGGTCGCCCAGTTCTGGGGCGCGCCGCTGACGTTCGAGGCGGCCTAAGACGCCCCGCCGCTATTCCGCCGAACGTGTCGCATTACGACGCTGGCCGAAGGTCGGCGCCCGCTCCTTCTGCTGCGCCCAGTAGGCCGGGCCATCGTCCGGCTTGAACATGGTGCGCGGCACGCCGTTGCGGTCGACCACGGCGAAGGTGTTGGTCGCGGCCTGATAGAAGAGGGTGTCGCCGTTGGCGCGCTTCACCGTCTCGGTTCCCTTCGGCGTCGCCTCGGTGAAGCTCCGCACCTTCTGCAGGTAGTCATCGGCCGAGCGGGCGCCGAAGTCGGCGCCGTTTCGCTCATACAGCCGCTGCACCTTGGCGTCGGCGGTCTCGCGCCGGTTGGCGGTGACAGCGGGTTTGGCCGCGTCCGGCGACGGGGCGGCCGCCGCATCGTCCGGCCCGCTCGCCGAGATCAAGCCGACCGGCTCGGCGGCGCTACGATCGCGCGTCTCGACCGCCGAGCCGCCGCTATCGCATCCCGCCAGAGCCAGAACCGTCGCAGCCAGAGCCGCAGACATCCGCATACGCATGGCGCCCTCCCGATATTTCTGAAGAACGCAGTTAGGCATGATTTTTATCGCCCGGCAAAGCCCCTCGCGCGCAAACGGGGGCGACGTCGCTTTGTCTCGACGCCGTCACGCCACGCCGCTAGACCTTGGTTCATGACCGCACCCTCGCTTTCCAGCGCCCTGGCCGGCCGCAAGGTCCTGCTGATCATCGGCGGCGGCATCGCCGCTTATAAGGCGCTGGAGCTGATCCGCCTGCTCAGCAAGGCGGGCGTCGAAGTGATGACCGTGTTGACCAGAGCCGGGGCCGAGTTCGTCACCCCCATGTCGCTGGCGGCCCTGACCGGCCATCCGGTCCGACAGGACCTGTTCATGCCGGACGACGAAACCGCCATGGGCCATATCGAGCTGTCCCGCTGGGCCGATCTGGTGGTCGTGGCGCCCGCCACGGCCGGGCTGATCGCCAAGGCGGCCAACGGCATGGCCGACGACCTCGCCTCGACCACGCTTCTGGCCACCGACAAGAAGGTGCTGCTGGCCCCCGCGATGAACGTGCGCATGTGGCTGCACCCGGCGGTTCAGGCCAATGTCGCGCGGCTGAAGGGGTTCGACGGCTATCACGGCATGGCCATGGTCGGACCCGACGACGGCGTCATGGCCTGCGGCGAGTTCGGGCCAGGCCGCATGGCCGAGCCCCCGGTCATCCTGGACGCCATCGCCCGTCTGCTGGCCGGACCGGATGGACGCCCGCTGACCGGCCGGACCGCCGTGGTGACGGCCGGGCCGACGTTCGAGCCGATCGACCCGGTGCGCGGCCTGACCAACCGCTCCAGCGGCAAGCAGGGCTACGCCGTCGCCGCCGCCCTGGCCGAACTGGGGGCGCAGGTGACGCTGATCTCCGGCCCGGTGGCGCTGGACGCGCCCGTGGGCGTGACCCGCGTCTGGGTCGAGGCCGCCACGGAAATGAAGGCCGCTGTCGACGCGGCGCTCCCGGCCGACATCGCCGTCATGAGCGCCGCTGTCGCCGACTGGCGCGTGGACGGCGTGGCCTCGGGCAAGATCAAGAAGGCGCCGGGCGGGCCGCCGTCGCTGGCGCTGATCGAAAACCCCGACATCCTGGCGGGCGTCTCCGCGCCCGGCCCTCGCCGCCCGAAACTGGTGGTCGGTTTCGCCGCCGAGACCAGCGACCTGGAAGCCAACGCGCGCGCCAAGCTCTCCCGCAAAGGGTGCGACTGGATCGTCGGCAATGACGTCTCGGACGAGGTGTTCGGCTCGGACGGAAACGCCGTGACCCTGTTCACCCGCAATGGCGACGAGCCCTGGCCGCGCCAGTCCAAGACCCAGGTCGCCAGGAAGCTGGCCCAGCGCATCGCCGATCACTTCAAGGCTTGAGACCATGACCGCCCTCCGTATCGAACGCCTGCCCCACGCCGAGGGCTTGGCCCTGCCCGCCTATGAGACCGCCGGTTCGGCCGGCATGGACCTTCGCGCCGCCCTCGCCGAGGGCGAGACCCTGGTGCTGGAGCCCGGCCAGCGCAATTGGTGCCCACTGGTCTGAAGATCGCCCTGGAGCCCGGGTACGAAGCCCAGGTGCGCCCGCGCTCGGGCCTGGCGCTGAAGCACGGGATCTCGGCTGATCGCCCGGCACCATCGACAGCGATTATCGCGGCGAGGTCGGGGTCATCCTGATCAACCACGGCGAGCTGCCGTTCGAGATCAAGCGCGGCGACCGCATCGCCCAGATGGTGATCGCCCGCTACGAGCAGGCGCAGATCGTCGAGGTCGAAGCCCTGGACGAAACCGACCGGGGCACGGGCGGATTCGGTTCAACCGGGCGTTGATGAAGACTCTACTTTCACATCCTTAGATACTGGTTTAGCGTGGCGGTCATGAACACGCTGGAACAGCTCGTCTACTTCAGCCGGTCACGGCTCGCTCGCGAAGACGAGACTAAGGCGATCGCCGACATCGTCGATGTCGCGGCTTATTTGAACGCCCGCAACGGCATCAGCGGGGCCCTGACCCTGCAAGACGGCGTGTTCGTTCAGATCCTCGAAGGCTCGCCCAGCGCCCTGGATATCCTCATGCTGCATCTGCATTTCGATGAACGGCATGAAGATATCGAGGTGTTGGTCAGGGACACGATCGAACGCCGCAGCTTCGCCGCGTGGGGAATGACGGCGCCGTCGCCTCGTCAGTCCGAGGCGCTCCGACACCTGATCGCAGCCCGCTCGCAGGACCTTTGCGCCTGGCGCGCCGCCATGACCGAACTGTTGTCCGAAGCGGCCTGAGGCCGCGATACGATCGCGCTCTAGTCTGTCACGCCTGACGGAAGCCCAGCACGTCCTGCATGTCGTAGAGGCCGGGGCGGCGGTTGCGCACCCAGGCGGCGGCGGCCACCGCGCCCTTGGCGAACAGGCTGCGGTCGATGGCCGAATGCGACAGGGTCAGCATCTCGTCTTCCGAGGCGAACATGACGGTGTGCTCGCCGATCACCCCGCCGGCGCGCAGGGAGGCGAAGCCGATCTTGCCCGGCTCGCGCGGGCCGGTGATGCCGTCATAGGGGGCGCTTTGCAGCTCCGCCAGATCGCGGCCCCGGCCGTTGGCGGCCGCCTCGCCCAGCATCAGGGCCGTGCCCGAAGGCGCGTCGACCTTGCGCCGGTGATGGGTCTCCAGCACCTCGATGTCCCAGTCGCGCGCGTCGAGCCGAAGGGCCGCGTGTTCGACCAGGCCGATCAATATGTTCACGCCCAGCGAGAAGTTGCCGCTCATGACGATGGCGATCTTCTCGGCCGCGGCCTCGATCTGGGCCTCCTGCTCGTGCGCCAGGCCGGTGGAGCCGATGACCAAGGCCGGTCCGCCCGCCTCGGCGCAGGCGCGCGCCAGAGCCACCGAGGCCTCGGGCGTCGAGAAGTCGATGATGACGTCGCACAGCTTCAGATCGACGGTCTCGCCGCGGTCGAAACGGGCGGCGACCACCACGTCCTCGCGGGCGTCCAGAACCTGAGACACGGCGCGGCCCATGCGGCCCCGGCCGGAAATGCCGGCGTGGAAGATGTCGCTCACGCGGTCTCTTTCGGATTGTCGGCGTCGCCGCCCAGAATGTCGGCCCAGAAGCGCTTGGCCTTGCCGGCGAAGCTGGTGTTGCGCGGGGTCTGGCTCTCGCCCAGCGACGCGGCCAGTTCGGCCAGAAGCTCCTTCTGGCGCGCGTTCAGATCGGTCGGCGTCTCGACGAACAGTTCAACCACCAGGTCGCCGCGGCCGCGCCCGTTCAGGTGCGGCATGCCCTTGCCCTTGATGCGGACGGTCTTGCCGGTCTGGGCGCCCGCGGGCACCTCGACCGGGGCCTTGCACTTGCCGTCGCAGGCGTCGGAGATCAGGCAGGGCGCGTCCACAACGCCCCCAGGGCCGCCACCGTCATCGGCACCGGCACCGTCACCAGCAGATCCAGGTTGTCGCGCTCGAACAGTTCGTGCGGCGTGACCGACAGGAAGACGTAAAGGTCGCCGCGCGGGCCGCCGCGCTGGCCCGCCTCGCCCTCGCTCGACAGGCGGATGCGCGAACCGTCGTCGACGCCCGCCGGCACCTTGAGGCTGAGCTTGCGGGTCTTGCGGACCTGGCCGTGGCCCCGGCAGGTGGTGCAGGGGTCGGCGATCATCTCGCCCGAGCCGCCGCAGCGGGGCAGGTGCGCTCGACCTGGAAGAAGCCGTTGGCCTGACGCACCCGCCCGGCGCCGCCGCAGGTGTTGCAGATGGTCGGCTTGGTGCCCGCCTTGGCGCCCGAGCCGTCGCAGACTTCGCAACTCATCAGGGTCGGGATGGCGATCTCGACCTCGGCGCCCTGATAGGCCTGCTCAAGCGTGATCTCGAGGTCGTAGCGCAGGTCAGAGCCGCGGCGCGGCCCGTGGTTCTGGCGCCCGCCGCCGCCCCGGCCGCCGAAGGCGTCCCCGAAGGCGTCGCCGAAGACCTGGGAGAAGATGTCGTTGATGTCGTGGAAGCCCGCGCCGCCCTGGCCGAACGGGTTGCCCCCGCCCGCGCCGCCGCCGTTGACGCCGGCATGGCCGAACCGGTCATAGGCCGCGCGCTTCTGCTCGTCGGACAGGACGGTGTAGGCCTCGGAAATCTCCTTGAAGCGGGCCACGGACTCTTCAGAGCCGCCGTTGCGGTCAGGGTGGTGCTCCATCGCCAGCTTGCGATAGGCGCTCTTGAGCGCGGCCGCATCAACCGTCCGCTCGACCCCCAGAATCTCGTAATAGTCACGTTGCGCCATCAGGCGTTCGTCCTCTTACTTTCCCGCCGCTTCAGGCCTCTCGTGATCGGAGGCGCTCCGTTTGCGGATGACCGGCAGCCTGCCTGATGACATGGGCGCCCGGTCCAATGATGCAAGTTTCATGAAACGGCCCCGCCTGCCGTCTGACAAGCGGGGCCGAACATTAGCCAGGCGCCGTCTTAGGCGTCCTTCTTCTCGTCCGCGTCCGAGACTTCCTCGAACTCGGCGTCGACCACGCCGTCGTCGGCCGGTTGGCCCTCGGCGCCGCCTTCAGTCCCGCCCTGCTGGGCGGCGTACATGGCCTCACCCAACTTCATCGAGGCCTGAGCCAGGGTGTTGGTCTTCTCGCGGATGGCCTCGGGGTCCGTGCCGTCCTTGGCCGACTTCAGATCGTCCAGGGCCGACTGGATGGTCGCCTTGGTCGCTTCGTCGATCTTGTCGCCGTGCTCGGCCAGGGCCTTCTCGGTCGAGTGGACCAGGCTGTCGGCGCCGTTCTGGGCCTCGACCAGTTCCTTGCGCGCCTTGTCGGCCGCGGCGTTGGCCTCGGCTTCCTTGACCATCTGCTCGATGTCCGCGTCCGACAGGCCGCCGTTGGCCTGAATGCGGATCGACTGCTCCTTGTTGGTCGCCTTGTCCTTGGCGGTGACGTGGACGATGCCGTTGGCGTCGATGTCGAAGGCGACCTCGATCTGCGGCATGCCGCGCGGCCGGCGGGATCCCCATCAGGTCGAACTGACCCAGGATCTTGTTGTCGGCGGCCATCGGACGCTCGCCCTGGAAGACGCGGATCGTCACGGCCGACTGATTGTCGTCAGCGGTCGAGAAAGTCTGGGCCTTCTTGGTCGGGATGGTGGTGTTGCGCTCGATCAGCGGGGTGAACACGCCGCCCAGCGTCTCGATGCCCAGCGTCAGCGGGGTCACGTCCAGCAGCAGCACGTCCTTGACGTCGCCTTGCAGAACGCCCGCCTGAACGGCGGCGCCCAGGGCCACGACCTCGTCCGGGTTCACGCCCTTATGCGGCTCCTTGCCGAAGAAGGCCTTCACGGCCTCCTGCACCTTGGGCATGCGGGTCATGCCGCCGACCAGCACCACTTCGTCGATGTCCGAAGCCTTCAGGCCGGCGTCGGCCAGGGCCTTCTTGCACGGCTCGATGGTGCGGGCGACCAGGTCGTCGACCAGGGCTTCCAGCTTGGCGCGCGACAGCTTGATGTTCAGGTGCAGCGGGCCCGACTGGTTCATGGTGATGAACGGCAGGTTGACCTCGTACTGGGTCGTCGAGGACAGCTCCTTCTTGGCCTTTTCGGCCTCTTCCTTCAGGCGCTGCAGGGCCAGCTTGTCCGAGCGCAGGTCGACGCCCTGCTCCTTCTTGAACTCGTCGGCCAGGTAGTCGACCAGACGCATGTCGAAGTCTTCGCCGCCCAGGAAGGTGTCGCCGTTGGTCGACTTCACCTCGAACACGCCGTCGCCGATCTCCAGGATCGAGACGTCGAAGGTGCCGCCGCCCAGGTCGTAGACGGCGATCTTCTGACCGTCGTTCTTCTCAAGACCATAGGCCAGGGCCGCTGCGGTCGGCTCGTTGATGATGCGCAGGACTTCCAGACCGGCGATCTTGCCGGCGTCCTTGGTCGCCTGACGCTGGGCGTCGTTGAAATAGGCGGGAACGGTAATGACGGCCTGGGTGACTTTCTCGCCCAGATAGGCCTCGGCGGCCTCCTTCATCTTGCCCAGGGTGAAGGCCGAAACCTGCTGGGGCGAATAGTCCTTGCCGTGGGCCTGGACCCAGGCGTCGCCGGTCGGGCCCTTGACGATCTCAAAGGGCACCATGCCCTTGTCCTTGGCCACCACCGGGTCATCGAAATTGCGGCCGATCAGGCGCTTGATGGCGAAGAAGGTGTTGGCGGGGTTGGTCACCGCCTGACGGCGCGCCGGCTGGCCGACGAGGATTTCGCCGCCGTCCTGGATGGCGACCACCGACGGGGTGGTGCGGGCGCCTTCGGCGTTTTCGATGACCTTGGGGTTCTTGCCGTCCATGACGGCGACGCACGAGTTGGTCGTGCCGAGGTCGATGCCGATGATCTTGGCCATGGGCTTGTCTTTTTCACTCCTTGCGGCGGGCGATGCGGCGGCCTTGGATCAAGCGCCGCGCGTGACCGCCCCCTGATGGGCTTTTGAAATCATGCCGCGCCGGACGCGAGGCCCGGTACGGCGGTGGACGAGGTCGGCGGACAAACCCCTAACGAAAAGGGGTTATCGCCGGATTGGCTCGGATATGGGAAAGTCCGCAGGGCCCGCAAGGCCTTGTGTGCGGTTCGGGGCAGATTCCGCGCCTTATGGCGGACAAGGACGCATCGCGCCGCTAAATTCGGCCGATGACCTCGCAAATCCCGCCCCCAGCGCTTCCCGAAACCCCGACCGCCCTGCCCGGCTTTCGGCTGTGGCCCGGCCTGCTGGACACGGCGGCGCAAGGCGAGCTGCTGGCTCAGGTGCAGGCAGGGCTGGACGCCGCCCCCTCTATCGGCCGACGACGCCCGGCGGGCGGCCCTTTTCGGTGCGGATGAGCAACTTCGGCGCTGTGGGCTGGGTGTCGGACCGCGCGGGCTATCGCTATCAGCCGACCCATCCCATGACGGGCACGCCCTGGCCCGCCATTCCGGCCCCCTTGCTGAGCCTGTGGGACGCCCTGACCGGCTGGCCGAGGCCGCCCGACGCCTGCCTGGTCAACCTCTATCAGGGCGAGGCGAAGATGGGTCTGCATCAGGACAAGGACGAACGCGACCTGACGGCGCCGGTGCTGTCGGTCTCTCTGGGCGATACGGCGGTGTTCCGCATCGGCCCGGCCCCCGACGAAACCGGAAAGAGCGGCGCCACCAGCACGGTGCGCCTGGCCTCCGGCGACGTCTGCGCCCTGACCGGGCCTGCAAGGCTGGCGCGGCACGGGATCGACCGGCTTCTGGCGGGCTCTTCGCGACTGCTGCCCGACGGCGGGCGGATCAATCTGACGCTGCGGGTCGCGGGCTAGACGGAAAGACTCGACGGCGGAGGGAAAGCCGAGGCACTGTCGCCGCTTCCACAGCGCCGACCGGAGACCCGCGATGACCCTGATCACCCGGCCCGAGGGCCTGAGCCCCGACCAGATCGCCCCCAGCCGCCGCAGCCTGGGCGTGGCGACAGCCGGCGGGCTGTTCTTCGCCGCCTACGCCCCGGCCGCCCTCAGCCAGTCGGCCCAGCCGATCGCCACCGACGCGGCGGGGCTGGCCACGCAGGACGCAGCCTATCCGGCGCCCGACGGCTTCAGCCTGCCCGCCTATGTCGCCCGGCCCGAAGGCGCCGGCCCCTTCCCGGTCGTCATCGTCGTGTCCGAGATTTTCGGCGTGCACGAATACATCCGCGATGTCTGCCGCCGCCTAGCCAAGGCGGGCTACGCCGCCGTGGCGCCCGCCTTCTTCGTGCGCGTCCAGGACCCGGCCCCGCTCAGCGACATGCAGGCGATCCAGCGCATCGTCGCCGCCGCCAGCTACGATCAGGTGATGGGCGACATCAGCGCCACCCTGGACTGGATCGGCGCCCAGTCCTGGGCCAAGGCCGACAAGGTCGGCATCACCGGCTTCTGCTGGGGCGGCAAGGTGGTGTGGCAGGCGGTGGCCCGCTTCCCGACGCTGGACGCCGGGGTCGCCTGGTACGGCCGCCTGTCGCCCGCCGCCAATGCGAGCGACGACCAGAAGGCGACGGGCCGCCCCTGGCCCATCGACCTGGCGGGCGAACTCAAGGCGCCGGTGCTGGGCCTTTACGGCGCCCAGGACAGCGGCATTCCCAACGACACGGTCAGGGCGATGAACGAGGCGCTGAAGGCCGCAGGGCGGACCGACAGCCAGATCGTCCTCTATGACGACGCCCCGCACGGCTTCCACGCCGACTACCGCGCCTCTTACCGCGAGGCGGATGCCAAGGACGGCTGGCGGCGGCTGCTCGAACTGTTCGATTCGAAATTGAAGGGCTGACCTCTCCGCCCGCTCATCCCGGCGTCCGCCGAGATGAGCGGTTTATTTCGCAGGCGTATAAAAACGGCCCGACGCGTCTGCGCCGGGCCGTCGTCATATCAACGCGCGAAAGCCTCAGGCCTTGGCGTCGAAATTCCCGCCGGTCGTGTTCGGATCGGCATAGGCGCCGCCCGTCGCCGGGCTCGAGCCCTTGGCCGCGACCACGACCATGGCCGCGCGCACGGTGCGGCCGAACAGGGCGTAGCCCGGCTGCAGCGTCTGGATGACGGCGCCGCCCGGCACGGTGTCCGACGGCTGCTCCATCATCGCCTGATGCAGGTGCGGGTCGAAGGCGTCGCCCGGCGCCGGATCGACGCGGGTCAGGCCGTTGGCCTCAAAGGCCGACAGCAGGGATTTCTGCGTCAGCTCCAGCCCCGTCACCATGGCCGCCGTCGGGCCTTCGGCGTCCTTGGCGCCGCCGCCAGACCGCGCTCCAGCGTATCGGCCACGCCCAGCAGATCCTTGGCGAAGCGCTGGATGGCGTAGGCGCGCGCGTCGTTCTGCTGCGTCTCGGCGCGGCGCTTGGTGTTCTCGGCATCGGCCACGGCGCGCAGGGCGCGGTCCTTCCACTGATCGCGCTCGGCGATCAGGGCGTCCACCACGGCGTTTTCATCGCCTTCAGGCGCAGCTTCGCCTTCGTGGATGTCCTGCTCGAGTTGGTCCCGGGTCTCGTCGTTGATGTCGTTCACGTCTCTTGTCCGTCCAGAATCCGGCCCAGCACCCGGGCGGTATAGTCCACCAACGGTATGACACGGGCGTAGTTCAACCGCGCGGGCCCGATGACGCCGATGGCGCCCAGCACCCGCTGCCGGCCCGACATATAGGGCGCCGCGATCACGGCGGAACCCGAAAGCGAAAAGAGTCGCGTTTCCGCGCCGATATAGATGCGCACGCCCTGGGCCGCGCCGACATCGTCCAGCAGGCCGATCAGCTGTTCCTTCTGCTCCAGATCGTCGAACAGGACGCGCACCCGCTCCAGATCCTCGGCCGCGCGGGCGTCCTGCAACAGGTTGCCGCGCCCGCGCACGATCAGGTTGCGATCGTGGCCCGCGCCGCCTGCGCCGCCGCTCCAGGCGGCCAGCCCATCCTCGACCAGACGGGCGGCGGCGGCGTCCAGATCGCGCCGCGCGGCCTCCATCTCAGCCTTCATCTCGTGCCGGGCCTCGGCCAGCGGGCGCCCTTCAGCCGCGCGCTGAGGAAGTTGGACGCCTCCTGCAGGGTCGAGGGGGTGACGCCCGGCGCCAGGTTCATCAGCCGGTTCTCGACCACCCCGTCGTCGGCGACCAGCACCGCCAACGCCTGTCCGCCGCCCAAGGCCACGAACTCGACGTGGCGCACCCCGGCTTCGCGCACGGGGCTGGCGACGATGCCTGCCCCGCCCGCCAGACCCGACAGCAGGGATGAGGCCGCATCCAGCGCCTCCTCGACATTGCGGCCGCCGCCCTTGGCGCCCAGCACCGCCAGGCGGGCGTCGATCTCGCGCCGCTCCTCCTGACCGATGTCGCCGACTTCCAACAGGCCGTCCACGAACAGGCGCAGGCCCGCATGGGTCGGCGCCCGCCCGGCCGATGCGTGCGGCGAGGCCAGAAGACCGGCCTGCGTCAACGCCTGCATGGTGTTGCGGATCGAGGCGGGCGACAGGTCCAGCCCGGCGCGCGCCAGGGTGTGCGACCCCACCGGATCGCCCGTCTCCAGATAGGTCTCGACCACCCGGCGAAAGATGTCGCGCGCCCGCGCATCCAGCGTCGCCAGACCCGGCGAGGGGTAAAGCAGGCTCATGTCGGCGCCCTCCGTCCCGCCGGAACGGACGGGGCAGGCGCCGCAAACAGGTCAGGGCGGGACAGGCTCATGGTTTCAGGATAAGCACGCGCCATCCCGCTTCCAAGGAATTCCCATGCGCCCGTCCGAACGCACCCCTGAACAACTCCGCACCGTCACGCTGGAAACCGGCGTCAACCGCTACGCCGAGGGCTCCTGCCTCGTCTCCTTCGGCCATACCAAGGTGCTGGTGACGGCCTCGATCGAGGAGAAGGTGCCGGGCTGGATGCGCAACAGTGGTCAGGGCTGGGTCACGGCCGAATACGGCATGCTGCCGCGCGCCACCCACACGCGCGGCCGGCGCGAGGCCGCCGCCGGCAAGCAGTCGGGCCGCACCCAGGAGATCCAGCGCCTGATCGGCCGCTCCTTGCGCGCCGTGGTCGACCTGAAGGCGCTGGGCGAGCGTCAGGTGCTGATCGACTGCGACGTGATCCAGGCCGACGGCGGCACCCGCACCGCCTCCATCACCGGCGCCTGGGTGGCGATGGCCTCGGCGCTCAACTACCTCAAGGACGAGGGCGTGCTGACGACTGACCCGATCCTGGACCAGGTGGCGGCCGTGTCCTGCGGCGTGTTCAAGGATCTGCCGGTGCTGGACCTCGACTATGAGGAGGACTCCACCGCCGAGGCCGACAGCAACTTCGTCCTGACCGGGGCGGGCCAGATCGTCGAGATCCAGGCCACCGGCGAGAAGCGCGGCTTCAGCCGGGCCGAGTTCGACCGCCTGTTCGAATTGGCGGAAATCGGCTGCGCCGAGCTGTTCGCCCTGCAGCGCGCCGCCGTCGAAGCCGCCCGCCGATAAGACTTTTCGCGGAGCCGCATCGGGGTCATCGTCGTTGCCAAGGCGAACCCCGATCCGAAAGTCCGCACATGACCCGACTGTCTCTTCTGGCCTGCCTGTCCCTGAGCGGGCTGCTGATCGCCTGCCAGCCGCGCCCCGAACCGGCCACGTCGGCGCCGACGCCAGCGCCCTCCCCGGCCCGCGAACCCGAAGCCCGCCTGCCCGAAGGCCCGGATATGGCGCCCCAGCGCGTACCCATCGACGATCGCCCCTGCCGCGAGACCCTGGGCGAAGCGGCTTCGGCCCGTCTGGTCCAGCGCTGCGTCGCCGTCAGCCCCGCCACGCGCCCGCCCTGCAACGCCGCCAACCCCTGCGACCTGATCCAGGGCGAGATCGACCGCAGTTGCGCGATGTGGACCCGCGACGGCGAAACCGCGCCGAAAGAGTGCAAGAGCTGATCTTCTCCCTCCCCTTCATGGGGAGGGTGGTCGAAGCGAAGCGGAGACCGGGTGGGGAGGGCCAGGTGGTCCTGGCCTCGGCGGTTGATTTGCCAAGCCGCCCCGACCCGGCTTCGGCCTCGCGGCCTCAGCCACCCTCCCCATGAAGGGGAGGGAGAAGGCGCGCTCAAGCAGGGAGCCGTCGCGCGGCGAGCGATAGCGCCCAAAGAAAACCCCGGCGGATCGCTCCGCCGGGGCCTTCTTACTTCAGCAATGACGCCGAGGCTTAGTCGCGACGGCGACGGCCGCGGTCGCCGCCGTTGCGGTCGCCGTCACGCTTGGGACGCCCGCCGGTGTCTTCCGACAGCGGAGCTTCGCCGCGCTCAGCGCGCTCGGCGTTGATCTTGTCGGTGATGTCCTCGCCGGTTTCCTGATCGACGACCTTCATCGACAGCTTGGTCTTGCCGCGATCGTCGAAGCCCAGGAACTTGACCTTGACCTCCTGGCCTTCCGACAGGACGTCGGCCGGGTTGGCGACGCGCTCCAGAGCGATCTGGGACACGTGGACCAGGCCGTCCTTGGCGCCGAAGAAGTTCACGAAGGCGCCGAAGTCGACGACCTTCACGACCTTGCCGGTGTAGATCGTGCCGACTTCCGGCTCCGAGGCGATGGACTGGATCCAGGCCTTGGCGGCTTCGATCTTCTCCTGCTCGTTGGCGGCGATCTTGATGGTGCCGTCATCGCCGATGTCGACCTTGGCGCCGGTCTTCTCGACGATTTCGCGGATGACCTTGCCGCCCGAACCGATCACTTCGCGGATCTTATCGACCGCGATCTTGATGGATTCGATCTTGGGCGCGAACTCGCCCAGCTCGGCGCGCGGGGCCTCCATCGCCTTGGACATTTCCTCAAGGATGTGCAGACGGCCGGCCGAAGCCTGCGTCAGGGCCTGCTGCATGATCTCCTTGGTGATGCCGGCGACCTTGATATCCATCTGAAGGCTGGTGATGCCTTCCGAGGTGCCCGCGACCTTGAAGTCCATGTCGCCCAGGTGGTCTTCGTCACCCAGGATGTCCGACAGGATGGCGAACTCGCCCGACGGCTCCAGGATCAGACCCATGGCGATGCCCGAGACCGGACGGACCAGCGGCACGCCGGCGTCCATCAGGGCTAGCGACGAACCGCAGACCGTGGCCATCGAGGACGAGCCGTTGGACTCGGTGATCTCCGACACCAGGCGGATGGTGTAGGGGAAGTCTTCGCGCGACGGCAGCATCGGGCGGATGGCGCGCCAGGCCAGCTTGCCGTGACCGATTTCGCGACGGCCCGGCGAGCCCATGCGGCCCGCTTCACCGACCGAATAGGGCGGGAAGTTGTAGTGCAGCAGGAAGGACTCTTTGTAGGTGCCCGTCAGGCTGTCGATGTACTGCTCGTCCTCGCCGGTGCCGAGCGTGGCGACGACCAGAGCTTGCGTTTCGCCGCGCGTGAACAGCGACGAACCGTGGGTGCGCGGCAGGACGCCGACTTCCGAAACGATGGCGCGGACCTTGTCCAGGGCGCGGCCGTCGACGCGGTGGCTGTTCTCGATGATGTCGCGACGCAGGACGTCGGCTTCGCACTCCTTGAACGCGGCCGAGAACTTCGACGAGTCGACGCCGTCCGGATTCTCGTCGGTCTTCACCAGGGCCTCGGCGGCCTTCTTCTTGGCGGCGTCCACGCCCGAGCGGCGCTCGTACTTGCCCGGGTGGGCGTAGGCGGCCTTGATCTCTTCGCCGACCAGCGACTTGATCGAGGCGACCACGTCCGAGTGGTCTTCGGCCTGGAAGTCGAACGGCTCCTTGGCGGCGTGCTCGGCCAGGTCGATGATGGCGTCGATCACCGGCTGCATGCCCGCGTGCGCGAACATCAGGGCCTCGAGCATCTTCTCTTCCGACAGCTCCTTGGCTTCGGATTCGACCATCATGATGGCGTCTTGCGTGCCGGCGACGACCAGGTCCAGGGCGCTCTCGCCCAGGGTGTCGATGGCCGGGTTCAGCACCAGCTCGCCGTCGATCATGCCGACGCGCGCGGCGCCGATCGGGCCCATGAAGGGCACGCCCGAGATGGTCAGGGCGGCCGAGGCGGCGACCATGCCCAGGATGTCGGGGTCGTTCTCAAGGTCGTGCTGCAGCACGGTGACGATGACCTGGGTCTCGTTCTTGAAGCCCTTGACGAACAGGGGGCGGATCGGGCGGTCGATCAGGCGGGAGACCAGGGTCTCCTTCTCGGTCGGACGGCCTTCACGCTTGAAGTAGCCGCCCGGGATCTTGCCGGCGGCGAACGTCTTCTCTTGGTAGTTGACGGTCAGCGGGAAGAAATCCAGGCCCGGCTTGGGCTGGCGGCCGTAGACGACGGTGGCCAGGACCACGGTCTCGCCGTAGGTCGCCAGCACGGCGCCGTCGGCCTGACGGGCGATGCGGCCCGTCTCCAGGGTCAGCGGGCGGCCGGCCCACTCGATCGTCTTGCGTTTGATATCGAACATGTTTCGTCTTTCGTCTCCCGCGGGCGTATTCCCGTCGGGGGTGTGCGGAGCGTCAGGCCGTTCAGTCCTTAACGGTCCCCGTTGACCTGGCCGCGACGTCGCGGCCGGGCGGGTGATTGAGGACCGGATTCAAGGCCCTCGCGTCGGTTGCGCCGGTCAGACCCGCGGCGCGCGGGAAGCTTGCTACTAATAGCGGAACGAGGCGCGGACGTGACCGCCCGCGCCTCGTGGAGATTATCCGATCCGCAACCGGGGCGCCTTAGCGACGCAGGCCCAGCTTGGCGATCAGCGCCTGATAGCGGGCGCTGTCGGTCTTGTTCAGGTGGTCCAGAAGGCGACGACGCTGCGAAACCTGCTTCAGCAGGCCACGACGCGAGTGGTTGTCCTTCTTGTGGGTCTTGAAGTGCTCGGTCAGGTTGGCGATGCGTTCCGTCAGGATCGCGACCTGCACTTCGGCCGAACCAGTGTCGCCCGTCGAGCGGGCGTTGTCGGCGATGACTTCAGCTTTACGTTGAGCCGTAATCGACATCGGAGGTCCTTTCTTGCCCTATCGCTCGCCTCGCGGAGGCTCGCTGTTTGAGGGCGTTGGAGTTCCTGTCGGCAAGCGGTCGGCCTGCTTCAAGGGAGGTTGAAAACACGGTCGGGTTCAAGCCGACCGGCCCTGAGATTGCCGAGCGCGACCAGGGTTCCGCCCTCGAAGACCGAAACCAGCCGCGAGCCGGCGGCGAGCCGGGCCTTGAGCGTTTCAATCTGTCGGGGGAGCAGAACGATCGGCCGTCCCTGCCTCAAAGAGAGGGCGTCCTGATCCGTCACGGCCAACTCCGGGATGTCGTCCAGAGCGGTCGAAACGGGCAGCAAGCCCTCAAAGGCGGCGCCCTTATGCGCCAACTCTTCCAGAAAATCCAGCGTTACGGCGTTGTCGACCGAGAACGGCCCCACCCGCTCGCGCCGCAGGTCCGAGACATGGCCCTCCGCGCCCAGCATGATCGCCAGGTCGCGCGCCAGCGAACGGACATAGACGCCCTTGCCCGTCCGCATCGTGATCTCGACGTGATCGGCGTCGGGCGCGGCCGTCACGGCCGCCTCGTGAATGGTCACCCGGCGCGGCTGCAGCTCGACCTCGACCCCCGCCCGCGCCAGATCATAGGCGCGCTCGCCATTGACCCTTACGGCCGAAAAGGCGGGCGGCGTCTGGTCGATCTCGCCGACAAACGACGGCAACGCCGCCGTCACCGCCTCCACCGAAGGCCGCACGTCGGAGCGGGCGATGATCTCGCCCTCGCGGTCGATGCTGTCGGTCGAAATGCCCCAGTGGATGGTGAAGCGATAGACCTTCTGCGCCTCCATCATGAAGGGCACGGTCTTGGTCGCCTCGCCCAGCGCGATGGGCAGTATGCCCGAGGCCAGCGGGTCCAGCGTCCCGGCATGGCCCGCTTTCTGGGCGTTGAACAGCCGACGGACCTTCGTCACCGCCTCGGTCGAGCCCATCTCATAGGGCTTGTCCAGACACACCCAGCCGTTGACGAGATCGCCCTTCTTGCGCCGCGCCATGAGTCAGTCTTCGCCCTGGTCGTCAGCCTGTTCGATGTCGGCGCGCACACGCGGATCATTGAACAGACGGTCCATGTGGCTGGCCGCGTCGAAGCTCTCGTCGTGGCGGAATTTCAGGTCGGGCGTGAACTTCATGTCGATGCGGCGGCCCAGCTGGCCGCGCAGGAATTTGGCGTGTTCGTTCAGCGCCTTGATGATGGCGCTCTCTTGCCCCGCCGTCTCGGCCGCCTCGACGCCGGCGCCCAGAGGCTCGACGAAACAGGTGGCGTGGCGCAGGTCCGGGCTCATCCGCACCTCGGTCACCGTGACGGAGACGCCCAGCAAGGCCTCGTCGTGAATCTCATGCTCGCGCATGACGTCGACCAGGGCGTGGCGGATCAGCTCGCCGGCGCGCAGCTGACGCTGCGACGGGCCCAGCGGGCCGCTGGCGTTGCGGGTGTGTTGCTTGCGGGCCATCGGGGCTCCTCCTGCTCGCGCCGCCGGGGATCGGACGCCGGCTCTGAAACGCGAAGGGGCGGGGTCTAGTCGTCTGCGCCGCGCAAGTCCAGTTCCGCCGCGCGTTGTTCGGCGGTTCGCGCCGCCCGCATCACCGCGCCAGAGGTCAGGCTGCGCACTATCGGCATGGGCAGGCCGCCCGCGTTCAGCACCTCGGCCGTCCAGTGGTTGCACAGATGGCCGACCCAAAGGTCTCCTGGCTGGCGTAGAAGACGGCGTCGTCGTCCGGCATCCTCGCGGCGATGACCGCTCGCCCCTCCGCATCCCGCTGGAGCGAGGACGCCACGCGCGCGCGCAAGGCGGTAAAGCCGTCGGACGACAGGCTCAGGGTCGTCCGTATCTCGTCGGACAGAAGGGCGGGATCGACCGGATCCGGGTCCAGCATGACCACGGACGGATTGCCGCCCGGTTTGAAAAGGGCCCGCGCTCCGTCGGGCAGCCGCCGGCTGATCGGCCCTTGTTCGACATAGAAGGCGGCGTCGCCCCAGCCGATCCGCACCCAGTCGCCGGGCGGCAGGGCTCGCACCGCCCGCGCCAGCGCATCGTCTCCGCCCGCCAGCGCCGCGCGCGGCGCGACCAGATCGGTGTGAAATCCGTTGTCGAGCAGATGGACGACGATCGCCGCCTGTGCGTCCTGGGGCGGAAACAGCGCCGGATCGCCCGGCCGCTGCGCCGTCCACAGACCAGCCAGCAGACCCAGAAGAACAGCGAGGCTCCAGCGGATCAGCACGCCCGCCTCGCCTTTAGTTGTTGCCGAAGGCCGCCGGAACATCGCGCGCAGGCGAAGAGCCCTGCATCGTCGCCCACTCGCCGCGATAGCTGTAATTCAGGCTGACGCAGTGGCGGAACTGGCCGTCAGCCCAGCGGCCGACCGTCTCGATCGTCAGCGGATGGCCCGCCCGCACCCGGCCCACGACGATGAAGGCCTCATCGGCGCCCGGACACAGGGCGCGCGACAGGGCGCGGCCGTCGCCGTCGGCCAGGATGCTGTAGACGCCGCCGTCGGCTGCGCCCTGGGGCAGGACGCGCCGGACCTGGTCCGGTCCGCCGCGCTCGAACCGGGCCGAGCCGCGCGAGGTCGAGGAGAACAGGTTCCTCACCGAGGTGGCGCCGAACCAGCCGCGCTCCACCTCCAGCGTCACGCCGCGCGTCAGGGCCTGGGTCGGGCGGTCGCTGGCGTCAAACGACAGGAACCGCGTGTCGGCCACGGCCGGGGACGCGGCCGCGCCAGCCAGCGTGGCGATCAACAGAAGAGACGGTCCAGCACGTGACATTTGCGGTCCATTGTTCGGCGCCCCCGACGCGATGGCCGAACCCTAAGGCCAACGCAAGGCCAGATGAAGCCTTCAATACGCGGCCGCTGGCGAGGCGGGCGTCGGTCCGGCATGATGCGCGCGCGAGCATACGGATCCCTGCCGAGGCATCCTTTCGCCCGTTCCTCCTCTTCATGATCCGAGCGCCGTGTTCAAAGACCCCTTCGACATCGACAACTACGCCCAGGACCCGGACCATTATCTGGCCGTGCCCTTCGTTCCGACGGAGGAAGACACCGTCGCCGCCATGCTTGCCCTGGCCGGCGTAGGGCCGAAGGATCGCCTCTATGACCTCGGCTGCGGCGACGGCCGGATCGTCATCGCCGCCGCCCGCGACCGCGACGCCCACGGCATCGGCTTCGACATCGACCCGACGCGCATCGCCGACGCCATGGAGTACGCCGGCTGGGCCGGGGTCGAGCATATGGTCGACTTCATCGAGGAAGACCTGTTTAGCGTCGATGTCAGCGAGGCCACCGTGGTCAGCCTGTATCTGCTGCAGTCGATCAATGTGGAGCTGCGCCCGCGTCTCCTCAGCCAGCTGAAGCCCGGCGCCCGCATCGTCTCGCACGCCTTCGACATGGGCGACTGGCCAGCGGATGAGCGGATCAAGGTCGCCGACGGCTACATCTACAAATGGACCGTTCCGGCCCCGGTCGCCGGACGATGGGACTGGACGCGCGAGGACGGGACGGCCTGCCGACTGGAGCTGGAACAGACGTATCAACAAGTCACGGGGCGCGCCTGGCTAGGCGAGACGGAGGTCTCGATGAGCGCCGAACTGACCGGCGAACGGCTAGAGATCGAGCTGCAGGCCGACGACGCGGCGCCGGTCCAGCGCTTCATCCTGACCTTCTCGGACGGCGCGCTGAAGTCTGTCGTCGAGGACTAACTGCCAACGCAAGCCAAAGACAAAGGGCGCGGCTTCTTTCGAAACCGCGCCCTTCATGTTTCAGGCCGTGAGGCTCAAACGTCCAGATCTAGGCGTACTAGTCCAGGGTGCGCTTGATCTCTTCGACGGTGAAGCACTCGATGTAGTCGCCTTCCTTGATGTCCTGGAAGCCCTGGAACTGCATGCCGCACTCCTGGCCCGAAGGCACCTCGTTGACCTCGTCCTTGAAGCGTTTGAGCGTGTTGAGCACGCCCAGCTCCAGAACCACCACGTCGTCGCGGATGATGCGGACGCGCGCGCCCTTGCGGACCACGCCTTCGGTGACGCGGCAGCCCGCGACCCGGCCGACCTTGGTGATGTCGAAGGCCTGCAGAACCTTGGCGTTGCCCAGGAAGGTTTCGCGCTGGAGCGGCGCCAGCATGCCCGAGAGCACGCCCTTAATGTCGTCCAGCAGGTCGTAGATGATCGAGTAATAGCGGATCTCGACGCCTTCACGTTCGGCCAGATCGCGCGCCTGCTTCGAGGCCCGGACGTTGAAGCCCAGGATCGGCGCCCCGGCCGACTTGGCCAGGTTGACGTCGCTCTCGGTGATGCCGCCGGCGCCGAATAGACGGTGCGGGCGCGGACCTCGTCGTTGCCCATCTTGTCCAGCGAGCCGACGATGGCTTCGGCGGTGCCCTGAACGTCGGCCTTGATGAGGACCGGCAGTTCCGAGACCTTTTTGGACTGCAGCTTGGACATCATGTCGACCAGCGACAGCGAACCGCCCGAGACCTGCGTCTTCTCGCGCTTCACGCGCTGACGGTATTCGGTCAGTTCGCGAGCGCGGGCCTCGGATTCCACCACAGCGAAGACGTCGCCCGGCGACGGGGCCTCGTCCAGGCCGAGGATCTCGACTGGGACCGAAGGACCGGCTTCCGGCAGTTGCTCGTTGCGCTCGTTCAGCAAGGCGCGCGCCTTACCCCAGGCCGAACCGGCCACGACGATGTCGCCGCGACGCAGGGTGCCGCGCTTGACCAGGACGGTCGCGACCGGGCCGCGACCCTTGTCCAGCTTGGCCTCGATGACCACGCCTTCAGCCGAACGCTCGGCGTTGGCGCGCAGGTCCATGACCTCGGCCTGCAACAGGATGGCGTCGGTCAGGCCGTTGAGATTGAGCTTCTCCTTGGCCGACAGCTCGATGATCTGGGTGTCGCCGCCCAGGCTCTCCGAGATGACTTCATACTGCAGCAGTTCGTTGACGACCTTCTGCGGATTGGCGTCCGGCTTGTCGATCTTGTTGACGGCCACGATGATCGGGGCCCCGGCCGCCTTGGCGTGCTGGATGGCCTCGACCGTCTGCGGCATGACGCCGTCGTCGGCCGCGACGACCAGGACGACGATGTCGGTGACGTTGGCGCCGCGCGCCCGCATCGCCGAGAAGGCCGCGTGGCCTGGCGTGTCCAGGAAGGTGATGCGCTGACCGTCGCCCAGCCGCACCTGATAGGCGCCGATGTGCTGGGTGATGCCGCCAGCTTCGCCCGCCGCCACGTCGGTGGTGCGCAGGGCGTCCAGCAACGACGTCTTGCCGTGGTCGACGTGGCCCATGATGGCCACGACCGGGGCGCGCACGTCGCCCGTGTCGGCGTCGTCGGCTTCGGCGATGAAGCCTTCTTCGATGTCGGATTCCGACACGCGCTTGACGGCCATGCCGTATTCCTCGGCGACCAGTTCGGCGGTGTCGGAATCGATCACGTCGTTGATCTTCATCATCAGGCCCTGACGCATCAGGAATTTGATGATGTCGACGCCGCGCACGGCCATCCGGTTGGCCAGTTCGCCAACGGTGATGGTGTCGGGAATGACCACTTCACGCGGACGGTTGGGCGTTTCGGTCGAACCGCCGCGGCGCTTTTCCTTCTCGCGTTCGCGAGCACGACGCACCGAGGCCAGCGAGCGCATCCGCTCGACAGCGTCCTCATCGCCTCCCGCCACCGAGTGAATGGTCAGGCGGCCTTCGCGGCGCTTGGGCTCGCCACGCGTGCGGCTGACGGCCTTGCCCGGCGCATTGTCGCCGAAACGCTTCTCGCGGTCATCTTCCCGTCCGGCCGGACGAGCGAAGCCGCCGCCGGCGCGGCTGGGACGGGCCACCTCGGGCTGGGCCGGGGGCTGGTTCGGGGCCGGACGACCGCCAGGGCGGGCCGCGCCGGCGGCGCCGGTGCGGGCGCCGGGGGCCGGACGCGGGTTCAGAGCAGAATAGCGGACCGTCTGGGCCGGACGGGCGGGACGCTCGCCGCCCTCGCGGCCGGCTTCACGCGGCGCCGGTTCGCTGGCCTGCGGACGCTCGCCGCCCATGGCTTGTTCGCGGGCCGAGCGGCCGCCGAAGGCGGGCCGCTCAAGCGGCGCGCGGCCTTGCGGAATCTTGGGCGCGCGCTGGCCGAAGTTGACGGCGGGGCGCTTGGGAGCCGCGGCCGCGGCCGGCTTCACCGGTTCGGGCTTGGCCTCGACCTTGGGGGCCTCGACCTTGGGGGTCTCAACCTTGGGAGCCACAGCCTTGGGCGTTTCGACCTTGGGCGCAGCGGCCTTGTCCGACGCGGGCGCGGCGGCGCCCAGCTTGGCGGCCTCGACGCGCGCGGCTTCAGCGGCGGCTTTGGCGGCGGCGGCTTCGGCGGCGGCCTTGGAGGCGGCGGCTTCAGCGGCGGCGGCCTGCTCGCGCTCAGCGGCCTCGGCGGCGGCCTTGGCGGCTACAGCCTGGCGTTGCTTTTCAGCCGCCTGCTGGGTGGCCAGAGCGATGGCGCGGCGACGCGCTTCCTGCTCCTCGGCCGACAGGCCTCCGCCCATCGGCTGACGCGGGGCCGCTGAACGCGGCGCGCCGCCTTCGGAACGCGGACGCGCGACCTCGAAGCCCTGCGGACGCTGATGCCCGCCCTGTGCGCCCGCCCGGCGCTTGGTCTCGACGACGACGGTCTTGGATCGGCCGTGGCTGAAGCTCTGCTTCACAGTGCCGGTCGAGACCGAACCCGTCGCGCGCGGCTTCAGGCTCAGCGGAGCGCGCGGCCCCGTCTGCGAAGGCGCGTTGGCAGGAGTCTTGCCGTCGTTGGAATTGTTGTTTTCGTCGCTCATCCGGTCGCTTTACTCAGGGCGGAGAATTCCGCCTTCGCCTGTCTCAATCACCCATAGCAGAATGCGGCCCCGCCTCCGTTGTTTCGGAAACAGGCCCGCCGCCGCTCAAACCCTAAGGCTCTCCATCCGGGGCGTCGCCCCGGTCGTCCTCTGCGCCGTGTTCGGGCCCCGCCCGGTTCCAGCTCTGGGGACAGAGAGGTCGAAATCCCGCCAACCGCTGAACCTCCAGGGTCCAGCGATCAGCCCGCCCGCCTTGCAGCAGGACGGCGTGTATCGCATTTTCCAGCCCAAGGGCCAAACTCAAATCGTCCGCGCTGAAAGCCCCGCAGATTTCGGGGGCGGGCGAGGCGTGTCTGGAGAGGGCCAGAAGCTTGCCGCGCCCGTCGGCCGAGCCGTCGGCGGCTTCGATCAGCCATGCGGCGCGGCCGCTGCGGATCGCCGCAGCGCATTTCTCGAAGCCAGAGATAAGCACGCCTTCGCGCCGGGCAAGGCCCAGTTGGTCCAGACAGCGCCGAACCAAGAGCTTTTCGACCAGATCGGGCAGGTCGGCGGCGAGTTTCAGCGGCGCCTTGGCGGCGCGCGCGAACAGGTTCTTCTTGATCGCCGCCTCCAGAGAGGCGCGGTCGGCGGCGACCCACAGGCCCCGGCCCGGCAGCTTGCGCGCCAGATCGGGGACCACCGCGCCGTCCGGGTCGGCCACGAAACGGATCAGGCGAGATTCATCGAGGGCCTGGCGCGACGCCAGGTCCTGACGATCCCTATCGATCAACGTCTCGGACGACCTCATGGACAGCTGCGGCTCCCATCACATGTCGCGGGACTGGTCGTCGAGGTCGACGGCGGCGGCTTGCGCCTCACCGTCGTCGCTCGCGTCGGCGGCCGGGGCGTCTTCGCCCTCGCCGTCGAGGTCGCCATCGAACTCGCCCTCGAACGTCTCTTCCTCGACGTACTCAGGCTGGGGCAGTTCCGAAGCGTCGATCCAGCCGGCGGCCACGCGCGCCTGCAGGATCAGCATTTCGGCGTCTTCCTGGCTCAGGTTGAAGCTTTCCAGCACGCCGGCGACCTTGACCCGCTCGCCGCCGCGCACTTCGTAGCCGCCGCGGATTTCGTCGGTGGCCAGATCGGCCAGATCCTCGACCGTCTTCACTCCGCCTTCGCCCAGGGCGACGGCGATGGCGGCGGTCACGCCCGGAACCTCAAGCACGCCGTCTTCGACGCCCAGGGCCACGCGCTTGGCGTCCAGCTCGGCCGCCAGACGATCCAGGTGCTCGCGGGCGCGGGTCTGCAGTTCTTCGGCGGTGTCCTCGTCGAAGCCTTCGATCTCCGCGATCTCGTAAGGCTCGACAAAGGCCAGATCTTCGACCGTGGCGAAGCCTTCGGTGACCAGCAGCTGGGCGATCGTCTCGTCCACGTCCAGGGCTTCCTGGAACAGGGTGGTCCGCTCGGCGAACTCGCGCTGGCGACGCTCGCTGTCTTGAGACTCGGTGATGATGTCGATCTGCCAGCCGGTCAGCTGCGAGGCCAGGCGCACGTTCTGGCCGCGACGGCCGATGGCCAGCGACAGCTGTTCGTCCGGCACCACAACCTCGACGCGGTCGGCCTCTTCGTCCAGCACCACCTTGGCCACTTCGGCCGGGGCCAGGGCGTTGACGATGAAGGTCGGCTCGTCGTCGACCCACGGAATGATGTCGATCTTCTCGCCCTGCAGTTCGGCCACGACCGCCTGCACGCGCGAGCCGCGCATGCCGACGCAGGCGCCGACCGGATCGATCGAGCTGTCGTTCGACAGCACGGCCATCTTGGCGCGCGAACCGGCGTCGCGGGCGGCGGCGCGGATCTCGATCACGCCGTCATAGACTTCCGGCACTTCCTGAGCGAACAGCTTGGCCATGAAGCCGGGGTGGGCGCGCGACAGCATGACCTGCGGGCCCTTGGCTTCCGGGCGCACGTCATAGATGTAGGTGCGGACGCGGTCGCCGATGTTGAACACTTCGCGCGGGATCGACTGGTCGCGGCGCATGATGCCTTCGCCACGACCCAGGTCGACGATGGTGTTGCCGTATTCGACGCGCTTGACCGTGCCGTTGACGATCTCGCCGACGCGGTCCTTGAACTCTTCGTACTGGTTGGCGCGCTCGGCCTCGCGGACCTTTCCGGTCACGACCTGGCGGGCCATCTGCGTCTGGACCCGGCCAAACTCGAACGGCGGCAGGACCTCGACGTATTCCTTGCCGACCTCGGCCTCGGCGTCGCGCTTCACAGCGTCGCGCAGACGCACCATGGCGCTGTCGTTGAACTCTTCCAGCTCGTCTTCGGGCTGCCAGTCGTCGGCGACGATGGTGACGTGACGCGTCAGGGTCAGCTCGCCGGTCTTGTGGTCGATCTTGGCGCGGATGTCGTGGTGCGCGCCGTAACGCGACTTGGCGCCCTTCTGGATCGCCTCCTCGATCGCGTCGATGACGATTTCCCGGTCAATGCTCTTCTCGCGCGCGACGGCGTCGGCGATGGAGAGCAGTTCCAGGCGGTTGGCGGAGATTCCGGTCACGGCCATCAGGCGTCGTCCTTGGTGGAGTCTTGAGTGGAGTCGGAGTTGTCGTCCGGCGCGCCCTCAGGCAGGCCATCGTCTTCAGGTTCGCCGCGCGCCGCGCGGGGCGCCGCGCTTCAGCAGTTCGTCGGTCAGCACCAGCTTGGCGTCGGCCAGCCAGGCGAAGGGGATCAAGGCGGTCTCGTCCTCGCCGTCCAGATCGATGGCGACGTTCTCGCCCTCGGTTCCGGCGACAATGCCCTTGAAGCGCTTGCGCCCCTCGACCATGCGGTCGGTCTCGAGGCGGGCCTCATAGCCCTCGAACAGGCTGAAATCGATCAGGCGGGTCAGCGGCCGGTCGATGCCGGGCGAAGAGACTTCCAGCAGGTACTCGCCCGCGATCGGATCGGCGGCGTCCAGCACCTCGGACACGGCGCGCGACAGGCGGGCGCACTCCTCGACCGAGATGTCATGGTCCGCCTGGCGCTCGGCCATGATCTGCAGACGACGACGCAGCGTCCCGCCCATCAGGCGCACGCGCACGACCGCCAGCCCCAGGCTCTCGGCCACGGGGTCGATCAGCTCAAGCAGAGCACGGTCTTCGGCGGTCTTGGCCCGCAAACGGCTACTCCAGAAAACAAAAGCGACGGTCCATCCGGGCCGCCGCTTGAAACGACGCCGTTGGACGTCGGTCTAACGATGTGAGCGGTCATATAGGCCAAAGCGGGGGCCGTGTCAGCCCCTTGTCGCCCTCGCGGCCTTCGACATCCCGCGATAGAGCGCCCCTGCGACGAATCCAGCTAGGACGATGCAGAGCGGCACGGCCCATGAGCCGCTCCCTCCTAGCAACGCCGGACCGTCTTCACTGAGCAGCAGCGTGGCCCAGGGCGCGAACCACCCAACACCCAGGTTCATTCCGCCCATAGCCAACGAGACAGCCACATAGGCCGAGGCCGCCAAGCCGCCGGCCGCCCCCATGCAGGCCATGGCGCCCTCGACAGAAAGCGCCCGCCCAGGGCGCAGCCCACGCTCCCGAACAGCAGCGTTGGCAGGAAGCCGTAAAACAGCGCCAACATCCACCCGAGCGGGGACAGCATCACCGAGGCCTCCGCGCTACCCGCCAGACGCCCCGCCAGGCCGTAGAAGATTGCCGACAACACCGGAGCGAGCACGACGCAGAGCAAAAGCTGGGGCCAATGAGGATCGGCTTTTTCGGTAATCGACCCTCCCTCGCCCATCGCTTCAGCCTTTCTGGAACTCCAGGAAAATCGGATCGGTGTCGCCCAGCTTCTTTTCCTCATAGCGGGTGACGACGTGGTCTTCGGGCGCGGCGAACCAGTCGGCGCCCGTCTCGAGGCGCGTCAGGCCCGGCGTGCGCGCCAGCCGCTCCAGCGCCCAGTCGGCGTAGTCCAGCCAGTCGGTGACGAAGCGAACCTTGCCGCCCGGCTTCAGCAGGCGGGCGATCTCCACCGCCGTCTCGTCCTGCAGGAAGCGGCGCTTGTTGTGGCGCGCCTTGTGCCAGGGGTCGGGGAAGAGGATCATCACCCGGTCCAGCGAGGCGTCCGGCAGGGCCGTCATCACCGCGCGGGCGTCGTCGGCGTGCAGGCGGACATTCTGAAGCCCGCCTTCCTCGACATGCCTCAGGGCCGAGGCGACGCCGTTCAGGAAGGGTTCGCAGCCGATCATCACCGCCTCGGGATGACGCGCCGCCTGGGCCGCCAGATGCTCCCCGCCGCCGAAACCGATCTCCAGCCACGCCGCCTTCGCGCCTGGCATCAGGGCCAGGGGGTCGATCGGCCCCTTGGCCGGGTCCGGCACGGCGATGCGTGGCATCAGGGTGTCGAACAGGGCCGCCTGCTTCGCCTTGATCGGCCGCGACTTGATGCGCCCGAAGGAGCGCAGCGGGCCATGCGCCTTGGCCCACTCGGGGCGCTCGGCGTCGGACGGCTTGGGATCGGTCTCGTCGGTCATGGCGCGCGCTCTAGCGGCTAATGCCCGCGCACGCAAAGCCCCCTCGGTGCGGAAGGTTCAGCCCCACGGGCCGCGCGGCGGCGATGCACGACCGTCATCGGTCGTGGGCACGCTGGTCCCCCGGACCGGCGCGGCGGAGGGCGAAGGCGCCACGAAGGCCGCCGCCGGGCGCGTCCTCATGCCCATCTTCGCCCCCAGCTCCATCAGGGCGCGGACGCGGTTGCCGGTGGCCGGGTGGGTCGAGAACAGATTGTCCGCGCCCTTGCCGTTCAGCGGATTGATGATGAACATATGGGCCGTGGCCGGATTGCGCTCGGCCGGGGCGTTCACTGCGCCGCGCGCATAGGCCTCGATCTTCTGCAGGGCCGAGGCCAGGGCCTGGGGGTCGTTGGCGATCTCGGCGCCGACGCGGTCGGCCTCGTATTCGCGGGCGCGGCTGATCGCCATCTGCACCAGACCCGCCGCCATCGGCGCCAGCAGCATCAGGGCGATGGTCCCGATCATCCCGCCGGGCCGCTCGCGGTCGTCCCCGCCGCCGAAGAACAGGGTGAAGTTGGCCAGCATGGCGATGGCGCCCGCCACCGTCGCCGTGACCGTCATGGTCAGGGTGTCGCGGTTCTTCACATGGGCCAACTCGTGCGCCATCACCCCGCGGATCTCCTCGCGCGTCAGCATGTCCAGCAGGCCCGTCGTCGCCGCCACCGCCGCGTTCTGAGGGTTGCGTCCCGTGGCGAAGGCGTTGGGCTGATCGTTCGGAATGATGGTGATGTTGGGCGGGGGCAGGCCGGCGTCCTGCGCCATCTGCTTCACATCGGCGACATAGGCGCGCACCACGGCGTTAGGATGGGTCTCGTCCACCGGCTGGGCGCGGTACATCTTCAGGACGATCTTGTCGGCGTTCCAGTAGCTGAACAGGTTCATCCCCGCCGCCACGGCCAGGGCGATCGCCATGCCCGTGGCGCCGCCGATCAGATAGCCGATCCCCATGAACAGGGCGGTCATCACGGCCAGCAGGGCGAATGTCTTCAGGTGGTTCATGCGAGCGTTCGAGCGAGCTAACGGGCTTCAGGGGTGGCGTGTTCGGCCGGAACGTCTATTTGAGCCCCAGTATCCCCGCTCTCAAGGCAGGCGACCTGTGACCGAACAGCCCACCCCCGACCGAAACCTCTGCCGAGGACGTCTTCAACGCCGACGTGCCCTACGCCACGCCGGACCGCCCGCTAAGCGAGGCCGCGCGCCGCGCCCTGCTGGAAGCGGCCGAACGCCGCGCCGCCGAAGACGACGCCGCCTTGCCCAACGAAGTCGGCGGCCGCAAAGGGCCCGAGCCGACCCGCTTCGGCGATTGGGAGAAGAAGGGCCTCGCGGTGGACTTTTAGGGCGCTGCCGCTCGCCGCACGGCGGCTCGCTGCTTGAGTTTTTAGTGCGCTACCGCTCGCCGCACGGCGGCTCGCTGCTTGAGTTTTTAGTGCGCTACCGCTCGCCGCACGGCGGCTCGCTGCTTGAGCTGACTTAAGACGCCATCTTTCGCGACGAGGGCGCGCTTGCTGCTTGAGTCGGCGACCGCGCTGTCGCCCAGTCTGCGGCTGCCCCAACCCGCGCTGGTTCCCTTGACGGGAGAATAATGAACGCTCCGACGAGATCCGCATTAACCTTTGCGGCCGAAACAAGGAGCGCAGCCATGAAGGCTCTATTCTACGCCGCCGCCGGCGCGGCGATGCTGATCGCCGGCGCCGCCGAGGCCCATCAGGCCGGCGCCCGCTATAACGCCGCCGCAGGCTACGCCCGCGGTCCCGTGGTTCAGAGCCGCGCCCAGACCTGGTACAGCGACACCGGCTGGCAGGGCGGCTACGGCCCCGTCGAGAGCTACGGCTATGGGTACGGCTACGGCGGCCGGGTGCGGCCGCCCGTCGTGGTCGCTCCGTCGCAACCGCCGATCCAGCAGGGAGGCTATGGCTATTCCGGCGTCACCCGCTCCATGCCCTTCGGCTATCCGGTCGACGGCTACGGCCGCTATCCGTGGGCGCGCTATGGCTATGGCGGCTATGGCGGCCAATACAGCGGCGGTCAGTACGGTGGCGGCTATCAGCAGCAGGGCTATTATCAGGGCGGTTACAGCCAGGATTGCGGCCGCTGCGGCCCGCCGCCTCAACCCGTGCATTACCGCTCCGAGCCGATCTACGTCAGCCAGCCGCCCGTCTATGTTTCGCAGCCGCCCGTCTATGTGGAGTCGCCGCCGATCTATGTGCAGCCGGCCCCGGTCTACGTCGAACCGGCCCGCGTCCACGTCGCCCCGCCGCCGGTCCATGTCGCCGCCGCTGACGTGCGCGTCGCCCCGGCCCAGGTCGAAGTGGCCCGGCCCGACGTCTATGTCGAACCGCCGCGCGTCGAGACGGCCCCGCCGGTCGTGAACTTCGATCAGGGCTACTACGCCGTGCCGCCGGCCCCGCCGTCTGCGCCGTCGCCGACCGAGCGGCCCTACCGCCAGGAACGCGGCGAGCGCGGCTGATCACGAAAAAGGGCGGCGTCTGCGGACGCCGCCCTTTCTGTTTCACGTGAAGCACGATCCCCTTCGGGATCAGTCCTCTAACCATCAGACCAGCGCAATCTCCTGCGTAATCGCCTGAGCCGCCGCGCGCGGATCGGCGACGGCCGTGATCGGGCGTCCGATGACCAGATGGGTCGCCCCGGCCTCTAGCGCGCTGACCGGGGTCGCCGCGCGCGCCTGATCGTCCATCGCCGCCCCGGCAGGCCGCACGCCCGGGGTGACGATCAAGAAGTCCTCGCTGCCGCCCTCGACTGCAATCCGCCGCGCCCGGCCCGCCTCATGCGGGCTGGAGACGACGCCGTGGACGCCCGCCTCCAGCGCCTGGCGCACCCGCAGCTCCACCAGTTCGGCGGCCGACAGGCTGTGATCGTCCGCCCTCAGATCGTCGTCGGTCAGGCTGGTCAGGACGGTCACGCCCAAGATCTTCAGGTCCGAGCCTGCCGCGCCGCGCGCCGCCGCCGCCATCACCTGCGGCCGGGCGTGGACGGTCAGCAGATCGCAACCCGCATGGGCCAGCGCCGCCGTCGCCTTCTCCACCGTCGCGCCGATATCGTGCAGCTTCCAGTCGAGGAACACCTGGGCGCCGGACGCCTTCAACTCGCGCGCCAGCGCCATGCCGTCTGAGGCGAACAGCTGAAGCCCCACCTTGTAAAAGCCCACCGCATCGCCGATCCGCTCAACCAAAGCCCGCGCCTCATCGGTCGTCGGCACGTCCAGGGCGCAGATCACGCGCGGATCGAAAGGACGATTGGGTCGGTCTGCGGACATTTCCAGCTCTCGGCGGCTTGCAGGCGCGCGCGGATGCCCCGATAGGTGGGGCAAGGAGTCGCGGTCGCGCGGCGGGTTTTAAGGGCGGGATGGAGCAATGAACGCGGTCGATCTGGGGGTCAACCTGTTCGTGGCGCTGTTCGCCCTGCTGGACCCCATCGGCAATGTGCCGATCTTCGCGGCGGCCACGGCGGGCGCCTCCTGCGTCAGCGGATCAGCGTCTCGGCCATGATCTGCCTGTTCGCCGTGGTCTTCCTCGGCTTCTTCTTCTTCACTGGCCTGGGCCTGCTGCAGTTCTTCGGCATTTCGCTGGCGGCCTTCCGCATCGCAGGCGGGATCCTGCTGCTGTTGCTCGGTCTGGACATGGCGCGCGAGGACTTCCTCGCCATCTTCGCCGACGCCGACGCCGCGACCGACGCCAAGGACGTGCGCGGCTACGCCAAGCGCCGCTTCAAGCGGCTGATCGTGCCGTTCGCCATTCCGCTGATGATCGGGCCCGGCGCCATCTCGGCCGTGATCATCAACGCCGGCGAGGCGGCCAAGCTGGGCCTGGTCGGCACCGTCTCCTCCCTGGTCGCCATGATCGCCGCCTGCGTGGTCACCTTCCTGTGCTTCTCGGCCACGGGGCCGATCAGCCGCATCCTCGGCGACGTGGGCATGGCCATTGTGGTGCGGGTGCTGGGCCTGATCCTGTGCGCCCTGGCGATCCAGTTCATTCTGATGGGTCTGGGCGAGGCTCTGCCGGGCATGTTCAGCGCCGGCGTCACCGCCCCCTATCCGGCGGGCGGCCAGTAGCCGCTAGAGGCGGTCCAGCCGCCTGGCGTGGCCGCCGACCATCTTCAACGCCATCGTGTCGGGCAGCATTCCGCCCAGGGCCGCCAGCACATTGTTCATCATGCCCGGCGTCACGCGCGGGCGGTTCGCCTCGACCGCGTCCCAACCGATGCGCGCGACGCGATCGGCGTCCATCCACATCCACTTCGGATAGGCGGCCGAGACCTGCTCGCGCGAGCCGTTGACGTCGTGGAACTCGGTATAGGTGTAGCCGGGGCACAGGGCGGTGACGTGCACGCCCGTCCCCTGCATCTCCAGCCACAACCCTTGCGACGCCTTGATCAGGAAGCTCTTGATCGGGCCGTAAAGGGTGTCGCCGCCGGTCGCGGGCATCTGCCCGGCCAGGGAGGCGACGTTCAGCACCCGGCCCCATCCGCGCGCGGCCATGCCCGGCAGCAGCAGACGCGACAGTTCGACCGGCGCGCTCAGCATGACGCGGATCATGGCGGCGTGGTCGACCGGGTCGGTGCTCAGAAAGCCGGTGGTGCGGCTGAAGCCTGCGTTGTTGATCAGGCCGTCGACGGCCAGGCCCCGCGCCGCGATCGTCTCGACCAGACGGCCGGGCGCGTCAGGGTCAGCCAGATCAGCCGGAAGGACGGCGATCGCGACGCCGTACGCAGCGCCCAGTTCCTCGGCCAGGCTCTGCAGCGGCCCTTCGCGACGGGCGGTCAGGATCAGGTCGTATCCGCGCCCGGCGCAGACGCGGGCCAGCGCCGCCCCTATGCCCGCCGAGGCGCCGGTGATCAGAACGGTGCGGCGCCCTCCCCACGGACGGCCCGTCAGGCTGCGTCGGCGTTGGGACAGGACGGATGCGGGGCGAAGGCGCGTAGCACCTCGGGATCTTCTTCCAGCAGGTCGGCGATGGTGATCTTCGACAGGGCCGCGCCCGCCGCCTGATCCGCCGCCGTCAGAGCCTTGGCCACCTGACGCGGAATATGTTCGCCGATCGGGCAGCCCTTAGCCCCTGCAGGCGGAGAGCCCAGATGGGCGCAACCGTTCACCGCCCGCAGCACCTCGTCCAGACAGATGGTCTCAGGCCGCCGCAGCAGCCACGACCCGCCCGAGGCGCCCGGACGCGTCGCGATCAGCCCCGCCTTGGCCAGCAGGGCGGTCACCCGGCGGATGACCACCGGATTGGTCGGCACCGAAGCGGCCAGGACGGCGCTCGGCTCGGCCTCGGTCGCCGCATAGGCGCCCTTGTGGGCCAGATAGGCCAGGGCGTGGGCGGCGACGGGAAAACGTTGGCTGTCAGACATCAGTGTTCATGCTCCAGACCGATAGGTAGGCCTTCCGCACCCGTTTCACAAATCAATCTGCAATAATAACTGTTCCAAATAGCGACCGCCGCCCGCCTACTCAGGTCGCGCCGCCGCGACGGCCGCCCGCACGGCGGCGCGCCATCCTGTCAGCAGACGCGCTCTTTCCGCTGGCTCCATGCGCGGCGTCCAGACGGCGGGCGACTCAGCAGGCGCGGTCCACAGCGCGGACGTCAGGCCGACGCCATAGGCCGCCAGCCGCGCCGCCCCCATGGCTGTCATTTCCTGAAAGGCCGGGCGCTCGACCTCGACCTCGCAGATGTCGGCGACGAACTGCATGGCGAAGGCGTTGGCGGTGACCCCGCCGTCGACCTTGAGCCGTTTCAGCGGCGGCGCGCCGTCCTTCTTCAAGGCGTCCAGCAGGTCGCGGGTCTGGTAGGCCAGGCTCTCCAGCGCCGCGCGGACCATATGCGCCGGGCCGCTGTCGCGCGTCAGACCGACGATGGTGCCGCGCGCCTCCGGCTCCCACCACGGCGCGCCCAATCCAGTAAAGCCGGGGACCAGATAGACCCCGCCGTTGTCCGTCAGCGACTGGGCCACGGCCTCGGACTGGCGCGATCCGACAGCACCTTCAGCCCGTCGCGCAGCCATTGGATCGCCGACCCGGCCGAGAAGATGGACCCCTCCAGCGCATAGGCCGCCTCCCCGCCCGCCGCGTAGCCTAGCGTGCCGAGCAGCCGCGAGGTCGAGGCCACCGGCGCCGCGCCGACATTGGCGACCAGGAAGGCGCCGGTGCCGTAGGTGATCTTGGCGTCGCCCGGCTTCAGCGCCCCGTGGCCGACCAGAGCCGCCTGCTGGTCCCCCGCCGCGCCGTGGATCGGCAGGGCGCGCCCGAACAGAGCCGGATCGGTCTGGCCCAACAGGGAGTCGCAGTCCCTGATCTCGGGCAGGGCCTCGATCGGCACGTTGAAGAGGTCGCACAGGTCTGGACGCCAGGCGCGCGTCGTCAGGTCCATCAGGCTGGTGCGGCTGGCGTTGGTGGCGTCGGTGACGTGGCTCTTGCCGCCCGTCAGCTTCCAGATCAGCCAGGCGTCGATGGTGCCCAGCTTGACCTCGCCCCGCGCCGCCCGCTCGCGCGCGCCGGGCACGGCGTCCAGCAGCCAGGCGTATTTCGACGCCGAAAAATAGGGATCGAGGATCAGGCCCGTCGCCGCCTGGACCATCGCCTCATGCCCTGCCGCCGCCAGCTTGCCCGTCGCCTCGGCCGTACGCCGGTCCTGCCAGACGATGGCGCGATGCAAGGGCTCGCCCGTCGCCGCGTCCCAGATCACCGCCGTCTCGCGCTGGTTGGTGATGCCGATGGCGGCGAAACGGCCGACGCCGCCCGCCTTCCTGACCACCTCGCGACAGGTCTGCAGCGTCGCGCGCCAGATCTCGGCCGCGTCATGCTCGACCCAGCCCGACTGCGGAAAGTGCTGCGCCAACTCGATCTGGCTGACGGCGACGGCGCTGAACGCGCCGTCTTTCTTTGCGCCTATCGGGCTTCGCCCTGCTTGAGGCGCATCTGCCTTTGCGCCTATCGGGCCTTGCCCTACTTGAGGCTGTGACACTTCAAACGCGATCGCCCGCGTCGAGGTCGTGCCTTGGTCGATGGCGAGGATCATGTTCGCATGCATGATGGCACTTATGCAGAGCCCGCGTCCGCGCGTAAGAGGGAACCATGCATACGCCCAGCATCGAAGGCGTCGTCGACGCCGCCCGCCAGATCGCTCCCGCCGCCGTTCGCACGCCGCTGATTGAGCATCCGGCCCTGAACGAGGCCGTCGGCGGGCGGGTGCTGCTGAAGGCGGAGACGCTGCAGGTCGCGGGCGCCTTCAAGTTCCGCGGGGCCTATAACCGCATCAGCCGACTGACCGACGAAGAGAAGACGCGCGGCGTCGTGGCTTATTCTTCGGGCAACCACGCCCAAGGGGTCGCGGCCGCCGCCAAGGCCGTCGGGACCCGCGCCCTGATCGTCATGCCGTCCGACAGCCCGGCGGTGAAGGTCGAGGGTGCGCGCCTTTGGCGGCGAGGTGCGTTTCTACGACCGCTGGACCGAAAGCCGCGAGGCCATCGGCACCGAGATCGCGGCCGAGCGCGGCTGCGTCCTCGTCCCGCCCTTCGACGATCCCTTCGTCATCGAGGGTCAGGGCACGGTCGGGCTGGAGATGCTGGAGCAAGCGGGCGCGCCGATGGACCAGCTGCTGTGCGGCGCCTCGGGCGGCGGACTGATCGCCGGGATCAATCTGGTCATGGCCGAACAGAGCCCGGACACCCGCGTCATCGTGGTCGAGCCGGAGGCCTTCGACGACACTCGCCGCTCGCTGACGACCGGGATGCGCGTCGGCCATCCTGAGGGCGCGCCGTCGATCTGCGACGCCCTGATGGCGCCCATGCCGGGTGAACTGACCTTCCCCATCAACCAACGCCTGTCGGGCGCGGCGACCGTCACCGACGCCGAGGTCGCCGAGGCCATGCGCTTCGCCTTCCGCTGGCTGAAGCTGGTCATCGAACCGGGCGGCGCCGTGTCTCTGGCCGCGCTTCTGTCGGGCAAGGTCGCGGGCGAGGGCCTGACCACCGGCGTCGTCCTGTCCGGCGGCAACGTCGACCCCGGCCTGTTCAGCGCCGTCATCGAGGGGCGGTTCGGGGGATGACCTCGCTGGCGCGGGCGGGGAGATAGCGGCTAAGCTGACGCCCGTCTCTAAGGGGAGCGTCATCCATGACCAAGGCCAGCGAACTTCAATCCATGATCGATCAGGACGTCGGCGTCAGCCGCTGGTTCGACCTGGATCAGGCGCGCGTCGACGCCTTCGCTAGCCTGACCGAGGACGAGCAGTTCATCCACGTCGATCCCGAACGCGCCAAGGCGACCCCTTGGCGGGACCATCGCGCATGGCTTTCTGACCCTCAGCCTCGCCTCGGCGATGAGCATGGAGGCCGTCGCCCCGCTGGATGATCTGGTCATGTCCGTCAATTACGGCTTCGACCGCCTGCGCTTCCTCGCCCCGGCGCCGTCGGGATCGCGCGTGCGCGGCCGCTTCAAACTGCTGTCAGCGGAAGACAAGGGCGCCGGCCGTTGGCTGCTGAAGCACGAACTGACCATCGAGATCGAAGGCGGCGACAAGCCCGCCCTGATCGCCGAATGGCTGACCATGCATGTGGTGAAGACCTAACCTTCCCGCTCATCCCGGCGGACGCCGGGATCCAGTCCTTTGGCCTCAGCCGCCATGCTTGCAGCTCTCACTGGGCCCCGGCGTCCGCCGGGGTGAGCGGAAATGTATGTGCGCCTTATTCCCCCAGACACCTCAGCGCCACCTCCAGGTTGCGCAGGCCGTCCTCGCCCGAAACCGCCGCCGTCTCGCCGGTGCGGATGGCGTGGAGGAAGGCCTCGTGCTCCTTCTTGAGCGGTTCGGCGGGCCAGGAATTCAGCATCCGCGTCGAGTAGGAGCCGTCCGGCTGCTGGCCGAAATACTCGGTCACCTGGCGGGTGATCAGATCGGCGACGATGAAGCGGCTCTTGGTCGCGACCTGCAGCACGCGGGTCTTGTAGGGCGTGACCCAGTTGGTGGTGATGTGGGCGATCACCCCGTTTTCCATGCGGAACTGCAGCAGCGCCGAGTCCTCGCGCGAGGCGTGGGTATGGCCCAGCAAGGACTGGACCTCGGTCATCTCCGAGCCCGTCAGGTGGCGGATGATGTCGATGTCGTGCACCGCCAGATCGATGACCACCCCGACCTCGCCCATGCGCGGCGGGAAGGGGCCGACGCGGGTGATCTGGATGGAGATGATCTCGTCGCCGTCGATGGCGCGCTTGACCGTCTCGACCGCCGGGTTGAAGCGCTCGACATGGCCGACCATCAGCACGCGGTTGTTCGACTTGGCCGCGTCGATCATGGCCTGAGCGTCGGCCACCGTGGCCGCGATCGGCTTTTCGACCAGCACATGGACCCCCGCGTTTAGCAGGGCCACGCCCAGTTCGGCGTGATAGCGGTTCGGCGTGGCGATGACGGCGGCGTCCAGACCGGCGGCCACGAAGGCCTCGGCGGTCGTCACGGCGGTCGCCCCATAGGCGGCGGCTACGCCCTCGGCCGTCACGGCGTCGGGGTCGAACACCGTCGTCAGCTCGACGTCGCGCAGTTCGGCCAGCACGCGGGCGTGGTTGCGGCCCATGACGCCGGCGCCGGCGACGCCGATCTTGAGGGGGTCTGGTGGATGGTCATGCGGATCAGGCCTTGAAGCTGGCGACGGCGGCGATGATGCGGTCCTGCGTCTGTGCGTCGAGGTCGGAGTGCATCGGCAGGCTGATCACCACGTCCTTCAGCCGCTCGGTGACGGGCAGGCCCCCAGCGCCGCGCGGGAAATGCTCATAGGCGGGCTGCAGGTGCAGCGGGATCGGATAATAGACCGCCGTCGGCACGCCCTGATCCTTCAGGTGCGCGGCCAGGGCGTCGCGGTCGGAGTGCTCGACCGTATACTGCGCCCAGTTGGAGACGTTGCCCGCGGGGACGTCCGGAACCTTGGCGACGTGGGGGCGCAGGCCCTCGTTGTAGCGGGCGGCGGCGGCGTTGCGCCACTCGATCTCCTGGCCGAAGACCTTCAGCTTCTCGATCAGGACGGCGGCCTGGATGGTGTCCAGACGGCTGTTCAAGCCGATGCGCATGTTCAGATATTTGGGGTCGTGCTCGAAGGTCCGGTCCTTCAGGTCGACCGCCACCGCCTTGCCGTGGACGCGGATGGAATCCATCAGCTGTGCCAGATCGTCGTCGTTGGTCAGCACCGCCCCGCCGTCGCCGTAGCAGCCCAGCGGCTTGGCCGGGAAGAAGCTGGTGGTGGTCACGTCGGCCCATTTCAGCGGGTGCGCGCCGTCGATCATGCAGCCGAAGCCCTGGGCCGAGTCCGAGATCAGTTTCAGATCATATTTGTCGCAGATCGCCTTGATGGCCGGATAGTCGGCCGGCTGGCCGAACAGGTCGACGGCGATGACCACGCGCGGCGTCAGACGGCCCTCGGCCTTGATGCCCTCGATGGCGCGCTCCAGGGCGGCCGGGTCCATGTTGTAGGTGTTTTCATCCACGTCGACGAAGACCGGCTCGGCGTCGAACCAGGGCACGACCTCGGCGGTGGCGGCGAAGGTGAAGCTGGGGACAAAGACTGCGTCGCCGCGCCCGATCCCCCAAGCCATCAGCGGCAGGGCCAGGGCGTCGGTGCCGTTGGCGCAGCCCAGGGCGTGCTTGGCCTTTCCGAAGGCGGCCAGGTCGGCCTCGAACTGGCGCACCTGCGGACCCATGACCCAGGCGCCGCCGACCACGGCCTCCTGGACGGCGGCCTCGATCTTGCCGGCGAGGCGAAGGCGCTGGGCCTGGAGGTCGATGAAGGGAATGGTCATTGCGATGTCGCTCTCTCGATAGGGCCGGCGCGGCGGGGGATCGTCTTCCGGGGCGCGGACGCGAAGGCGGGTCGTCTGTGTCAGGCTGCGTCCTACCAAAGCGCCGGGGTGCTGAACAAACCCTCCGGGGTCACTTCGCGTTGCGCGATGCAACGAAGGGGCGGCTTGGCAAAGCCATGGGCGCCGCCTAATCCGGGATCATGCGCTTCGACCCCGCCGCCAAGGAACAGGTTCGCGACTGGCTGTTCGGCCAGGCTCTGCCGCTGTGGGCGCGAGCCGGGGTCGACGCCGACGGGCGCTTCTATGAGAAGCTGGATTTCAGCGGGCGGGCCGTCACCGGCGCTCCGCGTCGCACACGGGTTCAGGCGCGCCAGATCCATGTCTTCGCCGAGGCGTCGGCGCTGGGCTGGAGCGAGGGCGAGGCCATCGCCCGCGCCGGACTGGACGCCCTGATCGACGGCGCCCGGCGCGACGACGGCCTGTGGGTGCGCGCCACGGACGATGCGGGCGCGGTCATCGACGCCACGCCCGACCTGTATGACCTGGCCTTCGTGCTGTTCGCCCTGGCCGGGGCGCATCGGGTGCTGAAGGACAAGCGGGCGCGGCCTCTGGCGCTGGAGACCCTGACCGCCATAGAGGCCCAGATGGCCGACCGGGAACACGGCGGCTGGCAGGAGGCGCTGCCGCCCGTCCTGCCCCGCCGCCAGAACCCGCACATGCATATGCTGGAGGCCCTGCTGGCCTGGCAGGCGACCGCGCCTGATCCTGCGTTCGAGACGGCGGCGCGGTCGGTGCTGGACCTGTTCAACCGCCGCTTCTTCGACCGCGAGCATCTGATGCTGGGCGAGTTCTATGGGCGCGACTGGAGCATCCGTCCCGGGTCCGAAGGCCAGTGCATCGAGCCCGGCCATCACATGGAATGGGTCTGGCTGCTGGACCGGGCGGCGCGCCTCGGCCTCCCGGATCACGGCCCAGCGGCGCGCGCGCTTTACACCAGCGCCCTGACCTGCGGGGTTCGCGCCGATGGCCTGGCCGTGCGCGAGATCGATCGGATCGGACGGGTCCGCGACGGCGGCGTGCGCCTGTGGGCCCAGACCGAACTGCTGCGGGCCCTGCATCTGCGCGGCGATCACGACCGAGCGGCCCGTCTGGTCGACCGCCTGTTCGAAACGCACCTGGCGACGCCGCGCGCCGGCCTGTGGTTCGACGCCTTTGACGCCGACGGCCGGGCGCAGGACGCGGCCGTCCCCGCCTCGACCTTCTATCATCTGATGACGGCCTTCTCGGCCCTGCTGACGGAGCCATCATGAGCCGACCCATGAAACGTCCAGGGGCCTTTCTGGATCGCGACGGCGTGCTGATCGTCGACAGCGGCTATCCGCATCGGCCCGACCAGCTGGTGCTGATCCCCGGCGCCGCCGAGGCGGTGAAGCGCCTGAACGACGCGGGCTATGTCGCCGTCATCGTCACCAACCAGTCCGGCGTGGCGCGCGGCATGTTCAGCGAAGAGACCATGCATGAGTTCAACTGCCAGCTGATCCAGCGGCTCGCCGAGGGCGGCGGGCGCATCGACGCCGTCTACGCCTGTCCCTTTCACGCTGAGGCGGCGGATGAGCGCTATCGCCACCCCGACCACCCCGACCGCAAACCCAATCCGGGCATGTTGCTGAAAGCCGCCGCCGAGCATGATCTGGACCTGTCCCGCTCGCTGATGATCGGCGACCAGCCGTCGGACATGGAGGCGGCGCGGCGCGCCGGCGTGCCGGGCTATCGCTTCACCGAGGGCGACCTGGATCAATTCGTGCGCGATCTGCTGCCCGGCTGATCGCTATTCCGCATCCGATGAATTAACGTCGTCCGCCGTAGATTGACTGTTCGGAGACGCCCCATGTCGATGACCACCCCGTTGGCCGACCGCTATGTCGAGCGCCGCTGGACTTCGCCCGACGGCCTCAGCCTCTACGCCCGCGACTACGCCCCGGCCGAGGGGCCAGCCCGCCTGCCGGTCATCGCCATCCACGGCCTGACGCGCAACAGCGCCGATTTCGGCGTCATCGCCGGGCTGATCGCGCACAGCGGGCGCCGCGTCCTGGCCGTCGACGTGCGTGGGCGCGGTCGGTCGGACCGGGCGCCCGACCCCATGACCTACACGCCGGACGTCTACGCCAAGGACGTCGTCGCCCTGATGGAGCAGACGGGGATCGAGAAGGCGGTCTTCCTCGGCACCTCGATGGGCGGGCTGATCACCATGGCGCTGACGGCGCTGAAGCCCAAAGCCATCGCCGCCGCCATCCTGAACGACGTCGGCCCCGAAGTCGCCGCCGAGGGCCTGGCCCGCATCGCCGCCTATACCGGCCAGCCGGTCGTGATCGACAACTGGGACGACGCTGCAGCCTACGCCCGACGCATCAATGAGGCGGCCTTTCCCGATTATACGGATGCGGATTGGGCCGCCTTCTCGCGCCGAATCTTCCGCGAGGGGACCGAAGGCGCGCCGGTGCTGGACTACGATCCCGACATCGCAGCGCCGTTCAAGGCGGCCGGGTCCAAGGCCCTGGTCCCCAACCTGTGGCCATCGTTCCGGGCTCTGGCGCGCAAAAAGCCGACCCTGCTGGTGCGCGGCGGAACCTCGGACCTGCTCAGCCCCGCCATCGTCGATAAGATGAAGAAGGCCGCGCCCAGCCTCGCCTACGCCGAGATCCCCGGCGTGGGCCACGCCCCCATGCTGGACGAACCCGAGGCGCGGGCGGCTATCTTCGAGTTTCTGGCGGGGGTGGGCTGAGGCACCCCTCGTCATCCCGGCCGCAGCGGAGCGGAGAGCCGGGATGACGAGCTCGGGCCTTAAGTAGCGCAAAGCGCGATAGGCCCGCTTACAACGAGCCTCAAGTAGGGCGAATGCGCGGTAGGCCTCTTAAATCAAGCCTTCTTGACGAACTCCGTGCGCAGGACCAGGCCGCGCACCTTTTCGACGTTGGCTTCGATTTCGTCAGGATCGGCGGTCAGGCGGATGTTCTTGACCATCGTGCCGCGCTTCAGCGTCACCCCGCCCGAGCCCTTGACCTTCAGATCTTTGATCAGGGTCACGCTGTCGCCGTCCGACAGGATGTTGCCGTTGGAGTCCTTGGTGACGTCGTCGCTCATGATCAGTCCTGCCTGCAATAGAGAGAAGGCCGCCGCTTCCACGACGGCCCGTCCCCTATGGGCCTATTCGCCCTGCCGCGCCTGGGCAAGGGCGATGCGCGCCTGAAGCTGCTCATCCTGAGCCGTGGCGGCGGAAATGGCGTTGAAGCGCTCGATCTCGAGGCCCGAGTTCTGGATGGCCGCCGCCATCTGAGCCTGCTGCTTCTCATTGGGCTGGGCGCCGTTCAGGGCGCGGGCGATGCCAGAGATTTCAGCCATGGCGGCGGCGAACTGACTGATTTCGGCGTCCGTCACGCCAGCGCCTACCGAGCCGGGCGCGGACGGAGCGGCGCCAGCCACGGCGGCGCGCGCCTGCAGGACCGGATCCGCCGAGACGGCGGCCGAGATGGCGTTGAAGCGCTCGACGGCCAGGCCCGAGTTCTGCACGGCGGCGGCCATCTGGGCTTGTTGCTCCTCGGTGGGCGTTCCGTTCTGGACGGAGGCGGCCACGCTCGAGACCGTCTTCATGGCGGCGGCGAACTGGGCCAGTTCGGCGTCGGTGGGCTCGCCCGCGGGCGCGGGCGCGGCGGCGGGCGCCGGTTCAGCGGCGTCCTGCGCCAGAGCGGGCGCGGCGGTCAGAAACAGGGCGGCCAGAATGGCGGTCGGGGCGGCGGCCGTTGCAAAACGCATGGCGTATCCTTCTCCAGTCCCGAACGCTCAGCCCCTAGGCTGACCCGGACAGGTCCGGGCTCTCCCGCACGACCGGGCTATGTCAGTCTCACAGAGGGCGGGGAGGTCGAAACGCTAACCTGCGTGATGCAGGCGGGTAAACCCCGAAACGGCGCTTTCAACCCTCAGGCGTATTGGCGTCCAGTTCGTCCAGCCACACCCGCGCTGAGGAATCCGACGGCGCGCGCCAGTCGCCACGGGGCGACAGCGACCCGCCGGTGACCACCTTCGGCCCGTTCGGCACGGCCGAGCGCTTGAACTGGCTGGTCTGGAAGAAGCGGACCAGGAACTTGCGCAGCCAGCCCTTGATGGTCGGCAGGTCATAGGCGACCCGCTCGCCCTGCGGCAGGCCGACCGGCCAGCGTCCCGTCGCCGCGTCGCCCCAGGCCTGATGCGCCAGGAAGGCGACCTTAGACGGCTTGAAGCCGAAGCGGCTGATGTAGAACAGGAAGAAGTCGTTCAGCGCGTAGGGACCGACGATGCTCTGCGTCGACTGGATCGCCCCGTCGGCCCGCTGGCACCAGCTCGGGCGAGATCTCGGTAGCCAGAATGGCGTGCAGGGTCGGCGTCGCGGCCTCGCCCACCAGACCGCGCTCGGCCACCCAACGGATCAGGTGCTGGATCAGGGTCTTCGCCACCCCGCCGTTGACGTTGTAGTGGCTCATGTGGTCGCCGACGCCATAGGTGCACCACCCCAGCGCCAGTTCCGACAGGTCGCCGGTGCCCAGAACGAAGCCGTGGTTCTGATTGGCCAGCCGGAACAGATAGTCGGTGCGCAGGCCCGCCTGCACGTTCTCAAAGGTGATGTCGTGCACCGGCTCGCCGTTCGAGAAGGCATGGCCGATGTCGCGCAGCATCTGTTCGGCGGCGGGCCGGATGTCGATCTCGGCGCCCGTCACGCCCAGCGCCGTCATCAACTTCCAGGCGTTGGACTTGGTCCCCTCGGACGTGGCGAAACCGGGCATGGTGAAGGCCAGAATGCCCGTGCGCGGCAGCTCGAGCCGGTCAAAGGCGCGACAGGCGACCAGCAGGGCTTGGGTCGAATCCAGCCCGCCCGAGACGCCGATCACCAGGGTCTTGGACCCCGTCGCCGTCATCCGCCGCATCAGCCCCTGGACCTGGATGTTGAAGGCCTCGAAGCAGTCCTGATCCAGCCGCGCCGCATCGTCCGGCACGAAGGGGAAGCGGTCCAGCGGGCGGATCAGTGCGTCGGCCGGCCCTCCCCGCCTCGAACGGAACCACCGTCGCGGCCTCGCCCTCGATCCGGGCGCAGTCGGCGAAGGTGCCGTTGCGTAAGCGGTCCAGACCGATGCGGTCCACGTCCACATCGGCGATCGTCAGATGGCTATGCATCGCGAACCGCTCGCCCTCGGCCAGCCGCGCGCCCAGCTCATGGATGGTCGCCTGACCGTCCCACGCCAGATCGGTGGTGCTTTCACCCCAGCCCGAGGCGGCGAAGACATAGGCCGACAGGGTGCGCGCCGACTGGCTGGCGCACAGCAGGGCGCGCTCGTCGGCCTTGCCGATGACGATGTTGGAGGCCGACAGGTTGCACAGGATGCGCGCGCCTGCGAGCGCCGCCCGCGTCGACGGCGGCAGCGGCGCCCAGAAGTCCTCGCAGACCTCGACGGCGAAGACGAAGCCCGGCCGGTTGGTCGCCTCAAAGATCAGGCCCGGGGCGAAGTCGACACGCTCGCCATTGAGGACGATGGCGTCCTCGCTACGGCTGGCGGCGGGCGCGAACCAGCGCTTCTCATAGTATTCGCGATAGTTGGGCAGATAGGTCTTCGGCACCACGCCCAGCACCTCGCCCCCGCCCAGTACGACGGCGCAGTTGAACAGGGCGTCGCCGTTGCGGATCGGCGCGCCGATCACGGCGATCACGCCCGCCTCGTCCGCGACCGCCGCCAGACGGGCGATCTGGCGCTCGACCTCGTCCAGCAGGGCCGCCTGCAGGTGCAGGTCGTCGATGGCGTAGGCGCTCAGCGACAGTTCGGGGAAGACCAGCAGGTCCACGCCCTTCTCGCCCGCCTGACGGATCAGCCGTTCATGCTCCTCGGCGTTGGCGGCCGGGTCGGCGATATGAACCACCGGGGTGGCGGCGGCGACCCGCACGAAGCCGTGGCGGCGCGGGGCGTGGAAGGAACTGTTCGAGGCCATCAATCCATCCGCTCATCCCGGCGGACGCCGGGATCCAGTGAGAGCCGCGAGACGCGGCGTCCGATCTCTAAGACCGTTCGATCAATATAGGGTTGCGGCCCCGAAGCCAAAGCACTGGGTCCCGGCGTCCGCCGGGATGAGCGGGCAGCGGGAAGTTCGTGACCTGCGAACCGCCGTCGGCTAAGGCTCACACCATGAGCGATACGCCCAAAAAGGCTGGTTTCAGCGGCTGAGCGCGGGTCTGTCCCGATCCTCCAAGCAGATGACCGATCAGGTCGTCTCGACCTTCGTGAAGGAGCCCCTCTCGGAGGAGGCGCTGGAGCGGCTGGAGGAACATCTGATCGAGAGCGATCTCGGCCCCGCCGCCTCGGCCCGCATCGTCGAGCGCTTTCGCGCCCTGCGGTTCGGCAAGACCTCTGACGAGCGCGAGGTCAAGGAAGCCTTGGCCGAGGCCGTGGCGGCCGAACTGACGCCGCGTCAGGCGACGTTCGATCCCCTCAGCGGGCCCAAGCCCTATGTGGTCCTGTTCGTCGGCGTGAACGGCTCGGGCAAGACGACGACCCTGGGCAAGATCGCCTCGGACCTGACAGGCAAGGGCGCCAAGGTGATGATCGTCGCCGGCGACACCTTCCGCGCCGCCGCCCGCGAGCAGCTGAAGGTCTGGGCCGACCGCGCGGGCGCTCATTTCGAAAGCCGCCGCGACGGCGCCGACGCCGCCGGTCTGGCCTTCGACGCATACGCCAAGGCCAAGGCGGAAGGCTTCGACGTCGTCCTGATCGACACGGCCGGGCGGCTGCAGAACAAGTCCACCCTGATGGACGAACTACTCAAAATCGTGCGCGTGCTGAAGAAGGTCGATGCGGACGCCCCGCACGAAACCCTGCTGGTGCTGGACGCCACCGTCGGCCGCAACGCGCTGGAGCAGGAAAAGATTTTCGGCCGCACCGCCTATGTCTCGGGCGTGGTGATGACCAAGCTGGACGGCACCGCGCGCGGCGGCGTCCTGGTGCCGGTGGCCCAGGCCTCGGACGCCCCGATCAAGCTGATCGGCGTCGGCGAAGGGGTCGAGGACCTGCAACCTTTCGACGCCCGCGCGTTTTCCCGATCGCTGGTCGGGCTTGAGGACTGATCCATGACTGAAGCGACCCAGAGCAAACGTCCGCAATGGATCCGGCAGGCCGTCGACTTCGGCGCCCTGGTCGCCTTCATGGCCGCCTATTTCATCACCCGCGACATGATCAAGGCGACGTGGGTGCTGGTCATCGCCTCGATGATCGCCCTGGCCGTCGGCTTCGTGCTGGAGCGGCGCCTGGCCCCATGCCCCTGATCACCGGCGGCTTCGCCCTGGTGTTCGGCGTCCTGACCATCGTCACCGACGACGACCTGTTCGTGAAGCTGAAGCTGACGGTGCAGAACGGCCTGCTGGCCGCCGTCCTGCTCGGCTCGCTGCCGCTGAAGAAATATCCGTTCAAAGCCCTGCTGGGCTCGGCCATCAAGGTGACTGACGAGGCGTGGCGCAAACTGACCTTCCGCTACGGCCTCTACTTCCTGGCCGTCGCCATCGCCAATGAGGTGTTCCGCAGCCCGACCGCCGTCACCGCCATCTGGTCGGCGCTCAACTTGGGGACGCCGGATCCCAACGGCGTCTGGACCGCCTTCCGCGGCGTGCTGTGGATCGCGGCCTCGATCTTCGGTCTGTCGCAGGTGCCGCTGATCCTGAAGAACATGACCAAGGACGAGGAACCGGGCCCCGTCTCGCCCGACACCGGCCTTTAGGGTTGGGTCTCACTTCTTCCCGTCATCCTCGGGCCTGACCCGAGGATCGGATTATCCGCCTGCGCGACGGCGGAACGCAAAAGAGCGCCGCTAGGCTCGATCCTCGGGTCAAGCCCGAGGATGACGGAGGCATAGCAGGATTCGATCATCCATTTCCGGGCCTCAAGTAGGGCGAAGCCCGATAGGCCCACCAACAAGGCCTCAAGCAGCGCGAAGCGCGGTAGGCCCACCAACAAGGCCTCAAGCAGCGCGAAGCGCGGTAGGCCTGCTTAAATGTCTTCAAACCGTCAGCGTTTGCGTCGTCAAAGCGTTAAGCCAGACTGTTAGCTGTCGCAGCATCATCCGGCCACGGCCGGTATCGGGCTGTTCGGGAACGAAGACGATGATCAAGTCGGGCAAGCAGGCGAAGATCAAGGGCGGGCTGGCGGAATCGCCGAGCCACCTGATTCACCGGGCGCTGCAGCTGGCGCTGGACATCTACGCCGAGGAAGCCGGGCCGGACGGGTTGACCCAGCGCCAGTTCGCCGTGCTGGAGGCCGTGGCCGCCCGCTCGGGCCTGACGCAGACCGACCTGGTCAAGGCGACCGGGATCGACCGCTCGACCCTGGCGGATCTGGTGGCGCGCATGACGACCAAGGGCCTGCTGGAGCGCGAACGCTCGACGCTGGATGCGCGCGCCAAGGCCGTTCGCCTGTCGCCTGAGGGCGAGGCCGCCCTCATCGCCGCCCGCCCGCGCGTCGAGGCCGCCGACAAGCGGATCATGGGCCTGCTGCCTAAATCCAAGCGCGACAGTTTCCTGGACCTGCTTTGCAGCCTCTCCGACGCCGCCGACGCCGCCCCCGAACAAGTCCGCGCCGAGGTCAAGGCGGCGAAGAGAGCCGCCAAGGAAGCCAAGAAGGCGGAAAAGGCCGCGCGCAAAGGCGACGACCGGGGCAGGAAGAAGAAGAAGGGCGCGACCGAAACCGTTTCAGATCAACCGCAGACCGACGATGCAGCCGATGTCGTCGTGGTCCCGCTCAAGGGCGCCGCTGAGGGCTAAGTTCTTCCTTTCCGCTTATCCCGGCGTCCGCCGGGATGAGCGGCGTATCGAGGCCGCCGCCTAAACCCGAATGTCCAGCAGCGAGCCGGGGCGTTGCAGACGCGATGGCGCCGCCTGTTCGACCGGCGCAGAAACCGCCGCAGCCGAACGCATCGTCTCCTCAGCCGCAACCGGCGCCGCCAGCCCCATGGCTTGGCGGAAGAAGGCCGACTGGGCCGTTCTCAGGGCGTGGGCCGCGCCGCCCGCCTGAGGCGGAAAGGCCGGCCGCTCGGACGAAATGGCGGACATGGGCTGAGGATGCCCGCGCTTCGTCTAGATATGGTTAATACGCGATTCACCCTGTTTCGGGCGGTCGCCTCAACGCACGGGGGCGTTCAGGGCGTCGGTCAGCGTCTTCAGATCGGCGTCGGTCAGGATCGGCCCCGAGGACTTGGCGACGATGGTCCCATAGGCGTCGACGGCGAAGCTCTCGGGCACGCCCGACACGCCCAGGTCCAGCCCGGCCCGGCCCTCGCGGTCCACCAGCACCAGACGATAGGGGTCGCCCAGCTCGTCCAGGAAGGCGTCGGTGGCGACGGGGTCGTCCTTATAGGCCACGCCGACCACGGCGATCCCCTGGTCCTTCAGCTCCATCAGCTGCGGATGCTCCAGGCGGCACGGCGCGCACCAGCTGGCGAAGACGTTGACGATCATCGGCTTGCCCACGCCCGCCGTCTTCAGGTCCAGAAGGTCGTCGCTGGCCTTGCCGTCCGACAGGATGGGCAGGACCGTCGTCTCGGGGATGGGCTGACCGACCAGCGCGTCGGGGCGATAGGTCGGCCCGGCGGCGGGGTCGCCCGCCATCCGGTCCATCTGGCTCATCAGGAAAACGCCCAAGGCCACCAGAACGACGATGGGAAGAAGGGCCAGCCAGCGCTTCATTTGCGCGCAGCCTCCAGCCGGGCCAGCTCGCGCTTCCAGCGGCGGGCGGCGATCAGGGCGCGCGCCGACAGGGCGGCCAGCACCACGGCGCTGATCCCCCAGGCGGGCCAGACGAAGGCGCCGTAGGGGCTCATGTCCAGATCAAGCATGAGACAACTCCATCAGGCTTCCAGCGCCGCGCGGGCGCGAAGGGTCAGAACACGACGGCGACGGACCTCGGTGCGGATCGACGTCAGCCAGATCGCCCCGAACAGCACGGCGTAGGCCGCCATCATCGTCAGCAGGGCGGGCAGGAAGACCGGGTCCACGCTGGTCCCGCCGGACCGCAGCAGCGAGGCCGGCTGGTGCAGGGTGTTCCACCAGTCGACCGAGAACTTCACGATCGGCAGGTTGATCAGGCCGACCAGACCCAGCACCGCCGCCGCCCGCGCCGCCTTGGCCTCATCGTCGATCGAGCTGCGCAGGGCCATATAGCCAAGGTAGAAGAGGAACAGCACCAGCACGCTGGTCAGGCGCGCGTCCCACACCCACCACGTCCCCCACATCGGCTGGCCCCACAGGGCGCCGGTGACCAGGGCCAGGGCCGTGAAGGCCGCACCCGGCACGGCGGCCGCCCGCGCCGCCGCGTCGGCCAGCGGATGGCGGAACACCAGGGCGAAGAAACTAGAGACGCCCAGCGCTCCATAGGCCATCAAGCCCAGCGACGCCGCCGGGACGTGAATGAACATGATGCGCACCGTGTCGCCCTGCTGATAGTCGGCCGGCGCAGTGAAGCTGAACCAGGTCCCGAGCAGCAGCAGGCCGAGCGCCAGGGCCCACAGCACCGGAACCAGCGGGCCGGTGAAGCGCATGAAGCGGTCGGGATTGGCGAGGCCGAACATGGGCCGCCGATTACGCGGCCCAGCGCGCCACGGCAAGCGGGCGCAGCGTCCGACCCTTTGTCGCGGCGCTTCTTACGCCGCCATCCTCTCTTCTTACGCCGTGATCCTCGGGTCCCGAGGATGACGGATAACAGTGACGCAGGGGACGAGGCCCGATCTACAGGCCCAGCCCGTGCTGCGCCGCCAGGTCCTTCAGCCCGACCATCGGGCGCGGCCCCCAATGGCCGATCACTTCCGACGCCGCCAGCGACCCCAGCGCCCCGGCCTCGGCCAGGCTGAGGCCGCGCGACAGGCCCAGCAGCACGCCGGCCGCGTACTGATCGCCGGCGCCGGTGGTGTCGACGACCTTCTCGACCGGATAGGCGGCGACCTCGACCCGCTCGTCGCCGCGGAACAGCACCGAACCGGCGGCGCCGCGCGTCACGGCCGCCACCTCGACGATGCGGCCCAGGTGGGCGGCGGCGTGGTCGAAGTCCTCGGTCTCGAACAGGGCGTGCAGTTCGGCCTCGTTGGCCAGGACGATGTCGGCCGAGGTCTCGATGAACTCGAGCAGCTCTGCGCGCCAGCGGTGCACCACAAAGCTGTCCGACAGGGTGATGGCGACCTTGCGGCCCGCCGCATGGGCGGCGGCGGCGGCGGCCTCGAAGGCGGCGCGGGCCGGGGCCGGGTCGAACAGATAGCCTTCCAGATAGACGATGGCGCTGTCGCCGATCACGCCCGCGTCGACGTCGGCCGTGGTAAGCTGGTTGGCGGCGCCCAGGAAGGTGCACATGGTGCGCTGGCCGTCCGGCGTGACGTTGATCAGGCAACGACCGGTGCCGAAGCCCTGGCCCGCGCCGTCTTCCAGCACAGGGGTGTCGAAGTGGACGCCGACGGCGCGGATGTCGTGGCTGAAGACCTCGCCCAGCGTGTCTTTCGCCACCTTGCCGATATAGGCGGCGCGCCCGCCGAACGAGCCGACGCCCGCCACGGTGTTGCCCGCCGAACCGCCCGAGGCCTCGACCCCCGCCGCCATGGCGTCATACAGGGTCGCGCTCTGTTCCTCGTCGACCAGCTGCATCGAGCCGGGGACCAGGCCCTTGGCCTCCAGGAAGGCCGGTTCGCATGGCGCCAGGACGTCGACGATGGCGTTGCCCAGGGCGCAGACGTCGAAGCGGGCGTTTTGGGCGAAGGCGGGCAGGGACTGGGTCATGTCCGCCCCATAGCGGGCGAGGCCGCCGCGCGCCAGAGCGCCGGCCCCGCCGTCGTGCGAAAAGCGGCCCTTCACGCCGATCCGGCGGCGGCCTAAAGCCGATGGACCTGTTGCACACGGCCCTCGCCGGGCCATGCGGAGCCGCGCCCATGACCGACGTCGCCGTCCTGACCCCCGACCCTGCCGACCCCACCTATTCGACTCTGTGGCCGGGCGTGCTGGACCGGCTGGGCGAGGCGCTGGCGACGGCGGGGATCACGGCGCGGCCGACGCCCTGGACCGATCACGTCGAGAACGCCCGCGCCCTGATGGACTTCCCCCTGGTCCTGCCGCTGCTGGTCTGGGGCTATCATCAGGGCCACGACCGCTGGGTCCAGGCCTGCACGACCTGGGCCGAGGCGGGCGCGCCCCTGGCCAATCCGGCCGCGACCCTGCGCTGGAACGCCGACAAGCGCTACCTGGCCCTCCTGGCGGAAAAGGGCGTCGCCGTGCCCGAGACGATCTTCGCCGACCACGTCGACGCTGCGGTTCTGGAAGCCGCCTTCGCCGCGACAGGCGCCGAGACCCTGATCGTCAAGCCGACCGTCTCGGGCGGCGCCTGGCGCACCCTGCGGGTGGCGGCGGGCGACCTGCTGGACGCGGCCCTGGCCGACGCCCCTGTCGGCGGAACGATGATCCAGCCCTATCTCAAGGCCATCGAGACCGAGGGCGAGACCTCCCTGCTCTATTTCGGCGGCGAACTGAGCCACGTCGTGAACAAGCGCCCCGGCGCGGCGGGCGAGTTCCGCATCCAGACCCAGTACGGCGGACAATACCAAGCGCTGAAGGCCGCGCCTCAGGGCGCGCTCGATCTGGCCGAACGCACCCTGGCCGTCATCGACGAAGACCTCCTCTACGCCCGCATCGACATGACGAAGGGCGACGACGGCGACTGGGTGCTGATGGAGGCCGAACTGATCGAGCCGGACTTCTACCTGGCCGCCGCGCCTGAAGCTGGCGCCCGCTTCGGTCAGGCGGTGCGGGCGCGGCTGGAGCGCTAGGCCTACACGCCCATGAAGCTGGCCCGCGACGGGCACAGGTCCGAGATCACGCATCCCGCGCACTTCGGCCGCTGCGCCAGGCAGGTGTAGCGGCCGTGCAGGATCAGCCAGTGGTGCGCCTTGGGCAGCCAGGCCTCGGGCACCACCTGATGCAGCTGGGCCTCGACCTTGTCCGGCGTCGAAGCGTTGGCCAGCCCCAGCCGGTGCGAGACGCGGAAGACGTGGGTGTCCACCGCGATGGCCGGCTCGATCCCCAGTTCGTTCAGCACCACGCTGGCGGTCTTGCGCCCGACGCCCGGCAGAGCCTGCAGGTCGGCGCGGTTCAGCGGGACCTCTCCGCCGTGCTTCTCGACCAGCATCCGCGCGGCGGCGATGACGTTCTTCGCCTTGGTGCGATACAGGCCGATCGACGAGATCAGCGGGATCAGCCCCTCCTCGCCCAGGGCCAGCATCTTCTGCGGCGTGTCGGCCACGGCGAACAAGGCGCGCGTGGCCTTGTTGACCCCCACGTCGGTCGCCTGGGCCGACAGGGCCACCGCCACCACCAGGGTGTAGGGATTGACGAATTCCAGCTCGGTCTTCGGATCGGGCATGACGCCGGAAAGGCGGACGAAGACCTCCTCCACCCGATCCTCATCCGGCGGCCAGGCGATGATCGCCCCGACGGGGGCCGTCTTCGGCTGGCGCGAGCGCTTGCCGGGCGGCGGGGTCAGGCCGGCCTTCTGAACGGCCTTCTTCTGGCGGGACGCGGATTTCAACGGAGCCATGCCCCCGCTTCGCCTCCCCGGCGCGCGGCGTCAACGTCGCCCGCGCGACACGCTGCGACAAAAAGGCGCGGTTCGGGGTTGTATTCTGGACGTCGCCGTCCATTTTACGCGCGAAATCCAAGCGAGCTGTCTCCCCATGGCCCTCCCCGCCGCGCTCAAGAAGCGTCTGCCCCTGATCGTCGCCGGCGTCGTCGGCCTCGGCCTCATCGCCGGCGGCGTGGTCTGGTGGCAGGGCAAACAGCGCTGGGAAGCCACCGACAACGCCTTCGTCCAGGCGGACACCGTGGCCGTCAGCCCCCGCATCAACGGCGAGGTGATCGAGGTCCTGGTCAAGGACAACCAGCGCGTCGAGGCCGGTCAGGTCCTGGCCCGTCTGGACGACGCCGACGCCCGCGCCGCACTGGCCCAGGCCCAGGCCCAGGCCAATCTGGCCGCCCTGACCGCCGCCGTGGCCAATGTCGACGCTCGCGCCGAACAGGAACAGGCCACCATCGCCGCCCGCGCCGCCGCTGTGACCCAGGCCCAGGCCCAGGCCGGTCTGGCCCGCGCCGAGGTTGATCGCTACGGCAAGCTGGCCGCCGAGGGCTGGGTGTCGCAACAGCGCATCGAGACCCAGCGCGCCACCGCCGAGACCGCCCGCGCCTCGGTCGCCCAGGCCCAGGCCGCCCTGACCGCCGAACAGCGCACCGCCGCCGTGCTCGGCTCGACCCGCAACCAGAGCGTCGCCGCCGTCGAACAGGCTAGAGCCCTGGTCGAACAGGCCCAGCTGACCCTGGACCGCACCGTCATCCGCGCCCCCGTCGCCGGGGTCGTCGGCGCCCGCGGCGTCCGCGTCGGCCAGGTGGTCCAGGCCGGCGGGCAGATGATGTCCATCGTCCCCCTGCAAGACACCTATGTCGTGGCCAACTTCAAGGAGACCCAGGTCGGCCGCATGCGCCTCGGCCAGACGGTCGAGATCAAGGCCGACGCCTTCCCCGGCCAGTCCATCGTCGGCCACGTCGACAGCTTCGCCCCGGCCACCGGCTCGGAGTTCGCCCTGATCCCGGTCGAGAACGCCACCGGCAACTTCACCAAGATCACCCAGCGCGTCCCCGTCCGCATCGTCGTCGACCGCCGCGCCACCGGCGAGCCTGTCGCCCTGCGTCCCGGCCTGTCGGTCGAGGTCAAGGTGGACCTGAAGAGCCAGGGCGGCGCCGCCTTCGCCGACGCCCATCTGGGCGAGGTCGCCGTCGCCTCGCTGGACCCGGCCCGGTGAGAGACGGCGTCCTTCCTGCGGACGCCCCAGCGGTCGCCGACAAGCCCGAGATCAACTGGACGGTCCTGCTGCTCGGCTTCGCCGGCATGGTCATCGGCCAGTTCATGGCCATTCTGGACATCCAGATCGTCGCCGCCTCCCTGCCCCAGATTCAGGCCGGGGTCGGCGCCTCGGCCGACGAGATCAGCTGGATCCAGACCGCCTATCTGATCCCCGAGGTCGTGATGATCCCCCTGTCGGGATACCTGTCGCGGCTGTGGGGCACGCAGAAGCTGTTCCTGGCCTCCGGCATCGGCTTCCTGATCATGAGCGTGGCCGTCGGCCTCTCGACCTCGGTCGAGATGATGATCTTCTTCCGCGCGCTGCAGGGCTTCCTCGGCGGGGCCATGATCCCGACCGTCTTCGCCGTGGTCTTCACCGCCTTCCCGCCCGAGAAGCGCGTCACCGCCAGCGTCATCATGGGCCTGATCGTGACGCTCGCCCCCACGGTCGGCCCGACCCTGGGCGGCCACCTGACGGAATGGCTCAGCTGGCGCTGGCTCTTCTTCATCAACATTTTCCCCGGCGTGGTCGTCCTGTTTCTGGTCGGTCGCTACGCCCATTTCGACAAGGGCGACGCCAGCCTGAGCAAGGGCTTCGACTGGTGGGGTCTGGGCCTGATGGCCGCCTTCCTGATGAGCCTGCAATTCGTGCTGGAGGAAGGGGCCAAGAACGACTGGCTGGCCGACGACCACATCCTGCTGCTCAGCCTCGTGGCCCTGATCTGCGGCCCGGCCTTCATCTGGCGCTCGCTGGTCTATTACAACCCGATCGTGGAACTGCGCGCCTTCGCCAACCGCAACTTCGTCGTCGGGGTCGTCATGACCTTCATCGTCGGCGCGGCCCTGTTCGGCGGCACCTTCCTGCTGCCGTTGTTCCTCGGACGGGTGCGCGGCTATTCGGCGGCCGAGGTCGGCACCACCATGGTGGTCTCAGGCCTGGCCATGTTCGCCACCGCCCCCTTCGCCGGGCGGCTGGTGCGCAAGCTGGACCCGCGCATCCTGATGTTCGTCGGCTTCATGCTGGCCGCCTGGGGCATGTGGGACGCCCGCGTCGTGACGGATGAGTGGGGCTTCTGGGAGTTCGCCGGCATTCAGGCCATGCGCGGCGCCGGGGTCATGCTGGCCATGATCGCCTCGCAGCAGGTGACGATGGCCACCCTGCCCCCGCATATGGTCAAGAACGCCTCGGGCCTGGTGAACCTGGCGCGCAACGTCGGCGGCGCCTTCGGCCTGGCCATCCTCAACACCTCCCTGACCCAGAACACCGCCCTGCAATGGCCGAGCTGACCAGCGCCATCGATCAGACCCATCAGGGGGTGCGCGACATGATCGCCGGCATGGCCGCGCGCTTTTCAGGCTCCATCGACCCGCAGGCCTCGGCGTTGAAGGCGGTCTATGGCCTGCTGCAGAAACAGGCGACGACCCTGGCCTTCGGCGACGCCTTCGCCCTGCTGGCCATCGGCTGCGCCTGCGCGGGCTTCCTGACCCTGCTGTCCAAGCCCGCCAAACCCAACGCCGCCGCCGCTTCTTCGGATGTCCACTGATGCCCCGCGCCCGCGGCCAGATCGACGAGCAAAAGAGCCAGGCCATCCTTCAGGCCGCCGCCAGCCTGTTCGTCGAAAAGGGCGCGAAGGCCTCGATGAGCGAGATCGCCCGGCGTGCGGGCGTCTCGAAACAGACCCTCTACAATCGTTTTGCGACCAAGACTGAGATCGGCCGGGCCCTGGCGGCCCAGCGCTCGGACGCCGTCACCGCCCCGCTGACTTCGGGCGCCGAGCCGGAGGCGGTGCTGGCCGCCATCGCCGAGACCCTGATCAGCAAGATCTGCACAGGCGGCAAGGGCGCCTCCCTGCGCGGCGTGGCCCTGGTCTCGCCCGAGGCGCCGGAACTGGCGCGCGCCATCTATGACGCCGGTCCGGGCGAGAGCGTCCGGCGCATCGCCGCCTGGCTAAAGGTCCAGGACGAGGCGCGCCGCCTGAGCGTCCCCGACCCCCTGGCCGCCGCCGAGATGTTCACCGGCATGGCCCTGGGCCACGGCCATCTGCGCTCGGTGCTGGGGCTGCCGCATCCCGAAATCGCCGACCTGCCCGCCCGGGCGCGCGACGTCGCCCGCCGCTTCGTCCGCGCCTTCGCCCCGGAATAGGCGATTGCGCCTGATTGGCCCTGAAGGCGGATCAGCGTAAAGCCGCCCTCAATCCTTTCCCCTGCGCCCGCCGGAGCCGTTTCCCATGCTGATCCACCTGTCGTCCTGGCCCGAGATCGACGAGCGCCTGAAGTCCGGCGCCCTGTTGTCCAAGACGGTGATCGTGCCGATCGGCTCGAACGAACAGCACGGGCCGACGGGCCTTTTGGGCACCGACTGGCTGTGCCCCGAGATCATCGCCCACGCCGCCGAGAAGGGCGACGACAGCCTGGTCGTCACGCCCACCTTCAACATCGGCATGGCCCAGCACCACCTGGCCTTTCCCGGCACCATCACCCTGCGCCCGTCGACCTTTATGGCGGCGATCGCCGACTGGGTGTCGTCGCTGACGCGCCACGGCTTCGAGCGCATCTATTTCCTTAACGGTCACGGCGGCAACGTCGCCACCATCGAGGCCGCCTTCGCCGAGATCTACGCCGACTGGTCCTTCACGCCCGAGCCCTGGGCCGAGCGCCCGCCCTTCGTGCTGAAGCTGCGCAACTGGTGGGACCTGCCGGGCGTGCAGAAGCTGTGCGAGGACATCTTCCCGACGGGCCACGGCAGCCACGCCACCCCGTCGGAGATCGCCGTGACCCAGGCGGGCTATCCCGAGCGGATCAAGACCGCCGACTATGAGCCGAAGATCGCCCCCTTCGGCCCGATCCGCGACGCCAACGACTATCGCGCCCGCTTCCCCGACGGCCGCATCGGCTCGGACCCGGCCCAGGCGACCCCGGAAAAGGGCCAGCGCATCATCGACGCCGCCGTCCCGGCCCTGATCCGCGATCTGACGGAGTTCGCACAGGAAGTCTTGCCGGTCGCCTGAAACAGGCTCAGGGTCGCTGCATGACCCCCATGCAGAAGACCGCCCGCAACGCCCTGCGCAACGCCCAGGCCGGTCAGGAACTGGCCCAAGCCTCGGCCGCCGTGATCACGCGACGGCTGGGGATCATGGGCGAGGCCATGGCCGATCCGCTGCGCGCCGACCACGCCGAGCTGGGCCGCATGGGCGCCGAGAAGGTCGAGGCCATGGCGGCCTCGGCCGGGGCGGCCTATGCTGGGGCGATGGATCTGGCCGAACGGGCGGGCCGCGCAGCCGCGCGCGAAGGGGCCGAGGCCGCCGACTGCCTGGCCAGACTGGCGCGCGCCGACACCCCCTTCGCCTTCGCCGCCGCCCAGGGCGACTGGGCGATGGGCGCCTGGAGCCGGGCGATGAGCGACGGCTGGGCCTTCTACGGCGCCGCGCTGAAGGCGCAGGCCAAGACGATGGCCCCCGTCCACGCCAAGGCCACGGCCAATGCGCGACGCCTGAAGCGCTGACCTCGCGCGGGCGTGATGGAACGCCCGGCGCCGTCGCCGGATTGCCTTTGCATCCATGCGGAGGAGATCACCATGGCCGAGAAAGACCCCAAAGACCCCCACCCCGGCATGATGGGCGACGGCACCGAGGAGCAGAACCTCAACCAGCCGGGCGACCCCTCCAAGCGGATCACCGAGGAAGAGGTCGACGAAGCCTTCACCAAGGATCCCAAGCTGGTCCCGAAGGAATAGGCGGGACGCGGCTTCCGGCCGCCCCTTCCTCCGCCGTCATCCTCGGGCTTGACCCGAGGATCCAAAGGCAGCGCGCGACGGGCATCCGTTGGACGCGCCTTCGCCGCCTCTCTGAACGAAGCAGAGCCGAAAACTGGATCCTCGGGTCAAGCCCGAGGATGACGGCCGTGTTGGGGCTAGTAAAGCCTCACGCCGTGCGGATGACCCCGTCCCGCGCCTCGACCGGCCAGGGCGTCAGCTTGCCGCCCGCGCAGGGTCCGGCGACGCAGGCGCCCGACAGAGGCTCGAACGCCGCCCCGTGCCAACCGCACAGGATCAGCGACCCGTCCGGCGTCAGATAGCGGTCCAGCTCCACCGCGATGGGAAAGCCCGCGTGCGGGCAGCGATCCACCCAGCCCGCGACCTGACCGTCCTTCTTCACCACGAAGCCGTGGAAGAAGGCCTCGCCGATCTGCAGCACGAAGCCGCGCGAGCCGGGATCATTGATGTCCGCTTCCAGACACAGGGCCACGTTCGGCGGCGTCTTCCAGACCCGCTTGCGCTCCTGCGTCTCGGCCGCCGGACCCTCTTGCGCCACTATTCGCGCTCGGGCTTCAGCGGGCGGCTCATCAAGCTCTCGATCGCCTGATCCACCGTCAGCTCGCCCGCCAGCACCGCCGCCGTCGCCTCGCAGATGGGCGTGTCGACGCCCAGCTTGCGGGTCAGCTCGCGCACGGCGGGCGCGCTCTCATAGCCCTCGGCTACCGAGCGTTTGCCGGCCAGCGCCTGCTCGACGCTCAAACCCTGTCCCAGCGCCAGGCCCAGGCTCATGTTGCGCGATTGCGGGCTGGAGCAGGTCAGCACCAGATCGCCGACGCCACACAGCCCCGCCACCGTCTCGGCCTTGCCGCCCAGGGCCGTGGCCACGCGGACGATCTCGGCATAGCCGCGGGTGATGACGGCGGCGTGGGCGCTGCGGCCCAGTTCGCGGCCCTCGACGATGCCGCAGGCGATGGCCAGGACGTTTTTCAGGGCCCCGCCCGTCTCGGCCCCGATCAGGTCATCGGCGAAATAGGGGCGGAAGACCGGGCCCGACAGGGCGCCCGCCAGGGCCTCGGCCATCTCCAGGTCGGCGCAGGCCAGGGTCACGGCGCTGGGCAGGCCGCGCGCCACTTCGGCGGCGAAGCTGGGCCCCGACAGCACGGCGGCCGTCGCCGACGGGATCGTCTCGGCCAGCACGTCGGTCATCAGCTTCAACGAGCCGCGCTCAATGCCCTTGGAGCACAGGATGATCGGCAGACCCGGCCGGGCGTAAGGCGCAAACGCTGTCAGCGTCGCCCGCATATGCTGAGCCGGCGGCACGGCCAGAATCAGATCGCAGTCAGCCAGATCCGCCAGATCCGAAGTGACGTTGATGGCCGAATCCAGCTCGACCCCCGGCAGGAAGGCGTCGTTCATCCGGCGCGCGCGGATGCTCTCGATCACCTCAGGCTCGCGCGCCTGCAGGATGACGGCCAGACCCGCCGCCGCCGCGCTCTGCGCCAGGGCCGTGCCCCAGGCGCCGCCGCCAATTACGCCTGCAGTATGAAATCCCATATCTTCTCCGGTCCCCCGACCCCCGCAGGGCTTCAGGCCGCTTTAAGCCTTGGCGCCCTTGCGGCCCGTTTTCTTGTGAACAGGATCGACGCTCGCGCGCGTCTCGTCCAGTGGCCATCGTGGCCGAGCCGCGACATCGATGTCCGACGTCAGCCCTTTTTCCAGCCGCTCGGCCCCCGCCAGGGCGATCATCGCCGCATTGTCGGTGCAATAGGCCATCGGCGGCGCCAGGAAGGCGAAGCCGTGCTTCGTCGCCAGACCCTCCAGAGTCCGCCGGATCGTCTTGTTCGCCGCCACGCCGCCCGCCACCACGAACAGGCGATGTTCGTGCGCCTCGGCGTAAGCCTTCATCGCCCGCTCGGAGCGCTCGGCCAGTTGGCGCGCGATCGCCTTCTGCACCGCATCGGCCAGATCCGCCCGGTCCTGTTCCGTCTCGCAGGTCTGGGCCAGACGCGACGCCGCCGTCTTCAGCCCCGAGAAGGAGAAGTCGCAGTCCTTGCGCCCCAGCAACGCCCTCGGCAGCTCGAACCGCGAGCCGTCGCCGCCATTCTCTCGACTCTGGGCCGCCAGCTTCTCCAGCGCCGGCCCGCCCGGATAACCCAGCCCCAGGGCCTTGGCGATCTTGTCGAAGGCCTCGCCGGCCGCGTCGTCGATGGTGGTGCCCAGCCGGCTCATGTCGCCGATGCCGCGCACCTCCAGCAACTGGCAGTGCCCGCCCGAGACGAGCAGCAGCAGGAAGGGATAGGTCGTCTCCGCCCCCAGCCGCGCCGACACCGCATGACCTTCCAGATGGTTGACCGCGATCAGCGGCAAGCCCCGCGCCAGCGCCGCCGCCTTGCCGTAGGACAAGCCGACCATGACCCCGCCGACCAGGCCGGGGCCCGCCGTCGCCGCCACGCCGTCCAGCCCGCTCCAGTCCAGCCCGGCCTCGCTCATGGCCCGGCGCGTCACGCCGTCGATCATCTCCACATGGCTGCGGGCGGCGATTTCCGGCACGACCCCGCCATAGGCCGCATGGTCGTCGATCTGGCTGTGAATGACGCTGGACAGCACCTGGGCGCCCGCCGCCGACAGACGCACCACCGAAGCGGCGGTCTCGTCGCAGCTGGTCTCCAGACCCAGCACGGTCAAACCGTCCCGCTCCGGTCCGGTTGCCCCGTCCGCCGCCCTGCTATAGTCCGCGTCCATTGTCATCGGGCGGAGTTAGCGGCCCGCCCCCTTTCGCAACGGCGTCTCGACGTGACTCAACCTCTCCTGCGCATCGGCACCCGGCGTTCGCGCCTGGCTCTGGCCCAATCCGGCATGATGCAGCGCGCCATCGGCCGCGCCCTGGGCGTGCCCGAGGCTGAGATCGAAACTCTTGTCCCCCTGGTCGAGATCGTCACCACCGGCGACCGCATCCAGGACCGCCGCCTGCTGGAAGTCGGCGGCAAGGCCCTGTTCACCAAGGAGATCGAGGAGGCCCTGCTGGACGGCCGCGTCGACGTCGCCGTTCACTCCATGAAGGACGTCCCTGCCGAACAGCCGCCCGGCCTGGCCATCGCCGCCGTGCCCGAGCGCGAAGATCCCCGCGACGCCTTCATCAGCGAGCGCTACGCGACCTTCGCCGACCTGCCCCAGGGCGCCCGTTTCGGCACCGCATCCCTGCGTCGTCAGGCCCAGGCGGTGGCCCTGCGCCCCGACCTCAACATCGAGATGCTGCGCGGCAACGTCGACACCCGGCTGAAGCGTCTGCGCGACGGCGACTTCGACGCCATCCTTCTGGCCTGTTCGGGCCTCAATCGCCTGGGCCTGGGCGAAGTCATCCGCCAGCGCCTGCCACTGGACGCCTTCCTGCCCGCGCCGGGCCAGGGCGCCCTGGCCCTGCAGACGCGCGAGGACGACGTGAACGCCGCCTGGACCCACGCCCTCAACCACGCGCCCACCGCCCTCTGCGTCGCCGCCGAGCGCGGGGCCATGACCGCGCTGGAAGGCTCCTGCCGCACCGCCATCGGCGCCTACGCCCACATCGCGGAAGGCCGCCTGCATCTCAGCACCGAAATGCTCAGCCCCGACGGGTCGGGCCGCTGGACGCGCTCAGGCGAGATCGCCGCCCCTGCCGACCTGACCCAAGCCGACCTTTCCGCCGCCCGCGCCCTCGGTCTCGATCTCGGCGGCCAGGTCCAGGCCGTGGCCGGCGATCAAAAGATCGCGCTCTAGAGCCGTGACGCCGATCCGCCGCGTCTGGGTCACGCGCGCCGAGCCGGGCGCCGCCCGCACGGCGGACCGGCTGACGGCGCTGGGCTTCGAGCCCGTGGTCGTCCCGCTCCTGACGCTCGCCCCCTGCCCGGCGCGCTCAACGCCGCGCCCCCGCCCGACGCTGTCGCCGTACTCGCCCTAACCAGCCCCAACGGCGTCGAGGCCTTCGCTCCCCTGATCCCGCGCTTTCGCGACCACCCCGTCTTCGCCGTCGGCGACGCCACCGCCGAGGCCGCCCGCGCCGCAGGCTTCGCCGACGTGCGCTCCGCCGCCGGCGACATCCACGCCCTCGCCCGCCTGATCGCCGCCGAAGCCCCGCCCGGCCCGCTGCTAGCGCCAGGCGCACGCGAGCCGGCCGGCGACCTGCCCGCCCTGCTGCCCGACCGCCCGGTCCAGCGCCTGCCCGTCTACGCCGCCTTCGAGACGCATGCGCCCGCGCCCGGCGCCTTCGACGCGGTCATGTTGCATTCCCCACGCGCCGCCCGCGCCTTGGCGACCGACCTGCCCCGCGCCGCCTCATCCGGCCGCCTGGCCGTCTGCATTTCCGACGCGGCCGCCGCGCCCCTACGCCCCTTTGATTTCACGCAAATCCGCATCGCCGCAGCGCCCGATGAACCGTCGATGCTATCGGCTCTTGGCAAGCCCGCCGCGCCCGTATAAAGAGCCCTCCTCGCTCGCTCGCGCCTCCATACGCGGACGACGCCGGGGCCGCTTTAGCTCAGCTGGTAGAGCACCTCATTCGTAATGAGGGGGTCAGGTGTTCGAGTCACCTAAGCGGCACCACTCTCCATTCACCGCTATGCAACCGCCTTCACGCCTTGCGGCGGCCGTTTGGCCGTCACGCCGCCAGGGCGCGGATGGGGCTAGTAGGGACGAGGTCGCTGGGCGCGAAGCTGCGGACCTCGTGATTGCCGCGATACAGGTCTATGCGCTCCAGACGCGGCCAGTCGCGCGCGACTTCATTGACGCCACGCACGGCCTCGATCTCCGTGGCGCCCGACAGGACGCACAGCTCCGGCGTGATCGCCTCGGGCGTGTGGATCAGACAGTAGAAGACGTCCATCGGCGCACTCCCAACCTTCACTCGCCGTCCCTTGCCGAAGACTGATGACAGGGAAGCGGTTGGAAGTGCGACGCTTTGGAGAAACCGAAACCTGCGGCTGAAGGCCACCTAGCTGGTGAAGAATTGCTGGGTGCCGTGCGCCTCGATCGCGCCCGCCAGACGCCCCAGGGCGTGGATGTAGGCCGCGGTGCGCAAGGTGACCTTCTTGTCCTCGGCGATGGACCACACGGCGTCGCCCTCGGTCTCGATGATCGTCTTGAGGCGCGACTGCACCTCGTCCAGCGTCCAGTAGTAGCCTTGGCGGTTCTGGACCCATTCGAAATAGGACACGGTCACCCCGCCCGCATTGGCCAGGATGTCCGGCAGGACGATCACGCCCTTTTCGGCCAGGATGCGGTCGCCCTCGGGCATGATCGGGCCGTTGGCCAGCTCCAGCACGACCTTGGCCTGAACCGAGGCGGCGTTGCCGTCGTGGATCATGTCCTCCATCGCCGAGGGGGCCAGGACGTCGCATTCGACAGCGATCAGTTCATCCGGCGAAATGACCTTGCCGCCGTGTTCAGCCTGAACCACCGACTGGCCAGCCGCCTTGGCCGCCAACAGGGCGTCCAGGTCGAGGCCGGAGGCCGCGTGAACGGCGCCGCCCGAGTCCGACACGGCGACGATCTTGGCGCCGATGCTGCGGAACAGGCGCGCCGCGTGCTGGCCCGCATTGCCGAAGCCCTGAACCGCCACGCGCAGGCCTTCGGTCGGCAGCCCCAGCCGCTCGGTCAGGTGGCAGGTGAGGTAGAAGCCGCCGCGCGCCGTGGCGTCCTCGCGCCCCACCGAACCGCCCAGGGCGATCGGCTTGCCGGTGATGACGGCGGGCGCCGCCTGACCCTGGATGGACGCGTATTCATCGGCCATCCAGCCCATGATCATGGCGTTGGTGTAGACGTCGGGGGCCGGAATGTCGCGGTCGGGGCCGATGATGCCGGCGAAGGCCTGGACATAGGCGCGCGACAGCCGCTCCAGCTCGGCCTTGGACAGGCTCTTGGGATCGACCTGCACCGCCCCTTGCCGCCGCCGTAGGGCAGGTTGGTCACGGCGCACTTCACCGTCATCCAGAAGGCCAGGGTCTCGACCTCCTCCGCCGTGGAGGCCGGGTGAAAGCGGATGCCGCCCTTGGTGGGGCCGCGCGTGTCGTCATAGCGACAGCGCCAGGCGAGGAAGGATTTGCGCGACCCGTCGTCCATGCGGATCAACAGTCGGACCTTCATCGTCTCGCGCGGATATTTCAGCTTCTCCAGCACATCGCTATCGATCTGCACGTGGCGCGCCGCCTCGTCGAGGCGGGTCAGGGCCGCGTCTAGGATGTTTGGATTCGGCATGTTTGTTCCAAATATATAGGCACAAGGTCGCTCCCATCGTGGAAACGAGCCCGTTTTTTGACCCAGAAAGGATTTTGCTGCCACATCAAATGCTGCAGCGCAATAGTTCGTGTGCGTCTGCGAGACGCTTCACGCCCGGCAAAAGGCGGCGGGAGACGCCTGGTCGTCAGGACAGATGCCGTCTTGCACGTATAAGCATATCTTTATATGTCTGAGGACATTGTCGTCACGCAGGAGCCTGCCTTGGCCCGTTCGTCGTTCCTCTTCACCTCCGAGAGCGTTTCGGAAGGCCACCCTGACAAGGTCGCCGATCAGATCTCGGACGCCATCGTCGACCTGTTTCTATCCAAGGACCCCGAGGCTCGGGTGGCCTGTGAAACCCTGACGACGACCAATCTGGTGGTGATCGCCGGCGAAATCCGCGGCCAGGGCATCATGGATACGGCGGGCAACTGGGCCCCCGGCGTCGAACAGGAAATCGAAGATACGGTGCGCGGCGTGGTGCGCGACATCGGCTATGAACAGGACGGCTTCCACTGGAAGACGCTGCAGTTCCAGAACCACCTGCACCCGCAGTCGGCCCACATCGCCCAGGGCGTCGACGCCGGCGAGGACAAGGACGAGGGCGCGGGCGACCAGGGCATCATGTTCGGCTACGCCTCGAACGAGACGCCGGAACTGATGCCGGCCACCCTGGCCTACAGCCACAATATCCTGAAGGCCCTGGCCGAGGCCCGTCACTCGGGCGAGGAGCCGGGCCTGGAGCCCGACGCCAAGAGCCAGGTGACCCTGCACTACGAAAACGGCCGCCCGGTGCGCGCGACCTCCATCGTCGTCTCGACCCAGCACAAGGCGAACCTGAGCCAAGACCAGGTCGCGGCCATCGTGAAGCCCTATGTCGAACAGGTGCTGCCGGACGGCTTCATCACCGCCGAGACCGAGTGGCACATCAACCCGACCGGCACCTTCGTCATCGGCGGGCCTGACGGCGACGCCGGCCTGACCGGGCGCAAGATCATCGTCGACACCTACGGCGGCGCGGCCCCGCACGGCGGCGGCGCCTTCTCGGGCAAGGACCCGACCAAGGTGGACCGCTCGGCCGCCTATGCCTGCCGCTACCTGGCCAAGAACGTCGTCGCGGCGGGTCTGGCCGACCGCTGCACCATCCAGATCAGCTACGCCATCGGCGTGTCCAAGCCCCTGTCGGTCCACGTCGACCTGCACGGCACGGGCAAGATTGACGAGGCGGTGCTGGAGCGCGAACTGCCCAAGCTGATCGGCGGCGCCTCGCCGCGCGCCATCCGCGAGCATCTGGGCCTGAACAGGCCCATCTATCGCCGCAGCGCCGCCTATGGCCATTTCGGCCGGACGCCGGACGCCGACGGCGGCTTCTCGTGGGAAAAGACCGACCTCGTGGACGCGCTCAAAGCCCTGGCCGCCTGAGACCGATAAACGGCTGAAAATCCAGCTGGAAACAGGGGCGTTGCGGGCTGGCTCGCGGCGCCCTTTCTGCTTAGAGCGGCGGTTCGGGACGCGGCGCCGCAATCATGCCCTTGCATCGCGGCGCGTCTGGTCCTTTAAGCGCGCCGAATGCGCCGATACGCATCCTATTGAAAGGAATTCCCGACCGATGAGCAAGCCCGCCCCCAAGAAAGTCGTCCTCGCCTATTCGGGCGGGCTGGACACGTCGATCATCCTGAAGTGGCTGCAGACGGAGTATAACGCCGAGGTGGTGACCTTCACCGCCGACCTGGGCCAGGGCGAGGAGCCTCGCTCCCGCCAAGGAAAAGGCGCTGAAGCTGGGCATCAAGCCCGAGAACATCTTCATCGACGACCTGCGCGAAGAGTTCGTGCGCGACTTCGTCTTCCCCATGTTCCGCGCCAACACCGTCTATGAGGGCCAGTATCTGCTGGGCACCTCGATCGCCCGTCCGCTGATCTCCAAGCGCCAGATCGAGATCGCCCGCATGGTCGGCGCCGACGCCGTCTGTCACGGGGCCACCGGCAAGGGCAACGACCAGGTCCGCTTCGAGCTGGGCTATTATGCGCTGGAGCCCGACATCCGCGTCGTCGCCCCGTGGCGCGAGTGGGACTTCAAGTCCCGCGAGGCCCTGCTGGACTTCGCCGAGAAGCACCAGATCCCGATCTCCAAGGACAAGCGCGGCGAGGCCCTTCTCGGTCGACGCCAACCTTCTGCACTCCTCGTCCGAGGGCAAGGTGCTGGAAGACCCGGCCGTCGAGGCGCCCGAGTTCGTGCACCAGCGCACCATCGCGCCGGAAGACGCCCCGGACACGCCGACCATCATCACCATCGCCTATGAAAAGGGCGACCCGGTCGCCATCGACGGCGAGGCCCTGTCGCCCGCCGCCCTGCTGACCAAGCTGAACCAGCTGGGTCATGATAACGGCGTCGGCCGTCTGGACATGGTCGAGAACCGCTTCATCGGCATGAAGTCGCGCGGCGTTTATGAGACCCCGGGCGGCACGATCATACTGGCCGCCCATCGCGGCATGGAGTCGATCACGCTGGATCGCGGCGCCATGCACCTGAAGGACGAGCTGATGCCGAAATACGCCTCGCTCATCTACAACGGCTTCTGGTTCAGCCCCGAGCGCGAGATGCTGCAGGCCGCCATCGACCACAGCCAGCAGAAGGTCTCGGGCACGGTCCGCGTGAAGCTCTACAAGGGCAACGTGACCATCATCGGCCGCGAGAGCCCCAACAGCCTGTACGATCAGGATCTGGTGACCTTCGAGGAAGGCGTCCAGGCCTATGACCACAAGGACGCCGAAGGCTTCATCAAGCTGAACGCCCTTCGCCTGCGCGTCCTGGCCAAGCGGGACGGCCAGAAGGGCTGAGCCGCCCTCTTAAAACCCAAGCCTACCGGGGCCGGGCGATTCTCAGGATCGCCCGGCTTCTGTCATCCGTGACCCAGATGGAGCCGTCCGACGCCGTCGCCATCGTCACGGGAGAGCCGCGCGGGTGGCGGCCGGCGATCCTGTCCCAGCCCGGCGTCAGCACCTTGCCGTTCACGCTGGGCGCCCCGGCGGGGTAGGGCAGGGCGCCGCGCGGATAGATGGCGTAGCGCCCGCCGATATCGGTCAGGGGCCGCCCCGCCTCGTCCGTTTCGACCGCCACGACGCGACCGGCCGTGCGGCGGAAACCGTGCCAGGTCATCAGCAGTCGTCCCTGAAGTTCGGGGAACATCGCTCCCTCATAATAGATCAGGTCCAGCGGCGCCGCGTGCGGCGGCAACAGGGCGATCGGCTTCTCGCGCTCATTGCAGCGCGCCTGACGCGCAGGCCAGCCGGGCAGGGGCGTGGCCAGATCGACGCAGTAGGGCCAGCCGTAATGGCGCCCTGCGTCAGGACGTTGATCTCGTCATAGGGATGATCCGGCGTCTCCAGATCGACCGAATTCTCGGCCTGAAGCACCGTCCCTGACGGGTGCCGCACCAGGGCGATGGAGTTCCTCAAGCCTGAGGCGAAGACGGTGCTGTCCTCAGCCCAGCGGCCGTTCCCCAGATAGACGTGGCGCCGCACCTGCGCCGTCGCGGCGTCCTCGACGCAGGCCCCGCGCGTATCCGTCTTCGGCTTGCCCGCCGCGTCGAGACAGCGGTCGCTGGGCGCCCCGACATTGACAAGCAGGTCGCCGTTTCCGTCGAAGACGAAACTGGACAGCGGGTGACGGTTGTCGTGCAGCCGGTTGTCCGGCAGGTCGCCGATGACGGTACGGACGCTGGCCTGGGCATCGGCCGCGTCGGGGTCCAGCGTCAGGATGCGGTTCATCTCGGACACATAGATGCGCCCGTCCGGCCCGCGCTTGACCGTGTGCGGCATGGACAGCCCGCCCGCCAGCCGCCGCCAGCGCGCCGCGCCGTCGGCCGCAAACGACAGCCGCCACACCGCCCCCTTGTCCGCCTCCCAGGCGCCCAGATCGGTGACCAGCCAGTCGCCGCCCTCCAGCGGCATCAGGCCGCGCGGCATGCGGGGACCGTCCTGCCCGGCTCCCTGCCAGACCAGCCCCAGACAATAGCCCGGCGCCATGCGCACCTGCGTCGCGGGGCGGCCGTCGCAGTCGCCCTGGAGCGCATAGCTTCGCGCCCCCGACTGCGCCCCCGACTGCGCCCGGGCGTCAGGCGCGAACGCCGCCAGCGACAACAGGACGGCGGCGGCGATCAGACGGATTTTCATGACGGTCAGGCCAGGTCCTGGATCTCTTCGTCGGTCAGTTCGCCGGGCACGATGGTGACGGGCAGTTTTCGGCCGGTGAAGGCGGCGCCCTGTTTCAGCACCGCCGAAATCAGCGGGCCGGGACCGCGCCCATTGGCCCCGGCGGCCAGGATCAGGATCTTGATGTCGGGGTCGTCGCCGACGGCCTTTCGGATGGCGGCCTGGGGATCGCCCTCCTCAATCAGATAGACGGGCGGGGCGCCCGAGGTTTCGGCGACCTTCTCGCCCAGCCGGGTCAGCAGGCCTTCCGCCTCTTCGCGCTGCTGACGGCGGATTTCATCGCGGACGCCGGACCAGTGCTCGTCCGATCCGCCGGGCAGGGCGCGCAGCAGCACGACATGGCCCCCGGTCGAGCGCGCACGGCGCGAGGCGTAGGCCAGGGCGGCGCCCAGCTCGGGACTGTCGTCGACGACGACGAGGAACTTCCTGGGCATGGGCCCTCCGGTTCACTGAACAGCAAGGCGCCACCTAAACCGACCCCGCCCCAAACGCCAAGGCCCGCCCGCCTCGCCACACGACGAAACGGACGGGCCCTGATTTGCCGCAGCGAATGATCGCGCTCCAAAAAGCGCTCAAGCAGCGAGCCGCCGCGCGGCGAGCGATAGCGCCAAAAAGGCGTTCAACCGGCGAGCGACCGCCTCGCGAGCGTAGCGCGTGACGCCGGGCTCTCGCCCGGCGTCATCACCACTTAGGAAGCCGAAGCCAACACCTCGCGGATCGCTCCATTCGCAATGGTCAGCTTGGCGAAGGTCCAGCCGGAGCCCGAGGTCTCGATCTCGTCGACCGAGCCGCGCAGGGCCTCCACCTGATCCATGCGGGCGCCGATCCAGGCGTCGACCGCCTGTTCCGCGCTTTCCTGGCCGACGCCCGCCGCCTGAGCCGAGGCCTTGGCCACGGCGCGGGTCAGCTGCTGCTGCTCGGTCATCAGGTCCTGGATCAGGCGACGCACCGCCAGGCGATCGAAGTGATCGGCCGACGGCACCGACCCGGCCGCCACGCGCAGGCGGTCGAAGTCGAAGGCGGCGCCGACCTGGTGATAGACGCGGGCCATGGCCGGGGCGTCCCAGCCCAGCTCGTTCGCCAGGTCGCCGATGTCGGCCGTGGCCACCATCGGACGCAGCATGGCGATGTCGCGGGCCAGCTCTTCGGGCGCGCCCAGGCCGATGAAGGTCTGGACCCGGTCTTCGTAGCGGGCGTGCTCATAACGCGACAGCACCGCGGGGCCCGCCGCGCGCAGGGCGTCGGCGGCGGGCTGATAGGCGGCGATCATGCCGCCGACCGTCGTCTCGGTGCGGGCCGCGCGGCGCGCCAGCCAGAAGGTCTGGCGACGCAGGACCAGGGCGATCTCCTGATACAGGGCCGTCTGAGCCTCGGCCGGGATCTTCAGGTCCAGGGCCTCGACCGCCTTCCAGGCCTCATCGAGGCGGAAGACGTGGCGCGCGGTCTCGAAGGCCGTGACCATGGCGGCGGTGTCGCACTCCGCCGCCGCCCGCAGGCGGTCGGGGAAGGTCGGCCCGGCCATGTTGACGATCTCGTTCGACAGCACGGTGGCGATGATGTCGCGACGCAGGCGGTGACCCTTCATGTCCTCTTCGAACTGGGCCAGCGGGGTGGGGAAGTAGTCGACCAGCATCCGCTCGAAGAAGGCGTCGTCCGGCGCCGCCGAGGCGACGATCTCGTCGAACAGTTCCAGCTTGGAATAGGCGGTCAGGACCGCCAGTTCCGGCCGCGACAGGGCCTGGCCCTGCAGCTTCATCTCGGCCATGCGGGCGTCGTCGGGCAGATATTCCACCGCCCGGTTCAGCTTACCGATCGAGACCAGGTGCTGCATGAAGGCCTGCTGGGCGTCCAGCGCTGCGGCGCCTTCGGCCTGTTGCAGGGTCAGGGCCAGGGTCTGGTCGTAGTTGTGACGCAGGACGTTGTGCGCCACCTCGTCGGTCATCGACTTCAGCAGAGCGTTGCGGTCCTCGGCCTTTAGGTGGCCCGAGGCGATGGCGCCGCCCAGCAGGATCTTGATGTTCACCTCCTGGTCGGAGGAGTCCACGCCGGCCGAGTTGTCGATGGCGTCGGTGTTCAGACGCACGCCCGCGCGCGCCGCCTCGATGCGGCCCAGCTGGGTCATGCCCAGGTTGGCGCCTTCGCCGATGATCTGGGCGCGGATGTCGCCGCCGTTGACGCGGATGGCGTCGTTGGCCTTGTCGCCGACCTGCAGGTTGGTCTCGCCCGAACCCTTGATGTAGGTGCCGATGCCGCCGAAGTAGAGCAGTTCGGCGCGGGCCTTGAGGATGGCTTGCATCAGGGTGACCGGATCGACCGTGTCCGCCTCGATATCCAGCAGGTCCTTGATCTGCGGGGTCAGGGTGATCGACTTGGCCGAGCGCGAGAAGACGCCGCCGCCTTCCGAGATCAGGCTCTTGTCATAGTCCTGCCAACTGGTGCGCGGGGTCTCGAACAGACGCTTGCGCTCTTCCCACGACCGGGCGGGGTCCGGGTTCGGGTCGATGAAGATGTCGCGGTGATCGAAGGCGGCCACGACCTTGGTCGCCTTGGACAGCAGCATGCCGTTGCCGAAGACGTCGCCGGACATGTCGCCCACGCCGACCACGGTGAAGGGCTCGGTCTGGATGTCCTTGCCGACCTCGCGGAAGTGGCGCTTGACCGCTTCCCAGGCGCCGCGCGCGGTGATGCCCATCTCCTTGTGGTCATAGCCGGCCGAACCGCCGCTCGCGAAAGCGTCGTCCAGCCAGAAGCCGTAGGACTGGCTGACGCCGTTGGCGATGTCCGAGAAGGTCGCCGTGCCCTTGTCGGCGGCCACGACCAGATAGGGGTCGTCGCCTTCCCAGGCCACGACATTGGCCGGGCGCACCGGGGCGGCGTCGCCGACGATGTTGTCGGTGATGTCCAGCATGCCGGACAGGAAGGTCTTATAGGCGCGGATGGCCTCGGCCTGCATTTCCTCGCGCGTGCCGCCGACCGGCAGCTGCTTGGGATAGAAGCCGCCCTTGGAGCCGACCGGGACGATGACCGAGTTCTTGACCTGCTGGGCCTTCACCAGACCCAGGACCTCGGTGCGGAAATCGTCGCGACGATCCGACCAGCGCAGGCCGCCGCGCGCCACCGGGCCGAAGCGCAGGTGCGAACCCTCGATGTGCGGCGCCCAGACGAAGATCTCGCGGAACGGCTTGGGCAGGGGCAGGTCGGCCAGTTCCTGACCGGCGATCTTGATCGAGATGTGCGCCTTCGGATGACCCTCGGCGTCGAGCTGATAGAAGTTGGTGCGCTTGATCCCGTCGATCAGGGCCGCGATCCGGCGCAGGGCGCGGTCGTGATCCAGGCTCTTCACGTCCTGCAGCAGGGTCTCGATCTTGGCGTCCAGTTCGGCGACCGAAGCCTCGCGCTCGGCCACCGAACCGCCGTGGGCCGGGTCGAACTTGGCCTTGAACAGCGACAGGATGGCGCGGGCCACGTCGGGATATTCGCGCAGGGCCGCTTCCTGCACCGCCTGCGACGGGTCCAGACCGGTCTGCTGGCGATAGCGGGCCAGGGTGCGGATCAGGGCCGCCTCGCGCCAGTCGACGCCCAGCTCGAGCACCAGACGGTTGAAGCCGTCGCTTTCGGTGCGGCCGTTCCACACGGCCTTGAAGGCCTCTTCGAACGGGGTCTTGAGATCGGCGAACACCAGGTCGGCGCCGCGCGGGTCTTCCAGCAGGAAGTCGTGGATGTAGATCGGCTCCTGACCGATCGTGCGCACCACGTGGTCGGATTCCTCCAGCGTCTTCAGGCCCATGTCGGCCAGGATCGGCAGGACGTCCGACAGCGGCACGGCCGAGCCGCGACGATACAGTTTGAAGCGGAACTGCAGGTTGGTCTCGTCGGCGGTGCGGAAGGCGCGCACCGCTACAGGCTCGGCGTGGACGCCATCGGCGGCCGCGCCGTCGTTGAGACGGTCGAACTGCTCCAGATCGGCCACGGCCTCGGCCGCGTCATAGCGGTCGCGGAAGGCGACGCCGAAGCCCTCGGCCCAGCGGGCGCTGGTCGGGCCGACGGCGGCCTCGTCCACCCCGGCCTGGCGCAGGGCGCGCTCGAAGCGGTCGATCCAGCTGCGGCCGGCCTCGGCCACCTCGGCTTCCAGCGCCTTGAGGTCGGGGACCGGATGCTCGCCCGGCGTCACGCCGATGATGTAGTGGACGCGAGTCAGCGGCTGGTCCGACATCTGCGGATAGGCGGCCGACACCCGGCCGCCCCAGGCCTGGGCCAGGATGGCGCCGATACGCTGGCGCAGGCCGGCGTCGTAGCGCTCGCGCGGGACGAAGCACAGCACCGAGACGAACCGGTCGAACGGATCGCGGCGCGTGAACAGGCGGATGCGCGGGCGGTCATACAGGTGCAGGATGCCCAGCGCCGTATCCAGCAGCTCGTCCTCGCCGATCTGGAACAGCTCGTCGCGCGGATAGTTTTCCAGGATGGTGCGCAGACGCTTGTGGTTGTGGCTGCCCGGCGCCTTGTCGGCGCGGGCCAGGGCGTTCTCGACCTTGCGGCGCAGCAGCGGCACCTCATGGGCCATGACGTCGTAGGCTTCATGGGTGAACAGGCCGACGAAGCGCGTCTCGCCCACGGCCCGGCCCTGATCGTCGAAACGCTTGACGCCGATGTAGTCCATATAGGCGCGGCGATGCACGCGAGAGCGCATATTGCCCTTGGCCACCGTGACCGGCTCGCTCTCGTTCAGCTGGGCCTGCATGGCGGGCGTCAGCACGGCCGGCTCATTGGCGCGGCGCAGGACGCGGCGCTCGGGGTCGCTGAGGACGCCCAGACCGTCGGTGGACTGGTTCAGGGCGCCTCGGCCTCATAGGTTCCGTCGGGGCCGCGCGGATAGTCGTACTGGCGCGCGCCCAGGAAGACGAAGTGGTCGTCCTTGACCCAGCGCAGGAAGGCGAGATTTTCGGCCAGCACCTCGGCGGCCACGCCCACCGGCGGATGGGCTTCCAGGCGGGCGATCTCGGCGCCCATCGCCTCCAGCATGGCGGCGTGGTCGCGCACGGCGGCGCGCACGTCGGCCAGAGCCGCGGCCAGGCCTTCGCCCAGGGCGTCGCGGCGCTCCTGCGGCAGGGGGTCGATGACGACGATGATCAGGAGTCGCGGCGTCCGGCCTCGACTTCGACGATCGGGTGGAACAGGGCGCGGACGGTGACGCCCGCCTCAGCCAGTTCGCCCAGGACGCTGTCGACCAGGAAGGGGCCGTCGTCCTGCAGGATCAGGACCTGATCATAGCCCGTGTTGACGCCGTGTTCGTCGACCAGAGGACCGACGGTGATGCGGGCGGGCTCGCCTGCCTTGCGGGCCTGGGCGCCGCGCCAGGCGCCCGCCAGCAGGACCGCCAGATCGTCGCCGCCCAGTTCGGGCGTCTCATCGGCGGCGTAGTCGTCGAAGGCCTGAGCCAGCAGCGCCTTTTCGGGCGCTCCCGGCGGCGCCGCAATCCGCGCATAGGCCGCTTCCAGCGCTCCCAAGTCAGCGGGAACGGCGGGAACGATGCGCGAAGCAGCGGACATGACGACAGTCTCAAACGGCGCGGTGGAAAACCGCTGGGGAAAACCGCGGCACCTTAGCGCGCCCGGCGAGAACGGCTAGGCCGCTTGAGCCCCGAAACGCATGGATTTTCAGTGTGCAGCGCACCATGTGGCGCAAGAGGCCCAGTTGTGGACGATTTTGCGAGCCACCCCCACGCAGCGCAGCAGCAAAAGCCCCATTTCCGCCATCTTCTGACGGAACCCGCCCGACGGCAGAGTGTCGACCTAGCCCCAGAAACGAACAAGGCCGTCGAACGATGTCCGACGGCCTGCTCGGTCCGGCGCTCAGGAGGGGAGGGGAAGCGCCGGCCTCAGACGCCGCGGCCCGGGAGGGGGGGGAGGGCCGCGTCGTGTGAGGATGAGATAGGCGGCGATTGCGGCCTTTCAAGGACAATTGAAGGATTATTTCAGGCTTCTATCCTGCGGCGGGACGTCGCGGCCCAAAATCCCTCCGAGCCAGGAAGAACCGCCCTTTGGCTGATTTTCCTTGCCGGGTTTGCGGGCATAGGGCTCGCCGTCGCCCGACAGCAGGACGGCGATCCAGCGCGACCCCTTGAACTCGGCCAGGATGGCCATGGCCATCACCGCCAGAGGCGTCGACAGGAACATCCCCGCCACGCCCCACAGCTTGCCCCAGAAGGCCAGGGCCAGCAGCACGACGATGGGGTCGATGTTCTGATTGTCGCCCTGCATCCGCGGCTGCACCAGATTGCCGACCACGAACAGCAGCACCTGAAGCCCGACGAACAGGACCGCCGCCGGCCAGTAGCTTTCGAACTGGACCAGGGCGAACAGGGGCGGGGCGCAGCCTGCGACCGCGCCGCCCAGCACCGGGATAAAGCCGATGATGAAGATGACGAAGGTCCAGAACTCCGCGTTCTGGAGCCCCACGGCCCGCATCAGCACCCAGGCGACGGCGCAGATCATGGCCCCGGTCACGGCCTGGACCCACAGATACCCTCGACCCCGCTGCGCACGCGCTCGAACACTTCCAGCGCCTCCTGACGCGGGCCGCGTTCGGGGAACATGCCGACCATCTTCTTTCGGAAGCCCGCCTGAGACGCCAGCAGGAAGCCGAGATAGATCATGACGAAGAAGGCGCCGGTCGCGGCCCCTGAACCTGAAAGGCGGCGCTGGTGAGCCAGCCGCGCACGTCGATGCCGGCGATCATGTCGTGAAGGGTCGGAGGGTCGCTGAACCCGACCAGGGCGGACACGTCGCGGCTGATCTGGTCGATACGGGGGCCGATGCTGCCCGCCACGCCCGAGGCGTCGGTGAAGAAGCCCGCAGCGCCGTCGACGATGATCCAGATCGACAACAGGAAGCCCAGCACCACGACGAGCAGGGCTGCGGCGCCGGCGAAGCGCGGCGGGATCGGCGTGCGGCGTTCGATGGCCCGCTTCACCCCGTCGATCATGATCATCAGGAACATGGCCATGGCCAGGGGGTCAGGATGTCCCTGAGCCAATAGAGGGCCGCTCCTGCGGCCACGACGGCGATCAACACCACCGCAGTGGAAGCCGGCGAAGAATGATTGACGGTGATCGGAAGCTTCATGGCGGGACTGTCGTGCTGGCTTGAACCCGCGTCAATCGCTGTAAACCGCCGAGGTTCCGCCTTGCAGCGGCGGCGCGGTCGATTAAGCATGACTCGCCACGCAGGAGACCCGCTGATGACCGACGCCCCCGCCCTGTTCCTCGGCCAGTCCTTTGAGGGCGCGCCCGAGCGCCTGCTGTTGAACCGGGCCAATCGCCACGGGGTCGTGGCGGGCGCCACCGGCACCGGCAAGACCGTCACCCTGCAGATCATGGCCCAAGGCTTCTCCGAAGCGGGCGTCCCGGTCTTCTGCGCCGATGTGAAGGGCGACCTTTCGGGCATCAGCCAGGACGGCGGGCTCGACAAGTTCGCCGAACGGGCCGGCAAGATGGGGCTGACGCTGAACGGCAGGTCGGCGCCCGTCGTCTTCTGGGACCTGTACGGCCAGAAGGGCCACCCGATCCGCGCCACCATTTCCGACGTCGGCCCGGTGCTGCTGGCCCGGATGCTGGAGCTGAACGACGTGCAGGAGGGGTGCTGACCGTCGCCTTCCACGTCGCCGACAAGGAAGGTCTTCTGCTGCTGGACCTGGAGGACCTGCGGGCCCTGCTGGCCTATGTCGGTGAGAACGCTCAAGCGATCGGCCGCGAGGTCGGCAACGTCTCGCCGACCTCCATCGCCGCCATCCAGCGGGCTCTGCTTCAGCTGGAGCAGCAGGGGGCAAGGCCTTCTTCGGCGAACCGGCCCTGCGGCTTGAGGACATGATGCGCACCGCCCTGGACGGCCGGGGCCAGGTGAACGTGCTGGATGCTACGCGGCTGATGAACAGCCCGCGCCTGTACGCCGCCTTCCTGCTGTGGCTGCTGAGCGAGCTGTTCGAGCAGCTGCCCGAGATCGGCGACCCGGAGAAGCCGCGACTGGTCTTCTTCTTCGACGAGGCGCACCTGTTGTTCAACGACGCGCCCAAGGGTCTGCTGGAAAAGGTCGAGCAGGTGGTGCGGCTGATCCGCTCCAAGGGCGTCGGCGTCTATTTCGTCACCCAGAACCCCGCCGACATTCCCGACAGCGTCCTGGCGCAGTTGGGCAACCGGGTGCAGCACGCCCTGCGCGCCTATACCCCCGCAGAACAGAAGGGTCTGCGCGCCGCCGCCCAGAGCTTCCGCACCAATCCCGCCTTCGACACGGCCGAGGCCATTCAGGCGCTGGGCGTGGGCGAAGCGCTCGTTTCAACTCTGGATGAGAAGGGCGCCCCCACCGTGGTGGCCCGGACCAAGATCCGTCCGCCCGACTCGCGCCTCGGCCCGGCGACCGAGGCTGAACGCGCCGCGACCATGGCCGCCAGCCCGGTGCGCGGCGTCTATGACACGGCGATCAACCGCGAGTCGGCCGAAGAGGTGCTGAAGGCCCGCCGCGCCCAGGCCGACCGTATTGAAGCCGAAACGGCCGCCGCCGCCGCAGAGGCTAAGGCGGCGCAAAAGGCCGCGCGTTCGGCGCCGGCTCCGCGCGCTCCGGCCACGCCCCGTCCCCGCGCGCCGTCCAACCGGCAGACCCCGGTCGAAGCCCTGACCAAATCCGTGCTGCGCACCGCCGGATCGACCATCACCCGCGAACTGCTGCGCGGCGTGCTGGGCAGTCTGAAGAAGCGCTAAAAACCTAGCTCAGTTCGACCGGGCGGCCGTCTTTATAGACGTCCGTGACCTTGATCCCGGCCAGCCGGTCGGGATCGATCGTCATCGGGTCCGCATCCAGAAGCACCATGTCCGCCAGCTTGCCCGGCGCCAGCGAACCCTTGCGGTCGTCCTCATAATGCTGCCAGGCGGCCCACAGGGTCATGGCCTTCAGGGCGACCTCGACCGGCACGCGCTCGTCCGGCCCCAGGATGTCGCCCGAGCGGGTGCGGCGCGTCACCGTGGCCGACAGCACGCGCAGGGCGTCGGGATTGGCCACCGGCGCGTCGTGGTGGCTGGTGAAGCGCATCCCGCGCCGCCAGGCCGAGCCGCAGGGCGAGATGAACTCGGCCCGCCGCGGCCCCAGCACGGAATCCCGGTGCCAGTCGCCCCAGTAAAAGGTGTGCATGGGGAAGAAGGAGGGGACGATCCCCAGAGCTTTCAGGTCGTCAAGCTGATCCATCCGCGTCGTCTGCCCGTGGATCAGCACCGGTCGGCGGTCGCGCGCGCCATGCTTGCGGCTGGCTTCGCGGACGGCGGCGATCATCAGGTCGATGGCCGCGTCGCCGTTGGCGTGGACTTCAATCTGCCAGTCGTTGGCGAAAGCCAGGTCGATGGCGTCCAGCGCCTGTTGCTCCGTCACCGCCGGATAGCCGCGCCAGGAGGCCGGCTGGCCCTCGGGCGGAACGAAGTAGGGCTGGGACAGCCAGGCCGTCTTGGCCTGCGGCGAGCCGTCCAGCGTCAACTTGACCCCGCCGATCCTGAAACGGCCCTCGTAATTTCGCCGGTACAGAGGCGTGGCCATGACGTCGGTCGAGGTCAGGATGTCGGGAAAGGACAAGATGTCGATGGGCAGGGCGCCCGCCTCGGCCAGGCCCGCCATCATGCGGCAGGTATCTGTGGACGAGCGGCCGTCCTGGGCCGTGGTGTAGCCGAAACGGGCGTAGTAGCGCGCGCCCTCGACGATCATCTGACGGTTGGCTTCGGCGTCCAGTCGCGTGAACAGGGCGCCCATGACGGCGAACAGGGCGGTCTCCTCCAACACGCCGTCCGGCTCGCGCGAGCCGTTCTTGCGCCGGAACACGCCGCCGGGCGGGTCGGCCGGGTCCGGCCCCACCCCCGCGGCGGCCAGGGCTGCGCCGTTGGCCGCGCCCAGGTGCCCCGACTGGTGCAGGAACAGCACCGCCACGGCGTCGGATATGGCGTCCAGTTCGTCCCGTGTGGGGTGCCTCCGCTCCTGCAGCTGGGAATCGTCATAGCCGAAGCCGATCACCAAGCCCGTGTCACGGACCAGGGCCGCATGACGGTTCATCCAATCGCGCGTGATCCGTTGCAGGGCGGCGATGTCGTTCCCCTCGCCGTCAGGCGCCGGCAGGAGGTTGGCGTAGCGGGCCTGCAATCCCACCATCGAGACATGGCCGTGCGGATCGAAGAAACCGGGCAGCAGGGTCCGCCCGTCAAGATCGACCCGGCGCGCGGCGCGCCCTGCCGCGGCCTGCACCTCCTCCAGCGAGCCGACCGCCACAATAGCGGCGCCGCGCACCGCCAAGGCCTCAGCGGTCGGTCGCGCATCGTCGATGGTGCGGATGGAGCCCCCGTGGAAGATCGTCGTCGCGGCCGTCTGAGCCTGCGCAAGGCCGCCGAGCGCCAGGCCTCCCGAGACGGCGCCCGTCATGAACAATCGCCGATCCATCGCATATGCAGCAGCCTGTCTCATGACGCTCTCCTGACCCCCGTCCACGCCTGTGTTAGCAACCCGCCGCGATATCGAGAGGTTCCTAGCCGCGCGGGATCAAGCGCCACATGCGCAAGGGGTGGCGCACCGCGCCCGCCTCGTGCCCCGCCGCATCGCCCCGGCCGATATAGAGGTCCGCACGCACCGGGCCGCGAATGGCCGAGCCGGTGTCCAGCGTCATGACCAGGCCGCGATAGCTGGCGCGGGCGCCGCGCAGATTGCCGCCGTCGGCCTCGATCCAGGCCGCCTCTCCATAGGTCCAGCGCGACGGGTCCACCGCCACCGAGCGCCGCGCGGGAAGGGCACGCCCGCCGCGCCCGTCGCCTCGTCGCCGTCATCAGGCTTGGTGGTGAAGAAGATGTAGCGCGGGTTCAGCGCCATCACGCGGCGCGCCTCCGGACCGCGATGGGCCGCCAGCCAGGCGCGTATGGCCTCGCCGGACGTGCCGTCGCGCGGCAGCAGGCCCTCGTCGGCCATGGGGCGGGCGATGCCGACGAACTTCGCCCCGTTGTCGGCGGCGTAGGCGGCGCGCAGACGGGCGCCGTCGGGGAAGGTCAGGGTGCCCGAGCCCTGGATCTGCAGAAAGAACAGATCCTCCGCCTTCATCCAGGCCAGGACCGACGACTGGGCCGAGCCGGCCTCGATGGCGGCGCGGTCGCCGACGCTGGACAGATTGGCCGGACGGCTGAGCACCGGCGCGTCGAACTCGGCGTCTGGCGTGCGGCGAGCCGGATATTCAGGGGCGAAATAGGCCGTCAGCAGGCCGCGTCCGCCGTCGTCGGTCTGGACCTCGGTGGCCGCGAAACGGCTTTCTAGGAAGGCGCGGGCGTCGCTGGGGTTGGCGCGGTCGACCAAGGCGCGGGCGTCGCGGCAGGTCTCGACCGCGATGCGCGACGGGCCGCAACCGGCGGCATAGGCGCGCAGGGCCGCCAGATGGTCTTCCTCGGCCCAGCCGGGCAGGGCCGCCAGATTAAGCGCGCCCGCGACCGGCGGCAGGGTCGGCCAGTCGACCGGCGGGGTGGGGCCGGGGGTCGGAATCGGGCGGGGCGTAGAGGCGCAGGCCGCCGCCAGCAGGCTCAGGGCCGCAACGCCCGCCCACGAAAGCGGAGCCGTAGGGGAACGGGCCGCGCCCGTCTGATCGAGGGACGCGGACCGGGCGATCATCAGGCGGCGGCCGGCTCGACGCGGGCCAGGGCCCAGTTCGGGTCGGACGCCCCCAGGCGGCGCTCAAAGGTCCAGATTTCAGCGGTGCGGCGTTCTTCCGTGACGGTCTCGCCGCCCGAGGGGGTCAGCGAGCCGCGCACCTCGGCCAGGAAGCGCACCTTGGCCAGGGCGCGATCGCCCTCGGCGGTGGCCAGCTCAAGATCGGCGCGCGGAGGGTGAACCAGCTCGGCGCTCTCGATATCGCCGCGCGCCTCACGGGCGGCGATGCCCGCCTCGAACGACCCCATGACCTTGTCGGTCAGCAGCGGGCGCAGGGCCTCCCGGTCGCCCTTGGCGTAGGCCCCCACAATGGTCTCATAGGCCTGACGCGCGCCCTCCAGGAACCGGTGCGGGTCGAAGTTGGGATCGCGCGCCTTCAGCCCGGCGATCGCCGCCGTCAGTGCCGGGTCGACAGCCGGCCCCCGGGGCGCCTCGGCCGCGCCGCCCAGCGCCGCCGGAACCGCCATCGGTTTCGGATTGTCCTCCGGCTGACGGCCGACCTTCTTGCCCAGCACATTATAAAGCTGGAACAGCAGAACCGCCGCGATAACGGCGAAGATCACGATCTGAAAGGTCACCGGCACGGTGGGTTCCTCGATTTTAGTCAGGCCGCCTGTCGCACGTCAGGAGGAGCCCGGCGGGCTCGCCTTCCAAGCGAAAGGGCTGGGCGTACAATGTGATTAGGGGTCGATCCGGGCGGGCGCAAGGCGAAGCAGGGGGCGAACGCCGGTCTCGACGTTGCGACACAGGGTCTCGCCATGCTACCGCCGCCCCTCACGCCTGCTCGACGAACGAGCGGGACGCCTCATTTCTGCAAGACGGTTTCCATACCCATGACCGACGCCACGCCGCCCGCCGACGCCAACGGCCAGACGCCCGACCAAGCCCAGCCGCAGGACGGCCAGCCGCAAGGCCCGGGCTTCCGCATCCTGGCCCAATACGTCCGCGACCTGTCGTTCGAAAACCCCAAGGCGCCGGACAGCCTGCGCATCGACGGCAAGCCCGCCATCGACATGGGCGTCGAAATGAACGCCCAGGGCCGCCCGGACGGCCTGTTCGAAGTGGACCTGAAGCTGTCGATCAAGGCGACGGCCGACGACAAGTCGCCGGTGTTTCACGTGGAACTGCTCTACGGCGGCCTGTTCGCCCTGCAGGGCGTCCAGCCCCAGGACATCGAGCCCCTGCTGCTGATCGAATGCCCGCGCTACCTCTTCCCCTTCGCGCGCCAGATCATCGCGCAGGCGACGGCGGACGGCGGCTTCTATCCGCCCTTCATGGTCGACCCGATCGACTTCGCCGCCATCTACCTCGCCCGCCAGCAGCAAATCGCCAGCGCGCCGGCCGAAACGGGCCAGGCTTGATAAAGGGTCGCTAGCGCGAGGCGCGCGGCGCCTCGCTGCTTGAGCGACAAGATTGATCGCTATCGCAGGACGCGCGGCGTCCTGCTGCTTGAGCGACGATTTACGGGGAAGGGGCGTCCGAAAGGGCGCCCCTTTTTCGTGGGGCGCATGCAGTCAGGCGGCTTCTTCGGTCTCTATCTCGACCGACACGCCATAGCCCGCCCACAGGCTGAAGTCCTTGATCGTCGCCTTGAGGAAGGCGAGGTGCGCCGCCTCTTCCTCGGCTGTGACGAAGGAGGGCAGGGGGCGCGGCCGGGCGCCATAGGCGGCGCGCACCGCGGTCTCCGCAGGACCGCCGCGCGTCGAGGTCAGGTCCAGCGCCCGCTCCTTGCCGCCGCGCAGCTCCAGATAGACCTCGGCCAGCAGGCGGGCGTCGATCAGGGCGCCGTGCAGGGTGCGCTCTACCAGGCTGATCTTGTAGCGCTTACACAGGGCGTCCAGCGAGTTGGCCATGCCCGGAAACCGCTTCTGGGCCAGGGCTAGGGTGTCGATCCAACGGTCCTGCGGCGGCGGCTTGCGGCCGATGCGGCCGATCTCGAAGTCGATGAAGTTGCGGTCGAAGTTGGCGTTGTGCGCGATCAGCGGCGCATCGCCCAGGAACTCCATCAGGTCGTCGACGACCTCATGAAATTTGGGCGCGTCCTTGACCTTGTCGTCGGTGATGCCGTGCACCTTGATGGCGTCGGGCGGGATCAGCCGTTCGGGGTTGATGAAGCGGTGAAAAGTCCGCCCCGTCGGCAGCAGGTCCTCGATCTCGATACAGCCCACCTCGATCAGCCGGTCGCCCGTCTTGGGATCGAAGCCGGTGGTTTCAGTATCGAGGACGATTTCGCGAGCCATGCCCCTTAATGCCGGGGATCGGCCCCGAACGAAAGAGCGCCGCGCGGCGGCGTCCACGACGGCGACAGGACTGTCCCCACGATCCGGCGCACCTGGTCGCGCGCCGCCTCCAGACCTCGCCCCGTGTCGATGAGGAAGTCGGCGCGGGCGCGCTTTTCGGCGTCCGGCGTCTGGCGCGACGCGATGGCGTCGAACCGCTCGCGCGTCATGCCCGGTCGGGACAGAACGCGCTGGGCTTGCACCTCGGGTTCGGCGGTGACCACCACCACGGCGTCGACAGCGGCGTCGCCGCCCGTCTCGAACAACAGGGGAATGTCCACGACCGCCAGACGCGCGCCCTGCGCCTGCGCGGCCGTCAGCGCCTGCGCGCGGTCCGTGGCGACCAAGGGATGGACGATGGCTTCCAGTCGCTGGAAGGCGGTCTCGTCGCGCCCCAGAGCCTCGGCCAGCCGCACCCGATCGACAGCGTTATCCACGACCACGCCGGGAAAGGCCTGCGCCAGCCGCGCCACGGCCGCTCCGCCCGGCCCATAGAGCCGATGAACGGCGGCGTCGGCGTCCCAGATCACCGCGCCTTCGTCGGCGAACATCTTCGCCGTCGTCGATTTTCCCATGCCGATGGAGCCGGTCAGCCCCAAAACGATCATGCGGCGTCGTCCAGATGGGCCATAGCCACGGCGCGCAGATCCAGCGGCGGAGGCGGAACGCCGAAAATCGCCTCGAACGACGGTCCGGCCTGACCGATCAGCATGGCCAGGCCGTCGACCGTGATCAGCCCTCGCGCCTGCGCCGCCGCCAAAAAGGGCGTGAGCACCGGCTTATAGGTCATGTCCATCACGACCGCGTCAGCCTTCAGGACGCTGAGGTCGATGGTCGGCGGCGCGCTCAGGGCGTTGATGACCAGATCGGCCACCGCCAGCACCCCTTCGTCCTCGGCGACCGCCACCGCGGCGCCCAGATCGGCGGCCAGGGCTTCGGCGCGGCTGCGCGTGCGGTTCAGGATCGACAGCCGCGCCCCGGCCTGAACCAGGGCGCCCGCAACCGCGCGAGCGGCGCCGCCTGCGCCCAGCATGACGACATGGGCGCCGTTCAGCTCAAAAGCCGGCGCCTGCTCCGCCAGGGCGTAGAGCACGCCGGCCCCATCGGCGCTGTCGGCCCGGACCCGGCCGTCTTCAAACACCAGGATGTTGGCTGAACCGGTCGCCTTGGCCGCCGGGGCGATGTCGTCGGCCAGGGCGAAAGCCTGTTCCTTGAACGGCGCCGTGACGTTGAGCCCCTGAATCAGGCCCGCGCGCCCGGCGGCGACCAGGGTGCGGAATCCATTGGGGTCCTTCGGCTGGAAGGCGACATAGGAGCCGTCGACCGACGCCGCCTCAAGCCAGGCGTTATGCAGGATCGGGCTCAGCGAGTGGCCGATCGGATTGCCGACGACCCCGCCCAGCCGGACCTGCCCCGTGATGCGGGCCGGACGGACCGCCGGTTCCGTTTCTATCTTCATGACCCAATGACCCCCGAACGCCTCAACTCTGTGAGGACGGGCCATAACGGCAATCCGAGAACAGTGAAATAGTCGCCGCGCACTGCGTCAAAAAGTTGCGCCCCCATCCCCTCGAGCCGGTAGGACCCGACGCAGGCCAGCAGGCCTTCGCCTTCCGCCGTCAGATAGGCGTCGAGGAAGGCGTCGGAGAAGGCGCGGACCTTCATTTCGGCCGTGTCCAGCCCGCTCCAGACGATCTGGCCTTTGTGCGCCAGAGCCGCGCCCGAATGCAGGTGGTGCGAGCGGCCGCGCATGGCCGACAGGCGCGCGCGCCGCCGCCAGCGTCGGGGCCTTGGACACCAGCCCGCCGTCAAAGGCCAGGGTCTGATCGGCGCCGAGCACCCAGGCCTCCGGGTCCTGACGCGACACCGCCAGCGCCTTGGCCCGGGCCAGTTCAACCGCCAGTTCAGCCGGATCGACGCCCGGGGTCTTCAGGGCGTCTTCGTCCACATCGGCCACCTGCACGGCGAAGGGCACGCCGGCGTTTTCCAGCATGGCCCGGCGCGCGGCGCTCTTGGAGGCCAGGATCAGCCGTTCATGGGGGGCCTGGGTCACATCGGCGCTCCCAGCTTGCGGCTGCGCCGCTCGCTCAACAGGTTGATGATGGCGGCGGCCGTCTCCTCGACCGAACGCCGGGTCACGTCGATGGTCGGCCAGCCGCGCCGTTCAAAGGCGCGCCGCGCCTTAATGGTCTCTTCGCGCACAGAGTCATGATCGACATAGGCCGAGGCGTGGCCGGCGTTCAGCCCGTCCAGGCGATTGCGGCGGATCTGCACCAGGCGGTCCGGGGAAACGGTCAGGCCGACCACCAGCGGATGCTTCAGCGCCGTCAACCGCTCGCCGTCTTCCTGGCCCGGAACCAGCGGCACGTTCGCCGCCCGAATGCCGCGATGGGCCAGATAGATGCAGGTCGGCGTCTTGGAGGTCCGGCTGACGCCGCACAGGACGACGTCGGCCTGTTCCAGCTGCTCCAGCGTGCCTTGTCCGTCATCATGCGCGATAGCGTAGTCCAGCGCGCTCATCCGGTTGAAATAGCCGGTGTCCAGGGCGTGCTGGGCGCCCACCCGCGCCGAAACGTCCGCCCCGAGGTAGCGCGACAGGGCGCCGACCAGCGGGTCCAGCGCCCCGATCTGCGGCATCTGCAGCCGACGACAGCCTTCCTCCAGCTGCTCGCGCAGCTCCCGATCCACCAGCGTATGCAGAACCACGCCCGGCGCCGCGGCGACTTCTTCCAGCACGCGCTCCATCTGCTTGTTGGACCGCACCAGGGCGTAGATGTGCTCGATGGGAATGACGCCGTCGAAACGGGCGATCACCGCCTTGGCCATGGCGTTCAACGTCTCGCCCGTCGAATCCGAGACGAGATGGACGTGAAAATAAGTGGCCAGACGCGAAGCGCCGGGAGGACGGGCAGGGCTCATGGGGACGGCGTCTCCTTCTGTCCCACGGTCGGATCATCCCCGCGCCCTGTTGAAAAGCCGGGGCGCCGTTCGTGAAAGACCGGGCGCCGAATCCTGTAGCAAGCCCTGTCTCCGGTCGCGAGCGGGGATCGCGGGCGCCGTTGCCGCGATCGGCGCCGGAGTCGTCCGCCTGGGCGCCGAGGTTTCATCCCAGGCTGTGGGCAGGAGTGCCTGTCCAAATGGCGCCCGTGGATTCACCCACAACGGCGCCCAGAGGCAAACCCGAGTCTGGCGGGTGTTTCACGGCTTATCCCCATGACTCACACCCCCGCCCGCGATCCCGCGGATCGTTCGCCGCGAAACGGGGACAAAGGGAGTCCGACCGGGACGGTCCAGGGTTATCCCCGCGCTCCCCCGCCCTGCTTCCAACCTCTAATTCTTTCAATTCTTAAATCTGAATAGGTATTGAGGCTTGGGGGTGTGCATCCTAAAGCCCAAGACATGAGCACGCCCCTTCTGATCCAGGCTCTCCAGGGCCAAACCCTTTCCCGCCCGCCTGTGTGGTTCATGCGTCAGGCCGGGCGCTACTTGCCGGAGTACCGCGAGCTGCGGGCCAAGGCGCCGGACTTCATCGCCTTCTGCCTGAACCCGGAGATGGCGGCCGAAGCGACCTTGCAGCCGATGCGCCGTTTCGGCTTCGACGCCGCCATCGTTTTCGCCGACATCCTGCTGATCCCCGGCACCCTGGGGCAAAAGGTGTGGTTCGAGGCGGGGAAGGCCCGCGCCTGGGCGCCCTGCCGTCGGTGCAGTCGATGGCCGACAAGGCTCAGCAGACTGGAGAGGCCCTCAAGGCCGTGGGCCAGACGCTCAGCCTTGTGCGCGCGGAACTGGAGCCTGAACGCGCCCTGATCGGCTTTGCGGGCGCGCCGTGGACCGTGGCGACCTATATGCTGGACGGCGAACATCGGACCATGGGCAAGGGCGAGCGCGCGGCGGCCCGCACCTACGCCTACACCCAGCCCGAGATCGTCTACGGCCTGCTGGACGTGCTGGTGGAAGCCACCGCCCACTATCTGAAGATGCAGCAGGACGCGGGCGCCCAGGTGCTGAAGATCTTCGAGAGCTGGGCCGAGGGCCTGCCCGACGATCTGTTCGAGAGCCTGGTGCTGAAGCCGCATCAGAAGCTGGTCGCCCGCGCCCGCGAGCTGGGCGTCACCGTGCCCCTGATCGGCTTCCCGAGGGGCTCGGCGGCCCTGGCCGAACGCTATGCGCGCGAATGCGACGTGCAGGGCGTGGCGCTGGACACCGCCTGTCCGCTGGACGTCGGCCAGCGCGTGCAGAAGATCAAACCCATCCAGGGCGCGCTGGACCCTCTGCTGCTGCGCGCAGGCGGCGAGGCGCTGGACCGCCGTGTCGATCAGCTGATGGAGGCCTGGGGCCAAGGGCCGTGGATTTTCAACCTCGGCCACGGCATCCTGCCTGACGTGCCCATCGCCCATGTCGAGCAAGTGCTGAAACGGATCGGCGCCCAATGAACCAGACCGCCGCTACCCTAGAGGGACGACCCGGCCGGCGCGTGGCGGTCGTCCTGACCAATCTGGGCGGTCCCGACCGCCCCGAAGCGGTCAAGCCCTTCCTGTTCAACCTGTTCAACGATCCGGCCATCATCGGTCTGCCGGGGATCGTGCGCACGCCGCTGGCCAAGCTGATCTCCAGCCGTCGCGAGACCTCGGCCCAGGCCAACTACGCCCTGATGGGCGGGGATCGCCCCTGTTGCCCGAGACGCAGAAGCAGGCGGAGGCCCTATCGCGCGCCCTGGCGGACGCCTCGCCGGGCGACGACAGCCGGGTCTTCATCGCCATGCGTTACTGGCATCCGCTGACCGAAGAGACGGCGGCGGCGGTCAAAGCCTTCCAGCCCGACCAGATCGTCCTTCTGCCCCTCTATCCGCAGTTCTCGACCACCACGACGGCCTCCTCGCTGAAGAAGTGGACCGAGTGCTACGACGGACCGGGCGAGACCCACGTCGTCTGCTGCTACCCCGACGCCGAAGGCCTGATCGAGGCCCAGGTCCGACTGATCCAGCAGACGTTGGACAAGGCGCAAGGCAAGCCGGTGCGGGTGCTGTTCTCGGCCCATGGCATTCCCGAGAAGCTGGTCACAGCGGGCGATCCCTATCAGGCCCAGGTCGAGGCGACCGTGGCCGCCGTGGTGGAGCGCATGGGCCTGACCGACTGGGCCATCTGCTATCAGAGCCGGGTCGGTCCGCTGAAATGGCTGGGCCCCCACGCCTGACGCCATCGAACAGGCGGCCAAGGACGGCGTGGGCGCGCTGGTGGTGCCGATCGCCTTCGTCTCCGAACATATCGAGACCCTGGTCGAACTGGACATGGAATACGGCGAACTGGCCCATAAGGTCGGTTGCGCGCCTTATCTGCGCGCGCCGACGGTCAGCGCCGACCCGGTTTTCATCGCCGCCCTGGCCGATGCGGTCGCGCGGGCGCTGGAGACGCCGGGGACCGCGCCGCAGGGGCTTCGCAGGGTCGACCATGCGCCGGCTTGAAAGCCTGCCCGTCCGGCTGTTCAAAGGGCTCCAGGGCGGCCTGAGGGGATCGACATGGACTATTACAACCTGGCCCGCGGGCTGCACATCCTGGCGGTGATCGCCTGGATGGCCGGAATGCTCTTCCTGCCGCGTCTGTTCGCCTATGACGCCGAGCAGAACGCCAAGCCTGAACCCTTGCGCAGCGAGATGCAGGCCCTGCTGCGCGCCTGGCAGACGCGGCTGCTGCGGATCATCATCAACCCGGCCATGATCCTGGCCTTCATTTTCGGCGGCTGGCTGCTGTGGCTGCGCAGCGGCGACGGCGCCGACTGGTCCTTCGCCCATCAGCCGTGGATGATGACCAAGTTGATCGGCGTCTTCCTGCTGGCCGGTTGGCACGGCTTCCTGGCGGGTCAGCGCAAGAAGATCGCGGCGGGCGCGTCGAAATATTCTGGCCGTTTCTGGCGCATGACCAATGAGATCCGTTCGTCCTGGCCATCATCATGGTGTTGTCGGTGACGATGGAATGGAGTTTCTAAGCGCCCTGACGCGAGCGACGCCGTCGCGCGCTGCCTGAAGGTCCTTGACCTGCAGGGGTCTTTCGTGGTTCCGCTGCGGTGAACCGTGCGGCCGATCCGTGCAGCGCGGTCCCTCTCTTTTGCGACGCCTGCCGGTTTGAGCCTGCGGGGAACCCGTCGCCCTCCCTCCCAGCCCCTGCGGCTGAAGCCATTACGACCTTTCTGCTCCTGGCCGCCTCGCCGCGTCCGGGCGCGCGAACGAGCACGCCATTATGACCGATACGCCTGAGACTCCGGACACCGAAGTCGCTGAAAATGCAACGGAAACGCCGGTTGAGCGGCCGCGTCGCACCCTGAGCCTGGGCGGCAGCCGCGCGGCGGCGCTGGTCGAGGAGGCCGAGCCCGAAGTCCCGGTTCAGCCTATCTCTGAGGACGACGATCATGGCGTCGACACCACGGCCGAGGATGATGATGAGGACGACGACGGCGAGCCCATCGTCCCCAACGGCCGCATCACGCTTCAGGAACTGAACGAGAAGACGCCGGAAGACCTGGTCGCCTTCGCCGAGGGCCTGGACATCGAGAACGCCGGCAACCTGCGCAAGCAGGACCTGCTGTTCGCCATCCTGAAGACTCTGGCCGATGAAGAGGTCGAGATCATCGCCTCGGGCGTGCTGGAGATCCTGCCGGACGGCTTCGGCTTCCTGCGCAGCCCCGACGCCAACTACCTGCCGGGTCCGGACGACGTCTATGTCTCGCCGTCGCAGATCCGCCGCTTCGGCCTGCGCTCGGGCGACACGGTGCACGGCGCCGTGCGCGGCCCGCGCGAGGGCGAGCGCTACTTCGCCCTGCTCAAGGTCGACACGATCAACTTCGAAGATCCGGAGATGGTCAAGACCAAGGTCCTGTTCGACAACCTGACGCCGCTCTATCCCGAAGAGCGGCTCAACATGGAGATCCAGGATCCGACGCTGAAGGATCGCTCGGGTCGGGTCATCGACATCGTCGCCCCGCTCGGCAAGGGGCAACGCTGCCTGATCGTGGCCCCGCCGCGCGTCGGCAAGACGATGATGCTGCAGAACATCGCCAAGTCGATCGAGCGCAACCACCCGGAAGTCTTCCTGATCGTCCTGTTGATCGACGAACGCCCTGAAGAAGTCACCGACATGCAGCGCACGGTGAAGGGGAGGTCGTCGCCTCGACCTTCGACGAGCCGGCCACCCGCCACGTCGCCGTGGCCGAGATGGTGATCGAAAAGGCCAAGCGCCTGGTCGAGCATAAGAAGGACGTGGTGATCCTCCTGGACTCCATCACGCGCCTGGGCCGCGCCTACAACGCCACGGTCCCGTCGTCGGGCAAGGTGCTGACCGGCGGTGTCGACGCCAACGCCTTGCAGCGGCCCAAGCGCTTCTTCGGCGCCGCGCGCAATGTGGAGCAGGGCGGGTCGCTGACCATCATCGCCACGGCCCTGATCGACACGGGCAGCCGCATGGACGAGGTGATCTTCGAAGAGTTCAAGGGCACCGGCAACTCGGAAATCGTGCTGGACCGCAAGGTCGCCGACAAGCGCATCTTCCCGGCCATCGACGTGCTCAAGTCGGGCACCCGCAAGGAAGACCTCATCACGCCGAAGGACCAGCTGGCCAAGACCTATGTCCTGCGCCGCATCCTCAACCCGATGGGTCCGCAGGACGCGATCGAGTTCCTGCTCGACAAGCTGCGCCAGTCCAAGAACAACGGCGACTTCTTCCAGTCCATGAACACCTGATACTGGCCCTAGCGCCGCCCGCGCGGCGGGCGGCTGCTTGAGGGCGTGTTTCACGTGAAACAGGAGTGCGGGTCATGAAGCTGAACATTGAGATCGACTGCACTCCGGCCGAGGCTCGCGCCTTCCTGGGCCTTCCGGACGTGACGCCGCTCAACGACCATTTGGTCGCGGAAATGCAGAAGCGCATGGACGCCAACATGGCCGCCATGCAGCCAGACGAATTGATGAAGACCTGGACCAGCTTCGGCGTTCAGGCTCAGGACCAGTTCCGCCGTCTGATGGAAGCCGCCGTCACGGGCGCGCCCAAGCCGTGAGGCTCCTGTTCTCCTCCCTACGAAGTGGGGAGGTGGATCGGCGGCGCAGCCGACGAGACGGAGGGGCCGTTTCCTTCCGCGCTGGCCCCTCCACCACGTCGTGGTCCCCCTCCCCATGGAATGGGGAGGAGAAGGTATGACCGACACCATCTTCGCCCTCGCCACGCCGCCGGGCCGCGGCGCCGTCGCCATCCTGCGCCTGTCGGGCCCAGGCACGGAGACCGCCCTGGCCGCGCTGGGGGCAGGGGGCTGACGCCGCGCCTGGCCTCGGTGCGCAACCTGCGCCACGACGGCCGTCTGATCGACGAGGCCCTCATCCTGCGCTTCGTCGCCCCGCGCTCCTATACCGGCGAGGACTCGGCCGAGCTGCACCTGCACGGCGGCCGCGCCGTCGTCGAGGCGGCCAGCACCGCCCTGATCGCGCTTGGCCTGCGTCCCGCCGAGCCGGGCGAGTTCACCCGTCGCGCCTTTCAGAACGGCCGCATGGATCTGGCCCAGGCCGAGGCGGTCGCTGACCTCATTGACGCTGAAACGGACGCCCAGAAGTCTCAGGCGCTGGGCCAGCTCGACGGCGCCCTGTCGGCCGCCTACGCCGGATTCCGCCGCGACCTGTTGAAGGCCCTGTCGCTGGTCGAGGCCGAGATCGACTTCCCCGACGAGGAAGTGCCTGACAATCTGGCGCGCACGGCCGGGCCGGTGCTGGACGCTCTGGCGACCGATCTTCGCGCGGCGCTGGCCGATTCTGATCGCGGGCGGCGGGTGCGCGAGGGCTATCGCATCGTGCTGATCGGCGAGACCAACGCGGGCAAGTCGTCCCTGTTCAACGCCTTGGTTGCGCGCGAAGCGGCCATCGTCACCCCCATCGCTGGAACGACCCGCGACGTGCTGGACGCCGACATCATGATCGGCGGTTACGCCGTCACCCTGTCGGACACAGCCGGTCTGCGCGACAGCGACGATCCGGTCGAGGCTGAGGGCATCCGCCGCGCCCGCGTGCGCGCCGAGGGCGCCGATCTGCGCCTATGGGTCCGCTCGCCCTCCACCGAAGGCGCCGAGGACCCGGCCGCCGCCTTCGTGCGCCCCGCCGATCTTCAAGTGCTGAACAAGGCCGATCTGGGCGCCGTGGCGCCCGCGCCGGATCTCGAGGCCCTGAGCGTCAGCACGGCGACCGGGCAGGGGCTGGCCGAACTGCATGAGTGGATCGCCGCCCGCTTGGCGCGCGACCTGTCTGGCGCTGACTTCCCGGCCGTCACGCGCGAACGCCATCGCCGCCGCCTGGCCGAGGCTTTGGCCGCCGTCGAGGAGGGCCGCCGGGCGCTCGATGTGGCGCCTGAGATGGCCGGCGACGACCTGCGCCGCGCGGCTGACGCCCTGGCCCGCGTCACCGGGGCCATTGGCGTCGAGGACATTCTGGGCGAGGTCTTCTCCTCGTTCTGCATCGGCAAATAGACCCGGCGTTCGGCTGTTTCACGTGAAACAATGGTTCTCGAGCTGGTGGCGATTCCGGCCCAGATGGACTATGTGGACCCCATGAGTTCGACACCCGATCACACCTTCGACGTCGTCGTCATCGGCGGCGGCCACGCCGGTTGCGAGGCCGCGACGGCCGCTGCCCGTGCGGGCGCCCGCACCCTGCTTCTGACCCAGAAGCTGGAGACCATCGGCGAGATGAGCTGCAACCCGGCGATCGGCGGCCTAGGCAAGGGCCATCTGGTGCGCGAGATCGACGCGCTCGACGGGGTGATGGGCCGGCTTGCCGACGTGTCGGGCATTCAGTTCCGCATGTTGAACCGGTCCAAGGGCGCCGCCGTGCGCGGCCCGCGCAGCCAGATCGACCGGCGTCTGTACCGCGAGGCCATGCAGGCCGAGCTGGCGGGCTATCCCAACCTAACCTTGATGGCGGGCACGGCCGAGGGGCTGATCCTGAACGGCGACCGGGTGGTCGGCGTCAAGACCGGGGCAGGGGAGACCATCCGCGCCGGCGCCGTGGTGCTGACGACCGGCACCTTCCTCAACGGCGTCATCCATCGCGGCGACCTGCGCATTCCGGCCGGCCGTTATGGCGAGGATCCCTCGACGGGCCTGGCGGGCGACCTGCACGCCGCTGAGCTGATGATGGGCCGGCTCAAGACCGGCACGCCCGCGCGCCTGGACGGCCGCACCATCGCCTGGGAGCGGCTGGAGATGCAGGCGGCGGACGACCAGCCCGTGCCCTTCAGCTTCCTGACCGACCGCATTGAGGTGCCCCAGATCGCCTGCGGCGTGACCCACACGACCGAAGAGACGCACCGCATCATCGCTGATAACCTCGGCGAAAGCGCGGTCTATGGCGGCCGGCTGTCCGGGCGCGGCCCACGCTACTGCCCCTCGATCGAGGACAAGGTGGTGCGCTTCGCCGACAAGACCAGCCACCAGGTGTTCCTGGAACCGGAAGGTCTGGATGATCCCAGCGTCTATCCGAACGGCATCTCGACCTCGGTGTCCGATGCGACTCAGCTGGCCTTCCTGCACACCATGCCGGGTCTGGAGCAGGTCGAGGTGTTCCGCTTCGGCTACGCCATCGAGTACGACTATGTCGATCCGCGGGAGCTGACCCCGGCGCTGGAGGTCAAGAAGCGGCATGGCCTGTATCTGGCCGGCCAGATCAACGGTACGACCGGCTATGAGGAGGCTGGCGCACAAGGGCTGATCGCCGGCCTGAACGCCGCCCGCGCCGCCGCCGGTTCTGATCCGCTGATCCTCGGCCGAGATCAAGCCTATATCGGCGTGATGATCGACGACCTAGTGACGCGCGGCGTGACCGAGCCCTATCGCATGTTCACCAGCCGGGCCGAGTATCGTCTGACCCTGCGCGCCGACAATGCCGATCAGCGGCTGACGCCGATCGGAATGGAAGCGGGTATCGTCGGCGCAGACCGGGCGAAGATTTGGCGGGAGAAGGCGGACCTTCTGGACGTAGCTAATCGTGTTTCACGTGAAACGCTGTTCACGCCCAAGGAGGCGGGCGCGCTGGGAATCACGGTCAACGCCGATGGTCAGCGTCGCTCGATCCGCGACCTGCTGGCATTCCCGAACGTGACGCTGGATCACTTTACTGCGATCCACCCCGAAATCGGCGACTGGTCCGCCGCAGTTCGCGAACAGGTCGAGATCGACGCCGTCTATGCCGGCTATCTCGACCGTCAGGCCCAGGACGCCGAGGCGCTGCGACGGGAGGAGGGGCTCGCCCTGCCGCGCGACCTTGACTATGCCGCCATAGGCGCCCTGTCGAATGAGGTGCGCGAGAAGCTGGCCATGATCCGTCCTCTGACGCTGGGGCAGGCCGGCCGGATCGAAGGCATGACGCCGGGCGCGCTGACGGCGCTTCTGGCTCACGTGAAGAAGGTGAAGGACGTGGACGCAGATCTCGCGGCGGTTGTCGCCTGATGTCGGACGCTATCGACGCCTTTCGCGCCCAGACCGGGGCCAGCGACGCCAACATCGCCGACCTGACGACCTTCCTGGCCATGCTGACCGAGGCGAACGAAGTCATGAACCTGGTCGGGCCGGACACCATCCCCGATTTCTGGAACCGCCACGCCTGGGACAGCGCCCAGCTTCTGGATCTCGCGCCAGAGGCGAAGACCTGGGCCGATCTGGGCGCCGGGGCGGGCTTTCCGGGCGTGGTCTTGGCGATTTTGCTGAAGGGCAGGCCAGGCGCCCACGTCTGGCTGGTCGACAGCCTCGGCAAGCGCTGCCGTTTCCTGCAGACCATTGTCGACGCCCTGGAATTGCCCGCCACCGTGGTCAACGGCCGAGCCGAGGAGCAGGCGATCGCGGTTGATGTCGTAACGGCGCGGGCCGTCGCGGCGATGGAGAAGCTGTTGGGTTATGCACAGCCCTACTTCCAACGCGGTGCAAAAGGTCTGTTCCTCAAGGGAGAGAAGGCCGAGGCTGAGTTGAAAGAGGCCCGTCGGGTCTGGCAGTTTGAAGCCGGTTCGCTGTCTCGCGCAGCGATCCGCGCGGCCGCATCGTTTCACTGAGGGGTCTTCGCCGTGTCCGTTGAGTCCGTTAAGCCGTCCTCGGTTCATGGCACCCGCGTTCTGGCGGTTTCCAACCAGAAGGGCGGCGTAGGCAAGACCACGACCGCCATCAATCTCGGCACGGCGCTGGCCGCGATCGGCGAGAAGGTGCTGATCGTGGACATGGACCCGCAGGGCAATGCCTCGACCGGCCTGGGTGTTCCACGTGAAACACGGCGGGTGACCATCTATGACGTTATCGTCGACGGCCGCCCCGTCGACGAGGCGGCGATCGAAACCGCCGTGCCCGGCCTGTTCATCGTCACCGCCGACCCGGACATGTCGGGCGTCGAGATCGAGCTGAGCCAGTCGGATCGCCGCTCCTATCGGCTGCGCGACGCCCTGGCGAAGCAGGGCGGCAACGGTCATTCCCGGTATGACTATGTCCTGATTGACTGCCCCCCGTCCCTGAACCTGCTGACGCTGAATGCGATGGCCGCGGCCGACGCCGTTCTGGTGCCGCTGCAGTGCGAATTCTTCGCCTTGGAGGGTCTGACTCAGCTGATGCGGACCATTGAGATGGTGCGTCAGAGCCTGAACCCGGCGCTGGAGATCCAGGGCCTGGTCCTGACCATGTATGACCGCCGCAACGCCCTGTCGGGCCAGGTGGCGGCCGATGTGCGCGCCCATTTCGGCGACAAGGTCTATGACAGCGTCATTCCCCGAAACGTGCGGGTGTCCGAGGCGCCGTCGTTCGGCAAGCCGGCCTTGATCTACGATCTGAAGTGCGCGGGCAGTCAGGCCTATCTGAAGCTGGCGCGTGAACTGGTCGCGCGCGAGCGCCAACGTCGTCAGGCCATCGCGGCCTGATCAACCTGATAAGTAAACGGAAACAGCATCTTGTCCGAACGTCAGCGTGGTCTGGGCCGGGGTCTCTCGGCGCTTTTGGGTGAAAACGCGCAGGAAGCGGTCGCCGTCGATGCGGCCGGTCCGGCGCCCGCGGGCGTGCAGCGCGCGCCCATCGAAGCGCTGAAGCCCAATCCCGATCAGCCGCGCAAGATCTTCGCCAAGACCGACTTGGACGAACTGACGGCTTCGATCCGCGACAAGGGCGTGCTGCAACCGATCCTCGTGCGGTCGCAGCCGGGGGAAGCGGGCGTGTGGCAGATCATCGCCGGCGAACGCCGCTGGCGCGCCGCCCAGGCCGCCCGCCTTACTCAGGTGCCGATCGTCGTGCGCGAGATGGACGACATCGAGGTGCTGGAAGTCGGCGTCATCGAAAACGTCCAGCGCGCCGACCTGAACCCGATGGAAGAGGCCAACGCCTACGCCGTGCTGATGGAGCGTTTCGGCCGCACCCAGGACGCCCTGGCGGGCGTGGTGGGCAAGAGCCGCAGCCACGTGGCCAACACCCTGCGCCTGCTGCAACTGCCCGAGTCGGTGCGCGAGCATGTGGTGCGCGGCGAGCTGTCGGCCGGCCACGCGCGCGCCCTGATCACCGCGCCGAACGCCGAACAGCTGGCGGCGGAGGTCATCGCCAAGGGCCTGAACGTGCGCCAGACCGAGGCCCTGGCTCGTCGTGCGGCCGAGGGCCCGAAGACGCCCAAGGTCCGACCTGCGCCGAACGGGGAGGGCGCCGCCGACATCGCCGCCCTGGAGCAGGATCTGTCTGACGCCCTGGGCCTGAAGGTTTCGCTGGCCGACAGGGGCGGCAAGGGCGAGATCACCGTCAAATACGGCACTCTGGAGCAGTTGGACGACCTGTGCCGCCGCCTGATGCGCGGCTAAGAGGCTCTTTCCGGCGCCGTTCGTGTTAGGGTGGCGTCATGACTGAGAAAACTGAAAAACCGAGCGCCGCAGATGCGCTGAAACGCGCCCTGGCGGCCAAGCAGGCGACGAGCCGCAATACCGGCGCCTTCGGCGGCGGCCGGCGCCGCCACGACCGAGAAATCCATGCAGCGCCAGTCTGTGGCGCAGAACAAGCCGGCCTTCCGGCGCGCATCGAAGCGCGGCTGACGCGGCGTCTCCTCCCCACTTTGTGGGGAGGCGGATCGACGCCGAAGGCGACGAGACGGAGGGGCCGCTTGGGTCCGCCGGAGAAGCGCCTCCACCGCTACGCGGTCCCCCTCCCCTTTCATGGGGAGGAGAGGGGAAGCGCCTTTTTCTAAGCCCTCAAGCAGCGCGAAGCGCGCTAGGGCGACGCTTAAAGCCCCATGCGCTTGGCGCGGGCGGCGATTTCCAGCAGCAGGCGTTCGGCGATCAGCGCCTCGGGCATGCCCGTGGTCTTGGTCATGACGTCGGCGGTGTTGACGCTGTCCTGCACCTCGTCGAGCAGTTCGAGGCGCCACCCGCGCGCCTGGCGCAGCATTTCCGCCTCCTGCTTCCAGAAGACGCCGGCGGCCTTGGCGGCCTCCTTGGCGCCGGCGCCGTTGGCCTGCAGGATATTGATCCGGCGCAGCTTTCCGAGATGAAGCGAGGTCATGCGCACAGCCATGACGGCGCTTTCGCCCTCGGCCAGGGCGCGGCGCAGGCCCGCCTGCGCGGGGCCGGGGCGGCCGCCGAACGCCTGTAGGGCGGCGTCGGACAGGGAGGCGTCGGGCTCGACGCCCAGGTGGGCGTCCAGCTCCTCCACGTCGATGGTGCGGCCCGAGCCGGGGCCGATGTAGAGGATCAGCCGTTCGATCTCCTGGCGCATCAGGCCGCGTTCGCGGGGCAGGCGGGCGACGAAGCGATCCAGCGCGTCCGAGGTCAGGCCCACCTTATCGGCGCCCAAGGCCTCGCGCGTCATGCGGGCGACATCGCCGACCTCGTCCTCATAACAGGCGATGGCCACCGCGCCCTGGGCCTTTTCGGCGGCCTTGCGCAGGGCGGATTCGCGGCCTAGCGCCCCGGCCTCGATCACCAGCATGGCGTCGGGGTTGTAGGCGCCCTCGGCGTGGGCGCTCAGGGCGGCGGCCACGGCCTTGTCGACGCCGCCCTTGGCGTCTCCCATGCGCACCCGCACCAGACGCCGCCCGCCGATCATGCTCAGCGCCGTCAGGGCCTCTTCCAGCCGAACCGGGTCGCCGTCGATGTCGGCTTCGGTCAGCAGGGTGACGTTGAACGGGTCGTTCAGATCCGGCGTGATCGTCTTGCACAGCGTCAGGGCGCGTTCGGTCACGCCCGAGCGGTCCTTGCCGTGGATGACGGCGGCGCGAACGCCGGCGTCCGGCGCCTTCAGAAAGCGGTCGACGTCAGGCCGCCGGGACAGGATCATGCGCCGGCCTTCAACGCCCCGCCAGGACGCGCATCATGTCCAGGCGGATCAGTCGGGCCAGATCGGCGGCGGCGCGGTCCTCGCCGTCCTGCTGGGCGGCGATGGCGGCGTAGGGCTGGTCGGCGGCGGCGTAGGTGATCGTGGTGGTCTGCACGCCCTTGAGGGTTTCGCCGCCCGCGACGGGGGTCAGGGACCAGGCGGCCCTGACGGTCAGTTCATAGCGGCTGGCGGTGTCGTCGATGCGGCGGCCCAGAGGGCGGCGCTTGTGCTCGACCTCGGTCGCCAGGCGGTAGAGCGGCGCCTGGGCGCCGTCGCGGCCGAAGGCGTCCTCCAGCTGTTCGCGCAGGCGATAACCCAGTCGGTCGTCGGGGGTCGTTACGGCGATGCGCGACAGGGCGCCGCTGACCCCCGCTTCGCCATACAGGGGCGTGAAGCCGCAACCGGCCAGCAGAACCGTCCCGGCCAGCGCCAGCAGGAGACGACGCCCGCTGCGCATCAGCCGGCCACCAGATTGACGATACGGTCAGGCACGACGACCACCTTGCGGATGCTGAGGTTGTTGGCGGCAAGGTAGGCCTGAACCGTCGGATTGGCGAGGGCCGCGGCCTCGACCCTCGCATTGTCCGCACCGCGCGGCAGAACGACCTCGCCGCGACGCTTGCCGCCGATCTGGACGGGCAGGGTGACCTGGTCGTCGGCGGCCAGGGCCGGGTCATAGACGGGCCAGGGCGCGTCCAGAACCATTCCGGCCTCGCCCAGCTGGGTCCAGCATTCCTCGGCCAGGTGCGGGGTGAAGGGCGCCATCAGCCGCGCCAGGGCGGACAGGGCGGTCTTCTTCGCCTCGGCGCCCGCCTTGTCGTGCTGGCGGATGGTGGCCAGGAAGGCGTAGAGCTTGGCCACGGCCGAGTTGAAGCGGAAGTGCTCGACGCCCTCGCTGACGGCCTTGATCGCCTTGTGCGTCTCGCGGATCAGGGCGGCGTCCACATCGGCGTTGGCCGGAGCGGCGGCGTCGTATGAGGCGTATTCGCCCCAGACGCGCTGCACGAAGCGGGCGGCGCCCTCGACCCCGCCGGTGGACCACTGGATGTCGCGCTCGGGCGGGCTGTCCGACAGGATGAACAGGCGGCCGGCGTCCACGCCATAGGCGGCGATGATGTCCTGGGGCGCGACCACGTTCTTCTTCGACTTGGACATCTTTTCGATGTCGCCGATCGTCACCGGGGCGCCGGTGGACAGGCGGGTGGCGACCCTCTTGCCGTCCACCGTCTCGATGCGCACGTCGGACGGCTCGATCCAGCGCGGCTTGCCGCTGTCCTCATGGCCGTCGAAATAGGTCTCGTGGACCACCATCCCTTGCGTGAACAGGCCCGCGAACGGCTCCTTGACGTCCATCAGACCGGCGTCCGACAGGGCGCGGGTGATGAAGCGGGCGTAGAGCAGGTGCAGGACCGCGTGCTCGACGCCGCCGATGTACTGATCGACCGGCAGCCATTTGGCGGCGGCGGCCTTGTTGATCGGCTCGGCCGCCTTGGGATCGGCGAAGCGGGCGAAATACCAGCTGGAGTCCACGAAGGTGTCCAGCGTGTCGGTCTCGCGCCGGGCGGCGGCGCCGCATGACGGGCAGTCGACATGCTTCCAGGTCGGGTGACGGTCCAGCGGGTTGCCGGGCACGTCGAAGGTGACGTCCTTGGGCAGTTCGACCGGCAGCTGGTCGGCCGGGACCGGCACGACGCCGCAGGCCTCGCAGTGGATGACCGGGATGGGGCAGCCCCAGTAGCGCTGACGGCTGACGCCCCAGTCGCGCAGACGATAGATGGTCGCGCCCTGGCCGGTTCCGGCGGCCTCGATCCGGCGGATGGCCTCGGCCTTGGCGGTCTCGATGTCCAGGCCGTTCAGGAAGTCGGAATGGAAGATGACGCCCGGGCCGGTATAGGCCTCGCCGGCCACGGCGAAGTCGTCGCCCGCTCCTCGGGACGGACGACCGGGATCACCGGCAGGTCGTATTTGCGGGCGAAGTCCAGGTCGCGCTGGTCATGCGCCGGACAGGCGAAGATGGCGCCGGTGCCGTAGTCGGACAGGATGAAGTTGGCGATCCACACCGAGACTTCGGCCCCGGTGAAGGGGTGGATCACCTTCAGGCCGGTGTCCCAGCCGATCTTCTCGGCCTGTTCGATGTCGGCCTGGCTGGCGCCGCCCTTGCGGCATTCGGCGACGAAGGCGGCGATCTTGGGGTCGGCCTCGGCCAGTTGCTTCGAGATCGGATGATCCGGAGCCAGACCCATGAAGCTGGCGCCGAACAGGGTGTCGGGGCGGGTGGTGTAGATCTCCAGCCCGTCATCGAAACCGGCCGGAACGGCGCCCGCCCAGGCCCATTTCATCTGCAGGCCCTTGGACCGGCCGATCCAGTTTTCCTGCATCAGACGGACCTTTTCAGGCCAGCGCCCTTCCAGCTCGCACAGGCCGTCGATCAGATCGTCCGCATACTGAGTGATGCGCAGGAACCACTGGTTCAGCTTGCGCTTCTCGACCACGGCGCCGAGCGCCAGCCGCGCCCGTCGATGACCTGCTCATTGGCCAGGACGGTGTTGTCGACCGGGTCCCAGTTGACCACGCCGTCCTTGCGATAGACCAGGCCGCGCTTGAAAAGCTCCAGGAACCAGGCCTGCTGCTTGCCATAATATTCGGGGTCGCAGGTGGCGAACTCGCGCGACCAGTCCAGCGACAGGCCCAGAAGCTTGAGTTGGCCGCGCATCGTGGCGATGTTGGACCAGGTCCAGTCGCCGGGGTGGACGCCGCGCTCCATGGCCGCGTTCTCGGCCGGCATGCCGAAGGCGTCCCAGCCCATCGGGTGCAGCACGTCGAAGCCCTGCGCCCGCTTCCAGCGCGCCACGACGTCGCCCATGACGTAGTTGCGGGCGTGGCCCATGTGGATGTTGCCCGACGGATAGGGGAACATCTCCAGCACATAGTATTTCGGACGGCCGGTGTCGGCGTTGGACACCGAGAAGGCGTCGGCCTCGGCCCATCGGGCCTGCTGGCGGGGTTCGGCTGTCTTGGGCTCGTAGCGGGCCACGGCGTATCCTGAGGTCTCGCCTCAGGCGCGAAGCTTGAGGCGGCCCTGAGGTCTGCGTTGAACGGCGAAGGGGAGGAGAGGCGGCGCCTTAGCGACGGGCCGCGTTGGCGAGGTTGAGCTGGCGCGCCTTGGTCAGGATGGCGTTTTCCAGATCGGTTTCGGTCTGGGCCGCGACCGGGGCCGAAACCCAGCCGCCCGAGGCGTCCTTGACTTCCTTGGTCACGGCGACGTTCAGGGCGTCGGCGCGCAGACGGCGGTCCAGGATGAAGACGGTGGCCTTGAAACGCTCGTTCGGCGTCTGCGGATTGACGTACCAGTCATAGTTCACCACCCCGCCCCAAGGGTCGGCGCTGGCCAGCGGCATGAAGGACAGGGTGTCCAGGGTGGCGCGCCACAGATAGGCGTTCACGCCGATGCCCAGCTGGGCTTCCATGCTGGGCGTCTTGGCCTTGGAGCCGCCGCCGACGAAGGGCAGGCTGGAGCAGCCGCCGAGCAGCAGTCCCGAGGCGATCAGGGCGACCGCAGCGCCGCGAACAAGAGCCATTCCATAGTCTCCGTAAAGGGGTGGACGACGTACGCCGGGCGCTTCCGAAAGGCCCCCGAGGGGCGATCATCGAAAGAGACCGCGCGCGCACGCGCCGCAGCGACGCTCTATAACACGCTCAAAAGGGGCTATGACAAGGCGAACCGGCGTTCCTGGCCGCCAATATCGACGGCAAAAGGCCGGAACGGCGTGACGCAGGCGCCACAGGGGCCGGCGGAGTCGCCCCGAACCGTGATCGCGGGGCTTCCATGCGTTGACCCCGGGGCGCGAGTCCATATGTTATCCCCAGGTCGGACGGTTCCGGCTCGTCAATAACGGATCGACGGCTCAAGTCGGTCTTTTTGGGTAGGTGGAATGCGTTTCGTCGCCGTCATCGCTGCATGCGCGGGCGCCCTGGCCTTGGCCGGGATGGCGGACGACGCCTCGGCGCAGACGCGCGCCCGCACGCCTTCTGTCAATCTCAGCGATATCGCCGCCCAGTCCTCGACCACGCCTGCGACCCCGGCCCAGCGCCGCGGCCTGCGCTTCAACGAGAACGGCCGCTGGGGTCTGAACTTCAACCTGAACCAGCCGGTCGGCCGCGAAGCCGACTGGGGCGATGTCGAGGCCGGAGCCTATTACCGCCTCAGCCCGCGCCTGCGCGTCGGCGCCGCCGCCAACCTGGCCTCGCCTGAAGTCGACCCGGCCCGCGCGCCCGAAAGCGCCGCCGACCGCCGCGCCGCGCCGCGCGTGCGGCTCGAGACCATCTTCAAGTTCTAAGCCCTAGCCGGCGAAAGCCGTCTGGATCGCCTCCACGCCCGCCAGGCCGGATGCGCCCGACGCCGCCAATAGCGGCGCATTGAGCGCCGTGATCCCGCCCAGGGCGTAGACCGGGCAGAGGGCCAGGGCGGCAAGAGCCGAAAATCCCTCTACGCCCAGCGGCGCTTTGACTGAAGAAGCGCCGCCCGCCGGAAAGACCGGCGAGAGCACAAGGGCGTGCAGATCGCGCGCCCCCGCACCGCTGCCGGGGAATGGGCCGCCCCGGTCAGCAGCCAGTCCGGCCGTCGTCCCGACAGGGACCAGGCGGCCGACAGCGCCCGCTCGGGCAGGTGCACGCCGTCCGCCTCGATCTGCTCTGCCAGTTCGACGTCCAGTCCCACCAGCAGCTGAACCCCCGCCCTGTGCGTCGCCTCGCGCAGGCGCCGTCCGGTCTCCAGTCGATCCGCGGCGCCGAAGTGACGGAAGACCACGCCTGCGCCGGCAGGCAGGCGGGCGGCCGTCTCCCACGGTCGGGGCGTGCGCGCCGGGTCGGTGAAGAACAGCAGGGGGGCAGGGAGCGGCCGCCCTGCGGCGCCGTGCGCGCCAGGGCGCGGGCGGCGTCCCACAGGCTTTGCGCTTCTTCGGACAGGGTGTCAGACAGGGGCATCATGACCGTCCCTAATCCCGCCGCCGCCGTTTCGTCCATCGCTGACCGCTTCGCCCAGGTGCGGGGCCGCATCGCCGAGGCGGCCAAGGCGGCCGGCCGCGACCCGGCCTCGGTGGTGCTGACCGCCGTGTCCAAGACCCAAGGGCCCGAGGCGCTGCAGGCGGCGCTGGACGCCGGTCAGCGCGTGTTCGGCGAGAACCGGGTGCAGGAGGCGCAAGGCCACTGGGCGGCCCGTCGCGCCGCCCTGCCGGATTTGGAACTGCGCCTGATCGGCCCTTTGCAGACCAATAAGGCGCTGGAAGCGGTTGAACTGTTCGACGTCATCGAGACGCTGGACCGCGAACGGCTCGCCGCCGCTCTAGCGGCCGCCATGACGCGGGCGGGGCGGCGCCCCAGCGTGCTGGTTCAGGTCAACACCGGCGCCGAGCCGCAGAAGGCCGGGGTTCTGCCCGACGACGCCGACGCCCTGATCGCCGTCGCCCGCGACCGATACGGCCTGAAGGTCGAGGGGCTGATGTGCATTCCCCCTGTTGATGAAGACCCCGCTCCGCATTTCGCCCTGCTGGCCGCGATCGCAGCGCGCAACGGCCTGGGCGTGCTGTCGATGGGCATGAGCGGCGATTATCTTGCAGCCATCGCGGCGGGCGCGACCCATGTTCGGGTCGGTTCGGCTCTGTTCGGGGAACGAAATAAAGCGCCGGCGCCCTCTTAGGACGCAATATCCTGTCCGGCGCCCTTGGCGTTCGGCTCAAGCCTCGCCATTCTAAAGAGACCATGCGCACGCCCAAGACCATTCTGATCATCGACGACGACGACGACCTGCGCGAGGCCTTGGCCGAGCAGCTGGCGCTTCACGAGGAATTCCGCCCGGCCCAGGCCGCGACGGCGACCGACGGCGTGCGTCAGGCCAAGGAGGCGCGCGCCGACCTCATCCTGCTGGACGTCGACCTGCCCGACATGGACGGCCGCGAGGCCTGTCGCCTGATCCGCAAGGCGGGGATCTCGACCCCGGTCATCATGCTGACGGCGCAGTCGTCGGACTCCGACGCCATTCTAGGCCTCGACTCCGGCGCCAACGACTACGTCACCAAGCCGTTCCGGTTCGCCGTCCTGCTGGCGCGCATCCGCGCCCATCTGCGCAGCCACGAACAGTCCGAGGACGCCGTCTTCCAGGTCGGTCCCTATGAGTTCCGTCCGGCCTCCAAGCTGATGGTGGACGACAAGGGCAAGAAGGTCCGGCTGACGGAAAAGGAAACCAACATCCTGAAGTACCTCTATCGCGCCGGGGCCAAGCCGGTGTCGCGCGAAGAGCTGCTGACCGAGGTGTGGGGCTACAACGCCGGGGTCACCACCCACACGCTGGAAACCCACATCTACCGCCTGCGTCAGAAAATCGAGGCCGAGCCGGGTCAGGCGCGGCTGCTGTTGACCGACGCCGGCGGCTACCGCCTCCAGCCCTGATCTGCCCATGAGCGAGCGTCGCCCGACCCCGCCGCTGGTGGCGCTTCGGGCGTTCGACGCGGCGGCGCGTCACGGCAGCTTCCGTGAGGCGGCCGAGGAGCTGGGTGTCACCCCCGGCGCTGTCAGCCGCCATGTGAAGGCGCTGGAGATGCGGCTGGGCCTGCGCCTGTTCGACCGCTTCAACCGCTCGGTGCGGCTGACCGCCGATGGCGTGCGCCTGGCCCAGGGCGTCGCCGACGCCTTCGAGCGGCTGGAAAGCGCCTTGGACGCCGTGCGGCCCGGCCGTTCGCGCCAGTTGCGGATCAGCGCCCTGCCGTCCCTGGCCAGCAAATGGCTGTCGCCGCGTCTGCACCGGTTCAGCGAAGACAATCCCGACCTCGACCTGATCGTCTTCGCCGAGGACCGCATCGCCGACCTGTCCAACGGCGAGGCGGACGTGGCGCTGCGCTATGGCGAAGGCCCTTATCCGGGCAAGGTGGTGCGGCGGCTGGTCAATGAGCGCCTGATCCCGGTCTGCGCCCCGTCCTTCGCCGCCGCGCGGCGGTTGAACCAGCCGTCCGATCTGCTGGACGTGGTGCTGATTCACGAGACCTGGCACGACATGCCCTATGCGAACCGACTGGGCTGGAAGGCTTGGTTCGAAAGCGCCGGCGTCGAGGATCCGCGCGTGAACCATCTGCGCGGCCCCCACTTCAGCCACAGCCACCTGGCGCTGGAGGCCGCCCTGTCGGGGCGGGGCGTGGCCCTGACCTCGGCGCCGCTGGCGGCGGAGGAGCTCCGCGAGGGGCGGCTGATCCAGCCGGTCGACCACGCCCTCACGAACGACCTGGCCTATTGGGCCGTGGTCCTGCCCGAACGCGCCGATGAGCCGAAGCTGCGCCGCTTCCTCAACTGGATCGTGGCGGAATCGCGGCCAGATCGGGACGCAGAGCAGGATCAGGTGAGTTAAGCTCACGCGATGCAGCCGAACCGTGGTTTGTCGTTCACGGTCGCGCTTCCTATCTTGAGGCCGTTCGGATCTCCCCCGCCGAAAGGAACTCAATCATGAAACTCGTACATCCCCGCGCTTCGGGCTTCTCGTTCGAAGGCGTCGTCGTCTTCACCGGCAGCGTCACCCTGATCCTGCTGGGCGTCCTGGCCGGCGCCGCCCTTTGGGCGCTGCCTGACATCAGCTCAACGCGGGCGCCATTCGCTGAGAAGGGCGCCCGTGGCTCCATCCTCGAAGGCCAGCCGGTCCAGCCGCAGGGCGGCGACGCAGACCGGACGGCTTTCGGCGTCCTTCTGGACGCAGTGGACGGCCTTTCCGTCCGCAAAGGCGGTCAGCCGCCCCTCCAGCCGCAGCGCATAGCCGCCGGGCGCCGGCGTCGGAGCGACGCCCTTGTCTCCCCGAATGACATGGACATAGGCCTGGCCCTGGCGGCGGCCCAGGCGCGAGCCGCCCGTCTCGAACACAGCGGCCAGCCCTGAGGTGCGTTCCGTCTGAACGGACGGCTGAGCCGCAGGCGAAACTACACCGTCGGCCTCGGGTCTGCTGTCTGCTTCAGCGTCTTGCGCTGGCTGGCGCGCCGTCGGCGCGGTCTCGCCGGGGCGACAGGTTTCCAGCCCGCTCCAGGGACGGGGGATCCAGAAGCCTTCGACCGCTTCCCAGGCACTGGGAGGCGCCGCGTCGTCCGCGCCCGCGGTGATGACCAGGCCGGACGTGGCGAGATCCTCGGGCAGAACTCTCAGCATCAGGCTGCCGTCGTCGCCGCGCACCAGGGCCGGCAGGCCCGGCTGCGTCCGTTCGGCCGGTGCTGCGCCGTCGCATCCGAAAGGAAGGCGCACCGACACGGTCCGTCCGCTCAGGGCCGCGTCGCGGACGCGGCCGTCGGCCGTGGCGGTTCTCGCTTCGGTTAGGGCGGCCAGCAGGGCGGCGCGGTTCAGGGTTGAGTCCAGCACGACCGTGGGCGGGGCGGGCGCCGGAGCTTCGGGCGCGGCGGGCTCGGACGGCTTCTGGCACGACGCCAGAAGGGCCATGGCGGCCGCCAGGGCGATCGGCGCGGCGAGACGGGTCGTTGTGATCGACATGGAAGCAGCCTAACACGGGAATGACGGATTGGCGCCCCGGCCCGTGAACGGGTCCGGCGTCTGGCGGAACAGGGGCTCTTGCGCGGGTGACGCTGGACCAGATTATCGCTCTCGTCGTCCTGGTCGTCGTGGTCGGGGTGATGATCCATGGACGTCTGCGCTCCGATGTAGTGGCGCTTAGCGGCGCGGCGGCGCTGCTGCTGTTCGGCGTGGTGCGCCCGGTCGAGGTGCAGGGCGCCTTCGCCAGCCCGGCCATCATGGCTCTGGCGGGGCTGTTCGTCATCGCCTACGCCATGGAGTTGTCAGGCCTGCTGGCCTGGCTGATCCGCAAGGCCAAGGGCATGACCCGCCTGTTCGGGCGACACGCCGTGTGGATCGTGATCGGCCTGTGCGGGGCGGTCGGCGGTTTTCTCAACAACACGCCGGTGGTGGTGCTGGCGGCGCCGGTGGTCCGCGACATGGCCCTGTCGCTGGGCCTGTCGCCCAAGCGATTCCTGATGCCGCTCAGCTATGCGGTGATCATGGGGGCTGCTGACCCTGATCGGCACCTCGACCAATCTGCTGGTCAGCGACATGGCCCGCAATACGGGTCAGCCGGTCTTCTCCCTATTTGAAATCACGGGCGTGGGTCTGTGCATCGCCACGGTCGGCGGCCTTTATCTGTATTTCATCGGCTCGCGCGTGCTGGAGAAGACCGCCGCGCGCGACGAGGCCGAAATGGCGGCGCGCCGGGAAGCCGAGAAGGCCGGTAAGGGCAAGCGCAGCCTGCTGTCGTCCTTCCGTCTGCCGTGGCTGATGGAGCAGCGCGCCAGCCCCGGCGGGTCGGGCGATGCGGTGCTGGGCAATGTCGATCTGTATGAAAAAGGCGCTGAGCGGCCGCTGGAGCTGAAACGCGCCCTGGCGTCTCTGGCCGTTTTCGCCGCCGTGGTCGTGGCCTCGGCCTTTGGCCTGGCGCCCATTGCGGCGGCGGCTTTCGCCGGGGCGGTGGCCCTGATCCTGATGCGGGTGATCACCGCCGAGGAGGCCTATGCCGGGCTGAGGCCTGAAATCCTGTTGCTGGTCGCGGGCATGGTGGTCATCGGCTCGTCGCTGGAGGTGACGGGCCTGGCCCAGGCGGGCGCCGACGCCCTGATCGACGTGATCCGCCCCTATGGGCCGTGGGCGGCGCTGTTCGTATTTTACGGGGTGACGCTGTTCGCGACGGACATCCTGTCGAACGCCACGGTGGCGGTGCTGTTCTCGCCGATAGCCGTAGCCATAGCGGCGGCGCTGGGCGTGGATGCGCGACCGTTTCTGGTGGCGGTGATGATGGCGGCCTCGGCCGCCTTCGCCACGCCCTTCAGCTATCAGACGAACGTGCTCGTCTATCAGATGGGCAATTACAGCTACATGGACTTCGTGAAGGTCGGCCTGCCGCTGAACCTGATCACCTGGGCCACGGGCATGGCGGCGATCCCGATCTTCTTCCCGTTCTGAGGCGGCCTTAGATGTCCAGGTCCATCACGACCGGGGCGTGGTCGCTGGGCCGCTCCCATTCGCGCACCGTGTCGAGGATGCGGGCGCTGCCCTTGACTACGGCCGGAGTCAGGCCCGGCGAGGTCCATAGGTGATCGAGGCGCAGGCCCCGGTTTGACTTGCGGAAATCCTTGGCGCGATAGCTCCACCAGCTGGCCAGCTTAACCGGGTCTGGGATCTGATCGCGTAGAACGTCGGTGAAACCGCCCGCGTCCTGAAGCCGGTACAGGGTCTCGACCTCGCCGGGGGTGTGGCTGACCACCTTGGACATGAAGCGGTGGTTCCAGACGTCGTTCTCGCCCGGCGCGATGTTGAAGTCGCCGGCCAGAACCAGAGGCCGCTGGCGGTCGCGGGTCTTCATCTCGGCGGTCAACCGTTCATAGAAGTCCATCTTGTGATCGAACTTGGGGTTCAGTTCGCGGTCGGGCAGGTCGCCGCCCGCCGGGATGTAGAAGTTCTGCACCTCCACCCCTCGACCACGGCCGAGACGCAGCGGGCGTGGCCTTCGCGGCAGACGTCCAGCCTGGGGCTGTCAAGGATGGGCAGGCGGCTGGCGATGGCCACCCCGTGCCACCCCTTCTGGCCGCCGATCCGCAGATAGGGCAGGCCCATGTCGATGAAAGCTTGCCGCGGAAACTGGTCCTCGGTGCATTTGATCTCCTGCAGACACAGGACGTCCGGGGCGTGTTCGGCGACGAAACGGGCGACCTGATCGATGCGCAGGCGGACCGAGTTGATGTTCCAGGTGACGATGCGAAGGCTCATGACCGGGGGCCTTAGCAGGTCATGCCGGCGGGGTCTAAGCGCCACGAAAAAAGCGCCCGGAACAGCGTCCGGGCGCATGAAGTTCGTCTCTCTCGCCGCCAGGCGGGGATGAATCCGTGGCGGGCGGGACGGCCGCCGCCGTCCTGTGCCCAAAGTGTCACGCCGAGAGAAAAAGGTCAAACTGTCACAAATTCGCCCTGCTTCCCTCTAGCCGTCGGATCAGTTGCGCCGGTTTCGCCGGGTGGGGTCGCGCAGCTGGAAAAGGCTGGAGGCCAGGCCGGGCGCGGGCTGCAGAGTCGTCAGCTGCACGCGCGTGCGCGAGCCTTGCGCGTCGGTGATGGTCCACTCCTGCAGGCGCACGGGCGACCCGGCGAAGGCGAGGATGACCGACCCTTCGTTGGGGCGGCGCGCGTCGCGGGCGGTGATGGCGAAGGCGCCGGAGTCCATGCGCGTCACGCGGTCGATCTTGACGCCCTGATCCAGCCGGACCTCGCGCGCCAGGAAGGTCGATAGCGGCGTCTGGCCCAGCGGCGCCTGGCGGAAGACGTTCAGGCGCGGGTCCCAGCGGCTGACGTTATTGCCGTCGGCGACGACCAGCAGGCCCGCAGGCTCGGTGTATTCAAATCGCATCTTGCCGGGGCGCTGCAGATAGTAGCGGCCGGTGCGCCGCTGATTGTTCGGCCCGGTCTCGACGAAGGTCCCCTGAGCCGTCGTCATGGCGGTCAGATAGGTCTGGGCCTGACGCAGCACGGCCTGATCGTCGGCCGACAGCCCGGCCTGAGCCAGGACGGCGGCGGGGGCGGTGGCGAGCGCGACCAGGGCGGCGGAGCCGAGGCCGAAGGCGCGGCGGGAAATGCTCATGTCTTTTCTTCTCCCGTTCTGAACGGTTTTCGACCCGATGAGGATGAGGACTTCATCCGGCAGGCTGATGACGCCAGCCTGACCATATTCCGGCGCTGGGATGAAGCGGCGTTCATTGTTTAGTGTCCTAGCGCTCGCGACGCGGTCGCTCGCTGCTTGAGGACGTGAGGCGTTTAAGCGTCGAGTGGAGCGCGGAGTTCCCGGCTTGCGTGCGCGACGGGGCGCTGAAGCAGCGAGCGACCGCGTCGCGAGCGATAGCGCCCGGCAGCGCAGCTGCCGCCCTTGACGTAGCCGAGGCTACATTGGAGGCGGTCCGGCCAGCACCTCGCGCTTGCCCGCATGATTCGCCGGGCTGACGACGCCTTCCTGCTCCATGCGTTCGATCAGGGTGGCGGCGCGGTTGTAGCCGATCTGAAGGCGGCGCTGGACGTAAGAAGTTGAGGCCTTGCGGTCGCGCGTGACCACGGCCACGGCGCGGTCATACAGGTCGTCCCCGGTGCCGCCGCCGTCTTCGCCCATGGCGCCGTCGCCGTCGCCGTCCGGTTCGTCGGTGATCAGGTCGAGGTATTCGGGCTCGGCCTGGGCGCGCAGGTGTTTACAGACTTCTTCAACTTCCTGATCGCCGACGAAGGGGCCGTGCAGACGGGTGATGCGTCCGCCGCCCGCCATGTAGAGCATGTCGCCCTGACCCAGCAGCTGCTCGCCGCCCTGTTCGCCCAGGATGGTGCGGCTGTCGATCTTGGAGGTGACCTGGAAAGAAATCCGGGTCGGGAAGTTGGCCTTGATGGTGCCGGTGATGACGTCCACCGACGGGCGCTGCGTCGCCATGATCAGGTGGATGCCCGCAGCGCGCGCCATCTGGGCCAGACGCTGGACGGCGCCTTCCACATCCTTGCCCGCGACCAGCATCAGGTCGGCCATCTCGTCCATGACCACGACCAGATAGGGCATGGGCTCGGGGCGGATCTTCTCGCTCTCGTAGACGGGGCGGCCCTGTTCGTCGAAGCCGGTCTGGACGGTGCGCTCGAAATGCTCGCCCTTGTCCTGGGCCTCGCGGGCGCGCTCGTTGTAGCTGGCGACGTTGCGGACGCCGAGCTTGGACATCCGGCGATACCGGTCCTCCATCTCGCGCACGGTCCACTTCAGGGCCACGACCGCCTTCTTGGGATCGGTCACAACCGGCGCCAGCAGGTGCGGGATGCCGTCATAGACCGACAGCTCCAGCATCTTGGGGTCGATCATGATGAAGCGGCACTCGGCGGGCGAGTGGCGATACAGGATCGACAGGATCATGGCGTTGACCCCGACCGACTTGCCCGAGCCGGTGGTGCCCGCGATCAGCAGGTGGGGCATGCGCGCCAGATCGGCGACATAGGGCTCGCCGCCGATGGTTTCGCCCAGCGCCAGCGGCAGCAGATGGCTCTTCTTGTCGTATTCGCCTGACGCCAGCAGGTCGCGCAGGAAGACAGTCTCGCGCTTGGCGTTGGGCAGTTCGATGCCGATGGCGTTGCGGCCCTGAACCACGCTGATGCGGCAGGCGCGGGCCGACATGGAGCGGGCGATGTCGTCGGCCAGCGCCACGACGCGGCCGTGCTTCACGCCGGGCGCTGGCACCAGCTCATACAGGGTGACGACCGGGCCGGGGCGGATCTGGTCGATCTGGCCGCGCACGCCGAATTCCTGAAGCACGCCCTCCAGCATCTTGGCGTTGGCCTTCAGCGACTCCTCGTCGACGGCGCCGCCGCGCGGGCCGGGCTTGGCCAGAATGCCCAGCGGCGGCAGTTCGAAGCCGCCCTCATTGGCGAAGTCGAAGGCCTGCTGATCGGCGTCGCTGCGCACGGGCTTGGGCGCCTTGACCGCCGCCACCTTGGGCTCGGCCGGGCGGCTGGGGCGGGCAGAGGGCGGGGTGATGGGGGCGGGCGCCGCGTCCTCCCACGGCGGGGTATAGGCGTCAGGCTGATCGGCGTCGGCCTCGTCATAGGCGGCGGCGACCGGAGCGGTAGAGACGGGCGCCGAGCCGTTGGCCTCCATCTCGTCCGCCTCGGGCAGACGGTGGCGCGGCTTGCGGGTCGGGGCGGCGGCTTCGGCGACGGCGCGCGGGGTCTTGCCCGGTTTGGCGGCCTTCGCAGGACGGGCGGCGCGGGCCTTGGCCCCCTTCTGAGCGGCCCAGCCGGCGGTGTCGGTGAAGTCGCGCAGGCGCAGGCCCACGGTGTAGGCCAGACTCCACAGCGCCAGCGCCAGGAACAGCAGGCCCAGAATAATGCGCGCGCCGGGGACCTTCAGGGCGCCCAGACCGTTGGCGGCCAGGCCCGTGACGGCGTCGCCCCACAGCCCGCCCATGCCCGCCGCCAGCGGCCATCTGGCGGGCGCCGCCGGGGCCGACAGGGCGGCCGACAGCAGCAGAACGCCAGCTATGGCGCAGAAGATCTTGAACGGGGTCGGCTGCAGGCGGTGCTGCAGGGCGTCGCCGATGGCCACGGCCAGCCCGAAGGCGATCAGCAGCAGGACGGCGGGCCAGGCCGCCAACCCTAGAGACTGCATGATCAGATCGGCGAAGGTCGCGCCTGCGCCGCCTAGCCAGTTGGTCGGCGCCTGGGCTGATGCGGCGTTCCAGCTGGGATCCGCCGGGTTCCACGAGATCAGGGCCACCAGCAGCAGCGCGGCCAGCATGGCCTGCAGCACCCCCTGAACCGCACGGCGAAAGGCGCCGCCCAGACGATGCGGGCGGTGCTCCAGACGCGTTGACCGAGCGCAAGGGCGGCGGACATGAAGGCGGACCTCCGAAGACGGGACTCCGACCCCTTGTGCCTCCCATAAGGTTAAAGGCCCATTTACCAGAGAGTGGCGAGTGACGTGGGGCGAGAACGATGTCTCAACCGTCCGGATGGCTCGTTCGGCGCTCGCCACACGCCACTCGCCACTATGTCCCACTGGACGGACGCGGCTTTCAGCGCGACACAGACCACATGGCTGACACCGAATACGACATCATCATCGCCGGCGCAGGGCTGGTCGGGGCGACCTTTGCGCTGGCGGCGGCGCAGGGCGGCCTGCGCCCCGTCATGGTGGACCCTCAGCCCTTTGACGCCCAGATGGCGCCGACCTTCGATGGGCGGGCGACGGCGATCTCCTACGCCAACTTCCGCATGTTGAAGGCGCTGGGGCTGGGCGAGGCGCTGGAGCCGCACGCCTGCCGCATGGACCGCATCCTGGTGACGGACGGCCGCCGTCCCGGCGCCGCCAGCCGCAAACCGTCGGCGTCTTATATCCGCTTCGATGCGGACGAGATCGGCGACCGCAACGGCGGCGAGCCGCTGGGCTATATGGTTGAGAACCGCCGCCTGCGTTCGGCTCTGGCCGAGCTGGTGAACGCTCAGGGGCTGGAGGTCCGCGCCCCCGCCGCCGTGGCCGATGTAGCGGTTGGGCCGGGCCGGGCCACGGTGACGCTGAAGGACGGCTCGACCCTGTCGGCGCCGCTTGTGATCGGCGCCGAGGGGCGCAACTCGACCGTGCGCCGCGCGGCGGGCATCGACGTTTTCGGCTGGACCTATCAGCAGAGCGGCGTCGTCTGCACCGTGCGCATGGACAAGCCGCACGGCAACGTCGCCCATGAGTATTTCCTGCCCGACGGCCCCTTCGCCATCCTGCCGCTGACGGAGAACCGGGCCAATCTGGTCTGGACCGAGAGCACCCGCCGGGGCGAGGCGCTGCGCTCGGCCTCGGACGAGGCCTTCCACGCCCATCTGACGCGCCGCTTCGGCGATTTTCTGGGCGAGCTGACGATCGAGGGGCCGCGCTTCGTCTATCCGCTGTCGCTGCAACTGGCCGAGGGCCTGACCGCGCCGCGCATGGCCATCATCGGCGACGCGGCCCACGGGGTGCACCCGGTGGCGGGCCAGGGGCTGAACATGGGCCTTAAGGACGTCGCCGCCCTGTCCGAGGTGCTGACCGAGGCCGCGCGCATCGGCGAGGACATCGGCTCGGAACTGGTGTTGGAGCGCTACGCCCGCTGGCGCCGGTTCGACACGGCGGCGCTGGCGGCGGGGTTCGACGGCTTCGTGCGCCTGTTCTCCAACGACATCGCCCCGGTGCGGCTGGCTCGCGATCTCGGCATGGCGGCGGTCAACCGCATCGCCCCCCTGCGCCGCGCCTTCATGCATGAGGCGGGCGGAGCGACGGGGGATCTGCCGAGGCTTCTCCGAGGAGAAGCGCTTTAAGAGAGGCCCTATCGCTCGCGCCGCGGGCGCTCGCTGCTTGAGGGCTTCACCTCCCCATGAAATGGGGAGGTGGATCGGACGCGATAGCGGCCGAGACGGAGGGGCCGCTTGGGTTCCGCCCGGCCTAGCCCCTCCACCGCTTCGCGGTCCCCCTCCCCATTGCATGGGGAGGAGAGATGGGGCTCAGTCCAGCGGGCGGGCGTCTTCGGCCAGCATGATCGGCACGCCGTCGCGGATGGGGAAGGCCAGTTTGGCGCCGGCCGAGACCAGTTCGTTGCGCTCGCGGTCATAGGTCAGGCGGCCGCGCGTGACCGGACACACCAGCACCTCCAGCAGGCGAGGATCGACCGAGACGGGGGTGTTGAAGGCGTCGCTCATGATTTTTAGTTTCCTATCGTTCGCGCCGCGGGCGCTCACTGCTTGAGGAAGTTAGAGCCCGGCCCTATCGCTCGCGCCGCGGGCGCTTGCTGCTTGAGGGCGCCGGGCGCCCCATTCTGTTGGCCGTGTGTTTATCGCGTCGAGCTTGCTGAGACTACTGCATCGCCGGTCCGGGTTCGTCGTCGTCGGGGGCGATGGCTTCGATGCGGAGAAGGGCGGTCAGGGCGGCTTCGCGGTCGATCAGGGTCAGGGCCTCCAGCAAGGCCTGTTTTTCGGGCGCCTCGAAGGGCAGGCCCATCGCCAGGCTGTTGACCAGCGCCTCCTGCGGCGCGGCGCGCGCGGTGTCCCAGTCGATGTCCAGACCGCGCCCGGACAGATAGGGCGCCAGGGCCGACAGGAAGGGCTCGCGGTCGAAGGCCTCGTCGGGATCGGGCGCGCGCAGGTCGGCCTCATAGGGCTGGAAGTCGGCGCGCACTTGGCGATAGGGGGTGCGCACCTGCATCTCGGTGGCCACGGCGAAGCGGCACACCCCGGTCAGGGTGATCAGATAGCGCCCGTCCGAGGTCTCGGCGAAGCTGGTGATCCGCCCGGCGCAGCCGACGCGGGTCAGGGGCGGGTTCTCGCCCGCGGCGCCGACCGGCTGGATCAGGCCGATCACCCGGTCCCCCGCCATGGCGTCATCCACCATGTTCAGATAGCGCGGCTCGAACACGTTCAGCGGCAGCTGGCCCCGCGCCAGAAGGATGGATCCCGGCAGCGGAAAGACCGGGATCACCTGGGGAAGTTCGCTGGCCTTGACGTAGCCCTGAGCCATGATCGCGCCGTTAGGAGAACAGGATGGAGGACAGGCGTCGTCGGCCGTCGCGGGCGACTTCGCTGTTGGGGCCGGCGGCCTCGAACACGGTCAGCAGCTGCTTGCGGGCGGCCTGTTCGTTCCAGTCGCGGTCGGCCTGAACGATGGCCAGCAGGTGGTCGACCGCCCCTTTCAGGTCGCCCGCCGAGGCCAGGGCCTGGGCCAGGTCGAAGCGGGCTTCGTGGTCGTTCTTGTCGGCGGCGAGCCGGGCTTCGAGTTCGGCGGTCGCGCCGGTGGGCGCGGCCGAGGCGAGCGACAGCTGGGCGCGCACGGCCTGGACCGCCGAATCGGCGGAATCGGCGGGCGCCATGGCGATGGTCTGGGCGGCCTGCTCGGCGTCGCCCTCGGCCAGGTAGACGCGGGCCATGCCGGCGATGGCCTTCTGGTTGCCCGGCTCCATGGTCAGCACATGAGCGAAGGCCTGGGCGGCGCCGCCCAGATCATTGAGGGTCAGCGACTCCTCGCCCAGCGACAGCAGCTGTTCGACGTCGGTGTTGACGCCTTCGCCGCCGGTCAGCTTGTCGATGAAGGCCTTGATCTGGCTGTCGGGCACGGCGCCCTGGAAGCCGTCCACCGGCTGGCCGTTGACGAAGGCGTAGACGGTCGGGATCGACTGCACCCGCAGCTGGCCCGCATAGGCCGGGTTGGCGTCGACATCGATCTTGACCATCTTCACCGCCCCTTGGCGGCGCGCACGGCCTTCTCCAGCGCCGGGCCGAGCGTGCGGCACGGGCCGCACCAGGTGGCCCAGAAGTCGACGATGACCGGCTGATGCTTCGAAGCCTCGACCACGTCCTGCATGAAGGAGGCGTCCGTGCCGTCCTTGATCAGGTCGGGCGGGGTGGTCAGCGACGGTTCGGCGAAGGTCATGGTCGGGTCCGCAAGGCAAGACGAAGGAAGATAACGGATCAGATGGCGTCGGGATGCGTGCGCATCAAGCCGCAAGCGCGCCTTGCCGCATGGGAAGGCGAGAGGATCGGAAAAAACAGAGTCCAATTCGTCTGAATCGTCTGAAATCTCCTTCAACGGGAGAGACAGTCTAGCACAGGCGCCGAGGGGGATGGTTGATTGCCCTGCCGCATCCTTCTCCCCTTGTGGGAGAAGGAGGCTCGCGTAGCGAGACGGATGAGGGGTGTCGGCGCTCCGTCGCCCGCTCAGGCTGGTTTGTGACGAAAACGCGCTACGGCGGCGTTCACACCCTCATCCGAGCGCCTGACGGCGCCCACCTTCTCCCACAAGGGGAGAAGGAAACTATAGCCGGTCCATGCGCAGCCAGCGGGCGTCTTTTAAAGGTCCGCAACGGATCGAAAGTGGGCATAGGCCCCAATCCTTAAAACGGACGCCCGCCTCCACTCAATCCAGGGCGCCAAAGTCCACCATGATCGGCTCGCGGTCCAGAAGGGCCAGCACCTGGCGGAAGCTGTCCTGATCGAGCGCGGTGGTCGCGGTGTTGATCAAGGGATGGAAGTTGACGACAGCGGCCTCCCACAGGCGCCGGTCCAGCACGAAGGTGACGCGGCGCTCCAGGTCGTTGATCAGGCCCAGGGCCGTGACCGAGCCGGGACGCACGCCCAGCGTCTCCCACAGCAGGCTCTCGTTGCCGAAGGACAGGCGGTCCGAGCCCATCGCCCGGTGAGCCCGTTTGAGGTCGATGACCGTGTCCTGGGCCGCCGAGATCAGCCACAGGCGGCCCTTCTTGTCCTTGAGGAACAGGTTCTTGGTGTGGACGCCGGGCAGGGCGGCCTTCAGCTCCAGCCCTTCCTCGACGCGGAAGACGGCGGGGTGGTCGTGGGTGGTCTGGGCGATCCCGTGCTCGGCCATCCAGGTCAGCAGGCGGGCGCGATCGTAGGCGGGGTAGGGGGCGGACGAAGTCGGGGTTTGCGCGGCGGCGTCGGTGTTGGCGGTCATCTCGGTCTTGTCGGGCGGGCGGCGAGGGCGATAGGGGAGAGGAGCGACCCTCAGGGTCGTCACTTCATTCGTCAAGCTTGGGGAGCCGCGTCTTGGAACTGGAATGCTATCCGATGAATGGGCGTCCGTGCGACCTGGCGCCGGGCCGCCAGTCGCGCAACTGGATGGATGCCTTCGCCAGTCGGCACCCCTATCGCTGTCTGCCCCTGACCATGGCCAACACCACGGGCTGGGAGATCCTGTGTCCGTTCGGCTTCACCGCCGAGTGGAACGGCGGGCCGTCGCAGAACGACATCACCATCACGCCCGACCGGCCGCAGCCGGAGCTGGACCACTTCGTCACGTCGCACTTCTCGCGCGGGGTGCTGACCATGCACCCGCAGTATCTGTTCCGCACCCCGCCGGGCTGGGGCCTGATCGCGCAGGGGTCGCCCAATCACGTCAAGGACGGCATCCAGCCGCTGAGCGGCCTGATCGAGACGGATTGGCTGCCGTTCCCCTTCACCATGAACTGGATCTTCACGCGGCCGGGCCGGATCCGCTTCGATAAGGGCGAGCCGTTCTGCTTCATCCTGCCGGTCGAGCACCGCAAGGTGGAGGCGTTCGAGCCGGTGATCCGTTCGCTGGAATCCAATCCCGGCATGAAAGGTCAGTTCGACGCCTGGAACCGGTCGCGGACGGACTTCAACACCCGCCTGGCTTCGGGCGATCCCGACGCGGCCAAGGAGGCGTGGCAGCGCTTCTACTTCAAGGGCGAGGTGCCCGAGGCCCTGGGCAAGGCGCCGGCCACCCACGCCAATAAGCGCCGTCTAAAGAACCCGCGCGTGGGGTGAGGCGGGGGCTTCTCCTCCCCATGCCAATGGGGGTGGCGCGGAGCCGAAGGCGACGTGACGGAGGGGCTGGTGGGGTCCGCAGCTCTCGGCGCCTTCGTCTGTCGGCGCGGCCGTCAGCCCCTCCACCGCTACGCGGTCCCCCTCCCCATTGCATGGGGAGGAAAAGCAACGCCCGCCTCCGGTGACGGAAGCGGGCGTTGTCATTTTTCGCGCCCTTCGCCGCTCAAGCAGCGAGCCGCCGTGCGGTGAGCGATAGCGGTCTTTCATGCCGCTCAAGCAGCGAGCGACCCCGTCGCGAGCGTTAGCGGCCTAATTAAGAAACCGGCCGGATCACGCGCGGGCCGAGGTTGTTGATGACCTCGCGGGCGTCGAAGGCGTTGACGTCGCCGGCCGGCTTGGGACCGCGGCCCATGACGATCTCGGCCGTGGCCTCATAGCGGTCGACCTGGCGGATGTCGCGGTCCCGGCCCCAGTAAGGGTCCCAGGTGCTCCAGTAGCCGCGCTGGTAGAAGCGCCAGGACGGACCCCAGAAGGGACCGTAGCGGTCGTAGTAGAAGGGGTCCGGCGTCGTGTAGAAGCGCGTGTCGCGGTCGGTGGCGCGGGTGACGGTGGCGAACCAGTCATAGCCGTTCTCGACCGTCAGTTCGGCCGAACGCAGCAGCAGCGACATCTCGACCTGATCGCGCGAGGTGACGGAGTTGCCCGAGAAGCTGACGGCGTAGCGGTTGGCTTCCAGGCGCTGCTCGGCGTAGCCGCCGCGCTGGCCGTTCACGCCGGCAGGCTGGTAGGGGTGGCCGTGGCGCACGCGCCGAGGGCGAGCGCGCCCGCCAGGGCGATCAGCACCGGGGTCTTGCGAAGCTTGATCATGGAAAACTCTCCTTGAGCGTTCACTGAACGCTCTTCGGTCTGAACGACGGGTGAACGGCCAAGTTCCGAAACGCGCTTCACAGACGTGAGACGATCAGGACGGCGGCCAACAGCAGAAGACATCCGACGACTATGCCGAACCCCTTGCGGAAACGCGGCGCGGTCATCTGTCGCGCCAGCGCCGCCCCGCCCAGGCCGTAGCCGCTCATCGACAGCGCATCCATGCCGACGGTGGTGACGGCGAACAGGGCCAGCTGGGGCGCCAGCGGACGGTTGATGTCCAAAAAGGGGGCAGGACGGCGGTGAAGAAGAGGATGGCCTTGGGGTTGGCGATCTGAACCATGAAGCCGTCGATCAGGGCGCTGCGCCCGCGCTTGACCTCGATGTGCGAAGGCTCGGCGGCGGTGGCGAAGGCGCCGCGCAGGGCCTTGACGCCCAGCCAGGCGACATAGAGGGCGCCCAGGACGGCGATGACGCGGAAGACCTGGGGGAAGGCCATCACCAGGGCGCCCAGGCCCAGGGCGGCGGCGCCGAACCAGACCAGGGTGGCGCAGTTCATGCCGACGACGGCGGTCAGGGCGGCGGCCTTGCCCTTCTCCATGCCGGTGGCGACGGCGAAGATGTTGGCGGGACCGGGCGTCACCGCCATCACGGCCATGACGCCGACAAAAGCCAGATAAAGATGCGGATCGACGGGAAGCGCGGCCATGAGGCCCTTTCGAGCGCGCCGGGCGCTGCGTCAAGCCGTCGCGGTCATCGGCTCAGGTTTCAGAGGGAATCGGCGGGACGGGCGGCGCGGGCGGGACGGCCAGGGCGGCTTCGACCTCGTCCATCGCATCCAGGGCCTGATCCATGCCGTACTGGGCGATCAGACCATAGGTGACCATGTGCTCGGGGTCGGCCTGGGCCCAGGCGCCGTTGGTCGACAGGCCCTCGACCATCGGGGCGATGCCGGCGGTCGCCTCGCGCACGACGGCTTCGATGTCGATTTCAGCCAGGGCGGCCTGGGCGATCTGGCTCGCCTGGCGCGTCGCCTCGGCGGTGAAGTCGGCGACGTGCGGCTGATAGTCCGACCAAAGGGCGGCGATGCGCAGGCCCTTCTGGGTTTCGTTCAGGCTGTCGTCGGCCTGGATGCGTTCCGCCCGGGCGCCGAACTCCTCCATCTTCCGCTCGAACACGGCGGCGGCGGATTCAAGGCTCAGTTCGGCGGAGGTCTTCTGGGTCTCGGCCACGGCGGTCGACACCGGCAGCAGCGCCAGGGCGGCGGCCAAAGACAGGGGAACAAGAGAGAGGGCGCGGACCATGACGAGGCTCCTTCGACGGACGCTGGCAGGGTCCGCCGAAGGGCGCGCGCGCTCAAGTGAAATCGCGGTAAGGCGCCGGGGAGGGCGCCCTCTCTCCCGTTTGATCAGTCCTGGGCGTCGGGGGCGGCCGGGGCGGTCACGGCCTGGGCCACGGCCTGACGGATCTGGGCCGGAACGGCGCGGATCTGGGCCGGGGCGGCCTCGGCGGCGGCCAGGATCTGGGCCTTGTTCTCGGCGTTCTCGGGCTTCTCGGCGAAGGTGCGGAAGAAGGCGGCCAGTTCGTCGGCGAAGGCGTTGAAGGTCGGCTCATAGCGCGTGATGATGGCGTCGGCGCGCGTCTGCTTGGTCGCCGCGTCCAGAGCCGGGTCCTCGATCACGGCGTCCAGTTCGGCCTTCATGCGCTGGGCCTCGGCGTTGAAGGCTTCGCCCTTGGCCTGGAAGGCGGCTTCCTCGGGCGAGGGGGCGGGCTGGGCGGCGGGCGCAGCGGGCGCGGCCTCCTGGGCGGAGACGACGGCGGGGGCGGCGCAGACGGCCAGGGCCGCAGCAGCGGCGGCGAGGGTCAGGCGGGACATGTGGGGGCTCCGGCAGGCGACGGGCGCGGCGCCCGTCAAGACTAAGAACTCGCCGGCCGGGAGCGACCGGAGATGGCCGCCACGGTGAGGGCGCCGTCGCCGAAGCGCAAGCGTGACCTTGTATGAAAGCGCTTTTGGGCGGGAAAGCGCGCGAGAGGCAGGAAAGCGCGTGAAGGCTGGCGGGCCGGCCTCTTGAACCCGTGCGCGACAGGGCGCATCTGCGGGCCATGTTCATCCAGACCGAAGCCACCCCCAACCCGAACGCCCTGAAGTTCCTGCCCGGCCGTGAGGTCGCGGGCGAACAGACGCTGGAATACCGCACCATCGACGAGGCGGCGGCCTCGCCCCTGGCCGAGGCTTTGTTCGAGCTGGAAGGCGTCGAGGGCGTCTTCTTCGGCGCCGACTATGTCTCGGTCACGCGCGCGGCGGACGGGCCGGAGTGGACAGCGATGAAGGCGCCGATCCTGTCGGTGGTGATGGATCACTTCGTCTCGGGCGCGCCGCTGGTGCGGGCGGGGGCGGAAGCGGCGCCGGATGATGGGACGCCCGACAGCGAGATCGTGGCCGAGATCAAGGGACTGCTGGACACCCGCATCCGTCCGGCCGTGGCCCAGGACGGCGGCGACATCCTGTTCGACCACTTCGACGAAGACACGGGGGTGCTGCGCCTGCGGATGCGCGGGGCCTGCGCCGGTTGTCCGTCCTCCTCGGCGACGCTGAAGGCCGGGGTCGAGCAGATGATGCGTCACTATGTTCCCGAAGTGACCAGCGTCGAACAGGTCATCTGACGCCTTCGCCGTTCTGTTTCACATGAAACGCTCGCACCCGAGGGGGCGGCGAGGCATGATGGCGCGATGGCAGGTTCGGGCGAGACATCCGAAGCGCGGGCTCTGGGCGAGGCGCTGGCGGCGCTGCGGCGCGACTGCGGGCTGAGTCAGGCCGAAGCCGGCGCGCGGATCGGCATGACCGGCCAGGGCTGGGGCCTCTATGAAGCCGGCAAACGGTCCAGCCTGTTCCGCCCCGATGTTCAACGCCGGCTGACCGGAGCCCTGGGCGCGACGCCCGAGGCCTTGATGCTGCAAGCGCCGGGCGGGGCGGCGGTCTCGACCGACCGCCCGAAGACGTCCCATCCAGACAATGCGCCGGCGCACGGCCTTTCAGCGCGCGGTCGGGCGTTCGAGGGCGCCGCCTCGGACGTGCGACGGTTGCGGCTGGAGACGGACGAACTGGCGCCCTGGGCGTCGGCCGGCACGGTGCTGGAGTACGCTCTGGGACGTTGGCCGAGACGAGGCCAAGGCTGTGTGATCCAGCTTCAGGACGGCCTGCGCAAGGTCCGGCTGTATGACCGCGCCGACGAGGCGGAGATGGTGGTCTTGGGCGCCGGCGCCCTGGATCGGTCCGAGCGCATCGCGCGATCAGACGTCCAGTCCGTGTCAGCGGTCATCAGCCGCCTGGACGATGCATGAAACGAAATAGTTGTATTTCATCGGCGGACGTGAAACGCTCTGGTTGAAACGGAGGGGTCATGCCGCGTCGCAGTCATCACATCGACCAGGTCGTTGGCCTGCGCATCGCAGCGCGGCGGTCGGCCCTGGGGTGGTCTCAGTCGGCGCTCGCACGGGCGCTAGGCGTCAGTTTTCAGCAGGTCCAGAAATATGAGGCCGGGGCCAACCGGATCTCCGCGTCCCGCCTGCATCAGGCCGCCGCCGCCATGGGGTGTTCGGTCGCCGATTTCTTTCCCGCGCGCCCGGACGCCGAGGGTTCGGAGCCGCTGGTGCATCCGGTCATGGCCAGCGCCGAGGGGCGACACCTGGCCGAGGCCTTTGTCCGCATCTTCGACGCCGAGGCGCGCCGCGCCCTGACCCGCGTGGCCCAGGCTATGGCCGGAGCCTGATGGATCGGCGGGGCCGAAACGGTCGCATCCGCGCCGATTTCGCATTAGGGACAGGACCATGAAGGTCATGGTCATTGATACGGCGCTGGGCGCCTGCGTCGCCGGGGTGTTCGCGCACGAGGCGGCGAGCGACGCGGTGCGCGCCCTGGGTCTGCGCCGGGAGCTGATGACCAAGGGCCATCAGGAACGGCTGGGCGGGCTGGCGCGCGATGCGGCGGCCGAGGCCGGCGGTTTCGACGGCGTGGATCGGATCGGGGTGACGGTGGGGCCGGGCTCCTTCACGGGGTTGAGGGTCGGATTGGCCTTCGCCCTCGGATTGGGCGCGGCGCTGGATCGGCCGGTGGTGGAATCTCCACGCTGGACGCCCTGGCCGCTTCGGTTGCGGCGCCCGGTCTGGTCGCCGCGGTGATCGACGCCCGACGGGGTCAGGTCTATGGGCGGCTGTTCCGCGACGGGGCGCCTCTGGGCGAGGCCGAGGCCTGGCCGCTGGAGACGGCGCGCGACCGTATTTTGGCCGAGGCGGGTCAGGGGGCGTCCTGCTGGTCGGCAGCGGGGCGACGCTTCTGGCCGAGACCTTCCCTGACCTGGTGGGCGCCCGGCTTGAGCCTCTGGCCGCGCCGAGCCCGGAGGCGCTGGCGCGTCTGACGATGGCCGCCGACCCGGCGAGGTCGCCGCCGTCGCCCCTGTATCTTCGCGCCCCCGACGCCACCCCGCCCAGCCGCCTGCCGGGCCAGCCGCGCCAGCCCGCTGTATGAGCGAGGCGATCGTCCCGCCGGTCGATCCCGTTCGGCTGTCCGCCGTCCACGCCGAGGCCTTCGAGACGCCGTGGGACGCGGCGGCTCTGGCCGAACTTCTGGCCTCGCCGGGCGTGTTCGCCGTGGCGCAGGACGACGGCTTCATCCTGATCCGCGTCGTGGTCGACGAGGCGGAAATCCTGACCCTGGCGGTGCGGCCGTCGTCGCGCCGGGCGGGCCTGGGCCGGCGTCTGGTCGAGGCGGCGGTGGTGCGCGCCGCCGCCCTGGGGGCCGAACGGATGTTCCTGGAGGTGGCTGAAGGCAACGCCGCCGCCCGCGCGCTTTACGCCCGCTGCGGGTTCGTCGAGATGGGCCGCAGGCGCGGCTATTATTCGCATACGGACGGTCGCCGCGAGGACGCGCTGACGCTGGTCCTGAACTTTCCTCGATAGCTTCCATAAGGCGACGGTCCGGCCTATCTTCGCCGCATGGACCGGATCGAAAAACTCTGCGCCGAGCGCGGCATGCGCATGACCGAGCAACGTCGGGTGATCGCCCGCGTCCTGTCGAACGCCGAAGACCACCCCGATGTGGAAGAACTGTATCGCCGCGCCTCGGCGATCGACCCGCACATCTCCATCGCCACCGTCTATCGCACCGTGCGCCTGTTCGAAGAGGCGGGCGTGGTCGAGAAGCACGACTTCGGCGACGGCCGCAGCCGTTATGAAGAGGCCGGCGACGACCACCACGACCACCTGATCGACACCAAGACGGGCGAGGTCATCGAGTTCTTCGACGCCGAGATCGAACGGTTGAAGACCGAGATCGCGCGCAAGCTGGGCTATGAGCTGGTCGGTCATAAGCTGGCTCTACGGCCACGTCATCCCCGGCGCCGAGCCGGTCGAGCGCGAGGGCCTGATCTACAAGCGCCGCCCGCGCGACGAGGTCGAAGACTGATCCCGCCTGAGCCTGACCGGGGTCGCCGCTTGCCGTCGCCGGTTTCGGCGATCATAAGCCGGGCATGACCGATACGCTCCTAACGCCCGTCCTGGAGGACGGCGGCGCGCCGGAAGGCGGGGCCGCGCCCAAGCGCCTGTTCATCAAGACCTACGGCTGTCAGATGAACGTCTATGATTCCGAGCGCATGGCCGACGTGCTGCGGCCGCTGGGGTATGCGCCGACGGACACGCCGGACGGCGCCGACTTCGTCATCCTGAACACTTGCCACATCCGCGAGAAGGCGGCCGAAAAGGTCTATTCCGAACTCGGCAAGCTGCGGCAGATGAAGGAGGAGAAGGCCGCGGCGGGGCAGGGCGGCATGACCATCGCCGTGGCCGGCTGCGTCGCCCAGGCCGAGGGCGAGGAGATTATGAAGCGCCAGCCGGCGGTCGATCTGGTGGTCGGGCCGCAGGCCTATCACCAGCTGCCGGAGCTGCTGACCCGCACGGCGCGGGCGCGCGGCGAGCGCATCGGCGCCGACTTCGCACCCAATGAGAAGTTCGACGCCCTGCCCGCGACGCGCGGGACCGAGGGCGTCACCGCCTTCCTGACGGTGCAGGAAGGCTGCGACAAGTTCTGCACCTTCTGCGTCGTGCCCTATACGCGCGGCGCCGAATGGTCGCGGCCGGTCGCGGCGGTGCTGGACGAGGCCCGCGCCCTGGCCGACCGGGGCGTGCGCGAAGTCACCCTGCTGGGCCAGAACGTCAACGCCTATGACGGCGAGGGGCCCGACGGCAAACCCTTTACGCTGGCCAAGCTGGCCTACGCCCTAGCGGACATCCCCGGCATTGAGCGCATCCGCTATACCACCAGCCACCCCAACGACATGTCGGACGACCTGATCGCGGCGCATGGCGATCTGGACGCCCTGATGCCCTATCTGCACCTGCCGGTGCAGGCGGGCTCGGACCGCATCCTGCGGCTGATGAACCGCAAGCACGGGCGCGAGAAGTATTTCGACCTGATCGACCGCATCCGCGAGGCGCGGCCGGACATGGCGCTTTCGGGCGACTTCATCGTCGGCTTCCCCGGCGAGACGGATCGCGACTTCGAGGACACGATGGATTTGGTGCGGCGGGTGAACTACGCGAGCGCCTTCTCTTTCATGTACTCGCCGCGCCCCGGCACCCCCGCCGCGACCATGGCGGCGCAGGTCCCGGACGCCGTGGCCAAGGAACGGCTGCACGCCCTGCAGGCCCTGCTGACCGAACAGCAGGTCGCCTTCAACCGGTCGCTGGCCGGGCGCGTCCTGCCGGTGCTGTTCGAGAAGAAGGGCCGCCACGGCGCCCAGGCCATCGGCCGCTCGCCCTATCTGCAATCGGTCCACGTCGAGGACGCAGATCAACTGATCGGCCGGATCTTTCCGGTCGAGATCGTCAGCGGCCAGCAGAACAGCCTGTCGGGCCGACTGACCCAGACGAACTGACGGATTCTTCTCAACCCAGGCGGCGCGAGCGGCGTTAGGGACACTCACAATCCCCCAAGCAGCCTCGCACCGCGTGCGAGGCGATAGGGGACCCAACAAGGAGGCCTCATGGCGCGCGAGTCCGAGTTCCTGTCCCTCAGCGATGCGGCGTTGCGCGCCGTGATCGGGCCGCAGAGCCGCCACCTGGCCCTGATCGAGGACGCCTTCAAGGTGCTGGTCGAGACGCCGGGCGGCGGGGTGTCGATCAACGGCTCGACGCGGGACCGAGCGCAGGCGCGCCGGGTGATCGAGGCCTTGTCGACCCGCGCCGAGGCGGGCGCCGAGATCACCGAGGCCGACGTGCGCACCGCCCTGGGCGCCGCCGTCACCCAGCCGCGGGCCGAACCGGCGGGCCGCAGCCAAGGTCGCAGCATGGGACGAAGCGTGCCGGAAGGCGCGGCCCTGCCGGTGGGCCGTCGTGGCGCCATCGCCCCCAAGACGGCGTCGCAGGCGCGCTATCTGGAGATGCTGGGCCGCTGCGAACTGACGTTCGGCGTCGGTCCGGCGGGCACGGGCAAGACCTTCCTGGCGGCGGCTTACGGCGCCTCCCTGCTGAAGCGAGGGCAGGTGGACCGGCTGGTCATCACCCGCCCGGCGGTCGAGGCGGGCGAGAAGCTGGGCTTCCTGCCGGGCGACCTGAACGAGAAGGTCGACCCCTATCTGGCGCCGATCTGGGAGTCGCTGAACGACATCCTGGGCGTCGACGACGTGCGCCGTCGCCGCGAGAAGGGCGAGATCGAAGCCGCCCCCATCGCCTTCATGCGCGGCCGGACGCTGAGCCACGCCTTCATCATCGTCGATGAGGCGCAGAACACCTCGCGCATGCAGATGAAGATGGTGCTGACCCGCCTGGGCGAGGGGGCGCGCATGGTGGTGACGGGCGACCCGTCACAGGTCGATCTGCTGAACCCGCGCGATTCCGGCCTGGCCCACGCCCTGCGCATCCTCAAGGACGTGGAGGGCGTCGGCGTGCAGCAGTTCAAGTCCGAGGACGTGGTGCGCCACGCCATGGTCGAGCGCATCGTGCGCGCCTATGACAGCGACGCGGCGCGCAGCCGCCCCTTCCCGGACCTTGAGGACGACGCCTGATGATCGAGGTCGAGATCGACAGCGACGGCTGGACGCAGGCTTTGCCCGAGGCGGCGGCGATCGTCGAGCGCGCCGCAGCGGCGGCCTTGGGAACGGTCGAGGGCGATGTCGTGGTGCTGCTGGCCGACGACGCGGCGGTGCAGGATCTGAACGCGCGGTTCCGCGACAAGGACTGGCCGACGAACGTGCTGTCCTTCCCGGCGGCCGAGAGCGCCTTTCCCCATCTGGGCGACGTGGTGCTGGGCTATGCCTATTGCGCGGCCGAGGCGACGGCGCAGGGCAAGGCCCTGTCGGACCACCTGAGCCATCTAGTCGTCCACGGCGTCCTGCACCTGCTGGGCCGCGACCACGACGACGACGCCGAGGCCGAGGAGATGGAGGCCGAGGAGCGCGAGATCCTGGCCGAACTGGGCGTCGCCGACCCCTATGCTGCGGAGAATGGCGCGGCCGAGCATGAGGGCGCCGCATGAGCGGGGCGCTCGCCGCCCGCTTCATGGGCCTGATGGACAACCGCTGGGGCCGGATCGCCTTGGCGCTTCTGGCCGGGGCGGGCGCCGCCTTGGTCCACCCGCCGTTCGGCGTCCTGCCCGGTCTGCTGGGTTATCCGCTGCTGTTGCTGCTGGCCGATCGGGCAGGCGGCATGAAGGGCGGTTTCTGGGTCGGCTGGCTGGCGGGCTTCGCCTATTTCTTCATCGGCTGCTGGTGGGTGGCCGAGGCTTTTCTGGTCAATCCGGCCCAGGCGTGGATGGCGCCGTTTGCGGCCAGCCTGCTGCCGGCGGGCATGGGGCTGTTCTGGGGGCTGGCGACGATGGCCTATCGCTGGATCCGTCCGGCCGGAGCGCGGCGCGTCCTGCTGTTCGCCGCCCTGTTCGCCCTGCTGGAGTGGACGCGTGGCCATGTGCTGACCGGCTTTCCGTGGAATCCAGCGGGCGCCGGCTGGGCGGCCGGATCGGCGATGTCGCAGTTCGCCTCGGTCGTCGGGGTCTACGGGCTGGGCTTGATCACGGTGGCGTCGGTCAGCGCCTTGGCGACGCTGGGCGACGCCGGGCCGCGTCGTCCGCGCCTGATCGCGGCGGGGCTGGGCATGCTGACGCTGGGCGGTCTGTTCGCCTTCGGGGCCGCGCGCCTGTCCTCGGCGCAGGCGGTCGAGACGCCGACCGTGGTGCGTCTGGTTCAGGCCGATATTCCGCAGGACTACAAGTGGAGCCCTGAGGCCTATCACGCCATCCTGGGCCGCTATCTGGAGCTGACCGCGCGCCCGGCCGAGGCCCTGCCCGACGTGGTGATCTGGCCCGAGGGCGCCCTGCCGACTACGGCCAACGACCTGTTCTCTTCGTCGGACGCCCAGGCGGTGGCGGCGGCGCTGCAGACCGGACAGACCCTGCTGGCGGGGCTGAGCCGAGCCGAGCCGGACCCGCGCGCTGAAACCGGCGCCCGCTATTACAACAGCCTGTTCGCCCTGCACGACGAAGGGGCGGCGGGGCTGCGCATCGGCCCGATCTACGACAAGCACCGGCTGGTGCCGTTCGGCGAATACCTGCCGCTGGGCGATCTGATGGGCCGGATCGGCGTGCGCAGCCTGGTGCATGTGCCGGCCGACTTCAGCGCCGGGCCGACGCCCGCGCCGATCAGCCTGGCCAACGCTCCGAGCGTGCAGCCGTTGATCTGTTACGAGGCCCTGTATCCTGGCTTCACCCCGGCGACGGCGGCGACGCGCCCGGCGTGGATCGTCAACGTCTCCAACGACGCCTGGTTCGGCAAGACGTCGGGGCCGCGCCAGCACCTGAACCTGGCCTCCTATCGGGCGCTGGAGACGGGCCTGCCGGTGGCGCGGGCGACGCCCACGGGCGTATCGGCCATGATTGATCCGTGGGGGCGGATCGTCGAGGGGCGGCGACTGGACCCAGGCCAGGCGGGGATCATCGACGTGCGTCTGCCGCAGCCGGCGCCGCCGACCCTCTATGGTCGCTGGGGCGATCTGGGGTTTGCCGTCCTGATGATGATCATGCTGACGGCGGGGCGTCGTCGCGCCGGAAATGCGGGAGCGGATCGTTAAGCATGATAAGATGCCGGCGGCGCCCTGTGACGCGAAAGCGCATGACAGGGGAGAGGGCGCGCGGCATGTGGATACCAGTACAACCGGGAAGGGGCTGGAGATGATCAGGCGTTCGGGGACGGAGGGTCCCCATCTGGTGGACCGGCATGTCGGGCGGCGCGTGTGCGAGAAGCGCATCGCCCTGGGCTATAATCAGACCGATCTGGGTCAGGCGCTGGGGGTCACCTTCCAGCAGGTGCAGAAGTATGAAAAGGGCGCCAACCGCATCTCGGCGTCCAAACTGTGGGACATCGCCCGCTTCTTCGGCGTGGATATCGGCTATTTCTTCGAGGGCCTGACCAAGGCCGCTCAGCCGGGCATGGCCGAGGACGAGGCCGAGCCGTTCGTGCATGACTTTCCCGCCACGCGTCAGACGATCGAGATCGGGCGGCTGGCGCCGCGCCTGTCGTCGCGTCAGCAGAAGCTGGTGGTCGACCTGATGCGCGAGCTGGTCGAAGAGGCCGCCGACGCCGACTGAGCGCCTCTGGGGAGGGGCGGCCAAGAAAAAGGCGCGGAAAACGATCCGCGCCTTTCTCGTATGGGCTGCCGACCGGGATCAGGCGCGCAGCGCCGTCTCCGAGGCGATGATCCGGCTGGCGGCGTGGACCACGGCGCCGATGCGCAGGGCGGCCTGGATCTGGACGTTCGGCGTGCCGTGCTTGCGCAGTTCGCCTTCGTGGGCGTCCATGCAGGCGCCGCAGCCGTTGATGGCCGACACGGCGGTGGACCACAGCTCGAAGTCCAGCTTGTCGACGCCGGGATTGCCGATGACGTTCATGCGCAGCTTGGCCGGCAGGGTGGTGTATTCCTGATTTTTCATCAGGTGCAGCGACCGATAGTAGATGTTGTTCATGCCCATGATGGCGGCGGCGGCCTTGGCGGCGTTCATCGCCTCGGGCGACAGAACGGTCGCGGCGTGGGCCTCGATCAGTTTCACCACGGGGCCGACGCCGATGGCGTGGGCCGAGGCCAGGAAGCAGCCCCACTTCTGCTGGTCGTTCAGCACGGTCTCATTGGCGAGCGAGGACAGGTTCAGCGAGATGTCCTTGCCATAGGCCGGGATCAGATCGCGCAGGGCGTCGATGGACATTTTGGTTCCTTTCAGGAAGCGGCTATCGCGCGCGACGCGGTCGCTTGCTGCTTGAGCCGCAAATGGCGTGAAGGGGCGCTCAAGCCGAGGGACGATAGCGCTCCAAACGCGCTCAAGCAGTCCGAAGGACGATAGCGCCCTAAAACTAACAAAGGCGGCGACAGTCGCCCGCCGCCGCCTCTGTCGAGGGGCGGCCCGGACCCTACTCACGCGGTCCGGGCCTGGTCGTTGTCGACCTTTGGGCCGGTGTTTAGGCGGCCAGGGTGTCGCCGCCGACCGGGCGGTTGCAGGCGCACAGTTCGTCGGTCTGCAGGGCGTCGACGACGCGAAGCGTGTCTTCCGGCGAACGGCCGACGTTCAGGTTGGTGACATAGACGTGCTGGACGACGTTGTGCGGGTCGACGACGAAGGTCGCGCGCAGGGCCACGCCTTCTTCTTCGTCCAGCACGCCCAGGGCGCGGGCCAGCTTGCCGCCGTTGTCGGCGAACTGCCAGATCGGCAGCTTGTTCAGGTCGGCGTGGTCGCGGCGCCAGGCCAGCTTGGTGAACTCATTGTCGGTCGAGCCGCCCAGAACCACGGTGTCGCGGTCCTCGAAGTCCTTCCCCAGCTTGGCGAAGGCGGCGATTTCGGTCGGGCAGACGAAGGTGAAGTCCTTCGGGTAGAAGAAGATGACCTTCCACTTGCCTTCGAAGCTGTCCTGGGTGATCGGCTCGAACGCCGAGGCGCCGTTTTCTTCGTGGCTGTTGAAGCCCGGCTTCACACCGATAATTTTGAAATCAGGCAGTTTTTGACCGACGCCGAGCATCGCGCTTCTCCTAGAGACGAATGATATTGACCGTCGGCTCGCCGGGGAGGGCGAACCGTCGAGGCCATGAGATGGGCCTTGGCGCTGCTTAAGTCAAATCGATCATTTTGCTCATGCGGATAGATTTGTTTTATGGTGCGCGCGCTCCGCCGTCGTCTCCATAAAAACGATCGATGACTTTTGATTTCGGCATAGGCGACGCCTATGTCTGGAGCCGCCTCCCCAACCACCAGCGTGACCCATGTCCGTCCTGCCCACCTTGCGCCAGTTGCAATATCTGAAGCTCCTGGCCGAGCACGGCTCGTTCAGCCGCGCCGCCGAGGCCGCCCATGTCAGCCAGCCCGCCCTCTCGTCGGGGGTGCAGGAGCTGGAGCGCGTCTTGGGCGCCGCGGTGGTCGAGCGCACGCGGGGGCGGTGATCCTGACCGCTGTGGGGGCCGAGGCGGTGCGCCGGGCCGAGGACGTGCTGGCGCGCGCCGAGGACCTGGTCGAGGCGGCCCAGAACGCGGGCAAGCCGCTGTCGGGCCGGTTTCGCCTGGGGATCATCCCGACGGTGGCGCCCTTCCTGCTGCCGCGCACTCTGCCGGGGCTGAAGACCCTGTATCCGGGCCTGCGCCTGTTCATCCGCGAAGACCTGACGCCGCGCCTGATCGCCGGACTGAAGGCGGGCCAACTGGATGCCGCCGTCATCGCCCTGCCTTACGACGCGCCGGGGATCGACCACGCCCATATCGGCGACGACGAGATCCTGGCCGCCGCCCCCGTCGGCCATCCGCTGGCGGGCGCCGGGCCGATCCCGGAGGGAATGCTGAAGGCCGACGACCTGATCCTGCTGGAAGACGGACACTGCCTGCGCGATCAGGCCCTGGCGGCCGTCAATATCGAGGCGCCGCGCGGCGAGGACGTCTTCGCCGCCACCTCCCTGCATACGCTGGTGCAGATGGTGTCCTCGGGACTGGGCGTCAGCTTCCTGCCGCAGATGGCGGTGAAGGCGGGCCTGGCCGATAGTCCGGGCGTCGTCGTTAGGCCCATTTCCGAAGACGCGCCGCATCGCGAGATCGTGGTCGCCTGGCGCGCCGGCTCCAGCCGCGCGGCCGAGGCGCGCCTGCTGGCCGAGGCGCTGAAACTGGACTGAGGCGGGCGAGCGGCGAGGCGCCGCCTTCGACCATTCCGCCGTCATCCTCGGGCTTGACCCGAGGACCGGGGTGTCCGCCTGCGCAGCCTAGGCAAGGGCGAGCGCCCCGCTGCGCTCGATCCTCGGGTCAAGCCCGAGGATGACGGCCGGGAGGGGTTTGCGGGCCCAAAGAAAAGGCCGGCGGATCGCTCCGCCGGCCTTCATTCTGGTTGGTCTAACGCGCTTTCGCGCTGCTTGAGACCGCTTACTTCTCGTCGCCGCGCGCCAGGTTGCGCAGCACGTAGGGCATGACGCCGCCGGCCTTGAAGTAGTCCAGCTCGGTCTGGTTATCGATGCGGCAGCGGACCGGGAAGCGGGCCATCTTGCCGTCCGACGGACGGAACAGCTCGACCCACAGGTCCTGACGCGGCTTCAGCTTGCCGGCGTTGGCGTCGGTCAGGCCGCGGATGGTGACGATCTCTTCGCCCGTCAGGCCCAGCTTCTGCCAGCCGTCTTCCTTGAACTGCAGCGGGACGACGCCCATGCCGACCAGGTTTGAGCGGTGGATGCGCTCATAGCTTTCGGCGATGACGGCGCGGACGCCCAGCAGGCGGGTGCCCTTGGCCGCCCAGTCGCGCGACGAGCCGGTGCCGTATTCCTTGCCGGCGAAGACGACCAGCGGACGGCCTTCCGACTGGTAGCGCATGGCCGCGTCGTAGATCGACATCGTGTCTTCCGAGGGGAAGTGCTTGGTGACGCCGCCCTCGATGTCCGGGGTGATCTTGTTACGGATGCGGATGTTGGCGAAGGTGCCGCGCATCATGACTTCGTGGTTGCCGCGGCGGGCGCCGTAGCTGTTGAAGTCCAGGGCGTCGACGCCGTGGTTGGTCAGGTACTGACCCGCCGGCGAGGCCTTCTTGATCGAACCGGCCGGAGAGATGTGGTCGGTGGTGATCGAGTCGCCGAAGATGCCCAGGATGCGCGCCTCGACGATGTCGCTGACCGGGGTCGGCTCCATCGACAGGCCTTCGAAGTAGGGCGGGTTCTGGACGTAGGTGGAGGTGTCCTGCCACTCGTAGGTCTGGCCGCCGGCGACCTGGATGGCCTGCCAGTGCTCGTCGCCCTTGAAGACGTCGGCGTAGCGCTTGGCGAACATCTTGGGCGTGACCGACTTCTTCTGGATGGCGGCGATCTCTTCCGAGGTCGGCCACACGTCCTTCAGGAAGACGTCATTGCCCTTCTTGTCCTGGCCGATCGGCTCCTTGGTGATGTCGATATGCATGGAGCCGGCCAGGGCGTAGGCCACCACCAGCGGCGGCGAGGCCAAGTAGTTGGCCTGGACGTCCGGGTTCACCCGGCCCTCGAAGTTGCGGTTGCCCGACAGAACCGAGGTGGCCACCAGGCCGTTGTCGTTGATCGCCTTGGACACGGCCGGGTCCAGCGGACCCGAGTTGCCGATGCAGGTGGTGCAGCCGTAGCCCACCAGGTTGAAGCCCAGGGCGTCCAGGTCCTTCTGCAGGCCGGCGTCGGTCAGATAGTCGGTGACGACCTGCGAGCCGGGGGCCAGCGAGGTCTTGACCCAGGGCTTGGGCTTGAGGCCGAGCGCATTGGCCTTGCGCGCCACCAGGCCGGCGGCGATCAGCACTGACGGGTTGGAGGTGTTGGTGCACGAGGTGATGGCGGCGATGACCACGTCGCCGTCGCCCAGGTCGAACTTTTCACCCTCGACCGCGACGCGCGGGGCGTCGGCCGGGCGCGAGAAGACGTCGGTCAGGGCCGTGGCGAAGGCCGGAGCGGCGCTGGTCAGCTCGACGCGGTCCTGCGGACGCTTGGGACCGGCCAGCGACGGCACGACCGTCGAGATGTCCAGCTCCAGCACGTCGGTGAAGATCGGGTCTTCCGAGGTCTCGTCGATCCACAACCCTTGAGCCTTGGCGTAGGCTTCGACCAGGGCGACGCGCGCCTTCTCGCGGCCGGTGGCCGTCAGATAGTCGATGGTGGCCTGAGAGACCGGGAAGAAGCCGCAGGTGGCGCCGTACTCCGGGGCCATGTTGGCGATGGTGGCCTGGTCCTCGATGGTCATGCCGGCGATGGCGGGACCGAAGAATTCCACGAACTTGCCGACCACGCCCTTCTTGCGCAGCATCTGGGTGACGGTCAGCACCAGGTCGGTGGCCGTCGCGCCTTCCGGCAGCTTGCCGGTCAGCTTGAAGCCGACGACTTCGGGGATCAGCATCGGGATCGGCTGGCCCAGCATGGCGGCCTCGGCCTCGATGCCGCCGACGCCCCAGCCCAGGACGGCCAGGCCGTTGATCATGGTGGTGTGGCTGTCGGTGCCGACGACGGTGTCGGGATAGGCGACGGTCTTGCGGCCTTCCTCGGCGGTCCAGACGGTCTGGGCCAGGTGCTCCAGGTTGACCTGGTGGCAGATGCCGGTGCCCGGCGGCACGACGCGGAAGTTGTTGAAGGCTGACGAGCCCCAGCGCAGGAAGTTGTAGCGCTCGATGTTGCGCTCATACTCGCGCTCGACGTTCTGGCCGAAGGCGGCGGCGTTGCCGAAATGATCGACCATGACCGAGTGGTCGATGACCAGATCGACGGGGACCAGCGGGTTGATCTTCTTGGCGTCGGCGCCGAGCTTGTCCATCGCGTCGCGCATGGCGGCCAGGTCGACGACGGCCGGAACGCCGGTGAAGTCCTGCATCAGCACGCGGGCCGGACGGAAGGCGATCTCGTGCTCGACGGCGCCCTTGTTCTCGATCCAGGCGGCGACGGCCTTCAGGTCGTCCTCGGTGACCGAGACGCCGTCTTCGTTGCGCAGCAGGTTCTCCAGCAGCACCTTCATCGAGCGCGGCAGGCGGGAAATCCCGGCCAGACCGGCTTCCTCGGCGGCGGGAAGGCTGTAATAGGCGTATTTCTTGCGCCCGACCGCGAGGTCCTGGCGGGTTTTGAGGCTGTCGATCGACGGCATGGAGAGTAGTCCTCTGGCAAACGCCGCCCGACAATCGGTTGCGCCTTCGCGCGCTGGACGTCGGGGCGCACAGGTCCCCGGCGCGCGCGGCGAAAGCCTGCTGCGGCGCTTGCGCATATAGTCCCGCGCGCGTGGGCCGTCCATGTATCCACACCCCGGACGTGGACATTGAGAGAGATTCGCAAGTGCTGACCCGGCTCGACATCGAGGCCCTGAGCCTGTCGCGGGGCGAGCGGCGGCTGTTCCATGGCCTGAGTTTCAGCCTGTCGGCGGGCGAGGCGGCGGCCCTGACGGGGGCCAATGGGGCGGGCAAGACCAGCCTGCTGCGCGCGGTGGCGGGCTTCATCCGCCCGGATGCGGGGGCGATCGTTTTTCATGACGCCGAGGGCGAGATGGAGGCCGAGGGCGCGCGGCGTTCGGCGCTGCATCTGCTGGGCCATCACGAGGGTTTGAAGCCTCAGCGCACGGCGCGGCAGGAGCTGGGGTTTCAGGTTGAATGGCTGGGCGGGTCGGCCGAGGCGATGGACGCGGCCGTCGCGCGGCTGAAACTGGCGCCCTTGCTGGATCTGGAGACGCGCAAGCTGTCGGCGGGGCAGAGGCGGCGGCTGTCGCTGGCGCGTCTGGTCGCCGCCCCGCGCGCCCTGTGGCTGCTGGACGAGCCGCTGGCGCCGCTGGACGAGGCCTGGCGCAGCGTGGCCGCCGAACTGATGGCCGAGCATCTGGCGGGCGGGGGCATGATCCTGGCCGCCGTGCATGATCCGCTGCCGGTCGCGGGGCGGTCGCTGGATTTAGGGGGCGTGCGGTGAAAGCCGCCCGCGCCCTGTTCGCGCGCGAGCTGTCGCTGGCCTGGGGCGGCGGCGGGGGCCATTGCTGGCCTGCGGTTTTCTGTTGTGTCTGACGGCCATTTTGCCGCTGGCGGCGGGGGCGATCCGCGTGTTCTGGCGCCCGCCGCTTCGGGAGCCAGCTGGATGGCGCTGGCGCTGGCGTCGCTGCTGTCGCTGGAGCGGATGTTCGAGCGGGACCTGGAAGACGGGGCGCTGGACCTGCTGGCGACCGGCCCCCTGCCGCTGGAGGCGACGGTGGGGATCAAGGCGCTGGCGCAGTGGCTGGCCACGGGTCTGCCGCTGGCGGTCGCGGCGCCGGTGGCGGCCCTGGCGCTGGGCCAGCCGCCGGAACTGATCGGTCTGACCGGCGCCTCGGCGGCGCTGGGCGGGCTGGGCTTCGCCTTTACGGGCGCGCTCGGCGCGGCGCTGGCGCTGGGCGCAAGGCGCGGCGGCCTGCTGATCGCCGTGGTGGTGCTGCCGCTGTTCATCCCGCCGGTGGTGTTCGGGGCGGGCGCCCTGACCCGCGCCGCCAGCGGTCAGAGCCCGGCCTCGGCGCTGGCCCTGTTGGGCGCCTACGTGCTGTTCGCCCTGGTGATCGCGCCGATCGCGGGCGCGGCGGCGGTGAGGAACGCGCAGGGCTAGCGCCCCTTCAGCGTCACATACAGCGCCCCGTCGCCGCCGTGGCGGCGGTGAGCGGGGGCGAAGCCGGACACGACGCCGCGCAGATAAGGCCCGGTCAGCCATTCATGCACCGAGGCGCGGATGATCCCGCCGCCGCGGCGGCCCTGGCCGGTGATCACCAGGACCGAGCGCAAGCCGCGCATCTGGCAGCTGATGAGGAAGCCGCGCAGCTGGTCTTCGGCTTCGAAGCGGCCGAAGCCGTGCAGGTCGATGCGCGCCTCGATCGGATCGCGTTCGCGGGTCAGGCGGCGCTTGCGGCCGGGCTCAAGCTCTTCGGGCGTTGGCTGGGCGCGGGGGCGGGCCGGGGCGGCGCGGCGTTGGAGGCGCGGGGCACCGAGGCCGGGGTCGTCGAGCGCCCGGCCGAGGCGGGGGTGAGGGCGGCGGTGCGCTTCTTGCCGGCGGCGCCGCGCGCGACGGGCGGCGCCGCCGCCTCAAGCTCGGCTTCAGGCGGGACGACGGCCCCGGGCGTGACGCGGGCGGCCTTGCGCCGCATGGGCGGGGTGACGGTGCTGGCGACCCGCGCCCACAGGCGTTTGTCGTCGGCGTCAGGGGCGGCGTCAGGGGCGGCGTCGGTGCTGGCGGCCGGCGGGCCGCGGCGGGCCACGCTCAGTCCTCGTCGTCGACGGCGTCCGGCGGACCGGGCTCATGGGCCAGCAGGTCGCCGGGCTGGCAGTCCAGCTCGCGACACAGGGCGTCCAGGGTGGTGAAGCGCACGGCCCGCGCCTTGCCCGTCTTGAGGATGGACAGGTTGGCGACGGTCACGCCGACGCGGTCGGCGAGCTCCGTCAGCGACATGCGGCGCTGGGCGAGGATGCGGTCAAGTTGGACGCGGATGGCCATGTGGTGAGCTTTAGCGTGTCCCGGTCAGATCGTCAGTTCGGATTCGCGACGAAGGCGCGCGCCCTCGCGGAACACCTCGGCCAGGACGAAGACGACCAGGACCGAGAAGACGGGGGTGAGCAGGTCGCTGATCCCCTGCGGCTCCATCACGCCGGGCGCCAGACGCGCGGCGACCAGACCCTGAACGATCCAGACGCCGCCGGTGACGACGGCCAGGATCAGGCCGATCTGGCGCAGGCGGCGGACGTTGTGCGGCTGGAACGGATCGCCAAGGGTCAGGGTGCGGAAAATCTTGCGCAGATAACGCAGGATCAGCAGGAAGCCGCTGAAATAGGCGGTCAGGGCGCCCAGGCCGAACAGCAGCAGCGGGCGCGACAACGGCATCTCGCGGCCGTCCGCTCCGTCCGACACCGTGACGTTCAGATTGTCGAGCGGAATGAAGATGGAGGCGACCCAAAGCAGCAGCAGCAGGCCGGTGACGAGGATCATCACCACATAGGCGACGTCCAGGGCGATCTTCAGCACGCTGGCGATCGAGCCGGGGCCGAGGGTGCGCAGATTGGGCGTGAGCAGATTGGGGTTGCGCCGACGGCGCGGCTTCGACTTCCCGGCGGGGTTCAGATTCGGGAAGCGCATGGGCGGCGTCTCAGGCCGGGGGAAGAGGCGCGGTCGCCGCGGCGGGTCCGGCCGACCCGCGCGCGGCGTTATTCTTCGCGGCGTTCATGGCGATCGTCAAAGTCCCCTCCAACCCGACAGGATCAGAAGCTCTGAACGATCAGGGCGATCGCTGCGGCCGGCAGGGCGGCCAGCAGGAAGGCGTTGCCCAGGCTGTGGGCCAGACGGTCCATCATGTTGGTCTTTCGCATGGCTTGCATATCGGTCTCTCCATCAAAGCACATTTTTTGTGCATTTATGCTGCGCCGCTGGATCGTTGTTGCGATTTGTTTCTCGCATTTGAACGGTGCGGCCTCCGTTCTTGATAATGAAGATAGGTCATGCCCGGATGAAAGCCAACTTACATATCGTTTAACGATGTTACCATTTCGCAATGGATTCGACGGGAGTAAGGTCGCGCCATGAATCTCAAGCTCATCAAGGGGATGCGGCTCGTCGCCGCCACCCACAATCCCGGCAAGGCGCGCGAGATCGAAGCGCTGCTGGACGGACATTACCGGATCGTCACGGCCGGAGAGCTGAATCTGCCCGAGCCGGACGAGACCGAGAGCACCTTCGCCGGCAACGCCATGCTGAAGGCGCGCCATGCGGCCCAGGCCTCGGGCGAGGTCGCCCTGGCCGATGATTCCGGCCTGTCCGTCGCGGCTCTGGACGGGGCGCCCGGCATCTATTCGGCGCGCTGGGCCGGGCCGGACAAGGACTTCGCCCTGGCCATGCGCAAGGTCGAGCAGCGGCTGGAGGAGACCGGTTCGCGCGACCGCTCGGCCTGGTTCACCTCGGCCCTGGCGGTGGCCTGGCCGGACGGGCCCTGCGTGGTGGTCGAGGGCCGGGTCGACGGCCAGCTGGTCTTCCCGCCGCGGGGCGACGGCGGCCACGGCTACGACCCCGTCTTCCAGCCGGAAGGCTCGGACAAGACCTTCGCCGAGATGGACGCCGCCGAGAAGGACGCCGTCAGCCATCGCGGCCGGGCCTTCGACAAACTCAAGGCGGCGCTGATTGATTGACCGTGGTCCTTCTCCCCTTGGGGAGAAGGCGGCGTGCGCAGCACGACGGATGAGGGGGCCGTCGGCTCCTGACATTACGAAAGCCTGTCATGCTCAACCCGCCCCTCATCCGAGCGGCTCTGCCGCCCACCTTCTCCCCGAGGGGAGAAGGGTTCCATCGCCCTCTACGTCCACTGGCCTTACTGCGCCCGCATCTGCCCCTATTGCGACTTCAACGTCGTGCGCGACCGGGGGCGGACCGAGGAGCAGGCGGGGCTGGCGCAGGCCATTCTTGACGACCTAGAGGCGCAGGCGGCGCGGGTCGGTCCGCGCGCCTTGGCCTCGATCTTCTTCGGCGGAGGCACGCCGTCGCTGATGCCGCCGGACGCCGTGGCGGCGGTGGTCGAGCGCGCCCGCGCCCTGTTTCCGCCGACGGGCGCCATAGAGGTCAGCCTTGAGGCCAATCCGACCGACGCCGAGGCCGGGCGCTACGCCGCCCTGGCGCAGGCGGGGATCAACCGGCTGTCGATGGGGGTGCAGTCGTTCGACGATGCGGCGCTGAAGTTCCTCGGCCGCGACCATTCCGCCGACGAGGCGCGTCGGGCCATCGCTCTGGCGGGACGGGCCTTCTCGCGCCTGTCGATCGACCTGATCTACGCCCGGCCGGGACAGAGCGTCGCCGACTGGCAGGCCGAACTGTCCACCGCGCTCGATCTGGGGTTCGAGCACGTCTCGCCTTACCAACTGACCATCGAGGGGACGACGGCGTTCGGGCGGGCCGTGGCGCGCGGGGCCTGGTCGCCGCCCCACGAGGATCTGGCCGCCGAACTGTACGAGGCCACGCAAGGGACGCTCGAAGCGGCCGGGTTCGAGGCCTATGAGGTGTCCAACCACGCCCGCGACGTCGCCGCTCGCTCCAGCCACAATCTGCACGTCTGGCGCGGCGGGGATTACCTCGGCCTCGGCCCCGGCGCCCACGGCCGGATAACGCTGGCGGAGGGCCGGATCGCCACCGTCGCGCACCGCCGCATCGGCGACTATGTGCAGGGCGTCGCCGCCGGCTCGCCCTGGGCCGAGCGCGAGGTTCTGGAGCCCCGCGACGCCGACGAGGAGCGGGTGCTGCTGGGCCTGCGCACCATTGAAGGCGTGCCCCTGTCCCTGCTGCAGCGGCTGGGCCTGTCAGCGGATGACGGGAAGTTGGGCGACCTGCTGGCCGACGGCTTCGTCGCTCTGAAGGACGGGCGCATCGCCGCCACGGCCACGGGACGGCCGCTGCTGGACGCCGTGCTGAAGGCGTTGCTGACCTAGACCGCGCCGCGCTGGACTGGCAGGGTCCGGCCGATGTCCGACGCCCCGCTTTTCCCGCCGACCGCCCCGCCCGCGCGCCCCGTTTCGCCGGGCCTTTATCTGGTGGCGACGCCGATCGGCAACCTGCGCGACATGACGCTGAGGGCGCTGGACGTGCTCGCGGCGGCCGATCTGGTGCTGGCCGAGGACACCCGGGTCACGGCCAAGCTGCTGACCGCCTATGGGCTGAAGGCCAAGCTGGAGCGCTGCGACGACCACGCCTCGGCCCGCGCCGCCGAGATCGCCGTCGAGCGGTTGAGGGCGGGCGAGGTGGTGGTCCTGGTGTCGGACGCGGGCACGCCTCTGGTGTCCGACCCCGGCTATGTGGTGGCGCGCGCGGCGGTGGCCGAGGGCCTGCCGGTCCATCCCGTGCCGGGCCCGTCCAGCCTGCTGGCGGCGCTGTGCATCGCCGGCCTGCCTGCCGACCGGATCCTGTTCGCGGGGTTCCTGCCGCCCAAGTCGGGCGCGCGCCGCACGGCGCTGGAGGAGTTGCGCACGGGCCGTCAGACGCTGGTCTTCTTTGAAAGCGGTCCGCGTCTGAGGGACAGCCTGACCGATATGGCGCAGGTGCTGGGGCCGCGCCCCGCTGCGGTGGCTCGCGAACTGACCAAGCTTTATGAGGAATGCGTGCGGGGCACGCTGGCTGAGCTGGCCGCCGATCCGCGTCTGGACGCGCCCAAGGGCGAGATCGTGGTGGTGGTCGGCCCCGGCGAGGCCGAGGTCGCCAGCGCCGCCGACGCCGACGCGGCCCTGTCCGAAGCCCTCACCCGCCTGCCGCCCGGCGAGGCGGCGGCCGAGGTGTCCAAGGCCCTGAACCTGCCGCGCAAGCCGCTGTACAAGCGGGCGCTGGAGCTGAAGGCGCGGTGAGCCCGGCCCCGCCCTCTCGCCTGTCGCGCCCGCAGCCGCCGCCCAAGCGGCCCAAGGCGGGCTGGCGCAGGGCGGTCGGCGGACGGGCGCATCGTCAGGGCCATGACGCCGAGTGGATCGCCGCCCTGTGGCTGATGCTCAAGGGCTATCAGGTGCTGGCCTTTCGCCTGAAGGGACGGGGCGGCGAGATCGACATCCTGGCCCGGCGCGGGCGGGTTCTGGCCGCCGTCGAGGTCAAACGCCGCGCCACGCTGGAGGCGGCGGCGCTGGCCCTGGGGCCGGACCAGCACCAGCGTCTGATCCGTGCGGCCGAGGCGGCGGCTCGGGGACGGCCGGCCCTTGCGGGGCTGGACCTGAGAATCGACATGGTGACGCTGGCCCCCGGACGCTTTCCGCGTCATCTTCGCGGCGTGATCTCCAGGGGAGCGGATCGGCCTTGACGCGCGAGGAAGCAGAGGCGGTGCTGGCGCAGGCGGGCGAGGGGCCGGACGAGGCCTTTCCCCTGCTGGATTGCGCCATCGCCTGCGCCATCCACGACTATCCGTTCCGCGACGCCGACGGCGTGCGCATCCTGGCCGACCACGCCGCCCAGCGGCTGAAGGAGCGGGCGGCTCAGGAGAGCCCCGATGAGGCCCTGACCGAGGCGCTTGCCGGCGACCTGCGGCTGAACGGCGACCTGCTGAACTACGACCATCCGGCCAATACGGACGTGATCGACGTGGCCGAGCGGCGCCGCGGCCTGTCGGCGGTGCTGGTCATCTTCTATCTGGACGCGGCGCGACGAGCCGGACTGAGCGCGGCGCCGGTGGACTTTCCCGGCCACGTCCTGCTGCGGGTCGAAACGCCCGAGGGGCCGGTGGCGCTGGACCCGTTCAGCCAGGGACGTCTGGTGCTGCCGTCAGAGCTGACGCGCCGCGCCCTTCTGGCGGGGCTGACGCCGCACGTGGCCGACCGGCTGGACTTGCTGATGGCGCCGGTCAGCGAGCGTCAGGCCCTGATCCGCCTGCAGAACATCCTGTTCAACCGCGCGCTTCAGGCCCGAGATTACGAAGGCGCCGAGCGCTCGGCCCTGCGCCGCGCCCTGCTGGACCCGGAGGATCACCGCCCCTGGCTGGACGTCGCCGCCGCCCGAGAGAAGCAGGGCGCCCTGACCGGCGCCATGCACGCCCTGGCCCGCGCCCGCACCCTGGGCGAGGCTCTCGTCGCCTGCGACGTCCGGCTGGACCGGATGCGGTTGCAGTTGAACTGAAGCGCGGCCTTGCAGCCGAGCTGTCGCGGCCTCAAGTAACGCTCAGCGGCGTCCTTGTTCGGGCGCTCATTTAGCGAGCGCCCGCGGCGCGAGCGATAGCGCCCCACCAAGAAGGACACCCCATGCTCAAGGTCGCCATCCAGATGGACCCGCTCGAGGCGGTCAACGTCGAGTCGGACACCACCTTCCTGATGGCCCTGACCGGGCAGGCGCGCGGCCACAAGCTGTGGGTCTACGATTTCCGCACCCTGGCTTTGGAGGACGGCCGCCTGTTCTGCCGCGCCCGCCCGGTGACGGTGCAGCGCAAGCAGGGCGACCACGCCGACTTCGGCCCCGAACAACGGCTGGATCTGGAAACGGACGTGGACGTCATCCTGATGCGGCAGGACCCGCCGTTCGACATGGCCTATGTCACCGCCACCTATCTGCTGGAGCGGGTGCATCCCAAGACCCTGGTGGTCAATGATCCGGCCGAGGTGCGCTCGGCGCCGAGAAGCTGATCGCCACCCTGTTTCCCGGCCTGCAGCCGCCGACCCTGGTGTCGTCCGACCCCGAAGCCCTGGTCGACTTCCACCGCCGTCATGGCGATGTGGTGCTGAAGCCCCTGCATGGCGCGGCCGGCTCGGGCGTGGTGCGGCTGAAGGCGGATGATCCGAACCTGGAGGCCCTGATCGAGATCCACGCGGCCGGGTCGCGCGATCCTTTGGTGATCCAGAAATTCATCCCCGCCGTCGCGGCGGGCGACAAGCGCATCATCCTGATCGACGGCGAGCCGGTCGGCGCCATCAACCGTATTCCGGCGAAGGATCAGGTGCGCTCCAACCTGCGCGTCGGCGGCACGGCGGCGCCGGTCGAGCTGACCCCGCGCGACCTGGAGATCTGCGCCGCCATCGGCCCCTATCTGAAGGAACGCGGCCTGATCTTCGTCGGCATCGACGTGATCGGCGACTATCTGACCGAGATCAATGTGACCTCGCCCACCGGCGCACAGCAACTGCTGAACTTCGCCGGGATCGACGCCACCGAGCGGATGTGGGCGGTCATCGAGCAGCGGAAGGCGGCGGCCGCCTGACGGCTGAAAGCCGCCCGCGCGCCTGATCGAACGGCGCTCTTGCAGTTTGCTTGAGTTCGTGATTTGTTCTCTTTACTGAGGAGAGAACACGATGGCGGCTCGAGTGGTGACGGTGGCGTTCGACGGCGTCGATGCGCGCCGGGTCGACGTCGAGGTGCAGCAGGTCGGCTCGCCCGCCGGGGCCTTCGCCATCGTCGGCCTGCCGGACAAGGCGGTGGCCGAAAGCCGCGAACGGGTGCGCGGCGCCTTCGCCGGCATCGGCCTGGCTCTGCCCGCCAAGAAGGTGATCGCCAATCTGGCCCCCGCCGACCTGCCCAAGGAGGGCAGCCATTTCGATCTGCCCATCGCCCTGGCCGTGCTGGCTTCGATGGGCGTGATCGGGCCAGACGCGTTGGACGGCTGGGCGGCGGTCGGAGAACTGGGGCTGGACGGCCAGATCGCAGGCGTCGGCGGGACCCTGCCTGCGGCCATGGCGGTCAACGGCATGGGGCTGGGCCTGATCTGCCCGGAGGCGAACGGGCCGGAGGCGGCCTGGGCGGGGGATGTGCGGCTGCTGGCGCCGCGTTCCCTGATCGGCCTGATCAATCATTTTCGCGGGACCCAGGTGCTGCGCCCGCCCCAGCCGGGGCCGGTGGTGGAGGGGCGCGCCGTGCCCGACCTGCGCGAGGTCAAGGGACAGGAGGGCGCCAAACGGGCGCTGGAGATCGCCGCCGCCGGGGGCCACAATCTGCTGTTCGTCGGTCCGCCGGGTTCGGGCAAGTCGATGATGGCGGCGCGCCTGCCGGGCCTGTTGCCGCCGCTGACGCCGATCGAACGGCTGGAGACCTCAATGGTCTGGTCGGTGGCGGGGCTGATCGAGCGCGGCGCCCTGACGCGCGAACGACCGTTCCGCGCGCCGCATCATTCGGCCTCGATGGCCGCCCTGACGGGAGGCGGGCACAAGGCCAAGCCGGGCGAGGCGTCGCTGGCGCACAACGGCGTGCTGTTCCTTGACGAACTGCCGGAATATTCGGCCCAGGCGCTCGACAGCCTGCGTCAACCGCTGGAGACCGGCGAGATCGTGGTGGCGCGGGCCAACGCCCATGTGCGCTATCCCGCGCGCTTCCAGCTGGTGGCGGCGATGAACCCTTGCCGCTGCGGCGTGGGCGGACCGGGAAGGGGCGCCTGCGGCAAGGCTCCGCGCTGTCAAAGGGACTATCAGAACCGTATTTCCGGCCCGATGTTCGACCGCATCGACCTGACGGTCGAGACGCCGCCGGTCACTACCGCCGACATGATCCTGCCGCCTCCGGCCGAGGGCACGGCCGAAGCCGCCGCCCGGGTCTTCGCCGCCATGCAGATGCAGGAGGCCCGTCAGGCCGAGGCCGGGTTGACGGGGATGCAGGCCCTCAACGCCCGGGCGTCGGGCGAGGCGCTGGAACGGTTCGCCGCCCCGGACCAGGCTGGTCGCGCTCTGCTGATGAAGGCGGGGGAGGCGGGGGCTGACGGCGCGCGGCTGGACCCGCACCCTGCGCCTGGCCCGCACCATCGCCGATCTGGACGGCGCGGACGGGGTGCTGCGCCGCCATGTGGCCGAGGCCCTGATGTACCGACGCAGCACCGTCGGCGCCCATGAGGATTTCGACCGTCAGGTCAGCCGACGCGGCCTGTTTCCCGTAAAGGAAGGCGCAGACGGGCCGAGGCCGTTCGTGTTGAATTAACCCCGGCAGGCCTAGCGTGGCCTTATGGGACAAACCCGCCGCAAACCGTCGCAGAACGCGAATCATCCCGCCATGTCCGGCTTGGGAGCGGGGCCGTCCGACGCGCCTGCGGACGGCGCCTCGCCCGAACAGCAGTTCTTGCGGCTGATGAGCCATGAGATGCGCACGCCTCTGAACGGGGTGATCGGCATGCTCGGCCTGTTGTCGCGCACCCGGCTGGACGGGGCGCAGCGCGCCTATGCCGAGGCGGCGCAGAAGTCGGCCGAACATCTGTTGGGCCTGGTCAACGACCTGTTGGATTACGCCCGGCTGGAGGCCGAGGCGCTGGAGTTCGATCCGGCGCCGGTCGACCTGGAAGGCCTGGTGCGGGGCGTGGCCGAACTGCTCAGTCCGCGCGCCCACGACAAGGGGCTGGAGATCGTCTGGTCGGTGGCCGCCGACGCGCCCGACATCGTCGCCGACGAGGGCCGTCTGCGGCAGATCCTGTTCAACCTGGCTGGAAACGCCGTCAAGTTCACCGACCGGGGCGGCGTGCGTCTGGCGGTCGAAGCGGTGGGCGAACCGCGGGACGGCGCGCCCGTGCGGCTGGCCTTCATCGTCGACGACACCGGACCGGGCGTGCCGCAAGAGGCGCGCAGCCGCATCTTCGAAGAGTTCGGCCACGCCGACGCCTCCGACGCCGCGCGTTTCGACGGCGCGGGTCTGGGCCTGGCGGTGGTGCGGCGGCTGGCCCGCGCCATGGACGGAGCCGTCGTGGTCGAGGACCGCCCCGAAGGCGCCGGCCCGATTCCGTTTCGAAGCCGCCTTCCCGGTCGCGCCCGGCGCCACGCCGCGCGCGCGGCCGCTGGCCAAGCTGGCGGTGGCGATCCGCACGCCCGATCCCTTCGTGCGACGCGCGGCGGCCGACCAGATCGAGGCCTCCGGCGGCAGGGTGGCGCGTCAGGCGCAGGTGACTCTGGTGGATCATGCCGGCGCCGACGTAGGGGCGCTGGCGGCCAAGCCGGTTCAGGGCCAGTCCATCATCCTGCTTCGCCCGAACGAACGGGATCTGATCAGCCGCTACCGAGCAGCCGGCTTCTGCGGCTATCTGATCAAGCCCTTGCGCCGGGCCTCGCTGTCCGAGCAGGTGCTGGGGGCGCTGGCGCCGCGCCGGGGCGTTGCGGCGCCGCCGGTTCGATCCGGCGACGACGACCGGGTCGCCCATGTCGCCTTCAAGGGTGTGCGGGTCCTGCTGGTCGAGGACAATCCGGTCGGCGCCCTTCTGGCCAGGACCCTGTTGCGTCGCGAGGGCTGCGTCGTTCAGACAGCCGCCGACGGGCATGAGGCGCTGGAGGCGATGAAGGCGGCGCGCTTCGATCTGGTCTTCATGGACATGCGGATGCCGCGTCTGGACGGGCCCGGCGCGACGCGCGCCCTGCGCGCGCGAGGCGACCAGACGCCGATCATCGCCCTGACCGCCAACGCCTTCGCCGAGGACCGCGCCGCCTGTCTGGCGGCGGGCATGGACGACCACCTGTCCAAGCCGCTGGAGGCGGACGCTCTGCGAAGCGCGCTGGCCCGCTGGACGAACGGGGCCAACCGCGCCAAGGTCGCGGCTTCCTGATCTGCCAGTAGTTCGTCGTCCGTATCGCCCGGCGGCGCCGCCGGAGCCACGTATGATTGATACCAAGACGCCCAACGCGCCTGCCGGACGTTTCGGGGGCTGGCCGTCTATGGCGAGCGGCGGCCGATGGCCATGCTGCTGCTGGGGTTCGCGGCGGGCCTGCCGAACCTGCTGATCTACGACACCCTGTCGGCCTGGCTGCGCGACGCGGGCGTGACGCTGGAGATGATCGGCTTCTTCGCCCTGGCCACCCTGACCTATGCGTTGAAGTTCGTCTGGGCGCCGCTGCTTGACCGCACCAATATTCCCGGCCTGACGCGCTGGCTGGGGCATCGGCGCTCGTGGATGCTGGCGACCCAGGTGGTGATCATCGCCGGCCTGTGGCTGATCTCGGGCTCCAATCCGCAGACGTCCTTGGGCGCCGTGGCCGCCTTCGCCGTGATGGTCGGCTTCTTCGGCGCGACCCAGGACATCGCCATCGACGCCTGGCGTATCGAGGCGGTGGACGACAGCCGTCAGGGCGCGATGGCGGCGGCCTACCAGCTCGGCTATCGCGTCGCTCAGATCGTCGCCGGCTTCGTGCCTCTGGCGTTGGCGCAGTTCTACAACTGGAACCTGTCCTACGCGATCATGGCCGCCCTGATGGGCGTCGGCGTGATGGGCGTCCTGCTGGCGCCGCGCGAGAAGCAGCACGTCGTGCGCGCCATTCCCGTGTCCGACATTCCGTCCCGTCCCGTGGCCGAGAAGATCGAATGGGTGGTGCGCCTCGGCCTGATCTTCGTCGCGGCGGTGCTGATCGGCACAGGACTGACCGACAAGATCGACGCCTTCGCCTGGGCCTTCGGCGCGGTCCTGCCCGAAGCGGTTCTGGCCGTCCTGAGCGCGGGGCTGGCTGAAAGCGGGGGCGGCGGGGTGTTGATCCAGTTCGCCTGGATCGTGCTGGGTTTCGGCCTGCTGTTTTTCGCCTGCGCGCCCGTGCCAGGCTGGCGCACCCGTCCCGGCGCCTATCTGGCCGGTTCGTTCGGTGCGCCGTTGAAGGATTTCTTTGTCCGCTTCGGCAAGCTGGCCGGGCCGATCCTGGCGCTGATCTGCCTCTATCGCCTGGCGGATTTCGTGCTGAACATCATGAACCCCTTCTACATCGACCTGGGGTTCAGCCTGATCGAGATCGGCGAGGTGCGAAAGCTGTTCGGCGTCGTCGCCATGTCGCTGGGCGTCTTCATCGGCGGCTGGTCCGTCGCCCGCTTCGGCTTGATCCGGACCATGGTGGTCGGGGCCTTCATGAGCCCGGTGTCGAACCTGGTCTTCGCCTGGCTGGCGACCCAGGGGCATGATCTGACCGCCCTGTTCGTCTCCATCGGCGTGGATAACCTCGCCACCGGCTACGCCGGGACGGCGCTGATCGCCTATATGTCCAGCCTGACGTCGATCGGCTTCACCGCGACCCAATACGCCCTGTTCAGCTCGCTGTACGCCCTGCCGGGCAAGCTGATCGCGTCCCAGTCCGGCAAGATCGTCGAGGCCTCGGCGCGGGCGGCCGACGCCGGGGGACCGTTGGGGGCGCTGAAGGGCCTGTTTCACGCCCTGCCGCCGGAATCTCTGGTCGCAGGCGCGGCCAAGAGCGGGGTGTCGCCGGCCGGATTGGGGGCGGGCTACGTTACCTTCTTCCTGTATTCGACGGTCATCGGCGTGTTCGCCATTTTGCTGGCCTTCTACGTCGCGCCGCGTCATGCGCGCCTGATCGCCGAGCAGAAGAAGGCGGCCGCCCCGGAAGAAGCGCCCGGCGCCTGAAACGCAAAGAGGCGGCCCGAAGGCCGCCTCTGAACGGTGTCGCGATGGCGAGGGGGTCAGTCCTCGATCTCCACCCCTTCGGCGTAGGCGGCGAAGGTGGCGGCGGTCATGATCTCGCCGACCGAGGCGCCCAGCGGCACGATCTGCACCGACTTCTCCAGACCCACCAGCAGCGGGCCGATCACCGTGGCGCCGCCCAGGGCCTGAACCAGGCGGGTCGAGATGGCGGCCGAGTGGATAGCCGGCATGACCAGGACGTTGGCGTCGCCGGTCAGGCGCATGAAGGGATAGTTGGCCCGCGCCTCGGAGTTCAGCGCCAGGGCCGGCGGCATTTCGCCTTCATATTCGAAATCGACATCCATGCCGTCCAGGATGCGGATCGCCTCGCGAACCTTCTCGCCGCGGTTGCCCGGGGGTCGCCGAAGGTCGAATAGCTGAGGAAGGCGACGCGCGGCTTGCGGCCGAGGGTCTTGACCGTGGCGGCGGCCTTGACCGCGATCTCGGCCAGTTCGGCGGCGTCGGGCAGTTCGTGGATCGAGGTGTCGGCCACGAACAGGGTGCGCCCCTTGGCCAGCAGGATCGACAGGCCGATCATCCGGTCCTTGACGTCCAGGACGCGGCGGACCTCTTTCAGGGCCATGTTGAAATTGCGGGTCACGCCGGTGACCATGCAGTCCGCTTCGCCGCGCGCGACCATGGCGGCGGCGAAATAGTTGCGGTCCTGATTGATCATGCGCTGGACGTCGCGGCGCAGATAGCCGCGGCGTTGCAGGCGGGCGTAGAGCCAGTCGACGTAATCGGTGTTCCGCTCGGAAATCCGGGCGTTCATGATCTCAATGCCCAGCTCATCGAAGCTCAGACCGGCCTCGGCGGCGTTCTGACGGATCAGTTCCTCGCGGCCCACCAGGATGGGCGTGCCCAGTTCGGCCTGTTTGAAGGCCCAGGCGGCGCGGATGACGGACTGCTCCTCGCCCTCGGCGAAGACGACGCGCTGCTTCGGACCCGAGCGCACGCTGGCCTGGATCTTCTGCATCAGGGCGGCCGACGGATCGACCCGCTGGCGCAGGCTGATGCGATAGGCGTCCATGTCCTCGATCGGCTTGCGCGCGACGCCGGTGTCCATCGCCGTCTGGGCGATGAAGGGCGGGATGTACCAGATCAGGCGCGGATCGAAGGGCGTCGGGATGATGTATTCCGGACCGAACTTCAGCTTGCGGCCGCGATAGGCGGCGGCGACCTCGTCCGGCACGTCTTCGCGCGCCAGCGCCGCCAGGGCGTGGGCGCAGGCGATCTTCATCTCGTGGTTGATCTGCCGCGCGCGCACGTCCAGCGCGCCCCGGAACAGATAGGGGAAGGCCAGGACGTTGTTGATCTGGTTGACGTAGTCTGACCGGCCCGTCGCCATGATGGCGTCCGAACGCACGGACTTGACGTCTTCGGGCGTGATTTCGGGGTCGGGGTTGGCCATGGCGAAGATGATCGGATTGGGCGCCATGGAGGCGACCATCTCCTTGGTGATCGCGCCCTTGGCCGACAGGCCCAGCACCACGTCGGCGCCGACCATGGCCTCGGCCAGGGTGCGGTGCGGCGTGTCAGTGGCGTGCGCCGCCTGCCATTGGGAGACGTTGTCCCGGCCCTTGTAGATCACGCCCTGACGATCGCAGATGACGGTGTTCTCAGCCTTGACCCCGGCGGCCTTCATCAGGGCGATGGAGGACAGGCCCGCTGCGCCGGCGCCGGACAGGACGACTTTCACGTCTTCCAGCTTCTTGCCGACGATGTGGCAGGCGTTGATCAGGCCGGCGGTCGAGATGATGGCGGTGCCGTGCTGGTCGTCGTGGAAGACGGGGATGTCCAGCAGGTCCTGCAGCTGGGCTTCGATCTCAAAGCATTCGGGGGACTTGATGTCCTCCAGGTTGATGCCGCCCCAGGTGTCGCCGATGTTCTTGACCACGGTGACGAACTCGTCCGGGTCGGTGGTCTTCACCTCGACGTCGAAGCTGTCGACGTCGGCGAAGCGCTTGAACAGGACCGACTTGCCTTCCATCACCGGCTTGGAGGCCATGTGGCCCAGGTTGCCCAGGCCCAGGATGGCGGTGCCGTTCGAGATGACCGCGACCAGATTGCCCTTGGCGGTATAGTCGTAGGCCTTGTCCGCATCGGCGGCGATGGCCAGGACCGGCACGGCCACGCCCGGCGAATAGGCCAGCGACAGGTCGCGCTGGGTCGCCATCGGCTTGGTCGGGGCCATGGAGATCTTGCCCGGGATCGGATCGCTGTGGAACTCCAGAGCGTCGTCGTCTGAGAAGGTCTGTTTGTCGGTCAATTCGGGCATTTTAATCTCGGCAAGGGCAGGCGCGTCTCGTTCCTAGAGGGTGGGGCCGTCGCCGACAACCGCTGACGCTGGGTCAAGACGCAATGGTCAGGCTTCGGGCAGGAACCCGGCGCCTTCGACCTGGACCGGACCGGTCATGAAGACGTGGTTCGTAGCCTGGTCCCATTCGATGGTCAGCTGGCCGCCATCGACCGTCACCACGGCCTTTCGCCCGGTCAGGCCGCGCCGCGCGGCGGCCACCAGGGCGGCGCAGGCGCCGGTGCCGCAGGCCAGGGTCAGGCCCGCCCCGCGCTCCCAGACCCGCAACCGAATGTGATCGGGCGACAGCACATGGGCGAAGCCGACATTGACCCCTTCAGGGAACAGCGGGTGGCGCTCGACCAGCGAGCCCGAGCCGCGCACGAAGGCGTCGTCCTGGCGATCGGTGAAGAAGACGACGTGGGGATTGCCCATCGAAACGGCGCCGGGGGTGTGCAGTACGGGCGCGTCGATCGGTCCGACCTGAAGCTCGATGCCGCGCGTGTCCATCTCTTCGGACAGGGGCACCTGATCCCACTCCAGACGCGGCGCGCCCATATCCACCGTGACTTGATGCTGGGCCGCGGTCGTCGGCCCTTCGGGACCTCCCGACCCGACGCGGCTTTGTGTCTGGGCCGCGGTCGTCGACCCTGCGGGATCTCCCGACCCGACGCGGCCTGATGGGAGAGAAGCGCGGCGCGCGGTGGTCGGCCCGCTCAGGGTGTCGATCACCACCTCTTCCTTGTCGGTCGCCTCCAGCATCAGCCAGCCGACGCAGCGCAGGGCGTTGCCGCAGGTCTGGACCATCGAGCCGTCGGCGTTCCATACCCGCATGAAGGCGTCGGCCGTCTCGGACGGTTCGACGCCGATCAGCTGGTCGAAGCCGCCCAGACCCGCCGCCGGGGCGGCCAGGGCGCGCACCTGGTCCGCCGTCGGGTGGAAGGGTTGCTCGAAGGCCTGGACGACGATGAAGGCGTTTCCGGCGCCGTTCATGCGGATGTAGGGGCGGGCGGGTTCACTCATGTTGCTCTTCATATAGGATTTTGCGCCGGTTCATGTATCGCTGGCGACGATGACTTCCGATCAGAGCCAAACCGCCAGACCCGACGGCCTGAGACTGAGGGCGCGCCTGCGTTACCTCTATCACGGCGCCCAGCCGGCGGCGGTGAAGTTCCGCCTGATGGTCATTCTGGTCGATCTGATCATCATCGGCTTCTTTCTGGCGGCCCCGATCCTGAAGGAGGCGGGCTGGGTCTTCTATGTCGCCGACTATTTCATCGCCGCCATCCTGGGGCTGGACCTGGCGGCGCGGGCCTATGCCTATTCCGATGTCCGCGACTGGTTGAAGAAGCCGATCGTCTGGGTCGATCTGTTCGTCCTGGCGACCCTGCTGTTTCCGGCCTGGCTGGCCAACTTCGGCTTCCTGCGGCTGCTGCGGTTCTGGAGTCTGCTGAACAGCGACCTGTTCTGGCGCACCATCGGCCGCCGGTTCGACGACACCCGGGTGGAGGAGATCATCCGCGCCCTGGCCGCCCTGATCACTTTTGTCTTCGTGACGACCGGCTTCGTCTACGCCTATTTCCGGGGCAAGGCCGAGCATATCAACGGCTATCTGGACGCGCTTTACTTCACCGTCGCCACCCTGACGACGACAGGGTTCGGCGACATCACCCTGCCGGGCAACTGGGGCCGGGTCATCTCCATCGTCGTCATGCTGGTGGGCATCACCCTGTTCATCCGCCTGGCCCAGACCCTGATCCGGCCGCACAAGGTGAAGTTTCCCTGTCCGACCTGCGGCCTGCAGAAGCATGATCCGGACGCCGTCCACTGCAAGGCCTGCGGCCAGATCCTGTGCATCCCCGACGACGGCGACTGATTTGATCCGGCGGCCGAAGATTACGCGCCGGTAATATGACTGACGCTTGCCCCTCGTCGTCGGCGTCGCCAAGGTGCCCGGCGAAACATTCGTCCGTTGGGGGACACCCATGATCATCCGCACCCTGGCGTCTGTCGCCGTCCTTTCCCTTGCCGCCGGAGCCGCACCTGTCGCCATGGCCCAAGCTTCCGTTTCCACCAGTGTCGCCTCTACCGCGCCGGGCTTCGCGACCAGCGACGCGACCGACCCCTATCTGTGGCTGGAGGAGGTCGAGGGCGAGCGCGCCATGGACTGGGTCAAGGCGCACAACGAGACCTCGCTGGGCGTGCTGCAGGGCGATCCGCGCTATGAGGCGCTGCACCAGCAGGCGCTGGAGCTGGTGCAGTCGCGCGACCGCATCCCCTCGCCGGGCTTCACCCACGACGGCCATATCGACAACTTCTGGCAGGACGCCGGACACGTGCGCGGGATCTGGCGCCGCACGACGCTGGACAGCTATCGCACGGATGCGCCGCAGTGGGAGACGATCCTGGACTTCGACGCCCTGTCGGCGGCCGAGGGCGCCAACTGGGTCTATAAGGGCGCGACTTGTCTGCCGCCTGAAGAGCGCTACTGCCTGATCTCCCTGTCGAACGGCGGCAAGGATGCGGTCACCCTGCGCGAGTTCGACAGCGTGACGCGCACCTTCGTGGAAAACGGTTTCAGCCTGCCGGAATCCAAGGGCGGCGCCAGCTGGATCGACAAGGACACCCTGCTGATCTCGCGCGACTTCGGCGAGGGCTCGCTGACGGACTCCGGCTATCCGCGCACCGTGCGCCTGATGAAGCGCGGCCAGACGATCGATCAGGCTGTCGAGGTCTTCGCCGGCCAGAAGACCGACGTCTCGGTGTCCGGCTACACCCTGCGCGACGCCGACGGCGTGGTGCAGGCGGTGCTGCTGAACCGGGGGATCAACTTCTATGAGAGCGAGACCTGGCGCCTGAACGCCGACGGCTCGACGACGAAGCTGGAGCTGCCGCTCAAGTCCAACATCAACGCCCTGGTCGCCGGACAGCTGGTGGTGACGACGGATCAGGACTGGACCGCGCCGTCGGGTCAGGAATTCAAGACCGGCGACGTCATCGCCTGGGACCTGCAGGCATGGCTGGCCGATCCGAAGGCGACCGCCCGTCTGGTCATCCGCCCCGGCGAGCGCGAGGCGGTCGAGGGGATCAACGCCACCCGCAACAAGCTGGTCGTGGCGCTTTATGAAAACGTGCGCGGCTCGGTCTATGTCTACGATCCGGCCGACTGGAGCCGCACGCGCCTGGACCTGCCGCAGAACGTCTCGGTCGGGGTCGGCTCGGCCTCGGAGCAGGACGACAAGATCTTCGTCAGCGTCACCGGCTATCTGAACCCGTCCAGCCTCTATCTGGCCGATGCGGCGACCGGGGCCGTCGATCTGACCAAGGCCCTGCCGGACAAGTTCGACGCCAGCGGCATGCGCGTGGACCAGTTCGAGGCCCGCAGCAACGACGGGACGATGATCCCCTATTTCGTCGTCCACAAGGACGCGATGGCGCTGGACGGGTCGAACCCGACGCTGCTGTACGGCTACGGCGGCTTCCAGTCGTCGCTGCTGCCCGGCTATTCGCCGACGGTCGGCAAGCTGTGGCTGGAGCGGGGCGGCGTCTATGTCATCGCCAATACGCGCGGCGGCGGCGAGTTCGGCCCGAAGTGGCACCAGGCGGCCCAGCAGGAAAATCGCCAGCGCGCGCATGAGGACTTCCAGGCCGTGGCTCAGGACCTGATCACGCGCGGGATCACCAGCCAGCCGCACCTGGGCGTCATGGGCGGCTCGCAGGGCGGGCTGTTCATGGGCGCCATGCTGACCCAGCGCCCGGACCTGATCAATGCGGCCGTCATCCAGGTGCCCCTGTTCGACATGCTGCGCTTCCACAAGCTGTTGGCGGGCGCCAGCTGGATCGGCGAATACGGCGACCCGGACATCCCGGAGCAGCGCGCCTGGATCGAACAATACTCGCCCTATCAGAAGCTGGCGGCGGGTCAGCCCTATCCGGAAGTCTTTATCCACACCTCGACCAAGGACGACCGCGTCCACCCCGGCCACGCCCGCAAGGCGGCGGCGCGGATGGAGGCGCTGGGCTATCCGGTGCTCTTCTACGAGAACACCGACGGCGGCCACGCAGCCGGCGCCAACCTGCGCGAGACGGCCCGCCGCATCGCGCTGGAATACACCTATCTGACCCGGCGGCTGATGGATCGGCCCTCGCAGCGATAAGACCACACCGCTCATCCCCGCGGAGGCGGGGACCCAGGCTCGAGCCTCGCGCTCGACCTGGGCCGTGAGCGAAACTTTGGCGACGGCTTCTGAGGCCAAAGCACTGGGTCCCCGCCTCCGCGGGGATGAGCGGAGAAGATTGTGAAAAACCTGTTCCTGTCCGTCGCCTTGCCGACCCTGATGCTGGCCGCCGCGCCCGCTATGGCCGCGGGCGCCGTGTCCGATCCGACGGCCGCCTCGGCGACGACCCCGCCGCCGCACTTCCCGCGCGACCTGTCGCCCGAAGGGGTTAAGGCCGCCGACGACCATCTGGCGCTGGAAGAGGTGGACGGCGCCGAGGCCCGCGCCTTTGTCGCCGCCTCCAATGAAAGGGCCCTGGCCGCCCTGACCGGCGACCGCCGCTATGAGCCGTTCCGCCAGCAGGCCGAAGCCATCCTGACGGCCACCGACCGCATCCCCGGCGTCAGCTTCCTGGGCGAAGGCCTCGGCAACTTCTGGCAGGACGCGGCCAATCCCAAGGGCGTCTGGCGCCGCACGACGCTGGCGTCCTATCGCACCGCCCAGCCGCAGTGGGAGACCCTGCTGGACATCGACGCCCTGGCCAAGGCCGAGGGCAAGGACTGGGTGTTCAAGGGCGCCAACTGCCTGGCGCCGGACGAGACCCGTTGCCTGGTCAATCTGTCCAACGGCGGCATGGACGCCGTGACGGTGCGCGAGTTCGACCTGACGACCAAGACCTTCGTGGACGGCGGCTTCGTCATCCCCGAAGGCAAGCACCGCATTTCCTGGCTGGACCGCGACACCCTGCTGATCGCCACCGACTTCGGCCCCGGCAGCCTGACGGAGTCGGGCTATCCCTTCATCATCAAGTCGCTGAAGCGCGGTCATCCGCTGGAACACGCGACCGAGGTCTATCGCGGCCAGCAGTCCGACGGCGGCTATGGCGTCAGCCCCCGCGTCTTCCGCGACAAGGCGGGCGCGGTCGAGGCGGTGCTGTTCAGCCGTCCGCTGGACACCTTCCGCTCGGAAACCTGGATGCTGGGCTCGGACGGCGAGCCGCATCAGCTGGCCCTGCCTGAGCGCGTGGGCGTTCAGGGCGTGCTGGACGGCAAGCTGGTCTTCTCGCCCGAGCAGCCCTGGAGCTTCGACGGCCACGACTACGCCTCCGGTTCGCTTCTGGCGCTGCCGTTGGGCGCGCTGGGCCAGCCGCGTCAGGACGTGCGCATCGACGCCAAGGCTGCGACCATCTTCGCGCCCGGCCCGCGCCAGTCGCTGCAGAACGTCAGCGTGTTCGAGAACAGCCTCGTCGCCGTGATCGCCGACAACGTCGTCGGCGCGCTGAAGCGCTTCACCCCGACCGCCGAGGGCTGGACCGCGACCGAGATCGCCGTGCCGGCCAACAGCGCCGTGGGTCTGGGCGACAGCTCCAAGGCCAAGGGGCAGGTCTTCGTCTCGACGCAGGGTTTCCTGACGCCGCCGACGCTCAGCCTCGCCGATGTCTCCACCGGCGCCCTGACCGAGTTGAAGTCGGCCCCGGCCAAGTTCGACGCCTCGACCCATGTGGTCGAGCAGTTCGAGGCGACCTCGACCGACGGGACCAAGATTCCCTACTTCGTCACTCGACCCAAAGACCTGGCGATGGACGGAACCGGCCCGACCATCCTGTTCGGCTACGGCGGCTTCCAGGCCAGCTTCCCGCCCGCCTACAAGCCCGAGATGGGCAAGCTGTGGCTGGAGAACGGCGGCGTCTTCGTTCAGGCCAACATCCGCGGCGGCGGCGAGTTCGGACCCGGCTGGCACCAGGCGGCCTTTCGCGAGAACCGCCAGCGCGCCTTCGACGACTTCGCCGCCGTGGCGCGGGATCTGGAGCAGCGCCGCATCACCAGCCCGCGCCACCTGGGCATCTACGGCCGCTCCAACGGCGGGGTTCTGACCAGCGTGTCGATCACCCAGCATCCGGAGCTGTTCAATGCGGCCGTCATCGAAAGCCCTCTGATCGACATGCTGCGCTATCAGGAACTGCCGGCGGGCGCGTCGTGGATGGGCGAGTACGGGGATCCGCGCATTCCGGGCGACGCCGAATTCATCGCCCGCTATTCGGCCTATCAGCAGCTGCGGCCCGAGGTGAAATACCCGCGCGTCTACATCACGACCAATACGCGCGACGACCGGGTCCACCCCGGCCACGCCCGCAAGTTCGCGGCGCGTCTGGGGGACCAGGGCCACGATCATCTCTATTTCGAGGACACGGCGGGCGGTCACTCCAACGACGCGGATCCGGTCGCCAACGCCCGCCGCTGGGCGCGCCACTATGTCTATCTGGCCCAACAGCTGATGGATTAATCTGTCCGCCGACACGTCATCCCGGCCGCAGCAGAGCGGAGAGCCGGGACCGCCGAAGACGCGACGTCGGCGTTCCGGGATGACGTTTTCTCTTTTTCCGCTCACGCATTTATGAGCGGCGTTCTCGGGCCGAAGGGATAGGATCGCGCCCATGATGGCACGGGGCCTGTTCAGGTACGGGATGACGGCGGTGGTCGCGGGCGCAGGCCTGCTGGCCGTCGCCGCCGCGCCGTCGCGCGAGCGTGACGCCCCGGTCCAGCCGGTGGTGGTCGAACTGTTCACCGCCCAGGGCTGCGCCGGCTGCCCCGACGCCAACCGCACCGTCGAAAGCGTGGCGGCCGAGCCGGGCGTGATCGTCCTGACCTATGGCGTGGACTACTGGGACTATCTGGGCTGGCCCGACACCTTCGCCCGGCCCGAGTTCGCCGAACGCCAGCGCGCCTATCGTCAGGCGCTGAAGCTTAGAAACGTCTCGACGCCGCAGGTGGTGATCGACGGGCGCCGTCATGTATCGGGCGCCCGCTCGCCGGAGCTGAAGGCCGCCGTCGAGGCCGAGGCGCGCGGTCGCGGCTGGCCGCCCGAGATCGAGTTCCGCGAGACCGGCGACCGCGTCGGCGTCGGCTCCGGCCGGGCGCCGCAGGGCGGGGCCGAGGTCGTCGCCGTGGTCTATCGGCCGGGGCAGCAGACGGTCGAGGTCAAGGGCGGCGACAACCGGGGCCGCGCGGTGACCCACGTCAATGTCGTGCGCGAGGTGCGCCGTCTGGGCGACTGGAACGGACGCCCGGTGCTGTTTCCGCTGCCTGTCGAGGCGGGGGCGGACGAGGGTGTGGTGATCCTGCTTCAGGCCAAGGACGACCGTCGCATCCTGTCCTCGGCGGCGCGGCCGGAACCTGGGCGCGATTGAAGCGCTGACGGAAAAGGTCTAAAGGCCCGCGGCTCTTGATGGGCACGCCTCCTCGCGCGACCCGGAGAACAATGCATGGTCGGGGACACGCCCCGCGGCGACGCCGCGCCTAACGCCAACGCCTCATCCCCCGCCCACGCCCCGCCTCCCGCCGCCGGGGGTTCGCCGGGCCCTGGGGGCAAGGCCGGCCGCCGCGCCCTGATCCTGGGCGCCATCGGCGTGGTGTTCGGCGACATCGGCACCAGCCCGATCTACGCCCTGCGCGAAGCCATCGGCCACGCCCAGAAGGGCGTCGACGGCGATCTGGCCGTCATCGGCGTCGTCTCCCTGGCCTTTTGGGCCCTGATGGTGGTGGTGACGTTCAAATACGTCATGTTCCTGATGCGGGCCGACAACAAGGGCGAAGGCGGCACCCTGTCGCTGATGGCCCTGGCCCAGCACGCGATCGGCCGACGCAGCGCCTGGCTGTTCATTCTGGGCGTCTGCGGCGCGGCTCTGTTCTACAGCGACGGCGTCATCACCCCGGCCATTTCCGTGCTGTCGGCCATCGAGGGGCTGCAGGAGGCGCCGGGCCTGAATGGACGCCTCGATCCCTTCATCCTGCCGTTAGCGGCGGGCATTCTCATCGCCCTGTTCCTGGTCCAGTCGCGCGGCACGGCGGGGTTGGCGAAGTTCTTCGGCCCCATCACCCTGGTGTGGTTTCTGTCGCTGGGCCTGATGGGCGTGGCGCACATCTTCGATGACCTGTCGATCCTGAAGGCCCTGTCGCCCTATTACGGGATCAAGCTGCTGGTCGCCGACGGCTTCCTCGGCTTCGTCATCCTGGGCAGCGTCTTTCTGGCCGTGACGGGCGCCGAGGCGCTGTATGCGGACATGGGCCATTTCGGCAAGTCGCCGATCCGCCAGGGCTGGCTGTTCATCGTCCTGCCGTGTCTGACGCTGAACTATCTGGGGCAAGGCGCCTTCCTGCTTTCCCACCCCGGCGCGGCGAACAACCCGTTCTGGAACATGGTGCCGCAGCTGGTCTACTGGCCCATGCTGTTGCTGGCGACAGCGGCTACGGTGATCGCCAGTCAGGCGGTCATCACCGGGGCCTTCTCGGTGACGCAGCAGGCGGTGCAGCTGGGCCTGCTGCCGCGCCTGGACATCCGCAACACCTCCGAGACCCAGGCCGGCCAGATCTATGTGCCCGCGATCAACAGCCTGCTGATGGTGGGCGTGCTGTTCGTGCTGGTGACCTTCCAGTCCTCGCACAATCTGACGGCCGCCTATGGGGTGGCGGTGACCGGCACCATGATGGTCAACACCCTGATGTCCTTCACCGTCGTGCGGCATAAGTGGAAGTGGCCGATGTGGGCCATCCTGCTGACCCTGGTGCCGTTCGGCTTCATCGACGCGGTCTTCCTGACCTCCAACCTGCTGAAGATCCCGGCCGGGGCGTGGATGCCGCTGGTGCTGGGCGGCGGTCTGGTCATGCTCATGTGGACCTGGGTGCGCGGCACGCAGATCCTGACCGACAAGACGCGCAAGGACAGCCTGCCGCTGACCGATCTGATCGAGATGCTGCGCGCCCGTCCGCCGCACCGGGCGCCGGGCACGGCCATCTTCCTGACCTCGGACGCCGAGGTCGCGCCGGTGGCCCTGATGCACAACCTCAAGCACAACAAGGTGCTGCACGAGAAGAACATCATCCTGACGGTGCACACGTCCGACCGGCCGCGCGTGTCGGACCTGCAAAGGGTGGCGGTCGAGCCGATCAGCGATGATTTCAAACGCCTGACGCTGACCTTCGGCTATATGGAGACGCCGAACGTGCCGCGCGCCCTGGCCCTGTGCCGCAAACAGGGGCTGAAGTTCGATATCATGTCGACCAGCTTCTTCCTGGGCCGCCGGTCCGTCGTTCCCACCGCCCGTCAGGGCATGCCTCTGTGGCAGGACAAACTGTTTATCTTCCTGATGCGTAACGCCGCCAATCCGACCGACTTCTTCCGTATTCCGCCCGGCCGCGTGGTCGAGCTAGGCACCCAGGTGTCGGTGTGAGCGGGGACGCGCCCAAGGGCCGGAGCTCCGCCGCGCGCGGCCGCCGCATCGCCGAAAAGGCGCGCGGCCCGCGTCGTGAGCCGGCGCCGCGCCCGGTCGCGGACGACCCGCACGCCGACATCGGCGTCGAGGCCCGTCTGGTCGCCGGCGTCCTGCTGAACGCGGCGCTGGAGAAGCGCACGGGGCTGGACGAGGCCCTGGCGCAGTCGCCCGCGCGCGACCTGCCGCCGCAGGACCGCGCCTTCGCCCGCGCCGTGGCGATGGCGGCCCTGCGCCGTCTGGGCGAGATCGACCAGATCCTTGAGCGCCGTCTGCAAAGGCTCCGCCGCTGGCGGTCATGACGATCCTGCGCATCGCCCTGGCCCAGACCCTGGTGCTGGAGACGCCCGCCTTCGCGGCCGTGTCGACGGCGGTGAAGCTGGCCGAGCGCGATCCCAAGACGCGGCCCTACAAGAATCTGGTCAACGCCGTGCTGCGCGGCGTCGGCCGCGACGGTCCCGGCCTGACGACCGCTGAATCCAACCTGCCCGACTGGCTGGCCCAGCGCTGGAAGGCGACCTATGGCCAAGCGTCCCTGATCGGCCTGGCCCTGGCTACGCGGGAAGAGCCGGCGACCGACCTGACGGCCAAGCCGGGCGTCGACCCGGCCGAACTGGCGGCCTCTGTCGAGGGCGAGGTGCTGCCCGGCGGCACGGTCCGCACCGGCAAGCGCGGCGATGTCGCGTCCTGGCCCGGTTTCGAGGCGGGCGACTGGTGGGTGCAGGATGCCGCCGCCGCCGTGCCCGCGCGCCTGCTGGCCGTCAAGCCGGGCGAGACGGCGCTGGACCTGTGCGCCGCGCCGGGCGGCAAGACGCTGCAACTGGCCGCCGCCGGGGCTGAAGTCGTGGCGCTGGACCGTTCCGAGGCGCGTCTGAAACGTCTGCGCCAGAATTTCGAGCGCATGAACCTCACGGCCGAGGTCGTCGCCGTCCCGGCCGAGGACTGGGAGGACGAGCGGACGTTCGACGCCGTCCTGCTGGACGCGCCGTGCACGGCGACCGGCACCTATCGCCGCAACCCTGAGGTCCTGCGCGCCACCCGCCCCGCCGACGTGGCCAAGCTGGCCGATGTGCAGCATCGCCTGCTCGACGCCGCCGCCGCGAAGGTCAAGCCGGGCGGCCGTCTGGTCTATTGCGTCTGCTCGCTGGAGCGCGAAGAGGGCGAGACCCAGGTGATCGCCTTCCTGCGCCGCAACCCGGCCTTCCGCACCGTCGCCGCCGTTCCCGCCGAGGTCGGCGCCCCGGACGAGGCCCTGACGCCCGAAGGCTGGCTGCGCATCCTGCCGTCGCAATGGGCGGAAAAGGGCGGGCTGGACGGCTTCTTCGCGGCCAAGCTGGAGCGGATCGCAGGCTGAGGTCGATGGCGGACGTCCTGAGCAATCGCTACGCCGGTCTGGCCGCCCGGGTCTATGAACTGGACAAGCCGGTCGGCCGATCTTTCGGTGATGTGGAGTTCTACGCCGCGCGGCTGAAAGGATGCGAGGGACCCGTGCTGGAGCCCGCCGTCGGGGCGGGCCGCGTGCTGGTTCCCCTGCTGGAAGCCGGGTTGGACGTCGTCGGCTTTGACGCTTCCGAAGCCATGCTGGAGCTGTGCCGGGCGGCGTGCGCCAGACGCGGCCTGAAGGCGGACCTGTCCGTCGCCCGTTTTGACGACTTCGCCTATGCGACGCGGTTCGGCGCCGCCATCCTGCCTGCCGGATCGTTCCAGCTGATCGCCACGGCGCAGGAAGGTCTGGCGGTGCTGAAGCGTCTTCACGATCATCTGGCGCCGGGCGGGCGTCTGATCCTCGACCTTGATCCGATCAGCGCCGTCCTGGCGCCGCCGGGGTCGACCCGGCGGTGGACCGACAGGAACGGCGACGTTTTGACCCTGACCGAAGAGCGCGTCGATTCCGATCTGCTGAACCAGACGGTCGTCTCGCATCTGCGCTATGATCAATGGTCGGATGGTCGTCTGACTGCGTCGGAGCTGGAGCTGTTCGGCCTGCGCTGGTGGGGCGTCGAGGAAATGCGGCTGGCTTTGGCTGCGACGGGGTTCGTCGGCATTATCATCTCGGGCGGTTACGAGCATGGACGGCCGCCCCGTCGCGATGACGACGTCATCACCTTCGAAGCCCGCCGCGCCTAGCTCAGCCGCCGCTCTGCATCAGCGGCCCCGCCCCCGCCTCAGTCATCATCATCTTCGATGGCGTGGATCTGATCATCGTCCAGGCCCAGGTGGTGGCCGATCTCGTGGATCAGGACGTGGGCGATGATCTCGGCCAAGCCGACGTCGCCGCGTTCGCACCATTCATCGAGGATCGGCCGGCGATACAGGAAGACGCGCGACGGCTCGGCGCCGGGCCCATGCTGTCCCGCTCACCGATGTGGACGCCGGAATAAAGGCCGGTCAGTTCGAACGGGTCCTCGATCTCCAGGTCGCGCAGGGTTTCTTCGTCGGCGAAGTCGTCGATGCGGATGACGACGTCCCCGGCCGCCTGGCGGAACAGGTCGGGCAGGGCGGCGAAGGCCTCTTCCGCCAGGCGGGCGAAGTCGTCCAGGGAGGGGGCGGTCTGATCGGTCCAGGTCTGGCTCATGGCTAAGGATATCGCCCGGCGCGGCCGGTCCCGCAATCGGCGGCGACGCCGCATCGCAAATCGCGCAATCAGGTTATGGTAAACGCGAATCGGTCGGCGCGCTGACGCTCGGCGGCCGCCGCAGCGACGCATCATCCGGGGACCTATGGCCGAGGCCGACATCGCTTATGCAGCCACCGCAGGGGCGGCCGGTCTGGCGCTGGCGATCAGCGCCTGGACCTGGCGGTTGCGCGCGCGGCTGGGCGCGCGCGAGGTCGAGATCGAGCGCTGGCTGGGCGGCCCAGGCCTCGGCGGCGGCCAGCGAAGGGGCCCTGACGGCGTTCGACGACGTGCGGCTGGCCCTGAGCCCGAAGGGCGAGGCGCAGGCGGTGTTCGGTTCGGCCGAGGCCCTGTCGGCGCTGGCGCCCGGCCTTGAGGGGCTGGCGGCGGCGCAAGGCGTGGTCGAGGTCCTGACCGGTCTGCACACCGGGCGCATGGAGGCGCTGGTTCAGGCCGGGGAGGCGTTCGAGACCCTGATGGAGACGCCGCAGGGCGCCTGGGCGGTCGAGGGGCGGCCACATGGGGGTCGGCCTGGCTGCGGCTGTCGCGCCTGACCGGGGTCGGCGGCGAGGGCGGACTGGACGGCGCCGTGGGGGCGGGGGTTCTGGCCGAACAGTCTCCGGCGCCGACCTGGGTCGTGGACGGGGCCGGGCGGCTGGTCTGGGCCAACAGCGCCTGGCTGGCCGAGACGGGGGCTGAGACCCTGGCCGAGGCGCGCGAGCGGGGCTCAGTTTCGACCGCGGCGCCGACGGGGTGGTGGCCGAGGCCCTGCGCCTGAATGCGCCCCAGGACGGCTTCCGCTGGACCACGGCGGGCGGACGGCGCCGGGCGTGGAAGATCCTGGCCGAGCCGCTGGCGGGCGGACGCGGCGCCGTGATCGCCTTCGCCATCGAGATGACCGAGGCCGAGGAGACGCGGGACACCCTGCGCCGTCACGTCGAGGCTCACGATGAAACCCTGAACCACCTGGCCGACGCCGTGGCCATCTTCGGCCCGTCCAAGCGGCTGGCCTTCCACAACACCGCCTTCCAGTCGCTGTTCGGGGTCGACCCGGCCTGGCTGGACGAGCGGCCGACCCACGCCGAACTGCTGGACCGGCTGCGCCAGAAGCGGCTGCTGCCCGAGGTCGTCGACTATGCCCGCTGGAAGGCGGATGAGCTGGATTTCTACGGCGCCGCCCAGGCCTCGCCGGACGACAGCTGGTCGCTGCCGGACGGGCGGACGCTGCGGGTGGTGCGCCAGCCGCACCCGCTGGGCGGCATCCTGCTGATCTTCTCGGACATCACCGGCGAGCTGCAGCTGCGCAGCCGCTACAACGCCCAGATCCAGGTCCAGCGCGCGACGCTGGATAAGCTGAACGACGCCGTGGCCGTGTTCGGTTCGGACGGGCGGCTGCGGCTGCACAACGAGGCGTTCGAGACCTTCTGGGGGTGTCGGGCGAACGGCTGAACGAGGCGGGCGACTTCGACGCCGTGGCCGCTCTGTGTCGCCCGGTCCTGCCCGACGCGGCCCTGTGGCTGGGGCTGAAGGCGCGGGTCGCCGACCCTGACCCCGAAAGCCGGGTGCCGATCGCGGGCGAGGGCCGCACCGAGGACGGCCGCAGCGCCGCCTGGCAGACCCGTCCCCTGCCGGACGGCGCTACCCTGGTCGCCTTCTCGGACGTGACGGCCCGGCGCGGGCTGGAGCAGGCGCTGGCGGCCAAGGAAGCCGCTCTGGCCGAGAGCCAGGCGCTGAAACGCGAGTTCGTGGGCAGCGTTTCCTATGAGCTGCGCACCCCGCTGACGACCATCGTCGGCTATTCCGAACTGCTGGAGGCGATGGGCGATCTGCCCGAGCGCAGCCGACAGCACGCCGGGGCCATCCGCGTCGCGGCCAGTCATCTGGCCCGCTCCATCGACGACGTGCTGGACATGGCCCAGATCGACGCGGGCGAGATGGAGCTGACGCTGGGCGACGTGCGCGTCTGCGACCTGCTGGACGAGGCGGCCGAGCGGATCCGGCCCAAGGTCGAGGGCCGCGGGGCGACGCTGAATCTGGCCTGCCCGGCGGGGCTTCAGCCGATCCGCGCCGACGCCCGCCGCATCGCCCAGGCGGTCGATCACCTGCTGGAGCACGCCTGCCGGGCGGTGTCCGAAGGCGGCGCCGTCAGCCTGAGCGCCGAGGCCGGACCGAACGAGGTGCGCATCCGCGTCGAGGACACCGGCCGGGGCATCCCCTATCACCTGCAGGCGCACGTCTTCGACCGCTTCGTGCGGCGCGAGCGCGGCGGGCCGGGCGTGGCCCTGGCTCTGGTCAAGGCCCTGGTCGAACTGCACGGCGGCTGGGCCGAGGTCCAGTCCGAACCGGGCAAGGGCGCGGCCTTCATCCTGCACCTGCCGATCGAGGCCGAGGCGCCGACGGCGGCGCCGGAGCTGCTGCTTGAGCAGTGACGAGTGGCGAGTGACGAGTGGCGGCACCGTTTTGGACAGCGGAGACGCTATGGCTGCAGGCTGCCTTTTTGACTCGTCCCCTTCCTGTCACTAACCACTCGCCACTCGCCACTCGCCACTCGCCACTCGCCACTTGGGAAACCCATGGCCGACACGCCCCGCCCCCTGCTCAAGACCGCCATCATCTATGATTTCGACGGGACGCTGGCCCGGGGAACATGCAGGAGGTCAGCTTCATCCCTTCGATCGGAATGACGCCGGCCCAGTTCTGGAACGAGACCGTCCGTCCCCGGACCATCGCCGCCGACGGCGACGGCATCCTGATGTACATGCAGATGATGCTGCTGGCCGCGCGCGAGCAGGGCACGCCGGTGACGCGCCAGACGCTGCGCGATCACGGGCGCGACGTGGCCCTGTTCGAGGGTCTGCGCGACCGCAGCTGGTTCGACCGCATGAACGCCTTCGGCGCCCAGTACGGTCTGGAGATCGAGCACTACATCATCTCGGCGGGCCTGACCGAGATGATCGAGGGCTGCCCCATCGCCGAGGCCTTCACCCACGTGTTCGCTTCGAAATACGCCTATGACGCGGACGATGTGGCGGTGTGGCCGGCCGTGGGCGTCAACTACACCACCAAGACCCAGTATCTGTTCCGCATCAACAAGGGCGTGCACAACCACTGGGAGGACGAGCGCATCAACCGCTTCATCCCCGACGAGGAGCGGCCTATTCCGTTCGACCGAATGATCTTCCTGGGCGACGGCGACACCGATGTGCCGACCATGAAGATGATGCACACCAAGGGCGGCTTCTCCATCGCCGTCTATGACCCCGACAGCACGCCGCGTGACCACGACAAGATCCATCGCCTGATCTCGGAGGACCGCGTCAACTTCGTCGCGGCGGGCGACTATCGCGAAGGCTCGCCGGTCGACCTGATCGTCAAGGGCCTGATCGGCCGCATGGCCGTTAACTACGGCCGCATGCCGGCGGACTGACTCTTTCCTTCTCCCCTTGTGGGAGAAGGTGGCAGGCGGAGCCTGACGGATGAGGGGTGAGCGCCCCGTATCCGATCAAGTCCGCGTCGTCTGTAGAATCCGCGGCGTCGCGCCGACACCTCATCCGGCCCTGACGGGCCACCTTCTCCCACAGGGGAGAAGGGATGTCTTTGGCGGTCCAGCGCAACCGTCACATCCGCCCGCACCCCGCCGGCCAGCATGGGGCGGGTGATGCGCTCGAAATGCTGGATGAAGACGGCCAGGTCGGCGCGCCGCGCGGGCGGCAGTTCAGCGAGGGGCAGGCCCATCAGGCCCGCCTCCTGTTCGCAGCGCCAGTCGAGCACCGCGTCGAAGGATGGCGTCTTCAGGAACAGGATGGCGTCGAAGCGGGCGAAGGTTTCGGCGTAGGCGCCGGCCAAGGCGGCGTTGACGGCGCGCCGCCACGTCCCGTCGCCATCGCGTTCGATTTCCAGAGCATTGATCGGCAGGTCCAGCTCCGTCTCAGCCTGCGGCGTCGCGCCCAGACACCAGCCGTCGATCAGCACCGCCGACGGGCGGCCCGCAAACACAGGCCAGTCCGTTCTGGGGGCGCGATCATCGGCCAGCTTGTCGAAGGCGGGCAGGGGCGTGCGGCTGTCGGGCTCGGCGGCGCGCAGGGCGGCGACTGCGGCCTCCAGCAAGGCCAGGTCGTGCGTGCCGGGCGGGCCGCGCACGGCGAACAGCGGGTGGACGTCTCGGGCGAGGGCCTGGCGCTCCGTCTTCGTCAGATAGACGTCGTCCAGCGATAGGTGCGCGGCGCCCAGCCGGTCGGCGGCAGCCCGCGCCAGTGTCGTTTTGCCGGAGCCCTGGGCCCCCGCGATGCCGATCAGGGGGATGTGGTCCGGCCGCGCGTGGGCCGCGACCAGAGACCCGACCGCGTCCAGCAGCCGGGCGTCGACCATGTCAGTGCTGGCTTTGCGGCAGGCGGACGATCAGGCCGTCCAGATCGTCGGTGACGCGGATCTGGCAGGACAGGCGGCTGTTCGGCTCCACGTTCTCGGCGAAGTCCAGCATGGACTCCTCCATCGCCGAGGGACGGCCCGTCTCGGCCGCGAAATCCGGATCGACGTAGACGTGGCAGGTGGCGCAGGCGCAGGCCCCGCCGCAATCGGCGTCGATGCCCGGCACATTGTTGCGGATCGCGCCCTCCATCACGGACAGGCCCTTCTTGACCTCGACCGTGTGCTCGGTCCCGTCGTGCTCGATGTAGGTGATCTTGGGCATGGAAGCGGTCTTAACCCTGGATGCAGGCTTGGCAAGCCTTCTCCTCCCCACGCAAGTGGGGAGGTGGCGTGGAGGCGCAGCCGACGTGACGGAGGGGCGATCTGCTTCCGCCGTCGCGAAGCCCCTCCACCACTACGTGGTCCCCCTCCCCACGAAGTGGGGAGGAAAAGATCAGGCGGCGGTCTTCTTGCGCGACGGCGAGACCATCAGCTTCTTGGTCTCGGCGATCGCCTTGGCCGGGTTCAGCCCCTTGGGGCAGACCTGGGCGCAGTTCATGATCGTGTGGCAGCGATACAGCTTGAAGGGGTCCTCGAGGTCGTCGAGGCGCTTCTGGGTGGCGTCATCGCGGCTGTCGGCGATCCAGCGATAGGACTGCAGCAGGGCCGCCGGGCCGAGATACTCTTCCTGGTTCCACCAGTAGCTCGGGCACGAGGTCGAGCAGCAGGCGCACAGGATGCACTCGTAAAGGCCGTCCAGCTTTTCGCGGTCTTCCGGCGACTGCAGGCGCTCCTTCTCCGGGTCCGGAAGGTCGGACTGCAGGTAGGGCTGGATGGAGTCGTACTGGGCGTAGAACAGCGACAGGTCCGTCACCAGGTCCTTCACCACCGGCTGGTGGGGCAGGGGGCGATGGTGATGTTGTGCGACGAGCACTCGGCCCAGCCCTTGGTGCAGGCCAGGGCGTTGCGGCCGTCGACGTTCATCGAGCACGAGCCGCAGATGCCTTCACGGCACGAACGGCGGAACGACAGGGTGGGGTCGATCTCGTTCTTGATGTGGATCAGGGCGTCCAGAAGCATCGGGCCGTGATCGTCGGCCGAGACCTCATAGACGTCCCAGCGCGGATCGGCGTCAGTTTCCGGGTCGTAGCGATAGACCTTGTAGGTCTTGACGTTCTTCGCGCCGGCCGGGGCCTTGTGGACCTTGCCGGTCGTGGGCTTGGAGCCCCGCGGGAGGTTGAGCTGAACCATCTGCAATCCTCCTTAGTACACCCGAGCCCGGGGCTCGATGTAAGAGACCTCGTCGGTCATCGTGTATTTGTGCACCGGGCGATAATCGATCTGGACGCCCTCGCCCGGACGCTTCCACGCCAGGGTGTGCTTCATCCAGTTTTCGTCGTCGCGGTCGGGGAAGTCCTCGCGGGCGTGGGCGCCGCGCGATTCCGTGCGGTTCAGCGCGCCTTCGATGGTGACCAGGGCCTGCGAGATCAGGTTGTCGTATTCCAGCGTCTCGACCAGGTCGGTGTTCCAGATCAGGCCGCGATCCGTGGTCTTGATGTCGGCGCCGGCGGCCTCGATCGAGCGCAGCTTGGCCACGCCTTCTTCAAGGGTCTTGCCGGTGCGGAACACGGCCGCGTCGGCCTGCATGGCGCGCTGCATGTCTAGACGCAGGTGAGCGGTCGGGGTCGAACCCGAGGCGTTGCGGAAGCGGTCCAGGCGCGCGATGTGCTGGTCGGTCTGGGCCTTGGAGGCCGAAGGCACGGCCGAGTTCTTGTCCACGACCTCGCCGCAGCGCAGGCCGACGGCGCGGCCGAACACCACCAGGTCGGTCAAGGAGTTGGAGCCCAGGCGGTTGGCGCCGTGCACCGAGACGCAGCCCGCCTCGCCCACGGCCATCAGGCCCGGCACCACGCTGTCGGGGTTGCCGTCGCGCAGCGTCAGCACCTCGCCGTGATAGTTCGTCGGGATGCCGCCCATGTTGTAGTGGACGGTCGGGATGACCGGGATCGGCTCCTTGGTCACATCCACGCCGGCGAAGATCTTGGCCGATTCCGAGATGCCCGGCAGGCGGGCGTGCAGCACGGCCGGATCAAGGTGATCCAGGTGCAGGAAGATGTGGTCCTTGTTCGGACCCACGCCGCGGCCTTCGCGGATTTCGATGGTCATGGAGCGGCTGACCATGTCGCGCGGGGCCAGATCCTTCACGGTCGGCGCATAGCGCTCCATGAAGCGCTCGCCTTCCGAGTTGGTCAGATAGCCGCCTTCACCGCGGGCGCCCTCGGTGATCAGGCAGCCGGCGCCGTAAATGCCGGTCGGGTGGAACTGCACGAACTCCATGTCCTGCAGCGGCAGGCCGGCGCGCAGCACCATGGCGTTGCCGTCGCCGGTGCAGGTGTGGGCCGAGGTGGCCGAGAAGTAGGCCCGGCCGTAACCGCCGGTCGCCAGCACCACCATTTTGGCGCGGAACTGGTGCATCTGGCCGTTGTCGAGCTGAAGCGCGGTGACGCCGGTGCAGGCGCCGTCCTGCATGATCAGGTCCAGGGCGAAGTATTCGACGAAGAACTTCACTTCCCGACGGACCGACTGGCCGTAGAGGGTGTGCAGGATGGCGTGGCCGGTGCGGTCGGCGGCGGCGCAGGTGCGCTGCACCGGGCCTTCGCCGAAGTTGCGGGTCATGCCGCCGAAGGCGCGCTGATAGATCTTGCCTTCGTCGGTGCGGCTGAAGGGCACGCCCCAGTGTTCCAGCTCATAGACGGCCTGGGGCGCGTTGCGGACCAGGTATTCGATGGCGTCCTGGTCGCCCAGCCAGTCCGACCCCTTGACGGTGTCGTACATGTGCCACTGCCAGCTGTCCTCGCCCATGTTGCCCAGCGAAGCGGAGATGCCGCCTTGCGCCGCCACGGTATGCGAGCGGGTCGGGAAGACCTTGGTGACGCAGGCGACCTTCAGGCCCTGCTGGGCGGCGCCGAGGGCCGCGCGCAGGCCCGAGCCGCCGGCGCCGACGACGACGACGTCGTATTCGTGATCAATAAGCTCGTAAGCAGCCATGGCGGATCAGACTCCGGCCGGCAGCGGGGCCGAGCCCAGCGCCAGACGCACGATGAAGAAGATGCTGGCGGCCGCCAGCACGAGGAAGACCAGGTTCGAAACCAGGATCAGGCTGGAGCGGGAACCGGCGGGGACGTAGTCCTCGATGATCACCTTCCAGGCCAGGCTGGCGAACAGGCAGAAGACCGCCGCCGTCACGGCCGCAAGCCCGGCGTTCAGCGTGCTGCCGAACCAGGCGACGACCGCGCCGTAATCGGCGCCCGCCAGGGTGAAGCCCGACGACAGGACCCACAGGCCCAGCGGCATCAGGGCCAGCAGCGCCAGCTTCTCGACTTTCCATTCCGAGGCGCCGTGACGCTCGGAGATTTTCACATTGTTCTTGAACTTGGGGGCGGCGCTCACAGCGAAACCTTTCCAGCAGCGAACAGCACGACCCAGAACAGGACGGCCAGGACGATCGGGCCCCAGACGGCGATCTGAGCCAGCAGGTTGGCCGACTTGATGGTCAGGCCGCGACCCGCGTCGTTGATCAGGTGGCGGGCGCCGTTCAGCAGGAAGGAGAACAGCACCCACGTCAGGCCGAACCACATGAACAGGCCGAACGGCGAGCCCGAGACGGCGGCGACCGAGGCGAAGGCGTCCGGCCCCGAGGCGGCGGCGGCGACCCAGCCCAGCAGCAGGACCGCGCCCACGCTGGCCGCGCCGATGGTGACGCGGAACAGGATCGACGCGACCATGGTCATGTGCCAGCGCCAGATATCGGTGAAGGGCGACATCGGTGCGACGTGCCCGTTGGGGTGACGGACGTAGCGGCCCGTCCGGTCGCCAGTTTCGCCCGCAGCCGGGGAGTGTTCGACATGCGAATGATTCTCAAAAAACCCGAGGAATTTCAGGGCCGGATTGCAGTGCAACAGGCTTTAGTGACGCGGACGGGGGTGTCAACGAAGCGGGCCGATTCCCGTCAAGTTCTGCCTGCGAACGCCAATCAAAAGGCTGCGATATGCGACAGCGCCGTTTGGCGCGTCGCCGTCGTGCACGGAACCGCCCCCGGCCGCCCCCAGACCGGGTCAGGCCACAGCGGATCGTCCCGGCGACGCCCGACCACGTGAATGTGAAGCTGGGCGGTGACATTGCCCAGGGCGGCGACGTTCAGCTTGTCCGCCGGTTGATCGCGCAGAGCGCCCAGTTCGCGCACCAAGGCCCCGGCCCGCACGATTTCTTCGGTGAGCAGGGCGCGCTGGGCGAGCGATAGGTCCTCAAGTTCCACCGCCCCGGCCACGCGGGGCAGCAGGATCAACCACGGGAAACGGGCGTCGTCCTGAAAGCGGATCTGGCACAGCGGCCAGTCGGCGGCGAAGACGGAGGCCGCCTCAAAGGCGGGATCGGCGCGGAAGTCTAAAGGCGAGATCATGGGGAACCGTGACAGCCGCCGGCGGGGGCGCAACGACGAAAGCCGTATCCCCGAACGCTTGCCGCGACCCGCCGACAGGTCTAGACCGCCGTTCCAGCGACTACCGTTTCGCACACGCAATATCGACTGGAGAGACCTGAATGGCTCGCGCGAAGATCGCCCTCATCGGCGCCGGAATGATCGGCGGAACCCTGGCCCATGTGGCCGCGCGCGAAGCGCTGGGCGACGTCATCCTGTTCGACATCGCCGAAGGCACGCCGCAAGGCAAAGCCCTCGACATCGCTGAAGCCTCGGCCGTCTTCGGTCAGGACGTGGCCCTGAAGGGCGCCAACGACTACGCCGACATCGCGGGCGCCGACGTCTGCATCGTCACCGCCGGCGTGCCGCGCAAGCCGGGCATGAGCCGCGACGACCTGATCGGCATCAATCTGAAAGTGATGAAGGCCGTCGGCGAGGGCATCAAGCAGCACGCCCCCAACGCCTTCGTCATCTGCATCACCAACCCGCTCGACGCCATGGTCTGGGCCCTGCAGAAGTTCTCAGGCCTGCCCAAGGAGAAGGTCATCGGCATGGCCGGCGTGCTGGACTCGGCCCGCTTCGCCTATTTCCTGGCTGAAAAGACCGGCGTGTCGGTGCAGGACATCCACGCCTGGACCCTGGGCGGCCACGGCGACGACATGGTGCCGATGGTGCGCCACTCGACCGTGGGCGGCCTGCCGCTGCCCGACGCCGTCGCCGCCGGCTTCCTGAGCCAGGCCGACCTGGACGCCATCGTCGAGCGCACCCGCAAGGGCGGCGGCGAGATCGTCGCCCTGCTGAAGACCGGCTCGGCCTTCTACGCCCCGGCCGAGAGCGCGATTGCGATGGCCAAGTCCTACCTGCTGGACCAGAAGCGCGTCCTGCCGTGCGCCGTGTGGCTGTCGGGCGAATACGGCCTGTCGGACCTCTACGTAGGCGTCCCGGCGATGATCGGCGCGAACGGCGTCGAGAAGATCGTCGAGTTCACCACCAACGACGACGAAAAGGCGATGTTCGCCAAGTCGGTCGCCTCGGTCCAGGGCCTGATCCAGGCCTGTAAGGACATCGAGCCTTCCTTGGCTTGAGGGCGCTAACGCGAGCCGCGCGGCGGCTCGCTGCTTGAGCGCTTAGGCGTCCGAATGGAAAGGGGTCGTGCTGGAAGGCGCGGCCCCTTTTTTGTGCGCCATACACGTAGCAACCGCTCATCCCGGCGGACGCCGGGACCCAGTGCTTTGGCCCCGAGTACGGCGCTGGTGAAGCGGCGCTCTGAAATGCGGTGCGCGGGGTTCGTACTGGATCCCGGCGTCCGCCGGGATGAGCGGAAGGAGAGGCCTACGCCGCCTCTGCTTCTTCGCGCTGCTCCAGCCAGTCGGCGCTGCGCATCTCGTTGAAGCGCGAGACGGTGCGTTCGAACTCGAAGGCGCCGACGCCTTCGACGTAGAGGGCCTCCGGCGCGGCCTGGGCCAGAACCACAAGCCGGGTCTTGGCCTCGTAAAGCGCGTCCACCAACGTCACCAGACGGCGCGCCTCGTGGTGGTTGGCCGGGCTGAGCAGGGGCACGTCAGCCAGGAACAGGGTGTGGAAGCGCCGGGCGACGGCCAGATAGTCCTGCGGCCCCAGCGGGCGGCCGCATAGCTCGTCAAAGGTCGCGCGCGCCATGGCGCCGACCGTACGCTCCAGCTTCACCTCGCGGCCGAGCACCGGCAGGGCGATGGGCTCCTCCGTCTCGCCGCCCTTCAGGTCCGACCACAGGGTCTCGAAGCCCTGCCGCGCCTCGGCGTCCAGCGGCGAGAACCAGACCTTGGCCCCGGCCATGCGGTCCAGGCGGAAGTCGCGGGCGCCGGCCGTCTCGACCACGTCGCAGCGCTGACGGAGGATGTCGATGAAGGGTAGGAAGAGCTGGCGGTTGATGCCGTTCTTGTAGAGGTCTTCGGGCGCGCGGTTCGAGGTGACGGCCAGCACCACCTTCTTCTCGAACAGGGCCTCGAACAGACGGCCCAGGATCATGGCGTCGGCGATGTCCGTGACCTGCAACTCGTCGAAGCACAGCAGCCGGGCCTCGGAGGCGATCAGGGCGGCGATCGGCGGAATGGGGTCGTCGCCCCGGCTGGTCCCGAAGACCTCCTTGCGGCTGCGCGCCGTGCCGTCGCGCCACTGTTTCACCAGGTCGTGGATGCGCGCCATGAAGGCGTGGAAGTGGGCCCGCACCTTTTTCTGCTCGGGCGTCGAGGAATAGAAGAGGTCCATCAGCATCGACTTGCCGCGTCCGGGCGGGCCCCAGATGTAGATGCCGCGCACGGCCGGCTGGGCGCCGAACAGGCCCTTCTTCGACAGGTCGGTCTCCAGCCGTTCAAGCGCGCCGATCAGGGCGGCTTGGGCCGGTTCGGGCGTGATCACGCCTTCTTCCACGCGGATGTCGTAGGCGTTGCGGATGCGGGAGGTCATGCCCAGCAGATAGCCCCCGACAGGGCCGGGGAAAGGCGGTCGCCGTTTCCGGCGTCGATTTGGAGGATTCCGGTTGCTTCACGGCTGCGAAGGACCCAAATGCAGAAGCGTTTCTCCCAAACGCCCCCGTACAAAGGATGATTTCATCATGGGCTATCGCGTCGCCGTCGTAGGCGCCACCGGCAATGTCGGCCGGGAAATTCTGGCCATTCTCGAAGAAGTGAACTTTCCCGTCGAGAAAATGCACGCGATCGCCTCCCGAAAATCCAAGGGCGTCGAGGTCTCCTTCGGCGACCGGACCATCAAGTGCGAGGACATCGAACAGTTCGACTTCTCCAGCGTCGACCTGGTGCTGATGAGCGCCGGCGGCGCGGTGTCGCGCGAGTGGTCCGAGAAGATCGGCAAGGCCGGCCCCATCGTCATCGACAACTCCTCGGCCTTCCGCCAGGACCCGGACGTGCCGCTGATCGTGCCCGAGGTGAACCCCGACGCGGTCAAGCTGGCGCGCAAGAAGAACATCGTCGCCAACCCCAACTGCTCGACCGCCCAACTGGTGGTGGCGCTGAAGCCGCTGCACGATGCGGCCAAGATCAAGCGCGTCGTCGTCTCGACCTACCAGTCCGTGTCGGGCGCCGGGAAGGAAGGCATGGACGAGCTGTGGAACCAGACCAAGGCCATCTACGGCCTGGGCGACGCCACGCCCAAGAAGTTCCCCAAGCAGATCGCCTTCAACGTCATCCCCTACATCGGTTCGTTCCGCGACGACGGCTATACCGACGAAGAGGCCAAGATGTGGGAGGAGACGCACAAGATGCTCGATCCCTCGATCAAGCTGACCGTCACCTGCGTGCGCGTGCCGGTCTTCGTCGGCCACTCCGAAGCGGTGACGGTCGAGTTTGACCGTCCGATCGCGCCGGACGAGGCGCGCGAAATCCTGCGCGAGGCGCCGGGCGTTCAGGTCATCGATAAGCAGGAACACGACGGCTACATCACCCCGGTCGACGCGGCGGGCGAACACGCCGTCTATGTGTCGCGCATCCGCAAGGACCCGACCGTCGAGCACGGTCTGTCGTTCTGGGTGGTGTCCGACAACCTGCGCAAGGGCGCGGCCCTGAACGCCGTGCAGATCGCCCAACTGCTGGACGAGACCGGCGTCATCACCCCGTCGAGCGGCTATCGCACTTTGACGGTCTAAGAAGCCCTAACGCCTTGCGCGCGGCGCGAGGCTGCTTGAGGGCGGTTTGAGCACTCCATGACCCCGCCGCGTCGGCGATGCGGCGGGGATCGAAGGTTTCCAGCGTGAGCGCGTCGTCTGCTCCTCCTGCGTCCGAAGCCCGCGCCGCCCTGGGGGCGGGCGTATTCTGCTACCTGATCTGGGGGTTCGTGCCCCTGGTGTTCCAGCAGATGGGCCAGCAGGGGGCGGACGCCTGGGAGATCATGGGGCACCGGGCTGTCTGGGGCTTGGTCTGGGCCGCGCTGCTGGTCATGCTGTCGCGCCAGTGGACGCAGGTCATGGCCGTGCTGCGCCAGCCGAAGGTGCTGGGATGGCTGGCCCTGTCCGCTGTGCTGATCGCCGGCAACTGGACCACCTACATCATCGCCGTGAACAACGGGCGGACGCTGGACGCCTCGCTCGGCTATTATCTGAACCCGCTGCTGAACATGGCGGCGGGCGCCTGGCTGTTCCGCGAGAAGATCGATTGGGCCGGAAAGATCGCCATGGCCCTGGCGGCGGTCGGGGTGCTGCTGCAGACCATCGCCCTGGGTCATGCGCCCTGGGTGTCCATCATCCTGGCGCTGACGTTCGCGGCCTATGGCGTCATCCGCAAACGCGTCTCGGTCGACGCCCAGACGGGTCTCTTCCTGGAGTGCCTGCTGCTGGCCCTGCCGGGGCTGATCTGGCTGATCCACATCGAAACCAGCGGCGCGGGCCACTTCACCCAGTCGGCCGGTTCGGTCTTCTGGCTGCTGTTCGCTGGACCGGCGACGGTCATTCCCCTGGCCCTGTTCGCCTGGGCGGCGCGGCGGATGCCCCTGTCCAGCATGGGCTTCCTGCAGTTTTTGGCGCCGACCATCGTCTTCATCATCGGCGCGCTTCAGGGCGAGGCTCTGGGGCCGCTGCGCATCGCCTCCTTCGTCTTCATCTGGATCGCCGTGGCCGTCTTCGCGGTCGGCGCCGTTCTGAAGGTGCGCCGCGCCTCCGCCACGGCCGAGACCATTGTCGCGCCTGAACCCGGTCTGCTGGACGACCCGGCCGAGGACCGGATGGACGCCATCGGCGAGAATCCGCCGCCGGCGCGTTGAGGTCTGGCGTCGTCCCGTCCTAAAGAGAGGGGATGATGATCCGCTCCCGCCTGCTCTCCGCCCTCGCCGTGTCCGTGCTGATCGCCGGGGGACCTCCGCCTGCGCTCAAAGCAGCGGCGCCCTTGGCGGAGGCGACGACGTGATCCGCACCGCCCGCGCTGGGGTCGCCCGCGAGGCCGCCCCGTCCGCCGCCCCCGGCGCCCCGGCGACCGTCGCCGCGCCGCCGACCACGGCCGAGACCTTCGATGCTGTCAGCGACGCCCTGGACGCGGCGGCCGCCGCCTGGACCTCGGGACAGGTCGACGCGGTCATGGCCACCTATGTCCACGACGAGCCGCTGCTGGTCTTCCTGGGCGACACCCCGCTGAAGGGGCCCGACAGCGTGCGCGCGGCGCTGGACGCCCGCGCCGCCGAGCCCGGCGGGCTGGGGACGCTGTCCTATGAGTGGTTCGAGACCATGCAGTTCGACGTCAATACGGCGGTGGTTTCAGGTCGGGCGGTGATGACGCGCGGCGGCAAGACCCATCGCGGCCTGTTCACCCGCATCCTGCGCCGCACGGTCGACGGCTGGCTGATCGTGCACGACCAGCTGGCGTGGGGGCCGGAGGCCTAGAGGGCCGCGCCTATACCCCGCTCATCCCGGCGGACGCCGGGATCCAGTCCTTTGGCTTCTTTCTCGACCGAGAGCGTTTGGCGCGCCCGGATAATGCGGAAGCGTGTGTCTGTGGCTCTCACTGGATCCCGGCGTCCGCCGGGATGAGCGGATCAAGATTCAGAGCGCGCCGTAAAGAGCCTCGATCAGCCTCAACGCGCGCGGATCGCCGATCAGATGCGGCGACTGGCGCGTCATGACATAGGCGGCCGATACCCCCGCCGCCTGGTCGGCGAACGCCATCGACCCGCCCCAGCCGCAGTGGCCGACCGCCTCGGGGTTGGGGCCGAAGATGTTCAGGCCCTGATTGCGGGTGAAGCCCGCCGCCCAGCTCATGTCGAAAGGCAGCACCTTGTCCGGTCCGTGGATGCGCTCGCGCGTGGCCTGGGCGAGCGTTTCCTCCGACAGCACCGCCCGATGGTCGAGCGCGCCGCCGGTGGCGACGACGGACATCATGCGCGCCAGATCCTTGGCCGTGGCGTGCAGATTGGCCGACGGAATCTCCGCCATCCGCCACTCGGTCGAGCCGCGCCCGCCCGGCGCCGAGCCGCGATCCAGGAAGGCGGCTTTCTTGATCGCGTCGATGGGGCCGAGGTCCGGCGCGGCTGCGGGCTTGCGCAGTTGGGCGACGCGGCCGTGCTCAGCCTCCGGCAGGCCGATCCACAGGTCCAGATCGAACGGCTGGGCGAAATCGTCGCGCAGAGCCGTCCCCATGGTCCGCCCGTCGACAATGCGGAACAACTCGCCCGCCAGATAGCCGATCGTGATCGGGTGATAGCCGGACGCCGTGCCCGGCGCCCACAGCGGCGTCTGGGCCGCCAGTCTGTCGAGCACCGCCTGACGGTCGAACCAGATGGCCGGCTCCACGCCGTCGGAAAAGCCCGGCAGGCCGGACTGGTGGCTCATCAACTGGCCGACGGTCAGCTGGTCCTTGCCGGCCGCGCCGAAGGCCGGCCAGTGGTCGGCGACCCGGTCCTCATAGGACAACAGCCCCCTGTCGACGCAGCGCGCGATCATCAAGGCCATCACCGCCTTGCCGGTCGAAAAGACCGGGACCAGCGTGTCCGCGGCGAACGGCCTGGTCCCCGCCAGATCGGCCGACCCGGCCCACAGGTCCACCGCCACCTCGCCGTCGATGGTCACGCTGAAACGCGCGGCCAGTTCGTTCAGCCCTTCGGGCGCGTCGGTGAAGTTGGCGGCGAAGGCGTCCTTCACCGCATTGAAACGCGGCGGGCAGACGCCGTGGAGGTCGGGGAGGCTGGTCATGGGGTCCATCAGACTCTCCTACACCGTCATCCCGGCCGAAGCGAAGCGGAGAGCCGGGATCGCCAGGGCGCCGACCTTCCGCTGTCTGAGAGTCCGGCGGTCCCGGATAGCGGCTGCGCCGCTTCCGGGATGACGGGAGGGCGCTATTTCCGCGCCGAAGCCGAGGCGTTGCGGGCGCCTTCGAACTCGTCGCCCGGCTTCCACGCGGGCCAGTCGCGCGATTGGCCAGGTCGCGGCCGACTTCGTACAGCAGCTGAACATCGGCGGCGGCGGCGTCCATCTTCCAGTCGGGCGTCCATTCGTCCGTCGGCTGATGATAGCGGTTGGCGACGTAGTCCCGGCTGGCGTCGTTGTGGCCTGTGAAGCCGGCGGCGGCGAACAGGGCGGGTACGCCCTTGCGCGCCAGGGGAAGTGGTCCGAGCGATAGAAGGCCCCCGCGTGCGGCGCCGGGTCGGGGATCAGGCGGCGTCCCTCGCGCGCGGCCAGAACCGCCAGCCGGTCGTCCAGATCATTCTTGCCCGCGCCGATGACGACGATGTTCGGGTCGATCTCGGTCCCCGGCAGCAGGCTGTCCATGTTGATGTTGGCGACCGTCGTCTCCAGCGGCCAGACCGGATTGGCGGCGTAGTATTCGGCGCCCAGCAGACCGGTTTCTTCCGCCGCCCAGCTGATGAAGACGGTCGAGCGCTCGGGGCGCGGCCCCTCGGCGAACAGGCGGGCGATCTCCATGATCCCGGCCACGCCCGTCGCATTGTCCACGGCGCCGTTATAGATGTCGTCGCCGTTCTTGGGCGTGGCGCGGCCATAGGCGTCCCAGTGAGCGCCGAACATCACCGTCTCGTCGGGATATTTGGTTCCCGGCAGGCGGCCGATGACGTTGCGCGTCTCGACCCGATCGGCCTTCTGACCGAAGTCGATGGACATGGTGACGCCGTCCAGCGCCACGGGGCGGAAGTCCGGGGTGCGGGCCTGATTCTTCAGGGCGGCGAAGTCTAGCCCGGCGTCCCGGAACAGCTGTTCGGCGACGGCGCCCTGAATCCACCCTTGAGCCGCCACGCGCTCCTTGTCCGGGTCGGCGCGGACGATGTCGAACTTGGGCGCGGTCGAGGAATTCTCCAGCGTCGACCAGGGATAGCCCGCGCCGGGCGTGTCGTGGATGACCAGGACGCCCGCCGCCCCATGCGCCGCCGCGACCTGGAACTTATAGGTCCAGCGGCCATAGAAGGTCATGGCCTGACCGTCGAACTTGCCCGCGACCGGATGGCCTTCGGGCGCGCCGAAGTCCGGGTCGTTGACCAGGACCAGCATGATCTTGCCGGTCAGATCGACGCCCTTGTAGTCGTCCCAGCCGCGCTCGGGCGCATCGACGCCATAGCCGACGAAGACCAGCGGCGCGTCGCTCAGGGTGATGCGGTCCACCGGCCGGTCGGACGAGACGATGACGTCCTTGGCGCGCTGAAGCTCGGTCGTGCGGCCCTTAGCGGAGACGCTGATGGCGGCGGGGCCGTCCTGGCTGGTGCGGCTGACCTGGGCGACCTGCACCCACGATCCGTTGGGGCCGCCGGGTTCGAGGCCCAGCGCCTGAAACTGCTGCGTCAGCCAGGCGATGGTGCGGTCTTCGCCGGGCGTGACCGGGGCGCGGCCTTCGAATTCGTCGGACGCCAGGACGCGCGTGGCCTCGTTCAGCCGGGCCGGGTCGACGCGGCCGGTTTGAGCGAGCGCGGAAGTCGAACACATCAGGACGGCGATCAGGCCGACGGCGGCGGAACGGGCGAGGGTCATGGGCGGGCTCGATCTCAGACAGGTTTGCGCCACGCTGCCCCCTGAGGGCGCCGCTGTCGACCCCGAAAGGCTTCAGCGTCCGTCCAGCCAGGCGCGCACGGCGTCGGCCGCGACGACGCCTGAGGCGAAGGAGGCCTGCAGCAGATAGCCGCCGGTCGGCGCCTCCCAGTCCAGCATTTCGCCCGCGGCAAAGACGCCGGGCCGCGCCTTGAGCATCAGCCGCTCGTCCACCGAGTCCAGCGTCACGCCCCCGGCCGAGGAGATGGCGCGGCTCAGGCCCTGAACCCCGGTCAGGACCAGGGCGACGGCCTTGATCCGGGCGGCCAGTTCGGCGGGGTCGGCGGGCAGGGGGCCGCCTTCGCGCAACAGGGCGACAGCGGCCGCGTCCAGCCGCGCGGCCTTGCGCAGCCAGTTCGACAGACTGTCCTTGCCGCGCGGTTTCAACAGGCGCTGGGTCAGCGCTTCGACGCTTAGGTCGGGCCGAAGATCGAGCGTCAGCACGGTCGATCCGTCGCGCTCTACCGCCTCGCGCAATGCAGCCGACAGGGCGTAGACGCCGCCGCCCTCGACGCCATAGGCGGCGATCATGGCCTCGCCGCGCACGGTGCGGCCTTGGTGCGTCAGCGCGATCCCTTTCAGCGGCGTTCCGGCGAAGCGGTCGCCGAAGATCGGCGACCACGCGACGTCAAAGCCGACATTGGCGGGCCGGAAGGCGGCCACTTCGGCGCCCGCCTGCTCCAGCGTCGGAACCCACGCTGCGTCCGAGCCCAGTTTCGCCCAGCTGGCGCCGCCCATGGCCAGAATCACGGCGTCGGGGCGCTCGATCCGCTCGCCCTCGGGCGTGTCGAACATCAGGGCCTCGCCCTGCCAGCCGATCCAGCGCGAGCGGGTGCGGACCTCGACGCCCAGCTCTTCCAGCCGCCCCAGCCAGGCGCGCAGCAGGGGCGAGGCCTTCATCGCCTTCGGGAACACCCGGCCGGACGAACCGATGAAGGTGGGCTGGCCCAGCCCCTCGACCCATTCGATCAGGTCGGCGGGCGAAAAGGCGTCCAGCCAGCCCTTGATGCGGGCCTGCGCGGCGGAGTCGTAGCGGTTCAGGAAGGGCGCGAGCGGTTCCGAATGGGTCAGGTTCAACCCGCCGCGCCCGGCCATCAGCAGCTTGCGGGCGACCGAGGGCATGCGCTCGTGCACCACGACGCGCAGGCCCGCCTGCGCCAGGCGTTCGGCGGCCATCAGCCCGGCGGGACCGGCGCCGATCACGGCGACTGTGGAAGGGGAGGGCGTCATCCCCGTCTTCCTAGCGGGAATGGGCGCCGGGGCCTATGTTGATGGTCATGAGCGTCGCCTTTACCCGAGAAGAAGATCTGGAAGCCACGGCGGCGGACCTGCCGGACCGGCCGATCTCGCCGCATCCCAACCTGGTCACCCCGCAAGGGCTGGCCCAGATCGAGGCCGAACTGGCGGCCGCGCGGGCGGCCTATACGGCGGCGCAGGCGGCGGGCTCCATCGAGGCCGACCGCACCGCCATGGCGCGGGCGACCCGCGACCTGCGCTACTGGTCGGCGCGGCGCAGCACGGCGCAGCTGGTCGAGGCGCCGCCGGACGGCCAGGTCCGCTTCGGGGATACGGTGACGATCGTGCGCGAGGACGGCCGCACCCAGACCTGGCGCATCGTCGGCGAGGACGAGGCCGATCCGGCCAAGGGCAGCGTCAGCCACGTCTCGCCCCTGGCCCAGGCCCTGATGGGCCGGCGCGAGGGGGATGAGGCGACGGTCGCGGGCCAGTCGGTCGAGATCGTCGCCATCAAGGAAGGCTGAGGCTTGGGGCGGCTTTAGTAGCCGCCCGTGCCCTTCTCCTTGGCCACCGGCTGGAAGTCGCGCACGAAGCGCTCCAGCAGACGGACGCTGTAGCCCGCCGAACCGGCCGGCTTGACGTCATTGGCGCCGCCGAAGGCCATGTTGGCGATGTCCAGGTGCGCCCAGGGCGTCTCGGGCCGGGCGAAATAGCCGATGAAGTGGGCGCCGGTGCCCGCGCCCGCGCCGCCGTCGCCCGAGTTCTTGATGTCGGCGATGGTCGAAGATGTGGCCCGCACATAGGAGGGTGCAGCGGCAACTGCCACAGGGTTTCGCCCGTCGCCTCGCCCGCCGTCTTCAGCTGATCGGCCAGGGCGTCGTGACGGCTGAACAGGCCCGCATAGTCGCCGCCCAGTGCGCCGCCGACCGAGCCGGTCAGGGTGGCCACATCGACGATGGCGGCCGGGTTCATCGTCGTGTCGGCCCAGACCACGGCGTCGGCCAGCACCAGGCGGCCCTCGGCGTCGGTCGAGACGATCTCGATGGTCTTTCCGTTCATGGCGGTCAGGACGTCGGCGGGGCGGATGGCGTTGCCGCCCGGCATGTTTTCCGACAGGGCGGCGACGGCGACCACGTCCACCGGCGCTCCACCCTTGGCCAGGGCCAGGACGGCGCCGACGACGCTGGCGGCGCCGGACATGTCCATCTTCATATTGCCCATGTTAGAGCCGGGCTTCAGCGAGATGCCGCCGGAATCGAAGGTGATGCCCTTGCCCAACAGGGCCACCGGCCCTGCCGACGGCGCGCCCTGACCGCGATAATGCACGGCCAGCATACGCGGCGGACGGGCCGATCCCTGACCCGAGCCGAGGATGGCGCCCATGCCCAGCCGCTGCATCGCCGGCACGTCCAGCACGGTGATCTCGACCCCCGGCACGCCGGCGAAGGCGGCGCGGGCGCGCTCGACGAAGGTCTCTGGATAGATGACGTTGGCCGGTTCATTGGACACGTCGCGGGTCCAGGCCATGGCCTCGACCAGAGCCGCGCCGCGACGATAGTGCGCTTGAGCATTGCCAACGTCGTCGGCCACCACGGTCAGGGCGCCGGCGCCGGACGGTCGCGGCCGGTGGTGACATAGAGGTCCGAGCGGTAGTGGCCGATGCCCAGCCCCGTCGCCAGCTCCGACGCCATATCCGCCGACAGGCCGGTCGCCAGGGCCGTCAGGGCGCCGGGTTGGCTGTTCAGGGCGCGGCCGGCGACGATGCCGGCGGTCTGGATGTCGGCGGCTTTCGGCGCTTCGCCGAGACCCACGATCAGGATGCGATCCCAGCCGCCGACGCCGTGCAGGTTCAGGGTCTGGCGGGGCTTATAGTCGAAGCGGGCGGCGCTGATGGCCGAGGCGATGGCCTGACGCGTGGCGGCGTCCAGGGACGCGCCGCGCGCGTTGGCTCAGCCTCCGACGCCAGCGGCAGGACCAGAGAGCCAGACGGCGCAGCAGCGGCGGCGAAGGTCACGGCGCGCGCCTGAGCCGGGGCGGCGCGGGCGGGCCAATCGGAACGCTCGGCGGCGGGCGCGGCGCGGCGCGATTGCGCCTCGGCCGGGACGGCGACGCTCAGACCGGCGGCGGCGATCAGCGCGGCTGCGGCGAAGGACGGAATACGGGTGGTGCGGCGCATCGATCAGGGCCCCCTCTGTGACGATGAAGGCGCCTTTATGGGCGGGACCGTGACGTGGGAGCAACCGCTCCGCTGACGGAAGGGCGCGACGCCTTGTCGCGCCGGGTCCGCGCGATCGGGAAGGCGCAGCCCAAGAGAAAGGGCGGGACCTTTCGATCCCGCCCTCCCGTCGTCTGAGGCTGATGAACCTCTTTAGAAGTCCATGCCGCCCGCTGAACCGACGTCAGTCGGTCCAGCCACTTTAAGTGATGGGCGTCACGATGGACTTCTTTAGAAGTCCATGCCGCCCATGCCGCCCATGCCGCCCATGTCGGGGGCGCCGGCCGAGGCCTTCTTGGGCGCGTCGGCGATGGCGGCTTCGGTCGTGATCATGATGCCCGCGACCGAGCCGGCCGAGGCCAGGGCCGAGCGGACGACCTTGGCCGGGTCGATGACGCCCATCTCCACCAGGTCGCCGTACTCCTCGGTCTGGGCGTTGAAGCCGAAGTTGGCCTTGTCCGACTCCAGCACCTTGCCGACCACGATCGAGCCTTCGACGCCCGAGTTTTCCGAGATCTGACGGATCGGAGCCTGCAGGGCGCGACGGACGATGTTGACGCCGGCGGTCTGGTCGGCGTTGTCGACCTTCAGCGCGGCCAGCACCTTGGAGGCCTTCAGCAGGGCCACGCCGCCGCCCGGGACGATGCCTTCGTCGGCAGCGGCGCGGGTTGCGTTCAGGGCGTCGTCGACGCGGTCCTTCTTCTCCTTGACCTCGACCTCGGTCGAGCCGCCGACGCGCAGGACGGCGACGCCGCCGGCCAGCTTGGCCAGGCGCTCTTGCAGCTTCTCGCGGTCGTAGTCCGAGGTGGTGTCCTCGATCTGACGCTTGATCTGGCCGACGCGGGCTTCGATGCCGTCCTTCTCGCCAGCGCCTTCGACGATGGTGGTGTCGTCCTTGGTGATCTGGACCTTCTTGGCCTTGCCCAGCATATCGAGCGTGACCGTTTCCAGCTTGATGCCGAGGTCTTCCGAGATGACCTGGCCGCCCGTCAGGATGGCGATGTCTTCCAGCATGGCCTTGCGGCGGTCGCCGAAGCCCGGCGCTTGACGGCGGCGACGCGCAGGCCGCCGCGCAGCTTGTTGACCACCAGGGTGGCCAGGGCTTCGCCTTCGATGTCCTCGGCGATGATCAGCAGGGGACGACCCGACTGAACCACGGCTTCCAGCACCGGCAGCATCGGCTGCAGCGAGGTCAGCTTCTTCTCGTGGAGCAGGATGAGCGGCTCTTCGAGGACGGCCTCCATCTTGTCCGGGTTGGTAATGAAGTAGGGCGACAGGTAGCCGCGGTCGAACTGCATGCCCTCGACGATGTCGACGGTGGTTTCGGCGGTCTTGGCTTCTTCGACGGTGATGACGCCTTCGTTGCCGACCTTGGCCATGGCCTGGGCGATCAGGTCGCCGATTTCAGCGTCGCCGTTGGCCGAGATGGTGCCGACCTGGGCGATTTCCGAGTTGTTGGAGACCGGCTTGGAGTTCGACTTGACCTCTTCCAGCACCGCTTCGACAGCCTTGTCGATGCCGCGCTTCAGATCCATCGGGTTCATGCCGGCGGCCACGGCCTTCAGGCCTTCCTGGACGATGGCCTGGGCCAGGACGGTGGCGGTGGTGGTGCCGTCGCCCGCCTTGTCGTTCGCCTTGGAGGCGACTTCGCGGATCATCTGGGCGCCCATGTTCTCGAAGGCGTCTTCCAGCTCGATTTCCTTGGCCACCGAGACGCCGTCCTTGGTCGAGCGCGGGGCGCCGAACGACTTCTGGATCACGACGTGGCGGCCCTTCGGCCCCAGGGTCACCTTGACGGCGTCAGCCAGGATGTTGACGCCCTTGAGCATCTTGTCGCGGGCGTCGGTGTTGAATTTTACGATTTTAGCGGCCATGCGGGCTGCTCCTATCTAGATGTTTTTACGCGAGAAACCGGAAACCAGGACGCGTCTTACGACAGCACGCCCAGGACGTCGGTTTCCTTCATGATGATCAGGTCTTCGCCGTCGATCTTCACTTCGCTGCCCGACCACTTGCCGAACAGGACGCGGTCGCCGGCCTTCAGCTCCAGGGCGACGAACTTGCCGTCTTCGTCACGGACGCCGGGGCCCACGGCGACGACTTCGCCTTCCTGGGGCTTTTCCTTGGCGGTGTCGGGGATGATGATCCCGCCCTTGGTCTTGGATTCTTCTTCAACGCGCTTGACCAGCACGCGGTCGCCGAGCGGACGAAACGCCATCTGAGTAACTCCCGTTAGGATGTTGGTTTCAGCCCTCGGAGCCCGCGACTTTTGGCAGTCGCCCTCCCCGAGTGCTAACGACCCGGGAGTTAGGCAGGGGAGCCGCAGGCGTCAAGGGCGAGGCGGCGCCAATAGGCGCCTGGATGAAGCGAAAATGAACAGAGGCCCCTGGGGTCGTTCAGACAGGCTTCGCTAAAAGGGGGACAACGGATCAACCGGCTTTCGAAAGGAGCCCGCCATGAAGACCCTGTTCAAGATCGGCGCCGGCGCTATCGCCCCTGCTCTGGTTGTGACGATGCTGGCCACGACCCCGGCCGCCGCGCAGATTATCGTGACCGCGATCGCGACAACACCGGCCGTGACGCCGTTCTGGGCGCCGTGGTCGGCGGCGTCGCCGGCGCGCTGATCGGCCAGGGCGATGGACGCTATGTCGCGGGGGCGCGCTAGCCGGCGCGGCCCTGGGCGCGGCCTCGAACCGCGGCGACGGCTGTGAATATTACCGCGGCGGCCGCTGCTACCGGAACCAGGGCCATTGGGAGCGTGAGCACGGCATCAATAGCCGCGACGGCTATTATAACGATCGCTATGAACGCAATAACGGTCGCTATGAGCGAAATAACGGGCGCTATTACCGCGATGGCCGCTACTGGAGGAACCACGGCGAGTGGCGCAGCTACCAGAACCGCCGCGATCGCGACTACCGCTACGACCGCCGCTGGTAAGCGGACGGCGCGCTAAGGAAAGGTCCGGTCTCGCGACCGGGCCTTTTTGCGTTGAGAGACGCCGTCCTTGGCCCTGTGCGCGATCAGCGCGCGGGCGCCAGCCGGCCCAGCAGGGCGGCCGTCGACGGGTCCAGATCAGCCGACGGCGCGCCGCTGGCGACGTCTTTTAACAGGGCCTTGGCCAGAACCTTGCCCAGTTCCACGCCCCACTGATCGAAGCTGTTGATGTCCCAGATCGCGCCCTCGACGAAGGTCTTGTGCTCATAAAGGGCGATCAGGGCGCCCAGGGCCTGCGGCGTTAGCCGCTCCATCACAACCGTCGTCGACGGGCGGTTTCCTGGGAAAGCCTTGTGCGGCGCCAGGCGGTCGGCCTCTGCCTCCGAAGCGCCCGAGGCGATCAGTTCAGCATGCGTCTCAGCCTCGCTCTTCCCCAGCATCAGGGCCTGGGCCTGGGCCAGGGCGTTGGCCCACAGGGCCGTCGCAGATGCTTTCTCGCAGGTGCGACGGGCGACGATAAAGTCGACAGGAACGACCTGCGGTCCCTGATGCAATTGCTGGAAGAAGGCGTGCTGGCCGTTGGATCCGGGTTCGCCGAAAACGACGGGACAGGTCTGGCGCCCGGCGGGCGATCCGTCGCGGCGCACCTGTTTTCCGTTCGACTCCATCTCCAACTGCTGGAGGAAGGCGGGCAGGCGGCGCAGGGCGTGGGCGTAGGGCGCGACGCTGCGGGCCCCGCGATGCAGGCCGTCGACATTGTAGATTTCGGCCAGCGCCAGCAGCACCGGCGCATTCTTCTCCAGCGGGGCCTCGAGGAAGTGGCGGTCCATCTCGGCGGCGCCGTCCAGAAACGCCTGAAACACCTCCCACCCCAGGGCGATGACGCACGACAGGCTGACCGCGGACCACAGGGAATAGCGACCGCCGACCCAGTCTCGGAACGCGAAGGTGCGGCCGCAGCCGAAGGCCTGCGCCTTCTCCGGCGCGGCGGTGACGCCGATGAAGTGTTTGGCCAGCCCCTCAGCCGGCAGGGAGGCCGCCAGCCACGCCTTGGCGGCCTCGGCGTTGGTCAAGGTTTCTTGGGTGGTGAAGGTCTTGGAGACGACGACGACGAGGGTGGTTTCCGGGTCCAGCCCGACGAGGGCCTCGGCCATGTCGCGCGGGTCGATGTTGGCGACGAAGCGCAGGTCGATGTCCGGGTCCAGCGGACGCAGGGCGTCCCAGATCAGGCGCGGCCCCAGGTCCGAGCCGCCGATGCCGATATGAAGCACCGTCTCGAACCGGCGTCCCGTGGCGCCTGTCTCATTTCCGCACCGCAAAGCTTGGGCGTAGGTCTTCATTTCGGCGCGCACCGCCTCGACCTCGGCCGACACCGGCTCGCCCAGCGCATGGAATGACGCGCCGTCCGGCGCCCGCAGGGCCGGATGCAACACCGCCCGCCCTTCGGTCAGGTTCACGGCCTCGCCCGCGAACAGGGCGGCGCGGCGGCCCTCGACGTCGCAGGCCCGCGCCAGCGCCAGGGCGGCCTCGAACCCGGCCCGGGACCAGCTCTGCTTGGACAGATCCAGGTGCAGGCCTGCCGCGTCCAGCGTCATCCGCGATAGCCGGTCGGGGTCGGCGGCGAACTGGTCCTGGATGCGGGACTGCGCGTCCTGACGGGCGGCGGCCTCCAGTTCAGTCCAGGCGACATGCGGCATCTTGGTCTCCCATAGGGGGCCGTGTTCGGAAGCGATCCGCGCTCTGGCCCGGGGTTTGCAGGCTCTGGTTTACGGCTCAGGCCGAGAAGAGTTCAATCCGAGTTGGGGTCAAGCTGGATTTCCAGCCGGAAGCCGATTGTCCCCCGGTCCTTTGTGAAAGGCACGCCATGTCCTGCGGAATAGCCCTCGCGGTCGCCTTGATGCTGGCCGATCCCGCCGTCGCCGAAGCCGCCGCCCTGCCGCCCGTCGCCCCCGCGGCTCCGGTGTCGGTGGCGCAGGAGCCTCTGTTCGCCGATCTGGTCGCCCGCTCGGGCGCGCTGAAGTCGATCGTCGACGGCTGGATGGCCTCGGGCGAGGCGGACCGCTCGGGCTTCTTCTCCGGCGCGGCCTGGGCGGCGTTCAAGGGGCAGGCGGCGGACCTGGCACAGCGCGACATGCAGGGTCATCTGATCCTCAAGGAACGCGGCACGGACAACGACCTGAAATGCATCCTGCGCGGCATCTCAGAAGACCTTCCTCTGAAGGTCGCCGCGCTGGAGAGCGCCGCTGACGCGTCGGCCCGCAAGCTGGCGCTGGACGAACTGTCCTACCTGCTGAACGACAACGTCGAGGTCATCACTTCGCCGCCACAGCCCGAGGCGTAGCCTCTGGCTGTGGCTTGATGTTTGGGCCTACCGCGCGTCGCGCTGCTTGAGGCCAAGTTGGAGAGGGGCGATCACCCCTCGACTGTCTCCGGGTATTTGATGGCGCAGCCGTAGGGCGCGGCATAAGCGGTCTGGACGGGGCGTCCGGCCTTGGCGTCGGCCAGGGCGGCGCGGACGAAGTTGTTGGCGCCGTTCAGGTCCTCGACCTTGTTGGTCGGCCGGTCGTCGATGCCGCCGACGTAGATCAACCGCCCCTCCGGGTCGATGATGCGCATGTCGGGCGTGGTCTTGGCGTCATAGCGCTTGCCGACTTCGCCGGTCGGATCGAGCAGCAGGTGGGTGAAGGCGGCCTTGTGCTTGGCCTTCCAGGCTTGCGCCTCCTCGCCCTCGACGAAGCCCTGCGTGCCCGGCGCCGAGGAGATGATGGTCAGCCAGACCACCCCGTCGGCCGTCGCCTCGCGCTGCAGAGCCTGCATGGCGCCGGTATAGTGCTTCTTCACGAAGGGACAGCCTTCGTTGGTCCACTCCAGCACGACCGTCTTGCCGCGGAAGTCGGCCAGGGACCGCTGCTGCCCCTGCGCGTCGACCAGGGTGAAGGCGGGGGCCATTTCGCCGGGACCCGGCGCCTCGGTCGCTTCGGGCGCGGCGGCGGCGTTCTCCGTGCGCTCGGGCGATGCGGCAGGCGGCTGCTGGCAGGCGGCCAGCAGCAGAAGAGAGACGGAAGCGGCGGTCAGCAGGCGGAACATGGCGGTCTCCCCAGAGATGAAGTTCAGTCGATGGCGTCCTTCAGCGCGTCGATGACGACGCCTTCGGTCAGAAGTTGCGGCAGGATGCGCGGCTGGGCCCGGCCCGGCGCATAGACCAGATACAGCGGCACGCCCGAGCGGCCGTGGCGCTGCAGTTCGGCGGTGATGGCGTCGTCGCGCCGCGTCCAGTCGCCGACCAGATAGACGGCGTTGGCTTGCTCCAGCGCCTGCGCCGTGCGGGCCGAGGACAGGGCCGTGCTCTCATTGACCTTGCAGGTCACGCACCAGTCGGCGGTGAAGTTGACCAGAACCGGACGCCCTTCGGCGAGGGCGCCCTGAACCGCCTGCTCGGACCAGGGCTGAGACGACAGGCGGGAGACGGCGGCGGCGCTCTCAGAGGAAGCGGCGGGGGCCTTGCCCGCCAGCACGCCCAGGCCCAGCGCCGCGATCGCGGCCAGCAGAGCGCCGATAGCGGGTGCCCGGCCCTTGCCCGGCGCGGCTTGCGCCCGGCCATAGAGCCACAGCGCCAGCGCCAGCATCAGGCCCGCGCCGAAAAGTAGGGCGAGCGCGTCGACGGTCTGGCGGCCGTAGACCCAGGCCAGCCACAGGGCGGCGCCGTACATGGGGAAGGCCAGCAGGTTGCGCAGCGTCTCCATCCACGGCCCCGGCTTGGGCAGGCGGGCCAGCAGGCGCGGATTGAGGCTGATCAGCACATAGGGCAGGGCCAGTCCCAGCCCCAGCATCAGGAAGACCGCCAGCGCCATCGGCCAGGGCATGAACAGGGCGGCGCCCAGGGCGAAGGCCATGAAGGGGGCGGTGCACGGGGCGGCCACGACCACGGCCAACACGCCGGTGAAGAAGGCGCCCGCGACGCCGGGCAGGCGCGACAGCGGGCCGTGCCCGGCGCCCTGCAGCCCGGCGCCGATGTGGAAGACGCCCGACAGGTTCAGCGCCACCGCCAGCATCAGCAGGGCCAGCGCCGCCACCACGCCCGGCGACTGCAGTTGGAAGCCCCAGCCCAGCGCCTGGCCGCCCGCGCGCAGGGCCAGCAGGGCGCTCGCCAGCACCAGGAAGGTCGCCAGCACGCCGGCCAGGAAGGCCAGGCCGTCGCGGCGCGCCTCGGCCGGCTGATGGGCGGCGCGGCTGAGCGAGGCCGCCTTCATCGCCAGTATGGGGAAGACGCAGGGCATCAGATTCAGGATCAGCCCGCCCAGCAGGGCGAACAGGGCCGCCTTGGCGAAGTCGGGCAGGGCGGGGGCGGCGGCTGCCTGCGCGCCCTCGCCATCGCCGATCGCGCCGTCGCCTGTGACGCCGGTCAGGGCGGCGCCCGGCTCGGCCGTGATCTCCCAGGCGCCCAGATCGGTGGACAGGACGCCGCTGATCGGCCCCTTCAATCCATTGGACGTCAGGCCGCGCCCGGCGGCGACGGTCACGGTCAGCCCCTGCGGCCCGCGCTCGCCCGACTGGGCGGCGGCGTGGTCGATCAGCCCGCCCTCGAACGGATGGAAATAGGCCCACTTGGGCGCGGCGCCCGCCAACGGGCCGCCGCTGGCCGTCAGCACCAGACGGCCGTCGGCCAGGGCGACGCGCGCCTCGATCCCGGCGGGACGCGGAGCGGCGGCGACGACATCCTGGATCGCCTGACCGAAGCGCGGGTCCAGCGGCGCCGCGCCCTCGCGCACCGGCAGGTCCAGCGCCAGGTCGAGGTCTTCGGGCACGCACATCTCGTCGCTGCAGACGTAGAAGTGGGCGGTGACGCGCAAGGGTAGGCTGCTGCCCGGCGCGGCGTCCGCTGGAATCTCGATCGGGACGGGCAGGAAGACGGCGCCGGAATAGCCGTAGTTCATCAGGCTCTGCAGCCGCTGACGCTCGGGCAGGGGCCATAGGATGTCGCCCGGCGCAACGCCCGCAGGCAGGGACCACGTAAGGGTCGTCGGTCCGCCGGAATCGCCCTGATTGCGCCAATAGGTGTGCCAGCCGGGCTTGATCTGCTGGCGGATGGCGACGACGGCGGTCGAGCCGGGGACGGCCCAGGCGCTCATGGGGACCAGTTCCGCCTCGATCCGCTCGGTGCGCTGCGGGCCGGGCGCAGCGGAGGCCCTGGCGACCGGCGCGGCCCCGGCCGCCAGGGCGTCGCGCAGGGCGACCTCGGACGCCGGGACGCTCGCCGCCGCCGGAAGGGCCGGGGTCAGGCCAAGGGCGAGCCAGGTCAGGAGCAGAAACAGGATGCGCAAGGGCGAGGCCGGAAACAGGATCAAAGGAAAGGCGCGAGCTTAGACCCTTGAGCCCCGCCTAGCCACGGCCCGCGACGGCGGGCCGCAGCGGACGGCCCGGGCCTCAGCGCGGGGCGACGACCTCGATCAGCACCTCGGTGCGGCGGCGCAAGGGGTCGTTGACCCCGCCCACGACCGCGCCGTCGGCCCCGGCGGCCTCGATGTCGAAGGCGGGGGCGGGCAGGCCGGCGCCGGCCAGGGCTTCGGCGACGGCGCGGGCGCGCCGTTCGGAAATGCTCTGATTGGCGGCCGCCGTGCCGCTGCGGGCGTCGGCCAGGCCGGTCACCTTGACGTGCTTGATCTGGCAGCCCTGAAGCTGGGTCGCGGTCATGCCGATGGCCATGCGGGCGGCGTCGGTCAGGGTGGCTTGATCGGGGACGAAATAGACTTCGAACCGTTTGTCGGCGCAGGCCGACGGGTCGCTGACCAGATCGCTGCGCTGCTTATAACCGCTGGTGGCGGCGCAACCGGCGGCGGTCAGGCCCAGGGCCATCATAACGACTGCGGAAACACGCTTCATCTCAGCCCCCTCGCGCGCGCCATGCGGCGTGCGCTGCCTTCAGCAAAAAGGGCGACCCGCGCCGTGCGGATCGCCCTTTCAAGATTGTCCCGAAAACGCTTCGGGCGCCAGAGGCTATACGCCGGGATCAGTAACGGCGCTGGCCGTTCTCCCAGTAGCACTCGCTCTGGCGGTTGTCGTAGCAGTAGTAGTAGCGGCCCTGATTGTCGCGGTAGCGCTGCTGGTTGTTGCGGTCCTGGCTGGAGCCGCGGATGGCGCCGGCTGCGCCGCCGGCTAGGGCGCCGATGGCGGCGCCCGTCGCTGCGTTGCCGCCGCCGACGTTGTTGCCGATGATGGCGCCGGCCACGGCGCCCAGACCAGCGCCGACGGCGCCCTGACGAACGGCCTGGCTCGAGCCGGCGCCGCCGCCGTAATACGGGTCGCTGGCGCAGGCGGTCACCAGAAGACCGGCGCCGGCAATGGCGAGAATCGCCTTGTTCATGGTTCTGTCCTTCATCCCTTAGGGGCACCCCTGAAGCTTCGATAACGCAGGGCGAACAAGGCGGTTCCGAGGCCGAACGGCGTAAGCTTTACTTTGAATCGCGGCGTGGGTTGGCCGAAGGGGAACCGCCCGTGTGCGCAGGCGTTCGCCGCCCATGAACACTGACGCTCAGAACGACGCCTCGCCTGCGCCGAACGCGGTTGAAACCGGAGCGCCGCCGCCCGGCGATGCGGCGCAGGGGCGGCGGCCGCTGACGGGGAGGCCCGGCTGGAGCGGGTCGTCATCCTGGTCAATCCGCTGTCGGGCGGGGTTGGCGGTCAGGCGTGCGAAGAAGCTGGCGCCATCCTGGCCGAATACCCCCTCGAGGCCGAGGTGGTGGTGCTGGAGGGCGCGCGCATCCCCGAGCAGATCGCCGAGGCGCTGGCCGCCAAGCCGGACGTGCTGTTCATCCTGGCGGGCGACGGGACGGCGCGGTCTGTCGCCGCCCGAGCCGGCGCCGACGGCCCCCTGATCGCGCCCCTGCCGGGCGGGACGATGAACATGCTGCCCAAGGCTCTGTACGGCACTGGCGACTGGAAGAAGGCGCTTCGCCTGGCGCTGGAGGAAGGGGCGCCTTTGGCTGTGGCCGGCGGAGAGGTCGAGGGCGAGGCCTTCTATTGCGCGGCCATCCTGGGCTCGCCCGCCCTGTGGGCCCCGGCGCGCGAGGCCATTCGCGAGGGCAAGCTGAAGATGGCCTGGACCTATGGTCGGCGGGCGCTGAAGAAGGCTTTTTCCGGCCGGGTGCGCTATGCCCTGGACGGCGGCCAGAAACAAAAGGCCGAAGCCTTGGTGCTGATTAGTCCGCTGATCTCCAAGGCGATGCAGAAGAACGACGGGCTGGAGGCTGCGGCCATGAATACGGGGGACGCGGCCCAGGCCTTCCGCTTGGCCGCCCATGCTCTGTTCGACGACTGGCGCCATGATCCCAACGTCACCACGCGCCCGGCGCGCCGCGTCGTTGTCGAGGCCCGTTCGCGCGTCCCGGCGGTGATCGACGGCGAACCCATGCTGTTGGGTCGCGAGGCGGCGGTGCGCTTCCTGCCGCGCGCCTTCATGGCGCTGGCGCCCAAGCCTGCGGCCGCCGAGGATAGCGTCTAGTGGGGGTCGTCCTCCAGTTTTCCGACATTCATTTCGGTTGCGAGCATGAACATGCGGTGGCCGCCGCCGCCGATTACGCCCACGCTGTCGCGCCGGATCTGACCCTGATCACCGGCGACATCACGCAAGGGCTATCCGGCCGAGTTCGCGGCGGCCGGGGAATGGATTCGGGCGCTGCCCAAGCCGGTCTTCGTCACCGTCGGCAATCACGACGTGCCCTATTGGGACGTGATGGCGCGGCTGTTCTGGCCCTGGCGGGCGTTTGAGCAGGCGACGGGCCACCCTGCGCACGATCATGAGTTTCGTTCGGATCGCCTGATGGTCCGCGGGGTCACCACGGCGCGCGGCTGGCAGGCCCGTCTTAACTGGTCCAAGGGGGTGATCGACTTGGACCAGACGCGCCGAGCGGCGGACGCCCTGCGCCAGGCGTCGCCAGGCGCCCTGCGGGTGCTGGCCTGTCATCACCCGCTCATTGAAATGATCGGCGCGCCGATGACCGGCGAGGTCAAGCGCGGCGAGCGGGCGGCCCGCATCTTCGCCGACGCAGGAGTCGACCTGATCGTGACCGGCCACGTCCATATGCCGTTCGCCCTGCCGGTCGACGTGGGCGACAACTGCTCCTACGCCGTCGGCTGCGGAACCCTGTCGCATCGAGAGCGCGGGGCGCCGCCCAGTTTCAACCGAATCGAATGGGATGAGGAGGCCGTGACGGTGTCGGCCGTGGCCTGGGACGGGCGGCGGTTCGCCGATCATCAGACCTGGCGCCTGCCGCGTCGTCGTCCCTGAAGTTCTAGCCCCTGAAGCTCTAGTCCTGAAGCTGATCCAGCCACGAAAAAGGGCCGCGACGCCAAGGTCGCGGCCCTGATTTTCTAAGCAGCAGCGGGCGCTAGATGCGCGGTCCGCCGCGGCCCCTGATGCCGCCCACCACCAGGGAGACGACGAACAGGATCACCGCAATGATGGCGATGAATTTGGCGATTTCAAACGACATGCCCGAGATGCCGCCGAAGCCGAGGACGGCTGCGACCAAGGCGATGATGAAGAAAATAATAGCCCAGCGAAGCATAGGCGAACCCTCCTTAAGATGTTGACGGGAGCGAGCTTTCGACCACTCCCGTCGTCAGCGCCGCTTGCTTGAAACAACGCGGCGGAGGCTTGGCTGTTCCGTTAGCGCCGACGGCGAACCCTGCTTTTTTCGGTAAAGGCGGCCGCCACCATTGTCGCCAGCGCGGGATTGCGCAGGAAGATGAAGCCGCCGGCCAGGGCGGCGACGGCGCCCAGAACCGGACGCTGCTGGAACAGATGCAGGGCGCGAGCGCCCAAGCCCTCAGGCTCCGCGTCTTCCTCATCATCGTCGTCGCCGCGGGCGCGGCGCACGAACACCAGGGCCACGATCGCCGCGATCAGGGCGAACAGCAACGCCGTCAGGGCGGCGGCGATCACGGGGATCACGACCAGCAACAGCAGGTAGTAGACCGTGGCCCCCACGGCGACCATCGACACGAAGGCCGCGCCGGCGGCGACGAACGTCGCCACCGCGCGGTTGATGAGCCCCGGCCGATCATCAGCGCCGACGCCCGGCCAGCAGCAAGCCCAGCACGACGCCGACGCCCAGCGCGATGGCTGTCGACTGAATCGGACGCTCCTGCACCCGTTCGACGACATAGCGTTGCGCCTCGTCGAACTTCTCGGCGGCGTCGTCGTAATATTCACGACCGCGCACCTTGGCGTCGTCGTAGTAGCCGCGCGCCTTTTCGCGCAGTTCCTCGCCCTGCTCGCGCAGGCGGGCTTCGGCCTCGGAGGCCTTTTCCTTCAGACGCTGGGTTTCCTCACGGGCGCCGGCCTTGAGGTCCTCCTTCAGGGTCTTGAGGTCGTTCTTGATGTCTTCACGAGCCTTGGACGTGGCCATGATGCGCGCTCCGCTCCTTGTGTAAGCTTGACGATTAAATAGAGAAGCCCTGCCCGGAACGCCACACCGACGATCAAGGTTCCTGCAGCGCGGCTTCCCATCTGGCGCGCCGCGCGCCACGCTTCTAGAACAGCGCCATGACCCAATGGTTGTTCCCTCCCGCTCCGACGCCTTCCTTGCCGATCGACGGCGAGGCGCGCCGCCTGCCCGTGCGGCGCATCCTGTGCGTCGGCCAAAACTACGCCGCCCATGCCCGCGAGATGGGGGCCGACCCGGACAAGCCCGCCCCCTTCTTCTTCGCCAAGCCGAGCGACGCCCTGGTCGCGGACGGGGCGGACCCGGCCTATCCGCCGGCGACGCGGAACCTGCATTACGAAGTCGAACTGGTCGTGGCGCTGGGCGAAGACGCCCGGCCGATCGGCTGGGCCGTCGGCGTCGATCTGACCCGGCGCGATCTTCAGGCGGAAGCGAAAGCCAAGGGGCGGCCGTGGGAGGCGAGCAAGGCCTTCGACCAGTCGGCTCCGTGCGGCGCGCTCAGCCTGACGCCGCCGGCGCCGATGCGGCCATTGAGCTGAAGGTCAACGGCGAAGTTCGTCAGTCCAGTCGGCTGTCGGACATGATCTGGGACGTCGACGGCGTCCTGTCCAAGGCGGCCGAACTGTGGACGCTGAAACCCGGCGACCTGATCTTCACCGGAACGCCCGAAGGGGTCGGTCCCCTGAGCCCCGGCGATCGGGTCGAGGCGGTCATCGCGGGCCTGCCCCCGCTCAGCTTCACGGTGCAATCATGATCCTGCATGGCTACTGGCGCTCGGGCACCAGCTACCGCACCCGCATCGCCCTCAATCTGAAGAAACTGGAGTATCGACAGGCGCGCTGGACCTGCGCACGGGCGCGCAGAAGTCCGAGGCCTACCTTAGGCTCAATCCGCAAGGGCTGGTCCCGGCGCTGGAAACCGACGACGGGCTGGTGCTGACCCAGAGCCCGGCCATTCTGGAGTGGCTGGAGGAAACCCATCCTGAGCCGCCCCTGCTGCCTTCGGACGCGGCGGGCCGGGCGCAGGTGCGGGCGATGGCGGCGTTGATCGGCTGCGACATCCATCCGCTCAACAATCTGCGGGTTCTGAAGGCGGTGCGAGGCCTGACCTCCGATGGAATGGGCGCCGATCAGACGAGTGTGGACGCCTGGGCCGGTCAGTGGATCATCGACGGCTTCACGGCGCTCGAGACCCTGGTCGTGCGCCACGGCGACGGCTGGTGCTTCGGCGGGGCGCCGACTTTGGCGGACTGCTATCTGATCCCGCAGCTTTATTCGGCGCGGCGGTTCCACGTCGATCTGGCGGCCTTCCCCGCTTGCTGGAGATCGAGGCGCGGGCCGAAGTCCACCCCGCCTTCATCGCCGCCCTGCCGGAAAACCAGCCGGATGCGGATTAAGCGTCTTCGTTCACCAACGACCTTGATTTCGGTCAATCTCCCTTAAGCTTTGAGATGGATGATCGGGGTCGTGAGATTCGCCGTTCCGCCCTCTCCGGCCGACAAACTCGCCATCGCCCTGGTGGTCGAGCCTGATCGGTCTCGCCCGTTGCCGCCGGGCCAGCGGGAGGAGGCGACGCGCCATCTGCTGCAGACCGCAGGCGACGCCGGGATCGGCCTGGTGGCCACCCGGCCCGAAGGCGACGTGGAGCGCATGCTGGGCCAGGCCTGGCCCTTCCCCTCGCCCTTCCGCGTCACCGTGCGCACCGTGCCGCTGGCCGACGGCCTGGACCGGGTCGAGGCCCGCGCCCGCCGCTCGCTGGAGCGTATGGGCCTGCCGCGCGGCGACGCCGTCCTGGTGCAGAACGCTGGCGATCTGGCCGGCGCCGAGGGCCGCGCCCTGTGGGACCGGCTGCAGGCGCTGAAGGATCGCGGCGTCTTCCGCAAGGTCGGCTTCATCGCCACGGTCGAGGACGGCCCGGCCTTGCTGGCGCGCCGCTTCCAGCCCGACGTGGTGCAACTGACCTGCAACATCCTGGATCAGCGCGCGGCGCGGTCCGGCGTCATCGCCGCTCTGGCCAGCCAAGGGATTGAAGTGCATCTGGCCTCGGTCTTTGCGCAGGGCCTGCTGTTCGCCAACCGCGAGAGCCTGCCGCCCGAACTGGCCGCCCACGGCATGGCCCTGTCCCGCACGCGCCGCCGTCTGGCCGAGGCGCGGGTCGATCCGATGCAGGCGGCCCTGGCCTACGCCCTGACCCTGCCGGGGGTGGCCTCGGTCATCGCCAGCGTGGCCTCATCAGCCGAACTGCGCGCCATCATCGCCGCCTCCCACGCCCCGCGCCCCGACATCGACTGGGACGCCCTGGCGCTGGACGAGACCCCCGCCGCCCTGGCCTCGCGCCCGCGCCTGCGCCTCGTCAGCGCGGCCTGATCCACAAAGCTGTCCACAGGCGGTCCTTCGCCTGTGCATGAGGGCGCCGCCCGCGCTTGAGGCCGCCGTCCCGATCCGCCACCCTGCGGGTCAGATGAACGCGCCGCTTTCCCACCCCCAAGGCCTTGGCCAAAACTGACCTCAAGCCCGACGCTGGCACCACGCCGGTCATGGCCCAATACCTGTCGGTCAAGGCTACACAGCCCGAAGCCATGCTGTTCTTCCGCATGGGCGACTTCTACGAACTGTTCTTCGAGGACGCGCAGAAGGCGGCGGCGGCGCTGGGCATCGCCCTGACCAAACGCGGCAAGCACCAGGGCGAGGACATCCCCATGGCCGGGGTGCCCGTCCACGCCATGGACGGCTATCTGGCGCGGCTGATCCGCCAGGGCTTCAAGGTCGCCGTCTGCGAACAGCTGGAAGACCCGGCCGAGGCGAAGAAGCGCGGCTCCAAGGCCGTGGTCCACCGCGACATCGTGCGGGTGGTGACGCCCGGCACACTGACCGAGGACACGCTGCTGGACGCGCGCGGCGCCAACCGGCTGGCGGCCGTGGCGATCCGCAAGGGCAGGGCCGCCGTGGCGGTGGTCGAACTGTCGGCGGGCGTCGTGGATTCGGTCGCCTGCGACCTGTCGGATCTGGGCGCGGCGCTGGCGGCGTTCCGCCCGTCCGAGGTGCTGGTTCCCGACCGCCTGTTCTCGGACGAGACGATGAAGGGGGCGCTGGACGGTTCCGGCGGGGTGGTCCAGGCCATGCCCCAGGCCCTGGCCGAGCCGGTCGGGGCCAAGGATCGGGTGCAGCGGCTCTACGGCGTCTCGGCGCTGGACGGTTTCGGCGCCTTTGAGGAGGCCGAGATTTCGGCCCTGGGCCTGATCGCCGCCTATCTGGAGACGACGCAGGCGGGCAGGATTCCCGCCCTGACCCCGCCGCGCCGCTCGGGCGAGAGCGGCTTTCTCGCTATCGATCCGGCGACGCGCCTCAGCTTAGAGATCGACCGCACCCAGAGGGGCGAGCGCGACGGCAGTCTGCTGCACGCCATCGACCGCACCGTGACCTCGGGCGGGGCGCGGGCGCTGGCCGAACGCATCTCGCGGCCCTTGCGCGATCCGGCGGCGATCAACGCCGGGCTGGACGCTGTTGAGTGGTTGCTGGAGCGGCGCGATCTGCGACGCGACCTGCGCGACGCCTTGCGCGCCTCGGCCGATGTGGCGCGGGCGACCTCGCGTCTGGCGCTGGGCCGCGGCGGGCCGCGCGATCTGGCGGCGATCCGCTCGGGCTTGACGACGGCGCTGGGTCTCAGCGCCCTGTTCGCCGCCTGCGCCAACGACCCGCTGGCCGGACCGCCTGCGCGAGTGACGGCTTGCCTCGACGGTCTGGCGCTTGAGGGCGACCTGTCGCACCTGCTGGCCGAACTGACCGACGGCCTGATGGACGAGCCGCCGCACCTGGCGCGCGACGGCGGCTATGTGAATCCCGGCCATCGGCCCGAACTGGACGCCGCCCGCACCCTGCGCGACGACAGCCGCAAGATCATCGCCGAGTTGGAAGCCAAGGCGGTCGCCGACAGCGGCGTCGCCTTCAAGGTGCGCCACAACGCCGTCCTCGGCTATTTCCTCGAGACCAGCGCCAAGGCGGCCGAAGGCCTGTTGCGCGCGGGACCGGACAGCCCCTTCATCCACCGCCAGACCCTGGCCAATCAGGTGCGCTTCACCACCGTCGAGCTGTCCGAGCTGGACGCCAAGATCAGCCAGGCCGGACACCGCGCCCTGGCCATCGAGGCCGAGACCTTCGAGGTCTGGCGCCGCGAGGTGGCGCGTCTGGCCGGACCGCTGCAGGGCGTGGCCGAGGCGCTGGCCGAACTGGACGCCCACGCCGCTCTGGCCGAATGGGCCGAAGAGGTCGGGGCCGTGCGCCCCAGCGTCGACGACAGCCTGTGCTTCGCCGTCGAGGCCGGCCGCCACCCGGTGGTCGAGGCGGCGGTGAAGGCGCAAGGCCTGCCTTATACGCCCAACAACTGCCAGCTGGCGGGCGACGGCGTCGGCGCCTCGCGCCTGTCCATCGTCACCGGGCCGAACATGGCGGGCAAGTCGACCTTCCTGCGTCAGAACGCGCTTCTGGTGGTGCTGGCCCAGGCCGGGGCCTTCGTGCCGGCGCGGTCGATGAAGCTGGGTGTGGTGGATCGGCTGTTCAGTCGCGTCGGCGCCGGCGACGATCTGGCGCGCGGCCGCTCCACCTTCATGATGGAGATGGTCGAGACGGCCGCCATCCTGACTCAGGCGACGGAGCGCAGCTTCGTCGTGCTGGACGAGATCGGGCGCGGCACCGCCACCTACGACGGCCTGGCCATCGCCTGGGCCACGGCCGAGGCCCTGCACGAGACCAACCGCGCCCGCACCCTGTTCGCCACCCACTATCACGAGCTGGCCCAGCTCGAGGAACGGCTGGACCACGTCTGCAACCTGTCGATGAAGGCGCGCGAGTGGAACGGCGAGCTGGTCTTCCTGCACGAGGCGGCGCCCGGGGCGGCGGATCGTTCTTACGGCGTGCAGGTGGCCAAGCTGGCGGGCGTGCCGATGGCCGTGGTCGGCCGCGCGCGCGCGGTGTTGGAGCGGCTGGAGAATGAGAAGGCGGCGACCGCGCGGCTGGACGACCTGCCGCTGTTCGCCGCCGCCGAGCCGCCTGCGCCGCCGATGAAGTCCATGCTGGACGAAGCCGTCGCCGCCATCGACCCCGACGACCTGACCCCGCGCGAGGCGCTGGAGGCGCTGTATCGGCTGAAGGGGCTGGCTAAGACCTAAAAAACCACTCATCCCGGCGGACGCCGGGACCCAGTGAGAGCTTCGTCCTCCATCGGTGAGATGAAGCTGCCAGTGTCCAAGCGAGCGCTTGAAGCCAAAGGACTGGGTCCCGGCGTCCGCCGGGATGAGCGGTAGATAGGGAGCGTGCTATGTTTCTTCCGTGACCGTCCCGCCCCCGCTCCCGTCCGCTGTTCTCGACGCCGCCTCGGCGCCGGACCCGCGCGCCGCCGTCACCGCGCTCTTGCGTGAAAGCTTCGACGCCGACCGCGCCCGCGCCGCCCGCCGAGCCGAAAGCGCCACCGACGGCGCCGAGGCGGCGCGCCTCTACGCCGAGGCCGCCGACGCCCTGCTGACCACCCTGTGGCGGTTCGCGACGGAACAGGTCCATCCGGCCGCGGACGAGCGGCTGACCCTGCTGGCCGTCGGCGGCTACGGACGCGGGGTGCTGGCGCCGTTTTCGGACCTCGATCTGCTGTTCCTGCGGCCCGGCCAGGCGATCAGCCCGCGCGCCCAGGCGGTGGTCGAGTTCGTCCACTATGTCCTGTGGGATCTGGGGTTGAAGGTCGGCTCGGCCTTCCGCTCCATCGGCGAGACCCTGGCTCTGGCGCGCGACGACATGACGGTGCGCACCACCTTGCTGGAGGCGCGGGTGCTGGCGGGGGATGCAGGCCTGGGCGAAAGCCTGCTGAAACGGTTCCGCAGCGAAGTCGCCCGCGCCGACCCGCGCCCCTTCATCGCCGCCAAGATGTCCGAGCGCGACGTGCGCCTGCAGAAGACCGGCGCCGTCCGCTACCGCGTCGAGCCCAATATCAAGGACGGCAAGGGCGGTCTTCGCGACCTCAACACCCTGTTCTGGATCGCCCGCTCGCTGGCGCCGGACAGCGAGCGAGGGCAGGCGGCGCTGGAGGGGCTGCTGACCGCGCGCGAGCTGCGCAGCTTCCGCGAGGCGATCGGCTTCCTGTGGCGGGTGCGCATCCTGCTGCATCTGGTCACGGGGAGGCCTGAGGAGAAGCTGACCTTCGACGTCCAGCCCGAGATCGCCCGGCGCATGGGCTGGCGCGGGCGCGGTGACGAACTGGCGGTCGAGCGCTTCATGCGCCGCTATTTCCAGGTCGCGCGCGAGGTGGGCGCCCTGACCCGCGCTGTCTCGGCCCAGCTGGAGGCGCGCCAGCAGAAGAAGGCTGAAGGGTTGGCGCGCGGCCTGTCGCGGCTGATCCGCCGCCGCCGGGTCAGGCTCGCCTTCGACGGCCTGGCGGTGGAGGAGGGGCGGCTGACCGTGACGGGGGCCAATGTCTTCGCCCGCGATCCGGCGCGGCTGCTGATGCTGTTCGTCGAGGCGGACCGGCTGGACCTGGACCTGCACCCCGACGCCTTCGCCGCCGTGATCCGCTCGCTGACGCTGGTGACACCCGCCCTGCGCCGCGACCCGCGCGCGGCCGAGGCGTTTCTGACGGTGCTGGCCCACGGCCAGCGGCCCTATCGCGTCCTGTCGATCATGAACGAGACGGGGTTGCTGGGACGCTTCCTGCCCGAATGGGGACGGATCGTCGGCCAGACCCAGTTCAACATGTACCACGCCTATACGGTGGACGAGCACACCCTGCAGGCGGTGGGCGTCATCAACGACATCGCGCGCGGCAAGCTGAAGGCCGACCACCCGGCCTCGACCGCCATCGTCCCGCACATCGCCGATATCGAGGCGCTGATGCTGGCCATGCTGCTGCACGACGTAGGCAAGGGCGGCGACCGGGGCCAGTTGGAGGACGGGGCCATCGCCGCGCGCCGGGCCTGCGAGCGGCTAGGCGTCGATCCGCGCCGGATCGAGCTGGTCGTCTGGCTGGTGCGGCATCATCTGCTGATGAGCGACTACGCCCAGAAGCGCGACGTGTCCGATCCCTCGACCGTGCGCGCCTTCGCTGAGGCGGTGGGAGATCCAGAGCGCCTGCGCATGCTGATGGTGCTGACCGTGGCCGACATCCGCGCCGTTGGGCCGGGGGTGTGGAACGGCTGGAAAGGGCAGTTGATGCGCGCCCTGTTCGAAGCCACCGAGGCCCTGTTCCGGGGCGACGCCGTGACGCGCGAAGACCCTCTGGCCGACCACCCCGCCCTGGTCGAACGGGCGCGGCGAGAGGGGCGGCGGTCGAGGCCTTGCCCGCCGAAGGGCCGCTGGAATCCACCGCCCGCGTGGCCGTGGCGGCGCGCGACCGACCCGGCCTGTTCGCCGATCTGGCGGCCACGCTGTCGATGGCCGGCGCCGACGTGGTGGGCGCGCGGCTGGCCACGGCCGAGGACGGCATGGCGCTGGACGTGTTCGAGGTTCAGGACGGGGCGGGCGAACCCTATGGCGGGCGCGAGCCGCGACGGCTGGCCATTCTGGTCAAGGCGATGGAGCGGGCGGTGCTGAAGGGCGCACGGACCTCGGCCATGCAGGCGCCGCGCGTCAGCGCCCGCCGCGCCGTCTTCGATGTGCGGCCGGTGGTGCGCATCGACGCCGACACCGGGACCAGCGCCGTGGTGGTCGAAGTGTCCGGCGCCGACCGTCCCGGCCTGCTGGCCGATCTGGCGCGGACGATCTCGGCGCACGGCTATTCGACCCGCTCGGCCCACGTCGCCAGCTTCGGCGAGCGGGCGGTGGACGGCTTCTACATCACCGACGCCGACGGTCGGAAACCCAAGAGCAAGTCGAAGCTGGAGGCGCTGAAGGCGGACCTGCTGGAGGTGCTGGATCGCGCGCCGCAAGGCCCGGCCGGGCGCAGCATCACCCCTGTGCGCGCCAGCGTGCGCGATGTGTCGGATCTGGAAGGCGCGCTGGGCCGCTCGCCCGTATCCAGCGGCCCGCAGGCGCGCTAAGGCGTTTCGGCACCGAGCGCAGGAACAGCCGTGAACGACAAGACCGATCCCATCGAACCGGCCGCGCCGATCTCGGCTGCAAACGCTACGGTCGAGCCGGTGGTCCAGCCGCCGGCCTCCGCTGCGACGGCCAAGCCCAAGGCGGGCGGGGTGGCGCGGTCTTCCGCCATCTTCAGCGCCATGACCCTGCTCAGCCGTCTGGCCGGGTTCGCGCGCGACCTGGTCATCACGGCGGCGCTGGGCGCCTCGGCAGGACCGGCGGCCGACGCCTATTACACGGCGCTGAACTTCCCCAATCTGTTCCGGCGCATCTTCGCCGAAGGGGCCTTCGCCGCCGCCTTCGTGCCCGCCTACGCCAAGACGCTGAAGAGCGAGGGCGAGGCGGCGGCCGACAAGGTCGCGACCGACGCCCTAGCCGCCGTGGCCGCCGTCACCGTGGCCCTGACCCTGGTCGCCCAGCTAGCCATGCCGTGGCTGATGACCGTCATCAACATCGGTTTCCTGGATGATCCGGCCCGCTTCAAGCTGGCGGTGATCCTGACCCAGATCACCATGCCCTACCTGCCCTGCATGGCCATCGCCGCCCTGCTTAGCGGGGTGCTGAACGCGAGGGGGCGGTTCATCGTTTCGGGCGCCTATCCGATCCTGCTGAACCTGATCATGCTGGCCGCCGTCATCCCGGTGAAGGGCGATCAGATCGAGGCCGCCTACGCCGCCTCCTGGGCCGTGCTGGTCGCGGGCGTGGCCCAGGCGGGTCTGTGCTGGTGGGCGGCGCGCAAGGCGGGGGCGAATATCCGCCTCAGCCTGCCGAAAATGACGCCGGCGGTGAAGGCCATCATCATCACCGCCGTTCCCGCCGCCATCGGCAACAGCGCCACTCAGATCAACGTCTTCATCTCCGGCAACCTGTCCAGCTTCGTCGACGGCGGGCGCACCTGGCTGGCGACGGCGGACCGGCTGTATCAGCTGCCGCTAGGTCTGGTCGGGGTGGCGATCGGCATCGCCCTTCTGCCCAAGCTGTCGTCGGCGGTGGCGTCCAAGGATCACGCCCAGCAGCAGGCCTCGATGGACGAGGCGCTGATCCTGTCGATGGCCCTGACCCTGCCGGCGGCGGCGGCCCTCATGGCCATGCCTTATTTCCTGATCGACGCCTTGTTCACACGCGGCGCATTCCTGCAGGTGGACGCCATCAATACGGCCCGCGCCCTCGCGCATTTCGGCTGGGGCGTGCCCGCTTTCGTGCTGATCCGCATCCTGGCCCCGGCCTTCTTCGCGCGCGGCGATACGCGACGGCCGATGGTCTTCGCCCTGATCTCGGTGGCGGTGAACGCCGTGCTGGCCATCGGCCTGTTCAACCTCGGCATGGGAGTGTCAGGCATCGCGGCGGCGGTCAGCGCCTCGGCCTGGACTAATGTGCTGCTTCTGGGCGCGACCCTGTGGCGGCGCGAGCATTATCGACCCAGCCCGCGCGCCGTCTGGCGTCTGAGCCGCATCGCCCTGGCCAGCGCGGGGCTGGCGGCGGTGGTCGGCGCTGCGTCGTGGGCGCGACCGATGCTGCAGGCGCCGGTCGCCGACCTGCTGGCGATGGCGGGTTCTAGCCACGGCGCCAAGGAGATCACCCTGCTGCTGGTCGTGGCGGCGGGCGGTCTGGCCTATGTCGCGCTGGCCTTCCTGACCCGCGCCGTGACCATGGCCGAGGTCAAGGGTCTGGTGCGGCGGTCGCGGTGAGCTTGCCCTTCGCAGCCCGAACCGATAAGCGCGAGGGCATGGCGCTTTCGGGACGATTACTCGCTCACGGACGATGGCGCGGCTGATCCGCCGCCCCGGGCTTCCGCACGCCCGCCTTTCCCACGCGAAACCGTGCGCCGACATCCGCCTTTCGATTTCCGAGATCCGCTATCATGACTGACCAGACCCCGGCCCAATACACCGGCCCGCGCCGCATCCTGTCCGGCATCCAGGCCTCTGGCGCCCTGCACCTGGGCAACTATCTGGGCGCGCTGAAACGCTTCACCGAACTGCAGGAGACGGGCGCGCCCCTGTTCGTCTTCGTCGCCGACATGCACGCCATCACCGTCTGGCAGGAGCCCGAGAAGCTGGCCGCCCAGACGCGCGAGATCGCGGCGGCCTATCTGGCCTCGGGCCTGGACCCGGCCAAGGCCGTCATCTTCCCGCAGTCGGCTGTGCCGGCTCACGCCGAGCTGGCCTGGATCTTCAACTGCGTCGGCCGCCTGGGCTGGCTGGACCGGATGACCCAGTTCAAGGAGAAGTCGGGCAAGCACAAGGAACGCTCCAGCGTCGGCCTGTACACCTATCCGGTGCTGCAGGCGGCGGACATCCTGCTCTACAAGGCGACCGAGGTGCCGGTGGGCGAGGACCAGAAGCAGCATCTGGAGCTGACCCGCGACATCGCCCAGAAGTTCAACAACGACTTTGGCGCGCCCGGCTACTTCCCCTGCCTGAGCCGCTGATCCAGGGCCCGGCGACGCGGGTGATGTCCCTGCGCGACGGCGCGGCCAAGATGTCCAAGTCCGACCCGTCGGATCTGTCGCGCATCAATCTGACCGACGACGCCGACGCCATCGCCAACAAGGTCCGCAAGGCCAAGACCGACATGGAGCCGCTGCCGGAAACGGTCGAGGGCCTGGAAGGCCGGCCCGAGGCCAAGAACCTGGTGGCCATCTACGCCGCCCTGGCCGACACGACGCGCGAGGCGGTGCTGGCCGAGTTCGCGGGGCAGGGCTTCGGCGCCTTCAAGCCGAAGCTGGCAGAGCTGGCTGTGTCGTCGATGGCCAATGTCACCGCCGAGATGCGCCGCCTGATGGCCGACCCGGCCGAGATCGACCGCGCGCTGGCCGCCGGCGCCGAAAAGGCGCGCGAGATCGCCGAGCCGACCATCGCCGAGGTCAAGAAGATCGTCGGCTTCTGGCAGGGTTGAGGCTTCTGGGCTGATGCTTCTGGGCTGAGCGGCGGGTTTCGGACGCGGCGTTGCGAGTCTCGCTTCCGTCGCCGCGTCTTCGCGCCTAGAGCGTCGAGGCATGAGCCATCCTCTCGATCGGGCGGTGTTCAACGCCCTGACCACGCGTCTGTCGCCCTTCGTCACGCCGGATTCCGGAGCGGCCGCTGTGCGCATCGACCCTGAGATCGGGGTGTTCCTGGCGGCGGCCGACGCGACGCCGGACAGCCGCCGGGCGCTGACCGAGCTGGACCGGCGCCATCCCGGCGGGGGCCTGGTCGAGCGCGAGGACGGGCCGATGGTCGACGTCCTGCCCGACGGCGCCGTGATCGCCGCGCGGGTCGGCCTGGTGCAGATGACGGCGACGGCCCTGACGCCCCTCGGCTTGGAAGGCCCGCGGCTGGACGACGTCATCGAGGTGCTGGACGAGGCTGACGCGCCGGCGATGCTGGCGCTGGCGACCCTGACGCGGCCTGGTCCCTTCCGCTCGCAGACGCGCAAGCTGGGTCCGTTCATCGGCGTCAAGCGCGAGGGCCAGCTGGTCGCCATGGCGGGGCGGCGGCTGCGCGTGGACGGTTTCACCGAGCTGAGCGGCGTCTGCACCCACCCGGATCATCGCGGCCAAGGCTATGCGGCGGCTCTGTCGCGCGCGGTGGTCGGCGAGGTTTTGGCCTCGGGCGAGGCGGCCTTCCTGCACGCCTTCGCCGAGCATGAGGCGACGATCGCCTTCTATCGCGGACTGGGATTTCAGGCCCGGGCGCGCATGACCTATACCTTGCTGGGCGAGGCTCAGGAGGAGCGGACATGAGCGTTCATCGGGCGACGGTCGAATGGCGCCGAGGCGAGCAGCCGTTCAGCGACAACAAATACAGTCGCGGCCATGAATGGCGCTTCGACGGCGGGGCCGTGGTGCACGGTTCGTCCGCGCCCTCGGCCCTGTTGCCGCCGCCCCTGTCGGACGAGACGGCGGTCGATCCTGAGGAAGCCCTGGTCGCCGCCCTATCCAGTTGCCACATGCTGTTCTTCCTGGCCTACGCCCGCAAGGACGGCTTCATCGTCGACAGCTATCGCGACGACGCCGAGGGGACGTTGGGCCAGGACGAGCGCGGCAGGGTGTCGATCACAGAGGTGACGCTGCGCCCCTCCGTCATCTGGTCAGGCGACACGTCGCCGGACGCGGAAGCCCTCGCCGAGCTGCACCATCGCGCCCACGACAGCTGCTACATCGCCAACTCGATCCGCGCCGAGGTCAGGATCGAGCCTCGCTGACCTAGGCTGCGGTCTGCTGCAGGAAGGCTCCGAACCGGCGCAGGGCCTCCTCGGTCAGGTCGGGGTGGTGGCGCATCGGCCCGTTGTTGGTCGGTTCGTCAAAGGCGTGGGTGCCGTCGGCGACCCAGCTTTCGACCTGCGCCCCGCCTGCGCGGATCATGGCGTTGACCCGTTCGGCGTTGCGCACCGTGGTCAGGTGATCGCGCCCCGCCGTCAGGGCCAGGACGCGCGGGTGACGGCGCCACGGCTTCATCCGGTTGAAGGCCCAAGGGCCGATATAGGCGTAGGCCAGAAAGACGGCCTTGACGCCTGACAGGTCGACGGCGCCCGGATCGGCGACGCCCATGCGGCGCGGCGCGGGCGTCTCGCTCATCATCTCCATGATGGCCCATCCGCCGTGGCTCCAGCCCGCCAGCGCCAGTTGGGAAGCGTCCACGTCCGGCCGCTGCGACAGGCCGTGGATGGCGGCCAGGACATCGCCTGCCCGCTCATAGCCCCGGAACAGCACGCCGGTGCACACCGTGGTCAGCGTCATGGTCCGGCCCCAGCCGCGCGGACCATAGGAATCGATGATGGCGGCGCGCCAGCCGGCCGCTTTCGCCGCCTCGGCATAGCGCGGGAGATGGCTGCGCAGACCGCCGCAACCGTGGAACAGCAGGACCATCGGGCGCGGGCGGTCGTCGTCAGGCCCGACGATCTGCACATGCGGCTGCAACCGAGCCCAGCGAGCGGCGATGGTGTCCATCCCTGCAATCTAGGGCGCCGTTCTTTTCAGGGAAGGGGTCTTGCGCTTCGCTCATTCAGATATATCTGTTTGCCAGTTCGATATATCTAAATGAGAAAAGAAGAGATGAGAGGATCCAAGAGGATCGGAAGGCGCGGCCACGGCATGGGCCAGCACGGACCTGAGCGCGGCTTGGGTTGCGGCGGCTATGGCCGGACGATGCGCCCGGAAGCCCGGCGGACGGGCGAGGGCCGGATGCGCGGCGAAGGTCACGGCCGTCGCGGCGGCGGCCGCATGTTCGAACACGGCGCCCTGCGCTGGGTGCTGCTGTCGCTGATCGCGGACAAGCCCAGCCACGGCTATGAACTGATCAAGGCCATCGAGGCGCGAGTGGGCGGCGCCTATGCGCCCAGCCCCGGCGTCATCTATCCCAGCCTCGCGCTGCTGGAGGACATGGGCGCCGTGAACGCCGTCGCCGACGGCGGCAAGAAGCGCTACGCCGTCACCGACGAAGGCCGTCGCCTGCTGGTGGAAAACGCCGAGGCCCTGGCCCACGCCGAGCGCAAGATGAAGGCCTTGGGCGGCCGCGCCGACCGGCCGGCGCGCATCGCCCAGGCCATCGAGGCCTTCCGCGCCGCGACGCATGATCGCCTGACCCAGGAGCCGCCGCTCAGCGAAGCCCAGGTCGAGGCTCTTGCCGACATGATCGAAGCCGCAGCCGAAAAGGTGAAACAGGCATGAGCAACGCCCTGTTGAGACAACCGCGCCGCGTGCGGCATGAGCTGAGATTCCGCCGCGCCCGTGTCGAAGCCGTCGAGCAGTTGACCCCGGTCCTGAAGCGCGTCGTGCTGACGGGCGACGAGCTGGAGGGCTTCTTCAGCCCCGGCTTCGACGACCATGTGAAGATCTTCCCCGTGCCGCGCGGCGAGCCGCTGGTGTTGCCGACGTCGGGGCCAGACGGGCCGGTGTTCCCGGACCCCCGCCCGGTGGCGCGCGACTACACCCCGCGCGCGTTCGACGCTGCCAATCGTCGGCTGACCATCGACTTCGCTGTCGGCCACGGCGGCCCGGCCACCGCCTGGGCCGAGGACGCGCAGCCCGGGGACGAACTGGGCCTGGGCGGGCCGCGCGGGTCCTTCCTGGTCCCGACCAGCTTCGCCGAGCACCTGCTGATCGGCGACGAGACGGCGATCCCTGCCATCGCCCGCCGCCTGGAGGAGCTGCCGAAAGGCGCGCGCGCCATCGCCTGCATCGAGGTCAACGACGCGGCCGGCGAACTGGACCTGCCCAGTCCGGCGGACGTCGAGATCGTCTGGGTCCATCGCAACGGCGGACCGCGCGGGCGGGCCGAAGCTTTGACGGCTGCGGCGATCGCGGCGGCGAAGCGGATCGACCCGGCCGACGCCTATGTCTGGGTGGCCTGCGATCCTCGGTGGCCCGCGCGATGCGCGCGGCGCTGCTGGCCGCCCGGCCGTTCAACACGAAATGGATGAAGGTCGCGGGCTACTGGCGGCTGGGCGGGGTCGGCTCGAACGATGTGATCGAGGACTGAAGGCCAGACACAAAAACCCCTCCCCCTCGAGCGGGGGAGGGGCGTCGGCGCCATCAAACGCGCTCAGGCGAAGATCAGAAGGCCCAGCGGGCGCCGATCGAGGCCACCAAGGCCGAGCCTTCGGCCTCGCCGCGCAGGTGCGAGGTCACGGCCGCCGGGGTGCCGGCGTAGAAGGCGCGGTCGTCGCGGATCGTCGAGTCGCTGAAGGCGATGTAGGTCAGGCCTGCATCGAAGGTCACGCCCGGCGTCACCTCGGTCGAGCCGCCGACCGAGAACAGCCAGCGGTCGGCGTCCGGAATGCGGGCCGTGCGCAGGCTGTCGCGGGTCGGGGTCGGGTCATAGCCGACGCCGGCGCGCAGGGTGGTCTTGTCGCTGAGGGCGTAGTCCAGGCCGATGGCGCCGGTGGTGACGTCTTTGTAGTTCTGATGGATGACGTCGCCGCCGTTCGGATATTCGACGGTGATGGCCTGGAACTCGGACCAGCCGATGCGGTTGACCTGGGCGTTCAGCGTCAGCTTGTCGTTGACGGCGTAACGCACCGAGGCCGAGGCGAACCACGGGGTGTTGAAGCTCGCCGTGCCGCTGGTGGTGACGCTGTTGGGCGCCAGGGGCCGGTCAGGGCGATGGCGATATCCCCGTCCAGTTCGTGCTCGATCTTGGAGCGGTAGGACAGGCCGAAGTCCCACGGGCCCTTGTGGACCTGGGCACCGACGTTCCAGCCGAAGTCCCAGCCGTCGCCTTCCAGCGAGGAGGAGCCGTCCGGCAGCAGGGGCGAAACCGACGGCATGGCCGAGGTCAGCTTGGCCTTGACGTACTGGGCGTTCAACCCGGCGCCGACGTCCAGCCAGTCGTTGACCTGATAGGCCAGGGTCAGGCTGGCGTCGCCCGAACGCAGCTCCGAGGTCAGGGCGTCATAGCGCGCGAAGGAGCCCTGCTCGTACTTGGTGGTGAAGTTGTACGGCGCCGCCACCGAGACGCCCAGGGCGAGGCGGTCGCCGATCGGGGTGGCGAAAGCGAAGTTCGGGACCAGGCCGCTTTCGATCGGGTCGACCTCGGTGTTGCGCGGGTTGACCACCGGCACGTCCACGCCGCCCGGATAGGTGACGTAGGAACCGGTGTTGCGCACCTCGGAGTCGATCTTGATGGCGTGCAGGCCGACGGAAAGTTCGCGACCGCTGCGCGCGATCGAGGCGGGGTTCCACCACAGCGAGCCGACGCCGCGATCGGCGGCCTCGCCGGAGAAGGCGCGGCCGGCGCCGCGCACGGACTGTTCCTGCAGATAGAAGGAGCCGGCGAGGGCCGGGGCCGCCACGCCCGTCATCAGGACGGTGGTCAGAGCCAGGCCGCCGAGGCGGACCATGTTCCTGGGGGTCATTTACGCTTCACCTATGTCGAGGGCCGGCCATTGAAAAGCGGACGGCCTTTGTTCGGGGAGAGCCGCCACGCCGCCATCACAGCGTCCGTGTCATGAAAGCGTTGCGTCCAAGGCTGGTGTCGGACGGCTTCCCGGCAAAAGCGTGGCGCAAAAGGTGCGCAATTTCACACCTTAGTGAGGTTACGTAGGGGTAATTTCGATGCCTGCCGAACGCAGGTCAGCGGATAAATCGTGTTCCGCCGCGTCAACTTCGGGCTGGTTCCTCCCGCGGATGACCAGTTGGGTGCCGATCTCGCTGGGCTTATGGTCCCCGCTGAAGCCGAAGGGGTAGGAGCCGAAGGACAGGTGAGGCCGCGCCTCAGCGGCGGCGCGCAGGATGTCGGCCACCGCGCCTTCGCCCGCGCCGGTGACGCGAAGGCTGCGGCTATGCACCGGAGAGCCGGTCTTCAGGCGCGGCGCCACGTCGTCGAGCATGGCCTCCATGATCTTGGGCACGCCCGCCATGACGAAGACGTTGTCGACCTGAAAGCCGGGCGCGCCGCTGACCGGATTGGCGATCAGGACGCCGCCTTCGGGCACGCGGGCCATGCGGCGGCGGGCGGCGTTGAACTCGCCGGGCGCATAGCGGCGCTCGAGGATGGCGAGCGCCTCGGGGTGTTCGCTGACCGGCACGCCGAAGGCCGCGCCGACGGCGTCGGCGGTGATGTCGTCATGGGTCGGGCCGATGCCGCCGGTGGTGAAGACATAGTCGTGCGCGGCGCGCAGGGCGTTCAGGGCCGCGACGATCTGGTCCTGACGGTCGCCGACCACCCGGGCCTCCATCAGATCGACGCCCAGCGGGGCCAGGAAGCGGGCCAGGGTGTTCATATTGCTGTCACGGGTGCGGCCTGACAGGATTTCATCGCCGATGATCAGGACGGCGGCGGTGGGGGAGGGCGAGAGCTTGGACATGGCCCCTAGATAGGAAGCCAAGGCCCCTGCGTCAGCGGCGAACCCTGACGGGCTTGAGGTTTTGTGCTAGTCTGACCATCTGAAGTCCTGAAAGTCGTTTCTTCGCCCGTTCCGCCTGATTGCGGAGCGCGCCTCCCCGAAAGCCAAGCATGTACGAGACCCCCGACCTGGAAACCGACGTCTTCGTCCGCAGCCACGAAATCCGCATCTATGACGCGGAAGGGTTCGAGGGCATGCGCAAGGCCGGCCGTCTGGTCGCCGAGGCGCTGGACATGATCGGCGAGCATGTGAAGCCGGGCGTGACCACGGGCGAGCTGGACGATCTGGTGCGCGAGTTCACCCTGGACAACGGCGGCACGCCCGCCTGCCTCGGCTACAAGGGCTACACCAAGACGGTCTGCACCTCGATCAACCACGTCGTCTGCCACGGCATTCCCGGCGACAAGGTCCTGAAGGAAGGCGACATCGTCAACATCGACCACACCGTCATCGTCGACGGTTGGCATGGCGATTCGAGCCGCATGTATGCGGTCGGCGAGATCAACGCCCGCGCCAAGCGGCTGATCGACGTCACCTATGACTCGCTGGATCTTGGCCTGGCCCAGATCAAGCCGGGCAACACCTTCGGCGACATCGGGTTCGCCATCCAGAAATTCGTCGAGGCCCAGCGCATGAGCGTGGTGCGCGACTTCTGCGGCCACGGCATCGGCCGGGTCTTCCACGACAGCCCCAACGTCCTGCACTACGGCCGTCGCGGCGAGGGCGCGGTGCTGAAGCCGGGCATGTTCTTCACCGTCGAGCCGATGGTGATTGGGCAAGCCTGCGGTAAAGGTGCTGTCGGACGGCTGGACCGCCGTGACCCGCGACAAATCGCTGTCGTCGCAGTGCGAACACTCGATCGGCGTGACCGAGGACGGCCTGGAAATCTTCACCGCCTCGCCCAAGGGCCTGTTCCGCCCGAAATTCTGAGCTAGTCTCCCCTCGGGGAGGCTGATGCTCGATCAACCGCCGAAACAACAACCAAAGGCCAAGCCGCACCACGCCGGTCATCGCGAGCGGCTGCGCGAGCGCGCGCACCGCGGGCCTGCATCATCTGCCCGACTATGAGCTGCTGGAGCTGTTCCTGTTCCGCAGCCAGCCGCAGGGCGACGTCAAGCCGGTGGCCAAGGCCCTGCTGACCCGGTTCGGATCGCTGGCGGCGGTGCTGGCGGCCTCGGTCGAGGATCTGATGACGGTCAAGGCCGAGGATTCGCGCGGTCGGGCCAAGGGGTGGGCGCCGAGACGGCGCTGGACCTGGCCGCCCTGCATGAAGTCTCGCGCCGGGTGGCCAAGGAGGAGGCGAACCGGCGCACCGTCATCTCGTCGTGGACGGCGCTGCTGGCCTATGTGCGCCTGTCGCTGCAGCATGAACCGCGCGAGCAGTTCCGCGTCCTTTACCTCGACAAGAAGAACCAGCTGATCCTCGACGAAATCCAGAACCGGGGCACGGTCGACCACGCCCCCGTCTATCCGCGCGAGGTGGTGCGCCGCGCGCTGGAGCTGTCGGCCAGCGCCATGATCATCGTGCACAACCACCCTCGGGCGATCCGACGCCCAGCCGGGCGGACATCGACATGACCAAACAGGTGATCGAAGCGGCGCGCGCCCTCAGCGTCACCGTGCATGACCATCTGATCGTCGGCCGCGAAGGCGTGGCCAGCTTCAAGCAACTGGGACTGATGTGACTGTGCTTTCGACTGAGCGTTTGACGCTGACGCCGGTCGCCGTGGGCGACATGGACGATCTGACCGCCCTGTGGGCCGACGCCGATTTCACCCGCCATATCATGGGGCGCGGCCTGTCGGAGGAGGAGGTCTGGTTCCGCCTGCTGCGCGATGTCGGCCACTGGCAGGTCAAGGGCTATGGCAACTGGTCGATCCGCGAGACGGCGACGGGCGCTATGTCGGCAGCGTCGGCGTGCTGGACTATCGTCGCGACATGACGCCGCCGTTCGATGCGCCGGAGCTCGGCTGGGGCGTGGCGCCGGCCTTTCAGGGGCGCAGCATGGCGCGCGAGGCCTTGCAGGCGGCGCTGGCCTGGACGGACGAGCACAGGGCTGAGCCGCGCACCGTCTGCATGATCTCCCCCGACAACGCCGCCTCCATCCGTCTGGCGGAACGGGTCGGCTACCGCCCCTATGGCCATGCCGACTACAAGGGCTCGGTCGTCACCCTGTTCGAGCGGGTCAAAGGCGGGCCGACCGAGGCGGTCGGAGGGGCGGCTGACAGGACCGGCGGGGCCGGGTAAGCTTTACATTCTCGGGCCGGTTCGCCGCCCCGTCGCCTTCCGGAGTGCTTTTCCCATGCCCATGTCCGCCGACGATCTTCGCGCCCATTTGACCGAGGCCTTCCCCGACGCGGACATCGCCATCGAGGATCTGGCCGGCGACGGCGACCACTATCGCGCCCGCATCGTGTCCGAGGCGTTTCGCGGTCTGAACCGGGTGCGCCAGCACCAGCTCGTCTATGCGGCGTTGAAGGGCAAGATGGGCGGCGAACTGCACGCTCTGGCGCTGGAGACCTCCGCCCCGGCCGAGGCGGGCTGACCCATGCGCTATCGCCCCTTCGGCGTCTCGGGGGCGGCTGTCTCCAATCTGACCCTGTGCCTGGGGGCGGAAGCGGCGGCGCGCGGCGGGGCGCATGTGCGCCAGATGATCTTCGCGGCGCTGGAGGCGGGCATCAACGCCTACCATTTCGACAGCGCCGATCCGGCGCTGCTGCGGGCGGCGGGCGAGGCGCTGGGCCATGTCGAGCGCCGTCTGGTCATCGCCAGCGTGAGCCTGGGCGTCGGGCGTGATTTCTCGCCGATTAGCCTGGGGCGTGAGATCGAGCAGGGACTGCACGCCTCTGGGCTGGGCTGGTTCGATCTGGCCGTGCTGGACCGCCCCGGCGAGAATGAGCTGCCGCAAGCCGCCCTCACCGCGCTGAAGGCGATCCGCAAGGCGGGGCATGTGCGGATGCTCGGCGTGTCGAGCGATGAGGCGGTGAGCGACCTCTATGTCTCGACCGGCGCCTTCGACGCCCTGTTCACCCCGTTCCACGCCAATATCGAATGGCGGGTGCGCGCCCGGATGCGGGCCGCGCTGGAGCGGCAGATGAGCCTGTTCGTCTACGGCTATTTCCCCGACAGCCTGTCGACCGAACGAAAGGCGGCCGAGGCCGGGGCCCCCAAGAAGCGCGGCCTGTTCGGCCTGGGCGGGCGGGCGCCGGTCGAGGAGACGCAGCGCGGCTCCTTCGCCTTCCTGCATCAGACCCGGGGCTGGACCGCCGAGGCTATCTGCCTGGCCTACGCCCTGACCGACCCGGGCGTGTCGAGCGTCCTGATCCGGCCGCGCGACCGGGCGGAGCTGGAAACGCTGGCGGCGACGCCGGAGCGCGACCTGCCCGCCGGTCTGTCGGCCCAGATCGAGATGGCGCGCGTCGACGCCTTGGTCTGACGCCGCCCTTTCAGGCGCCGATGGCCGAGAAGGGGCCGTTCAGAAAGCCCGGCTTGCCGTAGGCCAGTGGGCGGCCGTCCTCCGCCACGACGCGGCCGCCGGCGGCTTCCAACACCGCCTGGCCCGCAGCCGTATCCCATTCGCAGGTCGGGCCGGTGCGAGGATAGGCGTCGTAGCGGCCCTCGGCGATCATGCAGAACTTCAGCGAGGAATCCATGCCTTGCCACAGCCGGCAGCCGTTGCGGCCGGCCAGGCGTTCGGCGTCTTCGTCGCTGATGCTGTGGCTGACCAAGGCGGTGGCGTCCAGAGGGCGCTCGCGCACGCGCGCCGGTTTCCAGGCCTCGCCAAACGCGCGGCGTTGGGCGCCTTCGCCCGGCGCCACCGAGCGCCAGGTCAGGGCAAGAGCCGGCGCCGTCACCACGCCGGCGACCACGGCGTCGCCGCGCACCAGGGCGATGTTGACGGTGTAGCTTTCGCGTCCCTGGATGAAGCCTTTGGTGCCGTCCAGCGGGTCGATCAGCCAGAACCACTGGCCGACCGAGGGGGCAGGCCGTCGGCGGCGGCGGCCTCTTCGGCGACGGCCTGAACCTGGGGCCAGCGGGCGGTCAGACGTTGCAGGATCAGCGCCTCGGCGGCGCGGTCGGCAGCGGTGACGGGGCTGTCGTCGGCCTTGATCTCGGCCGTCGTCCCGGCGCGCCAGTAGGGCAGGATCAGCTGGGCCGCCTCTTCGGCGATGTCGGCCAGGGCGTCGGTCAGCCGTCCCGAGACGAGATCGTCTTCAAGTTCGGCGAAGGCGGAGGGGAGGCGGGGACAGTCATGCCGCACCCGATAACCCATGCGGCCGGTTTCAAGAACCGGCAAATCAGGCCACCTTGGCCTTAACCATTTGCAAACCTTGCCGCCGAACGCCGTGTCCGACCTGACTTCATCGCCCTCCCTCGCCGACCTGCCCGTCGCCAGCCTGCCTGTCGATGGGGCGGAGCTGGCCGCCTTCATCGCGGCCAAGCTGTGCCATGACTTCATCAGCCCGGCGGGCGCGGTCATGTCGGGTCTGGACCTTCTGGACGACCCCAGCGCCCAGGACATGCGCGACGACGCCCTGGGGCTGATTCGCCAGAGCGCGGCCAAGATGGTGGCGCTGGTCCATTTCGCCCGCGTGGCCTTTGGGGCGGCGACCTCCAGCGAACAGTTTTCGGGCGCGGAGCTGCACAGTCTGCTGACGGGCCTGACCGACGGCGGGCGGGCGACGCTGGACTGGCGCGTCGGCGAGGAGGTCTTCACCAAGCTTCAGGCGCGCGCCCTGCTGAACCTGGCCTATCTGACGGTCGGCGCCCTGCCGATGGGCGGAGCAGCCACGGTCGCCGTGCGTCGCGAAGGCGGGCAGCTGATCCTGATCGGTTCGGCCGAGGGCGCACGGGCGCGGCTCAAGGCCGAGGCCCTGACCGGGCTGAAGGGCGAGCGTCTGACGGAGGGTCTCGCCGGGCAGTGGATTCAGCCCTATTGGCTGTGGCTGACGGCCTGCGACGCCGGGGGCGGCTGGAGACGACGGTCGAGGACGGCCGCGTCGCCCTGATCGCCCGCCTGCCTCTGGCGGACTAGGCCAACTTTCCGTTAACCGGCGTCAGACCATTCTGGCGTGAATATCGTCGTTATTCGCTTTTTGCGAGAATGAGTCCCGTGGACGCCAAGACCTGTCTGATCGTCGATGACAGCCGGATCATCCGCAAGGTGGCCCGGCGCATCCTCGAAGACCTCGCTTTCGAGGTGCAGGAGGCGGCTGACGGCGCCGAGGCGCTGGAGGCCTGCGTCGGCGCCATGCCGGACGTCGTGCTGCTGGACTGGCAGATGCCGATCATGGACGGGATGACCTTTCTGGGCCGTCTGCGCGCCCTTCCGGACGGGCGGGAGCCCAAGGTGCTGTTCTGTTCGGTCGAGACGCGCGCCGACCGCATCGCCGAAGCTTTGTCCGCCGGGGCGGACGAATATGTTATGAAGCCGTTCGACGGCGACATCCTGCAGTCCAAGCTCGCCGAAGTGGGAGCGATTCAGACGCCGTCATGACGCCGGAGGATTTCGACCGCCTTCAAGCTCTGCTGGCCTCGCGCGCGGGATACCGCCTGTCGCGAGAGCGGATGCAGCTGGCCGAGCATCGGTTGGGACCGGTCGCGCGTCGTGAAGGCTATCACAACGTCGAGGCCATGCTGGCCAGCCTGTGGAGCCGCCCGGTGGCGTCGCTCGGCTGGGGGTGATCGAAGCCCTGCTGAACGCCGAGACCTGGTTCCGGCGCGACCGGGCGGCGTTCGAGGTGCTGGAGCGCGAGTTGCTGCCCGCCCTGACGGCGGCGCGCGGCGGGCCGGTGCGGATCTGGTCGGCGGGCGCCGGATCGGGTCAGGAAGCCTATTCGCTGGCCATCGCCGCCCTTGAGGCCGGGGCGCGGGTCGAGGTGCTGGCCACCGACCTGTCGCGTCAGGCGATCGAGAAGGCCCTGTCGGGCCTCTACAGCTCCTTCGAGATCCAGCGGGGGTTGTCGGCGCGGACCATGCTGCGCTGGTTCGAACAGGTGGACGATCACTGGCGGGCGCGGCCGGAACTGCGCGCAGCCGTCACCTTCAAACGCGCCAATCTGCTGGACGCGCCGGCTGACGAAGGGCGGTTCGACATCATCTTCTGCCGCCACGTGCTCGGCGACATGACGCCGGAGCGCCGGCCGCGTCTGCTGGACGGGCTGGAGCGGGGGCTGGTCGATGACGGTTGCCTGTTCCTGGGCGCGGACGAGCGCCCCGACGGCGATAGCGTCGCCTTCAGGCCCGTGGCGGGACGGCGCGGCCTCTATGTGAAGTCGCCCTCAGCCTATCGCCGGGCGGCCTGACGTTCAGGAATGACGCTCAGGCCTGCAGCAGGCCCTGCGCCGCGACGGCCTTGACGCCGGGGCCGGGGACCTCGGTGAAATCCAGATCGGCCACGCCGAAATACTCCTGCTGGTTCAGGGCGCACCAGTCGGTGGTGACGATGCGGATCGTATCGCGCTTCTCGTCGCCCTGGACCGCGCCATAGACAAAGTCGCCGGTGCGTCGCGCGAACGGCATGACGCGGTCCTGATTGGCCAGGGCGGTCAGTTCGCTGAGACGCGCGGCCGGAACCTCGGCGGCCATCAGCTTGCCGTCGAACCGCACCACGGCGTCGAAGGCGTAGCGGCTGATCGGCCCGGCGGGCAGGCCCGTTCCTAGAGTCGTATGGCCGATAAAGCCCGCCTGGGCTCCGGCGAAGCGGGCGAAGGCGGCGGCCACGGCGCGGCCGGTGTCGCCCAGCGACAGGGCGGCGGGACTGCTCCCCAGGACGGCGCGTTCCTGCGCGCTCAGATGCTGCGCCAGCGTCGCGCGGATCAGGGCGGCCAGAGCCGGGTCGGCGGGACCGTCCAGGGCGACGCTGCGCGACTGGGCCCGCACGCTTCCATCGCTGAGATAATCGGCCGCCGTATAGGCGTTGTTCCACGATCCGGTGTGGGCGTAGAGGCCGCGGCCCAGCGGCTCCTGAAACAGCAGGTGGTTGTGTCCGCCGATCATCAGGGCGCCGTCGGGCAGGGCGGACAGCATCCCCCGGTCGCCCGCCACCCCGGCGTGGCTCATCACCAGCGTCAGGTCGGCGCCGTCCAGAAGCGGCGGCAGGTGGGCGCGCGCCCAGTCGGTCGGATCGGGGATCGACAGCCAGTCGCGGCTGTCCTTGGGATAGGTGTTCAGCGAATTCGTGCCGAAGCCGATGATGCGCAGGCGCCGCTGGCCCAAGGCGATCTCGGTCGCCGCCCGGGCGTAGGGCTGACCGGTGCGCGCGTCGATGATGTTGCTGATGACGCTGATCCCCAGGCCCTGCATCCGGGCGACCACGGCGTGCAAGTCCGGCGTCAGATCATTGTCGTGGTTGCCCAGATTGACCACCGTGGGCGCGATGGATGGCAAGGCGGCCAGAAACGCCCAGTCGATCGCGCCTTGGGACCGCACCGAGACGACGTTGCCGTGCTCGAAGATGTCGCCGTCCAGGGCGATCAGGTGCGGAACCGACTGGCGGCGGACTTCGGCGCGCAGGGCGGCCAGAACCTGGGCGCTGCGCTCATAGGCCGAATGCAGGTCGGACATGGCCAACACTCGGGCCACAACCCGGGCGCGCGCGCGGCCGACATCCGGGGCGGACTGATCGCCAGCGAACGCGGGCGTTGCGCCGATCAGGGGCAGGGCGGCGACGCTTGCGAGGAAACGTCGGCGGGAGGGGGCGACGGGGGGCATGAGCGTCTCCTGCGGCGTTCAGCAAGGGTCGGGCGCAGCCGATCTGCTTTGCATGTCCTGCCGCGGGGCTCAATGTCGCAACCGGGTCGGGAAGGAATTGAACGCCGGTTTCCCTTGGCCTGTGTCCCTGTCGCGAAAGGTTCATGCGGGGCGGGGCTTCTGGGCTGGAAACAGCTCGGCTTCGGGCCTAGGGGCTGCGGCGAATTAACCCGCCCAAGATCATCAAGAAGGGGATATCTCGATGACGCGTCTCTCGGTTCTCGCCGCCTCCGCCAGCGGCTTGGCTCTGCTGCTTTCCACGCCGGCTTTGGCCCAATCGTCCGACGCTCAGGCCGAGCAGGCCGCCGCGGTCGGCGACATCGTCGTCACCGCCCAGCGCCGCAGCGAAAGCATCCGCGACGTGCCCTTCGCCGTCACCGCGATGAACACCGAGACGCTGAACGCCGTGAACGCCGGCGGCGGCGACATCCTGCAGCTGTCGGGCCGGGTGCCCAGCCTGCAGGTCGAAAGCTCCAACGGCCGCTACGCCCCGCGCTTCTACATCCGGGGTCTGGGCAATGTGGACTTCGACTTCACGGCGTCTCAGCCGGTGTCGATGGTGATGGACGAACTGGTTCTGGAAAGCGTCTATCTGAAGGGCTTCCCCCTGTTCGACGTGAAGCAGCTGGAAGTGCTGCGCGGGCCGCAGGGCACCCTGTTCGGCCGCAACACCCCGGCGGGCGTGATCAAGATCGACACTGTTAAGCCGGGCGATGACTTCACCGGCTTCGGCTCGATCACCTACGGCAACTATGGTTCGACCCGGGCCGAGGCGGCTGTGACCCTGCCGGCGTCGGATACGCTGTCGGTCCGCGTCGCCGCCCTTTGGAACCACCGCGACGACTATATCAACAACGCCTATGACGCCCCCTTCGCCAAGAAGGACGGCAAGGATCTGGGCAATTTCGATGATGTGGCGGGCCGCATCCACGTCGCCTGGACCCCGACCGACCGCCTGTCGACCCTGCTGACGCTGCAGGCGCGCGACTATGTGGGCACCGGCACGATGAACCGCGCCAACGTCCTGACCAAGGGCTCGAACAAGCTGAACGACAACTTCGACCGCGAGACGGTCTGGTATGACGGCGGCCGCAACAACTTCCAGAAGCAGCAGACCACCTCCCAGGCGTTGCAGGTCGCCTATGATTTCGGCCCGGCGACCCTGACCGGCGTGGTCGGCTCCTTCCAGGGCTGGTCCCAGGGCGACGGCGATATCGACGGCGGCGTCTCGGCCGGCGCTGCGGCGGGCGCGGGTTACAAGACCCCGTTCCCGGTCGAGTCGGGCACCCTGTCCAGCGACCTGCTGCAGAACACCTATGAACTGCGCCTGTCCTCGAACGGGGCGGGCCGTCTGGGCTGGCAGGTCGGCGCCTTCTATTGGGACGAGCGCATCAACCTGGTCTCGGGCACGTTCGACGGCGTCGGCGGCATCATGCCGACCAAGGTCACCGACATCGTGCAGAAGTCGGACTCCTGGTCGGTCTTCGGTCAGGCCAACTATCAGGTCACCGAGGCCCTGAAGCTGACCGGCGGCCTGCGTTACACCGACGACAGCCGCGACTATCACGGCCGCATCCTGGTCGGCACGCCCGCCAATGCGCAAGGCCAGGTCTCGGTCGGCGACGAGCAGGTCAGCTGGGACGTCAGCGCCCTGTATGAGGTCAATGACAGCCTGAACCTGTTCGCCCGGGTGGCCAGCGGCTATCGCGGGCCGTCGATCCAGGGCCGCAACCTGCCGGTTCTGACCACGGCGGATTCGGAAACCGTCATGTCCTATGAGACCGGCTTCAAGGCCCGACTGTGGGACGGCCGCGCCCGCCTGAACGCCACGGCCTATGTGTATGACGTCAAGGACATGCAGTTCACCGCCATCGGCGGCATCGACAATTCCAACCGCCTGATCAACGCCGACAAGGGCCAGGGCTACGGCTTGGAGATCGACGGCGACGTCTATCTGGGCGCGGGCTTCACCCTGGCCGGCGGCGTGGCCTGGAACCACACCGAGATCAAGGACAAGGACCTGTTGGTCGCCATCTGCGGCAACCACCTGTGCACCATCACCGACCCGATCGTGAAGGTCGGAACGAGCGACCGCGCCAGCATCGACGGCAACCCCTTCCCGCAGGCGCCGGAATATTCGGCCAATCTGACCCTGTCCTACGTCCGCCCGATCGGCGACGATCAGGAGCTGTTCGCCTCGACCGACTGGGTGATGCAGAAGGACTTCAACCTCTTCCTTTATGAGGCGGTCGAGTTCCGTCAGGACACCAACTTCGAAGGCGGCCTGCGCGCGGGCTGGCGCGACCTGAACCGCGGCCTGGAAGCCGCCGCCTATGTCCGCAACATCACGGACGAGGCCAATGTCATCGGCGCCATCGACTTCAACAACCTGACGGCCTTCGTCAACGAGCCGCGCATGTACGGCGTGGAGCTGTCCAAGCGCTTCTAAGCCGCCAAGGCGGATCGCATCGGGGGCGGCGACGGGGCGACCTGTCGCCGCCCTCTTGCCATCCGACGTTCGCTTGGTCCTACTGCCGCTCGGATCGGGGAGGATCTCTCATGCGGCTGGCCCTGCTGTTCGGATCGCTGACGCTCGCCTTCTTGCTGGCGGTGTGGACCACCCAGGCGCCGACGCCCCGACCGGCGGACGCGCCCGCCGTCGCCTTCTCGGCCGCGCGGGCGATGATCGACGTCGAGCAGATCGCCCGCGCCCCGCACCCGGTCGGGTCGCCCGAGCACGCGCGGGTCCGCGCCTATCTGAGCGCACGGCTGACGCAGCTGGGACTGGAGGTCAGCGAGCAGGCGGGGCCGTTGTCGCCCGCCTCGGTCAAGCGGCTGGCGCGTGCGGGCGGCGACCCAGGCGCGGCGAACAATCAGGCGATCAATCTGGTCGGCGTCCTGCCCGGAAAAGACCGCAGTCAGCCCGCCGTCATGCTGATGGCTCATTACGACACCGTGGTCGGCTCGCCCGGCGCGGCCGACGATTCCGCCGGGGTGGCCGCCATTCTGGAGGCGGTGCGGGCGCTCCAGGCGCGCGGCCCGGCCGAGCGCGACCTGGTCGTCCTGTTGACCGATGCGGAGGAACTGGGTCTGGACGGAGCGCGGGTCTTCTTCGGCGGCCATCCCTTGCGCGACCGCATCGGGGCGGTGGTCAACCTTGAGGCGCGCGGCGGCGGCGGCCGCGCCGCCATGTTCGAGACCGGGCGCGAGGCCGGGCCGACGGTCCAGCTGTTCCGCCGCGCGGCGGCCAAGGCCGACGGCGGGACCACCGCCACCTCCATCGCCGCCTTCATGTATGAGCGGATGCCCAACGGCACCGACTTCACCGTGCCCAAGGACCGGGGGATCGGCGGCCTGAACCTGGCCTTCATCGGCCGCCCGGATCAGTATCACGCCGCAAACGCCACGCCCGACAATCTGGATCAGGGCGCGGTGCAGCACCTTGGCTCTCAGGCGTTGGAGGCGGCCGACGCCTTGCTGCGCGCGCCCAGCCTGCCGGGCCGGGGCGAGAACCTGGTCTATGCCGACATCTTCGGCCGCTGGGTGATCGCGCATAAGCAGACGACGGGCTGGGCCTTGCTGGCTCTGGCGGCGGCCTTGGGCGGTTTCGCCGCCTGGCGCGCGCGGCGTGGCGCAGGGCTGACGGCGAAGCAGGTCGGTCTGGGCGCGCTGGACGGGCTGTGGTTCCTGACCGGCGGCGTCATCCTGCTGCAGGCGACGCGCCTGCTGGCCGGACCGATGTCGAGCCGCCCCGCCTCGCCCGACGTCTATTACACCCTGCTGCGCCGCCTGCCGTGGATGGAGGCGGGAGCGGCGCTGGCGGCGCTCGCCCTGGCGCTTGTTCTGCTGAGCGGCGCGCGTCGGACGCGGCCGCGCGTGGTGGCCGCAACCATCGCTGTCCTGACGGCTCTGGTCTTATTGATAGGCGACTTCGACGAAAAAACTCGATCAATCATGTTCGGCGCGGGCGCCGTCGCCGTCATCCTGTCGCTGTGGCCGGGACGGGCCGAGCGGTCGGCGTGGGGCGGTTGGTTGGGCCTGATCGCCCTGATCTTCGCCTTTGGTTGCGCCTTGCAGGGCGCAGCGCCTGAAGCGGCCCTGCTATTCGTCTGGCCGGTGTTGCTGGCCGCGACGGCGGCGGCTCTGGCGGCCTTGATCGACCCTGACCTGACGCGGCCGCTCGGCCTTCTACCCGTCTCCGTGGCGACCGTGCTGGGCGGCGCCTGGCTGCTGGCGATCGGCCACTTCGTCTTCCTGGGCGTCGGGATGGACCTGCCGGGGGCCTTGGCCGTGGTCGCCCTGCTGGTCCTGCTGTTCGCCCGGCCCCTGGCGCCGGGCGCGAAGGCGGCGCGCCTGGTGCTGTTGGCGGCGGCGGCCTGCCTGATCGCAGGTGTCGGACTGAATGTTTCGGCGCGACTTCTGGCACCGGCGCCCGCTGTGGCCGAGGCGCTGCCCTAGCGTGCGGACGCTGGCGTCCGACCGCGCGACCGTTTATCGCAGCCGATCATGAGCGATCCCGTCCTCGTCACCGGCTCCGCCGGCTTCATCGGCTTCCACACCGCCCGGCGCCTGCTGGAGCGGGGCGAGACCGTTATCGGCCTGGACAACCTCAACGCCTATTATGATCCGGCGCTGAAGCAGGCTCGCCTGGCCCAGCTTCAGGCCCATCCCGCCTATCGCCACCATACGCTGGACCTGGCGGACCGTGACGGCGTCGCCGCCCTGTTCGCCGAGCACCAGCCGCGCCGGGTGGTGCATCTCGCCGCCCAGGCGGGCGTCCGCTACAGCCTGGAAGCGCCCGAGACCTATGTCGATTCCAACGTCGTGGGCTTCCTCAGCATCCTCGAGGGCTGCCGCGCGGTCGGGGCGGCCCATCTGGTCTTCGCCTCGACCAGTTCGGTGTTCGGCGCCAATCGCGCTCTGCCCTTCTCAGTGCGCCAGCCGGCGGATCATCCGCTGACCGTCTATGCGGCGACCAAGCTGGCGAATGAAGCGATGGCCCATTCCTACGCCCACCTGTTCGGCTTTCCGGCGACGGGCTTGCGCTTCTTCACCGTTTACGGACCGTGGGGCCGGCCGGATATGGCCCTGTTCAAATCACCCGAGCGATCCTGAACGACGAGCCGATCGACGTGTACGGCGAGGGGCGGATGAGCCGCGACTTCACCTATGTCGACGACATCGTCACTGGCGTGATCGCCGCGCTCGACTGTCCCGCCGCCATCGACCCGACATGGGATGCGACTGCACCCAATTCGGCGACCAGCGGCGTCGCTCCCTGGCGCATCCTGAACCTGGGCGCGGGCCGTCCGGTGCCGCTGATGCGCTATATCGAGGTGCTGGAGACCAAGCTGGGCCGCAAAGCCAAGCTGAACCTGATGCCCATGCAGGACGGCGACGTGGCCGACACCGAGGCGGACGTGACCGACACCCTGGCCGCCCTCGACTACGCGCCCTCGACGCCGGTGGAAGAAGGCGTCGCCCGCTTCGTCGACTGGTACTGCAACTTCTATCGCGAAAACTAACCCTGGCCGCCCGGTGCGCATTTGTCCGAGGCGGCGGTTTCGGGTTTACGGCGTCCCATGGTCCAGTTGGCCATCATCCGCACCTTGGGGTTGGGCGCGCACCATATCTCGCCGCTGTCATTGATGGCGGTGACCCAAATCAGATTGTGCTCCTGGCCATAATCGATGACGGCGAAGGCATAGCCGGCCCCCTTGTCCTGAACGTGGATCGGCAGCGGCGGGTCGAGCTGGGTGAAAGTCATGGCGTATCCTGTGGGCACAGGGAACGCTTCGTTTTCTCCTAGGTTGCCGCCGCCTGCTTAGCGAACCACTGCTGCTAAGGCGGGCCGGCACACCGCTTAGGCTGTTGGCTGTATCTGCCTGGGCTTCCCGCCACTTGGCAGGACGGAGCCCTGGTGGAGCCGAGGAGTCGAACCCCTGACCTCGTCATTGCGAACGACGCGCTCTACCAACTGAGCTACGGCCCCGACCGACAGGCAGGGGCGGGAAATAGAAGGGACAACGGGGGCGTGTCAACGGGCCGCGCACGAATCCTTGGCGATCGGCGGCCGGGCCGCTAGAAGCGGCGGGAACGTAGCAGGAGTTTCTCATGGGTTTCGCCCTTGTCTGGCTGGTGAACGCCGTCGTCACCTTGATGATCTGGTGCATCATCGCCTCGGCGATCCTGAGCTGGCTGTTCGCCTTCGACGTGGTCAATCCGCGTAACCGTTTCGTGGGTCAGATCGCCTATGTGCTGGACACGGTGACCCGCCCGATCCTGGGGCCGATCCAGCGTGTGGTGCCGCCGCTGGGCGGCATCGACATCACGCCGATCATCGCCCTGCTGGCGCTGCAGTTCCTGAGCGTGTTGTTCAACCGGACCGTCGCGCCGATGCTGATCATGTCGCTGGGCTGAGGCTGAGGTTGAGGCGGGGACGTCGTTGAACCGGGGCCACGGGAACGGGGATTCGGCGGCCGGCGCCCATTTCCGCCCTTGCGCGGCGCGAGCGGGCTCCTAAGGTGCCGACGATAGGTTACTGGCGGACCGTATACAGTGCGTAATTCATGACTACCATCAGGACAGTCGCCGTCATCGGCGCCGGGCAAATGGGTTCGGGCATCGCTCAGGTGGTGGCCGCCGGCGGCTATGAGGTGAAGCTGTACGACATTGCGTCGGATCGGGTGACCCTGGCGCTGGGCGAGATCGCGGCCAGCCTGGCGCGTCGCGCCTCGCGCGGCCTGTCGACCGAGACGGAGGCCCAGGCGGCGCTTCAGCGCATCACCGCCGTGGCGACCCTGGTCGAGGCGGCCAGGGCGGATCTGGTGATCGAGGCCGCGTCCGAGGAAGAGGCGGTCAAGAAGGGCGTCTTCACCGAGCTGACGCCGCTGCTGGGTCCGGATACGCTGCTGGCGTCCAATACCTCCTCGATCTCCATCACCCGCCTGGCCTCGGTGACGGATCGGCCCGAGCGTTTCATCGGCCTGCACTTCATGAAGCCGGCGCCGACGATGAAACTGGTCGAACTGGTGCGCGGCATCGCCACCTCGGCCTCGACCTTCGAGACGGCGGTAGGCTTCGCCGAGAGCCTGGGCAAGATCACGACCGAGTCCGAGGACTTCCCGGCCTTCATCGTCAACCGCATCCTGGTGCCGATGATGAACGAGGCGGTCTATGTGCTGTACGAGGGCGTCGGCGACGTCGCCTCGATCGACAAGGCGCTGAAACTGGGCGCCAACCACCCGATGGGGCCGCTGGAGCTGGCGGACTTCATGGGGCTGGACGTGGCCCTGGCCATCATGAACGTGCTGTATGAAGGCCTGGCCGACAGCAAATATCGGCCCTGTCCGCTGCTGGTGAAATATGTCGAGGCCGGCTGGCTGGGCAAGAAGAGCGGGCGCGGCTTCTACGACTATTCCGGCGAGACGCCGGTCCCGACCCGCTGATGGCCGGCGCTTTTCCCTCCCTGCCGGGTCTGAAGCGCGTGGCGCCGCGGCGCGGCGCGGGCGCCCTGATCCCGGCCGCCCTGGCGGCGGCGGCCTGGCCTCCGGTGATCCTGACCCTGTTCATCTGGCCGCCCGAGAACTGGTGGTCGGGCGTGGACACGGACTGGCGGCTGGTGTTGCTGGCGGTCGGACTGATCGCGGCGCCGGTCGGGCTGTGGCTGCTGCTGAACAGCCACGCCAGGACGGGCCGTCCCTCGACGCGGCTGGGGGTGATCGGCCGCTTCACCGTGTTCGGCGGCCTGCTGGCGGCGGCGATGCAGGCGACCATGGCTGTGATCATGGCGACCCTGGCGGGCGCCGCGTCGCAGAGCCTGGTTCAAGGCCTGGGGGCGATCGAGACGGCGCTGTTGATCTATGGCGTCGCGGGACTGCCTTTGGCCGTCATGGTGGGCGTCAGCTATGCGCTGTGGGGCGGCCTGTGCGTCGCCTGGCTGGGCTTTGTCCCGGCGCCCGTGGTCAAGAACCGCATGGGCGTGCTGCAAGAGCGGGACGTTACGGGGATTTAACGTGAACTGTCGCGTTGGTCCCGCCTAAGCCTCCAGTCTTCACGCAAAGGACAGGGGCGAGCATGAGGGATCAGGTCGCGGCGGCGCCGCCGACGCCGGTGGCGGCGGCCCACCGAATCGTCACGCTGGACGTGCTGCGCGGGGCGGCGGTTCTGGGGATTCTGGCGGTCAACGCGGCGGCCTTCGCCCTGCCGATGTTGGCGATCGAGATGAGCAGCAGCCCGTCGCCCTTTCCGGCCGAGGCGAACGCTTCGGGCGTGGCGCAATGGATCATCGCCGTCTTCTTTCAGCAGAAGTTCGTCACCCTGTTCTCCATGCTGTTCGGCGTCTCGATCTTCCTGGTCGGCGGCGAGCGGGGCGATGAGGCGAAGGAGCGCGTTCTGCGTCGCCGCCTGCTGTTTCTGGCCCTGTTCGGCCTGATCCACGGCGCGGCCTTCTGGTACGGCGACATCCTGCTTCTTTATGCCTGGTCCGGCCTGTTCGTGATGACCATGCGGTCGATGCCCGCCGGACGGCTGATCTGGATCGGGGCGGGGGTCACGGTGGTCCTGGGGACCCTTCAGGCCGGTCTGATGTTGCTTATGGCGAACTTCCCCGAGGCGATGAGCAGCGAGGCTTCGGACGGGACGGTCGCCGCCTCCATCGCGGCCTATCAAAGCGGCTGGGCCGGCGCCGCGCTGGAGAACCTGAAGACCTGGGCCATCGCCCAGGGGATGAACCTGCTCATGTATGTGTTTTCGACTGTGCCGCTGATGATGCTGGGGCTGGGCCTGTTCAAGGCGGGCTTCTTCCACGGCCGGATGTCCATGCGCGTCTATGTTTCGCTGATGGCCGGCGGGGCTGTCGTCCTGGCTCTGCTGGCCGGGTTGGAGTGGATGGAGATTCAGGCGGGGGCCGAGGTCGAGGCGACCGGCGGCTGGGCGATGGCGGTCGGTTCGTATCCGCTGATCATCACCCTGGGCTATGCGTCGGCGCTGATCCTGGCGACGACGCGCGGGGTGGGCTGGCTGCGCAAGGCTCTGGCCCCGGTGGGGCGGATGGCCTTCACCAACTATCTGACTCAGACCCTGATCATGGCGACGATCTTCTACATGCCGTGGGGGCCGCGCCTGTTCGGCCAGGTCGACTATCCGATGCAGTGGGCCATCGTCGTCGGCGTCTGGGCGCTGCAGCTGATCTGGTCGCCGCTGTGGCTGTCGAAGTTCACCATGGGGCCGTTCGAATGGCTGTGGCGGCGCCTGAGCTATGGGCGCGATCTGCCGCTGCGCCGCACGGCCTGAGGGCGGATGGGGCGGCTCCGGGCGGACTGTCAGTTGCGGCGGCGTATCTGATGGCTTAATCGCCGCCTCATGACCGACGAAGCCTCCAACCGCCCCGAAGCTCGCGCCCCGCGCGGGTTCGCCGACCGTCGCGGCCGCGACCTGACCGCCGAGCGCCGCATCGTCGCGCGCGTGTCCGAGGTCTATGAGCGCTGGGGCTTCGAGGCGCTGGAGACCCCGGCGTTCGAATACGCCGATGCGCTGGGCAAGTTCCTGCCCGACGCCGACCGTCCGAACGAGGGCGTCTTCGCCCTCCAGGACGACGACGATCAGTGGGTGGCCCTGCGTTACGACCACACCGCGCCGCTGGCCCGCTTCGCCGCGCAGACCTGGGAGACCCTGCCCAAGCCGTTCCGCCGTTACGCCTATGGGCCGGTGTGGCGCAATGAGAAGCCGGGGCCCGGCCGCTTCCGCGAGTTCTGGCAGTGCGACGCCGACACCGTCGGCTCGGATCGGCCCGAGGCCGACGCCGAAATCATCGCCATGGGCTGCGAGGGCCTGCGCGCGGCGGGCCTGGCGGCCGGGCAGGCGGTGATCCGCGTCTCCAACCGCAAGCTGTTCGACGGCCTGTTCGACGCGGGCGGAATCGCCGATCCGGTGCAGCGGCTGACGGCCCTGCGCGCCGTGGACAAATACGACCGCCTGGGCGTCGAGGGCGTGCGCCTGTTGCTGGGCGAGGGGCGTCTCGACGAGTCGGGCGACTACACCAAGGGGCGAACCTGCCCGCCTCAGTTATCGGCGCGATCGAAGCCTTCCTGGCCTCGGCCGAGACGCCGGGGCTCAGCCGCGCGGGCGTGCTGGACGCCGTGTCCGGCGCCGCCTTGGGCGCCGCTGGCGAAGAGGCGCTGAAGGAACTGGCCGCCATCGACCGCGCCCTGACCGCCATGGGCGTGGCGCAAGACGACGTGCGGTTCGACCCGACCATTGTGCGCGGGCTGGAATACTACACCGGCGCGGTGTTCGAGGCCGAGCTGCTGCTCGACACCAAGGACGAGAAGGGCAGGGCCGTGCGCTTCGGCTCGATCGGCGGCGGCGGGCGCTATGACGACCTGGTGTCGAGGTTCACCGGTCAGTCGACGCCGGCGACGGGCTTCTCCTTCGGCGTGTCGCGTCTGGCCTCGGCCCTGCGGGCGGCCGGACGCGGCGCCGAGGACGCGACGCGCGGGCCGGTGGTGGCCATCGTCTTCTCCGAGGACGACATGCAGCACTATCTGGACGCCGTGTCGGAGCTGCGCGCGGCGGGCATCGCCGCCGAACTCTATCTGGGCCGGGCGGGTATGAAGGCGCAGATGAAATACGCCGACCGTCGCGGGGCCCCGGCGGCCGTCATCCTGGGCGGGGACGAGATCGCCGCCGGTCAGGTGACGATCAAGGATCTGGACGCCGGACGCGCCCGCGCCGCCGCCATCGCGGACAACGACGCCTGGAAGGCCGAGCGTCCCGGACAGCAGACGGTGGCGCGCGATCAACTGGTGGCCGTGGTGCGCTCCATTATCGAATGACCTTCGATAATATCCATGACGACGTCGTGACTTATCAACGTTTAGTCATAAAAGCGCAGGCTTTCGGCGCTCGCTTGGTTGACGCACCCCGGCCAATGGCGTCATTTGGTCTCACTCAAGAGGCGCAGCGGCGAGCCGCAGCGACATCTTGAAGGCGTTTCGGGGAGGAAACGTCCGCTCCTGAGAGAGCGTGAAGGCCCGCTGCGATGTATCCCCCGCAGCGGGCTTTTTCATGCCTGAAGCTCGACAATTATCGAAGAGTGTTTGAGAGCGCGCGCTTCGGCGCGGCGGCCATGAAAAAGGGCCGGAGCGTTGCGGCTCCGGCCCTCTTCATTCAGCAGGCGGCGTCCTTACCAGATGCGGACGCGATCTTCCGGGGCCAGGTAGTATTTGTCGCCGGGCTTGACGCCGAAGGCTTCGTACCAGGCGTCGATATTGCGCACGGGGCCGATCACGCGGAACTCGGCCGGGCTGTGCGGATCGGTGGCGATCTGGTTCTTCAGCGCGTCCTCGCGGTACTTCGATTGCCAGACCTGAGCCCAGCCGTAGAAGAAGCGCTGGTCGCCCGTCACGCCGTCGATCACCGGCGCCGGCTGGCCCTTCAGCGACAGGTGATAGGCCTCCAGACCCACCGCCGTGCCGGCGGCGTCCCCGATGTTCTCGCCCATCGTCAGGCCGCCGTTGACGTGGAAGCCGGGCAGGGGCTCGAACTCGTCATACTGGGCGCCCAGGCGCGCGGTCAGGGCCTTGAAATTGGCCTTGTCCTCTTCGGTCCACCAGTTGCGCAGCACGCCGTCCCCGTCGGACTTGGAGCCCTGGTCGTCGAAGCCGTGGCCGATCTCGTGGCCGATCACGCCGCCGATGCCGCCGTAGTTGACGGCCGGGTCCGCGTCCGGATCGAAGAAGGGCGGCTGCAGGATGGCGGCCGGGAAGACGATCTCGTTATTGGCCGAGTTGTAATAGGCGTTCACCGTCTGCGGGGTCATGCCCCACTCGTCCTTGTCGACCGGCTGGTCCAGGCGCGACAGGCGATAGTTCCACTGGAACTGGCCCATGCGCTGGCTGTTGCCGAACAGGTCGTCGGCCTTGATCTCCAAGCCCGAATAATCGCGCCACTTGTTCGGGTAGCCGATCTTGACGGTGAATTTCTGCAGCTTCTCCTGCGCCGCCGCCTTGGTCTCGGCGCCCATCCAGGTCAGGTTGTCGATGCGGTGCGACAGGGCGGTGCGCAGGTTGGCGACCAGCTCTTCCATCTTGGCCTTGGATTCGGCCGGGAAGTATTCGGCGACGTACAGACGACCCGCCGCCTCGCCCAGGGCGCCTTCGGCGAAGCTGATGGCGCGCTTCTCGCGGCTGCGCTGTTCGGGCTGGCCCGACAGGTCGCGCGAACGGAACTCCCACTGGGCGTCGGAGAAGCGCTTGGACAGGGCGCCCGCCGCATCGTCGGTGGTGTGGAAGGCCTGCCAGGCCTGCAGGGTGGCGACCGGCGTCTGGGCGAAGACGGCGGCGATCTTGGGCATGGCCGTGTTCTGACGCACGATCAGGCGGTCGATCGAGCCCAGGCCGGCGGCGTTGAAATAGCCGGCCCAGTCAAAGCCCGGCGCATCGGCGGCCAGGGTCTGGATCGAGTATTCATTATAGGTCTTGTCGCGGTCGCGGCTTTCCACCGGCGTCCAGTGCGCTTGGGCGATCTGGTCTTCCAGGGCGATGATGGCGGCGGCCGAGCCGGCGGGGTCGTCCCAGCCGATGTTGGTCAGCATCCGCTCGATATAGGCCTGGTACTTCTCTTTCTTGTCGGCGAAGCGGGCGTCCAGATAGTAATCGCGGTTGGGCATCCCCAGGCCCGACTGGCCGGTGGCCACGACGTAGCGGTTCGGGTTCTTCTGGTCGATGGTGATGCCGGTGCCGAAGAAGGACGATCCGACGCGGCCCTGGGTCTGGCCCATATAGGCGGCGATCTTCTCGTGGGTGTCGGCGGCGCGGATGGCGGCCAGGAAGGGCTGCAGCGGTTGGGCGTCCAGCGCCTCGATGCGCGCCTCGTCCATATAGGAGCGGTAGGCGTCGGCGATCTTCTGCTCGTCGGATCCGGCCGCTAGATCCGTGCGGCCCGCCAAATCGTGAATCAGTTCCTTCATCCGGTTGTCGGACAGTTCGCGCAGCAGGGGAAGGAGCCGTAGGAGGTGCGGTCCGACGGGATGGTCAGCTTGTCGAAGGCGGCGCCGTTGGCGTAGCGGAAGAAGCTGTCGCCCGGCTTCACCGAGGTGTCGCGACCGTTGAGGTCGAAGCCCCAGGTCCCGTATTTCGGCGCCTCGGTTCCCTGCCAGCCCGAAGCGCCGCCTTCGGCGGCCGGGGTCTGGAACAGTTCGAAGACGGTGCAGACGTCGTCGATGCAGGCATGGTCGTGACCATCGCCCGCCAGGGCGGCGCCCGGCGCCAGAAGGGCGACAGCGGCGACGCCTACAAGCAGTTTCTTCATCAAGGTTTCCTCGTTTTCAGCCTCGCGGCGTCAGGTACGAACCCTAGGCCGGAAGCGCAGGCCCCTGTCTTAAAAAATTCATCCAGAGGGCGAGGGCTGGGCGGAGGCGGGGGCCTTAGAGGCCGCCGGATACGCGCCGAAGCTGCAATAGAGGTCTGTAAGAGTAAAGTTTCGCCGAGCAGGCGCCGGTCATTGTAACATGGTGCGGCGGGTATTCGTATAATTGCGTAGTCTTCTTGATTGCGCTGCAAGGGTCCGGCAGAGGTTTTTTCGAGATGTGACCCATTTTGGTCATTGTTCGGTGATGAAAGTTCGCCCTTAGTTTCAGGGGCGCCCGTCGTCTTCAGGTTCGGGCCGGGTCGAACGACGCGGTCCGGATTGGCGAGCGCGCCGCCCATTTAAGCCCAGAGCCACCTGTTTATGCGCGTGCCCTCCCCCTCTCTTGCCGAAACCGTCGAAAATGTCGCTCCTCCGCGGATGAATCGCCGTCAGGCGGCGAAGGTTCGCACACGCCTCAAGGTGCTGGATGCGGCGCGGGCCCTGTTCGCAGAGCGCGGCTATGACGCCGCGACGATTCGGGACATCGCCAAGGGCGCCGGAATGTCGACCGGCGCGGTTTTCGCCAACTTCCAGGACAAGGCGGAACTGTTCGAGACGGTCTTTTCCGAGGAAATGGAAGGCCTGCTGAACGACATGCGGACCGGGGCTGCGGGCGTTGAAGGCCGCGTCACCGATCGGCTGACCGCCGCCCTGACGGCCGGTTACCATCGCTCGCTGGGACATCTGCCGCTGATGCAGGCGATGATCGCGCGCTCCTGGTTCCAGCCGGAAGACGCCGATCAACGTTCGCGCGCTTTCGTCGGGCCGCTCGTGCTGTGGATCCAGGATCTGCTGCAGGCGGCTGTCGGCGAAGGCGAACTGCGCCAGGACATCGACCAGACCCTGTTGCCGCGCATGATCTGGGACACCTTCATCTCCAACTTCCGTTACGCCGCCTATGACGGCTGGGGCGTCGAGGAACTGACCCCCCATGTGCGCCAACAGCTGGATCTGATCCTGTCGAGCCAGATGGCGCGCCAGTAAGGTCAGAGGGCCGAAATCTGTAAGGGCCGTTCGTCATGGGGCGAGCGGCCCTTTTTTCATGCGCGTCGCCCAGACGCGTCGCCTTCATGGGGCGCGACGGAACGTCGCGGCTGTTCGCGTATTGCGTCCTTTCAAGGCCAAGCTGCGGGAACAGGAGGGGCGAGATGCCATCCATCGAGCGCGGACGCGGATTCGGCAGCGTCCTGGTAAGGCTTCTGGGCATGGTCATCGCCCTGATCGGACTGACGCTGGCCATCGGCGGGGGGCAGCTGATCATGCTGGGCGGATCGGCCTATTATCTGATCGTCGGCCTGTTGATGATCGTGTCGGGGGCTTCTGGCCCTGCTTAGACCCCTGGGCGCTTGGCTCTATGTCGCCATCTTCATCGGCACCGTCGTCTGGGCGCTGTGGGAGGTCGGGCTGAACGGCTGGGCCTTGGTGCCGCGCGTCGTGGCGCCGTTGGTGCTGCTGATCGCCGTGGTTCTCAGTCTGCCGGTGTTGAAGCGCGACGGGGGCGGGGGGCGGATGGTGCTGAGCGGCCTGGCGGCCATTGTCGTCCTCGGCCTGATTTCCGGCGTGGTGGTGGCTCAGGCCAACAAGGCCAGGGTGCTGAGCCCCGTTCCCGGCGCTGCGAACGGCGGCGCGGGCGACCCGGCGATGCTGAAGGTCGGCGCCGACTGGCCCGCCTGGGGCGGCTCTGACAGCGCCCAGCGCTATTCGCCGCTGACCCAGATCACCAAGGATAATGTGAAGGGCTTGCAGCGGGCCTGGAGCTTCCGCACGGGCGACCTGCCCGATGAGCGCTGGGGCGCTGAGACGACCCCGCTGAAGATCGGCGACACCCTCTATCTATGCTCGGCCCGTAACCGGCTGTTCGCGGTCGATGCGGCGACGGGCAAGCAGAAGTGGACCTATGATCCCAAGGTCGCGGACGATCAGATCCCCTACACCGCCGCCTGCCGGGGCGTGACCTATTACGCCGCGCCGAATGTCGATGCGGCCCAGCCCTGCGCGACGCGCATCATCGAGGGCACGCTGGACGGACGACTGGTGGCCGTGGACGCCCGCACGGGCGCGCCCTGCGCCGGTTTCGGAACCAACGGCGAGGTCAGCATCAAGAACGGCATGGGCGACCCCTATCCGGGCATGGTGTCGATCACCTCGGCGCCGGTGATCGTGCGCGGGGTGGTGGTGACCGGCCATCAGGTGCTGGACGGCCAGAAGCGCTGGAACGCCTCGGGCGTGATCCAGGGCTTCGACGCCATGACGGGCGAGCTGCGCTTCGCCTGGGACATGATGCGTCCGGACATCACGACCCTGCCGGCCGAGGGCGAGACCTATACGCCGGGCACGCCGAACATGTGGACCACGGCGACAGCCGATGAGGCGCTCGGCCTGGTTTTCCTGCCGATGGGCAACTCCTCGGCCGACTACTATTCCGGGTTGCGCCGGCCAGCGGAGAATGAATATTCGACCTCGCTGGTCGCGCTGGACGTGACCACGGGCAAGCCGCGCTGGCACTTCCAGACGGTGAGGAAGGACGTCTGGGATTACGACCTGGGCTCGCAGGCGACGCTGGTCGACATGCCGGTCAACGGGACCCTGGTTCCGGCGGTGATCCTGCCGTCCAAGCAGGGCGACCTCTACATTCTGGACCGCCGCACCGGCCAGCCGCTGCACAAGGTGGAGGAGCGCCGCGTGCCGCAGGGCGGCGTCGAGCCGTCGCAGCGCAGCCCGACCCAGCCCTTCTCCCTGTTCCACACGCTGAGAAAGGCCGACCTGACCGAGCGTGACATGTGGGGCATGTCGCCGATCGATCAGATGGTCTGCCGCATCCAGTTCCGTCAGGCGGCCTACGACGGCTACTTCACCCCGCCGACGGCGGATCGCTACTGGATCCAGTATCCGGGCTATAACGGCGGTTCGGACTGGGGCGGGGTGGCGGTCGATCCGGCGCGCGGCGTCATCGTCGCCAACTACAACGACATGCCCAATCACAACCGCCTGGTGCCCCGCGCCGAGGCCGATCGGCTGGGCTGGTTCCCGCGCGACGATCCCCGCTACATCGAGCGCGAGAAGGAGGCGGCCAACCGCGGCGGCAATCTGTCGAAGTCCAAGGCCGAGGGCGCGGGCGATCCCCAGATGGGCGTGCCCTACGCCATCGACGTCAATGCGGGCTGGCGGGTCAAGTTCACCGGCCTGCTGTGCAAACAGCCGCCCTATGGCGGGATGCGCGCCATCGACCTGAAGAGCGGCCGCACCCTGTGGGATCGTCCGTTCGGCACGGCGCGCAAGAACGGACCGTTCGGCATTCCCTCCATGCTGCCGCTGGAGATCGGCACGCCGAACAACGGCGGCTCGGCGGTGACGGCGGGCGGGCTGATCTTCATCGCCGCCGCGACGGACGATCTGATCCGCGCCATCGACATCGAGACGGGCAAGACGGTGTGGTCGGACGTTCTTCCGGCAGGCGGTCAGGCCAATCCGATGATCTATGAGCAGAACGGGCGGCAGTATCTGGTGATCATGGCCGGCGGGCACCACTTCATGGAGACGCCGCGCGGGGACTATGTCATCGCTTATGCGCTCCCGGAGCGGAAATAGGCGCCACGCCGCTCCCTCCCTTCATGGGGAGGGTAGTCGCGAAGCGACCGAGTGGGGAGGGCATGGCGATAAGGGCGCGGCGCCTGATGTGTCAGCGCCTGAATAGCCTTGCCGCCCCCACCCGGCCTCGCCCTGACGGGCTCAACCACCCTCCCCGGGACGGGGAGGGAGAGGCGTGGCGCTTGTTTCAGGGCCGCGTCTGCCCTTCGCCGCGCACCACATATTTGTAGGTCGTCAGCTGCTCCGCCCCGACGGGGCCGCGGGCGTGCAGCTTTGAGGTCGAGATGCCGATCTCGCCGCCGAAACCGAACTCGCCGCCGTCGGCGAACTGGGTTGAGGCGTTGATCAGGACGATGGCGCTGTCGACGCCCTCGGCGAAGCGTCCGGCGGCTTTTTCGTCGGTGGTGACGATGGCCTCGGTGTGGCCCGAGCCGTATCGGCGGATGTGGTCGAGCGCGCCGTCGACGCCGCCCACCACGCGCACCGACAGGATCGGCGCCAGGTATTCTGTCGTCCAGTCCGCCTCCGTCGCCTCGGTCATGCCCGGGACGAGGGCGCGCGCTTCGGCGTCGCCGCGCAGTTCGCATCCGGCGGCGGTCAGGTCGGCGGCCACGGCGGGCAGCAGGCGCTCGGCCGCCGCACGGTCGACCAGCAGAGTTTCGGTCGCGCCGCACACCGAGACGCGGCGCATCTTGGCGTTCAGGGTCACGCGGCGGGCGACGTCCAGATCAGCGCCAGCGTCCAGATAGGTGTGGCACAGGCCCTCAAGGTGGCCCAGCACCGGCGCCTTGGCCTCGGCTTGAACGCGGGCGACCAGGCTCTTGCCGCCGCGCGGGATGATCAGGTCGACGGCGCCGTCGAGGCCAGCCAGAATGGCGCCCACGGCCGCGCGGTCGGGCACGAGCACCAGCTGGATCGCGTCGACGGGCAGGCCCGCCTCGGTCACGGCGCTGCGCACCACGGCGGCGATGGCGCGCGACGACTCCAGGCAGTCCGAGCCGCAGCGCAAGATGGCGGCGTTGCCCGAGCGCAGGCACAGGGCGGCGGCGTCGGCGGTGACGTTCGGGCGGCTCTCATAGATGACGGCCAGCACGCCGATGGGGGTGCGCACGCGAGCGATGTCCAGACCGTTGGCCGGGGTCCAGCGCGCCATTTCACCGCCGACGGGATCGGGCTGGGCGGCGATGGTCTCGACGGCGACCGCCATGCCCTCGACGCGAGCGGGGGTCAGGGCCAGGCGGTCGATCAGGGCCTCGGACAGGCCGGCGTCGCGGGCGCGGGCCACATCGCGGGCGTTGGCGGTCAGGATGCCGGCTTCAGCCGCGCGCAGGCCCTGGCGAGGCGGGTCAGGGCCTCGGTGCGGGCGTCCGGCGTCGTGGCGCGGAAGGACTCGGCGGCGGCGCGGGCGCGGCGACCCATGTCGATCATCATGTCCAGCATGGCGGCGGCGAGGTCGCTCATCGGTCCTCCAGAATCAGATCGTCGCGGTGGATGACGACCGAGGGGCCGCGGTAGCCCAGCAGGCTTTCGATCGCGTCGGAGTGGCGGCCGCGGATCAGGGCAATCTCATCGGCCGCATAGGACGCCAGACCGACGCCCAGTCGCGCGCCGTCCGGCCCGGTCAGGCGCACGCTGTCGCCCTTGCCGAAGTCGCCGCTGACGGCGACGACGCCGGAGGGCAGCAGGCTCTTCCCTGCACGCAGGGCGGCGACGGCGCCCGCGTCGAGCGTCAGGGCGCCGCCGGGCGCCACGCTGCCGGCGATCCATTGTTTCCACGCGGCCAGAGGGGTGGCGGGCGCCAGGATTAGGCTGGCGCGGGCGCCGTCCAGCACCGCCCTCAGCGGATGCGGGGTCAGGCCCGAGGCGATGACGGTGGCGCACCCGGCCGAGGCGGCGATCTGGGCCGCCGCCAGCTTGGTCGCCATGCCGCCTGTGCCGAGCCCGGCCTGGGCGTTGGCGCCTGAGGCCATGGCCAGAACGTCGGGCGTCAGGCGCTCGATCAGCGGAAGGTGACGGGCGTCCGGATCGCGGCGCGGATCGGCGGTGTAGAGGCCGTCCACGTCGGACAGCAGGACCAGCAGATCGGCCCGCCCGAGTTGAGCCGCGCGGGCCGCGAGGCGGTCGTTGTCGCCGTAGCGGATTTCTTCGGTGGCGACGGTGTCGTTCTCATTGACCACAGGGACGACGCCGTGGGCCAGCAGGGCCTCGAGCGTCGCGCGGCCGTTCAGCCAGCGGCGGCGCCGTTCGGTGTCGTCGCGGGTCAGCAGGACCTGCCCCGCCATCAGGCCGTGGGGCGCCAGCGCGTCTTCCCAGGCGTGCATCAGCAGGGACTGACCCACCGCGGCGGCGGCCTGCTTGTCCTGCAGACGGCTGGGCGAGAGGTTGAGCCGACCGCGCCCCAGAGCCACTGCGCCGGAGGAAACGACGATGACGTCGCGGCCCTGGCGGCGCAGGTCGGCGATATCGGCGGCGAGGCTGGCCAGCCAGTCGGCGGCGACGGCGCGTCGATCGGCGTCGAACAGCAGGGATGAGCCGATCTTGATCACCACCCGGCGCGCCTGGGCCAGGGCGGCGGCAGGGGAGGCGGCGCCCTGAGAGGCTTCAAGGAGAGGCGCGGAGGAGGTCACCCGGTCTCCCTACCGCAAGATCCTCGACGGAGCCAAGATTGTGGAGAGGATTATTCGACTAAGCCGTTAAAAATCGCGACGATAATGAATAATATTCAATGGTTGTTGCGGGTGACGGAAGAAGCGGCAAAGAAAACGCCCGGCGGGCGAACCAGCCGGGCGTCTCAGTGTCAGCTTGAGGCTGAAGGTCAGGCTTCGGGATCGGGCGCCTGATCCCACCCGCCCGCCAGGGCCTTGAACAGGCCGATCTGGTAGGTGGTGACCTGGGCTTCCGAGGCGGCCAGGGCGGCGTCGGCGCCGGCCAGGGTCCGCTCGGCGTCCAGCACCGTCAGGAAGCTGTCGGCGCCCGCGTCGAAGCGCAGGCGCGACAGGCGCGCCGCCCTGGCCGCCTGATCCCGCGCGGTGCGCAGGGCCGTGCGGCGGTCCAGTTCGTTGGCGTAGGCGCTGAGCGCCGTCTCGGTCTCCTGCAGCGCCGTCAGCACGGTCTGGTCGAAGGTCGCCAGGGCCGCGTCCGACTGGGCGCCCGCCTGTTTGATCCGCGCCCGGGCCGCCCAGACGTTGGGGAAGGACCAGGAGATCAACGGGCCGACGCTGAAGCGCATATTGGCGCTCTCGCCCAGGTCCGAGGCGTCGAGCGCCGTCGAGCCCAGCGACCCGCCCAGACGGATGCTGGGATAAAGGCCGGCGGTGGCGACGTTGACGCGGGCGGCGGCGGCCGACAAGCGGGCTTCCGCCTGACGCACGTCGGGACGACGCGCCAGAAGGGCGGCGCCGTCGCCGACCGGGATCGGCTGCGACAGTTGCGGCGGCGACTGGCAGGCGCGGGCCGCCTCGCTGGCCTCGGTGGGGGTGCGGCCGGTCAGCGTCGCCAGACGGAACAGGGCGCCGTCGCGCGCCGCCCGCAGGGGCGGCAGGCTGGCGCGGGTCTGTTCCAGGGCGGCGCGGGCGCGGGCCACGTCCAGGCCGTTGCCGGCGCCCCCGTCCAGCAGGCGCTGGGTCAGGTCGACGGTCTGGGCTTGCAGGTTGATCGTCCGCTCGGCGACGGCGATCTGGGCGTTGGCCGAGCAGGTGTCGGCGTAGGCCCGGGCCGTTTCGGCCGCGACGGTCACCCGCACGACCTCCAGCGCGGCGGCGGCGGCGGCCACGTCGCCCCGCGCGGCGCGGATCGAGGACTCCACTCGGCCGAACAGGTCGATCTCATAGGCCACGTCCAGACCGACGTCATAGGTGTCGACTTCCGGCAGCTTGGCGCCGTTGGCGGTCGGCACGGTGTCGGTCGAGGCGCGGCTGCGGTTGTACGCGGCCGAGGTGGTCGTGGTCGGGAACCGGCCCGAGCGGGCTTCGGACAGCGAGGCGCGGACGGCGCGCAGATTGGCCGCGGCCGCCTCCAGCTCGTTGTTCTCGGTCAGGGCCTGCTGGATCAGACCGTCCAGCGTCGGGTCCTGATACAGCCGCCACCAGTCGTCGCGGGCCGCCTCGGTCGAAACCGCGGCGGATTGCGAGCCGATGAAGGCGCCCTGGCCTTCGGCCGGGATCGTCGGGAGCGGCGCCTTGGGGCCCACCGCGCAGGCGGCGAGCAGGGCGGCCGACCCCGCGGCGGTCAGCAGAGTGCGGAGTTTGCCGTTCATTTTACGCATCTCCCTGGCGCGGAGCGGCGGGGGCCGGTTCCGGGCCGTCGGGGTCAAAGGGGTCGTGCGGCGTGGAGCCGAAGCTGGTGGGCAGCTCGCGCTGCTTGCCCGGCGCCTTGGGCAGCTTGCCCGCCATCCAGCGACAGATGACATAGAAGACCGGGGTGAAGATCAGACCGAAGAAGGTCACCCCCAGCATTCCATAGACGACCGCGATGCCCAGCGCGTTCTGCATCTCCGAGCCGGGGCCCGAGGCGATGGCCAGAGGCAGCACGCCGAAGATGAAGGCGAACGAGGTCATCAGGATCGGACGCAGGCGCTGACGGGCGGCCTGAACAGCGGCCTGCCAGCGGTCGAGGCCTTCGTTGTCCTCGGCCTGTTTGGCGAACTCCACGATCAGGATGGCGTTCTTGGCGGCCAGGGCGATCAGGACCACCAGACCGACCTGGGTCAGGATGTTGTTGTCCAGACCATGCAGGTTCACCCCCAGGATGGCCGCCAGGATACACATGGGCACGATCAGGATGACCGCCAGCGGCAGGGTGAAGGCCTCATAGTTGGCGGCCAGCACCAGGAAGACGAACACCACCGCCATCAGGAAGATGATGGTCGAGCCGCCGGCCGCCGCCTTCTCCTGCAGGGCCAGTTCGGTCCATTCGTAGCCGAAGCCCTCGGGCAGGGTCTTGGCCGCCAGTTCCTCCATCGCGGCGATGGCGTCGCCGGTAGACACGCCCGGCGCCGCTTCACCCTGCAGTTCCGAAGCCGGGAACAGGTTGTAGCGGACCACGCGCGAGGGGCCGGAATCATCGGCCAGGGTGGCCACCGAACCGATCGGCACCATGCCGCCAGAGGCCGAACGGACCTTCAGGTTGGCGATGTCGGCCAGCTCGTCGCGATAGGCGGGCTCGGCCTGGGCGGTGACGCGGAAGGTGCGGCCCAGGAAGTTGAAGTCGTTGACGTAGGTCGAGCCGAGGTAGGTGCCCAGGGTGCTGAACACGGTCGACGGCTGGACTCCCATCAGCAGAGCCTTGTCGCGATCGACGCTGGCGGCGATGCGCGGCGAGCCGGTGTTGTAGAGGCTGAACACCTGCTGGACCTCGTCCGGCATCTGGGCGGCGGCGCCCATCATGGCGAAGGTCGCGCCCTCCAGAGCCTTGAAGCCCGAACCCGAGCGGTCCTGGATCATCATCTTGAAGCCCGAGCCGGTGCCCAGACCCTGAACGGGCGGGGGCGACAGCATGAAGATGCTGGCTTCCTCGATGACGCCGGTCGCGCCGCTGAGCGCGCCGGCCAGGGCCGAGGCCTCCAGGGCGGGGGTGGTGCGCTGGTCGTAGTCGTTCAGCTTGATGAACATGGTCGCGGCGTTGGACGACATGGAGAAGCTGGAGCCGTCCAGACCGGCGAAGGCGGTGACTTCCTGAACGCCGTCGGATTTGCGGACGATCTCGACCGCCTTGTTCATGGCCGCCTTGGTGCGTTCCAGCGAGGCGCCCGGCGGCAACTGCACGACGCCGATCAGAATGCCCTGATCCTGCGCCGGGATGAAGCCGGTCGGCGTGTCGGCCATGCGCCAGCCGGTCAGGGCCAGCAGGGCGGCGTAGATGAGCAGCATGACCGTGACCATGCGGATCAGCCGGGCCGTCAGGCGGCCGTAGCGGTCCGACACCCAGTCGAAGCCTTCGTTGAACTTGGCCCCGGCCCAGCCGAGGTAATAGGCGACCGTGCCGATCAGGCCCGGCTTGCGGCTCTCGTCGTGGTCCTTGTGCGGCTTGAGCAGCAGGGCCGACAGGGCGGGAGACAGCGTCAACGACACCAGCAGGGAGATCAGCGTCGCCGAGGCGATGGTGACGGCGAACTGGCGGAAGAAGATGCCGGGGATGCCGGGCACGAAGGCGGTCGGCACGAACACCGAGGTCAGCACCAGGGAGATGGCGACCAGGGCGCCCGACACTTCCTGCATCGACCGATAGGCGGCTTCCTTGGGGGTCAGGCCCTCGCGGATGTAGCGCTCGACGTTCTCGACCACGATGATGGCGTCGTCGACGACGATGCCGACGGCCAGAACCAGGGCGAACAGCGACAGGGAGTTGATCGAATAGCCCAGCGCCAGCTGCACCGCGAAGGTGCCGACCAGGGCGACCGGGATGGCCAGGATCGGGATGATGGCCGCGCGCCAGGTCTGCAGGAAGACCAGGATGACGATCATCACCAGGAAGACGGCTTCGATCAGCACGTGTTCCACGGCCGAGACCGAGGCGGCGACATATTCCGTCGGGTTATAGGGGATGGCGTATTTCACGCCCGGCGGGAAGTCGGCCTTGATGGCGTCCAACTCGGCGATGACCTTGTTGGCCGTCGACAGGGCGTTGGAGCCGGGCTGCTGGATGATGGCGACGCCGACGCCGCGCTGGCCGTTGAAATAGCCTTCGACGCCGTAGATTTCCGAGCCGAGTTCGACGCGGGCGATATCGCTGACGCGGGTCACGCGGCCTTGGGCGTCGGTCTTGAGCACCACCTTTCCGAACTCTTCGGGGGCCGCCAGACGGCCCTCGACCTGAACCGGCAGCTCGAAGGCGGCGGCGTTGGTCGGGAAGGGGGCTGGCCGATCGACCCGCCCGCGGCCTGGACGTTCTGGGCTTGCAGGGCGGCGATGATCTCGGGCGCGGTCAGGTCGCGCGCGGCCGCCTTGGCCGGATCGATCCAGATGCGCATGGCGTAGTTGCCGCCGCCGAAGACCTGGACGCCGCCGACGCCGTCGATGCGCAGCAGGCGGTCGCGGATGGTCGACTGGGCCATATTGCCCAGATAGTCGCTGTCGATGCCCGGATCGTCGGACGTCAGCGAGGCCAGCATCAGGAAGCCGGTCGACTCCTTGTTGACGATGACGCCGACCTGACGGACCTGCGCCGGCAGGCGCGGCTCGGCCAGGGCGACCCGGTTCTGAACCAGCACCTGGGCGGTGTCGAGGTCGGTGCCCGGCTGGAAGGTCACGGTCACGCTGACCCGGCCGTCCGAGGTGGACGACGAGGTCATGTAGAGCATGTTCTCGACGCCGTTGATCTCTTGCTCGAGCGGCGCGGCGACCGTTTCGGACAGGGTCTCAGCCGAGGCGCCCGCGTAGGAGGCGCTGACGCTGATCGTCGGCGGGGCGATGTCCGGATACTGCGCCAACGGCAGCATCGGCATGGCGAAGGCGCCGACCAGGGTGATGAAGACCGAAATCACGATCGCGAAGATCGGTCGGTCGATGAAGAAGCGGGAGATGTTCATGAATCAGGTTCCGGCCCGTGAGCCTCCTCCTCAGCCGGCGCTGGCGACGAAGGTGGCGGACGAGGCGACGGGGGCCGAGGTCACGGGGGCGTCGGCCTTGGCTTCCTCGGCCTTGATGGTTCCGTTCTGGGCGGTGACCTTCTGGCCCGGACGGGCGCGCTGAAGGCCGTTGATGATGACGCGGTCGTCGGGCGTCAGGCCCGTGCGCACGACACGCAGGCCGTTGGCGATCGGTCCCAGCTGGACCGGCTTGGCGCCGACCGTGCCGTCCTTGGCGACGACATAGACCACCTTGCGGGGACCATCGGTGACGACGGCGGCGTCAGGCACCAGCATGGCGGCGTAACCGCCCGAGCCGGCCAGTTGGGCGTGGCCGAACATGCCCGGCTTCAGGAAGCCGTCGGCGTTCTGGACCACGGCGCGCAGGCGGATGGTGCCCGATGACGCGTCGATGGCGTTGTCGGTGAAGTCCAGCGTTCCGGTGCGGTCATAGGCGGTCTCGTCCTGCAGGCGGATGCGGATCGGGGCCGACCCGTTGCGGGCGTCGCGCTGATACTTCAGCGCCAGGGCCTCGGAGCCGTCGAAGACGAAGTAGATCGGCGACGACGAGACGATGGTGGTCAGCACGTCGCCGGCCGAAGAGCCGCCGCCGATCAGGTTGCCGGGGTCGACCCGGCGGTCGGACACGCGGCCCGAGATGGGAGCGGTGACGCGGGTGAACTCGACGTCCAGCTGACGCGCGCGGATGGCGGCGTTGGCGGCGGCCATGGCGGCCTCGGCGGTCTGGACAGCGCCGCGCTTGGCGTCGACCTCGGCCTGGGACACGGCCTGCGAGGCCAGTAGGCCTTCGGCGCGGGCCAGTTCCGTGCGGGCCAGCGTTAACTGGGCCTGGCCCTGAGCCAGCTGGGCGCGGGCGGCGGCCAGGGCGGCCTGGGCCGGGCGCGGATCCAGGGTGAACAGCAGTTGGCCTTGGCGCACGAAGTCGCCGTCCTTGAAGTGGACGGACTGGATGTAGCCGCCCACGCGAGCGCGCACATCGACGGAGCGGGTCGCTTCGAAGCGACCGGTGAACTCGTCCCAGTCAACTACCTGTTGCGACAGGGGCGTGGCCACCGTGACGGGGGCGCGCCCTGGGCGGGCGCCTCCTGGCCCTTGGAACAGCCATAGAGGGCGGCCGCCATCATGACGGACGCGGCCGCGATCTTCACCGTGCGCATCGGCGCATTCTCCTTGGGAGTCGTTTTTTATCCACAGGACTGTGCGCTCATTGGGGAGGAGGCGTCCAGTCAACACCGGCTGACTTAAAGACGCTGATTGCTTCGCTTGTCAACGCCTGATGACAAGGCCATATAGTCCGTAAGGTTTATTGGAGTGCGACCAATTGGTCCTTTGCGACGTTCCCCGGCCGCGTAACGCCAACGCCACCCGCCAGGCCATCCTGGAAGCGGCGCGCGAACGCTTTTGCGCTGAAAGCTATGATGACGTCGGCATGCGCGACGTGGCGCGCGACGTCGGCGTCGATGCGGCGCTGATCAGCCGATACTTCGGCTCCAAGGAAGATCTGTTCGTGGCCGTCTTGGACAGCTGCAAGAACGGGCGCGATCTGATGGATGGGCCGCGCGACGACTTCGGCCAGCGCCTGGCGCGAGAGATCGTCTATGGCGAGGCTGCGGCCTGCGCGCCGGACGACGGCAGCGGCCGCATGCGAGGCCTCTTGATTTTGCTGCGCTCCATCGGTTCGTCCAAGGCGATGGACGTGGTGCAGCACACCACCAACAGCCGCTTCTTCGAGCCCCTGACCCAGTGGATCGGCGGTGAGGACGCCCCGGTCCGGGCGCGTCTGGCGGCGGGGCTGATCATGGGCATGGCCATTAGCCGGGAGCTGTCGGACGGTTTCTCCAACCTGGACGAGGCGCAGAAGGCCTCTCTGGCCGGGCGCATGGCCGACGCCCTGCAGGGACTGGTGGACGGCTGACGTGAAAAGAGGCGGGCTGACGCCCGCCTCTCGTGGTTCAAACGCTCTAGACCGTCAGGCCCAGTGCATCGGCACATGACGCGCCGCCGCCCAGTGGATGGCCCGGATGGCGTCGACAATGGCGCGGGTGGCCGAGACCGTGCCCAGCGCCCCGCCCAGATCGGCGGTGACGGCGCCCGAGGCCAGGACGGCCGCGACCGCCGCCTCGATGGAATCGGCCTCATCCTCCAGCTGGAAGCTGTGGCGCAGCATCATGGCGGCCGACAGCACCATGCCGACCGGGTTGGCCAGGTCCTGTCCGGCGATGTCCGGCGCCGAGCCATGGATCGGTTCGAACAGGCCGGGTCCATTGGCGCCCAGCGACGCCGAGGGCAGCAGGCCGATGGAGCCGCCCAGCACCGAAATCTCGTCCGACAGGATGTCGCCGAACATGTTCTCGGTCAGGATGACGTCATAGTCGCGCGGCTTGCGGATCAGGTGCATGGCCATGGAGTCGACCAGGGCGTGCTCCAGGGTGATCTGCGGATATTCCTCGGCATGGATGCGGGTGACGACCTCGCGCCACAGGCGGCTGGTCTCCATGACGTTGGCCTTGTCGACCGAGGTGACCTTGCCGCGCCGCTGCTCGGCGGCCTGGAAGGCGGCGCGGGCGACGCGCTCGATCTCCTCGACCGTATAGACGCACAGGTCCGAGGCCGAGGTTTCAGTCCGGGTGCGCTCGCCGAAATAGACGCCGCTGGTCAGTTCGCGGAAGACGATCAGATCGACGCCCTCGACGATCTCCTTCTTCAGCGGCGAGCGGTGGGCCAGCACCGGCGAGACCTGCAGCGGGCGCAGGTTGGCGTACAGGCCCATCGCCTTGCGGATGGCCAGCAGACCTTGTTCGGGGCGCACCGGGGCGCCGTCCCACTTGGGCCCGCCGACGGCGCCCAGCAGCACGGCGTCCGAGGCGATGCAGGCGGCCTTGGTCTCTTCCGGCAGGGACTCGCCGACGGCGTCGATGGCGGCGCCGCCGATCAGGTGTTCGGTGAAGTCGAAGCGATGGCCGTAGATATCGCCGATGCAGGTCAGCACCCGCTGGGCGGCCAGGGTCACCTCCGGCCCGACGCCGTCGCCGGGCAGGACGACGATGTTGAAGGTGCGGGCGGCGGCGGGCGTGTCATGGGCGGTCATCAGGCGGTCTCCGGCTGATAGGTGTCTTGGCGCAGGCGTTCGTAGGAGGCGACGTAAGGCAGTTTCGACTGAAGCCAGCCGAGGGCGTCGACGCCGTCCAGCAGGCACTGGCGGGCGAAGGACTCGACCTTGAACGGCCCGGCCGGGGCGTTGCCGCGCCGGATCTCATTGGCGTCCAGATCAATCGTCACCGGCTGCTCCGGGTGGGCGGCCAGATCGTCCCAGACGGCCTGATCGACGACGATGGGCAAAAAGCCGTTCTTCAGGGCGTTGGAGGTGAAGATGTCGGCGATCTCGGTCGAGATCACCGCCCGGAAGCCGTAGTCGAGCAGGGCCCAGGGCGCGTGCTCGCGCGAAGAGCCGCAGGCGAAGTTCGGCCCCGCCAGCAAAATGCGGTGCTCGGTCGGGTCGATGCGGTTCAGCACCGATTCCGGCTTGGGCGACCCGTCGGCCTCATAGCGCCAGTCATAGAAGGCCTGGGCGCCCAGACCTTCGCGCGTCGTGGTGGTCAGGAAGCGCGCGGGGATGATCTGGTCGGTGTCGATGTTGGCCTGACTCAGCGTCAGGGTCTTCGACGTCAGAACTTTGAAAGCCTCAGGCATGGATGGGGGCCTCCAGATAGGCGCGCGGGTCGGTCAGCACGCCAGCCACGGCGCTGGCGGCGGCGGTGGCGGGGCTGGCCAGGATGGTGCGGGCGCCCTTGCCCTGACGGCCCTCGAATTGCGGTTGGAGGTCGAGACGGCCAGTTGGCCGGGCGCGACGAAGTCTCCGTTCATGGCGATGCACATGGAGCAGCCGGGGATGCGCCATTCGGCGCCGGCGGCGATGAAGACCTGGTCCAGACCTTCGGCCTCGGCGTCGCGGCGCACGGCCTCGGAGCCGGGGACGACCAGCATCCGCACGCCCGGCTGGACCTTGCGGCCGCGCAGGACGTCGGCGGCGGCGCGCAGGTCGGGCAGGCGGCCGTTGGTGCAACTGCCGATGAAGACGACATCGACCTTGTGGCCGGTGGTCGCCTCGCCGGCCGTGAAGCCCATATAGTCGATGGCCTTCTGGTCCGAGGCCGAGCGCGGCTGCGGCACCGGCGCGCCGACGGGGGCCGGCGTCGGGCGTGGTGCCCCAGGTCGCCATCGGGCGGATGGCGGCGCCGTCCAGCACGACCTCCTTGTCGAAGACCGCGTCGGGGTCCGAGGCCAGACTCAGCCAGTCGGCTGCGGCGGCCTCATAGTCGGCGGGGACATGGCGACGGCCGCGCAGCCAGTCGATGGTCGTCTGGTCGGGGGCGATCATGCCTGCGCGCGCGCCCGCCTCGATGGACATGTTGCACAGGGTCATGCGCCCCTCCATGTCCAGCGCGCGCACGGCCTCGCCCGCATATTCAATGACGTAGCCGGTGCCGCCGCCGAAGCCGATGGCGGCGATGACGGCCAGCGCCACGTCCTTGCCGGACACGCCGGGGCGCAAGCGCCCGTCGACCGTCACCCGCATGGATTTGGCCCGGCGCTGCAGCAGGCACTGGGTCGCCAGCACGTGACCGACTTCCGAGGTGCCGATGCCGAAGGCCAGGGCGCCGAAGGCCCCGTGGGTCGCGGTATGGCTGTCGCCGCAGACGACCGTCATGCCCGGCTGGGTCAGTCCCAACTCCGGTCCCATGACGTGAACGACGCCGCGCTGATCCGAGCCCCAGCCCGCCAGTTCGATGCCGTGGCGGGCGCAGTTGACCTCCAGCGTCTCGACCTGTCTGCGCGCCTGTTCGGTGACATAGGGCAGCTGACCGTCGGGCCCGGCGGGCAGGGTGGGGGTCGAGTGGTCCAGGGTGGCGAAGGTGCGGTCGGGACGGCGGACCTTCAGTCCGCGCGCCGCGATCTCGGAAAAGGCCTGAGGCGAGGTGACTTCGTGGACCAGATGCAGGTCCACATACATGACGCCCGGAGTCTCGGCGGTTTCCGGCACGACGACGTGCCGGTCCCACACCTTCTGATACAGGGTCTTGGGCTGGGTCTTAGGCAGGCTCATGCACGCGCTCCTTGGCCGGGGCGGCCGCCGCCTCGCCGATGGGCTCCAGCCAGCCGAAGCGGTCGGGCGTCGTGCCGTCGAACAGGCCGCGGAAGGCCTTGTTGACCGCCTTGGTGATCGGGCCGGGACCGTTGGCGCGGGTGGGGATGCCGTCGATGGAGCGGACGGGGGTGATCTCGGCGGCGGTGCCGGTCATGAAGACCTCGTCGGCGACGTAGAGGGCCTCGCGTGGCAGGATCTGTTCGCGGGCTTCGTAGCCCAGGCCGCGCGCCAGCTTCATCACGCTGTCGCGGGTGATGCCCTGCAGGATGGAGGCGGCGGCGGGCGGGGTCATCAGCACCCCGTCCTTGACGATGAACAGGTTCTCACCTGCGCCTTCGGACAGCAGCCCGTCGGCGCCCAGGGCGATGCCTTCGCCGAAGCCGCGCACGCGGCCTCGCGGCCGATCAGATAGCCGGACAGATAGTTGCCGCCCGCCTTGGCGCCCGAGGGGATGGTGTTGGGCGCGACGCGGTTCCAGCTGGAGATGCAGGCGTCGACGCCCTTCTCCAGAGCTTCCTCGCCCAAGTAGGCGCCCCAGGGGAAGGCCGAGATCATGACGTCGGTGCGGATGTTCTCAGGCGACGGGGACACGCCCATCCCGCACTCGCCCAGGAAGGCCAGGGGTCGCAGATAGGCCGAACGCAGGCCCTCGGAACGGACCACGTCCTTGCAGGCCTGGACCAGCTCGTCCTCGGTGAAGGGCAGGGGAAGTGATAGATGCGCGCGCTGTCGAACAGGCGACGCACGTGGTCGGTCAGGCGGAAGCCGCACGGCCCGTTCGGGGTGTCATAGACGCGGATGCCTTCGAACACCGAGGTGCCGTAGTGCAGGGCGTGGCTCATGACGTGGATCTTGGCGTCGGCCCAAGGCGTCAGGTCGCCGTTGATCCAGATATTCTTAGCCAGCGGTTGCATAGGTCTTGTCCATCTGTGCGGAGGCGCCAGCAGCCGTCACGGCCGCGATAATGGCGGTCAGCTCCGCGTCATTGATTTCGCCGATCTGATCGGCGCGTTGTTTGAAGCCAGCGAAGACGTCGGCCAGGCGCTGGCCCTCCAGCACGTGACCCAGGGCTTCGGCCCGCTTGCCGACCGCGTGGCGGCCGGAATGCTTGCCCAGCACGAAGTAGCTGCCCTCGAAACCAACGTCCTCGGGACGCATGATTTCGTAGGTGCGGGCGTCGGCCATCATGCCGTGCTGGTGGATCCCGGCCTCGTGGGCGAAGGCGTTCAGGCCGACGATGGCCTTGTTGCGGGCGATGACCGTCTCGGTCACCTCGCGCAGGGTCTCCGAGGCGCGCACCAGGTGGCGGCTTTCGGCGGATACGCTGACGCCATAGCGGTCGGCGCGGGTGCGCAGGGCCATGATGATTTCCTCGATCGAGGCGTTGCCGGCGCGTTCGCCGATGCCGTTGATCGCGCCCTCGATCTGACGCGCCCCGCCCTCGACGGCGGCCAGGGAGTTGGCCACGGCCAGACCCAGGTCGTTGTGGGCGTGGGAGGAGAAGATCACGTCCGCGTGGCGCGGTCGGATGATCCCGTCCAGATAGGCGAAGCGTTCGCGCGATTCCTCGGGCGTGGCGTAGCCGACGGTGTCGGGCACGTTCAGCGTCTGGGCGCCCGCGTCGGCGGCGGCCATCAGGGCCTCGGCCAGGAACTCGGGTTCCGTGCGGAAGGCGTCCTCGGCCGAGAACTCCACGTCGTCGAACATCGAGGCGGCGTATTCCACCGTGCGCGAGATGGTGGCCAGCACCTCGTTGGTGCTCATCCGCAGCTTGGCCGAGCGGTGGATCGGGCTGGTGGCCAGGAAGACGTGGCAGCGGCGATGCGACTTCGGCGCCGGCGACAGAGCCCGGAACGAGGCGTCGATGTCCTTCTCGTTGGCGCGGTTCAGCGAGGCGAAGACCGGTCCCTCGATCTCGCCGCAGACGCGTCGGATGCATTCCTCGTCGCCCGGCGAGGCGGCGGCGAAGCCCGCCTCGATCACGTCCACGCCCAGGTCGCGCAGGACATGGGCCATCTTCAGCTTGGCCTCGGCCGACATGGAGAAGCCGGGGGCTTGCTCGCCGTCGCGCAGGGTGGTGTCGAAGATGATGACGCGGTTGGGATCGGACGCCGCGATTTCGGCGGTTCTGGATACGCGTTCTACTCGGGACATTACGCAGCCTCGGACTGGAAGGTTTGGGCCTGGATGCGCGCGACGCCGATCAGGCGGTCGATCTGGCGGCCCAGGGTGTCGATGGAGCGGGCGGCGTCGCGCCCGCGAACGGTCAGAGCGATGCGGCGCATCGCGCCTTCGATTTCAGAATCGGGGGCCATGCTCATGCCGTCGATGTGGAAGCCCCGGCGCTCCACCAGGCCGATGAGACGCTGAAGCGAGCCGTCGGCCCGGTCGATCTGGATGTGAATGGTGTCGCTCATGATCATGCGCCTTCCATCATTTCAGCGTTGCTCTTGCCCGGCGGCACCAGCGGCCAGACGTTTTCCTTGGAGTCGATGACGACGTGGGCCAGACAGGCGCCCTCGGCGGCCAGCAGGCGGGCCAGACCGGCCTCGACCTGGTCGCGGCGGTCGATGCGGAAGGCTTCGACGCCGAAGGCCTCGGCCACCTTCACGAAGTCCGGATTGTCGGACAGGTCGATCTCGGAATAGTTCTCTTCGAAGAACAGCTCCTGCCACTGGCGCACCAGACCCAGCGAGGAATTGTCCAACAGGACGATCTTCAGCGGCACGCCGTAGCGGCGCAGGGTCGCCAGCTCCTGGACGTTCATCATGAAGCCACCGTCGCCGGCGATGGTGACGACGACCGCCTCGGGATCGGCCATCTGGGCGCCCAGACCGGCAGGCAGGCCGAAGCCCATCGCTCCCAGACCGCCCGAGGTGATGTGGGCTTCAGGCCGGGCGAAGCGGCAGTGCTGGGCGGCCCACATCTGATGCTGGCCGACGTCGCAGGCGGCGACGAAGCGGTCGCCCGCCATTTCGGACAGCTGCTTCAGCAGAGCCGGGGCGTAGACGCCTTCGCCCGGAGCGTCATAGCGGGCGGCGTGACGCTCGGCCGCCGAGGCGCAACGGATGACCCACGGGTCAATGGTCAGCGGCGCCGTCGCCATGCGCGCGGTCAGGGCTTGGATGGCCGGGCGGATCTCGCCGCCGACGGCGACGTGGGTCTCGCGCAGCTTGCCGATCTCCGAGGCGTCGGCGTCGAAATGGACCACGCGGGCGTGGGGGGCGAACTCGGCCAGCTTGCCGGTGGCGCGGTCGTCGAAGCGGGCGCCCATGACGATCAGCAGGTCGGACGCCTGAACCGCCTCATTGGCCGCGCGCGTCCCGTGCATCCCCAGCATCCCCAGGAAGCCGGGGGCGTCGGTCGGCATCGTGCCCAGGGCGTTCAGAGTGGCGACGGCGGGGATGCCGGTGGTCTCGGCGAAGGCGCGCAAGGCTTCGGTCGCGCGGCCGATCTTCACCCCGCCGCCGATGTAGATCAGCGGGCGTTCAGCGGCGCGGATGAAGCGCTCGGCCTCGGCGATGGCGTCGGGATCGGCGGCGGCCGTCTCATTGGGAATGTTGAAGCCGAACGGGGCGACCGTTTCGGCGAACTGCACGTCCTTGGGCAGATCGACCAGCACCGGGCCGGGGCGGCCGGAGGCGGCGATGTGGAAGGCCTGTTCGATGGCGGCCGGGATCTCGGCGGCGTCACGGACCAGGATGGAGTGTTTCACGATCGGCAGGGTGACGCCCAGGATGTCGATCTCCTGAAAGGCGTCGGTGCCCATGATCCCTTGCGGGACATTGCCCGTGATGCAGACCATCGGCGCCGAATCCATCATCGCGTTGGCGATGCCGGTGATCAGATTGGTGGCGCCGGGGCCCGAGGTCGCCATACAGACCCCGACCCGGCCGCTCAGCCGCGCATAGGCGTCGGCGGCGAAGGCGGCGGCCTGTTCGTGGCGGACCAGTATGTGCTTCAGCGACGAGCCCGTCAGGGCGTCGTAGATCGGCATGATGGCGCCGCCGGGGTAGCCGAACACCACCTCTACGCCCATCCGCTCCAGGCTGGAGACAAGCAGGCGCGCGCCGGTCATGACGGCCGGGGCGGGGGTGTTTTCAGGGCGGGCGCGGCGGCGCTCATCGGTTCAGTCTCTCTTTATATATATAGAGGTTCAGGCGGCGGCCTGTTTGGCCGTCTGCAGCCAGGCCATGCGGTCGCGCAGACGGGCGCCGACCTGTTCGATCTGGCTGGCGCGGTCCTCAGTCAGCAGGGCCTCGTATTTCGGCTTGCCCGCCTCGTTCTCGGCGATCCATTCGCGCGCGAACTGGCCGCTCTGGATCTCGTCCAGAATGGTCTTCATGCGGGCGCGGGTCTCATCGGTGATGACGCGCGGGCCAGAGGCGACAGCGCCCCATTTGGCCGTTTCCGAGATGAAGTGGTGCATCTTGGAGATGCCCCCTTCGTAGAACAGGTCCACGATCAGCTTCAGCTCGTGCAGGCATTCGAAATAGGCGATCTCGGGCTGGTAGCCGGCCTCGACCAGGGTGTTGAAGCCCTGGATGACCAACTCCTTGGCGCCGCCGCACAGGACGGCCTGTTCGCCGAACAGGTCGGTCTCGGTCTCTTCGCGGAACGAGGTCTCAAGCAGGCCGCCGGTCGCGCCGCCGATTCCTTGGCGTAGCCCATGGCGCGGTCGCGCGCCTTGCCGGTCGCGTCCTTCTCGATGGCGAACAGGCTGGGCACGCCCCGGCCGCGCGCGAACTCGCGACGGACCAGATCGCCCGGCCCCTTGGGCGCCACCAGAATGACGTCCATGTCGTCGCGCGGCGTGATGCGGTCGTAGATGATCGAGAAGCCGTGCGCGAACAGCAGGGCGGCGCCTGGCTTGGCGTTCGGCTCGATGATGTCGCGATAGACCTCGTTCTGGATCATGTCCGGGGTCAGGATGGCGATGATGTCGGCGCCGCGAACGGCCTCTGCCGGTTCAGCGGTGGGGACGCCGTCGGCGGTGGCGTGCTTCCAGCCTGTGCCGCCCTGGCGAACGCCGACGACGACGTCATGGCCCGAGTCCTTCAGGTTCTGGGCGTGGGCGCGACCCTGCGAGCCATAGCCGATGACGGCGATGCGCTGGCCGGCGATGGCGCCCGGCTTGATGTCGTCGTTGGTGTAGATGGTGATGGCCATGGTTCAGGCGTCCTCAGAAATGGGGGCGTTGGAATAGGTCGCAGCCGTTTGGGCCGGCGGCGGATTGGGAATGGTCACAGCCCCTTGCGAGGCGGAGGCGACGGCGGCGCGGTATTTCGCGAAAACGCCTCGCGCCGGACGGACCCGGTTGGGGGCGAAGTCCGCCCGGCGCGCCTCCAGATCGACGAGCACGTCGATCCTTCGGTTGGTGACGTCGATGACGATCGGATCGCCATCGCGAATGAGAGCTATCGGGCCGCCCGCCGCCGCTTCGGGCGAGACGTGGCCGGCGACGAAGCCGTAGGAGCCCGAGAAGCGACCGTCGGTCAGCAGGGCGACGTTCTCGATCTTGCGGCCCTTCAGGGCGGCGGTGACCTGCAGCATCTCGCGCATGCCGGGCCCGCCCTTGGGGCCTTCGTAGCGGATGATGATGACGTCGCCTTCGCCGACAGATCCGTCCTGCACCGCGTGGAAGGCGTCTTCCTCGCAGTCGAACACGGCGGCCGGGCCTTCAAAGCGGTCGACCTTGTGGCCGGTCAGTTTGATGACGGCGCCTTCGGGGGCGACATCGCCATAGATGACGGCGTAGGAGCCGCGCGCCATGACGGGGGCGTCGAAGGTGGTGACGACCTGCTGGCCGGGCTGCTCCTCGGCGTCGCCCGCTTCGGCGAACAGGCTGCGGCCCGAGACGGTCGGGACGTTGGCGATCTTGCCCGCCTCGGCCAGACGCTGGGCGACCAGGCGGGTGCCCCCGCCGCATACAGGTGAGAAGCCAGGAAACGGCCGCCCGGTTTCAGGTCGCAGATGACCGGCGCCTCGACGCAGGCCTGGTGGCAGTCCTCGACGCCGAAATCGACGCCCGCCTCGGCCGCAATGGCGGTCAGGTGCATGACGGCGTTGGTCGATCCGCCTGAGGCGGAGACGGCGATGGCCGCGTTCTTCAGGCTGGCCTTGGTGATGTATTTGCGCGCTGTATCTCCGGCGAAAACGCGCTCGACGATCAGGCGGCCGCAGCGTTCGCCTTCCGCGCCCTTGGCCGGATCGACGGCGGGCACGTCATTGGCGCCCATGGGGCTGACGCCCATCATCGACAGGGCCATGGCCATGGTGTTGGCCGTGAACTGACCGCCGCAAGCGCCGGCGCCAGGGCAGACCGCGCTCTCGACCGCCTTCAGGCCCGCATCGTCCAGCGAACCGGCGGCGTGGGCGCCGATGGCCTCGAAGACTTCTTGGACTGAGACTTCCTTTGTCCCGATCACGCCGGGCAGGATGGTGCCGCCGTAATAGACCAGGCCGGGGATATCCATCCGGGCCAGAGCCATGGCTGCGGCGGGAATCGTCTTGTCGCAGCCGACGATGCAGACGACGCCGTCCAGCTGATGGCCCTCGATGGCCAGTTCGATGGAATCAGCGACGACTTCGCGACTGATCAGGGAGGCCTTCATCCCCGCGGTGCCCATCGAGATGCCGTCGGTGACGACGATGGTGTTGAAATC
>NZ_CP146349.1:1067500-2969953 GCF_037055305.1 Brevundimonas sp. LF-1
TGACGGATGGCATAAGTCGTCGGGGCTTATTGGATTGTTCCCGGCGGTGGCGTCGTCCCTGGAAATAACTCCAGCAGAGACCGTACCCGAAACCGACACAGGTGGTCAGGTAGAGCATACCAAGGCGCTTGAGAGAACTGTGCTGAAGGAACTCGGCAAATTGCACGCGTAACTTCGGAATAAGCGTGACTCACCCTGGGCAACCAGGACTGAGTGGCACAAGCCAGGGGGTAGCGACTGTTTAGCAAAAACATAGGGCTCTGCGAAGCATCAATGCGACGTATAGGGTCTGACGCCTGCCCGGTGCCTGAAGGTTAAAGGGAGGAGTGAAAGCTCCGAACTGAAGCCCAGGTAAACGGCGGCCGTAACTATAACGGTCCTAAGGTAGCGAAATTCCTTGTCGGGTAAGTTCCGACCTGCACGAATGGCGTAACGACTTCCCCACTGTCTCCAGCACAGGCTCAGTGAAATTGAATTCCCCGTGAAGATGCGGGGTTCCCGCGGTCAGACGGAAAGACCCTATGAACCTTTACTATAGCTTCGCCTTGGCGTTAGCGACCGTATGTGTAGGATAGGTGGGAGGCTATGAAGCCGGGGCGCCAGCTCTGGTGGAGCCATCCTTGAAATACCACCCTTACTGTCGTTGACGTCTAACCGAGGGCCGTTATCCGGTCCCGGGACATGGCGTGGTGGGTAGTTTGACTGGGGCGGTCGCCTCCCAAAGTGTAACGGAGGCGCGCGATGGTTAGCTCAGACCGGTCGGAAATCGGTCGTCGAGTGCAATGGCATAAGCTAGCCTGACTGCGAGACTGACAAGTCGAGCAGAGACGAAAGTCGGCCATAGTGATCCGGTGGTCCCGCGTGGAAGGGCCATCGCTCAACGGATAAAAGGTACTCTAGGGATAACAGGCTGATTTTGCCCAAGAGTCCATATCGACGGCAAAGTTTGGCACCTCGATGTCGGCTCATCACATCCTGGGGCTGGAGCAGGTCCCAAGGGTACGGCTGTTCGCCGTTTAAAGTGGTACGTGAGCTGGGTTCAGAACGTCGTGAGACAGTTTGGTCCCTATCTGCCGTGGGTGTTCGAAGCTTGAGAGGATCTGTCCCTAGTACGAGAGGACCGGGATGGACATACCTCTGGTGGACCTGTCGTGGCGCCAGCCGCGCAGCAGGGTAGCTAAGTATGGAATAGATAACCGCTGAAAGCATCTAAGCGGGAAACTAACCTCAAAACAAGGCTTCGCTGAGGATCGTGGAAGACTACCACGTTGATAGGCCAGGTGTGGAAGCGCGGTGACGTGTGAAGCTTACTGGTACTAATAATCCGATCGGCTTGATCGTTTCTCAGCAAAACTCATTCGATTTTTACTTGTCGAAAACAAAAAACGATATCTTCTCATTTCATTCGTGTGTGTCGGGTTGACCTGGTGGCTCTGTCGGAGGTTCCCCACCCGATCCCATTCCGAACTCGGTCGTTAAGCCCTCCAGAGCCGATGGTACTTCGTCTTAAGGCGCGGGAGAGTAGGTCGCCGCCGGGTCTACCCGACACACATGAATGATATCTCGAACCCTTCTTCCTTTACTCACCGCCTTGCCGCGGGATGGAGCAGCCCGGTAGCTCGTCAGGCTCATAACCTGAAGGTCGCAGGTTCAAATCCTGCTCCCGCACCCAAATACAAAAGCCCCCGAAGCTGATGCTCCGGGGGTTTTTGCTGATCCATGCCCTCTCTCGACCCGACAGGCTCGATCACAGGGCAACGCCGCAGGGCTATCTGGGCGTCGGTGGGACGTCGGCTTGGTTTAGCAGTGCAGAACGACCATTCCTGGCGCTGTGGCATCATTCGTTCTGGCGACGGGCATGGAGGCGATCGCTGCGACGGTGTTGCACGGAGACCGCGTGGCGACGGATTGAGTTCTGACGGCCGCGGTTGGATCGATTTCGGCTCTGAGGTCGGCCAAGCGAGCTTTGGGCCCTGCCGCGTTCGACGGCTCGTCGGGCGAAGCCGGTCAGTCAGAGCGGGGCCAAACTTTTTCAATCACCTGTGACAAGGCGGCGCTTTTCCTTGGCGAGGCGGCGCTGCGACGAGTCTTGCGCTCGACCAAAAAAGCGCTGCGGTGACGCTGGACCTGATCTGATGTGGAACATATCATGAACTCATGGCTCAGATCGATCTTCGACGAAAGCTGGCGGTTCTGGCGGACGCCGCCAAATACGACGCCTCTTGCGCCTCGTCCGGCACCACGAAGCGCAACTCCCTTGGCGGGCGCGGGATCGGCTCGACGGAGGGCATGGGCATTTGTCACGCCTATACGCCCGACGGTCGGTGCGTCAGCCTGTTGAAGATTCTGCTGACCAACTTCTGCATTTACGACTGCGCCTATTGCATCAACCGGGTGTCGTCGAATGTCGAGCGGGCGCGCTTCACGGTGCAGGAGGTCGTCGACCTGACCTTGGCCTTCTACAAGCGCAACTACATCGAAGGGTTGTTCCTGTCGTCCGGCGTGATCCGCAACGGCGACTATACGATGGAACAGCTGGTCGAGGTCGCGCGGCGCCTGCGCGAGGATCATTACTTTCGCGGCTATATCCACCTGAAGCTGATCCCAGAGGCGGACGCGCGGCTGGTGGAGCTGGCGGGCCTCTATGCCGACCGACTGTCCGCCAATATCGAGCTGCCACGCGACGAGGCCCTGGGCCGTCTAGCCCCCGAGAAGGACGCGCGGACGATCCGCAAGGCGATGGGGCAGGTGCGGCTGAAGCTGGAAGAGGCCAAGCCGGAAAAGCGGGACCGTAAGCGCCCGCCCGCCTTCGCCCCGGCCGGTCAATCGACCCAGTTGATCGTCGGCGCCGACGGCGCGCCGGACACGGAGATCATGGCCCGCAGCGCCGCCCTTTACGGCGGCTATGGCTTGCGCCGGGTCTATTATTCGGCCTTCAGCCCCATTCCCGACGGCTCGAGCCTGCTGCCCCCGACCAAGCCGCCGCTGATGCGTGAACACAGGCTCTATCAGGCCGACTGGCTGATGCGTTTCTACGGCTTCACTGCGCCCGAGATCGGGGAGGGGACCGACGAGGGCATGCTGGATCTGGCCGTCGATCCCAAGCTGGCCTGGGCGCTGCGGCGCCGCGAAGCCTTCCCTGTCGACGTGAACCGGGCGGCGCGCGAAACCCTGCTGCGAGTGCCGGGCCTGGGGGTGAAGGCGGTGGACCGCATCCTGTCCGTGCGGCGGCATCGCACTTTGCGGCTGGAGGATGTGGGTCGGCTGACGCGGTCGATCGAGGCGGTGCGGCCGTGGATCACGGCGCTGGATTGGACGCCCGGCGGTCTGACGGACGCGGCCGACCTGCGCGCGCGCCTGGCGCCGCAGCGCAAGCCCGAGCAGTTGAGCCTGTTCTGATGCGCACGGCGGTCCTGGCCGATCCGTTGGATTTCGACGGCTGGCGCAAGGCGGCGCGGCGGCTGCGGCTGGCCGACATCGAGCCGGGCCGGGTGAAGTTCGCCGTGGGCGCGACTGGGGGCGGCCTGTTCGACGAGGGCGGCACCCTGCCTGAGGTCGAAGGCGCTTTCACCGCGCCGCGCGCGTTCTTGGAAACGGCGGCGCAACTGATCCAGCATCGGTCCGAGGATCGCTTCGACCTGATGTATCGCCTGCTGTGGCGGCTGAAGGATCAGCCGAACCTGATGGCCGTCCTGTCCGACCGGGACGTGGCCGAGGCGGCGGATCGGGTGAAGGCGGTGCGCCGCGCCGCCCACAAGATGAAGGCCTTCGTGCGCTTTCGACAGGCGCAAGACGAGGCGGGCGAGCGCTGGGTCGCGTGGTTCGAGCCCGCCCATCGGGTGCTGCAGGCGACGGCGCCCTTCTTCGCGCGCCGGTACAGCGCCATGCGGTGGTCGATCCTGACGCCGGACGGGGCGGCGCACTGGGACGGAACGCTTCTGACCTTCGGCCCGCCCGCCGATCAGTCCCAGGCGCCCGCCGAGGACGCGGTGGAGGATTTCTGGCGCACCTACTACGCCTCGACCTTCAATCCGGCGCGGCTGCGGCCTCAGGCGATGCGGTCGGAAATGCCCAAGCGTTACTGGAAGAACCTGCCCGAGGCGGCGTTGATCCCGGAACTCACCGCCGCCGCGTCGGTTCGCACGGAGGCCATGGTGAACCAGCCCGCGCCCACGCCCAATGACCGGTTCCAGCGCGTTCGCGCGCCGTCGGTGGATCGCGCGGCGACGGATGATCTGGTCCCCGACAGTCTGGACGAGCTGGCGCGCGGCGTTCAGGGCTGCCGCCGCTGTCCGCTGTGGCGCGACGCCACCCAGGGCGTTTGCGGGGAGGGACCGAAGCGTGCGGCCTTGATGGTCGTGGGAGAACAGCCGGGCGATCAGGAGGACCTGGCCGGTCGGCCCTTCGTCGGCCCCGCCGGGCGTCTTCTGGATGCGGCGTTCCAAGAGGCGGGACTTGATCGCGGCGAGCTCTACCTCACCAATGCGGTCAAGCATTTCAAGCATGAGCCGCGCGGCAAGCGTCGGCTGCACAAGACGCCCAATGCGGGGGAGGTACAGGTCTGCCGCTGGTGGCTGGATCATGAACGGCGCCTTGTCAGGCCGGAGCTGATCCTGGCTCTGGGCGCGACGGCGGGGCTGGCGGTGCTGGGGAGAAAGCCCGCCGTCCAGGCCGAACGCGGCCGCGTGCTCACGACCGAGGACGGCGCGCGGGTGCTGCTGACGGTGCACCCGTCCTACCTGCTGCGCCTGCCCGATCCGGCGTTGCGCGCCGAGGAACGAAGGCGTTTTCTGGCTGACCTAGCCGTCGCCAGGCACGCGCTTAAGAGAACGGACGCCAAACGGGCTTGAAGTTTTTGCCCGCGCCCATATCGTATACGATTGTGCTGCGGGAGAGCGATATGAGCGTGTTTGAGGCCCAGGAAACGGTCGCCTTGTCGATTGACGAGGTGTTCGCCCTATCGCGACGGGTGCTGACGGGGGCGGGGCTGTCGGTTCCGCACGCCGAGGCGGTGGCGCGGGCCATCACGGCGGGCGAGCGGGACGAGTGCGCCTCGCACGGGCTTTATCGTCTCCCCGGCTGTGTGATGACGATCCGCTCGGGCAAGATGTCGCTGGACGCCGAGCCGGTCATCACCGACGCCTCGCCCGCCCTGGTGCGCGCCGACGCCCGTTACGCCTATTCCCTGCTGGCCTTTGAACGCGCCGCCCCGCTGTTGGCGCAGAAGGCCAAGGAGGTCGGGGTGGCGGCGCTGGTCATCAACAACTGCTTCCATTTCTCGGCCCTGTGGCCCGAGATCGAACACCTGACCGGCATGGGCGTGGCGGCCCTGGCCATGACCCCCAGCCATTCGTGGGTGGCGCCCGCGGGCGGCAAGCGCGGCCTTCTGGGCACCAATCCGATCGCCTTCGGCTGGCCGCGTCCGGGGCCGCACCCCTATGTCTTCGACTTCGCCACCAGCGCCATCGCGCGCGGCGACATGGCGCTGCACGACATCGCCGGCAAGTCGATCCCCGAGGGCTGGGGCGTCGACGCCGAGGGGCGGCCGACGACCGATGCGCGCGCGGCTTTGGACGGCGCCATGCTGACCTTCGGCGGGCACAAGGGCTCGGCCCTGTCGACCATGATCGAGCTGATGGCGGGCCCGTTGATCGGCGACCTGACCAGCCGCGAATCGATGGCCTTCGACGACGGCGCCAGGGCGGCGCCCATGCATGGCGAACTGATCCTGGCGTTTGATCCGGACCTGATGGGCGGCGGAGATCCCGAAGCCAACGCGGCGCGGGCCGAGGCCCTGTTCGCGGCCTTCGCCGACCAGGGCGCGCGCCTGCCGTCGCAGCGCCGGTACGAGGCCCGCGCGCGCAGCCTGGCCAACGGCGTGCGCACCCCCAAAGTCCTGTACGACCAGATCATGGCCCTTGGGTTCTGACCCGAGGCGGCCAAGCCGACCAGCAGGCGTGAGAGCGGATTTTTAAAGGTCTTCCAGGGCCTTGATCGGTCACCGCTTCCGGCTTAATCATATACTGTATACGAAATAAGCAAGCTCGGGAGGGAGCAGCACATGGCGGGAATGAAGTTGGATTGGACCGGGGTGATTCCGGCGGCCACCACGCAGTTCAATGAGACCCTGGGGGTCGATTTCGACTCCACCCAAAAGGTTCTGGACGGCCTGATCCGTGATGGCGTCGACGCCATCATCGTCATGGGCACCGTGGGCGAGAACAACTCGCTGGAGCCTGAAGAAAAGCGCGCTGTCCTGAAGGCGGCGGTCGAGGTCGTGGACGGCCGGGTGCCGATCATCACCGGGGTCAGCGAACTGACCACGGCGCGGGCCGAGGCCTACGCCAAGGACGCCGAAGACATCGGGGTGGACGCCCTGATGGTGCTGCCGGCCATGGTCTATGTGCCGACGCCGGCGGAGCTCGAGGCGCACTTCCGCGCCGTGGCGGCCGCCAGCGGCCTGCCCAACATGCTGTACAACAACCCGCTGATGTATCGTCAGACGCTGAACAACGACGACCTGCGCCGCCTGTCGGACGTGCCGAACATCGTCGCCCTGAAGGAAAGCGCCCCGGACTCGCGCCGCATCACCGACATCTTCAACGAGCTGGGCGACCGCTACTCGGTCATGGTCGGCCTGGACGACGTGGCGCTGGAAGGCATGATCCTGGGCGCCAAGGGCTGGGTCTCGGGCCTGACCAACGCCTTCCCCGAAGAGTCGGTGGCCCTGGTCAAGGCGGTTCAGGTCGGCGACATCGCCCGCGCCCTTGAGATCTATCGCTGGTTCATGCCGCTGCTTCACCTGGATTCGGTTGCGGATCTGGTCCAGTCGATCAAACTGTCCGAGATGATCATGGGTCGCGGTCACGAACGGGTCCGCATGCCGCGCATGCCGCTGGCCGGCGCCCGCCGCGCCGAGGTCATCGCCATGGTCGAAAAGGCGGCGGAAACGCGCCCGATCGGCTCGGGCAAGGCCACCAAGATCACCTGATCGGGAGCCCAGATGCGCGACGTCTTTTTCTGCATCGACGGTCATACCGCCGGCAACCCGGTTCGCCTGGTCGCCGGCGGCGCGCCCTGTTGTCAGGGGCCAGCATGGCCGAGCGGCGGCTCGACTTCCTGAGCCGCTACGACTGGATCCGCACCTCCTTGTGTTTCGAGCCGCGCGGCCACGACATGATGAGCGGAGGCTTCCTGTATCCGCCGACCCTGCCGGATGCGGACGCGGGCATCCTGTTCATCGAGACCAGCGGCTGCCTGCCCATGTGCGGCCACGGGACGATCGGCATGATCACCTTCGGGCTGGAGCATGGCCTGATCCGGCCGCGCACGCCGGGCCGGCTGAAGATCGAGGTCCCTGCGGGCGTTCTGGACATCGCCTATGAGACTGAGGGCGATAAGGTGACCTCGGTGCGCATCCGCAACGTGCCGGCCTATCTGGCGGCGCAAGGCATCGAGATCGACGTGCCGGGCCTCGGCCCGCTCAGCGTCGATGTGTCTTACGGCGGCAACTACTACGCCATCGTCGAACCGCAGGGCGCCTACACCGGCCTGGACGACCTGGGCGCCAGCCGCATCATCGAACTGAGCGGTCTGGTGCGCGAACGGGTGCGGGCGGCCTTCCATCCGGTGCACCCGGACGAGCCTTCGATCAACGGCGTCAGCCACGTGCTGTGGGCCGACAAGCCGAAGGGCGAGGGCGCCGACGGCCGCAACGCCGTCTTCTATGGCGACAAGGCCATCGACCGCAGCCCCTGCGGCACCGGCACCTCGGCGCGGCTGGCCCATCTGCACGCCAAGGGACGGCTGAAGGTCGGCGACGCCTTCGTCCACGAAAGCTACATCTGCAGCCGGTTCATCGGCCGGGTCGAAGCTGAAACGACCGTGGGCGACCACAAGGCCATCGTGCCCTCGATCGAGGGTTCGGCGGTCGCCACAGGCTTCAACACCATCTGGATCGACCGCACGGATCCCTTCTGGGCCGGCTTCCAGGTCGTCTGAGCGACTGGCCGTCGTAATTGCGCACGGCGCACGTTATGGCTGGGCCGGGCGACCGGCCCAGCCTTTTTCGACTCGATGAACCGCATGGCCGCATCTCCGTTTGAAGTCCGCACCCTGTCCGACCGCCTGATGGAGGTCGTGCGCGACATGATCCTGTCGGGGGCGATCGCGCCTGACGTGCCGATCCGGCAGGACGCCCTGGCGGCCGACCTGAACGTCTCAAAGATTCCCCTGCGCGAAGCGCTTGTGCGGCTGGAGCAGGACGGACTTGTGGTGTCGCACCCCAACCGGGGCTTTTCGCGCGCGGCATGAGCGCGGCCGAGGTGGAGGAGATCTTCGAACTTCGCCTCAAGCTGGAGCCGGACGCGGCGGCCGAGGCCTGCCTCGTCGCGGATGAGGCCCGGCAGGACGAGGCTCTGCAGGTGCTGGCGCAATTGAATGCGGCGGCGGCTGGGGGATGCCGACGGTCGGCCCTCTGAACCGCGCCTTCCACATGGCTCTGGTGCAGCCGGGCAAGCGCGCCCTGACCGCGGAAATCACCACCCGCCTCCACGTCATGGCCGACCGCTATGTGCGCAAGCATCTTGAGCACAAGGGGCGCCATCTGACGGCCGAAGCCGAGCACCAGGACATCCTTCAGGCCTGGCTGGCCCGCGACGCCGATAAGGTGCGCCGTCTGGTGGCCGACCACCTGCAGCACACCTTGTCCGACCTGCGCGAGGAGTTCGCGCAGGGCGACGGGCAAGGCTGATCGACAACCTTGCCCGGCGCAGCCTCAGCCCTGTTCGGCCGGGACGGGCTGCTGACGGGCCTTCAGGGCGGTCATCAACAGATTGACGGCCGCGTAGAGCACCACCACCACCACGCCCCAGCGCAGGACCGTCAGCGGCAGGGAGGTGATGACGAAGGCGGCCAGCAGCACGGCGGGTATCCCCCCGATGGCCATCCCCAGCACCAGCCGCAGATCGATGCGCTGGCTCTTGATGAAACGCAGGCTCGACACCGGCATCAGGAAGGCGCAGGCGCCCATCATGATCGGGAAGGCCGCCGTGGGGTTCATGCCCATCAGGCTGAGCATGATCAGCGAAGGCGCATAAAGGCCGATGCCGAAGCTCATCAGGGCGCCCATCAGCACATGGGCCAGGACGGCGATCAGGAACAGGTTGCCCTCCAGGGCGACCGCCTCTCCGCCCGCAGGCATCAGGTTCAGATTGGTCATGGCGTAAAGGGCGGCGGCGATCAGCAGGGCCGCGCCGACCACGATCTGAACCGCGCGCACCGGCAGACGCAGCACGATGGGCGCGCCGATGACCGCCCCCAGGATGGAGGCGCCGATACAGGCGATCAGCAGCACCGGATCGACCTGGATCAGCTTCATGAAGACCAGCCCCTGCATGACCGTCGGCAGGCAGTGACCGGCGTTCAGCACCGCCGGAAGAAAGCTGTCGGGCACCAGTTTGCGGAACCGCAGCCAGGCCGTGGTCGGCGCAAAGGAGCCGATGCCCAGCGCATCGAAGAAGTTGGCGACCGCGCCTATGGCTATGCCTTCCGCCTTGGGTTTCAACGCTCCGCGCGCCTTGGCGGTGCGGACCAGTTGGACGGCGTAAAAGGCGGCCAGCAGCGCCAGCGCCGTCAACAGAACGGCTATAATCATGATGTTTCCCTCCCCGAGGTCCTCGCCGCCCTTTACGAGCGATCCGAGGAATGAAAGAAAACATGACTAGAAATCAGATACAATATACATTCGAGCCATGACCTTTCTTCCGCCCAGCGCCCCGCCCATCACCGTCGCGGAACGACAGGACCGCGTCGCCGCCCTGGCCGCGCGATTGAGAGCCGATGGGCTGGCGGCCCTGCTGGTCGGACCTACGGCGTCGCTGCGTTATTATACGGGACTGGACTGGCATCCGTCCGAGCGGCTGACCGGCGCGCTGATCCATGCCGACGGCCGGGTCCAGTACATCTGTCCCCGGTTTGAGCTGGACAAGGTGGCTGGGCTGACGGCGGGGGCTGTCGCGGGCGACATCCTAACCTGGGAAGAGGAAGAAAGCCCCTATGCCCTGGCGGCGGCCAGCCTTCCCGAGGGCGGCGTGCTGGCGATCGACGATCAGGCGGCGGCCTTCATCTGGCTTGGCCTCAGCCGCGTTCTGGGGGCCGAGCGCGTCACGGACGGCGGCCCGCTCATCGTCGCCCAGCGCAGCATCAAATCGGCGGCCGAGATCGCCCTTCTGACCCGCGCCAAGGCCATCACTCTGGAGGTCCAGCGCCGCACCCGCCACTGGCTGAAAGCGGGCGTCCTCACCTCCGAGGTCAAGGCCTTCATCGACGCCGAACATCGCGCCCTTGGCGGCGAGGGCGGGTCCTGGTTCTGCCTGGTCTCCTTCGACGACGACACCTGCCTGCCGCACGGGGGCGAGGGCGACCGCGCCCTGGCGGCGGATGATGTGGTGCTGATCGACACCGGGACCCTGGTGGACGGTTATCACTCGGACATCACCCGCACCTATGTCTTCGGCCAGCCGACGGAGGACTTCCGCCGCGTCTGGGCGCATGAGAAGGAAGCGCAGGCCCGCGCCTTCGCCGCCGCGGCCCTGGGCGCCCCTGCGCCGCCGTGGACGCCGCCGCGCGCGACTATCTGACCAGTCTCGGCTACGGTCCCGACTACCGCCTGCCGGGCCTGCCGCACCGCACCGGCCACGGCATCGGTCTGGACATTCACGAAGCGCCCAATCTGGTGCGCAGCGATGTTACGCCGCTGGCGCCCGGCATGTGCTTCTCGAACGAGCCGATGCTGGTCATTCCCGGCCGGTATGGCGTGCGCCTCGAAGACCATTTCTACATGACCGAGGCCGGGCCGGTCTGGTTCACCGAGCCGTCGCATAGTCTGGACGACCCGTTCGGAGAGGACGCGGCGGCATGACGACAGCCCGGCGCTGGGCCGTCGTCGGCGGGGGCTGGTGGGGGCGGCGACGGCGCTTCGCCTTCAGGCGGCCGGTTTTGAGACGACGCTGATCGACCGGGGCGACTCGCGACGCGGCGCCTCCTTCGGCAACATCGGCCACATCGCCGCCGAGCAATGCGAGCCCATGCCCTCGCCTGCGACCCTCAAGGGCGCCGTGGGGCGGCTGTTCGCTTTTGGCGGGCCGCTCGATTTTCGAGCGCGCGATGCGTCGCTGTGGGGACCCTGGGCGCTGCGGTTCCTGGCCGCGTCTCGACCGGCGGCGGTCGCTCACGGGGCCGAGGTTCTGGCGCATCTGCTGGACGATCCGGTCGGCGCCTGGATGCGTCTGGCCGCTCTGGCCCAGGCGCCCGAGAGCCTGATCCGGGCGACGGGCCATTCGGTGGTCTGGTCCACGCCCGATGCGGCCCGGCGCGGGCTGGCCGGCTGGGGCGCCGCGCGCACCGGCGGGGCGCGCTTCCGCGTGATGGAGGCCGAGGAACTCGCCGCCTATGACGCCGTCCTGCGTCAGCGTCCAGCGGGCGGAATCCGGTTCACCGGCACGGGTCAGGTCAGCGAGCCGCAGGCGGTGCGCGACGCCCTATTGGCCGCCTTCGCCGCCAAAGGCGGGCAGACGGTCCACGCCGATGCCGCCGCCATCCGGCCCGTGGCCGACGCCGCCGAGGTCGCCCTGTCGGACGGAACAGCGATCGACGCCGATCGTATCGTCGTGGCGGCGGGTGCATGGTCGGAGCGTCTGATGGCGCCGCTCACGGCGCCCTTGGGCGTGCGCGCGCCTCTGATCGGCGAGCGGGGCTATTCGGTGCAGTCGGCCCAGCATGACTGGCCCGACGACCTGCCTCTGACCGTGTTCGAGGACCGCGCCCTGGCGGTCGCCCGTTTCGACGGGGGCCTGCGCGCCTCCAGCCACGTGGAGTTCGGCGCCCCGTCTGCCCGGCCCGATCCGCGCAAGTGGCGCAGCATCGAGGCGCATCTGCGCGATCTGGGCGTGGCCTTCTCGGCCGAGCCTGACCGGTGGTGCGGCCCCCGGCCGACCCTGCCGGACTATCTGCCCGCCATCGGCCGGCTGAGCGCTCACCCTCAGGTGCACTACGCCTTCGGTCACCAGCATCTGGGCCTCACGACGGCGGCGCGAACGGCGGAGATCATCGAGCAGATGGCGCTGGGCCGGCCCGCGCCTGCCTGGACCGAGGCTCTTAAGATCGAGCGCTTCGGCTGAGATTCCGAGGGCGCCGATGGCGCGGCGAAGGGGCGAGGCCGGGCCGTAGCGTACAGCCCCGCCGGCGTTCGTCGCCCTGGCTCGAGCCTGTTCCTGGTGGAGGCGATCCACGGCTAAACCGGCCGTGAGGTCGCGGCGCTGCGGCAAGGCGATGGCCGAACCGCTCCTGCTACGGTCACAATCGCGCCAACTCGTCGCTTTGACGCAAGGGCGTCATTTCCCTTAGGAAAAAGTCTGGCAAAACGAAGAGGCGCGATCCGCAGTCTTTCGGGCGCCGTCCCACAACCTATCGGAGATGATCGACACGCCCGTGCCCGCCAGCTTCCTCCTGCTCGTCATTCTTGTCCTGCCCTTCATCGGGGCCATGATCGCCTCGGGGCTGCCGCGTCACGCGCGGACCTCTGCGGCCATTCTGTCGTGGATCATCGCCCTGATCAGCGTCGGGTGTCTGGCGGTGCTCTGGCCGCGGTTCCAGGACGGGGAGGTGTTGAAGCTGACGCTGGCGTGGCTGCCGTCCCTGGGGGTGAACCTCACGATTCGCCTGGACGGCCTGTCATGGGTGTTCAGCGCCCTGATCCTGGGGATCGGCGCGCTCGTGGTGCTTTATGCGCGCTACTACATGTCGCCGAAGGATCCGGTGCCGCGCTTCTTCTCCTTCCTGCTGGCCTTCATGGGCGCGATGCAGGGCGTGGTGCTGTCGGGCAATCTGATCCAGCTGGTGGTCTTCTGGGAGCTGACCAGCCTCTTCTCCTTCCTGTTGATCGGTTATTGGCACCAGAACGCCTCGGCGCGCGAGGGCGCCGGATGGCGCTGACCATCACGGCCACCGGCGGGGTGGCCCTGCTGGTCGGCATGATCCTGATCGGCCGCATCGTCGGCAGCTATGAGCTGGACGCCGTCATCGCCGCGCGCGACGTCATCCTGGCCAGCCCGATCTACCCGGTCGCCCTGGGGCTGATCCTGATCGGGGCCCTGACCAAGAGCGCCCAGTTCCCGTTCCACATCTGGCTGCCGCGCGCGATGGCGGCCCCGACGCCGGTCAGCGCCTATCTGCACTCGGCGACGATGGTGAAGGCGGGCGTCTTCCTGCTGATGCGGTTCTGGCCCGTCTTCGGCGAGACCGAGATGTGGTATTTCGTGGTCGGCGGCTTGGGGCTGACGACCCTGCTGGTCGGCGCCTGGTGCGCCATCTTCCAGCACGACCTGAAGGGCCTGCTGGCCTATTCGACCATCAGCCATTTGGGCCTGATCTGCCTGCTGCTGGGGCTGGGGTCTGACCTGGGCGCCATCGCGGCCATCTTCCACACTATCAACCACGCCACCTTCAAGGCCTCGCTGTTCATGGCGGCGGGCATCATCGACCACGAGGCCGGGTCGCGCGACATGCGCAAGCTCAGCGGCTTGATCCGATTTATGCCGATCACCGCCACTCTGGCCATGGTCGCCGCCGCCGCCATGGCGGGCGTGCCCCTGCTGAACGGTTTCCTGTCCAAGGAGATGTTCCTGGCCGAAGCCCTGGCCAGCACTCAGACCTCGGCGCTGAACCAGGCGCTGCCGGTGCTGGCGACCCTGGCGAGCGCCTTCAGCGTCCTGTATTCGCTGCGCTTCATCCACACGACCTTCTTCGGGCCGCCGTCGACTGAGCTGGACCGCGTCCCGCACGAGCCGCCCGGCTGGATGCGGCGTCCGGTCGAGGTGCTGGTGGCCCTGTGTCTGCTGGTCGGGGTCTTCCCGGCGGTCACCGTCGGCCCCTTCCTGCGCAGCGCGGCCGTGACCATGCTCGGCTTCGACCTGCCCTATTACAGCCTGGCCCTGTGGCACGGCTTCAACCTGCCGCTGCTGCTCAGCGTCATCGCCATGGCGGGCGGCATCGGCCTCTATGTCGTCTTCGGCAAGGCGCTGAACGCCAATCCGCGCGGCGGTCCCTGGGGCATGAAGCGGCTGAACGGCGGCTATCTGTTCGAGCGCTCCCAGGTCATGTTGATGGACCTGTCGCAATGGATCGTGCGCCACCTGGGCGCGCAGCGCCTGCAGCCGCAGCTGCGCCTGATCCTGCTGACGGCCTTGCTGTCGGGGGCCGTGGCGGCGGCGGGCGGCTTCGTGTTGACCTGGCCCGAGTTCCGCGTGCCCCAGGCGCACAACCTGGCCTTCGCCGCCCTGTGGCTGGCGGGGGCGCCTGCGCCCTGGCCGCCGCCTGGCAGGCCAAATACCATCGCTTGGCGGCCGTCATCCTGATGGGCGGGGCGGGGCTGGCCAGCTGTCTGACCTTCGTCTGGCTGTCGGCGCCGGATCTGGCCCTGACGCAGCTGGTGGTCGAGGTGGTGACGACGGTGCTGCTGCTGCTGGGCTTGCGTTGGCTGCCCAAGCGGCTGGCCGAAATCCATGTCCCTGAGTCGGAGCGGCGCCGTGCGCTTTGGCGCCGTCGTCTGGACCGGGGCATCGCCATCTTCGCCGGGGCGGGCGTGGCGCTGATCTCCTGGGCCGTCATGGTGCGCCCGCCGGTCGAGGGTGTGTCGCGCTTCTTTATCGAGAAGGCCTATGAGGAGGCCGGCGGCCGCAACGTCGTCAACGTCATTCTGGTCGACTTCCGCGCCTTCGACACCTTCGGCGAGATCACCGTCCTGGGCGTCGTCGGCTTGACGGTGCTGGCCTTGCTGCGCCGCTTCCGGCCGGCCAGCGACAGCCTGTCCCAGCCGATACAAAAGCGCGTTCAGGATGCGTCTGACCGCGCTCGCGAGGGCCGCAGCGAGGGCGACACCCTCAGCGACACCATGATGATTCCCGGCGTGGTGATGCGCTGGCTCTTCCCCTTCATCATCCTTCTGGCGGTGCACCTGTTCCTGCGCGGGCATGACCTGCCGGGCGGGGGCTTCGCGGCGGGGGTGGCGCTGTCGATCGCCTTTATCCTGCAATATATGGCGTCCGGCGCCCGCTGGGTGGAGGAACGGCTGGAGATCCGCCCGATCATCTGGATCGGCGTCGGCCTGCTGATTGCGGCGGCCAGCGGCGCCGTGGGATGGATCTTCGACCAGCCCTTCCTGACCTCCTATTTCCAATACGCCGACCTGCCGCTGCTGGGCCGCGTCCCTCTGGCCAGCGCCGTCCTGTTCGATCTGGGCGTCGTGGTCCTGGTCGTGGGCGCCACCGTGCTGATCCTGGTCGCCCTGGCGCACCAGTCGCTGCGCCGCGCGCGCATTGAGGAGGCCGAGGCCGAAGCGGACGCCGAGCAGAAGGGAGGGTGCAATGACCCAGATCGTCCTGGCCCTGGCCATCGGCGTGCTGACCGCGTCCGGCGTGTGGCTGATGCTGCGCCCGCGCACCTTCCAGGTGATCATCGGCCTGTCGCTGGTCTCCTACGCGGTCAATCTGTTCATCTTCTCCATGGGGCGGCTGCGTTCCGGCGCGGCGGCCTTCACCCGCGAGGGCGCCGAGGACCCGGCCCTCTACGCCGATCCGACGCCCCAGGCCCTGGTGCTGACGGCCATCGTCATCAGCTTCGCCCTGACGGCCCTGTTCCTGGTGGTGCTGCTCGCCTCGCGCGGCGAGACCGGCAGCGACCATGTCGACGGCCAGGAGGCGCCCGAATGACCGATTGGCAGGAACATCTGATCATCGGGCCGATCGTGCTGCCGATGGTCATCGCGGCGGCCATGCTGCTGTTCGACGAGCGCCGCCGCCTGCTGAAGGGCGGCCTGAGCCTGTTCGCCATGGCCGCCATCCTGGCCATGGCCCTGGCCCTGCTGCACGAAAGCGCGACCGGGGCGGCGGGCGGGGGCGACACCGCCCGCGTCTACCAACTGGGCGACTGGCCGGCGCCGTTCGGCGTCGTCCTGGTGGCGGACCGTCTGTCGACGCTGATGGTGGCCCTGACCAGCGTGCTGGGCGCCTGCTCCATGATCTTCGCCCTGGCGCGGTGGGACCGGGCCGGGCCCCGTTTCCACGCCCTGTTCCTGCTGCTGGTCATGGGCGTCAACGGGGCCTTCCTGACCGGCGACCTGTTCAACCTGTTTGTCTTCTTCGAGATCATGCTGGCGGCCTCCTATGGCCTGGCCCTGCATGGTTCGGGCGAGGCGCGGATCCGCGCGGGCCTGGCCTACATCGCCGTCAACCTGACGGCGTCCATGCTCTTCCTGATCGGGGTCAGCCTGATCTACGGCGTGACCGGCACCCTCAACATGGCCGATCTGGCCGTGCGCATTCCCCAGATCGCCGCGGCCGACCGGGGTCTGTTCCACGTCGGGGCGGCGATCCTGGGCGTGGCCTTCCTGACCAAGTGCGCCATGTGGCCGCTCGGCTTCTGGCTGACCACCACCTATTCGGCGGCCAGCGCGCCGGCGGCGGCCGTCTTCGCCATCCTGTCCAAGGTCGGCGCCTATGTGATCATCCGCCTCAGCTTCCTGCTGTTCGCGCCCGACAGCGGCGCCTCGGCCGGGTTCGGCCAGTTGTGGATCCTGCTGGGCGGGCTGGCGACCATCGGCTTCGGCACGGCAGGCATGATCGCGGCGCGCGACCTGTCGATCGCGGCGGCCTACGCTGTCATCGTCTCTTCGGGCACGGTGCTGGCGGCGGTCGGGACGGGCAACGCCGATGTCCTGGGCGGGGCGGTCTTCTATCTCGTCGGCTCGACTCTGGCCTGCGGCGCCCTTTTCATGCTGGCCGAGGTGCTGAACAGGGGCCAGGACCTGGGCGCCCGCTCGGGCCGCGCCGTCTTCGACGACGAATATTTCGATCCCTTTGACGACGAAGAGCGCAATGAGCCGGGTCTGGTCATTCCCGCGGCGGTGGCGGCTTTGGGCGGAGCCTTCCTGATCTCCACCCTGATGATCGCGGGCCTGCCGCCGCTGGCGGGCTTCATCGGCAAACTGGCCATGATGGAGGCCTTGTCGGGCCTGGGCGGCTGGGCCGGCTATGGGGTGATCATAGCCCTGTCGCTCGCCTCGCTGGGCGCGCTGATCGGTCTGACGCGGCTGGGCATGGCGGCGCTGTGGGCGCGAGACGACGACGCCGAACCGGCGATCGTGGTCGGCGCCGCCGAGGGCGTGGCCATTGCGGGCCTGCTGGCGGCCTGCCTGTTTCTGGCGATCTTCGGCGAGGCGGGCTTCGCCTATGCCGACCACACGGCGGACTGGCTGGTGCGGCCTGACGCCTATGTCCGCGCAGTGCTGGGAGGCGGCGCATGATCCGGGCGGTTCTGCCTCACCCCATACTGTCGCTGGGACTGTTCGGGGCCTCCCTGCTGCTCAGCGGCTCGACGGCGCCGCCGTCGCTCGCCCTGGCGCTGCTGATGGCTCTGGCGGCGCCGCAGATCATGCGCGTTCTGGATGTTGAGCCGGTGCGACTTAAAAAGCCGCTGACCCTGCTGAGCTTCGCCGCAGTCGTCGCCTGGGACATCGTTCGCTCGAACTGGGAGGTGGCTCTGGTGGTGCTGGGGCTGAACGCCTCGCGCGACAGCCGCGTCTCGGGCTTCGTCCATATTCCGCTGGAGATGCGCGACCGCTATGGCCTGGCGGTCCTGGCGGTGGTCATCACCAGCACGCCGGGCACGATCTGGGTCGAATATGAGGACGCGACCGGCGTGCTTCTGCTGCATATCCTCGACCTGCAGGACGGCGACGACTGGGCGGAGCGCATCAAGAACCGTTATGAGCGCCGCCTGATGGAGATCTTCGAATGAGCGGCGCCGTCTTCTACTGGGCGCTGGTCCTGGCGCAGTTGTTCCTGGCGGCCGCCGGCCTGATCGGCGTGTGGCGCATCGCCAAGGGGCCGCGCGCCCAGGACCGCATCCTGGGTCTCGACACGCTTTACCAGGCGGGCATGTTGTTGGTCGTCGCCTTCGGCGTGCGGACGGGCACCCAGCAGTACTTCTATGCGGCGGTGATCATCGGCATGCTGGGGTTCACCTCCTCGGTCGCCCTGGCCAATTCCTGATGCGCGGCGAGGTGATCGAATGATCGGCTTTCCGGCCAATGTCCCGGCCTGGGCGGCCCTGCTGGCGGCGGGCCTGGTGCTGTTCGGCGCCGGCCTGACCTTCATCGGCGCGCTTGGCCTTGTGCGGCTGCAGACCTTCTATGAGCGGGTTCACGCCCCGACCTTGGGGGCGACGCTGGGCATGTTCCTGGTCTTGTGCGGCTCGGTGATCTATTTCACGGGGGCCGAGGGGCGCTTCATGCCCGTCGAACTGCTGGCGGCGGTCTTCTTCACGGCGACGACGCCGGTGACGCTGATCATCCTGGCGCGCGCCGCCCTGTTCCGCGACCGGACGGATCGATCCGGCGACGGCGTGCGCGTGCCGCTGGAGGGCGAGTGCGCGGGCGTCGTCCGCACGCCTCCTGACCTGGTTACTGGTCCTCGTCGAAGCGACGCGCCACAAGATCGGTGAGAGCCGCCACGGCCTGGGGCGCGTCGCGCCCTTCGGCCTTCACCTCGACATCGCAGCCGATCCCGGCGCCCAGCATCAGCAGGCCCATGATCGAGCGCGCGTCCACGCTAACCCCGTCGCGCGTGACGTGAATCTCGGATTCGAACTCCGAGGCCAGTTTGACGAACTTGGCCGAGGCGCGAGCATGCAGGCCGCGCTGATTGCAGATGTTCAGGGTCGCCGTGGCGATGGCGGCTGGATCGGCGGCGTCGCTCATTTCTCGCCTGCCAGCACCCAGGAAGCGACCGAGATGTATTTGCGCCCGGCGTCCTGAGCATGGGCCACGCAGGCCTCCAGGCTTTCGCGGCCGCGCACGCTGGCCAGCTTGATCAGCATGGGCAGGTTCAGCCCGGCGATCACCTCGGCGCCGGTCTGTTCCATGACCGAGATGGCCAGATTGGACGGGGTGCCGCCGAACATGTCGGTCAGCAGGATGACGCCCTCGCCCTCATTGACGGCTGCGGCGGCGTCGACGATGTCGCGGCGGCGCCGCTCCATGTCGTCCTCGGGGCCGATGCAGATGGCGGCGACGCCGCGTTGCGGTCCCACCACATGCTCCATCGCCGACAGGAATTCAGAGGCCAGGCCCCCGTGGGTGACGATCACCAGCCCGATCATATAGGCTTCACCAAAGACATCCCCAGCCCGCCTTCGCGAGCGACAAGCCTTGTTTCATAGGGCAATCGCGGCCCGGATCAAAGAGCGGGCGGCGCCATCTCCGAAACAGCGTTAAGGGCGGCCGCCGCGACGGCCGCCGCCGAGGCCGGCCGCGGATCCAGATCGAGCTGAGGCAGGAGCACGCCCTCGATGACCCGCCACGTCGGCTGGGGCAGGCGCTCGACCGGCTCGCGCGTCAGGCGCAGGGCCAGGGCAAGCCGCGTCGAAGGGCGAAAAGGCCGGCTGACGATGCCGACGCCGCGCACCTCCATCCGCCCGGCGATGGTGTCGGGAACAGAGGCGTAAAGCGCGCCGCGACAGGCGAAGACCTCCACCCAGTCGTCGCCGACCAGCCGCCATCCGTTCTGCATCAGCCGCAGCGCCAGGTCGCTCTTGCCTGCGCCGGACGGCCCCTGGATCAGCACGCCGCGCCATCCATGCGACGTGCGGGCGGCGACGACGCTGGCGTGGACAGGCTGGCGGGCAGGGGTCATGCGCGCTTGCCGACGGCGGGCAGGCTGACTTCAAAGCGGGCCCCCAGAACGGACCCGTCTTCGCCCTTGCGGTTCTCGGCGCGGACCCGGCCGCCGTGGGCGTCGACGATCTGGCGGACGATAGACAGGCCCAGGCCTGAGTTGGCGCCGAAGGCCGTGCCCTTGGGCCGCGAGGTGTAGAAGCGCTCGAACACCGTCTCCAGGTTTTCAGCCGGGATGCCCGGGCCGTCGTCGTCGATGCGGATGCGCAGCGGCACGTCGGCCGGGCTGTCGTCGCGGTACAGGCTCACACGGACCTCGCCGCCGGCGGGGCTGAACGAGCGGGCGTTGTCGATCAGGTTGCGGAACACCTGGCCCAGAGGCACGTCGCGGCCCATGACGCGGGCGTTGTCGGTCGCCGTGACGAGCCGAACCGCCGGTTCGTCCGGCTTCCGACCGGCCTCATAGACGCCGATGATGTCGCCCAGCAGATCGTTCAGGTCGATGGTGCGCGGCCGGTCGCGCGACAGTTCGGCGTCCAGGCGCGAGGCGTTGGAGATGTCGGTGATCAGCCGATCCAGACGCCGCACGTCCTGTTGCAGCAGATTGGTCAGACGCGCGCGCTGCTCGTCCGTCTTGACCAGCGGCAGGGTCTCCAGAGCCGAGCGGATCGACGTCAGCGGGTTCTTGATCTCGTGGCTGACGTCGGCGGCGAAGCGTTCGATGGCGTCCATCCGGGTCGACAGGGTGTCGGTCATCGACTCCAGGGCGCGGGCCAGATCGCCGATCTCGTCCTTGCGGTCTTCCAGATCGGGCAGGGAGATGGCGCGGGCGCGTTGCAGGCGCACCTGGTCCGCCGCCGCCGACAGCCGCATGACCGGCCGGGCTACGAACAGGTGCAGCACCAGGGACGCCAGCAGGTTCACCGCCAGGGCCACCAGGGCGAAGGGCATCAGAGCCCGCCGCTGGGCGTCCAGGGTGGCGTTGACGTCGCCGGCCTCCAGCGTCAGCACGCCCAGAACCTGTTGCACATGGCGGACGGGCAGGGAGACGGAGACGACCCGCTCGCCTTCCTCGTTTCGGCGCAGGGAGGCCTGGGGCGCGCCGGTCAGAGCCCTCTCGACTTCGGCCGACAGCTCGGCGTTGGCCCGGGCCAGACGCGCGGTTTCGCGCGGCGATGGTTCGGCGGGGGCCAGAGCCGTTCCCGCGGGGTGGGCGGGCGGCAGGGGCGCGCCCGGAATGGTGTCGCTGACCCGGAAGGAGTCGGACACCTCGATCCCGTCGATGTCGAACAGGCGGGCGCGCTGCCCGGCCGGAATGAAGTTGTCGCGCAACCACAGGGCGGCGGCGCGGTCGTCCAGCATGGGATAGGGGTCGCCCTGGGTGATGCCCAGTTCGCCCAGAACGTTGGCCAGAAGCTCGGCCTGAACGCCGAGGGATTCCTGACGCGCCTCGATCAGCCCTCGCCGCCATTCGTTCAGCAGCAAGGCGCCGCCGAACAGGATCAGCAGGCTGAGAAGATTGAGAGCCAGGATGAACCCGCCCAGGCGCGATCCGCCGAAGCGGAATCGGCGCCGCGCCCGGACGGTTTCAGGTTCAGCTCTCGCGGTAGCGGTATCCGACGCCATACAGGGTCTCGATAGCGTCGAACTCAGGGTCGACCATGCGGAACTTCTTTCGCATCCGTTTCACATGACTGTCGATGGTGCGGTCGTCGACATAGACCTGATCGTCATAGGCGGCGTCCATCAGGTTGTCGCGGCTCTTCACGAAGCCGGGGCGCTGGGCCAGGGCCTGAAGCAGCAGGAACTCGGTGACGGTCAGCTTCACCGGCTTGCCGTCCCAGGTCGATTCGTGGCGCGCCGGGTCCATCGACAGCTTGCCGCGCTTGATCGCCTTGCCGGCTTCGGCGGCGGCCGGGTCGATGGGGTCCAGACCTTCGACGCCGGCGCGGCGCAGCAGGGCCTTCACCCGCTCGATCAGCAGGCGCTGGCTGAAGGGCTTGTGGATGTAGTCGTCGGCGCCGAGGTTGAAGCCGAGGATTTCGTCGATCTCCTCGTCCTTGGACGTCAGCATGATGACCGGCAGGCTGGAGGTCTGGCGCAGGCGGCGCAGCACTTCCATGCCGTCCATGCGCGGCATCTTCACGTCCAGGATCGCCAGGTCCGGCGGGGTGGTCTCCAGCGCTTCCAGGCCCGAGGCGCCGTCGTGATAGGCGGTCACCGTGTGGCCATGGCTTTCCAGAGCCAGGGAGACGGAGGCGACGATATTCTCGTCGTCGTCGACCAGAGTGATGTTGGCCAAGGGCTTCTCCTTAGTGCGGGCGGGGAACGTCCGGTCCGCCGTCGTCTGCACAACGCACGGCAAGCGTAACTGTTCTACTCGATCGTGGTGACTTTACGTTCACACAAAATGGAGCGCGTCGTCGCGGCTTTCAACCGCTGGAGGCGAAAGCGAAACCCGAACTTAAGCTTGGGGCCGCAGGATAAGCGTCTGTGCTTGCGAAGGGCGTCATGGCCGGACCTGTTCATTACGAAATCTACATCCGCCGCACGGCGCCGGCCGACTGGTCCCTGCATCAGGCGGTGGAGGACCGGCGTCAGGCCGTCGACGCCGCCGAGGCGCTGTTGCGCGACCGTGAGGCGGTCGCCGTGCGCGTCACCAAGGAGACGCTGGACCCCGACACGATGGAGTTCGCCAGCGTCATCATCCTGACGCGCGGCGCGCCGGAACTGTCGCGCAAGCGTCCGCCCGCCGTCGACCAGCGCGGCCCGGCCTGTCGCGGCGTCGGCGACCTGTACGCCCCCATGCGCGCGAGACCCTTGGCCGCGTGTTGGAGGACTGGCTGAACCGGCAGGGCGCGACGGCCTTCGAACTGCTGCACCGGCCCGACCTGGCCGAGCGGCTGGAGGCCTCTGGGGTCGAACTTCAGCACGCGATCCAGAAGGTCGCCGTGCCCGAGGCGCAGGCCATCCCGGGTCAGTCGGTGCACGACCTGATGCGCCACTATCAGCGCCTGGCCGAACAGGCTATCGAGCGGCTGCTGACCGCCGGGCGCAAGAAGCAGTTTCCCAGCTTCGAGGATCGGCCGGTCGCGGCGACGGCTCTGGCGCTTCAGGGCGCGGCGGACCGAGCCTTCGTCATGGGCGGGGCGGTGGCGGGCGCCCTGCGCGGCCTGCCGGGCGCGCGGGCCCGGGTCGAGCGGCTGATGGACATCTGCGATCAGGCCCCGGCAGAAGGCGCGCCGCGCGCCCTCGTTCTGGTGCCGGTGGAGCAGATTCTTTGCGAGCTTTTGGGGTCGCGTCACGGCCTGGCCCAGGTGCTGGGTCCGGGGCTGGATCAGGGCGCCAGCCTGGCGGCGGTGGTGCGCATGGCCGCCCCGCGCGAGGTGGACGCCGTCCTGGCGCAGGATGCGCGCCTCAGCCTGCTGGCCCCGCCGATCGAGGGGCCGGTCCGGCGTCTGGGCGAGCGGCTGGCGGCGGGCGAGTTTCCCCTGCTGGCCGCCTCGCTGGCGCGCATGGTGCTGCGCGAACTGATGAGCCAGCGCCGCCTGCGCCCCGGCGACGCGGTCGGCGAGATCGAGATCCTGCGCGTCCTGGCCATGGCGCTGACGGCCACGGCGGGGCGTCTGCTGACGCTGGAAGAGGTGCAGACCGCCTTTATCGAGCGGTCCAAGGGGCTGGTCGCGGCAGACTTCGTCGCCGCCTATGTCAAGGATTGCGCCAGCGTCCTGTCCGAGGCGGAGCGGCTGACGCGCCTATGCGAAAACGTCACGGGCGGCGCCAATAAGCGGGCGGCCACGCGCTGGCTGGACGCCTGCGTCGTCTCCCTGCGCTTTGAGACCGAAATGCGGGCCCGCACGCCGGGCGCGACGCCGCCCGGGCAGCGGCTGATGGCCCTGGCCGAGCTCCAGCGCGGCGTGCGCAAAGCCGGATTGTCCGAGCGTGAGACGCAAGGGGTGGTCGAAGCCCTCGGCGCCGTTGGCGGCGCGATCGAGGCCGACGCCCGGCTGACGGCGCAACTGGCCCGCGCGCCGGCCCCGGTCCCGCAGAAGCTGGCGGTGCTGCTGCGTCTGGCGGCGGGCGAGACGGGCCCCAGCGGACCGGTCGCCGAGCGCGCCCGCGCCGAGGCGGTGCGCCTGATGCGCGCGCCCGACGCGCGCGCCGCCCTCAGCGCCGAGCCGCAGGCGGTTCAGGCTCTGCGCCCGCTGATGCAGGCGGCGGGGCTGGCGGCCTAAATCGACGGCTCAGTCGAAGATGTCGAAGATATCCAGCCGCTTCTTCTTCTTGCGGTACTGATAGTCGTCGTCGCGGCGGCGGTCGTGGTCATATCGGTCGTCGCGTTGACGCGGCGGCTCGCGATAGGTCGGCTGGCCGCCCCAGGGTTGTTGGGACGGTTGCGGCGGCGGCGCATAGGCCTGGGGCGCGGGCGCGGGCGCGGCGGCGCGGCCCTCGTCGCCGGCGGCGGCCATCAGCTTCTCCAGTTCGCCGCGATCCAGCCAGACGCCGCGACAGGTCGGACACATGTCGAACTGGACGCCGTGGCGATCCAGCGTCTGCATGGGCGCATTATCGTTGGGGCACATCAGCAGGGGCATCGTCATCCTCTTTCGTCGTTGAAGGCGGTCCGACATCACGCCGCCGAAGCGCCGCCAGAGGGGCCCGTCCCGCTACGTGAAAGAGGTAGGGCGCGTCCGCGCGCGCGACAACGCGCCGCGTCGCCGCAGGCTCTGTTTCACCGGCTCAGCAGCTCTGACCCGCGGCCCAGCCCGACGACCAGGCCCACTGGAAGTTGTAGCCGCCCAGCCAGCCGGTCACGTCCGCCACTTCGCCGATGAAGAACAGGCCGGGGACGGTCTTGGCCTCCATCGTCTGCTGGTCCAGGGCGGCGGCGTCGACCCCGCCCAGCGTCACTTCGGCGGTGCGATAGCCTTCGGATCCGACCGGCTTGACCGTCCAGGCGTTGACCGCCTCGGCCAGGGCCCGCAGCTTCTTGTCGCCGACTTCCGCCAGTTTGCCCGACAGGTTTTCGCGCGCACACAGGGCCTCGGCCAGACGGCGCGGCACGACGTGGCCGACGGCCGTGTGGACCGCCTGCTTGCCGTTCTCGGTCTTGGCGGCCAGAATTTCGGCCGCCGCGTCGCGGTCGGGGGCCAGGTCGACGGTGATCGCCTCGCCCTCGCGCCAGTAGGAGCTGATCTGCAGGATCGACGGCCCCGACAGGCCGCGATGGGTGAACAGCAGGCCTTCGCGGAAGACGGTCTCCTTGGCCGGACGGCCCGCGCCCGCATCCTTGGGCGCCTTGTGGCGCACCACCGCGTCCACCGACACGCCGGCCAGCGGCTTGAGCTGCTCCAGCAGTCCCGGCTCGAACGTCAGGGGAACGAGCGCGGGCCGGGTGTCGGTGACGCGCAGGCCGAAGCGCCGTGCGACCTCATAGCCCCAGCCGGTGGCCCCCATCTTGGGAATGGACTTGCCGCCGCTGGCCACGACCAGAGACGCCGCCGTCACGCGCGATCCGTCGTCCAGATCGACCTGAAACCGCTCGCCCGCGCGCTCCACCATTCTGACGCCGACGCCCAGCGACATTGTGACGCCCGCCGCCTTCATCTCGTCCGTCAGCATGCGGATGATCTGCTTGGCGCTGTCGTCGCAGAACAGCTGGCCCAGGGTCTTCTCGTGCCAGGCGATGCCGTGGCGGTCGACCATCTTGATGAAGTCGTGCTGGGTGAAGCGCCGCAGGGCCGACAGGGCGAAGCGCGGGTTCTCGCCCAGGAAGTTGGCGCCGCTCGTCCCCAGATTGGTGAAGTTGCAGCGGCCGCCGCCCGAGATGCGGATCTTTTCGCCCGGGGCGCGGGCGTGGTCGATCACGCGCACGCGACGGCCGCGCTTGCCTGCCTCGATGGCGCACATCATGCCGGCCGCTCCGGCGCCGACGATCAGGACGTCTATGTCTGAAGACTTCATCGCCCCGCCCTAGCAGGGGATCGCGCGCGAAGCGACCGTCAGAGGCCCAGCATGGCTCGATAGGTCGGATGCACCTGATCGGCGTATTCCGGGTGCTTCTTCAGATAGCTGGAGAAGAAGGTGCACGTCGGCAGGATCAGCAGGCCCTTGTCCTTCAGATCGGCCAGGACGTGTTTGGCCATGCGGCTGGCGATGCCGCGCCCTTCCAGCGGGACCGGCACGAGGGTCTCGGTGATCAGCCGCCCGCCCGCGACCGGGTTGTAGATGACCACGGCGGTCTCGCCGTCGACGTCCAGCTCGTAACGCTTGGCGTCTTCGTTATCGCGGATTTCGGGGTCCAGGCTCATGTCGTGATCCTTGCTTGAAAGCCAATGTTCTTTAGTGCGCGCCGTCCCAGTTCAGGGCCGCCTTGGCCTCGACGTCCAGCGGCACGCTCAGATCGACGACAGGCAGGGCGGCGCCTTCCATGATGCGGCGGATGACGGCGATGGCGCGGTCGGCCTCGGCCTCGGGGGCTTCGAACACCAGTTCGTCGTGGACCTGCAGCAGCATGCGGGTTTGCAGACCCGCCTCGGCCAGGGCGCCGGGCATGCGGATCATGGCGCGGCGGATGATGTCGGCGGCGGCGCCCTGGATCGGGGCGTTGATGGCCGCGCGCTCGCCGAACTGGCGCTCGGCGCCGGACTTGGAGTGGATGGCCGGGATGTGGATGCGCCGCCCGAAGACGGTGGTGACGAAGCCCTGCGCCTTCACCAGCGCCTTGGTCCTGTCCATGTAGGCGCGGATGCCGGGGAAGCGCTCGAAATAGGTCTTGATGTAGGCGCCGGCCTCGCCCTGGTCGATGCCCAGCTGGGCGGCCAGGCCGAAGGCGCTGATGCCGTAGATGATGCCGAAGTTGATGGCCTTGGCGCGGCGGCGCGTCTCGCTGGGCATGCCCTCGACCGGCACGCCGAACATCTCGGACGCGGTCGCCGCATGGATGTCGAGGCCGCTCTTGAAGGCGCGCTTCAGCTCGGGGATGTCGCCGATGTGGGCCAGAAGGCGCAGCTCGATCTGGCTGTAGTCGGCGCTGATCAGCACATTGCCCGGCGAGGCGATGAAGGCCTGGCGGATCTGCCGGCCGGTCTCGGTGCGGATCGGGATGTTTTGCAGGTTGGGATCGGACGAGGCCAGGCGCCCCGTCGTCGCCGCCGCCAACTGATAGGAGGTGTGGACCCGGTTCGTCTGCGGGTCCATCGCCGCCACCAGAGCGTCGGTATAGGTGCCCTTCAGCTTGGACAACTGGCGCCAGTCCAGGATGGTGCGGGGCAGGGCCTGCGTCTGAGCCAGCTCCTCCAGCACGCTGGCGTCGGTGCCCCACTGGCCGCTGGCGGTCTTCTTGCCGCCGGGCAGGTTCATCTCGCCGAACAGGATCTCGCCGATCTGGCGCGGGCTGCCGACGTTGAACGGACGGCCGGCCAGCTTGTGCGCCTCTTCCTCCAGCTCGGCCATGCGCTGGCCGAAGGTCGAGGACAGGGAGCGCAGACGATCCGGATCGACGCGAACGCCGGCCCGCTCCATGTCGGCCAGAACGGCGGGCATGCCGCGCTCCAGCGTCTCATAGACGCTGGACAGCCCCTCGGCCGCCAGGCGCGGCTTCAGCAGGCGATGCAGGCGCAGGGTCACGTCGGCGTCCTCGGCGGCGTAACAGACGGCCGACTTCATCTCCACGTGCTTGAAGCTCTTCTGGCTCTTGCCGGTCCCCGCCACGCTCTTGAAGGTCATCGGCTCGTGGCCGAGGTGCAGCCGCGCCAGCTCGTCCATGCCGTGGCCGTGCAGACCGCCCTCCAGCACGTAGGAGATCAGCATCACGTCGTCGATCGGGGCGACGCGCACGCCGCGCCGGGCCATGACGGCGAGGTCGTATTTGATGTTCTGGCCGACCTTCAGCACCGACGGGTCTTCCAGCAGCGCCTTCAGCCGGGACAGGGCGGTCGGCTTGTCGATCTGCTGCAGGGGCGGGCGCGCGTCGCCGCCGTCGCCGAAGTCCAGCCCGCCGTCGCCGGTCGGCTCATGTTCGTGCGTCAGGGGGATGTAGCAGGCGTCGTTGGGCCCCACGGCCAGAGACACCCCGCACAGCCCGGCGTGGGTCGAGGACAGGGCGTCCGTCTCGGTGTCGAAGCCGACCACGCCCGCCGCCTTGGCCCGCGCGATCCAGCGGTCGAGGTCTTCCAGCGTCTGCACGCACTCATAGCGATCATGATCGATCGCCTGGGGCTCGGCCGGCACGGCGACTTCGGTCGGGCCATAGCGGGGCGTGGCCACGGGCGCGCTGGGCTGGCGGGCGAAGGCCGAGCCTTCCTTCTGCGGGGCCTTGCCGTCGCCGACGCGCCGGGCCAGCGAGCGGAACTCCATCTTCTCAAGGAAGTCGGACAGGACCGCGGGATCCGGATCGCGGATGACGAAGTCGTCGATCGGCTCGGGCATCGGCGTGTCGCAGTCCAGCTGCACCAACTGGCGCGACAGGCGGATCTGATCGGCGAAGTTGATCAGGGTCTCGCGGCGCTTGGGCTGCTTGATCTCGCCGGCCCGGGCCAGGAGCGTGTCGAGGTCGCCGTATTCGGCGATCAGCTGGGCCGCCGTCTTGGGGCCGATGCCGGGCGCGCCAGGCACGTTGTCGACGCTGTCGCCGATCAGGGCCTGCACCTCGACGACCTTGTCCGGGGTGACGCCGAACTTCTCGAACACGGCGTCTTCTTCGAGACGACGGTCCTTCATCGGGTCATACATGACCACGCCGCCGCCGATCAGCTGCATCAGGTCCTTGTCGGACGAGACGATGACCGCCTCGCCCCCCATGTCGCGCACCTTGCAGGCATAGGCGGCGATCAGGTCGTCGGCCTCATAACCGGCCAGTTCGACGCCGTGGACGCCGAACGCCTTGGTCGCCTCGCGCACTAGCGGGAACTGCGGCACCAGATCCTCGGGCGCCGGGGGACGGTGGGCCTTGTACTGGTCATAGAGATCGTTGCGGAAGGTCTTCTCCGAATGGTCGAAGACGGCGACCAGGTGCGTCGGCCCGTCCTCGCCCTTCATGTCGCGGATCAGCTTCCACAGCATGTTGCAGTAGCCCTGCACCGCCCCCACGGGCAGGCCGTCCGACTTGCGGGTCAGCGGCGGCAGGGCGTGGTAGGCGCGGAAGATGTATGCCGAGGCGTCGATCATCCACAGCCGCAAGGGCGGCCCGTCTTGAGTGAGGGGGCGGGCGGGGATTTCGGCGGTCGCGTCGGTCATGGCGCGAACATAGGGGGCGGAAGGCGCGGCGTCATCCGCGCTTCTTTCCTCCCCACGCCGTGGGGAGGGGGACCGCGGAGCGGTGGAGGGGCTTTGCCACAGCCGAACCAAGCAGCCCCTCCGTCACGGACGCTATCGCGTCCGCGCCACCTCCCCATTTGCATGGGGAGGAGAGCTCCCGCGCTTACGGCTGCCAGCCGCCCGGCGTTTCGGGAATGACGTCCGCGCCCTCGTCGGTGACCTCGCCGCGGGTCAGTTTGACCTCGGCCCAGGCGGCGCGCAGCAGTTCGGTCACGCCCTCGCCTGAGACGCCGGACACCAGCATCGGGCGACGGCCCGCGACCGCCTCCAGAGCCGCCGCCTTCTCCTCACGAGCCTCGGGCGTCAGGGCGTCGATCTTGTTCAGGGCCAGGATCTCGGTCTTGTCGGCCAGGCCTTCGCCATAGGCCTCCAGCTCGCCGCGGATGATGCGGTAAGCCTCGACCACATCGTCCTGCGTGCCGTCGATCAGGTGGATCAGGCTGGCCGAGCGCTCGACGTGGCCCAGGAAGCGGGTGCCCAGGCCTGCGCCCTCGCTGGCGCCTTCGATCAGGCCGGGGATGTCTGCGATGACGAAGCGTTCCGACGGGCTCAGGTCCACCATGCCCAGGTTCGGCGTCAGGGTGGTGAAGGGGTAGTCCGCCACCTTCGGGCGCGCCGCCGAGACGGCCGACAGGAAGGTCGACTTGCCGGCGTTGGGCAGGCCGGCCAGGCCGATGTCAGCGATCAGCTTCAGCCGCAGCCAGATCCAGCGCTCCTGGCCTTCCTGGCCGGGGTTGGCGTGGCGCGGCGCCTGGTTGACCGGCCCCTTGAAGCGGGTGTTGCCCCAGCCGCCGTTGCCGCCGGACAGCAGCTTCACCTTCATGCCCGGCTCGTCCAGGTCGACGAGCACGGTCTCCTTGTCCTCGTCCAGCACCTGGGTGCCGACGGGGACGCGCAGGACCACGTCCTCGCCCTTGGCGCCGTGCATCTGGCGGCCCTGGCCGTGGTGGCCGGTCTGGGCCTTGAAATGCTGCTGGTAGCGGAAGTCGATCAGGGTGTTCAGCCCATCGGCCGCCTCGACCCAGACGTCGCCGCCCTTGCCGCCGTCGCCGCCGTCCGGGCCGCCGTTGGGAATGAACTTTTCACGACGGAACGAGACGGAGCCCGCGCCGCCGTTGCCGGAGCGAATATAGATCTTGGCCTGGTCGAGGAACTTCATGGGCGCCTTATGGCCCAGAAGCGCGGCGATTACAGGCGGGTGCGATCTTAGCCGCGCGCCCAGACGCCGAAGGGGTCGCGCCACGACAGGCCCAGCGCCTTGCCGACGGCCGGATGGGTGATCTCGCCCTTCAGCACGTTCAGACCGCGAGCCAGGTGCGGATCGGCGCGTAAGGCCTCCAATCCCCGGTCCGCCAGGGCCAGGCCATAGGGCAGGGTAGCGTTGTTCAGGGCTTCGGAGCTGGTGCGCGGCACGGCGCCGGGCATGTTGCCGACGCAGTAGTGGATGACGCCGTCGACCACATAGGTCGGATCATCGTGGGTCGTCGGGCGCGAGGTCTCGAAACAGCCGCCCTGGTCGATGGCGACGTCGATCAGCACGCTGTCCTTCTTCATCGAAGACAGCTGGTCGCGGCGCACCAGGGTCGGGGCCTCGGCGCCCGGCGTCAGGACGGCGCCGATCACCACATCGGCCTTGGGCAGTTCTTCCTCGATGGCGTGCAGCGAGGAATAGCGGGTGATGACGCGCCCGCCGGTCACTTCGTCGATGTGGCGCATCCGGGGGATGGAGCGTTCCAGCACAACCACCTCGGCGCCCAGACCCACGGCCATGCGAGCTGCGTTCAGCCCCACGACGCCGCCGCCCAGCACCAGCACCCGCGCGGGCGCCACGCCCGGCACGCCGCAGAACAGCAGCCCCATGCCGCCCTTGTGCTTCAACAGGGTCTCGGCCGCCGAGAAGACGCCGATGCGGCCCGCCACCTCGGACATGGGCGCCAGCAGAGGCAGGCCGCCGTTGCGGTCGGTCACCGTCTCATAGGCGATGGCGGCGCAGCCCGAGGCCAGCAGGGCCTTCGTCTGCTCGGGATCGGGCGCCAGGTGCAGATAGGTGAACAGGATGTGTTCCGGCTTCAGCAGGGCGAACTCGGCGGGCTGAAGCTCCTTGACCTTCACGATCATGTCGCTGTCGGCGAAGACGGCGGCGGCGTCGGGGGCGATGCGCGCGCCCGCCTTCTCGTAGTCGGCGTCGGTAAAGCCCGCGCCCAGACCGGCTCCGGTCTCCAGCAGGACGGTATGGCCATGGGCGACGTATTCGCCGGCGGCGGCCGGCGTCAGGCCGACGCGATGTTCATTGGTCTTGGTTTCTCGGGGGAGCCGACGCGCATTTTTCTTTCACTGTCCTGACCCCTGCGTGGGGCGCGCGGACGCTAAACAAGCAGGCCATGCGGCGCCAGCGAAAAATAAAACCCCGCGGACACAAATGTCCGCGGGGTGAAAACTCCGGCCCGATGAGGACTGAAGCGCTTAGTTCTTGGCGTCGCGAGCGGCGCCTTCGACCGCCTGGCCAGCGGCCTGGGTGTCCTTGCCGACGCCCTGAATGGTGTTGCAGGCGGCGGTGGTCAAAGCGGCGGCGGCGACGGCCAGAATGATGATCTTGCGCATAGGAGGCTCCTGTTGGTTCGGGCTCCGCGCCCGTCCTCCATACAACGCTACGCTTGGGGCGGGGTTCCGCTGAGACGAAAGGCTGCGACCTCTCGCACCTGGGCTGCGTCGCGGGCTTCGGGCGTGACGAAGGTCAGCCGCGCGATTGAGCCGCCGCCCGGCGCGGGAATGATCCGGGCCTCGCCGCGTAGTTGCTTGGCGAAGGCCATCATCAGAGTGCGGCCGACGCCCGCCTCGACGGCGTCGTCCAGTCCGGGGCCGTCGTCCTCGACCTCCAGCACACTGGTGTCGCCATCGACCTTGAAGCGCACCTTCAGCTCGCCGCCGCGGCCAGCGAAGGCGTGTTTCTGGGCGTTGGACACGGCTTCGACCAGCCACAGGGCCAGGGGCGCCAACTTGTCCGGGTCGATGATCAGCGGGTCGGCTTCGATGGACGTCGTCACCAGGGGGCCGCGCACCGCTTCCCCGGCGATGAGCTGGCCGACCAGTTCGCGCAGGAAGGTGTCGGCGTCGGCCTCGCGAATGTCCTCGCTCTGGTAGAGGACGCGATAGATCTGGGCCAGGGCGGTGATGCGCTGTCGCGTGTCGCCCAGCGCCGCCCGCGCGCCCAGATCGGTCACCGCCCGTTGCTGCATGGACAGCAGGGACGAGATGATCTGCAGATTGTTTTTCACCCGGTGGTGGATTTCGCGCAGCAGGGCGTCCTTCTCCTCCAGCGCATCCAGAATATCCCTGTCGCGACGGGTGATGGTCTCGCCCAGCTGGCCCAGGGTGCGGGCCAGGGTGCGGATTTCGGCCGGGGCGTGCTCGGCCTGAACCGGGCGAATGGAGAAACGTCCTCGCGCATAGATGGCGGCCACCCGTTCCAGATAATCCAGCCAGCGCACCACGATCCGCTCGGACAGCAGCATGACGGCGGCAAAGGCGGTCAGCCACGCCGCCAGCGGCAGCAACAGGGTGCCGAACGGGTTCAGCCGCGCCCAGGACAGCAGTCCCGGCGCCGGCGCCGACAGCAGGACGAAGACATCCTGCCCAGCCAGAGGCGCGCCTCCATAGACATGGCGTCGTCCCTGGGCGTCGCGCGCTTCGAACATGACGACGGCGTCGGCGCGCGCCCGGTCCGTCCAGCCGTTCGCCTCGGCCGCGCGTTTCAGCGCGAACGGCCGCGGATCAGTGGCGATCAGAATGTTTCCGGCGCCATCCGTCAGCGCCGCCTCCGACCCGGCGGGCAAGGCGGGATCGCGGATGTCCGGCTGGAGCACGCTCAGCGGCACCGTGGCCGCCATCGCGCCTTGAAAGGCGCCCATCGGGCGTTCCCAACGGACGGCGACGATCAGGGATTCGCCGTCGGCCGAACGCTGCATCACCACGTCTTCGCCGCGCTTCAGGCGCTGGTGCCAGGTATCCGCCGACACGTTTTGTTTCGTCTGCGCCTCGCTCTCGCTGCGCGAGGCGCAGACCGGCGCGCCCGTGGCGCTGTAGCGCGCCAGGCTGGTGATCCCCTCCATCCGCGCAGCGAGGGCGGTAAGGCGAGCCTCGCAAAAGAAGCCGCCCCCTTCCGGCGTCAGAGCCTGCAGCAGCACCACGGTCGAGCTGATCCGGGCCTTGGCGTCCGAGGCGCTGCGTTCGGCCGCCAGCTGCAGGTCGAGCCGGCGCTCCTGCTCCTGCTTGCGGAACTCGGCCTCGGTCTGGATCACGCCGAGCAGCAGTATGGGCAGCAGGCCCAGGGCCATGGCCAAGCCCAGGCGGAATCGGATGCCCTGGACGCGACGGCGCCCGAGCTTGCGGCCCAGAACCCGGCCGACACGCACCGCTATTTGCGCCCGGCGCCGCTTAATCTGTCCGCGTCGGCCAGGATCGAGCGCATGGCGTCGCCCGCCGATTGGCCGTCGCGCGCATAACCGCCGCGCTCCAGCGTGGCCTGCAGGGCCTTGCGCGCGCGCGACACCCGGCTCTTCACTGTGCCGACGGCGCATTGGCAGATTTCCGCGGCTTCTTCATAGGCGAAGCCGCCCGCGCCCACCAGGATCAGGGCCTCGCGCTGCTCTTCCGGCAGCGACTTCAGCGCCTGACGCAGTTCGTCCAGCGCCACCGGCGCCTCGGGGTCGTCTACGGCGATCAAGGTGCGTTCGGCGGCTTCCTGGTCCAGCTGGGTCTGACGCCATGAGCGGCGCTTTTCAGAATAGAACTGGTTGCGCAGGATCATGAAGGTCCAGGCCTTCATGTTGGTGCCCATCTGATAGCTGGCGCGGGCGTCCCACGCTTTCATCATGGCTTCCTGAGCCAGATCGTCGGCGGCCGTCGGGTCGCCGGTCAAGGTCCGGGCGAAGGCCCGCAGGTGAGGGATCAGGGTGACGAGTTCAGCCTTGAACGCGTTGTCGTCTGATGACGAGGGTCGGGCGGCGGGGGTCGTGGTGGTCACTGCCCCTCCTTGGCGGATGCGCCCTGATCGGCGCGGCGAAGGATTTCCAGAAATTCGTCCGGCACGGGCTCGTTGACGACTTCGTCGAACATATGGCGCAGCTTAACGCCGATGGCCTGTTGACGCAGACGGACCTCTTCGAGATCGCGTTCGTCCGAGTTGGACCCGCTGATACGCGCGGGGGTGTCCTTAGGTTCAATCATGGAGTTTCCGGCCGCCGCCCAAGCCTTGTGAAGTCGTTCATAGAGACGCAAAACGCCGCCTCTCCAATAGAGTTCCTACGCCGTTGCTATTTTATGCTCAAGCTGGACGAAGCCCACGGAACCGTGGCGTCTCTGATACGTTAAGGTCCGTCTAAGCCCGTCTCGTCAGTGGAGGCGGGCGCAGTCGGGGATCTACATATGAGCCTTTTGGCCAGACTTGCGCCGCATCTGCCCTATGTTCGCCGTTACGCGCGCGCCCTTACCGGCGATCAAAGCACGGGCGACAACTATGTCCGCGTCGCGCTTGAAGCCCTGGCGGCGGGCGAGCGTCAGCTGCCTGCCGACATGACGCCGCGGGTGGCGCTCTACCACGTGTTCCATACCATCTGGTCGAGCACCGGGGCCCAGCTGGAAAGCGGCGGCGTCTCCGAAGCCGACGACGCTTCGCGTCGGCTGATGCGCATCGCACCCCAGTCGCGACAAGCGTTCCTGTTGACCGCGCTGGAAGGCTTTACGCCGTCCGAGGCCGCCCAGATTTTGGCCGTCGACCCGCGCACGGTCGAGCGCCTGATCTCTGAGGCCCAGTCCGACATCGACGCCGAGTTGGCCACCGACGTGTTGATCATCGAGGACGAGGCCATCATCTCGGCCGACATCGAAAGCCTGGTGAAGGAGTTGGGCCACCGCGTCACCGGCACCGCCACCACCCACGACGAGGCCGTGGACGCCGTTTCGCGTCACGCGCCGGGGCTGGTTCTGGCGGATATCCAACTCGCGGACGGCTCTTCGGGCATCGATGCGGTCAAGGACATCCTGCGCAAGTTCGATGTTCCGGTCATCTTCATCACCGCCTTCCCGGAGCGGCTGCTGACCGGGGAACGGCCCGAGCCTACCTTCCTGATCACCAAGCCCTTCCAGCCGGAAACGGTGAAGGCGGCGATCAGCCAGGCGCTGTTCTTCCATCCCTCGCGCCAGAAGGCGGCCGCCTGATCCACGGCGGCGCCCCCGACGCCTTTTCAGGGGCTCCGCTGCTGCGGAGCCCCTTTTGCTGGTGCAAGATCAGGTGGCGGGAGAAGCGTCGACCGGCGGCGGCGCCGCTTCCGGGCCGGCGCTGCGGGCGGTGCGGTCGGCATCCACGACCGGCGGCGGTTCAGGCGTCATGCTGGCCTCCTCGGAGGTTCGACGCAGGCCGGCGTTGTTGACGGCCCATATGCCCAACAGCAACACGGCGGCCGCCCCCGCCGATACGATCAGCAGCATCAGGATGCGACGCCCGCCGCGGCCCTGGCGCACATATTGGGCCTCCACGGGGTGGTGAGTCTCTACGGCGTCGGCCGAGTGCGAATGCGGGTCTTGATGGGTCATGGGCTCGCCTCCTTGTCGCGGTTTGAGAACCTGTAGGGCCAACGTCGCCGTCGCTCGGCCGTTCCTTCGACGCTAGCCCGTCGCCCGGGTCGGGAACCGAGTCGCAAGTCCGTCGTTATTCGGTCGCCGAGGGCTATTCCCCGGGCCGACCTGACCGTCGGTCTTCGCCCTCGCCTCATTCTCGATGATGCGACTCCTGGCGGATCCTCAAAAGGGTCCGCCTTCTTTTGCTGGGCGGTCACGCGTCTGCGTTCGGCGGCTTGCTCTGCCCGCGGGAGGCGCCACTATGGGTCCTGAAAGAAAACCCTGATGGGAGACAGACTGATGAGCTTGCGCAACCGGCAGTGGATCCTGCGTCGCCGCCCGCAGGGGCTGATTCAGGATGGGGATCTGGAACTGGTCGAAAGCGTCGTGCCTGATCTGAAGGACGGAGAGGTCCTGGTCCGCACGATCTATCTTTCGATCGACCCGACGAACCGCACGTGGATGAACGATTCCGAAGGCTATCTGCCGCCGGTGGGTCTGGGCGACGTCATGCGCGGGCTGACGCTGGGGGTGGTCGAGCAGTCGCGCGGCGAGCGGTTCAAGGAAGGCGATCTGGTCACGCCTCTGTCCGGCGCCTGGGCCGACTACGCTGTCGTGCCCGAGGCGGGGCTGCGGCCGGTCCATCGCGCGCCGGGCCTGCCGCTGACCGCCAACCTGTCCGTGCTGGGCATGACCGGGATGACGGCCTATTTCGGCGTCACCGACGTGCTGAAGGCCAAGGCGGGCGAGACCCTGGTGATCTCGGCGGCGGCCGGGGCGGTCGGCTCCATCGCCGGCCAGGTGGCCAAGCAGCGCGGCTGCCGCGTCATCGGCATCGCCGGCGGCGCCGAGAAATGCCGCTGGCTGACCGAGGAGCCTCGGTTTCGACGGCGCCGTCGACTACAAGAACGAGGATGTCGGCGACGCCCTGGACCGGCTGGCTCCCGACGGCATCGACCTCAATTTCGAGAACGTCGGCGGCGACATCATGATCGCCGTGTGGAACCGGCTCAAGGTGCACGGCCGCATGGCCGTCTGCGGCCTGATCTCGGCCTATAACGCCACGCGGATGCCGCCTTCGCCCAATTTCTCGCGCATCATCACCCACCGTCTGAACGTGCAGGGCTTCCTGGTCCTCGACTACGCGCACCGCGCCAAGGAGATGATCGCCGAAATGGGGCCTTGGCTGGCCGACGGGAAAATTCAGTGGAAGGTCCACGTCGATGACGGTCTGGAAGGGGCGGTCGGCTCGCTGAATCGCTTGTTCACCGGCGACCATGACGGCAAGCTGATGGTCCGGGTGTCGGAGGAGCCGGCGGCCTGAGCGAGGAACGACCGCGCATGACCGAACCTCTGCACGTCCATTTCGAGGATCTTGAGATCGGCCAGGTCATTCCTCTGGGCGCCTGCGCCGTGGATGCGGCGGCGCTGGACCTGTTCGCCGAACGCTTCCTGCCGGGGTGGGACGTCGCCTATGGCGCGCCTGAAGCGATGGTCTACGCCCTGTGGAGCCGTCTGTCCGCCGATCGCATGGGCGGCTGGGCGGGGTCCAAGACCCTCGCGGTCGACGGGCTGCGCTTCCTGCGCAATCCCCCGGCGGGCGAACTGCTGCGCGGCCGGCTGACGGTGATGGGCAAGGATCCGGTCGGCGACGAGAAGGGCGTGGTCATCGCCCAGCAGGACATGCTGGACGAGGCCGGACGGCTGGTCTTCTCCTGCCTGACCCGCGCCCTCGTGGCCCGCCGCTAAACCCATCTCCTGACAAAAAACGCCCCGCCAGCAATCTGACGGGGCGTCTTCATTTCATTGTTCATCGGGCCGTCGCGCGAACGCGCGTCGGCCCGATTTAATCAAGCGTTGGCGGCGACCGGTTGCTGGGCGGCGCGGGTCAGGGCCATGGCGATCAGGCGGTCCCAGCCCAGCAGCGACACCAGGTGGGCGTAGATCTGGCCCAGGGCGCCGTTGTCGCGCAGTTCGGCCAGCTTCTCGACCGGCAGGGCCTTCAGCTTGTCTTCCGATACGGCGAAATATTCGGCGATCTTTTGCGGCGCGCCGGCGGTGCCGTCGGCGTTGCGCGGGGTGAAGGTGGCTTCACGCACCTCGAACAGGTCCAGTTCCGTCAGCAGGTTGATGAAGGACTCGGTGCGCACGCGCTCCTGCTCGAAGTTGTTGCAGAACTCCATGCCGAAGTTGACGTAGCCGCTGGGCTGGCCGTTTTCGAACAGCGGCGTCTCGCCGCCTTCGACCACGAAGGGAGCGGCGCGGTCGATGCACAGCACCATGCGCTTCTGCTCTTCGTCATTGGCGAAGACGAAGGGATAGCGGCGGACATAGGCCGGGATATAGGCGTCGGGCCGGAAGTCGCCGTTCTCGATGAACAGGTTCTCGCCCTGGTTCAGGCCCATGGCGGCGACGGGCTGCTTGGCGTCGCCGACGAAGATGACCGGATAGGACAGGGCGGCCGGGGCGAACTCCGTCACCGTCAGCGGCACGACGTGGGTCTGGGCCACGAAGGCGTAGGGTTTGTCCGCGGGCGTCACGCCCAGCTTGCCGTGCACGTCGGCCGACAGCGGCTCCGGCTGGGAATAGAACAGGACAGTGCCCGACAGGGGGCTGTTCGCTTGGGTGGCGTCGGTCATGAAATAGGGTCTTCTGAACAGAAAGGACGGCTCTTCTAGCCCATGCCCGAGGCCGCCGCAAACGCCGCGGTTTGGCCACAATGGGGCCTGATCGGCCTGCGGCGCGCGGTCCCGGTTGCGGCGCGGCTCAGGACCCCTAGCTCTAGCTCATGGGCGACGCCTGCGATCATGATCATATCGACAGCCGACCCGGCGCCGCCGAGGTCGAACGGGCGATCGCCGCCGTCGAGGCGCGGTTTTCGGCCGACGGCGACCGCATGACCGCTCCGCGCCGCCGCGTGCTTGAACTGCTGCTGTCGGCCGCCGAGCCGGTCAAGGCCTATGACCTGATCGCCCGTTATGGCCTCGATGGTCAGGCCGCCAAGCCGCCGACCGTCTATCGCGCCCTCGAGTTCCTTGAGAAGCGCGGTCTGGCCCACCGCATCGCTTCCATCAGCGCCTATGTCGCCTGCACGGCGGACGCCTGCGCGCCGGGCGGCCATGCGGCGGCCTTCCTGATCTGCGACTGCTGCGGCGCGACCGAAGAGGTGGCGGTCCCCGGCGCCGATGTGATCGCCCAGGCGGCCGCGAACGCGGGCTACGCCATCGACCGCACCACGATCGAGGGCCATGGCCGGTGCGGCGCCTGCCGCATCGCGGCCTGATCCGGATGGACGCCCTGGCCCTGTCGGCCCCGCGCCGGATCAGCGTGCCGATCGACAATCGCTGGGGCGCGGGCGACATGGCCGTGCTGGACTTCGGCGATCCCAAGCGGCCGGTCGACCTGATCTTCGTCCACGCCAACGGCTTCAACGCCCTGACCTATCGCTCCGTGCTGCAGCCCCTGTCGGGCGCGCTGCGCATCTGGGCACCGGATCTGCGGGGGCACGGCCGCACGCGCCTGCCCGCCGTTCCCGACGGCCGCCGCAGCTGGAAGGATCATCGCGACGACCTGATCTGTCTTCTGGAGGCGATCGACGGCCCTCCTGTCGCCCTGGCCGGCCATTCCATCGGCGGGACCAGCGGCCTGATGGCCGCCGCCGAGCGCCCGGATCGGGTCTCGCGTCTGTTGCTGCTGGACCCTGTCGTCTGGCGCCGCGAGATGGTGTGGGCGATGAACCTGCCGCTCGCGGGCCTGCTGTCCCAGCGCTTTCCCATCGTCGCCAACACCCTGCGCCGCCGCGCCCTGTTCGACAGTCGTGAACAGGCGATGGGCGCCTATCGCGGACGCGGCGCCTTCAAGGGCTGGCCGGACATGATGCTGGCCGACTATCTGGCTGATGGTCTGGTCGAGACCGATTGCGGGCTGGAGCTGGCCTGCGCCCCGGCGTGGGAGGCCTCCAACTACGCCGCCCAGGCGCACGACCCCTGGCGGGCCCTGGCGAGCTATCCAGGTGCTGTGAGAATCCTCAAGGCGGAGACAGGCGCCCTGTGCGCCGTCGCCCCGTCGTCGCGCCGGCCGAATGTCGAGGCCGAGACCGTGGCGGGGGGCGGTCACCTGTTCCCCATGACCCATGCCGAGCTGACGCGCGACGCTCTGCTGGACCTGGCGGTCTGACAGCCGCGCCATTTGGTGCTAGGCCTTGGCGGCGATGACCTCCGCCGCCCTGACCTCATCCTCCGACACGGACTGGCCGCGCCTGCTGCTGGGGACGCTGATCGGCGCCGTGCTGGGTCTGCTGTTGCTCGGCGTGGTTGTGGCGGCCTGGTGGCTGGGCGTGGCGCGGCACGATCTGCAGCGCCTGACCGCGTCTCAGGGGTTGGAGGCGCGGCTGGAGCAGGCGGCGGGTCCCGCGGCCTTCGGCCTCACACCCGTCTATGTCTACGACCCGGACGGCGCGGGGCGCGACTGGCTGGCGCAGACGGCTCCGCTGTGGGAGGCGCAGGGGCATGAGGTCCGCGCCATCCCCGTCGGCGCCGATGAGGCGCTGGAGACGGATTTGGCCCGCCTGGCCCATCGCTGGGCCGAGCCGCCGCGCAGGCCCTTGATCCTGTGGCGCGACGGCGAGGATCTGGTTCTGTGTCGTTGCGACAGCCCCCGCGCGCGAACCCAGGCGCGTCAGGCGCTAGAGGCGTCGTCATCTGACGCAGAACCCGAGCTGACCGCCCCGGCTGCGCCGCCGACCGCGCGCCGACCGCCCGTGCAGGCGACGCCGAAATATCCGACGCTGGGCCCGCCGCCGAAAGTCGAGGCGAGCGCGCCGCCGCCGCCAGCAGCCGCCGCTCCAGCACCGCGCGCGACCCCGACGCCGCGGCTGCCGGGCGATCCGGCCCCGGCAACTTCCGCACCGGCCGCGCGGGCGACGCCGCCTGCCTCAGCCCCGGCGCCGCGCCGCGAGCGTCAGCCGCGCCGCACCGATCCGCCTGAGGCCCGCCGGGACGCCGACAGCCTGTTCTTCTAAAGGTTTAGTCCAGCCGGGCGCAGGCGTGGATCAGCCGCTCGACGTCTTCCTGGCTCTGATACAGGCTGAAGCCGAAGCGGATGACGTCGTCGCGCACATCGGCGATCACGTTCATCTCCTGCAGGGCCGCCTTCCAGCGCGGCGCGTCGGCGTGGCGCAGGGCCAGGAAGCGGGCGCGGGGAGCCTCGCCGTGGACCGGATTCAGGATCTCGGCCTGTGACAGGCCGCCCGCTTCTGCGCCTTCAATCGCCGCCTGGAACCGCGCCTGCAGGCCGCGCGCGTGGTCGGCGATCATCGCGGTGGTCAGGCCGTGCTGGTCCAGCATCGTGCGCACGGCATTGAAGCGGTAAAGGGCGCTGGCGTCGAAGGTGGCGCCCCAGAAGCGGCCGCCGTCGGTGCGGTACTGAACCCCGCCGGGCGGGCCTTCCAGATGGCCGAACTCGGCGAACCAGCCGGTCACGACGGGGCGCGGCCCGAAGCCGGGCGGGGCGTGCAGGAAGCAGGCGCCTTCGCCCGCCATGGCGTACTTATAGCCGCCCGCCAGATAGAAGATCTTGTCCGCCACGGCCGAAAGGTCGGTTGGCGTGGCCATGAAGCCGTGATAGCCGTCCACCACGACCCACGGTCCGGCCGGGGCGGCCAGGTCCGCCAGTTCGGCGATGCGCTCGAACAGGCCGCCGGTACGGAAGAAGACCTGGCTGACGAAGATCAGGTCGTGCCCGCCCGCCCGCGCCGCCGCGACGAACCGCTCGGCGAAGGTCTCGAACGGGGCCAGGGGCACGCGGGTGACGACGGCCTGACCGGCCTCTTCCCAGCGTTCCGACTGGCGGCGGAAGGAGTGGAACTCGCCGTCGGTGGCCAGGATGCGCACCGGCGCCGTGTCGACCGCCGAGACGATGCGCAGCAGGATGTCATGGGTGTTCGGCGCGAAGATCAGGCTGTCGGGCGAGGGCAGGCCCAGCTCGCGCGCGACGTGGCCTTGAGCCTCGGGGATGACCTCGCCGAAGATCAGGTCCCATTTGCGATCAGCGAAACGGTTGGCCTCGGCCCAGGCGCGGACCTGGCCGTCGAAGCTGGCGTCGGGCCACAGGTGGTGGCTGTGGGCGGCGAAATGCAGGCGTTCGGGGTCGAGGCCGAGCGCGCGAGAGAACAGGGGCTTGTAGTTCATGAGGGTACGCTAACCCGCATGGCGGCCGGCGTCACCGGGCAAAGAAAAGGCGGGCCGCCTGCGCGAACCCGCCTCTCTCAACTCAGTCTTCGGCGCTCAGCCAGCGAGCGACCGCGTCGCGAGCGTAGCGCCGCGCGCCTTAGCGCGCCTTTAAACCAAACTACCGTGGCAGTGCTTGAACTTGCGGCCCGAGCCGCAGGGGCAGTCGGCGTTGCGGCTGGTGCGTTCCCAGTCGGCGGGCAGGGCCTCGACCGGCAGTTTCGAACGATCATCGCCGGTCAGCATGCCTTCCGGGTTCTGGGCCATCGGGTTGGCCATTTCGTTCTCGCCGGTGCCGGGGTTCAGGTGAATTTCCTGGAACTCGGGCATTTCCATCGGCGGCGGCGCCTGGAACTGGAACTCGACCGTCATCAGCCAGCGCGTGACGTTGTGGCGCAGGTCGTGCAGCAGCGTCTCGAACAGGTTGAAGGCTTCGGTCTTGTACTCGTTCAACGGGTCCCGCTGGCCGTAGCCGCGCAGGCCGATGACGCCGCGCAGGTGGTCCAGGTGGACCAGATGCTCGCGCCACTGCATGTCGATCATCTGCAGCATGAACTGCTTTTCGAGGCCGCGCGTCTGATCGGCGCCGATCAGCTCTAGACGTTCGGCGGCGCGGGCGTCGGCGGCGACGGTGATGCGCTCTTCGATCTCTTCGTTCGAGACGCCTTCTTCGGCCGCCCAGTCATGCAGCGGCAGTTCCAGGCCCAGCGTTGAGCGGACCTTCTCGTCCAGGCCGTCGATATCCCACTGCTCGGCATAGGCCTTGGGCGGCATATAGCGTTCGACCAGGTCGTTGATCACGTCGCTGCGGAAGTCGGCGACCAGTTCCGACAGGTCGGTGGAGTCCATGAACTCCTGGCGCTGTTCGAACACGGCCTTGCGCTGATCGTTCACGACGTCGTCGTACTTCAGCACGTTCTTACGCATGTCGTAGTTGCGGGCTTCGACGCGCTTCTGGGCCGTTTCGACGGCGCGGTTCAGCCAGGGGTGGCTGATGGCCTCGCCTTCGGCCACGCCGAACTGGCGCATGATGGCGTCCAGGCGGTCGCCGGCGAAGATGCGCAGCAGGTCGTCTTCACACGACAGGTAGAATTTGGAGGTGCCGGGGTCGCCCTGACGGCCGGTCCGGCCGCGCAGCTGGTTGTCGATCCGGCGGCTTTCGTGGCGCTCGGTGCCCAGGACGAACAGGCCGCCGGCGGACAGAGCCTTCTCCCTGGCGACAGCGATCTCGGCCTTGAACTCGGTTTCCTTGGCGGCCAGCGCCTCGGGCGGGACCTCCATCGCCATGTTGCGCTGTTCCTGGACCCAGCGCTGGATGCGCATGTCCAGGTTGCCGCCCAGCTGGATGTCGGTGCCGCGGCCGGCCATGTTGGTGGCGATGGTCACCGCGTGGGGCAGGCCCGCCTCGGCGACGATATAGGCTTCCTGTTCGTGCTGGCGCGCGTTCAGGACATTGTGCGGGATGCCGCGGCCGGTGACGTACTCGATGTCATAGGCCAGGTCGCCGACCTTCTGGGCTTCCTTCTCACGGCCTTCGTATTCGGGCTTCAGCTTGCGCGAAACCTCGACCTGATAGTCGTAGTCCTTCAGCAGGTCGGACAGTTCTTCGGACTTCTCGATCGACACCGTGCCGACCAGGATCGGCTGGCCGCGCACATAGCAGTCGGCGATCTGAGCGGCGATGGCGCGGTTCTTCTCGGCGAAGGTGCGGTAGACCTCGTCGTCGTAATCCTTGCGCAGGATCGGACGGTTGGTCGGCACTTCCAGGACGTCCATCTTGTAGATGTCGAGGAACTCCTGCGCCTCGGTCGCCGCCGTGCCGGTCATGCCGGACAGCTTTTCGTACAGGCGGAAGTAGTTCTGGATCGTCACCGAGGCCAGGGTCTGGTTCTCGGGCATGATCTTAACGTCTTCCTTGGCCTCGATGGCCTGGTGAAGACCTTCGGACAGGCGACGGCCGGTCATCATGCGGCCGGTGAACTCGTCGATCAGGACGATCTCGCCGTCCTTGATGATGTAGTCCTTGTCGCGCTGGTAAAGGGTGTTGGCGCGCAGGGCCTGGTTGGTGTGGTGGACCAGGCTGACGTTGGCCGGATCATACAGATCGACGGTGTCCTCGGCGAAGTGGCCGCCCTGTTCCAGCATCTGCTCCATACGCTCCGAGCCCAGCTCGGTCAGCAGGGCCTGACGCTGCTTCTCGTCGAGGTCGTAGGTGGCCTTGTCCTTGACCAGTTCCTTCACCAGGGCGTCGACGATCTTGTACAGGTCCGAGCGGTCCTCGGTCGGGCCCGAGATGATCAGCGGCGTGCGCGCCTCGTCGATCAGGATGGAGTCCACTTCGTCGACGATGGCGAAGTGGTGGCCGCGCTGCACCATCTCGCGTCGGTCGTAGACTAGGTTGTCGCGCAGATAGTCGAAGCCGAACTCGTTGTTGGTGCCGTAGGTGATGTCGGCCTGATAGGCCATCTGGCGCTGACCCTGCGACAGGCCGTTGACGATGACGCCGACCTCCAGGCCCAGGAAGCGATAGACCTTGCCCATCTGCTCCGCGTCGCGGCGGGCCAGGTAGTCGTTGACGGTGACGACGTGGACGCCCTTGCCCGCCAGGGCGTTCAGGTAGACCGGGGCCACGGCCACCAGGGTCTTGCCTTCGCCGGTCCGCATCTCGGCGATGCCGCCTTCGTGCAGGATCATGCCGCCGGCCATCTGCACGTCGTACTGACGCTGGCCCAGCACGCGCTTGGAGGCTTCGCGCACGACGGCGAAGGCCTCGTTCTGCAGCTTGTCCAGGCTCTCGCCGGCCTCGATGCGATCCCGGAAAGTCTGCGTCATCATGCGCAGCTCGTCGTCAGAGAAGGCCTCGAACTTAGGTTCTAGGGCGTTGATCTTCTGGACCTGGGCCTGGAAGGCCTTGACCTTGCGGTCGTTGGAGGAACCGAGAAGTTTCTTGGCGAAGCCGAGCATGGGCGATCCGGGTCAGGCGGTCGAGCGGCTGAAGGCTCTGAGAAAGACAGGTTTCGCCCGGTCGGGAGGCCGCGATCACGCCAGCCCCAGGCCTTCCCTGCAGTCAGGGCGCGCGAAGGGCCGCGCATACGATCGAAAATCCCTCGACTTGGGCGCAGGCGGGACTTAAGCACCGCCCTTACCCCTGTCAACGCGAGGGCCTTTTAAGGCGGCGCCGCGCAGGCGCGAACGGTCGCCCCGGCGACCTGTCCCCAGACCCTTGCCCGGAGCGTCCGATGCGAGCGCGGCGTCCCCTCACCAGCCTGTTTCTGGTCGCCGCCGTCGGGCTGGCGATGGGCGTGGCCGCCTGCGGGCGCGGCGGCGACGAGGCTGCGCCGGAAAAGAACGACCGGGTGGTGGCCAGGGTCAATGACCGCGCCGTCTGGGCCTCGGACGTGCGGCGCGAGGCGGTGGCGCAAGGGCTGATCGGCGAGGACGACCCGCTGGATGTCTCCTCCGAACTGTTTCGCCGGGTGATGGACGAGGTGGTGGATCAGAAGCTGCTGGCGGCCGAGGCCGAGCGTCGCGGCCTGGATTCCAGCCCGGCCGCCCAGCGTCGCCTGCAGGCCGTGCGCGAACGCATCCTGGGCGACATGCTGGTGGAAAAGGTGGTCTCCGGCGCTGTTTCGGAACAGGCGGTCGAACGCCTCTACGCCGAGCAGCAGCGGCTGGCGCGCGCCACCGAAGAGGTCCGCGTGCGTCTGATCCTGGCGCCCACCAGGGAGCAGGCCGACGCCGTTCTGGGCGTGCTGGGGCAGGGTGCGGCGTTCGAGGCCGTGGCCGCTCAACGCTCCATCGACGACGCCACCCGCTATTCCGGCGGCGATCTGGGCTATTCGACGCTCGACGTTCTGCCGGGGGCCTATGCGACGGCCCTGCAGGGCAAGACGCCGGGGCAGGTCGTCGGCCCGATCCAGACCGAGACCGGCTGGGCCGTGCTGAAGGTCGAGGACCGCCGCGTCGAGACGCCGCCGACGCTGGAGCAGGCCCGGCCCCAGATCGTCCGCTATCTGACCTATGAAGGCGTGCGCCAATTGCTCGAGCAGCTGCGCGGCAAGGCCGAGGTGGAAATCACCCTGAACGACGCAAAGAAGCCGCCGCCCGCCGCCTCCGCGCCCGCCGATAAAGTCACCGTTCCTCCCGCCGCCGGAAACGCCACATGAGCCAGCCGCCCAAGTCCGCCTCGACCGGCAAGAAGATCGAAGCCGTCATCGAGAAGGCGCTGGACCCCTTGGCCTCGGCCCTGAAACGCGCGGCCCAGTCGGCCGGGTCGACGCCGACCAAGGCCTCTGCGCCCGGCAAGCCGGGACTGATGATCTCGCCGCTGGCCGTGCCCTTTCCGGCCATCGCGCCGATCGGCGGGGTCGAGATCGCGACCGCGCGCGCGGGCTTCTACAAGCATGAGCGCGACGATCTGGTGGTCTTTCACTTTCCCGAAGGCGCGTCGTGCGCGGGCGTCTTCACCCGGCACAAGGTCGGCTCGGCGCCGGTCGACTGGTGCAAGCGCCAGCTGGACGCCGACAAGGGCGGCGAAGAGGTTCGGGCGCTGATCGTCAACGCCGGTTGCGCCAACGCCTTCACCGGCAAGGCGGGCGCCGATGCCGCGCGTCGCACGGCCTCGGAGTTCGCCAAGCGCTTCGGTTGCCGCCAGCGCGACGTCATGCTGGCCTCGACCGGGGTGATCGGCGTGGTGCTGGACGACAAGAAGATCACCGCCCGCCTGCCCGAGGTTCAGGCCGGTCTGAAGGCCGACAACTGGGCCGGGGCCGGCCTGGGCATCATGACCACGGACACCTTCCCCAAGGGCTCCTACGCCGAGTGCGAGATCGAGGGCGTCAAGGTGAAGATCGCCGGCATCGCCAAGGGCTCGGGCATGATCGCGCCGGACATGGCGACCATGCTGGCCTTCATCGTCACCGACGCCGACATCGCCCCGCCGGTGCTGAAGGCCCTGCTGAACCTGCACGTCCGCACCACCTTCAACTCGGTGACGGTGGACGGCGACACCTCGACCAACGACACGGCCCTGCTGTTCGCCACGGGCGCGTCCGGCGCGCCGCGCATCGGCCGCGTCGGCGACCGCCGCCTGAAGGAGTTCTCGGCGGCGCTGGACGCCGTCATGCTCGATCTGGCTCACCAGCTGGTCAAGGACGGCGAAGGCGCGACCAAGTTCGTCAAGGTGACGGTGGACGGCGCCGCCAGCCCCGCCTCGGCGCGCAAACTGGCCAAGTCGATCGCCGACAGCCCCCTGGTCAAGACCGCCATCGCCGGCGAGGACGCCAACTGGGGCCGCATCGTCATGGCGGTGGGCAAGACCGAGGAGGCCGTCGATCGCGACCGTCTGGCCATCCGCTTCGGCCCCCATGTCGCCGCCGTCGACGGCGCCCGTCCCCCGACTACGACGAGGCGGTCATGAGCGCCTATATGAAGAACGACGAGATCGACATCACCGTCCATGTCGGCTCAGGGCGCGCCTCCGCCACCGTCTGGACCTGCGACCTGACCAAACGCTACATCGAGATCAACGGGGACTATCGCTCGTGAGCGAGACGCCTGCCGTTCCCACCGTCCTGGTCGTCGCTGTCGCCCTGATCGATCCGGACGGCCGGGTGCTGATCGCCAAACGCCCCGAGGGCAAGCAGTTGGCGGGCCTGTGGGAATTCCCCGGCGGCAAGGTCGAGCCGGGCGAGCGGCCCGAAGCCGCCCTGATCCGCGAGCTGAAGGAAGAACTGGGCATCGACGTGAAGGAGGCCTGCCTGGCCCCCTTCGTGTTTACCAGTCACGCTTACGAATCGTTTCACCTGTTGATGCCACTGTATCTGTGCCGGCGCTGGTCCGGCGTGGTCGAGGCGCGCGAGCATGCGGGCCTGGCCTGGGTGAAGCCGGACAAGCTGTCGGCCTATCCCATGCCTCCGGCCGATGAACCGCTGATCGCCTGGCTGCGCGATCTGCTCTGACGGGCCGACGACAGGGGAGGCCGGGCGTGAAGGGTTTCATCCACCGGCTGCTCCGCGATGAAGGCGGCGCCACCGCCATCGAATACGGGCTGATCTGCGGCCTGATCGGCATCGTGGTCCTGGCCGCGCTGGGCGCCTTCTCCGGGCGGATGGAGGCGGTCTACGGCAAGGTCAGCCAGTTCGTGCTCGCCGCCGGAGGCTGACGCTCAGCCTTCCTCGCCGGTCTGCTCCCTGACGCCCAGCGCATCGGCCAGCCGGGTCTTGGCCGAGCCGCGCTTGGCGGGCTTCTGCTGGCTCTCGTGCGGCGCCCATCCGGCCAGATGCACCATCTCGAAGGTGGCGGGGATGCGGCCGTCGGCCTCGGCGTGGCGCTCGGCGTAGAGCTGGGCCGCGCGGGCCAGAACGGCGCGGCTCAGCGGCCGGATCGGCCCGGCCAGCACATTGGTCTCGCCCATCGCCCGCAGGTCGCGCATCAGGGCGAAGGGGTCGCCGTAACGCACCGTCACCCGGTCCACATCGGTCACCGGCAGGGCGAACCCGGCCCGTTGCAGCAGCGCCGCCCCGTCGAAGCCGTCGGCGAAGGGCGATACGCGGGCCTGCGCTCCGCCGTTGACCTCCAGCTCCGCTTCGGTCAGCACGCCGCGCAACTCCTTCAGCGTCGCCGCGCCGAACAGGCTGGCGACGAACAGGCCATCCGGTTTCAGCGCGCGGCGGATCTGGCTCAGGGCGCCGGGCAGGTCGTTGGCCCAGTGCAGGCCCAGCAGGTTGACGATCAGGTCGGCTGAGCCGTCCTCCAGCCCCAGAGGCCCGGCCCCCGGCGCGGCGCGCTCGGCCGTCGAGCCGACGGCGCGGACCTCAGCCACCCGTTCGCGCGCCGGACTCTCGGCCAGCGAGCGGGCGAAGACGCCGGGGTGGGGCGACAGGTCGACGGGCGTTTGAAACTCGCGCAGGATCACCTCTAGGCTGTTCACCGCATTGTCGGCGGCGCGCAGGTGCAGGAAGTCGGCGCCCCCGAAACGTCGGGCGGCGCGGGTCAGGCGCGCGGCGCGGCGGGCGGCGTCGAAGATGATCGGGGGACCGGAGGAAGGGGAGGGGGCGCTCATGTCGGTTCAGGATGGGGGCTGGCGAGGTCGATTGAAAGGCGTCGGGGGGCCTTTAGCATCCGGCGCGCGCGATGCGGGGCGGGGCCTGCTGGATATTTTGTTGCCGCCGCTCGCTCACGACAGCCGCGAGGCGGCGGCGTCGGCCGGCCTTTCTCCCGACGCCTGGAGCCGGGTCGCCTTTTGGAGGCGCCGGTGTGCGACGGCTGCGGCGCCGCGTTTGAATGCGACGGCGGCGACTTCGCGGCGGATCGGTGCGCAGCCTGCATCGCCAGCCCCTACGCCTTCAATCGGGCGCGGGCGGCCTGCGTCTATGACGAGGCTTCGCGCGGGATCATCCTGAAGTTCAAGCACGGCGACCAGCAGCAGTTCGCCACCCTGTTCGCCCGCTGGATCAGCCGCTCGGCCGCGCCCCTGATCGAGACGGTGGACGCCGTGGTCCCTGTGCCCCTGCACCGCGCCCGCCTGCTGTCGCGTCGCTTCAATCAGGCCGCCGAGATCGCCCGACCGCTGGCCCGCGCGGCGCGGCTCGACTACCTGCCCGACGCCCTGATCCGCGCCCTGCCTACCGCCAGCCAGGGCGGCAAGTCCGCGCGCGGGCGGCGGCTGAACGTCAAGGCGGCCTTCGCTGTGACCGAGGCCGGGCGGCGACGCATCAAGGGACGGCGCCTGCTCCTGGTCGACGACGTGCTGACGACGGGGGCCACCGCAGAGGCCTGCGCGCGGGTCCTGATGGAGGCCGGAGCGCGCGCCGTCGACCTGGCCGTCATCGCGAGGGTGAAAAACGCGCGAGAACCGCCTAAATGAAAGAGAACCTTCCCCTCAGCCTTTAGGAGTCTCCCTTGGCCGAAGTCGTTCTCTACACCAAACCCGGCTGCCCCTACTGCATCCGCGCCATGGCCCTGCTGGACAGCAAGGGCGCGGCCTACACCAACATCGTCGCCTCCAACGACCCTGAGAAGAAGGCCGAGATGGTCCAGCGCTCGGGCGGCGCCGCCACCTTCCCGCAGATCTTCATCGACGGGAAACACGTCGGCGGCTCGGACGACATCCACGCCCTGGACCGCAAGGGCGAGCTGGACGCCTTGCTGGCGGCCTAGGTGACCGACACGCTCGACATTGCGCTGATCCAGACGCGGACGCCGGCGACGGCGGCCGCAGGGCTGGCGCATGTCGAGCCCCTGATCCGTCAGGCGGCGGCCGGGGGCGCGCAGCTGATCCTGACGCCTGAGGGGACCAATTTCCTCGAACAGCGCCGGGCCTTCCGCGACGCCGCCCTGTCGGACGAAGGCGCCGATCCGGCTGTGCTGGGGCTGCAGGCCCTGGCCGCCGAACTGGGCGTCTGGCTTCTGGTCGGCTCGGCCATTGTCCGTTCGGGCGTGGCGGACGACCCGCGCGCCGCCAATCGCTCGCTGCTGATCGACCCCGGCGGGACGATCACGGCGCGCTATGACAAGCTGCACGTCTTCGATGTCGACCTGCCGAACGGCGAGACCTATCGCGAAAGCGCCTCGGTGCGGCCCGGCGAGGCGGCGGCGGTCGCCGATACGCCCTGGGGCGGTCTGGGCCTGACCATCTGTTACGACCTGCGGTTTCCGCATCTGCACCGCGCCCTGGCCAAGGCGGGCGCGAGCCTGATCGCCGTTCCCGCCGCCTTCACCCGTCCGACCGGCGAGGCGCACTGGGAGACGCTGCTGCGCGCCCGCGCGATCGAGACAGGGGCCTTCATCCTGGCACCGGCCCAGGGCGGCGCGCATGAGGACGGCCGCCAGACCTGGGGCCGCTCCCTGGTCGTCGGCCCGTGGGGCGAAATCATCGCCCGGCTCGACCATGATGAGCCGGCCGTGCTTCACGCTCGGTTGGACCTTTCTGCTGTGGAGCGGGCGCGCGCCTCCGTGCCGGCCCTGCGCCACGACCGCGACTTCGACCTGCCCCTATGATCCGTTACGCCCTGTCCTGCGACCACGACCACGGCTTCGAGGCCTGGTTCGGCTCCTCGTCCGATTATGACGATCAGGCGGCGCGCGGCCTGGTCGAATGCCCCTTTGCGGTTCGACGGCCGTGAGGAAGCAGGTGATGGCCCCGGCCGTCTCGGGCACGAAGAAGACCGCGCCGTCGACCGACGCCCTGAAACCTGAAGCTCTGAAGCAGATGCAGTCGATGATGATGCAGGCGGCGCAGCAGGTGCGCGCCCACGTCGAGCAGAACTTCGACTACGTCGGCGACGCCTTCGCCCGCGAGGCCCGCGACATCCACGAAGGCCGCAGCGAAAAACGCGAGATTTACGGCGAGGCCACCCCCGCCGAGGTCAAGAAGCTGAGGGACGACGGCGTGCCCTGCGCCCCCTGCCCAGCTTGCCGCCCGACCCCAAGAAGGCGAATTAGTCGCAGTCTTTCGCTGGCGACGCACGGTGCGCGGTCGCCTATGTCGGGCGCGGAGGGTTTGACGCCAACGGATGAATGGAGCGTGCAATGGCGATTCAACAGGGCGAAGCTGAACGCCCGCTGTCCGAACTGAACTGGCGGGCCATGACGCCGGACGACCTCGACGGCGTGGTCGCGGTGGCCCAACTGTCCTTCCCCGATCATCCCGAAGAGCGCGCCTGTTTCGCCAACAGGCTGGAGCTCTATCCTCAGGGCTGCTTCGTTCTGGCGGCGCCGGACGGAGCGATCATGGGCTATCTGGTCGCCTATCCGTGGAAGGTGAATGCGGCCCCGGCGCTGAACGTGCTGATCGACGCCATCCCGACCGACGCCGAGGTGGTCTATCTGCACGACCTGGCCCTGCACCCCGATACGCGCGGCGGCGGCCACACCCGCCCCATCATCGAGCGTCTGGCTGATCAGGCCCGGGCGGACGGCTGGCCGTCGGTGGCGCTGGTCGCGGTCAACGACGCATCAAGCTTCTGGTCGCGCAACGGTTTCGAGATCCAGAACCCGCCCGGCATGGCCGCGAAGCTGGCCAGCTACGGCGACGACGCCCGCTACATGGTCCGGCCGCTCTGAGCGGTCAGGCGTCCCGCGTCGCCATCATCATATAGTTGACGCCGACGTCGTCGCCCTCGCTCCAGCGGTCGTTCAGCGGGTCGTAGGCCAGGCCGTAGGGGCCGGTGACGCGCAGGGGCTCCCCGTCCAGCATGGCGCGCAGTTCCTCGGGCTTGAGGAACTGGCGCCAGTCGTGGGTGCCCGCCGGGACCCAGCGCAGCACATATTCCGCCGCGACCTTGCCCAGCAGCAGGCCCTTCAGCGTGCGGTTCAGGGTGGCGACGATCATCAGGCCGCCGGGCTTGATCAGCCTGGAGCAGGCGCGGATGAAGCTTTCCGGGTCGGCGACGTGCTCGATGACCTCCATCGTCAGCACCACGTCGAACGGCCCGGCCCCCGCTTCCACCATCTGCTCCACCGTGGCGGCGCGATAGGCGATGTCCAGCCCGACCTGTTCGGCGTGGGCGCGGGCGGTGCCGATGTTCTCGGACGAGGCGTCGATGGCGGTGACGTCAAAGCCCATGCGCCGCATCGGCTCGGCGATCAGCCCGCCGCCGCAGCCGATGTCGATCAGGCTGAGGCCGTCGAACGGCGCGCGCGCTTTTACGTCGCGCTGGAAATGCTCCGCCGCCCGGTCACGCACGAATTTCAGCCGCGCCGGATTGAAGCGATGCAGGGGAGCGAAGGGGCCTTTGGGGTCCCACCACTGCGCCGCCTGGGCCGAAAAGCGCGCCACATCGGCAGGATCGATGCTCGGCCCTTCGGCACGATCGGTAGCAAAGGGTGAAAAACCCTCATCGCTTTGGGGTTTGCGCGGATCAAGGCTGTCGTTAGAAGCGGGCATGGGCTCAGGCATGGACCGCCTTCGCCCGCCATGCAAGCAGGGGGATCAGGCGCAGGGATGACGCGGGCCGACACGAACCGGTTGGTGATGAAGTTCGGCGGCACCTCCATGGCCGACCTGGAACGCATCCGTCGCGCGGCGCGCATCGTCGCCGCCGAAGCCTCCAGAGGCAAGGGCGTGGCCGTGGTCGTCTCGGCCATGGCGGGCAAGACCAATGAGCTGGTGGCCTGGACCGACGGCGTCGGCGCCGCCGCGCCGGGCCTGTACGCCGACAGCGCCCTGTCGGACGACGAATACGACGTGGTGGTCGCCTCGGGCGAGCAGGTGACCTCGGGCCTTCTGGCCCTGACCCTGCGCAACATGGGCTTCAAGGCCCGCAGCTGGATGGGCTGGCAGATTCCGATCCTGACCGACGACGCCCACGGCCGCGCCCGCATCGAGGACGTGTCGGGCGAGGTGCTGGGCGCCGCCGTCGACGCGGGCGAGATCGCCATCGTGCCGGGCTTTCAGGGCGTGACCCGCGACGGGCGCATCACCACCCTGGGTCGGGGCGGCTCTGACACCTCGGCGGTGGCGGTGGCGGCGGCCCTGGGCGCGCCGTGCGACATCTACACCGACGTGGACGGCGTCTATACGACCGACCCGCGCATCCAGAGCCGCGCGCGGCGTCTGGAGAAGGTCTCCTACGAGGAGATGCTGGAGATGGCGTCGCTGGGCGCCAAGGTGCTGCAGACCCGCTCGGTCGAGCTGGCCATGCACAAGCGCGTGCCGGTGCGCGTCCTGTCCAGCTTCATCGAACCGGATGAAAACGGAAACCTGCCGCAACACGCCGGCACCCTGATTTGCGACGAGGATGAGATCGTGGAAAAGCGCATCGTTTCCGGCGTGACCATGAGCCGGGACGAAGCCCGGATCACGCTTTTGGGCCTGTCGGACCGGACGGACGCCCCGGCCGACGTCTTCACCCGCCTGGCCGAGGCCGAGGTCAATGTCGACATGATCGTGCAGAGCCAGGCCCGCACCGAAGGCGCGGTCAACCTGACCTTCACGACCGGCCGCCGCGACGCGCGCCGCGCCGCCGAGCTGATGATGGCGGCCAAGGCCGAGATCGGCTTCGAGGAGCTGCGGGTCGACGACGACGTGGCCAAGGTGTCGGTGATCGGCGTCGGCATGAGAAGCCACGCGGGCGTGGCCCAGACCATGTTCCGCGCCCTGGCCGACAAGGGCGTGAAGTTCCAGGCTATCTCGACCTCTGAAATCAAGATCAGCGTTCTGATCGATTCGGATTATGCAGAGTTGGCGGTGCGTGCGCTGCACGCAGCCTACGGACTGGACGCGGAAAGCTAGGATAACGGACGCGCCGCCCTATCTGAACGGATCGGACGGTTAGGCGGGAGAGACCATGGTAAAGGGCGCAGCAGTGACGGCGAGGGGGCCACGCCTCCTGTTGCGCCAGATCCGCGAGGCCCTGGCCGGGCCGGGGGCGGCGCGCCGGCCCAGACCCGGCTGAACATGGTGGTGCGGATCATCGCCCGCTCCATGGTGGCCGAGGTCTGCTCCATCTATCTGCGGCGCGCCTCGGGCGAGCTGGAGCTGTTCGCCACCGAGGGGCTGAACCCCGAGGCCGTCCATAACACCCGGCTGCGCCCCGGCGAGGGGCTGGTCGGCGAGGTGGCCCGCACGGCCGAGCCGCTCAGCCTGTCGGACGCCCAGTCGCACCCCAGCTTCTCCTACCGGCCGGAAACGGGCGAAGACCCCTATCACGCCTTCCTCGGCGCGCCCCTGCTGCGCGGCGGCCGGGCCATCGGCGTTCTGGTCGTCCAGAACCGCGCCGCTCGTCGCTATGACGAGGAAGAGATCGAGGACATCCAGACCATCGCCATGGTCCTGGCCGAGACGGTGGCCTCGGGCGAGCTGCTGGCGCTGGAGGAGCTGCGCGACGTCGAGGTGGCGCCTCATCGGCCCGAACGGCTGCGGGGACAGAAGTTCGCCGAAGGCCTGTCCTTCGGTCGGGCGGTGCTGCACGAGGCGCCGATCGCGCCCGAACAGCTTCTGGCCGACGACCCCGTCGCCGAGGAGGTCCGGCTGAAGGCGGCGCTGGACGGTCTGCGCACCAGCATCGACGCCCTGCTGGAGGGCAGTCAGGGCAAGCTGGGCGGCACCCCCTATGAGGTGCTGGAGACCTATCGCATGTTCGCCGACGACCGGGGCTGGAACCGGTCGCTGGAGGAGGCGGTGCGCTCTGGCCTGACGGCCGAGGCCGCCGTCGACCGCGTCCGCAACGAGCACCGCGCCCGCTTCGCCAACGCGCGCGACCCCTACATCCGCGAGCGGCTGCACGACTTCGAGGACCTGGCCAACCGCCTGCTGCGGCTGATGGCGGGCGACCATCCGGGCCAGCGCGACCTGCCCGACGACGCGATCCTGGTGGCCAAGAATCTGGGTCCGGCGGACCTGCTGGAATATCCGCGCCACAAGCTGCGCGGCCTGCTGCTGGAAGAGGGCTCCGCCGCCGCCCACGCGGCCATTGTCGCGCGCGCCCTGCAGATCCCCTGCGTCGGCCGCCTGCAGGGCCTGCGCGACCGCCTGACCGAGGGCGATCAGGTGATCGTCGACGGCGAAACGGGCGAGGCCTATCTGCGGCCCCGTCCGGACATGCTGGCGGCGGTCGAGAGCCGCATGGCCGTGCGCGCCCAGCAACGCGCGGAGTTCGACCAACTGCGCGACACCCCCGCCGTCACCAAGGACGGCAAACGCATCGTGCTGCTGACCAACGCCGGTCTGGCGGTGGATCTGGAGAATCTGGACGCTACGGGCGCCGAGGGCATCGGCCTGTTCCGCACAGAGTTCCAGTTCATGGTCTCGGACGAACTGCCGCGCCTGGACTCGCAGACGGCGCTCTACAAGCTGGTGCTGGATGCGGCGGGCGATCGGCCGGTCACCTTCCGCACGCTGGATATCGGCGGCGACAAGGTGTTGCCCTATCTGGACAATGAGCGCGAGGAGAACCCGGCGCTGGGTCGGCGCGCCATCCGTCTGGGCCTGGATCGTCCGGCCCTGCTGAGGATGCAGCTGCGCGCCCTGCTGACCGCCGCCGCCGGGCGCGAACTGCGCGTCATGTTCCCGATGATCGCCACGGTGGACGAGTTCAGGGCCGCGCGCGAACTGGTCGACATCGAATGCGACTGGGCGCGGCGCCGGGGCCGCCCGCTGCCGTCCCTGCTGCGCGTCGGGGCCATGATCGAGTGCCCCAGCCTGCTGTGGCATCTGGACGCCCTGCTGCCGCTGACCGACTTCGTCTCGATCGGCACCAACGACCTGATGCAGTATATGTTTGCCTCCGACCGCACGAACCCGCGGGTGTCCGAGCGTTATGACGCCCTGTCGCCGCCCTTCCTGCGCGCCCTGGCCGAGATCCAGCAGAAGTGCGCCGACAGCGCCACGCCCGTCTCCGTCTGCGGCGAACTGGCGGGCCGCCCGCTGGAGGCCTTCGCCCTGATCACCCTGGGCTACAGCCGCCTGTCCGCCCCGGCGGGCGGGGTGGGGCCGGTCAAGCGCATGATCCTGTCGGCGGATCTCAACGCGGCGCGACGGGGGATGAACGTCCTGCTCGGCTCCTCGGCCGGGTCGGTGCGCGGCGAGATCGAGTCGCTGGCGCGTAAGCTGAACGTGGAAGTCTAGGAAAGCTGCGCCGCTTTCCCGCGTTGCCCGCGCTCCTCGCCTCGTCTAAGCGGGGATGACGGGCGCACGGCCGCCCGGCGTGACGGAACCCCGACCCTATGGACCAGGATCGGCAAGCCGCGTTCGACTTCGACGCCGACGCGACGCTGGATCAGACCCCTGAGCCGACGCCCCAGCCGGCGCCGGAAGATCCCTCGGATGATTCCCTGGGCGCGACTTTGCGCGCCGCGCGTCTGGCCTCGGGCCTGTCGATGGCCCAGCTTTCGACCATGACGCGGGTGCATCCGCGCTTCCTGACGGCGCTGGAGCAGGCCGAATACGCCGCCCTGCCGTCGCGCATCTTCTCGATGGGCTATGTGCGCGCCTATGCGGGCGCCCTGGGGCTGGACGAGCTGAACGCGGTCGAGCGGTTCAAGCAGGAATATCCCGATGCGGCCGTGCCGCTGCAGCCGCCGACGGGCGCCGCCCTGCAGCAGATGCGCCAGAACTCGCCCAAGATCCTGGGCGTCATCGGCGCCTTTCTGGCGGTGGTGGTCGGCTGGAACGTGTTTCAGCGTCTGAACCGCATCGAGGCGCCGCATCCGTCGGATCTGGTCGCCGTGCCGAAGGACTGGGCCGAGCAGGCCGACCGCCAGCGCGACCGCGCCCTCTACCTCGGCGCCCCCGGGCCGCCCCGCCGGATCAGACCACGCCGGCCATGTACATCACGCCGGGCCTGGAGGCGCAGCTTACCGGCATCGACCCGGACGACCCCAACGCCGCCCCGCCGCCCGCCCCGCCGGTGCAGGCCGCCTTCAACCCGCGCGGCGCCATCTACGGCGCCTCGGCCACGGTGTCGCAGGTCACGCTTCAGGCCCGCAAACCCGCCATTCTGGTTATCCGTCAGGGCGACGGCCGCATCCTGTTCGCGCGCCAACTGGCGGCGGGCGAAGCCTGGCGCGCGCCGCCCGGCCTGTCGGCGACCATCGACACGCCCGATCCGGAGGCGTTCGACGTCTATCTGAACGGCGAGCACAGCGGCGTCCTGCCCGCGCCTCAGTCGCCGCTGGGCGCGCTGAACAATCGCGCCCAGGCCGCCGCGCGTGAATCCGAGGCGCGCGCCGCCGCCGCCGTCGAGGCCCGCGCCCGCGCCGCCCAGGCCGCTGCTGCCGCCGCCGCCGCTGCGCCGGGACCGCAGCCGTATCAGCCTGCCGCTGCCCCGGTCGCCCAGCCGCCCGCCGCCTGATCTGATCCTTTGGCTGCGACGACGATCTTTCGTCGTCTGTCGTGGTTTTGCCGTCCGTCCTGTCCTATGTGTAGGGGGTCATGAGCGACCAAAGTTCCGAACTCGGCCACGTCCGCCCCTGGCGCCACATCGAGCGCCGCAAGAGCCGCCAGATCATGGTCGGCTCCGTTCCCGTCGGCGGGGGCGCGCCGATCAGCGTCCAGTCGATGACCAATACGCCGACCGCCGACGCGGCGGCGACGCTGGAGCAGATCCGCCAGCTGGAAGAGGCCGGGGCCGACATCGTCCGCGTCTCCTGCCCGGACGAAGAGTCGACGGCGGCCTTCAGCACCATTGCGCGCGAGGCCCGCGTGCCGCTGGTGGCCGACATCCATTTCCATTACCGCCGAGGCATCGAGGCGGCCCAGGCGGGCGCCGCCTGCCTGCGCATCAACCCCGGCAACATCGGCTCGATCGAGCGGGTCAAGGAGGTCGTCCAGGCCGCCCGCGACCACGGCTGCTCCATGCGCATCGGCGTCAACGCCGGGTCGCTGGAGAAGGAGTTGCTGGAGAAATACGGCGAGCCCTGCCCCGACGCGATGGTCGAAAGCGCCCTGAACCACGCCCGCATCCTGCAGGACCTGGACTTCCACGAGTTCAAGATTTCGGTGAAGGCGTCCGACCCCTTCCTGACGGTCGCCGCCTATCAGCAGCTGGCCGACGCCATCGACTGCCCCCTGCACCTGGGCGTGACCGAGGCGGGGCCGCTGCGCACCGGTACGATCAAATCGGCCATCGGCATGGGCAATATGCTGTGGTCGGGCATCGGCGACACCATCCGCGTGTCCCTGGCCGCCGATCCGGTCGAAGAGATCAAGGTCGGCTTCGACATCCTCAAGTCGCTGGGCCTGCGTCACCGGGGTGAACATCATCGCCTGCCCGTCGTGCGCCCGTCAGGGCTTCAACGTGATCGAGACCGTGGGGATTCTGGAAGAGCGGCTGGCGCACATCTCGACGGCCATGTCGCTGTCGATCATCGGCTGCGTCGTCAACGGGCCGGGCGAGGCCCTCTATACCGACGTCGGTTTCACCGGCGGCGGCAAGGGGCGGGCATGGTCTATCTGAACGGCAAGATCGCCCACAAACAGGCCAACGACGGCATGATCGAGGAGATCGTCGCCCAGGTCGAAGCTAAGGCCGCCGAACTGGACGCCGCCCGCGCGGCTCCCGCCGCCCTCAACGCCGCCGAGTAATCATGAAACTCTACATCACCACCCCGTCGCCCTTCGCGCGCAAGGTGCGCATCGTCGCCCGTGAAAAGGGTCTGGCCGACCGTATCGAGGAGATCGTCGTCGATCCCTACGGCAATGCGCCGGAGCTGCTGTCGACCAATCCGGTGGTGCAGGTGCCGACCCTGATCGCCGAGGACGGCCTGCCGCTGAACGACAGCCCGGTGATCGCTGAATACCTGGACGCCCTGGGCGCCGGCCCGCGCCTGCTGCCGCCGGAAGGCGCAGAGCGTCTGCGCGTGAAACGGCTGGAGACGCTCGGCAACGCCGCGCTGGAGATGGGCGTCAAACTGGTGCTGGAGAAGCGCCGCCCGGAGCAGGAGCGCTCGGCGTCCTGGATCGAGCGCTGGACCGTCAATATGGGCCGCGCCCTGGACGCGCTGGAAGCCGCCGCGCCGGACGCCCAGGCGCTGGACATGGGCGTGCTGACGGCGGGCGTCGCCGTCACCTGGATCGGCTTCCGCCACCCGGACTACGACTGGAAGACCGGGCGCCCGAACCTGGTCGCCCTGCAGACGGCGCTGGAGCAGCGGCCCAGCTTCATCGACACCTCTCCGGTCTGAGGCTCAGTCGTCCCCGTCGAACGGGGCGAGAAGGCGGTAACGCAGACGGGTGTTGTCCGCCTCCAGAACCTCCAGCCGGGCGCCGCGAAAGCCGATCACCGCGCTGTGGGCCAGGTCGTAGTCGAGGCTTTGGGTCTGGGGCGCGCTGTCGCCCATCGTCTCGCGATAGAGGAAGCGCACCTTGCCGTCGGCCCGGCCGTGGTAAATCAGCTCGCGTCGTCGCGCGCCCTCGTCGGCCTCTTCGATTCGGATATCGCGCACCTGGGGCGTCGCGTTCCAGGTCAGGACGCACTGGCCCGGCGTGATGAAGCCGCGCACCGGGCCTGAGCCGTCCTTGGCGCGGCACAGCCCGCCGGAGGCGTAGGGCGCCATTCCGAACAGCGGATCGCGGGCGGTCATCCTGTCGGAGAAATAATAGATGTGGCGGGCGTCGCTCTGGCGCGCCGCCAGTCGGCCCGGCGCGACGGTGAAGCGTTTTCTCAGCACCCCGTCGCCCCAGCTCAGCTCATTGGCCAGGGCTAGACCCGGCAGGCTTCGGCCCCGTCCTGTCGCGACCGCCGCCTCGCCCACTTCGATGGCGGCGACGGCGCCGAGAGCGGGCTGATCGATCTGTTCGATCTGCGGCGGGATCGTCTGTGTCGAGGCGCAGCCGGACACTAGTCCCCCGACCATGACGCCGATCATCCATACGCGCATTCGTCGCCCCCGGCCTAGTGTAGGGACAGTCGGCCAGCCGCGCGATCGGCTGTCAATGACCCGCGTTAGGTCAGGAGCTGATAGCCCTGGAACGCCGCCAGCACGATCAAGAGCCCGCCGACGGCATAGGTCAGCACCTTGCGCGGCACCTTCTTGACGATCAGGCCCGCGAAGGGGGCGGCGATCAGCCCGCCGACGACCAGTCCGCCCACAGCGGCGGCGTGATTCTGAAGGGCCCCGGCTTCTTCCCAGTGGCCGGTGACCAGGGCCCAGACGAAAGTGGCCGAGACGGCGACGGTCAGGAAGAACTCGGCCGTGTTGACCGTGCCGATGGCCTTGCGCGGCTCGTGCCCGGCGCCGACCAGGGTCGAGGAGACGGTCGGCCCCCAGCCTCCGCCGCCGATCGCGTCCAGAAAGCCGCCGACCAGTCCCAGCGGCCCGGTGATCCAGGCCGGCAGGCGGCGGTGCGGAATATCGTGCCCGGCCCGCCACAGAATCCACACCCCGATCAGGGCCAGATAGGCGACGATGAAGGGCTTGATCACCGCCGCTTCCAGCCCGGTCAGCACATAGGCGCCCAGCACCCCGCCGATCACCCCGGCGACGGCCAGCGGCGCCATCAGCCGCCATTCGACGTTTTTGTGCCAGGCGTGGCTGCCCGCCGAGGCGGCGGTGGTGAAGACTTCGGCGGCGTGAACGCTGGCCGACGCCGTGGCCGGGGGCACCCCCAGCGCCAGAAGGACGGACGACGAGATGACTCCATAGGCCATGCCGAGCGCCCCATCGACCGCCTGGGCCAGGACGCCGACCAGCAGAAACAGGAAGAAGGTTTCCATTCAGCGCCTCAGCCGGGGATCACGGACCATCAGGCGCAGGTCGCAGCCGGTCTGGCAATGGCCTGCGCGAGGGCCCCTGCTGTGCGTCAGGCCCCCTCCAGCCGGGCGATGGCGTCCAGCACGTCGCGCCCGCTGTAGGGTTTGATCACCATGGCGGCGGCCAACTCGGCGTTGTGCGCCGCCGCCGTGACGTCGCCCGACAGGAAGATGACGGGCATGCCCCAGCGCGATTTCAGCTTGCGCGCTAGGTCGACGCCGGTCGCCTCGCCCGACAGATTGATGTCCAGCAGGGCCAGGTCGATGGCGTGCAGGGCGGTCGCCGCCTCGGCCGCTTCGGCGCTGTGGAAGGGGCCGATCACGCGATGTCCGGCGGCGTCCAGCGCCTCGGTCAGGTCGGCGGCGGCGTCGGCGTCGTCCTCGACCAGCAGGACGGTCCGGGGCTCGACCGGCGTGGAGGCCGCCGTCGGTTCCGGCGGCGCCTGCCGCACCAGGACCGCGCGGACATAGGGCCACAGTTCAGCGGCGGGCCGCTCGGCGTCCAGGTCGAAGATCTTGGCCAGCGCCTTCAATTCCTTTTCGGCGGCGGGACTTATGGAAGGTGGGTCCGGCGTCAGCAGGCCGTCGTAGAGCGCGCACAGGCGCGCGACATCGGCGCCCGGCGTGATGCCCGCCGGCGCCCCTTCAGGAGGGTTCTGATGTGTCATGCCCTGTCTCCACTTCCGTTCCAGCCCGTTAAAGTCGAGGTGGAGCTAGGGCGCTTGCAGGTGCGAAGAAACCGAGCTGACGGGTTTGTGACGGCGGTTCACAATCGCTCCATGATCGCGTGTAGAGGCGTTTTTATCGACACGGCGCGGCGGCGCGGGTAAGGCTCCGCCCTCGTTTTCCTCTGCAAGGACACGCCGTTGCGACTGCCCCAGGCCCGGCTCGATCAGGTGCTCGACCGCTTCCATCAGGTGGAGGCCCGGATGGGCGCCGCCACGGACGGCGCCGAGATCGTGCGCCTGTCGAAAGAGCACGCCGAGCTCAAGCCCGTGGCCGATGCGGTTCAGGCTCTGGCGCGCGCCCGCGCCGAGATCGAAGACCTGAAAGCCATGGCCGCCGACCCGGAAATGGCCGCCCTGGCCGCCGATGAACTGGACGCCCTGACCGCACGCCTGCCGGAACTGGAGCGCGAGGTCGCCCTGCTGCTGGCGCCGCGCGACGCCGATGAAAACGCCTCGGCCGTGCTGGAAGTGCGCGCCGGCACCGGCGGGGACGAGGCGGCGCTGTTCGCGGGCGACCTGTTCCGCATGTATTCCCGCTACGCCTCCACGCGCGGCTGGCGGGTCGAGATCGACAGCGCCACCGAGGGCGATGCGGGCGGCTTCAAGGAAATCATCGCCACCGTCAGCGGCGAAGGCGTGTTCGGTCGCCTGAAGTTTGAAAGCGGCGTCCACCGCGTCCAGCGTGTGCCGACCACCGAGGCGGGCGGGCGCATCCACACCTCGGCGGCCACGGTCGCCGTCCTGCCCGAGGTCGAGGACGTCGAGATCGAGATCCTGGACAAGGACATCCGCATCGACACCTTCCGCGCCTCCGGCTCGGGCGGCCAGCACGTCAACAAAACCGATTCGGCGGTGCGCATCACCCACCTGCCCACCGGCATCGTCGCCACTTCGTCGGAGAAGTCGCAGCATGTGAACCGCGACAAGGCGATGAAGAACCTGCGCATCCGCCTGTACGACATGCAGCGCCAGGCCAAGGACGCCGCTCGTTCCGACGCGCGCAAGTCTCAGGTCGGCTCGGGCGACCGGTCCGAGCGCATTCGCACCTACAACTTCCCGCAAGGGCGCGTGACCGATCACCGCATCGGCCTGACCCTGCACAGCCTGCCGCAGATTCTGGAAGGCGACCTGGCCCCTTTGCTCGACGCGCTGATCGCCGAGGATCAGGCCGCTCGCCTGGCCGATCTGGAAGCTGAGTTCGCTTAGGACCAGGAGCCACGCCTCTCCCTCCCCGTCCCGGGGAGGGTGGTCCGAGCGAAGCGGAGACCGGGTGGGGAGGGCTGGGCGATCCGGGCGCCACGAACAGCCTATGCACCTTGATCGCCCGGCGCCTGAATAGCCTAGCCGCCCCCACCCGGCTTCGCCCTGACAGGCTCAGCCACCCTCCCCGGGACGGGGAGGGAGAGGCGCGACGTGACGTCAGCGCCGCCGCTTCAGTACCCGGTCGCCCAGGCTCTCGGCGTATTTCAGCGTATAGGCGAGGGCGGCGGGGTTGCCGCGACGGGCCCCGACGGAATCGGCCATCACCGCGCCCCGCTCGCCGATGGGCAGGGGCGGGCCGATGGTCGTATCCTGGGCCGTCTGGTGTTCGATCTCGGCGTTCAGGCGCGCGCCCATCAGGATCACCTGCACCGAGAACCAGGTCCACAACAGGAAACCCATGGCCGCCGCCAGCGGGCCGTAGGAATCGGTGCGCACGAAGTTGGTCAGGAACCAGCTGAACAGGAAGGACACCAGCAGGCTCATCGTCGCTGCGAACAGGGCGCCCGGCGTCAGCCAGCGCCACCGCGCCCGCGCCCGGCTCGGCCCCAGCCGGTAGATCAGGGCCAGCGCGCCGACATAGCCGAAGAACAGCAGGGGCCAGCGCAAGGGGGCCAGATAGGCCCATTCGTCCTGAAGCCCGAACACCGCCAGCACCAAGGGCACGCCGACCACCAGGGCCGAACTCAGCAGCACCGCCGCCATCGCCGAGACGGTGAAGGCCATGCACATCAGGTTGTAGACCACGATGTTGCGCCGCTCGACCTCATGATAGGCGAGATTCAAGCCGTAGAAGAGCGTCTTGATGCCCCCGTTCGCCGCCAACAGCGTCAGCAGCAGGGTCCACACCAGGGTGAAGGTCAGCTGACCGGTGGAATTGCCCGCCAGCCGCGTCATCTCAGCCCCCAGGAACTGCGCCACGTTCGAGGGCAGAATCTCATAGAGGAAGCTGAGCTGGCCCCAGGCGTCGGTCGGATCGGCGAACAGGCCGTAGATAGTGACGAAGGCGCCCAGCGTCGGGAACAGCGCCAGCAGCATGAAGAAGGTCACGCCTCCCGCCACGAAGCCGACCCGGTCGCCGAAATAGCCCATCACCGTGCGCCACAGGATATCGACCCAGCCCTTGTGCGGGATTTGCAACGGTCGCTGGGCCAGGCGACCGCGTCCCGGCTCCTTGGCGTCATAATCCTCGGGCGTCGGATCGCGCGGCGGAAGGACGTCGGGGCGCGCCGGCCGCAGCTCAAGGCCGAAGCGATGGCCTTGCGTATAGAGCAGGTGGGCGGCGGTGGCTCCGGTCGCCAGCCCGCCGGCCGCAGCCGCCAGATAACGCACCAGGCCGCCGCCGCCTCTCGTCGAGGAACGAGACGGGCGACGCCTTGAACGGCGACGGTTCGATTTGAGCAGGTCGTGAATCCCCATTCGCCCCTCAACGGCTACGCTGCGATGCCGTTCCGTCTTGAAATCGCGCGCCGCAGACCCCAATCACCGGGAATGCCCGATCAGAACACCCAACCGACCCTGCTGACCGCCTGGAAAGGCGCGCAGGCCCGCCTGAAGGCCGCCGGCATCGACAGCCCCTCCATCGACGCCCGCCTGCTGCTTGAGGCGGCGACCGGGGCGGGGCGCGTCGACATCCTGACCGATCCCTATCGCGCTCTCAGCGAAGAGCAAACCCGCGCGCTGGACGCCATGGTCGATCGCCGCCTGCGCCGCGAGCCGGTGTCGCGCATCCTGGGCCGCAAGGGCTTCTGGAAGATCATGCTGAACGTCACCCCCGACGTGCTGAGCCCGCGCCCGGACACCGAGACGGTGGTGGACGTCATCGTGCGCGCCTTTCCGCCGCACTCGACCTTCGAGATGGCTGATCTGGGCACCGGGTCGGGCGCGATTCTGCTGGCCGCCCTGGCCGAGCGGCGCGGCGCGCGCGGCGTCGGCACCGACATCTCGACCGAGGCCATCGCAGTGGCGCGCGAGAACGCGGCCAATCTGGACCTGAACAACCGCTGCACCTTCATGCGAACGGACTGGGCGGCGGGTTTCGCCGACGCCAGCTTCGATCTGGTGGTGTCCAACCCGCCCTATATTCCGACCGGCGACATCGCCGGCCTGGACCCCGAGGTGCGCGAGCACGACCCTCATCTGGCTTTGGACGGCGGGCCGGACGGGCTGCAGCCCTATCGCGACCTGGCGCCCGAGATCGCCCGCATCCTGCGCCCCGAAGGCGTCTTCGCCGTCGAGATCGGCTGGGACCAGGGCGAGGCGGTCAAGGCCCTGTTCGAGGCGGCCGGCTTCACCGACGTCAAGGTCGTCAAGGACCTGGCGGATCGCGACCGCGTCGTGACCAACGGTCCGGACCCCGCGTGGGCCCCATCCCCGAGGTCGAAACGCCGCTGCAATAAAAACCCTTGGAAAGCGGCGCGCCGCGCGCTAAGTCCGTGTTGTTCCCATCCCAACGCATCCTTTTCGGGCAGGTTTGCTCGCTTAAGCGCGTCCGGGTCCAGTGACGGTCGCGCCCCTTAGACGGACGCGGCGGACCACGGGGAACGCACGGTTTTCCGAAAAGCTCGCACCGGGGATAGGCCCCGAACGAACGGAACGACGAACAGGGTCCCGCCCGTCTTCTTCGACGGCGGCCCGCACCAGCACGGTAAGCTCCGATGAGAGATTTCAAGGGCATGAAGCGTCAGCGCGGACGCAACCGGAAGCCCGGCGGCGGCAACAACGCCAACGCCACAAATCCGAACCGCTCGTGGGACTCGCAAGGTCCTGAGAACATCAAGGTCCGGGGCAACGCCCAGACCGTCTATGAACGCTATATGCAGCTGGCGCGCGACGCCGCAGCCGCTGGCGACCGCGTCCTGGCGGAGAACTACACCCAGCACGCCGAACACTATTTCCGCGTCCTGCGCGCGCTTCAGCCGCAACGCCCGGTCAGCGAGATCGCCCAGCGCGAACTGGCGGGCCAAGGCTTCGACATCGATTTCGAGGACGAATCGGGCGCTCAGGCCGCCGCGATCATCGCCGCTCAGCAAGCCGAGGAGCGCCGTGTAGAAGACGAGGCGCGCCGCCAGGCCGAGCGCGCCGACCGCGAGGCCAACCGCGACCGTGAGCGCGATCGCGACCGTGACCGTGACCGCGAGGGATCGGACAACGGCGCCGACGCCGAAGGCCGCGAGGGCGGCCGCCGCGAAACGCGCCGGGAGCGCTGGGAGCGCCGGCGTGAGGAGCGCAACCGCCGCTTCGAGAACAATGAAGGCGAAGGCGACGCTGCCGCCTCTGGCGAAGATTCGGCCCCGGGCGAGGACCAGCCGATTCAGAGCGCCGAGGCGCCGGCCGTGGTTGGAGAAGCCCCGGTCGAGCGTACGCCCCGCGCGCCTCGCGCTCCGCGACGTGCGCGTGCGGCGGCCGAGGACGATGCGGCTCAACCGACCGATGACGCCGCCGCCCTGCCGGGCTTTCTGACGCGGCCGATCGCGGCCGAAGAAGCGGCCTCCGCCGAGGATGAACCGGCCCCTGCGCCCAAGCGTCGCACTCGCCGCAAGGCCGATGCGGTCGCCACGGACGAAGAAGGCTGAGACCCGCTTAACCCGTAAAGGTTGCGCCTAAAGACAAATACAACCTTTCGTCGTCATCCTCCTCTATATGGGAGGAAGGCTGATGGAATTGCTCGTCTTTGTAGTCGCTCTCTGTCTGGCGACAGGCGTCGCCGGGGTCCGGCTGTCTTTCCGAGCGCATCGACGCATCGGCGCGGTCCAGCGTCTTCATGACGGCCAGCTGGAAGGCGCCCGTCGCCGCGTCGCCCAGCTCGAGGCCGCGCTTACGCAGTCCGATGCGGCGCGCCTGCGCGCCGAAGAAGACGCCTTTCAGGGCCGTCGTCGCCATGCCGATCTGATCCGCGTCGTCAGTCGCCAGATGCGCACGCCGCTGGAGGGCGTGCTGGGCTTTTCGGATCTGCTGCGGCTGAACGCAGGGGGCGAGCCGCTCAGCCATCGCCAACGGCAGGCGGCCGAACGCATCGGCGACGCGGCGACGCGCCTGCTGACGCTGGTGGAGGGCTTGAGCGCCCTGGCCGAGGCCGAACGACCGGCGACGGGCCGGCTTCAACGCGTCGATCCCCTGTTGCTGGCGCACCGCGCCTGCCTGCCCCTGCTTCAGGAGGCCGAAGCGGCCAAGGTGTCGCTGGCTCTGCCCGAGCCTCAGGCCGGGCTGACCGCGATGGCGGATCCCGAACGCCTGATGCGCGTGTTCGCCGATGTGATCGCGGGTGCGGTACGGCGCAGCGACCCCGGCGGCTCTGTGGAGATTCAGGCGCGCCGTCTTGGCGGCGAGGTCCAGGTGACGGTTCGCGACAACGGTCCGGGCCTGTCGTCGGCGCAGCTTGAAACCCTGTTCCAGCCGCTCGCCGCCCACGCTATCGCCGCTGTCGGCGAAGAGGGCGCTCGCTCATCCTGGCCGGGACTGGCCGCCGCCAGGACCCAGTTGCAAGCCATGCAAGGGCGTCTCGAAGGCGTCAGCGCCGAGGGGCGGGGCGCCGCCTTCATCATCAGCCTGCCTGCCGCCGACGCGGCTTCGACGGATGAGGCGCCGAATGCGGATCGCCTGTTGCCGGAGCTGTCGCGGCTGCCGCACGGCGTGGTCCTGTATGTCGCCAGGGACAAGGCCGCCGTCGCCCTGATGCGCCGCCTGGCGCAGGACTTCGGCGGCTTGCAGCTTCATGTCGCGGACTGCGCGGCCAAGGCCGCAGCGATGGCGCGCGACCTGCGGCCGGACGCAGTGGTGATCGATCTGGATCTGGCGGCGGACAGCGGCGCGGCCTTCCTGAAGGACCTGCGGACGGACCCGGCGATGCGCTCCACCCCCGTGCTGGGCGTCAGTTCGGATCTTGAGGTTTCCAGGGTCGCGGACGTGGCCGAGGTGCTGCACCGCCCGGTCTCCGTGACGGGGTTGGCGCAGGCGTTGACGCGCGCCCTCAGCGGACCGCCCGCGATGCGCGCCGCGTCATAAGTCGCGGCTCAGGGTTGACGCGGAGGGCTGCGACGGCTTCCTAGAGAAATGGGGCTTTCGATCCCGTTCGTCAGGGAAACCCGATATGCAGCGCGCGCCCGTTGACTTCTTTCGACCAACCGTTGTCCGCACCGGTCTGGCGGCGCTGTCGCTGTCCGCCCTGCTGGCGGCGTGCGCCACGACCCCGCCGCCGCCCCCTCCGCCTCCGCCGCCGCCTTCCATTCCGGCCGCGCCGGACGCGCCGACGGGCGCCGTTCTGGCGGATTGGCGCGGCGTCATCACCGCCGCCGATCGTGATCGTTATCAGCGCCGGGCCGCCGCCTGGTCGCTGGCTCTGGAACAGTCCAGGCGTCAGACAGGTTCGGGCGACCTGGCGTCGCTGGGCGACCTGATCGACCCGGCCGCGACGCGGGCGGGCGTGACGCCGCCTGAGGGCGCCTATCGCTGCCGGACGGTCAAGCTGGGCTCTCAGGGCGGCGAGGGCGGTCTGGGCTATGTCGTCTACGGCTGGTTCGCCTGCCGCATCGAGAACACCGCCCTGGGGCTGAAGCTGACCAAGCTCAGCGGCTCGCAACGTCAGGCGGGTCTGCTGTTCCCCGAGAATGATCGTGAAATGGTCTTCCTCGGCTCGATGGCGCTGGCGTCAGAGCCAGCCGCCCGCGCCTATGGCCAGCGGCCCGAGCGCGACATGGTCTCGGTGCTGGAGCGGATCGGCGAAAGCCGCTGGCGGCTGGTGACGCCCTGGCCGGCTAATGAGTCCAACCTCGATATCCTGGAGCTGGTTCCTGCTCCGGCCGCGACGCTGAAGCGCCGACGCTGATCGGCGTCGTCATGATGCTTGACCGCAGGCGGCTCTCGCCGCCACCTTGCGCGTCTCTTTGCTTTAGCTTTTCAGGACAAGCCCATGCGCGGCGTCGGCCTCACCGTTGGATCCATCGTCGGCGTCGTCGCCGTCCTGGCGATCGTGCTGATCGGATTTCCGACCTACAACGTCTACTCCAAGCAGATGGCCGGCCGCGCCGCCTATGAAGAGGCGGTGCAGAACCGCCGCATCCGCGTGCTGGAGGCCCAGGCCGCCCTGGACTCGGCCAAGCTGACCGCCGCCGCCGAGATCGAGCGCGCCAAGGGCGCCAATGAGGCCAACCGCATCATGGCTGAGGCCCTGGGCGGCCCGGAGGCCTATCTGCGCTGGTCCTACATCAACATGCTGCAGGAGACGGCCGGTAAGGACGGTCGCCAGACCATCTACATTCCGACAGAGGCGGGCATGCCGATTCTCGAGGCGGGGCAGCGCCCGGCGCGCTGACCGAGGCCCTTCTTCCCTTGTGGGAGAAGGTGGCATGCGCAGCATGACGGATGAGGGGTGATGGCGGGCGGCTTCAAGGTTCAAACGTGTCGTCGCCCCACATCTTAGGCGAGGCCCCCACACCTCATCCGGCCCTGACGGGCCACCTTCTCCCACAAGGGGAGAAGGGACTTTTTTCAGACCCGCGTCAGCCGCAGGTCTTGATAGTCGTAGCTGAAGTCGATGTCGGGCGAGACGCCCTTGACCGTGGCGGTCGCGGGCTTGGCCGTGGCGATCGCAAAGGTGATGAAGGCGTCCTCCTCGCGCTTGTCGGGGAAGCGGGTGCGGAAGGTCTCGCCGTCATAAGGCTCCAGCCAGCCCTGCAGCGCAGGGGTGTGGGTGAAGCGCAGCCACAGGCCGGACTTGCGGTTGCGGCCGCGACCTTCGGTCTTCGGCTCGATGACGATGTCGCCGTACCAGGGATCGCGCCAGGTTCCGGCGTAGGCCTCCAGCGGCAGGGAGGGCCGCGCCCGCCGCCTGTTTGGCGTCGAGCCTCGACGGCGGCCTTCAGCGACTTCTCGGTTCCCTCGGCCTCGCGCTTCTTGGAGTCGGCGATCCAGTCGACGTCGACCTTGTTCATGGCGATGTCCGAAAGGCCCGAGCGCAGGGCGCGCAAGAGGAAGCTCTCCTCGGCGTTGGTGAAGACGGAAAAACCGATCTTGCGGCCGGGGATCAGCACCGTGGCCGAGATGCCGCCCGGCGAGCCGCCGCCGTGCGTCGCCAGCCGCTCGCCGCGATAGTCCTGCACCTGCAGCCCCATGGCGTAGGTCGAGGCCACGGCCCGGTTGGGCAGCTCAGCCGTCGGTCCGTTGGACGAGGAGACGACGATGTTCGGCTTGACCATCTCGCGCGCGGCGGCTTCGGAGAACAGGCGCGACCCGTCGACCAGCTTGCCGTCGTTCAGGCGCACGGCGATCCACTTGGCCCAGTCGTGGGCGCTGGCGCAGATGCCGCCCGCCGCCGCCGCCGAATCCCAGTTCCACACCTCGACGATGGAGTCGGCGATCTGGGTCATCGGCCCCTGATAGCGCAGGGGCGGCCCGACGCGGCCGTGGGGCAGGGCGCTCTTCTTCGGATCGGCCAGGCGGGCCAGGGGCACGCTCTCGCTCATGCCGACCTTGTCGAAGATGCGGGTCTGGACGAAATCCTCCCACGACAGGCCCGACACCTTCTCGATCACGGCGCCCGCGACCACGAACATCAGGTTGCAGTAGTTGTAGCCTTCGCGAAAGCCGTCCTTGATCGGCACGAAGGCGGCCTGGGCCAGGACCTCGGCGCGGGTCCGGTCGCTATTGGGCCAGAACAGCAGGTCGCCGGCGCCCAGGCCGAAGCCGGCGCGGTGGCTCAGCGTATCGCGCACGGTGATGCGCTCGCCGACCATCGGGTCCGACAGGGTGAAGCCGGGCAGATAGGTCTTGATCGGCTCGTCCCACTTCACCTTGCCCTCGTCGACCAGGATGGCCAGGCAGGCGGCGGTGACGTTCTTGGAGTTCGACGCGATGGCGAACAGGGTGTGCTCATCGACCGGCTCGGCCTTGCCCTGGCGGCGCACGCCGTAACCCTTGGCCAGCACCGTCCTGCCGTCGCGCACCAGGGCCAGGGACACGGCGGGCTGCTCCGGCCAGGCGGCCATGCAGCGCTGCACCCAGGCGTCGGCGGCGGCGGCGATCTCCTCGTCGGAGCGTGTATCGGCGCTGGTCTGGGCCCAGCCGGTCGTCGGCAGGGCCGCGCCCGTGGCGGCGACGGCGGACGAAATCAGCGCCGCACGGCGCGACAGGCGGATGGACATCAAGAACGCTCCCGAAGACTGAGCGGCGACGCTACCGCCGCCCGTCTCCGCGGCCAAGGGGAGTCTGACCTAGGCGGCCAGCCGCCAGCGTTGCAGGTGCTCCAGCACGTCGGCGACGATCTGGGCGCGGGTGAAGCCGGTGACGTCGCGCGGGCGGGCGCCGTCGCCGGTCACGGCGCTGAGCCGCCACTCCAGCGCCCGGCGGCTTTCGGGCGCTTCCAGCGCGGTGAGGGCGGGGCGAGGTCGCGACCGGGCGCCCAGTCGATAGAGGAAGTCCCGTCCGTTGGCGTGCTCGACCCTCAGCCAGACGCCGTTCTCGTCGCTCTGCACTTCGCTGTTCTCCAGCCCCTCGGCGGCCACGGCGGCGCGCACCTCTTCCAGCGCCGGGGCGCCGTGGCGTGCGATCTGGCGATCAATATCGCGGCGGCTGGCGGGGGCTAGGATGCGCTTGAGCTGTTCGCGCAGCGGCGCCGCGTCGGTCTCGACGGCCTCGCCCTTCAGGTCGGCGTTCATCTGCCGCGCCAAGCCGAAACAGGCCAGGATCATGATGACGGCGAAGGGCAGGGCCGCCACCAGTGTCGCCGCCTGCAGGGCGCCGAGCCCGCCGGCCAGCAGCAGCAGGGCCGCCGCCAGCCCCTGCACCAGGCACCAGTAGATGCGCTGCCAACGCGGCGTGTCCTCGGCGCCGCCCGAGGCCAAGGTGTCGATCACCAGAGAGCCTGAATCCGCCGAGGTGACAAAGAAGACCGCCACCAGGGCGATGGCCAGGACCGAGGTGATCGCCGTCCCCGGCAGATACTCCAGGAAGCGGAACAGGGCCGTCGACAGGTCCGCCTGAACGGCCTCCGAGATCGCCCCCGCCGCTCCGCCCAGATCCAGGCTCATGGCGGTGTTGCCGAAAACCGTCATCCACAGGAAGGTGAAGGCCGACGGCACCAGCAGCACGCCGATCAGGAATTCGCGAACCGTCCGCCCGCGTGAGATGCGGGCGATGAACATGCCCACGAACGGCGACCAGGCGATCCACCAGGCCCAGTAGAACAACGTCCAGTCCGCCATCCAGGCGCGCGGCTCATAGGCGTACAGGGTGAAGGTGCGGACGAAGAAGTGATCCAGATAAAGCCCGAAATTCTGCACATAGGCCCGCAGGAGGAACAGCGTCGGCCCCGTGACCAGCACGAACAACATCAGGCAGACGGCCAGCACCAGGTTCAACTCCGACAGGCGCCGCACGCCCTTGTCCACGCCTGTCAGCACTGAAATCGTCGCTGCGCCCATGACCACTGCGATCAGGGAGACCTGCATCGCCACACTGTTGGACACCCCGAAGACGTAGTTGAGACCTGAGTTCATCTGGGCGACGCCCAGCCCCAGGGAGGTGGCGATGCCGAACAGCGTGCCGCAGATGGCGAAGATGTCGACCGCATCGCCCAGCCAACCATTCACCCGCTTGCCCAGTAGGGGATAGAGACTTGACCGCATGGTCAGGGGCAGACCCTTCCTGTGCGCGAAATAGCCCAGGCTGAGGCCGACCACGGCGTAGATGGCCCACGCATGCACGCCCCAGTGGGTATAGGTGATGACCATGGCCTCGCGCGCGGCGTTCAGCGTGCCGGGCTGGGCCTCGGGCGGGGCGATGTAGTGCTGAACCGGCTCGGCCACGGCGAAATACATCAGGCCGATGCCCATGCCCGCCGCGAACAGCATGGCCAGCCAGGAGACATAGGGAAAGTCCGGCTCGGCGTCGTCCGGCCCCAGCTTCAGCCGTCCGGTCGGCCCGACCGCCACCACCGTCACAAACAGCAGGAAGCCGGCCACTGAGGCCACGTAGAACCAGCCGAACGTGTCGATGACCCAGGCCTGGGCGCGCCCGAACAGGAGGTCGGACGTAGCGGGCGCCATCAGGGCGAGCAGCAGCAGCCCGCCCGCAATCGCGCTGGCCCCCAGAAGACGCGGGGGTTCATCTTGGTCGTCAGCATGGGGGCCAAGCGTCCGGCGAAGCTTATTGTTCCAGCCCTTCGCCGACCCTGCTGCAGATCAGGCCCCAGGTCAGGCCCGAGGTGAGGCCCCGGGTCACGGTTGAGGACGGGCGCAGGACCGGTCGGGCGCGGCGCAGATGGGCAGGAGGCGAGGGCGGCGCCGCCCTCGCGACGGTTCACCGCTCGAACACTTCGACCCCGATCAGGCCGTCGGTCGCCAGCCAGGCGCGCTTCATGCCCTGGCTGTTGTAGGGGGCGGCGATGTTCCCCTCCCGGTCCAGGGCGATCAGGCCGCCGTCGCCGCCCAGGGCGCCGATGCGGTCGACCACGCTCTGAGAGGCCTCGGCCAGCGAATGACCGGCGGCGACGCCGAAGGCGGTGCGGGCGGCGGCGGCGACGCGGATGAAATACTCGCCCTGTCCGGTGCAGGAGACGGCGGCGTGCTCGTCGGCCCAGGTTCCGGCGGCGGGGATGGGGGTGTCGCCGACGCGGCCCGGCATCTTGCCGAACACGCCCGCCGTCGAGGTGGCGGCGGCCAGGCGGCCTTGGCTGTCCAGCACGCAGCAGCCGACGGTGCCGTGGCTCAGCATGCTGGGCGGGTGGTTGTCCTCGCCCTTGCCGGCGCCGGTGAACCAGGCGGCGGGGTCCTCCACGCGCGTCAGGCCCTGTTCGGCGGCGAAGCGGGCGGCGCCGCTTCCGGCCAGCATGACGTGGGGGTGCGGTCCATCACCGCGCGGGCGGCGACGACCGGGTTGCGGAACCCCTGCAGGGCGGCCACGGCCCCGGCCTTGCCGGTCGCGCCGTCCATCAGGCTGGCGTCCAGCTCATACTCGCCCGCCAGGTTGGGCGAGGCGCCGCGCCCGGCGACGTAGAGGCCGGAGTCTTCGAGCATGACGACGGCCTCGACAGCCACGTCCAGCGCCGAGGCGCCGGCGTCCAGCCGCGCCTTCATCGCCTCGACCACCTGGCGCATGTTGGCGACCTCGGCGTCGTAGTTGCGCTCGCGCCGGGCCCCGGCGCCGCCGTGAAGGATGAGGGCGGGTTTCGCCATGATCGTCTCCTCAGAACCTGTTCGGCCTCTTTGCATCGGGCCGCAGGCTGATTAGCGTCGCTGGCGTGTCGGCGCCATGGCCGGCGGGGGTGGCTGAAGAGAGTTCCTAATGCGCGCAGTCCTGTCCAAGGCTCCTGGCGGCCCGGAATCGCTTGTCGTCGAGGAGGTCATGGACCCCACGCCCGGACCGGGCGAGGTGGTGATCGAGGTCAAGGCCGTGGGCGTCAACTATCCCGACGCCCTGATCATCGCCGACAAATACCAGTTCAAGCCCGAGCGCCCTTTCGCGCCGGGGGCCGAGGTCGCGGGCGTGGTCGACGCCGTCGGCGAAGGGGTGAAGGGCGTTTTCCGGGGCGACCGCGTCGTCGCCGTGCCCGGCTGGGGCGGCATGGTCGAGCGGCTGAAGGTCAGGGCCGAGACCCTGATCCCGATCCCCGACGGCATGGATTATGAGACCGCCGCCGCCTTCATCATGACCTACGGCACCAGCTATTACGCACTCAAAGACCGGGCGAAGCTGCAGCCGGGCGAGACCCTGCTGGTGCTGGGCGCGGCGGGGGCGTCGGCGCCGCCGCCGTCGAGCTGGGCAAGGCGATGGGGGCGCGCGTGGTCGCCGCCGCCTCAACCAACGACAAGGTGGAGTTCGCGCTGGAGTTGGGCGCCGACAACGGCCTGATCTACCCCTCCGGCCCGATGGACAAGGCGGCCCAGAAGGCGCTGTCGGGCGAGTTCAAGCTGTCGACCGGCCGCGACGGCGCCGATGTGGTTTTCGACGGCGTCGGCGGCGACTACGCCGAACCGGCGCTACGCGCGATGGACTGGAACGGCCGCTATCTGGTGGTGGGTTTCCCGGCGGGGATTCCTCCCTGCCGCTGAACCTGACGCTGCTGAAGTCGGTGTCGGTCATCGGCGTCTTCTGGGGCGCCGCCGTCGCCCGCGATCCCAAGGCTCACGCCGCCAACATGGCCGAGCTGATGCAGCTCTACGCCGACGGAAAGATCAAGCCGCGCGTCAGCCGCACCTTCCCCCTGGAGCGCGCCCATGAGGCCATTCAGGCGCTCAGCGACCGCACGGCTGTCGGCAAGATCGTGGTGAAGGTCGAGGATTGATCGGAGCATCCGTGGGAGAAGGTGGCCCGTCAGGGCCGGATGAGGGGTGTGAGCGCGACCTTCAGGTGATTGATACAGAGGGACGCGACAGGGTTTCAGACCATGCGCCGACACCCCTCATCCGAGCGCCTCCGGCGCCCACCTTCTCCCGCAAGGGGAGAAGGGTCTATTTCTCATCCTCCCGCAGACGTTTCAGCGCCTGCGCCGCCTGGTCATGGTGGCGGGGCTTCAGGTGCGCGCCCAGGGTGGCCAGCACGGCGGCGATCACCGCCGCGTCGTCGGTGAAGCCGATGCCGACGAAGACGTCGGGAATGGCGTCCACCGGCATGACGAAATAGGCCAGCGCCCCCAGGATCAGGCCCTTTGCCGCCAGCGGAGTCTTGGGGTCCTGGGCCGCGTACCAGGCGGCGACCGCCTGCTGGGCGAAGGGGATGCGGGCGGCGGTGCGCCGCATCTTGGGCCAGAAGCCCTTGCGCACGCGCAACTCGTTCACCTTCTGCACGGCGGGAACCAGGGCCTTGTCAGGATTGATGGCGTCATCAGGCGACATTCCGTTGGTCTTTGCGGTCATGGCCGCTAAATCCTCGCACGAGCACTCGGTTCAATCGAATATAGGACGACTTCCATGAAACTCGACGCTTCGATCGCGGCGGTGGTGACGGGCGGGGCTTCGGGCCTTGGCGAAGGCACGGCGCGCGCCCTGGCGGCCAAGGGCGTCAAGGTCGCCCTGTTCGACCTGAACGAGGAGCGCGGCGAGGTCATCGCCCAGGAGATCGGCGGCGTCTTCTGCAAGGTCGACGTGACGTCGGACGACAGCGTCGCCGCCGGCTTCGCCAAGGCCCGCGCCGCCCATGGCCAGGAGCGTCTGACCGTCAACTGCGCCGGCATCGCCACCGGCCAGAAGACCGTCAGCCGCAAGCGCGACACCGGCGAGATCCGCGCCCACGACATGGCCCAGTTCGAGCGCACGGTCTCGATCAACCTGTTCGGCACCTTCCGAGTCCTGTCGCAGTCGGCGGCGGGCATGGTCACGCTGGAGCCGATGGAAGACGGCGAGCGCGGCCTGATCGTCAACACCGCCTCGGTCGCGGCGCAGGACGGCCAGATCGGCCAGGCGGCCTATTCGGCGTCCAAGGGCGGCGTCTACGCCATGACCCTGCCGATCGCGCGCGACCTGATGAACGAGGGCGTGCGGGTCAACACCATCCTGCCGGGCATCATGTGGACGCCGATGATGGCGGGCATGGATCAGAAGGTGCAGGACGCCCTGGCCGCCATGATCCCCTTCCCCAAGCGCCTGGGCACGCCGGCCGACTACGCCGCCCTGGCCCTGCATCTGGCCGAGAACACCTACATCAACGGCGAGTGCATCCGTCTGGACGGGGCTATTCGCCTCGCCCCTCGCTGACGCGAGGGAAGGCCGCTAACGCTCGCCGCGCGGCGGCTTGCTGCTTGAGCGGGCAGGGCGCGTAACGGCAGGCGGCGGCGCTTTGAAGCGGCCTCCGGGGCGTCCTTGCGGACGTTTCGGGGGCCGTTTTCGTGTGAAGTTTCAGGGCTGTTCGAAAAAAATCGACGGATTGGACGAAAATCGAAAAAGGGGCTTGCGCGATCCGAAGCGGGTCCGCTATACGCCCCTTCCTCGACGGGGAGCAGCACATCGCTCCCAACGGAGTGCGGGCGTAGCTCAGGGGTAGAGCATCACCTTGCCAAGGTGAGGGTCGGGCGTTCGAATCGCCTCGCCCGCTCCAGTCGAACCGTGGAAAACGGGGTCCGGTCGCAAGATCGGGCCCCGTTTCGCTTTTCCGCCCATTGTGTCTCCGTCCGCATGGCCCCGCGCGCGATCGCGGCCTATATGGAGCCTGGCGGTTGACCCCGCCGGGAGCGGCGCTAGTGTCCGCGCCGCTTCCTTCCCAGCGCATTTCGTATCCAGCGCCAGACCGATCAGAGGACCTCATGGCCGACGCCGCTTCCCAGACCTATGACGTGGTGATCATCGGGGGCGGGCCGGGCGGCTACAACGCCGCCATCCGCGCCGGCCAACTGGGCCTCAAGGCCGCCCTGGTCGAGAAGCGCGCCACGCTGGGCGGCACCTGCCTGAACGTCGGCTGCATGCCCTCCAAGGCCCTGCTGCACGCCTCGGCTCTATGAGGCCGCCAACGTCGAGTTCGCCGGCATCGGCATCGAGGTGAAGCCCAAGCTGAACCTGGCCCAGATGCACAAGGCCAAGGACGACAGCGTCGAAGCCCTGACCAAGGGCATCGAATTCCTGATGAAGAAGAACAAGGTCGACGTGGTGAAGGGCTTCGGCCGCATCGCGGGTCAGGGCAAGGTCGAGGTCGAAGCCGAGGGCGGCGCCAAGACCACGCTGGAGACCAAGAACATCATCATCGCCACCGGCTCCGAGCCGACCCCCTGCCGGGCGTCGCCTTCGAGGACGGCAAGGTCATCGACTCGACCGGCGCCCTGTTCCTGCCCAAGGTGCCCAAGCACCTGATCGTCATCGGCGCGGGCGTGATCGGCCTTGAGTTGGGCTCGGTCTGGCGCCGCCTGGGCGCCCAGGTCACGGTCGTGGAGTTCCTCGACAAGGTCGGCGCGGGCATGGACGGCGAAGTCGCCACCGCCTTCCAGCGCGGCCTGACCAAGCAGGGCATGACCTTCCGCATGGGGACCAAGGTCACCGGCGCCCAGACCTCCAAGGACGGCGTTGAACTGACCCTCGAACCGGCCAAGGGCGGCGCGGCGGAGACGCTGAAGGGCGACGTGGTGCTGGTCGCCATCGGCCGCCGCCCCTACACGCAAGGCCTGGGGCTGGAGACGGTCGGCGTCACGCCGGATCAGCGCGGCTTCATCGCCAACGACCACTTCAAGACCTCGGCGCCGGGCGTCTGGGTCATCGGCGACGTGACGCACGGCCCGATGCTGGCCCACAAGGCCGAGGAAGACGCCGTGGCCGTGATCGAACTGATCGCGGGCAAGCCGGGCCACGTCGACTATGATTTGGTGCCGTCGGTCATCTACACCGGCCCGGAAGTGGCCTGGGTCGGCAAGACCGAAGAGGCGCTGAAGGCCGCGGGCGTCAACTACAAGAAGGGCAAGTTCCCCTTCGCCGCCAACAGCCGCGCCAAGATCAACCACGAGACCGAGGGCTTCGTGAAGGTCCTGGCCGACGCCGCGACCGACAAGGTCCTGGGCGTCCACATCTACGGCCCGCAGGCCGGCGAACTGATCGGCGAGGCCTGCATGACCATGGCCTTCGGCGGATCGTCCGAGGACATCGCCCGCACCTGCCACCCGCACCCGACCCGCTCCGAAGCCGTCCGCCAGGCGGCCATGGGCGTCGAAGGCTGGACCATGCAGGCGTAAGCCTCCGGCTTCCGTTTGAAGTCAGAACGGCGCGCTCCGCATGGGGCGCGCCGTTTTGTTTGGAACGGCGTCAGGAAGCGCGATCATGGCGCCCTGGCGCCCCGGGGTCAGCCGCGCGGGTGCGCCTGCGAATAGGCGGCCAGCAGGCGGGCGGCGTCGACCTGGGTGTATTTCTGCGTCGTCGACAGGCTGGCGTGGCCCAGCAGTTCCTGGATCGAACGCAGATCGGCTCCCGCCCCCAGCAGGTGGGTGGCGAAGCTGTGCCTCAGCGCGTGGGGCGTCGCGGAGGCGGGCAGGCCGAGCCGTCCGCGCAGGCGCTGCACCGTCGCCTGCACATGGCGGGCGCTCAAGGGGCCGCCGCGCCGCGCTCGGAACAGGGCCTGATCGGCGTCGATGACGAAGGGCTGGAGCGCAAGATAGGCGTCGATCGCCTCGCGCACCTGCGGCAGGACGGGCACCATGCGCGTCTTGCCGCCCTTGCCGGTGATGCGAAGGCTGTCCGGCAGGGGGCGTCCGACCGCGTCAGCGACAGGGCCTCCGAAATCCGCAGGCCGCAGCCGTAGAGCAGGGTCAGGACGGCGCGGTCGCGCGCCGCCTCCCACGGCTCCATGTCGGGGTCGGCCTCGGGTTCGTGCAGCAGCCCTTTCGCCTGATCCTCGCTGACCGGGCGGGGCAGGGAGGGCTTGACCTTGGGCCCGCGCACCAGGGTCAGCTGCGGGGTCGCCACGCCCAGCCGTCGGTCGAGGAAGGCGTGAAAGCCCCGGATGGCGGCCAGGGTCTGGCTGAGTGAGCGGGCGCTCAGCGGGCGCTCGCCGCTGCGGCGCTCGGCTAGGTGGGCGCGGGCCTCGGCCGCCGTGACCGAGCCGAGCTCGGCCGCGCTTTGCGGCCCGCCGCGATGGCGCTCCAGAAAGGCCAGATACAGCCGCCCGATATGGCCATAGGCCTCGAGCGTGCGCGGCGACAGGCGGCGTTCGTGGGCGAGATGCTCCAGCCAGGCGGCCAGAGCGTCCTGCGAAGTCATGGAGGGGGCGGTCAGGCTTCCAGCGGCCATCGCTCGGCCATGCGTTCGACGACGCGGGCGACGAAGGCCACCAGTTCGCAGCCCATGGCGGGGGTGAAGCCGTCGTCCTCGGCCGAGCCGAAGGCGCACAGGGCCGGTCGGGGCAGGCTTTCGCCGGGCGCGCTCAGGCTCATCCGCACCAGGGCGACCGAGGCGACTTCGCCCTCCGAAGGGCCGAACAGGCTGAGGCCGGTGAAGTTGGGACCGAGCCAGTGCAGGCCGTCCTCGCCCAGCAGGGCGTCGACGCGGCCCGGCTCCAGCGCCTTCCAGCCGAAGGGGACGGCGCCCGGCTTCTCGATCGCCACGGCGGCGCCGGCCAGGCCGAACCGGCCCTGCGCGACGGCGTCCAGATGGCGCGCCAGTTCAACGTGGGTGCGCGCCTCCATCAGGTCCAGGGCGGCGACATGGGTTTGGGTCTGGGCGGCGAAGTTGGCGCGGGCGATCTCTTCGATCAGCTTGCGCGCGCCGGCCTCGCGCTGGGCCACGGCCTCCAGCCGCGCCAGGGCGGCGCGGCCGAAGTCGACGACGTTGCGGCCGGTAGCGGCCAGGCCCAGTTCTTCCAGCAGGGCCCGGTCGTACAGCAGGTGTTCGGCGTGATCTTCCAGCCAGGCGCGCACCTGCGGCCAATGAAGGCCCGCGGCCGGGTCGGCAGAGAGGTCCAGGGAAGTGCTCAAGCGGGACCTCTCTTCGGGTCAAATTACAAAATGGACTGACCGGTCTTGCCCCAGTCCGCCAGAAACGCATCCAATCCCTTGTCGGTTAACGGGTGCTTGACCAAGGCCTTGAAAACCTCGGCCGGAATGGTCGAGGCGTCTGCGCCGGCCAGGGCGGCGGCGGTCACATGATCCGCATTGCGCACCGAGGCGGCCAGGATTTCCGTGCTGAAGTCGTGGATGTCGTACAGGGTGCGGATGTCTTCCAGCAGGCCCACGCCGTCGGCGCCGACATCGTCCAGACGGCCGACGAAGGGCGAGATGAAGGTCGCGCCGGCCTTGGCGGCCAGCATGGCCTGGGCGGCCGAGAAACACAGGGTGACGTTGGTCTTGATCCCCTTGTCGGCGAAGGCGCGGGTGGCGCGCAGGCCGTCCCACGTCAGCGGCAGCTTGACCACGACGTTGGGGGCGATGGAGGCCAGCTTGTCGCCCTCCTTGACCATGGTCTCGAAGTCGGTGGCCACGGCCTCGGCCGAGATCGGCCCCTCGACCAGGGCGCAGATTTCGGCGATGACCTCGGCGATGTTGCGACCCGACTTGGCGATCAGGCTAGGATTGGTGGTGACGCCGTCCACCATCCCGGTGGGCAGCAGGTCCTTGATGACGGCGACGTCGGCGGTGTCGAGAAAGAGTTTCATGGGGATGAGTTCTAACCCTGACCAACGCGAAGGGCGACTCCTTTTCCTCCCCATTTCATGGGGAGGGGGACCACGTCGTGGTGGAGGGGCATGCCCGGTTTGAAGCAGCCCCTCCGTCACGGCGCTGCGCGCCGCGCCACCTCCCCACACAGTGGGGAGGAGAAGCCGCGTGAAGGTCGCCTCCGTCCTCATCCCCCTGCCGGTGCCGGAAGCCTTTGACTACGAAGTGCCTGAGGAATTGACGGTCATGCGCGGCGATCAGGTCGCCGTGCCGCTGGGGCCGCGCCTGATCCGGGGCGTAGTGGCCGAAGTGTTCGAGACGACCGGCTCCAACCGCAAGCTCAAGGCGGTCGAGCAGGTGCTGGACGATCCGCGCCTGCCGGAACGCACGCTGGACTTCGTCGAATGGGCGGCGCGCTGGACGCTCAGCCCGCCTGGGGAGGTGGCGGCCACGGCGCTGAAGGGGCTGCGCGCGCCGCGGCCCCGGCCCGAGCGGCGGGTGCGGCGTGTCGAGGGCCGCAGTCCCGCCCGTCCGACGGCGGCGCGCACGGCGGTGCTGGAGGCCCTGGGCCAACGATCCATGCCCGGCCCCGATCTGGCGCGGGCGGCGGGCGTCTCGTCCGGGGTGGTCAAGGGCCTGGTCGATGAAGGGGTGCTGGAGCCGTTCGAGGTCGAGGCGGTCGCCGCCTTCGACCCGCCCGATCCCGACCATGCGCCCGCGACCCTGAACCCGGATCAGGCGGCCTCGGCGGCGGCCATTGCGGACGCTGTGGCGGCGGGCGGCTTCGCCCCCTTCCTGCTGGACGGGGTGACGGGCTCGGGCAAGACCGAGGCCTATCTGGAGGCGGCGGCGCGGGCGCTGCGGGCCGATCCGACGGCGCAGGTGCTGATCCTGCTGCCCGAGATCGCCCTGACCCAGGCGGTGATCGAGCGCATCACCGCCCGCTTCGGCGTCGCCCCGGCCGAATGGCATTCCGGCGTCGCCCCGCCGCGCCGGCGACAGGCGTGGGAGGCGGTGGTCTCCGGCCGCTGCAACATCGTCGTCGGCGCGCGCTCGGCCCTGTTCCTGCCCTACGCCAACCTGAAGCTGATCGTGGTGGACGAAGAGCACGACGGCTCGTTCAAACAGGAGGAAGGGCTAGTCTATCACGGCCGCGACCTGGCCGTGGCGCGGGCGCGGATCGAGGGGGCGACGGTCGTCCTCGCCTCGGCCACCCCGTCGCTGGAGACGCTGTGGAACGCCCATCAGGGGCGGTATCGCTGGCTGAAGCTGGCGGCGCGACACGGGGCGGCGGTCCTGCCCGAGATCGGCCTGATCGATCTGCGCGACTGTCCGCCGGACCCGCAGACCTGGCTGTCCGCACCTTTACGCGAAGCCATCGGCGAGACGCTGACGCGCGGCGAGCAGAGCCTGCTGTTCCTCAACCGGCGCGGCTACGCCCCGGTGGTGCTGTGCCGGTCGTGCGGGCATCGGCTGACGGCGCCGGACACGGACTCCTGGCTGGTCGAGCATCGCTACACCGGGCGGCTGGTCTGCCACCTGACCGGCTTCTCCATGCCCAAGCCCAAGGCCTGCCCGTCATGCGGGGCCGAGGACTCGCTGGTTCCCGTGGGGCCGGGCGTCGAGCGGGTCGAGGAAGAGGTGCGCCAGCTACTCCCCCAGGCGCGCACCGCCGTGTTCAGTTCGGACACCGTGCCGGACGGCAAGTCGGCCCGCGCCCTGATCCAATCCATGGCCGACGGCGAGATCGACATTCTGGTCGCCACCCAGGCTGCGGCGAAAGGCCACAACTTCCCGCGCCTGACGCTCGTGGGCGTGGTGGACGCGGATCTGGGCCTGCGCGGCGGCGACCTGCGCGCGGCCGAGCGCACCTATCAGCTGCTGGCCCAGGCCACGGGGCGGGCGGGGCGGGCGGACAAGCCGGGCCGCGCCCTGCTGCAGACCTGGACGCCCGAGCATCCGGTGCTGCAGGCCCTGGCGGCGGGCGACCGCGACGCCTTCGTCGAGGCCGAGATGGCCGAGCGCGAGGCGGCCTCCCTGCCGCCGCACGGTCGTCTGGCGGCGCTGATCCTGTCCAGCGAGAACGCCATGGCGGTCGAGAAGGTCGCCCGCGACCTGGCCGAGGCCATCCCCAACGCCGAGCGGCTGGAGGTCTATGGTCCCGCCGACGCGCCCCTGGCCCTGGTGCGCGGGCGGCGGCGCAAGCGGCTGTTGGTGCGGGCGGATCGCGACGTGAACCTGCAGGCCTTCCTGCGCGCCTGGCTGGCGCGGGTGAAGGTCCCGGCGTCCGTCAGACTGACCGTGGACGTGGATCCTTATAGTTTCTTGTAGGGCGCTATCGCTCGCCGCCGGCGGCTCGCTGCTTGAGCGCGTCCCTTACATCCGCTCACCCCGGCGGACGCCGGGGCCCAGTGAGAGCCTCAGACGCGGTCGTTTGCAGCCAAAGGACTGGATCCCGGCGTCCGCCGGGACGAGCGGGAAGAAGGGGCTTATCGCGGCCCGGTGAGCCGGATCTCGAACAGGGCGGGCCAGTCCTTGCCGGTGACGAACAGGCGGCGGCTCTTGGCGTCCCAGGCGATGCCGTTCAGCACGTCGTCGGCCGGATCCTGCACCGGATCCTTGAGCAGGCCGGTCAGGTCGATGACCCCGACCACCTGGCCGGACGCCGGGTCGATGCGGACGATGAAGTCGGTCTGCCAGACGTTGGCCCAGACCTCGCCGTCGATCCATTCCAGCTCGTTCAGTCGGCCCAGCGGGCGGCCGTTCAGGGTGACGGCGACGCGGCCGGTCTCGGCCTGGCTGTCGAGGTCGAGAAAGCGCAGGGTCGCCGATCCATCGGACAGGATCAGGCGCGACCCATCGTGGGTCAGCCCCCAGCCTTCGCCCGCATAGGCGAAGCGCGACAGGGGGCTCAGGTCCTTGGCGTCCCAGATGAAGCCGACGCCGTTGATCCAGGACAGGGAGAAGACGCGCCCGTCCTTCTCGGTCAGGCCCTCGCCGAAATATTCGGGGTCGAGTTCATGGCTCTGAAGCACGACGCCGTCCTCCAGCCGCACGCGGCGGACGCTGGAGGGGTTGCGGCCGGTGCTCTCGATCAGCACGCCGTCGCGGATGACCAGCCCCTGGGTGAAGGCGGCCGGATCGTGGGGAAAGGCCCGCACCACCTCATAGCCGTAGACCGCAATCGGCGCGGGCGCTGGGCGGGCGGGGAAGATGCGGGGGCCGGCCCTGGCGCTTGCGCCGCCGCCGGCGCGCAAAGCGCCAGCAGAAGCATCGCCAGGACCGGCCCCGCGCCCATGTCTTAGACGCCGGGCTCGGCGGTTTCGGCTTTGTTGAGGGCGGCCCGCGCGGCTTCCTGGGCCTGGGCCTTTCTGATCTGGGCGTTGCGCGACCACATGTTCAGGCCTTCCACCAGAGCCGAGAAGGCCATGGCGGCGTAGATATAGCCCTTGGGCACATGGACGCCGAAGCCGTCGGCGATCAGCACGGCGCCGATCATCAGCAGGAAGCCCAGGGCCAGCATGACCACGGTCGGGTTCTTGTCGATGAAGTTGGCCAGCGGATCGGCGGCCAGCAGCATGACGGTCACGGCGGCGATGACGGCCACCATCATGATGGGCACGTGTTCGGTCATGCCGACGGCGGTCAGGATCGAATCGACCGAGAAGACCAGGTCCAGCAGGATGATCTGGAAGATGGCCGCGCCGACGTTGTTGAGGACGACGTCCTTCTTGTCCTTCTCCAGCAGATCGTTCGACGGGGTGGTGTCGACCGAGTGGTGGATTTCCTTCGTGGCCTTCCACAGCAGGAACAGGCCGCCGGCGATCAGGATCAGATCGCGCCACGAGAAGGCGGTGTCGAAGGTCTCGCCGTGGAAGCCCAGGTCGAACACGGGCTGGGTCAGGCCGACGATCCAGCCGATGGTGGCCAGCAGGCCCAGACGCATGATCAGGGCCAGGCCGATGCCGATGCGGCGCGTGCGTTGGCGATGCTCGGGCGGGAGCTTGTTGGAGAGGATCGAGATGAAGATCAGGTTGTCGATCCCCAGCACGACCTCCATGACCACCAGAGTCACGAGGGCCGCCCAGGCGGCGGGGTCGCTGAGGAGCGGGGTTATGCTTTCAAGCATCGGGTTTCCAGGATGTGATGGTGAGCATAAGCGGTAACGGGGCCGTGAGGTTGCATCAAGCGGTCGTGCGCGGCGTCGTGGTCGCACCCCCGGCACATCGGACACCAGGGCGCCCGGCCCGCCCCCGCCATGACGGCCGCGCGGACCGCCGCGTGGCTGGCCAGGCTCTGGGCCTCGACATAGATGCGGCCTGCCTGGGGGTGGTCGGCGCGGATGCGCTGCTCCAGCCGCGCCACGGCAGCCTCGACATCGGCGGCGCTGAGCCGGTCGTCGAAATCGAGGCTGAGGGCGACCAGAATCTCGTTGGGGCCGAAATGCATGGTGCGCAGGTCGTTCAGACCCTCGACGCCCGGCTCGGAGCGGGCGATGGCGGCGATGCCGGCCCGCGTGGCCGGATCGGCGGCCTCGCCGGTCAGCAGGCTCTGGCTCTCGAAGGCCAGGAAGCCGGCGGTCAGGGCCAGCACGATCCCGATGGCTACGGAGGCGACCCCGTCGATGACGGGCAGGCCGAAGACGTGGCTGGCGACCACCCCGATCAGGGCGATGACCAGGCCGGTCAGGGCGGCGGTGTCCTCGAACAGGACGGTGAAGACGGTGGGGTCCTTGCTGTCGCGCACGGCGGCCAGCCACGGGCGGCCGCCGCGCTGGCCGTTGAAGGCCCTCAACGCCACCCACCAGGAGCCGCCCTCGAACAGCACCGCCAGCCCCAGCACCAGATAGTTGACCCAGGGGTTCTGGATCGGCTCGGGCGCGCGGATGCGCTCGAGCCCGTGCAGGATCGAGATGACCGCCCCCAGGCCGAAGATCAGGATGGCGACGACGAAGGTGTAGAAATAGAGCTGAAGCCCGTGACCGAAGGGATGGCTCTCGCTGGCCGGCCGCGCGGCGCGGCGCAGGCCGATCAGCAGCAGGACCTGATTGCCGGTGTCCACGGCCGAGTGGATCGCCTCGCTCATCATGGCGGCCGAGCCGGTGAACAGGGCGGCGGCGAATTTCGTGATGGCGATGGCGGCGTTGCCCGCCAGGGCCGCGAAGATCACCTGCTTGGATGTAGAGGCGGCCATGACATCCCGCTTCGGTTCGACCAAAGGAGCGCGGGTGCGGCGTTATCGTTCCGCGCCCCTTGGTTGCGGCTTGCGGCCTTGCATGGTATCAGCCGCGCGGCTTTAGCGAAGGGCGTATCGAAAGATGCGTCCCCAGCGTGCTTTCTCAAAGCATATCAGGCCCTTGACTGGCGCAGGCGACTGCGGCCGGTCTTGCGACAATCGCTTCAGACGCGGACCAATATAAGTGGCGGACGATTTCAGGACGACGGAAGTCGGCGGACGGTATGCACAGGCGCTGTTCGACCTGGCGGATGAGACGGGGGCGCTGGACGCCGTGCGCGCCGATCTGGCTTCGCTGAAGGCGGCCTGGATCGACAGCGCCGACCTGCGCCGTCTGGCGACCTCGCCGCTGATCTCTTCGGATGATCAGGTCAAGGGTCTGGCGGCCATCGCCGACAAGGCGCAGTTCACGGCCACGACGCGCAACTTCCTGGGCCTGCTGGGCCAGAACGGCCGCGCGGCGGACCTGCCGGGCGTGATCGCCGCCTTCGAGGCGCTGTACGCCAAGAAGACGGGCGTGGTGGCCGCCGAGGTGACTTCGGCCGTGGCGCTCAGCGCCGCTCAGACCAAGACGATCCAGAACGAGCTGCGCGCCGCCCTGGGTCGCGACCCCGAACTGACCGCCCGCGTCGATCCGTCGATCCTGGGCGGCCTGAAGGTCAAGGTGGGCTCGAAGCTGTTCGACGCCTCGCTGAAGACCAAGCTCGACCAGATGACCTTTGCGCTGAAGCGCGCCTAAACCCCGAATTCCAGTTCAAGCCGGGCCAGCGGGCCCGCACCGAAGACGAAAGCCGAAAGAGCCAATCATGGATATCCGCGCCGCCGAAATCTCGGCCATCCTCAAGTCGCAGATCGCCAACTTCGGCGTAGAAGCCGACGTTTCCGACGTCGGCCAGGTGCTGTCGGTCGGCGACGGCATCGCGCGCATCCACGGCCTGGACAACGTCCAGGCGGGTGAAATGGTCGAGTTCACCAAGGCCGGCGTGAAGGGCATGGCCCTGAACCTGGAACGCGACAACGTCGGCGCCGTGATCTTCGGCGCGGACGCCGCCATCGCCGAGGGCGACGACGTGCGCCGCCTGGGCGAAATCGTGGACGTGCCGGTCGGCAAGGGCCTGCTGGGCCGTGTCGTCAACCCGCTGGGCGAACCGATCGACGGCAAGGGCCCGATCCAGTTCACCGAGCGTCGCCGCGTCGACGTGAAGGCCCCTGGCATCATCCCGCGCAAGTCGGTTCACGAGCCGATGCAGACGGGCATGAAGGCGATCGACACCCTGATCCCGGTCGGCCGCGGCCAGCGCGAGCTGATCATTGGCGACCGTCAGGTCGGCAAGACCGCCGTCGCCATCGACACCATCCTGAACCAGAAGACGGTCAACAGGTCGGACGACGAGTCGGCCAAGCTGTACTGCATCTACGTCGCCATCGGCCAGAAGCGCTCGACCGTGGCCCAGATCGTCAAGACCCTCGAAGAGTCGGGCGCGCTGGAATACACCATCGTCGTGGCCGCCACGGCGTCGGAACCGGCCCCGCTGCAGTTCCTGGCTCCGTTCGCCGGCACCGCCATGGGCGAGTATTTCCGCGACAACGGCATGCACGGCCTGATCATCTATGACGACCTGTCCAAGCAGGCCGTGGCCTACCGCCAGATGTCGCTGCTGCTGCGCCGTCCGCCGGGCCGCGAAGCCTACCCGGGCGACGTCTTCTACCTGCACAGCCGCCTGCTGGAGCGTTCGGCCAAGCTGAACGAGGACTACGGCTCGGGCTCGCTGACCGCCCTGCCGATCATCGAAACCCAGGCCAACGACGTGTCGGCCTACATCCCGACCAACGTGATTTCGATCACCGACGGCCAGATCTTCCTGGAATCGGACCTGTTCTATCAGGGCATCCGTCCGGCCGTGAACGTCGGCATCTCGGTGTCGCGCGTGGGCTCTTCGGCCCAGATCAAGGCCATGAAGCAGGTCGCCGGTTCGATTAAGGGCGAACTGGCCCAGTATCGTGAAATGGCCGCCTTCGCGAAGTTCGGCTCGGACCTGGACGTCTCGACCCAGCGCCTGCTGGCCCGCGGCGCCCGCCTGACCGAGCTGCTGAAGCAGCCGCAGTACTCGCCGCTGGCCGTCGAGGAGCAGGTCGTGTCGATCTACGCCGGCACGCGCGGCTATCTGGACGGCATCGCCGTTTCGGACGTCGGCCGCTTCGAGAGCGAACTGCTGGCCCGCGTTCACGCCAACCACGCCTCGCTGCTGGAAGGCATCCGCACCAAGAAGGCCCTGACGCCCGAGCTGGAAGCCGAGCTGAAGGACATCCTGGCGGCCTTCGCCAAAACCTTCGCCTGATCGTTCGGCCCTGTAGTCAAAGGAAGAGCAGAGCCGGATGGCTAGCCTCAAGGAAATGCGCGATCGGATCGGAAGCGTCAAAGCGACGCAGAAGATCACGAAAGCCATGCAGATGGTCGCCGCGGCCAAGCTGAAGCGCGCCCAGGAGCAGGCGGAGAACGCCCGCCCCTATGCGTCGCGGATGGCCTCGGTCATCGCCAACCTGGCGGCGGGCGTCGGCGACGACGGCCCGCGCCTGATGACCGGAACCGGCGCCGACCAGAAGCACCTGGTCGTCGTCGCCACGGCCGACAAGGGTCTGGCGGGCGGGTTCTCGACCAACGTCATCCGCGCTGCGCGCGATCACATCAACAGCCTGATCGCCAACGGCAAGGACGTCGAGATCGTCGCTGTCGGCCGCAAGTCGCGCGACCAGCTGACCCGCCTGTTCGGCGACCGGGTCGTCAAGACTTTTGAACTGAGCGAGCACAAGACGGTGGGCCTGCATTCGGCCCAGCCGATCGCCGAACTGCTGGCTGAAAAGTTCGAGGCGGACGAGGCCGACAAGGTCACGCTCTTCTACAGCCAGTTCAAGTCGGTGATCTCTCAGGTCCCGTCGTCGCGTCAGCTGGCCCCGGCCGAAGTCGACGCCGACGCCTCGGCCGACGCCGGCGCGCTCTATGAGTACGAGCCGTCGGAAGAGGACATCCTCGAGACCCTGCTGCCGCGCAACCTGACGACGCAGATCCTGGCCGCCCTTCTGGAAAACCAGGCCGGCTTCTTCGGCGCCCAGATGGCTGCGATGGACAACGCCACGCGCAACGCCGGCGACCTCATCAGCGCCTTGACGCTGCAGTACAACCGTTCCCGCCAGGCCCAGATCACCACCGAGCTGATCGAGATCATCGCCGGCGCTGAAGCGCTCTGATCCCGACACAGCCGACATTCGACACGGATAAACCCCGATGACCGACACCACCGCCCCCAAGAAACCCGCCGCCAAGAAGCCGGCCGCCAAGAAGGCCGCTCCGGCCGCCGCTCCCGTCGCTGTCGCGGGCCAGGGCAAGATCGCCCAGGTCATCGGCGCCGTCGTCGACGTTGAGTTCACCGGCCACCTGCCGGGCATTCTGAACGCTCTGGAAACCCAGAACGTCGACCAGAAGACGGGCGAGCCCTTCACCCTGGTCCTGGAAGTCGCCCAGCACCTGGGTGAGAACATGGTCCGCACCATCGCCATGGACACGACCGAAGGTCTGACGCGCGGCCAGGCCGTCGTCGACACCGGTAAGTCGATCATGGCCCCGGTCGGCCCGGGCACGCTCGGCCGCATCATGAACGTCGTCGGCCAGCCGATCGACGAAGCCGGTCCGATCAAGACCACCGAGTTCCGCCCGATCCACCGCGAGGCGCCTTCGTTCGAAGAGCAGTCGACCTCGTCGGAAATCCTGGTCACGGGCATCAAGGTCATCGACCTGATCTGCCCCTACACCAAGGGCGGCAAGACCGGCCTGTTCGGCGGCGCCGGCGTCGGCAAGACCGTGACCATGCAGGAACTGATCAACAACATCGCCAAGGCGTACGGCGGTTATTCGGTTCTGGCCGGCGTGGGCGAACGCACCCGCGAAGGCAACGACCTGTATCACGAGATGATCGAGTCGAATGTGAACGTCGCCGGCGGCGGCGAAGGCTCCAAGTGCGCCCTGGTCTACGGCCAGATGAACGAGCCCCCGGCCCGCGCCCGCGTGGCCCTGACCGGCCTGGCCCAGGCCGAATACTTCCGCGATGAAGAGGGCAAGGACGTCCTGCTGTTCATCGACAACATCTTCCGCTTCACGCAAGCTGGTTCGGAAATGTCGGCTCTGCTGGGCCGCATCCCCTCGGCCGTGGGCTATCAGCCGACGCTGGCCACCGAGATGGGCAACCTGCAGGAGCGCATCACCTCGACGAAAAAGGGCTCGATCACCTCGATCCAGGCCATCTACGTCCCGGCTGACGACCTGACCGACCCGGCGCCCGCCGCCTCGTTCGCTCACTTGGACGCGACGACGGTTCTGAACCGCGACATCGCCGCCCAGGCCATCTTCCCGGCCGTGGACCCGCTGGACTCCACCTCGCGGATCATGGACCCGCTGGTGATTGGCGAAGAGCACTACACGGTCGCCCGCCGCGTTCAGGAAATCCTGCAGCAGTACAAGGCGCTGAAGGACATCATCGCCATCCTGGGCATGGACGAGCTGTCGGAAGACGACAAGCTGGTCGTGTCGCGCGCCCGCAAGATCCAGCGCTTCCTGTCGCAGCCCTTCTTCGTGGCCGAACAGTTCACCGGCTCGCCGGGCAAGTTCGTCGAGCTGGCCGACACCATCCGCTCGTTCAAGGCCATCTGCGACGGCGAATACGACCACCTGCCGGAAGCCGCCTTCTACATGGTCGGCGCCATCGAAGAGGCCGTCGAGAAGGCCGCCAAGATGGCTGCGGAAGCCTAAGTCATGGCCGGTAAGCTGAACTTCTCCCTCGTCGCCCCGGAACGCGAAGTCTTCGCCGGTTCGGTCGATCAGGTCGATGCGCCGGGCGTCGAGGGCGACTTCGGCGTCCTGCCGGGCCACGCGCCCTTCATGACCACCCTGCGCGAAGGCGTGGTGACCGTCTATGACGGCGCCCAGCGTCGCCGCTTCGAGGTCAAGGGCGGCTTCGCCGACGTCAACGGCGAAGGCCTGACCATCTTGGCCGAAGAGGCCTCGGAGCTGACCGCGAACTAAGGCGTCGCGCGGCTGAAACGATCAAAGGCCCCTCGCTCTGGCGGGGGCCTTTTGTTTTGGGCGATGGCTTTTTTGCATTGGCGGAAGGGCGCCCAATCCTCGTCATCCTCGGGCTTGACCCGAGGATCGGACGGTCCGCCGCCGCGACGTTGCAAAGGGGCGGGCGCGCCCTGCGCTCGATCCTCGGGTCAAGCCCGAGGATGACGGAAGTGAAGGGCCGAGGGGTTGGGGGCGCGCGCCTAGGCGGCCCACTCTCCGAACGCCTGCACCACCTGCTCATAGACCGGCCGCTTGAACGGCACGATCAGGCTGGGGGCCTCGTCCAGCCGCCCCCAGCGCCAGGCGTCGAATTCCGGCTCGCCGTGGGCGTTCAGGTCGATCTCGTCTTCGGCGCCGGTCAGGCGGAAGGCGAACCACTGCTGGCGCTGGCCCTTCAGCCCCTTCCAGTTCTTCGGGCTCGGCAGGCCTTCGGGGAAGTCATAGGGGATCCAATCCCTCGTGCGCCCCAGAAGGGCGATGGAGCGCACGCCGGTCTCTTCATGCAGTTCGCGCCGGGCGGCGGCCTCCAGGTCCTCGCCGTCGTCCACGCCGCCTTGCGGGAACTGCCAGTTCCACGGCTCAGGCGTGTCGGCGCGGCGGCCGAACCAGACCTGGCCGGCCGGGTTGAACAGGACGACCCCGACATTGGGGCGATAGAGGGACAGATCGATGCTCATGCTGTTCGCATACGCCGCCGTCTCGATGCGGGCTAGGCGTCAACGTCCGGGAAAGGCGCCGCGACTAAGGTCGCCGCATGGACAGACGTCATCTGATCGGCCTGACTTTGAGCGCCTTGACGCTGGCGGGCGCGGCGCAGGCTTCGCCTGAGAAGAGCGGCGGCGGCAAGGGCGGCTATCTGTCCTTGCCCACCGCCACGGCCACGGTTCTGCGCCGCGACGGGCGGCGCGGGGTCATGACGGTCGAGACCGGGCTGGACATCGCCGACGGCGCCCTGATGGAGCGGGCGCGCCTGTCGCAGCCGCGCCTCAGCGCCGCCTATAACGAGATCGTCCGCATCGCCGCCGAGCGGCTGCTGCCGGACGCGCCGCCGAATGTCGAATGGCTGGTGGTGGCGTTGCAGCACGCGACGGACGCGATCCTGGGCAAGCCGGGGGCCAAGCTGCTGCTCGGCACGGTGATGGTGGGCTGACGCGTTCTTCAGGGGCCTATCGCCCTGCGGGCTGCTTGAGGCCGGGTCGTCAGTCCTGCGTCGGATCCGGGCGGCTGGCGTCGCCGTAGGTCATGGCCAGGAAGACGTCTTCGAGATCCGGGTCCTCGGTGGCGATGTCCTTGATGGTCACGCCCGCAGCGCGCACCGCCGCCAGCACCTGTTCGACGCTGGACTCGCCCGTGCGGTAGGTGACCACGAAGGCGCCGTTGGCGCGCGGGGCGACGTGGAAGCCGTTCAGGACCGGCAGGGTCTCGGGCGCCGTCTCGGGCGTCACCACCACGTTGCGGGTGTCCAGCCGCTTCAGCAGCTGCTCGGTCGGCTCGCAGGCCACGACCTCGCCGCGGTTGATGATGGCGATGGTGTCGCACAGCTCCTGCGCCTCTTCGAGGTAGTGGGTGGTCAGGATCACCGTCACCCTCCTCGTTGATCTTGCGGACATAGTCCCACAGCTGGCGGCGCAGCTCGACGTCCACGCCCGCCGTCGGCTCGTCCAGGATCAGCACGGGCGGATTGTGCACCAGGGCCTTGGCCACCATCAGGCGCCGCTTCATGCCGCCGGACAGGGCGCGGACATAGGCGTTGGCCTTGTCCGACAGGCCCAGGGCCGCCAGCAGCTCGTCCGAGCGGCGCTCGTTCGCGGGCACGCCGTAAAAGCCGGCCTGGACCTCCAGCGCCTCGCGCGGGGTGAAGAAGACGTCGGCGACGATTTCCTGCGGCACCACCCCCAGGGCCGAGCGGGCGTCGCGCGCCTCATGGTCGATGTCGCGGTCCCAGATCCGGACCGTGCCCTCGGACTTGTTCACCACGCCCGCGATGATGTTGATCAGGGTCGACTTGCCCGCGCCGTTGGGCCCCAGAAGCCCGAACATCGAGCCGCGCGGCACTGTCAGGTCGACCCCGCGCAGGGCCGTCTTCGGCGGCGACTTGCGCGAGCCCTTGTAGGTCTTCTTCAGCCCCCTGACCTCGATGGCGTTGACGGGCAGGGCGGGGGCTTGGGTCATGGCGCGGACTTCGACTCGGGCAGGGAGGGGCGGACGGCATAGGTAGGGGGCGCGGCGCCGTTCGCCAAGGCGTCGTTGCGAAGGTGAAGACAAGGCTGCGAGACGATATGTAAAAGTCGCTTGACGTCACCTCCAGGCGTGTCTAGCTTGCTTGTCAGAAAGACAACTTCGCTTAGATAAGGAAACGCCATGACCACCGCCATCGCCTCGCGCAAAACGCTGACGCGCACCCGCCTGATCGGCTTTATCGCCATGGGTTTCTGCGCCGTCGGCTACGTCGGCTTCGCCCTGGCGCTGGGCGCCGGCAAGATGGAATACCTGCCGATGACCCAGGCGGCGATCATCGCCGCCGTCGCCGCCGTGGTCGGCGAGGTCGGCCTGTGGGTCGGCGCCGGCTGCCTGGGGTTGACCCTGTTCAAGAAGCGCAAGGCGCTGTTCGACAAGGTGATGGGCCGCAAGCCCGCCGCGTCGGACGTTTGACCTGAGGTTCCGGTCCGCCTAGGAACGGCGCAAAGCCTCTCCAGACCGGACCGGATCATGCCTCCCCGTCATCTCGAAGCCGTCATTCCTCCCCCGAAGAGATCGTCGTCTCGACCAAGCGCGTCGCCTGCGACGGCGGCGGCGGCGCCCTGGGCCACCCGCTGGTCTATATGGACATGGGCGAGGACGACTTCATCGAGTGCGGCTATTGCGACCGCCGCTTCGTGCTGTCGGCGCACCCGCAGCCGGAGAACGAATACCTCGACCCGGCGGCCCGCCCGCCCGAGGCGCACTGAGGCGGGACGATGCGTTTTCTGCACACCATGGTCCGGGTGAAGGATCTGGACGCCTCGATGCGTTTCTACTGCGACCTGCTGGGTCTGCAGGAGACGCGCCGCGCCGACTATGAGGCCGGGCGTTTCACCCTGGTCTATCTGGCGGCCCCTGCGGACAAGGCGCGCGCCGAGGCCGAGAAGTCGCCGGAAGTCGAACTGACCTACAACTGGGACGATCAGGATTACGACGGCGGCCGCAACTTCGGCCACCTGGCGTTCCAGGTCGACGACATCTACGCCGCCTGCCAGCGCCTGATGGACGGCGGCGTAGTCATCAACCGCCCGCCGCGCGACGGCCACATGGCCTTCGTCCGCTCGCCGGACGGCATCTCGATCGAACTGCTGCAGGCGGGCGAGCGTCTGTCTCCGGCCGAGCCGTGGGCCTCCATGCCGAACGTGGGCGCCTGGTGAGGACTGCTCTCCGTCTCCTGCCCGCCGCCTTGGTCCTGACCCTGGGCGCCTGCGCCATGGTGACCGAGACCAATCCGGCGCGGACGGCCACCGACATGCTGCTGGTCAACCGGGCGGCCGACCGCGCGGTCGAGGGCCTGACCCTGCCCATCCCCCAGGGCGCGCGCGTCTTCGTCGACGAGACCTATTTCCAGGCCGAGAACGCCCGCTATGCGCTGAGCGCCATCCGCGCCGCCCTGTCGGAAGCCGGCTACGCCATCGTGCGCGAGCGGGGCGAGGCCGACGCCATCTTCGAGGTGCGCGCCGGCGCCCTGTCGCTGGATCAGTTGCGCCGGGTGGTCGGCATCCCCGACATGCGGGTGCCGATCAATGAGAGCCTGAACGTCGTCTCCATCCCCGAGGTGTCGCTCTACTCCAACCGCGACCGCATGGGCGTGGCCGAGTTCTCGGGCTTCCTCTACGACGCGCGCACCGGCATGCCCCTGGGCGCCGTCACGCCCATGATCGGCCAGTACAAGATCCGCAGCCACAAGGCCTTCATGATGCTGACCTGGGGCCAGCAGCTGGCCCAGCCGGGCGAGCGCGATCCGGGATCGAGCTGGAAGGAATTCTAGGGCGGGGCCAAATCGCCCTTGCGCCGTTCGGTCCGTTCGCGGAGCGAGACAGGCGCGTTCGGCCGTGTTAGGGCGCAAGTGAGCATAAGGCGTTCCGGCCGCGCTCATTGTTCGCCGCCCGCCGCAAGAGACGCCCTTGTCCTTCTTCCACGCCGGTCCTGCGCCGAAAGGCTCCGGTCTTCGCCGAGGCGCCCTGCGCGACGGGCTGGACCTGGCGCCGGGGATGAAGGTCGGCCTGTTCGGCGGCTCGTTCAATCCGGCCCACGACGGCCACGCCCATGTGGCGGCCACCGCCATGCAACGACTGGGGCTGGACCGGGTGGTCTGGCTGGTCTCGCCGCAGAACCCGCTGAAGTCCGCCCATGAGACCGCCCCCTTGGCCGAGCGGATGGCCTCGGCGCGGGCGGCCGCGGCGACGGTCGGCCCGGCCATGATCATCTCGGATTTCGAGACGCGGGCGGGTACGCGCTGGACCGTGGACACCCTGCGCGCCATCGTCGCGCGCCATCCGGGGGTGCAGTTCGTCTGGCTGATGGGGTCTGACAATCTGGCGGATTTCCATCGCTGGCGCGGCTGGACCGACATCATGCGGCTGATGCCCGTGGCGGTGATCGCCCGGCCCGGCAGCCTGCTGGACAGCCGCACGGCGCCGGCGGCCGTGCGTTTCGCGCGGTATCGCGTGCCGATGGCCCAGGCCGGCCTGCTGCCCAGCCTTGAGGCGCCGGCCTGGACCTATCTGTCGGCGCCCCTGAATCATCGTTCCTCGACCGCTATTCGGGCCGCGCGGGCGGCGCGAAGCGAAGAGTCGCCGCCAGCCGGGTGACCTTTCGCGCCGGGCGTGCTATAGTGGGCTTTTAGTAAATCGCCTTGGAGCCCTCCGCTGACCCCCTCGACCGCGCACGATGCGCAAGACGCCGTTTCCAATGCGGCGCACGAAATGGACCTGATGGATTCCGTCCATTCCGAAGACGGTCAGGCCGAGGACGGCCCCAGTAGCGACGAGTCCGGCGATGGGCGCCAGCCTCTGCCGGTCGGCGCGACCGAGCTGGAACAGGCCATCCTCGCCAAACTCGACGAAGACAAGTCTCAGGACATCGTCCTGATCGACCTGCGCGGCAAGAGCCCGATGACCGACGCCATGATCGTGGCTTCGGGTCGTTCGCACCGCCACGTCGGCGCCATCGCCGACCACCTGCTGCGCCTGTTCAAGGAGCAGGGGCTCGGCAAGGTGAAGGTCGAGGGCCTGCCGCACTGCGACTGGGTGCTGCTGGATGCGGGCGACGTCATCGTCCACCTGTTCCGTCCCGAAGTGCGCACCTTCTACAACATCGAGAAGATCTGGGCTGTCGACAGCGCCCACCGCGGCGGCCCCGTCCGCGGCTGAACCACCTGACGGCGGGCTGACCTCATGAAGCTGGCGATCGCGGCCATCGGCAAGCCGGGCCGCGGTCCCGAGGCGACACTCGCCGAGGACTACGCCCGGCGCGCCACCCTGTCGGGGCGGGCGCTGGGCCTGGGGCCTCTCGAACTCATCGACCTAGAGCCGAAGAAGCCCGGCAAGGCGCCGGAGGCCGAGCTGCTGCTCGCCGCCGCCGAAGGCGCGCACCTGATCGCCTGCGACGAGCGGGGGCGGACCTATTCCTCGCGCGCCTTCGCCGACCATGTGGCGGCCCTGCGCGACCAGGGCGAACGGCGCCTGGTCTTCGTCATCGGCGGCGCCGACGGTCTGGACGAAAGCGTGCGCCGCGCCGCGCGTTCGACCCTCGCCTTCGGGCCGCAGACCTGGCCCCACGCCCTGGCCCGCGCCATGCTGGCCGAACAGCTGTATCGGGCCGTGACGATCCTGGCCGGTTCGCCCTATCATCGCGACTGATGCGACGCGGGGCCGCTCTTCTTCTGACCTCCTGCAGCCTGCTGCTGGCCCTGGCTGGGCCGGCGGCCAGCCAGCGCGCGGGCCAGGCCAACGCCGAGCTGACCCGGCTTCAGGCCGAGTATCGCGACGAGACCGCCCGCGCCCGCCGTCTGCGCGCCGAGGCCGCCGCCGCCGCCGAGGAGATCGTCGACCTGGACCGCCAGCTGCGCGACCTGCGCCGGGCCGAGGCCGAGGACGACGTGCAGCTGGAGGCCCAGCGCGCCCGGCTGAAGGAGCTGGCCGAGCGTGAGGCCGCCCTGGTCGCCGCCCTGTCGCGCGAGCGCGCGGCGCAGGGACGGCTGCTGTCGGCCCTGCAGATGATGAGCCGCAAGCCGCCGCCGACTCTGCTGATCCCGGCCGATCAGGCCGTGGATACGGTGCGCGCCTCCATCCTGATCCGGGCTATCACGCCCGACCTGCAGAAACGCGCCGAAACCCTGGTCGAGCGCCAGGTCGAGATCGGCCGCATCCGCCGCCTGGCCGCCCTGTCCAGCGAGCGCCTGTTCACCGTCGAGAGCGCCCAGAACGACCGCCGCGCCGAAATCGAGGGCCTGACGGCGCGCAAGACCGCCCTGCGCTCGGTCCTGCGGGCCGAGGCGGCGCGGGCCGAGCGCGCGACACGGGCGCTGGAAGCCCGCATCCTCGAACTGGGCGGGCAGACGCCGCAGGTGGCCGAGGCGCCCGAAGCGGCGCCCGCCGCCCGCCTGCCTGCGGGCCGCAGCCGCCTGACCCCGCCGATCGCGGGGACGCCCTCGCAACGCTTCGGCGGCCGTTCGGCCGGTTGGAGCTGGCGCTCCAGCCATGAGGCGGTCGGCGCGCCCGCGGCGGGCCGCGTCGCCTACGCCGGGCCGCTGAAGGAGTGGGGCGAGGTGGTGATCCTGGACCTGGGCCCCGGCTGGCGCGCCGTGATCGCGGGCCTGGACCGGCTGGAGGTCGAGACGGGCCAACGCGTCGGCGACGGCCAGACCCTGGGCCGCACCGGCGAAGACGGCGAGGCCTATTTCGAACTGCGCCGCCAGGAACGGCCCATCGATCCGGCGCCGTGGCTCCAGTAAGGGGGCCTGTCTGCCGCCGTCATCCGTCTATCCCGCCTGCATCCACCCATCCTGCCGTCATCCTCGAGCTTGACCCGAGGATCGGGCCTTCCGTCTGCGCGACCCAAGCCAGGTCAGGCGCGTCCTGCACTCGATCCTCGGGTCAAGCTCGAGGATGACGGCTAGGAGAAAGGCAGTCGCAGGGCGAAGCAGGCGGCAGGGGGCGTCGTGCGGCAAGCTCTCTCCCATCCAACCGCGCGAAATTCCTTTCAAATCGGCGCGGACGCTGATTGTATCGGCCGAACTGTCGCGCGCGCCGTTTGCGGCGTCCGCGCCGCCCTGGACGACCGGAGCCGAGAGCGGATCCGATGGAAAGAGACCGAATGCGTAAACTGCTTCTCGTGGGCGCCGCCGCCCTGGCGCTGGGCGGATCGGCGGCGGCTGTCGCCAGCCAGACTCCGCGCAACGAGACCTTCCGGATGCTCGAGATGTTCGGCGACGTGCTGGGCATCGTCGAGCAGGCCTATGTCGTTCCGGTCGATAACAAGAAGCTGATCGAGGCCGCCCTGCAGGGGATGATGACGGCGCTCGATCCGCATTCCAACTACCTGCCCGCCAAGGGGTTCGACGACCTGCGCGAACGGACCTCGGGCGAGTATTCGGGCGTCGGCCTGACCATCACTTCCGAAGGCGGGCTGGTGAAGGTCATCTCGCCGATGGACGACAGCCCGGCCGGGCGCGCCGGGGTTCAGGCGGGCGACGTCATCAGCGCCGTCAACGGCCAGAACGCGGCGGGCCTCAGCGTCTCCGAGGTCTCTGACAAGCTGCGCGGCGCCACCGGCACCAGCGTCACCGTGACCTTCCTGCGCGACGGCGAGGAGCCGCGCGAGGTCGTGCTGACCCGCGAGGTCATCAAGGTCGAATCCGTCACTGGCCGTCTGGAAGGCGACTTCGGCTACCTGCGCGTCTCCACCTTCAACGAGAACACCGGCCGCGAGCTGACCGAGACCATCGAGCGGCTGAAGCGCGAGAAACCTGGCCTGAAGGGCTATGTGCTGGACCTGCGCAACAACGGCGGCGGGTTGCTGACGGCGGCCATCGACGTGTCCGACGCTTTCCTGGAGCGCGGCGAGATCGTCAGCCAGCGCGGCCGCAAGCCTGAGGATATCGAACGCTACGCCGCCAAGCCGGGCGACCTGACCGGCGGCCTGCCGGTGGTGGTGCTGATCAACTACGGCTCGGCCTCGGCGTCCGAGATCGTGGCGGGCGCCCTGAAGGATCAGGAGCGGGCGACGGTCGTCGGCCTGACCAGCTTCGGCAAGGGGTCGGTGCAGACGGTGATCCCGCTGCGCGGCGGCCGCGACGGCGCTCTGTCGATCACCACGGCGCGCTACTACACGCCGTCGGGCCGCTCGATCCAGAAGATCGGCATCGAGCCGGACCTGGAGGTGGCCCGTTCCGAGGCCGAGGCGCGCATCGTCTCGCGCTCCAGCTTCATCTATTCCGAGGCGGCCTATTCGACGGCGCTGGACTCCTCCATCGGGGCCGAGCGCAAGGGGCCGCACACCCCGCGCGAGGCGCCGGGCGCCGACTACGCCAAGGACAAGGACTATCAGCTGGAGCGGGCGCTGGACGTGCTGCGCGCCGGCGGCGACCTGACCAAACTGGCCGCCGCGCCCGAAGGGATCGTCATCACCGAACCGGGACAGGACAAGGTCGAGACGGCCGAGACCGACACGCCCAAGGTCACGGTCGCGCCGAAAGACCCCCGGCGCCGCGCGCCCCGGAAATCACGCCGGGGAACAAGCCGAAGAGCGACTGAGGCGCGGCCCTCGAACGTGGTGAACGCGCCGTTAGGGTTTCTTAACCGGCGCAGGGCTTAACTGAGGCTGAAGGGCGCCGCGCCTGTGCGGCGCCTGCAAGTTCGAGCCGCCATCCTGACCATGTTCGCCAAGCGCCAGTCCGCCCTAGCCGCCGCCGCAGGCGCGCCGCCGGAGCCCCGGTCGCGCGTCGCCATGGAGCCGGTCCTCAACGCCCTGAAGAAGCCGCCCGTCGCGGCGGGCGCGGCCGGGGTCTTCGTCATCGGCGCGGCCGCCCTGTTCGTCGCCGTTCTGGGCGATCCGCGCGCCGGCGCGCCGACGGCCAGCGCGCGCCTTGAGCGTCCCGCCGCCGCCGACACGGCCCCGACCGGCGCCGAGGCCTTCGGCTTCAGCGGTCTGGACATCTATCAGGACCTTGGTCCCATCGACCCGGCCCTGATGGGCGAAGAGGGCGGCGCTATGGGGGGCGAGGCCCTCATCACCCTGCCCGACGGCGCCAGCGTGGCCTCGGGCCAGGGCTTCAGCGCCCCGGTGCGCGCCCCGTCCAATCCCTTGCCCAAGGCGCCGATCGCCGGCCTGTTCCAGCCCGGACCGAACGGCCCCCTGCCGCGCATCGCCGCCGACGGCCGCGTGCCGGCCCAGGCCTACGCTCGGCCCTTCCGCTCGAACGGGAAGCCCATGGTGGCCCTCGTAGTCGGCGGTCTGGGTCTGAACAGCGCCACCACCCGCGCGGCGATCGAACGTCTGCCCGCCGAGGTGACCCTGTCCTTCGTGCCCTATGCTGAAGGCCTTCAGACCTGGATCGACATGGCCCGCGCCCACGGCCATGAGGTGATGATCGAACTGCCGATGGAGCCCACCGGCTATCCCGACAACGACCCCGGCCCCTACACGCTTCTGTCCAGCGGCGGCGGCGACGACGTGGCGGTCAAGCTGGACTGGCTGCTGGCGCGCGCCACGGGCTATTTCGGCGTGACCAACTATCTGGGCGACCGGTTCGCGACCTCGGACGAGAGCATGGGCGCGCTGATGACCCATCTGCGCCAGCGCGGCCTGGCCTTCCTCGACGACGGTTCCATGCGCCGCCGCCCCGGCGCCTTCGCCCGCGCCAGCGCCGACCGCATCATCGACGAGGAACAGAGCCCCGCCGCCATCCTGCGCCAGTTCAACGCGCTAGAGGCCGCCGCCAAGACCAACGGCGCGGCGCTGGGAACCGGCTTCTCCTACCCCGTGACCGTCGAGGCGGCCGCCCGCTGGACGTCGGGGCTTGAGGCGCGCGGCCTGCAACTGGCGCCCGCCTCTGCGATGACCCGGCGGCCGGGGCGCTAAGGCAGGGGCTGCTTCTTCGGCTAGGCGAACGGCGTGATGTCGACTAGGGTATCGATGTTCGTGTCGGCAGGAGGTCTGGGAAGTGAGCAGCTTTCGTATGGGCGCCCTCTGGGCCGCGCTGGCGTTAACGGGGCTGGCCTCAACGGCTTTGGCGCAGGCGCAGCCTGACGTCACGGTCCTGCCTGAAGTCGCTGTGCAGGGCCGGGCGACGCCTGAGGCTGTGCGTGACTTCGTCGGTCGAGTGGCGGCGCCGTCTCCGGGCCGCCCGCTCGCGCAATGGCGCGGGCCGATCTGCCCTGGGGTGGTCAACCTGGAACGCGAGCCCGCCCAGGCGATCATTGATCGCGTGAGCCGGACTGCGGCAGGCCTGGGGCTTCATACAGGCAAACCGGGCTGCGAAAGCAATCTGGTCGTGGTTTTCGCCGAAGACGGCCGCGCGACGGCTCAGAGTTTGAACCAGGCGAACCCCCAACTGTTCCGACAGAATGTCACCGGTTGGGATGCGGGCCGGGGGCGTTCCGCGCCTTTCTGGCGGACGAACGGCCTGTGCGCTGGTGGTCTCTGAGCATCCCTACAGATCCAGATACGGGGCAGCGCGGGGTGCGGATGCCCGGCGAGAGAGGCGGCGTAGTTGTTGACGGAGAAATCGCCGGAATCCTGAACTGCAACCAGCACGACTGCGCCATTGGCGCTGCACCCATCATAAAGCGCCGCCAGGGCAATACGCGGCTTGACGCGGCCGTGGTGGAGACGCTTTTCAAGGTGATTGTCATCGTTGACATGGATTTGATCGGCTCCGTCAATACGACGCAGCTTGCCGATTACGTTTCTATGATCGCCTTGGCGCAGATCGACGCCAGCGCCGACACGACAGGGTTTGATACGGTCCTGAACCTCTTCTCCGGGAGCCTTCCTGCCGGACTGACCGAATGGGACAGATCCTATCTTGCGGCTCTATATGCGCCTCGCGCGCGGAGGCGCTCGGTGTCGGCGCAAGCTGAAGCGGTCGCTGAAGTGATGACGCGAAGCGAACTGACTGCGCGACGCCAGCCCTGAAGACGGCGCAAAATCTCGGCCCTGAACGCGTCGCCGTGTTACAGATCGAGCATGAGCACTGACGACGATCACACCCCCGCCGCCGAACCCGCGGACGCTGTTGCCGGCGAGACGCCTGTTCAGCGGGCTCTGCGGCTCAAGAAGGCGGCGCTCGAGGCGCGGCCGAAGCCGCCGCGCGGCGGGCGTTTCCAGCGTGAGCAGGCCGCCCGCATCAAGAGCGGGGCGGCGCGGCCCTGGATGAGCAAATAGCGGCTCCGCCCTCCCGGCCGAGGATGGCTGAGGAGGAGGGGGCGGCGAGCCCTAAGCCCGCGCCTCGATCTTCAGCGGCATGGGCTTCAGGTCCAGCAGGGCGAACAGTTTGGCGTCGTCGTCCTCTTCCGGGTTCGGCGTGGTCAGCAGCTTGCCGCCGACGAAGATGGAGTTGGCGCCGGCCAGGAAGCACAGGGCCTGCATTTCCGGCGTCATGCCTTCGCGGCCGGCCGACAGGCGCACCATCGACTTGGGGCAGACCAGACGGGCGACGGCGACGGTGCGGACGAACTCGATCGGGTCGATCTCGCCTTCCTTCAGCACCCGCTCGCCCAGCGGCGTGCCGCCGACGGGGACCAGGGCGTTGACCGGCAGGCTGTCGGGGTGGACGGGCAGGGTGGCCAGGGCGTGCAGCAGGCCCGCGCGGTCGCGGCGCTTCTCGCCCATGCCGACGATGCCGCCGCAGCAGGTCGACATACCTGCGTCGCGGACGTGCTGCAGCGTCTCCAACCGGTCCTGATAGGAGCGGGTCGTCACCACCTCGGCGTAATACTCCGGCCCGGTGTCGAGGTTGTGGTTGTAGTAGTCGAGGCCCGCGTCCTTCAGCTGTTTCGCCTGGTCGGCGTTCAGCATGCCCAGGGTGGCGCAGGTCTCCAGCCCCAACGCCTTCACGCCCGAGATCATGGCCGCCAGCTTGGGCGTGTCGCGGTCCTTCAGCTCGCGCCAGGCGGCGCCCATGCAGAAGCGGCTGGCCCCGCCCGCCTTGGCCGCCATGGCCTCGGCGATGACGGCGGTGGGCTCCATCAGCTTTTCAGCCTTCAGCCCGGTCTTGAAGCTGGCCGACTGCGAGCAGTAGCCGCAGTTTTCGGCGCAGCCGCCGGTCTTGACCGACAGCAGTTGGGATTTCTGGACCTCGTTCGGGTCGAACCAGCGGCGGTGCACGCTCGCCGCCTCGAACACCAGCTCCATGAAGGGGCGGGCGAACAGGGCCTCGACCTCCTCCAAAGTCCAGTCGTGACGGGGGATCGAGAGATCGCGGGCGGGTCGGATCGAAGCGTCGTCAGCCATGGGGCGACGGCTTAGACGACTTGCGGCCGATCCGCCAAGCCTGTCTTGGCCGCACGATGTTGCGCGAGGCGCCCGTCAGGCGACCAGGCGCGGCCCCGCCGCGCTGGCGACCGGACGGTCCAGGCGGAAGCGGCCGACCTGTTGGTTCAGGCTGACAGCCTCATTGGCCAGCTGGCGGGCGGCGGCGGTGGCCTCCTCGGTCATGGCGGCGTTCTGCTGGGTGATGTCGTCCATCTCGCCCATGGCGCGGCGGACGCGGGCCAGGCCTTCCGCCTGTTCCTGAGCCGAGCCGGCGATGCCGCCCGCCAGGCCGTCGACGGCGGTGACCTTGGCGCCGATGCGCTCCAGCGCCGCGCCGGTGCGCTCGACCAGATCGACCCCGCGCGCCACCTGTGCCGAGGAGGTGGAGATCAGGGTGCGGATCTCGCCCGAGGCTTCGGACGAGCGCTGGGCCAGGGCGCGCACTTCCTGGGCCACCACGGCGAAGCCGCGGCCGGCGTCGCCCGCGCGGGCGGCCTCGACCCCGGCGTTCAGCGCCAGCAGATTGGTCTGGAAGGCGATCTCGTCGATCAGGCTGGTGAAGCGGGCGATCTCGGCCGAGGATTCAGCGATGGCGTGGATGGCGGACACCGCGTCGCCGACCACCTGCGTCGTGTGTTCGACATCGGCGCGGGCGGCGGCCAGGGCCTCCGCGGTCTGGCGCGCGCCGTCGGCGGTGGCGGCCACTTCGCGGGCGATGGCGTCGGCTTCGTTGACGGTCCGCTCCAGATTGGCGGCCTGACGCTCGGTGCGGCTGGCCAGATCCTCGGAGGCGACGGCCAGTTGGCTGGAGCCGGCGCTCAGGCTCTCGACGCTGTCGGCCACGGCGCGCACGGCGGTGCGCAGGGCGCGGGTCGCGGCGTGGAAGTCGTTCTGCAGCGAGCGATACTGCTCGGGGAAGGTTTGGGGGATGGTCACCGACAGGTCGTTGTCGGCCAGGCTGTGCAGGGCGGCGCCCAGCGCCCGCACCACCTCGGCCTGTCGCGCCTCGGCGGCGTCATGTTCGGCCTGAACGCGGTCGCGCTCTTCCTGCAGGGCGTCCAGATAGATGGAGATGGCCAGGTCCATGTCCAGCATGACCCGCTGGGTCAGTTCGGCGACGGCCTCGGCGGTGATGCGGTCATGTTCGCGGCGATTGGCGAACAGCTTTTTCGGCCGCTCGACGATGGCGCGGGTCAGGTGGGCCAGGATCACGCTGTAGCCGCCGATGTACCAGCGGGGCTCCAGACCGATGCGGGCGTGAACCCGGCCGATGGTGCGCACCGAGGCGGCGTAGTCCTCGTCGGCCCGGCCGTCGATGATGGCGTCCCAGTGGCGTTGCTGGGCGTTGCTGGCGGCGCTGATGTGGCCTTCGTCGCGGAAGAAGCGGCGCATCTCAGGCTCGGCGCGCACCTTGTCGTAGAAGGCGGCCAGGGCCAGAGGCGCGTTCTTGCGCAGCACGCCGGAAACGGCGCTGTAACCGGCGGACGGCCGACCCAGACCCATGAAGTTCATGCGGCGGTCGATCTCGTGGGAAGCCATGACGCAATACTCACTGCAACGGCAGGGCGGGGAGAGCCCTTAATACCCCTTGTCATCAAGAGGGTATTGGCCGGGTTAAGCCGGGGATGCGTAGATTCCCTTAATGAGCGGGCTCAAATCGCTGTGGGAGGCCGAGGTGGTCAGCGCCCTGGCCCGATTCATATAAAGACATCCTTATGTCTTGATTGCTCCACCCGCCGCGTCGCGCTATAGCGGCGACAATCCCCTGATAGTGGCCGAAAGACATTCCAGCATGACCGACTACATCGTCCGCGACATCTCCCTGGCCGATTTCGGCAACAAGGAAATCGCCATCGCCGAAACCGAGATGCCGGGCCTGATGGCGCTGCGCGACGAATACGGCGCGTCCCAGCCGCTGAAGGGCGCCCGCATCGCCGGCTCCCTGCACATGACCATCCAGACGGCCGTGCTGATCCAGACGCTGGAAGCCCTGGGCGCGGAAGTGCGCTGGGCCTCGTGCAACATCTTCTCGACCCAGGACCACGCCGCCGCCGCCATCGCCGCGTCGGGCACGCCGGTCTTCGCCTTCAAGGGCGAGAACCTGGTCGAATACTGGGAATACGCCCACAAGATCTTTGAATGGGCCGACGGCGGCTATCCGAACCTGATCCTGGACGACGGCGGCGACGCCACCCTGCTGTGCGTGCTGGGTCCGAAGGCCGAGAAGGACGCGTCGGTCCTCGACAATCCGCAGAACGAGGAAGAGGAAGCCCTCTTCTCGGTCATGAAGCGCTATCTGAAGGAGAAGCCGGGCTTCTACTCGGCCATCCGCGACGCCATCGGCGGCGTGTCGGAAGAGACCACCACGGGCGTCCACCGCCTGTATCAGATGGCCGAGCGCGGCGAGTTGCCCTTCCCCGCCATCAACGTCAACGACAGCGTCACCAAGTCGAAGTTCGACAACCTGTACGGCTGCCGTGAATCCCTGGTCGACGCCATCCGTCGCGGCACCGACGTCATGCTGTCGGGCAAGGTGGCGGTGGTCTGCGGCTACGGCGACGTGGGCAAGGGCTCGGCCGCTTCTCTGCGCAACGGCGGCGCCCGCGTGATCGTCACCGAAATCGACCCGATCTGCGCCCTGCAGGCGGCGATGGAAGGTTATGAGGTCCAGACTCTGGAAGACGTCGCCGACAAGGCCGACATCTTCGTCACGACGACGGGCAACAAGGATGTCATCCGCGTCGAGCACATGCGCGCCATGCGCAACAACGCCATCGTCTGCAACATCGGCCACTTCGACAGCGAAATTCAGGTCGCGGGCCTGAAGAACTTCAAGTGGGACAAGATCAAGGATCAGGTCCACCACGTCGAGTTCCCAGACGGTAAGAAGATCATCCTGCTGTCGGAAGGCCGTCTGGTGAACCTGGGCAACGCCACGGGCCACCCGTCGTTCGTGATGTCGGCGTCCTTCACCAATCAGACCCTGGCCCAGATCGAACTGTGGACCAACGCCGCCAAGTACGAGAACAAGGTCTACACCCTGCCCAAGCACCTGGACGAGAAGGTCGCCTTCCTGCACCTGGCCAAGCTGGGCGCCAAGCTGACGACGCTGAACCAGGACCAGGCCGACTACATCAACGTGCCGGTCCAAGGCCCGTTCAAGCCGGAACACTACCGCTACTAAGGCCTGCGGAAGGTCTGGGACGATAGAACCCCGCGCTGGCGACAGCGCGGGGTTTTCTTTCCTCCCCATGCAATGGGGAGGTGGATCGGCGGCGTAGCCGACGAGACGGAGGGGCCGCTTGGTTTCGCCTCGGCCTTCTTTTCCGTCCCGCTGTTCAAGCCCCTCCACCCCTTCGGGGTCCCCCTCCCCATTTCATGGGGAGGAAAGCGGCGCTCAGTTCACGCCGCGATGTCGCGCGGGTCGAACTCGTCCGGCCCGCGGCCCATCAGGCCGGTCTCGAAGTCCATGAAGATGTCGATCAGCTCGTCCACCCCGACCGGCGGCGCCTTGGGGTTGAAACGGAAGCGCCAGAAGCTGACGATGTGCTGCACCGCGCCCAGCTGATCCCCCAGCCGGGTGAACAGGGCCGGCGCCTCCAGAAGAAAGTCGCGGAACGCCACCGGATTGCCCTCGCGCGTCAGGGCCGCATAGGCGTCGTCGTAATAGCGCAGCGTCCGGCTGACCTCGTCGCAGGTCTTCATGATGCGCGCGCGCAGGACGCCGCGTCCGCGTTGAATATATTCGGCGGCGGCCCGGTCGCTGGGGCCGACGGGCTGCACCGTCACTACCTCGTCGGCGACATTGACGATGTCGGCCATCAGGCTGCTGAGCGCCCATTTGTAATAGAGGAAGCCCTTCCAGCAGAAGACGCCCTCCTGATACTGCTCAGGCTCCAGCTTCAGCGTCAGGCGCAGGGCCTCCAGCCGGTCGCCGGGCGCGTTGGACAGGATCTTCGCGGCCATGCGGGCGGTCGAGCCGGCGGCCACGACCCCGTCGCCGATGCTGAGGGTCACCAGGGGCTCGATTTCGAGTTGGACGAACTCCAGCATCCGCTCCAGGTCGGCGTCGCTGAGGGCGAAGTAGCAGGGCGCGGCGTCGACATTGCCGCGTCTCAGTTGCTCGCGCAGCAGGAAGGGGTCCAGCGAAGGCAGCCGGTCCATCAGCCGCAGGGTCTTCAGGTCCGGATGATCGGCGTCGACGCCGAACGCTTCATGCATGGCGCGTTCAAAGCCGATCTGATTGACGAAGATGAAGCGGCCGCCGGTCTTCAGGTCGGTGCTGTCGATCGGCACCACGATCTTGGTCGCCACCTGCCGCCGGCCGGGGAAGGCGTCCGTCTCGTTGCGGCGCAGGCGGTGCTTGATGATCAGGGCGCGGTTCAGCGCAGGCGTGCGGAACATCGGCCGCTCGGCCCAGTTCTCGGTGTCGCCGTGTTCGTCGTAGACCTTGAGCAGGTTCAGCACCCGCGCCGTCGAGGCGGTGCGGCGCAGGTGTTCGAGATTGCGGATGGCGCGATCGGTCATGCCGCCATTGTGCTCGCCAAAGGTGACCAACGGCTTAGTTTGCAGACGTCAAAAAAACGGGCCGCTTCCCGCAGGAGGCGGCCCGGTCAGTCGGGGAGGAAACTGAAGCGGGTTTAGAAGGTCGTCGTCACCGATACCCAGAGGCGGCGCGGTTCCTGATTGTTGGCGTATTCCGGCGAATAGGCGACCGGCGTCCCATAGGGAGCCAGGCGCACGAAGTCCTTGTCGAACAGGTTGTAGACCGCCGCATTCAGCGTCACCCGGTCGTTGACTTCGTACGAGCCGCCGATGTGGAACAGCTCATAGGCCTTGAAGTCGCCCAGGGCGTCGCGGGCGGCGCCTTCGCCGCGCCAGCGCTCGGAGCGGTATTCGCCGCGCACCCAGGTCGACAGGCGGTCGGTGGGCCGCCAGCGCAGCTGGGCGTTGACCATGTGTTCGGGCGTGTCGGTCAGGCGCTGGCCCGCCCGGGCGCCGGACTTCTGCTCGCTGTCGGTGTAGGTGTAGTTGCCGTGCAGGCTCCAGGCTTCAGCGAAGCGCCAGCGGGCGGCGACTTCCAGCCCCTGGGTCACGGCCTCGTCGATGTTGACGCTCTGGCCGAACTCCTTGATGGCGGACCAAAAGCCCACGTCGGCGCAGCCCGTCTTGGAATAGGTCCCGGCGTCATACTGGGCCTGGGTCAGGCCGAAGGTGCAGTTGGCGATCGGTTGGCCCGAGGCGATCTTGTCCTCGAAGTCGTTGCGGAAGATCGTGGCGTTGGCGCGGAAGGTCGAGGCGTTGTCGAAATAGACGCCGAACTCATAGGCGGTGCTGGTCTCGGGCTTCAGTCCCGGGCTGCCGATCAACGGCAGGGCGCCCTGGCGGCCGAACCCGTTGATGCCGGGGGTCAGCTGCTCCAGGCGCGGGGTCTTGTAGCCGCCGCTGACGCCGCCCTTCAGCGTCCACTGCTCATTGGCGTTCCACACCAGATACGCGCGCGGGCTGACGTGGTCGCCGAAGCTGGAGTGGTCGTCGTAACGAAGGCCGACGGTCAGGGCCAGATCATCGCGCAGCCGCCATTCGTCCTCGGCGAACAGGGCCCACTGCTCGAAGACGAAATTGCCGCTGGCCACGCCGTCGGTCATTTCAGCGTCCATATATTGACCGCCGACGGTGAAGGTGTGGTTGCGCCACTGGCTGTTCAGCTTGGTGTCGAACAGGGTGGTCGTCGTCTCCAGCGTGCGGTCGCCGCCGGCGCCGGAAACGCCGCGCGGGATCAGACGGCCCAGCGTCTCGGTCTTGTTGTGCGACAGGGTGGATTCCAGCGTGCCGAAGCTGAAGCGCCAGTTGTGGGCCAGCAGGTATTGCTCGCGGTTGAACTCCAGGAAGTCCTTGTAGCCGCCGGCGACGGTGTTGGTCCCCATCTGACCCCTGGCGTTGTCGTACCACTGGCTGGCGGCGTCGACGTCCAGCCACAGGTCGTGGTCTGTGTTCGGCGTCAGGCTGAGGCGGGCGCCCAAGGTCCAGATCTCATAGGCGGTGGCGCTGCGGCCGAAGCCGGCGACCTCGACCTCGTCGCCGTTCACGTCGCGGTACTTCAGGTTGGACTGCTCGCGCTCGGCCCAGGAGCCGCGCAAGGCCAGGCCGAGGCGGTCGGCGATCAGCGGACCCGAGGCGTAGCCGTTCACACCCCAGAAGTCGCCGAACTCGCTGTCGCCCTGCAGCGTATAGTTGGCCGAGGCCGAGCCGGTCCAAACCTGCCCGACCTTGCGGGTGATCAGATTGATGACGCCGCCCATGGCGTCGGAACCATAGAGGGTGGCGACCGGCCCGCGCACCACCTCGACCCGCTCGATGGCCGACACCGGCGGCAGGAAGCTGTTGGCGGTTTCGTTGAAGCCGTTGGGCGTGACGCTGCCGGCGGTGTTCTGGCGGCGGCCGTCGATCAGGATCAGGGTGTAGTCCGGGCCCATGCCGCGGATGTTGATGGTCTGGCCGCCCGACTTGCCGACGCCCGAGCCGGTGTCCACGCCCTCGATGTTGTTGAGGATTTCGGCGATCGATGTTGCGCGAATCTCTTCGATCTCCTGGCGCGGCAGCACGCTGATCGAAGCGGGCGCCTGAGTGATCCTCTGTTCGAAGCCGGATGCGGTGACGACGACATCGGCGACCTTGTGCGCCTGATCCATCCCGTCGCCGCTGTCCCTGGCCAGGGCCGGCGCGGGACCCGCGACGGTCATCAGGGCGGCGGCGGTCAGCAGGGACGAGCAGCGGGAGATGCGGAAGCAGGACATGGTGGGAAGGGCCTTAAGAAATGAGAACGCTTCTCAACAGCGTTCGCATCTGTCTGGCAACCGGGGTGTGCGAATAGGTCGCATTTGCGCTTGTTTCGGACCCGACTGGCGCGCCAATGCGGGTGGGCCTAAAGAGGCGGTCATGGACATCATCGACATCCTGATCCTCATCGCCGTGGCCGCCGTCGCGATCACCCTTGGCCTGGGCCTGTACAACCTGCAGCGCGGGGGCGAGGGCGCCGGCGTCCGGTCCAACAAGCTGATGCGGTGGCGCGTGGCCCTGCAGGCGGTGGCGGTGCTGCTGCTGATGATCGGAATGTGGCTGAAACGCACGCACGCGGGCTGAGGCCGGCGCCGACGAAAACAGGGGAGGGCGCGCCATGGTGACGCTGAACAAGATTTACACCCGCACCGGCGACGCCGGTCAGACGCGACTGGCCTCGGGCGCGCCGGTGTCCAAGACTGATCTGCGGGTCGAGGCCTATGGGACGGTGGACGAACTCAACGCCGTCATCGGCGTGGCGCGCCTGAACAGCGGCCAGAACGACCGCATCGACGCCATGCTGGGCCGCATCCAGAACGAGCTGTTTGACCTGGGCGCCGACCTGGCCACCCCGCTGGAGCCTGCGCCCAAGTGGGAGGCCCTGCGCATCATCGCCTCTCAGGTCGAGCGTCTGGAAAGCGAGATCGACTGGATGAACGGCTGTCTCAAGCCGCTGGACAGCTTCATCCTGTCAGGCGGTTCGCCGCTGTCGGCGCATCTGCATCTGGCGCGCACCGTGTGCCGTCGGGCCGAGCGCGACGCCGTGCGCCTGGTGGAAAGCGGCGAGACGGTGAACCCCGAGGCGGTCCGCTATCTGAACCGCCTGTCGGACCACCTCTTCGTCGCCGCCCGCCGCGCCAACGCCAACGGCGCGGGCGACGTGCTGTGGCGCCCGGCGCGACGCGCTGAGGCTGAGCACAGACTGAAAAGCCGCAGGCCTTAGCGCCCCTGAAGCGCCTTGACCCGTTCGCGCTCGGCTTCGGTGGCGGCGGCGCGGGCGCGTTTGTCGGCGGCGATCTGGTCTTCCAGCTTGACCAGGTCGCGGTTGGCCTCGGCCGAGGCTTCAGCGCGCGACATGCCCTCCGGCCGTTTGGTGATGTCGGGGATGTAGACGGGCTGGGCGCAGATGCGCGTCTCCAAGTCGTACCAATAGCCCTTGGCCGTACAGCGATCGCCCGGATCGACCCAGAAACGCTGCAGGATGAACACCCCCGCCAGCGTCACAGCAAACAGGCTGAAGAAGATAAAGCTGAGGCGACGGATCGTCAGGAAGCGTTTCATGCCGGTCTCAATAAATCAAAAATGCGGCCGCGACACCACCGCACTTCACGTAGCGTTACGTTGACAGGTCGGCCTCGTCGGTCCAATCCCTCGACCGACATTTCGATGACCAAGTGGATAGGCTCATGAAGGTACTCGTCCCGGTGAAACGGGTGATCGACTATAACGTCAAGGCCCGCGTCAAGGCGGATCAGACCGGCGTCGATCTGGCCAACGTCAAGATGAGCATGAACCCCTTCGACGAAATCGCCGTCGAAGAGGCGGTGCGTCTGAAGGAAGGCAAGGAACACCACGCGGCGGGCACGGCGACGGAGATCGTCGTCGTCTCCATCGGCGTGACCCAGGCTCAGGAAACCATCCGCACGGCCCTGGCCATGGGCGCCGATCGCGGCGTTCTGGTGCAGTCGGACACGGACCTGGAGCCGCTGGCCGTCGCCAAGGTGCTGAAGGCGGTGGTCGAGGAGGAGAAGCCGGATCTGGTCCTGCTGGGCAAGCAGTCGATCGACGGCGACAACAATGCGGTCGGCCAGATGCTGGCCGCCCTGTTGGACTGGCCGCAGGCCACCTTCGCCGGCAAGCTGATGATCGAGGGCGGCAAGGCTGTGGTGACGCGTGAAGTCGACGGCGGCCTGCAGACGGTTGCGGCCGAACTGCCCGCCGTCGTGTCGGTCGACCTGCGCCTGAACACGCCGCGCTATGCGTCGCTGCCCAACATCATGAAGGCCAAGAAGAAGGAGATCGCCGTGAAGGCGGTCGCCGATTACGGCGTCGACACGGCCGACCGCCTGAAGGTGCTCAAGGTGACGGAACCGCCGAAGCGTTCGGCGGGCGTTAAGGTCGCCGATGCGGCCGAACTGGTTTCCAAGCTCAAAGACGCAGGGGTTCTGTAATGGCCGTTCTCGTCATCGCCGACCACGACGGCTCGGCCGTTCGCGACACCACCCACAAGACCGTGACGGCCGCCCTGGCGCTGTCGTCGGACGTCGACGTTCTGGTGCTGGGCAAGGACGCCAAGGGCGTCGCGGACGCCGCCGCCAAGATTTCGGGCGTCCGCAAGGTCCTGCTGGCCGAGGGCGACGCCGTCGCTCATGGTCTGGCCGAAGCGGTCGAAGCCACCGTCCTGCCGCTGGCTGGGAACTATGACGCCGTTCTGGCCCCCGCCACTACGGACGGCAAGAATTACGCCCCGCGCCTCGCCGCCAAGCTGGACGTCGCCCCAATCTCGGACATCGTCGAGGTCGTCTCGGGCGACACCTTCATCAGGCCGATCTACGCGGGCAACGCGCTGGAGACGATCCAGTCGGCCGACGCCAAGAAGGTCATCACCGTGCGCCCCACGGCCTTCGCCGCCGCCGCTGAAGGCGGCTCGGCCGCGGTCGAGAGCGTCGCCGCCGGCGAAGCGCCCAAGACCGCCTTCGTCTCGGAAGAGATGGTCAAGTCGGACCGCCCCGAACTGGGCGCCGCCAAGATCGTCGTCTCGGGCGGCCGCGCCCTGGGCTCGGCCGAAGAGTTCCACGCCGTCATGGACCCGCTGGCCGACAAGCTGGGCGCCGCCGTCGGCGCCTCGCGCGCGGCGGTCGACGCGGGCTACGCGCCCAACGACTATCAGGTCGGCCAGACCGGCAAGGTGGTGGCCCCGGCCCTCTACATCGCCATCGGCATCTCGGGCGCCATCCAGCACCTGGCCGGGATGAAGGACTCCAAGGTGATCGTCGCCATCAACAAGGACGCCGACGCCCCGATCTTCCAGGTCGCCGACTACGGCTGGGTCGCCGACTACAAGACCGCCGTGCCGGAACTGATGGCCGCTCTGGGCTAAGGGCAGTCGTCACGCTGAGTTGGAAGCGCGCCGGGCGAGAGATCGTCCGGCGCGTTTTCTTATCCGCCTTCTATATCCGCTCATCCCGGCGGACGCCGGGACCCAGTAAGAGCTGCGCGCTCAACGGTGGAGATATCCGCAAGCCTGCGCGGCGCCTGAGGCAAAGCACTGGATCCCGGCGTCCGCCGGGATGAGCGGGAAGGTTAGCTTGGCGCTCTCGCTTGAATGGGCCAAACACGTCCCATGACCGCCCGCATCCCCGTCAAACTGACCCCGCGCGCCTCGGCCGATCGCATCGACGGCTGGGACGTCGACCCGGACGGCCGCCCGGTGCTGAAGGTCCGCGTGCGCGCCCAGCCGGTCGAGGGCGAGGCCAACGCCGCCCTGACCGCCTTCCTGGCCAAGGCGCTGGGCGTGCCCAAGCGCGACGTGACCCTGGCGCGCGGCGGCCAGTCGCGGCTGAAGATGATCGAGGTCGACGGCCTGACCGACGCGGAGGTCCGCGCCCGTCTGCCCGCCGATTGAGCGCCTCGCTGACTTTGCCGCGAGCAACCGCTTTTAGAGCTTTACCCTGACGGAAACAGGCGATTGTATACGCGCCATTGTTTGCCCGCCGTTCGCGGGCGCGAGGGGGCTCGCCCATGTTGTTCAGTCGCCTGCGGGGTCCAAGCCTCGCTGTCCTCACCTGCGCGCTCGGCGCGCTCAGCCTTTCGGCCTGCGCTACGACCGGCGAGGCGTCGCCCAAGACGCAGACCGCTTCGACGTCGTCGGCCTCCAAGGACCGCACGATGGCGCCGGGTCTGGACGGCTGGGCCAATCAGGACCCCTATCCCTCGACCTATCGCGGCTTGCCGCGCCAGAACATGGCTATCGTCGGCGCCACGGTGCTGACCGGCGCGGGCCAGAAGATCGAGGGCGGCGTCGTCGTCGTCACCGACGGCCGCATCGCCGCTGTCGGCGGCGCGGACACCCCGGTCCCGGCGGGCCACCAGGTGGTCGACGCGCGCGGCCGCTTCGTCACGCCCGGCATCATCGATATTCACAGCCACCTTGGCGTCTATCCCTCGCCCGGCGTGCAGGGGATGAGCGACGGCAACGAGGCCACCAACCCGAACACCGCCCAGGTCTGGTCCGAGCACTCGATCTGGCCGCAGGACCCCGGCTTCAACGCCGCCCGCGCGGGCGGTGTGACGACGGTGCAGATCCTGCCCGGCTCGGCCAACCTGTTCGGCGGTCGCGGCGTGACGCTGCGCAACGTGCCGTCGGTGACCATGCAGGGGATGAAGTTCCCGGGCCCCTACGGCCTGAAGATGGCCTGCGGCGAGAACCCGAGCCGCGTCTATGGCTCGCGCAACCAGTCGCCGGCCACCGGCATGGGCAATGTCGCCGGCTATCGCACCGCCTTCATCGCGGCGCAGGATTACAAGGAAAAGTGGGACAAGTGGCGCGAGACGGGCCAGGGCACGCCTCCGACCCGCAACCTGCAGCTTGAAACCCTGGCGGGCGTTCTGGACGGGTCGATTCTGGTCCAGAACCACTGCTACCGCGCCGACGAGATGGCGGTCATGCTCGATGTGGCCAAGGAGTTCGGCTACAAGATCACCACCTTCCACCACGCGGTCGAGGCCTACAAGATTGCGCCTCTGCTGGCGCGCGAAGGCGTCTGCGCCGCCATGTGGACCGGCTGGTGGGGCTTCAAGATGGAGGCTCTGGACGGCATCGAGGAGAACGCCGCCCTGACCGACGCGCCCCAGGGCTCGTGCGCCGTCATCCACTCGGACGACGCCGAACTGATCCAGCGCCTGAACCAGGAAGCCGCCGCCGCCCTGTCGGCCGGTCGCCGCGCCGGGATGAACATCGCCGAAGAGCACGCCATCAGCTGGATCACGCTGAATGCGGCCAAGTCCATCGGCATCGACAAGGAGACGGGCTCTCTGGAAAGCGGCAAGCGCGCCGACGTGGTGATCTGGAGCGCGGATCCCTTCTCCATCTACGCCCGCGCCGATCAGGTCTTCATCGACGGCGGACTGGCCTTCGACCGCCAGAACCCCGCCTTCCAGCCCGTGTCCGATTTCGAACTGGGTCAGCCCGGCTTCGGCCTGTCCGCCGCCGGCGTCGCCCAGGGAGCCCGTTGAACCATGCGTATCAAAACTCTCCTCGCGGGCGCTGTCGCGGCCCTGGCCCTAACCGGTCCCGCCCTGGCGCAGGACGTCGCCATCACCGGCGGCCAGGTGCTGACCGGAACCTCGGTGATCGAGAACGGCACCGTGGTCATCCGTAACGGCAAGGTCGTTTCGGTCGGAACCGGCGCGGCCCCGGCCGGTCTGCGGGTCATCGACGCGCGCGGCAAGGTGGTGACGCCGGGCTTCGTCGCCGTGGATTCCGGCCTCGGCGGCACCGAGGTCGGCTCGGTGCGCGGCTCCAACGATCTGGCCAACCGCGCCAACACCCTGACGGCGGCCTTCGACCTGTCCTATGGGCTGGACCCGTGGTCCTTCACCCTGCCGGTGGCGCGTCTGGGCGGCGTCACGCGCGCTGTCGTCACGCCGCAGCACGGCGGTTCGGGCGGCGGCCACAGCCATGACGACAGCGACTTCGCCGGCGCCGGGGCGGGCGGCTTCCAGACGCCGGGCCTGTTCGCGGGTCAGGCGGCGGTCATCAAGCTGGGCGGCGCCGACATTCTGGTGAAGCCGCGCGTGGCCATGGTCGCGCCCTTCGGCGAGGCCGGCAAGGCGGTGGCGGGCGGCGCGCGCGGCGCCGAGTTCGTCCTGTTCAAGGAGACCCTGGCCGAGGTGCGGACCTACGCCCGCAACAAGGCCGCCTATGAGCGGGCCGACATGCGCGCCCTGTCTCTGTCGCGCGCCGATATGGAGGCCCTGATCCCGGTGGCCGAGGGGCGTATGCCGCTGATCGTCACCGTCAACCGCGCCTCGGACATCCAGCAGGTGCTGCGTCTGGCGCGCGAGGAAGGGATCAAGATCATCCTGGACGGCGCCGTCGAAGGCTGGCTGGTCGCCGATGAGATCGCGGCGGCCAAGGTTCCGGTCATCCTGCACCCGACCACCAACCTGCCTTCGAACTTCGAGATGCGGGCGGCGCGGATGCAGAATGCGGCGGCCCTGAACGCGGCGGGCGTGGTCATCGCCCTCAAGGGCAATGAGGGCTCGGCCCACCGCGCCCGCGACATCCGCTACAACGCCGGCAACGCCGTCTCGCACGGCCTGCCCTTCGCGGCGGCCATCCAGGCGATCACGGTCAACCCGGCGCGCATCTTCGGCTTCGACGGCCAGTTCGGCGAGCTGAAGGCCGGCGCGGCGGGCGACGTCGTGGTCTGGTCGGGCGATCCGCTGGAGCCGCTGAGCCAGCCCTCGGCCGTGCTGATCGACGGGGTGGAGCAGCCGCTGCAGGCGCGCAACCTGCTGCTGCGCGACCGCTATCGCACCGGCGGCGAAGGGGCCATGCCGCCCGCCTACGGCAATTGAGGCTTCAAGCCTGACGACAGAGGGGCGCTGCGGGAGACCGCGGCGCCCTTTGTCATTGCTTTCGACTTCCGTTCATCCCGGCGGACGCCGGTACCCAGTGAGAACTCCGCGCACAGCGGTTTCCAATGTCCAGCTTGAAGCCAAAGAACTGGGTCCCGGCGTCCGCCGGGATGAGCGGGTTTATAGGCCCGCGCCCCTACTGCGCTGTCAGTCCGCCGTCGATCTTGAACTCGGCGCCGGTTACGAACTTCGATTCATCTGACGCGAGATACAGCACGCAGTACGCCACATCGTCCGGTTCGCCGATGCGCTTCAGCGGGATGCCGCGCGCCAGCCTCTCATGGGCGCTCGCCTCGTCCCCGCCCGCCATGGCGACGAAGGGATCGAGGATCGGCGTCTTGATGAAGACCGGGTGCACCGAGTTGGCCCGCACGTTCCAGCCGGCCTTGGCCGCTTCTAGCGCCACCGTCTTGGTGTAGAGCCAGACCGCCGCTTTGGTGGCGTTATAGGCGCCCATGCCCGGCGCCGCCGCCAGCCCCGCTATGGACGAGATGTTGATGATGGACCCCGCGCCCGAGGCGCGCAGCGGCGCCATGGCGTGCTTGCAGCCCAGCATGACGGATTCCAGGTTGATCGCCTGAACCTTGCGCCAGTTCTCCAGCGTGTCCTGCTCGGCCCACAAAAGCTGGCCGCCGATCCCGGCGTTGTTCACCAGGATGTTGAGCCCGCCCATGTCCTGCACCGCCGCGCCGACGACGCGGACCCAGTCGTCCTCGCGCGTGACGTCGTGTTCATAGGCGAAGGCCATGCCGGGGTGGTCGGCGTTGATCGCCTCGGCCAGGGCGCGGACGCCGTTCAGGTCCAGATCGCTAAGCGCGACGTTGGCGCCCTCGCGGACCAGCATCCGGGCCATCGCCTGGCCCAGCCCGCCAGCGGCGCCGGTGATCAGGGCCGCCTTGCCCGCGACGCGTCCGTGACGGGGGCCATTACTCGACCAGGCCCTTGACCGCCTCGTCGATGAAGCGGGCCATCGCCACGTCGCGCTCGGTCACCCCGTCGGCGTCATGGGTCGTCAGCAGCACCTCGACGCGATTGTAGACGTTCGACCACTCCGGATGGTGATCGACCTTGTCGGCCAGCAGGGCGACGCGGGTCATGAAGCCGAAGGCGGCGTTGAAATCGGCGAAGCGCAGGGTCCGCGCGATGGCCGGGCGCGGATCGTCGGCGCGGCGCCAGTCGGGCAGGCCGGCCAAAACTTCGGTCACGTCGAGGGCGGCGGTCATGGGCGTCTCCTTGGATTTTCTTCAGGCGTATCGCGCGCCCCGGGATGCGACAAGTCGCGACGCGATGTCCGGGCGGCGCTTCCCCGGATGACGGCGGCGACGGGAGGCGTTACACCCGCATCCATGACCCAGGCCGATCCCTCCTCCGACGCTTCCGGCAAGACCTCCTCCTTCGGCTTCCGCGACGTGGACGCCAAGGAAAAGGTGCAGATGGTGCGCGGCGTGTTCAACTCCGTCGCCTCCAACTACGACCTGATGAACGACCTGATGAGCGCGGGCGTCCATCGCATCTGGAAGGACGCCACGGCGGCCAAGCTGAACGTCCGGCCGGGCGAGGTGGTGCTGGACATGGCCGGCGGCACCGGCGACATGGCCCGCCGCTATTCCAAGATGGCCCGCGCGGCGCAGGACCGGCGCGGCGGCGAGGACGCCACCGTCATCGTCATGGACTACAACGCCGAGATGATCCTGAACGGCGTGGCCAAGGGCGGCGAGCCCGAGATGGCCTGGGGCGTCGGCGACGCCATGCACCTGCCGCTGCCGGAAGCCTGTCTGGACGCCTATTCGATCAGCTTCGGCATCCGCAATGTGGCCGACATTTCGCAGGCGTTGCGCGAGGCGCGCCGCGCATTGAAGCCGGGCGGCCGCTTCATCTGCCTGGAGTTCTCGCGCCCGACGACCGGCGCGCTGAGGAAGGCCTATGACGCCTGGTCCTTCCACGCCATTCCGCGCATCGGCCAACTGGTCGCCAAGGACCGCGACAGCTATCAGTATCTGGTCGAGAGCATCCGCCGCTTCCCCGATCAGCAGACCTTCAAGCGGATGATCGAGGAGGCGGGCTTCAGCCGCGTCAGCGTCACCAACCTGTCGGGCGGGATCGCCGCCATCCACCACGGGTGGGCGATCTGAGCCGGCTGACCTTCAACGCCCCGCCGCCCAAGCCCGAGGCGCAGCCCGTCCGCCATCCGGTCGGCGCCGCCCTGCGCATGATCGCTGGGGCTGGGTGCTGGCGCGCCATGACGCCCTGATCCCGCGCGAGGCCAACCCGCTGCTGCCCGCCTGGGGCCGCCCCTTCGCGCAACTGATTCAGATGCTCGCCAGCCGCAGGCATCGCGCCGGGCGGCCCGGCCAGCGCGTCGGCGAGGCCTTCGAGCACCTCGGCCCCGTCGCCATCAAGCTGGGCCAGGTGCTGGCCACCCGCGCCGACATCTTCGGCCTGCAGTTCGCCCAGGACCTGGGCCGGCTGAAGGACAAGCTGCCGCCCTTCCCGCTGGAGGAGGCCAAGCGCGAGATCGAACGCTCGCTGGGCCGTCCGGTCGAAAGCCTGTTCATTGATCTGAGCGAACCGATGGGCGCCGCGTCGCTGGCGCAGGCGCATCCGGCCTGGCTGGCGGACGGGCGCAAGGTGGCGGTCAAGGTCTTGCGCCCCGGCGTGGAGCGCCGCGTGGCTCAGGGGCTGGACGCCATGCGTCTGGGGGCCAAGCTGGTCGACCGCTTCGTCGAGCCCGCCCGTCGGCTGGAGCCGCGGGCCTTCGTCGAGATCATCGCCCAGTCCTTGCAGCTGGAGCTGGACATGCGGCTGGAGGCGGCGGCCGCCTCCGAACTGGCCGAGGTCATGGCCAAGGACGGCTATATGTCCGCGCCCGCCGTCGTCTGGGACGGGGTGGGCAAGCGGGTGCTGACCCTGGAATGGGCGTCCGGCCTGCCGATGACGGACCCGGCGCTGGTCCAACTGCTGGGCCTCGACAAGGACGCCCTGGCCGACAAGGTGGTGCGCGCCTTCCTGGTTCAGGCGCTGGATCACGGCGTCTTCCACGCCGACCTGCACGAGGGCAATCTGTTCGCCGACGCGCCCGCGCAACTGACGGCCATCGACTTCGGCATCGTCGGGCGGCTGGGACCGGCCGAGCGCCGCTACCTTGCCGAGATCCTGTGGGGCTTCATCAGCCGCGACTACGATCGCATCAGCCGGGTCCACTTCGAGGCCGGTTATGTCCCGCCCCACCATTCGGTCGACACCTTCGCCCAGGCCCTGCGCGCGGTGGGCGAGCCGGTGATCGGCCGCCAGGCCAGCCAGGTGTCGATGGGCCGCCTGCTGGGCCAGCTGTTCGAGATCACCGCCCTGTTCGACATGCATATGCGTCCCGAACTGGTGCTGCTGCAGAAGACCATGGTCTCGGTCGAGGGGTGGCGCGCCGCCTCAATCCCGATCACGACCTGTGGGAGGCCGCCAAGCCGGTGGTCGAGCGCTGGATCCGCCGCGAGCTGGGGCCGGCGAACCAGGCCAAGGAAGCGATGGAGGAGGCCGTGGCCGCGCTGAAGGCGCTGTCGCGCCTAGTGCAGAACCCGCCGCCGTCTCAGACGTTGGTGATCGACAAGGCCGGAACGCGGCCCTGGGTGGTCGCCGCCGTCACCGTCGCCCTATGCGCGTCGGCGGCCGCCTTGGTGCTGACGCTTTGGCCGATGATCGTCGCCTGACGTTTCTTCGGAGCCTGCGCATGAAGACCTTTTCTCTGACCGCCGCCCTGATGGGCGCGACCCTGCTGGCCGCCCCGGCGCTGGCGCAACAGGCGCCTGCACTGCCTGCGACTGGCCCCGCGACTGGTTCGGGCGCAGCAGCGGCCACCCTGCCGCACGCCTTCGAGGGCGACGCCGCTCCGGCTCGCCCGCAGGCCGCTCCGGCTGCGCCGACGACGGCGATCGCGCCTGACATCGCCCGCTCAGAAGAGGCCTTGCGCGCCGTGATCGCCGCCATGCAGGCCGGTCAGATCGACTACACGGTGTTCACCCCTGACATGGCCGAACAGATCGCGCCCAGTCGGGACAGGTCGCGCCGCTGCTTCAACAGTTCGGCCCGCTGAAGTCCATTTCGCACCTGGATCAGCAGAACGGCGCCGACGTGTTCCGCGTCATATTCGAAAAGCAAGCCACCGACTGGGTCATCGGCTTCGACGAGGAAGACCTGATCGCCGCCCTGCTGTTTCGCCCGGCGCAGGACTAAAGGCGTTCCCCGGTCTTTCGTCCGTCGTCTTCTCCTCCGTCATCCTCGGGCTTGACCCGAGGATCGAGGGCAAGGACGCGCTCCTGTTGTCCGGGGTGGGGCGCGCGGATGGCTGGATCCTCGGGTCAAGCCCGAGGATGACGGAGTGTGAGGGGGCCTAATCCAGCGACGGCTTGCCGCGTCCGCTCTTGATCGAGGACCGGCTGGACTTGGCCTTCAGCCGTCGCTCTTTGGACGCCCGCGTCGGCCGGGTCGGCACGCGATAGACCGGCTTGATCGAGGCTTCGGCGACCAGGGCCTCCAGCCGCTCGATGGCGTCGGCCTTGTTGCGCTCCTGGGTGCGGAAGCGCACGGCGCTGATGAGGATCACCCCGTCCAGCGTCAGGCGGCTGCCCGCCAGCTTCATCAGCCGCGCCTTCACCGGCTCGGTCAGGCTGGGCGAGTTCTTGACGTCGAACCGCATCTGCACGGCGGTGGAGACCTTGTTGACGTTCTGGCCGCCCGGACCGCCGGCGCGGAAGAAGCGGAACTCCAGCTCCTCCTCGGGAATGCGGCTCATGACGCCTCTCTTGACGCCTCTCTGCGCGCCCGCACGACGGCCGCGTCCAGCGCCTGCAGGAAGCGCGAGCGGTCGGCGGCCGAGAAGGGCGGGGGCCGCTGGTCGGCACGCCCATGGAACGCAGGTGCTCGCCGATCATCCGCCCGGCCAGGGCCGAGCCGATGGAGTCCGTCGTGAACGGCTGGCCGTTGGCCTTCAGCGCCTGGGCGCCCGACTTCAGGCAGCGGTCGGCCAGGGGGATGTCGGCGGTGATGACGATGTCGCCGCGCCCCGCGCGCTCGGCGATCCAGTCGTCGGCCACGTCCGGCCCGGCATCGACGACCACCTGTTCGATCAGAGGCTCGCGCGGCGTGTTGATCCAGGCGTTGGACACCACGAAGACCTTCAGGCCGCAGCGGCGAGCCACGCGGTACACCTCCTCCTTTACGGGGCAGGCGTCGGCGTCGATGTAGAGGGTGGTGGCCATGGGGGCTTATGGCCCGGCTCGGCGCGAGGGAGAAGACCGCCTGATGCTGGGTCGCGGTCAGAAGGCTCCGCCTTCTCGACCCGACGCGACTTTCTCCTCCCCATGCAATGGGGAGGTGGATCGGCGGCGTAGCCGCCGAGACGGAGGGGCTGCTTGGCTCTGCTGTCGCAAGGCCCCTCCACCGCTACGCGGTCCCCCTCCCCACTCAGTGGGGAGGAGAAAGCATGGTCAGCCTTGGCCGTCGCGCAGGCGCTTCAGATCCGGCGCCAGGGCCTCGTCCGTCAGCATGGCGATGGCTTCCTCGACCGTAACGATGGTCTGGGCCTGGGAGCCGAAGCGGCGGATGGCGACCTTGCCTTCCTCGGCCTCCTTGCGGCCGACCACGGCGATGGCGGGCACCTTGGCGACTGAGTGTTCGCGGATCTTGTAGTTGATCTTCTCATTGCGCAGATCGATCTCGGTGCGCAGACCCGCCGCCCGGAACTTGGCCAGAACCTCTTCGGCGTAGCCGTCGGCGTCCGAGGTGATGGTCGCCACCACGGCCTGGGTCGGCGCCAGCCACAGCGGGAAGGCTCCGGCGTAGTTCTCGATCATGATGCCGATGAAGCGCTCGAACGACCCCAGGATCGCCCGGTGCAGCATGACCGGGCGGTGCTTCTGGCCGTCCTCGGCGATGTAGGTCGCGTCCAGACGTTCCGGCAGCACATAGTCCAGCTGGATCGTGCCGCAGGTCCATTCGCGGCCGATGGCGTCCTTGACGATGAAGTCCAGCTTGGGCGCATAGAAGGCGCCGTCGCCCTCGGTGATGACCGGCTCGGACCCGGCGGCGCGGGCGGCCTCCAGCATCTGGGCCTCGGCCTTGTCCCAGAACGCGTCGTCGCCGGCGCGCTGCTCGGGGCGGGTGCCCAGGCTGATGTATTTGGTCTCCATGCCCAGGTCTGCGTGGACGCTGCGGCACAGCTTGATGAACTCGGCCGTCTCCTCGACGATCTGGTCCTCGCGGCAGAAGATGTGGGCGTCGTCCTGAGTGAAGCCGCGCACCCGCATCAGGCCGTGGAGCGAGCCCGACGGCTCATAGCGGTGGCAGGCGCCGAACTCGGCCATGCGCAGCGGCAGTTCGCGATAGGACCGCTGGCCCTGATCGAAGATCTGCACGTGGCCGGGGCAGTTCATCGGCTTGAGGCTGAGGGTCTCGCCCTCGACCGTTTCGCAGACGAACATATTGGGGCGGTACTTGTCCCAGTGGCCCGACGCTTCCCAGAACTTCCGGTCCAGAACCTGCGGCGTCTTGACCTCGACGTATCCGGCGGCGTCCAGGCGGCGGCGCATATAGGCCTCCAGCACGCGCCACAGCACCCAGCCCTTGGGGTGCCAGAAGACCATGCCCCGGCCCTCTTCCTGCATGTGGAAGAGCTCCATGGCGCGGCCCAGCTTGCGGTGGTCGCGCTTCTCGGCCTCTTCGATGCGCAGCAGATAGGCGTCCAGGTCCTCCTTGCTTGCCCAGGCCGTGCCGTAGATGCGCTGAAGCTGGGCGCGGCTGGAATCGCCGCGCCAGTAGGCGCCCGCCAGCTTGGTCAGTTTGAAGGCCTTGCCCACGAACTTGGTCGTCGGGAAGTGCGGACCCCGGCACAGGTCGGCCCATTCGCCCTGCTTGTAGACGGTGATCGTCTCGCTCTCGGGCAGGTCGCGGATCAGCTCGGCCTTGTAGGTTTCGCCGACGCTTTCGAAGTGGGCGATGGCGGTGTCGCGGTCCCAGACCTGACGCTCCAGCGGGGCGCCCCGGTCGATGATCTCGGCCATCTTCTTCTCGATCTTCGGGAAGTCGTCGGTCGAGAAGGGTTCGTCGCGGGCGAAGTCGTAATAGAAGCCGTCCTCGATCGCAGGGCCGATCGTCACCTGAGTGCCGGGGAACAGTTCCTGCACCGCCTGGGCCAGAACGTGGGCGGCGTCGTGGCGGATGGTCTCCAGCGCCTCGGGATCGTCACGCATCAGCAGGCGGAAGTCGCCGTTCCCGTCGATGACCCGGTCCAGGTCGCGCTGCTCGCCGTTCCAGACGACCAGGGCCGCCTTCTTGGCCAGCGAGGGCGAGATGGCGGCGGCCACGTCGCGGCCCGTCGAGCCGGCCAGATACTGACGCACGGCGCCGTCGGGGATTTCAGTTCGATCATGACGGTCGTTCTTTTTCGGTCTTGGCGGGCGGAACGGGATCATAGCCCGAACCGCCGAAGGGATGGCATTTACAGAGGCGCCGCACGGTGAGCCATCCCCCGCACCGGACCGTGCCGGATCAGGGCGTCGCGCCCGTAATCCGAACAGGTCGGCATGAACCGGCACTGCTGGCCGATCAGGGGGACAGCGTCAGCTTATAGCCCCGATGGGCCGCGCGGACGCTGCGTTCGTAGAGAGACATCGGTCCCTTCGCCGGGGGCTCTGTTGCGGGTTCGTCGCGCTTATCCCTCTTCACAGCAGGGGGATCAACCGACGCGCCGTTCAGGCCGCGCCGGCGAGGCGAGTTCGCGTATCGCTGTGGTGCTTTTCCAATGCCCGATTCTCTTGGGCCTGCTTGACGGCGTCCAGGGTCGCCTCCAGCGCCACCATCGTCGAGGCGTGGCGGGCGGGATAGTCGGCGACCTGCTTCAGGACGCGCAGGCCTTCGAAGCGGCCCTCGGGACCGTCGCCGCCGGACTTGAGCATGGCGGACATGGCGTCGCGCGCGGCTTCGATCTCATCCGCTGAGGCGCCGAGCACGTTTTCGCCGACTACGCCCGCCGCCGCCTGGCCCAGGGCGCAGGCCTTGACCGTCTGGGCGAAGTGGCTGACGCGGCCATCGGCGTCCAGCGCCACGTCGACGATGGCCTTCGACCCGCACAGCTTGGCCACCCGCTCGGCCGAGCCTTCGGGCGCAGGCAGGCGCCCGCTGTGCGGCAGGTTGGCCGCCAGCGACAGGATGCGCGCGCTGTAAAGGTCGTCGATCACGGGATGAAGATAGGCGTTTGCGGGCGGAAGGTGAAGAGCGGCTGCGAACGCGACGCCTCTCCCTCCCCGTCCCGGGGAGGGTGGCTGAGCCTGAAAGGCGAAGCCGGGTGGGGGCGGCAGGGCTATTCAGGCGCTGAGGCTAGGATCGCGTCGAGGCCAGGATCGCCTGGCCCTCCCCACCCGGTCTCCGCTTCGCTCCGACCACCCTCCCCGGGACGGGGAGGGAGAGGCGTCGAGCGCGTTCTATCCGCCTTGCAGCGACGACCATGTGCGCGCCGTTGGCGACGCCTCAGTGAGGGCGGGGAGGGCGCCTGCCCCGGCTGCATCCGCGCCGCCAGCCAGCGCAGGTTCTGGTCGGCGGCTTCCGGCGGCAGGTCGCGGCGCAGGATGGCTTCGGCCTCGGCGGTCTTGCCTTGCAGGCCCAGCGCCAGGGCCAGGTTCTGGCGCACCTGCAGGCCCGCGCCCGGCTGGGCCGCCGCGCGACGCAGCAGAATCTCGGCCGAGGGCGCGTCGCCCTCGCCGATGCGGGCGATGGCGGCGTTGGTCAGGACGTCGGCGTTGTCGGGCGACAGGCGCAGGGCCTCGGCCCAGGCGGCCTTGGCGTCGTCGGGGCGGCGCACCTGCTGATAGGCCACGCCCAGCAGCGACAGGGGCCGCCAGTCGCGCGGCGCGGCGGCCTTGGCCTGTTCCAGCGCGGCGATGCCGTAGAAGGCCTGGCCGCGCGCGATGTGGGCGCGGCCGACCTCCAGCATGGCCTCGATATTGGCAGGCTGGACGACCAGCACGCCCTGCGCCGTCTCGGCCGCCTGATCGAACTGGCCCAGCTCGCGCAGGGCTTGGGCCAGCTTGACCCCGGCGACCGGGTCCATCGGGTTGAGCTGTTGCTCCTGGGTCCAGAACACCGAGCGGCTGAGGGCGTCGGCGCGGTCATAGCCCGCGCGCGTGGCGGCGTCGGCGGGCGCGCGGGCTGCAGGCGCAGTCTGGCTCAGGGCCGGGGCGGCGAGGGCCAGAAGCGTCAGGCTGACGGTTGCGACGAGGGCGGCGTTGCGCGACATGGAAGGGTCCGTGGCGGTTCAGCCCCTAGGGTCGCGCCGACGGGTCAAGGTTTGGTTAATCGACGTTAAGCGTCGGAAAGGTCGCCCTATGTCCCCTCAGTCCGAACTGCTGATCGCCGCCGCCGAGGCCGCGCGCCCGGTCCGCATCGTGAAGTCTGGCGCGGCGCTGGAGGGACGGATCGCCGCCTGGGCCGAGGCCAACGGCTTCACCGGCAAGTCGGGCCAGCTTCTGGTCGTCCCCGGCGCCGACGGCGCGCCGGAGCTGGCCCTGTTCGGCGCGGGCGAGGCGTTCGACCCCATGAACGCGCGCGGCCTGCCGACGCGCCTGCCTGCGGGCGACTGGCGACTGGAGGGCGTCGAGGGCGAGGCGGCGCATTCGGCCGCTCTGGCCTTTGCGCTGGGGGCTATCTGTTTGACCGTTACAAGGCCCGACCGGAGCGCGGCCGCGCCCGCTTGGTCGCGCCGGACGGTCTTGATATGGCGGCCACGCTGAACATCGCGGGCGCCTGCGCCCTGACCCGCGAGATGGTCGACACCCCCGCCGCCGACATGGGGCCGCTGCAGCTTGAAACCATTGCGCGCGAGATCGCCGAGGCGGCGGGCGCGAGCCTGACCGTCACGATCGGCGACGCCCTGCTCGAAGACAACTATCCGGCCGTCCACGCCGTCGGCCGCGCCGCCGCCCCGCACCGCGCGCCGCGGGTGCTGGAGATCGGCTGGAACCTGGACCGGGCGGACCTGCCGCTGGTGGCCCTGGTCGGCAAGGGGGTGGTGTTCGACACCGGCGGCCTGGACCTCAAGCCCGCCGCCGGGATGCGCAACATGAAGAAGGACATGGGCGGCGCCGCCCACGCCCTGGCGCTGGGCCGCCTGATCATGCAGGCCGAGCTGCCGGTGCGTCTGGTGGTGCTGGTCGCGGCGGTCGAGAACGCCGTGTCGGCCGACGCCTTCCGGCCGGGCGACATCCTGAACAGCCGCAAGGGCCTGACCATCGAGATCGGCAACACCGACGCGGAAGGGCGCCTGATCCTGGCCGACGTGCTGACGCGGGCGGGCGAGCACCAGCCGGACCTGACGCTGGACTTCGCCACCCTGACCGGCGCGGCGCGCATCGCGCTCGGGCCCGAGCTGCCGCCGCTCTACACCGACGACGACGCCCTGGCCGAGGGCGTGCTGAGCGCCGGCCGGGCCGTGGGCGACCCCCTGTGGCGGATGCCTTTGTGGGCGGGCTATCGCGCCTCGCTGGACAGCGAGATCGCCGACGTGCGCAACGATTCCGCCGCCTGGGCCCAGGCCGGGTCGGTGACGGCGGCCCTGTTCCTGCAGAAGTTCGCCCCGACGACGGGAAGCTGGGCGCATATGGACGTCTTCGCCTGGAATCCGCGCGCCCGACCCGGCTGGCCCGAAGGCGGGGAGGCGCAGGCGATCCGCGCCTGCTTCCGCTACCTCAGCGACAAATTCGTCAAATAGCCAAGGCTGTTAACGCCCCCTTTGGGATCGACGCCTAGGGTCGACGGTTCGATTTGTACGAGCCGTCGAGAGACCGCCGCTTGACCGATGTCCTGGCCCTGCTGCCGCCTGGCGCGCCCCTGATCCTGCGGGACGGGGATCGTGTCGTGCTGGCCGAACAGGCGCTGGAAGGTCTGATGCGGGCCGAGGCCTATCGGCCGACCGATCCCTCTCACTGCCGCCTGCCGGTCGCCGATATCGTCGCTGACGACGGACAACGCATCGATCAGCTGCTGTTCGGCGAGGCCTTCGACGTGTTGGAGCGTCGCGAGGACCGCGCCTGGGGCCGGGCGCGGCGGGACGGCGTGGTGGGGTGGGTGTCGCTGGCGGCTCTGGCCTCCGGCGCGCCCCCGGCGACCCGGCGCGTGGCGTCCGTTTCCGCCGCCTTGCCGCTGAACGCCCTGGTCGGCGCAGACGCGCAAGGACTGGCCGAGGCTGATCTCGAATCTGTCGGCGCCTTCGAGCGCGATCTGGTCGCTGTGGCCGAGCGTCTGCTGGGCCGACCTCACGCTCTGGGCGCGCGGTCTTCGGTGGAGACCGACTGTTCGGGGCTGGTGCAGCAGGCTCTGTTCGCCTGCGGCCTGCCCGGCCCGCGCCGTGCTTCAGAGCAGGCCGAACTCGGCCGCGCCGTGCCGCGAAACGACGTCCGGCGCGGCGATCTGGCGATCTGGCTGTCCTCGGCCGAGGGCGACTGGACCGGCCATTCCGCGCTGATGGTTGACGCTGAGCGCATCATTCATGCGACCGGCGCGCGCGGCGGCGTGGTGATCGAGACCTTGGCCGAGGTCGAGGCGCGCCTGACCGCCGACGGCTTCGCGTCTGCGATCTTCCGTCGGGTCTGAACCCTCCACCTGATCCCTGAAACGAAGAAAGGCGACCCGAGGGCCGCCTTTCCGTCGTCTACCGTCCGTCAGCCTCAGGCTTGCGGCGCCGGGTTCGTCGCTTGAGTCGCGGGGGCGTCGGCCGGGGCCTCTGCCGGAGCCGAACCAGCTTCGGTGGCCGCGGCGCCTTCAGCGGCCGGGGCTTCGCCTTCGGCCGGGGCGGCGGCGCCCGGTTGGCGCGCGGGGTCCGGCGCCGGGATGGCGTAACCGCCCGAGCCTTGCGTGCGCAGCCAGGCGATCAGGTTGATGCGGGTCTGCTCGTCGCGAATGCCGGCGAAGGACATCTTGGTGCCCGGGACATAGCGGCCCGGCGCGTTGATGAAGTGATCCAGCTCGTCGTAGTTCCAGGTCGGAGCCTCGGCCTTGTGCTTGGCCATGGCGTCCGAATAGGCGAAGCCGGCGCGGTGCATGACCGGGCCGCCGACCAGGCCGAACAGGTTCGGGCCGATGCCGTCGGCGCCGCCCGAGTTCACGGTGTGACAGGCCTGGCAGCGCGCGAAGGCGGCTTCGCCGGCGGCCAGGTCGGCGGTTGGCAGGACCGTGCCCCAGTCGATCGGCAGGGCGGCTTCAGCCGCGCCCGCGGCCGATTCATCCGGCGCGTCGACGAAGTAGCCCATCTTTTCGGGCTGCTTGGTGTGGTAGACCATGCCCGAAACCTGCTGGACCACCAGGATCGCAAAGGCGGTGCCCAAGCACGCGCCCATAATCTTGTTCCACTTCAGATCGCCGCTCATTCCGCGTCGTCGCATCCCGTCTCTAGATGAGCCCCGCGACCGCAAAGCGGCGCTTAGGCGTATTCTTGCGTGGGCGTCTCTTACACGCTAGCGCGACCTTCGCAACCGGCCCGGACGTTTCCGGGCGTTTTCAAGGCGCTTGGCGACCATGAAACCCCTGATAATGATACCCGCTCGCATGGCCGCCACCCGTTTGCCCGGCAAGCCCCTGGCTGACATCGGCGGCAAGCCCATGATCGTGCGCGCTTGGGAGCAGGCGTCGCTGTCGGGCTTCCGCGTGGCCGTGGCGGCCGGCGATCCCGAGATCGTCGCGGCGGTGCAGGGGGCGGGCGGCGAGGCGGTGCTGACCGATCCGGACCTGCCCAGCGGTTCGGACCGCATCCTGGCGGCGGCCCAGGCGGTCGACCCCGACGGCGCCCATGAGGTGGTCATTAATATTCAGGGCGACATGCCCTTCGCCTCGCCGGGGCTGGCGCAGGCCTGCGCCGAGCTGCTGGCGCGCGAATCAGCCTGCGACATCGCCACCCTGGTCGCGGCCGAGGCGGATGTTTCGGATCGGACCAATCCCGACGTGGTCAAGGCGGTCCTGGCCCTGCCGCAAGGCGCGACGACGGGCCGCGCCCTGTATTTCACCCGTTCGACCCTCTACGGCGACGGAGCCGTCTGGCGTCACGTCGGCATCTACGGCTATCGCCGCCAGGCCCTGGCCCGCTTCTGCGCCGCCCCGCCCTCGCCGCTGGAGAAGCGCGAGAAGCTGGAGCAGCTGCGCGCCCTGGAGATGGGGCTGCAGATCTGGGCCTCAGTAATCGACGAGGCGCCGCTGTCGGTGGACAATCCGGCGGATCTGGAGGCGGCGCGGGCGTTGGTCTGACTCGTCCTTCTCCCCTTGTGGGAGAAGGTGGGCGCCGAAGGCGCTCGGATGAGGGGTGTCGGCGTCGCGCTTGGACAACGATGGGGCGACGTTGCAGGCGAATCTTCACGCCGACACGCAGTCACCCCTCATCCGTCTCGCTGCGCGAGCCACCTTCTCCCACAAGGGGAGAAGGGTCCTATTCCGCCGCCCAGCTTTCCAGCAGCCGCCGGGCGATGGCGTAGGGCGGCGGGGCGTGGATGGTCGGGTGGGTCTCGTCCAGAACGGCGCGAGCCTCGGCCTTGGTCAGCCAGGCGACAGCTTCCAGTTCGGTCTGGTCGGGGGCGGCCTCGTCGGTCGTGACCTCGGCGATCAGGCCGATCATCAGCTGAGCCGGGAAGGGCCAGGGCTGGCTGGAGTGGTAGCGTACGTCCGACACCGTCAGACCGGCTTCCTCCATCACCTCGCGGGCGCAGGCCTCCTCGATCGCTTCGCCCGGCTCCATGAAGCCCGCCAGAGCCGACATCCGGCCTTCTGGCCAGGCGGCCTGACGGCCCAGCAGGCACAGGGGCTCGGCGCCGCCCTTGTAGATCGGCAGCATGATGACGACGGGGTCGACGCGGGGAAAATGCTCGGTCCCGCAGGCCGGGCAGACGCGCTTCCAGCCGCCGGACGCCTGATCGGTCGCCTTGCCGCAGGCGGCGCAGAAGCCGTGGCGGCGGCGCCAGTCGAACAGGCTCTTGGCCGTGGCGGCGATGCCGGCGTCGGCCTCGGGCAGGACCAGCGCCGCCTCGCGCATCTCGACGAAGCGGCCCAGGCCGCCGGCCGGTCCGCTGGTCGGGTCGATGGAGCCCTCGAACTCGGCGGCGAACACTGGCGCGCCCTTCCACAGGCCCAGGAAGACGTCGCGGTCGCGCGCCAGGTCGCGCGCATGGCCCAGCGACAGCCAGACCAGCCGCTCGGCGCCGTCATGCAGTTCGATCAGCGGCCGCCCCTCCCACAGGATCATGGCCAGGGCTTCGGGATTGGCCTCCTGTTCGGCCAGCCAGGCGGCGTCGTTGCGAAGGTCGCCGGAGCGGTCGAGCGGATTGCCGGAAAAGGCGTGACGGTAGGGCATGGCGCTTCATACTCCCGACCGCCCGCGCAGGGGAGGGCTTGATTCCCGCGCCGTCCGCCGTCATATCCCCTCTCGGAGATCGCGGGCGAAGGCTTCGCCAACCTGGTCAGGGCCGGAAGGCAGCAGCCACAACGAATTCCCCTTCGGGTCGCGGTCTCCACCCTTTTCCCAGAAAATGCTGGATTTAGTAGCGAGCTGCTTAGCGCGGCGCGGGCGTTGCTATTGACCGTGACGTCGATTGCGTCCTTGGATTGAGTTCGGGGGAGAGCTCTTATGGCTGGATGGATGGCTCTGGTTACGACGGTGGTTGGAGCTTTGCTCACCGCCGTTCTTGGCAACAGACTTGTCCAGTTTTGGCAGCACCGAAACTGGATTCATCAGCAGCAATTCTCAGGCCTTGAGAAGGAATACGTCGCGCTTAAGGCACTGACCGATACCTTAGTAAGGGATTGTGGTTGGCGTCTCGAGGCGATGCGCAACTTGGTCGCGGCCCTAAAAGGGGAGCATACCAAGATGAGCTAGAATCCTATCGAATCGTTCTCGGTGCCTGGAATGGGGCGATCTATTCTTATTACGCGCAACTTACCTTCCAGATAAAATGGGATTGCGCGACCGATCTGGAAAATCGAATCCATAAAAATTTGTGGCGGTTGGTGGCGAGATTGAAGCTGAAATTCGTAGGCTTAGGCTCGGGGAGGCAGCTAAAGCCAGCCGATATGGCGTGTGGGATAGGCGTCTAAATGAGATCGGAGGAGAGATAGCAGATTTCAGTCGATTTCTGGTCCGGGTTACGGAGGAGAGGCGTCAGGAAGTTTTTTATGGTCGAGAATTGACCTATAAGAAATCAGATATAATGCGGCTCGGAAATTTTGAGCTTATCAAACTTCTCTTTGTGTCTGACATAGACAGTTTTTCCATAGTTCGCTCGACGGCTGATGTTGTTAGCCCACTTGGGCGTCGGCTTTAGCGGCTTTGGATACACAAGCATGGCAGCTATGACCGACGCCTCGTCGAGGTTCAGGCTGTCAGGATGCTTTTCGTACATGGCCGCTGACGCTGCGTGTGATCCGTACAGGTGTGACCCGAAGAACGCGCAGCTTAGATAACCACGAAGAATTCGTATCTTCGAGTATCGGTACTGAATGAGTTTAGAGAGCATAATCTCATACAGTTTTCGCCGAAGGGTTCGCTCTTTTCGCCCCGTCACGGTGCGTACAAACTGCATGTCGATCGTGCTTGCGCCGCCATGGCGCTGGAGAGTTAAGGCGCGAAAAAGCTCGCGACAGACGGAGCGAAGATCGCTCCCGGAGTGATCGAAAAATCTTCGATCCTCCAGCACGAGGACGAGTTTCTCCACCAACGTTAGCTGCTCTGGATAAACGGCGCCTGGCACATGCTCGTGGATGGCTAACAAATCCGTGTGCACGCCGATGAGCCATCGTCGCAGACTCGGAAGCTTCAACCGTGTGGGACGTTCGCGCATGGCCTTGCGTAACCTTGGTCGGGAACGCTGCCAAGCGTTTGCTGGCTGCGACGTTTCCGCCTCCCACTAGCCAACAGGACGCTGATCCACTTGTCCGTTTCTCGCGAGGGGTGCGCGACCGCATCCCTTCGCGCTAAGACAGGGCCATGAGCGACGCCGATCACAGTCTCGATGGTCCTCCCTGGGAGGAAGACGCGCCCGAAGTCGAAGAGCGCGACCCCAACACCAGTGACATGTTCGGCGCGCCGCCGCCGGCCGCCGCGCCTGAACCGGCGCAGGAGCCCGCGCCCCAGCCCGCGCCCGCTCCCGCCCCGGCGCTGGGCGAGCCGACCCCCGCCGAGGGCGAGGCCTACACCGTCCTGGCCCGCAAATACCGGCCGCGCGCGTTCGAGGACCTGATCGGCCAGGAGGCCATGGTCAGGACCCTGACCAACGCCTTCGCCACAGGCCGGATCGCCCACGCCTTCATGCTGACCGGGGTGCGGGGCGTCGGCAAGACCACGACCGCGCGCCTGCTGGCCCGCGCGCTCAACAACGAAACCGACACCATCGACAAGCCGTCCCTGGCGCTGAGCCTCACCGGCCGGCACGACGCCGCCATCATGGCGGGCCAGCACATGGACGTGATGGAGATGGACGCCGCCTCGCACACCGGCGTCAACGACATCCGCGATATCCTGGAAAGCGTCCGCTACGCGCCGGTCGAGGCCCGCTACAAGGTCTATGTGCTGGACGAGGTCCACATGCTGTCGACGCAGGCCTTCAACGCCCTGCTGAAGACGCTGGAGGAGCCGCCTCCGCACGCCAAATTCATCTTCGCCACGACCGAGATCCGCAAGGTGCCGGTGACGATCCTGAGCCGCTGCCAGCGTTTCGACCTGCGCCGGGTCGAGCCGGAGGTTCTGGTCGGCCATCTGGGCCGCGTCGCCGAACGCGAAGGCATGAAGATCGAGCAGGAGGCGCTGGCGCTGATTTCCCGCGCGGCCGAAGGGTCGGTGCGCGACGGCCTGTCGCTGCTGGATCAGGCGCTGGTTCAGGCTGAGCGCGGCGCGGTGGTCGAGACGGCCACGGTGCGCGACATGCTGGGTCTGGCCGACCGCACCCAGACCATCGCCCTGTTCGAACAGACGATGGCGGGCAAGACGGCCGAGGCGCTAACGACCTTCCGCACCCTGTATGGCTACGGCGCCGATCCGGTGCAGGTGGCCAACGACCTGCTGGAGCACTGCCACGCGGCCTCGGTCGCCAAGATGCTGGGGCCGAACGCCACCCGCCTGCCCGGCGATCAGGCGCAGAAGCTGGCGGCGCTGGGCGCGGCCATCTCGGCGGGCACCCTGTCGCGGACGTGGCAGATGCTGCTGAAGGCGCTGGACGAGGTGCGGCGCGCGCCCAATCCCGCCGATGCGGTGGAGATGGCCATCGTGCGCCTGGCCTACGCCGCCGACCTGCCGGGGCCGGAAGAGGCGCTGAAGGCGATCCAGTCGGGCGGCGTGCCCGGCGGCGGCGCGGGGCCGCGCGGCGGAGGATCGGGCGGCGGAGGCGGCGGCGCCTCGGCCATGCTGGCGGCGCGCCCAGTTCAAGCGCCCGCCCTCCCGGATCCGCAGACTTTCGAGGCGGTGGTCGCCCTGATCGGCGAGAAGCGCGAAATCACCCTGCAGATGGACGTGGAGCGTTACGTCCGCGTGGTCAGCTTCCGCCCCGGCGCCATCACCTATGAACCGGCCGAGGGCTCGCCCCACGATCTGGCGCGGCGTCTGGCCGGGCGTCTGAAGGAATGGACCGGGCGCACCTGGCTGATCGCCGCCAACGGCCAGGGCGGCGGCGAGACCCTGATCGAGGTCGAGAAAAAGGCCCGCGCCGCCCGCCGGGCGGCGGTCGAGGCGGACCCCTTTGTGGTGTCGATCATGCAGGCCTTCCCCGGCGCCGAGATCAAGGAGATCGTCACCCTGGCCCCGGCGGTCGAGATGCCCGCCATCCCCGAGGACGGCGAGGCGGGCGACGACGACTGAGTTTCCCCTCCCCACTGCGTGGGGAGGTGGATCGGACGCGGAGCTGCCGAGACGGAGGGGCGTCTGGGTTTCGCCGTCGTTAAGCCCTTCCACCGCTTCGCGGTCCCCCTCCCCACAAAGTGGGGAGGAGAGGATGCCGCTTACAGAATCTGCGCGGCTTCCTCGAAGTCGAGGCGGGGCGAGCGGGGGAACAGGTTCTCGTCCGTGCCGTAGCCCAGGTTCATGATGAAATTCGGCTCGACATTGCTGTCGGGGAAGAACTCTGCCTTCACGCCCGCCGGGTCGAAGCCTGACATGGGACCGACATCCAGACCCAGCGCCCGCGCGGCGATGGTCAGATAGCCGCCCTGCAGCGAGGCGTTGCGGAAGGCGGCCTCGCGTCGGCCGGCCTCGTCCAGGAACCAGTCGCGCACCCCCGGGGCGTGCGGGAACAGCTTGGGCAGGGTGTCGTGGAAGTCGATGTCCTGGGCGATGATCAGGTTGACGGGCGCGGCCAGGGTCTTGGCGCGGTTGCCCTCGGCCATGTGCGGGGCCAGGCGCGCCTTGGCTTCCGACGAGGTGACGAAGACGAAGCGGGCCGGGGTCATGTTGACCGCCGTGGGGCCGAACTTGGTCAGGTCGTAGAGCTTGCGAATCAGGTCTTGGGACACCGGCCGGTCGCTCCAGCCGTTGTGCGTGCGGGCTTCGGTGAACAGTCGGGCCAGAACGGCGTCGGAGACCGGAACGTCACGGTTGGAAAGGGCGTCAAAGGCCATTAGGGCTTCTCCAGAAACTAATTAGCAACTTCAGGTGTGGCTAATTAGGGAGGGGCGGCGGACGCGTCAAGGGATCGGCCGGCGATTTCTCAGCGAATAACCGCAAGGCGCCGCGACACGCTTTCTTCGCGGGGGTCTGGAGCCGGGCGGCGCTTGATCCTATCTAGGGGGCATGAAAGATCTCAACGCCCTGATGCAACAGGCCCAGGCGATGCAGCAGAAGCTGCAGGACGCCCAGGCGAAAATGGCCGAATCCACCGCCGAGGGCACCTCGGGCGGCGGCCTTGTCACCGTCGCCCTGAAAGGCCCCGGCGAAATCACCTCGGTGAAGATCGACGACAGCCTGATGGCCCCCGGCGAGGGCGAGATTCTGGCCGACCTGATCGTCGCCGCCCACGCCGACGCCAAGCGCAAGCTGGACGAGATCAACAACGCTCTGATGCGCGACGCCGCCGGGCCGATGGCCGGGATGAACATCCCCGGAATGCCGAAACTCTTCTGATGGCCGCTTCCGCCGGGCCGGAAATCGAACGGCTCATCAGCCTGCTGGCCAAGCTGCCGGGCATGGGCCCGCGCTCGGCCCGGCGCGCGGCCCTGGCCCTGTTGAAGCGGCGCGAGCAACTGCTGGCCCCGCTGGCGGCGTCTCTGGCCGAGACGGCGGCCAAGGTCGTCAACTGCTCGGTCTGCGGTGCGCCCGATACGCGCGATCCCTGCTCGGTCTGCTCGGACCAGACCCGCGACAACGCCCTGATCTGCGTGGTCGAGGAGGCCGGCGCCCTGTGGGCCATGGAGCGCTCGGGCGCCTTCCGCGGCAAGTATCATGTGCTGGGCGGCCTGCTGTCCGCCCTGGACGGCGTCGGCCCCGAACAGCTGCGCATCGCCGAACTGATCGGCCGGGTCAAAGGCGGCGAAATGGGCGGCGGCGAGGCGAGGAGGTCGTTCTGGCCCTGCCCGCCACGGTCGACGGCCAGACGACGGCCCATTACCTGGCCGAGCGCCTGTCGGCGGCGGGGGTGCAGGTCACGTCGCTGGCGCGCGGCGTGCCGGTCGGCGGCGAGCTGGACTGGCTGGACGACGGCACCATCATCCAGGCGCTGCGGGCCCGGCGGCCCGCCTGAACCGGATCCCGACGGGCGACTTTCTTCCGTTCCCGACTCCCGCTAGGAACGGAGCATGAACACGCTCGAACTCATCCTGCTGGTCGTCGCGCTGATGGCGGGCGGCGGTTTCCTGTGGGCCTACATGGGCTGGCAGAAGACGAAGGGGGCGCTCGACGCCGCCGACGCCCGGCTGGAGCTGATGGAGGAGAGCCGGGACTCCATGGCCGAGTTCCTCAAGGCTCAGGCTTCGCAGTCGGCCGAGGCCGTGGCGGCCAAGCTGGTCGCCCGCGCCACCGAGACCTTCCAGGCCCAGGACCGCGTCGCGCGCGAGCGCATGGAGGCTCAGCTCAAGCCCGTCTCGGAGACCCTCGCCAAGTTTCAGGAGCACGTCACCGCTCTGGAGAAGAGCCGCGCCGACGAGACCGGCGGGCTGAAGGAGCAGCTCAACCTGTTGATGGCCGCCTCCACCGCCACCCGCGACGAGGCGCGGCGCCTGACCGAGGCCCTGAAAGGCAACACCGGCCGGCGCGGCCGCTGGGGCGAGCAGACCTGCCGCAACGTGCTGGAAGCCGCAGGCATGGCCGGCCGCTTCGACTTCGAGGAGCAGAACTCCTCGGCCAATGACGAGGGCCGCCAGCAGCGCCCGGACTTCATCGTCAAACTGCCCGGCGGCGGCATGTTCGTCATCGACGCCAAGGTCTCCCTGGCCTTCCCTGACGAGGCGGACGGCGACGAGGAGGCCCAGGCCCGCGCCATGTCCCTGCGCACCGCCGCCAGCATGAAGACCCACGTGCGCCAGCTGTCGTCCAAGGCCTATCAGGACCAGTTCAAACCCAGCCCCGACTTCGTCGCCATGTTCGTGCCCGGCGACGCCTTCCTGGCCGCCGCCCTGGACCATGAGCCGGACCTGATGACCACGGCCATGGCCTCGCGCGTGGTCATCGTCACCCCCACCACCCTGTTCGCCTTGTGCAAGGCCGTCGCCTACGGCTGGCGCGCCGAGGAGCAAGCCCGGAACGCCGAGGACGTCGCCCGCCTGGGCAAGGAGCTCTACAAGCGCCTGTCGGTGATGGGCGGCCACGCCGCCTCGGTCGGCAAGGCGCTGGACGCGGCGGTCGGCCGCTACAACCAGTTCGTCGGCTCGCTGGAGAGCCAGGTCATGGTCTCGGCCCGCCGTTTCGAGGACCTGAAGGTCGACCACGAAGGCAAGGAACTGCCCGAACTGGCCGCCGTCGAACAATCGCCCCGGGCCCTCAGCCGGCCGGAGCTGCTGAACGCGCCGGAATGACGGCGGCATGTGACAAACACGCTTGACGTGGTGCGCTGGGACTGACAAACAAACTTGTCTGTTTTTGCCTGAGAGCGCCGATGTCGTTCAAATCGTTCAAGCCGCTTGGGATTCGCGGCGCCCTGCTGGTGTTCGCCGTTTCTCTAGGCCTGGGGCTTATTGGCGGCGTCCTGGGCGTGATCCTGTCCGACCAGCCCGGCGTGGGCGGCTTCGCCATGACCGCTGTGATGCTGAGTCTGGTGATGGCGGGGGCGCTGCTGATCTGCGTCTGGTGGTGGCGTCATCTCGACGAGGCCGCGCGCGAGGCCCACAAATGGTCCTGGTTCTGGGGCGGGACCAGCGGCATGGCGGTCGGCGCCGTGCTGTTGATGGTCCTGTCGCTGCGGCGCGAAGAGGTCGTGCTGCCGCAATGGGCGGGCGAGACGCCGCCGGAACTGCTGTTGACCGGCATGATGGCCATTCTTCTGTTCCAGCTCGCCGGCTACGGCCTGGCCTGGGCCTGGTGGTGGCTGGGACGCCGATGAGGAGGACGCCGTGAAGAACCGCCTCAAGGTATTGCGCGCCGAGCGCGACTGGAGCCAGGCGCACCTGGCGCAGGAACTGGGCGTCTCGCGCCAGACGGTGAATGCGCTGGAGACCGGCCGCTACGATCCCTCCCTGCCGCTGGCCTTCAAGATCGCACGGCTGTTTGAGATGCCCATCGAGTCCATCTTCATCGACGAAGAGGGCTGACGCGTCTCCCTTCTTTCCTGCGATTTAGGAGCCCGACCATGATCCGCCGCCTCTGGAGCCGCGCCTGCGCCTCTGTCTCCGTCGTCGCCCTCGGGGCCGCCCTGCTGGCGCCGAGCACGCCCGCCTTCGCCCAGGCCGCGCCCGCCGCCGTCGATCCCGCCGCGGTGGTGGCCGCTCCGGCCGGATCCGGCCCGCGCCTGTGGGTGGTGAAGGACGAGGATTCGACCCTCTATCTGTTCGGCACCGTCCATGTGCTGAAGCCCGAGACGCCTTGGGGCAGCGCCAACCTGGACCGGGCCTTCGCCAGCGCCGATGAATACTGGTTCGAGATCGCCGATCTGAACGATGCAGCCGGCGCCGTGCCGATCATTCAGGCCAAGGGCGTGTCGCCGGACCGCCCCCTGTCCAGCCTGCTGACGGCTGAAGAACTGGCCGACCTCGACGCCGCCGCACGCCAGGTCGGCTCCACGGGGGCTTCGCTGGATCCCTTGCGTCCCTGGTTCGCGGCCCTGCAACTGGCGATCGCCAGCATCACCAAGGCCGGCTATCTGCCGCAAAACGGCGGGGACCAGGTGCTGCACGCCCGCGCCGCCGCCGCCGGCAAGCCGATCAAGGGCTTTGAGACGATGGCGCAACAGATCGGCTTCATCGCCGACATGTCCGAAGAGGCGCAACTGGCCATGCTGCGCTCCGGCTTGAAGGAGTTCGAGCAGGCGCCCGAGTTCCTGGGCCGCATGGTCGGCGCCTGGTCGACCGGCGACGTCGACAGCCTTGACGCCCTGATCGGCCAGGAGATGAAGGCCCAGTCGCCTGAAATGTACGACGTCATGCTGACGCGCCGCAACGCCGACTGGACCCGGCAGATCCTGACCCTGCTGGAAGGCTCGGGCACGGCCTTCATCTCGGTGGGCGCAGGCCACCTGGCAGGCGCCGACAGCCTCCAGACCATGCTGGCCAAGCGCGGCGTCAAGGTCGAGGAAGTGCGCGACTAAGGGCCGTCGCCAGATCTGAGAAAAATCAGGGGCCCGGTTCGCCGGGCCTTTTCTTTGCTCCGCGCCATATATCTTCCGCGCTCGCTTCGGCGATGCGGGTATAGTTCAGAGGTAGAACGTCAGCTTCCCAAGCTGAATGTCGCGAGTTCGATTCTCGCTACCCGCTCCAACACCTCCCAGCGCTTTCTCCAGCATGCAGAGCTTCGACGCCGCAACAGGGCGCGGTTTGTTCAGCGCCTACATTCTCCCTTAAGTTGTGTTGCGCATGATCGCTGCTCAGTCAGGAGCGCGACGATGCAGAAGGCGTGTGGTTCTGGTGTAGCGGGCAGGCGCACAGGCGCGGCGGCGATCGAGTTCGCCATCGTCGGTCCCTTCTTTCTACTGCTGGTCGTGGGCCTGATTGTTTACGGCGGCTGGCTGTGGATGGCCCATTCGGTTCAGGCGGCGGTGTCGGAAGGCGCGCGCGCGGCGGTCGCCGGGCTCGATCCCGCAGAGCGAGAGCAACTGGCCCGTGACGGCGTCGAGGGGCATCTGCGCAATCTGGGGTTGAGGGCCGCAGACGCTTCTGTAGAGACCAGCGTTGACGGTCGGTTTTTCCGCGTCGTGGTGGCCTATGACGCCGCTCATCACCCTCTGATGGCCCTGGCGCCCCTGACCGTGTCGCCGCCCAAGGTCATCCGTCGCGCCGCCGTCATTCAGATCAATGAGGCCTGATGTGAACGGATCGAACGGTCTGTGCCATCTGATCGGCCGTCTGGGACGAAACCGGCGCGGCGGGGTGACGATCATGTCGGCGGCCTTCGGCGCGCTGATCTGCGTCAGCGCCGCCCTGGCGGTCGATGTGGGAATGGTGGTCCTGAAGGGGCGTGAGCTGCAGGGCGCGGTCGATCTGTCGGCCCTGGCGGCCGCGGGGTCGCTTCAGCACGCCGAAGCGGCGGCGGAGGCGCCGGCGCGCGCTAATCTGGCGGATATCGCGACCTTAAGCGTGCAGACGGGCGTCTACACGCCGGACCCCAGGCTGAAGCCGTCGCAGAGGTTCTTCGCGGCCGAAGGGCAGGTCAACGCCGCGCAGGTGACGGCGACGGCGCCCGCCCCTTGTTCTTTGGCCGCGTCGTTCTGGGGCGCGATGCGGTGTCGATCACCAAACAAGCGACGGCCGCGCGGCCCGGCGGCGCGCCGACAGCCCTGTTCTCGATCGGGTCGCGGCTGGGGTCGGTGGACGGGGGCTGGCCAACAGTCTGTTGTCGGGCCTTCTGGGAGGCCGGGTGTCGCTGACCCTGATGGATTACAGAAGCCTGCTCGACGCCGAGGTCAGCCTGCTGCAGTTTTCGGACGCGCTGGCGGCGGACCTGGGGGTGACGGCGGGGGACTATGACGCCTTGCTGAAGCATGAGGTCGAGACCGGGCGTGTCCTGCGCGTGCTGGAGCGGATTGCAGGCGCGGGGCCCAGCAGCGCGCTGGGCAAGCTGACGAGCGCGCCCGCGGACGCCCGTTTGAAACTCGGCGATCTCATCGGCGTGGAGGCCGACGCCCGTCAGGGACTGCGTGAGCGGTTGAACGCCCAGGTGTCTGTCTTTGACCTGCTGATGGCGAGCCTGCAGACGGCGAACAAGGAACGCCAGCTGGCGCTGGATGTGGGCGCGGGGCTCGGCATCGCCGACCTGGATGTCATCCTGGCCATCGGCGAGCGACCGAACCGGTCGCCCTGGCTGACGGTGACCAGCAGGGGCGAGCCGATCATCCGCACGGTCCAGACGCGGCTTTATCTTGAGGCGACGACCGCCAAGGCCCTGTCGGATCTCACCGCGATCAAACTTCCTGTCCTGATCGAAGCGGCGAGCGCGCAGGCGCGGCTGAAGCAGATCGACTGCGCCCCAGGGCCCGGTGCAACGCTGGAGGTCAAGACGGGCGTGGCGCGGGCGGCGATCGGCGCCGTCGACAAGACCAAACTGCGGGACTTCAAGTCGAAACTGACCGTCACGCCTGCGCCTCTGGTGTCGGTCCTGGGGCTTCTCGGCATCAAGGCGGCCAATGTGACCGGCCGGGCGGACATAGAGGCGGCCGACCCTGATTGGCGCCAGGTGCGTTTCACCGCTGCCGATATCGCCGCGGGCGAACCCAAGACAGTGGGCTCCAAACAGTTCGGCCACGGGGTGATCGCGAGCCTGCTGACGAAACTGGACCTGAAGGTCGAGTTGCTGGGAGGCCTGATCAGTCTGCCGGTCAGCGAACTGTTGGGGAGCGTCCGCGGGCTGCTGACGCCGCTAGGCCCGGTTCTGGACGGGGTGGTTCAGCCCCTGCTGGAGCTTCTGGGCGTGCGTCTGGGCGAGGCGGACCTGCGGGTCCACGGCGTGCGGTGTCCGAATCAGGAAGGCGCGCCGCAACTGGTCGGTTGAGGCGCGACTGTTGCCCGGTATCAGCCTTCGGCGGGACGCAGGCCGTTGGCGGCCTGTTGCACGGCGGCGGGGCGGCGCTGGCCGCCGGCGGCGATGATGCGGTCGATGCGGGCCTTCTCGGCGCGGAAGGCGTTCAGGTCGGCGCCCGCCAGGACGGTGCCTTCCTGGGTCTTGATGCCCGAGGGATTGATCCGCTGGCCGTTGCGCCAGATTTCGTAGTGCAGGTGCGGTCCGGTCGAGGCGCCGGTCGAGCCGACATAGGCGACGACCTGGCCCTGGGTCACGCGCTGGCCCGCGCGCATGCCCGAGGCGTAGCGCGACAGGTGGCCGTAGCCGCTTTCCAGCCCGTTGGCGTGGCGGATGCGCAGCCAGTTGCCGTAGCCGCCCCAGCGCCGAGCCTCGACCACCACGCCGTCGGCGGGGGCCACGACCGGGGTGCCGGTCGATGCGGCGAAGTCCATCCCCTGGTGCATCTTGCGATAGCCCGAGATCGGGTGGGTGCGGACGCCGAAGTTGGAGCTGACGCGGCGGAAGTTCTGCAGCGGCGTGCGCATCATGGCGGTGCGCGTGTTCTTGCCGGTAGCGTCGAAATACTGGGCCGTCTTCGAGCCGGCGGGCTGGAAGCGATAGAAGGCGTGGCCCTTCAGCTCGGCGTAAAGAAGCTCGCCGGTTTCGACGGTGCGGCCCGATTCGGTGACCTTGCGGTCGAAGACGAGGGTGAATTCGTCGGCGGCGCGCACGTCGCGCTGCATGTCGAACTTGTGGGCGAACAGCTGGCTGGCGCGGCGCACCACGGCCGAGGTGGCGCCCAGTTCGCGGGCGCTGGCGGACAGCGAGCGCTGAACCTTGTCGTTGGCGACGACGGTTTCCTCGGTCACCTTCTCGTCGAGCGAACGCAGGCGAAGCGCGCCGTCGAAGCTGCGCGACACGGTCAGCTGGCTGGCCGGGCCGGTGCGCATGGTCAGGCCGATCAGGCGGGCGTCGCCCATGCCGCCGCGCGGCTTGGACACGGCGGTCTCAAACTTCAGGCCGGCGCGCAGGTCCTTGAGGTCAAAGGCGCTGGCGACGGTGTCGGCCACGGCGCGCGCTTCTTCGGCGCCGACGCCGGTGCGGCGCACGGCCTGTTCGAACGTCTCGCCGCGACGAATCTGCACGGGAATGGCTTCGGGGTGGTCATGCCGGCCGGAGCGGCGGCGGCGGCGTAGGCCTGGGCCTCAAGAAATTCGATCTGTTCCGCCGTCAGAGGTGGAACCTCCTCGGCCTTCACCTGTTCCAACCCTCGACCCGCCAGCAGGGCGATGCCGACGGCGGCGCAGGTGGTCAGCAGGTGCGGCGCAAGCCGAACAGGCTGGCGGCGTGGATCGAACTGAGCCATGGGTCCCCGGCGAATCAACGACGCGTGCTGCGCCAGACCAGTCGAAATTGCGTTCACGTCGAGCGTCCCCGACCGACAGTGAAGCGAGCCGTATAGCCCGGCTGATCCATGATGGGAAGCGGTCAGGTTACATTCGGTTAACTTGGCGGGGGATTGATGAAGTATTTCGACGTTCGCTGCGGTCCTGTCGTGAATCTTCGCCATTTTTAGGGTCTGATCGTCGTGTAGTGGCGACGATGACACGGTAGAGTTGTCGCAAGGCAACGACTGTCATCGTGGCGCATTTTGTGGCGTTGTCGCCTTCAACCGTTAGATGATGATCGTTCCGCGACCTTGACCGAAGACGCCGATCCTTCCTCGCCGCGCGAGCGACCTCGCCAGCCTTCCGCTGTGCGGACCCTGATGAAGGGCGTCGGGGTCACCCTGATGGTGCTGCTCGTGCTGGCGGCGGCGCTTTATCTGAACCGTCGGGCGGCGGCGCGCGAATTGCTGGTCGGCTGGCTGGAGCGCAAGGGCGTCGACGCCGACGTCGAGGTCGAGCGGCTGGAGATCAACGGCTTCGTCGGCAAGATCTCCATCGGCGATCCCAAGAACCCGGACTTCAAGGTCGAGCGGGTCGAGGTCGATTACGCCCTGGGCTTGCCCTGGTCGAAGGCCCGGCTGGGCGTGACGCCCAGCCGGGTGCGGCTGGTTCGGCCGATCGTCCGCGCGGCGTGGAAGGACGGCAAGCTGTCGCTGGGCAGTCTGGACCCTCTGGTCGAAGAGTTCACCGGCAAGCCGCCCAAGCCGGATCTGCGCGCGCCCCTGGTCATCGTCGAGCGCGGCCAGGCGCGCATCGACACGGAATACGGCCCGGTCAATCTGCTGGCCGACGCGCGCATCGACAACGGAAAGCTGATGCGGTTGTCGGGCCGGATGCCTGCGGCCTCGCTCAAGAGCGGCGGGATCGAGGCGCGCGGTCTGGGCGGCGTGATCGAGGCGACGACGACCGGCGACCGGCTGGCGGTCGCGCTTGATCTTCAGGCCGAACGGTTTGCGGCCAAGGATCAGGCGAGCGGCGAGGGCGCGGTCCTGCATCTGAAGGGCGACCTGCCTTATCCGGACATGAAGACGCGGCGTGGCGACGGGCGCGTCGCCCTGACCGGCCGGTTCACTGCGGATGCAGCCGGCGGGGCCGGTGTGAACAGCCGCGCCGTCAACGCCGACCTGGTCTTCGATGGTCAGGTCGCGGGCTGGATCAATCGCTATGATCTCAAAGGCAAGGGCCGCTTGGCGACCACGGCGGGCTCGGTTGCGGCCGAGGGGCTTCAGGCGCGCGCGCTGGATCTTGGTCTGACGGACGCCGAAGTGGCGGTCGCGGGGGCGTGGAGGCCGACAAGGCGCGCTGGTCGGTGACGACGCGCGCGCGCCTCAACGTCGGGGCGGGCCGCGCAGGCGAGACGCGGCTGGAGGGCCTGAGCCTGAGCTCGGCCAGCGTGCGCGCGGGCGGCCATGGCGACGCGCTGGAGGTGCAGGCGCCGGTGGCGCTGCAGGCGCGATCCGTGCGGGCCAAGGACTTCAGCCTGCGCGGCGCCAGCGGCGCGCTGAATCTGGACATCGTGCGCGACGCGGTGACCCGGATCGATGTTCAGGGCGCCCTGAAGGCCGATCATGCCGCCGTGACCTCGCTGGGGGCGGCGACGGCGGACGACCTGCCGGAAATGGCCGCCTTGAAGCGTGGGCTGGGCGACTTCGCCCTGAACGCTCCGCATATCCGCCTGTCCAGCGACAACGCCGGACTGGAGCTGACGCTTCCCCAGCCGATCACGGCGCGCCCGGCCAACGGCGGCGAGCTGCGGCTGGAGGCGCATCATAAGCCCCTGTTCGCCTCGGGCGAGGGCGCAAGCGGGGGCGGGGCTCTGAGCCTGACCTCCACGCGCGGCGGCGGCCTGCCCGACGCTCGCTTTGAAGGGATCGAGTGGCGTCTGACCCGCGGCGGCTTTGCGGCGCGCCTCAAGGGACGGGCCGGGCTGGACTTCGGCCCGGCGCGCGACATCGCCTTCAGCACCCAGGGCGAACTGGCTTCGTCGGGCGGGCGGCTGACCTATACGGCGGACGACTGCATCCCTCTGACGATCGGCAAGCTGGACCTGGGCGAGAACTCGGTCGAGGCGATCTCGGGCCGGGTCTGTCCTGGCGACGAGCCGCTGATCACGGCCCAGGGCGGGGCCTGGTGGGCGCGCGGCCGCCTCGCGGACGTGCAGGCCACGGCGCCGTTCCTGGAGATGCGGTTTTCCGAAGCGGAAGGCCGCCTGGCCGTCGACGGCGCCGCCAAGGGGCTGTCGATGCGGGCCGCGATCTCCAAGGCCCAGGTTTCCGACGTCGCCGACCCGGCTCGCTTCCTGCCGCTTCAGGCCAAGGGCGAGGCTCAGTTGGCCGATGAGGTCTGGACCGCCGGTTTCGACCTCACCCGACTGGGCCATGAGGTCGGCGGCATCGACCTGCGCCACGACGGGCGCCTTCAGGCGGGCGGGGCGGCCATTGCCGCGCCCAACCTGACCTTCACCGAGCACGGCCTACAGCCGGCCGATCTCAGCCCGTTGGTGGCGGACTATGTAAAGTCGCCGGTCGAGGGCTCGGCCGGGTTCGAGGGGCGGTTCGACTGGACCGCAGAGGGGGCGACCAGTTCCGGCGTCCTGACCGTGCCGAATCTGGATTTCACCAGCCCGGCGGGCAAGGTTCAGGGCCTCAAGGGGCGGGTGGAGTTCACCAGTTTGACGCCCCTGATCACCGCGCCCGATCAGACGCTGACCGCCGACCGCGTGCAGACGGTGACGCCGCTGACCGATTTCCAGCTGACGTTCGGCCTGGACGAAAAGGCCCTGACCATCGGCGGCGGACAGATTCAGGCCGCAGGCGGGCGCATCAGCGTCGAGCCCCTGTCCCTGCCGCTGACGCCGGGCGAGGGCTGGGGCGGGGTGATCGTGGTCGAGGGCGTGCAACTGAATGAACTGCTGAAGAGCGCCAATCTTCAGGACAAGGCGGAGCTCGACGCCGTGGTGTCCGGCCGTCTGCCCTTCACCTATGACCCCAAGGCGGGCTGGCGCATCGTCGGCGGCGTGTTGAACGGGGTGCGGCCCGGCCGTCTGTCGATCCAGCCGGAGGTGTTCGACGATCTGGGCGCCGGCGGCGGGGCCAACTCGGCCGACCTGCCGCCCAACACCATGCAGGATCTGGCCTATCAGGCCATGCAGGACCTGGCGATCAGCGACCTGACCGCCGAAGTGAACAGTCTGGACGAAGGCCGTCTGGGCGTGCGCTTCCGCATCAACGGCCGCCATGATCCGCCTCAGCGCGAGCAACTGCGGCTGACCTTTATGGAGCTTATCCGCCGCGACTTCATGAACAAGAAGCTGAATCTGCCGTCCGACACGCCCATCGACCTGACGCTCGACACCACGTGGAACGCCAACCAGATCGTCTCGGATCTGCTGGAATATGCTCGGCGCGGCGAAGCGCCCGTGCTGACGACGGATGAGCAGCCTTGATCGGCGGCTTCGCTTTGTTCAGAACCCGTTCACTCGCCGCAGCGTTAGATGGCGGTGACTTCCAACGCCGCCTTCGGAGATCGGCCCCATGATCAGCAAGCGTCAGATCGTCGCCATGCTCGGCCTCAGCGCCGTCAGCCTGGCCGCATGCGCGCCTACGGTGAACATCAAGTTCAGCGAGCCGCTGCAAATCTACGCCAAGCTGGACGCCGATATCCGCATCAAGCTGGATCAGGAACTGCAGAACCTGCTCCGCGAAAACCCCAACCTGTTCTGATACGAAAGGGGGCTTTGACATGACGAACCGCAAACTCTTCGTGGCCATGGCCGCAGTAGCCGCCCTGGGCATCGCCGCCGGCGCCGCCGTGGCCCAGACCGCTTCGCAGAAGGCTCTGGTCGACCGGGCCAAGGCCGCCGGCGCGGCGGGCGAACAGGCCGACGGCTATGTCGGCGTGCGCACCTCGGTCGACGGCGACACCCAGGCCGCCATCAGCGCGACCAACGCCGGCCGCCGCCAGGCCTACGCCCGCAGCGCCGCCGACGCCGGCACCACCGCCGAAGTGGCTGGGGCCCGGATGTTCGAAACCCAGCTGCTGCCGCGCATCAGCACGGGCCAGTGGTACAAGAACGCCCAGGGCCAGTGGGTCCAGCGCTGAGCTGAACCATGACGAAGACCTCCAGAGGCGGGCGGCTGGTCCGGCTTCTGCGGTCGCTGGTTCTCGCCGTGGCCATATCGGCCGTCAGCACGCTTGGGCTGGCGGCCTATTGGCGTCTGATCGGCGGCGGCGAGATGAGCCTGCACGGCTGGATCGCCATGGGGCTGGGCGTGCTTGGCACGGTCGGCCTCGCCTGGGGGTTGATGGCTCTGGCCTTCCGGTCGGACCGCGACGGTTGGGACGATAGGGTCGACAACCACCTGGACCCCGGCATCGAGGGCTCCGAGGACCGCAAGGACGACGACCTCTATTACTGATGGTTCAGGCTGCGGCTTCGGCGTCGTCGGTCAGGGCGGGCAGGAACAGGCCGCGCGTCAGGGCCGCGACGACGGGCACGGCCACGGCGTCGCCCATCAGCTTCAGCGCCGCGCTTTCGCTGGCGGGCAGGCGATAGGCCTCGTCCACGCCCATCAGCCGCGCCGCCTCGCGCCCGGTCAGGCGGCGCAGGGCGACCTGGCCGCCGTCAACGATGACCACATATTGCCGCGACGACCCGCCCGAGGGGTGCGCAGACAGCCCGCCAGCCCGTCGAAACGCAGCTCCAGCCGTTGCAGCTTCCGCCCGTCCTTGGTCCGCACCCGGCGGAAGGCGGCGCCCACGCGCCGTTCGCCCGAGGCCTGGATCGCCTCCAGCCGCGCCCGGTGCAGCGGCGACAGCATGGCCAGCAGGGTCTGCGCCTCCGCCTCGTCGAAACAGGGAACGTCCGGCTCCAGCAGCGCCGCCAGATCGAGATTGCGGCGCGGCGGCGCGTCCAGGCCCCACCAGGCCCAGTTCGCCTTCAGGGGCGCGGGCAGCCGCGCCCAGGCGGCGGTCAGACGCGGCGAGTGGAAGGGCAGGGCGGGGCCTTTCAGACGCGGCCCCTCGGCCCCCGCATGGCGATGATGAACAGGCGCGGGCGCGACTGGGGCAGCCACAGTCCGGCGTCCAGCTCTAGCGCTCCGACCGTATAGCCGGCCTCGACCATGGCCCCGCATACGGCGGCGAAGTCCTGTCCCTCGCCCGAGGTCAGCAGGCCGACCACGTTTTCCAGCACGATGACGCGCGGCGCGCGGCCCTCGGCGTCCAGCCCCTGCATCAGCTTCCAGAAGCCCCAGAAGGCGCCCGACCGCTGCGCCTTCAGCCCGCCGCGCGCGCCCGCCAGACTGACGTCCTGACATGGCGAGGAGGCCCAGCACAGGTCAGGCGCGCCGGGCACTTGATCGGGCGTCACCGCCCAGACGTCGTCGTGGATCAGCGGCGTCTCCGGGTGGTTGGCGCGGAAGGCGCGCGCCTTGGCCGCGTCGATGTCGTTGGCCAGGACGGTGCGGAAACCGGCGCCGCCTAGATGCAGCCCCAGCCCCGCCAGCCCGCCGCCCGCAAAGAACTCGCAGGCCGTGAAGGCGGCGCCTGAGTCTGTGGCGGGTGCGGGACGAATCGGCATGGGGCCACATTAACCCAGCCGCGCCGCTTTGGCGCCTGTCTTGACGGGACGGCTGCAAACCCTGACCTTGGCCGACGAACCTCAGAAAGGATCGCCCATGCGCGCCGTATTCCTGTCAGCCGCCGCCCTGTCGCTGGTCCTCGCCGCCTGCTCCCAACCGGGCCAGAAGACGCCGGAAGCCGCCAAGGCCGAGTCGCGCGTCCTGGCGGGCGTCGATCTGGACCAGCCGGTGCGCGTGCTGGGAACCGAGCCCTTCTGGGCCGTGGAGATCACGCCGCAGGGTCTGACCTATTCCGGCGTCGACCGGCCGGAGCAGAAGGCCGCCAACCCCGGCCCGACGCTTCAGGGCAATCTCGTCAGTTGGACGACGAAGACGGAAGCGGGCGCCGATCTGACGGTCACCCTGACGGCGACCGACTGCTCGGACGGCATGAGCGACCGCACCTATCCGCTGACCGCCAAGGTCGAGATCGGCGGCGAGACCCTGACCGGCTGCGCCGCCGCCGTCGCCGCCATCGAGCGGGCGGGCGAGAGCGGTCGCGTAGAATAAGGTCAAGCTGGCGCCGGGCTTGCACTGATCCCCTCAGCGCGGCCGGGCTGTCCCCGGTCGGTTCACCGGCCAGGATGGTCCCATGACGCCCCTAGCGACGCCGATCGACATCCGTCCCCTGACCTCGCTCAGGTTCCTCGCGGCCCTGTGGGTCGTGGTCTATCTGATGTGGCCGAACCTGGCGGTCGGCGGCATGCCCGCCCTGGCGGCCAAGGGTTATCTCGGCGTCGAACTCTTCTTCGTCCTGTCGGGCTTCATCCTCAGCCACGTCTATCTGCAGGCCTTCGGCGAGAAGCGGTTCGGCTACAGAAGCTTCCTGTGGGCGCGCATAGCCCGCATCTATCCGCTGCACCTATTCACCCTGTTCGGCGTCATGGCCCTGGGCCTGGCGGCGACGGCGGCGGGCATGGCGATCGATTCCGGCATCCTCAGCTGGAAGACCCTGCTGCCCAATCTGTTGATGCTCCACGCCTGGGGCTTCGCCGGCGAGGCGGGCTGGAACCATCCGTCCTGGTCGATCTCGGCCGAGTGGTTCGCCTATCTGACCTTCCCCTCTTCGCCGCCGCCGCATGGAAGCTGCGTGAGCGGCCGTGGGTGGCGACGGGCGCGGCGGCCCTGTTGCTGGCCGCCCTCTATGTCGGGTTCGAGCGCGTCGCGGGCTATCGCCTGACCGAGGCGACGTTCAAATGGGGGCGCTGCGGATCGTGCCCTGCTTCGCCTACGGCTGCGCCCTTTACCTCGTCTATCGCCGCGCGCCCCTGCCCCGCGCGGGACTGCTGGCGCTGGCGGCGGCGGTCGTGATGGCGTTCAGCGCCGCCCTGTTGAGCTGGGACGGGATCACCGTCCTGTCGGGCGGCCTGCTGATCCTGGCCTTGGCCAGCATTCCTCAGGCCAAGGCGGGCGTTCTGGGCTCGGCGCCCGCCGTCTATCTCGGCGAGATCAGTTACGCCGTCTATATGCTGTGCGCCCCGTGGCAGATACTGGCGGTCAATGTCGTCGCCCGTCTGACCGGGGATGAAGACAAGCAGCTTCCTCTGGTGTTGTGGCTGGCGATCATCGCGGGACTGATTGTCGCCGCTGCGATTGTTCATCGGCTAATCGAGCGCCCGGCCCGCAGTTTCCTGCGCGGATGGGCGAAACGGCGTCGATCATCTGTGGATCGACAGGGGAAACAGTCGGAAACAGTTCTTCAACATTCTGATCCTATCGTCTAAGGCTTGTCCGCGTTCAGTCGGGAGCACGCCAGATGATGAAACGGCTCACAGCCGCCGCCCTTGCGGCGACCCTTGGGTTCTTCGCCTTCAGCACCACCCCGCCCAAGCCGGCGACCCCTATTGGCAGTGCGTGACCTTCGCGCGCATGTTCTCGGGGATTCAGATTTTCGGCGACGCCTGGACCTGGTGGCGTCAGGCCGTCAGCAAGTTCCGCACCGGCGATGCGCCTGAGACCGGATCGGTGCTGGTGTTCCAGCCCCACGGCCGGATGAGCGCCGGCCACGTCGCCGTCGTCTCCGACGTCCTGACCGACCGCGTGATCCGCGTCACCCACGCCAACTGGGGCGGCAGCCGCGGCAAGGTCGAAGAGAACGTCACCGTCGTCGACGTCTCCTCCTCGGGCGACTGGAGCCGGGTGAAGGTCTGGTACAACCCGATCAACGATCTGGGCACCACCGTCTATCCGACCTACGGCTTCATCTATAACGGCGCCCGCGACTCCTTCGCCAACGGCCGCCAGATGGCCGCCAACGCCGTCGCCGACGACCGCGCCGCCAACTAAGCCCAGGCGCGGCCGCGTTGAAAAAGGGTCTGGCCCCGCCCGGCTGATCGGGCGATAGCTGGCTCATGACCGACGCAAACGACATTCGCGGACACGCTATCGAGACGGCTAAGCACGAGCCGCAGGGCGTGACCTACGCCGGCTATCTGGCGCTGGACGACATCCTCTCGGCCCAGAAGCCGCGCTCCGAGCAGCACGACGAGATGCTGTTCGTCATCATCCACCAGACCAAGGAACTGTGGCTCAAGCAGATCCTGCACGAGGTAGCCCTGGCGCAGACGCTGGTGCGCGCCGGCGATCTGGTGCCCGCCTACAAGAGCCTGGCCCGCGTCAGCCGCATCCAGTCGGTGATGACCCAGAGCTGGGACATCCTGGCCACCATGACGCCCGCCGACTACCTGAAGTTCCGCGGCGACCTGGGCGCCAGCTCGGGCTTCCAGAGCGATCAGTTCCGTCGTCTGGAGACCATGCTGGGTCTGAAGGACCCCGCTTCCTACGCTTCCACGCCGAACGCCCGGCCGCCCATTCGGCGCTGAAGGCGGCGCTGGAATCGCCCAGCCTTTATGACGACGCCTTGCTCCAGCTGGCCAAGGCGGGCCTGCCGGTGCCCGACGCGGTGCTGAACCGCGACGTGAGCCAGTCCTATGAGGCGAACGAGGGCGTCGAGGCCGCCTGGCTGGAGGTCTATCGCGACACCGAGCGCTGGTGGCCCCTGTACCAACTGGCCGAGAAGCTGGTCGATCTGGACGACGCCCTGCTGACGTGGCGGCATAAGCATGTGGTCACGGTCGAGCGCATCATCGGCCGCCGCCAGGGCACGGGCGGCACCGACGGCGTGGGTTACCTGGTCGAGACTCTGAAGCGCCGCTGCTTCCCGGAACTTTGGTCTCTGCGCACCAAGCTGTAGAGCGCGGGCAGGTCGGCAACCTTCGCTGCTGGCAGGGATTGAACCTGTGAAACGGCCAAGGGAGGTTTCCGATGAGCGGCAACAGTCACGACATCAAGGTCCTCAACGGTCTGGTCGAGGGGCTGATCGACAGCGCCCAGGGCTATCATGAGGGCGCGGTCAACGCGCCCGGCGAGGCCTATCGCGACTGGTTCGAAGGGCGGGCGTCCGAGCGCCGCCGCGTGGCCGAGGAGCCTCAAGGCGGCTGTGCGCGAGCGCGGCGGATCGCCGGAGGAGGATCGGTCCATCCTGTCCAAGGCCCAGCGCGCCTTCAGCGACATCAGTCACGCCCTGCTGCGCAACGAGGTCTCGATGATCGACACGGTCGAACGCGGCGAGGATCAGTTGAAAAGCCGGTTCGAGCGGGCCCTGGCGGACGAGGCCCTGTCGGCCACGACCAAGGAAAGCATCCGCCGCGCCTATGGCGAGGTCTGCGCGGGCTCTGATCAGCTCAGCGCGTTGAAGCACAGCCTCGCGGGCGTCGGCCCGCGCTCCAGCAGCGAGCCGCCGAGCCGCGAGCGCTAGCGCACTCCACCCGCTCAAGCAGCGAGCCGCCGCGCGGCGAGTGGTAGCGCCCTCAAAGAAGAGCACTAAAAAAGCCCCGGCGTTTCCGCCGGGGCTTTTGATCTTCAGCGCGAAGCCGAAGCCTGAAATCAGGCCTCGTCGCCCGCCTTTTCGACCGTGCCGGTGGCCGGGACGGCGACCTTGCGGGCCGTCTGGCGCTCGGCGATCCGGGCCGACTTGCCGCGACGGTCGCGCAGGTAATACAGCTTGGCGCGACGGACGACGCCGCGACGCTTCACTTCGATGGAGTCGACGTTCGGCGACAGGATCGGGAAGCGACGCTCCACGCCTTCACCGAAGGAAATCTTGCGGACCGTGAAGGTCTCGTTCACGCCGCCGCCGTCACGGGCGATGCAGACGCCTTCGAACGCCTGGATGCGTTCGCGCTCGCCTTCCTTGATGCGCACGTTGACGCGCAGGGTGTCGCCCGGCTGGAAATCGGGGATGGTCTTGCCTTCAAGCAGGCGGGCTTTTTCTTCGGCAGCGAGCTGCTGGACGATGTTCATGTCATTTCTCCGGAGCTTGTTTGCTCTTTACCTGTAAGTTGGCGAGATGCCGCTCCCAGAGATCCGGGCGCCGCTCCCGCGTCGTCGCTTCCCTTGCTCCTGGCGCCATTTAGCGATCTTCTTGTGATCGCCTGACAACAGGATCTCCGGGATGTCGTGGCCCTCGAACGTCCGCGGTCGCGTGTACTGCGGATGCTCAAGCAGGTCGTCCTCGAAGCTCTCGGTGGACAGGCTTTCCGCCGCACCCAGAACCCCCGGAACCAACCGGACGCACGCCTCGATCGCCACCATGGCCGCCGCCTCGCCGCCGGCGAGCACCGCGTCCCCGACGGAGACCTCCTCGAACCCCCGGGCGTCGAGCACCCGCTGGTCCACCCCCTCGAAACGGCCGCACAGCACGACGATGCCGTCGGCCTTGGCCCATTCCGTAACCCGCGCCTGCGTCAGGGGTCGACCGCGTGCGCTCATGTACAAAAGCGGCCTAGGCGGGCCTTCCAGGCTGTCGAGAGCCCTGGCCACCACGTCCGCTTTCAGCACCTGACCGGGACCGCCACCCGCAGGGGTGTCGTCCAGGAAGCCGCGCTTATCTTCGGAAAACGCGCGAATGTCCAGCGTCTGCAGGTCCCACAGCCCCTTCTCGCGCCAGGCGGTGCCGATCAGCGACACCCCCAGCGGTCCAGGAAAGGCCTCGGGGAACATGGTCAGGACGGTGGCGGTAAAGGGCATGGGCAGCCTCCTAGCCCTTCTCCCCTCGGGGAGAAGGTGTCATGCGTCAGCATGACGGATGAGGGGCGGGCGGATGAAGGCGAGACGTCAGCCGCGCGTGCGCTGAAACCTCCCCTCATCCGAGCGCCTCCGGCGCCCACCTTCTCCCCGGAGGGGAGAAGGAAGACTTAGGCCGGCTTGCCGCCGCCCTTGGCGATCCAGGCGTCGACCAGGTCGCCCAGCACGTCCAGCGGCACGGCGCCCGAGCCCAGGACCACGGTGTGGAAGTCCTTGATGTCGAACTTGTCGCCCAGCGCGGCCTCGGCCTTGGCGCGCAGCTCCTCGATCTTCAGCTCGCCGATCTTGTAGCTGGTCGCCTGGCCGGGATTGGTGATGTAGCGCTCGACCTCCTTCTGGATGTCGCGCTCGGACAGCAGGGAGTTGTGGCGGAAGTAGTCCATCGCCTGCTCGCGGCTCCAGCGCTTGGCGTGCAGGCCGGTGTCGGTCACCAGACGCACCGCGCGCCACAGCTCGGTCGAGAGGCGGCCGAAGTCGGAGTAGGGGTCCTGATAGAAGCCCATCTCCTTGCCCAGACGCTCGGAATACAGGCCCCAGCCTTCGGAATAGGCGCCGTAGCCGCCGAAGCGGCGGAAGCTGGGCAGGTGCTCCATCTCCTGCGCATAGGCGATCTGGAAGTGGTGGCCCGGCGCGCCCTCGTGATAGCTGATGCCCTCGATCTGGGGCTTCAGCACCTGGGTCATGTCGGACAGGTTGACGTAGTAGATGCCGGGGCGCGAGCCGTCCGGCGCGGGCGAGTTGTAGAAGGCGATGGAGGCGGTCGCCTCACGGAACGGCTCGACCGCGCGGACCTCCAGCGGGGCCTTGGGCAGGTTGGAGAACCACTGCGGCGCCACGGCCATGACCTGGGCCACGAAGGCGCGGGCGTCGGTCAGATAGGCTTCCTTGCCCTCGGGCGTGTTCGGATATTGGAACTGCGGGTCCGTCTTCAGGAAGGCGAAGAAGTCCTGCAGCGAGCCTGTGAAGCCGACCTGGGCCTTGATCGTCTCCATGTCGCGCTGGATGCGGGCGACCTCGTCCAGGCCGATCTGGTGGATCTGCTCGGCGGTCAGGTCGGTGGTGGTGGAGAGCTGAAGGCGCGCGTTGTAATAGGCCTCGCCCTGCGGCAGGCGCCACACGCCCGCGTCGCTGTCGGCCTGGGTCCGCACCTGATCCAGGGCGGTCAGGACGGTGTCGAAGCCGCGCTTGTAAGGGCCGGTCAGGGCCTCGCGCGCCGAGGCCAGCAGCCGGTCCTTCGTCGCCTGATCGGCGTCCAGGGCGGCGATCTTCTTCTGGAAGTCGGCCCAGACCGGATTGTCGGCGCCGCCGTCGAACGGAGCGCCGGCGATCACCGCGCGGGTGTTGTCGATCGAGGGCTCGAAGACGAAGCGCGGCGAGACCACCCCTTGGCGGCGCGCGCGGTCAGGGTGTCGGCCACCTGGCCCATGTAGCGCTCGGCGGCGTTTAGGCGGGCGACATAGGCCTCGGCGTCCGCAACGCTTGAGATGCGGTGGTTGTTGATCAGGAACACCGGCAGACCCGTGGTCGGATTGCCGTTGGCGGCGAACTGGAAGCCCCAGTCGCGCCACTGGTTCGACAGGCGCGCCTGCTGCACCCCGTGTTCGAACAGGCGCCAGGATAGGCGGCTCTGCTCGCTCAGCTTGTTCGGGTCGAACTGGGCCTTCATCTGCGCCAGCTGGGCTTCCTGCAGGGCCAGCGAGCGCTCGGCGGCGGCGTCGGAGACGTCGTCCAGCTTGTCGTAGTCGGTCTTGCGGCCCAGCGAGGTCATGCGCTGGGGGCTCAGGGCCACGCGCGCCTCGAAGGCCTGCTCGAAGAAGGCGTTGAGCCGCGCGTCCTCGCTTTGGGCCTCAGCGGGCGCAGCGGCGGGCGCCGCCTGCGCCATGACGGCGGGCGCGGCGGCGCAGAGCGCCAGCACGGCGGCGGATGAAATCAGAAGACGACGCATGAGAAAGACCCCTCGGTACAATAAGGGGCGCACTCTTTCGCGAAGCGTGGCGGGACGCAAGCCGGGAGGGTGATTGAGGTGAAGATGGAAACGCCCACCCTCTCCCGGCGGGAGAGGGCTTGAGCGCACGACGACGAAGTCGTCGTTCTGGCGCGAAAGGGTGAGGGGCTGAGGGGTCAGTCGGCGCAAGCCGTCGCGCCACGGCCTTCGGCCGACTTCACCCGCGAACCCTCACCCTTTCGCCTTAGCCAATCGCTTCGCTCTTGGAGGCTCAAGCCCTCTCCCGCCGGGAGAGGGCGCGCTTTACCCGCCTCGCAAATCCGTGATCGTCCGCCCCGGGGCGATCTGTTCGGCGTCGGTGATCAGATGCACCAGCGCCGGGCGCCCGCCCGCCGCCGCCTCGCGCGCCGCCGCCAGAGCCGCCGGGAAGTCGCCGGTCGTCTCGCAGCGCACGGCGTAGGCGCCGAAGGCCTCGGCGTATTTGACGAAGTCGGGGTTCTTCAGCTCGGTGGCGATGACGCGGGCCGGGTATTCCCGCTCCTGGTGCATGCGGATGGTGCCGAAGGTGCCGTTGTCCACGACCACCACGACGACGCCGAGGCCGTATTGGGCGGCGGTGGCCATCTCATTGGCGCTCATCATGAAGTCGCCGTCGCCGGCGATGCAGACCACCTCGCGCTCCGGCTGGGTCGCCTTGGCTCCCAGCGCCGCCGGATAGCCGTAGCCCATAGCGCCCGAGGTCGGGGCCAGCTGGGTGCGGCGCGCCTGATGGCGGTGGAAGCGGTGCAGCCAGGCGGCGAAATTGCCTGCGCCGTTGGTGATGATGGCGTCCTCGGGCAGGGCCTCGGCCAGATGGGCGATGACCTCGCTCATGTTGACGGCGCTGTTCACCTCGATGGGCGAGGAGAAGGCGAGGAAGTCGGCATGGGCCGCCGCGCCCTGATCGCGCCAGGTCCGGCCCGGCTCGATGGCCGACAGGGCCAGGGCGGCCAGCGCGTTGTCCGCCGCCGCCGACAGGGCGGGGGCCCAGACGCGGCCCAGCTCCTCTGGACCCGGATGGATGTGCACCAGGGTCTGCGCCGTCTTCGTGCGGTCGAGCAGGGTGTAGCCTTGGGTCGGATTTTCGCCCATGCGCGCGCCGATCACCAGCAGCAGGTCGGCCTCCTTGACCCGCGCCACCAGTTTGGGGTTGGGCCCCAGGCCCAGGTCGCCCGCATAGCCGGGATGGTCGTTGCGGATCAGGTCCTTGCGGCGGAAGGACAGGGCGACCGGCAGGCCCAGACGCTCGGCCCAGCCGGAGATCGCGTCAGTGGCTTCGTCGGTCCAGCCCGAACCGCCGAGGATCAGCAGGGGACGCTCGGCTTGGCTCAGGCGCACGCGCACCTGTTCGACGAAGGCCGGGTCCAGCGCCGCCTTCGCCGGAGCGACCGGACGGACGGGCGCTGGGCCGCCGTTTTCGTGCAGGATGTCCTCGGGCAGGGCGACGACGACCGGGCCCATGCGGCCCTGCTGGGCGACGGCGAAGGCGCGCTCCACGACCTCCACCGTGCGCTGCGGGCTTTCGATCTCGGTCGCCCACTTGGCCAGGCCGCCGAAGACCTCGCGATAGTCGACCTCCTGGAAGGCGCCGCGGCCCCGGTCGGTCAGGGCGATCTGGCCGACGAACAGGATCATGGGCGTCGAGTCCTGATGCGCCGTGTGCACGCCGATGCTGGCGTGGGTCGCGCCTGGTCCGCGGGTGACCATGCAGACGCCGGGACGGCCGGTCAGCTTGCCGTAGGCCTCGGCCATGTTGGCGGCGCCCGCCTCGTGGCGGCAGACGATGACCTCGATCTTGTCGCGCACGTCGGCCAGGGCGTCGAGCACGGCCAGATAGCTCTCGCCCGGCACGCAGAAGACCTTGTCGACCCCGTTCATCACCAGGGTTTCGACCAGACGGCGGGCGGCGGTGTCAGAAGCTTGCGTCATGCTTTGGCCGTTAGCAGATCGGAGGATATGTTGGCCATGCAACCTTACGGCCAAGCTTCACGTTGAAGCGCTCTATCGATCTACGGGGATTTCATCATGCGCAAGCTCATCGTTCTGGGCGTCATCGCCGCCGCCCTGACCACCGCCGCCTGCAACACGGTGTCGGGCATCGGCCGCGACCTTTCGGCCGCCGGTCAGGCCGTCACTTCGGGCTCGGAACGCGCCAAGAGCTGAGGCGCCCGCTGGCGCCGGCGCCATGTTTTACCTTCCGGCGGCGAACGGGTCGGAAAAACCGACTAACGTGACGCCTCAATCGGAGGAATGAGCATGGAACTTCTGGATAATATCCTGGGCGGTCTGGGCGACGGCGCGGCTGGGGGCGTGGCGGATCTGCTGAAAAGCCAGGGCGGGGTGTCGGGCCTGACGGAAAAGTTCGGCCAGAACGGTCTGGGCGATGTGGCGGCCTCATGGGTCGGCAAGGGCGGCAACGCCCCGATCAGCCCCGAGCAGATCGCCGCCGTGATCGGCTCCGGCCCCATCGCCGACTTCGCCAAAAAGCTGGGCGTCTCGCCGGAACAGGCCAGCGCGACGCTGGCGACCCTGCTGCCGCAGGTCATCGACCGCCTGACGCCGAACGGCACGGCCGCCGGCGCGGACGACATGCTGGGCGGTCTTCTGAACAACCTGCCGGGCGGCCTCGGCGGCGCCCTGGGCGGTCTGTTCAAGCGTTAGGACGAGGCTTCAGGCTTCCGTCTCATAGGTGACGCCCGTCAGATACAGCCCGTCTGACGGCGCCACCGGGCCGCAGCGGGCGCGGTCTTTCGCCGCCAGCGCTTCGGCCAGGTCGGCGGGGCTCCAGCGGCCCAAACCCACTTCGGCGAGGCTGCCCGCCATCGAGCGCACCTGCCGATGCAGGAAGCTGCGCGCCTCGAAGACCAGATGCACCTCTTCGCCGACGCGGGCGACGCAGGCCACGTCCAGCGTCTTGACCGGGCTGGCCGCCTGACAGGCGGCGTCGCGGAAGGTGGTGAAGTCGTGCTGGCCGATCAGATGTTGCGCCGCCGCGTGCATGGCCTCGGCGTCCAGCGGCTTCTTGACGTGCCACACCCGGCCCCGGTCCAGCGCCGGGCGGCCGGGCCGGTTCAGGATGCGATACAGGTATTTACGCCCGGTCGCCGTGAAGCGGGCGTGCCAGTCGTCGCTGACGGGCGTGCAGTCCAGAACCGCGACCGCTTCCTTCACCAGATGGGCGTTCAGGGCGTTCATCACCGTCTGCGCCGGCCACTCCTTGTCCAGATCGACATGGCAGGTCTGGCCCGTGGCGTGGACGCCCGTGTCGGTGCGCCCGGCGGCGGCGATGCGCACGCTCTGACCGCTGAAGGCGGTAATCGCCGTCTCAATCGCGCCCTGCACCGTCGGCTGGTCGGTCTGAGCCTGAAAGCCGTTGTAAGCCGAGCCGTCGTATTCGACCGTGAACCGATACCGGGGCATTAGCCTTGGGGGCCGCGATCAGAAGGCTCCGCCTTCTCGACCCGACGCGGCCCGTCCAGAAGGGTTCCGGCGGGGATGGGAAAGCCGCGCAGCATTTCCTCGGCCGACTGCGCGGCCTTGCCCGGACGCTGCACGCGGGTCAGGCGCACCGCGCCGGTTCCGCAGGCGACCGTTAGGGCGTCGTCCAGCACCTGACCGGCCAGGCCTTCGCCGTCGGCCAGAGCCGACATCAGGGCCTTGATCCGCACCGGCTCGCCGTCGGCCTCGACCTCGAACCAGGCGCCGGGGAAGGGCGACAGGCCGCGGATGTGGGCGTCCACCTCGGCCGCCGGGCGGGTCCAGTCGATGCGGGCTTCGGCCGAAGTGATCTTCTTGGCGTAGGTCGGCTCGCCTGCCTGCTGCGTCTTGGTGAAGCCGCCGCGTTCGATGGCGGCCAGGGCGCGCGGCCACAGGGCGGCGCCGACATGGGCCATGCGGTCGCTGAGGCTGGCCGCCGTGTCGTCGGCGTAGATGTCCATCAGTTCGGACAGGATGATGGCGCCTTCGTCCAGGCCCTCGCTCATCCGCATGATCTGGGCGCCGGTCTGGCGATCCCCGGCCATGATGGCGCGCTGGATCGGGGCGGCTCCGCGCCAGCGCGGCAGCAGCGACCCGTGCAGGTTGAAGCAGCCCAGACGCGGCGCCTCCAGCACCTCCGCCTTCAGGATCTGGCCGTAGGCGACGACGCAGGCGGCGTCGAGGTCCAGGCTCTTGAAGGTGTCGATGGCCTCAGGAACCTTCATGCTCTCGGGCGTGAAGACCGGCAGGCCCATGGCCTCAGCGAAGGCGTGAACCGGCGACGGCGTCAGCTTCTGGCCCCGGCCCTTGGGGCGCGGCGGTTGCGAATAGACGGCGACGATCTCGTGCCCCGAGGCGATCAGCTCGGCCAGCGACGGCACGGCGAAGTCGGGGTTCCCATGAAGGCTAGGCGCATGGGCAGGCCTTTAGACCGTGAGGCCGATTACATCCAGCGGGTATAGACGCCGCCGCCTTCGTCCCACTCGCCGCCCGCGTCCAGCGCGTCGTCGAAATCGAGCAGCCGGTCGACGATCAGGCCCGCCACCACGCCGACGGCGGCGACGGCCAGCAGGGTGGCCAGGCTGGCGACGCCGACCTTTTCGTTGCGGGTCAGACGGCGACGCTCTCTCTGATCGATGATGCGGGTCTTGCGGGACATCAGGCGGCCAACCTCGCTTGTTTCTTGACCTTGGCGACCGCGCGGTCGCGGCGCAGGCGCGACAGGTGGTCGATGAACAGGACGCCGTTCAAATGGTCCAGTTCGTGCTGGAAGCAGACGGCGTAAAGGCCCTCGATCTCTTCCTCGATCGTCTCGCCCTGATAGTTCAGGTAGCGAACGCGCACGCGGGCCGGACGCTCGACCGAGTCGAAATAGGTCGGCACCGACAGGCAGCCTTCCTCGTAGGAGAACATCTCCTCGGACGCCCACAGGATCTCGGGGTTGACGAAGAAGCGCGGGTTGCGGCGCTCGAGCGCCTCTTCCTCGGTCTGCGGCTCGTCAGAGGCGCCCTCGACCGGCTTGTCGCCCAGGTCCATGACGACCACGCGGGTCAGCTCGCCGATCTGCGGCGCGGCCAGGCCGATGCCGGGCGCGTCGTACATCGTCTCCAGCATGTCATCCATCAGGGCGCGCACGGCGTCGGTCACCCCGCCCTCGACGGGCGCGGCGACGGTCTTCAGGATCGCCAGATCGGCGGCGTTATCGATAGTCAGGATGCGACGAATGGCCATGCGGGGGAGGTAGGGCCGCCGCCCCCGAAGGTCAAGAATTTCCGACCGTCGCGCTGGGACTTCCGGCCGTCCTCAGGCGGGCGGCACTTCGCGCGGTTTGCGGTCCTGGTCGATGGCCACATAGGTGAAGACGCCCTCGGTCACGCGGACCGACAGGGCCTCGGCCTGGCCGCGCGCCCGCTTCCAGGCCTCGACATGCACGCGGATCGAGGTGCGGCCGACGCGGATGATCTTGGCGTAGGTGGACACCTCGTCGCCGACCGACACCGGCTGGTGGAACACCATGCCGTCCAGCGCCACGGTGGCGCAGCGGCCGCCCGCACGCTCGAACGCCGGGGTGGCCCCGGCCAGGTCCATCTGCGCCAGCAGCCAGCCGCCGAAGATGTCGCCCTCGGGATTGGTGTCGGCCGGCATGGCGATGACGCGGCCGACGGGCTGGCCTTCAGGCAGGGTGGCGATGGGCTTTTCGTCGGACACGGCGATTTCTCGATCAGGCGAAGGGAAGGGCGGATTTCATGCGCCCTTGGGCTTCAAGGCGCAAGTTCCGTGCGTTTAAGTTCACGAACGCGCGGCGAATCTCAGGATGGCGGGCAGGCTGGCGAACGGCGTCGAGCCGTGGTCCTCGTTGGCCAGGATGGACAGGGCCGCGCCAGCGGCCCCGCCAAATCCCGCAGGTTGGAGACCATGCGCCGCGCCAGATGCGGGCCGGGCAGGCCGGGCGCCTCCTCCTGCGCGCCGACGGCCAGGAACAGTTCGCTTTGGGCCTGCGACGGCTGGGCGTCGATGACGGCGGGGTTCCACCATATCGACGGGCTTACGGCGGCGAAGCGGGCGAAGGGCGCCGAGCGGGCGCGCGCCTCCAGCACGAACTGGCCGGACATGGAGTGGCCCATCAGGGCGGCGCGCGTCGGATCGGCGCCCTCGCCGATGGCCAGCGGCAGCACATCATCGACCAGTCGGCGCAGCAGGCCGGCGCCGCGCGGGGCAGGCGCGCCGCCGCCCGTGTCGGGCCCAGGCGTGAAGGCGAAGGCCCCCACACGCTCGGCGCCGGGGGCCAGGGCCACGCCCATCACCATCATCGGCCCCACGCGCGTCTTTTGGGGGCGGCGGGCCAGGCGGCGCGCGCACTCGGCGGCGGCGGTGAAATAGGCCTCGCCCTCCAGAACGATCAGCAGGGGCCAGCCCTCAGCCGGGGGCTCGCCCTCGGGCGCGCTCAGCCACAGGATCAGGCCGGGCGCGTCGCTCTCGGCGGTCAGGCTCAAGGCGCGGCACCCGCCGGACAGGGGCGGAGCGGACGGCGAAAAGACGCAAGGAGCGGAATCCATGGCTTCACCCTAGCCCATCTCGGCCCCGAGATGTATTGCGACGCAGTCGCTGAATGGAGTGTGCTGTTGGCGAGTCTCGAACCTGTCGCGTCCAAGGCGGCCTCCGGCGCGACGCCCGGCGTCACGTCCGACGCGATCGCGGCCTATGGGCGCGACGTGCGCTTACGGTTCCTGGCCATCGGCGGGCTGGCGGCTCTGGCCCTGTGCAGCCTGCTGCTGGACGTGGTGACCGGGCCGTCGTCGATGTCGCCTCTGACGGTGCTTCAGGGCGTGTTCGACCCGTCCAGTCTGACCACGGCCCAGCAGGCCATCGTCTGGCAGGTGCGCCTGCCCTACGCCCTGATGGCGATGATGGTCGGCGCCGCCCTGGCCCTGGCCGGGGCCGAGATGCAGACGGTGCTGAACAATCCGCTGGCCAGCCCCTTTACGCTGGGCGTGTCCTCGGCCGCCTCCTTCGGCGCCTCCCTGGCCATCGTGCTGGGCGTGGGGGCCAGCTTCATCGGCGCCGACTGGCTGGTGCCGCTGAACGCCTTCGTCTTCGCTTTCGGCTCGGTGCTGGCGCTTCAGGCCCTGGCGCGGATGAAGGGCTCGGGCGTCGAGAACATCGTCCTGTTCGGCATCGCCCTGGTTTTCGCCTTCAACGCCCTGACGGCGCTGGTGCAGTTCCTGTCCTCGGCCGAGGCGCTGCAGCAGCTGGTGTTCTGGACCATGGGCTCGCTGTCGCGCGCCACCTGGGGCAATGTCGGGGCGCTGGGCGTGGTGCTGGCGGCGGTGGCGCCCTTTTCCCTGCTGTCCTCGCGCGGCCTGACGGCGCTTCGCCTCGGCGAGGACCGGGCCATGAGCTTTGGCGTTGACGTGAAGCGTCTGCGCTTCCTGTCCCTGCTGCGCGTCAGCTTGCTGTCGGCGACGGCCGTGGCCTTCGTCGGCGCCATCGGCTTCATTGGTCTGGTCGGGCCGCACATCGCCCGCCTGCTGGTGGGCGAGGATCACCGCTTCTTCCTGCCCGCCAGCATCCTGTCGGGGGCCGTCATCATGTCGCTGGCCTCGGCGGCGTCCAAGATCATCGTGCCGGGCGTGCTGATGCCGGTCGGCATCGTCACCGCCGTGATCGGGGTGCCGGTCTTCCTGGTGCTGATCTTCCGCAACGGAGGACGGGCATGAGCGGGCTGGACATCCAGAACCTCAGCGCCGGCTATGGCGGCCGTCCCATCGTCGAGGGCCTCAGCCTTCCGCCGCTCAGCCCCGGCGAAGTGGTGTCGGTCGTCGGCCCCAACGGCGCGGGCAAGAGCACCTTCCTGCGCGCGCTCGCCGGGCTGATCCCGGCCAAGGGGCGATCCGGCTGGATGACGCCGAGCTGACCGGCCTGTCGCTGGCTGACCGGGCCAAGCGCGTCACCTACATGCCCCAGACCCTGCCGCAGGGCGTGGCCCTGAGCGTGCTGGAGACGGTGGTCGCCTCGATCCGCGCCACGCCGCTGGGCGGCGCCAGCTTCACCGACCAACAGGCGGTCGAGCGCGCCTATGAGGTGCTGCAACGCATCGGCGCCGAGGCTCTGGCCGGGCAGCGTCTGGACCGCCTGTCAGGCGGCCAGAAACAGCTGGCGGGCCTGGCCCAGGCCCTGGCGCGCGAGCCGCGCCTGCTGCTGCTGGACGAGCCGACCAGCGCGCTGGACCTGCACTATCAACTGCGCGTGCTGGACCTGGCGCGCGAGGCGGCGGCGGAGCGGGGCATGACGGTGATGATCGTCCTGCACGACCTGCAGGCGGCGGCGCGGGTTTCGGATCGGATCGCCGTCATGGCCAAGGGACGGCTGGTCGCCTTCGGGACGCCGGACGAAGCCGTCACGCCCGCCATCCTGGCCGAGGTCTATCGCGTCTCGGCCCGTGTCCAGCGCTGCGATCGCGGCGTGCTGCAGGTGATGATCGACGACGTGCTCAGTTAAGAGCTCCCTCTTCCGATGGGAGAGGGCTTGAGCCTCCAAGAGCGGAGCGATTGGCTCAGGCGAAAGGGTGAGGGTTTCCCCTTTCCGTCGGCGTGAGCCGTCCGTCGTACAGGCCTTGGAGCAACAGCTCGCGCTGACTTCGACCTAGAACCCTCACCCTTTCGCGCAAGGGCGACGGCTACGCCGCCGCGTGCTCAAGCCCTCTCCCATCGGGAGAGGGCGGCGGGAAGAGGGTGGCGGGCGTTCTACGGACGGATCAGCGTCACCACGTCGCCGGTCGGGTCGACCGGGACCGGCGTGCCGGCCGGGCGCCGCGCGGCAGGCCGCGCGCCTTGTTCGAGACGTAGACGGCGTTGGTCGCGCGATCGATGGCGATGGTCTGGGGGAAGGTCCCGGTCTCCAGGTTCGCCTTCACGGCATAGGTGTCCGCATCCAGCACCGTCACCGTGCCCGCCTGCCGGTTGGCGACGTAGATCTGTTTGACCGCGCCGTTATAGGCGACGCTCAACGCGCCCGCGCCGGTGGCTGCCTTGTGGATCAGGGCGCCGGTGTCGGCGTTCAGCACTGTCAGCTCGCCCGACTTCTGGTTGGCGACGAACAGGCGACGGCCTTCGGAATCGACGGCGACGTTGATGGCGGAGTCGCCGTGCGACGGCCATTTGCCGACCGTCTCGCCGGTAGCCAGGTCGATGGCGGCGACTTCGTTGCTGGTCATGCCCGTGACGTAGAGGCGGTTGGTCGCCGGATCCAAAGCCGCGCCGGTCAGGCCGCCGACCGTGGCGGTGATGGTGCGCTCGACCGTGTTGGTCGCGCCGTCGATGACCCAGATCAGGTTCGGCTTGGCGGCGTCGCCGGCCTCGCCGCCGACGACGCTGACGTAGACCTTGTTGTTCGCCTCATCGACGACGACCTGGCGGACGTGAGCGCCTTCTTCGTCGCCGTTGCGGATGGTGGCGATGACTTCGCCCGTGCGGGCGTTGATGGCCGTGACCGCGCCGGCGCGGGTGTCGGTGCCGTACAGGATCTGGGTGCGGGTGTTCAGGTTCAGGCCGTAGAGCGGATTGGCCGAGACGTCGACCGAGGACTCCGGCGCCAGGCTCTGGCCCTGCAGGCGAACGATCTGGGCCTGATTGGCGCCGCGCGGGCCGACGGCGGCGACATAGAGGTCGTTGTCGGCTGGGTTGAAGACGATCTCATAAAGGCCGCCGGGGGCGACCTTGACGGTCTTCTCGATCGTCTGGGCCGAGGCGGTCGACGCGATCGCCAGGGCGGCGAAGGCGGCGACGGTCATCAGGCCGTGGCGCAGGGTGGTCATGGCGGTTCTCCGTGGTGAAATCAGGCGGCGGAATATCAGGCAGTGGGGACCAGATCGGTCCAGTAGTCCCCGCGATAGGGGACGGCCAGGAAGTCCTTGTTGATCGCGTCCAGCGTCGCGCGCGGGTCCAGATCGGCGAACAGCTCGGGCTGGATCCACTTGGCCAGCACCTCTGTGGCGACGATGTCGATGGGCGAGTTGATCAGCTGGTGCGACAGGCCGTGCACCTTGCCCTCGCGCACCGCCTTCAGGGTCGACAGGCCGCGCCGTCCGGCCACGCGGCGCAGCGAGGCGCGCGACGTCTCCGCGTCGTATTTCGGGCCGACGACGAAGCCGCCGGTCTTCTCCAGGTGCGGGCCGCCGGTGGCGATGTAGATGTCGGGATCGCGCTCGACCACGAACTCCAGGTTCAGCTTTCCGGACGGCTGTTTCAGCACCTCGGCGCCGATGTTGCGGGCGCCGACGAAGGTCAGATAGTCGCCGATGTTTCCGGCCCCGACCGAGTTGCAGCAGTCCGGCCCGTTGCCCGCGTGAGCCTCCAGGAAGACGGTCGGCTTCTGCGCGTCCGTCAGCCCGGCGACGCGCTCGGCGATGGTTTTCAGCTTGGCGGCGCGGAAGGCGTTGTAGGCTTCGGCCTGTTCCTCGCGGCCGATCATGGCGCCCAGCAGCGACAGGCTGCGCGGCTGATTCTCGAACGGGTGCTGGAAGAAGTCGATATAGGCGACGCGCACGCCGGCCTGCTCCAGCTGCGCCGTCTGGGCGTCGGTCGGGCCGGAATCCAGCGACACCAGGGCGACCTGGGGCTGGGCGCCCAGCACCGCCTCGACGTTGAAGGCGGCGGCCGAACTGGGCGTCCTGGGCAGACTGGCCAGCGCCGGGGATTTCTCCAGATAGGCGGCGTAGATTTCCGGGCTGAGCCGGTTCACGTCGCCGGCCCAGGCGGCCAGCAGGCTGACCGGATCGGGGTGGATCAGCGACAGGGCGATCAGGAAACGGCTGTCGTCGATCGACAGCTTCGTCACCGGCGGGGTGATCGCCACGGGTCGCTCGCGCAGGTCGGTCAGCAGCGACGACGGCGCGGCCTCATCACGCCGCGCGCAAGCGCCGGTTCCGGCGGCAAACAGGGCGGCCGCGCCCAGCAGAAGGGCGCGACGGCCCGGTTTCAATGGGGTCGCAGCTCCGGTCGTCAAGCGTCTCATTCCCATGCATCGTCAAGATGGATGGGATAGTAATAATCACTCGCACTTGCAAGCGCATTGATCGGACATGCTGACGCACGGGGTCCGCCGCGCGAGGGCACGGATCAGGGGGCGGGCGGCGTCGGCAGGCTGGGCGAAGGCGCCTCGGCCGCGAGCGTAGCCGAGGCTCGCCGGCGTCCCCACCAGGAAGGGCCCCAGGGCGAAGGCGGCCGCGGCGGCGCCCGCCGACAGGGCCAGGGCCGCGACCACCACATAGGCGGTCATGGCGCGCGCGCGACGGCGGCGTGAACCGCTCGATCTGACGTGCGTGATCAGCACATACTGTCGATTGCTGAAGGCCTCGGAGCCCACGATGTTATGCTGGGACAAGAATACGCTCCCGACTGTCCTGTAGCGGACGAGTCAGAGAGCGGCCCGATAAGGCCAAAGGATGGCGAACGCCGGTCGGATTTTGTAATCGCCTGCGTTGTCAATGGCCAAGGTTGACGCTGATGGCGCGCCCGCCGCGCGTCTGAACCCGGCGCATAACCACCACGATCTCGTCTCCCGCCTTGACCGGCGAGATCAGGAACCAGCCGCCGTCGGGCAGGCCGGTGAAGCGGAAGCCGTTATCCGTACAGGCTTCGGCCCGCTCGAACGAGCGATAGTCGGCGCCCTGTTCCCCGGCCGAGCGGGCGCGCACCACGGCGGCGGGCACGGCGGCGCGTTCGGTCGAGCCGTACAGGCGCTGCATCCGGGCGCGGGTGTAGGGGGTGTCGGGGATCAGGCCGACATTGCCGACGCACTGGAAGGCGCGGCCGTCCTGAATGAATTCGACACGGCCGTTGATCGATCCCTGACCGGCGCGCGCCGACCAGGCGAAGTCGTCGGCGCTGAAGACGGCCGGGCCGGTGGTCCCGCCGCCCATCGGCGTGGTGGCGCAGGCGGCCAGCGTCAGTCCGGCGACCGCCACGGCGGCGAGGGCGATCCGGCGCGAGCGGCGCGCGTTCGAGGGACGGTCGGTCATCGTGGGTCGGCTCCGGCTTTACTCGATCAGGCGTGTTCCGGCATGAGCCCCGTCGCAGGGGTGAGTCAAGGTTGCCCGCCGCCGCAGCCTGTTCCACAAGAGGCGCCGGAGACCGGACGACAGAGGCCGGCCACACTGAATTTAGGGACTTCATGACCGTCACCATCGACGACATCCGGGCGGCGCAGCAGCGTATCGCCGGCCAGGTCGACCGCACGCCCGTCCGTTACTCGCGCCGCCTGTCGCAGCTGACCGGCGCCGAGATCTGGATCAAGTTCGACAATCTGCACTTCACCGGCAGCTTCAAGGAGCGCGGCGCCCTGAACCGGCTGCTGCAGCTGACCCCGGACGAGAAGAAGCGCGGCGTCGTCGCCGCCTCGGCGGGCAACCACGCCCAGGCCCTGGCCTATCACGGCGGCCGTCTGGGCGTGCCCGTGACCATCGTCATGCCCGAGGGCACCCCTTCGTGAAGGTGGACGGCACCCGCGCCCACGGCGCCAATGTCGTCATCCACGGCCTCGACTTCTCGGCCTCGACCGAGGAGGCCAAGCGGCTTCAGGTCGAGCACGGCTACGTCTTCGTATCGGCCTTCGACGATGAGGGCATTGTGGCGGGGCAGGGGGTCTGCGGCCTGGAGTTCGTCGAGGACGCGCCGGACCTGGACGCCCTGATCATCCCCATCGGCGGCGGCGGTCTGATCGCGGGCAGCGCCATCGCCGCCAAGGCGGTCAAGCCGGACATCAAGATCTTCGGCGTCGAGGCCGCCCGCTATCCGTCCTTCACCGCGCGCCGTCGCGGCGAGCCCGCCAAATGCAGCGGCCAGACGATCGCCGAGGGCATCGCCATCAAGGCCGTGGGCGAGATCCCCTTCGCCTTGGTCGACAGCCTGATCGACGAGGTCTTCGTCTGCGATGAGGCTGATTTCGAAAAGGGCGTGGCCCTGCTGGCGACGCTGGAGAAGACGGTGGCCGAGGGCGCCGGGGCGGGCGGCCTGGCCGCCATCCTGGCCAACCCCGAACGCTTCAAGGGCATGAAGATCGGCGTCGAACTGACCGGCGGCAACATCGACGCCCGCATGCTGGCCGTGGTGCTGAACCGCGAAATGGTCCGCGAGAAGCGACTGATCGTCTATCGCATCCTGGGCGACGACCGCCCCGGCATGCTGTCGGCCATGGCCGCCGTGATCGGCGGGCTGGGCGGCAATATCATCGACGTCGTGCACAACCGGCTGGCGCTGGACGTGCCCGCCAAGGGCGCCGAGTTCGACATCATGGTCGAGACCCGCGACGCCCGTCATGCCGAGGAAATCGGCGCCGCCTTGAAGGATCAGGGTTATGAACTTCGCATGGGCTAAACGCCCGGCCGCCGCCGCCCTCGCCGCGACCGCCCTGCTGGCCCTGGCCGCCTGCGGCCGCCCGGCCGCCGCGCCCGAGGACCTGGCGAAGAACGCCGCCGAATCCGCCGCCTTCATGAAACAGAACGCCTCCGAAGAAGGCGTCCAGACCCTGCCGTCCGGGCTGCAGTACAAGGTCGTGGCCTCAGGCCCGGCGGGCGGCGTCAGCCCCGACCGCAACGATCTGGTCAAGGTCGACTATGAAGGCACGCTGACGGACGGCACGGTGTTCGACAGCTCGTTCAAGCGCGGCGCCCCGGCTGTCTTCTCGCCCGAGGGGTGGTGCCCGGCTGGACCGAGGCCCTGCAGATGATGAAGCCGGGCGACGAGTGGATTCTCTTCCTGCCGCCCGAGCTGGGCTACGGCGAGATGGGCGGCCCGCCGATGATCCCCGGCAACGCCGTGCTGGTGTTCCGCCTCAAGCTGCTGGACGTTGCGCCGGTCCCCGGCGGCGGGCGCGGCGTCGGCTCGGCGATGGGGTAAGCCAAGCGCCGATGCCTCTCCCTCCCCTTCATGGGGAGGGTGGTTGAGCCCGCAGGGCGAAACCGGGTGGGGGCGGCAAGGCTGTGCAGGCGCGGAGGCCGGGATCACCAAGTCCTCCCCACCCGGTCGCTACGCGACCACCCTCCCCATAAAGGGGAGGGAGAAGGGCTCTAGATGCGTTCGCTGATCTTGATGGCGGCCTTGCAACCGACTTTGATGACGCTGCTGAGCAGGCGATAGGCGGGCGCTTCGCGGCTGCCGTGCTCGATGGCGTGGTCGTGGTGGGCCAGTTCCTCTTCGCGGAACTTGGTCAGTTCGGCGGCCAGTTCGGGGTCGCGGTCGCGGATTTCCTCGATCTGGTCGGCATAGTGTTTCTCGATGACGCTCTCGACCGCCTCGGTGCAGGCGTGGGCCGCCTTTTCCGAAATCAGGGCCGTCCCGGCGCCCAGCGCCGTGGCCGCCAGCTTCCACAGCGGGATCATGGCCGTCGGGCGCACCCGGTTCTCGTTCAGCAGGGTCTCGAAGCGGGCCAGGTGGACGGCCTCGTGCCCCTCCATCTCGGTCAGGTCGGCGGCGATGGCGTCCTTGCCCTTGCGGCCTTCCAGCACGGCGCGCTGGGCGCGGTAGATGTGGACGGCGGCGAACTCGCCCGCATGGTCGACGCGCAGCATTTCAGCCAGCCGCGCCTTGTCCTGACCGACGCCGGGGCGCGGCAGAGGAATGCGGCGGGCGGCGGCGATGTCTTCAGCGGATTGGGTCATGACGCCCCTTCTTAGCTCTTGGGCGCGCGCGCGTCCTTGGGACGTTTCGCCGCCAGCAGGCTGATGATAGCCAGCGCCAGGGAGATGACAAAGTTCCAGCCCGCCATCGACAGGCCCGCAAAACTCCACGGCACGTCGCCGCAGGAGACGAAGGCCGTGCTGCCGCCCGTGCCGTCGAGCAGCGCCGTCAGCGCCGACAGGTCGATCGAGGTCGAAGGCGCGGCCATGCAGGTGGCGGGCAGGTTCCACCACTTCAGCTCGCCTCCGGCATGATAACCCGCCGTGACCGCCCCCGTCAGAAAGACGACGGCCAGCAGGAAAGAGGCGATGCGCGGCGTGCCCCGGCTGGCCCGGCTGAACAGGGCCCAGAAGGTCGCGGCTCCGGCGATGGCGACGGCGGCCCAATAGACCTCGCGTTGCTTCAGACACAGGCTGCACGGCGGCATTCCGCCGAACCGCTCGAACGCATGGGCGGCGCCCAGCATGGCCAGGGCGGCGGCCAGGGCGAAGGCCGTCCACCAGCGGGTCAGCAATTGTAGATCGCGCTCATGTGCGCCTCACAGGAACCGGGCGCCTCTCATAAACCGTGCCGGGGGCGGCGTCGATCAGTGTCCGATAAGCTTGACTATAAAGAAGGCGCCGACCAGCAGCACAAGAAACAGCACGGTGAACAGGGCCAGCCGCTTTTCGACGATCGCCAGCATCGGCGGCCCCCAGCGCTTGAGCACGAAGGCGACCAGGAAGAAGCGGGCGCCGCGCGTCACGACGCACAGGGCGATGAACAGCGCCAGATTGAACTGGAAGATGCCCGAGGCGATGGTGATCAGCTTGAAGGGGATGGGCGTCAGGCCCTTGATCAGGATGACCCAGGCGCCGTGCTGCTGGAACAGGGCCTTGGACGCCTCGAACGTATCGGCCTTGCCCAGCCAGGCCAGCATCTGCAGGCCCACCGGCTCCAGAAAATAGCCGATGGCGTAACCCAGCAGGCCGCCCAGCACCGAGGCGATGGTGCAGACCGCCGCATAGAAATAGGCGCGCTCGGGCTTGGCCAGCACCATCGGCGCCAGCATCACATCCGGCGGAATCGGGAAGAAGGAGCTTTCGGCGAAGGAGACGACGGCCAGCGAGCGGGTGGCGTGACGATGGCGGGCCAGAGAGAAGACCCAGTCGTAGAGCTTGCGCAGCATTCAGGCGTCCTGATCGAGGCCCCCGCCTCTTGTCATCCCGCCCGATAGCAGGCTGCGCCGATGCGGGCGAGAGGTCAGGGCGCGGCTGCGACACCGGAACGTGCGCCCTTTCCGCTGAAACCCGCCTTGCGCCCCATGCCGCCCCGCCAGTAGGTTCCGCCCCAATCAGCGGCCGCGCCATCACGGTCCCGGCCGCGCCAAACCATAAGAGAGAGGAGACGCGTCATGCAGGACGCCGCCAAACTCGACCAGGAAAACCCCCTTGGCGTCGACGGCTTCGAGTTCGTCGAATTCACCGGCCCCGAGCCCGAGGCGATGATTTCGCGTCTGGAGCTGATGGGCTTCACCCCGACCCATGTGAACCCGGCCAACGATGTTGTGCGCCTGAAGCAGGGCGACATCACCATGCTGGTCCATCGCACCCCCGCCGGACAGGCGGCGGACTTCGCCAAGGATCACGGCCCATCGGCCAACGGCATGGCCTTCCGCGTCGCCGACGCCAAGGCCGCCTATGAAGGCGCGCTGGCGCGCGGCGCCCGCGCCGCCGAGGGCGTGCATGGCGGGGCGCTGGCGCACGACTACCCCTATGTGCTCCAGGGCATCGGCGGCAGCCTGCTCTACGTCATCGACCAATATGGCGAGACCGGCTCCCTCTATGACGCCTGGGACGAGATCGAGGGCTGGGAAGAGGCCGAGCGCAAGAACAGCGTCGGTCTGGAGATCCTGGACCACCTGACCCACAACGTCCGTCGTGGCGAGATGCGGACCTGGTCGGGCTTCTACAACTCGGTGTTCAACTTCGAGGAGCAGAAGTATTTCGACATCAAGGGCAAGGCGACCGGCCTGTTCTCCCAGGCCATGATCGCGCCCGACCGCGCCATCCGCATCCCGCTGAACGAGAGCCAGGACGAGAATTCCCAGATCGAGGAATTCATCCGTCGCTACAACGGCGAAGGCATCCAGCACATCGCCCTGACGACCGAGAACATCTTCGAGACGGTCGAGGCCATGCGCGCGCGCGGCGTCGAGTTCCAGGACACCATCGAGACCTATTTCGAGCTGATCGACAAACGCCTGCCGGGCCACGGCGAGGACGTGGAGCGGATGCGTAAGAACCGCATCCTGATCGACGGTTCGGACGAGGAAGGCCTGCTGCTGCAGATCTTCACTCAGGACACCTTCGGCCCGATCTTCTTCGAGATCATCCAGCGCAAGGGCAATGAAGGCTTCGGCAACGGCAACTTCCAGGCCCTGTTCGACTCGATCGAGCTGGACCAGATCCGTCGCGGCGTCATCAAGGTCGACGCCTGAATGCGGTTCCGGCCGCCGCACTGGCTGCCCTGGCTCGGCCCGCTTCTGGCGGCCGGCGCCGGGGCGCTCGCGGGCGAATACTGGCTGGGGGCGGGTTCTGGATGGTCCTGATCGCCGCCCTCGTCTGCGGCTTCGCTCCGATCCTGGCCTATCGCGTCTGGCGACGCCTGCATCAGAAACGCTAGCCTTGCTCTCCTCCCCATGGAATGGGGAGGGGACCGCGAAGCGGTGGAGGGGTCTCTTCAGCGGAACCAAGCAGCCCCTCCATGTCGTCCGCTACGCGTCCGATCCACCTCCCCATGGAATGGGGAGGAGAAACACACTGGGGAGCTTGAAATGAAGTCCATCGCCTTCGCCGCTGCTGCGGCCGCCGCCGTCCTGGCCGCGCCGGCCCTCGCTCAGGAGGGGCCGACCTGGTCGCTGGCCATCCACGGCGGTGCGGGCGTGATCGAGCGCGCCCAACTGAGCCCCGAGCGCGACGCGGCCTATCGCGCCGGGCTGCAGGCGGCGCTGGACGCCGGTTCGGCCGTGCTGGCGCGCGGCGGCTCCTCGCTGGACGCGGTTCAGGCCGCCGTCGAGGTGATGGAGGACAATCCCCTGTTCAACGCCGGGCGCGGCGCCGTCTTCACCTCGGCGGGCAAGAACGAACTGGACGCCGCCGTCATGGACGGCACGGACCTGAACGCCGGGTCCGTCGCGGGCCTGACCCGCACGCGCCACCCCATCGCCGCCGCTCGCGCGGTGATGGAGAAGTCGCCCCACGTCATGCTGATCGGCGAAGGCGCCGAGACCTTCGCCCGCTCGGCGGGTCTGGAAGAGGTCGGCCCCGGCTTCTTCTTCACCGAAAGCCGCTGGCAGGCCCTGCTGAAGGCCCTGCGCGACGCCGGCCAGCCCCTGCCGCCGCGCCCCGAAGGCGCGCCGGCCGAACCGGCCCGTCTAGGCCCGGCCGCGCCCCTGGCCTTCAACCTGCATGAAGCCCCGCTGGACGAGCGCAAGTTCGGCACCGTCGGCGCTGTGGCGATGGACAGCCAGGGCCGCCTGGCCGCCGCCACCTCGACCGGCGGCATGACGGCCAAGCGCTGGGGCCGGGTCGGCGACGTGCCGGTCATCGGCGCTGGGACCTACGCCTCCAACGCCGACGGCTGCGCCGTCTCGGCGACGGGCTCGGGCGAATACTTCATCCGCGCCACCGTGGCCCGCGACATCTGTGCGCGCACCGCCACGGGCGCCTCCGTGCAACAGGCGGCCGACGCCGAGATCGCCGAGGTCGGCTCGATCGGCGGCGACGGCGGGGTCATCGTCATGGGCAAGGACGGCGTACACGCCTTCTCGATGAACACCTCGGGCATGTATCGCGGCGCGGTGTCCTCGACCTCGCCCGCGCGCGTCGCCATCTACGGCGACGAAGAAGCCGCGCGTTGACGCCCATGAAGCCGGGCAGGGGCGATCATTCGGGCGTCGTCGTGCCGCCGCCCGCCATCTATTTCGCCTTCCTGCTCGGCGGCTGGGGGTTGGGCCAGTGGCTGGGCGAGCCGTCGCTCGGTCTGGCGACAGAGGTTCGGCGCGGCCTCGCCCTCGTATTGATCTTGGGCGGCCTGCTGCTGGACGGGGCGGCGGCGGGCTATTTCCGCCGCCTCGGCACCCCGCCCGAGCCGTGGAAGCCGACGACGGTGCTGGCCACCGGCGGCCTCTACCGTTTTAGCCGCAACCCGATCTATCTGGGGTTCGCCATCACCTATCTGGGGCTGGCGGTCGCCATGGACAGTCCGATCGCCCTGGGCCTGCTGATCCCCTGCCTGATCGTGGTCGACCGCTTCGTCATCGCCCGCGAGGAGCGCTATCTGTCCGCCCGTTTCGGCCCCGAGTACGAGGCCTATCGCCAGAAGGTCCGTCGATGGCTGTAAGCCCTGAAACGCCCGAACCCCACGCCGACGAACTGTCGGAAATGGCCATAGAGGAGCTGGACGCCGCCTGCGCCCTGCGCTGGGTCGAGATGAAGGCGATCACCCCCTGGGGCGACACCTATGAGGGCATGGCCCCGTCCGGTCGCGAGGTCGAGGTCGAGCGTCGCTATCTGTGGGCGCACGACCCCGTCGGCGCCATCATCATCGAGGTCGAGGTGCGCGACCCGGCCAAGCGCACCGGCGCCGAAGCGCGCGCCGTCATCAGCCCGCCGGGCGTCCAGACCGTCTGACGCGCCTGCGCCCCTCGCGCAGACTTCCCTCCGGCCCTGCTTCGGATTAGCTTCAGCTCATGAAACTCGCCTCGCTCAAGCACGGCCGTGACGGCCGCCTCGTCGTCGTCTCGAATGACCTGAACTGGTTCACGGACGCCTTCCTGATCGCGCCGACCCTGCAGGCGGCGCTGGACGACTGGGAGCGGTGCGAGCCGCTGCTGCGCGCCCTGGCCGAAAGCCTGGAGCATGAAGCCGTGCCGCGCGGCCGTTTCCGCGAGCACGAGGCCGCCGCCCCCTGCCGCGCGCCTATCAGTGGGCCGACGGCTCGGCCTACGTGAACCACGTCGAACTGGTGCGCAAAGCCCGCGGCGCCGAGATGCCTGAGAGCTTCTGGACCGATCCGCTGATGTATCAGGGCGGCTCCGACGGCTTCCTGTCGCCGCGCGACGCCATCCCGCTGAAGGACGAGGCCTGGGGCTGCGATCTTGAAGCCGAGATCGTGGTCGTCACCGGCGACGTAGCCCTGGGCGCCACGCGCGAAGAGGCCCTGGCCTCGATCCGCCTGGTCGGCCTGGTCAACGACGTCAGCTTGCGCAACCTGATCCCGGGCGAACTGGCCAAGGGCTTCGGCTTCGTCCAGTCCAAGCCAGCCAGCGCCCTGTCGCCGGTCTTCGTCACGCCCGATGCGCTGGGCGACCGCTGGAAAGACGGCAAGCTGTCCGGCGCCCTGCTGGTTCAGGTCAACGGCCAGGACTTCGGCCGCGCCGACGCGGGCGTCGACATGACCTTCGACTTCGGGACCCTGATCGCCCACCTGGCCAAGACCCGCGCTCTGGGCGCCGGAACCGTCATCGGCTCGGGCACGGTGTCGAACAAGGACGCCGACGGCGGCCCCGGCAAGCCGGTGTCCGAAGGCGGTCTGGGCTACAGCTGCATCGCCGAGATCCGCACCGTCGAGACGATCCAAAGCGGCGCCGCCAAGACGCCCTTCCTCAAGCACGGCGACACCGTCCGCATTGAAATGCTGGACGACAAGAACCGCACCGTCTTCGGCGCCATCGAACAGACGGTCGAGCCGGCCTGAGCAACCCGATAAAAACTGGCGACGGCTGCGCTTCATCGATTGACGCGACCTCAGCCGTCGCTAGATTGCGCCGCCTTGAGCCAGGCCGTGCCGGTGTGGTGGAATTGGTAGACGCGCCGGACTCAAAATCCGGTTCCGCAAGGAGTGTCGGTTCGAGTCCGACCACCGGCACCACCGGCCCCTGAGCCGGCTTCCAGACAATATCCAAATGTTCCGTCGCGAAGGCGTTCGCGGCGCAGCTTGCGCGCGACTTGCGCATTCAAGGCAAGACAGCCCTTGAACAACCGGACACCCGTGTCCACTTAGCGCGCCATGACCCGTCCGTTGCGACAAGACGCCGCAGAACGTCGTGAGAAGCTGCTTCAGGCGGCGCAGGCCGCCTTTGCGCGCGACGGGCTGGATGCGCCGCTGCACCTGATCGCCGAGCACGCGGGGGTCGGGCGGGCGACCCTGTATCGAAACTTCGCCGATCGCTCCGAGCTGGCCCTGGCGGTTTTCCTGAAGCAGATCGACGACCTGGCGGGGCGCACCCGCGCGCGGCTGGACGATCCGGACGTCTTCATCTGGTTCCTGGAGCAGATGACCCGGCTGATGCTGGACAGCGCGGGCCTGTCCAGCGCGATCCGCGATCTGAAGGACGAGGCTCTGGCCCCGATCCGTCAGGGTTTAAAGGCCGCCGGCGCCGAGGCCCTGGCCGTGTCCCAGGCGGCGGGGCGGGTGCGGCCGGATCTGAGCGTCGAGGATATCCGCGTCCTGGCCCTAATGCTGGGCGCCCCGTCGCGGACGGCGCCGGCGAAGGCGCGCGAGGCGCTCAGCCTGCGGTCCCTGGCCCTGGTGCTGGACGCGGTGCGGCCGCGTGGCGAGGCCGCATGAGCCGCCGTCACTGGGACCTGCCGTGGGAGGATTACCTCGCCACCCTGAAGCCGCACGAGCGGCCGGTCCTGCCCGGTTCGCCCGCGACGCCGGATCACACGACGCCCTGGCGGCTGGCCTACGCCTTCGTCGGGGTGCTGGTGGCCCTGACCGGCAGTCTGGGCAACGCCGCCGTGACGGCCGACCTGCCGCAACTGGCCGGGGCCCTGGGCGTGACCATGACCGAGGCGGCCTGGCTGCCCGTGGTGTTCGTCATGACCAACGCCTGCATGAACCTGCTGCTGGTCAAGTTCCGCATGCAATACGGCCTGCGCCTGTTCACCGAGATCATCCTGGTCGTCTTCCTGGCCACGGCGGCGGCGCATCTGTTCCTGGAGGATTTCGGCTCGACCCTGGTCGTGCGCGGCGTGGCCGGGATGGCGGCGGCGGGGATGTCGACCCTCGGCATCCTCTACATCATCCAGGCCTTTCCAGCGCAGCACCGGCTGAAGGGCATTATCATCGGCGTCGGCCTGTCCAGTCTGGCCATTCCGCTGGCGCGGCTGGGCGTCATGCGCCTGCTGGATCTGGATCAGTGGCGGGCGTTCTACATGTTCGAGCTGGGGTTGGTGCTGGTCGCCCTGCCCGCCGTCTTCGCCCTGAAGATGCCGCCGTCGCAGCGTGTGCGCGTGTTTGAGAAACTGGACTTCGTCACCTTCGCCCTGTTCGCGCCGGGGGTGGCCCTGCTGACGGCGGTGCTGGGGCTGGGGCGCGTCGTCTGGTGGACCGAGGCGGCGTGGATCGGCTGGGCCCTGGTCGGGGCGATCCTGCTGCTGACCGCCGCCGCCCTGATCGAATACAACCGGACCAACCCGCTGATCGACCTCAAGTGGCTGGCGGGCCGGGACTTGGTGCGGCTGCTGCTGGCCATCCTGCTGGTGCGGATCGTCCTGTCGGAACAGACCACCGGCGCGGTCGGCTTCCTGCAACAGATGGGGCTGGTCCCGCAGCAGATGCAGGGCCTGTTCCTGGTCATGCTGGTCGCCACGGCGGCCGGGACGCTGGTCAGCGCCTTCACCCTCAATCCGATGAAGCTGTGGAAGCCGATCTCGATCGCCCTGGTCATGATCGCCGTCGGCGCCTTCATCGACAGCCACGCCACCGTGCTGACGCGCCCGACCCAGCTCTATTTCAGCCAGGCGCTTCTGGCCTTCGCCGCCGCTTTCTTCATCGGCCCGACGATGATCCTGGGCTTCGGCCAGGTGCTGCAGGGCGGGGGCAAGAACATGGTCAGCTTCATTGTCCTGTTCTCGATCGGCCAGAACGTCGGCGGACTGATGGGCTCGGCCCTGGTCGGCACGATCCAGACCCTGCGCGAGAAGTTTCACTCCAGCCAACTGTCCGAGAGCATCGGCCTGGGCGATCCGGAGACCGTGCTGCGCCTGCAGCAGTTGGGCGGCGCCTACGCCCACGTCATCGGCGACGCAGCCCAGCGTCAGGGCGCGGCCCTGCGCCTGCTGCAGCAGCAGGTCAGCCAGCAGGCCCAGGTGCTGGCCTACAACGACGTCTTCCTGCTGATCTCGGGGGCCGCCGCGATCGGCGCCGCCTGGGTCGCCCTGAACCACTACCGGCCCAGGCTGGAGGCGCGCCGCGCCGCCCGCCTGGCCCAGACGCAAGCCTCCGACGCCGCCGCCTCCGTCGCGGCGGCCGTCGATTGAACCGGACAAGACCATGACCGACGCCGCCCCCCGCCGTCCGCTGCCGCCGCGCCTCCTGCGTCCCCTCCGTCTGGGCCGACTCCTGCCGCGCCGCCGCCGTCCAACGGTCGTCGCGTGATGTGGAGCGTGGCCCTGATCGCCATGGCGCTGGTGGGGATCGGCCTGATCCTTCACGCCTGGCGCCTGCCGCCCTTCTCGGGCGGGCCGCAGACGACGGACAACGCCTATGTGCGCGGTCAGGTGACCATCATCAGCCCTCAGGTCAGCGGCTATGTGACCTCGGTCGAGGTGCAGGACTTCCAGACGGTGAAGCAGGGACAACTTCTGGCGACCATCGACGATCGCATCTATCGCCAGCGGCTGGAGCAGGCGCAGGCCTCCCTGCACGCGGCCGAGGCGGCGCTGGCCAACTCCGCCCAGAGCCAGGCCTCGGCGCGCGGATCGGTGGCCCAGACGCGCGCCGCCATCGCCGCCGCCCAGTCGGCCGTGACCAAGGCCCGCGCCGACGCCACGCGGGTTGGCGCCCTTTTCGAGGGCGGCTGGGTCGCCCAGGCCCAGGTGGACACGGCCCAGAACGCCCTGCGCGCCGCCGAGGCCCAGCTGGCGCAGGCCCGCGCCGCCGAGGAGGTGGCCCAGACCGGCGTCACCTCGGCCGTGGTCGGCAAGGGCTCGCTGGAGGCCGCCGTCGAGAACGCCCGCGCCCAGGTGCGTCTGGCGCAGATCGATCTGGACAATACGCGCATCACCGCGCCGCGCGACGGCCGGCTGGGCGAGGTGACCGTGCGTCAGGGCCAGCAGGCCGCGGTCGGGACGCAGTTCATGGCGCTGGTCCCCGACGTGGTCTGGGTCACGGCCAATATGAAGGAGACGCAGATGCGCGACGTGCGCGTCGGCCAGCCTGTCGAAATCACCGTCGACGCCCTGGGCGGTCGCGTCCTGACCGGCAAGGTCGAGCGCATCTCGCCCGCGACCGGCTCCGAGTTCAGCGTCATCCGCCCCGACAACGCCACCGGCAACTTCACCAAGGTGGCCCAGCGCATCCCCGTCCGCATCGCCGTCGATCCGGGGCAGGAGGGCGTCGAGCGCCTGTCGCCCGGCATGTCGGTGACGGCCCGGATCAAGGTGAAGGCCTAGGCGGCGGGCGTTAGATCCGGCGCAAAAGGAGCGCCTGACTTTTTGTTGCAGTGCGGAAAACTTCGCCGGTCCGGGGTTGCGTCAGCCTGACGCAGGCCGCATCTGGAGCCGATGACCAGCGCCCCTTCTCCCGCGATCAAGACTCCGTCCAAGGGGCCGGGCTTCGCTGAATTCGTTTGCCTGATCGCCGTGATGATGGCGCTGAACGCCCTGGCGATCGACGCCATGCTGCCGGCCCTGCCGCACATCGGCGAGGATCTGGGCGTGACCAATGAGAACAGCCGCCAGTGGGTGATCACCGCCTATCTGCTCGGTTTCGGCGTAGCTCAGCTGTTCTATGGGCCGCTGTCGGACCGTTATGGACGGCGACCGGCCCTGTTCGCGGGCATCGGCGTCTATGTCGTCTTCAGCATTCTGGCGGCCTTCGCCCATACGTTCGACATGCTGATCCTGTCGCGGATCGGCATGGGGATCGGCGCGGCGGCGACGCGGGTGCTGGCCGTGTCCATTGTGCGCGACCGCTATGTCGGGCGGACGATGGCGCGCGTCATGTCGCTCAGCTTCCTGGTCTTTCTGGGCGTGCCGATCATTGCGCCCGCGATGGGACAGTTGGTCATGCTGGTGGCGCCCTGGCCGTGGATCTTCGGCGTCTTCGCCCTGTCGGGCGGGGCCTTCCTGATCTGGGCGGGCCTGCGTCTGCCCGAGACGCTGCATCCCGAAGACCGGATGCCGATCGACGTCAGCCGGATCGCCGCCGCCTTCCGCTTCGCCTTCACCCACCGTCAGGGCATGGGCTACACCCTGGCCATGACGGTCATCAGCGGGGCGCTGTTCGGCTTCATCAACTCCTCCCAGCAGATCTTCTTCGATGTGTTCAAGGCGCCCGGCCTGTTCCCGGTGGTTTTCGCCCTGGTGGCGGCGGGCATCGCCGTGGCCTCGATCCTGAACGCGCGTCTGGTCGAGAAGCTGGGCTCGCGCCTGATCGCCCACGCCGCCCTGATCGGCTTCATCGGCTTCAGCGTCCTGCACGCCGTGATCGCCTGGCTGGGCCATGACAGCCTGTGGATGTTCGCCGCCATGCAGGCCTGCAAGATGTTCTGCTTCGGCTTCATCGCCGGCAACTTCGGCGCCATGGCCATGGAGCCGATGGGCCACATCGCCGGCACGGCCTCCTCGGCCCAGGGCTTCATCTCCTCCATCGGCGGCGCCCTGCTGGGTTTCGCCATCGGCCAGCAGTTCGACGGCACGACGGTGCCGATGACGGTCGGCTTCGCTTTGCTGGGCGTGGCGGCTCTGGCGCTGGTTCTGGCGGCCGAGCAGGGGCGGCTGTTCAAGGCCCGCCATCTGCCGCCGGTTGTCGCCGAGACTTGATCTTTCGGCCGCGAGGAGCCTCTTCGGGCGCATCTGAATACGGAGCGTTCGATGACCCTGAAGCTGGTCGGGCGGGTTTCCGCCCTCGCTATAGCCGCCGCCCTCGCCACATCCCTGGGCGCCTGCGCCACGACCGGAGACGCCGTGCCGATGACGCCTCTGGTGCCCGCCGCGTCGGTCCCCCCGAGCGATTACGTCAACGACGCCCACTCCTACGCGCGGCCGGCCGAGGCGCGGGTGACGCACGTCGATCTGGACCTGGCTGCCGACTTCGCCGCCAAGACGCTGTCAGGCAAGGCGACGCTGGACGTGACCGGCCGTCCCGGCGCGACCGAGGTGGTGCTGGACGCCAAGATGCTGGACATCAAGGCCGTGACCGACGCCGCCGGCCGTCCGCTGGACTGGAGCCTGGGCGCCGCAGATCCGATCAAGGGTCAGCCGCTCAGCGTGCGCCTCCCGGCCTTCCGCGGCGGCGAGACGCAGAAGATCGTCGTCGCCTATTCCACCCGCCCCGACGCCTCGGCGCTGCAATGGCTCAGCCCGCAGCAGACGGCGGGCGGCCAGAAACCCTACCTGTTCAGTCAGGGTCAGGCGATCCTGACCCGCACCTGGATCCCGACCCAGGACAGCCCGGGGATTCGTCAGTCTTACAGCGCGCGGATCACCGCCCCGGCCGACCTGACCGTCGTCATGTCCGCCGAGCAACTGACGCCGAACGGCGAGGCGGCCGCGCCGGGACCAAGGCCTGGCGCTTCAAGCTGGACAACCCCATCCCGCCCTATCTGATCGCCGTCGCGGTCGGCGACCTGGCCTTCGCCCCGTTCGACGCCCGCACCGGCGTCTGGGCCGAGCCCAGCCAGCTTCAGGCCTCGGCGCATGAGCTTCAGCCGACCGCCCAGATGGTCGACGCGGCCGAGGCGCTTTACGGCCCCTATCGCTGGGGTCGCTACGACCTGCTGGTCCTGCCGCCCAGCTTCCCCTTCGGCGGCATGGAGAACCCGCGCCTGACCTTCGCCACCCCGACCATCATCGCCGGAGACCGCTCGCTGGTCTCGCTGGTGGCGCACGAGCTGGCGCACTCCTGGTCGGGCAATCTGGTGACCAACGCCACCTGGGACGACTTCTGGCTGAACGAAGGCTTCACCTCCTATTTCGAGAACCGGATCATGGAGGCGGTCTACGGTCGCGACGCCGCCGTTCAGGAACAGGTGCTGGCCTGGGACGGGCTGCAGGACGAGCTGAAGACGCTGGCCGCCGCCGACACCCGCCTGCATCTCGAACTGGCGGGCCGCGATCCCGACGAGGGCATGAACACCATCGCCTATGACAAGGGCGCCGCCTTCCTGCGCACCATCGAGCAGATCGCCGGGCGCGAGCGGTTCGACGCTTGGCTGCGCGGCTATTTCGAGCGCAACGCCTGGCGGCCGATGACGTCGGAGCGGTTCCTCGAGGACATCCGCACGCATCTGATCAAGGGCGACGCGGGCCTGGAGCAAAGGCTGCAGCTGAACGCCTGGGTCTATGATCCCGGCCTGCCGTCCAACGTCCAGGCGCCGGTGTCGCGGGCCTTCGAGCCCGTGGATGCGGCGGCCGAGGCCTTCTACGTCGCCAAGGGCCCGGCCTCGGCTGTGCCGTGGAAGGACTGGAACACCCAGCAGCGCCTGCGCTTCCTGTCGTGGCGCCCGCAGGGGCTGGCGGCGGGGGCCGACTGGCTGACCCCGGCGCAACTGGCCGATCTGGAACGCACGCTGAAGCTGGACAGCGAGGGCAACGCCGAACTCACCTTCGCCTGGCTGCAAGCGGCCCTGGCCAACCGCTACGAGCCGGCGGCGGCTGTGGCCGAGCGTTTCTTGACCAGCCAGGGCCGACGCAAATTCGTCCTGCCGCTGTTCCAGACCCTGTGGGCCGAAGGCGACTGGGGCCGCCCGATCGCCACGCGCATCTACGCCAAGGCCCGGCCGCTGTATCACCCGGTGACCAGCAACTCTGTCGATCAGGTGGTGGGGCGCCCGTAACCTAGAGGTTCACGACCTCGACGCCGTCTTCGCGGGCCAGCCGGTCGGCGAGGACGGCGCGGTGGCAGCCGCAGGCGTCCGCCTCGAAGCACAGCAAGGCGACGCGCTTTTCGCCCGCGACATGGCGCAGTTGCTGGAAGGCCGCCTCGGCGTCGGGCTCCTGCATATGAGCGTTGAAGATCGCCTGCATGGTCGCGACGTCGCCCTTGCGCGCCGCGTCGCGCCCGGCCTTGGGCGTGCCCAGGGCGCGCAGCTGCAGATAGTCGAGCCCTTCCGCCTTCAGGCTTTCGCCCAGCACGGTCTTGGAGAAGCCGGCGATGCGGGACGAGGCGACGGCGCGCACGTCGGCCACGAGCTCGACCCCGGCGGCCTTCAGCCGGTCGAGAACCTGGGCTTGCGTCGAGCCTTCGTAGCCGATGGTGAACAGTTTCATAGGCCGATCATGCGACGGCGGCGGCTTGACGCCAAGCGCGGCTGCGGCTCCCTTGGCCGCGACTGGAGGCGCTGATGACCCGAACCCTGAAGACGACCCTGCCGCTGGCGGCCGCGCTGTTGCTGGCCGCCGCGCCTGCGGCCTACGCTCAGAACCTGTTGATCCGGGGCGGGACTATCCATACCGGCGTCGAGGCCCAGCCGACGGCCGAGGTCGTGGTCGTGCGCGACGGGCGCATCGCCTATGTCGGCGCGGCGGCGAGCGCCCCTCGACCGAGGGGCTGGAACTGGTGGATCTGAAGGGCGCGACGCTGTTCCCCGGCTTCACCGACGGCCACGCCCACCTGGACGGCATCGGCTGGCGCGAGATGACGCTGAACCTCGAAGGCGCGGCCTCGCTCGCCGAGGCCATGGCGCGCCTGACGGCCTGGGCCGAGACGCACCCCGAAGGCGTCATCGTCGGGCGCGGCTGGATCGAGACCCACTGGCCCGAGAAGCGCTTCCTGACCGCGGCCGACCTCGACGCCGCCGCGCCCGGCCGGGTCGTGCTGCTGAGCCGGGCCGACGGTCATGCGCGGGCGGTCTCCAGCGCGGCCCTGGCGGCGGCAGGGATCGATGCGACGACGCCGACCCCGTCGGGCGGAGAAATCCTCAAGGACGCAAACGGACAGCCGACCGGCCTGCTGGTCGACGGCGCCATGACCTTGCTCGAAGGCCTGACGCCCGAGGCCGACCCGGCGGCGACGCGCGAGGCCTACCGCGCCGGGTTCGGCGTCTACGCCCGCTATGGCTGGACCGGCGTTCACTTCATGAGCGCGCCGTGGAAGGACGTGCCCCTGCTGGAGGCGATGGCCGAGGCGGGCGAGGCGCCCTGCGGGTCTACAACGCCATCGACATGGGCGATGCGCGCGCCCTGATGGCGGGCGGGCCGCGCGACGTGGGCGACGGGCGCGTCATCACCCGGGCGATCAAATCTACGCCGACGGCGCCCTGGGCTCGCGCGGGGCCAAGCTGTTCGAGCCCTATGCCGACCGGCCCGACACCTCCGGCCTGATGCTGGCCTCGCGCGACGAGGTCATGCCGCTGTATCAGCAGGCGCTGCGGACGGGCATCCAGATCGCCACCCACGCCATCGGCGACCAGGGCAACCACGACGTCGCCGCCTGGTATGAAGAGGCCCTGCGCTCGACGCCCAAGTCCGAGTGGAAGCTGGCCGACCCGCGCTGGCGCATCGAGCACGCCCAGATCATCCGGCCGGCCGACTATCACTATTTCAACGACCTGCCGATCATCGCCTCCATGCAGCCCAGCCACGCCATCGGCGACCTGCATTTCGCCGCCGACCGCCTGGGCGACGCGCGGTTGGACGGGGCCTACGCCTGGCATACCCTCGTCGACCGCGGCGTGATCGTGGTCGGCGGCTCGGACGCGCCGGTCGAGCGCGGCGACCCGCTGATCGAGTTCTACGCCGCCGTGGCGCGCCGCGACCTGAACGGCTTCCAGGGGCCGGACTGGCGCCCGAACGAGGCGGTGGACCGGGCGACGGCGCTGAAGATGTTCACCCTATGGCCGGCCTACGCCAGCTTCCGCGAGAATGAGCTGGGCACGATCGAGGTCGGCAAGCGCGGCGACTTCACCGCCTTCGACATCGACCTGATGACCGTCCCCGCCGCCGACATTCCCAAGGGCCGGGCCGTGCTGACGGTGGTCGACGGACAGATCGTCCACCGGGCCGACTAGGAGGGATTGATCGCTCGGATCCCGCCCTTCTCGTTGCGGGGCGTGGCCGCTTCGGTTAAGCCCCGCGCATAGGATTTTATCTCCGGCCGGGTCTGCGGCCGGGGCTTGGCGTTTGGAGCGTCTGAGATGGCTGATTTCGCCCCCGGTCTGGTCACTGTGTTCGGAGGCTCGGGCTTCATCGGGACCCAGGTGGTGCGCGCCCTGGCCCGTCGCGGCTGGCGCGTGCGCGTCGCGGCCCGCAACGCCAAGAGCGCGCCCGTGCTGCACATGGCCGGCGACGTCGGCCAGGTTCAGGTCGTGCGCTGCGACATCACCGACAAGGCCGCCGTCGCCGAGGCCGTGCGCGGCGCCGACGCCGTGATCAACCTGGTCGGCATCCTGTTCGAGACCGGCGGCCGCAAGTTCCAGACCCTGCACGTCCAGGGCGCGACCAACGTCGCCGAGGCGGCTGCGGCGGCGGGCGTCAAGCGCCTGACGCAAATCTCGGCCATCGGCGCCGATGCCGACGGCAAGGCCGACTACGCCCGCACCAAGGGCGAGGCCGAGGCCGCCGTGCGCGCCGCCTTCCCGGGCGCGGTGATCGTGCGCCCGTCGATCGTCTTCGGCTCGGGCGATCAGTTCCTGAACCGCTTCGCCGCCATGGCCAGCTGGTCGCCGGTCCTGCCGCTGATCGGCGGCGGCCAGACGAAGTTCCAGCCGGTCTATGTCGCCGACGCCGCCGAGGCCATCGCCCGCGCCTCCGTCGCCCCCGAGGCTGTGGGCGAGACCTATGAGCTGGGCGGACCGTCGGTGTGGACCTTTGAGGACATCCTGAAGTTCATCCTGCGCGAAACCAACCGCAGGAACATCCTGCTGCCGCTGCCCTTCCCGGTGGCGCGCATGATCGGCTCGCTGGCCCAGATCCCGGCCATGATCGGCCTGGCGCCGCAGCTGACCAAGGATCAGGTGACGCTGCTGGAGACGGACAACGTCGTCTCTCCGGGCGCCAAAGGCCTGGCCGACCTCGGCGTCGAGCCCTCGGGCATCGAGGCCATCGCCCCGGGTTATCTGTGGCGCTATCGCGCCGGCGGCCAGTACGCCGAAAGCCCCGCCGCCTGATTTCCAGCGCCTCGGCGGGCGCCTGACGCGCGCCTTTTTCCTCCCCATGAAATGGGGAGGGGGACCGCGAAGCGGTGGAGGGGCCGGCCCGGCCCGAAACCGCCCCCGTCTCGGCGTCTACGCCGCCGATCCACCTCCCCACTGCGTGGGGAGGAAATGGCCTACAGCGCCCCCGTCGCCGCCAGGCCGATGATGCCGACGACGCCGACCGCGATCCGCCACCAGGCGAAGGGGCCGAAGCCGCGCTTGGACACGAAGTCGAGCAGAAACCGGACCACGGCCAGGGCCGAGATGAAGGCGGCGATGAAGCCGATGGCGATCAGGCCCAGGTCGCTGAAGTCCAGCACGTCGCGGTTCTTGAACAGGTCATAGGCCACCGCCGCCCCCATGGTCGGCAGGGCCAGGAAGAAGCTGAACTCGGCCGCCGAGCGCTTGTCCGTGCCCAGCAGCAGCCCCCGCGATGGTGGCGCCCGAGCGCGACACGCCGGGGATCATGGCCAGGCACTGGAACAGGCCGATCAGGAAGTAGACCCGGAACGGATAACGGTCCGCGTCCAGATAGGCCGGGATCTTGTTCATCCGGTCCAGCCACAGCAGCAGCACCCCGCCGATGATCAAGGCGACGCAGATAACCAGCGGCGTCTCGAACAGCACCGTCTTGATGAAGCCGTAGGCCAGAAAGCCGATCACCACGGCGGGGGCGAAGGCGACCAGCAGGCCGATCAGAAAGCGCCGCGCCTCGGCGTCGAAAGGCCAGCGCGTCGCCAGCGTCCACAGTCGCTTGAAATAGACGCTGATGATGGCCAGCAGGGCGCCCAGCTGAATGACGATCTCGAACGTCTTGCCGGTGCTCTGAAAGCCAAGAAAATGCCCCAGCAGCAGCAGGTGGCCGGTGGACGACACCGGAATGAACTCGGTCAATCCCTCGACCAGACCCAGAAGGATCGCCATCAGCCAGTCCGCCATGAATTCTCCGTCTTGTTCGCCAGGGTCGGGGGTCAGGCACGCGCCGTGCGGCGTCGCGTCCGCCTTCCTTAGCGTCCCGGGCATCGCGCCGCCATTGGCGCGGGCGCGGTTTTAGGCGACAAGGTCGGGAAATGACCGTCTCTCCCCTCGACGCCGCCCACGAGACCACCCGCCGGATCACCACCCTGTCGGTGGCGACGGCGGTCCTGCTGATCGTCATGAAGGCCTTCGCCCTGGGGGCGTCCGGCTCGGTCTCCATCCTCGCCAGCCTGGCGGATTCGACCTTGGACCTGATCGCGTCGCTGGCGACCTTCGTCGCCGTGCGCTGGGCGGCCCTGCCGCCGGACGATCGCACCGCTATGGCCACGGCAAGGCCGAGGGCCTGGCCTCCCTGGTGCAGGCGGGCATGGTGCTGGCCTCCAGCGTCTTCATCGGCTGGGAGGCGGTGCAGCGCATCTTCGACCCGCGCCCCGTCACCTCGGGCGGATGGGCGATCGGCGTGGTCGTCTTGTCTATCGCCATCACCGCCGGCCTGGTGTGGATGCAGACGCAGGCGGTGAAGAAGACCGGCTCCCTGGCGGTGGCGGGCGACCGCGCCCACTACGCCGCCGATCTGGCCGCCAACGTCGTGGTGCTGATCGGCGTCGTCTCCGGCGCCCTGCTGCAGGCGCCGGGACTGGATGCGGCGGCGGGCCTGGTGGTCGCGGTCTGGCTGGCCTGGGGGGCGTTGAATCTGTTGAAGGGCGCGGCCGATCACCTGCTGGACCGGGCCGCCTCGGACGCGGAGCGCGCCGCCATCGTCGCTGCGGTGACTGAGGACGCCCGCATCGCCAACGTCCACCAACTTCGCACCCGCATGGCCGGGCAGGCGCTGATGGTGCAGATGCACGTCGACCTGGACCCCGATCTCAGCCTGAAGGCCGCGCACGACATCACCCTGGACGCCGAAAAGCGGGTGTTGCAGGCCTTTCCCCACGCCGACATTCTGATCCACGCCGACCCCCGGGGCGCGGCAGAGCCGCACGGCGGCGCCTTCGCCTCGCCGCGGCCTGAGACGCCGGATCGCGATGCGCCCCCATCACCCCGCTCTGAAGGGCCCTCAACCGAAGCGTCCCCGTCTGGATCGCGGGCGCCCCAGGCGCCGGACTCGCCCTCGGCGCGGGTCGGCCCCTGGTCCTGAGCCCTGCGACAATCGCGCGCGGTAAACGGAGCCTTAACGGGCGAGGGCGCATTGAAGGCGGACAATGTCCACGCCCGCCGTCCTGTATCATTTCGCCTTTCACCCGGCTTCGCGCACGGCGCGGCTGGCGCTGGGCGAGGCCAAGGTCGAGTACGGCGAGGAGTTGGTCCGCCCGTGGGAGGGCGACTGCCCCCTGTTCGAGATGAACCCTTCGGGCATGCCGCCGGTGCTGAGCGTGACCGAGAAGGGCAGGGGCTGACCCTGTGCGAACAGGACGCCATCCTCGGCTGGCTGGAGGACCGGTCCAAGGGCGACTTCCTGCTGCCGTCCGACCCGGCCGAGCGGGCGGAGGCCCGGCGTCTGGCGACCTGGTTCAGCCGCCGTTTCACCGACGAGGTCGACGCCGTCCTGCTGCATGAGCGGATGGAGAAGCCGCTGCTGCGCATGGGGCCCCCGACGCTCGGATGCTGCGCGAGGGACGCGAATTCCTGAAGGGGCATCTGACGGTTCTGGAGCCGCTGGCGGCGGGTCGCGAGTGGCTGGCGGGGCGCCGGCTCAGCCAGGCCGACCTGATCGCGGCGGGCCATCTGTCGGTGCTCGACTATTTCGGCGAGATCGCCTGGGCATCCTGGCCTTCGCTGAAGTTGTGGTACTCCAAGCTGAAGTCGCGCCCCTGTTTCCGCCCCCTGCTGGGCGACCGCTTCCCCGGCGTCCACCCCGCGCCCTGGTACGCCGACCTCGACTTCTGAGGGCCGGGAGGGCTAAAGCGCCCTCATGGCGGCCGATCCCCGCATCTTCATCCGACAGCGCGCCGCCGAGCTGGGCTTCGGCGTGTGCCGCTTCGCCTCGGCCGCCGAGCCGTGGAGCGCGGGCGAGCGGCTGGCCTATTTCGTCGATGCAGGCCGGCACGGCGACATGGGCTGGATGGAGACGACGCTGGAGCGCCGCGCCCACCCCACCGCCATGTGGGACGGCGCCAAGACGGCCATCGTCCTGGGCATGAACTACGGCCCTGACGAAGACCCCCGGCCAGAGCTTCAGGAGGCGTCGGCGGGCTACATCTCCGTCTATGCGCGCGGCGACGACTATCACGAGGTCATCAAGGGACGGCTGAAGATCCTGGCCGGTCAGATCGCCGCGCGGCTGGGTCAGGAGGTCAAGGTCTTCGTCGACACAGCCCCCTGATGGAGAAGCCGCTGGCGCAGCGCGCGGGGCTAGGCTGGCAGGGCAAGCACACCAATCTGCTTAGCCGCACCCACGGCAACTGGTTGTTCCTGGGGACCATCCTGACCGCCGCCGAGATCGAGCCGGACGCGGCCGAGCTTGAGCACTGCGGCCGCTGCACCGCGTGTCTGGAGGCCTGTCCGACCAAGGCCTTTCCGGCGCCGTTCCAGATCGACGCCCGACGCTGCCTCTCCTATCTGACCATCGAATATGCGGGCGCCTGGCCGCGCGAGTTCCGCCTCGCGACCGGCAACCGCATCTACGGCTGCGACGACTGCCTGGCCGCCTGTCCCTGGAACAAGTTCGCCCAAAGCGCGTCGGAGGCCCGGCTGCAGGCGCGCGACGCGCTGAAGTCGCCGCCGCTGATCGACCTGCTGGCGCTGGACGACGCCGCCTTCCGCGCCCTGTTCACCAAGAGCCCGGTCAAGCGCATCGGCCGCGACCGCTTCATCCGCAACGCCCTCTATGCGGCGGGCAATTCCGGGGACGCTGCGCTGGTCGCGCCGGTCGAGGCCCTGCTGGACGACCCCGCCCCCGTGGTGCGCGGCGCGGCGATCTGGGCGCTGGCACAACTCGCGCCCGAACGGTTCGAGACCGAGCGCGCGGCGCGACTGGCGCACGAAACAGACGAAGAGGTCAAACAGGAATGGTCCTTCTCCCCTTGAGGGAGAAGGTGGCAGGCGTAGCCTGACGGATGAGGGGTGTTTGCGGGCGGCCTGAAGGTCGGCCACGCCCTGACCTCATCGTCTGAACGCCGCCGTCGGCACCCTCATCCGAGCGCCTTGCGGCGCCCACCTTCTCCCACAAGGGGAGAAGATCACTGAACGTCAAACGCCAGCAGCAGCGTCTTCTGCGCCGGGTTGGCGTTGTCGTCGGACAGGATGTAGAGGCGCACGTTGTCGCCCCTCGTCTCGGCGGCGATCCCCTCGAAATTGTCCGTCAGCCCCGGCAGCTTCAGCTCGACCAGCGCCGGGCCCAGCGCGCCCTGCGCGTCCATGCGGCGCACGCGGGCGCGCACGTCGAAGGGCGGGCGCCATGAGCGTTCCACCGCGAACCAGCCGCCGCCGCGCGGATCGCGCTCAAGGCCCGTCAGGCGCCAGCTGTCGGCGGGCGGGCTCGGCCGGGTCACGACGCGACAGCCTTGCGTCGAGCAGTCCCACACCCCGCCGCCTTCCCCCCGACGCGCCAGCCGCCGGGCGCGCTCGCCAGCGCCTCCATGCCTTCGTTCAAGGGAAAGTCCGCCGCCGGGTGCGGCTGCGCCCGCGGCTGCGCGCGCAGGGCGTCCAGCCGGCCGTAGCTCCAGATGCTGTGCTCGCGCTCGAAGCTGACCAGCACCTCGCCATCGTCGGTCAAGGCCAACCCTTCGGCGTCGCCCATGCGTTTCTCAGTGATCGGTGCGCCATCGGTCAGCGTCAGTCGCCGCACCCGCAGGTCATGCAGTCCCGTCAGCCTGCCGTCTGCATCCAGCTCCAGCCGCCCGTGCACCAGATCGCCCGATCCGACACGGCGACGAAGCCGCCGTCGCCCGTCAGCTTCAGATCCGACAGGCCGTGCAGGGTGGAGACGGGCGCGGCGACCAACTGCACCCCGCCCGCATAGCGCACGCCCTTGGCCAGCCTGGCCCCGCCCGGCCAGCCCAGACCGACCTGCCGGGTCGAACCGCCTGCGGGCGACCAGCCGTCGGCCGTCGCCTCGGGCGTCCAGGGATGGGAGGTCGCCGCCGCCCCGGCGCAGGCGGCCAGGGCGAGGGAGATCAGGGCGGCGACATAGAGGCGCCGGTTCACGCCGCGCGCTTGTGCGAGGGCCGTCCCGTCCTGGCGCTGACAGCCTTGGGCTCGGCCTCGAACAGCTCGGCCAGTTTCTCGGTCATGGCGCCCGCCAGCTGCTCCACATCGACGATGGTCAGAGCGCGGCGATACCAGCGGGTCACGTCGTGGCCGATGCCGATGGCCAGCAGTTCGACCGAGCTGCGCGTTTCGATCTTCTCGATCACCTGGCGCAGGTGTTTGTCCAGATAGAGGGCGGCGTTGGCCGACTGGGTCGAGTCATCGACCGGCGAACCGTCCGAGATGACCATCATGATCCGCCGCGCCTCGGGCCGGGCCAGCAGGCGGTCGTGCGCCCATTCCAGCGCCTCGCCGTCGATGTTTTCCTTCAGCAGGCCTTCGCGCATCATCAGGCCCAGGTTCTTCTTGGACCGGCGCCAGGGCGCGTCGGCGCTCTTGTAGATGATGTGGCGCAGGTCGTTCAGGCGGCCGGGGTTGGCGGGCTTGCCCGCGCTGATCCAGGCCTCGCGGCTCTGCCCGCCCTTCCAGGCGCGGGTGGTGAAGCCCAGGATCTCGACCTTGACCCCGCACCGTTCCAGCGTCCGCGCCAGGATGTCGGCGCAGACCGCCGCCACCATGATCGGCCGCCCGCGCATCGAACCCGAGTTGTCCAGCACCAGGCTCACCACCGTGTCGCGGAACGGGCTTTCGCTCTCCATCTTGAACGACAGGGGGCTGGTCGGATCCGTGATGACGCGGGTCAGGCGCGCCGTGTCCAGCATCCCTTCCTCAAGGTCGAACATCCAGCTGCGGTTCTGTTGCGCCAGCAGCGCCGTTGCAGCTTGTTGGCCAGGCGCGACACGACGCTGCCCAGGGTCGACAGCTGGGCGTCCAGCAGGGCGCGCAGCCGGTCCAGCTCCATCGGGTCGCACAGGTCGGCCGCGTCGATGACCTCGTCGAAGGCGGTGGTGAAGGCGTGATAGACCTCGACCGCGCGGCCGTCGTCCTGGGTCTGCTGATGGTTGGGGCGGTCGCCTTCGCTCAGTTCGGGGGCCTCTTCCTGGCCCTCGCCGTCCGTCTCGCCCGGCGCGCCGTCGGGGCGGGCGGGGCGCTCGTCGTCGGCGGACTGATCGTCGGCCGAGCCGTCCAGAGAATCGCCCCCGTCGCCGCCGTCCTGTTCTTCCTGCTCGTCCGGTTCGGCCTGGTCTTGATCCGGCTTTTCGGCGTCGTCCTCGCCGTCTTCCTCCGACTCGCCGCCATCGGCGTCGCCGGGGTCTAGGTCCAGCGCCCGCAGAAGGTCTTTCAGCCGCGCGCCGAAGGCCGCCTGATCGTCGCCGGACGCCGCCAGGGCGTCCAGTTCCGACCCCGCCTTGGCCTCCAGCTCGGCGCGGACCCGGTCCAGCATGGTCTTGGCGCCGTCGGGCGCGGGCTCGCCCGTCATCCGCTCGCGCAGCAGAAGGGCGGCGGCCTCGGCCACCGGCACCTGCTCCGCCTGGGCGCGCAGGGCGCCCGACTTCTCTAGCCGGGTCAGCAGCGCCGAATCCAGGTTGCGCCGCACACCCTTCAGCTCGCGCGCGCCGACGGCCTCGACGCGGGCCTGTTCGACGGCGTCGAACACCTCGGCGGCGTTCATGTCGGTCGGACGCAGCCGCGCGTCCAGCGCCGCGTCATGATTGGCCAGGCGCAGCGCCAGCCGGTCGGCCTGACCGCGCAGGGCGGCGCTTTCGGGCCCGCTCGGGTCGCGCGGCGGGTGCGGCAGGGTCAGCACGCCGCCGGACAGCCTCGGCCCGTCAGAGCCGAAGCGCACCTCCAGCTCGGCCTGTTCGGCCAAGGCTCGCGCCGCGTGCGACAGGGCGCGTTTAAAGGTCTCGACGGGGGTCTCTGCGGCGGCCATGCGCCACACATAGACCATGCCGCGCCGGGGGAAGAGGCGAGACGCCCTACTTGGCCTTCACCCGGACGTTCATCGCGCCGTTCGGCCCGGCCTTGACCTCGAAACGGCCGGTGGCGCGGATCAGGTCCGACAGTTTCACATGGCCGTAGGTGCGCTGGTCGAAGTCGGGATAGGCGTTGCGCAGCCGACTGCCGATGCCGCCCATCGCCACCCAGCCGTCGCCGTCCTCGTCCATATCGGCGATGGCCTTGGCGATCAGACGCCCGGCTTCGGACGGCTTGCGGCGAGCGGGGGCGGGGGCGTCGCCGCGGCCTCGTCATTGGTCTCGGGCGACGGGACCGTCAGGTTCTCCGTATAGATGAAGCGGGTGCAGGCCTGACGGAAGCTCTCGGGCGTCTTCTGCTCGCCGAAGCCGTAGACCGGGACGCCCTGTTCGCGGATGCGCGCGGCCAGCCGGGTGAAGTCGCTGTCCGACGACACCAGGCAGAAGCCGTCGAACCGTCCCGAATGCAGCAGGTCCATCGCGTCGATGACCAAGGCGATGTCGCCCGAGTTCTTGCCCTTGGTGTTCTGGAAGTTCTGCTGCCACTGGATCGCCCAGCGCGGCAGGACGTCGATCCAGCCCTTCAGCGATGGGTTGGCCGCATCGCCGTAGATGCGCCGGGCCGAGGCCTCGCCCAGGGTGGCGATCTCGCTAAAAAGCGCCTCGGCGATCCGGGCCGAGGCGTTCTCGCCGTCGATCAGCACGGCCAGGCGCGGGGCGCGGGCGGAAGGGATCAGGGCGTCGGTCGGCATGGGGGCTCCGGCGAGGGAGGGGACGAGGAAGGCTCGCCCTCCCGGCCCTGCGGGTCAACCGCAAAGCAAAACGGCCGGCGGGTCGCCCCGCCGGCCGTCTCGTTCAGGTCTGGATCGAAGCGGCTTACTGGGCCGGCTTCGGCGCTCGGCGGCGCGCACCTCGACCGGCAGGCCCAGGGCGTCCAGCTGCGGCTTGACCACCGCAGCGTCGCCGACCACCACCCAGACGAAGCTGTCGGGCTTGATCGCGGCGCGGGCGGCGGCGTCCATCTGTTCGGCCGTCAGGGCGTTGATGCGGCCCGCGAGCGTCTCCTGATAGTTGTCCGGACGGCCGTACAGCGCGTTCGAGCGCAGGGCGTTCAGCACCTGGAACGAGGTCTCATAGCTGCCCGACAGGCCGCGCGTGTCGCCCAGGACGGTGCGCTCGCGCTCGGCCGCCGTCACGCCGTCGGCGGTCAGGAAGCGCTCGTACTGGCCGATCAGGGCCGCGATCGACTCGCCGGTGCGGTTGGCCTGCACCGGGGCGTTGACGATGTAGGGCGAGCGTTGCTCCTGGGCGACGACATAGCCGCGCACCCCGTAGGACCAGCCCTTGGTCTCGCGCAGGTCGGCGTTGATCCGCGACAGGAAGTCGGCGCCCAGGACCGTATTGGCTGTGGTCAGGGTCAGCAGATCGTCCCTACCGGACACCGGCAGAACCTGACCGCCATAGATCAGCGACTGCGGCGATTGCGGCCGGTCGATCAGCACGATGCGGGCCGAGGTCTGGGGCAGGGCGGCGTCGAAGGCTTTAGTCCCCTTCGGCGTCGAGGGCGCGCGCCAGTTGCCGAAAGCGGCTTCCAGCTGCGGCTTCAGCTCGGCCAGCGGCAGGTCGGACACCACGAACAGCTTGGCGTTGTCCGGACGGATCCAGCGCGCGTGTTCGGCCATCAGGTCGTCGCGCGTCAGGCTGCGGATCACCGCTTCGTCGCCCGTGCCGCTGAACGAGCGGCCATAGGGGTGGGTCTCGCCAAAGAGCAGCGGCGGCAGGGCGCGGCCGGCGATGGCGGTCGGTTGCGTCTTCTCATTGGCCAGGCCGGCCAGGCGCGTCGCGCGCAGGCGCTCGATCTCGGCCGGGGCGAAGGCCGGGTTGCGCACCACGTCCGACAGCAGGGCCAGCGACGGCTGCAGATTGGTCGTCACCGCCGACAGATTGGCCACCGTGCGGTCCATCGACGAGCCGACGGAGACGCTGGCGCCCAGACGCTCCTGCGCCTCGGCCAGGGCCTTGGAATCGCGCGTCGTCGTGCCTTCCTGCATGACGTTCAGCATCAGGGTGTGGGCGCCCAGACGGTCGGCGCGGTCGGCGGCGACCCCGGCGTCGAACTCCAGCGCCACGCGCGTCACCGGCACGGTGGTCGAGCGGGCGTAGACGATCTCGACGCCGTTCGACAGGGCGGCGCGCTCCACGGCCGGGAAGACGACGTTGGACACCTGGCCGATGGCCGGGGCGGGATCGCGGGCGACGCGCTGGATCGGCTCGGCCGGGGTCGGCGTCGCGCCCGACGGGGCGGCGGCGGCCTCGACATAGGCCTCACGCTCGCCCGGCATGACGATCTGGCTGTAGACGGGGCGGCTCAGCCACTTCTTCATGGCCGCCTGGACCTGGGCCGGGGTCACCGCCGCATAGGCCGCCAGCTCCTTCTTGTAGAAGTCCGGATCGTTGGCATACAGCTGCCCCTCGGCCAGGACCGAGGCCTTGCCGTTGGCCATTTCCAGCCCCTGGATGCGCTGCGAGGCGTAGCGCGTGACCACCCGGTCGATCTCGTCCTGGGTCGGGCCGTTGGCGATCAGGTCGGCCAGCACCTCGTCCATGCGCTTGGCCACGGCGTCGGCGTCGGCGCCCGGCTTGACCATGGCGGAATAGCTGAACATGCCGACGCGCTGGAACACCTGGTTGCCGGCCGAGACGCCCGAGGCCGTCTGCTCGTCGCGCACCAGGACGTTGTCCAGACGCGAGCTGGCCAGGCCGCCCAGCACCGAGGCGCCGACACTCAGCGGCACGGAGTCCGGATCGCCCAGGCCCGGCACGGCCCAGGTGCGGCTGATGCGGGTCTGGGCCACGCGGTCGTGCAGCACCTGCTCGACCGGCGCCGCCAGGGTCGGCACGGGAGCCGCCGCCGGGGTGTTGACCGGGCCGCGCGCGATGGAGCCGAAATACTTCTGCGTCAGTTCGCGGGCCTTGGCTTCATTGATGTCGCCGGACAGGACCAGGACGGCGTTGTTCGGGCCGTAGTTCTGGCGGAACCAGTCGCGCACCGTCTCCATGCTGGCGGAGTCCAGGTCGTCCATCGAGCCGATGGTCGAGTGGCGATAGGGGTGGCCCTCCGGGAACAGGGCTTCCAGCGTGGCGTAATAGGTCATGCCGTAGGGCTGGTTGTCGCCCTGGCGCTTCTCGTTCTGAACGACGCCGCGCTGCAGATCCAGCACCTCCTGGCTGACCTGGCCCAGCAGATAGCCCATGCGGTCGGATTCCAGATAAAGCGTGTATTCCAGCGCCGGGGTCGGCACCGTCTGGAAGTAGTTGGTGCGGTCGAACCAGGTCGTGCCGTTCAGGCCCGTGGCGCCGGCCGCATTCATCGTCTGGATGTGGCTGGAGGGCGAGTTCTCCGACCCGCCGAACATCAGGTGTTCGAACAGGTGGGCGAAGCCGGTCGAACCCTTGGGCTCGTCCTTGGAGCCGACGTTGTACCAGACCGACACCGCCACGACGGGCGCCTTGCGGTCCTCGTGCACCAGCACGGTCAGGCCGTTGTCCAGCTGGAAGCGCTGCCACGGAATGTCGACGCGGGCGATCAGCTCAGACACCGGCGCGCCGCGCAGAGGCTGGGCCTGGGATTGGGCCTGGGTTGCTGTAGTCGCGGCGGCGGCGGTCGCGACGGGCGCGGCCAGAACGGGCGTGCTCACGGCCAGAAGGGCGGCGAGGGCTACGGAAGAGGCGGCAAGGCGCATGGTGTTTGGTCCCCAACGGATCATGTTGGGCCGGACCTTAGCCGCCTAAACGCGCCCCGCAACGCGGCACATGGTTACATGAACGATTGTTCATGTTCGAAGCGAACGCCTCTCAGGCGCGCTTGCTGGGCAGGAAGGGCGAGAAGGTGATGACGGTGAAGGTGTCGCGGATGTGCGGACGCGTCTGCACCTGCTTGGTAACGAAGGTGCCGATGTCGGCGTCCTTGGGCAGCTGGAACTTGGCCAGCAGGTCGTGCTGGCCCGATGTCGAATAGACCTCGCTCACATTCTCGACATTGTCGACCAGATCGGCCGCAACATCGTTCGCAAAGCCCAACTCGCATTTGATGAAGACGAAAATGGCGGTCATCATGGCCTTCAAGCCTCCCGTTCAAGCGGAGGTCTCTAGCGGATGGAGACGACATGGGTAAGGCTTTGTCGCCCGAGGCGACGCAGAACGAACGGGCCGCGGCCTATGAGGCGGCCTATAACAACCGCGCCCGCGTGCCGGGCCACCCCGCCATCCTGGACCGCTGGCGCAAGGAGTCGCTGCGGGTGATCGACGCCCGGCGCCCCGAGACGATCGAGTACGGCCCGTCCGAGCGCCAGAAGATGGAGTGGTTCGACGCCGGGCCCGGCGCCCCGTCGCCGTCTTCATGCACGGCGGCTATTGGCAGGCGCTGGACCGCGGCTGGTTCGCCTGGGTGGCGCCCGCCCTGCTGGAGCACGGGATCAGCGTCGTCGTGCCGGGCTATGACCTGGCGCCGGGCGTCTCGGTCGGAAAGATCATCAGCCAGATGCGCGAGGCGACGGAGTTCGTGCGCGCCCGCAGCGGCAAGCGGCCGCTGGTGTTCGGCCATTCCGTCGGCGGCCACATGGCGGCGGCCATGCTGTCCGAGGGCCGGGCGCGCGCGGCGCTGGCGATCTCGGGCGTGTTCGATCTGGAGCCGCTGATCCACACCTCGCTGAACGACGCCCTGGGCCTGGATGCGCCGGTCGCCCGCGCCCTGTCGCCGATCCACTGGCCCGCGCCGAACGGGGCGACGCCGGGCGGCACGACGCTGGACTGCTGGGTCGGCGGGGCCGAAAGCAATGAGTTCGTTCGCCAGAGCCGAGAGATGGCCGCCGCCTGGGGCGGAAAGGGCGCCGACACCCATGTCGAGATCGTCGACGGCGCCGACCACTTCACCGTGCTGGACCCTCTGGCCGATCCCGACAGTCCGATGGTCAAGCGTCTGGTGGAACTGGCGACCGCCGAATAGGCTTCGGTCTCTGGGCTGTAAGGAGTTTTCATGCGTCACGACCGCCTCGCCGTGCTGACCGCCATCGAGACGCAAGGGGTGGTGCCCGTCTTCTACCATCCCGACGCCGAGGTCTGCGCCCAGGTGATCCGCGCCTGCGCGCGCGGCGGGGCGCGGGCGGTGGAGTTCACCAATCGCGGCGACTTCGCCTGGGAGACCTTCACCGCCCTGTCAAAGGAGTTCGCGCGCACGGACCCCGACATCATCCTGGGCGTCGGCTCGATTCTGGATGCGCCGACGGCGGCCCTCTATCTGGCCTCGGGCGCGCGGTTCGTGGTCAGCCCGTGTCTGGTTCCCGAGGTGGCGCAGGTCTGCAACCGCCGCATAGTCGCCTATGCGCCGGGCTGCGGTTCGGTGCGCGATATCTCTGAGGCGCAAGAGCTGGGCTGCGAGATCGTCAAACTGTTCCCCGGCGCCTCGGTGGGCGGGGCGGACTTCGTCAAGGCGGTGCTGGGGCCGATGCCGTGGACCAAGATCATGCCGACCGGCGGCGTCGAGCCTGACGAAGCCTCCATCCGCGACTGGTTCGGCGCGGGCATCGTCGCGGCCGGCATGGGGTCCAAGCTGATCACCAAAGCCGCCATCGAGGCGAAGGACTGGGGCGGGATAGAGGCTCAGGTGCGCCAGACGGTCGAGGCCATCGCGGCGTTTCGGAAGAAGTAGTAACGGCTCTCCCTCCCCGTCCCGGGGAGGGTGGCTGAGGCCGTTAGGCCGAAGCCGGGTGGGGGCGGCTGGGTCATTCAGTCGCCGAGCCCAGGATCGCCTGGCCCTCCCCACCCGGTCTCCGCTTCGCTCCGACCACCCTCCCCGGGACGGGGAGGGAGAGGCGTCGCGCCTATATTGCGCTCAAGCAGCGAGCCGCCGCGCGGCGAGCTCTAGCGCACAAAAAGACCCCGCCGTTTCCAGCGGGGCCTCTTCTATTCAAACGCCTTCGCCGATCAGGCGGCGGCTTCGTTCTTGGCGGCCAGCTTGGCCTGGTGAGCGGCCATGCCGGCGGCGATCAGCTCGGCGGCTTCGCCCGCGTCGCCCCAGCCGTTGACCTTGACCGACTTGCCCTTCTCCAGATCCTTGTAGCGGGTGAAGAAGTGCTCGATCTGCTCGATCAGGATGGCGGGCAGCTGACGGTAGCTGGAAACCTCGGTGTAATAGGGGTTCAGCTTGTCGACCGGCACGGCCAGGATCTTTTCGTCGCCGCCGGCTTCGTCGACCATCTTCAGCACGCCGATCGGGCGCGAGCGGATGACGCAGCCCGGCACCACCGGCGTCGGGTTCAGCACGATGACGTCGCAGGGGTCGCCGTCGTCCGACAGGGTGTGCGGCACGAAGCCGTAGTTGCCCGGATAGTACATGGCGGTGTGCAGGAAGCGGTCGACGAACAGGGCGCCGGAGTCCTTGTCCATCTCATACTTCACCGGCAGGCCGCCCTGCGGGATCTCGATGATGACGTTGATGTCCCACGGCGCGTTGGGGCCGACCGGGATGGCGTCGATGTTCATGGTACGCTCTTATTGCAGGTGCGAACGGGGAGAATTGACGCGCGTGATAAGCTTTGCGCGTCTTTACGGCAAGCGTCGCGGCGATCACGCTTGCCTTGCGCGGGCCGACGTGGCGTCAATCAGGCATGAGTCTGTTCGATTGGATCGCCCTGTTCGTCTTCGTCATGGCCTGGTTGGGCTATGGCCCGCTGATGCGTCTGACAGCGCGCCGCAGCGGCTCGCTCAACGTGGACATGCTGTCGGTGCGCGACGCCTGGATGCGCGCCATGACCCACCGCGAGATGCGATTGATCGACAGCCAGCTGCTGGGCCATTCGATCAACTCGGGCTCCTTCTTCGCCTCGACCAATCTGCTGCTGATCGCCGCCGTGGCCGGCGTGCTGTTCGGGGGAGGCGGCCCTGCGCGGTTTCGCCGCCGTCGGCGCCGAGGCCGTCACGCCGCGCCTGATGGAGGCCAAGCTGGCCCTGGTGCTGCTGTGCCTGGCGCGCGGCTTCCTCGACTTCATCTGGGCGCTGCGCCAGCTGAACTACACCGTCGCTCTGATCGGCGCCGCGCCGGAAATCCACGAAGAGGCCGACCGCGTCGCCTATGGCCGGGCCGTGGCGCGGGTGCTGAACCCTGCGTTGGCCAACTTCAATCAGGGCGTGCGGGGCTATTATTTCGCCCTGGCCGCCGCGGCCTGGCTGTTCGGGCCGCTGTGGCTGCTGCTCGGCGCAGTGTCGGTGTTCGCCCTGCTGGCCTGGCGCCAGCTGGCCTCGCCCGCCGCCTCCGCCATACGTCAGGCCCGGCGTCTTCTGGAGCAGGCCTAGCTATCTCGCAGGTGCGAGATAGGCGCGGCTGACGACCCGTCCGGCGCTCCGCGTCGACCGTGAAGTCCGTAACATCCCGTGATTGCATAAGGCCGAAACGGCGCTTGTTTTTTTGTGCGCTGCAAACTAACTTCTTTTTCGACGCTTTCGAGCGTCTTGCCCTTCCTGGGCGTTTCCTCCCTATAGACTTTCAAAGCCGCGCCGTTTGGCGCGGCTCTTTTTGTCCTGGGACCCGCAGTCAGACGCGCCCGTCGGCGCACAGCTCGGCGATCACGCGCCGCAGCGCGGAGCGGCAGCGGTTCCAGCCGGGGAGGGGGCCCAGGCGACCTCATCCCAGTACAGCCCCCGGCTCAGCTCCACCTGAATGGCCTCAAAGCCCTCGTCCGGCCGTCCCCACCGCTGGGTCGCATAGCCGCCGGCGTAGGGCCGGTTCAGCCCCACCGTCAGCCCCTGCGCCTCGAACAGCCGCCGCAGCCGCCGCGTCAACGCTGCGTCGCAGCTGCTCCCATGCCGGTCGCCCAGCACCACGTCCACCGCGCCGCCTGTCGCCCGCGCAGGCATGGAGTGCCAGTCGACCAGCACCGCCCGTCCGGCGTGCGATCGCGTCGCCTGCATCATCTGCGTCAGGGCCGCGTGATAGGGCGCATGAACCTGCGCCACCCGCGCCCCGGCCTCGCTCTTGGTCAGGCGTCGCTCGTACAGAGGCGTCCCGTCCCCCGCCAGGCGCGCCACCACGCCGTATCCGGCCAGAGCCTTGGCGGTGGCGGGACTGTCGTCCGCGTCGATGATCAGGGCCGGATCCCACTCGTCCGGCGCCCGGTTCAGATCGACATAGGCCCGGCCGAACCGCGCGGCGATCACGGCCGCGCCTTGCTCGGGTCCGCAGTCGATCAACTGGTCCACCGCCGCGTCCTCGGCGCTGCGCACGGCGCGGACCGAGGCGGATGCGTTCATGTCCGCCGGATACACGTCGCCCGAATGCGGCGAGGCGAATACCAGCGGCGTCGCGCGCCCGGCGGCGGCCGGCGCGATCCAGAAGGGCGACTGAGGCGCGTCCATGCTTCGCCCATAGCCTGCTTCGCGCGCAAAGGCGCGTCCGGCGAGCCCGCCGTTCGTCTTCATCGCCGGTTTACCCGGCCCGCCTAGTCTGGCGACTGAATTCAACGGTTTAGACTCGATCATGGCGCGCATTCTTCTGGCCGAAGACGACAACTCCCTTCGCGGCTTCCTGACCCGCGCGCTTGAGCGGGCCGACCATGAGGTCGTGGCTTGCGAGAACGGCGACGATGCCATCGACGCCCTGGACCAGGGTCCCTACGACCTGCTGCTGACCGACATCGTCATGCCCGGCGCCGACGGCATCGAGGTCGCCCGTGTCGCCGCCGCCCGCCAGCCAGGCCTGCGCATCATGTTCATCACCGGCTTCGCCGCCGTCGCCCTCAGCGCCGCCCAGGCCTCGCCCCAGGCCAAGGTCCTGTCCAAACCCGTCCACCTGCGCGACCTGGTGAACGAGGTCGAGCGCATGATCGCGGCTTAACCAAAAGAAAAGTCGAAGAAAGGCGTCGAACCCCCTTGCGGCCTGCGCAAACTGCGGGTTATAGACGCCGCCTTCCCGCCCACCGGCCCAACCGCCGAGGGGCCGCAGAACAGGCGGACGCGTAGCTCAGCGGGAGAGCACTACGTTGACATCGTAGGGGTCACAGGTTCAATCCCTGTCGCGTCCACCATCTGCCTTTCCTTTTAGAATCAGGCCTCTAAGCGGTTTGCGCCACGGTGGCGCGATCTTCGTTCCTCGTCTTGTTGTCAGAATGGTTTCCAGAATGGCGGCCTGACGGACAGCACGAGGCGCTCATCGCGCGACTCAGCTACACCGCTGCGCCATGACACCCGACCAACTGAACCACGCCCTCGACGCTATGGCCGCAGCCGCAGGCGATGACCCCAACCTGGCGCCCGGCCTGATCACAGTGGAGAGCGGCCATTGGGTGGACGTGCTGTCGGCAGTACGCGCGACTTGCGCGGCGCTGAACGACGGCCTGCGCAGGGAGATCGTGATCCACGTCGGATCGCAGCAGGAAACGAAGGTGCTGACGCGTGCTGAAGCGGGGAGCTCGGGACGCCCTATCGCGATCTGGAGGCTAGAGCCTGATGATCAAAAGCGGCGGCTCCAAATGTCCGCCAAGGGTGGATTGCGGACACTCCCTCATTCAGCCACCCTGACGGTCATAACGTGAAATCTCGCCAGGAAATGAGCGGGTGGGCAGCGGTGCCCGACGAGTTGCAGCAGGGATGACACCATGATCGACAAGCCGCCTTCGACCCCTCATCGCGACGATCTCATCGCCGGCATGACGCCCTTGTTGGCGAGTATCATTTCAGGCCCTGACGGCGTGTGCCTGACGCTTACGCTTGAGGGTGATGTCGACCGTTGGGTCCAATATATGGCTGACAGCGTCAATGCCGCCTACTTCGGCGACGAGCCCCCGTTGGATGACCTGCTTTATGCGATGGGCCCAGCCGTCGTCACCTCGTTTGAGGCGGGAAATCACCTGACTGTCACGTTGGCGGCGCGCGATCCTGAATCTATCGCAGCCTGGATATACGACTATTTCCAACACGTTCTTGAGTGCGGCGACGCTTTCGTTCTCGACGTCCAAGTTGAGAATCTAGCGTAAACACATCGGCCCTACCGCCTTTTCCGATCAACTCGATATTGCTCGCTTCGGGTCGTGAAGCGACGTTCGCTTATGGGTAGGACGCGGACCAACCCTCGGTTATGTCTTCACCGTGGATCGACAGGGGTAAACCATGGAATTGAGAACGACGGGCGGGCATCTGAAACCGGGCGGAGCGTTCAAACTTGTAGCCACGGGCTATTTTCTCGGGGCTGGGGTGATCTTCCTCCCGCTTTTCGTGCTCATCACCGTGATCACGTTGGCCGCTGGGGTTCCGCCGACTTTGAATGGTGAGCCAGTAGAAGCCAGCGGAGGTATCCTCGTCGCTTTCTTGCCGTTGATAATGGTGCCCGTGATCCTCGCCATTCAGGCCGTCATGTTCGGCGGGTTGGCCGTCTTTGGACTATGGCTCTACACCAAACGGAGGCATATCCGCGTCGTTGAGGGGTGATCCGCTCAAAGGTCCGCAACGGGTCGATTTCGATCCTGGGCTCCCGCGCCGAAAGCGGACGTTGGCCGTCAGGCCGGAAAGCGGTCGCCGTGGTCGTCCGCTAGGGGTGGACAGCGGAAGTTCAGCGCCGCACGGTGAGGTATGCGGTCTTCAGCCATCACACCCTCGCAGTCTTCATTGCAGCACTCGCGGCGTGTTCTGCTTCGGTTGCCAACGCGCAACCAGCTTTAGAGCAAGGATTCGCTGGCGCTCTGCGTGGCTGTGAGGAATGGATTCTAAATCCAGAAAGCTGGATCAACGGCCCCGCTCCCTTCATCGCAACGGTAGGCCTGGGCGACACGATGGAGCTGGTTGCCAAGGTCGATGAGGCGTCGCTTCCGCCTCCGGCCTTGCGTCGCGGAAACCGCTACTGGCGCATCAATTCGACAGAGACCGCCGGCTATGTCCTGGTCGTCTCGGACCAGGCGCCCATGTGCCACATCACCGGCGGTGGAAATGTCGATTTGCAGCCCGTGGTGGAAGCCGTCCTGACGTCTGCAGACTTCGCCAGCCGCTGGGAGGCGGTTCGGCAGATCGAGCGGCGAGACATGGCGACGACCACGTTCCGGAACCGGACCGATCCGTCCCTGTCCGCGGTTGTCAGTCGAGCGAAACGGCCGGGCGAGAGGCTAGACCGCGTCCAGGTCTTGGTGACGGCGACGTACGAAACGCAGAACTAAGACTCTGCTTCGATGCCGCGCGCGAACGTCCGCAACGGGTGGAAAGCGGACTTCGCATTCCAGCGATTTTGCATCATCTTCGCAGAAATGGACCGGTCTCTTCGATGGCGAGCGTTTGTCCGACGGCATGATGTCGTCATGGGCGTGGCTATCTGGAACGCAAGCGGCATCACCTCTCTTCTGTGGGCATGTCTTCTGCCTTGGTCGCTTCTCGCTCGCCTTGGGCTGGGGACCATTGGAATTTTGGCAATAATGGTCGGCTGCAATATAGCTCGTATGCATCGGGCGCGTTGTCGGCGTATCCGATTGGCGGGTCATTCGCCACGCGCGTGGAGCGGCGCCGCTGGGAAACTCCACCCAAAGCATTGAGCCCCCAACGGGTCGCGAAGTGAAGTTCGCTTGAGGGTGGTTAGCGGACATCCCGAGCGATATGATATCGGGTGACGGGAGACTGCCATGGTCCGCGCGCTTTCGATCATCGGCTTCTGGGCCTTGGCTGCGTGCTCGGGTCGGGAAGTGATACCCAGTCGACCTGCAATCTGCCCACAACGAATGAATGGCTACGAGATAACCATCAAACCGATAGGATCGGTTGGAAGGACATAGACCCCTCGTTTGTGCAAACGGTTTCCAATGACATCCCGGCTGCAACTGCGCTGCTCGCGACCGAAGGCGCTGTTGGGCTTACTACCGAACAGGTGCGATGGTTCGCTGGCGAGCCCGCGCGGCCTCTTGGCTCTGAGACGGCACCCTACATAATTCGTGCAGTGTATCCGACAGCGCACCCCAGCATTAGTGTCGGCTGGCATCGTGATGATCTCTATGTCTTCGCCGGTGGGCTGGGGTGCGCTCGATACGTCCAGCACCCAATCATCGTCTATCTAGATCGACCGCCAGCGTCCGTATTTGTGTCAGCGTCCGCCGCGCTTTGATTTCTTCGTGGGCGAGTTCCGCAATGGGTCGCAAGCGGCCGTTTACTCCTCGACCGAAAGTCTACGCCCGAAAACGCAGAAAACCCCGCCACCCGGTGAAGGGCGACGGGGCGTATAGCGGAGCCTTAGAGGCTCGACGCCTTGCAATCCGGCCTCTAAGCCCCATTTAGGATAGGAGCCTCGGCTCAATGCCCGTCTGAGTGCCAATCTGGCAGACGGGACGTGCCCGTCAGCCAGGCCTGGGCGGAAGTTCAGGCGGCGGCGGGCAACTCAGGCCCTTCAACCCCATCTCATCGAAGAACCGGCACAGGCGCCCGACCTGCGCCCAACCCGCCTCGCCCCAGGCCTCGATGGCGTTGTCGTGCAGCTCGCCGGCGATCCGGCTGGTCAGCACATCGTCGGGCGGGACCGGCTTAGGCTGGACCCTCAAGTCCTCGACAGGCGGGCGGGATGCGCCCAGCGTCCCGCAACTGGCGACACCGGCGCCTAAGCTCACGCTCATCAGGCACGCCGTCAGGAAGGGCTTGCGCGGCATGGTCTCTCTCCTCTTGCCGGTTGCGGATCGTGGTGGTGTCGGTCAGGCGCTCGCTGGCCGCCGCTTCCCGGGCGGCTGACGCCTTCGCCTCGACCTTGGCTTGCTCGGCCGCCTGACGGTCGCGAACGCCCTCAGCGCCCCTGCGAGCGCAGTAGCCGCCGAAGATCAGGAAGGCGGTGAGGAGGGCAATGGCCAGCCAGGTGGTCGGGGCGAGGGCGCGGCCGAGGCCGAGGGCCAAGGTCAGCATGTCCGCCACTCCCCATTGGTGAGGAAGCCGTGCCACTCGCACCCGCCCCGGAATAGGACCGAAGGCGTAAGCGTCGGGTGCTCACGGTTGCCGTCCCAGTCCCAGCGCGGCTCGATGGTGTTGGTCTCGACCGGCAGATATCCCTCACGCTTGCGGCCGCAGGGGCAGATGAAGGCGATCCCGCCGACGCTACCGTCTGGATATGAACGGATCTCCACCGCGCCGGGCGTGTCGTTGTGGTGGTCGATGTCCTCGACAATGAAGCCGGCGATCATCGCGCGAGCTCCCAATGAGGGCTGTCCGTCTCGCCCCGCTCGCGCGGCTTGCCGTTGCGGTTCCAGTCGGCGCCCCAGCGGATCGCCACGCCCAGCTCGGCCGACGCCGCGAACATGGCCTCGGCGATCGCGTCGAACTTCGGGACCCGAACCGGCCCTTCCCAGTCCACCGGGAACGGGATCAGATCGACGGTGTGGTCATAGCCCGTCTGCGCGTTGACGAAGTGGTTGCTGGTCAGCGTCCAGGTGACCTTGGGGCCGGGCTTCGTGCGGCCCTGCGCGTAAAGCTCGCGCTGGCGCTGGGGCGTCCGAACGCCCTCCAGCACCGAGAAGTCGACGGACGACAGCTGGATGGCCCGCTCGACCACGCGGATGAGGTCCGGGTGCACGCCAGCGAGCCGGGCGCGCGATTGCGCACCAAGGCGAAAGGCCATCATGGTCTCCAGTTCAGATTGTGAGGGTCGGATTTGCGCTTTCCGCCAATCGCGGTTAGGCGATGCGTCTGCTTAGGGGAGAGGCGATTTGAAGAAGCTGATTGCGACGACTGTCATGATTGCAGCATTACTGTCGTGCGCAGGGGCAGCTGCAGCAGGAACATATCAGGGCGTTGCAAGTCATGATGGCACGCGATGGGAAATTACTTGGAGCAATGTCTCGCCAACATGCTCAGCCAGCCCTCTGACGATTGCTGCGTCTTCAGTAGTAGCTACAATTGATGGCGTAGATGAAACTTTAGTTACATATGCAGCCTTCAATCATATTACGGCCAGCATGAATTCAGTGAAGTTTGGCCCAAGTCCTGCTGGCGTCATGAGTAAGATTACATTCAAGGGGCAAGACTCATTTCAATGTGACGGCCACACATTTCTCCTGCCCGGCTACGTAGGGTCGCCAACCCCTGTCCCCACCCTCTCAGAATGGGCGATGATCCTGCTGGGCGTGATGTTGGCTGGCGGGGCGGCCTTGACGCTACGCCGAAGGCGTCAAGTGGGCTGATTGTGACGCGCGACTGCGACCAAGGCGATAGGCCATGATGATCTCCAGGTCAGCTTGTGAGGGTCGGATTTGCGCTTTCCGCCAATCGCGGTTAGGCGATGCGTCTACTTAGGGGAGAGGCGATTTGAAGAAGCTGATTGCGACGACTGTCATGATTGCAGCATTACTGTCGTGCGCAGGCACCGCTGCTGCTGGAACCTATCAGGGCGTTGCAAGTCATGACGGTACACAGTGGGAGATTTATTGGATTAATGTTTGGCCAACATGCTCATTTAAATCTCTATCTTCTTCTTCGCCTTCTGTAGTATTGGCTACTATTGACGGCGTCGATAGAGATTTAACTAGATATAATATCGGTGTTAATAACATAACCGGCAAGAATTATTTGACATTCCTCCCGAGTCCTCCTGGCGTCTTGAATAAGATGACATTTCAGGGCCAAGACTCATTTCAGTGTGACGGCCACACTTTCCTTCTTCCTGGATATGTCGCTCCCACCGCCATTCCCACCATGTCCGAATGGGCGATGATTTTGCTGGGCGTCTTGCTGGCTGGCGGTGCGGCGCTGATGATCCAGCGGCGGCGTCCGGCGGCCTGATCCCCACTCTGGTTGCGCCCGAAGTAGAAGCCGAGGATCAGCAGCATCCCGTCCTTGAACATCGACGCCACCAGCATGACAGCGTCGGCATAGCGCTCGGCCACCATGTCGCCCAGCCAGGCGATCATCGGCAGGAACAGCAGGTTGCCGGCCAGGAAGCCGAGGGCGAGGATCGTCGTGGTGCGCGGCAGGTTGATCACCTGAGGCCACCAGCGGGGCGGTTTGCGCCTCATGCTCCGGCTCCGTTCTTGATGCTGATGCCCGCGACGAAGGCGGCGATGCCGGCCAGCAGCCACGGCGCGGTCTGACGCAGCCAATCGACCAGGGCCTTGGCGCCCTTCTGCTGATCCCGCGTCCCCTCCAGATCGTCGATGCGCTTGAAAGCGGCCGACAGGCGGTCGTTCAGGGCCTCGATCTGGCGCTCATACTCGCGCGCCTCCAGCTTGATGACCCGCTCGCGCACGTCATCGACCTTGGCGTTCATCCGCTCGACCTGACGGCCAAGGGCTGACACCGCATCGGTCAGACCGCGCATGGCATGAATTTCGGCCATGCTGACGGCCTCCGGCTTGGTGACCGGAGTGATGATCTCGTCGCCTGCGGACATGCGGGCTCCTACGCGATGGGTTTTGGAGAAGAGACGAACCTGGTTCGTCAGGCAGCCGGCTCGGCCGGTTCCGCCTGGGGCGGCTGCGGCAGCCCGAAGTTCTCGGCCAGTTGCCCGGCCAGGAAACGGGCCTGCGCGCCGCTGTTCGCGAGACGGTCGGGCAGGCCGCCGTGCCAGAGCGCGAACCCATCCAGATCCGACGTCTTCATGGCCACGACCTCGGCGCTGATGATCATCAGCTTGTCGATGATGGCCTGCACCTGGGCGTTCCGGGCATCCAGCAGTTGTTGTGCGTCGGGATAGGGCGTACCGCCCTCGGGATTGTTTTGCGTAGTCGACATTATGCGCTCCTTTGCTACGCGCCGAAGTAACCAGACACGTTGAAGTGGTCGATGAAATCGCCAGTGTTCTGGTTGTAGAGGTAGACATCAAAGCCGAAGCTGCGTCGGCCGCCCGTCGTATTCAGGACCACGGCGAAGCGGATGCTGTCGCCGTTATAAACGGTCATGTAGCTGGTGCCGTTGTACAGCTGCGTCGTCAGGATATCGCCGCGCTGGGTCTGGCAGGCCATGACGCTGTCGCGGATGGGACCTGACACGGAGTAGTTGGCGATCTGAACGACGACAGTAACCGGCTGATTGATGCCCGATACCGACTGATAGTTGTTATAGGTGTAGTAACCGCCGTCGTAGGTATCGAACCAGATATTCCCGAAATCCATGTGGTTCAGGGAATAGCCGGCGACATTATAGTTGTCGTCGTTATCAACCGTCAGCGTTAGGCGGCCGCCCGTCAGGCTGACGTGGCCCACGCTTTCGTTCCAGAAAGCGATGTCCCACTGCCCCCACCGCCGCCCGGACGAGGTGTCGCCATAGGCGTAATAGTAGACCCAATCGCCGTTGTTCACGGTGAAATCGACATACCGCGTGGCCGATCGCCGAGAGTCGATCTCGGCCACCTTCGTCCACGGCCCGTTCGGCCCCGGCCCTCGATAAACGTAGGTGACCGCCGCCGTCAGATTCCCGAATAGTTGAACCGCTCGACCCGCAGCGTCACGGTGCGGTTGATGCCGGTGAACTGAACGACGCTCTCGACGCCATGGCCGCAGCCGACGGCCATAACCCCGACCTGGCGCCCGGCCTGATCGCCATAGAGACCGATCATTGGATCCAGGTCTTGTCGGCCGTGCGCGCAGGCTCGGGTTTGCACGACGGCCTGCGCCACAGGGAGATTGTGATCCACGTCGGATCGCAGCAGGAAACGGAGGTGCTCACGCGCGGTGAGGCGGGAGAGCGCGGCGCGCCGTTCGCCCGGCGTCCCGATCAGCGCCCTGTTCGCTTTTTCAGCGCGCCGTCGCCGTCTGCAAGATTTCGTAAAGAGGTCCGGCTCTACGCAGATATCCAACCAGCAGGGAGCGCGAGCGATGGCGACGGGATGCGAGGGCTGCCGCGACGGCCGGGTTCGATCTGCCCTTCTCGATGGCTTTCCAACCCATCGTGGATATCGCCAACCAGACGATCTTCGCGCACGAGGCCCTGGTGCGCGGCGTCGGCGGCGAAGGCGCCTATTCGGTTCTGAGCCGGGTCGCGGACGACAACCGCTATGCTTTCGACCAGCAGTGCCGGGTCAAGGCCATCGAAATGGCCACCGCCCTGGACCTGCCGCGCGACGGCGCGCGACTGTCGATCAACTTCATGCCCAATGCGGTCTATGAGCCGCGGGCCTGTATTCGCCTGACCCTGGCGACGGCCATGCGCACCGGCTTTCCGCTCGACCGGATCATCTTCGAGTTCACCGAAGACGAGAAGCTGGACGCCAACCACCTGCTGAATATCCTGCGCACCTACCGCGCCATGGGGTTCAAGACGGCGATCGACGATTTCGGCGCCGGTTATGCGGGTCTGGGCCTGCTGTCGAAATTCCAGCCCGACATCGTCAAACTGGATATGGAGTTGATCCGCGACATCGACCGCGATCAGGCTAAGCAGAAGATCGTCAAATCCCTGCTGGGCCTGATGGCCGACCTGGGCATTCAGACCATCTGCGAAGGCGTCGAAACCCAGGACGAGCTGCGGGCGCTGGAGGATCTCGGCGCCCACCTGATCCAGGGCTACGCCCTGGCCCGACCGGCGTTCGAGAGCCTGGTGAACGCCGACGCCCTGACCCCCATGCAGGCGCGCCAAGTCGCCTGAACCCACATGCGACAACTGATCTACGTCAGCAGGGTCGTTCCCGGCTTGCAGGACGAAGACGCCTTGCTGCGATCCATCCTCGAGGTCTCGGTCCGAAACAACACCGCCGTGGCGGTGAGCGGCATGCTGCTGCGCCATCGCGACCATTTCTTCCAGGCGCTGGAAGGGTCGGCTGCCGCCGTGGAAGCCATCTATCGCCGGGTGCGGCGAGACCCGCGCCATCAGGACCTCAAGCTTCTTCAGGACGCGACGCCGACATCCAGAAGTTTCGCCGGCTGGGCGATGTGCGGCCACAATATGGGGCCGGCAGACAATGAAATCCTGGAAGTCCTGGCGCTGAGACGCGGGTTTGATCCGCAACGAATCAGCGGTCCTGGCGCCTTGTCGCTGTTGAGAACCGTGCACGCTGTGCAGCAGCGCGTAGACCTACGGACCCAGCCGGCGGTCGTTATTGAAGCTTGAACCATCGCACCGGGTCTCTGCCCGAAGCCGGACTCTTACGCGGGGCCGCCTGCGGTTATCAGTGCTGGACGAAGGCGCTTCGGACGCTTCGGCGCCGACAAGCTACTGAAAACTCATAGAGCGCCCAGGTTGTCATCGTGGGGTCAAAGGTTCAATGCCTGCCCGCCGCCATTCTTTACAAGCCGTTGGATGGCCTGAGCGGCGCGAGGCTTGCTTCGCTGAAGCGTGATTCGCCTCTGGCGGCCTGCGGCGGGTTGTTCGCCAGCTCAGAATCTCTTGCTCTCTCGCGCCGTGTTTTCTTCGGGTATCGCGCCGGCACTCATTGATCCGTCCGGGATTATTGCGCTGTATCCCGGTTTACATTCGGCCCAGCTTGCCGCCCAATCCCCCATTGGGCGACGCTTGTCCGCGCGCCTGGCTCTCGAGGGGAGCCGTGACGCTTATTGGGGGTTGAGGATGAAGAAACTGCTTGTCGCCGCAGTGTCGGCGCTGGCTCTGGCCGGGCCGGTCATGGCTCAGGACGCGGCGCCGGCCGGGGCGCGCTCGGACGCGGCGCGTGAGCGCGGCGAGGCGGCCATTCCGCCGCCCGTGATGTCCGAGACCCGCCACACCGGCGTCTTCGGCGGGCAGCGCATCGCCTATCGCGCCATCGCCGGCGAGACCTATCTGAAGGACAAGGACGGCAAGCCGCTCGCGGCCATGGTCTCCTACAGCTACATCAAGGAAGGCCCGAAGGATCCGAACCGTCCGGTCACCTTCCTGTGGAACGGCGGCCCCGGCTCGGGCTCGCTGTGGCTGCACATGGGCGCCTTCGGGCCCAAGCGCGTGGTCGTGCCCTCGGACGCCAAGGATGACGGCGCGGCGCCGTTTCCGATCATCGACAACCCCGAGTCCCTGCTGGACGTCACCGACATCGTCTTCATCGACCCGATCGGCACCGGCTTCAGCCGCGCCCTGGGCAAGACCGATCCGGCCGACTACTGGGGCGTGACCAAGGACGCCAAGTCGATCGCCGAGTTCATCCGCATGTGGCTGAACACGCATGAGCGCTGGAACGCGCCCAAGTTCATCGGCGGCGAAAGCTATGGCACCACCCGTTCGGCCGCCGTCATCAATGAACTGGAAGGCAGCTACACCGACGTTTCGATCAACGGCATCCTGCTGATCTCGTCGATCCTGGACTTCAGCCTGGCCGCCGATGCGCAGGGCAACGAGCCTCGGCTTCGTCACCAATCTGCCGTCGATGGCGGCCACGGCCTGGTATCACGACAAGGTGCCGAACAAGCCCGCCACGGTGGAGGAGTTCGTCGCCGAGGCCCGGGCGTGGGCCATCGGCCCCTACGCCACGGCCCTGCTGAAGGGCAACGACCTGACGGCGCAAGAGCGGGCGGCCATCCTGCCGCAGCTATCGCGCTACACCGGCGTGTCCCAGGCCTATCTGAGCAACGCCAACCTGCGCCTGTCGCCCAGCCGCTTCTACAAGGAGCTGCTGCGGGATCGGGGCCTGACCATCGGCCGTCTGGACACCCGCTACACCGGCGTCGACTATGACAACGCCGGCGACCGCCCGGACAACGACCCCAGCTTCTACGGCATCGACGGCGCCTATACCGCCGCCATGAACGCCTGGGCGCGCGAAGGGCTGAAGTACTCGCCTGACGTGGTCTATTCCTCGATCGGCGGCACCCGCAACTGGGACTGGAACCTGCCGACCGCCGGGCGCGGCGGCGCCGAGTATCTGAACGTGGCCCCCTATATCGGCCGCGCCCTGCGCGAGAACAGCGCCCTGCGCGTCTGGGTGGGGCAAGGCTACTACGACTTCGCCACGCCCTTCTTCGGCGCCGAATATTCGCTGAACCGTCCGGGCTTCCCGACCGACGGCCGCATCGAGTGGCACTACTACCACTCGGGCCACATGATGTACGTGCGTGAAGACGACCTGAAGAAGCTGTCCAGCGACATCCGCTCCTTCATCCGCGCGCGCTAACCCAGCGCCCGCCAAGGCAGCAGACGCCGTCCGTTCCTGATGCAGGGGCGGGCGGCGTTTTTCGTCGCCTCCCCAGCGGAAGCTCCAGGGCCTGTGGCCCTTGAGGTCTGATCTTCGGCTCCTTGCGCGTCAGCGTCGTGGCGCAAAGCCGCGCGCCGTGCTACGCGCGCCGGACCATGACGACGCCCCCTATCGAACGCATCCGCAATTTCTCGGTGGTCGCCCACATCGACCACGGCAAGTCGACCTTGTCCGACCGCCTGATCCAGTTCACGGGCGGCCTGACCGCGCGCGAAATGTCCGAGCAGGTGCTCGACAACATGGACATCGAGAAAGAGCGCGGCATCACCATCAAGGCGCAGACCGTGCGCCTGAACTACAAGGCCAAGGACGGGCAGGACTACGTCCTGAACCTGATGGACACGCCGGGCCACGTCGACTTCGCCTATGAGGTGTCGCGCTCGCTGGCGGCCTGTGAAGGCTCGATCCTGGTGGTGGACGCCTCGCAAGGGGTCGAGGCCCAGACGCTGGCCAACGTCTATCAGGCCATCGACAACAACCATGAGATCGTCCCGGTCCTGAACAAGATCGACCTGCCCGCCGCCGAGCCGGAGCGGGTCAAGGCCCAGATCGAGGACGTCATCGGTCTGGACGCCTCGGACGCCATCGAATGCTCGGCCAAGTCGGGTCTGGGCATCGAAGACGTGCTGGAAGGCATCGTCGCGCGCCTGCCGGCCCAAGGGCGACATCAACGCTCCGCTGAAGGCCATGCTGGTCGACGCCTGGTACGACCCCTACCTGGGCGTGGTGCTGCTGGTGCGCGTGTTCGACGGCGTTCTGAAGGCGGGGATGCGCGTCAAGATGATGCAGACCGGTTCTACCCATCTGGTCGATCGCGTCGGCGTCTTCCTGCCCAAGAACACCCCGGTCGAGCAGCTTGGCCCCGGCGAGGTCGGCTTCATCACCGCCCAGATCAAGGAAGTCGCCCACGCCGCCGTCGGCGACACCATCACCGACGAGAAGAAGCCGACCGCCGAAGCCCTGAAGGGTTTTAAGGAAGTCCAGTCGGTGGTTTTCTGCGGCCTGTTCCCGGTCGACGCCGCCGATTTCGAGGACCTGCGCGCCGCCATCGGCAAGCTGCGCCTGAACGACGCCAGCTTCACCTATGAGATGGAGAGCTCGGCCGCCCTGGGCTTCGGCTTCCGTTGCGGCTTCCTGGGCCTGCTGCACCTGGAGATCATTCAGGAGCGCCTGAGCCGCGAGTTCAACCTCGATCTGATCGCGACGGCGCCGTCGGTCGTCTACAAGATCGGCCTGCGCGACGGGACCGAGATCGACCTGCACAACCCGGCCGACCTGCCGGACGTCATGCAGATCGAGACCATCAGCGAGCCGTGGATCAAGGCCACCATCCTGACCCCCGACGAATACCTCGGCGGCGTGATCAAGCTGTGCCAGGACCGTCGCGGCAGCCAGATCGAGCTGTCCTATGTCGGCAGCCGCGCGCTTGTGGTCTACGAGCTGCCGCTGAACGAGGTGGTGTTCGACTTCTACGACCGGCTGAAGTCGATCTCGAAGGGCTACGCCTCGTTCGACTATGAGATCACCGACTACAAGGTCGGCGACCTGGTGAAGATGTCGATCCTGGTCAACGCCGAGCCGGTGGACGCCCTGTCCATGCTGGTCCACCGCGCCCGCGCCGAGACGCGCGGCCGGGGTATGGTCGAGAAGATGAAGGAGCTGATCCCTCCGCACATGTTCACCATCCCGATCCAGGCCGCCATCGGCGGCAAGATCATCGCCCGCGAGACGGTGCGCGCCCTGCGCAAGGACGTGACGAGCAAGTGCTACGGCGGCGACGCCACCCGCAAGAAGAAGCTGCTGGAGAAGCAGAAGGCGGGCAAGAAGCGGATGCGCCAGTTCGGCAAGGTCGAGATCCCGCAGGAAGCCTTCATCGCCGCCCTGAAGATGGACGAGGACTGACGGCCGAGCCCGCCCTCTTCATCCCTGTTCGCACAAGGATGATGCCGGGGCGGGTTTGATCCAAGGCAAAGTCATCCCCCTCGGGGTGACGCTGCGATGCGGATCGCTTACATCTCTCGCCAAGGGAGAAACGATATGACGCGATCCAACGCGCCCGCCTATCAGAGCGGCTTCGCCAATCACTTCGCTACGGAGGCCGTGGACGGCGCCCTGCCGGTCGGGCGCAACTCGCCGCAGCGCCCGGCGCTGGGCCTCTATGCCGAACAACTGTCGGGCACCGCCTTCACCGCGCCGCGCGACCACAATCTGCGCAGCTGGCTGTATCGCCTGCGGCCCTCGGCCCAGCACGGGCCGTATCAGCCGTTCGCGCAGGGCCGGGTGCGGTCCGGCCCCTTCACCGAGACGCCGCCCAATCCCAACCGGATGCGTTGGGACCCGCTGCCCATGCCGGACCAGCCGACCGACTGGGTCGAGGGGCTGACCACCTATGGCGGCAACGGTTGCGCCGATTCCGGCACGGGGGTGGGCGTTCACCTCTATGTCGCCAACCGCTCGATGGTCGACCGCGTCTTCTATTCGGCCGACGGCGAACTGCTGATCGTGCCGCAGCAGGGGATGCAGCGTTTCGTCACCGAGATGGGCCTCATCGAGGCGGCGCCGGGCCACATCGTCGTCATTCCGCGCGGCGTGCGTTTCCGCGTCGAGGTGGACGGCGAGGCGCGCGGCTATGTCTGCGAGAACTACGGCGCGCCCTTCCGCCTGCCGGACCTGGGCCCCATCGGCTCCAACGGCCTGGCCAATCCGCGCGACTTCGAGACGCCCGTCGCCTGGTTCGAGGACGTGGACCGTCCGACCCAGTGCGTTCAGAAATACGGCGGCCAGCTGTGGGCCACGACCTTCGACCACAGTCCGCTGGACGTGGTCGCCTGGCACGGCAACTACGCCCCCTGCCGCTATGACACGGCGCGGTTCAACACCATCGGCACGGTCAGCTTCGACCACCCTGACCCGTCGATCTTCACCGTCCTGACCTCGCCCAGCGATACGCCAGGCACCGCCAACTGCGACTTCGTCATCTTCCCGCCGCGCTGGATGGTGGCCGAAGACACCTTCCGCCCGCCGTGGTTCCACCGCAACGTCATGAGCGAGTTCATGGGGCTGATCTTCGGCGAGTATGACGCCAAGGCGGGCGGCTTCGCGCCGGGCGGCGCTTCCTTGCACAACCGCATGAGCGGCCACGGCCCCGACCAGGCCAGCTGGAACGGCGCGACCAAGGCGGACCTCAAGCCGCACAAGATCGAGAACACCCTGGCCTTCATGTTCGAGACCCGGATGCCGATCCGCACGACCCAGTGGGCTGAACAGACTCCGCTGATGCAGCTCGATTACGACGACTGCTGGACCGGGTTCCAGAAGGGCGCGGCCGGCTGAGGCGTGGCGCTCCAGCTTGAATTCTAGGCGTGAAAAAGCCCCCATCGCCAGCGCGGTGGGGGCTTGATCATTCTGGACCGTCTCTTAGTTCGACGGGGCCGGCGGATTGGTGCTCGGCGAGGTGTTCGGCGTATTCTCGGTGGTCATGCCGCCGTCGGCGTTGCCCGCTTGTTGCTCGATGCGGTCGGCCTCGGCGTTCAGGGCGCGCTCTTCGGCTTCATTCGGCGTGGCGGCGGCCTGAGCTTCCAGGGCGTCGGCCTTCTGTTCCGCAGCCCGGTCGGCGGCGCTTTCGCCGCAGGCGGCCAGGCCGGCGAAGGCGGCGATGGAGACGGCGGTCAGAACGAGTTTACGCATGGTGTTCCTCCAAAGGTTGAGGCCCGAGTAACGCCTCGTCCTCACATTCGGTTCACGCCCCTGTGATCATTTTTATCGCTCTTGTGCGAGCGCGACGCGCGCGGCCCCCAGCAGGGCGGCGTGTTCGTGCAGGATCACCTTCGTTGGGATGGCGGCCATATAGTCCTGGAACCGCCCCTTGCGCTCGAACCGGCGACGGAAGGGGCTGGCCTGAATGAACGGCAGAATGCGCGGGACGATGCCCCCGGCGATATAGACCCCGCCGCGCGCGCCGGTGGTCAGGGCGATGTCGCCCGCCACGGCTCCCAGCATGGCGCAGAAGCGGGCCAGGGTGGCGCCGCACGGGCTGTTCGGGTCGTCCAGGGCCTGGGCGGTGATCTGGGCGGGGTCGTCAATATGGGTCTCGCGGCCGTCGATCTCGGCCAGGGCGCGATGCAGGTTCAGCAGGCCGGGCCCGCAGATCAGCCGCTCGATCGACACCCGTTCATAGCGGCGGCGCAGGATGCGCAGCACTTCGTCCTCGACCGCGTCGCCGGGGGCGAAACAGGCGTGGCCGCCTTCACCCGCGAGCGCCGTCTCGCGCCCCTGGGCGTCGCGCGCCAGGGCCGACACGCCGAAGCCCGTGCCGGGCCCGACCACGGCGATGGTCGCGTGCGGATCGCCCTCGTCCGGCCCGCCCAGCGACGCCAGCTGATCCGGCGGCACGACCGGCGCGCCCCAGGCCTGGGCCTCGAAGTCGTTGATCAGCCGCACCGGATCGAGGCCCAGCGTCTGCAGCTCCTGCTCCGACACCCGCCAGGTCGAGTTGGTCATGTCGATGGCGCCGTGCGCGACCGGCCCCGCCACGGCGATCACCCCGCCGCTGGGCCGAACCTCGCACCCGTCCAGATAGGCGGCCACGCCCTCCAGAAAGGTCGGATAGGTCCGGGCGGGAAAGCTGTCGAAATGCTCCAGCACGGTGCGGCCCTCGACGGTGCGGGCCAGGGCGAACCGGGCGTTGGTGCCGCCGACGTCGCCGACCAGAAGCGGGGCAGAGGTCATGCTGTCCTGCGTCATGCGTCCACCGCGCGATCGACCAGGTTCGGATCGGGCGGGCCGTCGTCATGGCCGTCGGCGCCGATGGGGGCGCTGAAACAGACGCTGGCGCCTTGCTCGGCCGTCGACACCGCCTGGCGGAAGGCGCCGAACAGCTCGCGTCCATAACCCCATGACGAGCCCTCTGCGTGGACGCGTGAGCGGGCGGCCGCAGGACGGGCCTTCAGGTCGCCGGCGCCGACGGTGGTCAGCACCCCCGCCTCGGGGTCCAGCCGGATCACGTCGCCGTCGCGCACATGGGCCAGCGGCCCGCCGGCCAGCGCCTCGGGGCTGACATGGATGGCGGCGGGCGTCTTGCCGCTGGCGCCCGACATGCGGCCGTCGGTGACGAAGGCGACCTTGAAGCCCTTGTCCTGCAGCACGCTGAGCGCGGGCGACAGGCTGTGCAGTTCCGGCATCCCATTGGCGCGCGGCCCCTGAAAGCGCAGCACCACCACCACGTCGCGGTCCAGCTTTCCATCCTTGAAGGCCTGCAGCGCGTCTTCCTGGGTCTCGAACACGGCGGCGGGGGCCTCGACGATGCGGTTCTCAGGCTTGACCGCCGAGATCTTGATCACCGCCCGGCCGAGGTCGCCCTGCACCAGCCGCAAACCCCCTCGCGGTCGAACGGGTCCGTGGCGGGCCGCAGGATGGTCAGGTCCAGGCTCTCACGCACCGTGTCGCGCCAGACCAGTTCGTCGTCCTCCAGCCGAGGCTCCTTGAAATAGGCCTCCAGCCCCTGGCCCATGATGGTCGTCACGTCGGGATGCAGGTTCCCCGCCTCGACCAGCTCGCGGGTGACGAAGGCCACCCCGCCCGCCGCCTGAAAGGCGTTCACATCGGCCGAGCCGTTCGGATAGACCCGCGCCAGCAGCGGCGTGACCGACGACAGCTGGTCCATGTCGGTCCAGTCGATCAGCACCCCCGCAGACCGGGCCATGGCCACAAGGTGGATGGCGTGATTGGTCGACCCGCCGGTGGCCAGCAGGGCGACGATCATGTTGACGATGGTCTTTTCCGACACGACGTCGGCCATCCGGCCGCGCCCCTCGCGCGCCAGCTCGATCGCCCGCTTCGCCGCCGCCGCCGTCAGGGCGTCGCGCAGGCCGGTGTCCGGGTGGACGAAGGCCGTCGACGGCATATGCAGTCCGGCGACCTCCATCATCATCTGATTGGAGTTGGCCGTGCCGTAGAAGGTGCAGGTGCCGGGAGAGTGGTAGCTGGCGATCTCGCTCTTCAGCAGTTCGGCGCGGTCGATCAGCCCTTGCGCGTATTCAGCCCGAACGCGGGCCTTCTCGGCGTTGGGGATGCCGCTGGGCATCGGCCCTGCCGGGGCGAAGACGACGGGCAGATGGCCGAACGCCAGCGCCCCCATGAACAGGCCCGGCACGATCTTGTCGCACACCCCCAGCATCAGGGCCGCGTCGAACGCGTCGTGTGTCAGCGCCACCCCGGTCGACATGGCGATGACGTCGCGGCTGAACAGGCTCAGCTCCATGCCGGGGCGCCCTGGGTGACGCCGTCGCACATGGCCGGGGTTCCGCCCGCCACCTGGGCCGTGGCCCCCGCCTCGCGCGCGGCCTGTCGGATGATCTCAGGGAAGCGCTCGAACGGGTGGTGCGCCGACAGCATGTCGTTATAGGCGGTGACGACGCCGAGGTTCGGCTGGGCGCCGGTCATGGCCGTCAGTTTATCGGCGACGGTCTGCCCGGCGAAGGCGTGGGCCCAGTTGGCGCAGGACAGCTTGGCCCGCCCCGGTCCCGAGGCGGAGCCCGCGTCCATGCGGCGCAGATAGTCGGCGCGGGTCTGTCGGCTGCGTGCGACGATGCGGTCGGTGACCTCGGCCACCACAGGATTGAGCGCCATCACCCGGCCTCCGTCCAGATTACTTCAAGAGGGGCTTTCGCCGCGATCAGGGCGGCGACAGGGCTGACGGCCGGATCGCCCGCCGCCTCACGCTCGAACACGGCGCGCTTGTTCGCGCCCGTCAGGGCCAGCACCACGCATCGAGCCCCCGTCAGCCACGGCAGGTTGAGCGTCAACCGCTCCTGCGGCGGCGCCGCGCCGTCGCGCCCGGCGGGCACGCCATAGACGGCGGGTTTCAGCCCCGGCGTCAGCAGGGTGGTCAGCGTCGGACTGCCGGGAAACATCGAACAGATATGCCCGTCCTCGCCCATGCCCAGCAGGACGGCGTCCAGGGCTCTACTCTCGGCGGCCAGAGCCTGAGAGGCGAGGGCGGCCGCCCGATCCACCGTCACGGCAGGACTGTATAGGGGAATGAACCGCGCAACGGCGGCCGGGCCGGTCAGCAGGGCGCGCTTCAGCAGGGCCGCGTTCGAATCCGGCGAGGTCTCGGGCACATAGCGCTCGTCCACCAGCGTCGCCGTGACCCTGGCCCAGTCGAGATCGGCCTGCGCCAACCGCGCATAGATGGGCGAGGGGGTCGACCCGCCTGACCCCGCGAACAGGGCGCGCCCGTCGGCGGCCAGGGCCTGCGCCAGCGCTTCGGCCAGCCGGTCGGCGGCGGCCTCGGCCCAGGCCTCGCGGGTGGGAAAGTTCCGGATCATGCCGTCACGCTCCTTCTCCGCTCGGGGAGAAGGTGGGCCGCAGCGCGGCTCGGATGAGGGGGACGTTAGCCCCACACTCCGCCGTCTTGCGTGATAACACAGCCCCCTCATCCGTCCTGCTTCGCAGGCCACCTTCTCCCTCGAAGGGAGAAGGAGAGAAGTTGAGCTTCTTCATCGCACGTTCCACTTCCGCCCAGTGCGCGACAGCAGCAGGTCCGCCGCCTCCGGCCCCCAGCTTCCCGCGTCATAGTCCAGCGGCCGACACTCCCGGCACGACCAGGCGTCCGCCACCTCGTCCACCCATTTCCAGGCCTGCTCGGCTTCATCTCGGCGCACAAACAGGGTGGAGTCGCCGTGCAGGGCGTCCAGCAGCAGCCGCTCATAGGCGATGCGGCGACGCGGAGCCGCGCCGTCCTTCCCATCCTGCCCCCACGACAGGCTCATCTGGATCGGCTGAAGCTGCATCCGCTGCTCCAGCCCCGGCTTCTTGTTCATCACCGACAGGGAGATGTCCTCGTCCGGCTGCAGCTCGATCACCAGCCGGTTGTCGTAGATGGCCCCCGCTCGCCATGGCCGAAGATGGAGTGGGGCACCGGCTTGAACTGGATGACGATCTCGGTGCGTTTCTCGGCCAGCCGCTTGCCGGTGCGCATGAAGAAGGGCACGCCGGCCCAGCGCCAGTTGTCGATATCGGCGCGCAGGGCGACGAAGGTCTCGGTGTCCGACGGCTGGCCGCGCTCGGCTTCATAGCTCTCGACCGACCGGCCCTCGATATCTCCAGCCCTATACTGGCCGCGCACCGTGACGCGTTCGGCGTCCTCGGCCATGATGGGGCGCAGCGAGCGCAGCACCTTCACCTTCTCATTGCGCACCGAGTCGGGGTCCAGGTCGCTGGGCGGCTCCATCGCCACCAGACACAGCAGCTGCAGCATATGGTTCTGCACCATGTCCCGCAGGGCGCCGTATTCGTCGTAATAGGGCCAGCGGTCGCCGACGCCGACCGTCTCTCCGACCGTGATCTGCACATGGTCGATGGTCAGATTGTTCCACAGCGGCTCGAAGATGGCGTTGCCGAAGCGCAGGGCGATCAGGTTCTGCACCGTCTCCTTGCCCAGGTAGTGGTCGATGCGGAACACCTGCCGCTCGCCAAAGGCGTCGGCCACGGCGTCGTCGATTTCGCGGAAGCTCTCCAGATCGCGCCCGACCGGCTTTTCCAGCACGATGCGGTCGTCAGGTCCGGCCAGACCGGCCGTTTTCATGGCCGTGACGATGCGGCCGTACAGCGACGGCGACACCGCCAGAAAAGCCGTGATCGCGCCCTCGCCGGCGCGCGCCCTCAGCGGCTTCAGGCTGTCAGCGTCCGTGGCGTCTACGGCCATGTATTCCAGCCGCTCAGTCAATCGCCGCCAGCTGTCTTCGCTCCAGGCGTTGTCGGCCTCGGCGCGCGGCTGCACCGCCTCGCGCACCTTCTTCAGATAGGCCTCGGTCGTCTCTTCGGTGCGGGCGGCGGCGATGATCTTCAGCCCGTCCGGCAGCAGGCCGTCGTGATCGAGGAAGTACAGCGACGGCAGCAGCATCCGCAGGGCGAGGTCGCCCCCGCCTCCGAACAGTATCAGCGCCGCCATTCAGGTCTCCTTCGCTTCAGGCCGACCCGCACAGCGGGCCGTCAGCCTTGATCTTCAGCCGGTTCCGCCCGCCGGGTCAGAACGTCCAGCACGTCCTGGAACACCATGTCACGGGCGTGCAGAAGCACCAGCAGGTGATAGATCAAATCCGCCGCCTCGCTGGCGAGTTCCGCATTATCTCCCGCCGCCCCGGCCAGAGCCGTCTCGACGCCCTCTTCGCCGACCTTCTGGGCGGCGCGTTTGGGGCCTTGCGCGATCAGCCGCGCGGTCCAGCTGTCGTTGGGATCGGCCTGCGCGCGGACATGGATGGTGCGCTCCAGCCGCCCGATGCGGCCCAGGCCGGGCGCGTCCTCCTCGCCGAAGCAGCTGATGCGGTTCAGATGGCAGGCGTTGCCGACCGGGCGCACCTTCACCACCACGGCGTCGCCGTCGCAATCAGGCGTCACCGAGACGACGTTGAGGAAGTCGCCCGACGTCTCGCCCTTCCTCCACCGCCCGCCGCGCGAGCGCGAGAAGAAGGTGGCCTGCCCGCTGTCCAGCGTCTCGCGCAGCGCCGCCGCGTCCATATAGGCCAGCGTCAGCACCTGCAGCGTGTCGGCGTCCTGCACCACGGCGGGTATCAGGCCGTTTCCTTTGGCGAAGTCGATCTGGGAAATGTCGAACGTCGTCATATCCTCACCTCCACGCCTTGCGCGTCCAGGTAACGCTTGAGATCGGGAATCGAGATCGCGCCCGAGTGGAAAACGCTCGCCGCCAGCGCGCCCGACACGTCCGCCTCCACGAACACGTCCCTGAAATGCTCCACCGCCCCGGCCCCGCCCGAGGCCACCAGCGGAATGGTCAGCCGCCTGCGCGCCTCGGCCAGCTGAGCCACGTCATAGCCTTTGCGCACCCCGTCCTGATCAATGCAGTTCAGCACGATCTCGCCCGCGCCCAGCCCCTGCGCCTCGACGATCCAGTCCATGGTCAGTCGCCCCGCCCCGCGCCGCGCGTTTGGATCGCCGGTGTATTGATGCACCCGCCATTCGCCGTCCTGAAAGGCGCTGTCGACCCCGACGACGACGCACTGGCGCCCTAGTCGCTGGGCCAGCTCGCCGATCAGTTCGGGCCGCTCCAGCGCGGGGGAGTTGATCGACACCTTGTCCGCCCCGTGGTCGAGACAGCGCGCCGCCTGCTCGACGTTACGGATGCCGCCGGCGACGCAGAAGGGAATGTCCAGCAGCCGGGCGATGTCCTGCACCCAGCCATAGTCCAGCGTGCGTCCTTCGGGGCTGGCGGTGATGTCGTAAAAGACCAGTTCGTCGGCGCCCTGATCGCGATAGCGCGCGGCCAGTTCGGCGGCGTCGCCCATGTCGACGTGGCCCTCGAACCGCACGCCCTTGACCACCCGTCCGTCCTTGACGTCCAGGCAGGGGATGATGCGCCGGGCGGTCATCGGACCGCCCCTATGCAGAAATGGGCGGTCATCCCGCGACGGCCCTCAGCGCCTCGGCCACGGTGAAGCGGCCGGTATAAAGGGCGCGGCCGGTGATGGCCCCCGCGCAGCCGATGGCCTTGGCCGCCCTCAGATCGTCCAGGTCGGCCACCCCGCCCGAGGCCTGGATCTCCAGCTCAGGCCGACGGCGAACGGCTTCGGACAGAAGGTCCTGGTTCAGGCCCGTCAGGGCGCCGTCGCGACCGACGTCGGTAATCAGGATGTGGCGCAGCAGCCCCGCCGGATAGCGCTCCAGCACGCTCCACAGATCCACGCCGGACGACTGGGTCCAGCCCTTCAGCGCGGGCACCGGCAGGCCGTTCTCGTAGCGGACGTCCAGGGCCAGGGCGATGGCTTCGGGGCCGAACTGCTCCAGCCACTTCAGCACCAGATCCGTATCGGTGACGGCCAGCGAGCCGACGACGACGCGGCTGATCCCGGCCCCCAGCAGGTGTTCGATATCCTTTTCCGAGCGGACGCCGCCGCCGGACTGGACCTTGATATCCACGGCCCGGGCCATGTCGCCGATCAGCGCATACTGACGCGCCTCGCCCGCCTGCGCCCCGTCCAGGTCGATGACGTGGATCCACTCGGCCCCTTCGGCCGTGAAGGCCGCCAGCCGGTTGGCGGGATGGGAATCGTAACGGGTCACGTGATTGAAATCGCCGTGCAGCAGGCGAACCGCATGGCCGTCGATCAGGTCAATGGCGGGATAGATGATCACGCGGGCAACTCCAGGAAGTTCTTCAGAATACGCGCTCCGGCGGCCGCCGAGCGTTCGGGGTGGAACTGGCAGCCCCAGCGGTTGGCGCTGTTGACCACGGCGGGCACGGGCAGGCCGTAGTCGGCCGCGGCGATGGTGGCGGGGCCGTCAGGGCAGACATAGCCGTGGACGAAATAGGCCCAGTCGCCGTCCTCGATCCCTTCCAGCAGCGGATCAGGCCGACGGAGGCTCAGCCGGCTCCAGCCCATGTGGGGCGAAGGACGCGACGGCGCGGGCGCGATCGCCCCCACCCGGCCGGGGATCAGGTCCAGCAGGTCGGCGCCCCCGTCCTCGGCGCTGGTCTCGAACAAGAGCTGCTGGCCCAGACAGACGCCCAGCAGGGGGCGAGGAAAAGCGCGCAAGGCCTCGACCAGGCCCAGCGCCTTCAGCCGCTGCATCGCATAACCCGCCGCGCCGACGCCCGGCAGGATGACCCGCTCGGCCTCGTCCACATCGGCCGGATCGTCGGTGATCCGCACCCGCGCGCCCAGCCGCTCCAGCGCGAACCGCACCGAGGCGACATTGCCCGCCCCATAACCGATCAGGGTGACGTTCATCGCCCTTCTCCTCCGCCGTATTTCCCTTCTCCCCTCGGGGAGAAGGTGGGCGCCGGAGGCACTCGGATGAGGGGGCTGCGTCCGCAGGCGACAGGGCGGAGGGTGACGTCGACGTCCCCCTCATCCGTCTCGCTCCGCGAGCCACCTTCTCCCCGAGGGGAGAAGGAAAGCGGCGGCCGCCATCACAGCACCCCCTTGGTGCTGGGCACGGCGTCGCCCTCGACCCGGATCGCCTGACGCAGGGCGCGGCCCAGGGCCTTGTACACGGCCTCGGTCTTGTGGTGGTCGTCGTCGCCGGTGACACGGACGTGGACCGCCGCGCCCAGATTCTCGGCCAGAGACCGCACGACGTGGGCCGTCAGGTCGGTGCGATAGCCGCCCAGCATCGGCGTGGCGAACGTCCCCTCGAACACCGGATAGGGCCGCCCCGACAGGTCGATGGAGACCGACGCCTCGGCCTCGTCCATCGGCAGGACGAAGCCGTAGCGGCCGATGCCGCGCCGCTCGCCCAGCGCCTGTTTCAGCGCCTGGCCCAGGGCGATGGCGCAGTCCTCGATGGTGTGGTGCGGATCGATGTGCAGGTCGCCTTCGCACGCCAGACGGATCGAGAACCCGCCGTGCGCCGCCACCTGTTCGATCATGTGGTCGAAGAAGCCGACGCCGGTTTCGATTGTCACCGGCCCGGCGCTGTCCAGATCGACGGCGCAGACGATGCGCGTCTCCTTGGTGTCGCGGATAGCCTGACCGGTGCGGTTGCGCCGCGCGCCGGGGTGGCGGCGCCGAGCGCTGTCAGCAGGCGGTCGTTGACCTCGGGCTTCAGCGAGACGGGCAGCCGCACCCGCTCGCCCGCAAGATCGGCAGCCAGCCCGTAGCGGCGCAGAGCCTCCGCCGCGCCCTCCGGATCGGAGGGTCTGGCGACGATCACCGGTCCCACGCCGGCCTCCAGCGCCATGATGCGCGAAAGGGCCTCGGCGACGCGGGCGCGCTCGCGGCGCACGGCGCTGATGCGTTCGGCCGTCTCCATCATCCGCGACGGGTCCAGCGCCTGCATCGCCAGCCGCACCGAGACCTCGGGCAGGGCGTAGGGCTCCAGCGCCTCAGCCAGCCGCGCTAGCGTCTGCGCCTGCGCGAGCGCGGCCCCGACCCGCGCCCCGGCCAGGCCATAGGCCAGCGACAGGCTGCGCAGCACGATCAGATTGGCGTGGTCGTTGACCACCGCCGCAGCGGACGGCGCCTCGGCGAACTCGACCATCCCTTCATCGACGACCAGCAGGGCGGGAGCGATGCGCTCGGCCATCTCGGCTGCGGCCTCGGGCGAGCTGAGGGCGCGGATGACCACGGCGGCGGTCCCGGCGTCAGCAGCCGGGCGGGCGTAGAGGGCGGCCAGTTGCGCATAGGGCTCGGCGTCGGGCGCCTGCACCTTCAGCCCGTCGCGCGCGGCCAGGCGCCAGACTAGCTCCAGCCCGTGCGTCAGCCCGCGCGTCGGCAGCGCCTGATCGGCGTCGACGCCATAGAGCGCGGCCATGCGGGCCGCCAGCGCAGCGGGCTCCCCGGATAGCGCTCGAGGCCGTCGCCGCCCGAGACGAGCGGCGGATAGGGGGCGGGCAAGCTCATGACCCTTCTCCCCTCGTGGGAGAAGGTGGGCGCCGAAGGCGCTCGGATGAGGGGGCTGTGTCCACGCGCGAGACGGATGAGGGCGAAGCCAACGTCCCCCTCATCCGACCTGCTCCGCAGGCCGCCTTCTCCCTCAAGGGGAGAAGGAAGAAATCGTTGGTCATCCCGCGCTCCTCAGATCGGCCGCCCGGGCGTGGGCCTCCAGCCCCTCCAGCCGCGCCAGGGCGGCGGCGACGGGGGCCAGCGCTGCGGCGCCTTGTTCGGTGACGGTCTGCACCGACATCGCAGTCATGAAGCTGGCGGTGGTGACGCCGCCCAGCGTCCGCGCCGCGCCGTCGGTCGGCAGGACATGGCTGGGTCCGGCGGCGTAGTCGCCCAGCGTCTCGGCCGCCCACCGGCCGACGAAGACGGCCCCGGCGGCGGTGATCTTGTCGACCAGGGCTTCCGCATCCTCCACCTGGATCGACAGGTGCTCGGGACCGTAGAGGTTCGCGACCGCGCACGCCTCGGCCATGTCGCGCACCCGGATGGCGCGGGCCTCGGCCAGCGACGCGCGGGCGATGGAGGCGCGCGGCAGGCTTTCGACCTGTCGTTCGACCTCGGCGATGATCTCGCTCAGGGCCGTGCCGCTGTCGGACACCAGGATCACCTGGGCGTCGGCGTCATGCTCGGCCTGGCTGAGCAGGTCGGCCGCGACGATCTCGAAATCGGCGTCGCGGTCGGCGATGACCAGCAGCTCCGACGGCCCCGCCGGCAGGTCCTGCGCCGGTCCGCCGGGCAGGGAGGCGGCGTAGCGCTTGGCCTCGGCGACATAGGCGTTGCCGGGGCCGAACAGCTTGTCGACGGGGGCGATGACGCCGTCCTCCAGTTCGGCGCCGAAGGTCAGGGCGGCGATGGCCTGCGCCCCGCCCAGCAGCCACAGCTCGTCCAGCCCCGCCTCGGCGGCGGCGGCGATCATGGCGGGGTGGACCGAGCCGTCCTTGGACGGCGGCGTCACGGCGACGCGCCGCCCGACCCCGGCCACGCCCGCCGGAATGGCCAGCATCAGCAGCGACGAGAACAGCGGCGCCGTCCCGCCCGGAACATAGAGGCCCGCCGAGCCGATCGGCCGCCAGACCAGCTTGGACTTCACGCCGGGCGTGGTCTCGATGAAGGCCGTGTCCTCGGGCTTCGTCGCCTGATGGAAGACGCGCACATTGTCGGCGGCGACGCGCAGGGCGCGCGCGGCGGCGGGCGGCAGGTCGCGGCGCGCCGTGGCGGCGGCCGCCTCGGTGATTTCGATCCGGCGCGGCGCGGCGCCGTCCAGACGCGTGGCCCAGTCGCTCACGGCCTCGCCGCCGCGCGCCTGCACGTCGTCGAAGATCTCGCGCACCACGCTGGCGACGAAGCTCTCGGTGCGGCGCTGTGGGCGGGCCAGGGCGGCCTTGCGTCCGTCGGCGTCCAGTTGGTTCCAGTCGATACGCTTCATCACATCATCTTCTCGATGGGCAGGACCAGGATGGCCGACGCCCCTTCGGCCTTCAGTTTCTCCAGCGTCTCCCAGAAGACCGCCTCCTGGCAGACGGCGTGGACAGCCACGGCGTCGTCGCGCCCCGACAGGGGCATGACCGTCGGCGACCCTGCGCCGGGCAACAGGGCGGTGATCCGGTCCAGCGCCGCGCGCGGCGCGTTCAGCATCACGTATTTGGCGCCCTGAGAGGACACCACGCCCGCCATCCGCTCGACGATGCTGTCGAGCAGGTGCTGCAGGCCCGCCTCGGGCGCGGTCGGCGCCTTGATCAGCACCGCCTGGCTGTCCAGCACGGTGTCGCGCGCCATAAGGCCGTTTGCCTCCAGCGTCGCTCCGGTCGAGACCAGGTCGCAGATGGCGGCGGCCAGCTTCAGCCGCGGAGCCACCTCGACGGCGCCGCGCATGGTGACGATGTCGGCGTCCACCCCCGCCTCATCCAGAAAACGGCGCAGAATCTTCGGGTAGGAGGTGGCGATCCTTAAGCCCTGCAACGACGACGGCCCGGCGTAGTCCAGCGCCGGCGGCATCGCGATCTTCAGCGTGCAGCGGCCGAAGCCCAGCGGCATGACGACTTCGGCATTCGGCCCGCCGTTCCTGACCTCTTCCAGCACATTCTCGCCGACGATGCCCAGATCACAGACCCCGTCCGCCACGAAGGTCGGAATATCGTCGTCGCGCACCCGCAGCAGGTCGATCGGATAGTTCTCGATCCGATACAGCAGGTCGTTGTTGCCCTTGACCACGCGCAGGCCCGCGTCGCGGACCAGGTCGAGGCTGCGTTCGGCCAGACGGCCGGATTTCTGGACGGCGATGCGCAGCCGCCCCTGAACCGTGCTCATGATGTCGTCTCAGGCTTTCAGTCTGTCCAGCACCAGCCGATAGCCCTGGTGCGGCATGTCCTTCAGGGAGCGGGCGACGCGCACGACCGTGGTCGGGCTGGCCGGCGCCTCGGCGGCGATCTCGCGATAGGTCTTGTCCCCGGCGTCCAGCATCCGCGCCACCTGCCACCGCTCGGCCATGGCGCGCAGCTCGGCCGGGGTGCACAGGTCGGCCAGAAAGGCGTCGGCCTCCTCCCGCGTCTTCAGCGAGAGCAAGGCGTCCAGCAGGGCGGTCTTGGCGGCGTCGGTGCTCATGGCGCGTTCCATTATGCTGTAACAATGGAACAGTCAAGCGCCTCGAGTTGACGTTACCTCTTTTCCTCCCCACCTGTGGGGAGGGGGACCACGAAGTGGTGGAGGGGCTATGCCGCCGACCGTCGAAACCTATCGCCGCGCGGCAGGAATGCGTCGCGCCCTGACGCCGCCCGAGGCGCGGCTGTGGGCCTGCCTCAAAGCCGGGGGCCTGGAAGGTTTGAAGTTCAGGCGTCAGCATCCCATCGGCCCTTACATCGTCGACTTCTACTGTCCTGCGTCCCGTTTGGCGGTTGAAGTTGACGGCGCGGCGCATGACGACCCGGAGCAGATCGCTCACGACGAGCGGCGAGCACGATGGCTAGCCACGCAGAGCGTGGAAGTGCTGCGGGTGCGCGCAACCGATGTTCGAGATCATCTGGATGGCGTGCTGGCGTCGATCCTCCGACACGCGACAGGACGGTAGGCGGGTTACAAACAGCCCCTCCACCACTTCGTGGTCCCCCTCCCCATTTCATGGGGAGGAAAAAGCGTAGCCGGCGCGGGCGCCACTCGCCACTCGCCGCTCGCCGCTCTATCTGTCCGCCATGACCAAGGTTCTGATCATCGGCGCGGGACACGCGGGGGCTCGGCGGCGGCGCTGCTGAGGCAGTATGGCTTCGAGGGCGAGATCGTCCTGGCGGGGCAGGAGAGCGCGCCGCCCTATCAGCGACCGCCCCTGTCGAAGGCCTGGCTGAAAGGCGAGGCGGGTCTGGAAGACCTGCTGCTGCGCCCCGAGAGCTTCTACGCCGAGCAGAACATCGACTTGCGCACCGGCGTCACCGCGACCGCCATCGACGCGGGCGCCAAGACCGTGACCTTCGCTGACGGGACGGTCGAAGCTTACGACGTGCTGATCCTGGCCACCGGCTCGACGGCGCGCAAGCTGGCCATCCCCGGCGCGGATCGGCCGGACCTGCTGGAGCTGCGCACGCTGGAGGACGCCGAGCGGCTGAAGGCGGTTCTGGCGCCGGGCAAGAAGCTGGCGGTGGTCGGGGGCGGCTATGTCGGGCTGGAGGCGGCGGCCTCGGCTCGCGCCCTGGGCGCCGAGGCGGTGGTGATCGAGCGCATGGACCGGGTGCTGGCGCGCGTGGCCTCTCAGCCCCTGTCGGCCTTCTTCACCGACCTGCACAAGACGCACGGCGTCGAGATCCTGACCGGCGTGGAGGTCGCGGGGTTCGAGGATGCGGGCGTGCGGCTGGCGGATGGGACGCTGATCGCGGCGGATGCGGTGCTAGTCGGCGTCGGCGCCTTCGCCTGCGAGGCCCTGGCGCGCACGGCGGGACTGGCGTGCGAAAACGGCGTAGTGGTCGATGAGGCCGCCCGCACCAGCGACCCTTCCATCTACGCCATCGGCGACGTGACGCGGCGGCCCATCCCGGTTCACGGCGGCGTCATGCACCGGCTGGAGAGCGTGCCCAACGCCCTTGAACAGGCCAAGCAGGCGGCCAGCGCCATCGTCGGCCGCGCCGCCCCGGCGCCGAGGTCCCCTGGTTCTGGTCCGACCAGTACGACGTCAAGCTGCAGATCGCGGGCGTGCCCTTCGACGCCGACCGTCAACTGGTGCGCGGCGATCCGGCCAGCGGCGCCTTCTCCGTCTTCCATCTGGCGGGGGAGCGGATCGTGGCGGTGGAGGCGGTCAACGCCCCGGCCGACTTCATGGGCGGGCGGCTGCTGATCGGTAAGGGGACGCCGGTCAACGACGCCTTGCTGGCCGACCCGGCGGTGTCGATCAAGGCGGTGGCCAAGCCCCAAGGTGTGACCTGCGTGTGACACTCGCTTCGCAATTGAGATTTAGTCGCAAGGGTCAGATTGTCGCACCCGGAAAAGGTGCTAATGCGAGCCGGTCTCAATAATAGATCGGTTCCTCCCCCATGTCCGACGTCCGCCCCGACGCTCGCCCTGACGCCCGCTCCGCCGCTCTCAAGGCGCTTCTGTTCGCGTCCAGCGCCGCCGGCATGTTGTGCGCCGCCCCCGCGCTGGCCGCAGTCGCCGATGAGACCTCGCCCTCGGACGGGGTGATTAGCCAGGACGCCACCCACCTGGGCACGGTGGACGTGCACGGCCATCGCGTGAAGCGCGAGCCGAAGGACCCGCAGTTCGTCGCCCCCTGGTCGACACCCCGCGCACGGTCACGGTGATCCCGCAGCAGATCATCGAACAGACGGCGGCCACCTCGCTTCAAGACATCCTGCGCACCTCGCCGGGCATCACCTTCGGCGCGGGCGAGGGCGGCCAGCCGCTGGCCGACCGGCCGTTCATCCGGGGCCAGGCCTCGGGCAACAACATCTTCGTCGACGGCGTGCGCGACACCGGCGGCCAGCAGCGCGAGGTCTTCAACCTGGAGCAGGTCGAGGTCATCAAGGGCGCCGATTCCGTCTACTCGGGCCGGGGCTCGGGCGGCGGCAGCATCAATCTGTCGTCCAAGGCGCCGCGTCTGACCAACTTCGTCAACGGCTCGGTCGGGGCCGGTACGGACGACTATCTGCGCGGCACGGCGGACGCCAACTGGCAGGTCGGGCCGACCGCCGCCATGCGCTTGAACCTCATGGCCTCGCAAGGCGACGTGCCGGGCCGCAACGGGGCGGATTTCGACAAATGGGGCGTCGGGGCGTCGATCGCGGCGGGTCTGGGCACGCCGACGACCGTCACCGCCAGCTACTACCACCTCGACAGCAATCAGCTGCCTGACTACGGCGTCCCGCTCTACACCAAGCTGGGCGGGGCGACGGCGCCGCGTCCGGACGCCTCTGGCGTGCTGGACGTGCCCTACGACAGCTTTTACGGCCTGAAGGCGCGCGACTATCTGAACAATACGGTCGACAGCCTGACGCTGGAGATCGAGCACCGCTTCAGCGACACCCTGGCCCTGCGCAACGTCACCCGCTACTCGCAGACGCTGAACGATTACGTCGTCACCAACCCCGGCGACGGCGGCGCGGCCCAGCTGATCGACGGCGTCTGGTGGATGAAGCGGGGCCTGAAGTCGCGCTGGAACCCGGCCGAGACCCTGGCCAACGTCACCGACCTGCACGGGTCCTTCCTGACGAGTTCGATCAAGCACGACTTCGACGTCGGCGTGGAGCTATCGCGCGAGAAGAACCGCAACGCCTCCTATACGGTCACGACCCTGACCGGCACGGCCTGCCCGGCGCCGCTGACGGGGCTGGACTGCACCCCCGTCTATGCGCCCAATCCGAACGATCCGTGGACGGGCACTAGGACGCGCGGTCTGGTCAGCCGGGCCGACACCGATTCCATCGGCGTCTACGCCTTTGACGCCATTCACCTCAGCGACCGGCTGATCGTGAACCTGGGCCTGCGCTGGGACGACTATTCGGTCGAGGGGCTGAACGCCTCGGGCACGGTGACGGCGCCCGTCTATACCGCCACGCGCGGCGACTGGGACTTCGTCAACTATCAGCTCGGCCTAGTCTATAAGCCGACGGCGAACAGCAGCGTCTACGCCGCCTGGTCGACCGCCTCGACGCCGCCGACCATCTCGGCCGGGGATCAGAACACGGGCACGACCAACGGCAGCGCCAACTTCGTCGCCACCGTTCTCGACCCTGAGGAGACCGAGAGCTTCGAGATCGGCGCCAAGGCCAATCTGTTCGGCGACCGTCTGGCGCTCAGCGGCGCCCTGTTCCACCTGACCCGCAAGAACGCCGCCATTCTGGTGGCGCCGGACCGCTATGAGCAGGCGGGCGAGGCCAGGGTGCAGGGTCTGGAGCTGGGCGTCTCGGGCAACATCACCGACAAGTGGCAGGTGTTCGGCGGCTACACCTGGATGGACTCCGAGCTGGTGCGCGGCGCCTACAACAGCATCAACGTGGGCGATCCTCTGGCCAATACGCCCGAGCACAGCGCCAGCCTGTTCACCACCTATCGCGTCCTGCCGAAGCTCAGCCTGGGCGGCGGCGTCTACTACGTGTCCAAGTCCTGGGGCGGCAACCAGGGCGGGGCCGGCGGCGGCGCCAACCGCGTCTATGCGCCGGACTACACGCGCGTCGACCTGTTCGCCTCCTACGACATCAGCGAGCGCGCCTCGCTGCAGCTGAACGTCCAGAACGCCGGTGATGAGGACTACATCATCCGCACCAACGGCGTGCACCACGCCGACGTCACCCCGGCGCGTCAGGCCATCCTGACGCTGAACGTCCGCTACTAAGAGGCCGCGTTTCGCGTCATCCTGTCGGCCCCGCGCTTTCACAAGTCGCGGGGCCGATATGTCTCCAGACGGTGAGAGAGCCATGCTGCTGCACATCCCCGACGTCTTCACCAAGGCCGAGGTGCAGGCGCTGCGCCGGACCCTGGACGCCGGTCCCTGGGCCGACGGCAACATGACCTCGGGCCATCAATCGGCGAGCGCTAAGAAGAACCAGCAGCTGCCCGAGGACAGCCCCCAGGCGCGCGAGGTCTCGGCCCTGGTGGTCCAGGCGCTGAACGCCAATCCCATGTTCGTCTCGGCCGCCCTGCCGCACACGATCTTTCCGCCCCTGTTCAATCGCTATGAGGGCGGCGGCGAGTTCGGCCTGCACGTCGACAACGCCATCCGCCAGCGCGGCGAGCACCGCATTCGCAGCGACCTGTCGGCCACCCTCTTCCTGTCCGAGCCCGAGGACTATGACGGCGGCGAGCTGATCATCGAAGAGATGTACGGCGCCCAGTCGATCAAGCTGCCGGCGGGCGACCTGGTCCTGTATCCGTCCAAGAGCCTGCACCGGGTGACGCCGGTGACGCGCGGCGCCCGCGTCTCTAGCTTCATGTGGCTGCAGAGCCTGATCCGCGACGACGCCGACCGCGAGACCCTGTTCCGCCTCGACGTGGCGATCCAGCGCGTGAACCTGGACAAGGGGCCCAAGGATGCGGCCGTGATCGAACTGACCGGCGTCTATCACAACCTGCTGCGCCGCTGGTCGGAGGTGTGACGCCTCGGCGCGCTCAGGCCGCCTTCGCCGCCTCGCCGCGCGACAGCGCCAGCCGGATCGCGTTCAGCAGGGCGTCGGGCTGGATCGGCTTCTGCGCCACCCCGTCCATCCCCGCCGCCAGATAGGCCGCTTCGTCGCGCGGATCGGCGTTGGCGGTAAGGGCCAGAATGGGCAGGGCGGCGGCGGGGCCGGGCAGGGCGCGGATCGCCCGCGTCGCCGCCACCCCGTCCATCACCGGCATCTTCACATCCATCAGGATCAGGTCGAACGGCGCGGCGGCCGCGCGCTCCACCGCCTGGCGCCCGTTCTCGGCGGTCTCGTGAGTGCAGCCGAACAGCTCCAGCACCTTGCCGGCGACGAAGCGGTTGGCGGCGTGGTCGTCCACCACCAGCACGTGCAGGGTCTCATGCAGCGTCGGGGACGCCTGACGATCCTCGGCGCGGCGGGCGTCGCGCTCCGCCAGCGGCAGATGCAGTTCGAAGCCGAAGCGCGCCCCGCCCTGGGGCGAACGCTCCACGGTCAGCGCGCCGTCCATCCGCTCCACGATCTGGCGGCAGATGGCCAGGCCCAGCCCGGCGCCGGCGCCCTGTCGCCCCGCCTGGCCGGTGTTGAAGGGCTCGAAAATGGCGCGCGCCGCCTCGTCGCTGACGCCCGGGCCGCTGTCGTCCACGGTCGCGGACAGGCGCACTCGTCCATCATCCAGCGCCGTCGCCAGCCGCACCGCGACCGATCCGGCCTCGGTGAACTTCAGGGCGTTGCCGATCAGATTGTTCAATAGCTGTTTGAGCCGCGTCTCATCGCCCACGACCCATCGCGCGGCCGTCAGCTCCGCCTCGACCTGCAGCTCCAGCGCCTTCTCCTCGGCGCGCGGGCTCCACAGGGCCGACAGGTCTGCGGCCACCGACTGCAGGTCCAGCGGTGCGGGCTCCAGCGTCAACATCCCCGCCTCGGCCCGTGACATATCCAGCGCGTCGGTCAGCAGCCGCAGCAGGCTGGCGCCCAATCGAGGATGGTGCGGACGTGGGGCCGCAGGTCGTCCTGCGTCAGCTGCCGCTCCATCAGGGCGGCGACCCCCAGAACGCCGTTCAGGGGCGTGCGGATCTCGTGGCTCATCACGGCCAGGAATTCGGACTTGGCCCGGCTGGAGGCGCGGGCCTCGGCCTCGGCCCTCACCAGGTCCTGGGCCAGATCAGCCATGGCCTCGGCGCGGCGTTTGTGGATGGCCACCCCGGCCTGGAGCACGTGCAGGCCCGCCCCCACGCCGACGTAACGGCCGCGCGAGACGACGATAAAGCCTTTCAACAGCGCGCCCAGCCCGGCCGCGTCCATCGACTGGAACAGCATGTCGGCCGAGGCGTCGGCCTCCACCACCATCGGCGCCGCGTCCATCAGCGCCGAGATCGGGCGCCGGACATACAGGGCGCGTCCGAACTCGGCCGCCAGCTTCAGGGTGAAGGCGTTGCGCTCGATCAGGCCGACGGGGCGCCCTCGGCGTCGGCCACGGCGATGACCAGGGTTTCCGGCTCGGCCTCGAACCGGGCCAGAGCCTCTGCGCCCAGGGCGTCGGGCGCCATCGGCGCCGAGGCGTCCACGAAATCTCCTATCCGGGCCATTTCCCAGCCGTCTCCTGCTTCTTGCCGGAGCAGGGTTAGGCGAGGCGGCTTAACAGCCGCTTTGCCGGAAATGAATGTTTTGCAAGGCTAATTTGACGGATGGTCCGACGGCGGACAGTCAGATCCGCGCCAGCAGCTCGGCCGCAAAGGTCGACAGGCTGTCGTCGCGCGCGCCCATGACCACCACCCGGTCGCCGGGCCGGGCCATGTCCACGATGCGGTCGCCGCAGTCGGCGCGGGTCGCCAGCGCCTGCGCCCGACGTCCCGCCGCGCGCACGCCGGCCGCGATGTCCTCGCTGCCGATGCTGCGGTCGGTGGTGCCGCCGTAATAGACCGGCTCGGGCATCAGCAGCACGTCGTCATGCCGCATCAGCCCGGCGAAGCCCTCGATGAACTCCTGCTTCATCAGCTTCAGCGGACCGAAGCCGTGCGGCTGGAACAGGATCAGCAGCCGCCCGTCAAAGGCGTGAAGGGTCTTCAGGGTGGCGGCGATCTTGTCCGGGTTGTGAGCGAAGTCGTCGATCACGGTGACGCCGCCCTGCGTTCCCACCACCTCCAGCCGCCGCCGGATGCCGCTGAAGGTCTCCAGCGCCGCGACCGCCTGATCCAGACCGACGCCCAGCGCCCGAACCGCGCCCAGCGCCGCCAGAGCATTGGCGACATTGTGCGCGCCCGGCACGGTCAGCGTCACCGCCCGCGCCGCCTCGCCGCGCACCCGCAGCTCAAACGCCGTGCCGGTCGGCAGGGGCTGCAGGTCGTGCGCCGACAGGTCCGCCTCTTCCTCGCCCAGCGCGAAGGTGATCGCCTTGCCGGGCTTCAGCGTCTGCGCCAGCGCCGCCGTCTCGGGATTGTCCAGGTTCAGCACCGCCGTCGCCGCCCGGCCGACGAAGCCGCCGAACAGGTCGCGCAGCTCCTCCATCGACTTGTGGTCCAGCGAGATGTTGGAGACCACGGCGACCGTCGGATCATAGCGGGCGATGGAGCCGTCGCTCTCGTCCACCTCGGCGACGAACAGATCGGGTCCGCCGACCAGGGCGCTGGCGAACGGGTGGTCGGGCGTGGCGAAGTTCTTCATCACCGCCCCGTTGACCACGGTCGGCGCGCGCCCGGCCTGATCCAGGATCCAGGCGATCATGCCGGTGATGGTCGACTTGCCGCTGGTGCCCGCCACGCCGATCGAGGTCGGGGCCGCGTTGAACAGTTCGCTGAGCAGTTGGGGCCGGGTCTTGATGGCGGCGCCGACCCGCTTGGCCGCGCCGATGTCGGGCACGGTGTCCTCGACCGCCCCGGTGGCGACCACCACCTGATCGGCGCTGACCACGCCCGATCCATCCTGCGGGTGCAGGGTCACGCCGTGGGCGCGCAGCCAGTCGAACTTCTCGGGCGTGCGTCCCTGATCCAGCGCCCGGTCGGACCCTGAGATGCGGCCGCCCTGCGCCTGAACGATCATGGCCAGCGGCATCATGCCCGAGCCGCCGACGCCGCAGAAGAAGTAGTCTTTGTTCATCGGCTTGATTTCAATGCGGGAAACCGGGGAAGGTCCGGCCTGACTAGCACGCAAGACGCTCAAGGCCATCCCGTCCATGCAGACCAGACCGTTCCGAATCGGCGTCGTCAACGCCAGCTCCCGCCTCGAACCGGCGCGGGGCGAGGCGATCCGGGCCTGGGCGGCGGCGCAGTGGCCGGACGGGGCGGTCGAACTGGTGCTGCACCCGGCCCTGTATGACGTCCACGGTCATTTCGGCGGCGACGACGCCACCCGCGCCCGCGCCTTGGTCGAGACGGCCAACGACCCCGACATCGACGCCGTCTGGTTCGCGCGCGGCGGTTACGGCGCCTGCCGCATCGCCGAGGCGGTGATCCCCGAGCTGACCGCCCACGCCTGGGCCAAGCGCTATCTCGGCTATTCGGACGCCGGCAGCCTGCTGGCGGCGCTGTATCGCGCAGGGTTTCCCCACGTGGCGCACGGGCCGATGGCCTCGGACGGGTCGCGCCATGACGCCACGGGCCTGCGCGCCGTGAACTGGCTGAGGCACGGCGACCCGGCCTCGCTGGAGCCGTCCCTTCTGAGCGACCCGCGGCCCGCCGTCGGCTTCAACCTGACCATCCTCAACGAACTGGTCGGCACGGCGATCGAGCCGGATCTGACCGGCCACGTCGTCATGCTAGAAGAGGTGTCCGAGGCGCTTTACCGCGTCGATCGGATGATGTTCCACCTAACCGGCCAGGCCTCGATCCGCCGCATCGCCGGCATCCGTCTGGGCCGGGTGTCGGACGTGACGGCCAATGATCCCGAGTTCGGCCTGACGGCCGAAGAGATCGTGCGCCACTGGTGCGTGCGCTCCGGCATCCCCTATCTGGGCGCCGCCGACATCGGCCATGATCGGGACAATAAGGTGGTGCCGTTCGGCCCGCGCGCCTGAGGCGCAATCAGCCCTTCAGGATCAGCCCGTCGGGCCGCGCCTCAAAGGCCGACAGCCGCCCCAGGAAGCTCATCCCCAGCAGGGCGGCGGGCATGTCGCGGTCGATCACCAGGGCCTCGACCGAGGTCAGCTCGACCCCCGCCACAGACACGGAGGTCAGCAGCACCCGCGCGGCGGGCGTCTGGCCCGAGGCGGTGTTCAAGGTCTGGTTGAAGTCATGCGGTTTCAGCCGCACGCCCAGCCGTTCGGCATCGGCGCGGCTCAGCGTCACCGCGCTGGCGCCGGTGTCGACCAGCATCCGCATCGGCCGCCCTTCGACGGTCGCCTCGGCCCAGTAGTGACCGTCGGCCGCGCGCGTCACCGACGGCGCCTCCTTCAGCGCCACGGCGGCGTAGGCCTTGGCCGGCCCCTCCCACCACATCAGGGCGCCGGCGCAGGCGCAGGCCGACGCCAGGGCGGCGGCGAAAACGACAGCAGAGCGCGGGTCAAAGCGGATCATGGAAGCGACTATGCCGCCGGGGTCTTCCCATGCGGTGAAGCGACGTGGCGAACGAAAGGTTGACGCCGGACCGCTGATCGCCGCCGGGTCACTCGCCCAACAGACGAGGGTCGATCCGGCTCTTGCGCCCCGGCAGGTCGGCCATGACGTCGGCGCGGCCCTCGTCGGTCATCCGGCTCCAGGTCGCGATCTCCTGCAGCGTGCGCAGACAGCCCAGGCACAGGCCCGAGGCGCCGTCGACGGTGCAGACCATGACGCAGGGGCTGGCGATGGAGCGGGGCGGGGAGGGGGCGGGGGCGTGGGACATGGTTCGTGACGGTATCGCAACAATGAGTCCGAGAACGGACTATAATTTCTTGACTTTTCGCGCCAGGCGGCTATATTCACCGTCGACGCGAAACGACTGACAGGGTGAGAGTCCCAAAAAGCACGACGTGTCTTCTTTCATCGTTCAACGAAAGGAGACGCCAAAAATGAACGAAAACAAAGAGCGTAATCTCCAGCACGCCATGATGTCCTTCGCCCTGTTCGGCGGGATGCTGGTCAACACGAAGCAGATGAACGGCGCCGGCGACCGCGTGGTCAGCCACCCGTCCAACTTCGTACCCATAACGATCAAACGGCCGCGCGCGTAGTCGCCAGAGCGGATGATCCAGCCAGAAGCCCCGGTCAGAACGACCGGGGTTTTCAATTCCGCCCTTGCCATCGCCGCGCGCCCTGGCCGAAACCCAAGCCTGCATTGCTAAAGAGGATACGCGGCATGGGTCTGATCGTCGAAGAGCGCAAAGGCGCGGTCATGGTCTGGACGCTGGACCGGCCCGACCGGCTGAACGCCCTGCCGGATCTGGAGGACGGCGAGGCCTTCGCCGCCGCCTGCGACGCCGTCAACGCCGACCCCTCGATCCGCTGCGTGGTGATGACCGGGGCCGGACGCGCCTTCTCGGCCGGCGGCGATCTGAAGGCGATGAAGGACCGCCGCGACCTGTTCGAGGGCTCCGGCGTCGCCATCCGCGAACGCTATCGCCGCGTCGTCCACCGCATCGTGCGCGCCCTCTATGGGCTGGAGGTCCCGCTGATCAGCGCCGTCAACGGCCCGGCCATGGGGCTGGGCTGCGACATCGCCGGTCTGGGCGACATCCGCATCGCCTCCGAGCGCGCCAGCTTCGGCGTGCCCTTCATGAAGCTGGGCATCATCCCCGGCGACGGCGGCTCATGGCTGCTGCCTCGGAACATCGGCTACGCCCGCGCCGCCGAACTGCTGTTCACCGCCCGCTCGATCGACGCGGCGACGGCCGAGCAGTGGGGTCTGGTCAACCGCGTCGTCGCCCATGAGGCGCTGATGGACGAGGCGATGCAGACGGCCGACCAGATCGCCGCCCAGCCGCCCCAGGCCCTGCGCATGGCCAAGAGCCTGCTGCGTCAGGGCCGCGACATGAACTTCGACCAGATGCTGGAGCTGTCCGCCGCCATGCAGGCCCTGGCCCATCTGACCGACGACCACATCGAAGGCGTGAGCGCGGTGCTGGAGAAGCGGGCAGGGGATTTACGGGGAACTGAGTTCCTCTCTTCCGCTCACCCCGGCGGACGCCGGGGCCCAGTGAGAGCCGCGTGCACAAGGTCTGCGATCCTTGTCATCGCGCTTGAGGCCAAAGGATTGGATCCCGGCGTCCGCCGGGATGAGCGGGAGAGTATACGCCAACAAAAAAGGGCCCCTCGCGAGGCCCCTTTTCCGTTTTCATCCCGACCCGATGTTACGCCCGGGCGGGGGCCTTCATGGCGCGCGTGGCGGGCACGCCGGTGGTGGCGTTGTCGCGCTTGGCGCCCGCCGTTTCGCCCGGCTTCATGAACTTGACCAGCACGCGCTGGCCGATCAGCAGCGGGGCCTCGTCGACGGCGACCACCACCTCGACCACGCGCTCGTCGGTGCGTTGCGACGGGTCGTCCGAGGCCAGCTTGCGGGCGCCGAAGACGGCGGCGCGGCGCAGCACCTTGCCGACATAGACCTTGGTCGGATCGCCTTCGGGAGTGATCTCGACGGCCTGATCGACGCTGACGTTTGGGATGTCGGCCTCGACGATCTCGGCGCGGGCGATGCGCGGTGCGGCGGGCTCCAGGTCGAACATGTTCGACACGTTCAGGGTCGAGGCCGGCGCCGGGGTTGGCGTAGCGGCGCACGATGCGGCCGTCGGCGGGCGAGCGGATCACCGTCAGCTCGACGTTATAGGCGGCCTGATCGCGGCGGGCGCGGGCGGTCTGGACGGCGGCCTGTTGCGAGGCGAGGCGGGCCTGGGCCTGGGCGATGGCGTCGCGGGCCTGATCCATGCGCTGGGCGGCGACGAAGTTGGTGGCGACCAGTTTCTGCAGCCGGTCATGCTCGCGCTGGGCCGTGGCGATGTCGACGTTGATCATGCGCAGCTGGCTTTCGGCCTGGGCCAGATCGGCCGCCGCCGTCTGCAGCGACAGGCGCGGCTCGTCGTCTTCCTGACGGGCCAGGATCTGACCGGCCTTCACCAGGTCGCCTTCCTGCACCAGGACGTCGCGCACCACGCCGCCGCGGCGCGCCGCGATCTGGATGATGCCGCCCTCGATGTCGATCTTGCCGTTGGCGATGGCCGAGTAAGGGCTTTCGACCTTCTTGTCGGCGGCCTGCGCCAGTTCAGCCTTCTTGGCGGCGCCGGCCTTCTGCATCAGGCTCAGGCCGATGACGATGGCGATCACCAGCGCCAGGCCGATCCAGAGCCATTTGTTTTTCAGGAATGCGGGCATGGGGGTCCTCAAGGGGATCGGGGTCAGTGCGACGCCAGGATGGCTTCGGGATTGGGGGTGCGGCGCTGATCGTCGATGATCACGCCGTCTTCGATGTGGATCACCCGGTCGGCCCAGGCTTCCAGGCGCGGGTCGTGGGTCACGCAGATGACGGCCGCGCCGTGTTCGGTGGCCGCCCGGCGCAGCAGGCGGATGACCACCTGGCCGTTCTCGCCGTCCAGCGCCGAGGTCGGCTCATCGGCGAACAGGATCTGCGGGTCCTTGGCCAGGGCGCGGGCGATGGCGACGCGCTGCTTCTCGCCCCCGGACAGGGCGGCCGGGCGCTGGTGCAGGCGATGGCCCAGGCCGACCTCCTCCAGCGCCAGGGCGGCGCGCTTCTTGGCCTTCTCCGGCGACAGGCCCTGATACTTCAGCACCGTCGTCACCTGCTGCAGGGCGCTGAGCGCCGGGAACAGGTTGAAGCCCTGGAAGATGAAGCCGCAGTGATCCAGCCGGAACTTGTCGATCTTGCCGCCCGACAGCTTCCACAGGTCGTCCACGTCCAGGGCGTCGACGCGCCCTTCCTCGGGCCGCAACAGGCCGGACAGGGCGGCGATCAGCGTCGACTTGCCCGAGCCCGACGGGCCCATGACCATGGTCAGGTCGCCGTGGCGGGCGTCGAAATCCACGCCCTTCAGCACCTCGACATAGGACCGGCCGGACTTGAAGCGCTTGACCAGTCCCTTGGCTTCCAGGGCGAACTCGCCGTGCCTGCCTTGAACTTTCGCATGTTTGTTCATCGCAGCAGGTCCGCAGGTTGGCTCTTCTTCAGGATGCCCATCGACAGGAAGCCCGACAGCATGGAGATGGCGATCAGGCCGCCGCCGACCACGATCAGCAGCATGGGCGGCAGGGCGATGATGACGGCGTTGGAGAGGGCCAGCAGGGACAGCAGCCAGGTCAGCAGGATGGCCGCGCCGACCCCCACCATGCCGACCCAGAAGCTCAGCTCCATGACGATGCGGCGCAAGGATCCCATGCCGACGCCCAGTGCGCGCAGAGAGGCGAACTCCTTGATGTTGGCCATGATGGCGCCGCGCAGGGTCTGCCAGGTGATGGCCACGCCGATGATGATGCCCAGCACCACGCAGCCGCCGATGATGATGACCAGAATGCCTTCCTCGAACATGGCCCCGGCGTTGGCGTCGGCCAGCTGCTGACGGGTCCAGGCCTTCCACTGGCCGTTGCCCATGGCGTTCAGCTGGGCGACCACGACCTCGGCGCGGGCCGGGTCCTTGATCTTGAGCATCAGCGGGCCGACGCGCGGCCCCTCGAAGGCCTGGCCCAGCATCCGCAAGCTGTCGCGCGACATGACGATCGTCGGCTGCATCATGTTGGGATAGCCGCGCAGGACGCCCACCACGGTCACGGTCTGGCCGTTGAACAGGGCCTTGTCGCCCAGCTTGACGCCCAGCGGCGTCAGGGCCGTCTCGTCCACCGCCACGGTGAAGGGCTGGCGCAGGGCCTCGACCAGTTCGTCCGAATAGTCGCGCGGGATGGTGACCGAGCCGGGCGCGGTGTCGATGATGTTGACCAGGACGCTCTTCTGGCGCGGCGCGCCCTGCTTGGCGCGATCGGCGGCCGTGGCGGTCGGGTCGACGTTCTTGATGTTCTGGAAATTGCCGCCCGACATGTCGAGCGTCTTCACCTCGACCACCTCGGGGTGGTTGTAGGCCAGCGGGACAAAGCGTCGCGGCATGCCCATCGGCCCGCTGAACAGGGCCTTGGCGCCGGGCTGCATGATGAAGATGTCGGCGCTGGAGCGCTCGATGGCGGCGGTGAATCCCTTGCCGATGCCGATGAAGACCCCGGTCATGGCCAGCACCAGCAGCCCCGACAGGGCGAGCGCCATGACGGCGGCCATATAGCGGCGCCACTCAAAGAGCAGCGTGGATAGCGCGAGCGACATGACGCGTATTCATTCCCCTGACTTGCACTGTTATCTGACGCTCTGGCCGCGCTTGGCCAAGTTAAATCGGGGTAAGGCTGGCTCGGCCGGATTTGTTACGGGGCTTGAGGGGCGCCCCTCGCGGGTTTAGTGACGACTTCAACAGCAAGGCGTGGGCGTGGTGTCCCGCCTCTCGGAGACGCCTATGTCGGTTCGCCGCACCCTTTCCTTCACCGCCTCGCTGGCCGCCCTCGGCATGGCCGCCGTGGTGGTCAACGCTCCCGCCTCGGCCGCGCGCGCCGACGAGGGGATGTGGACCTTCGACACCTTCCCGATCCAGACGGTCAATGAGAAGTACGGCACGCGCATCGATCAGGCCTGGCTGGACCGCGTCCGCAACGCCGCCGTGCGCCTGCAGGGCTGCTCGGCCTCCTTCGTCTCGGGCGAAGGCCTGATCCTGACCAACCACCACTGCGTCATCTCGTGCGTCCAGGACCTGTCGACGGCCCAGAACGACTACGTCAAGAACGGCTGGATGCCCGCCACGCGCGAGGAAGAGAAGACCTGCCCCGGCCAGACGGCCGAGGTCCTGACCGACATCACCGACGTCACCGACCGCGTCCTGGGCGCCGGCTCGGGCCTGGAAGGCGCCGCCTTCGTCGCCGCCCGCTCGGCCGAGATCGACAAGATCCAGAAAGAAGCCTGCGGCGACGACCGCAAGCTGACGTGTCAGGTCATCAGCTTCTATCGCGGCGGCAAATACGCCCTGTACAAGTTCCGCAAGTATGAGGACGTGCGTCTGGCCTTCGCGCCGGAGTTCCAGGCGGCCTTCTTCGGCGGCGACCCGGACAACTTCAACTTCCCGCGCTACGCCCTCGATGCGGCCTTCCTGCGCGCCTATGAGGACGGCAAGCCGGTCGCCTCGCCCAACCACCTGAAGTGGAACCCCAACGCCCCCACCGACGGCGAGCCGACCTTCGTGGCCGGCAACCCCGGCTCGACCTCGCGCCTGCTGACCATGAGCCAGCTGGAGCGCCTGCGCGACCAGCAGATCCCCATCACCCTGATCCAGAGCGCCGAACTGCGCGGCCGTCTGGTCGAGTATTCGACCCTGGGCGAGGAAGAAAAGCGCGTCGCGCTGGACCCCATCTTCGGTCTGGAGAACAGCTTCAAGGTCTACTACGGCCAGCAGGGCGCCCTGACGGACCCCGCCTTCATGGCCAAGAAGCGCCAGGAAGAGGCCGAGCTGCGCCAGCGCGTCGCCGCCGACCCGGCCGTGGCCGAGCGGATCGGCGACCCCTGGGGCGATCTGGAGAAGGTGCAGGCGACGGCCCGCGACCTCTATCTGCCCTATCGCCAGCTTGAGGCGAACGCCGGCGGCGGCTCGACCCTGTATTCCTACGCCCGCGCCATCGTCCGCGCGTCTAAGGAGCGCGCCAAGCCGGTCGCCGAACGCCGCGCCGGCTACGCCGACAGCGACATCGCCGCCCTGGGCCGCCGCCTGGCCTCGGACGCCCCGATCCCGGTCGGCGTCGAGGAGATCCAGCTGTCGCACTGGATGCTGAAGACCCGCGAATATCTGACGGTCGACAGCGCCGATGTGAAGGCCATGCTGGGCGCCGAAAGCCCCGAAACCATCGCCGCCCGTCTGGTGCAGAGCCGCCTGATCGACCCGGCCTTCCGCGCGCAGGCCCTGGCCATGACGCCGGAGCAGCTGGCCGCCTCGGGCGACCCGATGATCGCCTTCGTCCTGGCCAACGACGACGCCGCACAGGCCGTCCGCACCCAATGGGACGCCGGCGTCAACGCCCCGACCGCCCGCGCCGCGGAAAAGGTCGCCCAGGCCCGCTTCGCCGTCTACGGCGACAACCTATATCCCGACGCCACCTTCTCCTTGCGCCTGTCCTACGGCCAGGTGAAGGGCTGGACCTATCGCGGCGTCACCGTGCCGTCCTTCACCTACATGGGCGGCCTGTACGAGCGCGCCACCGGCGCCGAGCCGTTCAACGCCTCCGAGCGCTTCCTGGCGGCCAAGGACCGGATCAACAAGGATGTCGTCTACGACTTCGTCTCGACCAACGACATCATCGGCGGCAACTCCGGCTCGCCGGTTATCAACGCCAAGGGCGAAGTGATCGGCGCCGCCTTCGACGGCAACATCCACTCGTTGGGCGGCTCGTTCGGCTACGACGGCGAGCTGAACCGCACGGTGTCGGTCTCGACCGCCGCCGTCACCGAGGCCCTGCGCAACGTCTACAACCAGCCGCGCCTCCTGCGCGAACTGGGCGTGCGTCGCTAAATAAGGCGACTTTCTCCTCCCCACATCGTGGGGAGGGGGACCACGAAGTGGTGGAGGGGCCTGCGACAGCAGAACCAAGCAGCCCCTCCGGCTCGTCGGCTTCGCCGCCGATCCACCTCCCCATCGCCATGCGATAGGGAGGAAAAGTTACGCCCCCTCTGACGCATCGGCCTGCTAGCTTTCTTCCTGCCGATTTCAGACTATTCAGACGAATTAGACTCTGTTTTTCCTCGCCGGAGTCTGAATCAGGAGCTTCTCATGCGTCACATGCTGTTCGCCTCGGCTGCCGTCCTGGCCTTCGCCGCCGCCTCTTCCGCCAAGGCCGAGGAGGGCATGTGGACCTACGACAACTTCCCCATCGCCCGCGCCAATCAGACCTTGGGCACCAATATCGATCAGGCCTGGCTGGACCGCGTGCGCCTGTCGTCGGTGAAGTTCGGCGGCTGCTCGGCGGGCGTCATCTCGGCCGAGGGGCTGGTGATGACCAACAACCACTGCGTCTCGTCCTGCGTCGCCAACCTGTCGACGCCCCAGCTTCAGTATAATGAGACCGGCTTCACCCCCAAGAGCCGCGAGGAAGAGCTGCAATGCCCCGGCGCCTCTGCGGAAATCCTGACCGACATCACCGACGTCACCGCGCGGGTCCAGAAGGCGGGCACCGGGCTGGACGGCCAGGCCTACACCCAGGCGCGCGAGGCCGAGGCCGGCCGCATCGAAACCGAAGCCTGCGGCGACGACGCCAAGATCCGCTGTCAGGTCGTCAGCCTGTATCGCGGCGGCCAGTTCAAACTCTACAAGTTCCGCAAATACTCCGACGTGCGTCTGGCCTGGGCGCCGGAAGACCGCGCCGCGACCTTCGGTGGCGATCTGGACAACTTCTCCTTCCCGCGCTTCGCCATCGATGCCGCCTTCATCCGCCTGTATGAAGACGGCAAGCCCGCCGCGACCCCGACCCACTTCACCTGGAACCCGAACAAGCCGACCGAGGGCGAGCCCGTCTTCGTCACCGGCAACCCCGGCTCGACCCAGCGTCTGCTGACGCAGGCTCAGCTGATGACCATCCGCGACGTGGTCCTGCCGCTGGACCAGCTGATCGCGTCGGAGCTGCGCGGGCGTCTGATCCGCTATTCGGAAGAGGGCGAGGATCAGGCCTTCATCGCCATGGACCCGCTGTCGGGCGTCGAGAACACCTACAAGCGCGGGCGCGGCCGGATGGCGGCTCTTATCGACCCGGCCTTTATGGATCAGCTGGCCGGGCAGGAAACCGTCTTCCGCCGCGGCGTGGCCGAGAACGAGGCCCTGTCGGCCGAGGTCGGCGATCCCTGGGCCGTTTTGGCGCAGGTCCAGCCGATCGCGCGCGAGGCTCTACGCCCCGATGGCCCTGCTGGAAGGCGGCACCGGCATGGGCACCACCTCGGTGGCGGGCGGCTCGCCCCTGTTCAGCTGGGCGCGGGCCATCGTGCGCGGGGCGCAGGAGCGCGCCAAGCCGTCGGATCAGCGCCTGCCCGAGTTCGCCGACAGCCGCCTGCCGGGCGTGCAGTCCAGCCTGTTCGCCGCCCGCCCGACCTATCCGGAGCTGGAGCAGATCCGTCTGGAATGGTGGCTGTCCAAGACGCGCGAATGGCTGACCGTCGACAGCCCTTACGTCCGCACCCTGCTGGGCAAGGAGAGCCCCGAGGGCCTGTCCGCCCGTCTGGTCGAGGGCACCAAGCTGGCCGATCCGGACGTGCGCCGCGCCCTGTGGGAAGGCGGCCTGCCCGCCGTTCAGGCCTCGACCGATCCTCTGATCCAGTACGTCCTGGCCATCGACGCCGACGCCCGCGCCGTGCGCGCTGACTGGGACAACAAGGTCAAGGCGCCGACCGACCGCGCCTCGGAACAGCTGGCCGCCGCCCGCTTCGCCGTCTTCGGCGACGCCGTCTATCCGGACGCCACCGGCACCCTGCGCCTGACCTACGGCCGGGTCGAAGGCACGGACGTGCCGGGCCAGCGCATCCCCGCCTTCACCACCTTCGCCGGCCTGTGGGACCGGGCGACCGGCGCCGAGCCGTTCAACGTCGCGCCCAAGCTGCTGGCCGCCAAGGACCGCATTGACCCGAACGCGGTGATGAACATGGCCGTCTCGTCCGACACCATCGGCGGCTCGTCGGGCTCGCCTGCGGTGAATGCGAAGGGCGAGATCATCGGCGCCAACTTCGACTCCACCGTCCTGACCCAGCGCAACGCCTATGGCTATGACCGCAACGTCAACCGCAGCGTCATCGTCACCACCCAGGCCGTGACCACGGCCCTGCGCGACGTCTACGGCATGGATCACCTGATCGCCGAACTGGGCGCGGATGCGCCCAAGGCCGCCCCGCGCCGGGCGCGCCGTTGACCGGCCCGGTCTTTCGACCTGCGGCGCCGGACGACGTGCCGGCGCTGCGCGCCCTGATCGAAAGCGCCTATCGCGGCGACAGCGCCAAGGCCGGCTGGACCCACGAGGCTGACCTGCTGGAGGGCCAGCGCACCGACGAGGCGGAGTTGCGCGACATCCTCGCCGACGCCTCGCGGATCATCCTGCTGGCCGAGGTCGACGGCGCCCTGATCGGCTGCGTTCAGGTCGCGGATCAGGGGCGGGGCCTGGCCTATCTGGGCCTGCTGACCGTCGATCCGGCGCGTCAGGCGGGCGGTCTGGGCCGTCTGTTGATCGAGGCCGCCGAGGCCGAGGCCGCCGCCCGCTTCGCCGCCACGCGCATGGAGATGACCGTCATCCGCCAGCGCGCCGAACTGATCGCCTGGTACGAACGGCGCGGCTATCGCCTGACCGGCGAAACCCGCCCCTTCCCGCTGGACGACCCCCGCTTCGGCCTGCCCCGAACGCGCGACCTGGCCTTCGTGGTTCTGGAGAAGGCGCTTTAGATTAGCAGGGAAGGGCGCAATTTTCGTTCTCATAAGGTTTGGTCTGGCCTAGACGAGCACACGCTTCGTTTCTTTTTCTGACGCCTGACCGAGATCATCGTGCAAGACACCGTCCGCCGCATCCTGACCGCCCGCGTCTATGACGTGGCCGAGGAGACCCCCTCGATCCGCTCAAGCGGCTGTCGGCCCGCCTCGGCCGGACCGCCCTGCTGAAGCGCGAGGACCTGCAGCCGGTCTTCTCGTTCAAGATCCGCGGCGCCTACAACAAGATCGCCGCCCTGAGCCAGGCGGAGTTGGCGCGCGGCGTCATCTGCGCCTCGGCGGGCAATCATGCGCAAGGGGTGGCGCTGGCGGCGGCGAAACGCGGCGCGGCGGCCACCATCGTCATGCCGACCACCACGCCCGGCATCAAGGTGGCGGCGGTCCAGGGGCTGGGCGGCCGGGTCGTGCTGCATGGCGAAAGCTTTGACGACGCCTACGCCCACGCCCGCGAGTTGGAGAAGCAGACCGGCGCCGCCTTCGTCCACCCCTTCGACGATCCCGACGTCATCGCCGGGCAAGGGACGGTGGGGCTGGAGATCCTGCGCCAGCACGCCGATCCGATCGACGCCGTGTTAATCCCCATCGGCGGCGGGGGCTGGCGGCGGGGGTGGCGGCCATCGTCCGCTTCCTGCGGCCTGAGACGCGCCTGATCGGCGTCGAACCGGCCGAGGCTCCGACGATGAAAAGCGCCATTGAGGCCGGGCGGGTCGTCGATTTGGATCAGGTCGGCCTGTTCGCCGACGGGGTGGCCGTGCGCCGCGCGGGCGACGAAACCTTCCGCCTGTGCCGCGATCTGCTGGACGAGATCGTCCTGGTCGACACCGACGCCATCTGCGCCGCCGTGAAGGACATCTTCGACGACGTGCGCGCGGTAGCCGAGCCGTCGGGCGCCGTGGCGCTTGCCGGCCTAAAGGCCTGGGCCGCGCGCAATCCCGGATCGGGGGCGCTGGTCGCGATCAACTCGGGCCAACGTCAACTTCGACCGCCTGCGCCACGTCGCCGAGCGGGCCGAGATCGGCGAGGGCGCCGAAGCCCTGTTCGCGGTCTCCATGCCCGATCGGCGCGACGACTATCACCGCTTCCTGCAAAGCCTGGACGGCCGCTCGATCACGGAATCAATTATCGCTGGTCCGGCGACGGCACGGCCCAGATCTTCGTCGGCGTGGCCCTGCGCGACGGCGCCGCCGAGCGTGAAAGCCTTCTGCGTCGCCTGACCGCCGACGGCTATGCCGTCGTCGACATGAGCGACAACGAGACCGCCAAGCTGCACGTCCGCCACATGGTCGGCGGACGCACCATCGGCCTGCCGCATGAGCGGCTGCTGCGCTTCGAGTTCCCCGAGCGGCCGGGCGCCTTCCTGCGCTTCCTCAACAGCCTTCAGCCCGCCTGGGCCCTGACCCTTTTCCACTATCGCAACCACGGCGACGACGCGGGCCGGGTGCTGGCGGGCGTCAGCGTCCCGCCGGATCAGGCGGCGGCCCTGACGACGGCGCTGGACGACCTGGGCTATCCGTACGTCGACGAGACGGACAACGCGGCCTGCCGCCTGTTCCTGGACGGGGCGGCCTGACCACCGGCGCCATCCCGGAAGCGGCGCAGCCGCTGTCCGGGACCGCCAGAGAGGCGAACGTCGAGGTCTGGGAGGTCCCGGCTCTCCGCCTCGCCAGCGAGGCTGCGGCCGGGATGACGGGCGTTATGTCACGCCCGGCTGATCGCCTCGGCCACCTCATCGGCCGGGCGGCCGGTCAGATCCTTGGCGATTTCGCCGACCAGCAGGCCTTCCAGCGTCTTGTGCCAATGCTTGCGCAACTGGCCTAGGGTCTTGGGCGCGGCGACGACGGCCAGGGCCTCGAACTTGTTGGTCAGGGCCATGTGGTTCAGCGCCTCGGCCACGCCCATGGCGAAGCCGTCCTCGGCCTGGGTGTCGTTGTCGGGGTTGGCGTCGCTGGAGCGGCGGCCCGGCGCGCCGGACAGGCGTTCGGGGATTTCGGGAGTCGCCATCGGCTTGAGCTGGATGTCGAGGTTGTGGCCGGTGTTGCGGAACAGGCTCAGCTTCTCGCCGTCGGCGACGGCGACCAGAGCCCCGTTGGGCAGGTTCATATCAGACTCCACATATGAGCGCCGAAAGGAAAGGGCGCTGTCAGTCCAGCGCAAACGCCCCCTGTCCCGTTCCATCATCAGGGCCAAGCTGCGACGCTTCGTGCGCCAGAAGCCAGCGCTTGCGCTCCAGCCCGCCCGCGTAACCGGTCAGGGTTCCCTTGGCGCCGACGACGCGGTGGCAGGGCACGATGACGCCGATCGGATTGGCTCCGTTGGCCAGCCCCACGGCGCGCACCGCCGCGGGCTTGCCGATGGCCTTCGCCAGTTGGCCGTAGCTCCAGGTTCGTCCCGCCGGAATGGTGCGCAGCGCCGCCCAGACCGCGCGCTGGAAGTCGGTGCCGCCGGTCTTCACGGCGAGGCGGTCCAGCGCCGTCAGGTCGCCGTCGAAATAGGCGATAATGGCCTTCCGCACCGCTTCGGGCGCGCGGCCGGGCGTCAGCCGCACCTCGCCGTAATGACGGGCCAGGAGCGTCATCATCCGCGCCTCATAGTCGGTGAAGTCGAAAGCGCGCACGGCCCCTCCGCGTCCGTGACCAGCAGCACCTCGCCCACCGGCGTGGCGATGCGGTCCAGCGTAAAGGCTTCAAGCTGCGTCTTTTTCATCGTCGCTCTCCATGATCGCCGCGCCGTCTACGCCTGCCTCGCGCAGGTGCAGCGCGCCATAGGCCCGCCAGGGTCGCCACCGCTCGGCCCGCGCCGCGAGCCTGTGATCTTCAAGCCGGTCGCTGGCCATGTCGCCCTCATCGTCGATCCAGGCGCCCGGCAGGCGCAGGCCGGGCCGCGCCGCGACCAAGGGCGCCAGAACAGGGTCGAGCGACAGGTCGCGCCGGATGGCCTCGGGGTCGGCTGGCAGGTCGAACAGCCGCCGCACCCGCGCCAGCACGCCTGGCAGGGCCTTGAGGTCGTCCAGCGCCGCCGTGACCGCCAGGCGGTTCCCGTCCTCGAACCGGGCCGAGACCTCGCCCGTCGCCCCGTCCGTCGCCGGGTTCAGAACGCGACGCCAGACCCCGCCCTCAACCGTCTCGCCCCTCGCCTTCAGGGCCGCCAGCATGGCCTCGACCTCATAGGGCGGGCGATAGGGCAGGCTCAGCCGCACGCCTTCATTCGACTTGGCGTCCCACGGCCGCTCGGCCCGCGCCCGCAGCGCTGACGGGGGCCGTCCATAAAGGGCCTGAAACGTCTCGTTGAAGCGGCGCACGCTGCCGAAGCCGGACGCCATAGCGACTTGGGCCATGGGCAGGTCGGTCTGGTGGATCAGGGCCTTGGCCAGCAGGACGCGGCGCGTCTGGGCCACGCCGACCGGGGCGGCCCCCAGGTGCTGGCGGAACAGGCGGCGCAAGTGTCGCTCGCCTACCCCCAGCCGCGCGGCCAGGGCGTCGACGTCGCCCTCATCTAGCGCCCCCGCCTCGATCAGGTTCAGCGCCCGGCTGACAGTGTTGGACGTCCCCCGCCACGCGCCCATATCGGGCGCGGTTTCCGGCCGACAGCGCAGGCAGGCGCGGAAGCCCGCCTCCTCGGCCGCCGCCGCGCTGATGACGAAGCGCATGTTCTCACGCTTGGGCGTCCGCGCCGGGCAGACCGGGCGGCAATAGATTCCGGTGGACTTCACGCAGGTGAAGAAGCGCCCGTCGAAGCGCGGGTCGCGCGTCAGGACCGCCCGATAACAGGCCTCCTGATCCAGCGTGTCGCGGGCGTTGTCCATGCCCGCACCTTGCGCCTGAGATGATGGCCTGTCTCGCGGTTTTCGGACATGACGGCGCCGCAGCCCGGCAGATCACCCCTCGCGCGTCGTCGCGAGCCGCCAGACATAGGTCGCGATGTTGACGACGAAGCTGATCGCCATCACCGCGAACACCCAGGTCAGCACCGTGCCCAGCGTCAGGGCTGTCCCCTCCAGATCGCGGCCCGCATCGTTCACCGCGCGCAGGGCGTCCAGGCTGATGTTCGTCGCCCCGCCCTCGACGCGGGCGCTCGCCGCGCCCTGGGTCAAGGTGAGCCACCAGCCCGCATCAAACAGTCGCCACAGCACCCAGAGCGCCGCGCCCGCCAGCGGGATCTTCAGCAGCAAGGTCAACCGCCCCTCGCGCCCGCGGATCAGGCTGACCGCGTCCACCGCCATGCCGCCGACGGCCAGGGCCAGGATGGGGCCGTAGAGGGCCGCCCACACCGGCGCCGCCTCGATCCCGACCGCGCCGCTTCTCAAGGAGAACTCGCCCAGGCCCGGAAAGCGGATCACGCCGATCCACCACATCACGAAGACGCCCCCGACGATCAGCGAGGCCAGCGCCTCCAGCCCCGGCTTGTCGTTCGCCGTCACGCCCCACACGCGGGCGCCCTTCGGCAACCACTCCGCCTTGGCCTTCTCAGAGCCCGACAGAGAGGCGCCCCACTTCGCCGGATCGGCCAGGCCGAAGGCCGACAGGTCGCGCACCCGCCATTTCGTCAGCCAGGTCGGCTTGATGTCGTAATGCTCCAGGATCGCGCCGGCCAAGGTCAGCGCTCCCAGCAGGGTCAGCCCCCGGAGAAGAAGCCGTGGAAGGCCTGGCTGATCGCTCGTCCGAAATCAGCCGGCGCGCCTAACACGCTGACCAACAGCCCCAGCGCCTGAACGGCCGCAATGACGATCAGCCCGGCCTTGGCCCCGAACAGCCAATAGGGAAACAGTTCCGGCCCGATCAGGCTGTCCGGACCCTTGCGATAGCGGGCGGCGACGATCAGCGGATGGCCGATCTCGTGCAGGATCGCCTCCTTCTCCTCGTCGCTCAGGGCACGGCCCAGCTCCTCTTCGCGGGCCTCGACGCGGCTCAGGATCAGGTCGCGCAGTTCGGCGACGATGTCCTCGCGGTCCTCGGTCGGCAGTTGCGCCGCCACGGCCTCCAAATAGCGTTCGATGATGTCCATCGCGCCCTCTCCCGTCCCTTCAGAGAATTCGTTCCAGCGAGGCGTTGATGCCGCGCCATTCCTCGGTCAGGGCGGCCAGCATGGCCTCGCCCCCGGCGACAGGACATAGAAGCGCTTCTTTCGCTTCTCCTCCTCGCGCCATTCGCTGGTCAGCAGCCCTTGCCCCTCCAGCCGCCGCAGCAGGGGGTAGAGGGTGGATTCCTCCATCTCCAGCCCATCCGCCGCCAGCGCCTGACGCAGGGTGTAGCCGTAGCGTTCGGTCCGCAGGCAGGCGAGCACCGCCAGGACCAGCGTCCCGCGCCGCAGCTCCAGCCGCATCGTCTCGAACAGTTCCCGATCCACGCTGTCGCCTCACCTGCCGCCACATAGTGTGTGACGCACAGTGTATGCGACATACTGTGCGCCATAGTCAATACAGGATGTCCCGCCGCTTCCTTCACGGGACCCGCAAGGCTAAGTTGGCCGCTCCGTAGGGGAGTATTCTGAATGTCGTATCGTCGCCGCGCCGCCTGTTCCATGCTGGCGCTCAGCCTGGCCCTGGGCGCCGCGCCTGCACTGGCGCAACAGACGCCGCCCGCGCTTCAGGCCGTCGTCGGCCATGACAGCGGCGAGCGCATCACACGCTCGGCTGATGTGCGCCGCTATTTCGAGGCGCTGCGCGCCGCCAATCCCGACCGCATGGTCATGGGCGACTACGCCCAGTCGTGGGAGGGCCGCCCCCTGTTCTGGGCCGCCGTCGGCTCGCCGCGCAACATCGCCCGGCTGGATGCGATCAAGGCCGCGACCAACGCCTTGGCCGATCCGCGCAAGACCTCGCCCGAGCAGGCCCGCGCCCTGATCAACGACACACCGGCCATCGTCTGGATGGCCTATTCGGTCCACGGCAATGAGATCAGCCCCGCCGACGCCGCTCTGGCCGCCGCGCGCCGCCTGACCGACAGCCTCGACGCCGAGGCGCAAGGCTGGCTGGAGAACGTCGTGGTCGTCTTCGTCCCGACCCAGAACCCCGACGGGCGCGAGCGCTTCATCAACAGCTTCGAGGCGGGCCTGGGCGCCCAGCCCAACGGCGATCCCCTGTCGGCCGAGCGGGCCGAGCCCTGGCCGTCGGGCCGCTTCAACCACAATCTGTTCGACCTGAACCGCGACTGGTTCATCCAGTCCCAGCCGGAGACGCAAGGGCACTCGGCCCTGATCCGCGAATGGCGTCCGCAGGTAGTGGTCGATTCCCACGAGATGGGCACGGATTCGAGCTTCTTCTTCCCGCCCGAAGCCCAGCCGCTGAACCCCTGGATCTATCCGCCGATCCTGGACGCGCGCGAGCGGTTCGGCCGCAACACCGCCGGACGCTTCGATCAGGCGGGGCTGGACTATTTCACGCGCGAAACCTTCGACGCCTTCTACCCCGGCTACGGCGACGGCTGGCCCGCCTATTTCGGCGCCGTCTCCATGACCTATGAGCAGGGCTCATCGCGCGGGTTGCTGGCGCGGCGTTCCTCGGGCGAGATGCTGACCTACGCCGATACGGTCAAGGGCCACCTGACCGCCACCCTGTCGACCATCGAGACCGCCGCCCGCGACCGCGAGAAACTGCTCAGCGACTTCTACGCCTTCCACCGCGACGGGATTTCAGGCGGACGGGGGCCTATGTCCTGTCGCGCTCCGCCGCGGCCGACCCGGCCGCCGCCGACAAGCTGGCGGGACTGCTGGTGCGTTCGGGACTGGAGGTCGGACGCGCGACTGCATCCTTCTCCGCCTGCGGCCAGAGCTATCAGGCGGGCGATTACATCGTGAATCTGTCCCAGCCGCAGCGCCGCATGGCCGAGACCCTGCTGGCCAAGGACGTGCCGCTGGACCCGAAATTCCTGGCCGAGCAGGAGGCCCGCCGCGCGCGCGGTCTGGGCGATGAGATCTATGATCTGACCGGCTGGTCGCTGCCCCTGCTGTTCAACGTGCCGAGCCAGCGCTGCACCGGCGCCCCCTCGGTCCAGACGGCCGCCGTCGGCCCCGAACTGATCCGCCCCGCCGCCGTGGCCTCCGGCGACGCGACCTACGGCTACGCCATCCATCCGGGCACGGCGGGGATGCGCTTCCTGACGGCCGCCCTGACCGACAAGCTGCCGGTCCGCTCCGTCGAGGAGCCCTTCACCCTGGACGGCCGCGCCTATCCGGGCGGGACCTTTATCGTGCCGCGCGCCGGGTCGCCCGCCGACCTCGACGAGCGCGTCCGCCGTCTGGCCGCCGGCAGCGGCGCCCAGGTGACGCCGCTGGCCACCTCCTGGGTCTCCAGCGGTCCCAGCGTCGGCTCGGACAAGGCGACGCTCATCGCCGCCCCGCGCGTGGCCATGGCCTGGGATGACCCGACCGAGCCGGAATCGGCCGGATCCATCCGCCATGTGCTGGAGCGGGAATACGGCTGGCCCGTCACGGCGGTGCGCACCCGCCGCCTGGCGAACGCCGACCTGTCCCGCTACCAGGTGCTGATCCTGCCCTCGGGCGGCGACTATAAGCAGATCCTCGGCGAGAGCGGCGTCGCTAATCTGCGCGCCTGGGTCCAGGCGGGCGGCGTCCTGATCGGCGTCGGCTCGGCCAGCCGCCTGCTGACCGATCCCGATTCCAAGCTGCTGGAGAGCCGCCGCGAGAGCGCCGCCTCCGGCGACGGCGACAAGGACAAGAAGGACGGCGGCAGCGAGATCGCCACCGACGCCGAATACCTGGCCCTGACCGGCCACCACGGCGGGGCGCCCGATCCGGTCGCGGGCGTCCTGGCCAGCGCCGTGGTCGACAATGAACACTGGCTGGGCGCGGGCGTCGCCCCGACCCTCAGCGTCATGGTGCGCGGCTCGGACATCTACACCCCTCTGGCCCGCGATCAGGGGACCAACGTCGTGCGTCTGGCCGGACCGGATCAGGTGCTGGCGTCCGGGCAGCTGTGGGCCGAGAACCGCCGCCAGCTGGCCTACAAGCCCGTCGCCATGGCGTCCGAAGTCGGGCGCGGCCAGGTCGTCGCCTTCACCCAGGACGTCACCATGCGCGCCTTCCTGGAAGGGCTGAAGCCGATGTTCCTGAACGCCATCTTCCGCGGCCCGGCTCACACCTCCGGGACCAAGGGAAACTGACGGGGGTGAAGGGGAGGGGCGTCAGCGCCCCTTCCTGAACGCCTCGGCCTTTTCGGCCGCCGCTTCCCTGCGCCAGCGTTTGGGGGCGGACTTGTCGACTTCCTCGCCCGCGCCCGTCAGCGCTTCGTTGGCGAACTCGAGGTCGAGGAGCTTCATCTTCTTGATCTCGTCGCGCAGGCGGGCGGCTTCCTCGAACTCGAGGTTGGCGGCGGCTTCGCGCATCCGGCCTTCCAGATCCTTGAGCGCGGCCTGGAAGTTGGAGCCGATGAAGGGCTTGGCTTCCTCGGCGACGCCGGGGCGGGTCAGGCGGTCCAGGTCGCGCGACTCATAGGGGCTGTCGAGGATCTCCTTGATGTCGCGCTTGACCGTCTCGGGCGTGATGCCGTGTTCGAGGTTGTAGGCCTGCTGCTTCTCGCGGCGGCGGTCGGTCTCGGCGATGGCGCGCTCCATCGAGCCGGTCATGCGGTCGGCGTAGAGGATGACGCGGCCGTCGACGTTGCGCGCGGCCCGGCCGATGGTCTGGATCAAGGAGGTCTCGGAGCGCAGGAAGCCCTCCTTGTCCGCGTCGAGGATGGCGACCAGGCCGCACTCGGGGATGTCGAGGCCCTCGCGCAGCAGGTTGATGCCGATCAGGCAGTCGAACGAGCCCAGGCGCAGGTCGCGCAGGATCTCGATGCGCTCCAGCGTGTCGACGTCGGAGTGCATGTAGCGGACGCGCACCCCCTGTTCGTGCATGTATTCGGTCAGGTCCTCGGCCATCTTCTTGGTCAGGGTGGTGACCAGGGAGCGGTAGCCCGCGCGGCTGGTGGCCTTCACCTCGTCGATGACGTCGTCGACCTGGTTGCGGGTCGCGCCGGAGACGGGGCGGATCTCGACCGGGGGGTCGATCAGGCCGGTTGGGCGGATGACCTGTTCGACGAAGACGCCGCCGGTCTTGTCCAACTCCCAGGCGCCGGGGGTGGCCGAGACGAAGACGGTCTGGGGCCGCATGGCGTCCCATTCCTCGAACTTCAGCGGCCGGTTGTCGATGGCCGACGGCAGGCGGAAGCCGTACTCGGCCAAGGTCGACTTGCGGCGGTAGTCGCCGCGGTACATGGCGCCGATCTGGCCCACGGTGACGTGGCTCTCGTCGACGAACAGCAGGGCGTTGTCGGGGATGTATTCGAAGAAGGTGGGCGGCGGCTCGCCCGGCGCGCGGCCGGTCAGCCAGCGGCTGTAGTTCTCGATGCCGGCGCAGGAGCCGGTGGCCTCCATCATCTCCAGGTCGAAGCGGGTGCGCTGTTCGAGGCGCTGGGCCTCCAGCAGCTTGCCGTTCTCGACCATCCAGTCGAGCGTCTCCTTCAGCTCGGCCTTGATGCCGGTAATCGCCTGATTGAGCGTCGGGCGCGGGGTGACGTAGTGGCTGGCGGCGTAGACGGTGACTTCGTCCAGCGCATTGGTCTTCTTGCCGGTCAGGGGGTCGAACTCGTCGATGGCCTCGATCTCGTCGCCGAACAGGCTGATGCGCCAGGCGCGGTCCTCAAGGTGGACGGGGAATATCTCAAGGGTATCGCCGCGCTTGCGGAACATGCCGCGCTCGAAGTGGACGTCGTTGCGCTTGTACTGCAGCGCGATCAGGTCGGCGCGCAGCTTGGCCTCGTCGATCTGGTCGCCGACCTTCAGGCCGAAGGTCATGGCGGTGTAGGTCTCGACCGAGCCGATGCCGTAGATGCAGCTGACCGAGGCGACGACGATGACGTCGTCCCGCTCCAGGATCGCGCGGGTGGCGGCGTGGCGCATCCGGTCGATCTGCTCGTTAATCGACGAGTCCTTCTCGATGTAGGTGTCGGTGCGCGGGACGTAGGCCTCGGGCTGATAGTAGTCGTAGTAGCTGACGAAATACTCGACGGCGTTGTCGGGGAAGAAGGCCTTGAACTCGGAATAGAGCTGGGCCGCCAGCGTCTTGTTGTGGGCCAGGATCAGGGCCGGGCGCTGGGTCTGTTCGATCACCTTAGCCATGGTGAAGGTCTTGCCCGAGCCGGTGACGCCCAGCAGCACCTGTTCGCGTTCCCCGTCGTTCGCCTGGGCGACCAGTTCGGCGATGGCGGAGGGCTGGTCCCCCGCGGGCTGGTATTTCGTCTCCAGCCGGAACGGGATGCGCTTCTTGTTGGTCGGCCGGTCGGGGCGGTGAGGGACCCAGTCGGCGGGCGCGGCGGGCGCTTCCTCGGGCGTCAGGCGCGGACCGCTCACCGGCGCGAACATCGGCGCACGACCGTGATCGAAGGCGACGGGCGCCTCGCTGAGACCGGGATTGGGCGTGTGGACGGGCTTGGTCAGCTTCGGGGACGGTGTCGCGGGAGAACGGGCCATGAACATCAAGGTAATGCCTGCGCCTGCGCGACGCTAGGGCGCGCGGAACGGCGATTCCGATAAAGGGCGACGTCTGAAACGGCGATTTCCCGGTTGTGCGATTGGGGCCGTATCGCCAAGGTCCGCGCCATGAGTGAGCTTCGCGACGTCTTCATCACCGGGACCGGCGCCGTCCTGCCCGGCGAGCGGATCGGCAACGATCGGATGGAGGATTTCATCGGCCGGATCGGCGGGCGGCCGTCCGCTGTCGGGCGCCGCGCCCTGCGCTGGAACGGGATCGAAGGGCGGCACTACGCCCTGAACGAAGACGGGGCGCCGTTGCATTCCAACGCCTCCATGTGCGCCGAGGCGGTGCGGGCGGCGCTGGACGCAGCGGGGCTGAGCCTGGGCGACCTGCAGCATCTGGGCGCGGCGGCGACGCAGGGCGACTATCTGGTGCCCGGCCACGCCAGCGCCGTTCAGGCCGAACTGGGCGCGGGGCCGCTGGAGGCGTTCAGCTATCAGTCAGTCTGCGCCAGCGCCCTGATGGCGGCCAAGGGCGCGTGGCTGAGCGTGCGCGCGGGCGAGGCGGATGTGGCCGCCGCCTGTGCGGGAGAGTTTTCCTCGCGCTGGTTCCGGCCCGCCTTCTATGAGGGCACGGCGCTGGTGGACGATAAGGGCCGCGCGCGGATCGAGGCGGACTTCCTGCGCTTCACCCTGTCGGACGGGGCGGGCGCCGTCGTGATGGAGCCGAGGCCGAAGCCCGACGGCTTCAGCCTGAAGGTCGAGTGGATCGACATGACGTCGCTGGCCGGGCGCTTCGATCCCTGCATGTGGGCCGGATCGACGCCGGAAGCGCGCGCCGACATGACCAGCGCCTGGAGCCACGCAGGCCCGGCGGCGGCCCATGCGGCGGGGGCGGTGGCCCTGCTGCAGGACTTCGACCTGCTGAAGATCGTCATCCGCGCCTGGATCGGCGTCTGGCTGGAGAAGGTGGACGCCGGGCGGATCGTGCCGGATCAGGTCGACCATCTGCTGTGTCACTACTCCGCGCGGTCGCTGCGTCAGGAGATTGTCGGCCTGCTGGAAAGCACGGCGGCGATGATCCCGGAGGAGAAGTGGTTCACGACGTTGGCCGACAGCGGCAATGTCGGCTCGGCCTCGATCTGGGTCATGCTGGACGCCTTCCTGAAGTCGGGACGCGGAAAGCGCGGAGACAGGGTGTTGTGCATCGTGCCCGAGAGCGGGCGGGCGATGATCGGCTTCATGATGCTGGAGATTGTGTGATGGCGGAACGCGAAGCCGAGGCGGCGGTGGCCGATACTCTGAGGAAGCTGGCGGTTGTCTTCGCCGATTTCGAGCAGCGGCTGGAGGCCACGCCCCTGATCCGCAAGCTGACGCGCGGGCGGTTCGAGGTCGCCGACTACCACGCCTTCCTGATCAACCTGCGCCAGCAGGTGAAGGACGGGGCGCTGTGGATGAGCCGGGCGGCGTCGAACATCGGCGAGGATCATCTGGAGCTGCGCTCGACCCTGATGCGCCATGCGGTGACGGAGCATCGCGATTTCCGCCTGCTGGAGGCCGACTTCACAGCCTCGGGCGGGGCGCTGGAGGATATTCAGTCGGCGCCGAAGAATGTGGGGTCCGAGGCCCTGTCGGCGTGGATGTTCCATGAGGCGTCCAAGCCCGATCCCTTCGGCCTGCTGGGCGCCATGTTCATCATCGAGGGGCTGGGCTCGATCAAGGCGCGGCCGTGGGGCCTGAAGGTGCAGGAGCGGCTGGCCCTGCCCGACGAGGCGGTGCGCTTCCTGCTGTATCACGGCGACAACGACGCCGAGCACATGAAGGAATTCGAGGAGATGCTGGGCATGGTCCTGCCCGATCCCTTCATCGCCGAACGCATCGTCACGACGGCCAGGGTGACGGCCCGCCTCTACGCCCTGCAGATCGAGGAGATCGCGGCGTGAGATACTATAAGCCGCACGAGGACCCGTTCGACCCCGCGCGGTTCGACCCCAGGGATCCCGACCCGTGGATGGCGCTGTATCTCGATCACAGCCTGCCGATCGACGACGGGGCCAAGCGCGACCTGCTGCTGGGGGCGCGGTCGCGCTCGCGGCGCTGGCTGTTCCCGGTGGCGCGGCCGCTGGTGTTCCTGTTCTTCTGTCTGGTGAAGGTGCTGCGGGTCATTTCGCCGAAATACCCGAACCTGAACGGCCTGCTGCACAAGACCATCCACTGGGGCCTGCGCACCTTCGCCACGCCCGAGGCCAACCGGGTGATCCTGCGCCACTTCCATGTCGGGTCCGAGCTGACCGCCTTCGTGCGGGAGAATGCGGGCGTGGGCGACAAGGTGACGAAGTGGCCGCTGACGCCGACGCGGCTGAAGGACATCGAGCCGGACCTGTTCCTTCAGCACGATCTGAACATCTTCAACTTCGTCATCGAGCTGAACGCCGCCCTGCGCGCCGAGGGGCGGGAGCTGACGCCGCCCGAACGCATCGACTTCTCCATGATCTCGGACGAATTCCCGCCGTTCGAGGAGTTTCCGCGCAAATGGCATAACTTCGTCGACGTGCAGACGGCGGTGGAGTTCTACACTCCGATCTACGCCCTGATGCTGCCGCGCGACGACTTCGTGCGGGCGTCCAGCTCGCTGCAGCTGGATGAAGTGATCGCCATCTACATCGCCCGCATCCTGGGCACGAGCTACCACATGGCCTTCGTCAAGAACGGCCACCCGCTGGTGGCGCTGTCGACGCTGCAGGCGGGCTATCGGCTGATGATGCACGGGCTGGATTCAGAGGCCATGCACGGCTGGCTGCGGGTGATGAAGGCGCGTCAGGCGGCGGGCCTGCCGCTGGACCCGGCCAATTCAGGCACGCCGCATTAAGGCAGGAGGCGGTCGCCGATTTCCGCTGGCGCACGGCGCGGCGGCTGCTAGCGTGGCCGGATGAAATCGGCGCGTTCCTTTCTGACCTCTCTCAGCATGCTTGTGTTGCTGTCGCTTGTGCTGGGCCTGGTCGCCGGGGCGGCGGCGCAGCGCTGGGGCCTGCCGGGCGGGCATGTGACGGCCGACCTCATCCAGGCGCTGGGCCAGCTGTGGCTCAATGCGCTGAGGATGACGATCATCCCGCTGGTGTTCAGCCTGTTGGTGACGGGCATCGCCTCCATCGCCGATGCGGCGCGGACCGGGCGTCTGGCGCTGAAGGCGGTGGCCTGGTTCGGGGGCTGATCGTCTTTGCGACCATGTACGCCGTCGCGGCGGCCTATGGGCTGCACGCCCTGTGGCCGATCGACCCGGAAGGCGCGCGCCTGCTGCTGGCCATCAAGCCGGAAGGCGCCGAAGGCCTGGGCGCGGGCGCGCCGTTCAGCGAGTTTCTGAAGACCATCGCCCCGTCCAACCCGATCCGCGCGGCCGCCGAGGACGCCATTCTGGGCATGGTGGTGTTCGCCGTCTTCTTCGGCTTTGCGGCCTCGGGGCTGCCCGAGCGGCTGCGCGTGCCTCTGATCACCTTCTTCGAGGCGGTGGGCGAGACGATGATCGTCATCGTCCGCTGGGTGCTGAGCGTCGCGCCGCTGGGCGTCTTCGCCCTGTCGATCGGGGTGGGGCTGACGGCGGGGGCCAGCGCGGCGGGGGTGCTGCTGCACTATGTGGCGCTGATCTCCATCGCCTGCATCGGCATCGGCCTGATCTTCTATCCGCTGGCGGTCATCTTCGGCCGGGTGTCGCTGGGCCGGTTCGCCCGGGCGGCGGCGCCGGCGCAGGTGGTGGCCTTCTCGACCCAGTCGTCGCTGGCCAGCCTGCCGGTCATGGTCGAGCGGGCGGTCGACGAACTGGGCGTCAAGCGGGCGACGGCGGGTCTGGTCCTGCCGCTGGCGGTGGCGGTCTTCCGCATCACCAGCCCGGTCGCCAATCTGGGGGTGGCCATCTATTGCGCCCACCTGTTCGGGCTGGAGCCCTCGGCGGGCCAGCTGTTCGCCGCCATGCTGACAGCGGTGCTGATCTCGATCGGCACGGTGGGCCTGCCCGGTCAGGCCAGCTTCTTCGCCTCCATCGCCCCCATCTGCATCGCCATGGGCGTGCCGCTGGAGCTGCTGCCGCTGCTGTTGGCGGTCGAGGTCGTGCCCGATATCTTCCGCACCCTCGGCAACGTCACCGCCGACCTGGCCGTGGTCCGCATTGTTCAGGGCGGCGAGGCGGCGTCGGACTGAAGCCCTCTACTCTTCCATCGCCTCAAACATGGCCTCGGCCTCATCGAAGGTGTCGTAGTCGAGGCGTTCGGGCGGGCGCACGATGACGAAGCGGGTCAGGACGGGGGCGGCGGGCTCGGGACGCCGGTCCCACTGCCAGAAGGTGCGGTCGAGCCGGCTTTGCAGAAGGGTCCACTCGCCTGCTTCTCCCTGAGGCGGCTTCGGCGGCGGAACGGTCTGTCTCATCAGCGTCTCCCTGTGCGGCGACAGCAAAGCGCGGCTGGACCACAGTGTCAAAGAGCGTAACACAAGCGGAACCGTTGGCGGCGGTCGTGATTGATGCGGCCTTGGCGCAACATGCGGCGCCGTCCTTGCAGCTTGGCTGCAGATGGGATGCGACCCTAAGGCGAAAATGAGGCATGCTGTCGCCAGGAGAATATGCGATGACCAAGTCCAGCAATGAATCCGACGCCCGCGCCGCCCTGCGCGTGGTCTCCTCGCCGGAAGCCGAGGTCTATGACCTGATGCGCGCCCCCGAAACCACCGCCGAACGGGTCAAGCGCCTGCAGGCCGAAGCTCGCGCCCTCGCCCTTGAACAGGTCGAGGCGCTCGAAGCCGCCCTGTGCAAGGCCGCCGAGATGGCCAAGGAGATCGCCGACGGCGGCGACGCTTATCCGGTCGGCGCCCGCGAACTGGCCGCCCGCCTGGTTGCGGACCTGCCTTCCAAGGCCGAGACGATGAAGGCCATCGTCGCCAAGAGTCATCCTTGATCTAAGGGCGCTACCGCTCGCCGCGCGGCGGCTCGCTGCTTGAGCGCGCGAAGCGCCAGGCTGCGTCGGGTCGAGAAGGCGGAGCCTTCTGACCGCAGCCCACTACGAACCGAGTACGTCTTCGTACTCGGGATGGCGTTTCAGCCAGGCGACGGCGTAGCTGCAGTGGGGGATCAGCGTCAGCTTTTCGGCGCGGGCGTGTTCGGCCAGGGCCTGCATGAAGCGGCCGGCGGCGCCCGTGCCGCGCAGGGCCGGGTGGGCCTCGACGTGCAGGATGATGCGGGCATGACCGCGCACGGCGTATTCGGCCCAGACGGGATGCTCGGTCCCGTCAGAATCGGCGAATGTCTGCTGGAAGCGGTGGTCGGCGGCGTGGTCTTTGAAGGCGGACACGAAAGGCTCCTCCTGAAGGGGTCAGATCAGGCCGGCCGATCGTTCAACAGGGCCAGCAGACCCAGAACGCTTTTCACCGTGAACCAGATCGACACCAGCAGCAAAAGAAGTCCGAACAGCAGAAGGAACGGAATGCCGATCAGGAAGGCCGAAGCCACGGCGCTGACGGCCACCAGCACCCACAGGATGGCGCTGATCCAGAACACCGACCAGAACAGCTTGATCTGCGCCTCGACATGCTGGGCCGCCAGACCCGTGGCCGAGCCGCGCGTGATGTAGGCCACCACCAGACCGACCAGCACCAGCACGTTCGCGCTGGGGATCGACAGGATGTAGAGGATCCACGCCACGATGGCGCCGTCGCGGCCCGCAATGGGGGCGGCCGGGTTCTGCTCGCTCATAAAGGCGGTCCTTTCAGTAGAAGAGGCGGCGGGGCTCAGCGATAGGGCGTCCGTTCAGCAGGTCCTTCAGCCCCAGAGCGCCGCGCACGATGGTCCACACGGCCATGATGAACAGGACGAAGACGCCGACGTTGACCAGGATCAACACCGCGCCGGCGATGATGGCGCAGACGGCGGCGAGAAGGGTGCGCTGCTGAAAGATGAAATGGCTGCGCAGAATCGGATCGACCGGCGCGGCACGGCGCCAGACCCGCAGCAGTCCGACCGCCGCCGCCACGCCGAAGGTCGGCGCCGCCAGCAGGATCAGCGCATAGCCGACATAGAGCCCGGACAGGTCAGCCGAGACCTCGCCGTCGCTGTTGCTGGTGTAATCGCCGGACTGGACCATCGGAACCTCTTGTCAGAGCGAGATGATGGCGGGACGGACGGCCCCGCGCAACCAGCCTCAGCGCGAATAGGCGACTTCGCAGGCGGCGGCCGCGGCGTCAGGAATGGCGCCCGGTTTTTCGACCCGCACGATGACGCCCAGCACGCGGGGATCAGCCAGGCAGGCGACCGCCGTGCGTTCGGCGAAGGTTTCGATCAGGGCGATGTGCGGCCCCGCGGCCAGTTCGCGCACGATGCGGGCGACGCCGTCGTAATCCAGGGTGTCGGCCAACCGCTCGACCGGCGCGTCGCCCAGGTCCAGCTCGACGTCCACGACCAGAGGCTGGAGCCGTCCATGCTCGTGGTCATAGAAGCCGATGGAGGCTTCGACCTTCAGCGCCCGCACCATGACTTTCAGGCCCAGGCGGCGCGGCTCGGCGGAGGGCAGGGGGTGACGACGGCGCTCAAGACCAGGTCTCCGGCGGCAGAAGATCATTGATGCTGAAATCGGCCCGGTCGCACCAGCCGCCCAGCGCCCAGGCCCGCTCCGGCTCGGTCAGGCCGCGCGTCAGGACGGTGTTGGTCGGCGTTTCCTCAATGGCCAGCTCGGCCAGGCGGAACGGCAGACCCTCGGCTTGCAGGATGGCTTCCAGCTTGCGCCACAGGGCGATGACCAGGGCCTCGGTCGTCGGGTCGCCGTCGACCGTCAGCAACTGGTTGAGCCGATGCGGTTCATGCTGCTGGAACCAGCCGAGCAAGGGGTCGGCGCGGTTCAGCTGAAAGGCGTGGTCCAGGCTGCGGTCGACGAAGCCGTGCCAGCGCGCCTTTAGCCGCTCGAAGGAGGCCGCATAGTTGGCGCCGCCGAAGTCGATCTCGGCCGTCGGCTCCAGCGTCACGGTCACGAACTCGTTGTGCCCATGCGGCACGGCGCACTTCGACCCCGCATCGGCGATCAGCCGGTGCGCCATCGAGAAGCGGCGAGTGAAACGGACAGCGGGCATGAAGGTCTCAGGATGAACGGCGGCAGCTAAAGCACCAACCTATCGGCAAATAAAGGTCATGTGGCGGCGAACGACGCCGCCGCTGACGGCTCAGGCGAACTCCAGGTCGCGGTCGCGGCGGGTCAGGGACGCCCCGGCGTCGACCACCAGATTCTGTCCGGTCAGGCTGCGCGCGGTCAGGATGAAGGTCAGGGCGGCGGCCAGATCCTCGACCGGGACGGGCCGTTTCAGCGGCGTGGCCTCGGCCCCGGCCTGATAGTCGGCCTCGGGCCAGCCGGCGGAGGGCAGGGTCAGGCCCGGCGCTATGCCGCAGACGCGGATGCGCGGCGCCAGGGCCAGCGCCAGGGCGCCGGTCATGTGGGCGATGCCCACGCGGCTGACGGTATAGGAGAAGAAGTCGGGGTTCGGCGCCGTGACTTTATAGTCCAGCATATTGACCACCACGCCTTCGTCCGCCTCAGGAAGGCGCGCGGCGAAGTCGCGGATCAGGGCCAGCGGCGCCAGGACGTTGACCTCGTGATGAAGGCGCAGATCCGCCTCCTGAAAGGTCTTCAGCTGGTCATAGACGAACAGGGAGGCGTTGTTGACCAGCACCCGCAACGGCCCGAAGGCGAAGGCCTGATCCATCAGGGCGGCGCGCGCGTCGGGGTCCGTCAGCTCGGCGTGAACGGCGACCGCGCGCCGTCCCATGCCCTCGATCGCCTGAACCACGCCCTGCGCGCCGTCGGCGTCGGAACGATAGTGGACGACGACGTCATAGCCCGCCTGAGCGGCCGCCTTGGCCAGCACCGCCCCGATCCGGCCCGAGGCGGCGGTGACCAGCGCTGCGCCTCTCGACAAGGGCGGCGAAGGGGCGTCAGCGCGCCCGGACTCAGTCAACCCGGCCGAACTCGTAATAGTTGACGGCGGCGATGACGGCGATGAAAACGAAGATGGTGGCGATGGCCAGCATGGTGCAGCTCCTGATTTTGTCCCCGAATAGGGGCAAGCGCGCCCCTGTTCAAGCCGCCCGACCGCAGCCTATCGTGCGCGCATGGCGAACTGGCGCACGCGCATCGAACCCTTCACCCGGCCTTTGTTCTTCGCCTGGTCGCGTATGAGCCGGGGCATGACGCTGGGCGTGCGCGGCGCGGCGGTCGACCCAGAGGGACGGGTGCTGCTGGTCAAACACACCTATCTGGAGGGCTGGTGGCTGCCGGGCGGCGGGGTGGACAAGGGCGAGACGACGCAGGCCGCCGTCATCCGCGAACTGCGCGAAGAGGCCGGGCTGATCGTCAGGGGCGAGCCGCGCCTGCTGTCGGTCCACTCCAATGAACGCTTCTTTCCAGGGGATCACGTGCTGGTCTTTCGCATCGACGCCTTCGACCTGACCGAGCGGACCAGCCACGGCGAGATCGCCGAGATCGGCTGGTTCCATCCCCACGCCCTGCCCGACGACGCCACCCGCGCCACTCGCGCCCGCCTGGCCGAGATCTTCGGCGGCGCCGCGCCCGACCCGAACTGGTGAGACAGCCGATGCAGCTTCCCGTCCTCGCCCTGCTGGCCATGGTGCTCGGCGGCGCCGCCACCGCGCTGCAGGGGCCGACCAATGCGCGACTGGCCAGCGCGGTCGGGTCGCCAGTCAATGCGGCCTTCGTCTCCTTCTTCGTCGGTACGGTGGCGCTGGGGCTGCTGGCGATGGCGTTGCAGACGCGGCCGGACGTGCAGGCGATGAAGGCTCTGCCCGCCTGGGGCTGGATGGGCGGTCTGTACGGCTGCGTCTTCGTGGTGGCCGCCGCCTGGGGCGTGCCCAAGATCGGCGTGGCGCTGACCATCACCCTGATGGTGGCGGGCCAGCTGGCGCTGAGCCTGATCCTCGACCACTTCGGCGCCATGGGCGTGCCCCAGCAGCCGCTCAGCCTGACCCGCGTCGCCGGGGTGGCGCTGGTGATCGGCGGGGTGCTTCTGGTCCGGCGCGGCTGAGCCTATATCCCGGCTGATGACCGATCCGACGCCCGATACTCCGGAAACGCCCAACTCGCAGGCGAACGCCCTTCCGCTTCAGGCCGCCGAGCTGATCGCGGACGAGGCCCGGCGCGCGCCCGACAAGCCCGGCGTCTATCGCATGTACGGCGAGGACGGCGCCTGCCTCTATGTCGGCAAGGCCAAGTCGCTGAAGAAGCGGGTGGTCCAGTATGCGCAAGGGCGATTCCACACCCAGCGCATCGGGCTCATGGTGTCGCTGACCCGCTCGATGGAGCTGGTGGTCACGGCGTCCGAGACCGAGGCCCTGCTGCTCGAATCCAACTTCATCAAGAAGCTGAAGCCGCGCTTCAACGTGGTACTGAGGGACGACAAGTCCTTCGCCGAGCTGATGATCCGCCGCGACCACCGCGCGCCTCAGGTCAGGAAGCATCGCGGCGCCCATACGATTCCCGGCGACTATTTCGGTCCCTTCGCCTCGACCTGGGCGGTCAACCACACGCTGAACACCCTGCAGAAGGCCTTCCTGCTGCGGTCCTGTTCCGACAGCGTCTACGAGACCCGCACCCGCCCCTGCATGCTGCACCAGATCAAGCGCTGCTCGGCGCCCTGCACCGGCCTGATCAGCCTTGAGGACTACGGCGAGCTGGTCACTGAGGCCGAACAGTTTCTGCGCGGCAAGTCGCGCGCGGTCATCGGCCGTCTGTCGCAGGAGATGCAGGCGGCGTCGGACGACCTGGACTTCGAGACCGCCGCCCGCGTGCGCGACCGGATCGCGCCCTGTCGGCCATTTCGATGGAAAGCAGCGTCAACGCCGACGGCGTGGCCGAGGCCGACGTCTTCGCCCTGCACGCCGAGGGTGGTCAGGCCTGCGTCCAGGTCTTCTTCTATCGCGCGGGTCAGAACTGGGGCGGGCGCGCCTATTTCCCGCGCGTGGACAAGAGCGACAGCGACCCGGAAATCCTCGCCGCCTTTCTGGGTCAGTTCTATGAGGACAAGCCGATCCCGCGCCTGATCCTGTCCAACGTCCGCCCTCATGAACTGGAACTGCTGGAGGAAGCCTTCAGCATGAAGGCCGGACACCGGGTCGAGATCGCCCGCCCCCAGCGCGGCGGCAAGGCCAGTCTGGTCGATCACGCCCTGACCAACGCCCGCGAGGCGCTGGGCCGCAAGCTGGCCGAGAACTCGGCCCAGTCCAAGATTCTGGACGAGGTGTGCGAGGCCTTTGGCCTGGACGCTCGGCCCGAGCGGATCGAGGTCTATGACAACGCCCATATTCAGGGGACCAACGCCGTCGGCGGCATGATCGTCGCGGGGCCTGAGGGCTTCCGCAAGAACCAGTACCGCAAGTTCAACATCAAGGGCGAAGACCTGGCCCCCGGCGACGACTACGGCATGATGCGCGAGGTCATGCGCCGCCGCTTCGGCAAGCTGGTCAAGGACGAGGAGGCCGGCGAGGCGGTCGAGCGCCCCGACCTGCTGCTGATCGACGGCGGGGCGGGTCAGCTGGCCGAGGTGCTGGCCGTCATGGCCGATCTGGGCGTCGACGACATCGCCGTGGTCGGCGTGGCCAAGGGACCGGATCGCGACGCGGGGCTGGAGAAGTTCTTCATGCCCGGCAAGGCGCCCTTCATGCTGCCGCTGAAAAGCCCCGCCCTCTATTACCTGCAACGGCTGCGGGACGAGGCGCACCGCTTCGCCAACGGCGCCCACGCCAAGCGCCGCTCGATGGACATCAAGAAGAATCCGCTGGACGAGATCGAGGGCGTCGGGCCTGGACGCAAGAAGGCCCTGCTGCACGCCTTCGGCTCGGCCAAGGGCGTCAGCCGCGCCTCGGTCGCCGATCTGGTCAAGGTCGACGGCGTCAGTCAAGCCCTGGCCGAGCGCATCCACGGCTTCTTTCACAAGTCATGAGAGACGAAGATTCCGGGTTGAGCGACCAAGCGTCGCGGGTCTAGGAAGCGCTTCATGACCGACGAACTGACCAAGGGCTATCACCGCTTCCGCCAGAATCGGTGGCCGTCCGAACACGCCGAATATGAGGCTCTGGCCGCCAACGGGCAGAAGCCGCACACCCTGGTCGTGGCCTGTTCCGACAGCCGCGCCGACCCGGCGCTGATCTTCGACACGGCGCCGGGCGAGCTGTTCGTGGTGCGTAACGTCGCCAACCTGGTCCCGCCCTATGAGCCGGACGGCAAGCTGCACGGCGTCTCGGCGGCGCTGGAGTTCGGCGTCAATGTTCTGAAGGTCCGGCACATCGTCGTCATGGGCCACGCCTCGTGCGGCGGGGTGAACGCCATGCTGAACGGCGCCCCGCCAACTGTCAGGACTTCGTCGCCCCCTGGGTCGAACAGGCCGCCCCCAGCGTGCGCCGCGCTGTCGAGACCCTGCCCGCCGAACAGGTCGAATGCGCCGCCGAGGAGGCCGTGGTGCGCCTGTCGCTTGACAACCTGCGCACCTTCCCCTGGATCGCGGAGAAGGAGGCGGCGGGCGAACTGAAGCTCAGCGGCCTGCATTTCGGCATCGCCCTGGGCATCCTGTCCAAGCTGACGGGGCCGGGACGGTTCGAGCGGCTGGACTAGGCGACGCCCTCGCCGCTTACCTCGCCCTCGCCTCTGGCCGCGAACCGTGGCACACCCGGCGTGTTGCAACGGAAGACGTCATGGCCCCTGCCTACAAAGCCATCCCCAATATTCTGACCAGCCTGCGGCTGGCGGCGGGGATCGTCATGTTCCTGCTGCTGGCGGGGGCGACCAGCGGCTTCCCCTTCGTCTCGGCCTGGCTGAGCCCGGACGACCAGTTCGCCATGTACCGGACGGGGTTCTGGATCTTCGTCATCGCCGCCTCGACGGACTGGATCGACGGCTATCTGGCCCGCCGCTGGAAAGCGGAGACGCGCTGGGGCGCCATCCTGGACCCCATCGCTGACAAGATCCTGGTCACCGGCGCCGTGCTGGGCGTTCTGACCAGCGGCTCGGTGCAGCAGATCATCATCCCCTGCGGCCTGATCCTGTTCCGTGAATTCGCCGTCTCTGCCCTGCGTGAGACGATGGCCGGGCGCATCAAGCTGCCCGTCACCCTGGCCGCCAAGTGGAAGACGACGCTGCAGATGGTGGCTCTGGGGTGCCAGCTGTTCGCCCGCAACTGGGACGGTTGGGGCTTGCCGTTCGACTACCTGCCGGCCTTCCAGCTGTTTTCGGACGCCCTGATCTGGCTGGCCGCTATCGTCACCCTGTGGACCGGCTGGCAGTATTTCAGCGCGGCGCAAAAGCAGATGCGCGACCTCTAAGCCGCCCAGTCTCTCCACCTAAGGCAAGCCAAGCTTTCGCCCGCTCATCAGGCGGCGGCGTCCTTTTCCCTTGCGCCGTGTGCGGAACGGCCTACATTGTTCCTGCTTATGCTAAGTTTGAGCATAAGTCGGGGCCGTGCAGACGGCCGTTGCAGGAGTAGGGATGATGGCGGACGGCGCTTTCGGTCTGTCGAGGGAACTGGCGGAAGAGACCGCTCCGGTGTGGGACAAGGTCAAGGACTTCGTCACCCCGCTGGAATGGCCGCAGCAGGCCCGGTTGATCAGCGAGATCAACCGGCTGAAGCGCGAGCGCGACGCGGTCATCCTGGCCCACAATTACATGACGCCGGAGATCTTCCACGGGGTCGGCGACTATGTCGGCGACAGCCTGGGGCTGGCCAAAGAGGCGGCGCGCTCGGACGCCAAGGTGATCGTTCAGGCGGGCGTCCACTTCATGGCCGAGACGTCCAAGATCCTGTCGCCGGACAAGACGGTGCTGATCCCCGACCTGCGCGCGGGCTGTTCGCTGGCTTCCTCGATCACGGGGGCGGACGTGCGGCTGATCAAGGAGCGGCACCCGGGCCTGCCGGTCGTCACCTATGTGAACACCACGGCCGATGTGAAGGCCGAGACCGACATCTGCTGCACCAGCGCCAACGCCGTTCAGGTGGTGGAATGGGCGGCCAAGGAGTGGGGCGTCGACAAGGTCATCCTGATCCCCGACGAATATCTGGCGCGCAACGTCGCGGCCCAGACGACCGTGGGCATCATCGCCTGGGCGGGCCGCTGCGAGGTGCACGAGCGCTTCACCGCAGACGACATCAAGGAGATGCGCGCCGCCTATCCGGGGGCTGAGATCCTGGCCCACCCGGAATGCCCGGAAGAGGTGCTGGCGGCGTCGGACTTCGCCGGGTCGACGGCGGCGATGATCGACTATGTCGCGGCGCGCAAGCCGAAGCAGGTGGTGATGATCACCGAGTGCTCCATGGCCTCGAACGTCAAGGGCGACGTGCCCGGCGTCGACTTCATCGGCCCGTGCAACCTGTGCCCGCACATGAAGCGCATCACCCTGGAGAACATCCGCGACTGCCTGCGCGACATGAAGTTCGAGGTGACGGTGGCGCCCGAGATGGCCGAGCGCGCCGCCCTGGCGGTGCAGCGGATGATCGATCTGCCGCCGCCGTCGAAGCCTGCGCGCTATGACCTGGTCAAGGCGCGGCATCACGTCGACGTGGAGTTGATCTGATGGCCCTATCCGCAATCCTTCTCCCCTCGGGGGAGAAGGTGGGGCGCGCAGCGCCTCGGATGAGGGGCTGCCTGATACATGCTGGACGTCGAAGGGGTGGCGAGCGTCCCCCTCGTCCGTCCGGCTTCGCCGTCCACCTTCTCCCCCGAGGGAGAAGGATGAGCGTTCAGGGGCCTTGGGGGGCGCGCGACGGGTCGACGCCCCCGCCTGTGCGAACGCCGGAGCGCGAGACTCCGCGCTACAGCGCGCGTCACGACACGCCGCGCGAAGACAAGGGGCAGCACCCGGTCTGGGCGGTGGTCTCCACCCTGTTGATGGCGGGTTTCCTGTGGTTCCTGACCGGCAGCTGGGTCGTGGCGGGGGCGGTCCTGTTCGGCCTGTTCGTGCACGAATACGGCCATGTGCTGGCGATGAACCGCGTCGGCATGGGCCCGGCGCGCATCTACATCATTCCGTTTCTGGGCGGACTGGCGAAGGGCCAGCGCGCGCCGAAGAGCGAATGGCACGGGGTGCTGGTGTCGCTGGCGGGGCCGGCGTTCGGCCTGCTGGCGATGATCCCCTTTGTGGCCGTGGGTCTGGCGATGAAGTCGCCGGAATGGCTGATGGGCGCCTTCTTCATCGCCATGATCAACCTGTTGAACCTGCTGCCCGCCCCGCCGCTGGACGGGTCCAAGGCGCTGGGGCCGGTGCTGACCCGGGTGCATCCTCGGCTGGAGCAGGTCGCCCTGCTGGCCGTCGGCGGACTGGCCGTGTGGTGGGGGCTGTCGACGGGGCGGCTGATCCTCGCCGTCTTCCTGGGGCTGGCGGTGATCGGCCATCTGAAGCGCGGCGTGTGGCGGGCGGCCTGGGGACAGCTGAGCTGGCCCGAGGCGGGACGCAGTCTGGCCCTCTATCTGCTGACGGCGGTTGTCTGCGCGGCGGCGGCGATCGGCGCCCTGCTGCCCCTGACGGGCGGGGCGGTCGAGCCGGCCTTCGAGATGGGGCTGCGTTTCTTCGGGGTGGGAGGCCGCTAGGCCATGGCGCGCATCCGGCATGACGGCCCTCTGATCATCGGTGGCGGGCTGGCGGGCCTGTCGGCGGCGCTGGAGGCGGCCGAGGCGCTCGGTCCAAACGGCAAGGTGCTGGTGGTGACGCCGGAGCCCTTGCTGAACGCCTGTTCGTCGGCCTGGGCGCAGGGCGGGATGGCGGCGGCCCTCTCGCCGCACGACAGCGCGGCCTTGCACGCCAAGGACACCGAGGGGGCGGGCGCCGGTCTGGTCGAGGCTGAGGCGGCGCGCGCCCTGACGATGCGGGGGCGCGAGACGGTCGAGTGGCTGGCGGCGCTGGGCGCGCCCTTCGACCGCGACGCCGACGGCGGCTTTTCCGTCAGCCTGGAGGCGGCCCACAGCCTGCCGCGCGTGGCGCGGGTCGGCGGCGACGGCGCGGGCCGGGCCATCCTGTCGGCTGTGGTCGCCGCCGCGCGGGCGGTGAAGGGCATCGAGATCTGGGAGGACGGGCGGCTGCGCGGCCTGATCCGCGACGTCGACGGCCGGGTGCGTGGCGCGGTGATCGAGCGGCGCGGCGGCCAGGGACATGGAAGGCTGGACGAAGTCTTCGCACCGGCCGTGGTCCTGGCGACCGGCGGGATAGGCGGCCTGTTCGAGGCGACCACCAACCCCTCGGCCCTGCGCGGCGAGGGGCTGGCGCTGGCCTATCTGGCGGGAGCCGAGATTCTGGACCCCGAGTTCGTGCAGTTCCACCCGACGGCCATCGACGTGGGGCTGGACCCGCGCCGCTGGCGACCGAGGCCCTGCGCGGCGAGGGGGCGCGGCTGGTCGATGGGCGCGGCGTCTTCCTGCTGGGCGATCATCCCGACGCTGATCTGGCGCCGCGGGACATCGTGGCGCGGGCGGTGCACGCGGCGCGCATCGAGGGGCGCGGCGCCTTCCTCGACGCGACCAAGGCGGTGGGCGAGGCCTTTCCGCATGAGTTTCCGGCCGTCTTCGCCGCCTGCATGAGGGCGGGGCTGGACCCGCGCGTCAGCCCGATTCCGGTGGCGGCGGCGGCCCACTATCACATGGGCGGCATCGTCGCCGACGACGAGGGCGCACCTCGGTCCCCGGCCTGTTCGCCATCGGCGAGTGCGCGGCGACGGGGGTGCATGGGGCCAACCGGCTGGCGTCCAACTCCCTGCTGGAAGCGGGCGCCTTCGGACGGCGCGCGGGCCGGGCGGCGGCGGCCGAGGTCCAGCCCGAGCGGCGGCCTCTGGCGGCGGTGCAGGCGACGACGGATCTGCCGCCCGAGGCCTTAGCGACCTTGCGCGCCGCCATGACGCGCTATGCGGGCGTGGTGCGGGACGAGGCGGGGCTGACGGCGCTGCTGGCCCTGATCGACGACCTGGCGAAGGCCCATCCGACGGCGGCGTGCCTGGCGGCGGCGCGGCTGGTCGCCGAAGGGGCGCTGAACCGGCGCGAGAGCCGGGGCGGCCACTATCGCCGCGACTTCCCCGACAGTCTGCCGAGGGCCGAGCACACGCGGATGCGCGCAGCGCCGGCGCCGGCGCGCGACGAAGAGGCCGAGGCGGCGACGCTCGCCGCCCTGGCGGCCGTGATCTGAATGACGAAGGACGTTTCCGTGACCCGAACCCTGCCGGACCTGCTGATCGAGCCCGTGGTGCGCATGGCGCTGGCCGAGGATCTGGGGCGCACGGGCGATGTGACGGCGCAGGCCTGCATCCCCGAGGACGCCCGCTTCGGCGCCGTCTTCGCGGCGCGCCAGGCCGGGGTGATGGCGGGCGGGGCGGTGGTGCGGATCGCCGTCCATGCGCTCGACCCTCAGGCGACGGTGACGGTCAAGGTCGCCGACGGCGAGGCGTTCGAGGCGGGGGCCGTGCTGGTCGCGGTCGAGGCGAACGCCCGCGCCCTGCTGGCGGCCGAGCGGACGGCGCTGAACCTGCTGGGCCGGATGTGCGGCATCGCTGCCCTGACGCGGACCTATGTGCAGGCGGTCGCAGGGACGCACGCGCGCATCGCCGACACCCGCAAGACCACGCCGGGCCTGCGCGCGCTGGAGAAGCATGCGGTGGCCTGCGGCGGCGGGCTGAACCATCGCTTCGGCCTGGATGACGCCATCCTGATCAAGGACAACCACGTCGCCGTCTGCGGCGGGGCGGGCGAGGCGGTGCGCCGCGCCAAAGCCTTCGCCCCGCACCTGATGAAGGTCGAGGTCGAGGTCGACGGCCTGGATCAGCTGGACGAGGTGCTGCCCGAGCGGCCCGACGTGATCATGCTGGACAATTTCAGCTTGGACGACATGGCCGAGGCGGTGCGGCGGGTGCGGGACAGCGCCTTCGGGCCGGTGGTGCTGGAGGCGTCAGGCGGGGTGAACCTGACCACGGTCGCGGGCATCGCTGCGACCGGCGTGGACGTCATCTCCGTGGGCGCGTTGACCCATTCGGTGATGCAGCTGGATATCGGCCTGGACGCCGATTGAGCGGACACGGACCGGGGTTTTCGGGGAACGGGCCCCGCGGGGGCCGTTCTCATGCGGCGGGAGGGCGCGACCTCGAAGGAGCGACGCCATGACCAAGGTTCCACATCCGCCCCCGGAGCAGCGCAGCTTTGCCGACCGCGGCCATCGGCCGATGGATGAAGCCGCAGCTGGACGACGCCACAGGGCGGAAGGCGTGCAGTCCGACCAACCCGGCGACGCCGACGTCAATCTGGGCCAGCAGGGGCGCTTCGGCAATCTGCATCAGAACCTGACCACCCGCCGCATGAGCCATCCGTAGGAGGGATCAAGCCTCGGCGCTGACCGAGACCGGAGCGCCCGGCTTGGGCGACGGCGCAGCGCTCCCCGAGCTGGACGGCGTCGGCGGCGGAGTCTCGGCCTTGCCTGAAGCCAAGACCTCGCGCGCCACGACGGCGGTGTAGGCCACGGCGCCCGAAGCGTTGCGGGCGGCTTCGACCGGATCGAGGCTGGCCTGCACCAGGCGGGGTGCGGCCTCGGCCGGACCCGACGGACGCGGGTTGTAGGCGAAGGCCTGGCTGGCGCCCGAACGACCGCCGAAGCGATAGAACAGGTGATCGCCGACCTGATTCACGCGGATCAGATTGTTGCGCCATGACGGCGAGACGGCGGTGGTGTGGAAGTGGGTGGCGTTGCCCACGGCGCTGAATACCTGGCCGGACAGGGCCTTGGTCGCCACTTCGCGGGCGCGGTTCCAGGCGCTGCGGTTGACGGCGCCGCGCATGGCGCCGTTGCAGGTGAAGCTGAACTGGCAACCCGTGCCGCGGTTTGCGCCCTGATAGACGACGGCGCAGACCGTCTTGGGGAAGGCGGGGTGGCGGGCGCGGTTCAGCACCACCTGGGCCACCGCCTTCATGCCGTCGCGGCCTTCGCCGCGCGCTTCATAATAGACGGCCTGGGTCAGGCATTCCAGGTCGCGCGATTGGTCCAGCGCGCCGTCGAGGCGGAAGGGGCGGGCGGCGGACATCTTGGTCGCGCCGGCGGTTTGCAGGTTGGCGCGGCGCAGGCCGTCCTGGCCTTCAAGCTGTTCCAGGCGGGCGGTCAGCAGCTCGGCCTGGCGGTCGCGTTGGGCCGAGCCGGCGACGGAGTAGGGGTCGTGGCGGTGGGCGATGGCAAGGGCGCTGGCGTCCAGTCCGCCGGCCGCTTCGGCCAAGGCTTCCTGAGTATAGGCGCCCTGCAGGCGCTCGGCCTGTTGGCGCACGGTCGAGGCCTGGGCGGCCAGGCCGCCCAGATAGGCCCCTCCGACTGCGAGGCCGACCACGCCGCCGAACGCCGCCGCCGCCGTCGTGGGGCGCAGGCGGAATGAGCGGGCGGCGTGCATCAGCGCGCGCGTCTGCGAGGAGAAAGACAAAGGCGTAGTCCTGTACAACAGGGCGAGGATGCCGCCCCCGTAGTTCCCGAACCCTGGCGACAAGGACGCGTCGCGCTTCAAGCGGGTCGGGTGAACGCCGACTGAACGCCGGCCCTCGAAGGCGGGCCTTTATCCATTGGTTTATGGCCTCAATGTGACTGATTCGCTAGAATCAAAATTTCTGCAGCATCCAGAAATTCTCTGAAAGTCATTATTTTCACTGTTTTAAATCATGACGAAATTGCGCGCCAGACCTTCTTGCGAATACTGTATTGAGATGTTGACTGAAGATTTGGGGGGCCGCATCGGATTGTCGAATAAGCTATTTAAGGGGGTGTGACATCTTGGATGACAGAGTCGTGCCTTAGATGGGAACCGGGCGGTAATTTTCGCGTTCCAAGCTGAGCTATTTCAAGGAGTTGACCCCATGACCCACATCGTATCTCGTCTGGCCGTTCTGACGCTGATCGGCGCCGGCGCCCTGGCCCTGTCGGCCTGCGGCCATACCGTGGAACAGAAGGCGGCGACCGGCGCCGTGGCAGGGGCCGTGGTCGGCGGTCCGGTCGGCGCGGCTGTCGGCGGCGCTGCAGGCGCTGCGGTGGGTCACGCTCAAAAACCGCACTAACGACGCGCCTCTTCGTCGCGAACCGTGGTCGAGAGGCGTCAGTCGCATTAAATCCCATGAAATCGGGCTGTAGAGCTTGATTTCGGCGCGAAATCGGCTTTGCCCTCCCGCCGGGCCGAGCGTGCCGAAACGCGCTCATCGCCCCGTCTTGCGGCCGTCGCTTCTCCGATCGGCCCCATTCGCCGTTTCCATTCGCTATCAAGGACACCCGCCTCTCAGCATGCGCGACCTCAAGAACACCGGCTTCAACGACCGCCTGTCCGCCCAGAAAGACGCCAAACAAGCCCTGCTGGCCCGGTTCAAGCCAAAGCCGATGGTTCAGGACCCCGAGTTCGAAAAGCTGGCCGCCAAGCGCGCCGCCGAGAAGGAGGCCCTTCGCCAGCAACACGAACTCGCCAAGGCCGAACAGCGCCGTGAGAAGGCCGAGAAGGACGCCGCCCGCCTGGCCGCCGACATGGCCGCCCAGGAAGAGGTGGACGCCGCCAAGCGCGCCGCTCGCAAGGAGCGCAAGCAACTGACCAAGGAAGAGCAGAAGGCTGCTCGCGACGCCCGTTACGCCGCCCGCAAGGCGCGCAATCGCTGATTATGACGGTTCGTGCCCCTTCCTGACCGGGAAGGGGCGACGCTGACGCCGCTCTGACATGTCAGAGCGAAGATTCCTGCGAAGTGACGTCGCCGGCCCCTTGGAACGCGGGCCAGACGACCTAACTGCAAGGCTGATCTTCCCAGCCATGCGAACAGGAGCCGTCATGAACGCCATCGACACCGGTCTGAAGCCCAAGGAACGCGCCGACGTCGCGCGCGAACTGTCCAAGGTTCTGGCCGACAGCTACGCCCTCTATCTGAAGACGCACGGCTATCACTGGAACGTGCGCGGGCCGGAGTTCTTCAGCCTGCACAACCTGCTGGAAGAACAGTACCGCGAGATCTGGGCCGCGCTGGACGAGATCGCCGAGCGCATCCGCGCCCTGGGCGAGCTGGCGCCGCAGAGCGCCGCGGCCTTCGCCAATCTGACCTCGATCAAGGACGGCGATCCTGAGAAGGATTCCGCAGCCATGCTCAAGGAGTTGGTCAAGGACCACGGCGTCGTCATCGCCACCGCCCGCGCGGCTTTGGACGCCGCCGATGAGGTCGGTGACGAGGCCTCGGTCGACCTGATGACGGTGCGTCTGGCCGCGCACGAAAAAGCGGCCTGGATGCTGCGCTCCAGCCTCGGCGAGCGATAAGGGGCGGCGTGATTAACGCTCCATCTCACGCAACGGTAATCTTGGCGTCTGAAAAGCGCCGGATTGGGCGGTCATGCAGATCGCTGGTTTCCGGCGCTGTCAGGCGTCGTTATACGGGCGTTGCATGACTCTTGGCCGCCTCACGCCGCTGAAGACGACCGGACGCCGCGCCCTGGCTGCGGCGCGCCGCCATGGCCGTCACCCTGGCGGCGATGGGCGTGGCCATGTCCGCCAGTTCGACGCCGCGCCCCGACATCGACCGGACGGCCGAGGCGGTGGCCCGCGCCACCGGCGGCGATCTCGGTCCGAACGGCCTGGCGGCGGTGATGGAGCGGATGGACGCGAGCCAACTGGCTGTGGCGCGTCGTCATGACCCCGCTCTGGGGCTGCCTGAACTTTACGGCCTGACGCCTGGTTGGGAGAGCCTGACGCTCGGCGGCAAGCCCTCTCTGGATCAGGGCGTGGCCGGCGTCGCCGCCCAGCAGTTGAACGCCGCCATGCCCAGCGCCCTGGGCGCGCTTCAGCCCGCGCGGCCCTTTGTCTTCCGCCCCGCCGATGAGGCGTCGCGCCGGCGCGCCCTGCGCTGCCTGACCCAGGCGGTCTATTATGAGGCGGCCTTGGAGCCGACCGAGGGGCAGGAGGGCGTGGCCCAGGTCGTGCTGAACCGGGTGCGCGATCCCAACTATCCCTCCAGCGTCTGCGGCGTCGTCTATCAGGGCGCCGAGCGGACCACGGGTTGCCAGTTCAGCTTCACCTGCGACGGTTCCCTGGCGCGCGGGCCGGTGCGCTGGGCCTGGGACCGGGCCGAGCGGGTCGCGGCTCGCGCCCTGAACGGCCATGTGGCCGAGCGCGTGGGCACGGCCACGCACTATCACGCCGATTACGTCCACCCCTGGTGGTCGCCGACCCTGGCCAAGATCACTCAGGTCGGGGCGCACATCTTCTATCGCTGGAAGGGCGCGGCTGGAGAGACGGCCGCCTTTGTCAACGCCTATGCGGGCCGCGAGCCGTCGATCGACGAGGCGCGCTTCGCCCAGTCGCGCGTTTTGCTGGCCACGGCGGCTGACAGCGTCGAGGAGGCGCTGGCGGGCGCCAAGTCCGGCGAACTGCGCACGGTCGAGATCGACGGCCAGACCCGCGTAGTGGGGATCGCCAGCCTCGGCGGCCGTCGGCAGGCCAGTAAGGACGAGATCGCCGCCATCAACGAGCGGCTGAAGGCCTTTGAAAGCGGCGCTGTCCCCAGCGTGACCGTAACCGCCCCGCCGCCCGCCGGCGTCACCCCCATGGCCGTCGAAGAGGTCGGCAAGCCGCAGGGGTGAGAGCGTGGTTCACCAGGCGCCGATCTTCTCGGCTTCCTTGTGGCTGATGGGATTTTGGGCGGCCTTGTGGTCTTCCTCGGCCAGGAAGCGGGCGGCCTCCAGCGCAGCCATGCAGCCCATGCCCGCCGCCGTCACGGCCTGGCGATAGACGTCGTCTGTGACGTCGCCGGCGGCCCAGACGCCTTCGATGGCCGTCGCCGCCGTGCCCGGCTTGACGACAAGATACCCGCCGGCCTTGGTTTCCAACTGACCCTGGAACAGCTCTGACGAGGGCGCGTGGCCGATGGCGATGAAGACGCCGTCGGCGGGGATTTCGCTAATTTCGCCGGTCTTGACGTTCTTCAGGCGCACGCCGGTGACGTTGCGGGCGACGCCGTCCACGACCCCGACAATCTCCTCAACGGCCGAGTCCCAGATCACCTTGATCTTGGGGTGGGCGAACAGGCGCTCCTGCAGGATCTTTTCGGCGCGGAACTCGTCGCGGCGGTGAACCACGGTCACGGTCTCGGCGAAGTTGGTCAGGAACAGGGCTTCCTCGACCGCGGTATTGCCGCCGCCGACGACCACCACCTGCTTGCCGCGATAGAAAAAGCCGTCGCAGGTGGCGCAAGCGGACACGCCGAAGCCCTGATATTTTTGTTCGCTTTCCAGCCCCAGCCACTTGGCCTGGGCGCCGGTGGAGATGATGACCGTTTCGGCCAGGATTTCCGCGCCTGAATCGAGCGTCAGGCGGAAGGGGCGCTGGGACAGGTCGGCCTGGGTCACGATGTCATGCAGGACTTCCGTGCCGACATGTTCAGCCTGGGCCTGCATCTGCTGCATCAGCCAGGGGCCCTGGATGGTCTCGGCGAACCCGGGGTAGTTCTCGACGTCCGTGGTGATGGTGAGCTGGCCGCCAGGCTGAAGCCCGGCGATCATCACCGGGTTCAGCGAGGCGCGGGCGGCGTAGATGGCTGCGGTCCAGCCGGCAGGGCCGGAACCGATGATGGCGACGCGGACGTTACGAGCTTGGGTCATGGCGCCTATTTAGGCGCTGATTCCCTGAAGCGCGATCCCGGTTCGACATTTCACGCCCTGGGGCGCCGAGAGCGCGTCAGGCGTGCGCCAGCTGGCCTTCAGAACTGCGGGCGGCGCGCAGGTTCTCCAAGGTGTCGGCGACGTCGGACAGGAACGCCTCACGCCGCGCGGCCGCCTCGGCAGGGTCGGTGCCGTTGCGCATGACGCGGCCGTTGAAAACGGCGGCCTCTTCGCGAATTCGGGCCACCAGTGCGGCGAGGTGTCCCTTGCCCTTATGTTGGTCCATGACTTGGGCGTGGTTGTCGGCGTCTCGCAGACGCCGGGCCAGAGCATCATCGACATCCTGTCCCAACTCGGCGCGGCCAGCCATCTGGCTGAAGTCGTGGGCGTACATCCGGATGAAGTTTTCTACGATCAATTCGAAGCGTCCTTTCGGTGGAAAAAGAGCCACAGAGTTCAAGGCGCGGTCGGCCGCCCGGCGGTTTCGCCGTCGGATGGGGGGCCGGGTTTTGCCTTGATGCCTACATATGGGGATGGCGAGGGCGTTTCGCCACCCTCGCCGGGCGGGTCCCCAGACTCAGCGGGTCTGCAGGGCCGTCAGGATGGCGCGGGCGGCGCGTTCCGTCTCGTCCAACGGCGCATAGGTCCACGGCGTCAGCGCCCCGTCAAAGGGGCGGGCGGCGCCGCGCGCCTGAAGGTCGGCGTGCAGGCGGGCGAACTTGCCGGGCGCCTTCTTCGCCACCATCGGCAGGATATGGACGGGCTTGCCGGTCGAGGCGGCCTCGGCGGCCATGTTGGCGCTGTCCTCGGTGACGAGGATGTGGTCGGCGGCGTCGAGCATGGCGAACAGGGGGTTGTCGCCCTCGCCGTCCCAGATCCAGCCGGGCAGGGCCGACAGGCGCTCGGTCATCGCCGCCTTGGCGGCCTCCGGCGTGCGGCGCGAATAGGTCAGCAACAGGGAGCCCTTCGCAGCGGCGACGGCTTCGGCGATGCGCTCGGCCAGATCGGCGGCGTGAGCGGGCGGCAGGTCGAAGGCGGCGGACGCGCCGCCGACCATCACCGCTACGCGCGGATGGGGCAGGGGGCGATGCGCGAGGCGAAGGCGGGCGCCGCTTCGGCCAGTCTTGCGCGCGTGATGCGGTGGGGGCTGCCGGTGATCGACAGGACGTTGGGGCCGCTGAGGCCGTCATGGGCGGGGGCGACGATCAGGTCATAGCGGTCGTTGCGCCACCGCGGGTCCTGGGTCTGGACGACGAAGGTCTTGCCGCTGCTCCAGTCGCGCACACGCGCCGACAGGGGCAGGCTGGCGCGGCCCGTGGCGATCCACAGGTCGGGCCATTGGGTCACGGTGCGGGGATCGAAAGACCCCGGCGCCAGCATGGCGGGGGTCTTCAGCGCCGAGGGGAGCCGGTCGAAGGCGCGGCGCCAGCGGACCTGCTTGATCTCGATCTGCGCGGGGGTCAGGCGGGCGACGGCCTCGGCCAGGCCCAGGGCCTGGTTCTGGATGCCGGTTCGGCCGTCGGAGACGACCCAGATGGCAAGAGGGGCGCTCACCCCTCTCCCTCCCCGTCCTGGGGAGGGTGGTCGCGCAGCGACCGGGTGGAGAGGGTCGGGTGATACGAACGCGGCGCTTGAATAGCCAAGCCGCCCCCACCCGGCCTCGCCTGCGGCTCAGCCACCCTCCCCGGGACGGGGAGGGAGAGGCTTTGTGTTACTTCCACTCGACCTTGAGGATCTCATAGGCCTTCACGCCGCCGGGCGTGTTGACCTCGACCACGTCGCCGACCTCCTTGGAGATCAGGGCGCGGGCGATCGGCGAGGCGATGGAGATCTTGCCCAGCTTCACGTCGGCCTCGTGTTCGCCGACGATCTGGTAGACGCCTTCTTCCTCGGTGTCCTCGTCCACGAAGGTGACGGTGGCGCCGAACTTGACCTGGTCGCCCGACAGTTTGGACACGTCGATGACCTGGGCGCGGGACAGCTTGTCCTCGATCTCGGCGATCGAGCCCTCGATCCAGCCCTGACGCTCCTTGGCGGCGTGATATTCGGCGTTTTCAGACAGATCGCCATGCTCGCGGGCTTCCGCGATGGCGGCGATCACGCTGGGTCGCTCCACCGACTTCAATTGCTTGAGTTGGTCGTCGAGGGCGCGATAACCCTCGGCCGTCATCGGCACTTTTTCCATTGTGTCGTGAGTTTCTTGCTACGCCCGAAGACAGATGAGAGACGGTTTGGTGCACCGCGGCCACGGGGGCGTCGCGTGACCGGCCAAAGAAGGTAGGGCGCCCTGCGCTCAAACTCAAGATGGGCCAGGCAGGTCGCTGGACGTTGTTCGTCGCGACGGGAAAGCGCTAGCCGCGCTTCGCCGCACCTTCTATTCGCTAGACGGCGGCCGTGGCAGACGATCCTTACCGAAGGCGCGGCGCAGGGCGGTCCAGGCGATAAAGCCCAGCGCCGCCAGCGCCAGCAGCATGAAGGCGCCGGAGACGACGGCGACGCCCGTCGCGATAAAGGCGATGATGAAACAGACGGCCGAAAACAGGGCCGCGATCACTTGGATTACAGACAGGCGCATGGGGATGTTAACGCCTCACGGATCGCCGGGTTGCGACTGAGTTCAGCGCCGGGGCCTGCGTCGCGACGCGGGGGCCGCCTTGACCGCAGGCGCTTCCCCAACGGGGCCGCGACGGCGCTTCCACAACTGCCAGGCTATCCCCGCCAGAGCGATCTTGCCCATGTGGCGGCCCATCATCGCGCGGCCGCGACGCGACAACAGCAGACTGCTCACCAGGGTCGGCAGGCTAGGCAGGAACATGGGCGCGTCTCCGGACGGACAGGGAATGTTCCTGCCTCAACGACCAGGACGCCGCCCGGTTCATCAGCCTTTACCGTTTCGGCATCAGGGCCTCGGCGGCCAGCACCGAACCTTCCACGCCCAGGGTGACGGCGGGCTCGGGCGTGATGCGGAACAGGCCTGAGTGGTGGCCCGGCGCGCCCTTGACCTGATCGGCCGGGGTGCCGCCGACGCGGAAGTAGACGCCCTTCACCCCCAGTTCCGGGGTGACGAACTCGGCGAAGTCCTCGGCGCCCATGCCGGTGCGCGGATTGTCGATCAGGACGCCGTCGCCCAGACCGGCCGTCAGGGCCTCGCGGACGCGGGCGGCCGTCTCGGCGTCATTGATGGTGGGCGGCGTGTTTTCCAGCGGCGATCGTACGACGGTCGGCAGCTTGTCTTCGGGCACGCCCAGGGCGCGGGCGGTGTTCGCCGAGATGCGGTCGATGCCGTCCAGCAGCTTGGCGCGAACTTCGGGGCTGTCCGAGCGTACGGTCAGCTGCATGTCGACGCGGTCGGAGATGATGTTGTGCTTGATGCCGCCCTTGATGGCGCCGACCGTGACCACGGCTCCCTCCAGCGGGCTGGTCTCGCGGCTGCGCAGGGATTGCAGCGCGACCACGATATGCGAGGCGACCAGGATCGGATCGACCCCCAGGTGCGGGGAGGCGCCGTGGGTGGCGACGCCGTGCACGGCGATATCCACGCTGTCCGAACTGGACGAAGTGATGCCCAGGGGCACGCCGATCCGGCCCGTCGGCGTGTCGGACGAGACGTGGAAGGCCAGGGCGTAGTCCGGCTTGGGGAAGCGGGAGTAGAGGCCGTCCTGCACCATGGCGCGGGCGCCGAAGATGCGTTCCTCGGCCGGCTGGGCGACCAGCACCAGGGTGCCGGACCAGTTGGCCTTGCGCGCCTGCATCTGGCGCGCCGTGCCGACTAGGGCGGTGATGTGCACGTCGTGGCCGCAGGCGTGCATGACGGGCTTCTCCACCCCGTCGGTGTCGACCTGACGGGCGGTGGAGGCGTTGGCGAGGCCCGACTGCTCCTCGACCGGCAGGCCGTCCATGTCGGCGCGGATCATGACCGTGGGGCCGGGGCCGTTGCGCAGGACCGCGACCACGCCCGTGCCGCCGACGCCGGTGGCGACCTCATAGCCGAGAGCGCGCAGCTCCTGCGCCATGCGGGCCGCGGTCTGGACTTCGAGACCCGACAGCTCGGGGTTGCGGTGAAAGTGGTCGAACAGGGCGCCGAGGTTGGCGTCGTAGTCGGCCTTGACGGCAGCCTTCAGGGCGGCGTCCTGCGCCACGGCGGGCGCGGCGCCTGCGGCCAGAACGGCAGCCAGAACGGCGGTGAGCGTGGTCTTCTTCATAATGGCGTCCCCTCCAATGTCACGTACGACCTTAGCTGCTGACGGGGAGGGGGCAACCGGGCAAGGATGTTGATTTATCCGCCGTCATCCTCGGGCTTGACCCAAGGATCCAGCCGTCCGTCTGCACTGCGTCGGCAAGGAAGAGCGCGCCGCCACCCTGGATCCTCGGGTCAAGCCCGAGGATGACGGCGGAAGGCGGAAGGCGGAAGGCGGAAGGCGGAAGGCGGAGGGGGTAAGCGCGTGAAGCCGCCCCTCCACCGCTTCGCGGTCCCCCTCCCCATGAAATGGGGAGGAAAGGAAAAGCCCCCGCTGATCGCTCGGCGGGGGCTCTGTTCAACTCGAAGCCTGGTCTCAGTTGTAGCTCTGGATCGGGCGCACATCCATTTCGCCGTGGCGGACGGCGGCGATGCCCTGGGCCGCGGCCAGGGAACCCGCGGCGGTGGTGTAGTAGGGGATCTTCATCATCAGGGCCGTGCGGCGGATCGAGAAGCTGTCGGCCAGGGCCTGCTTGCCGTCCGTGGTGTTGAAGACCAGCTGGACCTCGCCGTTCTTCATGGCGTCGACGATGTTCGGACGGCCTTCCAGCACCTTCTTGACCAGGCCGACGTCCAGGCCCTGCTCGCTCAGATAGGCGTGGGTGCCGCCGGTGGCGATGACGGCGAAGCCTTGCGCCAGCAGCGTCTTCACCGCCTCGACGATGAAGGGCTTGTCGGCGTCCTTGACCGAGACGAACGCCGTGCCCTCGGTCGGCAGGATGGTGCCGCCGCCGGTCTGCGACTTGGCGAAGGCGCGGGCGAAGGCGGGCGCCAGGTCGGCCTCGCCCTCACGCTTCCAGTCCAGGCCCATGACCTCGCCGGTCGAGCGCATTTCCGGGCCCAGGATGGTGTCGACCCCGGCGAAGCGGGCGAAGGGGAAGACGGCTTCCTTGACGGCGATGTGGTCCAGTTCCTTGTCGACCAGGCCGAAGGACGCCAGCGGAACCCCGGCCATGACCTTGGCGGCGATGGCGGCGACCGGCTGGCCGATGGTCTTGGCGACGAAGGGCGCCGTGCGGCTGGCGCGCGGGTTCACTTCCAGCACGAAGATGCGCGGGTTCTCGCTGTGCGGCTCCTCGATGGCGAACTGCACGTTCATCAGGCCGCGCACCTTCAGGGCCTTGGCCATGGCGGCGGTCTGGCGCTTCAGCTCGGCCACGGTCTCGGGGCGCAGGGAGAAGGGCGGCATGGAGCAGGCGCTGTCGCCCGAGTGGACGCCGGCTTCCTCGATATGCTCGAGCACCCCGGCGACGAAGACGGTCTCGTCGTCGCACAGGGCGTCCACGTCCACCTCGGTGGCGCGGTTCAGATAGTGGTCGATCAGCACGGGGTCGTCGCCCGAGACGCGCATGGCCTCGTGGACGTAGCGGTCCAGCTGCTCGCGGTCGTGGACGATCATCATGCCGCGGCCGCCCAGGACGTAGGACGGGCGCAGGACGACCGGATAGCCGACTTCCTCGGCCTTCTGGGCGGCTTCCTCGGCGGAGCGGGCGAGACCGTTCGGCGGTTGGATCAGGCCGATCTCGTTCAGCATCTGCTGGAAGCGCTCGCGATCCTCGGCCAGGTCGATGGAGTCGACGCTGGTGCCCAGGATCGGCACGCCGTCTTCCTGCAGCGCATGGGCCAGCTTCAGCGGGGTCTGGCCGCCGAACTGGACGACCACGCCGATCAGCTCGCCCTTGGAGCGCTCGACGTCGATCAGTTCCAGCACGTCCTCGGCCGTCAGCGGCTCGAAATACAGGCGGTCGGAGGTGTCGTAGTCGGTCGAGACCGTCTCGGGGTTGCAGTTGACCATGATGCTCTCGACGTCGATGTCGGCGAAAGCGAAGGCCGCGTGGCAGCAGCAGTAGTCGAACTCGATGCCTTGGCCGATGCGGTTGGGACCGCCGCCCAGGATGACCGCCTTCCTGCGATCCGAAGGGGCGGCTTCGCAGGCCGGGACCTGGCCCAGGGCCCCGGTCTCATAGGTCGAATACATATAGGCGGTGGCGCTGGCGAACTCGGCGGCGCAGGTGTCGATGCGCTTGAACACCGGGCGCACGTTCAGGGCGCGGCGGGCCTTGCGGACCTCGCCCTCGGTCTTGCCGGTCAGGGCGCCCAGGCGGGCGTCGGAGAAGCCCTTGGCCTTCAGTTTGCGGAAGTCGGCCGCCTCGGTCGGCAGGCCCTGGACGCGGACATGGCCCTCGGTGCGCACGATGTCGGCGATCTGGCGCAGGAACCACGGTTCATACGAACAGGCGGCGTGGACCTCCTCGACCGTCAGGCCGTGGCGGAAGGCCTGGGCGATGACGCGGATGCGGTCGGGCGTCGGCAGGCCCAGGGCGCGGATCACCGCCGCCTTGACCGAGGCGTCGTCCTCAGCCCCGGTCACGCCGTCGATCTCGATATCGTCGAAGCCGTTTAGGCCGGTCTCCAGTCCGCGCAGGGCCTTCTGCATGGATTCCTGGAAGGTGCGGCCGATGGCCATGACCTCGCCGACCGACTTCATCGCCGTGGTCAGCGACGGCTCGGAGCCCGGATATTTCTCGAAGGCGAAGCGCGGGATCTTGGTGACGACGTAGTCGATGGCCGGCTCGAAGCTGGCCGGGGTGACCATGGTGATGTCGTTCTTCAGCTCGTCCAGCGTATAGCCGACGGCCAGCTTGGCGGCGATCTTGGCGATCGGGAAGCCGGTGGCCTTGGACGCCAGCGCCGAGGAACGCGACACGCGCGGGTTCATCTCGATGACGACCAGACGGCCGTCCTTGGGGTTGACCGCGAACTGGACGTTCGAGCCGCCCGTCTCGACCCCGATCTCGCGCAGCACGGCGATCGAGGCCGCGCGCATCATCTGATATTCCTTGTCCGTCAGGGTCATGGCCGGGGCGACGGTGATGCTGTCGCCGGTGTGGACGCCCATCGGGTCGATGTTCTCGATCGAGCAGATGATGATGCAGTTGTCCGCATGATCGCGGACGACCTCCATCTCATATTCCTTCCAGCCCAGCACCGACTCTTCGATCAGCACTTCGGTGGTCGGCGACAGGTCCAGGCCCCGCTCCACAATCTCGTGGAATTCCTCGACGTTGTAGGCGATGCCGCCGCCGGTGCCGGCGAGCGTGAACGACGGGCGGATGATGGCGGGCAGGCCCACGAAAGCCAGGGCCTCGTCGGCTTCCTCGATGTGGTGGATGGCGCGCGAGCGGGGCGATTCCAGACCCAGCTTGTCCATCGCGTCGCGGAACTTCTGACGGTCCTCGGCCTTGTCGATGACCTCGGCCTTGGCGCCGATCATCTCGACGCCGTGGCGGGCCAGGGCGCCCGAGGCGTTCAGCGCCAGGGCGGTGTTCAGCGCCGTCTGGCCGCCCATGGTGGGCAGCAGGGCGTCCGGCTTCTCCTTGGCGATGATCTTCTCGACCATCTCGGGCGTGATCGGCTCGATATAGGTGGCGTCGGCCACCTCCGGGTCGGTCATGATGGTGGCGGGGTTCGAGTTGACCAGGATGACCCGGTAGCCTTCCGCCTTCAGCGCCTTGCAGGCCTGAACGCCGGAATAGTCGAACTCGCACGCCTGGCCGATGACGATCGGACCGGCGCCGATGATCAGGATGGACTTGATGTCTGTGCGCTTGGGCATCGGCGTCTACTCAGTTCGTCACGACCGCGCACTCCCAGCCGTCGTAGTCGAGCTGGAAGGCCGCGGCCCAGGTTTGCATCATGGCCGACACAGGCGCAAAAGACGCCTCGTCGACCGGCATGGTGGTCTCCAGGACGGTCATGTCGCCCTGGCCCCGCGTCAGGAAGCCCGCACGGCGGGCCACCTCGCACAGGTCGCCGTGCGCCTCTTCCTCGCCGTAGAAGTAGAACAGCGTATGGCGCGGGGTGATCCCGCTGTCGCCCTGCTCTGCGAGCGCGGCGCGCACCATGGCGTCCTTTTCTTCATGACTGGTCAGGGCGGCGGTCTCCACGCGCGCAGACGGCCGGGCGCGAGCGCTGTCGCGGCCGATCCGTTCGGGTTGTCGGTTAAGCGGCCCGTTTAGAGAGGAGGGGGCCGGGGGCAAGGGCTTATCCCCCCGAGCGCACAAGAAAAAGGGGCGGCCCGTAAGGACCGCCCCCAGAGTTTCAAACCTCGTCCGTCCTTTAGAAGGGACGGAAGTTCAGGCCGACGAAGAAGCGACGGCCGTACGGGTCGAAGTTGGAGTAGATGGTGGTGCCCAGGATGTCGCGCTGTTCGGCGTCAAACAGGTTCACCACGCCGGCGCGCAGCGTCAGGTCTTCACGCACGTTGTAACGCACGGTCAGATCGTGACGGACGAAGTTGCCGGTGTCCATCTGGTCGGCCAGACGCGAGTCCGCGTTGTTCACGAAGTCGCGGGCGCGGACGATGTTGGTGGCGGACTGCCAGTCGGCGGTCCAGTTCACGTTCCAGATGTCGTTCGGACGCCAGGACAGCGACGAGGCCATGCGGACGCGCGGGTAGGCGTTGGTGCCGCTCAGGCCGATGCTGGCCGCCAGTTCGTTGTAGTCCGACGGATCCGCCTCGTTCAGGTACTGCTTCTGCTCGATCAACCACGAGCCTTGCAGACGCCAGTCGAAGGAGCCCCAGTTCTTGCCCCAATCCGCGGTGTCCCACGAATAGTTGGCGCCGAAGTCCAGACCGCGGGTTTCCAGGGCCGCGTAGTTGAACGAACGCTCGATGAAGCCGCCGATGGGATCGCCCGAGGGGCGCCCATGCCGAACGGAATGTTCGGGTTGTTGCGGAAGATCGAGTTACAGGCGTCCATGTTCAGTTCGGCGCCGCTCACGCAGTTGGCGGCGATGCCGGCGGCCGACACGGCGGCGATGACCTTGTCGATGCGGATTTCATAGTAATCCAGCGACAGGGTCAGGCCCGGGACGTAGCTCGGCTGATAGACGGTCGAGAAGGTGAAGGATTCCGACTCTTCCGGCTTCAGGTCCGGGTTGCCGCCCGAAACGCCGGCGATGCCCGAGGTGTAGTTCGGACGGAAGTCGTCGGTGTTGGTGGCGGTTGCGCCGGCGAAGTCGAACGACAGGCCCTGCTGTGCGGCCAGGGCCGTACAGTTCTTCACGCGGTTGGCCTTGATCTCCTGGTCGTCCAGATTCGCGATGTTGGCCGTGGCGCACGGGTCGCTGAAGTTGTTGGCGAACGTCTGGCCGTAGGGCGAGTAGTTCTCACCCAGGTTCGGCACGCGAACCGAGGTGTTGAAGCTGGTCTTGAAGGTCAGATCGCGGATCGGACGGTAAACCAGGTTCACGCCGTAAACGTCGACGTTGCCGACGGTCGAATAGTCGGCCCAGCGGTACGAACCGCTGAGTTCGGCGTATTCGCCCATGAAGGAGTCGCGGAACAGCGGCACGGAGACTTCCGCGAACAGTTCCTTGGACTCATAGCTGACTTCCGGGAAGTCGGCGCCGGTGTTCAGGAACAGCAGGCGGTCGCCGGCCGTGGTGCTGCGGCCGACGGCCGAGGTGGTTTCCTTGCGCCATTCGCCGCCGAAGGCGAAGCCCAGGTTGCCGGCGCCCCAGAAGTCCCACAGCTCGGTCGAGATCGAGCCGAGGAGCTGGTGCTGCTCGTTCATTTCCTCGACGCGGACGAAGGCGTCGACGTAGTCCAGAGCTTCGGCCGACTGGTTGCCGGCGCCGAAGATGTTCAGCGGGGTGCACTGGGCGATGGCGTTGCGGCCATACTCGGTGTCACGCAGGTCGCCGCCACGGACCTGGTCGGCGATTTCGGCGACGCCGCGAGCGTTCAGGAGGGTCGAGCGGCAGACGATGGCGCCGGGGTTCCCAGCAGGCCCGTCGTGTCGACCACGGCGTCAGCGGCCAGGGCCATGCGCTGCACGTCCACGCCACGCTCGATGTTTTCGATCTCGACCTTGCCGTAGGTGTAGCCCAGATCCCACGACAGGGACTTGGCGAAGCCGATCGGACCGTGGTCGCCGTCGAAGCCGACGACGTAGCGCTGCAGGTCGCGGGTGTTCTTCTGCGAACGCTCGGGACCGAAGAAGCTGTGACGCGCGATCGGCAGGGCTTGCGAACCGATCAGCTCGCCGGCGTTCTGGGCCGTCGGCGGGGCGTAGATGTCGATCTTGTTGTTGGCGATCGCGCTCTTCATCGACTGCGGCAGGAAGGCGTTGTCGTCCCAGCGCAGGTCGAAGGCCGAGGTGGCCCAGATCGAGTTTGCTTCACCGGCTCCGTAGGAGTCGTTGTCCAGGTCGACGTCGAAGAACGTCGGCTGGCCGCGCATGAAGGTTTCCTCGGTGATGTATTTGGCCGAGGCGTGGAAGTTGATCGAGTCGGTGACCTTGAAGTTGGTCCCGACCTGATAACGCTGCGATTCCGACGCCGGAATGCGGCTGTAGCCGGCGACTTCGCCGATCGGCATGCCGTCGCCGCCGATGTTGTACGGGCGGTTGATGCCGACGTTGCCGACGCGTTGACCGAAGTTGGCTTCACGGGCCGCGCCGCCGTCATAGACGAAGGTCTTGCCCGGCATGATGCCGTAGCAGTTGGCGGCGTAGGTGAAGTCGCCGTCCGAGAAGCAGTTCTGGTACGGGACGTTCGGGTTGGTCAGGTCGCTGGGACGCTGCAGGTTGGCCAGGGTGGTCTGACCCCACGGCAGGATGTCCAGGCGGTTCAGGCCGTAGAAGACCTGGGCGTCCAGACGGCCGTCATACGAATTGTTCGTCGGGTCGGCGTCGATGGCCAGGCGGGCCGGGCCGCGACGGATCCAGTCGATGTCCATCGAGTCGACGTTGTCGATCTTCTCATACTCGGCGTGAGCATAGACGTTCAGACGGTCGTCGAAGAAGTTCTTGCCGATCAGGCCCGAGATGCGGCGGGTGGCTTCGCCGTTGTCGTTGATCTGGCCGTAGTTGGCGTCGATCTCCAGGCCTTCGAAATCCTTCTTGAGGATGAAGTTCAGCACGCCCGAGACGGCGTCGGCGCCGTAGACCGACGAAGCGCCGCCGGTGATGATCTCGACGTTCTGGATCAGCAGACGCGGGATGGCGTCGACGTCGACCGACAGTTCGCCGCCCGAAGAGCCGACGTGGCGACGACCGTCGACCAGCGTCAGGGTGCGGTTGGCCCCCAGCGAGCGCAGGTTGGCCAGCGACAGGCCGCCGGTGTTCAGGCTGGAGCCGGTGGTGTCGGACGGCACCGTCGAGTTTTGCAGAGCCGGGATGGTGGCCAGGTAGTCGATCAGGCTGGTCTGGCCGGTCGACAGGATCTCTTCCTGCGTAACCTGGATGATCGGGGTCGGCGCGTTGGCGGCGCTACGACGGATACGCGAACCGGTGACGACGATTTCGCCGACTTCAGTGGCTTGGGCGTCCGACGCGGGCTGTTCAGCGACCTGGGCCGAAGCAACGCCAGCGGCGGCGATTGCGCTGATCAGAACAGTGCTGCCCAGCAAACGGGAGCGGGTAATACGCATACAGTTAAGCCTCACATTGCGACACGGTACGAACCATGATCCGCCACAGGATTGCCTCAACCAGATGAGGTCAAGTTGCATCGCTCGCATGAGGGCCGAAGTACGACGGTAATGTTGCCGTGTTGCAAATTTGGGACGAAATCTGTCCAATAATGACGAGATAACGGCACGTTATTGTGACAAATGGGGCGAACTGTGTTTGAAAGTGGGCCAAATAGCTTGGTTATGGTTCGACTGTCTGAAGCCAGTCTGACACTTCATCGAAACGGCTCAGGCTGACGAAACGGGGATGGCCTTCGGGGGCTTCGGCCAGCTCGTGCGCCCATGTGATCGGGTATGGGATATGGATTCCCCAGGCGCCGGCCTCGATGGCGGGCAACACGTCCGATCGAATGGAATTGCCGACCATTGCGGCGTCGGCGGGGGCGACGCCGTGACGGGAAAATACAGTTTGGTAAGTTCCCCGGTCCTTTTCCGACACAATTTCGACGCCCGAGAAGTAGTCGCCCAGTCTTGAGGCGGCGAGCTTGCGTTCCTGGTCCATCAGGTCGCCCTTCGTGATCAGAATGAGGCGGTAGCGCGTCGACAGATCGGCGACCGTCTCGGCGACGCCAGGCAGGGTCTCGACCGGGTGGACCAGCATTTCGCGCCCGGCGGCCAGGATTTCCCGCACGATGTGGGGCGGCGCCGAGCCGTCGCACAGCTCCATCGCCGTCTCCAGCATCGACAGGGTGAAGCCCTTCACCCCGTAGCCGTAGAGCCGCAGGTTGCGCCGTTCGACCTGCGCCAGGCGGTCCATCATCACCGGCTCTTCGGCATGGTCGGCCAGCAGTTCGGCGAACCGCTTCTGGCTGAGGCGGAAGAGAGTCTCATTGTGCCAGAGGGTGTCGTCGGCATCGAGGCCGACCGTGGTGATGCTCATGGGGGCGTCGTCCAGGCGCGAGGGGGCTGCCCGCTTCCTAAACCCGCGTGGATGGCGAAGGTAGGGCGTCATCGGTCCAGAGGCGGTTCAGCGGCGTATTCCCGGCGACAGGCGCGCGCGAAAGGCGAAAGACATGAGGACGGGTTCGGCGATCATCGTGGGGGTGTCGGGCGGCGTGGGGAGGGCGCTGGCGCAGCAACTGGGTCAGGCGGGCGACCGCGTGGTGCACGGCCTGTCGCGTACGCCGGCGGCGCCCATCGAGGGCGTGACGCACGGCTATCTGGATCTGGAGGATGAGGCCAGCATGGCCGCCGCCGCCGCGCGCATCGCCGAGGGTCCTGCGCCGACCCTGGTCATCGTGGCGACCGGGGTGCTGCACTCCGGCCAAACGCCCGAACGGAGCTGGCGCGAGTTGTCGGCGGAGCATCTGATGCGCGACTATCGGATCAACGCCGTGGGGCCGGCTTTGGCGGCGCGTCACTTCCTGCCCTTGCTGCCGCGCGACGGGCGGGCGGTGTTCGCGGCCCTGTCGGCGCGGGTCGGGTCAATCGGCGATAACCGGCTGGGCGGCTGGCACAGCTATCGCGCGTCCAAGGCGGCGCTGAACATGATCCTGAAGACCCTGTCGGTGGAACTGGCGCGCACCCATCCGCAGGCGGTGGTCGCGGGCCTGCATCCGGGCACGGTGGACACGGCTTTGAGCGCGCCCTTCCAGCGCGGGGTCAAGCCCGAGAAGCTGTTCTCGCCCGCCTTTTCCGCCGCCAGCCTGCTGACGGTGATCGAGGGGCTCACGCCGGCCGACAGCGGCGGCGTATTCGCATGGGACAGCGCGCGAATTCCCGAGTAAAGGGCGCGTATGAGCCAACTGGACGTCCTGCCTGAACCGTCGCGCCGCATCGGCTGGGGTCTGGCCGCCCTGGTGGTGGCCGGCAATATGATCGGATCGGGCGTCTATCTTCTGCCCGCCACCCTGGCGCCGACCGGCAGCAGCAGCCTGATCGGCTGGATCGTCTGCGGCGTCGGGGCCGTGACCCTGGCGCTGGTGTTCGGCGGTCTGGGGCGAATGCAGCCCGAGGCCGACGGCCTGTCGGATTTCGCCCGGCGCGGTCTGGGGCGGTTCCTGGGCTATCAGACGGGACTGGCCTATTGGGCGGCCTGTCTGACCGGCAATGTCGCCGTGGCGGTGGCGGGGACCGGCTATCTGGCCTTCTTCTTTCCGGCGCTGAAGGAGCCGCTGTGGGGCGCGCTCAGCAATCTGGCGCTGATCTGGCTGACCACGGCGGCCTATGCGGCCGGGTCGAAGACGGCGGCGCGCTTCGGGGCGATCACCCTGGTGCTGGGTCTGATCCCCATCGGCCTGGCCATCATCGCCGGCGTCATCGCCTTCAGCGGCGACACCTTCGCAGCGTCGTGGAGCCCGGCGGGCGAGCCGCTGATGAAGACGGTTCCGGCGTCGCTGGCCGTGATCTTCTGGGCCTTCCTGGGCGTCGAGAGCGCGGCGGCCCTGTCCAGCCAGGTGAAGAATCCGGCGACCGATGTCGGCCGCGCCTCGCTGGGCGGGGTGCTGCTGGCCTTCGTCGTCTATGTGGCGGCCAGCGTGGCGGTGTTCGGCGTCATCCCGGCCGACGTGCTGGCCCATTCGACCAGCCCTTACGCCGATCTGGTGGCGCGGGTCATGGGGGCCTCGGTGGCCGGTCTGGTGGCGGCCTGCGCCGTCATCAAGGCGACCGGCACCATCGCGGGCTGGACCATGATGGGGGGCGAGACGGCGCGCGCCTCGGCCGAGGCGGGCTGGCTGCCGCGCTGGTTCGGCGGTGCGCAGAAGGGCAAGACGCCCCTGTCCAACCCCTGATCAACGGCGTCATCATGAGCGCCATGGTGATCGCCAGCGCCCAGCCGACGCTGGGCCAGCAGTTCGGCGTGCTGATCGGCGTGACCTCGGTGCTGACGCTGTGCCTTTACGCCCTGTGTTCGGTGACGCTGTGGAAGCTGACGACCAAGCCGGGCTGGCGTCTGCTGGCCGTCGGCGGAGCGGTGTTCTCGGCCTTTGCGGTTGCGGCGGCGGCGGGCGGGTACATCTGGCCCAGCGTCGGCTTCTTCGCCGTGACTAGCCTGGCCTGGTTGTGGGTTCGCAAGCGCCAGGGGCGCTTCCAGACGGCATAATCTCAGGCCGTGTTGACACGGCCCCTTCATCTCTTTAGCGACCCCGCCGTTTGTCCGCCCGTATTCACTGCTAGGAGCCCTGCGCCATGACGACTCAAATCCTGTCCGGCGCCACCGGCGTCCTCGTGCTCGCAGATGGAACGGTGCTGTCGGGAATCGGCGTCGGGGCGACCGGATCGGCCGTGGGTGAAGTCGTCTTCAACACCGCCATGTCGGGCTATCAGGAAATCCTGACCGATCCTTCGTACATGAGCCAGATCCTGGCCTTCACCTTTCCGCACATCGGCAACGTCGGCGTGAACCTGGAAGACGTCGAGCAGATCGGCGAGGCGCCTGAGCGCGCCGCGCGCGGCGTCATCCTGCGCGACGTGCCGACTGAGCCGGCCAACTGGCGCGCCACTGGAAGCCTGGATGGCTGGATGGCGTCGCGCGGCGTCATTGGTCTGGCCGGCGTGGACACCCGCGCCCTGACCCAGCTGATCCGCGAGAAGGGCGCCCCGCACGCCGTCATCGCCCACGACCCGGAAGGCCGGTTCGACCTGGAGGCCCTGACGGCCGAGGCTCGCGACTGGAAGGGCCTGGTCGGCCTGGACCTGGCCAAGGACGCCTCGACAACCCAGGCCTTCGAATGGACCGAGGGCGCCTGGGAATGGCCGACCGGCTACGCCAAGCCTGAGGCCGGCGACAAGTCGGTGGTCGTCGTCGACTATGGCGTCAAGCGCAACATCCTGCGCGCCCTGGCCTCGACCGGGGTGAAGATCACCGTGGTCCCCGCCTCGACCACGGCCGAGGACATCCTGGCCCGCAATCCTGACGGCGTGGTCCTGTCGAACGGTCCGGGCGATCCGGCCGCGACCGGCGAATACGCAGTGCCCGAGATCAAGAAGCTGCTGGATAGCGGCAAGCCCTTGATGGGCATCTGCCTGGGCCACCAGATGCTGGCCATCGCGCTCGGCGCCAAGACGCTGAAGATGGAACAGGGCCATCACGGCGCCAACCACCCGGTCAAGGACCTGACCACGGGCAAGGTCGAGATCGTGTCGATGAACCACGAGTTCTCGGTCGACGGCGCCAGCCTGCCCGAGGCGGTGGTTGAAACACATGTGTCGCTTTTCGATGGCACAAACTGCGGCATCGCGATGAAGGACCGTCCGGTGTTCAGCGTGCAGCATCACCCGGAGGCCTCGTCGGGTCCGACCGACAGCCTCTATCTGTTCAAGCGTTTCGTGGATTCCATGAGGGCGTAAATGGCTTCACCGGCGGCGAAGTCGGCCTATCTGGGCTGGGTAACCGCCGCGATCGCGGGCGAGAGGGGGCCTCTCCGACCTTTGCGGCGGCTGAGCATGATCTGATCCTGGGCTACGCCACCGGCTATGAAGCGGCCGATGTGGCGGTCTTTGTGCGTTCCCTGCGGGCGGTCTACGCCGGGCCCGTCGTGCTTGTGACGGATCAGGAGCCGGCGCTTCTGGACTTTCTGGCGCAGCATGGCGTGGAGTCTGCGCCGCCGCCTTCGGCCTGCAACGGCGTCTGGCGTCCGCATCCGGTAATGCAGCGCTTCGCCGCCTTCGACGTCCTGATGAGCGAGCGGCCCTGGGCGCGCCAGGTGTTGCTCACGGATGTGCGCGACGTGGTCTTTCAGGCGCCGCCGTTCGATCCGCCGCCCCAGAAGCTCGAGTTCTTCGTCGAGTATGACGGCGGGCTGAAGGGGCATGCCTTCAACATGAAATATCTGCGCGGCGTCGGCGGCGAGGCCGTGGCGCGCGCTTTGGCGGACAAGCCGTGCGTCTGTGTCGGCACCGTCGCGGGGCCGCGCGCGTGCATGATCCGTTTTTGCCGCACCTTGTTGATGCTGGCGGCCATCCCCCGGTCAGAGATCGGCGGCGCCTTCGGAGCGGATCAGGCGGCGTGTAACATCGCTCTACACCTGGGCCTGATCGAGGGAGAGACGCGGCCCAACTACGGCCGCATCGCCACCGTCGGCCTGACGCCCGGCGACGCGCTGTCGCTGGACGGGACGGGACGGATCGTGAACCCGGACGGCGGGGTCAGTCCGATCGTGCACCAGTATGATCGCCACCCGGCGCTGATGGCCGCCATGCACGAGCGCTGGGGGCAGGGTTTCGAGGCGCGCGAGCGACGTCGGGGCAAGAGCCTGTCCGAGCGGGGGCGCAAGCTCAGAGATTCCGTCGCGCGACGCCTGCCGGAACTGCGCTGAGGCGTCCTAGGGCAGGAAGGCCGGTTCGGCGCGACGCAGGGCGGCGGCCTTGCTGACGGCGACGCAGGCCGCATGGAGCCAGTAGTCGGCGTCCTCGCTGCGGTTCTCCTGACGCCGGAGCCAGCCGCGCTGACGGCGCAGGGCGGCGTTGGCCAGCAGGCGGGCGTGTAGCGCGCGCGGGTTGAGCAGGGGAACAGCGGGAGAGCCGGGGACGGCGACGGCGTCGGGGCCTTGGGGCTCCACCGCCGGGCGGGCGATGGCGATGAACATGAGAATACCCATCTGAAAACGGCGGTTGTCGCGGTCTGCGACGGGGCCGTCGGCAAGCGTCTCCGTTTCTCGGAGACGTTAGAAGAATCCACAGATGCTGTGAATAGTTCCGCTGTTATACGAGAAATATTGTTCGTAATCAGATGGTTGTGGCCGCATTGCGGTCAATATGGTTAATGAAGTCCTAATGTTTCGGCGGAGCAAGGACCACCGTGGCCGGCGCCTGCTCGCCGGATCGACGGCCTGTGGGGTACGGTTCGGACGGGTCGACGCGCCGGTCGAAGGCGCGGCCGGCCAGGGCTTCCGCCTCGCCCGTCTGGAACAGCGCGGTCATATGAGCCTGTGTGAAATCCAGGGTGTTGGCCTCGGCGTGGTCAGGGATGGCGGCGACCGCCAGCGTCAGGTCATAGCGGCGGGCGAACTGGGTGATGGCCGTCAGATCCGAGCGTTGCAGGGCCTTCATCATGGTGTCGAAGCTGCGGGCGGCGATGCTGATGGCCGAGATGCGCGAGACCTCGAAGCGCGGGTCCCACTTGCCGTTGACCACGATCCAGATGCGGGCGTCGTTCAGCGGGCGGACGTTCGGCGCGTCCAGCAGCAGGGCCTGGGGCACCACCAGGAAGCTGGACACCGTGCCGCCGTCCACGTGCAACTCCTGAATGCGGCGCCCCTGATGCTCGACATTCAACAGCACGGGCGGAAAGGCGCCGGGGATGCTGGCCGAGGCGATCAGCACATTGACGAACAGCAGACGCGAGGCCTCGTCGTTTTGCTGGGCGATGGCGCCCATGTCCCAGACGACCTGGGTCTGGGTGTCCAGGCTGGTGGTCGAGACGTAGAGGCGACGGCCCTTGCGATGCTCCTCGGCGATGGCGGTCAACAGCTCGGGCGAGATGTTGTTCAGCACCAGGTTGGTCAGGGGCTCGGGCTTGAACACGCCCGGCAACGTCAGGGCCAACAGGCCGCGCGATTTCAGCAGATCGTCCGTCTGTCCGCTGGTGTAGGCGTGCTCCAGCGCCGCGTCGAACCTAGGGCCGGCGAAGACGAAGGGGGCGATCAGGGCGCCGGTGGAGACCCCGGTCACCACCTCGAACTGGGGCCTGTCGCCGGCCTGGCTCCAGCCGACCATGACGCCAGCGCCATAGGCGCCGTTGGCTCCGCCGCCTGATAGGGCCAGGATGTCGAACGTCCCGTCCGTCGCTGCGTTCTGGGCCCTGACCGTCTCGCGCACGAAGCGGTCGCGCGCGTCTGCCGTCAGGAAGTCGTAGCGCCACGGCGGGCTGGCGGCGGCCAGATCGGCGGCGTCGAAGGCCGGGCGCGGGATCGTCTGGCAGGCGCCGAGCGTCAGCAGAACCGCCGGCAAGAGCATCAGGATCAGAAGACGAAGACGGCGCATGGTCGCAAAGGCTCCGGCGAGGCTTGAATGAGTTAAAGCCCAGACGCTCGCCCGAAGGAAGTCAGCGGTTGTCCCCGCACTTATCCCCAGGCGAGGTTTTGCTCGGGGGCCGTCCGGTCGGCGCAGCGGCGGGGGCTGGCTTTCGCCCGCCATCGGACGGCATAGGTCCAAGGTGCGATTTGACGAGCGGTTCATTGAAGAGCTGAAGGCCCGCCTTCGGCCGTCCGACATCATCGGGCGGACGGTGAAGCTCAAGCGTCAGGGACGCGAGTTCGTCGGCCTGAGCCCCTTCTCGAAGGAGAAGTCGCCGAGCTTCTTCGTCAATGACGACAAGGGCTTCTTCCACGACTTCAGCTCGGGCAAGCACGGCGACGTCATCACCTTCCTGCAGGAGACGGAGCGGCTCAGCTTCGTCGAGGCGGTCAGCCGTCTGGCGGGCGAGGCGGGGATGCAGTTGCCTGCCGAAGACCCCCATGCCGCCGAGCGCGAACAGAAGCGTCAGGGCCTCGCCGACTGGATGGATCTGGCCCAGAAGTGGTTCGCCGCCAATCTGCGCCGCAACGTCGGCAAGGCGGCGCGCGACTATCTGGAAAAGCGCGGCCTGCCCGAGGATCAGTGGGAGCGCTTCGGCCTGGGCTATGCGCCCAACGACCGGGAGGGGCTGAAGCAGGCATTGGTCCAGCGCGGGGCGCGGCCGGGCGATCTGGTCGAGGCGGGGCTGCTGATCGCGCCCGAAGGCGGGGGCAACCCTACGACCGTTTCCGCGACCGGCTGATCTTCCCCATTCTGGATGCGCGCGGGCGCATCGTCAGCTTCGGCGGCCGGGCGATGAATCCCGACGACCGGGCCAAATATCTGAACGGGCCGGAGACGTCGCTGTTTCACAAGGGCGCGACCCTCTACGGCCTGCCCGAGGCGCGGCGGATCATGGGGGCCGAGAGCCGGGGAGAGCAGGGGATCATCGTCGTCGAGGGCTATATGGACGTCATCGCCTGTCACCGGGCGGGGCTGCCGGCTGTGTCGCCGATGGGCACGGCCCTGACCGAAGAGCAGATGGCGGTGCTGTGGCGCGTATCGTCCGAGCCGGTGCTGAGCTTCGACGGCGACGCAGCGGGCCTGCGCGCCGCCTATCGCTCGATCGAGCGGGCCCTGCCGCTGCTGAAGTCTGGCAAGTCCTTCCGCTTCGCCCTGCTGGAGGGCGGGCAGGATCCGGATGATATCCTGAGGGACAAGGGGCGCCGGCCCTGCGCCAGGCCATGGCGTCCACGCGGTCCTTCGCCGAGGTGCTGTTCCGCCGCGAGGTCGAGGCTGAACCGCTGGACACGCCCGAGCGCAAGGCGGGGCTGAAGGGGCGGCTGCGACAGGCGGCCAATGCGGTGCAGGACAAGGATCTGGCGGAGCAATATCGCCGCGACCTGTTCGACCGTTTCGACGCCCTGTTTCCGCGCCAGCCGCGGCCGCAGCCGCAGGGCGGTCGACCGGGACCGGGCGGGCGCTGGCGCGGCCCGCCGCCGCTGCAGGGGCAGACCGCCGAGGGCGCCCAGGCCATGCAGGCCCTGTTCCGCTCCATAGAGCCGATCGCGGCGGCTCTGGCGCACGGGGCGCTGGACGACCCGGAGCGGCTGGACGACCACATGGAGGCGGTGGCCCGCTACGGCTTCGGCGATCCGGCGTTGGACGGGCTGGCGCAGGAGATGGTGCGCCTGCGTTTCTCAGGCCGGACCCTTGACTCCGCCGCCCTGCGCCGCCATCTGGCCCAATCGGGTCATGACGCCATGTTGCGCGAGGTCGAGAAGGCGGCGGCGAAGTCCGGCGCGCCATTCCTGGCTACAGACAAGCCCCTCGGCGAGGCGAGGACCCGGTGGTCGCAGGCGTTCGACGCTCTGACCCGCGCAGCGGCGTTGGACGAGGCGCTCGCTTCGGCAAAGTCGGAGGCCCACAAGGCTTTCGACACCTCGGCTTTCGCTCTGGTGAAGGCCGAGCGCGATGCGTTGCGACGGGCCATCAAGACCGGAACGATTTGGGAAGACTCGGCTTCTTCGTAGTGAACGAAGTTGTCGGGCGTTGTATTTTCGCCGCAGGGGCCTGATCACCCCCGTCGGCCGTGGAGACAGACTGAATGAGCGCGCAGACCGAGACGCAGGACGCCGAAACCAACGCCGACGGGCCCCTGCTCGATCTCACCGACGCCGGGGTGAAGAAATTCATCCGCCAGGCCAAGACGCGCGGCTATGTCACGATGGAGGAGCTGAACAAGGTCCTGCCGTCCGAGGAAGTCACGCCGGACCAGATCGAAGACATTCTGGCCATGCTGTCGGAGATGGGCGTCAACGTCGTCGAAGCCGAAGAGGACGCCGCCGAGGCGACCGGCACCGACGTGGCCGCCGCCGCCGAGACCTCGGTCGCCGAGGCGCCCGCCAAGTCCGCCTATGACCGCACTGATGACCCGGTGCGGATGTATCTGCGCGAAATGGGCACGGTCGAGCTGCTGAGCCGCGAGGGCGAAATCGCCATCGCCAAACGCATCGAGGCCGGCCGCGACGCGATGATCTCGGGGCTGTGCGAAAGCGCCCTGACCTTCGAAGCCATCATGGTGTGGCGCGAGGAGCTGGCCAACAACCGCATTCTGCTGCGCGAAGTCATCGACCTGGACGCCACCTACGGCATCCTGAACCCCTCGTCCCTGCCGCATAACCAGCCCGCCCCGGCCCAGCCGACCGGCGAGCCGGACGGCGACGGCGAAGAGGATGACGAGGACGATTTCGACGACGGCGGCGCCATGTCGATCTCGGCGCTGGAAGCCGAGCTGCGCGACGGCGTCATGGAGGTGCTGGACGCCATCGCTCTGGACTTCGGCGAGTTCCGCAAGTTGCAGGACAAGCTGGTCGAGGCGCGCCTGAAGGGCGATGTCCTGACCGCCAAGGACCAGAAGACCTATGAGTCCTTGTCGACGGCGATCTCGGACCGCCTGAAGACGATGAAGCTGAACAACGCCCGCATCGAGGCGCTGGTCGAGCAGCTCTACGCCATCAACAAGCGTCTGATCGGTCTGGAAGGTCGCCTGCTGCGTCTGGCTGACGGCTACGGCATCTCGCGTCCGAATTCCTCAAGGCCTATTTCGGCTCGGAGACCGACCCCAACTGGGCCGAGCGCATCAAGGAGATGGGCGTCCGCTGGACCAAGTTCAGCGAAAACGAGACCAGCCAGATCGCCGACATCCGCAGCCGGATCGCCGCTGTGGCGTCCGAGGCCGGGGTGCCGATCGACGACTATCGCCGCATCGTCCAGATGGTTCAAAAGGGCGAGCGCGAAGCCCGTCAGGCCAAGAAGGAGATGGTCGAGGCCAACCTGCGCCTGGTGATCTCCATCGCCAAGAAATACACCAACCGCGGCCTGCAGTTCCTGGACCTGATCCAGGAGGGCAACATCGGCCTGATGAAGGCGGTCGACAAGTTCGAGTACCGCCGCGGCTACAAGTTCTCGACCTACGCCACCTGGTGGATTCGTCAGGCGATCACCCGCTCGATCGCCGATCAGGCGCGCACCATCCGCATCCCGGTGCACATGATCGAAACGATCAACAAGATCGTCCGCACCCAGCGCCAGATGCTGCACGAGATCGGCCGCGAGGCGACCCCGGAAGAGCTGGCCGAACGTCTGGCCATGCCGCTGGAGAAGGTCCGCAAGGTGCTGAAGATCGCCAAGGAGCCGATCAGCCTCGAGACGCCCATCGGCGACGAGGAAGACAGCCACTTGGGCGACTTCATCGAGGACAAGAACGCCATCCTGCCGATCGACGCCGCCATCCAGTCGAACCTGCGTGAGACGACGACCCGCGTGCTGGCCTCGCTGACCCCGCGTGAAGAGCGCGTCCTGCGCATGCGCTTCGGCATCGGCATGAACACCGACCACACCCTGGAAGAGGTAGGCCAGCAGTTCTCGGTCACGCGCGAACGCATCCGGCAGATCGAGGCCAAGGCCCTGCGCAAGCTGAAGCACCCCTCGCGGTCGCGGAAGCTGCGGAGCTTCCTGGACTCCTAAGCGATCAAAGGGCGGGCTCCGAAGGAGCCCTTTTTCTCCTCCCCATGACATGGGGAGGTGGATCGGCGGCGTAGCTGTCGAGACGGGGGGCTGCTGGCTTCCGCTGTCGCAAAGCCCCTCCACCACTTGGCTGCTCCGCGCCGCCCTTCGGGTCGTGGTCCCCCTCCCCACGATGTGGGGAGGAGAGCACCGCTTTACTGCTTCTCGTCGAAAACCGTCTCGAACCCGCCCCACATCATGCGCTTGCCGTCGAAGGGCATGTCCATGTCGGCCATGGCGGGGTCGTCCTGCATCTTGGCCCAAGCGTCGTCGGCGGTCTTTTTGTCGGGCCAGATCAACCAGGAGAAGACGACCACCTCGCCATCTTCCAGCTTCACCGACATGGGGAAGCTGGTGACCTTGCCGTCGGGCACGTCGACGCCCCAGTTCTCGACATGGGCCAGGGCGCCGTAGCCCTTGAACAGCGGCCAGGCGACGCGGGCGGACTCGATGTAGCGGTCCTTGTTCTCGACCTTCACGGGGGTCAGGAAGCCGGTGATGTAGGTCATTCTAGTTCTCCTTCGGAGGTTGGCCCCTATCGCTCGCCGCGCGGCGGCTTGCTGCTTGAGGGGCGGGGCGGGGCGGGGCGGAGGGGCAGGCGCAGGATTGGTGGCAGGTCACAGGTATTTCAGGCCGCGTCGAGTCGAGAAGGCGGAGCCTTCTGACCGCGGCCGACTAAGAAGCCTTGGAAGCTGCATCAGCTGCAGCTTCCAGGGCGCTGATGTCGATCTTGTGCATGGTCATCATGGCCTCGAAGGCGGCCTTGGCGCGGGCGGGATCGGGGTCGTCGTAGAAGGCCATCAGGCGGCGCGGCGTGATCTGCCAGTTCACGCCCCAGCGGTCCTTGCACCAGCCGCAGGCGCTTTCGGCCCCGCCGTTGCCGACGATGGCGTCCCACAGGCGGTCGGTCTCGGCCTGATCGTCGGTCATGATCATGAAGGACACGGCCTCGGTCTGGGGGAAGATCGGGCCGCCGTTCAGCCCCATGTAGCGCCTGCCGGCCAGGGTGAACTCCACCACCAGTTCGGCGCCTTCGGGATTGGACGGATTGTCAGCCGGGCTGGCGACGACGCGGTCGATGCGGCTGTCGGGCAGGCCGAGCGAGACGTAGAACTCGGCCGCCTTTTTCGCCTGGCCCAGGTCGTACCAGATACAGGGAATGATCTTGTCGCTCATGACACGCCCTCCTGCGGCGAGAGATTTTCGGCGACTTGGGCCAATTGGTCGGCGGCGGCGCCCAGCCGGTCTCGAAGCCCATGTCGCGGTGGGTCTGCATGGCTTTTTCGGTCCAGTGGCGGGCGCAGGCCGTGTAGCGCGTGCCGTCCCCTTCGGGCTCGAAGGTGTCGATGCGGACGAAGTTCATGTCGCCCGGCTGCGGGATCCAGCCCTCGGTGAAGGCGCCGGTGGTCACCAGGCGGCGACCCGGCTCCACCTCCAGCACCACGCCGCGATACTCATGCCGCTCGCCCTCGGGCGACTGCATGACGACGTCGGCGCGGCCGCCAGGGCGCAGGTCATGGTCGACCGACACCGTGCTCCACGGGCGCGGGGTGAACCATTCGGTCGCGTGCCGGGTCCAGGCCCGCCACACCCTCTCGGGCGGGGTCTGGATGAAACGGCTGACGCTGAGTTCGTAAAGCTCGCTCATGGCTCAGCCTCCGCCGATCTGGGAGGCGAAGCCTTCCGGGCCTTGCGCGGCGGCTTCCGGGTCCATCCACATGACCTCCCAGATGTGGCCGTCGGGGTCGGCGTAGCTGCGGCTGTACATGAAGCCGTAGTCCTGTTTGGCGCTGGGGTCGGCCTGGCCGCCGGCCTGGGCCGCGCGTTCGACCACGACGTCGACGGCCGCGCGGCTGTCCTCGGACAGGCAAAGCAGCACCTGGGCCGTCTTGTGCGCGTCGGGGATGGCGCGGTCGGTGAAGGTCGCCCACTTTTCATGGGTCAGCAGCATGACGTGGATGGTCTCGGAAAAGGCCATGCAGGCCGCCGTCTGGTCCGAGAACATCGGGTTCATCTTTGCGCCGACCGCCTCGTAGAAGGCGACGGAGCGCGATAGGTCGGCGACCGGCAGGTTGACGAAGATCAGCTTGGGCATCGGCGGGTTCCTCCTCTGCGCGGCCCTCCCTCCCCGGACGGCCTGCCCTGTAGTGTGGCGATTTCTGCGCCTCGATGTTATGTTAGTCAACTATGCGGTTAGAAAAAGTAACTACTGAGCCCTTGTCCCGAGTCCGCCGCTATCATGACGCCTGCGGGGCGGCGCACGGGCTCGATCTGGTCGGCGAGCGCTGGGCCTTGCTGGTCATCAGAGAACTCGTGATGGGGCCGCGTCGTTTCAGCGACCTGCGAAAAGACCTGTGCGGCCTATCGGCCAATGTGTTGACGCAGCGGCTGGAGGGGCTGGAGGCTTCGGGCGTGATCCAGCGCCGCAAGCTCCCGCCGCCCGCCTCGGTCCAGGTCTATGAACTGACCGACTGGGGCTATGAGATCGAGCCGGTCTTCATGGTGCTGGGTCGTTGGGCCGCGCGTTCGCCCCTGCACGATCCCACCCTGCCGATCAGCGCCGTCTCCGTCATGCTGTCGTTCAAGACCATGTTCGACCCGGCCCGCGCCCAAGGCGCAACGATGCGGCTGGGCTTTGTGCTGGGCGAGGACCCGATGGTCGTGACGGTCGCGGGCGGCGTCATCGACGCCATGCGCGGCGACGTCGAGGGTTGCGATGTGGTGGTGCGCGCCCCGGCCCGGGCCGTCGCGGCTGCCGTTTACGGCAAGGCCCCGCTGCAGGCTCTGGAGCGCGAGGGGACCATGGCGGTCGAGGGCGATCGGGCGGCGTTTGAGCGGTTCGTCGACTTCTTCCACCTGCCGGCCAAGGCGGGGTAGGGGACGCCCTGTTTCCCGCTCCGGTGGTGAACGCGGGTCGATTTGTGAAAATCGGCCCCACCGCGGCCGTTATTCGTGTATAGGGAGCGCCTTTCCCGACGCCCGGCAGGCTGCGACGCCTCGCCGGGCGCGGCCGTTTAACGGTCGCCTCATCTGAATTTCCAGGCCCTTCATGCCCTTTCCCGCGATCCATCCCGCGCTTGACCGCGCCTTGCTGAACAAGGGCTATCTTGAGCCCACGCCGGTCCAGGCGGCCGTGCTGGAAGGCCACGGCGAAGGCGACCTGCTGGTCTCGGCCCAGACCGGATCGGGCAAGACGGTGGCCTTCGGCCTGGCCGCAGCGCCGACCCTGCTGGGCGAAGACGAACGCTTCGGTCAGGCGGATACGCCGCTGATGCTGGCCATCGCCCCCACGCGCGAACTGGCGCTGCAGGTCGCGGCCGAGCTGGAGTGGCTCTATGCCGAGGCGGGCGCCAAGATCGTCACCTGCGTCGGCGGCATGGACGCCCGCAAGGAGGCCCGCGCCCTGAACCACGGCGCTCACGTCGTCGTCGGCACGCCCGGCCGCCTCAAAGACCACATCGATCGTGGGGCGCTGGACCTGTCGGCCGCCCGCGTCGTCGTGCTGGATGAAGCCGACGAAATGCTGGACATGGGCTTCCGCGAGGACCTGGAATACATCCTGGAACAGGCGCCGGAAGAGCGCCGCACCTTGCTGTTCTCGGCCACTATCGCCCGCGACATCGCAATCCTGGCCAAGCGCTATCAGAAGGACGCGGTGCGCATCGACACCGTCGACCGCAGCCAGCCGCACAACGACATCGAATACCGCGCCATGCGCATCGCGCCGAACGAGATCGAGCGCGCCGTGGTCAACGTCCTGCGCTATTTCGAGGCGCCGGGCGTGCTGGTCTTCTGCTCGACGCGGGATTCGGTGCGTCACCTTCAGGCCTCGCTGCAGGAGCGCGGCTTCGCGTCGGTGTCGCTGTCGGGCGAAATGGGCCAGCGCGAGCGCAATGAGGCGCTGCAGGCCCTGCGCGATCGCCGCGCCCGCGTCTGCGTCGCCACCGACGTAGCCGCGCGCGGTCTGGATCTGCCCGACCTGGGTCTGGTGATCCACGCCGAACTGCCGATCAACAAGGCGACCATGCTGCACCGCTCGGGCCGCACCGGGCGCGCGGGCAAGAAGGGGATCTCCGTCCTGCTGGTCCCGCACAGCCGTCGCCGCAAGGCCGAGATGCTGCTGGGTTCGGCCGGGGTCGAGGCCGTCTGGTCCGGCGCGCCGACCGCCGAGGAGATCCGCGCCCAGGACGAACAGCGCCTGCTGGCCGCGCCCGTCTTCGCCGAGGAAGGCTCGGACGAGGATGCGGGCCTGATCGAGACGCTGGTCAAGGAGCGTACGCCGGACGATCTGGCCCGCGCCCTGCTGGTCCTGCTGCGCAAGAACCTGCCGGCGCCGGAAGACCTGAGCGATCCGGGCGAAGGCCCGCAGCGCAAGCCGCGCCGCGAACGCGATGCGGCGGGCGGCGACGACTACGCCCCTGCCCCTTGGCCGGGCGACCGCCTGCAACCGGACGAGGTCCGCTGGTTCCGCCTGGACATCGGCCGCAACCGCAACGCCGACCCGAAATGGCTGATCCCGCTGATCTGCCGCATCGGCGGCGTGACCAAGCAGCAGATCGGCTCGATCCGCACCTTCCCGGAGGAAACGCGTTTCGAGATCGCCCTGAGCCACGCCGACGCCTTCGCCCGCTTGGCTGAGATGAGCAAGGAAGAGGCCCGCATCACCCCGTCCGAGGCGCCGACGCCTGGGTCGATGAAGGGCGCGCGCAATCGCAATGCTGAACGGGACGGGGAGGCTCGCCCCTACGCCAAGAAGCCCTTCCGCCGGGACGAGGACGGCCAGAGCCGCCCGCCGTTCAAGAAGAAGCCGTGGAGCCCGGACGGCGACGCGGCGCGCAGCGCGGACGGCGAACGCCCCTTCAAGAAGAAGCCCTATGCGCCCCGCGCGGATGCGGCGCCGGGCGAAGGCGGTTTCAGCAAGAAGCCGAGCTTCAAGGACAAGAACGACAAGAAGCCGTTCACGCCCAAGCCGGGCTTCAAGGGCAAGCCGGACTTCAAGGCGGGCGCCAAGCCTTTCGCCAAGGGGCCGAAGGCCAAGCGGGCGTAAACACCCGCTCATCCCCGCGGAGGCGGGGACCCAGTGCTTTGGCCGAGAGCGCGCGGATAGCCACTCTGAACGATGAGCGTGAAGCTCTTACTGGGTCCCCGCCTCCGCGGGGATGAGCGGTGTGGTCGGGGGCGCGCGACTTGCCCCCGGCGCGATCCGGGGGCAGGCTGGGGTCATGAGCATCGAGCAACCCCAAAGGCGGTACGCCTCGTTCGAGGCCTTCTACCCCTACTATATTCATGAGCATTCCAACCGGACGTGCCGCCGCATCCACGTGGTCGGCACCGGGCTGGTGATCGCGGCCTTCGTGGCGTTTGTGGCGACGCGCAACGCCTGGTGGCTGCTGGCCATGCCGCTGGTCGGCTACGGCTTCGCCTGGGTCGGGCATTTCTTCTTCGAGAAGAACCGGCCGGCGACGTTCAAATACCCGCTGTGGAGCCTGATGGGCGATTTCCGTCTGTTCCTCGAGACGGTCAGAGGCAAGCGGAAGTTCTGAAGGCGCCTTTCCTCCCCATGAAATGGGGAGGGGAACCGCGAAACGGTGGAGGGGCAGGAACGGCGAGTCCTGTGCGGGCGGTCAGGTTTTAGGGCGCGGAACCAAGCAGCCCCTCCGTCACGTCGCCTCCGGCGTCGCGCCACCTCCCCACTGCGTAGGGAGGAGAAAAAAGGGCGGCCGGTTCGATCCGGCCGCCCTTTTGTCGTCAGGCTCAAAGGCCTTAGTTCGAGGCCGTTTCCCACGCCGGGGGCAGCCGTCGAAATCGCCCGCGTCGGCGATGGTCAGGGTCTTCATGTTCAGGGTGCGGGCCTGCTGCATCGAGCCGCGGCCGTGGCCGGTGTAGAGGTCGACCTTGGCGCCCTTGATCGCGCCGCCGGTGTCGGACGCATACCAGTAGCCGTCGTGCACCGTGCCGTCGCTCATGCGCAGACCCACGGTCTCGCGGATGAACAGCTTGGTGCGGCGCGGGATGACCCGCGGGTCGACCGCGACCGTGCGCATCGGAATCGGTCGGCAGCCCAGGGAATCGTTGCCCGTCGCTCCGCCGCCGCCGGCGTGATAGAGGCGGGCCGAGGCGCGCCAGTCGGGATCGCCGGCCATCAGCTCAAGCTGTTCGGCCGACAAATCCGCCGTTTCGACGGATTCGATGGAACCAGGGCCGTCGCGGCGGCTTCTACGATTGCGGCGTCGCGGACGACGGCGGTTTCGTACGGGACAGGCTCTCCGGACCCGGAGAAGGCCATGGTCCACAACATGGCAAGCGCGGCGGCCGTGCTCAACATCGTTCAAACTTCACGCAGCACCGGTCCCGACACGCTCCGGCACGGCGGTTTTTGACGGCCAATTACGGCGCAATTGCGGCGAATGAGATCAGTCGCTGTATCGATAGTGGATAAGGCGCAAATGGGGCCAGTCTATCGCCGGTCGGTCTCAGACTATCATGACTATATCATATCAGTATTGACCCGATTTAAGTTCTATACTTTGACGAGCGTCTGCGTCGTTAACGACTTGATCGTTCTCGCTAACACTTTATTGGCAAGAAAAGCTGGCGATAACGACAAGATAACGGCGGCGTGATGGGCGCTTCGGCTGTCGTCCGGGGCGGGTAGAGGCGGGCGCCGGAATGGGATAAGCCGTCGTTTCCCCTTCTGAAATTTCCGATGGCGTCGCCCTATGAACCGACAAGTCAAACGACTGATGATTTCCGCCGCGGCCCTCATGCTGGTCGCGGCGCCCGCCGTTCAGGTCGAGGCGTGGGGCAGTTCGGGACACCGGGTGATCGGCGTGGCGGCGATGCGCCACCTGCCGGGCGATCTGCCCGCCTTCCTGCGCACGGCCGGGGCCGCCGCCGACGTCGGCGAATATTCGCGCGAGCCGGATCGCTGGAAGGGCGCCGGCCAGCCCCACGACCGCGAGCGCGACACCGCCCATTTCGTCGACATGGACGATCAGGGCCGGGTGATGGACGCGCGCGGCATGACCATGGCCGATCTGCCGCGCCTGAAATCGGAATACGACGCCGCCCTGATCCGCGCTGGTCTGGACGTGGATAAGGCCGGCTATCTGCCCTACGCCATCATGGACGCCTGGCAGAACCTGGAGCGCGACTTCGCCTATTGGCGCGTGCTGAGCGCCGCCGAGGCGCGCGAGCCGGACCTGGCCAAACAGGCCTGGTACCGCGCCGACCGTCAGCGCCGCGAGCAGTTGATCCTGCGCGACATCGGGGTGTTGAGCCACTTCGTCGGCGACGCGGCCCAGCCGCACCACACGACCATCCACTTCAACGGCTGGGCCGGCGAGACCAATCCGGAGCGTTTCACCACCTCGCGACGCACCCACGGCGACTTTGAAGGCGCCTTCACCAGCCGAACCCTGCGTCAGGATGCGGTCGAGGCGGCCATGATCCCGATGAGCATCGAAGGCTTCGACGTGCGGGCCCGCACGGCCTCGCACCTGAACGCCACCCTGGCGACGGTCATCCCCTTCTATCGCATGGAGAAGGCGGGCGCGTTCAAGGACACGGACCCGCGCGGCGCGGTCTTCGTCACCGAGCGGCTGGCGGCGGGCGCGTCGGAACTGCGCGACTTCGTGTCGGCCGCTTGGCGCGTGTCGGCCAGCAGCAGCATCGGCTGGCCCGCCGTTAAGGTCGCCGAGGTCGAGGCTGGACGCGTCGATCCGTGGACCTCGATGGTCGGCGAAGACTGATCAGGCGAAGCGCGATTGATCGCGCCGCGGCAGGCGGCACATCAGGCCGGTGAAACAGAGCCTGATCATTGATTGCGACCCGGGCGTGGACGACGCCACCGGGTTGCTGACCGCCTTCGCCTCGCCTGACCTCGACCTGCTGGCCGTGACTACGGTCGGCGGCAACGTCAGCGCCGCCAAGACCGCCCGCAACGCCCGGATCCTGCGCCAGATCGCCGTGCGCGAGGACGTGCCGGTCTATGCCGGCGCCGAACGGCCCCTGCGCCGCGCCCCGGCCGGGGCGGACGAGTTTCATGGAGCTGAGGGGCTCGGCGACCTGACGCCGTTCGAACCCGTGGCCCCGGTCGCCGAGGGAACGGCGGCGGGCGCCATCGTGCAGCAGGTGATGGCGCGTCCGGCGGGCTCCGTGGCCGTGGCGGTCATGGGGCCGATGACCAATCTGGCTCTGGCCCTGCGCGCCGAGCCCGCGCTGGCGGCGCATCTGGGACCCGTGGTGGCCATGGGCGGCGCGCGCGCAGAGGGCGGCAACATCACCGCCTCGGCCGAGTTCAACATCTGGGCCGACCCGGACGCGGCGGCCGAGGTCTTCGCCTCCGGCTGCCGCATGATCGTCATGGGGCTGGACGCCACCCACCAGGTGCGCGCGACGGAGGAACGGATCGCGGCCATTGAGGCCCTGTCCACGGCCTCGGCGAGGACGGCGGCGGCCATGCTGCGCTTCTCCCAGCGGGTGGAGCGTCGGATCGTCGGCTGGGACGCCGGGCCGCTGCATGACCCCTGCACCGTGGCCTGGCTGTTGAAGCCGGAGCTGTTCGAACTGGCCCCCTGCCGAATCGCGGTGGAGACCGAAAGCGAGCTGACCCGCGGCCACACGGCGGTCGAGTTCCGCGTCGAGGCGGCGAACGCCAACCACTTCTGGGCGACCAAGGCCGATGCGGCCGGAATCTTCGCCCTGATCAAGCAGCGTTTGGGAGAAGGCGCATGAGGATCACCGTCGTCGGCTCGATCAATCTGGACTTCGTGGCGGCCGCGCCGTCTCTGCCCGCGCCGGGCGAGACGGTGACGGGAGCCAGCCTGTCCCGCCATCCCGGCGGCAAGGGCGCCAATCAGGCGCTGGCCGCGCGCAGGCTGGGCGCCGAGGTCAGCCTGATCGGCCGGGTCGGCGACGACGAGATGTCAGGCGCGGCGGTCGCCCTGATGCTGGCCCACGGCGTCGACCTGTCGGGGGTGGAGACGGACATTGCGGCCCCCACCGGGGTGGCGTTGATCACCGTCGATCCGACCGGCGAGAACCAGATCACCGTGGCCGCCGGCGCCAACCATTTCGCCACGCCCGAACAACTGCCCGCGCGCATCGAATGCCCGCTGATCGCCCAGCTGGAGCTGCCGATCGAGACGGTCGAGGCGGCGGTCGGGCGGGCGACGGACTTCGTCTGCGTCAACCTGGCGCCGGCCGCGCCGGTGTCGGAGGCGCTGCTGCGCCGGGCCGACCTGCTGGTGGTCAATGAGACGGAGGCGGCCTTCTACGGCGACGCCCTGCACGTCGGCGGCGGCATGGTGGTGGTGACCAAGGGCGCGCGCGGGGCGGTCATGTATCGACGCGGGGTCGAGATGGCCTGGGCCACGCCGCCGCGCATCAAGGCTGTCGATGCGGTAGGGGCGGGCGACGCCTTTGTCGGAGCGATCACGGTCGCGCTGCTGGAAGGCATGACGCCGAACGACGCGCTGCATTTCGCCTGTGCGGCCGGGGCGCTGGCGGCGACCCGACCGGGCGCGCAGCCATCGCTGGGCGACCGCGCTGAGGTGGAAGCCTTGATGGGGAAATAAAACAAGCGCCGCCTTTCTCCCTCCCCGTCCCGGGGAGGGTGGTCGCAGCGAAGCGGAGACCGGGTGGGGAGGGCTTGGCTATTCCGTCGCGCGCCCTAATCACCAAACCGCCCCCACCCGGCCTCAGCCACCCTCCCCGAGACGGGGAGGGAGAAATCTGAGCCTTAGTCCCGGTCGTACAGACGCATGACGGCCAGGGCGCCGATGGTGGTCAGAACCCCAAGGGCGAAGGCGCCGACCAGGGAACTGGTGGCGGCGGCGGTGGAGACCGTCACCGGGCGCTTTGCGTACCATTGTACGATCTCGCCGGCATGGGCGTGGTCGATGCCTTCGTCATAGGCGTCGTCCAGATAGGTGTCGTCAGCGGCGGCCATCGGCGTCTCCCAATCATGCCCGCGCTTAATCCCCGGCGCGGTTCGGCGGTTCCCCTCAGGTGACAGAAGGGAGCCTGTCCATTAAAGGACCTGCCCCAACTTACAAATTCCTGTCGGGTGAGACCATGGCCGGCCATTCGAAATTCAAGAACATCATGCACCGCAAGGGGCGCGCCGATGCCGTGCGCTCCAAGCTCTTTTCGCGCCTGTCACGGGAAATCACCGTGGCGGCCAAGTCGGGGATGCCCGACCCGGCGATGAACCCCCGGCTGCGCCTGGCGGTGAACAACGCCAAGGCCGAATCGATGCCGAAGGACAACATCGAGCGCGCCATCAAGAAGGCCTCGGGCGGCGAAGTCGATGCGATGGAGGAGATCCGCTACGAGGGCCGCGGCCCCGGCGGCGTCCAGGTCATCGTCGAAGTCCTGACCGACAACCGCAACCGCGCCGCTTCGGGCGTGCGCTCGGCCTTCGCCAAGAACGGCGGGGCGTTGGGCGAGAGCGGCTCGGTCACCTTCATGTGGGACCGGGTCGGCAAGATCCATTACCCCGCTGAAGCGGGCACCGAGGACGCCGTCATGGAGGCCGCCATCGAGGCCGGCGCCCAGGACGTCGAGAGCGATCTGGTCAAGCCGGACATCTATGAGGACGCGCCGGGCCACACCATCTGGACCGCCTTCGAGGACCTGAACGAGGTCGCCGAGGCCATGTCCAAGGTTCTGGGCGATCCCAAATCGACCTCCATCGTCTGGAAGCCGCAATCGGAAATCGATCTGGCGGGCGACTCCGTGGGCGTCCTGTTCAAGCTTCTGGACGCGCTGGACGCCGAGGACGACGTGCAGCAGGTCTATTCTAACGAGAACATCTCGGACGAAGACGCAGCCAAATACGCGGGCTGATCCCTAGCTGCAGTCCGCAGACCAATCTGAATCGGGCTCGGCGGCCCTGAGGCCGTCGAGCGTCGGGATGCGCCGTTCCGCGTCCGCCGTGATCGTCAGGGTGGACCAAGCGGCGCCTGTCGGCGCCTCGCGTCGATAGACGGTCATGGCGAAGGGGACGTGTCCCGCCGCCTCGACGCGGTAGACCGTGTTGGATTCGCCGGCGCCGAAGGCGTGGCAACCGACCGGGGCGACGCGAGCGCCGCGCGTGCGCAAGGCCTCCACGACCTCATAGGGCACGGGTTCGCCGACAGCGGTCCAGCTCAACTCCAGCACGGCGCCCGGTGCGCGACGCGCCACGGCCTTCACCGGGCCGATCGCGCCCTCGAACGCCTGGGCGCCAGGGCGGGCGGGCAGCCAGCGCACGGCGGTGGTCCGCGCCTTCACGTCGGCGGGATCCAGCGCGGCGGGCGTTCCCTCGACGAACGGGGCCAGGATGGCGTCGACCAGAGGATTGGAGCGCGTCACCGCCGGCCAGGTTTCAGCGCAGTAGGAGTCGGCCCAGTCTACGCCAGGATTCTGCGCCAGGGCGCGCTCGCGGCAGCGGCTCATGAAGTTGGCGCGAGCATCTTGCGGGAATGAGGCGGCGGGCGCGGTGGCGCTGGCGGCGGCCGCCAGGCTCAGACCGGCGATGACAAGCAAGCGAGGGATACGAGGAGACATGGGACGGCTCCGACGTTTGTTCCAAGCCGCCATTATGCCTCAATTCTCGCCGGCGCGGGAGCCGGGAACTCACAAGCGTCACCGCGGCTTCTAGAGGGTCAAGCCTGGCCGCTAGGGAGCTTTACGCCATGGATATCACCCAGCTGATCCTCGACGACCACGCCGAACAGCGGCGTCTCTTCTCGCTCATCGAGCAGATCGACGGCAAGGACGTAGAGGCGCTGGAGGCGGTGTGGGGGCGGCTGTCGGCGTTCCTGGACGCCCACGCCGAGGCCGAGGAACAGCATTTCTATCCCCAGTTGCTGAAGCTGGGCGAGGGGGCCAACGACGCCGAGGACGGGACGGTGGAGGGCGAGACCGAGGACGCCATCGAAGACCACAACAAGCTGCGCGACGCAGTCAAGGCCGTGGCCCAGCACAAGGTCGGCAGCAAGGCCTGGTTCGAGGCGGTGGGCGAGGCCAACGTCGTCAACTCCAAGCACATGGGCGAGGAAGAGCGTCAGGGGCTGACGGATTTCCGCATCAACGCCGACCTGAAGACGCGTCATGAGCTCGGCGTGCGCTACGCCGCCTTCCAGGCGCGTCACATCACCGGGGTCAAGCCGGTCAACAAGGACCCCGAAGCCTACGTCGAACAGCATGGTTGACGCGGCCTGGCTGGAAACGATCGTCCTGCCCATAGCCGGGGCGCTGGTCGCCGGCGGCGCGATCGGCTTTGAACGCGAGTGGCGGGGCCGGGCCGCGGGGTTCCGCACCCACATCCTGGTCAGCCTGGCGTCGTGCCTGTTGATGCTGGCGGCCATGACGCAAGCCGATTGGGCCTTCCGGGCCCTGCCGGACGAGAACATCGTCACCGACCCCACCCGTATGGCTCACGGGGTGCTGACCGGGATCGGCTTCCTGTGCGCAGGCGTCATCTTTCGCACGGGCTTCTCCATTCACGGTCTGACGACGGCGGCGTCGTTGTGGATCACCTCGGCCATCGGCCTGCTGTTCGGGGCGGGGCTGTTCGGTCTGGGCGCGGCAGGGACGGTGATTACGGGCCTGATCCTGATCTCGCTCAGGGTGGTGAACGCTCGCCTGCCGGATCGCACCCTGGCGGACGTGGAGGTACGATGGCGCCGCGACGCCCCTCGCCGGAGGCGGAGGTCGAAGCCGCCCTGCGCGCCTTGGACCCGGCGCCTGCCCCCGATCGCTTCGAGCTGATCGACGAAGGCGCCGTGGTGCGCCGCAGCTGGCGCGTCCGCATCGAGGGCGAAGGCGCGCTGAAGGCCTTGGCGGCGCGGCTGTCGGCCCTGCCTTCCGTCTGCGGCTATGTGCTGGATCCGCGCGACGACTGACGACTTGCCGGGCGCCCCGGCGCGGTTCAACCTGAACGGTCGTTGGGAGTGGTTGTGACATGGCGATTGACTGGGGCGTGACGCATTGGGGCGTCGAGGATCTGAGCCTGCTGGCGCCGCGGCGGCCGCCATGATCGCAGGCGGCCTGATCGGGATCGAGCGGACCTATCACGGCCATCCGGCGGGGTTCCGCACCCATATCCTGGTCTGCATGACGTCTTGCGTGCTCATGCTGGCGGCCATGCACCAGGCCAGCTGGGGCTTCGTCGCCCTGCCGGAGCAGCGTCTGGTGATCGACCCGACGCGCATGGCGCACGGCATCCTGACCGGCATCGGCTTTCTGTGCGCCGGGGTCATCTTCCGCGAGCGCTTCTCGGTCCATGGCCTGACCACGGCGGCGTCGCTGTGGACCACCTCGGCCATCGGGGTGATGTTCGGCGTCGGCCTGTGGAAGCTGGGACTGATCGCGGCGGGGGCGACCCTGCTGGTGCTGGCCATTCTGCGCTTTCTGGATGCGCGCCTGCCGCACGTCGGCGTGATGGACGTCACCCTGCGCTGGACGCGCGGCGCGGCTCCGGACGAGAAGGTGCTGCGCGCCTTGCTAGCCGACAAGGGGTTGAGACCGACCCGCATCGGTCACGTCGTCAGCCCCGACGGCCTGATCCATGAACACCACGTCAAGGCGCGCGGACCCATGCCGCTGCAGGTCGACGCCCTGTCCAGCGTCCTGGCCGAACAGGCAGGCCTGGCGGGCTTTTCAGTCATGCCCCGAGACGACTGAGCGGACGAGCGACCTTCTGACAAAACGCCCGGTCATTGTTCGCTAACCCTCTTTGGGGCAATAGGAACGGATGGCGAACGAAACGACTCGGATCCTGGGGCTCGACCCCGGCCTGCGCCGCACCGGCTGGGGCGTCATCGAAAGCGAGGGCAGCCGCCTGCGCTGGATCGCGCACGGCGTCGTCGCGCCCAGCGAGAAGGCGCCCTTCTCCGAACGGCTGCTGCATCTGCTGGAGCAGGTCGGCGAGGTCTGCGCCGCCTATGACTGCGACGAGGCGGCGATCGAGGAGGTCTTCGTCAACGTCAATCCGGCCTCGACGCTGAAGCTGGGCCATGCGCGGGCGGCGGTCATGCTGGCCCCGGCGCGGGCGGGCCTTTCCGTCGCCGAATACGCCCCGACCCTGATCAAGAAGGCGGTGGTGGGGGCCGGCCAGGCCGACAAGAGCCAGATCGCCTTCATGGTGAAGCGGCTGCTGCCCGCTTCCGGCGAAGTGAAGGCCGACGCCGCCGATGCGCTGGCCGTGGCCGTCACCCACGCCCATCACCGGCGGTTCAAGGCTGTTGCAGTGAGAGGGGCGGCATGATCGGTCGTCTGCGGGGTGTTCTGGCCGAGGTCGGGGAGGCGGAATGCCTGATCGACTGCGGAGGCGTGGGCTATGTGGCGACCTGCGGGGCGCGGACGCTGGGCCGCCTGCCGGCGCCGGGCGACGAGACCACCCTGTTCATCCATAGCCAGTGGAGCCAGGATCAGGGGCCGCGCCTCTATGGTTTCCTGACCCGCGACGAGCGCAAGGTCTTCACCCTGTTGCAGACCATTCAGGGCGTGGGGCCGAAGGCGGCGCTGGGCGTGCTGGACGTGCTGCCGCCCGCCGAGCTGGCCGCCGCCGTCGCGCGCGAGGACAAGGCCGCCGTGGGCCGCGCCAACGGCGTGGGGCCAAAGCTGGCCCTGCGCATCGTTACCGAACTGAAGGGCAAGAGCCTGACCGACGGCGTCTTCGCCCCGACTGCGCCGGGCGTCCACGCCGAGGCCGCCGTCGCCGCCCCGCCGCCGCCCAGCGTCACGGGCGAGGCGGTCGCCGCCCTGCTGGGCCTGGGCATCGCCGAGGTCAACGCCCGCCGCGCCGTCGATCACGCCCTGATCAAGCTGGGCGAGGAGGCCGAACTGCCCCTGGTCATCCGCGCGGCCCTGCAGGAGCTGGGACGATGAGGGCCGCCCTCTCGCTTCCTTCTCCCTTGAGGGGAGAAGGTGGGCGCCGGAGGCGCTCGGATGAGGGTGCTGTGTCCGCGCGCTCTTCCAGCCGTCGTTCAGCTTGCCGCCGGGCTCACCCTCATCCGTCTCGCTTCGCGAGCCACCTTCTCCCCTCAAGGGAGAAGGCAAAATGACCGACGACCGCATCATCTCGCCCGCGCCCGCGCCCGGCGAACAGTACGACCGCGCCCTGAGGCCCCAGACCCTGTCCGAGTTCGTCGGCCAGTCGGCGGCGAAGGGCAATCTGAAAGTCTTCATCGACGCCGCGCGCGGCCGCTCGGAGGCGCTGGACCACGTCCTGCTGTTCGGGCCTCCGGGGCTGGGCAAGACGACGCTGGCGCAGATCGTGGCGCGCGAGCTGGGCGTGGGCTTCCGCGCCACCTCCGGCCCCATTCTGGCCAAGGCGGGGGATCTGGCGGCGATCCTGACCAACCTCGAACCGCGCGACGTCCTGTTCATCGACGAGATCCACCGCATGGCGCCCCAGGTGGAGGAAATCCTCTATCCGGCGATGGAGGACCATGTGCTGGACCTGATCATCGGCGAGGGGCCGTCGGCGCGCAGCGTGCGCATCGACCTGGCGCCCTTCACCCTGGTCGGGGCGACGACGCGGGCGGGCCTGCTGGCCACGCCGCTGCGCGACCGATTCGGAATCCCCTTCGGCTGGAATTCTACACCCCCGAAGAGCTGACCGCGGTGATCCGGGGCGCGGCGCGCAAGATGGGCGCGGCCATCACCGAGGACGGGGCGATGGAGATCGCGCGCCGGGCGCGCGGGACGCCGCGCATCGCCGGGCGCCTGCTGCGCCGGGTGCGGGACTTCGCCGATGCGGAAGGGACCCCCATCGACCAACTGGCGGCGGCGCGGGCCCTTGCGCGGCTGGAGGTGGACGAGGCGGGGCTGGACAGCCTGGATCGCCGCTTCCTCAAGGCCCTGATCGAAAACTATGGCGGCGGGCCGGTCGGCATGGACACGCTGGCGGCCGCCATCGCCGAGGCGCGCGACGCGGTCGAGGACGTGATCGAACCCTATCTGCTGCAGCAGGGCTTCATCCAGCGCACGCCGCGAGGCCGGATGGCCTGCGCCAGGGCCTATGAGCATCTGGGGCTGGAGACACCCGCCGCGCCGCCCGCCGCCGCCCCGGACCTGTTCGGCAAATAAGCCGCGACTCTTTCGCAACAGGGCTTCACCTCGGCGGCGAAGCCGGTCATCCTCCGTTTTCCCAGAAGGAGGCGGTTTTGGCCCACCCTCGCAGGATGAACCGGATGATCGTCGCGCTTGGCGCGGCTGTCGTGGTGCTGGGCGGGTTCAGCCTCTACGCCGTCAATCAGGGCGCGCGCTTCGGGCCGCGTCAGACGACGCCGGCGGAGCGGGCCTTGTCTCAGGTGCGCGAGCAGATGGGGGCCGAGGCTGAGGTGCGCTATGTCGAGGCCGGGCGCGGCCGGGCGGCCTGCGGCTACGCCGGGCTGAAGGGCCGCAAGGAGGCGGTGGCCTTCGTCTCGCGGCCCAACCGCATCCTGATGAGCCACGATCCGCTGACCGGCGAGTTCGCGACGCTGAAATCGCGCTATTGTCCGGGGTTCGACGCCCCTGTTCCCGCCGCTGGCAAGAGCTGACCGACCATGACCGATCAACCCAGCGCAGGCCGTTTCGACGGCCGCGACCACCTGTTGCCCGTGCGCGTTTATTATGAGGACACGGACTTCACCGGCCTGGTCTATCACGCCAACTATGTCCGCTATTTCGAGCGGGGACGGTCGGACTTTTTGCGTCTGGCCGGGGTGGGCCATGCGGACCTGCTGGAGCAGGATGAGCCGCTGGCCTTCGTCGTCTCGGACCTGACGATCAAATATCTGAAGCCGGCGCGCATCGACGACGCCCTGGTGGTGCGCACCCGCTATGAGGCGATCAAGGGACCGCGCCTGATCATCCGCCAGACGGTCGAGCGGGACGGGGAGGCCTTGTGCCGGGCGGATGTCGTCGCCGTCTGCATCCACCTGGACGGGCGGCCCCGGCGGCCGACGAAGCGGCTGGTGGAGTTGGTCACGCCCTGGCTCTCAGGGACGGAATAGGCGCAACTTCTCACTCCCCTTCATGGGGAGGGTGGCTGAGGCGAAGCCGAAGCCGGGTGGGGGCGGCGAGGCTATTCAAGCGCTGAGGGCCGATCACCCAGCCCTCCCCACGCGGTCGCTGCGCGACCACCCTCCCCATGAAGGGGAGGGAGAGGTGGAGCGCTTGTTTCCTCAATAACGAGGTTGTCACCCTTTCGCCTGATGACGCCGGGCGCGACGCCGGTTAGACCGCCGCCATGAAACCGCCACGTCCGCCCGGTGCAACTGGCGGAATAAACGGACCCTTCGCCAAGGACCACGCATGACACCGCCCGTCGACGCCTCTCTGCTGAACCCCATCGAGCTGTTCATGACCGCCGACTGGGTGGTGAAGACGGTGATGATCGGCCTGGCCGTGGCTTCGGTCTGGTCCTGGACCATCATCATCGACAAGGCGGTGCGTTTCTCGCGCATGAACGCCCGCGCGACCGAGTTCGAAAAGCAGGTTGAAGGCGGCCGCTCGCTGGAAGAAGTCGCCGCCCAGGCCGGGCCGCAACCGGCCGACCCGCTGCCGCGCATGCTGGTGCTGACCCTGCAGGACTGGCGCGAGGCGCGCGCGCGCGCGCCATGACGGACACGCAAGGCTCCATGCTGATCGCCCGCATCGACCGGGCCCTGGATTCCGTCATCGCCCGCGAGAGCCAGAAGATCGAGAACGGCCTGGGCGTGTTGTCGGTGGTCGCCACCGCTTCGCCCTTCATCGGCCTGTTCGGCACGGTGTGGGGCATCATGAACGCCTTCGACAGCATTGCAGCCGCGGGCAACACCAATCTGACGACCGTGGCCCCGGCCATCGCCGAAGCCCTGTTCGCCACGGCCATCGGTCTGGCGGCGGCCATTCCGGCCTATATCGCCTTCAACGCCTTCTCGGTGTCGGCGGGCAAGTTCACCGGCCGTCTGGAAGCCTTTGCGGACGATCTGCAATCGGCCATCGCCCGTCGTCTGGGCGCGCCTGCGACCCCGCCGCCTCCGCCCCCGCCGCCGTCTGCGGACCTGAACCTGCGCCGGGGCGCCTGATCCATGGCCCTGGGTGGAGGAGGCGGCGGAGAAGCGCGCGGACGCGGCCGTCGCCGTAGCCGGAAACGGCCGCTGAGCGAGATCAACGTCACGCCTCTGGTGGACGTCATGCTGGTGCTGTTGATCATCTTCATGATCTCGGCGCCGCTGCTGACCGTCGGGGTGCCGCTGGAACTGCCCAAGACCGAAGCCAGCGCGGTCGAGACGACCGACAAGCCCGTCACGGTCAGCATCGACCAGAACGGCGCCATCTTCATCGGCGAGGGCGAGGTCCGCTGGGAACAGCTGGCCCTGCGCGTGGCTGAAGAGGGCGGCGACAAGGCGCGCGAGAAGCCGATCTTCATCCGCGCCGACGGCCGCGCGCCGTATCAGGCCGTGGCGCGGGTGATGGCCCGCCTGTCGGCCTCGGGCTTCACCAAGCTGAACCTGATCACCGACACCGCCGCCGACGAGCCGACGGAGGGCTGACGGACCTTGCGCCGCCCCAGTCCCGCCATCCTCGGCTCCATCGCCCTGCACGCGGGGGTGGTGGCGCTTGCCCTCGTATCGTGGTCGTCGAAGGACGAGCTTAAGCCGCTGGTGAACTCGGTGCCGGTATCGATCGTCTCGGACATCGAGATCGCCGCCGCTCCGGCCGACAATCCGCAGGAAGAGCCTTCGCCCGACGACGGCGAAACGGCGCCGGTCGAGACCCTGCCGGAACCGACGCCGCCGGAACCTGAGCCGACCCCGCCAGCGCCCCAGCCGCAACCGCGCCCGACGCCGCCCGCGCCGCGCCCGACGCCGACGCCGCCGCAGAAGAAGGCGCCGACGCCCGCGCCCGCGCCGACCCCGCGCCCGACGCCGACGCCGCCGGAAAAAAGGCGCCCACCCCGCCACCTCGGCCTACGCCCGCTCCGCCCGAAAAGAAGGCGCCCGCGACGCCGGCGCGCCCGGCGCGCCCGGCGCCGGGTCTGGACCTGGACGCCCTGGCCGGACCGCCGCGGCCGACCCAGAATTCCGGCCGTCCGGCCGCGGGCCAGCAGGGGCGGGCGCCGCCCCACGCGCCACCGGACCGCAACTGGCCGCCCTGGGCGCCCAGGTGACGCCGAACTGGAACATCAACTGCGACATGCCGGGCATGGACGATCTGGTCATCCGCGTCACCGTGCGCCTGAGCGCCGACGGCCAGATCATCGGCACGCCGCGCCTTCAGGACGTGCAGAACGATCCGACCTGGCGGGCGGCGTCCGACGCCATGCAGCGGGCCTTGCGGGCGACCTCGCCCTTCACCGTGCCCGACGGTTTCCAGGCCCAGGACGTGCCGTTCCGCTTTGAAACCAAGCGCCAATGCGGGAACCGTTAGGGGCTAAGGCCGTCTATCACCCCAAAGTCGCCCAAATCCTTGTGAAGCTGGCGATTGTCGGTCGCGCCGATGCTATGAGGGGCGACCGGGCCCGACCCTGTCACGATCTGCGAAGGAATGACCCATGCGCCTGAACCGTTTTCTCGCCTCGGCCGCTGCGTTGGCGTTGACCGCCCCTCTGGCGCTGGGCGGATCGGTGCAGGCCCAGTCGACGGCCCCCTCGTCGGCGCCGATGCAGGACGTGGTGGTCGATGAGGGCGTCCTGCGCCCGCTGCAGATCGCCGTCGTTCCCTTCACTGGTCAGAACGGGTCGCAGATTTCGGGCGTCATCAGCGGCAATCTGAAGCGGTCGGGCTTCTTCGATCCGCTGAACCCGGCCAGCTTCGTCGAGACGGGCCTGACCCTGGCCAATGCGCCGAACTTTCCGCAGTGGACCTCCATCGGCGCCCAGGCGGTGCTGTACGGCGGCGTGACGCCGCGCGCGGACGGTCGGATCGACGTGGGCTTCCGTCTGTACGACCCCTACCGCCAGTGCCAGTTGGTTTCCTACCAGTTCACCGCCACGTCGGAGCAGTGGCGCCGCATCGCGCACAAGATCTCGGACGTGGTCTATCAGCGCCTGACGGGTGAGGCGGGCTTCTTCGATCGCGCGTCCTGTTCGTGTCGGAAAGCGGCACCCAGCTGAACAAGCTGTCGCGTCTGACCATCGTGGACCAGGACGGCTACAACCCCGTCTTCCTGACCCAGGGCGACGAGGTGATCATGTCGCCGCGCTTCTCGGCCTCGAACCCCGACGAAGTGACCTATGTGGCCCTGGGCAGGGACTACAGCCGCATCTACCTCTACAATCTGTCGACCGGCCGCCGCGAAAGCCTGGGCGAGTTCGATGGCCAGGTGTTGGCGCCGCGCTTCTCGAACGACGGATCGAAGATGGCCTTCTCGATCATCCGGGGCGGCAACACGGACGTCTATGTGATGAACCTGCGCAGCCGTCAGCTGTCTCGCCTGACGACCGATCCGGGCATCGACACCTCGCCGTCGTTCAGCCCCGACGGCAATCAGATCGTCTTCACCTCGGACCGTTCGGGCTCGGCGCGCCTCTACACCATGCGGGCCGACGGCTCGGGCCAGCGCCCGATCAGCCGTGGCGGCGGCCTTTACACCGCCCCGGCCTGGAGTCCGCGCGGCGACCTGATCGCCTTCACCAAGCAGCAGGGCGGCCGTTTCCACATCGGCGTGATGAAGTCCGACGGCACCGGCGAGCGCATCCTGTCGTCCTCCTATTTCGAGGAAGGCCCGTCCTGGGCGCCGAACGGCCGCTACATCGCCTTCGCGCGTCAGAGCCCGGGCGGCGACACCCGTCTGTGGACGGTGGATCTTTCGGGCCGCGTCGTGTCGCAGGCGGGCTATGACGGGCGCGGTTCCGACCCCGCCTGGTCGGGGCTGCTGGATGCGCCGCCGGTCAATCTGGGCATCGGTCAAGGCCCGGATTCCTGCCCGGCGTAACGCGGATTGGCCGTCGCTGCGTCGGTAGCGGAGCCATTGCCATAAACTGTGCGTTATCACCGCTAGCGTACCGCTGCATAGCGCTGTAGCAGCCGTGAAATACAGCTAAGCTAGAGGCATCGGCCTCGAACCGAATGAGAAGGAGAATTACATGAACGCCTCCACCCTGATCCGGCTCGCCGCCGTCGGCGTGGCCGTGACCTCGCTGGCCGCCTGCACCAAGCCCAAGGTCGAGCCCGCCGTCCCGACCGAAACCCTCCGCCCGCCACCGGGCCGCAGTACCCGACCGCGCCGAGCACCCCGGTCACCGGCGGCAACGTCGGCGCCGCCGCGCCGGGCTCGGAACAGGACTTCGTCGTCAACGTCGGCGACCGCGTCTACTTCGACCTGGACTCTATTCGGTGCGTTCCGAGGCCCAGCCGCGTCTGGACGCGCAGGCCGCCTGGCTGGCCCGCTACCCGCAGGTGACCGTCCGCATCGAAGGCAACGCCGACGAGCGCGGCACGCGCGAGTACAACCTGGCCCTGGGCGCCCGTCGCGCCGAGGCCATTCGCTCTTACCTGATCAGCCGCGGCGTCGCCGCCAGCCGCATCGACACCATCAGCTTCGGCAAGGAACGTCCGATCGCTGAAGGCTCCAATGAGGCGGCCTGGGCCCAGAACCGCAACGGCCGCACGGCCATCGTGTCGGGCGCCCCGCGCTAAGCCGCAGGCGAAGAACTGAGGGATCGAGGCGTCGGCGCAAGCCGGCGCCTCTTTCTTTGCGCCCAGTGAGGATCAAAGTCCGCCTTGAATCGGGGGAGGCGCGGTATGGATCTGGAGGCGGCAGGCGGGGCCATGACGGCAGGCGTCATCGCTGGAGCGATCGAGAAGCCGACCGGCCAAGCGGGTCAGCCTCGTAGCGTGTGCGCCGACTGCGGCGCAGAGGTCACGGGCCGGTTTTGCTCCAACTGCGGTCAGCCGGCCCACGTCCACCGCACCCTGCTGCATCTGGGCGAAGAGCTGCTGCACGGGGTCATGCATTTCGACGGCCGGCTGTGGCGGACCCTGCCGCTGCTGATCGTCAACCCTGGGCGGCTGACGCGCGAGTGGGTTGAAGGCAAGCGGACGCGCTATGTGTCGCCGCTGGCGATGTTTCTGTTCACCCTTTTCGTCATGTTCTTCGCGCTCAGCTTCATGCCCGAGCGGGAGGTGACGTTGGCGTCCTTGCCGCAGCAGATCGAGGCGCAGAAAGAGGCCGTGACCGCCGCCGAAGCCGCCGTCGCCGCCGCGCGGAAAGAGGCGGACCTCGCACAGACGGCTTCGCAGCCCGTTGACGGATCGCCCCCGCCTGTCGACAGCGGCGCTCGGGCCGGGGTGGCCGCCGGCGTGCTGGCTGCGGCCGAAGCGGGGCTGATCACCGAGAAGGCGCGACTTGAGCGCCTGCAGAAGGACGCCGTCGAGGGGCGCAAGGACGGTCTGGCTCCGGGAAGCTGGCAGGCTCAGGTGGCTGACATGGCCGCGAGCGCCGGAGAGGACGGCAAGACCAACGGCCTGACCAAGACGATCGCCAAGAAGCTGAAGAACCCTGACCTGGCGCTCTACAAGCTGCAGCAGACCATCTACAAATTCGCCTTCCTGCTGGTCCCGTTGTCGATCCCGTTCGTGGCCCTGATGTTCCTGTGGAAGCGAGGCTTCACGCTCTACGACCATGGGGTCTTCGTCCTTTACTCCCTGACCTTCATGTCGCTCTTGTTGATGGCGGTCGTCGTCGTGGCGACGACGCTGAAGGGGCGGGCGGTGCCGTCGGCGTCATCGCGGCCCTGATCGTGCCGGTGCACATGTTCGCTCAGCTGAAGGGCGCCTACAGCCTGTCGGTCTTCTCGACCCTGTGGCGGACGGTGGTGCTGCTGATCTTCTGCGAGATCGCGGCGACGCTGTTCATCGTCTCCATCCTTTATCTAGGCTTCGGACATTGATCTGGGCCTTGCCGTCGCCGCAAATCGGTGGGACGACAGAGCCATGCTGAAGACGCCTTTCCGCCTTACGAAACCCGCCGTGCTGACGGCGATCGGCCTGACGTTGATCGGGGGCGCCGTCGTCGCCCAGGTCCAGCCGATGGAGCCGATCCAGTGGGACAAGCGCCGCCTGGACCAGCTGGACCGCAACGTCCGCCGTCTTGAGCGCGCCCTGACCCAGCGCAACGCCGCCGGAGAACCCGTTCTGGTCGAGCTGGACCCCGAGGTCGTGGCCCTGCAGGGGCAGGTCTCGATTCTAGAGCGCCGTCTGGGCGACGTGGAGCAGACCTTCCAGCGCATGAACGCCGACAGCGAGCGGCTGACGTTCCAACTTGACGAGGCGACGCGCGAGAATACGCAGTTGAGCCGTCGCCTGCGCGATCTGGAAGGCCGGGTCGAGCGCGCCGAGAAGGCTGCTGAGGAAGCCGCTGAACTGAACGGCCCGGTGGTCGCCAACTCGCCGACCGGCGACGCGGCTCAGGACCTGCAGGCCGCCATGCGTCTGGCGGGCGAGGACGCCGTGCGCGGCGGCCGCGCGCTGGAGACCGTCATCGTCACCTGGCCGAACACGCCCCAGGCGCGCGAAGCCAACAGCCGTCTGGGCGACCTGCACGTCGCCGCGCGCGACAACGCCGCGGCGGTTCAGGCCTATGCCGCGGCCCTGAACGGCTGGCCGCGCACGCCGTGGGCGCCTGAGACGACGCTGAAGCTGGCCGAGGCCCTGCGCGCCACCGACCGTGCGACCCAGGCCTGCGGCGCCCTGACCGAGTTCGGCCGCCGCTACGCCGAGGCGGCCACGGCGGCGCAGAAGACCCGCGCGACCCAGCTGCGGACGCGCGCCAGCTGCAGCTGATGAGCGATCTGGCCAGTCGGGTCTTCGCCCGGCTGGACGCGCGTCTGAACCACATTGGACCTGAGCCGGTCGCCCTGGCCCTGTCGGGCGGGGGCGACTCCATGGCCCTGCTGGACCTCGCCGCCGAATGGGCGCGCGCGAGGGGGCGGGGGCTGCTGGCCCTGACGGTCGATCACAACCTCAATCCCGACAGCGCGGCCTGGACGCGGTTCGCCGCCGAGGCAGCGCGCGCGGCGGGCGCGGACTGGCGCGGTCTGGCCTGGGCGCAGGCGCGAGGCGGCGCCGGCCTTCCGGCGCGGGCGCGGGCGGCGCGCCACGCCCTGCTGGCCGAGGCGGCGCGGGATGCGGGGGCGCGCGTCCTGCTGACCGGCCACACGGTCGATGACGTCGCCGAGGGCGAGTGGATGCGGGCCGAGGGCGCGCCGCTGGGGCGCCTGCGCCGCTGGTCGCCGTCGCCCGCCTGGCCGGAGGGGCGCGGGCTGATGCTGCTGCGTCCGGTGCTGGAGGAACAGCGCGAGGCGTTGCGCGATTATCTGCGCGCGCGCGGACTGTCGTGGCTGGAAGACCCGGCCAACGCCGATCTGCGCTATGGACGAGGCCGGGCGCGGGCGGCCCTTTCTAAAGCCCTCCCCTCGAGGGGGAGGGGTGGGCGGGGGTGTGGACGCTGTGGCTTCCGCTCAGGCGCGGGTGACGGCGTCGTCGTTTGAGGCTCATTCCCAGGCGTCGTGCGCCCACCCCCATCCCCGGCCCTTTGCTCCTCAAGGGGGAAGGGGGAGTGACAGCGATCCGGCATGGGCCGGGGTTTTGCCTCTGTCGCGCGACGCATCCGCCTCGGCGCTGGCCGCCGTCCTGCTCTGTGCAGGCGGAGGCGCGACGCCGCCGCGCGGGGACCGGCTGGCGGTTCTTCAATCCCGGCTGGCGTCCGGAGAGGATTTCACCGCCGTGCTGTGCGGCGCCCGCATCGAGGCGTCCGGCGCCCGCGTTCGAGCGATGCGCGAGCCGGGCGAATGGCGGCGTCGTCCAGTCGCGCCGCTCGACCTGACGCCGGGCGTCGCCGCCGTCTGGGACGGGCGCTTTGAGATCACGACCGATCAGCCCGGTCTGCGCGTGGACGCGGCGGCCGGGCGGTTGGCGCAACTGTCGGACCAGGAGCGGGCGGCCTTGTCTGGTCTGCCGCCCGCCGCCCGGGCCGCCGCACCGGTGCTGATCGACGGGCAGGGGCGGGCGCGGCTGGCCTGGCGCGCGGCGCAGGTCAGGGCGCTGGGCCTGCGCCGATTGGCCTTGGCTCTGCCTCCCGCCGAGGGCGAAACGACGCAGGAAGCCGGACTCTTTCAAACCCTTCATGGCGAAACGCCGCCGTCTGACCTATTTTCAGGCGAAGACTGCTGATCGACGAGCCCAGCGCGGCCCTGTCGAGGAACCGAGGACCGAATGAACCTGCGCAATTTCGCCATCTGGGCCGTGATCCTGTTGGGACTGGTGAGCGTCTACGCCGCGATCAGCCAGAACGGCGGCCCGGCCATGCCCGGCGCCAAGGAAGGCGCCGCCGGACGCCCTGAGACCCTGACCTATTCGGAGCTGATGACCGCCGTAGAGGCGCAGCAGATCAAATCCGTGGTCGTGCGCGGCGACGCCATGACCGGCGAGAAGAAGGACGGCGTCAAGTTCAACGCCGTGACGCCGGTGCCCAACGTCGACCTGCTGAACCAGATCCGCACCAGCGGCGGCGACGTCGAGGTCAAGAGCACCCGCCAGCCGTGGTGGTCGGGCCTGCTGGGCCTGCTGCTGCCGGTGGCGCTGATCGTCGCCTTCTGGCTGTTCATCATGAACCGCATGCAGGGCGGCGCGAAGGGCGCGATGGGCTTCGGCAAGTCCAAGGCCAAGCTGCTGACCGAGCACAAGGGCCGCAAGACCTTCGACGACGTCGCCGGCGTGGACGAGGCCAAGGACGAACTGCAGGAGGTCGTCGACTTCCTGAAGGACCCGGCCAAGTTCCAGCGCCTGGGCGGCAAGATTCCCAAGGGCGCCCTGCTGGTCGGCCCTCCGGGCACCGGCAAGACCCTGCTGGCGCGCGCCGTGGCGGGCGAGGCGGGCGTGCCCTTCTTTTCGATCTCGGGCTCGGACTTCGTCGAAATGTTCGTCGGCGTCGGCGCCAGCCGCGTGCGCGACATGTTCGAGCAGGCCAAGAAGAACGCGCCGTGCATCATCTTCATCGATGAGATCGACGCCGTCGGTCGTCACCGGGGCGCGGGCCTGGGCGGGGGCAACGACGAGCGCGAGCAGACGCTGAACCAGCTGCTGGTCGAGATGGACGGCTTCGAGGCGTCCGAAAACATCATCCTGATCGCCGCGACCAACCGTCCCGACGTGCTGGACCCGGCCCTGCTGCGTCCGGGCCGCTTCGACCGTCAGGTCGTGGTGCCCAACCCCGATGTTTCGGGGCGCGAGCGCATCCTGCGCGTGCACATGAAGGACGTGCCCCTGGCCGCCGACGTCAACGTCAAGACGCTGGCGCGCGGCACGCCGGGCTTCTCGGGCGCCGACCTGGCCAACCTGGTCAACGAAGCGGCCCTGATGGCGGCCCGAAAGGACCGCCGCATGGTCACGCACCGCGACTTCGAGGACGCCAAGGACAAGGTCATGATGGGCTCCGAACGGAAGTCCATGGCCATGAACGAGGAAGAGCGCCGCCTGACCGCCTATCACGAGGCCGGCCACGCCATCGTCGCCATCAACGTCAAGATGGCCGACCCGGTGCACAAGGCGACCATCGTCCCGCGCGGCCGGGCGCTCGGCATGGTGATGCAGTTGCCCGAAGGCGACCGCTACTCCATGAAGTTCCAGCAGATGATCGACCGCATCGCCATCATGGCCGGCGGCCGCGTCGCCGAAGAGTTGATCTTCGGGCCGGAGAGCATCACCTCGGGCGCCAGCTCGGACATCGAGCAGGCCACCAAGCTGGCGCGCGCCATGGTCACGCGCTGGGGCTTCTCGGAGCGTCTGGGCACGGTGGCCTATGGCGAGAACCAGGAAGAGGTTTTCCTGGGCCACTCGGTCTCGCGCAGCCAGAACGTCTCTGAAGAGACGGCCCGCATCATCGACGAAGAGGTCCGCCGCATCGTCACCGAAGGCTGGGAAGAGGCGCGCCGCATCCTGACCGACAAGGCGAGCGATCACGAGAAGCTGTCGCAGGCCCTGTTGGAATACGAAACCCTGTCGGGCGACGAGATCCGGGACCTGCTGGAAAAGGACCAGCCGCCCAAGCGGGATGAGGAGAACGACACGGTCGCCGGCCCGTCGCTGTCCGTCCCAGCCACGCCGGAGGACGAGCCTGCGACGCCGGCTGAACCAGCTCCCGCGGTCTGAACGGCGATGTAGCAGCCACGAAAAGGGGCGCGCCCGATGGGCGCGCCCTTCTTTAATCCAGGCCTCGACTTAGGTCGCTGGCTCGGGGTCTTCCAGCTTGACCAGGGTCAGCTTGCGCGCAGCGCCGGACGGATCAGGCCACGTGATGGACTGGCCCTCCTTCAGACCGATCAGGCCCGCGCCGACGTAGGACAGGATGGAGACGCGGCCGGCGTCGATGTCGGCTTCCTTGGGCAGGACCAACTGGACACGCCGCACTTCGGGGCTGTGGTCGTCCGAATAGTGCAGCCAGCGGTTCAGGGTCACGACGTTCTTGGGCATGGCCTTGGGTTCGCACACCTTGGCGCGGTCCAACTCCTGTTGCAGCAAGCCGGCGGGGCCTGAGCCGGGCAGGTCGCCGACCAGGCGATCCAGGGCGTCGAAGTCGTCGCTGCGAAGCGTGATGGCGGGCAGGGCGCCCTTGCGAGGGGTGGTCATGGAACGTCTCGTTCTCGAAAAAAGCGATAGGGCCGACGCGCTCAGGCGGCTGAGGGGCCGTCGTCGTCGGGTTGATGGTCGTCAGAATCCGGCGCGAGCGGCGGCCCGCTGTCGGGCGCGCTAGGGCGCCGGAAAGGAATAATCTCGGCCCCGCCGGCGTCGGGCTGAGGTGCAGCCGGCAGGCTGTGGTTATGAATTTCGGTGGTCATGGCGCAAAGTCTCTTGGTCCGGTCGCCGACCGGCCTGTTTCTGCGATGATAAAAAAGGGAACCGAAAGCGTGCAACGGGGTCCCGTAGCGGGCGCCCGGCGCGGGCGCGCGCGTGGCAGACCGCTACGGGTTAAGAGCCTTCGACGCGGCGTCCCGCGTGGGTGAGGCGTCGAGCCTGGCTGACGAAGCGTTTCATTGCCGTTAGAGGCTGAACCCCAGCGCAGCGAAAGTCAAACCGGCGCTCGCGGAGTCATCGTCGCATGAGCCTTCAATCCCCCGTGAAACGGCCCCTGGTCATGGGCATCGTCAACGTCACGCCCGACAGTTTTTCCGACGGGGGCGGCTGACGACGCCGGAGGCCGCGCTTGAGCACGCCCTGCGATTGATCGCGCAGGGCGCTGACGTGCTCGACATCGGCGGCGAAAGCACCCGGCCGGGCTCAGATCCGGTCGGCGAGGACGAAGAGGCGGCCCGCACCCTGCCCTTCATCGCCGCCCTGCGCGCGCGCTGGGCCGGGCCGATCAGCATCGACACCATGAAGCCGGCCGTGGCCCGCGCCGCCGTCGCCGCTGGGGCGACTATTTGGAACGACGTCTCGGCGCTCGGCCATGCGCCCGATAGTCTGTCCGTCGCCGCCGAACTGGGCTGCGAGGTGGTGCTGATGCATATGAAGGGCGCGCCCAAGACCATGCAGGACGACCCTCGCTATGACGATGTGGTCGCCGAGGTCACGGCCCATCTGGCCGCTCGCGCCGCAGCGGCGATGGCGGCGGGCGTGGCGCGCGACAGGATCTGGCTGGACCCCGGCCTCGGCTTCGCCAAGACGACGGCGCACAATCTGACGCTGACGGCGCGGTTGGAGGCTTTGGTCGCGCTGGGCTTTCCGATCCTTTACGCGGCCAGCCGCAAACGGATGATCCCGGGAGTGGACGCGACGGCGCTGGATGCGGCGGATCGGCTGGGCGGTTCGCTGGCGCTGGCGTTGGAGGCGGCGCGGCGCGGCGCACGTATGGTGCGCGTCCACGACGTGCGCGAGACGGTTCAGGCCTTGCAGCTTCAGGCGGCGGTCGAGGGCGCGGTTGGAAACTAGGGCTTAGAGTTTAGGCTTCCAGCTCGGCAGGACCTGATCAGGGAACCGGTCCAGGATAAAGGTCGGCTCGATGGCGCGCTCCAGCCAGATCTTGGCGCCCGCCAGCGCCAGGGTGAAGCCTTCCATCGCTTCGAGCGCGGCCTTTACGCCTGCGTCGGAGGCGGGAAAGCCGCGGTTTGAAACCTCGACCCAGGTCGCCGGGCCGCGCTCTTCGAACGTCCATTCCACTTCGGTCGGATCGTCGTCCAGATTCCAGTCGATCAGGATGCGGCGATTGGGGTCCAGCGCCTTCACCACAACGCGCGTGGCGACGCCGTACATGCCCCACGTCCAGGTCAACTGTGCGCCGGGCGACATCCGTCGATCTGCGTGGGTGAACCAGAACCACGAAGTCACGCCGGGCTCGGTAAAGGCCTGGTAGACTTCGTCGGCGGGCCGACGGATCAACATCCCAGTCTTCACCACAGGAGCTTCCATAAAGCCCTCTCTATCATAATTCCGGCATGGCAACGCTTATACGGCTGCAGTTGTTGCGGAAATTTTACCAGATTTTGCCAAAAACCCCACAGAACGTTGCAATAACTTTGTGCGACCACTTGCTTTCTGGGTAGCATCGTTCATTTGCGCGTTGTTTTAGCACAGCCTTTCCATCCTGCCCGCCTGAGCTGAAAGGGCGGCGCCTTTCGACGCGTGATCCCTTGTCTGACGCTTCGCCATCAGCCATGCAGCCGTCATGTCCTGGTTGCTGTCCCTGAATCCTTGGTTGGTGCTCGTCGTGGCGGGGCTTTTCGAGGTGGGGTGGGCGTCCGGCGTCAAATACGTCGGCATTCAGCGACCGTTGGTTTCGCTGGGCGTGGCGCTCGCCCTGGCGGCGAGCATGATCGGCCTGTGGGCGGCGACCCAGAAGCTGCCAGTAGGCACGGCCTATGCGGTCTGGACCGGCATCGGCGCGGTCGGGGCGGCGGCGGTCGGGATCGCCGTCTATGGCGAGCCCGCGACGGCGGTGCGGGCCGTCTGCATCCTGCTGATCGTGGCGGGCATTGTCGGGTTGAAGCTGTTTTCGGGGGCCCACTGATGACCTCTCTCGTCGAAGCGGCGACGAAGCCGCTGGGCCGGGTGCTGATCCTGGCGGGATCGGACTCCGGCGGCGGCGCGGGCATACAGGCGGATATCAAAGCCGTAACCATGCTGGGCGGGTTCGCCGCCACGGCGATCACCGCCATCACCGTTCAGAACACCCTGGGCGTTCACGGCGTGCATCCTGTGCCGCTGGACGTGATCGAGGCGCAGGCCAGGGCGGTCCTGGACGATCTCGGCGCGGACGCCCTGAAGACCGGCATGCTGGGCTCGGTTGAGGTGGTCGAAACGGTCGCCGGTCTGATCGACTATGCGGGCGGCGTGCCAGCTGTGGTCGATCCGGTGATGATCGCCAAGGGCGGCTCGCCTCTGCTGGCCGAGGCGGCGGTCGAGGCGGTCCGGCGCCTGATGGTGCCGCGCGCGGCCCTGCTGACCCCCAATGCGCCCGAGGCCGAGGCTCTGACCGGGATCGCGGTCCTCGATCTGGATGGTCAGCGCCGCGCGGGCGAAGCCTTGCTGGCGATGGGCGCTCGCGCGGTGTTGATGAAGGGCGGCCATGTGCCCGGCGAGACGGTGACCGACCTGCTGCTGACCGCCGACGGCGAGACGGTGTTGGAAAGCGAGCGGGTGCAGACCCGCCATACCCACGGCACCGGCTGCACCCTGGCCAGCGCCTGCGCGGCGGGCATCGCCAAGGGCCTGCCCCTGACGACGGCGGTGGCTGAAGCCTGGGCCTACGTCGCCGAAGCCATCCGCCGCGCGCCAGGGCTGGGTCAGGGTCACGGCCCGCTGGATCACGGATGGCCCCTGCGATGAGCGTAGAGGGGTTGGCGGCGGCTGCGGAGCTAGAGACCCGCCTGACCGAGATCGTCCGCGCCAATGCCGGACTGATGCATGTGCTGGGCGTGATGCGCGACCTGGACCTGCCGGACTGGCGGCTGTTTTCGGGGGCGGTCTACCAGTCGGTGTGGAACGAGCGGACCGGCCGGGCGCCGGGCTATGGCGTCAAGGATTACGACATCGGCTATTTCGACCGCGACACCTCCTGGGACGCCGAGGACGTGATCATCAAGCGGGTCGCAGCGGCGTTCGCGCCGGAGTTTCGCGATATCGTCGAGGTCCGCAACCAGGCGCGAGTGCATCTGTGGTTCGAGGGCAAGTTCGGCGAAACCTATGAGCCGCTGACCTGCACCGACGACGCCCCGGCTCGCTTCGTGGCTCCGGCCTTCGCCCTGGGGGTGCGGCTGGAGAAGGACGATGCGATCAGCGTCGTCGCCCCCTTCGGCCTGCAGGACGTGTTCGACATGGCGATCCGGCCCAATCCCACGCGAGGCCTGGCCAGGGGCTGGGACCGGGTGATCGCCAATGCGCGCGGGCGCTGGCCCGAAATCACGGTGATCGAACCGGCATAGAATAAGGGCGCGACCCTTTCGGATCGCGCCCTCGGCAGAGCCCCTGACAGGGAGGGATGAGGCCCTGATGCTGAACCGTCTCAGTAGCGACGGTTGTTGTGGTCGCGGCGCTCCAGCCGGATCTTGGCCGACAGGCGGTCGTAGCGACGATCCAGGTCCTGGCGCTCCCAGCGGGTCAGGCCGCCACGGGTATAGTTGCGCTCAAGACGGACCAGGCCGTCCAACTCATCCTTGAGGCGCGAGGCTTCGCGTGAGCCTCAGCTGGCGGGTGCGGACGCCCTGGTCGATGCGGCGGTCCAGGTTGTATTTGCGCTGGCTGACCGATTGCCAGCCGCCATAGTTCTGCTCATAGGCGGGACCGCGCGAGGGGCCGTGCCGATCATAGGATTGCGCCGCGGCGGGCAGGGCGGTCGCGGCGACCGTGGCGGCCAGGACGGGGATCAGCAGGGTCTTCATGATCGAACTCCTTCGGGTCTTCGCAACCGATCGGGCTGCGTTGACCTCACAAGACCACCCTGAGCCTGATCCTCGCCTGAACGGCGCGTTTCAGTCGGCGTTCATCAGCATGAGAACTTTGTCATCTCCTCGGGCGGGAGGCGGTTCCGATCAGGCGCGAGGGCGACCGCGACGGAGATTCCTCGGGCGCGCGTTCCTTGTTCAGAGGAACAGCGATAGACTGCACGTTCAGCCGCCGTTCAGAGGCCCCTGTCTAGAAGACGAGCATGATGCGTATTCGAGCCCTCCTTCTGGCCGGTCTGATCGCCATCGTCCCCCTGACGGACGCGGCGGCCCAGTCGCGCGGCCGTGATCGGGACCGCGACGAAAGCCGTTCTCAGGATCGTCGCGAGGCGCCCGCAACTATCCGGGTCAGGGGCTGCGTGATGAGCCCAGGTCGAGCCCGCGCGCCAACCCGGGCGACGTCGCCCGTCGCGTCCAGTCGGGCCGCCCCGGCCGTATGCTGGGCGTGCAGGAGCGCGGCGGCGACTATGTGGTGCGCTGGGAGTATCCCGGCGGCCGCGTGTCGGACATACAGGTTGACGGCCGATCCGGCCGGGTTCGCGGAGACGACTGAATGCGGGTGCTGCTTGTCGAGGACGACGTCGATCTGTCGCGCCAGTTGAAGACCGCCCTGACCGACGCCGGCTACGCCGTCGACCACGCGCCGGACGGCGAGGAAGCCTGGTTCCTGGGCGACACCGAACCCTATGACGTGGTGGTGCTGGACCTAGGCCTCCCCAAGATCGACGGCGTGTCCGTGCTGGAGCGCTGGCGCCGCGAAGGCAAGGCGACGCCGGTGCTGATCCTGACCGCGCGCGGCGCCTGGTCGGACAAGGTGGCGGGCTTCGACGCCGGGGCTGACGACTATCTGACCAAGCCCTTCCACACCGAGGAGCTTCTGGCCCGCCTGCGCGCCCTGCTGCGCCGCTCGGCCGGCCATGCGGCGGCGACCCTGACCTGCGGGGGCTGAGGCTGGACCCGCGCGCAGCGCGCGCTACGGTCAACGGGGAACCGCTGCGGTTGACCTCGCTGGAATACCGGCTGCTGCACTATCTGATGATGCATCAGGGCCGGGTCATCAGCCGCACCGAACTGGTCGAACACCTGTACGATCAGGACTTCGACCGCGACTCCAACACCATTGAGGTCTTCGTCGGCCGCCTGAGAAAGAAGATCGGCGCGGACCGTATCGAGACCGTGCGCGGGCTGGGCTATCGCCTGTCGCCGCTGGCGGGCGAGAGCGACGCGGCTTGATCGCTCGCCGATGACCGAGGCGATCACCGAGGCCGAGATCAAGTCTGGGGCCGATGGCGCCGAGCGTTCGTCGGCCCGGCGCGAATGGGGTCGGTGGTTCGGGCGGCCCGGCCGTTCGCTGACGCGGCGTCTGATCTGGCTGGCCGCCGCATGGATCCTGGTCGGCTTGGCGGCGGCGGCGGTGGTGCTGACGGCCGTGTTCCAGGAATCGGCCCTGCGCCGCCTCGGCAACACCCTGAGCGACACCATCGACGAGACCGTCGTCGCCTCCGTCATCACGCCCGAGCGCGAGGTGTTCGTGGGCGAAATACGGGACGCCCGCACCCAGCGCCTGCTGTCGGGAAAATACTGGATGGTCGCCGAGCCTGGGCCTCAAGGCGCGCTGCATGTGCTGGCGCGCTCGGCGTCCTTGGCCAATGCCGACCTGGAGTACGCCCCCGACCTGTCTGGCCGCCTGCGCAGCGCTTTCGGTCAGACTATCAGCTACAACGCCGAGGACGGCCCCAAGGGCGAGCCGCTGCGCATCGCCGCCAGCATGAAACAACTGCCCGGCCGCCAGCAGCCGGTCGTCTTCTTCGCCGGGATCGACCGGTCCGACGTCGACGCCGACACGCGCCAGTTCGCCACTGTGACCTGGATCGCCATGCTGCTCTTGGGCGCCGGGCTGGTCGCGGCGGTGTTCATTCAGGTGCGGGTGGGCCTGCGCCCGCTGTTCGATCTGGGCGACGAGATTTCCAATGTGCGACAAGGCCGCTCGCACCGGGTCGAGGGCGGTTATCCGCTAGAAATCCAGCCCCTCGCCGAACAGGTCAACCGCCTGCTGGCGCACAATCAGGAGACGGTTGAACGCCAGCGCACCCACGTCGGCAACCTGGCCCATGCGCTGAAGACGCCGCTGGCCGTCATGTTGGCCGAGGCCGGGACCCAGGAGGGCGTGCTGCCCGACATGGTGCGCAAGCAGACCAAGGTGATGCAGGATCAGGTCGATCACCACCTGCGCCGCGCTCGCGCCGCCGCCCGCGCCGCCCACGGCCTGGGCGAACGCACCGACGTCAGCGAGGTGCTGGACGAGATGGCGGTCATGCTGGAGCGGGTGTTCGAACAGAAAGGCGTCGAGATCGACTGGCGCGCTCCTGACGATCTGGCCTTCCTGGGCGAGCGCCAGGACCTGCAGGAAATCTTCGGCAACCTGCTGGAGAACGCCGCCAAATGGTGCCGCCGCCGGGTGCGGGTCTCGGCCGGTCCCTCCATGCCAGGCCAGCTGATCGCCGTGGTCGAGGACGACGGCCCCGGCCTGCCCGCCGACCAGCGCGACACCGCCCTGAAACGCGGCACCCGCATGGACGAGGACACCCCCGGCACGGGGCTGGGCCTGTCGATCGTCGACGAACTGACCCGCGCCTACGGCGGCCGCGTCACCTTGGGCGACAGCAGCCTGGGCGGGCTGAAGGTGGTGCTGGAGCTGCCGGCCGCCGAGGGGTGAGGGACAAGCGGCTGTTGCGCAGGTCTGCGTCGGGGGTTTCCAGACAGGCCGCTTGGGTATTCTAAAGTCCAGAATGATCGTCGGGCGGCCGTGCTTGCCGCCCGACTCACTCTTATCCGATTAGGCGAAGACGAGCATTTTCAAAAGCATGGCCATCATCATCACAAGCACGGCGTGACAACTCCTGAAAGCCGATGCTGGCGTAGAAATTCATGGCCTGCTGATTGTCGGTGTAAACCTCAAGCTCGAGCTCACCAGCAAGGTTCAGAGCGTGGGTTATGAGCTGACGGCCTATACCGCGCCCTTGCTGGGCGGGAGAAACGAATATTCCCCCGATAAAAGTATCCATCAGGCTTATAAAGCCGCTAGGCTCATCATCAACGCACGCTACCCAAGTCTCGGCATTAGGCAGATACTCGTTTTCGATCAGAGTTTGTTGATCACGCAAGCGCTGTTCGCCGATAAAAGGATGAGCCAATAGGGAAGCATCAAGCCAAATGCGCGACAGCTTTTTAAGATCGTCTTCTGGCACATATGGCCGGATCACGACGTCATCGTTCTTCATGAGAACTCCGAAGGATAGATATGCAAAGAGGCACGGCGACCGTCCTATGGCGCCGACGCGAGACCGCTATTTGCGGTCAGGATTGTAAGCCCCTGCGCATAAGTCTCCTTCTGATATCTGTTGGGTTCTAAGGTTGCTGCGCGCACTTGGTCAATGGCCGCAATGGGTCGATTACAGTCCCCGACTTAGGCGCCGAGGGCCGATTTCGGCTCGCAGATCGGACGCGTTCGCCATTCATCCTCAAAAGCCCTTGTTAACCCGCGTCGGGCCACCCTTGGGGTCTTGGCCGGTATTTGAGTGGGGCCGGAGGATGCGTGGATGGCGGACCTGTCGGTCGCCCAGCGGGCCGCTCTGGCTCATTTGATCGAACGGTGTCCGGACCGGGCCCTGCCTCAGTTGCTGGGGCTGGCGGGCACGATGGCGGGGGATCGGGCGGCCGCCCTGCGCGAACTGGTCGAGGTCGAGCAGCTGGATCGCCGCCGCCGCGAGGTCGCCTTCGGTCCGCTGGCGCCGCTGTTCCGGGCGCGCGCCGATGCGCTGGAGGGGCTGAGCTTTCCTGCCGGCCTGCCCGCACGGCTGTGGCGCGTGGCGACGCGAGGCGAGCCCGAGCTGTTGCCGCAACTGGACCGTGACGACGACCTGTCGCGCATGGTCGCCGACCGCCTGTGCCACAGCGCCGCCGTGGTGCTGCGCGATGCGCCCGAGGCCGTGTGGCCCGGCGCCGCGCCCGACCGCATCGAGGCGTTGGCGGCGTGTCTGGACCTGGCGCCGGTGGCGCGGCGGGCGTTGCCGCATCTGTCGGCCTGGAACGGGCGGCCCAGCGGCGCCGAACTGGCGGAGCTGAAGCTGGCCCTGCGGCAGGCCTCCTCGGCCGGGCCGGGCGGGGTCGAGCGGCTGCTGGAGATCCTTTTCGCCCATATGGCCGAAGCGCGGATGATGCTGCGGGTGCTGGCCCTGATCGGAGCGTCGGGGCGCGAGGCGACGCCGGGCCGCGACGAGGCTGATCTGCTGATCGACCGCATCATATCGGCGCTGGCCCATCGCGCGGCCGACATCGCCGCCCAGAGCCTTGAGGACGACGTACAGGGCAGGCGGCTGACGGCGGCCCTGACCTGGTGCGCCGAAATCCTGACGGAAATCGACGCCGTCCTGCCGCTGCGGCCCGACAGCGCTTGGGCCAAGGCCGTGCGTCAGGCGCGCCTGAGGATTGCGCTTCGTCTATCTGAGCATTTCGATGCGGCCGAGAAGGCGCTGGATGCGGTCCTGCCGGTCCAGCGCACGCCTCTGGTTGGACGGATGACGCGGCCGACGCCTTTGTTGGCCGAGGCGCCCGATCCTCAAGCGGCGGCGCGCGCGCGGGTTCTTCTGACGCTGACGGGTCAGGTGCGGCCCATGGCGGCCGTCTTCGGCTGCGAGGCCGAGCGCCGTCAGACCGCCGAGGCCCTGACGGGACGGCTGGCGACCTGGGCTGATGAGGCGATCGAGCAGTTGAACGACGGTCAAGCGCCGGATGAAGGCGTGGCCCGCAAACGGATCGGCCTGACCGCCGAAATGCTGGGCCTGCTGGGCGCTAAAGACGCGTCGCGCACCGTGCGGAGGCGGCTGGCTATCGCCAGATCAAACACGGGTGCGTCGTCGCGCGCCTCGCCTCCGGCCGCCTGATCCGCTACAGCGGCGGCCATGACGATCTTCTGGATCATGACGGCGCTTGTGACCGCCCTGGCGGGGCTGGCCGTGCTGTCCGCCGCCCGGCGCGGGGCGCAGGCTGAGAGCGTGGCCGACCGCGATGCGGGCGCGCTGGAGCTGGCCGAGCTGGACCGGCTGAAGGCGCGCGGCCTGCTGGACGAGGCGGGCTGGACCGCTGCGCGGGCCGAGGCGGGGCGCCGCCTGCTGGCCGCCCGTCGCGCGGATCGCCGCCCGGTCGCCGGGCCGCGCGACCGTTATTGGGTGCTGGGCGGCATCGCGGCGACGGCCGCGGCGACGCTGGGCCTCTACGCCGTCTTCGGCGCGCCGGGCATGAAGGATCAGGCCTACGAAACGCGGGTGCGCGCGTGGGCCTCGGCGCCTGAGGCGCTGGAGCCCGCTCAGGTCGCGGCGGTGCTGGGGCAGGTGGTCAAGGACCGGCCCGACGACCGTCTGGCCCTGACCATGCTGGGCGCCGCCCGTTTCGAGGCCGGCGACCCCATCGGCGCGGCCTCCGCCTTCCGCCGCGCCCTCGCCATCCAACCGGAGGACGCCCAGAGCTGGGCGCGGCTGGGCGAGAGCTTGGTGCGCGCCAACGGCGGCGCGGCCGACGGCGACGCCGAGGCGGCCTTCCGTCAGGCGGTCAAGCTGGACCCGGATCAGTTGGGCGCGCGCTTCTATCTGGGCGACGCCGCCCTGGCGCGCGGCGACGTGGCTGAGGCCGAGGCCATGTGGTCGCCGCTGATCGCCGCGCTGGCGCCGTCCGACCCGCGCCGGGCAGATCTGCAGAAACGCCTGACCGAGGCCGCGCGATGACGCTTTGGCCCGCCCTGAACCTCGCCCTATATGCGACGGCGTTTTCGCCGCACTCGGATCGTTGACATGAGCTGGTTGCCCAAATCGCCCAAGGCGCGCCGTCGCCTGTGGGTCGTCATCGCCGCGGCGCCCGTGCTGGCCCTGGCCGTCGGCCTGTCGCTGTGGGCGATGAAGGACAATGTGACCTTCTTCTACTCCCCTCGGAAGTGACGCCGCAGAAGGTCCCGGCCGGTCAGATGATCCGTCTGGGCGGTCTGGTCGAAGCGGGCAGCGTGCAAAAGGCCGCCGACGGCTCGGTCGTCTTCGTCGTCACCGACAACGGGGCGACGGCGCAGGTGATCTATCAGGGCGACCTGCCCGACCTGTTCCGCGAGGGGCAGGGCATCGTGGCGCAAGGGTCGTTCCGCCCCGACCGCGTGTTCGAGGCCAGCCAGGTGCTGGCCAAGCACGACGAGACCTACATGCCGCGCGAAGTCGCCGACCGGCTGAAGGAAAAGGGCGAGTGGCGGCCTGACGAGGCGGGGCGCCCGCCGTCGCCGCGCAGCAGGGGACTTAAGCCTTGATCGTCGAACTGGGCGCCTTCGCCCTGATCCTGGCGCTGGCGCTGTCGGTGCTCAGTCTGGCGCTGACCACGGCGGGACGGCTGCGGCTCAGCCCGGTGCTGGCCGGGGCGGGGGCGGCGCCATGCTGGCCTCGGCCGGGGCGATCCTTCTGGCCTTCGGCGCGCTGATCTACGCCTTCGTCGTTTCGGACTTCTCGGTGTCGAACGTGGCCATGAACAGCCATACCGACAAGCCGGTCTTCTATAAGGTCGCCGCCGCCTGGGGCAGCCATGAGGGCTCCCTGCTGCTGTGGTGTCTGGTGATGACGGTCTTCGGCGGGGCGCTGGCCCTGGCGCGCGGCCTGCCGTTCGGGCTGAAGACCTCGGCCGTGGCCGTGCAGGCGGCCCTGTCGAGCCTGTTCCTGGCCTTCGCCGCCTTCACCTCCAACCCCTTCTTCCGGCTGGACCCGGCCCCGGTGCAGGGCGCGTCGCTGAACCCCCTGCTGCAGGACCCAGCCTTGGCCGTGCATCCGCCGCTGCTGTACGGCGGCTATGTCGGCTTTTCCGTCTGCTTCTCGCTGGCGGTCGCCGCCCTGATCGAGAAGCGGGTCGATCCGGCCTGGGGGCGCTGGGTGCGGCCGTGGGCGCTGGCGTCGTGGGCGCTGCTGACGGTCGGCATCGCGCTCGGCTCCTTCTGGGCCTATTACGAGCTGGGCTGGGGCGGCTGGTGGTTCTGGGATCCGGTCGAGAACGCCAGCTTCATGCCGTGGCTGGCGGGCGCGGCCCTGTTGCACTCGGCCATCGTGACCGAGCGGCGAGGCGCGCTGGCGGGTTGGACGGTGTTCCTGGCGATCCTGGCCTTCACCTTCTCCATGCTGGGCGCGTTTCTGGTGCGCTCGGGCGTGCTGACCTCCGTCCACGCCTTCGCCGTCGATCCCCAGCGGGGGATGGTGCTGCTGGCCATTCTGGGCGTGGCGGCGGGCGCGGCCTTCATCCTGTTCGCCCTTCGCGCCCCGGCCATCCGCTCGGGCGCGGCCTTTGCGCCGATCAGCCGCGAAGGCGCGCTGGTGCTGAACAACCTGTTCCTGACGGCGGCGGCGGCGACGGTGCTCTTGGGCACCCTTTATCCCCTGATCCTAGAGGCTGCGACCGGCGCGACCATTTCGGTCGGCCCGCCCTATTTCAACGCCGTCTTCAACCCGCTGATGATCGTCGCCTGTCTGATCCTGCCTGCCGGGCCGCTGCTGGCGTGGAAGCGAGGCGATCTGAAGGGCGCCCTGCAGCGCCTTTGGCTGGCCGCTGGCTTGGCCTTGGCCGCCGCCGTCGCCGCCTTCTTCCTGTTCGAGCCCAAGAAGGCGCTGGCCGCCGCAGGGCTGGGCGTCGGGGCGTGGCTGATCCTCGGCGCGCTGGCCGAACTGGGCGTGCGGACCAAGGCCCTGGGCGCGCCCTTGAGCGAGACTCTGCGCCGCGCCAAGGGCCTGCCGCTGGGCGCCTGGGGCATGGCGTTGGCCCACGCGGGTCTGGGCGTTTTCATCCTGGGCGCCGTCGTCGAGACCAGCTTCAAGGCCGAGGCCGCCGCCGCCCTGCCGCTGGGCGGGGAAGTCGCCGCCGGGCCGTGGAAGGCGCGGCTGGACGCGGTGCAGGTCATAGAGGGGCCGAACTATCTGGCTGAGCAAGGCCGCCTGACCATCATGTCCGTCGACGGCCGCGCGCCTGAGCGCGTCATCACCGCCGAGCGTCGCTTCTTCCCGGCGGGCGGCCAGACGACGACCGAGGTCGGCCTCGACTTCCGCGGTCTGGACGACGTCTACGCGGTCATGGGCGACCGGGCGGCGACCGACGACGGCGAGCGCGCCTGGATCGTGCGCATCTATTACAACCCGTGGGCGCGGTTGATCTTCCTGGGGCCGGCGCTGATGGCGCTGGGCGGTCTGATCTCGCTGCTGGACCGTCGCCTGCGCGTCGGGGCGGGTTCGCGCGCGAAGAAGGCCGCCAAGCCGGTCGAGCCCGTCGAGGCTCAGGCATGAGGCGCGCCGTCGCCCTGTTCGCCGCCGCCCTGCTGGCGAGCGCCGCGCCCGCTCTGGCCGAGCCGCCGCCCGCGCCCGACCCCCGCTGACGGACCCGGCGCAGGAGGCCCGCGCCCGGGTCCTGTTCGGCGACATCCGCTGCGTCGTCTGTCAGCATGAATCGATCGCCGACAGCCCGGCAGGCATCGCCGCCGACCTGCGCGGATTGGTGCGCGAACAGATCGCGGCGGGAAAGACCGACGCCCAGATCAAGGACGACCTGATCCGTCGCTATGGCGACTATGTGCTGTTCCAGCCGCCGGTGCGGATCGGCACCTGGTTGTTGTGGTTCGGCCCGTTCGCCCTGGCGGCGGGGGCGGGGATTGTGCTGGTCCTGCGCGCACGCCGTCGCGGGCCGGGCGACGCCGCCCCTCTCACGGCGGAAGAAGAACGCGCCCTGGCCGAGTTTACGGCTGACGACGAAAACGCCTGAAGCTTTCCATTCGGCAAGCCTTTCGCCGCCTTCCTGACGCAGACGCGCCATACGCCGAACGATGATCGGGAACAATCATCGCGACGGCGTGCATTGGCTTGAGCCGTAACGCCCTATATCCATGTGCGAACGGAGCTTTCCGTATCCGCCAGTAAAGACTGCAAGGACGACGATGCTGAAACGCAAGGAGTTCATTCTGGGGGCCGCTGTCGGCCTGACCTTCGCCGCCGCTGCGACGGCGGGCGGGGTCATCACCTGGCCGGGCGCCGAAGCCGCGCCTGCCGCCAAGGTCGGGCAGCTGGTTCCCTCCGCGGGGGCCGGAGCCTTGGCGTTCGCCCCCGCAGGGCGCGCCGCTCAGCTTCGCCGACATCTTCCAGCAGGTCGCCCCCGCCGTGGTGCAGATCGATGTGAAGACCCGCGTCCAGCGCCCACGCGGCGGCGTGTTCCAGATTCCGGGCTTTGGCTCCATTCCCATCCCCGGCGCGCCAGGCGGCTCGGCGGAAGGCGAGGAAGACAACACCCAACCAGCCGCCGGCGCCGGTTCGGGCTTTTTCATCTCGGCCGACGGCTTCATCGTCACCAACAACCACGTCGTCGAGAACGCCGAGGAGATCTCGGTCAAGCTCAGCGACGGCCGCGAACTCAAGGCCAAGCTGATCGGCCGCGACGAAGGCACCGATCTGGCCGTCATCAAGGTCGAAGGTTCGGCCTTCCCCTTCGTCAGCTTTGAAGAAGCCGCCGAGCCGCGCGTCGGCGACTGGGTCATCGCCGTGGGCAACCCCTTCGGCCTGGGCGGCACGGCGACGGCGGGCATCGTCTCAGCCAAGTCGCGCGACATCGATCCAATCGGCTACAACGAATATCTGCAGATCGACGCGGCCATCAACCGCGGCAACTCCGGCGGTCCGACCTTCGACATCTACGGTCGGGTGATCGGCGTGAACACGGCGATCTTTTCGCCGTCGGGCGGCTCGGTCGGCATCGGCTTCGCCATTCCCGCGACCACGGCCAAGGCCGTCACCGACAAGCTGATGCGCGGCGAGACGGTCCAGCGCGGCTATCTGGGCGTGCAGATCCAGACCCTGTCCAAGGAGGCGGCCGCCGCCCTGGGCCTGGCCGAAGACGTCAAGGGCGCCTATGTCGCCGAGGTCACGGCCGGCGCGCCGGGCGAGCGCGGCGGGATGCAGATCGGCGACGTGGTCGTCAGCGTCAACGGCGAGGCGGTCGACAGCTCGACCGAGCTGACCCGTCGCGTCGCCCGCGCCAAGCCTGGCGATACGCTGCGGCTTGAAGTCCTGCGGGACGGCAAACGCCAGACTCTCAACATCCGCGCAGGCACCCGTCCCTCGGAAGCCGAGCTGAACGGCGATCAGGGTTCAAGCGCCCAGCAACCCGGCGAAGACGGCGCGGCTGTCGGCCAGTCGATCGAAGGCATGACCGTAGCGCCGATCACCTCGGCGCTGCGTCAGCGCTACTCCATCCCCGACGACATGCAGGGCGTGGTGGTCACCGCCGTCGCTCCGCGTTCGGAAGCGGGCAAGATGCGGATGCCGGTCGGCACGGTCATCCAGCGCGCCAACAACCGCGTGGTCCGTTCCGAGGCGGACTTCAAGGCGGCTGTGGACGAGGCGCGCTCGGCGGGACGGCCGGGAGTCTTCCTGCTCATCCGGGTGCAGGGAACCAACTCCTCGGTGGTACTGCCCTTCGCCAAGTCTGAATAAGGCGTAACTCACGGGATCGGCGGCGATGCGCTAACATCGCCGCCGAATCTTTTGGGAGGCTGCATGCGTATTCTGGTGGTTGAGGACGATGCTGAAGCCGCGACCGCCATGGTGCGCGGCCTGAGCGAGGCCGGGCACGAGGTCACCCACGCTGTGGACGGCGCCTTCGGCCTGCTGGAATCGCAGAAGGGCGGCTACGACGTCTACGTCGTGGACCGCATGATGCCGCGCCTGGACGGCGTCGGCATGGTCGAAACCATCCGCAAGGGCGGCGACCAGACGCCCGTGCTGTTCCTGTCCGCCCTGGGCGAGGTCGAGGACCGCGTGACGGGCCTGAAGGCGGGCGGCGACGACTATCTGGTCAAACCCTACGCCCTGGCCGAACTGGTCGCCCGGGTCGAGGCCCTGTCGCGCCGACGCGAGACCGGCGGGGTCCAGACCGTGCTCAAGGTCGGCGACCTGGAGATGAACCTGATCGCCCGCACCGTCCACCGCGACGGCCAGGAGATCGACCTGCAGCCGCGCGAGTTCCAGCTGCTGGAGTTCCTGATGCGCCACGCGGGCCAGTCGGTGACGCGCACCATGCTGCTGGAGAAAGTCTGGGAATACCACTTCGACCCTCAGACCAACGTCATCGACGTGCACATCAGCCGCCTGCGCTCCAAGATCGATAAGGGTTTCGACAGGGCCATGCTGCAGACCGTGCGCGGCGCGGGGTACCGGCTGGAGGCGTAAGGCGCGCAATCTTTCTCCCTCCCCTTGATGGGGAGGGTGGCCGGCGCAGCCGGTCGGGTGGGGAGGGCTTGCAGATCATGGCGATCATCGCTCGAGCCCGCGCCATGCGAAAGGCGCTGACGCCGCCCGAGGCGCGCTTGAGGGTGCAGTTGAAGTTGTTGCGCGCTCAAGGGTTTCATTTTCGGCGGCAGGCGCCGTTTCGCGGCTATTATCTCGACTTCGTCTGTTTCGACCGGCGCTTGGTCATAGAGGTCGACGGCGTCACCCATACGGTCGAGGCGCGGGCGAACAGGGACAAGATGAGGGACGCCGTGCTGGCAGGCGAAGGGTTCACGACGCTGAGGTTCGACAACGCCGCCGTTCGCGATGATCTGGACGGCGTGATGGGGGGCATAATGGGCGCGCTTGAAGCCCTCCCCACCCGGTCGCTGCGCGACCACCCTCCCCATGAAGGGGAGGGAGATAAACCAAAGTGAAACTGCCCTCCCTTTTCCGCCGCACGCCCTTTCGGCTGACGCTGCTGTTTCTGGCGCTGTTCGTGGCGACGGCCAGCGCGGTGCTGGCCTATGTCTATTTCGCCTCGGCGTCAGAGGCGCGGATGCGGGCGGAGGCCAGCGTTCAGGGCGAGATCGACAGTCTGACCGCCATCTATCGCACGCGCGGCCGAGACGCCCTCAATCAGGCGCTGGTCGAACGGGCGATCCGCAACGGGCCGTATCTCTACGTCTTCAAGGACGCCGAGGGCCGCATCATCACCGCCAACATCACCGACGTGCCCGACGGGGTGAAGCCGGGGCAGTGGGACAGTTTCCGCCTGACCGACACGGATGAAGACGGTCGCGTCCGGCGCCGCCAATCGATCGGCATCGACACCCCGCTGTCGGGCGGCGAACACCTGTTCGTGGGCGAGGACATCGGCGACATCGAGGCCTATCTGGCGCGGCTGACCCAAGCCCTGTGGGGGGCGATGGTCATGGTGCTGGTGCTGGGCGTCGGCGGCGGATTGTGGATCAGCCGCAGGGTCGAGCGGGTCATGGCCGGGCTGAACCGCGTGGTCACGGCGGTGCAGGAGGGCGACCTGAAGGCGCGCGTGCCGATCCGCCATTCCGGCGACGAATTGGACGAACTGGCCGAGGGGCTGAACGGGATGCTGGACCGGCTGGAAGGCTCGATGGCCTCGATCCGCCATGCCGGCGACGCCATCGCCCACGACCTGCGCACGCCGCTGAACCGGATGAAGGCCAAGATGGAGGTGGCCCTGATCGACGCCGAGGCGGGGCGGACCTCGGGCGTCGACGCCCTCAGCGTGGCGCTGGACGAGGCTGACGCCCTGCTCAAGACCTTCAACACCGTCCTGGCCATCGCCCGCCTTCAGTCGGGCGGTTCGCCCGAGCCGAGGGTGTTCGACGCCGCCGATCTGGCCGCCGACATGGCCGAGCTTTACGAACCGGCGGGCGAGGACAAGGGGCTGGAGTTCGCCGCCGAGATCGAGAAGGGGCTGTTGATCGAGGGCAACCAGCCCTTCCTGGCCCAGGCCCTGGCCAATCTGATCGACAACGCCATCAAATATACGCCCGAGGGCGGGGCTGTGATGTTCCGCGCGCGGCGGCGCTCGTCCGGCGATGTGGAGTTTTCCGTCACCGACAACGGACCGGGCGTGCCGGACGAGGATCGCGAACGGGTGCTGCAACGCTTCGTGCGGCTGGACAACAGCCGCACCGAGCCGGGCTCGGGCCTGGGTCTGTCGCTGGTCACGGCGGTGGCCGAGGCGCACGGCGGCCGCATCCAGCTGGACGAAGGCCCGGGCGTCTATGACGGGCGCGGGCCAGGCCTGCGCGTGGCCCTGATCCTGCCCCCGCGACGCGCCCGCCCGAGGCCGAGGCGTGAGCCAAGGTCTGGCGGCGCGGTTGCAGCCCTGCGGCCCTGTGCGCGACGCACAGGCGGCGGCGCGCCTGCATGAACGACTGACCGAGGCGGCGGGCGCCGATGGCTGGCGCGCGACGCTGGATGCGGCGTGGGCGGCCTTGCTGCCGGTGTTCGCCGCCTCGCCCTATCTGGCCGGACTGGCGCGGCGCTGGCCGGATCGGTTGCGGCGGACGCTGGACAGCGATCCTGAGGCGCGGCTGGCGGAGATTCTGGCGGCGACTGAAGCCGTGGCAGGCGCGCCGGACGAGGCCAAGGCGCCGCTGCGTCATCTGAAGGCGGAACTGCATCTGCTGACGGCCCTGTGCGATCTGGGCGGAGTCTGGGATCTGGATCAGGTGACGGGCGCCCTGTCGCGGTTCGCCGATGCGGCGGCGCGCGCGGCGCTAAGAATACTGGCCGACGACTGGCGCAGGCGCGGGCGGCTGATCTCGGCGCCTCACGACCCGCGCGGGCCGGTTCCCGGCCTGTTCGTCCTGGCGATGGGCAAGGGCGGGGCGTTCGAGCTGAACTATTCCTCGGACATCGACCTGTCGCTCTTCTACGAGCCGGAGGTATTGGATGCCGCCCTGTCCGAGGGCGTCGAAATGCAGGGCTTCGTCAACCGTCTGGCGCAGGGGCTGACCGCCCTTCTGAGCGAGCGGACGGCGGACGGTTACGTCTTCAGGGTCGATCTGCGGCTGCGGCCCGACCCGTCGTCGACCCCGCCGGCGGTCGCGGCGCCGATGGCCCTGGCCTACTATGAATCCGTCGGCCAGAACTGGGAGCGTGCGGCCTTCATCAAGGCCCGCGTCTGCGCCGGCGACGCGGCCGAGGGCGCCGGTTTCCTGAAGGCGCTGGTCCCCTACATCTGGCGCCGCAGTCTGGACTATCAGGCGGTGCTCGACATCCAGTCGATCAAGAAGCAGATCCACGTCCACAAGACCGGCGAGGGGCTGGAGGCGGCGGGCGCCAACCTGAAGCTGGGTCGCGGCGGCATCCGAGAGATCGAGTTCTACGTCCAGACTCAGCAGCTGATCCTGGGAGGCCGCAACCGGGCCTTGCGCTCGCCGCGCACGCTGGAGGCGCTGGACGCCCTGACCAGGGCGGGCCACGTCAGCCCCGAGGCGCGCGATGAACTGCGCGCCGCCTATGTCGAACTGCGCGCGCTGGAGCATCGGGCCCAGATGCTGGCGGACGAACAGACGCATATACTGCCGGTCGATCCCGAACGCCGCGCCGATGTGGCGGCTCTGGCCGGGCAGGGTGATCTGGCGGCCTTCGACGCCGGGATCGAGCGCCTGCTGATGCGCGTCAACGCCCGCTATGGCGAACTGTTCGAGGGCGGCGAAGACCTGTCCTCTCCCTATGGCAGCCTCGTCTTCACGGGGGTGGAGAACGACCCCGGCACGCTGGAGACGCTGGCCCGCATGGGCTTCTCCGAGCCCGCCAGCGTGTCCGATACGATCCGCAGCTGGCACCACGGCCGCATTCAGGCGACGCGCACGGCGCGGGGACGCGAACTGTTCACCCGGCTGGCGCCGCAACTGCTGACGGCGGTGGCCAAGACGGGGGCCGGATGCGGCCTTCCGCCGGTTCGCCGTCTTCTTCGCAGGGCTGAGTGCGGGTGTGCAGGTGCAGGCCCTGTTCCTGAACCAGCCCAAGCTGTTCGAACTGGTGGTCGAGGTGATGGCCTTTGCGCCGCGGCTGGCCCGGATGCTGGGGCGGCGTCCGCAGGCGCTGGACGGCGTGCTGGACGCGCGCTTCCTGACGGATCTGGACACCGACTCGGGCGTCGTCGCCCAGCTTCTGGCCGAGGCCGCCGCCGCAAGCGATTTCGAGGAGGCGATGAACGTCGTGCGTCGCCAGCATCGCGAGCAGGTCTTCCGCATCGGCATGCACACCATCACCGGCCGCGCGGGGCCCGAGGAGGCCGGCCGCGCCAACACCGATCTGGCCGACGCCTGTATGCGGGCGCTGGCCCCGGCGGCCTTGAAGGAGGCCGAGCGCCTCGGCGGGGCGCTGGACGGTGCGGCCGCCGTCGTCGCCCTGGGCAAGGCGGGCTCGCGCGAGATGTCGGCGGGCTCGGATCTGGACCTGATGACCGTCTATGCGGCGCCGCCCGAGGCCGCATCCGCCGGGCGCGGCTGGAGCGCCGAGACTTTCTATGGCCGCTTCACCCAGCGGTTTATCGCCGCCCTGTCCGCCCATACCGCCGAGGGCGGCCTGTATGAGGTCGACATGCGCCTGCGCCCTACGGGGTCTAAGGGGCCGGTGTCGGTGCGGCTGGAGACCCTGCGCGCCTATTACGCCGAAGAGGCCGACACCTGGGAGTTCATGGCCCTGACCCGCGCGCGCGTGGTCTGGGCCAGCGATGAGGCATTCGGCGCCGAGGTCACGGCGGCGCTGGAGGAGGCCTTGCGGCGGCCCAGGGACGCGGCGCAAACCGCGGGCGAAGTGCGGGCCATGCGCGATCTGATGGAGCGCGAACGGGCGGCTAAGGGGTTCTGGGATCTGAAGCTGTCGGCGGGGGCTCAGGTGGACGCCGAGTTCGTCGGCCAGTACCGCCAGCTGATGGCGGGGGCGGCGGGCCGGCCCCTGACCGTCTCGACGCTGGAGGCGCTGAAGGACGACCCCGTGCTGGCCGACAGCTGGCGCATGCATCAGCAGCTGTCGCAACTGACCGCCTGCGCCTTTGAAGATAAAAACGACCCCGATGAGGAGCCGCCGGGCTTTCAGCAGCGTCTGGCCGCAGCGGTCGGGGCCGGATTTCGACACGCTGAAGGCGCAGCTGATCGACCTGCGGCTGCGCGCGCGGCGGGCCTTTGATTCGGTTCTGCCGCCGATAAGCGACGGAAACTGATCCGGTCGCCGTTCTATCTCTCGACAGGGATGCTTTCGGGACGGCTTCGCCCCAGGAGACCATCGAGATGAAGACCATATTCGCCGCCGCCGCCGTATCCGCCCTCATGCTGACGCTAGGCGGCGCCGCTGCGGCGCAGACCACGCCGGAAACAGGACGCCAGGCGCGCATGGCCCAGTCTGCGGGTCAGCCGATCAGTCAGGCTGACTTTGTTCAGCGCCGCGTCGAGCGGTTGCGGGCCGCCGACGCCAACGGAGACGGTCAGGTAACGGCCGAGGAAATGCGCGCCCATGCTCAGGCCCGCCGCGCCGAACGTCGCGCCGCCCAGTTCGACCGTCTGGACGCCGATAAGGACGGCTCCATCAGCCGCGCCGAGTTCGTGGCGCCGGGTCCGCAGGCGCGCGGTGAAGGCCGTATGGCGAGCCATGCACGAGGCGGCATGAAGCAGGGGCGCATAGGCGGGCACGCCGCGCGCGGCGGCGCCGCTTTCCCATCGTCATCGCCGAAGCGGAGCGCAAGGCGACGGAAAGCTTCGCCCGCATGGACGCGAACAGCGACGGGATGCTGAGCGTCGAAGAGCGCCGCGCCGCCATGCAGGCGGGCCGCGCCGAGATGCGTCAGAAGCGCGAGATGCGCCGGATGCAGCGTCCGTCGGCCGAGCGCCCGCAGGGGACGGCGTCGCCTTCGGCGCCCGTTTCGGAGTAAGGTGATGTCGGGGACGGCGGCTGGACCGCTCGCCCTTGTTGCAGCCAAGCAAAGAGGCGTGATTGGCGAAGGTCGCCGACCCCGACGAGGACCTGGTGAAGCGCGTGGGCGCGGGCGATCCTGCCGCCGTTCAGGCCATGGTCGCGCGCAAGCTGCCGCGCATGTTGTCGCTCGCTCAGCGGATGCTGGGCGACGCGGCGGAGGCTGAGGACGTGGCTCAGGAGGCGATGCTCAGAGCCTGGAAACAGGCGCCGCGCTGGACGCCCGGTCAGGCGCGCTTCGACACCTGGCTGCATCGCGTGGCCCTCAACCTCTGTTACGACCGGCTGCGCCGCCGCCGCGAGATCGCGACGGACGTCATGCCTGACCATGTCGACGACGGCCCGGCGCCGGACCGGGGCCTGCTGGCCGCCGAGACGGGCGCCCAGGTTCAGGCGGCCCTGTCGCGCCTGCCCCCGCGCCAGCGCGAGGCCATCGTCCTGTGCCACTATCAGGAGCTGGGCAATATCGAGGCCGCCGCCCTGATGGAGATCAGCGTGGAGGCGCTGGAAAGCCTGTTGTCACGCGGGCGGCGGGCGTTGCGGACGGCGCTGGCGGACATCGCGCCGCAGGGCGTCGTGAAGGCGACGGGGAGATAAGGGCTGAAGATGACGACGATGGACCTGGAACGTTTTGAGCATCTGGCCGACGCCTATGGCGCGGACCTGCGCCGCTGGCCCGAAGCGGAGCGCGAGGCCGCGCGCCGGTTGTTGGTCGCCGATCCGCGCGCAGGGCGGGTTCTGGGCGAGGCGGACTTGCTGGACGCTTTTCTGGATGCCGCGCCGCGTCCGGCGCCGTCGCACGCCCTGCGCGAGTGGGTCATCGCTGATGCGGCGGGCGCCCATCTTGGGCGGCGCCGAGGGCTGTTGGGGCCGTTCGCGTGGATGTCGGGCGCAGGCTGGGCCGCCGCCGCCTGTGCGGGCGTGGCCTTCGGCATGGTGCTGACCAGTCAGATGACTGCGGAAATCCGGGCCGACACCGTCTTGTATCAGGCCAGTCTGACGGCGCCGGACGACGCTGAGATCCTGGCCGCTGGCCTGGGGGATAGGTATGAACAAGGGTCTGAAGATCGCCCTGGCGGCCTCGGTCGCGCTCAACATCTTCGCCGTTGTCGGCGGGGGCACCGCCTGGGTGCTGTCGCGCAAGGCGCAGGAGCAGGCGGCGGAAGGGCGCCGGCCGGGCCGCAGCGAGCCCGTCTGGGCCGTGGTCGAGGCCTTGCCGCCCGCCGTGCGCGATCAGGTCAAGGGCGAGCTGCGCGCCAGCGCCCTTGAGGCGCGGCCAGACTTCGAAGACGCCCGCGCCGCGCGGCGCGAGGCCATCGCCATGACGGCGTCAGACGGCTTTGACGCAGTGGCGGTCGCCGCCCTGCTGGAACGCTCGCGCGCCTCGGAGATGCGCGGGCGGGCGCGGCTGGAAGCCGGGGCCGTCGAGACTCTGGGGCGGCTGTCGGCGGCCGACAGAAAGGCCCTGGCGCCGATCCTGTCGCGTCATAAGTCGAAAGCGCGCGACAAGGGCGCGGCGTCCGACACGCAGCATCCGGCGCACAAGGCGGGCGATCCGGCGGGTGATCAGGCCGCGCGCTGAACCCGCTGAACCGGGCCGTCCACAGGCTTCATGGCGCCTTGCGGGGCTTTGACGGGCAGGTCGAACCAGACGGTGGTGCCGCGTCCCGGCTCGCTGTCGATCGTCATCCGGCCGCGATGCAGCTCGATCAGCGACTTGGTCAGGGCCAGGCCGAGACCCGTGCCCTGCGTCGATTTGGAATGCTGGCCTTCGACCTGTTCGAACGGCTGGGCCAGGCGCGCCAGGTCGTCCGCCGAGATGCCGATGCCGGTGTCGGCCACGGCGATGCGCACCGTCTCATCGTCTCTGGGAACCACGCTGACCCGCACCGCCCCGCCCTCGGGCGTGAACTTCACGGCGTTTGAGATCAGGTTCAGCAGGACCTGTTTCAGGCCCCGCTGATCGGCCTCGACGCGCAGGCCCTCCGGACAGGACAGGGCCAGCCGCAACTGGGACTCCAGGGCCTTGCCGCGCATCAGCCGCACCGCCTCGCCGCACAGCACGTCCAGCGCCACCGCCTCATAGTGCAGGGTCAGCTTGCCCGCCTCGATCTTGGCCATGTCGAGGATGTCGTTGATCAGGCTGAGCAGATGCTGGCCCGAGGCGTGGATATCGGCGGCGTAACCCTTGTAGCGGGGGTCGCCCAGCGGCCCGAACATCTCGCCCGCCATGATCTCCGAGAAGCCGTTGATGGCGTTCAGCGGCGTGCGCAGTTCATGGCTCATATTGGCCAGGAACTCGGACTTGGCGCGGTTTGCGTCTTCGGCGCGGGTCATGGCGACCTCATATTTGCGCGCGAGCAGGGACAGCTTGTCCTGGCTGGCCTCCAGCTCTTCGACCATGGCGCGCAGTTCATCGGCGGCGCGGCGGCGCTCGGCCTCCTGGCGGCGGACGACGGTGATGTCGGCGCAGATCACCACCGTGCCCCCGTCGCCGGTGAAGCGCTCAGCCATCTGCAGCCAGCGGCCGTCCTTCAGCTCGACCTCGCGCACCCCGGCGCGGCCTTCGACGGAGGGACGCTCGCTCTTGATGGCGTCGGCGGCGATGCGGTTCAGCTCGTCCTTCAGCGCGCCGCGACGAACGACGCCGGGCGGAAAGGCGAAGGCGTCCTGGAAGCCCTGATTCCACAGGATCAGCCGGCCGCGTCGGTCGAACAGGACGAAGGCGTCCGACACGCTCTCGATCGCGTCGCGCAGCCTACCCTCGGCTGCCTGGGCCTGGGCCTTGGTGCGGCGCGCGTCGGTCACGTCCAGCGCCACGCCCATCAGGCTGACGAAGGCGCCGTCGCGGCGCGGCTGGCGCGACTGGCCGCGCGCGTCGATCCAGCGGACGCCGCCCGATTTCAGCGGAATGGGGAAGGCGGCCTCGAACGCGCCGCTGACGGCGGCTTCGTCCAGGGCCTGATGCAGCACGTCGCGATAGGAGGGGTGGACGCGCTCGATCAGAGCCTGGGTCGTCAGCCGCGTGCCCTCCTCGACCTCCAGAAGGGCGGCCATATAGTCGGACAGGACCATTTCGCCGCGACTGATGTCCCACTCCCATATGCCGCAACGAGCGGCCTCGACCGCCACGCGGAAGCGCCGCTCGGTCTCGGCCCAGCGACGGCCTGCCCGCATCTGGCGGCTGTTCTGAACGGCGATGACGGCCAGCATCAGCACCACGAGCAGCAAGGGCCCGGCCAGCATCCAGGCGTCTTCCAGCCAGGCGGCCAGGCCGTGGGCCCGGGGCAGGGCGGCCACCACGGCCAGTCCGGTGTCGCCAATGGGCGCGACGGCGGCCGAGCGCGCCTGTCCGTCCGGTCCCTTGACCGCGCGGCCCGGCTCGGCCGGGGCCTGGCCCGCCGGCATGACCGACAGGGTCACGTCCTTCAGGCTGGGCTTGAGTTCGGGCAGGGGCGTGCGGGCCAGCAGGATCGCGCCGCCGCCCGCCGTGACGCTCTGGGTCATGCCGTCCTCGCCCAGTTGGACGGCGGAGATAGCGGCGGCGGGGGCGGACAGGCGCGCGCCGCTGGCGGCCAGAATCCGGCCCTGCGGGTCTACGATCATGAAGGCGGCTTCGGGCGCCAGGCCGCGCGCATGATCAAGGGCGGCGGCGGGCTGAGCGGGCGTCTGGTTCAGGGCCCGCGCGCCCGCGCGCAGGGCCAGGGCGGCGCGGTTGGCCTGGGCCTCGACCTGCGAGGCGGCAAGGCGCGCTTCAAGGCTCAGCGCTTCGATGCGGGCGGCTTCGGCCTCGCGGCGGGGCCGGTCGGCTTCGCGCAGGACCAGCAGGGCGTAAGCCACAAGCGCAATGGCGACGGCGAGCGCAAGGATGCGCGCCCAGGGAGCGGATCGCGCGCCCTGTCGGTCCGTGGCCCTGCGGCCCGGCCCATAGCTGCGCCGCTCTATGCCCTGCAAAAGGCGACCTCCTGTGCCGATTCAGCGAAGAATCTAGGCTGTGTCGCCGACTCCTGTCGAGGGTCGGCGGCCGGGAGGGGGCCTCAAGGCTGCGCTTGGCCGCTAAGCCTCGGTTTCGAAAGGCGGGGCGGCCTCGCCGGGCCCGGGTTTCGAGGCTTCGGGCGGAGGGGCGAGCACGTCGGTGATCCGACGCAGCACCGTCTGGGCCCGGCGCGCCAGGCGCACGGTCTCGGGCGGGGCGTCTTCCGGGGCCTCGGCCACCGACGCCAGCAGCTCGCGCGCCAAATCCATCAGGTCAGGCGCGGCGGCGATCAGGCGGGACTGGAACTCGATGCGCTGAGGATCGCGGTCGTATTCGGCGCCGGGCACGCGCCAGCCGCCCCAGTCGGCCTTGTCGGTGACTACGACCGGATAGCTGCCGGGGAAGGGATGGTGGGCGCAATCGGCGGCGTCCTGCCACTTGTTGCGCGCGCGGAGGATGCGCCAGTCGCCTATGGCTGTGGCCGCGCGGTCCTCAGCGGGCAGTTGCAGCTCGGCGCCGGCGATTCACGCCCCAGACCCACGTCGTAGGTGATGCGGACGGGCTCGTCGAAGCCCTTGGCCCAGACCGGATTGACCTTCTCGACCTGGGCCCACACGCCGACGCTTTCGACCCAGACCTTCTGGCCCTTCTGGAACTGGGCGCGCGCCATGCCGGTCTCTCCTGAAAATCAAAGAGGCAGCATGGCGCATCAGCTGTTATCGCGGGGTTCCGCGACATGGTTAGCGGGCATTAAAGCCGTCAGCCGGGGCGGGAAATCTCTTCCAGCGCCTCTCCGGCGTAGCGTTCCTTGACCCGCGTGGACAGGTCGCCCAGCGACACCACCCCGACCAGGCGGCCGTCCTTGTCCACCACCGGCAAGCGGCGGATCTGACGCGAGGACATAAGGTCCAGGGCGACCTTCAAATCATCGTCGGCTCGCACCACAAGGGCGTCGCGCGACAGCACGTCCAGCACTCGCGCGTCCGGCCCGGCCCCCGACGCTACGCCGCGCACGACGATATCGCGGTCGGTCAGGGCGCCGATCAGCCGGTCGCCGTCGGCCACCGGGATAAAGCCGAAGTCGCCCGCCGCCATCCGTCCGGCGACGGCCTGCAGGGTGTCTTCGGGGCGGGCGACCTGCACGTCCTTGCTCATCACGTCGCGAATCTTCATGGCGTTCTCCCGGTGAAAGGGGCTCGTGGCGGCCCTGCGGGGAAACCCGCGCGCGAGGCGTGCAGTTCCACCGCAGGCGTGTTGGCGACGTCCGCCAGGACGCCCGCTATCGTAATCGATCGCGGCGCGCCCAATATGTTAGCGGAGGCGCAGCCTGGCGGCCGAGCTTGTGTGTGATAGGCAGGGGGCCGACGCGCCCTGCGTCAGGCGAACCGGTGAAATAAAAGGCGGACTGATCGGGCATGGCGAACATCGACCTGGCTAAGCGGGCTTATGACCACGGCTGGCGCCTGGACCCCATCGTGCGCAGCCTGCTGGACACCGACTTCTACAAGCTGCTGATGCTGCAGCTGATCTGGCGGCGGTTCCGCGACGTGCCGGTGACGTTCTCGGTCATCAACCGCACGACTTCGGTGCGCCTGGCCGAAGAGGTGGACGAGGCCGAACTGCGCGCCCAGCTGGACCACGCCCGCTCCTTGCGCTTCACCAACCGCGAGCTGATCTGGCTGGGCGGCAACACCTTCTATGGGGTGAAGCAGATCTTCAGCCCTGATTTCCTGGCGTGGCTGGCCGAGTATCGTCTGCCGGAATACGACCTCTCGCGCAGCGCCGACGGCCAATACCGACTCGAGTTTTCGGGGAGCTGGGCCGATGTCAGCCTGTGGGAAATCCCCGCCCTGTCGATCCTGAACGAGCTGCGCAGCCGCCGGGCCTTGCGCCGAATGGGCCGGTTCGAACTGGACATCCTCTATTCGCGCGCCAAGACCAAGCTGTGGAGCAAGATCGAGCGCCTGCGACAGCTGGAGCCGCTGTCCCTGTCCGACTTCGAACGCGCCGCCGCCACGGCTTCCTGTGGCAGGGCTGGTGCGTCGAAGCGCTGAAGGAGGGGCTGGGAAGCGCCTTCATCGGCACCTCCAACGTCCTGCTGGCCATGAACAACGACCTTGAGGCCATCGGCACCAACGGCCACGAACTGCCGATGGTGCTGGCGGCGATGGCGGGCGAGGACGAGGCGGCTCTGCGCGCCGCGCCCTATCGCGTGCTGGAGGAATGGCGCGCCGCCTATAACGGCAATCTGCTGATCGCCCTGCCGGACGCCTTCGGCACGCAGGCGTTTCTGGATGATGCGCCCGACTGGCTGGCCGACTGGAAGGGCTTCCGCCCCGATTCCGCCCCGCCGATCGAGGGCGGCGAGATCATCATGAAGTGGTGGGCGTCCAAGGGCCGCGACCCGCGCGAACGACTGCTGGTCCTGGCCGATGGGCTGGACGTGGACGGCATCGAGGCGGCCCACGCCCACTTCAAGGGCCGGGTGCGCACCAGCTTCGGCTGGGGCACCAATCTGACCAACGACTTCCGCGACTGCGCGCCGGTCGAGGCGCCTGAACTTCTGCCCCTGTCGCTGGTGTGCAAGGTGACGCAGGCGGCGGGCCGCCCGGCGGTCAAGCTGTCGGACAATGTCGAAAAGGCCACCGGCGACCGCGCCGAGATCGAACGCTATCTGCGCGTCTTCGGCGAGGCGGGACGGGGGCGGCAGGCCGTGCGCGTCTGAACGGAACCGCCAAGCTTGGCTGGGCATTGACTCGCCAGCGGCCGTGGACGCGGCCCTTACCCAGCAGGACGCCCCTCATGACCACCTATAACGTCGGCTACATCATCGGCAGCCTGGCCAAGGGCTCGATCAACCGCAAACTGGCCAAGGCGCTGGTTCGATTGGCGCCGGACAAGCTGAACATGAGCGAGATCAGCTTCGCCGACCTGCCGCTCTATTCCTCTGACTACGACGCCGACTATCCGGCCGTCGCCAACGACTTCAAGGCGGCGATCAAGGGCTCCGACGCCATCCTGATCGTCACGCCGGAATACAACCGCTCCATCCCCGGCGGGCTGAAGAACGCGCTGGACTGGGCCAGCCGGCCCTATGGGACCAACGTCTTCAAGAACAAGCCGACGGCGGTCATCGGCGCTCGCCCGGCGCCATCGGCACGGCGGTCGGTCAACAGGCCCTGCGCCCGATCCTGGGCTTCCTCCAGGCCCCGCAGATGAACGCGGTCGAGGCCTACATCCAGTTCAAGCCAGACCTGATCGACGATGACGGAAACGTCAGCGTCCCCGGCACCGAACAGTTCCTGCGCGACTATATGGAAGCCTTCCACCAGCATATGGCGCGGGTGCTGACCGTCCTGCCGAGAGACGCCTGAGGGGGCGTCAGGCGTCCAGCGACCAGACCCGCGTGCGCTTGACCTCCTGGTCCTCCAGCTCGCGCGTCGTGGGCACCCGGTATTCCGCCAGCAGGCTGAGGCCTTCCTTAGGGAAATAGGTGCGGCCGGGGTCGCCGACCAACACGCTTGCCCCGGCTGAGCGCGCCTGCTTCAGCCATGCCAGCATCGCCTGCGCCATCGGCCCCTCATAGAAAACGTCCCCGGCGCAGATCAGGTCGAACGACGCAGGCGGCGCCTCCAGCAGATTGTCGGCGGTGAAGGCGATCTGGACCCCGTTGGCCTGCGCGTTCGCGGCCACGGCGGCGGCGCAGAAGGGGTCGATGTCGGCGGCCAGGACCGAGGCGGCGCCGGCCTTCATCGCCGCGATCGCCACCAGGCCCGATCCAGCGGCCAGGTCCAGCACCCGCCGCCCCGCCACAGCTTCCGGATGATCCAGCAGCCAGCGCGCCAGCGCCTGTCCGCCCGCCCAGGCGAAGGCCCAGAACGGGGGCGGCAGGCCCATCTCGCCCAGCTCTTCTTCCGTCAGGCGCCAGATGGGCGTGACCTCGTCTGCCAGCCACAGGGAAATCTCGGGCGTATGCGAAACGGGCTGAAGACGGGTGTTGTCGCGAATGAAACGGGCAGGGTCGGCGATGCGCCTAGTCGAGCTCACGGGCGCCCTCGACGACGGCCTGATAGACCAGCGACCGGTCCGGCCCGCGCGTCATGTGCAGCAGCACCCAGGTCGAACCCTTGCGCGCCACGATCACTCTGACCTGATCGTTGAACACGCCGTCGGCGAACCCGGCCGGGGCCACGGTGTCGCTCAGAAGGATCAAGGCGCTCATGCCGGAACCGCAGCGGGCGATGCCGGTGCAGGCGAAGACGGTCTCATAACCGCCCTCGCGCAGGGCGTCTTCATAATGCCGCGCCATGTCGATCGGCGCGACGGCAGGGCGCACCACATAGTCCAGGTGGCTGATCTGGCCCTGCATGCGAAGGGCGTCTTCAGAAGCGGCGCCTTCGGCCACGGCGGCGGTCGGCAAGGTGATCTCTGCCACCGACAACTGCCGCCAGGCGCGAATGCGCGCCCCGTCCAGGCGCGGCAGGTCCTTGTAGTCGCGGGCGCCGCGCACGTCTTCCGCGTGAAATGGCGCGGGGGCGGAGGCGACCGCTGAAAGCGGCGCGGCTGTCGACAGGAAAGCGGCGACGAGGGCGGGGAGACTACGCATGAGGGCAAGCTAGGGGCGCCGAAGCCTCTGGCAATAAAGTCAGCACAGGCTGATAAAAAGTCAGGTTGACATGACATGAGGGTGGTGTCAGGTTTCCGTGACATAAAGTCAGGAGCACCTGCTATGCCGGCCCTTTCCAAGCAACACACTCCGGCGGGACGCCGCTACGTCCTGCGCACGTTCGGCTTTATGGCGGCCTATGTGGCGATCTGCGTGGCGATGATGACCACGGACCTGTTCGATGGCGTCATCGGCAGGCCTGTCGGTTGGGCGCTCGCCGCTATGGTCGTCGCCCCCGTGGTGGGGCAAATCTGGGCCACCCTGGCCCTGATGCGCGAGAGCGACGAGTTCGTGCGTATGGTCACGGCCAAGCAGTTCATCATCGCCTCCGGCCTGGCGATGGCGGTCGCAACCTTCTGGGGCTTCGGGGAGAGTTTCGCCGGGGCGCCGCATTTGCCGGCCTGGCTGATCTATCCGCTGTTCTGGGCTGCGTTCGGCCTGGTCTCGCCCTTCATCCGGTCGTCGAACTGATGAAGAACAAGCTGAAACTGCTGCGCGCCGAGAGGAACTGGACCCAGGAGCAGTTGGGTCAGGCACTGGGCGTGTCGCGCCAGGCGGTCAATGCGCTGGAGACTGAAAAGCACGACCCATCTCTGGACCTGGCCTATCGCATCGCCGCCCTGTTCGAACAGCCGGTCGAGGACATCTTCGAGAACCCGCACGCCTGACACGTAAAGTCAGGATAACCTTACTTCATAATCGCCCGCGTCACCGTCATCCGGGGAGACGTGGACGCACGACGACGGCGCCGGGCGTGACGCTGAAGCGCGTCGACGACGCCCGGCGCTTCACCATGATCGACCAACCGGAACGATTGGGCGCCCTGATCAGGCGGCCGGCGCTTTCAGGCGCAAGTCCTCGGTCACGTCGCCTGCCTTGGTCGGGGCGCCTGCGAACTCGCCGGCATACTCTGGCGACAGGGCGCTCTGGAAAGCCGACAGCGGCAAGGTCAGGTAGTAGGCGCCCTCGACATAGGGACCGACCGCATAGGCGTCCAGCAGGAAGGTCAGGCCCCCGCCTTGCCCGGCGTGGAGCCCGGAGCCAGCGTCACGGCCACGTCCTTCAGCTTGGGACAGGTCCACGTTCCGCTGGTGGTCGAGACGGGCGTGGCGCCGGGGCGTTTGGTCTTGGCGGTGTTCACCGCCTGGCACAGGGCGCGCTCCAGATTGGTCTTGTCGGCCTTGTCGGCGAACAGGTCGGCGGCGGCGATGCGGCGGCCTTCGCTCTTGTCCCACAGCAGGCCGGTGGCGACCGTGTTCGGGTGGGCGCCGCCCGAATAGTCGAAGTCGGTCCGCATCAGGCTGAACAGGCGGCCGGTCTCGATCGGGGCGCCGTAGACGATGGTCTTCTCATAGGGGGCATGCCTTCGGGCGAGCCGGCCTCGGTGCGGTCGGCCTGAGCGCCCTCGGCGTATTCCTTCAGCTTGGCCACCTCGTCGCGGTACAGCGGGGTGTACAGCGCCGGATAGGACAGCACGGCCTCCGGCAGGCTCAGGCTGACCTTGGCGTAGGGCGTGGCGCTGTCGTACTTCAGCGGCCCTTCGACGGCGTGGGCGGAGGCGGCCGGCGCGGCCGGGGCCTCCTTCTTCTCATTGCGCTGGCACGCTGCGAGCGAGGCCGCGACGGCGGCGGTGACGAGAAGGACGCGAAGGGGGCGCGAAGGGATCATGCCGGGCTCCTTTGGAACGGTTCGATCAGAAAGCTAGGCCGTTGAACGCTATGGCGGCCAGAAGGATCAACCCCGCATCGCGATTTGATTTGAAAAGACGCAGGGACAGCTTCGGATCGTCCGGCCGCAACCGCCGCACCTGCCAGACGAAATGCAGGGCGTAGAGCGCCAGACCGACATAGAAGACCGGCCCTAGGCCCGCGACGTAGCCCGCCGCGCCCGCCAGGGCCACGGCCAGGATGTAAAAGACGGCCACGCCTTCCTTCACCTTGCCGCCCAGCGCTCGCGCCGAGGACTTCACCCCGGCCATGACGTCGTCCTCGATGTCCTGCAGCGCGTAGATGGTGTCGTAACCCAGGGTCCAGAACAGCCCGCCCGCATAGAGCAGCCCCGCCGACAGGGCCAGGTTCCCCATGCGGTTCAGACCCTCGGCCATCCAGTAGCTGTCGCCGCTGAGCTTGACCTGCAGCACATAGAGCCAGCCGAGCGCGAACAGCCCGCCCGTCGCGGCGGCGAAGCCCAGCAGGGCGCCCCAGTTGAAGGTCAGGCCCAGCCACGCCTGCGGCCACCAGGTGATGCGCTTCATGAAGGGATAGGCCGCCACCAGCCCCAGCGACAGGGCGCCCAGCAGCACCGACATCAGGTTCATCGTCAGCAGGATGCACAGGCTGACGAGGCTGAGGCCGCCGACGAAGGCCCACGCCTGCTTGACGCTGATCTGGCCTGCCGGAATAGGCCGCAAAGCGGTGCGCGCCACCTGGGCGTCGAAGTCGCGGTCGACGATGTCGTTCACCGCACAGCCCGCCCCGCGCATCAGGGCGGCGCCGATGGCGAAGCCGACGACCAGCCACAGCTCATAGCCGCCGAACGGCCGGTCGTACTGGTTCAGCGCCAGCATGATCCCCTGCCATCCAGGCAGCAGCAGCAGCCACGTCCCGATCGGCCGGTCGAAGCGGCCCAGCTTCAGCCAGGGCTTCAGACGCTCGGGCGCATGCCGATCGACCCAGTTCTGGCCAGCGGCGTCGGGAAGCGGGGCTGTGTTCATGCCTCTGGTCTTAGCCTCCAAGGCGGCGCCGGGTGAAGAGGCTGCGTCAGATCGCCGTTGCGTAAGGTCTTTCACCGGCCAGACAGGCGAGGGGATCGGAGAGGGCGGGCTTGCGCGCCCGAGCCGTCCAGATCAGGGTCGTGACCGGAGAACAGCAGCCGGGCGGACAGGACGGATGACGACGCGCTCAAGAGCCCCTTTACCGTGGCTGCTGCTTTTGACTTGGATGGTGCTGCTGGGGGCGGCCGTCGGGGGCTTTCTGACGGGGGAGTTCAGCGTCACCTTCGTCGGCGTCGGGACCTTCCTGCTTACCCTGGTTCCCTTCTGGCTGGCGCCGCGCGTGGGGCTGAATCTGCCGATCGGCTTCGTCACCGCCATCGCCGTCTTCCTGTGCGCCACCCTGTTCCTGGGCGAACTGGGCGATTTCTACGAGCGCTACTGGTGGTGGGACGTGGTGCTGCACGGCGGTTCGGCCGTGGCCTTCGGCCTGGTCGGCGCCCTGCTGATGCTGATGCTGGTGCAGGGAAGCCAGCTGAAGGCGGCGCCCTGACGGTGGCCTTCTTCGCCTTCTGCTTCGCCGTGACCATCGGCGCCCTGTGGGAGATCTGGGAGTTCATGCTGGACCAGGTGTTCGGCCTCAACACCCAGAAGTCCGGCCTGGTCGACACCATGTGGGATCTGATCGTCGACACTGTCGGCGCCCTGATCGGGGCGGGCGCCGGCTGGGCCTATCTGAAAGGGCGCGAAGGCGGGCCGCTGGTGCGGGCCATGCGCGCCTTCATCGACAGGAACCGGCGTCTGTTCGGCGGCTGACGACGCCTATTGCGCCAGTCGCCCCTGCGCCGCATCGGCGGAGAAGACGACCGCAGGGTCCGGTTCGCGGCATTCCAGACCGGGCCGGTCCAGACGGCGCAGGACGTGGCGCATGATGTTCAGCCGCGCTGTCTTCTTCTTGTCAGTCGCCACTACGGTCCAGGGGGCATAGTCGACATGGGTGCGATTCAGCATTTCATCGCGTGCGGCGGAATAGGCGCTCCAGCGGGCCTGAGCCTCGGCGTCCAGGGCTGAGACCTTGAAACGCTTCAGCGGATGGTCGACGCGCTCCTCCAGACGCCGGGCTTGTTCGTCGCGGCTGATGTCCAGCCACAGCTTGATCAGCAGGGTCCCCGACTGGCTCAGCATCCGCTCGAAATGCGGAGCGTCGTGCAAAAAGCGCTCATGTTGCGCAGGCGTGCAGAAACCCATGACCGGCTCCACCCCGGCCCGGTTGTACCAAGAGCGGTTGAAGATCACGATTTCCCCCGCCGCCGGCAGATGGGCGGCGTAGCGCTGGAAATACCATTGGGTCGTCTCGCGCTCGGTCGGCTTGGGCAGGGCGACCACCCGCGTCTGGCGCGGCGCCATATACTCGGTCATCCGCTTGATCGCCCCGTCCTTGCCGGCGGCGTCGCGCCCTTCGAAGACGATGACGACCTTCAGCCCCTGTTCGATGGCCCAGGCCTGGGTCTCGACCATCTGGATCTGCAGGGCTTCGAGGATGTCGGCATAGTCGTCCTTGGCCATCGGCGTGTCCCTGTGTCGTGATGTATCGACCTTGCGGCCATTTCGCCGGACGCGCCAGAGGCGGCCGGCTTGAAGGATCAACGCGCGGTTCGATGCATTGGCCCCTATGGCGACGCGTGCGACCCCTGTTGCGGATCTGTGGAGCGGACTCTGGGCGGCGATCCTGGCCGCCTGCGGCTTGTTCGCGCTCGTGGACGCCTTCGCGCCGGCTCAGGACCTCCCTGGAAGCCTCTGGACCTGCGTCAGCCGATCGGCGCGGCGACCGCCGCCAAGCTCGCGGCGTTGGAGGTGTCCGACGCGGACACGGCGCAACGCGCCGATCAACTGACGGCTCAATGCCTGACCCTGCTGCGGCAAGCCGGCGTGACCGCGTCGCGGGTCCCGGATCAGGATGACGGCGGCTTCTGTGTGGTGCGCGGCGCGGTCAGGATTTCCGGCGGCGAGCAGACGCCGCTCAATCCGGCGGGGGTGGTCATGCGCTGCCCCATGGCCGCGCGTCTGCTTCTGTGGGATCGCGAGACAGTGCAGCCGGCGTCGCGCGACATCCTTGGGTCGCAGGCGGCGCGGATCGACAACCTGGGGACCTTCGCCTGCCGCCGGGTCTATGGCTCGCGCGATGCGGCCGCGCGGCCCAGCCAGCATGCGCGCGCCAACGCCCTGGACGTCAGCGGGGTAAGGCTTTCGGATGGCCGCCGGGTGTCGGTAGCGGAGGATTGGGACGGTTTGGGGCCGACGGGACGCGAAGGCGCAATCTTTCTTCGGCGTCTGCGCGACGGCGGGTGCAAGTTGTTCAAAAATGTCCTGACGCCGGACTATAATGCTGCGCATGGGGACCACTTTCATCTAGACGCCGCCGCCACAGGCGTGTGCGCAAGGACCCGAGATTAACTGTAAAGGCCGTCGTTCCAGATTCGCTTTACAGTTGACCGCTGTGGATAGTCGGGTGACAACATCGGCGCAGTCCGGATTTCACGTGGGGTCCAAACCCGCGTCTTGCTCCTTCGCCTGAACGAGCTTGTCCAGATGGGCTGACGGGCGATCCTGCAAGGACGTCCGCCTGGAAAAGCGCGTTTACGGAGACGCAATATGGCGACCGGCACGGTCAAGTGGTTCAACCCCACCAAGGGCTTCGGCTTCATTCAACCCGACACCGGCGGCTCGGACGTTTTCGTCCACATCACCGCCGTTCAGAAGGCTGGTCTGGTGGGCCTCGATGAAAACGCCAAGGTCGAATACGAGCTGGAAACCCAGCGCGGCAAGACCTCGGCTGTGGACCTCAAGGTTCTCTAAGGCCAAGAATCCTAACGGATTCTAAGAAGAGACGCGGAGGGCGACCTTCGCGTCTTTTTTGTTGGGCGCTTGTCGCGAACTCAGGGCGTCAGCTCCGCGCGGAGGCGATCCGGCGTCAGGCCGCCGGCCCGCAGCTCGGCCAGGGTGACGGAGCGGTCGCGCTTGGCGTAGCGGCGCCCGTCCGGCCCGACCAGCAGGCGGTGGTGGCGATAAACGGGCGCGGGCCAGCCCATCAGGGCTTGCATCAACCGCTGGATGTGGGTGGCCTCGAACAGGTCCTGCCCGCGAATGACATGGCTGACCTTCTGCAGGGCGTCGTCGTGCGTCACCGCCAGATGATAGGCCGTTCCCGCGTCCTTGCGGGCCAGCACGACGTCGCCCGCCGTCTCCGGCCGCGCCTTGATGCGCCCGCTTTCGCCGTCGGGGCCTGAGCCTTCCTCGATGAAGTTCAAGCCGTCCCAGGCGGCGCCGCCCAGCGCCTCCCTGGCGCGATCCAGCGACAGCCGCCAGGCGAAGGGGCGTCCCTCAGCCAGCAGGCGCGCTTCCTCGTCGGCCGGGTGCGGGCCGGGCCGGGCAGCCTCGGCGGGGCCGTGGGGCGCATCGCTGATGGCGTCCAATATCTCCTTGCGGGTGCGGAAACAGCGGTAGAGCAGGCCGCGCCGGTCCAGCGCCTCCACCACGGCGGCGTAGTCGGTCAGGTGATCGGACTGACGCCGCACCGGCGTCTCCCAATCCAGCCCCAGCCAGGCCAGATCCTCGAAGATCCCGACCTCGAACTCGGGCCGACATCGCGTCGGGTCGATGTCCTCGATCCGCAGCAGGAAGCGCCCGCCCGCATCCTTCGCCGCCCGCCAGGCCGTCAGGGCCGAGAAGGCATGGCCCTTGTGCAGACGGCCGGTAGGTGAAGGGGCGAAACGGGTGACGAACATGGCGTCGGCGAAACGGGTCAGACCCGCTTCAACGCTCCTGCCTTCTCCGCCTGATCTACGGCGGCGCGGATGTCGGCCTCGGACACGAAGTCGAACTGGGCGATCAGATCTTCAAGGCTGAAGACGTGCTGCGACAGCGCCCAGTGCATGGCGTGGGCCACAGGCCCGGCGTAGGCGGGGGCCGTCATGGCGGTGCGGCTGTAGCGGGTCAGCGCTTCTCGATAGGGCAGGGTGAAGCGATGGGCGCGCGGCGTCAGCCGTTCCTGCGCCATGGCGATCTCATCGCGGAAGGCGGATGAGGCGGCCAGTTGCGCCAGCCTCTGCCCCAGGCCCGCCAGGTGCTGTTGCAGGGCGCGGCCGCCGTCCTGACCGGATGGCGGCAGATAGGCCCGGAAGGCGGGGTCCTGCATGGCGGCCTGTTCCAGCAGGTTGAAAAGGATGCGGCCATGCAAGGCGGCGATGGAGAAGGTGATGTGCAGCGACGCCGCGTCTTGGGCCAGGGCGTCGTGGTAGCAGCCGCGCGGCAGGTAAAGCACGTCGCCCGGCCGCATCATCACCTCGGCCAGCAGGCGGCCCTTCGTCTGGTCGAACCAGCGGCGCATGTCGCCGACGTCGGACGGCATCTCGACCGGGGCGTCGGCGCGGTTCTCATAGATGCGCCACAGTTTCTCGCCCTCGGTCTGAACGGCGAAGACATCCGTCAGGTCGAAATGGGCGCCGAAAGCCTGCACCCCCTTGAACGAGCAATAGATATTGGCGCCCGCGCTGGCTGCGAAGGTGCGGCTGAGGACAGAGGACAGTTCGGCGATCGGCTGGGTCAGATCCTGCACGTCGCCGGCGATCAGGCTGGCCCCCTCGGCGACGAACAGCGCCACCTTGGCCGGCTCGGGGCGGAAGGCCGGCCCGGATTGGGTCTGGACGGTGCTGCAATAGCGTTCGGGCGGCACGGGCTGGGTGTTCTGCACCAGTTTCAGGCTCTGGGCCGTCCAGATCGAGGGCTGGTTCAGCAGGCCGTTGAACGTCGACCAGTCCAGCAGGGCCCGCTTGGCGGCGCCTGCTTCCGCGGGGATATGCAGCGGTTTTCGGCCGTGGAATTCGGCGAAGAAACGATCAGGCGTGATCGGGTGGAGAAGATCGTCCAAGGTACGCATGGCGCGATGCTAAAGCGGCGCCGTTTTTCTGTCGATACGATCCCATGGCCCTTGCTCCGTCTCCCGCCTCCGTCGCCGCCGCACGCGAGGCTCTGGCCGCCGCCGATCCAGCCCTGGCGCGCGCCCACGCCTCGACGCCCGTGTTTGAATGGCGGTTGAGGCCCGGCGGCTATGAGGGCCTGTTCCGCATGATCGTGGAGCAGCAGGTCTCGGTGGCGGCCGCCGCCTCGATCTGGAAACGGGTGGTCGAGGGGCTGGACGGGCAGGTGACGCCCGAGGCGGTTCTGGCGCGCGATGTCGAGACGCTGCGGAGCTTCGGCCTGTCCGGCCAGAAGGCGAAGTACGGCCATGAGATCGCCCGCGCCCAGACCGAGGGTCATATCGACTTCGACCATCTGGAGCGGTTGGACGACGCCGAGGCCATCGCCGCCCTTGTGGCCATCAAGGGGTGGGGCGGTGGACGGCCGAGACCTTCCTGATGTTCTGCGAGGGGCGACAGGACGTCTTCCCCGGCGGCGACGTGGCCCTGCAGGAGGCCATGCGCTGGGCGGACCGCGCCGAGGACCGTCCAAATGAGAAACAGGCCTACGCCCGGGCCGAGATCTGGCGGCCGCATCGCTCGGTGGCGGCGCATTTGCTCTGGGGGTGGTATGGTGGCGTTCGGCGCGGCGAAATCGCGCTGGACGAGGGCGCCTGATCCTCGTCTTCATGAAGGCTGGGGGCGACCCCGAAGACGGCGCCCGGCGGCGCCCTGGGGATGATGACGATGTTGGAGCCGATCGCGGGCGCAGACCTGGTTCGTCCGGCTGCGGTGCTGCCGCTGCTGGATTTCGCGGGCGTGGCCGTGTTCGCCGCCACCGGCGCCCTGGCGGCGTCCCGGGCCAAGCACGATGTTCTGACCTTCGCCTTTTTCGCCGCCGTCACCGGCATGGGCGGGGGCACCCTGCGCGACCTGTTGATCGGGGCGCCGGTCTTCTGGGTGCAGGACTGGGTCTATGTGGCGGTCTGTCTGGCGGTGGCGGTCGGCTTCTGGCTGCTGGGCGCGCGCTCGTGGCGGTTCCGGGCCTTGCTGTGGCTGGATGCGGTCGGGCTGGCGGCCTATGGCGTCATGGGGGCGGCCAAGGCGGCGTCCTATGGCGTGACGCCGTTGATCTGCATCGTCATGGGCGTGCTGACGGCCTGCTTCGGCGGCATTGTGCGCGACGTGCTGGCGCACCAGCCCTCCATCCTGCTGCGGCGCGAGCTGAACATCACCGCCGCCCTGGTCTCGGCGGCCCTGTTCGTCGGGCTGAAGGCCGTGAGCCTTCCCACATGGCCCGCTGTGGCGGTGGCTGTCGTGGCCGGGTTCGGCGTGCGGGCCGGCGCTCTGAAATGGGGCTGGAGCCTGCCCGCCTTCCCAACCGCCGCTTCGCGATATTGAACCCAACTGACGAGAACGCAGATGAAAGACCTTCCTGCCGCCTATGCAGCCGCGCCCCGTTGGCCCTTTGGCGACAGCCCTGAACTGGCTGATGAATTGCTGACCCTGGTGCTGGCCGGCGGCAAGCGCGCGACCTGTTCGTCGCTGGCGTCGTGCGAGGCCGACATCATGCCGACCGTGGGCGAGGTCAGCGTCATTCTGGACGGCGCCGGCGTTCCTCGCTGCGCGATCCGCACGACCGAGGTCGAGATCATGCCCTTCGAGCAGGTTAGCGAGGACTTCGCCCGGGCCGAGGGGAGGGCGACCTGAGCTACGAATGGTGGCGCGACGCCCATGAGGCCTATTTCCGCCGCGAAGGCGCCTGGGCGCCGGGCATGAAGGTGGTCTGCGAACGCTTTGAACTGGTCGAGGAGTTCTGACCGCCGCGTCACGAAAACGCGCCGTATCTGTCATGGCGATGCGGGAGAATCAGGCGTAGGGTTTCGCCATCAGACCAAGGAAGGAGACGTGTCTTCAGTCCTGTCGCGTCGATAACCCCCGTATCTGCGGGAGGGCCTGATGCAGGTCCTGACCCGTCCGCCGTCCGGCTTTCCAGCCCTGGTGCTGAACGCCGATTTCAGGCCCTTGTCCTACTTCCCTTTGTCGCTTTGGCCCTGGGAAGAGGTGGTCAAGGCCGTGTGGCAGGACCGCGTCGACGTGGTCGCCACCTATGACAAGGTCGTGCGAAGCCCCTCGCTGGAGATGCAGCTGCCCAGCGTGGTCTGCCTGAAGTCCTATGTGGACCAGGACCGCAAGCCGGCCTTCACCCGTTTCAACGTCTTCCTGCGCGACGGTTTCGCCTGTCAGTACTGCGGCGAGCCGGGCACGTCCCAGGACCTGACCTTCGACCACGTCATCCCGCGTTCGCGCGGCGGGCGCACGACGTGGCAGAACATCGTCGCCGCCTGCGGACCCTGCAACCTGAAGAAGGGCGGCCGCACGCCCGGCCAGGCGCAGATGCCCCTGCGCCGCACCGCCCACCAACCCAGCGCCTGGCAGCTGCAACAGGCGGGACGTCGTTTCCCGCCGCACTTCCTGCACCAGAGCTGGCTCGACTATCTCTACTGGGACATCGAGCTGGAACCCTAGGCCGGGCGGCATGAAAAAGGCCCGCCGAGGCGAGCCTTGAAGTTTTCAGCTCCAGAAGCGACGGAAAGCGAATGCTTCCCGTCGCCCTGTTTGACCTTCGTTCCGATTAGAACTTCAGACGCAGGCCGAAGGTGTAGTAGCGGCCAATCGCATCATAAGTCTGCGGGAAGGTGTTCCCGTTGTTGGACGCCGTGGTGCCGATGTTCGAGCCGACCTCGGGGGCGCCTCGTTCAGCAGGTTGTTGACCGTCGCCGTGAAGCGCACGGTTTCGGTGAGGTCCCAACGCGCGGTCAGATCGAAGTAGTTGTAGGCGTCGATCTTGGCGTAGGGGGCGTACCAGTTGCCGGTGCCCGGTTCGACCACGGCGCCGTCCAGGTGACGCCACTGCAGCGAGGCGGCGTAGTCGCCCAGCGACCAGGTCGCACGGCTGGTCCAACGCTGCTTCAGGCGCGGCTCGCCGCACGAGGTCGAGTAGAAGCCGACGCAGTCGCGCAGGATCGACGACGGGGTGGCCTGGCTCTCGTTCTTGGTGACGATGTTGCCGTTGACGCTCAGGTCGATCCGGCCGACGTCGCCGAAGCCGTAGTCCGACAGTTCGACGCGATAGTTGGCCGCCAGGTCGAAGCCCGACACCCGCTCATTGCCCAGGTTGGACAGCAGCAGGGCCACGCCCGGGGATTCAACGCCGTTCAGCGTGCCGTTGGCCGTGTTGCGGCCGATGAGCTGACAGAACTCGTTGAACGTCAAGCTCGGGTTCAAAGCCGTGCTGTAGCAGCCCTGGATGACGTCATTGACGCTGTTGCTGCTGACGGTCTTGTCGATCTTGATGTCGTAGTAGTCCAGGCTCAGACGCAGGCTCGGCACGAACGCCGGTTGCCAGACGGCGCCGATGGTCCAGGTGTCGGCTTCTTCCGGCCCCAGGTTCGGGTTGCCGCCGGTGAGCACGTTGACCTGGCCCGAGTTCGGCGGCGCGACGAAGCCGACGGCTGCGGTCGGAACGCCCGTCAGACGGCACAGATTGCTGAGCGTGCCGGCCGAGGTGGCTTGGCCCGCGTTGATGCTGGCGCCTTGGCAGGGGTCGACGGCCAGGTTGCTCAGGCCGGTGACCTGCGGGTTGAACAGCTCGCCGATGTTCGGGGCGCGGGTGGCGCGCTGGAACATGGCGCGGACGCGGACGTCCTCGATCGGCGACCAGTCGCCGCCGATCTTGTAGCTGCCGTAGTCGGTCTTGGCGCCCGAGGCTTCGAACTCGGTGTAGCGGTAGCCCGCTTCCAGGTTCAGGCTCTGGACGAAGGGCAGGTTCTCGACCAGCGGGATCGACAGTTCGGCGAAGGCTTCGCGCATTTCGAACTGGCCTTCACGATCCGGAACCGGCGCCCCGGTGCCCAGGACTTCGCCGTTGATCTGGGACGGAGCATCGGCGCGCGTGGCGGCGCCGGAGCGACGCCATTCCAGGCCGAAGGCCGTCGCGATCGGGCGGGCGGCCCACGGGCTGCTCAGCTGCTCAGGCAGGACGCCCGAGATCGAGCCCGAGATCACATCCTGGTCGATCGAGGTCTTATTGATCGAGGCCAGGTTGATGTAGTCGATCATCGCTTGGGTGATCGAGCCTTCGGCGCCGAAGACGTTGATCGGCACGCAGCCGGCCACCGGGGTGGTGGTGCCCGGAGCGATACACTGGGTGGCCGAGGTCGTGTTCAGCGCATTGCGCAGCTTGGAGAGCGAGCCCCAGTCACGACGCGTCACCAGCTGCTCGGTCTCGCCGTGCGAGGCGTAGACGTCGTAGTTCCAGCTGGCGCCGATGTCGCCGCGGATGCCGGCCAGCAGTTGAACCGTCTTGTTCTCATAGTCCACCGGGCGGCTGCCCATCTCGGTGAAGCGACGGTTGATGGTCAGCGGAACGATGGTGGAACCGGCGGCGCCGGGGACGCAGCTGGCGGCCGGGATGCCGCGCGCCGCGCAGAGCTGCTGGCGCATCGGTTCAGGGATGAGCGGGTTGCCGATCGGCACGCTGTAGGTGTTGCCGAACGTCCCGGTCGGAGCGTTGTCCAGGGACACGTCGCTCTGGACGTAGGTCAGGTGGCTGTAGACCTCGGCCGCCGGGCTGATCTTGTAGGATCCCAGGGCGTTGATCTGATAACGGCTCAGCGGCGTTTGATACAGGTTGAACGGGTTGTAGTTATAGCCCGCCGAGTTGTAGCCGGGTGAGCCCGCCCCGATCAGGGCGCCGGTGGCCGGATTGATTTCGGCGCCGGACGGCAGCGGGGTCCCGCCAGCGACGGGCGTCACGCCAAAGCGGCCGGGGACCGAGGTGCCCGAACCGAGCGGAGCGCCAGTGTTCGACGAGCGCGCGACCAGACCCCACGGACGCTGATCCTGATACAGCGGGTCGGTCTTGGTGTAGCCGAAGCTGACGACGGCGTTGCCGCGGTCGTCGGCGAAGTTGCCGCCGATGGTCAGGTCGACTTTACGACGGATGGCGTCGTTTTCTTCGGACATGCCGTAGGATGAAGCAAACTCCACCCCTTCGAAGTTGTCCTTGAGGATGAAGTTGACGACGCCGGCGACGGCGTCAGCGCCGTACACGGCCGAGGCGCCGCCCGAGACGACGTCGATGCGCTCGACCAGCGCCACCGGGATGGTGTTGGTGTCGACGACGCCGGCCAGGTTGAACGGCACCACGCGGCGGCCGTTGATCAGCACCAGCGTACGGTTGGTGCCCAGGCCGCGCAGGTTGATGGTCGCGCCGCCGCCCGAGCCGTTGTTGGTGGCCGAACCGACAGCCGGAACGGCGGCCGGCAGGTCCTTGACCAGTTCTTCGACCGCGACCGGTTGCTCCAGGGCGATCTCTTCGGCCCCTACCGATGAGATCGGGCTGGCCGCCTCATAGCCCGGCTGGCGGATGCGCGAGCCGGTCACGACGATCGCGCTGACCTCGGACACTTCCTCGCTGACAGATTGCGCCATGACAGGCGTGGCCGCCATGAAGCCCAGCGCAGCTCCCCCGATTATTGTCGTTGCGAGCAACTGCTCGCGCATAAATCTCTTTTTCAAAAGAGGCCCCCATTGAAGAACGCGCGCCCATTATTGCTGAAGGTTCTTCCCCAGCCTGGGCCGCTACCGTACGTCACAATCGTCGACGTGAGCTTAGCTATAGCCATATGACAGCGCCCGGAAAAAGCCATGTTTAGGTCCAGAAGTCGAGTCTTGCCTTTTTTGCGCTTTATTTTCGTCGCTTTGACACATTTGCCACATTCTGGCGGCCCGCGCGGGTGGCGGCCCGTGCGGCGGCGCAAGAAGGACGGATCGCTCTAGCCCCGGTAAACTGCCTGGAGGCGACAGGCTTGCGTCGAGCCTGTCGTGGGATTGGGGACGATGGGAACTCACATCCGCCGTCTTTCGACAAAGCGGGCGCAGCTAGCCTGGCGCGCCTAGAGGTCTTGCTCAAGGCATAGGGCAACGGGCGCCCTGGCCGGTGCGAGTGTCGCGCAGGCGCTAGTTCGTCTTCGCCTGCGAGGCTTTCCACGCCTCTAGATATTCTAACCGTCTCAGTAATTTCGAGCCGGGGTCCAGCAGGATGTGCGCGCTTTCGGGGGTGGTGAAGGTCGCGCGGCCGTCGGTCATGGGCAAGGCGACCGGCTCGCCGTTCACCTCGACCTCGACCGGCAGGGGAAGGGGCGGCCGTTTCCGGTCTTCCACTCCAGAGTGACCTGGTCGTCCTGCCGCGACATGACAAGGTCGGGCAGGGCGGCCTGATAGAGGTAGGCGTCGAAGAACCAGCCCAGGTCGCGGCCGGTCACCTCATTGACGATGGCCATGTACTCGCGGGTCGTGGCGTAGCGCGGCTGGAAGTTGCCCGGCTTGGGATCGGCGCGGCCGTACACCAGGCGGCGCAGGCTCTCATAGAAGGCGTCGTCGCCGATGTAGAGGCGCAGGGTGTGGGCGATCAGCGCGCCCTTATAGTAGAGATCCAGCGCCGGGCCGGTCTTGTCGTCATAGACGGTCGCCGCGTCCTGCGACTGGCCGGACACGACCGGGAAGCGGTTCGCCAGGGTCAGCCGCATGGTCTGAAGTTCGGCCTGCATCGCCCGCTCGCCGTTCAGCCAGCGGGCGTAGAGGGCTGCATGTATGTGCCGAACCCTTCGTGCAGCCACATGTCGTCCCAGTCTGCGTTGGTCAGCTGATTGCCGAACCATTCGTGCGCCAACTCGTGCTGCAGCAGCCAGTCGTAGCCCTTGCCGTCCAGCTTATAGCCGTTGCCATAGGCGTTGATGGTCTGGTGCTCCATGCCCAGGTGCGGGGTCTCGACCACCCCCATCTTCTCGTCGCCGAAGGGGAAGGGGCCGATCGTCGCCTCATAGAAGTCGAGCATCTGCGGGAACTCGTCGAACAGGCGCTGCGCCTTGGCCGGATCGGCCGAGGCCAGGCGCCAGAAGCGCAACGGAATCACATGGCCGAGCCGGCTGTGATAGTCGGCGGCCATCTCCACATAGGGGCCGACGTTCAGGCTGATGGCGTAGGTGTCGGGCTGACGCGTCGTCCAGTTCCAGGTGGTCGTGCCGTCGCCATTGTCGCTCTTGCCCAGAAAGCGCCCGTTGGCGGGGGCGCTGAGGCTTGAGGGGACGGTGATATGCAGGTCGACCCGCTTCGGCTCGCCCTGCGGATGGTCGATGCAGGGCCAGAACAGATCGCAGCCCTCGCCCTGGACCGCGCTGGCGATCCACGGCTGGCCGTTGGGCGTGGTCGTCCAGACGAAGCCGCCGTCCCAGGGCGCGCGCTTGGCCTGATGCGGGCGGCCGGCGTAAACGATGCGGACGCTGGCCGTCTCCCCGGTCTTAAGAGGGCGGGGCAGGGGGATGGTCAGCCGTCCCTCGGGGTTGGACCAGTCGGCGACCGCCTGACCGTCCACGGTGACGGCGGCGATGGCGAAGACGGCGTCCAGCTCGACCCCGACCGCCGCTGTCGGCGCTGTAGCGGTGAAGTCCAGAACGGCGACGCCTTCGAGCGACTGCGTCTCGGGCAGCAGTTTGAAGGACAGGTCCGCCTTGTCGAAACGCAGGGCCAGTTGTTCAGGCGTACGCGGCGTGCCGCTGGACAGGGTGAAGGCGGAGGTTTCGCGCGCGGCCTCCTGGGCGAAGGCTGGGGACGACAATAGGGCCGTGGTCAGGCAGAGGGCGGCGAGAGGACGCAAGGCTGTGGCTCCGGCTGGACGAGCTGTGAGGGTAGCGGGAGCGCGCTCAAAGAAAAAGGCCGGTGTTTCCACCGGCCTCTTCAAAATCCGTCAGCTGACGCCAATCAGGCGGCGGCTTGCTCGGCCAGCTTGGCGCGGACCTGACGCTTGATGCGCAGGGCGGCGATCGACAGCTGCTCGTCGCGCGCCTTGACGATGAAGGCGTCCAGGCCGCCCTTGAAGTCCAGGGTGCGAAGCGCGGCGTTCGAGATACGCAGCGAGAAGGTTTGGCCCAGAGCGTCCGACTGAACCTTGACCGTCTTCAACGACGGCAGGAAACGACGCTTGGTCTTGATGTTGGAGTGGCTCACGTGATTGCCGACCATGGGGCCGATACCGGTGAGTTCGCAGCGACGCGACATCTGAAGATCCTCAAGGTCACATCCGCAATACCGGCGCGGACGCATGAAACAGGGGCGCGGCAAGCCAAGGAGGCCTGCGCGAGAGGGGGCCGTATAGAGGAATGAATCGTCGGGCGTCAAGGCCGGAGTCGTGGCGCAGTACGCGTCGAGTCATTGTGAAGGCGAGGGATCACCTTCGTTCAGCAGCCGTTCAAGCCCTGACTATATAGAGAACCCCATGATGAGTCCCATGAACGGCAAATCCATGAAGACCCTGCCCAACCTGGCCAAGCTGATGGCCGTCGCCGCCCCCATGGTCGCGGGCGCTGTTATGCTGGCCGCGCCCGCGTCGGCGCCCCAGGCCCAGTCGGCCGCCCAATCCGAGGTCCTGCCCGGTTATTGGGAATACACTACAAGCGTGATGGGCGCTCGCGACACCGAGCAGAAATGCGTTCGTCCCAGCGAGATCAACCGCTTCTTCGGCGGCCTGTCGACGCGTAAATGGCGCTGCACCTACCCCACGCGCGAGGTCGGCGACGGCAAGGCCCGCTTTGAAGGCAGCTGTCAGGACCGCAAGGGCCGCCGCATCAACGTGCGTCTGAACGGGACCTATGAGGAGCAGGCCTTCCGCTTCAACGGCGGCGCCCAGCTGGCGCGCGGGACGCCCTACATCCCCGCCAGCATCACGGCGCGGCGGCTGGCCGCCCAATGCCCGGCCGGTGCGGAGTATTTCTAAACTCAGCGGTTCGGCCCAAAACAAAAGGCCCGGCGTCGCCGCCGGGCCTTTTCATTATCGGCAGGCGCCTTAGATCAGGCGGCTTCAGCCTCTTCGGCCGCAGGAGCCACCGGCTTCTTGGCGCTGAGCGACTTGCCCAGCAGAGCCATGGCGGCGTCCTTGTCGATCTTGTTCGCAGCGGCGACTTCACGGGCCATGCGGTCCAGAGCCGATTCGTAGAGCTGACGCTCCGAATAGGATTGTTCCGGCTGGGTGTCGGCGCGGTGCAGATCGCGGACCACTTCGGCGATCGAGATCAGGTCGCCCGAGTTGATCTTGGCTTCATATTCCTGGGCGCGACGCGACCACATGGTGCGCTTGACGCGGGCGCGGCCCTTCAGGGTCGTCAGGGCCTTGGACACGGTGTCGTCGGCGGCCAGGGTGCGCAGACCGGCGGTCTTGGCCTTTTTGGTCGGGACGCGCAGGGTCATTTTCGTGCTCGAAGGTCACGACGTAGACCTCGAGCGCCATGCCGGCGACTTCCTGAGTCTCGATCGCGGCGACCTTGCCGACGCCGTGCGCGGGATAGACCACCGCATCGCCAACCTTGAATTCCAGACCGGTCTTGCTCGTCATGTCATTCCTTTCCCGAACCGAAGGGCGAGATCTCCGCCGTGTCTTTCAAAGCAAAATCCGCCCGGCCGCCGGGCAAGGAGCCAGGCGGTTGAGCGGAGGTGGTATTGTCAGACGCGAAAAAGGATCACCGAACCTCTGGCCGACCCCGTCCTCGCGGCGAGGTTCTGTCGTAAATGCCGGCGGCGCGCAGACTTGCGGTACCGCCCGTTTCGAATAGGGAGGAACCTATCATAAAATTAGGAAATCTCAAAACATCCACAGGGCCGTCGGCGACGACTGGCACATTGTGACTGCAATGTGGCGCGTTCTTAGGAGCCTTTGCCCGGCTTGGGGCTGAAATACTTCTCGAACTTGCCGGTTTCGCGCTCGTACTGCTCGCGGTCCGCCGGGGGACGCCCTTGACGGTGATGTTGGGCCAGACCTTGGCGTATTCGGCGTTGACCTGCAGCCACTTGCCATCCGGCTCGTCCTCAGTATCGGGGACGATGGCGTCGACGGGGCACTCGGGCTCGCACACGCCGCAGTCGATGCACTCGTCAGGGGCGATGACCAGGAAGTTCTCGCCCTCGTAGAAGCAGTCCACCGGACACACCTCGACGCAGTCCATGAACTTACATTTCACGCAGGCGTCGGTGACGATGTAGGTCATGGCGTTTCGGGCGGGCCTGTGGCAGCGAGGAGGTCGAGGGCGGGCACATGGCCCCGACGGAACCAACTGTCAACCGACGGCGCTGTTGCAACGCTGTTCAGGCCCGACGGCGCCGGGCCGCGCTTCCTTTCGCCAACGCCAAATCGTCATCTTCCTGGAGGCAGCCCTATGACTTTCAATCAAGGTTTCATCCCTCGCTCGGCTCTCGGCCGCATCGGCGCCGCCGGCGTGGCGCTTAGCCTGCTGACAGGCGGCGCGGTCGTCGCCCAGGCCGCCATGACCAAGGTCCCGGCCGAAGTGCAGGCTGGCGACTACAAGCTGGATTCCGCGCACGGCAAGATCACCTGGTCGGTCGATCATCTGGGCTTCTCGACCTATGTCGGCCAGTTCGTGAACGTGCAGGCCGAGCTGAAGCTAGATCCCGCTAATCCGTCCGCCAGCACCCTGACCGCAACCATTCCGCTGACGGACGTGGCGTCCAACTCCGACGGCTTGAACAAACACCTGCAGACGGCGGACTTCTTCGACACCGCCAACCACCCCGTCGCCACCTTCCGATCGACGCGGATCATGATCGACGCCGACGACCCCGGCGAGGCGACGGTTCACGGCGATCTGACGTTGCGCGGCGTGACCCGCCCGGTCGTGATGGAGGTCGAGTTCAATCAGGCCGGTCCGACGCGCGGCGGCTACAAGGCCGGGTTCGACGGCGAGGCGACGATCAAACGGTCCGACTTCGGCATCAACTTCGGCCTGCCCGCACTGGGCGACGAGGTGAAGCTGCACATCGAAGGCGAGTTCGTGAAGCCGCAGGGCTGAGTTCTCCTCCCCATTGCAGGGGAGGAGAGGGGTTAGTCCAGCGCCTCATACAGGGCGCGCGCTTCCTCTGGCGGGCCGCGCCTTTCGCCCGTCTGCACCACGCGCACGGCGACCAGCCGCCCGCCCTGGGCGAACAGCACCTCGTCGCCGGGGTGAACGCTGCGGCTCGGCTTGTCGAGGCGCGCCTGGACGCCGTTGTGCGTGAGGCGGATCGCGCCCTTCTCGACCATAGAGGCGGCCAAGCTGCGGGTCTTGGCGAAGCGCGCCCGCCACAGCCAGAGGTCGATGCGACAGCTCTCCACGCTCATTCGGCGGTCTTGCCGGCCGCCGCTCTGCGAGGGCGTCGCCGGGGTCTGCGCGCCGTCTTGGGCGTGGCTGAGGGGCCGGGCGCGCCGGCTGGCTCAGCTGGGCGAGGGCGGCGAAGGGCGATCCTTGGGCGGCGGCGTGGGCGTGCCGGGGCGCGGCGCCCGCTCGGCGCGCGGCGTACGCAGGGCGGCCTGGATCGCCTTGGCCTGATCCGCCGTCCAGCCGAGCGCATCCAGCGCTTCTGCTGACAGCGGCTCCTTGCCCGCCGCCCGCGCCGCGTCAGCGAGAGCTTCCAGCGCCTCGACCGGCGCTGTCCAGCGGTCGACCGCGCGTCGGCCGAAGGCGGACAGAGCGCGCGCCGAGGGCGCCGGCTCCGGCAGGGGCAGCAGGCCCTCGCCTGCCAGGCCGTTGGCCGCCTCGCGGGGCAGAAAGGCCTGGGCCAGCGCCGCGCCGCGCGGCTTCGTCACGCCCGGCAGCCAGACCGAATGGGCGCCGACGCGGATGGCGAAGGTCTTCAGCGTGCGCCGCTCATGCTGGCTCAGCGCCGCCAGGTCGCGCTCGACCTCGCGTCGGGGGATCAGGCCGCCCGCCTCGATCAGGCGGAAGGCCAGGCCGCGCGGCAGGCCGGTCAGGGCGCCGCTCTCGATCGCATGGCGCAGCCGTTTCAGCGGCTTCAGCGCGCGTCCGGCCTCGCCCGCCAGCCAGGCCTCCATGCGCCGCTCGGCCCGCTCGCGCGCCGGCGCCGGCCCCAGCTCGCCCAGCAGCCGCACGCGTGGCGAGAAGGGGTCTTCGTTGACGATGCGGCCGGTCAGGGCCCCGGTCCACAGAACTCCGCCGTCGGGCGTGACGCCGAAGGCCGCGTCCTCGTCCGCCGCCAGTCGTCCCAGCCGCCGCGCCACCTCGGGCCCGACGGCGCGCGTCGCGGCCTGTCGCAGCGCCCGGTCGGCCAGGGCCGAGCCGCCCGCGTCGACGGTGAAGCGCACCCCGTCCAGATGGCCGACCACCTCGCCCTCGACCGTCACCTCGCCGTCGTCGGCCACGCCCGCCAGCACGTCCGAGCGCACATGCAGCGCTCGCATCAGGGCCGCCGTGCGCCGGTCGACGAAGCGCGCCGTCAGCCGCTCGTGCAGCACGTCGCTGAGCCGCTCCTCCAGCGCCTTGGTCTTGTCGCGCCACTCCTGCGCGCCCGCCATCCAGTCGGGCCGGTTGGCGATGTAGCTCAGCGTCCGCACCCCCGACAGCCGCGCCGAAAGCTGGTCGATCTGGCCGTCGTCGCGGTCCAGGTCGTTGAAACGCGGCGCCACCCAGTCCTCGGTCAGCCGCCCGCGTCGGCTGGTCAGGGCGGTGAAGATCTCCTTCGACAGGCGGGCATGCTCGTCCAGCGTCGTCTTCTGGAAGTCCGGCAGCTGGCATGCCTCCCACAGCCGCATCAGGGCGCCGCGCGAGCGGGCGATCTTCCTGACGTCCTCATCGACCGCAAAGCGCCGCAGCAGGGTTTCGTCCAACGCCTGGGCCGTCAACCGCAGTCCATGACGGTCCGGCGTCACCGTCAGCGAGCGCAGCAGGTCGGGCAGGGTGTCGAAGTCCAGCCGCCCGCTGCGCCATTCGGCCGCCTCGACCGGATCGAAGCGATGCTCGACCACCTGTTCGACCAGATCCTCGTCCAGCTCTTCGGCCTCGCCCGTGACGCCGAAGGTCCCGTCGCGCAGGTGCCGCCCGGCCCGCCCGGCGATCTGGCCGATCTCGGCGGCGTGCAGCCAGCGCGTGCGCCGCCCGTCGAACTTCCGCAGGCCCGCAAAGGCCACATGGTCCACGTCCATGTTCAGCCCCATGCCGATGGCGTCGGTGGCGACCAGGAAGTCCACCTCGCCCGACTGGAACAGCTCGACCTGGGCGTTGCGGGTGCGGGGGAAAGCGAGCCCATGACTACGGCCGCCCCGCCCCTCTGTCGGCGCAGCAGCTCGGCGATGGCGTAGACCTGCTCGGTCGAAAAGGCGACGACGGCGCTGCGGCGGGGCAGGCGGGTCAGCTTCTTCGACCCGGCGTAAGACAGCGTCGACAGACGCTCGCGGGTCACGATCTCCGCATCCGGAACCAGCGACCGCATCAGCGGCGCCATCGTCCCGGCGCCCAGGAACATGGTCTCGAACCGCCCGCGCGCGTGCAGCAGCCTTTGCGTGAAGACGTGGCCCCGCTCGGGGTCGGCGACCAGCTGGATCTCGTCCACCGCCAGGAAGTCGACCGACCGCTCCAGCGGCATGGCCTCGACCGTACAGACGAAGAAGGCGGGGCGCGGCGGGACGATCTTCTCCTCGCCAGTGATCAGGGCGACGCAGGCCGCCCCGCGCCGCTTGACGATCCGCTCATAGATCTCGCGCGCCAGCAGCCGCAGCGGCAGGCCGATCATGCCCGAGCCATGGCCCAGCATCCGCTCCACCGCCAGGTGGGTCTTGCCAGTGTTCGTGGGGCCCAGGATCGCCGTGACGCGCGATGGAGCCATGCCTGCGGACCGATCGCTCATGACCCGCCCAAGGTGGCGAACCCCGCCCGCTTGCACAAGCGGGGCCGACAGGAAGAAAGCGGGGGCGAGGAATGGTAAGCGGAACCTTACCGCGCCCTGGAACACGGGCGAAACGAATCATGACCGAATCGGCGACGTTCACCGATTCAGGCTTTGTTCCCTACTAGGGATAGTAGCTTAACGCGCATTAACCACAACGACCAACCGTGGCGCGATCGTCGCCGAGCGATCCGTTTTCGCAGGGGCTTCCCTGACGCCTCAACCTCCTTTAGGCAGACGCGCGTGGCCCCGTAGCTCAGCTGCATAGAGCAAGGCTTTCCTAAAGCCGAGGTCGGAGGTTGGAGTCCTCCCGGGGTCGCCATTCCTGTCGAGACCACTTAGAACTGCCTCAAAACCAGTTAAGAGTGGCTCAACTTGCGATTCCGTCGCAATGACGGGGCGGCGACGTGCCGTTTCGAGTTCCAGTGCGCGGCCAGTTGCGCTGCGCACCGCGGCAGCTATGCGCCAAGAGCTGATATAGACGCCTCGTTCGAAACCGGCCCTTGGATCTATTCGGATTAGTCGGATCGCTAGCGGCACATCTCTAGCCATAAATTGGCGTTCCGGAATGGCCTGCCGCACCGGTGAAGAGGCTCTCAGATACCTTTCAGCAGCGCCTTCATCCTCGTCTGAGCCGCAAAACGTTTGCGCGCCAGCGTGGTCAGGGTGTGATCGACCGTGACATAGCCGCTCGCGCCAAGGGAGTCGTAATAGGCCTCGAACGCATCGACTGCGGCGATGAGCGCGTCGACGGCATCGGACACGGCGTCCGGGGCCGTCTTCCGTGACAGCCAGCCGTCCAGCGACAGCCCGGCCTTCTCCGCCCGCGCCGTCTCATAGAGACGCTGGGGCTCCGTCAGCCTCGCCGTCAGGGCGGCGAGCCGGCTCGCCCGCACAGCCGGGCCATAGATGTTCCTCCGCCGGTTACCAGGGCGCTCGTCGAAATCGAAGTCGGCCGCATAATCAGCGTCGGCGACGAACACGATCCGCGTCTCGCGACGAGGCTTGGGGGTTATGTCCACCAACTCACCCGACGGGCTTCGCCACACTCCGTGGAACTCCGCTGTCAGCATTATGGGTGCCCATTCCCAGATCGCCCATCCGTAGACCGGTGCCCCGCCTGCCGCTTCCACCTTCAGGCGGACACCCTCGTTACACCACCCGTAGCGACCGAGTGGGTCCTCGATTACCGGCACGAAGGCCGGCGGGGCGCCGCCCAGGGTTTCGGCAAAGGCCAGAACCGTCGCATCTATCTCCTGCGGCGTCGTCTCGGTCACGGCCGTCCCGTGGATGCGCTCTTCGGTCAGCTTCTCGAGCGCCGCAACGCGGATTTCCTCATCCGTCATCCGCATCGGATCACCAATTCCCTTTCAAGGCGCGTTCGGCGCGTTTCAGCGCGGCCGCATGGCGTTCGACCCAGCCTGGCGGAAGGTCGAGTTCGAGACTGAGGCTATGAACGCCGGTCTTGGGCTCGCCCGAAAACAGATCGCTCAGCATGATCGGCACCCGCTCAAGCTGAGTGAGAAAACGTCCGCCGATCCCGACCATCAACTCCCGAACCTCCTCGAACGCCGTGGGAACCACAGCAAAGCGAACCTTCTCTTCCCAAAGGACGAGTTGCTCGCAAAGGTCGGTGAAAAGCTCACAGGCACGCAGAATTTTCAGATCGGAACCCGCGACCCCGGGCTCCCCCAAGCATCCGCAAGCACCTCATTAAGCAGGCCCTCAAGCGCGGTTGAGAAGCGGCCCATCTCTGCGAAATGGGCCGAGTGCCACTGGATGAAAGCGTCTTCCGGGATGATTTGCGAAGGGCGGGTATAGAGGCCCCGATCCAGATGCCGCCAGCGAACGAGCCTCGGGCTCGGCAAGCGTACGCAGGAGCTCTGCCGTCAGCTTGTACTCCCAGTAGTCCGGCCGATCGAGAATGATTTGCTGGGCGAGGTAGCTGGCCTTTGCGAACGGCTCGAGGACCCGCCCTCGAAAGCGCTCTCGCGCCAGAGCGCCGGCCTTTCCAAGCACCTCACCCATCCGCGCTTCGTGGCCCCGCTTCCATTCGAAGAGTAGGCCCGAGGCGAACTGTTGCGGATCCGCGTCGATCATCTTGTGGCAGTTCCGGCAAAGCCAGATGGCATTAGTGATATCTCCGCGACCGGTATCCGGCATCGCCGGGTCGAACCGCGCCGAGCCGGGCCTCGCTCCGAAGATGTGGGCGGCCTCGCCGACATCCTGGTGAAGCGCAGAGGCGTGGTCGAATTGATCATCGACACCAAGTGGAAGCGCGTCGCACGCCAGATGGACGATCCCAAGCGAGGCGTGAGCCAGAGCGACATCTATCAGATGATCGCCTATGGCCAGCTCTACGACTGTACGGATCTGCTGTTGCTGTATCCTCATCATGCCGAGCTGGGATCGACCGTCGGCGTGTTCGGAACCCACCGGATCAAGGGCACCGCACGGCTTCTGCGAGGCGCCACCCTCGGCCTTCACGGCGATAGCAAGGCGGAACTCGGTGCTCTCGCGACTATCCGACCATTGAGCGGCCCGCCGTCACACCAGCGTCCTACAAGCTCAGATCCTCAACAAAACGCCGATTAACGACAGGGTCGATCCGATCGGCTTCGGCGAGAGCCCACGAGGCCCAGCTATGCAGTTCACTCGGCGCCTCCTGATCTCCTGAGTATGATGCGCGAACGGCAGCGACATATCGTCTGATCCGAGCGGCTCGCTCCAGCGCGTCGGCCCCGCTGATGAGTGCTTCAATCCGTGCGGCGGCTGCAGCTGCTTCTCTCGCAATGCGATCAGCTTCGGCCTTCTCCGCCGCTAGCTTAGCCTCTCGGACATTACGTTCGTGATCTTCGCAACGCCATTTGTGCCGTAGTAGCGCCCATTCTCGGGTGTCATCCTCGACCTGAAGAAGCAAGCCCTGGACTATCTCCGTGATCTGTTGGTCGAGCGGGACCTTGTCTTCCCGCCAGGTTTTCTTCGCAGGTGTACGATCGTCGTGATCGACGATGTCGAACCGCAGCCTCTCGGAGGCGGCGCGCTTGGAACTGCGCTGGCTCCTGTAAGAATACGCGGCCGGTTCAACCTCGACATGGAGAAATATGTAGGCCCAGAACCCGCCAACACTTACGCTGAAGCGCTCCCCGGCATGGGTGCTGCCGCTGGCCTTGCAGCCGAGACGCGCCAGTTCCGTCAGGATGCAAGACAGGACTCGCAACCGACGCTGTTGCACGGGCGTAGAAAATTTGGGGCCTTCGTAGGTAGAGAAGGAATAGGTGGAGCTGGAGGCAGGTTTTCGATCTGCGTCCTGCTTGAGAAGCCGGGTGACGATGGGGTGCGGCGTCGTCAGCGTGGCGGGCACCTTGACGGGTTTGACGGCGGCGCGGATGTCGGCCTGGACCTGCGCGAGATCCCGGAAGACTGGTCGCTCCGGAAGCGCGGCAACTTTCTCTCCATCCGATTGATCGACGTCTCGACCGTTGGGGACGTCCTCATAGGCCGGAAAGTAATTCGTCAGTGCGAACGGTAGCGGAGGGAGCGGCTCCACCTTTGCCGCCTTGCCAGCTTCCTTTCTAGCCCACCAACCCCGTGGCGGAACTGGGACGTTCGCGGCTTTGCACCGTTTGGCCAAGGCGACGTCGGATATCCCCATAGAAGCCGCCAGGGTCCTCATTGGTTGAGACCAGACCTGCTCGTAAAGTTCTTCGCGTGTCATGCGGCCTGCCAGGTTCTCCGTTGCTCTCACCTAGCACGAAATGGATGGCGAACTGTGGCGGCACTGTCTTTGCGGCACCTGCCGGTACATGATTAGGCAAGCGGAAACGGCCGATCTGCATAGGTCTTGCTGGCTCGAAATTTGATCGAGCAGGCCTTAGGTGGTTTCCGCTCATTTTGAGCAGCTCTTAGGTGGTCACGCTAAGTGGTCGGTTTTCTCAGTCTCAGCGGCTATCGCGTTGGGGTGAGCCGCTCTTAAGTGGTCCGGATATTCCCTTATTCCGTGGGTCATGGGGCGCAGGCGCGTGGTGTCGGCAGGGCCTTGGTCTGCGCTAGCCTGTGAACCTCAATCCTCACCTGTGCGTCTTGCTTTTGGCGGGGCTTTGGGCCGTGGTGGTCGAGGGGTGTTGACCTTCCCTTGATGGGAAGGTTTAGCAGTGTCGTCGTCAAAGGTTTGCGAGGACGACGCCATGGCCGCCGAAGGCTTCAGAACACTGGATGTACCCGTGCTGGGCATGACCTGCGCCAGCTGCGTGGGCCGGGTCGAAAAGGCCATCCGCGCCGTGCCGGGCGTCACGCACGCGCAGGTCAATCTGGCCGCCGAGCGGGCGCAGGTGTCGCTGTCGCCTGACGGCTCCGCCGCCGCCGTGGCCGCCGCCATCAAGAGCGCAGGCTATGAGCCGATGCAGGAGGAGGTCGTCTATCCTGTGCGGGGCATGACCTGCGCGTCCTGTGTCGGCCGCGTGGAAAAGGCGGTGGCCGCCGTGCCGGGGGTGCTGTCGGCCAGCGTCAATCTGGCGACCGAGCGGGCGACCGTGCGCTTCCTGTCGGGGACGACGACGTTTCAGGATCTGGCCGCCGCCGTGGAACAGGCCGGCTATGTGCTGGACACGCCCGAGGACGCCGGGCCGGACGCCGGCGACCGCGAACAGGCCGCCCGCGACGCCGAGATCAGGAAGCTGGGCCGGGCGGTGCTGATCGCGGGCGCGGCGACCCTGCCGCTGTTCGTGCTGGAGATGGGCTCGCACTTCGTGCCGGGGATGCACCACTGGATCGGCGAGACGATCGGCGCCTTCAACTGGAAGGTCATCAGCTTCGTGCTGGCGACCTTCGTGCTGTTCGTTCCGGGGATCATCTTCTATCGCAAGGGCGTGCCCGCCCTGCTGCGCTGGGCGCCGGACATGAACTCCCTCGTCGTGCTGGGCGCGACGGCGGCGTGGACCTTCTCGACGGTGGCTACGTTTGCCCCGCAGTGGCTGCCTGCGGGCACGGCCAACATCTATTTCGAAGCGGCGGCGGTGATCGTCACCCTGATCCTGGTCGGGCGCTGGATCGAGGCGCGGGCCAAGGGCCGCACGGGCCAGGCGATCCGCCGGCTGATGTCGCTTCAGGCCAAGACCGCGCGTGTGGTGCGCGACGGCGTTGAGCAGGACGTGGCCGTCGATGCGGTCAAGGTTGGCGACGTGGTCGTGGTTCGCCCCGGCGAGCGGGTTCCGGTCGACGGCGTGGTCACGGACGGGGCCTCCTTCGTCGATGAATCCATGCTGACGGGCGAGCCGATCCCGGTCGAGAAGACCGCCGGCGCCGACGTCACGGGCGGCACGCTGAACACCACGGGCGCCTTCCGTTTCGAGGCGCGTCAGGTCGGCGCCCAGACTGTGCTGGCCCAGATCGTCCGCATGGTCGAGGCGGCGCAGGGCGCCAAGCTGCCCATTCAGGCGCTGGTGGACAAGGTGACGGGCTGGTTCGTGCCCGCCGTCATGGCCATCGCCGCCCTGACCTTCGGAGCGTGGTTCCTGTTCGGGCCGTCGCCGTCGCTGGGCATGGCGCTGGTCAGCGCGGTGGCCGTGCTGATCATCGCCTGTCCGTGCGCCATGGGTCTGGCGACGCCGACCTCCATCATGGTGGGCGTGGGCCGAGCGGCCGAGCTGGGCGTGCTGTTCCGCAAGGGCGAGGCGCTTCAGGCCCTACAGGGCGTGGACGTCGTCGCCTTCGACAAGACCGGCACCCTGAGCGAGGGCAAGCCGACGCTGACCGATCTGGTCACGGCCGAGGGCTTTGACGAGGCGACGGTGCTGGCCCAGGTGGCGGCGCTGGAAAGCCTGTCGGAGCACCCGGTGGCCCGCGCCCTGGTCGCTGCGGCCGAGGCGCGCGGCGCGACGGTGGCCCGGCCGCTGGACTTCGCCTCCATCCCCGGCAAGGGGGTGACGGGTCTGGTCGAGGGCGCGCGCGTCGCCGTCGGCGCCGACCGCTACATGGCCGAGCTGGGCTGCGACGTTGCCCTGTTCGCCGAGGCGGCGGCCCGTCTGGGCGACGAGGGCAAGACGCCGCTCTACGCCGCCGTGGACGGTCGACTGGCCGCCATCATCGCCGTGGCCGACCCGGTCAAGGCGACGACGGCCGAGGCTATCGCCGCCCTGCATGAGCTGGGGCTGAAGGTGGCGGTCATCAGCGGCGACAACCGCCGCACCGCCGCCGCCGTGGCGCGTCGTCTGGGCATTGACGAAGTCCACGCCGAGGTCATGCCGGACGGCAAGGTGGCGGTGATTGAGGCGCTTAAAAAGGGCGGGCGCAGGGTCGCCTTCGTCGGCGACGGGGTGAACGACGCCCCGGCTCTGGCGGCGGCGGATGTCGGCCTGGCGGTCGGCGGCGGCTCGGACGTGGCGATCGAGAGCGCGGACGTGGTGCTGACCGGCGGCGACCTGCGCGGCGCGGTCAGCGCTATCGGCCTGTCGCGGGCGACGATGAACAACATCCGCCAGAACCTGGCCTGGGCCTTCGGCTACAACGTGCTGCTGATACCGGTGGCGGCGGGGGTGCTGTATCCGGTCTTCGGCCTGATGCTGTCGCCCATGCTGGCGGCGGGGGCCATGGCCCTGTCCAGCGTCAGCGTGGAGCTGAACGCCCTGCGCCTGCGCGCCTTCAGACCCCATATCGGCAGCGCGAAGGGAGCCGCGCGATGAACATCGGCAAGGCCGCTGAGGCGACCGGCGTCTCGGCCAAGATGATCCGCTATTATGAGGCGCAAGGGCTGATCCGCCCTGCTGACCGCACCGAGGGGAATTACCGCGACTTTTCAGAGCGCGACCTGAACGACCTGCGCTTCATCCGCCGGGCGCGGGGGCTGGGCTTTTCAATCGAGGAGATCAGCCGCCTGCTGTCCCTGTGGCGCGACGAGGCCCGGCCCAGCCGCGAGGTCAAGGCGATGGCGCAGAAACATCTGGAGGATCTGGACGCCCGCATCCGTGAAATGCGCGAGATGGCCGACACCCTGCGCCATCTGGCCCAATGCTGCGTCGGGGACGAACGTCCGGACTGTCCCATCCTGTCGGATCTGGCGGGCGGATCCGCCGGTCAGCAATAGCGCGCGGACTGAAGCTGAACGTCAGAATGACAACGGCGGCGCCCCTCGCGGGACGCCGCCGTTTCTCGTTCCAGCCGGGGCAGGAGGCCGGAGCGAATGGCTAGACCCTTTGCGGTTCAGCCGGAATCGACTGCACCTAGAATTAAGGGTCCAGAACTATCTGGAGCGAATATCTGAGTTGAGTTGGACATGCGTCCAACTCAACCGATTTCGCTCTCGGCTATTAGGCCAGAACCATGATGGCGACGCGGCGGTTCTGGGCGCGGCCTTCACGGGTGTTGTTAGGGGCGACCGGCTTGGCGGCGCCGTAGGAGATGGTCGCCATGCGGTTCAGGGCGATGCCTTGATCGCTCAGGAAGCGACGCACCGCTTCGGCGCGTTCCTGGCCCAGACGCTCGTTGATCTGGTCGGTGCCGGTCGAGTCGGTGTGGCCCTGGATCTCCAGGTACACGTTGGCGTTCTCGGCGCGCAGGCGCTGGACCAGTTCGGCCAGGCGCTGTTCGGCTTCCGGCGACAGTTCGGTGTGGTTGACCGGGAATTTCACCGAGTCGTCCGACAGAACGACTTCGTACAGGAATTTGCCTTGGGCCAGTTTGTGCGCGGCGTTGGCGCGGGCAAGGGCTTCGCCCGCCGTGCCTTCGACCTGCGTCAGATGAGCGTCGACGCCGTCTACGCGCTCGTTCACGACCTGGACGTTGTCGCGGACGAACCGATGGCTGGCGCAGCCGCTGACGGCGATGCCGAGAACGGCGACGGCGCCGATAACAGCGGTCCTAGATGCCAATTGATCAAATCAAGTCTCCTTCGTGCCCGGCCCAACTCCGGGGATGTTACGCGCCGCACCGATGTCGGTTGCAAAACGGCGGAGCAAAGACGCGCGAAGAAGTGAAAAGGTTCAGCTTGACTGTAAAAAAATATAAAGAACCGACGTTCTTGTTATTCTCCCTTCCTCGCCTGACGCCTTTTTCCTGACGTTCTCAGGTGATCAGTTTCTCGCGATCTGAACGGCGAGGAGCCTTGTTGCAAATGTCACCATCGGGCGTTCGCGGAACCTGCAGCGGAACAGGCGTCAGGTAGTGAGGCGGGCGTCGAGGCGTAAACGGTCCGGGGTCCTGCCGGTTGCGGCCAGCATCGCGGCGCATGGCCTGATCCTGGCGATGATGATGACGGCTCCGGTCAAGCCCGTCGTCGCGCCGCCGCCGCCGCCGCCGGTCGAGGTGATCCTGGTCGAGCCGCCCCCGCCCGCGCCTTCAGAGCCGGCGCCGGGCGATGCGCCGGCGGGAGGCGCCGAGGCCGCGCCCGCGCCTCAGCCTGAACCGGCGCCTGCCGCCCCCGCGGTTGCGACGCCCGTTCCGGTTCCGGCGAAAACGCCCCAGAAGGCGCGGGCCGCTGCCCCGACGCCGCCGACGCCTCGCCCCCTCGTCCGACGCCTGTGGCGCCGCAGGTCGAGCCGCTGCCGATCTCGGCGCCGGAACCCAGCGTGTCCTTCGTGCTGTTGGGAGACGGCGCGCTCAGCGGCGCCTTGACCGCGGGGCAGGGGACGGGCGGAGGCGGCGGGGCGGGCTCCGGGTCGGGCGGCTCGGGCGGCGGCTCCGGTTCAGGCGCAGGGGGCGGTTCAGGGCAGGGGTGCGACATGGTCAAGCGCATCCAGAACGCCCTGCGCAATGATGCGCGCATCAACGCCGCGATCGGACAGGCCTATCGCACCTCCGGCGCCTCGGGCCGGGCGATACTGATGTGGAACGGCGACTGGCTGCAAAGCCCCGGCGAGGCGGGCAAGGGGCTGGCCGGGGTGCGACAGGCCATCGCCGTCACGGTCGGTTTCTCGCCGCGCGCCTGTAAGGCCGAGACCGTGAACGGCTATGTACTGCTGACGCTCAGCGACCAGCCGGGCGCGCCGCGCGTGGCGCTGGGCAGCGGCGGGCGCTGGCGCTGGTCCGACCTGCTGTCCCTCTAGCCGGTCACGCCGAGCCCGAGAGGGCCATAAAGCCAGGTCAGCCAGGCGCCGATGGCCAGAAAGACGCCGAACGGCAGGCGGTCGGTCCCGGCGACGGGGCGGCGCAGGACGACCTTGGCCGCGACGACGCTCAGGCCGCTCAGGGACGCCCACAGCAGCACGCTGGGCAGGCCCATCCAGCCGACCCAGGCGCCGATCGCGCCCAACAGGAAAGGATCGCCCCCGCCCAGCCCGTCGCGACCGCGCAGGCGCTTATAGATAAAGGCCAGCAGCCATAGGCCGCCGAAGCCCGCCGCCGCCCCGATCAAGGGCGTCTTCAACGGGCCGACCAGCGACCATTGCAGGCCGCTCTGCACATTGGCGGGGTCCAGCGCCACGGCCGCGAACAGGCCGCTGAGAAACAGCGGCAGGGTCAGGGCGTCCGGCAGCCAGAAATGCTCGGCGTCGATGATGGCGATCAGCAGCAGCTGCCAGCCCAGCACCGCCCCCGCCAACGCCCAGGCGGGATCGTCGAAGCGCAGCGCCGCCCAGACGCCGATGGCGGCGGCGGCCAGCTCGATCAAGGGATAGCGCACAGGAATGGCCGCGCCGCAGTCGCTGCACTTCCCGCGCGTCATCGCCCAACTGACGACCGGGATCAGCCGCCAGGGCTTCAGGGGGCGCTCGCATGACCCGCAACGGGAGCGCTGCACGACGACATCCTGGCCCTTGGGCAGACGCAGGCTGACCAGGCCCAGAAAGCTGCCCACGATCAGTCCCAGGCCGCCCATCAACGTCGCCAGCATGCGCTTCCCTCTGTCTTCTTATCCAGTCTCGGCTCCTAGTGCGGCGATCCTCCGACGACATGCAATGGAAATGCTGAAACGCAAAGGTTGTGTCGCATCGCGGCGACACCTAACGACCTATCCGTCACGGGCGTCGCTGAAGACTGGACGCGCGACCTTTCAAATGGATATTCGGGTTTTGTGACCATAGTTTCGGCGATCGACAAATTGACGCCGCGCGAACGGGAAATTCTTCTGCTCGTAGCGGAACGTCTGGGCGACAAGGAGATCGCCCAGCAACTGAACCTGTCGCCCCGCACCGTTCAGAACCACCTGCATCGCGCCTATGAGAAGCTGGGCGTTTCCGACCGCCAGCAGGCGGCCCGCCTGCTGAGTAATTCCTACTCACGGCAATCGCCGCCCCTGTCGTCCGAGCCGTTTCTGGGCTCAGAACATGGCGTCCTTGCAGGTTCCGAACGTGTCGAGGACGGGAAGACACCCTGGCCGGTTCCCTTCTATGGGAGCTATGTACGCCTGGGGCGCTGGCGTCGGCCACGCACGGTCGGCGGCTCTGTTCTGCTGTTGATCCTGGGCGGGGCGCTGGCGTGGATTCTGCTCGCAGCCGCTGCGATCAGTTTAATTCCTCCCGTCCTGGAGATGATCCATGGCCTGCGCTGACGCTTATGATGGGCGGAGATGCGCATGATCAAAGGGATTTAAGCGCCTGACGACTGATCGGGCCGAGCGGAGACGTCGATGACCCCTGTGCAGCTCGCACTGCAGTTCGCATTGCTGGCGTTCAGTCTGGCGGGCCTTTTCCTGCTGCTCTGGCGGGGACGGACCTTGGACCGTGCGGCCGCCGGCGTCGTCCTGATGGCTCTGACCCTGTCCTACGCGGTCGATGACGCGAGCCCGCAGGGGTTTGAGTTCGGCGTGGTCATCATCGATACGACGGCCTTCCTCGCCCTGTGGTTGATCGCCGAGCGGGCGGGGCGGTGGTGGATCGTGATGGCCGCTGCGCTGCACCTGGTGTCGACCTTGGTCTACGTCGCGCCGTTCTTGACCTCGACCAGTCTGGCCTGGGCCGCGATGACGCTGATCTGGGTCCTCTGGTTCCTGACGTCACTGACATTTTTCTTCGGCGTCTGGGAAATCGAAGCCGCCCGACGCTTCGCCTTTGGGGGCGACATGGCTCAACAGTGGACGATGGAGGCGGCCCGCGCGCTGCTTCGTCAATGGAATGACAAACGGCTTGAGGCCTCCGTTCGTGCGGGGGCTGATGGCTGAACTGGGGGCGCTTGAGGTCTGGCTGCTGGAGCAGCGGCCTGAGACCCTGGCCGAGGCGGAGCGCCTTCTGGACCTGATCACATCACACGAAAGCGGCGGCGGGCGCGGGCTGGAGCAGCTGTGCCGCATCGGCGGCGGGGTTCGTAACGACGTCGACGCCCATCGTAGCCGGGTGGAGCACAGCTTCGCTCCGCGCGCCTCGGGACCGCTGGCGGGGCGCGCCTAAAAGTCATCATTTGATGATGGTCGGCTAGGGTTTCGTCCCGCCGACCGGACTGTTACAGCCGTTGACAGTCCGCGACGAAGCCTTGCGCCGTCGCTCCGCAAAGCGGTTTTTCCTCCCATGAATTTCGCTGTTCGCGCCGCGTCTCTCGCGTCCGCCTCTCTGTCCGTGCTTGCTTTCGCCGCGCCTGTTATGGCCGAAGCGCCTATCGACACCGGCCCGACCCAGGTGTCCGAGATCGTGGTGACGGCCGAGCGCCGCGAGCGCCGCTGGCGGCGACGCCGTTGTCGCTGACGGTGGCCGCCCAGCCCCTGCTGGACGGCGTCGGCGTGCGCGACATCAAGGATCTGCAGATCCTGGCGCCGGGCCTGATCGTGGCCTCGACCTCGAACCAGACCTTCACCACCGCCCGCATCCGCGGCGTCGGCACGGTAGGCGACAATCCGGGCGTGGAGAGCCTCGGTCGGCGTCATGATCGACGGCGTTTACCGCCCGCGCAACGGCGCAGCCCTTGGCGATCTGGGCGAGGTGGAGCGCATCGAGGTGCTCAAAGGCCCGCAGGCGACCCTGTTCGGCAAGAACACCTCGGCGGGCGTCATCAACGTCGTCACCGCCGCCCCCGCGTTCGACGCGCGCATGGCGGGCGAGGCGACCTTCGGCGACTATGGAACGCACGGCGGCTCCGTCTCCCTGACCGGCCCGATCGTGGACGAGGTTCTGGCCGGGCGGCTGTATGCCGCCGCGCGTCGCCGCGACGGCCTCTATGACGTGAAGACGGGTGATGGCCCGCGCACCTCGACCGACGATCAGACCGAACACTATGACACCGTGCGCGGTCAGCTGCTGTGGCGCGCCACGCCGGACCTGACCGCCCGCCTGACCGCCGACTGGACCGAGCGGGACGAGCGCTGCTGCGTGGGCGTTCAGCTGGTGACAGGCGCGACGGCGCCCTGCTGGCGACCTTCGCGCCCGACGGCGGCGTGGCGGCGACGCCGAAGCCGTGGGATCGCGTGGCTTATTCGAACCGCGACACCAACACCCGCATCCGCGACAAGGGGCTAGCGCTGCACCTGAACGCCGATCTGGGCTGGGCGACGCTGGAGAGCACCTCGGCGGTGCGCGACTGGCGCGGCGTCATCAGTCAGGACTGGGACTTCACCTCGGCCGATCTGGCCTATCGCCCGGACGACGGCAGCTGGTCGAACCGCTTCCGCACCCTGACGCAGGAGTTCCGCCTGTCGGGCCAGCGCGGAAAGCTGGACTGGTCGGCGGGCGCCTTCTTCGCCGATGAGAAGCTGACCCGTCGCGACAGCCTGTTCTACGGCGCCGATTACGAGGGCTACGTCAGCCGCCTGCTGTCGCGCTCGGCGTCGAACCCGCTGGGCGATCCCAACCATGTCTCGACCCTGACCGGCCTGGCTGTCGGCCAGAGCTTCGTCGAGGGCGAAGGCCAGATGGATCGCTACTGGCAGACGACGCAGAGCGCGGCTCTGTTCGCCCAGGCCTCCTACGCCGTGACCGACCGCCTGACCCTGACCGGGGCCTGCGCCGCACCCATGAAACCAAGGAGATGACGGCCGCCTATCACAACACCGACGGCGGGCGGCCTGCGCGGCGGCGCTGGCCAATGGCGTGAGCAACGCCACCTTGTGCCTGCCGTGGTCGAACCCGGCGTTCAACGGTCTGAACCAGTCGGAGACGGTCAAGGACGAGGCCTGGACCGGCCTGGCCCGCGCCGAGGTCAAGGCGGCCGAGGGGACGCGCCTCTACGCCTCCTGGTCGCGAGGGCGCAAGAACGGCGGCTTCAACCTGGACCGCGGACAGACCAACCTGGTTCCTGACGCCTCGCGCGCCTTCCCGGCCGAGAGCGCCGACGCCTTCGAGGCGGGCATCAAGAGCGTGATGCTGGACCGACGCCTGCTGGTCTCGGCCGCCGCCTTCCGCCAGACCTATGACGACTTCCAGCTGAACACCTTCCTGGGCACGACCTTCCTGGTCCGCTCCATCCCGCAGGTGCGGGCCAAGGGCGTCGAGGCGGACTTCATGTTCCTGCCGTTCGAGGGCCTGTCGCTGCAGGGCGGCCTGACCTACGCTCAGACGGAGTATGGCGACGACGCCGTTCCGGGCCTGCCGCTGCTGGCGGGCAAGCGGATGAACTTCGCCCCCTGTGGAGCGGATCTCTGGCCGGAACCTATGAGCGGCCGGTGACGGCCGGCTTGACCGGACGGGTGACGTTGGCGGCCAAATATTCGTCGGAATACAACACCGGCTCGGACCTCGATCCGGCCAAGAGCCAGCCGGGCTTCTGGCTGGTGGACGGCCGCGTCGCCCTGGCGCGGGACGATGCGTGGAGCGTCGAGCTGTGGGGCCGAAATCTGTTCGATCAGGACTATCGCCAGGTGGCCTTCGGCGCCCGTTTCAGGCCGGCACCCTGGGCGCCTTCCTGGGCGCGCCCCGCACGGTGGGCGTGACCCTGCGGGTCATGCGTTGAGGCCATGAAAAAGGACGCCGGCGATGCTGGCGTCCTCTTTTAATCTCGGTCGGATCAGTCCTTGTCGCGGGCCGCAGCCTTGGCCGCGCGCTCGGCCTGGCCGCGCCAGCCATAGCCTTCGCCATGTTTGCCGACGCTGACGAAGGTCGCCTCCTCAGCCTTGTGGAAATACTGCTCGGACACCATCCAGCCCTTGAAGGGGCGCAGCACCGACAGGCACATGGCCGCCAGCACCGGGAAGGTCACCAGGAAGTGGACCCAGACCGGCGGATGAACGGTGAACTCGAAGATCATGAAGGCGATCATGCCGACGACGCCGACGGCGCACATCACGAAGAAGGCCGGGCCGTCCGCCGGATCGGCGAACTTGTAGTCCAGCCCGCACTCGGGGCAAGACTCGCGCAGGCTCAGATAGCCTTTGAACACGGGGCCCTGGCCGCAGCGGGGGCAGCGGGCGCGAATGCCGGTCTTCACGGGGCTGATCGGAGGATAGACGGGATCGGACACTAAAGCTGTTCCTGCGGCGAACGATGTCCATGATGTCGGCCGTTCGTCACAGGGAAGCAAGCGGGTGTTTTGTCCTATGCGCGACAGGCCCTCGCGTCAGGCCCCGTTAACGACGATTAAAGCCCTTCGCGCGAGCATGCGCGCGATATGACCGGGGCCCCCGCCAAGAAGCGCGTTCTGCAGACGACCGTGGCGGCCGCCGCGGCGGGCGTCGTCGTCTTCGCGCCTCTGGCTCCGGCGCCGTCGCTGGCCCAGGCGGGCGCCCCGGTCGAGATACGCATCGGCGCCAATGCGGGCTTCACCAGGATCGAGTTCGCCGGGGTCGTCGGGGCGCGCGCACGGGTGCGTCAGGACGGCCGCACCGTCGTGGTCCGCATCGGCACGACCGCCGCTCCCGACGTCAGCCGCCTGCGCGTCGATCCGCCCAAGGGGCTGGAGAAGATCGAGACCCGCGCCGCCCAGGGCGCGACCGAACTGGTCCTGACCCTCGCCGAAGGGGCGGGCGCGACCAGCGGGTCCGCCGACGGCGCCGTCTGGCTGAACCTCTATGCGCCGGCCAAGGACGGCGACGGTCTGCGCCGCTCGCCGGTGCCGATCGGCGGGGCGGTGCCGGTGGCGGCTGAGGTCAAGGGCCAGCAGACGGTGATGCGTTTCGCCTGGAACGGGCCGGTCGGCGCCGCCGTCTTCCGGCGCGGCGAGGCGGTTTGGGCCGTGTTCGACCACGCCGCCCGCATGCAGATGAAGGGCGAGGGCCTGAACGGCGCCCGCTGGGCCGCCGGGCCTGACTTCACCGCCGTGCGCATTCCGGTCGAGCCGGGTCAGGCCGTGGCCGCGCGCGCCGAGGGCTCGACCTGGGTCGTGACCATCGGCGGGACCGCCCCCGCCCCCAGCGGCGTGGACATCGAGCGCGACGACGCGGTCAAGGCGTCGCTGACCGCGCGCATGGCCGGGGCGACCCGCACCGTCTGGCTGACCGACCCGATGATCGGCGATCGCTTCGCCGCCGTCACCGCCCTGGCCCCCGGCAAGGGGCTGAAGACCGGACGGCGCACGGTGGACGCCGGCTTCCTGCCGACCGCCCACGGCCTGGCGGTCGAGACCCCGACCGACGATCTGAGCGTCACCGCCGACGGCGATCTGGTGACGGTGACGAGGCCGCGCGGCCTGACGCTGTCCTCGCCGACCGCCGGGCTGGAACGGGCGGCTGAAGGCGCCGACGCGCCGCGCGCGGCGTCTCGTCCGGCGCTGATCTTGGCCGACTGGTCCGCCGATGCGGGCGAAGGCGGCTTCATCGCCCGCCATCGCGCCCTGCAGGACGCGGCCGAACGCGAAAGCGGCCGCGCCGCCGAAGACCCGCGCGCGCCCATTGAGGCGCGGCTGGCCTACGCCCGCTTCCTGGTCGGGCATGGCCTGGGGTTCGAGGCGGTCGGGGTGCTGAACGCCCTGATCAAACAGACGCCCGCCATGCAGGGCGTGGCCGAGGTGCGCGGCCTGCGCGGCGCCGCCCGCGCCTCCATCGGCCGGTTTAACGAAGCGGAGGCCGACTTCTCGTCCGGCGCCCTGGCGGGCGATCCCTCGACCAAGGTGTGGCAGGGCTATATCGCGGCCCAGCAGGGCGACTGGGCCAATGCGCGGCGGCTGTTCGCCGCGGGCGCAGGGGTGGTCGACGGCTTCGCTCCCGAATGGCGCGCGCGCTTCGGCGCCGCCCATGCGATGGCGGCGGTCGAGACCGGCGACGCCGACGCCGCGCGCGAACTGCTGGCCTATGTCTTCAGCCAGCCGAACGTCTCGGCCCCCGATCAACTGACCGCCCGCCTGGTGCAGGCGCGCCTGTTCGAACTGGATGAGAAGCCCGACCGGGCTCTGGCGGTCTACAAGGCGGTGGCGCGCGCCCCGCTGGACGGCGTCGCCACGCCCGCGCGCCTGGGCGTCATCAAGCTGGAGATGGCCAAGGGGACGCTGAAGGCCGACGCCGCCGCCGCCCAGCTGGAGGCGCTGAAATGGCGCTGGCGCGGGGATGCGACCGAACTGGCGGTGATCCGCACCCTGGGCGAGCTTTATCTCTCCCAGGGGCGCTATCGCGAGGCCCTGACCACGCTGAAGACGGCGGGGCCGAAGATCGTCACCCTGCCGGGCGGCGACCGGCTTCAGGCCGATCTCGACAACGCCTTCCGCGCCTTGTTCCTCGAAGGCGCCGCGGACGGTCTGCAGCCGGTGCAGGCGCTGGCCCTGTTCTTCGACTTCCGAGAACTGACGCCCGTCGGCGCTGACGGCGACGAGATGGTGCGGCGGCTGGCGCGGCGCCTGATCGACGTCGACCTGCTGGATCAGGCGGCGGAGCTGCTGAAGTATCAGGCCGAGAACCGGCTCGACGGGGTGGCCAAGGCTCAGGTCTCGACCAATCTGGCCGCCGTCTATCTGATGAACCGCCAGCCGGAAGAGGCGCTGCAGGCCCTGTGGTCGTCGCGCACGACCCTGCTGCCGACCGCCATGAACATCGAGCGCCGCGCCCTGGAGGCCCGCGCCCTGATGGAACTGGGGCGCTATGACCACGCGCTGGAGGTGCTGGGCAAGGACGCGTCGCCCGCTGCGCGCGACGTGCGCGCCGACATCCTGTGGAAGCAGCAGCAGTGGGGGTCGGCCGCCGCCCTCTATGAGCAGCGCCTGGGCGACCGATGGAAGGAGACCGCCGCGCCGCTCAGCGAGGTCGAGGAGACGCGCCTGATCCGTGCGGGCGCGGGATATTCGCTGGCGCGGGACGCGGGGGCGCTCTCCCGTTTGTCCAAGAACTACGCCGCCTTCGCCGAGGGCGCGCGCTCGCCGGGCGCGATTCGGGTAGCGCTGGCGGGGCTGAACGGCGGCGACTCGGGCCGGCCGCAGGATTTCGCCGCCCTCAGCGCCGGGGCTGACGCCTATGCCGGCTGGATCGCCCAGACCAAGGCCGAGTTCCGGGCGAAGACGGGCGCGGGCCAATAAAAAACCCCTCCCGGCGGGAGAGGGGTTTTTTGCATCAATCCTGACGAGCAGGACGAACGCGCCGTAAAGGCTTAGCCGTTGACGGCGTCCTTCAGCGGCTTGGACACGCGGAAGCGCACGGCCTTCGAGGCCGGGATCTTGATCGTCGCGCCCGTGGCCGGGTTGCGGCCTTCGCGCTCGGCGCGCTCAGCCGTGTCGAACACGCCCAGGTTGGAGATACGGACGTCGTCGCCCGACTTCAGAGCCTTGTGGATGTTCTCGACAATGGCGGTCAGAACCTTGCCGGCGTCAGCTTGCGACACGCCCGCGTCTTTGGCGACAGCGGCGATCAGTTCAGCTTGAGTGGTCATGAGGGTATTTTCCCAATGGTGGTCGCCCGGAAGGAAGCGCCGGGCGAGGACCGGGGGATCAACGACGGTTTTTGTGAACTTGGCAAGCCCGCATCGCCCAGAAGGCCTTGCAGGCTGGGGATTTATCCTGCGCCGGAGGCTCTCTGGAAGCTCTCGACGAGGCTGCCCGCGACCAGTCTCCACCCGTCCACCAGCACGAAGAAGATCAGTTTGAAGGGCAGGCTGACCACCACCGGCGGCAGCATCATCATGCCCATCGACATCAGCACGCTGGCGACCACCAGATCGATCACAAGGAACGGAACAAAAAGAAGAAATCCGATGGTGAAGGCGGTCTTCAGCTCGCTGATCATGAAGGCCGGGGTGACCACTCTCAGGGGCAGGTCCTGCATATTCGCGGTAGCCGTGACGCCCGACAGTCGAGTGAACAGGGCCAGGTCGTCCGGCTTCACCTGAGCCAGCATAAAGGTTTTTACCGGTTCGGACGCCGCATCGAAGGCCTGAGGCAGTTCCATCTGCTGATCCATCAGCGGACGGACCCCGAATCATAGGCGTCCTGCCAGGTCGGAGCCATGACGATGGCGCTCAGGAACAGGGCCAGGGACACCAGGACGGCGTTCGGCGGCGACTGCTGCATCCCCAGCGCCGTGCGCAGAAGCGACAGCACCACGACGATCCGCACGAAGCTGGTGGTCATGATGACGATGGACGGCGCCAGCGACAGCACCGTCATCAGCCCGACCAGCTGCACCACGCGCTGCGTCAGGCCGGCGCCCGTCCCCAAGTCGATGTTGATGGCCGATCCGCTCTGCGCCGCCTCCTGCGCCAGGGCGCCCAGCGGCCAGATCAGGCACAGGGCGGTGGTGATCAGCGACAACAGCGCCGCGCGCTTCAGTTCGGCGCGAGTCGGCATGGCGAAAACTGCCGGGCGTTTCACTTCACGCCTCCCGGTTGGCGCGGCTCGATCAGTTCGCGGCCCTCGCCCAGCAGGATCAGCCGTTCTTCGTCATCGACGCGGATCAGGACCAGACGGCGCGACGGGTCCAGCACCAGGGTCTCGACGACCTTCATCCGCCGCACCTGTCCCTGCTGGCCCTGAAAGCGGGCCAGGATCTCCGGCGCATAACGACGCGCCGCCCAGGCGGCCAGGCCGATGATGCCCAGGGTGATGGCCAGGCCGAAGATCGCCCGGAACAGATCAAGGAAGTTCATGCGGATGCAGCCCCAGACGCGCGACGATCCGGCGTTCGGCCGCCACGCTTCGGGCCATGTTTCAACGGACGTGGTTAACGGCGCGTTTAGGGATACGGGATATTAACCATGCAGGCGGCAAAATCTGCCGATCCGTTCGTCCGAGGGATCGCATGTCCGTCACCGACCTGCCGCTGCTGAATCAGATCAAGGGCCGTCTGGCCTGGCTGGACGACCGTCAGCGGGTGATCGCCGAGAACGTCGCCAACTCCGACACCGCCGGCTATGTCGCGCGCGACCTGAAGACCCCAGCCGACTTCGCCGCCGCGGTGCGCAAGAACGCAGGGCTTCGGATGGTCGCCACCAACGCCCAGCATGTGTCCCCGCCGGCGCGGGCGCCGCAGTTCGAAGGGATGGCGTCGCCGGATTCCGAGACCACCCTGGACGGCAACTCGGTCGTGGTCGAAGAGCAGATGCTCAAGATGGCCGAGAGCCGCATGGCCTATGACGCCGCCATCGGCTTCTACCAGAAGTCCATGCAGATGATCCGCCTGGCGGCCAAGAAGCCGGCCGCCTGAGGGGAAATGAAACATGCCTGACCCGATCAACAACCGCCCGGTAAGTCCCCGCAACACCGCCATGGCGGTCGCCTCCAGCGCGCTGAAGGCGCAGCAGTCGCGGATGCGGATCATCGCCGAGAACATCGCCAACGCACAGTCCACGGCCACTGTCGCAGGCGGCCAGCCGTATCGCCGCCAGATGCCGGTGTTTCAGAGCCGCGACGTGGACGGCGCGACCGGCGTCGCCCTGGCCGAGGTGCGGCCGGATCAGAGCGACTTCCGCATGGATTACGACCCCTCGCACCCGGCGGCGAACGCGGAAGGCTATGTCATGCGGCCCAACGTCGACACTTTGATCGAGGCGATGGACATGCGCGAGGCGCAGCGCGCCTATGAGGCCAATCTGAACGTCATCGAGACGGCGCGGAACATGGATCTGCGCACCCTCGACATCATCAAGAAGTAAGGGGCTAAGGCATGAACCCCATCATGGCCGCCCGCGCCTACGCCGCCGTTCAGGGCGGAGGCGGCGTCAGCGTCACGACCTCGGCCAACGCCGCCGCGAGCGCCGGTCCGAACGCGGCCGGCGGCTTCGCCGACCTGTTGCAGAACGTCATGACGCAGACGACGCAGGCCACCCGCGTCGCCGAAGCCCAGATGGCCCAGTCGGTTCAGGGCCAGGGCAATCTGATCGACGTCGTCACGGCCATCTCGTCGGCCGAGGCCTCGCTGGAGACAGTGATGGCCGTCCGCGACCAGGTCATCTCGGCCTATCAGGAGATCATGAGGATGCCGATCTAGCGTCGGCTTCTCCATTTCCTGACGAGTGCGGATCAAACCTGCGCCCCGCACGCTTTCTTTCCCGACAGTGAAAGGAAGACCCATGCTCAAGGACAAGAACTCCTCGGCCATCGTGGCGGTCAAGGATCTGGATCGCGCCCGCGCCTTCTATTCAGACGTGCTGGAGCTGAACCTGGCTGATAGCGGAATGGAAGGGATGCTGGGCTACCGCACCGGCGGCACCTGGCTCATCGTCTATAAGTCCGACTTCGCCGGAACGAACCAGGCCAACGCCGTGTCCTGGGACGTCGGGGTCGAGCTGGACGACATCGTCGCCGCCCTGAAGGCCAAGGGCGTGGCGTTTGAACGCTATGACGGCATGGAGCACGACGGCGACATCCATGTGTGCGGGTCCCTGCGCCTGGCTTGGTTCAAGGACCCGGACGGCAATGTGCTGCATCTGGTCGGCGGCGCCGGCGCAGGCTGAGCCTAGCCTTCCAGCGACACCACCGGCTGGCTGACGGCGGCGCTGCGGCCGCGGGCCTTCAGCCAGGCGCGGATGCGGTTCTGGATCGGCTGGTCGATCAGATAGTGCAGGCCAAAGGCGAAGACGAAGGCGGCCAGCACGCCCAGACCCCACAGCCCCCAGCGCCAGGCTTCGCCCAGCGCCAGCTTGCCGGCCACGGCGTCGGCCAGGCCGAACCAGGCGATGCGCACCACTTCGTTCGAGATGAACATGGAGAAGGACACCATCGCAGCCTGCTCGACCAGTTTTGAGGGCCTGCGTCCAGGAACGGCCCCCGCCGCCAGGATGATGAGGCTGATGAAGACCAGCGAGATCAGGGCGTGTTTGTCGAAATACTGCACGCCCGCCAGGGCGACGGAGGCCAGCACGCCGGCCCAGCCGGCGACGCGCGGGTGGATCCATACCCCTTGCGCGAACCAGGCCAGACCCATGCCGAGGATGAACAGGGGCAGGGCGCGCCAGATGCCCAGGTTCAGCGGCATCTGATAGACGGGATAGTTCAGGATCGCCCAACTCAGTTCATTGGCCGCCAGATAGCCGACAATGACCAGCGCCATCGCCGTCCACGGTCCGATCCGGCTGAGGCCGCGCAGCACGAAGGGAAAGGCGGCGTAGCAGCCCAGCAGGGCCGAGATCGACCACGTCGGCGCGTTCCAACCGATGCCGCCGGGCACGCCGAACGACTGCACCAGGGCGATCTGGGCGGGAAGTTGGTCCCAGGCGAACCATTCGGGATGGTTGGGCGGCATCCCTGCGGCCGTGGCGACCAGCACCAGCGCCACCAGCAGACCCAGGACAATCAGGTGCGCCGGAAACACCCTTAGCGCCCGCTTCAGGAAGAAGTCCGTCTTGGACATCCGCCCCGACCCGACGGCGCGGCCATAGACCCGCATCAGCACGTATCCGCTGTCGATCAGGAAGAAGTTGGTCAGCAGAAAGCCGCCCCGCTCGAACACGGGATGCAGCCCTTCGGCCAGCGGCACGGGCGCCGACATCTGGAAGTGATGCAGGATGATCAGGGCGGCCACGATGAAGCGCAGCGCATCCAGCCACCCCCGCGCCCGATCGGCGGCGGCTCATTCCGGGACGAAAACACGGCCTGCAGCATGGCGACCCCCTTGTTCAGAGGGTTTCATGCAGGAAAGAGGCCGTCTCGCCATGTCCTTCTCCCCTTGTGGGAGAAGGTGGTCCGTGAGGACCGAATGAGGGGTGTCGGCGCTGCGGTCTGTTGTCGCGTGCCTGCGTGAAGCGCCTTTCGGATGGGGCGGGCGCGCTTACACCCTCATCCGTCAGGCTTCGCCTGCCACCTTCTCCCACAAGGGGAGAAGGAAGATGGTCCTACCCCCGCACCAGCCGCAGGAATTCCTCACGCGTGCGCGGGTCTTCGCGGACGGCGCCCAGCAGGCAGCTGGTGGACAGGCTGGCGCCTGGAACGTCGACGCCGCGCATGGTCATGCAACTGTGCTCGGCCTCGATGACGACGCCGACGCCGACGGGGCGCAACACTTCCTGGATGGCTTGCGCGATCTCGGACGTCATCTTTTCCTGGATCTGCAGGCGCCGGGCGTAGCCGCGCACCACGCGGGCCAGCTTGGAGATGCCCACGACCCGGTCGGTCGGAAGATATCCCACGTGCGCCTTGCCCACCACCGGCAGCATATGGTGTTCGCAGAAGCTGACGAAGCGGATGTCCTTCAGGACGATCAGTTCGTCATAGCCGCCGACCTCTTCGAAGGTCTTTTCCAGATAGTCGCGCGGTTCGACCTCATAGCCCTGGAACAGCTCGCGATAGGATTTGGCGACGCGCTTGGGCGTCTCGATCAGGCCTTCGCGCGCGGGATTGTCGCCGGCCCAGCGGATCAGGGTGCGGACGGCGGCTTCGGCTTCTTCCTGCGAGACGGGCGGGGTGGGGGCGTGATCGGTCATGGGCGCTTCATAGCGCCGAGCCGCCGCCGAAGGCCAGAGCCGAGCTTGAGCGACTTTTTGTCCGGACGGTTAGCGCGGCGTTAACCATCCTGTCGGCATTTTCTGCCCACTGTCCCGTGTCTGATGTTCGGCGGGTTTGGGGAACAGCGATGAACGGCGCGGAAGTTCTGGATGTCGGGCGCGACGCCCTGTGGCTGACCATTCAGCTGTGTCTGCCGATCCTAACGGTGGCGCTGGGCGTCGGCGTGTCCATCGGCCTGTTTCAGGCCCTGACCCAGGTTCAGGAGCAGAGCCTGGTCTATGCGCCCAAGATCGTGGCCGTCTTCGCCGCCCTGTTGCTGTTTCTGCCGATGATGGGCGCGCTTCTGGGCGGGTTCATGAACGAAATCGCCGCCCGCATCGCGGGAATGTAAGGCGAGGGCAGGCGGGTGGAGCCCTATGCGACGGCGGAGCAGGTCTGGACCGGCGGGCTGATCTTCGCGCGCGTCGGCGCCATCCTGATGCTGCTGCCCGGTTTCGGGGAATCCTATGTGCCGCCGCGGGTGCGGCTGTCGCTGGCCCTGGTGCTGTCGCTGGCGTTGTGGCCCATCGTGGCCAGCAGCCTGCCGGCCCTGCCCGCCACCCTGGGCGCCACCGTCGGCTGGGTCATCCGCGAGGTGCTGACCGGGCTGGCCATCGGCGCCATCCTGCGCAGCTTCATGACCGCCATGACGACGGCGGGCGAGGTCGTCTCCCTGCAGACCACCCTCGGCTTTTCTCAGACGGCCAACCCGATGCAGGCCCAGCCGGGCACGACCCTGTCGGCTTTTCTGATGCTGCTTGGCGTGACCCTGGTGTTCGCCACCAACACCCATCATCTGTTCATCGGCGGCATGGTCGGATCCTATGAGGCGATCGCCCCGGCCAAGCCGCTGATCGTGTCGGACTTCACCCAGATGGCGATCCGCACCCTGAGCCAGAGCTTCGCGCTCGGGGTGCAACTGGCGGCGCCGGTGCTGGTTTTCGCCCTGATCTTCAACCTGGCTTCGGGGCTGGTGGCGCGCGTCATGCCCAGCTTTCAGGTCTATTTCGCCGCCGCGCCCTTAAGCGTCGTTCTGGGGCTGTCGGTGTTCGCCCTCAGCCTCGGGGTTCTGGGCACCGTCTTCATCGACCGCTATCGCACGGTAGCGGCCTTCTTCACGGGAGGCGCCGTTGGCTGACGGTCCCGATCCCGAGTCGAAAACAGAAGAAGCCACCCCGCGAAAACTCGAACAGGCGCGCAAGAAGGGCGATGTCGCCAAGTCGCCGGACGTGGCGCAAGCCCTGTCGCTGGCGGGCGCGGCCTGGGTGTTGCTGGCGGGCGGCGGCATGTTCGCCACCCAGATCGCCGAGGGGCTGATGCCCTTCCTGTCGCAACCGCACGCCATGATCGGCGGGCTGGAGGCGGGAGCCGGCATCGAGATCGGGATGCGCGCTGTCTGGGTGGTGACGCCTTTTCTGGCGGCGGTGTCGTTCGCGGTCATTCTGGGCGGGGTCGGGGGCAATCTGGCGCAGTCGGGCCTGATCTTCACCGCCGACAAGATCAAGCCCAAATGGTCCAAGGTGAACCCGCTGGAGGGGTTCAAACGCATCTACGGCCCGGACGGCGTGGTGCAGTTCCTCAAGACCTTCATCAAGCTGGTCGCCATCGGCGCCGTGTGTTTCTGGGTGCTGAACCCGCATGTGCGCGAACTGGAGGAACTGGCCGCCATGAGCCCGGCCTACATCCTGCCGTTCGCGCGGGACCTGGCGCTGGCGCTGATGGTGTCGGCCCTGGTGTTTCTGGGGCTGACGGCGGGCATGGACTATCTGTGGCAGCGGATGCGCTTCGCCAAGCGGATGCGGATGACCAAGGAAGAGCTGAAGGACGACTTCAAACAGTCCGAGGGCGACCCCCATGTGAAGGCCAAGCTGCGCCAGATCCGCATGCAGCGCGGCCGCCAGCGGATGATGCAGGCGGTGCCGGACGCCACAGTCATCATCACCAACCCGACCCACTATTCGGTGGCCCTGCGCTATGAGCCAGATCAGGGCGACGGCGCGCCCGTCTGCGTCGCCAAGGGCGTGGACGCCCTGGCCCTGCGCATCCGCGAGGTGGCCAAGGAGCACCAGGTGCCGATCGTCGAGAACGTGCCCCTGGCCCGCGCCCTCTATGCGGCGGTCGAGGTCGACGATGTGATCCCTCGCGAACATTTCGAGGCGGCCGCCAAGGTCATCGGCTTCGTCATGCAGCAGCGGAAACGGCGGTGAGGGGAGACGGGCGCCACGCCTCTCCCTCCCCGTCCCGGGGAGGGTGGTCGCGCAGCGACCGGGTGGGGGCGGCTTGGCTGATCAAGCGCCGCGCTGCGCACCGCCTGGCCCTCCCCACCCGTCTTCGGCCTGACGGCCTCAACCACCCTCCCCGTCCCGGGGAGGGAGAGGCGTCGTGCTAGAAGGTATGCTGACGAACCCTGATTCGCGCGGGCGAGACGCCATGATCATTTCCCGACCCCAAGACAGGTTGAAGGCGCAGGCGACGCGCCGCCCGACGTTCGATCCCTTGCTGGTGATCATGGCCGTGGGCTTCACCCTGGCGGTCGCCGCCATCGCCTATCCGGCCTTTCGGGCCAACGCCTTCAGCGCGCCGGGTCTGATGCTGATCTTCGCGGCGGGCGCCACGGCGCTGATCTGGCTGTTCGCCTTCGGCCGGGCCGAGGTGCGGCGCGCCAATGGCGATACGGCGGTCGAGATGCTGGACGCCCTGGCCGAGCCCGCCGCCCTGGTGTGGCCGTCGGGCCAGGTGCTGGCTTACAACGCCGCCTGGGCCGAAGAGAACGGGACCGTCACCACGCTGCCCAGGTCCGGTAAGGGAGGGGGCAAGTCCGCTCAGGCCCTCTACATGGCCTTCGCCCAGGCGCGTGAAGGCCAGCAGGGCCGCGCCATCGTCCAGATCGGCGCGCGCGAGAAGGAGGTGCTGATCGGCCAGGCGGGGCAGGGGCGCTTCCTGGTCCGCGCCGCGCCCGACGCCGTCCTGCCGCTGGCCCCGTCTGCGCCCGCTGCGCCCCAGCCTACCGCCTCGACCGGCGAGGCTCGCGCCATGGCCGCAGGCGCCCCTTCGGCTCGGCCGTCATCGGCGGCGAAGACCTGTTCGCAGGACGAGCTGAGGAGCCGAACGCGGCCATGGCCCTGCTGACCGGTCCGGCGGCCTCGGGCGACGCCGCCTTCGGCCACCTGTTCGACCCGGCCGGCGTGGCCGAGGCCCGGACCAAGCTGGAGGCTGGGTCGTCCGGCCCGATCGAGCTGATCGCCCGCGCCCACCCGGATCGCCAGTTGCACCTCTATGTCGCCCCGGAAGGCGACAAGCGCCGCGTCTGGCTGTTCGATGTGGCGGCGCAGAAGTCGATGGAGCTGCAGCTCTCCCAGGCCCAGAAGATGCAGGCTGTGGGCCAGCTGGCGGGCGGCGTCGCGCACGACTTCAACAACCTGCTGACGGCGATCCAGCTGCAGCTTTCCGGCCTGCTGGAGCGGCACCCGGTCGGCGATCCGTCCTATGACGGGCTGAACGAGATTCGTCAGACGGCCATCCGCGCCGCCGATCTGGTGCGCAAGCTGCTGGCTTTCTCGCGCAAGTCGACGGTGCGGCGCGAGCGGCTGGACCTGGGCGAACTGGTCGGCGAGTTCGCCGTGCTGCTGCGCCGCCTGCTGCGCGAGGACGTGCGGCTGGAGACCGACTACGGCCGCGACCTGCCGCTGGTGCTGGCCGACAAGAGCCAGCTGGAGACGGCGGTGATGAACCTGGCCGTCAACGCCCGCGACGCCATGCGCGGCGTGGTCGAGCCGGGCGCGGGCGTGGTCACCATCAAGACGCGCCGCCTGACGGGCGCGCAGGCTCGGGATCTGGGCTGGCGCGAGGCCCCCGAAGAGGTCGCCCTGATCGAGGTCTCGGACACCGGCCCCGGCGTGCCAGCGGCCCTGCTGGACAAGATCTTCGAGCCCTTCTTCACCACCAAGGCGGTGAACGAGGGGACGGGTATGGGGCTGGCCACCGTCTACGGCATCGCCCAGCAAGCGGGCGGCCACATCACTGTCGTCAACCTAGATGGCGCCGGCGCGGCCTTCCGCATCTTCCTGCCCGCGGCCACGGCCGAGGAACTGGTCGAGGCCCCGGCGGTCGAGAAGGTCGTCAAGGCGCCGCGCGACCTGTCGGGCGCCGGCCGCATTCTGTTTGTCGAGGACGAGGCGGCCGTGCGCGGCATCGCCGCCCGCCTGCTGCGCCAGCGCGGCTATGAGGTGATCGAGGCCGCCGATGGCGAGGAGGCTCTGATCCTGGCTGAGGAGTGGGCGGGCCAGATCGACATGCTGATCTCGGACGTCATCATGCCCGGGCTGGACGGCCCGTCGCTGCTGCGCAAGGCGCGGCCGTTCCTTGGCGACGCGCCGGTCATGTTCATCTCGGGCTATGCCGAGAGCGACTTCTCGGACCTGCTGCAGGACGAGGTCGGCGTGTCCTTCCTGCCCAAGCCGCTGGACATCAAGACCCTGGCCGAGCGCGTGAAGCAGGAGCTTCACGCGAGCTGATTCAGGGCGAGGGCGTCAAGCCCTGAGGTCGAGGCGATCTTCCGAAGACCAGCGCCGCTCCCGCGCGGCTTCGTGCAGGGTGTCGGCGAGATCAAGCAACTGATGACGGCGCAGACGTGGAATCACCTCCAGCAACCGCAGGCGCAGGCTTTCCGCTTCGGCGTCGGAGAGGAAGGCGTCGCGAGAACGGACAGGCATGATGCACCATCCTTGAAAAGCGACCGCAATGACGGTCCGGGGCGTGCGGAAAACCGTTATTTGCCGCTTTAGGTTCCGAAAACCGGCCTTAGCTCGACAATTGTGAACAAAGGCGACGTTCAAGGCTTGGGTCTGGCGCGCGCGGCCCTAGATAGGGTCCAGAGGAATCACACGCCGTAAAGAGGAGTCTCCCATGGCCTTCACCCTGCCCCCGCTGCCCTACGCCTATGACGCGCTGGAGCCGGCCATCGACAAGGAGACGATGACCTTCCACCACGACAAGCACCATCAGACCTACGTCGACAACCTGAACAAGTTCGTCGACGCCACGCCCGAGGCGCAAGGCAAGTCGCTGGAAGAGATCTTCGCGATGATGTCCAAGCTGCCCAAGTCGATCCGCAACAACGGCGGCGGCGTGTGGAACCACAGCCTGTTCTGGGAACTGCTGGCCCCGGTCGGCACGGGCGGCGAGCCCTCGGCCGAACTGGCCGCCAAGATCGACGCCGAACTGGGCGGCATGGACAAGTTCAAGGCTGATTTCGACGCGGCCGGCGCCGGTCAGTTCGGTTCGGGCTGGGCCTGGCTGATCCTGCAGGACGGCAAGCTGAAGGTCACCTCGACCCCGAACCAGGACAACCCGCTGATGGACGACGCGGCCGAAAAGGGCGCCGTCCTGCTGGCCGCCGACGTGTGGGAGCACGCCTATTACCTCAAGTACCAGAACCGCCGCGTCGACTACCTCAAGGCCTTCTGGTCGGTGGTGAACTGGAACAAGGTCAACGAACTGTACGAAGCCGCCAAGGGCTGAGCCTTCGGTTTGCTTGACTCAGGAAGGGCGGGCCTTCATAAGCCCGCCCTTCTCGCATCGGGTTCGTCCCGAGGCGCGATGTCTATTACGGACGATGCGTGGACCGCCGTTGAGATCGCCGCTCCAATCGGGGAGGGGCCGGGCCGCATCATGATGAAGAGTGACATATGTCCAAGCGCCATAGCGCCAAGTACAAGCTCGACCGGGCCATGGGTGAAAACCTGTGGGGTCGCGCCAAGTCTCCTGTCAACAAGCGCTCCTACGGCCCCGGCCAGCACGGTCAGCGCCGCAAGTCCAAGGTCTCTGACTTTGGTCTGCAGCTGAAGGCCAAGCAGAAGCTGAAGGGCTACTACGGCAACATCACCGAGAAGCAATTCGCGGCGACTTACGCCGAAGCCGCCCGCCGCAAGGGCAACACCTCGGAAAACCTGATCGGTCTGCTGGAATCGCGCCTGGACGCCATCGTCTACCGCGCCAAGTTCGTGCCGACCGTCTGGGCCGCCCGTCAGTTCGTCTCGCACGGCCACGTCACCGTCAACGGCAAGAAGGTCGACATCGGCTCTTACCGCGTGAAGGTCGGCGACGTCATCGAGGTCAAGGAAAAGTCGCGCAACATGGCCCTGGTGCTGGAAGCCCAGCAGTCGGGCGAGCGTGACCTGCCCGACTATCTGGAACTGGGCGATCGCGGTTTCTCGGTCCGTTACGGCCGCGTGCCGGAACTGTCCGACGTGCCGTACCCGGTGAAGATGGAGCCGAACCTGGTCGTCGAATACTACTCCTCGTAAGTTCGACGGATCTGCCAAGCTTCTTGGCCAAGGTTCTTTGGAAGGCCCCGGCGTCGCCGGGGCCTTTCTTTGTTCATATTGCGGCCTTGACGGTTCACTTTCGGGCCAATTGAGCGCACAATGGATAATCATCAGGATCGCGCCCAGGGAGGCCGAACATGAGAAGGTCTTTCTTTGGTCTGGTTCTGGCCGCCGGGCTCGCCGCCTGCGCGCATGCCCCGGGCGAACTGGTGCGGACCGAAGGCATGCCGGGCCAGCTGGAGCCGATCCACGCCGCCGCCTTCACGCGCGACCTGGCGGTGTTTCGCGTCAGCTCCAACGGCTGCACCGACAAGGCCGACGTAAAGCCGTTCATCACGCGGCTGAAGGATTCGGCGGTCATCACGCTGCGCCGCCTGGACGAGGACCGTTGCACTCGTCCGGTCAAGGACGGCGTCCAGTTGCAATGGACTTTTGAGGAGCTGGGTCTGCCGCCCGGCGCCAATGTGGTCGTCAACAACCCCTATCTGTTGAACGGGGACGAGGGCGTGACCCAATAGGTCGGATCGAGCTGAATTTTCAGCTTTTGTTAGCTACGCTCAGACAGACGCGTTTAAGGCCTCGGTCATAGAAGGGCCGACCGTTTTCTCATGTCTGGCGTCCCCCTAGTATGCGCGTCCTCTCGTGTCTGACCGAAGATCACCATTTCGGTCTGGTGGCCTTGGCGGCTTTCATCTGCCTGGTCGGTAGCTGGGTTACCTGCGGACTTTTGCGGCGGGTCAGGGAAGAGCGCGGCGTGTCGCTGGCGTCTTGGGTGTTCCTGGGCGCGCTGGCCGGCGGCGCCACCATCTGGTGCACCCATTTTGTCGCCATGATCGCCTATCGACCCGGCGTCGAGATCGCTTATGAGCCGCTGCTCACCGGGGTGTCCTTGGCTATCGCCATTGTCGGCGTCGGCCTGGCGTTGGGCGGAGCGACGATCCGGGGGCGCTTCATGCCTGCGCTGGGCGGGGCGGTGTTCGGCCTGGCGGTCGCCGCCATGCACTTTGTCGGCATGGCGGCCATGGCGGTGGAGGCCGTGGTGCACTGGTCCTACGCCTATGTCGCCGTGGCCTTGATCGGTTCGGTCGTCTTCGGGGCCGTCGCCTTCCAGTTCAGCGCTCGTGCTGACGACCGGTTCGCTCGCCCAAAGGGAGCCGCCGCCATGGTCCTGGGCATCGTCTGTCTGCATTTCACCGCGATGGCGGCGATGGCGGTGATCCCCTTCGCCGCCACGGACGGCGTTCTGACGGGGCAGGACGCCCAGCATGTGCTGGCGCTGGGCGTTGCCGGCGTGGGGTTGCTGGTGCTGGGGGCAGGGGCCGCCAGCCACTTTCTGGACAGCCAGGCGCACGCTCTGCACCGTGAGCGTCAACAGTATCTGATCGACAGCAGCGTCGACGGCATGGCGATCGAACGCGACGGGGCCATCATCGCCGCCAATGAAGTCCTGGCGACCCTGCTGGGGGTCGAGCGCGAAGCCCTGGTGGGGGCAAGTCTGGAGCAATGGGTCGAGGACGCTCATCGTCTCGGGGACGGCGCGGTGGCCCAGACCGTGCTGCGGACCCAGGCCGGAGACATCGCCGTCGAACTGTCGGCCCGTCGCGACCAGACGACCGCCGGCGGCGTCATGATCTACGCCGTGCGCGATCTGCGCGACCGTATGGCCCAGGAACGGCGGATCGCCCATCTGGCGAGGAACGACAGCCTGACGGGTCTGCCCAACCGGGCCTCATTCCTGGAGCGGCTGACCCGGCTGAAGAAGACGGCGGCGGAAGGCGAGACCCTGGCTCTGTTCGCCCTCGACCTCGATCGCTTCAAGGAGGTGAACGACCTGTACGGCCATGCCGTGGGCGACCAGCTTCTGTGCGTCATCGCCGAGCGGATGAAGGCGGCCCTGCACGAGGGCGAATCCATTGCGCGTCAGGGCGGAGATTCCTGGCCCTGGCGTCGGTCGCCGGCCGGGATCAGGCCTCGCCGTCGCCGAACGCCTGCGAAAAGCGGTGATGGAAACCGTCACCATAGAGCACGCCGACCTGTCGTGCGGCGCCAGCATCGGCGTGTCGCTGTGGCCGGTAGACGCGCGGGACGTTTCGACCCTGATCAACAATGCGGACCTGGCCATGTATCGCGCCAAGGCCTCGCTGACGCAGGACGTCTGCTTCTATGAGGCGGACATGGATCAGGCCGTGCGTGCGCGCCGCCGGGTCACGCAGGCCCTGCGCGAGGCGCTGGAGCGCGAGCAGTTCGAACTGCACTATCAGGTGCAGGCCTCGGTCGAGACGGGCAAGGCGACGGGCTATGAAGTCCTGCTTCGCTGGAAGAACGACGAGGGCCGCTATATCTCGCCCGTAGACTTCATCCCCGTGGCCGAGGAGACCGGGCTGATCCTGCCGATCGGCGAATGGGTCCTGCGTCAGGCCTGCCGTCAGGCCGCCGCCTGGGCCGAGCCGCACCGCATTGCGGTCAATCTGTCGCCGGTCCAGCTGAGCCATGTCGACCTGCCGCGTCTGGTGCATCAGATCCGATCGAGACCGGCCTGTCGCCGTCGCGCCTTGAGCTGGAAATCACCGAGACGGCGATGATCACCGACATGGAGCGCACCACCCATGTCCTGCGTCAGCTGAAGGCGCTGGGCGTCACGGTGGCGATGGACGACTTCGGCACCGGCTATTCCTCCCTGTCGACGCTGAAGGCCTTCCCCTTCGACAAGATCAAGCTGGACCGCTCCTTCATGCTGGAGCTGGACGGAGCGGCGTAGTCGCGCGCCATCATCCGCGCGGTTTTGACCATCGGCGAAAGCCTGTCGATCCCGGTGCTGGCCGAGGGCGTGGAGACGGCCGAGCAACTGGCCTTCCTGCGCTCAGGGCTGTAATGAGGTGCAAGGCTACCTGCTGGGCCGGCCCCAGCCCGAGGCTGACGCCCTGTCGCATGGCGCCGCCGTGATCCCGGCGACGGCGACGGCCAGAACGGCCGCCTGAGCCGCCCGGCCGCAGCCTTTCCGATTATTCACGTGATCCGGAACGGCGACGCTGGCAGTCTTGGGCCAATCAACACGGGAAAATCCTATGCGTCGTCTCATCATCGCTCTCGCCGCCGCTGCGGTCGCCGCGCCCATGCTGTCGGGCTGCATCATCATCGCCACCGAGAAGCCGACCACGCGCGTCATCCACTCGGCCCCGGCTGAGGCGAACTGATGCGGCGGGCTGTTGTTCTGGCTGCGGCCGCCCTGCTGCCCCTGCTGGGCGGCTGCGTCATCTATTCGAACGAGGGGGCGAGAAGATCTCCATCGTCGCCGATCAGGGGACGACGCGCGTCGAGGCGCTTGAAGCCGTGCGCCAGGTCGACTTCGACGGTCAGCGGCTGAATGTCGTGGTCGGGTCCAACGGCTGCACCGAGACCTCCAGCTTCGAGGTCAAGATCAAGGACGGCGAACCGGCCGAACTGACGTTGACGCGCCGTACGCCGGACCTGTGCAAGGCTCTGGTTCCCGAAGGCGTTACGGTCAGCTGGACCTACGCCGAACTGGGTCTTGAGCCGGGCCAGCCGGTGCGCGTGCTGAACCCCATCAGCCTCTAGGCTTGAAACGGCCCCAGCATCTCTTTCGGGATGCGGGCCGGACGCAGGGTTCTGGCGTCGACCAGGCACCATTCGGAAAGCCCTTGGGCGCACAGGCGGCCTTGGGCGTCCTCAATACGGACATAGCGATTGAAGCGCGGCCCCTGCGGATCGCCGACCCAGGTGCGGGCGATCACGCCTGTCGCATCCGGTTCGATGGCGCGCAGGTAGTCGATCTCATGACGCAGGGCCAGCCAGGCCCATTTCGCGCGCGTCTCCTCGTCAAAACGCGCGTTCCAGTGCGCCGTGCCGACATCCTGCAGCCAGCCGACGTAGACGACGTTGTTGACGTGGTTGTTCTCGTCGATGTGCTCCGGCCGCACCTCCAGCGGCACGACGAAGACCTCGCGGTCTTCACGCGGCTGAAGCTGCGGCCGAGCCATCGGTTCAGGCTCCGCTCGGCTTACGCTTCGCCGAGGGCGACGCCCTTCTCGGCCATCAGGGCCTGAAGCTCGCCCGACTGGAACATCTCGCGCACGATGTCCGAACCCCCGACGAACTCGCCCTTCACATAGAGCTGAGGAATGGTCGGCCAGTCGGTGAAGGCCTTGATGCCTTCGCGCAGGGCTTCGTCCTGCAGCACGTCCACGCCGACGAAGGGCGCGCCGACGTGATCCAGGATCTGAACGGCCAGCGAGGAGAAGCCGCAGCGCGGCGAGTCCGGCGTGCCCTTCATGAAGAGCACCACGTCATGCTCAGCCACCGCCTGGGCGATGAAGGCGTGGACGGGATCGGCGGCGGCGGTTTGTTCGGTCACTGTGTCGAAACCCTTCTTGAGGAGCCCGTGAGCTAGGCGCCCTTTGGGGCCGGGTCAAGGCCGGGCCAGTGCAGGGGGCGGTGCAGGGCCAGTGCAGGTGCGGTGCAGGGCGGACTGTCCGCCTCAGGCGGACTGCGTGCGTGCGGTCAGCCGTTCGGCCCGTTCCGCCAGCGTCTGGGCGCCGTACTCGCGCGCGGTCTGGGCGGCTTCAGTCAGCATCAGGCCGACTCCGCGGGGGCTTTCGCCGGTCCACCGCGCCCGGGCCAGCGCCACCCGCGCCAGGCCGATCTGTTCGGCCGCCCAGTCCAGCGGCGTGGCCGTGACCGAAGGCCGCGCCAGACGGCGCCGCAGGCTGGTCTCGATATCCAGCAAGGCGGTCAGGTCGCCGGCGGCGCTGGCGCGGGCGGCGTCCTGGGCCACCCGCTGCTCATGGGCCAGGGCGCCCAGGATCAGGCCCCCGCCTTCGGTCAGCGCCTCAGCCTGGATCAGCACCACCGACGGCAGGGTCTCCCGCTCGGCGCGCATGACCTGGATGGCGGCCCAGTCCAGCGGGCTGTGATCGGGGGTGAACAACTGGGCGGCCACGTCGAACATAGCCTGGGCCTGATCGCGGGCGGCGGGGGCGTCGGCGACGGCCGCCAAGGCCGCCATGCCGGCTGCGCAAAGGGCCAGGGCGCGGGCGCGGCTCAGCGGCCTCTGTTCCGGAGCGGCCGCCTCGACAAGGGCGCGCAGGTCGCGGCCGGCCTGATCCAGCATCTGGGGATCGCGCGCGGTCAGGCCGATGTCCAGAACCAACGCGGCGCGGTCCAGCCGTATCTCGTCTTCCACGGTGCGCGGGCCCTTTAGGTTGGCCAGCGCGGTTTCCAGCAGGCTGGCGGCCTCGTGCATCTCCGAAAGGCGGCCGGACAGAAGCGCCAGCCGCGCGCGCAGGCGGGCGTGCAGCGCAGCCGCCGCCGCGACCGTATCCACCCGCCGCGCCGCAGGCAGGTCGCTCAACAAATCGAGGGCGGCGGTGAGGCGTTCTGGCCCGCCGCGAAGGTCGAAGGCCAGCATGGCGGTGGCCGCCAGGTCCAGGGCGGCGCGCACCGCCTGATCGCCGTTGGCCGCGTGGCGGGCGGCGTCGCGGCCGCTGCTTTCGGCGCGCTCCAGACTGCCGGGGCGCCGCAGCGACGCGCGTGCTCGCGCCACAGGGCGGCGGCGCGCAAGGCGGCGTCAAAGGGGCGGGTGCAAGACACGCGCCCGGCGTCGGTGGCTTGCTGGCGCGCCTCGACCTCGACCAGGCCCACGCCGATCAGCTCCAGCCACCCAAGGTCGTCGCTGTCGCGCGCCTTCTCGAACAGCCGTCTGAGATCTCTGCCGAATCGAACATTCGCCTCTATCGCCGCCTGCATCGTCCCGCTTCGGGATCAAGAGGATGATCCCTGGGTCGACCAAGCAAACGCAGCGCCGTTGGAACGGTTCGCCTTAACCATATGCACAACTTTCCGGGCGGCAGGGCGAGGGCCCGCCGTGTTGGATGGCTGCGCGACGCGGCCTCAGCCCAGGCGGGGCGCCTTCTGACGGCAGCGCTGCAAGGTCGCGCGAGCCTCGGATTCTCCGGCGGAAAGGCGACGCACGGCGTCCAGACGGGCGCGAGTCTGTTCCGTTTCCGCCACGGCGGGATTGCGTCCGGCGACGGTCGCCGCCTGCATGGCCGCCAGGGACCAGTAGAGGGCGGCGTCATAGAGCGAGCGGCCATAACGGCTCTCTCCGCCCTCCAGTTCGGACGCCGCCTGTGTCAAACCGGCGCAACGCACCGCCTCGTCATAGGAGACGAGCCGGGCGCTGGGCGCTGGAGCCGGAGCCTGGGGCGAAGGTTGGGTCTTCGCCGAGGTCTGGGCCAGCGCCATGGCGGCGGTGACGACAAGGATGAACATCTGAACTCCACAGGCGCGGGGAGCGCCAATCTGGCCCTAATAGAGAACCACGTCCCCGTGAAGGATGAAAGACGTGTTCAGCTAAGCTTCAGGTTGCATGCGGGGCGTCGGGCATGGCGCGCCCCTGATCGCCGAGCCAACGCAGGAACTGACGGCGGCCCTGCTGCATCCGCTCGGCGCCCTGATCGCCTTCGTCGGCGGCAAGGGGGCGGCGGGCGCCGTCGCCATGGGCCAGGGGGCGGGCAACGGCCTGCTGGCGGTGGCCTCGGGCCTCCTGCCGCTGCATCTGTTCGGGCGCGAGAACTATGGCGCGCGACAGGCCCTGATGCTGACGCCCGCCCGCTTCGTCCAGGCGGCGGCTCCGGCGCTTTACGAGGTGGTGCTGGATGCCTCGGCGGGGCTGGCCATGCTGCTGTCCAGCGGCGTCTGTCTCGTCATGGCCGCCATGACCTTCGGGCTCAGACGAAAGCCGGACCTGTAATTCCCGGCGCGATCAGGCAGAAGGGGGCCATGTTCATGCGCCGCTTCATCCAGCTTCAATCGGCCTGTGCCTGTATGGCGTCGCCGCCGCCATGATGGTGCGGGCCAATCTGGGCTTGGATCCGTGGAACGTCTTCCATCAGGGCCTGTCGCTGCGCACGGGCATGAGCCTGGGGACCGCCTCCATCCTGATGGGCGTGGTGGTGATGCTGACGTGGATTCCGCTGCGGCAGAAGCCGGGTATCGGCACTCTGTTCAACATCTTCGTCATCGGCCTGTCGATGGATGCGGCGCTGGCGGTCATGCCTGAGATGACCACTCTGCCGCTTCGGCTGGCCTTCATGGCGGGGGCGTCGTGCTGACCGCCGTAGGCGCGGCGGCCTATATCGGGGCGGGCATGGGGACGGGGCCGCGCGACGGCCTGATGGTCGGGCTGAACCAGCGGCTGGGGTGGTCGATCCGCGTGTCGCGGATGCTGATCGAGCTCAGCGTCCTGGCCGGCGGCTGGCTGCTGGGCGGCTCGGTCGGCGTCGGCACCATCGTCTTCGCCGTGGGCATCGGCCCGCTGATCCAGATCTTCCTGCCGTGGTTCTAGAGTTTGGCGCGGGAAGGCGCGCCCGCCCGCGCCAGCGCGTGATCGGTCAGCCCCGTTCCTTGGTCTTCGAGAAGGCGACCTTGGGGAAGCGTTCGGAGACGTAGCCCGTCTCCCAGCTCGACTTGGCCAGGAAGACCGGGTTCTGGTCGATATCGGCGGCCATCTGGGGTCGGTACTTGCCGGCGAAGTCCTCAAGGTCGGCCTTGGCTCCGGACACCCAGCGGGCCTCGGCATAAGGCGACGGCTCGAACATGACGTCCAGGCCGTATTCCTCGCCTAGGCGGTCGGCCATGACCTCGAACTGCAGCTGGCCCACGGCGCCGACGATGAAGTCCGCGCCCAGTTCCGGGCGGAACAGCTGGGTCACGCCTTCCTCGGCCAGACCAACCAGCGCCTTTTGCAGGTGCTTGGCCTTCAGCGGGTCCTTGACGCGGACGCGCTGCAGGATTTCCGGCGCGAAGTTGGGCAGGCCCGCAAAGCGCACCAGGCCGCTCTCCGACAGGCTGTCGCCGACGCGCAGCACGCCGTGGTTGGGAATGCCGATGACGTCGCCGGCATAGGCCTCTTCGGCCAGTTCCCGGTCCGAGGCGAAGAACATGATCGGGGCGTTCACCGACAGCTGCTTTCCGGTGTTCTGGACCTTCAGTTTCATGCCGCGCTTGAAGCTGCCCGAGGCCATGCGGAACATGGCGATGCGGTCGCGGTGGTTAGGGTCCATGTTGGCCTGGACCTTGAAGACGAAGCCGGTGACTTCGTCCTTGCTGGGTTCGACCGTGATGTCTTCGGGCGCGGGGGCGTTGCGGGTTTCGGGCGGCGCCTCCTTGCGGGCCTTCATGGTCTTGGGCGGCGGGGCCCACTCGCCGATGGCCTTCAGCAGCTCCTCGATGCCGAAGTGACGCAGGGCCGAGCCCCACAGCACAGGCGTCATATGGCCTTCCAGAAACGCCTGATGATCGAACGGCTTATAGCCCGCCTCGACCAGTTCCAGCGCATCGACCATGTCGGCCTGCTCCGTGCCCTGGAAGAAGTCGGAGGCCTGATCGAAGGGCAGGGGCGCCGGGTGTTCGCCGTCGTTGTCGGCGGTCTTGCGCGTATAGGGCTGGAAGCGGCCCTGACCGCCGACCTCGGCCAGGCCGCGCAGGCGATTGCCGCTCTCGGCCGGCCACCAGATGGGCGAGGGGTCCAACTGCAGGCGCGATGCGAGGCTCGTCCAGCAGGGCCATCGGGTCCTGCGCTTCGCGGTCCAGCTTGTTGATGAAGGTGATGATCGGAATGTCGCGCAGGCGGCAGACCTCGAACAGCTTCAGCGTCTGCGGCTCGATGCCCTTGGCGGCGTCCAGCACCATGATGGCGCAGTCGGCGGCGGTCAGGGTGCGATAGGTGTCTTCCGAGAAGTCCTCGTGCCCCGGCGTGTCCAGCAGGTTGAACATCTTGCCGTCGTGCTCGAACGTCATGACCGAGGCGGTGACCGAGATGCCCCGTTCCTTCTCGATCTTCATCCAGTCCGAACGCGCCCGGCGGTTCTCGCCGCGCGCCTTGACCGCGCCGGCAGCCCGCACGGCGCCGCCCGCCAGCAGGATATGCTCGGTCAGCGTCGTCTTACCGGCGTCGGGGTGAGCGATGATGGCGAAGGTCCGACGGCGATCGGCCTCCTGAGCGAGGGTCAGTTTGGACATGGAGCTTCCTTTAGGAGGCGCGACCTAGCGCGCCGGCGCTCAATTGTCGACGTTCACGATGGCGTGAGAGACCCTTCGCCTATGAGGGTTATTCGAGGCATCCTCGTTTCTGGGAGACGGCGGGCCATGAGTTCGCCGCACTAGGGAAGGGAAAACGTCATGGCTCTGGTCCACCCAGGCAAGGTCGCGCCTGCACCGAACGCGTCCAAGATTCATCCGCTGGTCTGCTTTCTGGCCGGGTTCGCCCTGATCGTTCTGGCCGCAGCCGTCGTGCACACGGTGTTTGGCGTCCTGCTCTAACACCTTTCAGGTCAGGCGGCGTCGGCGGCCTGACCCGGCGCATCGGCGTCGTCTTCGTCGTCAGGCTCCGGTCCTGTTTCCAGCGGAGCCTGGTGTAGGGCCTGTCGCGCGCGGTTGATCATGGCTCGCGCCTGGCGCTTGTAGCCGCTGGAATGGGGGCTGTTAGCCACCGGCGTCAGGACCGCGATCGCCTCCGGGTTCATGCCGCGCGCCATATAGGCGTGGGCCAACCGGGTGCGGCAGTCGAAGGACTGCGGCGCCAGGGCGCAGGCGACCTCGAGGGTGGAGATGTCGTTATCCGTCGGATAGCGCGGCTGGCCGTTTCGTACGTCGTTCAGACCCAGATAGATACGGAAATCCAGTGGCTCGGCGTCCATCGCACGGGCCAGATAGATGGAGGCCTGACGGCGAAGCTCATTGGCGTCGTCGACTGACTCCGCCGCTTCGGTCTGGTCCAGCAGCGCCAGGGCGGCGACACGCAGGACCTGGGCGTTGTTCGTGTTGGCGTCGAGGCTCGGCGCCAGCGCCGCCAGCGCCAAATCGGGGCGTTGTGACAGCCTGTGGGCACGGGCGGTGAGCAGATGGCCCACATCGGAGTCTGCGTGAAGTTCGCCTAGGGCGAAGGCCGAGCGGATCAACTCGGCCCGGTTTTCGCTCGCCTCTTTGCGCTCGCGAACCCGACGCGCCTTTTGCGCTTCTGATTGAGTTTCATCTTCGGTCTCCTCCTCGGCCGGAGGCTTGATCGGCGCGTTATCGAGGCGCACGTCCAGCCAGATGGCGTCCGCTTGGGCTTTCGACAGCCGACTGATCGCCATCTGCGGATCTGTGACCGCAATCTGGGGCGTGGTCACGTTGATGGAGCCGGAAATATAGCGCCAGACGTCGTCCTGAAGCTGAGCGGGGTCCGGCCTGTCGCCGCCTGCATGGCGACGACGGAATCCTCACCACCGGCCACAGCACCCAGATAGCGTCCGAGCATCTGGGTGCGTTCGGGCGTGCTCATGAAGTAATGGGTCATGGCCCAGGCCTGGGCGTAATAGCTATGCGCCGGGTAACGTCCGGAATCCGAGATGCGCCACTTGAGCACATCCTCCATCTTGGCCCACGAGCTGAACCCCATGGTCAGGGAGTTCATCCGGCCCGGATTATGCCGTCCGAACTGGATCTTCTTATCGGTCAGGCTGGCCGTTGAGTAGAATTCGGCAAACCCCTCTACGAACCAGGATGGATAGGCGTTGGCCTGCATCTGGAACATGAAGTGATGCGCGTATTCGTGGAAGACGACGACATCGCCCATAGAGCTGCGCGTATCGACAATCGTATAGATGCGGCCGCTGTTCGGCGAATAATAGCCCGCTACCCCCTCGCTGATGCCGGGAGACATGCGGTTCATGTCGCGTCGACCCTCGGCCATGAAGATCTCCAGCTTGGGGGTCTCATGGTCGGTCTGGATGGGATAGTAGGTCCTCAGCAGGGCGTCGAAACGCTCGACCTTCTGGGCGTAGCGCCGCAGGCTGCCTTCCGAGGTGTCGCCATAGACGATGAAGTGGTCGGTTTCGGCCCGGAGCCATTCCGCCAGCGCCGGCGATGTGGCGAAGGCGCCGAGGGCGGCCGCCACGGTCATGGCCGCGCCGCGCTTCACGCGAAACCGCATTTTCTTGTTCATCGCCCTTCGTCTCCCCAAGGCTGAGGGACAAGAAGTAAAGAACGATGGTGTTCTATGGAAGCCCTAGGCGGCCAGGCGGCTCCAGACCGTCTTGTCGGCCGTGGCGGTGTCCAGGGCGCCGCGACGCGCGCGCTGATGCAGGTGACGCAACACGATCTCGGGCAAGGCGCAGAAGCGCGGCTCGACCAGTTCGGGCGCGCAACCGGCTTGCGGCGCCGCGAACAGGGCGGCGCTGACGCCTTCGGCCTCGTGGGCGATCAGCCAGGCCAGGCGGCGAGCGCGGGCGGGGTCGTTGTGGTGAAGCAGCGGGTCCTGGGCGAACAGTTCGCAGCCCATCTCCAGCACATAGTCGAACGAGAGACACTCGAACCGACGCACGTCGTGGCTAGGGGCCGGGCAAGGCTCGTCCAGATCGAAAACGACGTCGTTCAGAAGAAACAGCATGGACCGCGCCCGCTCGCAGGACCGTTCTGGTCCCATGCGAGGGGTTTTAGGACGCCGCGCTTGCGGTCCGGTTCACGAACGCGGTGAACGATCCGGTTACCATTTTGAGCGGCCCTACCGGCCTTCGGCCTGCTTGAGGGCCGGTGCGGGGGCCTACCTATAGACCCTCTATCCCGGCGAGGGAGGGTCAGCCCTGCGTCTTCTCGGTCAGGAAGTGGCGGCCCTGGCGGTCCTCGATCTCGACGATCCAGAGGTCGGGGTCATAGCGGCGCTGGCGATCCAGATAGGCGTCCAGTTCGCTCTCGAACTCGCTGGCGACGGGCTGGATCCATAGCGGTTCGCCGTCCTGGCCGGTCGCCTCGGTCCACAGTCGGGCGGTGCGGGTGACGGTGTCATAAGCCTTGACGATGACGGCGCCGGCGCGGGCGTCGCCCTTCTTCACCACCACGGCGTTGGCGCCCTCCAGCTCGGCGCGTCGGATCAGGGCGCCGACCCAGACGTCAGTGGAAAGAAGCAATTGATTCACCCTGTTTGGAGACGGACCCGGAACCGGCGTCGGCTAGGGTGGAGGCATGAACATAGCGCTGTCGCCTCGCATAGTCAGCAGAACGCTGGCCGCGATCGTCGCACTGGCCCTCGCGGCCGGGGCGGCGACGGCTGCCGGCCAGAACTTTGGCGACGTCTATTACGAGCGCGCCTTCGTGCGCGCCGCGCAGGATAAGTGCCGCCTGTTCGAGCCGCGCCTGACGCAGGCGCTGGAGGCGGCGACGCTGCAGGCGCGCGGGGCCGCCTTGCGCGCAGGTCGCCCGGCGACCGAACTGGCCGCGACAGCCGGGCGCGCCAAGGCGCGGGCGGAGGCGACCGCCTGTGACGACGCCGAGCTGAACCGGGTCAAGACGCGGGTGCGCCACGCCTTCGCCGGATGGTCGCGCGCGGCGCGGATCAACTTCCCCGGCGACAAGGCCGTGTGGAGCGCCGACCGTTTCGAAAGCGTTCGCGACGGCTGGCGCCTGTTTCAGGACGGGGCGACCGGCGCCTCGCCTGTTCGTTTCGGCCTGACCGGCAAGGCGCCCCAGGACGCGCGTCCGGCGGCGGTCGTGTCGTTCGTCGGCAAGCCCCGACCCTATGCCGCGCGCATCGTCATGCGGGACGCGGCGCGCTCGCCCCGACCATGGCTGGGAACGGACGGCCTGCCGCCGGACGCCGCGCGCCGCGCGGTCTTCGCTGCCGGGTCCGATCTCGCGCCGCGTGAGCTGCTGGTCTCAGGCGCGCGGGCGGGCGAGGTCTGGCGCTTTCCCGACAGCGCCGCCGAGGCGCTTGCGGCGCTGGACCCGCGCGAACCCTTCCTGATTGAATTCCTGTTCCGCGACGACAGCGTGGCGACGGCGCGTTTCGAGGCGGGCGATTTCGCCGCCGCCCGCGCCTTTCTGGCTATGGGCCCGGTCTGACGGCGGCGTCAGGCTTCGGCCAGAACCGGCAGTCGCAGAGCGGCGGCCGTGCCCTCGCCCAGGGTGCTGTCCAGGCTCAACGTCCCGCGATGCAGTTCGGCTAGGGCGCGGACGAGAGCCAGCCCCAGCCCGCTGCCTTTCGCCTTCTGGTCGGCTTCGCCGGCCTGCTCATAGGGCGCCCCAGCCGCGCCAGATCAGCCTTGGCGATCCCGACGCCGGTGTCGGCGACGATCACTTCCAGCATGGTCCCCGCCGCCTGCGCCGAGGCCGTGACCGTCCCGCCCGCCGGGGTGAACTTCACTGCGTTCGACAGCAGGTTCAGCGTCATCTGCTTCAGCGCCCGCCGGTCGGCCCGGATCATCAGCGGTTCGGGCGGCAGGACGGCGTTCAAGGCCACCCCTTGTCCTCGGCCTGAAGGCGGACCAGCGCCAGTCCGGCCGTCACCGCCTCGCGCGCGTCGAACCGCTCTAGCGCCAGCTCATAGCGGTCCGCCTCGATGCGGCTGACGTCCAGGACGTCGTTGATCAGGTCCAGCAGGTGGCCGCCCGCTTCGTGGATCGAGCGGGCGTAGTCGGCGTAGCGGGGCGGGACCGGGCCGAACAACTCCTGCCGCATGGCGTCCGAAAAGCCGATGACGGCGTTCAGCGGAGTGCGCAGTTCGTGGCTCATATGGGCCAGGAAGCGCGACTTGCCGGCGCTCTGGGCCTCGGCCTCCATGCGGGCGGCGTCCAGCTCAGCCTCGCGGGCGTACTGCAAGGTGGCGTCCAAGGCCTGAACGATCAGGCGAGAGCCGCCGTCATCCATGCGCCGCGCCGTCAAAAGGATGCGGCGGTCCAGCGCCAGGCGGGGCGTAAAGCGGACCTGTGCCTCGCCCAGGCTGCGCGCGCGGGCCAGCGCGGCCAGGACCGCGGGGCGGTCGGCAGGGTCGACGGCCGACAGCAGCCCCTCTTTGAATAGCGGCTCGACCGGCAGGGCGGCGGGCGCCGCACCATAGGCGGCCAGGGCGCGCAGGTCCTGATTGAGCGCCAGAGTCAGGGCGGGCTGACCGGCCAGCAGGGTCTCGACCCCGGCCACGTCGGCTTCGGCGAGCTCCATCTGGCGGGCCGCGCGGCGGGCGCCGAGGAACAGGGCCGCCGTGGTCGCGCCGGCCGTCATCAGGGCCGAGACCCCCGCCGTGGTCGCCGCCGCCGACGGCGCGCCCAACAGCCAGCCGGACAGCAGGCCCGCGCCCGCCGCGCCCGTGGCGGCTATGGCGGCGACCAGCACCCGGCGGCGCCCGCCCAGCGCCAGACCCGCCGCCAACGGCGCGAAGACGAAGCCCGCCAGCGGGCCGCCCGCCCCGCCACTGAGCGCCGCGCCCGCCAGCGCCGCCAGCGTCCACAGCGTCAGAAGGGCCGAACGGGCCTCGTCATCGTCGCGACGCAACAGGGTCAGCCCTGCCAGCCCCGGCGCCGCCATGACCCCCAGAGCCAGCAGCAGGGGCGCCGCCGTCCCAGCGGCTTCGGCGCCGGTCCCTGCGCCCGTCGCGAACAGGGCCGTCACGCCGACCGCCGCCGCCCAGCCCGCGTGCCAGGCGGCCAGGGCGGCGCCGTCCCCGGCGTCGTGGACCTCGGGGCGGCGGATCGGATCAAGCAGGGCGGTGTGAGGCTTCAAGTGCGCCTGGGACGGACGGAGTGATAACAACCCTATATCTAGGCCGCGTCGTCTCAAGCCCCTAGGGCGCTCGCCTATAGGGGGAGCGGCGCGCCGGTTGTGATCGCGGCGGCGGGGGCCTATGTCGCGCCCATGACTTCTACCGCCCCCGACCGCTCCATCGACGAGACCCTGGCCGAACTGGTCGAAGAGTTCGACCTGTTGGGAGACTGGGAAGGGCGGATCGAATACGTCATCGACCTGGGCAAGGACCTGCCGCCCCTGCCCGAAGAGGCGCGGATCGAGGCGAACAAGGTGCCGGGCTGCGCTGCTCAGGTCTGGTTGTCGATGCGGCCCCAGGGCGAGCGGCTGTTTTTCGACGCCGACAGCGACAGCGCCCTGTCCAAGGGCAATATCGCCTTGCTGCTGCGGCTCTATTCGGGGCGGCTGCCGGGCGAGATACTGGCGTTCGACGCCAAGGCCGCTCTGGACCGGCTGGGCCTGCCCTCGGCCCTGACGCGCCAGCGCGCCAACGGCCTGAACAGCATGGTCGGGCGTATCCGCGAGGCGGCGTTGGCGGCGGGCTGACCGCGATCGCCGCTTCTCTTCCGATTGGGCGCGATCGGGCGCATGATGAGGCGTCTCATACGGTGTGGAGCGGTCCGATGACGGCCCTGACGAAGCGCGCCCCTTCCTTTTTCAATCCTGTCCGAATGGCCGGCTGGGGCGCGGTCGGGCTGATCCTGTTGACGCAGTTGGCGGCCATGCAGGTCACCTCCGAGGTCGCCTGGGACGCCCAGGACTTCCTGTTCGCCGCCGTCCTGCTGGTCGGGGCGGGTCTGCTGCTGGAGCTGGTTCTGTGGAAAACGCGGACCCCGCTGGCGCGGCTCATGTTGGCCGCAGCGGTGATCCTGGCCGTGCTGTTGATCTGGGCCGAGGCGGCGGTCGGGATTTTCTGAAGCCCAACCGCCTTTATCGGCTTAGGATTGCGGGCCCAGGAAGGGGAAGGCGCGCGCATTGCTGAACTTGGCGGTGGCGTCGCCCGCATGGGTGTTGATCTGGTTCTCGCCCAGCTCCAGCCGCTTGACCGGGGCGCGTTCAGAGAAGTCGATCTTCTTCAGGTCCACCCAGAAGGTGTTCGGCGTCAGGGCCGACTCGAAGAAGTATAGCTTGCGCTTGTGATCCACGACCGTCCGCCAGCGCGTCGAGGAGATGTTCGGCTGATCCGGGGTCGAGATGCCGAACGGCACCGAGACGTTGCGGATCACGCTGAACACGCTGGCCACGGCCATGTTCTGGTCTTCGAACTTGGGAATGGCGTTGGCGTAGAAGGAGGCCCGGGCATAGCGGTCGGCCGCCCGGTTGGTGCCCGGCAGCATGACCGTGCCGCCGATGCCCTGCCAATAGGTGTTCAGCGCCAGCTGCTGGTCGAAGGTCGGCGAGTTGGTCATCACCTGGTAGTCGCGGCTGTGGTGGATCACCAGCTTGCCGTCGATGTATTCGAAGATGGCGCTGTCGCCGCCGGAATCCGACAGGGACAGGTGCAGGGTGGTCAGCCGCTCCTGACCCGGCACATTGTCGCTGACCAGGACGAAGGGTTCGTCGCGCAGGGCCTCGACCGCCTCGGCCACGGTGGCGAAATTGTCGAGGGCGTACTGGGCCCAGGCGGCGATGCTGAGGGCGGGCTTGTTCGGGTCGTAGGCCGGGTATTGCGACTCGACCAGCCACAGGACGTTGGCGACCAGGCCCATCTCGTTCACGCCGTCGACGGTCGAGATGTCATAGCCGCTGGCGATGACGCTGCCGTATTTGGACGTCCAGGTCAGGGAGTTGGGACCGCCGGACCCGTCTCGCGCCATACCGCGCGGGAAGATCCACAGGTTGGTCATGATCTCGTCCTTCCAGTCCATCGACCGGGCCGTGATGACCGCGCCGTCGTGGCCGTGGTAGACAAGGCGCGTGCAAGCTTCGGCCGCGGGAACGGCCAGCATGAAGGCGGCGGCCAGGGCGGCGACGCCCTTCTTCATTCCGTTACGCATGTCGTCTCCTTGGGATGGGGGTCGTGAGGGAAGGGTCAGTAGGTCAGCTGCGCCCGGCCAGCGTGACGTTCCCGTCCAGCGAGGTGGCCCAGACATAGGGGCTGACCGTGGCGCGCCACCGCTCCTCCGCGCTGGTCTGGGCAAAGGCGGAAGCGCCGCCCGCCAGCCCCAGAGACAAGCCCAGAACCTGTGCGGCTGGACGGAAGAAGGTCATGGGGAATTCCATTCGCTGCCACCGGAAGATCGCGTCACGGTAGAACGTCCATGCTTAAGCAATGATGGAGCGACAATCGCTGATGGCATGTCGCAATGACGCCGTTCGGCCGCATCATCCTATGCCGTAATGCTCCGCCAGCGCCTGCAGCCCCTGTTTGAGCAGGGTCTTGCCCTGACGGCGGCGCAGGGACAGCGCCTGTTCCGCCAGTTGCAGCGACGTGCCGTGGATGCAGACCTGGTCGACCAGGGCGCGAAGACGCGGGCCGCAGGCCTCCAGCGCCGCCTGCACCCGAGTCGAAGCGGAGATGGCGCGGTCGCTCGGCTCGATCCGTCCCGCGCCGCCGCCGGAGCCGCTGCGTGGCAGGCCGTCCCAGCGCATGGTCATGGAGGGACCGGCGGCGGCGATCTCGGCCTCGGCGCGCAGCCGCTCGCCGGCCGCGACCTCGGCCGGGGTCAGCCAGGGGCGGCCCGACTGGTCCTTGCGCCGCGCCAGCCACAGGATCGGGCTCTCGCCCAGATTGGCGCGGCGCATCGTCAGGCGGCCGTCCGCTTCCATCACCGCCCGTTCCCCCTCGATGACGCCGGGGCGGCCGGGCGGGGGCGAAAGGGGCGCGTGGTCGTTGGCCGCGCGGGGCAGCCAGCCGCCCCCTGACGCAGCTTCAGCCCCGGCCGCTCGATCACGGCGCGGAAGGCGGCCTCATCCAGCGTCAGCACCACCCGGCTGCGCCGGTCGCCGCCGAGACGCAAGGTATAGGCGCCGTTCGCCTGGTCCAGCCAGGCGCCAGGCCGTTGCAGCAGGCTGCGCGCGCGTTCCAGTTGACGGCTCATCGGCGGCCTCCGGTTTCGGGGGCCAGATCGACCAGCGGCAACTCCATCACCGCCCGCAGCGACCCCTCCAGTCCATCCATCAGCGCGTCGTAGTCGGGCCGGTCGCGTTCATCCTCGGCCCAGCGGCAGGCCGCGCCCGCCGTCGCCCGGTTCAGGCCGAAGGCGTGGGCGACCCGCTCCAGCGGCCAGCCGAAGGAGACGTGCGCCAGATACATGGCCGACCATCGCGCCCGGCAGGCCCTGGGCCGCACCCGCTCGCGCCGCTTCATTTCCGCGACCGGCACCCCCAGGGCCAGACCTGACAGCGACAGGGCGGCGTCCGCCCGGATGCGGTCGCCCTCCGTCACCGGCACGCGATAGGGTTCCATGATCTGCGCTTCCTCCCGTCATTCCTGTGGATCCCGCCATTATGAGTGCGTGTGGCGGGTGCGTTAGGAATGTTGTCCTATGAGGCGTCAGAAGCGGTCGCTTCCCTAGGCGGGGTCGGGCATCGGCGGGGACGGTTGTGCACGCCCCCTGTGGAAGACGCGCCAAAGGTCAACAGGGGAATGCGGCGCCCGGCGTTAATAAATTAACGAATCCTTGACTCAGGACTCTGGACGGCGATTCGCAAATCATCCTACGCGTTCCATATCGGGACCCGTTAACCCTTCTTAAGGTTTTGGCCCGTTAACGTTGGAACAAGGTTACCCGGCCGTATCTCACGTGCGGTCATCCCAAGCTTTGCCTGGAGGGGCATTAATGCGCGTCCTGTTGATCGAAGACGACCACGCGACGGCTCAAAGCATCGAACTGATGCTGAAGTCGGAAGGGTTTAACGTCTACACCACTGATTTGGGTGAGGAAGGCATCGATCTGGGCAAGATCTATGACTACGACCTCATTCTGCTGGACCTGAACCTGCCGGACATGAGCGGGCTTGAGGTTCTGCGCCAGCTGCGCAACGGCAAGATCAATACGCCGGTGATGATCCTCTCGGGCAGCCATGAGATCGACACCAAGGTCAAGACGTTCGGCGGTGGCGCCGACGACTATCTGACCAAGCCCTTCCACAAGGACGAGCTGATCGCGCGCACTCACGCGGTGGTCCGTCGCTCCAAGGGCCACGCCCAGGCGATCATCCACACCGGCGAGATCGCGGTGAACCTAGACGCCAAGACCGTCGAGGTGAACGGCCACCGCGTGCACCTGACCGGCAAGGAATACCAGATGCTGGAGCTGCTCTCCCTGCGCAAGGGCACGACCCTGACCAAGGAGATGTTCCTCAACCACCTGTACGGCGGCATGGACGAGCCGGAGCTGAAGATCATCGACGTCTTCATCTGCAAGCTGCGCAAGAAGCTGGCGACGGCTGCGGGCGGCAAGCACTACATCGAAACCGTCTGGGGCCGCGGCTATGTCCTGCGCGACCCGGCTGAAGGGGCGGCCACCGTCGCCGCTTGAAAAGACCCCTCCTGAGCCTCCACTCAGGGCCGATCCAGAAACGCCCGCCGAGCTTTAGGCGGGCGTTTTTATTTGCCCTTCTCCCCTTGTGGGAGAAGGTGGCAGGCGTAGCCTGACGGATGAGGGGTGTGAGCGCCTTGATCTGAAGGGGCTGTCGCACCGCTCGATCTCAGAACGTCAGCGGTCGCGCCGACACCCCTCATCCGAACGCCTCCGGCGCCCACCTTCTCCCACAAGGGGAGAAGGATTAATGCGCGAACGCCTTGCTCAGCACGTCGAACATGGGATTGGGCCGGCCTGCGTCGTCGAATAGCAGGGGGCTGTCCTGGCCGTCGTCGTTCTTGCCCCGGCGCAGCCAGGAGTCGCTGTCGCGCACGCCCCAGACGGTGAAGGCGAAGCGCTGGGCCGGAGGCAGGTCCATGAAGGCCTCGGCCAATTCGGCCACGCGCGCGGTCTGCTGCTCGCGGCGCTGGGCGCGGGGGCGCAGGTCGGGCATCCGGCCGCCGCGCTTCAGCGAGGCGTCCAGTTCGGAGACATGGATAGGCAGGCCGAACTGTCGGGCCTCGTTCATGAAGGCGGCGATCTGGCCGCCGGGGATTTCGATGTCGAGGTGGGACTGGATGCCGATGCCCTGGATCGGCGCGCCCGCCTTCAGCAGCCGTTCAATCAGACGCAGGAAGGCCGCGCCCTTCCTGGGCGTGTTCTCCAGGTTGTAGTCGTTCAGGAACAGGGTCGCATCGGGCGCGGCGAGGCGGGCCTGTTCGAAGGCGCGGATGATATAGGCGTCGATCCCGCCAAGTCCTTGGCTCCAGACGCAGTCGCGATAGCCGCTTCCGTCATCCTCGACCGGTTCGTTGACCACGTCCCAGCCGACGATCTGGCTGCGCCAGCGCCCGGCCACCTCGGCGATATAGCGGTCATGCTCGGCGATGAAGCGCGGGCGGTCGTCGACGAGGGCGGTGAACCAAGGGTGATCCTGCGCATACCAGATCAGGGCGTGACCGAAGAGGCGGATGCCCAGATCGCGCGCGAAATAGGCGATGCGGTCCGGCGCGTCGAAGCGCAGGGAGCCGTCCTTCTGGAGGATGTACTCCATCTTCATCTCCCACTCGGGCGTGAGCTGGGAGAAGTGGGTGGAGACCAGCCGGAACCAGTCCTGATCCGACAGCTGGCCCGACATGGCGACGGTTCCGACGGGGAAGGGGGCGACGGCTTTCAGCGGCCGAACAGGGCCGGTCGGCGGCGGGACGGGCGCCTCGCCCGCGCCGCAGGAGGCGAGCGCGAGGGTTGAGGCCAGCAGGGCGCGACGGTCGATCACGTCTAGCCCTCGGCGCGGCGACGCAGGCCCATTTCGTCATAGGCGGCGGCCTCGCGCTTGGCGGCGGCCGTCAGCTTGTTCAGCCGGGTGGTCTCGGCGACGTGCTCGAACTTCTTCAGCTCCTCGAAGGCGCCGGTCAGGGCGTCGCGGGCGCCTTCTTCCTCGGCGGCGATCGCGGCGACCTCGGCCTCGGCGTCGGCGCGGCGCTGCTTCCAGCCGTTGAGATAGGCCTGCAACATCATGCCGGAGGACAGATCGTGCCGCGCGTTGTCACGCTCGACCTCAGCCTCGGCGTCCAGGACGGCGACGCGCATTTCGGCCTCGGCCTTGCGGGCGCTGATTTCGGCCAGCCGCTTCTGCAGCGTCTCGACCTCATAGTTGGAGATGCGGATCAGGGATTGGGCCCAGGCCGTCATGCGTCGTCTCCCGCGATCATTGGTCCACCATGCCCTGGTTCAGGATGGTTTCAAGTCTGTCGAAACTGTCGTTCAGGCGCGTCACGTCGTCCTTGTCCTGGGTCAAGAAGCCTTCCAGGGCCGGGTTCAGGGCGATGGCGCGGTCGACGATGGGGTCCGCCCCGGTGCGATAGGCGCCGATGCGGATCAGTTCTTCCATGTTGGAATAGGCGCTCAGGCAGTGGCGCGCGCGGCGGTTCAGTTCGCGCTCGGGCGGGGACTGGTTGCCGGGCATGGTGCGGCTGACGGACTTCAGCACGTCGATGGCGGGGAAGCGGCCGCGCTCGGCGATCTTGCGGTCCATCACGATGTGGCCGTCCAGAATGCCGCGCACGGCGTCGGCGATCGGCTCGTCATGGTCGCCGCCGTCCACCAGCACGGTGAACAGGGCGGTGATCGGCCCCGCCTCGGTGCCGTCCGGGCGGATCGGGCCGGGGCCGGCGCGCTCCAGCAGCTTGGGCAGTTCGGTGAAGACGGTGGGGGTGTAGCCCTTGGTGGTCGGCGGTTCGCCTGCGGCCAGGCCGATCTCGCGCTGGGCCATGGCGAAACGGGTGACGCTGTCCATCAGGCACAGCACCTCCAGCCCCTGATCGCGGAAGAACTCGGCCACGGCCATGGTCATATAGGCCGCCTGGCGCCGCTTCAGCGCCGGCTCGTCTGAGGTGGCGACCACGACGACGGCCCGTTTCAGCCCCTCTTCGCCCAGGGTCTCCTCGATGAACTCGCGCACCTCGCGGCCGCGTTCGCCGATCAGGCCGACGACGACGACGTCGCAGGTCGCCTGGCGCGCCAGCATGGACAGCAGCACCGACTTGCCCACGCCCGAGCCGGCGAAGATGCCCAGGCGCTGGCCCCGGCTGGTGGTGGTGAAGACGTCCATCGCCCGCACGCCCAGGTCCAGCCGCTGGCCCACCCGGCCGCGCGAATGAGCGGGCGGCGGCGGGGCGCGCAAGGGGTAGGGGACAAGGCCCGGCGTCAGCGGCCCCAGGCCGTCGATCGGCTCGCCGAAGGAATCGATGATCCGCCCCAGCCAAGCCGTCGTGGGGCGCACGCTGGCGGCGGCGTTGATGATCTTGATGTCGGCCCCGGGGGCCACGCCCTCGACCGGGCCGAAGGGCATCAGCAGGGCCTTGGCCTCGCGGAAGCCCACGACCTCGGCGGGCAGGGGCGGCTGGCCGCGTCGCTCGATCTCGGCGCGGGCGCCGACGGCGAGGCGCGACAGGCCGCCGCGCGACTCGATCAGCAGGCCGCTGACGCCCGCCACCTTGCCGGTGACGACCAGCGGGTCGATCGCTTCGACGGCGGCGACGAGATTACGCAAGGAAGGCCCCCAGGCCGCGAGCCGCGCGACCGATCCCAGCCAGGGTGCTGCATCATGGTTAATGGTCGATGAAGTTCGGCGTGAATTGCAACTCTTGATTGCAAGTAACGAAAATGAAACCTCTCAAGCGCCAGTCTTATCCACAGACTTATCCAGTCCATCGCCGTTATTCTGAAGGGGGCGGTTCGGATGTTCAGTGCAGGTCGTCGACAAAAACGGGCCACGGATATTGAGCGGCATGAGGAACTGGATCGTCGGATGGCGGCGATCGGGCGGTCCCAGGCCGTGATCGAGTTCGACCTTGACGGCACGATCCGCGACGCCAACGAAAACCTGCTCCAGACCATGGGCTACGGCATGGATGAAATCCGGGGACAGCATCACCGGATGTTCGTGGACCCGGCCGAGGCGGCGTCGGCCGAGTATCTGGCCTTCTGGCGAGAGTTGAACGAGGGGCGCTTCGTCGCCCGCAAATTCCGCCGCATCGCCAAGGGCGGGCGCGAGGTCTGGCTGGAAGCGTCCTACAATCCCGTGCTGGACGAGGCGGGGCGACCGCTGAAGGTGGTCAAGCTGGCCGTCGACATCACTAAAGCCGAACAGGCCGCCCAGCGGGCCGAGCAGGAGCGCCTGGCGGCCGAGGCGGCGCAGGCCCGACTGGTCGGCGCCCTGGCGGAACAACTGTCCCGCCTGTCAGACGGCGACCTGACGGCCGCTATCGAACAGGATATGGACGGCGCCCATCAGGCGGTGAAGGCGGACTTCAACGGCGCTGTGTCCAGTCTCAGGACTGCGCTTGAAAAGGTCCTGTCGGCGGTGACGACCCTGCGCGGCGGCTCGGACGAGATCAGTCAGGCGTCGGACGACCTGTCGCGACGCACCGAACAACAGGCGGCCAGTCTGGAAGAGACCGCGGCGGCGCTGGACCAGATCACCGCCACTGTCCAGCGCAGCGCCGAGGGCGCCCGGCAGGCGGCCTCCGTCGCCGCCAAGGCCCATGCTGAAGCCGGGCGGTCGGGCGAGGTCATGCGTCGGGCGGTGGCGGCGATGGACGGCATCAGCCGCCGCTCATCCGAGATCAGCGACATCGTCGGGGTGATCGACGAGATCGCCTTCCAGACCAACCTGCTGGCGCTGAACGCCGGGGTTGAGGCGGCGCGGGCCGGCGACAGCGGGCGCGGCTTCGCCGTGGTGGCGTCTGAGGTGAGGGCCCTGGCCCAGCGATCGGCTGAGGCGGCCAAGGAAATCAAGGCGCTGATCTCCGCTTCCGGCGCCGAGGTGGCGCAGGGCGTCGAACTGGTCGCCGAGACCGGCCGCGCGCTGGGGACCATCGCCGAACAGGTCAATGAGATGGACGGGCTGGTCGCCGAAATCGCGGCCTCGGCCCAGGAACAGGCTTCGGGTCTGGGCCAGGTCAATCAGGCGGTGAACCAGATGGACCAGGTGACCCAGCAGAACGCCGCCATGGTCGAGCAGACCACGGCCGCCGCCGCCAACCTAAAGACCGAGGCCGAGCATCTGGCCGAACTGGTCGGGCGGTTCCGTACGGGCGCCGAAGGCGGCGTGGTGCGCGCGTTGAAGGCCTATGGCGGCCCGCCGCCTGCGCTGGAGGCGCAGCGCGCCCGTCTGCGCGCGGTCGTCAACGGCCCGGCCGCCGACGAATGGACCGAGTTCTAGGCGTCGAGATCAGGCAGGGGCGGCCGGATCCTGCAACGGCTGTTCGTCTGACGGCGAGGTCAGCACGGCGCCGACCGAGGCGGCGATGATGGCGGCGATGGCCAGCCACTGCTGGGTGGTGAGGTGCTCGCCCAGCACGAACAGGCCCGCCAGGGCGCCGATGGCCGGATCGCCGCTGACCGCCACGCCGAAGGTGCGCTTGGGGATATGGCGCAGGGCGACCATGTCCAGCGTATAGGGCAGGGCGCTGGACACCAGGGCGACGACCAGACCCAGCGCCAGGATCCTGGGGTCCAGCAGGCTCATGCCCGCGCCGGCGACGCCGAACGGCACCACGGTCATGGCGGCGAAGGTCATGCCGATGGCGACGGTCGAGCCGCTGGGCAGATGGCTGACCCGCTTGCCGAAGACGATATAGCCCGCCCAGAACACCGCCGCCGCCGCCGCATAGGCGCAGCCGACCGGATCAAGCCCCGACACGTTGCCGTCCAGCGGCAGCAGCAGGACCAGACCCAGCACCGCCAGCCCGATCCAGACGAAGTGGATCAGCCGTCGCGAGTTGAACAGGGCGACTGACAGCGGCCCCATGAACTCGATCGCCAGGGCCACCCCCAGCGGAATGGTGTTCAGCGCCATGTAGAAGCTGAGGTTCATCAGCCCCATCACCACGCCGTAGACCGCCAGGGCGCGCAGGTCGCCGGTGGTGAAGGTGCTGCGCCAGGGACGAAACACCGCCAGCAGGACGATGGCCGACAGCCCGACGCGCAGGCCCGCCGTCCCGGCTGGTCCCACCATCGGATAAAGCGTCTTGGCGAAGGAGGTGCCGGCCGAAAGCGACACCATGCCGCCGATCAGGGCGAGATAGGGCAGGACCGCTGACAGGCGCGGATGGCGAAGGGCGAGGGCCGGGGAGGACATGGCCGGCAACCTATCGAAAAGCCGCTCGTTTTTCTTGGCGATTTCGCCTGCCATGCTGCAAGAAACACGCGTAGTGTCGCCTCTTATGCAAGAAAACGCCGACCTCGATTCCTTTGACCGTCGCCTGCTGGCTTTGGTGCGCCGCGACAACCTCCAGCCTGCGCGGGTGCTGGCGGACAAGGTCGGCCTGTCGGAATCGGCGGTGTCGCGACGGTTGCGGCGGCTGCGCGACGAAGGGATCATCATCGCCGATGTCGCCGTGGTCGATCCGGCCCGGCTGGCCCGCGTCCTGACCATGCACGTCCTGGTCGAGATGGAGCGCGAGGGTACGGCGGTTCTGGACGCCCTGATCGACAAGCTGACCGCCCGTCCCGAGGTGCAGGCGGCCTGGTATGTGACCGGCGACACCGACCTGATCCTGTATGTCGTGGTGCCGACGATGGAGGCTTATGAAGTCTTCACGCGGGAAATGCTGAACGACGACGCCCGGGTGCGCGCGTTCAAGACGCTGATTTCAATCAGGAAGTTCTGCCCTTCGACCCTGCGCGACGGGCGCTGGCGCGATGAAGTCCGGTTTGCGGCCCTGTTTCAGTTTCGCCGCTGAATCGCCTTGAGAATCCGGATAGGCTGACATCATGCATGGTCGTTTTCCGATCCTCTATATCGCCGAGGCGGACGCCGAAGAGGCGGTCCTGTCGTCCGGGGCGCTGGCCCAGTTGGTCGAGGCGATCCCACAGGCGACCTTCACCGTCGTCGGCTCTCCGGCCAGCGCGCCCCTGTTCGCCGACCTACCGCGCCTGCAACGGCTGATCACCCTGGATCGCGACGGGCGCTGGGATTGGATCGCCCTGTGGAACCAGGTGCGCGAGACGAACTGGGGGCTGGTGGTCGACATGCGCGGCTCGACCCTGTCGGGCAAGCTGCGGCGCCAGCGGCGCGCGGTGAAGGGCAAGACCGTGCCGGGCGTGCATCTGGTCGAACAGGCGGCGCGGACCCTGCAACTGGACGAGATTCCGGCGCCGAAACTGTTCATCGAGCGGGACACTCAGGAAGCCGCCGACGCCCTGATCCCGCCAGGGGCGGCCCGATCCTGGCCATCGGGCCGGGCGCCGACTGGATTGGCAAGCGCTGGCCCGCCGATCGCTACGCCAAGGTCGCCATCTCCCTGCTGGGCGAGGGTGGGCCGCTGGCGGGCGGGCGGCTGATGATCGTGGGCGAGGAGGCGGACCGCGATGCCGCCCAGACCATCCGCTCGGCGGTCAAGCGCGACCGGGTGATCGAACTTCAAGGCCGGTTGACGCGCCTGCAGACGGCGGCGGCCCTGTCGCATGCGGACCTCTATCTGGGCGGGGACTCCTGTGGACGCAACTGGCGGTGGCGGCGGGCGTCCCGGCTGTGGCGGTCTTCGGCCCTTCGGACGAGACGCTGAAACGTCCCTGGACCGGCGTCGCCGTGCGCGGCCCGCGCAGCCTGCAGGAGTTCCAGGAACTGGACCCGCGCCTGAACCAGCACATCCAGCACATGATGGACCTGCCCTATGAGCGGGTGCTGAAGGCGGCGAAGAAGCTGCTGGCTGAACGGGCCTCCTGACTGCCCCTTGGCTTGCGTCTCCAAGCCTTCGACGCGCATAAGCGCCGGAGTTTCAGGAGATGCGCGCGATGATCCAGACCTATGACCTGATCGTTCGGGGCGGCGAAGTCGCCAACCACGCCGGGCGCGGCCGGGCCGACGTCGGCGTCATCGACGGGCGCATCGCCTTCATCGGCGACCTGAGCCAAGCCTCGGCCGGAGAGGTGTTCGACGCGACGGGTCTGACCGTCCTGCCGGGCGTCATCGACACCCAGGTCCACTTCCGCGAGCCGGGGCTGGAGTGGAAGGAAGATCTGGAAACCGGCAGCCGCGCGGCGGCCCTGGGCGGCGTCGTCGCCGTGTTCGAGATGCCGAACACCAATCCCAACACGACCGACCCCGACACCATGGCCGACAAGCTGGCGCGGGCGAAGGACCGGATGTGGACCGACCACGCCTTCTACGTCGGCGGCACGCATGAAAACGCCGAACATCTGGCCGATCTGGAGCGTCTGCCGGGCTGCTGCGGGGTCAAGGTCTTCATGGGCGCCTCGACCGGGGACTTGCTGATCGCCGACGACGAGGGGGTGCGCAAAGTCCTGAGCAATGTGCGCCGCCGCGCCACCTTCCACTCCGAGGACGAATACCGTCTAGTCGAGCGCCGCAACCTGGCCCGCACCGGCGACTGGACCAGCCACCCGGAGGTTCGCGACGCCGAGAGCGCCATCATGTCCACCCGCCGTCTGGTCGGGCTGGCGAAAGAGACCGGCGCCCGCATCCACGTCCTGCACGTCACGACGAAGGATGAGATGGAGTTCCTGCGCTTCCACAAGGATGTCGCCACCGTCGAGATCACGCCCCAGCACCTGACGCTGGTGGCACCCGAGGCCTATCAGCGCCTCGGAGCCTACGCCCAGATGAACCCGCCGATCCGTTCGCAGGAGCACGTCGACGCCTTGTGGCTGTGGGGCATGCAGCAGGGGGTGGCCGACGTACTGGGCTCGGACCACGCGCCGCATACGAAGGAAGAAAAGTCCAAGCCCTATCCGGCCTCGCCCTCGGGCATGCCGGGGGTGCAGACCCTGGTGCCGCTGATGCTGACCCATGTGGCGAACGGGCGGCTGTCGCTGGAGCGCTTCATCGACCTGACCTCCGGCGGGGCGCAGCGGGTGTTCGGGACGGCGAACAAGGGCCGCATGGCCGTCAGCTACGACGCCGACCTGACCATCGTCGACCTGAAGGCTAAGAAGACCATCACGCATGACCAGCAGGCCACGCGCTGCGGTTGGAGCCCCTTCGACGGCTTCGAGGCGACGGGCTGGCCAGTGGCGACCATCGTGCGCGGCCGCGTGGTGATGAAGGACGGCGAACTGATCGGCCAGGCGCATGGCCAGCCGGTGCGGTTCCAGGAAACGCTGGCGGGGTGAGCGACCCCAAGCCCCAACTCGGCCTGATCGGTTTCGGCGCCTTCGGGCGGCTGACGGCCAAGCATCTGTCGCGGTGGTTCGACATTCTCGCGCACGATCCAGCGGCGAGCGACGGCGAGGGGCTGGCGCGGCTGACGACGCTGGAAGAGGCGGCGGCTTGCCCGACGGTGGTGCTGGCCGTGCCGGTCGGAGTCCTGGCCGAGACGGTAGCGGCCATCGCGCCGCATCTGGCGCGGCGCCGTGATCCTCGACGTCGGCTCGGTGAAGGTGAAGCCCGCGCGTGTCATGCTGGATGGCCTGCCGTCGGGCGTTCAGATCGTCGGAACCCACCCTCTGTTCGGTCCTCAGAGCGGTAAGGACGGCATCGCCGGTCTGCGCATCGCCGTCTGTGCGGTGCGGGGCGACAAGGCGGCGTGGCGCGTCGCCGCCTTCTGCAGGAAGGCGCTGGGTCTCAAGGTCTTCGTCGTTACGCCCGAGGCTCATGACCGCGAGGCGGCGACGGTGCAGGGCCTGACCCATCTGATCGCCAAGGTCCTGCTGGCCATGGAGCCGCTGCCGACGCGGATGACGACGACCAGCTTCGAGCGCGTCATGCAGGGCATCGACATGGTCCGTCACGACAGCGAAGCGGTGTTCCGCGCCATCGAACACGACAACCCTTACGCCGCAGAGGTCCGTCGCCACTTCTTCGACCTGGCCGAACAGGCGCGGTCGGAATTGGATGACTAGAGGCGTCTAGCGGGCCTTCAGGATGAAGTCCGCCACTGCGGGAACTACGGCTGAGCCCAGCGGGATCGAGGCGTCGCCATAGGTGGCGGCGTTCGCGGCGGGGTCGGACGGCGCCTGACGCAGGACGTGATTCAGGCCTTCGAAGATGATCCGTTCAGCCTTGGGCTGCGCGGCGGCCAGGGTCTGGCTGTTTTCGGGGGTCACCTGAATATCGGTCGAGCCATGACCCAGCAGCACCGGGCGCTGGTACTTCGCGATCAGCACCTGCGGATCTGCGGCGAAATAGGAGATCAGATAAGGCTGGATCGACGGGCGGAACAGGGCGGCCAGATAGGGCGGCGTCTCTGGGACGGTGCGCCCGGCCTCCAGTTCGCTCATGATGTGATCGACTTCTGATTTGATGGCGGGCGGCAGTTTGGGCTCGATCTGGCGGCGCAGTTCGACATTGGCGCGCACGCCGACCGGCGACAGCAGGACTAGTCCGCAGACGCCCGGATTGTCCGCTGACGCGGCCTGGGCGATCAAGGCGCCTTCCGAATGGCCGATCAGCCAGACGCAGGCGGCGCCGGTCTTTTGGGCCGCCAGGGCCGCCCAGGCCTTGGCGTCGTCGACGTAGGTGTCGAGGGTCAGGCTCGCCTCGCTGGTTGCGGCAGGGGCGCTCTCCCCGACGCCGCGCTTGTCGATGCGGACGGTGGCGATCCCCCGGCCGGCCAGCCCTTCGGCCAGTTGGCGCAGGACGCCGCCGTTTACGCCCAGCGGACTGTTTCCGTCGCGATCCGTCGGTCCTGATCCGGCGATGATGACGGCGGCGGCGCGCGTCTGGCTTTCAGGCGTCAGCAGGGTTCCGTGCAGGGGCGCGGGCGTCGAAGCCAGTTCGACCGGCGTGGAGACCGGCGAGAGCAAAAGGGCGGCGGCGAGGGTCAGCATGGGGGTCTCCTGAGCTGAGGGCGATTAACGTGGAGGCCACGGCCAAATGCAACCGCTGTTCCTCCATGCCTGACTGGCCTTCCGCACGGCCCCGGCCTATGGCTGAGGTCGGTTCAGAAGCTGCGAGTTGTTCTCATGGAAATCCGCGATCAGATCGTTCTCATCACCGGCGGCGCGCGCGGCGTGGGCGCGGCGGCGGCGCGGGCGTTTGCGGGCCAGGGCGCGCGGGTGGCGATCAACTGGCGCAGCAGCAGAGAACGCGCCGAGGCCCTGGCGGCGGAACTGGGCGATCGCGCCTTCGCCGTTCAGGCTGACGTGACGGACCGCGCAGGCGTCGACGCCATGGTCGCCAAGGTCGAGGCGCATTTCGGCGGACCGGTCAGCACCGTGGTCAACAATGCGCTGGACTACAGCTTCAACGGCGACGCCCGCGCCCAGATGGCGGACATTCCGTGGGAAGACATGGAGCGCCAGTTCACGACCGTGATCCGCGGCGCCCTGAACGTCATTCAGGCCACGGCGCCGGGCATGGCGGCTCAGACGTTCGGCCGTGTGGTCAACGTCGGCACCAACCTGTTCCAGAACCCGGTCGTGCCTTATCACGACTATACCGCCGCCAAGGCCGCCCTGCTCAGCCTGACGCGAACGGCGGCGGGCGATCTGGGGCCGTCGGGGATCACCGTCAACATGATCTCGGGGGTCTGCTGCGCACGACTGACGCCAGCGCGGCGACGCCGGAAGCTGTGTTCGATCTGATCGCCAGCATGACGCCGCTGCGCTCTGTCACCACGCCGGAAGAGTTCGCCGACGCCGCCCTCTTCTTCGCCTCGCCGTGGAGCCGGGCGGTGACGGGGCAGAATCTGGTGGTCGACGGCGGGCTGGTGCGGGATTAAGTCACCCCGAAAGTAAAGCCTCAGCCAGGACGGACATCATGAGCGGCGTCATTCTGATCACCGGAGCCACCTCGGGCATCGGTCGGGCGGCGGCGCGCCGCTTCGCCGGCGCAGGCTGGAAGGTGATCGCCACTGGCCGCCGCCAGGAACGGCTGGACGCACTGGTCGCGGAGCTGGGCGCCGACCGGGTCCACGCCGCGACCTTCGACATGCGGGACGAAGCCGCCATCGACGCGGCGCTGGACGCCCTGCCTGAAGGCTTCCGCGATATCGACGTGCTGATCAACAACGCCGGTCTGGCGCTGGGCACGGCGACGGCGCAGGAGGCGGACCTGGCCCAGTGGCGCCAGATGATCGACACCAATATAACTGGTCTGGTGACGCTGACGCACCGCCTGCTGCCGCGCCTGATCGCGCGCAAGGGGGCGATCCTGAACATCAGCTCGGTGGCCGCGACCTACCCTTATAAGGGCGGCAACGCCTATGGCGGGACCAAGGCCTTCGTGCGCCAGTTCTCGCTGGGCCTGCGGGCGGACCTGCACGGGACGGGGGTGCGCGTCACCTCCATCGAGCCGGGCATGGCCGAGACGGAGTTCACCCTGGTCCGCACCGGCGGCGACCAGGCGGCGTCTGACGCCCTGTATGGCGGCGCGGCGCCGATGACCGGCGAGGACATCGCCGAGACCCTGTTCTGGGTCGCCACCTTGCCGCCGCACCTGAACATCAATGCGCTGGAGCTGATGCCGGTCAGCCAGTCCTTCGCGGGCTTTCAGGTCGCGCGCGACTAGGCGCCTGCCCGCCTCGCGCCGGGCCGCCGAGGCGGCCTCTCCTGCGCGCGGCGGCGGCAGGAGAGGCCTTGCATCAGACGCGCGCGGCCTGGCTGCGCGCGGACGGAAGCCGCAGATAGGCCTCCAGCGAGTCGTCGAACGCCTTGATCCACGGCACATGGTGACGCGCCGCCAGCGTGCCGGTGAGCACTGAGCGATAGCATTTGTCGCGATAGCCCATGATGTCGGCCTTCTTGTCCTTCTTCCACTGCAGGAAGATCCTGTTGATGTTGTCGACATCAAGCTCAGGATAGTCGGTCTGGGCGATCAGGCGCTTGATGTAGTCGCCTTGATATTCAAAGGCCTGTTCATCCGTGCGGATGGCGACCTCCTTCTCGCGCCAGTGGTCGTTGGCGGCCTCCATGTCCGCGCGTGACGGCAACGGGACGCGATCCATGATGATGTCCCGCGTCAGCCAGGCCTGGGCGTCGAACATGTTGAAGCTGTACCAGAGGTCCTGCATCCCCAGGTAGAACAGCCTGGGGTTGGGCGTGAAGACCACGCCTTCGTACAGGTTCAGCGGCCACAGGCGGTTGCTGGTCTTCAGGCGCAGCTCGTCCGGCAGGAAGGGGAAGTGGTGCTTGTAGCCGGTGCACAGGATGATGGCGTCGACGTCGCGGCGCGTACCGTCGCTGAAGTGGGCGGTCTTGCCGTCCACGCGCGTCAGACAGGGCTTCTCCTCCCAGCCCTTGGGCCAGTCATAGCCCATCGGTTGGCTGCGATAGCTGGTCGTGACCGACCGCGCGCCGTATTTGTAGCACTGTGAGCCGATGTCCTCGGCCGAATAGCTGGAGCCGATCAGCAGCACGTCCTTGCCCTTGAACTCGGCAGCGTCGCGGAAGTCGTGGGCGTGCAGGATGCGGCCGGGGAACAGGTCGAAACCCGGATAGGCTGGCGCGTTCGGCGTCGAGAAGTGGCCGGTGGCGACGATCACATGGTCGAACGTCCCTGACGTGCGGCGTCCGGCGGAGTAATCCTGGGCCGTCACTGTGAACTGGCCGGTCGTCTTGTCGAAGGCCACATCCTTCACGGCCGTGTTGAAGCGGATGTATTGGCGAATGTTCGCCTTTTTCACGCGGCCCTGGATGTAATCCCACAGGACTTCGCGCGGCGGATAGGAGGAGATCGTCTTCTTGAAGTGTTCGTCGAAGGTGTAGTCGGCGAACTCGAGGCACTCCTTGGGGCCGTTCGACCACAGATAGCGATACATGCTGCCGTGAACCGGCTCGCCGTTCTCGTCCATGCCGGTGCGCCAGGTGTAGTTCCACATGCCGCCCCAGTCCTTCTGCTTCTCGAAGCAGACGATTCCAGGGATGTCGGCGCCCTCGTCGCGGGCGGACTGAAAGGCGCGCAACAGGGCCAGGCCTGACGGGCCGGCGCCGATGATGGCGATGCGTTTTTGCTTGGGCATATTCACTTTGGGCTGATGGGTGACAAGCCCCGATGCAGGCGGCTCTGCGGCCGCAAAAACTCGGGGCGAAAGAGGGCCGATCGCCAGCATTCCCAATATCTGGAATGCGTTCGTCAGATCGACGCACGGAAATATCGCCTAGTCCGAATATTTTAGAGTTTATGCTTTCTGGGTATAATGATTACTTTTCCAGTTCTTTTATTCATATAGCAACATAAGAACAAAAAACGTCACGGCGAATGTGACCGTATATTCGACGCTGCGGTCTTATGTTGTCTGTATAATGGGGCGATTGTGACGCAATTCTCAATGAATCGCAAATCTGGCCCGGATATATCCTGGGCGCCGCATAGGTGAGGGTCGATGGAAGCTCGCCCTGCGAGCGTCGACGGTTCCCTGTCGGGGAGCGGAGCACGGCCGAGGGAAGGGCGCTTGGGCGCCTCGGCGCGTCTGACTGGCGTGCTCGATTGCGGGCTTAAGGGTAGGACCAGCCGTCATGCTCGACGCGGAAAATGCGCAGGGGCGCGTCCGGCTTGTCGGCATCCGCGCGAATATGGAAGACCGCGCGTTGCGGCTGACCGAAATTGGTGAAGTCGACGTTGATCGTGATCATGCCGCGCAACATGGGATGATCCGGGTCCGGCGTCGGATCGCCCACGGCCGTCGGTTCGAGCGCGGCGCGCCGCTGCGCGCGGCCAATAATCGCCGTTGAAAAGGCGTTTCGTTCCATCGAAAAGCGCACTCTTGCGTCCTTGGGCAGCTTGACTGCGCCAGAACTTGTGCCGGCGAAAGCTCTGCGGTTTGGTTTCAAGCCCAACTGGCGGTGCGCGTCTGCAGCGAGGGGGCGGGTAGATCCGGCGAACTCGTCCGGTATCCTACCGGCGCGCGTCATCGCGTTTGATGAGGGTCTGGCCTATATAGCCCCCATTCCGTCTATCCTGACGTTCTCCCAATAAGGCCGATGAACCCACCGCATAGACTGTCCGTGGCGCCCATGATGGACTGGACCGACCGAAACTGTCGGGCGTTTCATCGTGCGTTGAGCGCGCGCGCCCTGCTGTATACGGAGATGGTGACGGCGCCGGCGGTCATTCACGGCGACCGCGATCGTCTGCTGGGCTTTGACGCGGTCGAGCATCCGGTGGCGCTGCAACTCGGCGGCTCGGACCCGGCCCAGCTGGCCGAGGCCGCGAAGATCGGCGAGTCGTATGGCTATGACGAGATCAACCTGAATGTCGGCTGCCCTTCGGATCGCGTGCAATCGGGCCGTTTCGGCGCTTGTCTGATGCGCGAGCCGGAGCTGGTGGCCGACTGCATGGCGGCGATCAAGGAGGCGGTCGCCGTGCCCGCCACCGTCAAATGCCGCATCGGCGTCGATGATCAGGACCCGCAGGAGAGCCTGTTCGCCACGGTCGACGCCTCGGCGGCGGTGGGGATCACCCACTTTGTCGTCCACGCGCGCAAGGCCTGGCTGAAGGGCCTGTCGCCCAAGGAGAATCGCGACGTGCCGCCGCTGGATTATGATCTGGTGCGGCGACTGAAGCGCGAGCGGCCGCATCTGACCATCTGCATCAACGGCGGCATCGGCGACCTGGACCAGGCCGAGGCGCATCTGGACGCCTCGGACGGGGTGCAGTTGGACGGCGTCATGCTGGGGCGCGCGGCCTATCACGAGCCGGCGCTGATGGGGCAGGTGGACCGCCGCATCTTCGGCGAGGCTGTTGAAGACGTGGACGTCTTCGAGGCGCTGGAGCGATACCGCCCCTATATGGCGGCGCGGCTGGACCAGGGCGCCAATCTGGCGAGCATGACTCGGCACATGCTGGGGCTGATGCACGGCCGGGCGGGGGCGCGGGCCTTTCGTCGCATCCTGACCGTGGAGGGCGTGAAGCCCGGCGCGGGGCTGGAGGTGGTGGATCGCGCGGTCTCGGCCGTGCGTGAGGCCGAAGCGCGGCAGGCCCGTCTGGGCGAGAGCGAAGAAGCGGCCTGATTCCTTAGGCGTCACCTATTTCTCTCGTCATCCCCCGGTCTTGCTATGCTCGCCGGAGGATGGCGAAAGGGACCCGCCTTGCACCCTTTCCGGGATGACGCTGCCGGGCTGTGCGGCTAAGCCATCGGCCATGAGCGCCCTTCCCCTATCCGAACTCGCCCTGATGCTCGCCGCCCTTGTCGGCGCCGGGGCGATCGCCGGAGTGATCGGCGGCCTGTTCGGCGTCGGCGGCGGGACGGTGCTGGTGCCGGCGCTGTTCTACGCCTTCTCGGTGCTGGGCGTGGGCGGCGAGAGCAATCTGCACGTCGCCATCGGCACCTCGCTTCTGACCATCGTCGCCACCTCGCTGAGGTCGCTGGCCACGCACCGGGCGCATGGGGCGGTGGATGAGACGGTGCTGAAGACCTGGACGCCGTGGGTGGCGTTTGGCGGTCTGGTCGGGTCGGCGATTGCGGGCTTCACCTCGATGGAGGGTCTGGCGGTCGTCTATGGCGCCTGTCTGCTGTTGGTCGCGGCGCAGATGGGGGTGATGCCCGAGCGGTTCACGCTGAGAAAAGACGTGCCGACGGGCTGGGGCCGTCGCGGGGCGGGGACAGGCATCGGCCTGCTGTCCGCCATGATGGGCGTGGGGGCGGCAGCTTCGGCGGCATGATGATGACCCTGTGCGGACGGCCAATCCATCAGGCGGTCGCCACCGCCTCGGGCTTCGGCCTGGCGATCGGGGCGGCGGCTGCGCTGGGCTTCGCCTTTTTCGGCTGGGATGCGCCGGGACGGCCGCCGCTGTCGCTGGGTTATGTCAATGTGCCGGCGGCGGTGATCATGGGGCTGCTGACGGCGCTGACGGCGCCCTATGGCGCGCGGCTGGCGCACCGGCTGGACCGCAAGATCCTGCGCCGGGCGTTTGCGGTCTATCTGCTGCTGACGGCCCTGTCGGTGGTGCTGAAAGCGCTCTGAGCGCGACTAAGTAGATGCCCGCAGGCGGGCGCTAACACTTTGTCGAACAACGGCGGGGTAGGAGCGAGGCTGAACCTCCCTCTGTCTGAGCCGTGAGCCATGCTGCAGAACTTGTCCGTGCCCAAGAAGCTGATCCTGTCCTTCATGGCGGTGATCGGGGCCTGCGGGACGGCGACCCTGATCGTCCTGTGGTGCGTGGTCTCGCTGCAGCGCGCCGACGCGGCGGACCTGACGTCGCGCGAGGTGATGAAGGCGTCCGACCGCCTGCTGGCCGCCGCCGTCGAGCAGCAGAACGCCATGCGCGGCTATGTCGCCAATCGCGACCCGGCCTTCATCGAGGTGTTCGACACGAGCGGCGCCGACGTGAAGGCGCGCATGGCGGACCTGGCGGCGTCGGATGTCGAGGGCGCCTATGTCGCCGAACAGACGGCCCTGATCGCCGCCGCCGCTGCATTCGAGAAGAGCGCGGCAGAGATCATGGCTCTGGCCCGCGATCCCGCAGCCGATCGCGCGGCGCAGTCGCAGGCGGCCGCCGGCGCCACCCTGACCGACATTCGCCAGGCGGTCGGCGCCATCCAGACCAGGGAGGCGGCTCAGGCCCAGGCGCGCGCCGAGGCCAAATCCGCCGCCTTTGTTCAGGCCTATGTCTCCTTCGCCATCGGCGGGGTGCTGGCTCTGGCCATCGCCGTGGCCGCCGCCCTGTGGCTGATCGGCGCCCTCAGCCGCCCGGTCGAGGCCATGACCCGCGCCATGGGCCGTCTGGCGGGCGGCGATCTGAACGTGGCCATTCCGGCGATGGGCCGCCGCGACGAGATCGGGCGCATGGCCGACGCCGTCCTGACCTTCAAACAGAACGCCGAAGAGAAGGCGCGTCTGGAGGCCGAGGCCGAGGCCGCGCGCGTGGTCGCCGAAGCCGAACAGCAGGCGCAGGCCGCCCGCGACGCCGAGGCCGCCCGCCAGCAGGCCCAGGTGGTCGAGGGCGTGGCCAGGGGCTGGAGCGCCTGTCGGGCGGCCAGTTGGCCTTCCGTCTGCACGACCCGTTCGCGCCGGAATATGAAGGCCTGCGCACCGACTTCAACGCCGCGATGGATCGGCTGCAGGGCGTGATGCGCGTCATCGTCGAACGCGCCGCCGCCATCGGCGCCAGCGCCCGCGAGATCAGCCACGCCTCCGACGACCTGTCGCGCCGCACCGAGCAGCAGGCCGCCAGCCTGGAAGAGACGGCGGCCGCTCTTGAGCAGATCACCGCCACCGTGGCCCGTTCGGCCGAGGGCGCGATAGAGGCGGGCGGCGTGGTGCGCGGCGCCCGGTCCGAAGCGGTCGAGGGGCAGGCCGTGGTCGGCCGCGCCATCGCCGCCATGAGCGCGATCCAACAATCCTCGAACCAGATCGGCGCCATCATCGGCGTGATCGACGAGATCGCCTTCCAGACTAATCTGCTGGCCCTGAACGCAGGGGTAGAGGCGGCGCGGGCGGGCGACGCCGGGCGCGGCTTTGCGGTCGTGGCGTCCGAGGTGCGGGCCCTGGCCCAGCGCTCGGCCTCGGCGGCCAAGGAGATCAAGACGCTGATTTCGGAATCCGGCCGTCAGGTCGGGGCGGGCGTGGCCCTGGTCGGCGATACCGGCCAGGCGCTGGAAAGGATCGCCGGTCAGATCGAGCGCCTGACGACCATCGCCGAAGAGATCGCCGCCTCCTCGCAGGAGCAGTCCAGCGGCCTGCAGCAGGTCAATATCGCCGTGACCCAGATGGATCAGGTCACGCAGCAGAACGCGGCCATGGTCGAGCAGTCGACCGCCGCCAGCCATGCTCTGGCGTCGGACGCGGTCGAGCTGGATCGGATGATGGGCCAGTTCGCGTTGGACGACGCGCGCGATCTGGACGCGCGCGGGCGGATGGAGGCCCTGGCGCGGGCGGTGGCTTAAGCGCGCCGACCCTCTCCCTCCCCGTCCCGGGGAGGGTGGTCGCGAAGCGACCGGGTGGGGAGGGCGAGGTGATCCTGAGCGCCCCCACACCACCCACCCGCCGTCATTCTCGGGCTAGACCCGAGGATCCAGCCCCGCAACGCCTGAACCGTCGTGAAGGCTGATGTGGTCGCCGTCGTGTTTGCTGGACTTTCGGGTCAAGCCCGAGAATGACGGCCAGATAGAAGACGCGCACCCATCGCCCTGCCGTCCCCACCCGGCTTCGCCTTGCAGGCTCAGCCACCCTCCCCGGGACGGGAAGGGAGAGGCGCGCGTTTGGATTACGCCGCCGCCTTCAGCGTCACCGCGTCCAGCGCCTGAATCAGGTCAGCCAGGATGTCGTCCTGATGCTCCAGTCCGACCGACAGGCGCAGCAGCCCGTCGGTGATGCCCGCCGTCGCGCGGGCTTCGGGCGTCATGGCGGCGTGGGTCATGGTGGCCGGGTGGGCGATCAGGCTTTCAACGCCGCCCAGGGATTCGGCGAGGGTGAAGATTTGCAGCTGCTCGATCACCTGGCGCACGGCCTCGGTCCCGCCGGTCAGTTCGAAGCTGAGCATGGCGCCCGGCCCGGACTGCTGGCGCGACGCCAGCGCATGGCCCGGGTGGCTGGTCAGGCCCGGATAGTGGACCGCCTTGACCGCGGGGTGCTGGTCCAGCGCCGCGGCGACGGCGCCCGCTGTCGCCTGCTGGCGCTCGATGCGGGTGAACAGGGTCCGCAGGCCGCGCAAGGTCTGATAGGCGTCGAACGGCGAGCCGGTGACGCCCAGGCAGTTGGCCCACCAGGCCACCTGTTCATGATCGGCCGGATCGGCCGCGATCACCGCGCCGCCGACCACGTCGGAATGGCCGTTGATGTATTTGGTGGTCGAGTGGACCACGATGTCGGCGCCCAGCTCCAATGGCCGTTGCAGGGCCGGCGACAGGAAGGTGTTGTCGCACGCCACCTTGGCCCCCACGGCGTGGGCGCGGCGACAGACCTCGGCGATGTCGGTGACGCGCAGCAGGGGTTGGACGGGGTCTCGACCAGCACCAGCCTGCAGCCGTCGGCCAGGGCGGCGTCCAGCGCGGCGCTGTCGTTCTGATCGACGAAGGCGACGCGGAAATGGCCCTTCTTCGCGCGGGCGGTCAGCAGGCGGTGGGTGCCGCCGTAGCAGTCGTGCGGGGCGATCAGCAGGTCGCCCGGCTCCAGCAGGCTGAGCGGCAGATCGACCGCCGCCATGCCGGTGGCGGTGATGACGGCCCCGGCGCCGCCTTCCAACTCGGCCAGCGTCTCGGCCAGCACGTCGCGGGTCGGATTGCCCGAGCGCGAATAGTCGTATTTGCGCGGCTGGCCGAAGGCGGCGAAGGAATAGTTGGACGACAGATACAGGGCCGGCATGACTGCGCCGTGAGCCGTGTCCGTATCGACGCCCGAGCGGGCGGCGATGGTGCGGGGATCGGCGGGACGGGCGCGGCTCATTGGTCGATGTCCTTCAGCACGGAAGTCAGGATGTCGCCGACCAGTCGGTCTTCCTTCAGGAAGGCGTCGTGGCCGTAGACGGAAGCGTGTTGTTCAAAGCGCCAGAGGTTGGGCAGGCGATCGGCCAGCTCTCGCATGTCGTCGATGGGGCACAGGCGATCGGTGGTGAAGCCGACCAGGGTGACGGGCGCGCTGATGGCCTCCGGCTCGACGCGGTGGCGGTCGATGGAATCCGAAAGGGTCAGCCAGCGCGAAGGGGTGGTGCGGTCGCGATACGCCCGGCCGCGCGAGGTCAGGTAGTCGCACACCGGATAGGCCTGGCCGGCATGGCTGGGGGCCTCGGAATCGAAGCGGTCGCCGAACTCTTCCTGGGTGCGATAGGTGGTCATGGCCAGTTCGCGCGCCAGACCCACGGCCTGATCGATGCGACCCGTTTCAAGGCCCAGTTGCAGGATGCGACGCTGAATGCCGCGCCAGGCGGTGGCCAGCGGGTGAGGGCGGTGGGCGGCGGACACGACCACCAACTGCTCGGCCCAGTCGGGGAAGAGCTCTCCGAAGGCCAGGGCGATCATGCCGCCATAGGAACAGCCGATGAAGGCGGCGACCTTGTCCACCCCCAGATGGTCCAGAAGGTGGGCCAACAGCCGCGCCTGATCCTGGGTGGTGATGGTCAGGGGGCTTTCGGCTCCGTCACGCCCTCGCCGAATTCCGGCGCGAAATCAAAGGCTAGGACGCGAAACCGGGTCAGGTCGATCGGCGCGCGCACGCCCACGGCGCGGACCACCAGCCCAGGCCCTTCGTTTCGGTGCGATGGACGTAACGGTCGGCGGAAATGCCGCCCGCCACCACGATCAGGGGGCCCGGCTTGCCGTGCAGGCGGCCGACGACCCGCTTCTGGGTCAGGGTTCCGCCGAAATCCCGCTCGAAGCCGTCCGGGATCGGAACCACGACGTCATGGGCGCCCTCGCGTTGCAGCAGTTTGGACGGGCGGCGCGCGGAAGCCGACCGACAGGCGGGCTCTTCGGCGGGGGACGCGGGGTCGATCAGGGCCAGGGTCATGGGTCTCGGTCACTCAGCAGATACGGCTCGCCAAGGAACCCATGCAGTGACAGACCTGTGGCGCGTCGCCTCGTCGACGCTCCACCCATCTCTCGCGGTCCATTCAGGCAAGCCCGAAGAACCCCGCAGGAGTTGGCACCGTTTCGGGCGGAACCCGATGGTTGCCCCGGCGTCAAAGGGCCTAATCCCTCAGCCGGTCTTGATGAGTGAGCTTACGGTGCGGTTGCGAACAGCGCCGGTCAAGCGAAAAATTTCACCCCTATCTGGCGGCGGCGCTCGACTTGAGCGGTCAAAACGGCGGTCGCGGGCTTCGTCGCGAAAAATTATTCCGGCGCGGGGTTGACGCGGCGCGGCGCCCTGGCTCACCCTAAGGCACGATTTTCAACCGGACGCCGCCTGTGCCTTACCGCCTCGCCAACATGAAGACGACCACGATCGCCGCCGCGGCGACGGGTCTCTTCGCGTCCGCCATTACCACCACCGGTACCACCACCATGCCCTTGCGGGCGGGGACCGGATGATGCGCGCCGTCTAGGCGAGAAACGCAGAAAACCGATCACCCGCCCGGACCCCCGGGCGGGTTTTTTATTGCCTCAGATCCACTCCGGACCCGCCCCAGCTCCCTCGAAATCCTCCCCCGACCCAGCCTCCAGGAAACGCCCCATGTCCGCCTCGCTCGCCCTCGTCGCCGATCAGCCCAAACCGGTCGGAGCGCTCGCTCCCGCCGCCGTCCCCGCCGCCGAAGTGGTGGTGCTCAAGTTCGGCTCGTCCGTCTTGCGAGACGCATCTCAGGCCCCCGCCGTCGCCAGCGAAATCTACAGCCACGTCCGCGCCGGCCGTAAGGTGGTCGCCGTCGTCTCCGCCCTGGCCGGCCAGACCGACAAGCTGCTGTCCGAGGCGCGCAGCCTGGGCCTGGATCATGAGAACGAACTGCTGCCCGCCTATGTCGTGCTGGGCGAGGAAAAGGCCGCCGCCCTGGTCGCCGTCGCCTGCGACCGGGTCGGGCTGGACGCCATCGGCCTGTCGGTGCGGGAACTGGGCATCGTCGCCGAAGGGCCCAGCCAGCACGCCCGCCCCGTCTGCCTCAAGGGCGATCATCTCCAGCGCGCTCTGGAGGCGCATGAGGTGGTGGTCGTTCCGGGTTTCGGCGCCGTGCGGCCCAACGGCCGCGTCGCCCTGCTGGGCCGGGGCGGATCCGACCTGACGGCGGTGGTTCTGGCGGCTGAGCTGGGGCTGGATCGCGTGCGTCTGGTCAAGGATGTCGACGGCCTCTACGACCGCGATCCGGCTGTCAGCGCCGGGACGCCCCTGCGCTATCGCCGCGCCAACTGGGACACGGCGCGTCAGGTGGGCGGGGCGCTGGTCCAGCATGACGCCATCGACCTGGCTCAGGCCCGCGCGGTCGAGATTGAAGTGGCGGCTCTGGGCCGCGCCGAGGGCACGGTGGTCGGCGAGCGCGGCGCCCCTCCGGGGCCGGTGCAGGCGGCGGCGCCGCTGAAGGTGGCCGTGGCCGGGTGCGGGGTCGTCGGCGGCGGCCTGCTCAGCCGCCTTCTGCCCGACAGCCGCTTCGAAGTCGTCGGCGTCCTGGTCCGTAATCCGCAGAAACCGCGCGACGTCGCCGCGCCGGCCGAACTGTTCACCAATGACGTGGACGCCCTGCTGGCCAAGAAGCCGGACCTGCTGCTGGAAGCCCTGTCCGAGGGCGAGGCCGGACACGCCCTGATCCGTCGCGCGCTGGAAGCGGGCTGCGACGTGGTCAGCGCCAACAAGCAGGCGGTGGCCCGCGATCCGGCGGGGCTGCAGGCCCTGGCCGACGCCAACGGCTGTCGCGTCGCCTGGTCGGCCTCGGTCGGCGGCGGCTCGCCGATGATCGAGACCCTGCGCGCCGCGCGCGCCGCCGGTCCGGTGGTCGGTTTCGAGGCGGTGCTGAACGGCACGGTCAACTTCATGCTGCAGCGTCTGGGCGAGGGGGCGACCTTCTCCGACGCCCTGGCCGACGCTCGCGCCGCCGGTTTCGCCGAGGAGGACCCGTCCTCGGACCTGGAAGGCTTCGACGCCGAGGCCAAGGTCAAACTGCTGTCGTTCGAGGCCTTCGGCCGCTCGCCCGAGGCCCTGCCGCGCGACGTGCTGGCCGCCGAGACGCCGCTGGGCGAGGCGCCGGTGCGCCAGATCGGCGCCTGCTTCGACCGCGACGGCGAACTGGACGCCTATGTCCGTCTTGACGGCGCGCTTGAGGACGCGCTCTTCCTGTCGCTGAACGGAGAGCGCAACGCCTTGAAGGTCTATGGAAAGGACGGACGGGTGTGGACGTGCAAGGGGCGCGGCGCCGGGCGCTGGGCCACCACCGAGAGCGTTCTGGCCGATGTGGCCGACGTCATGCGCGCCCGACGCGCCGCTGCGGAGCTTGTCTAGTCATGGCCGTCTTCACGCCCGTCACGCCGCAACAGGCCGACGACTATCTCATGCGCTACCCTCTCGGCGGCCTGGTCGAACTGACCCCCATCGCCGAGGGGGTCGAGAACACCAACTATCGCCTGGTGACGGATCGGGGCGCCTATGTCCTGACGCTGTTCGAGGGGCGGACCGACCCGTCGGCCCTGCCGTTCTGCCTGGGGTTGACCGGACGGCTGGCGGCGCAAGGGTTCCCCACGCCCGCGCCTGTGGCGGATCGCGAGGGCCAGGTGATCGGCCGCCTGAATAATCGCGCCGCCGCCATCGTCGAATGGACGCCCGGCGCCTGGAAGCGCCAGCCGACGGACAAGGACCAGTATCGCGCCGGTCAGGTGCTCGCCCTGCTTCATCTGGATGCGGCCGACTATGAGGGCGTGCGCGAGAACCCCGTCGGGCCGCGCGCCTGGGCGGATCTAGCCGCGCGCTGCGACGGGATCGCCCAGGGCGAGGACCGCCGGATGCTGGAGCAGATGCAGCGCCTGCTGCCCGATCTGGCCCGGCCGTGGAGCGACCCGACCTTGCCGCGCGGCCCGATCCACGCCGACTACTTCCCCGATAACGTCCTGTTCGCGGTGAACGAGCATGGGGCGACGGACGTGGGCGGGGTGATCGACTTCTACTTCGCCTGCGTCGACGTGCTGGCCTACGACCTGGCCATCGCGCTGAGCGCCTGGGGGTTCGACGCCGAGGGGCGGCCCATGCCGTCGGCCCTGCGCGCTTTCCAGAAGGGCTATGAATCCGTGCGTCCTCTGTCGGACGCCGAGCGCGAGGTCCTGCCCGACCTGGGCGCCGCGGCGGCGGTGCGCTTCACCCTGACGCGTCTGCACGACCGCCTGTTCCACGACCCGACCAACCTGGTCACGCCCAAGGACCCGGCGCCCTTCTTCCGGCGGCTGGACTACTGGAAGGCGGCGGAGGCGGTGTGAACCTTCTGTGATCAAGGCGGCCTCTTTATGCGAAAGGGCCGCCTTTTTCATCCCTGCTGATGCGGCAGGACAAGGCGCCGCAACCGGGGAACAAGCTTGGCGGCCAATGCGCTCCCTCTACATCTCAGAATGGAGGACAGCATGACCGCAGCCGACAAGAACCGCGCCCTGGACCGTAATGAAGCGGAGTGGGTCGAGATGAGCCGTGCGGCCGCGCGCCTGACTGACGCCCAACTGAGCGATCTTCTGCGACGACTGCGCGAGCGGCGCGACCGCGCCCAGCGGCTGATCCGCACCCGCACCCGTCAGGCCAGCCGCGAGGGCAGGCCAATATCGATGCGGGCGCGCGTGAAAAGAAGGCGCAGCTGGCTGACGCGATCCAGCGCGCGGCTGACGAACAGAAGCGCCGTCGCTCATCGACCTCAGCGACGCGCAATCTGAAAGCCGCTGTGGAACGCAAGGCCGAACAGACGCATGACGGCATCCCGGACAACCGCACGGCCCATACCGATCCCGCCGACACCCCGAACGACAAGATCGCTCCGTCCGGCGCTCTTCACGCCGAAGGGATGAGGGCCGCCATCAGCCGCTCGACCGGCGACCGTTGAGCCAGAGTCGCTAGAGGGTGAGCGTCAGCCCGCCTTCGCGAACCCTTCACCGCCGCCAGGGCGGCCTCGGGCGTGTTCTCGATCACCGTCAGCTGCTCGGGACGGTCGCCCAGGGCTCCGATGACGGGGGCCGGTTCCGGCTCGAACCCAAGCACGTCTGAGACGAAGGCGCCGAACTTGGACGGGTGGGCGGTGGACAGGGCGACGATCGGCGCGCCGTTGCGGTCCAGGCGGCGCGCGGCGGCCAGGGCGACAGCCGTGTGCGGGCAGACGATGCGGCCCCAGGCGGCGTGGGCGTGGGCGATCTCTGCCTTGGTCGTCGCCTCGTCGACCGAGACGGCGGAGACTTCGGCGCGCAAGGCGGCCAGCAGGTCGGGCGACAGGGTGACGGAGCCTTCGCGCGCAAAGGTCTCGAAGACGGCGCGGGTCGCGTCGGCGTCGCGGCCGGAGGCTTCATAGACCAGCCGTTCGAAGTTCGAAGGGGCCTGCACGTCCATGGAGACGCTGCCGCTCTCGACCGCCGGGTGGCGAGCATAGACGCCGTCGTTGATGGCGCGGGCCAGGGCGTCGTTCTGATTGACGGCGGCGACGAAACCGGCGGCGGGCAGGCCCATCTTCTTGGCGGCGATCCCGGCGAAGGCGTCGCCGAAATTGCCGGTCGGCACCACGAAGGTCGCCGCCTGGCCCAGCTGGGCCGTGGCCGAGACGTAATAGGGAATCTGGCCCGCCAGACGGCCCCAGTTGATCGAGTTGACCGAGGACAAACGGCCCTGTTCGCGCAAGGACTCCTCGGCCAGCAGCCCCTTCACCAAACGCTGACAGTCGTCGAAGTCGCCGCGCACGGCCAGGTTCAGGACGTTGTCGGCCTCGACCGTCGTCATCTGCTTGCGCTGCACCGGCGAGACGCGGTCCAGCGGATGCAGGACGATCAGCTTGATGCGCTCGGCGCCGGCGAAGGCGCGCACGGCGGCGGCGCCGGTGTCGCCGCTGGTGGCGGTCAGCAGGGTCAGGGTCTCGCCCGTCGCGGACAGGGCCTCGTCCGACAGGGCGGCGACCAGCTGCATGGCCAGATCCTTGAACGCCGCCGTCGGGCCGTGGAACAGCTCCAGCACGAACAGGCCGGGCTCCAGCTCGACGAGGGGGTCACCAGCGGATGGTCGAAGCCCTGGGTCAGGCGGTCCAGGGCGCGATCCAGCGCCCCCGCAGGCAGGGCGCCGCCGATGAAGGGCGCCATGGCCGCCTTGGCGATCTCGGCGTAGCTGCGTCCCGGCCGGGTGGCGTCGACCGGCAGGGCGGGCCAGGCCTGGGGCATGTAGAGGCCGCCGTCCGGCGCGATTCCGCGCAGCAGGGCGTCCGAGAAACGGGTCGGAGCGGCGTCGCCGCGCGTCGAGAGGTAGCGATCAGCTGAATTCGTCATATCGAGGTTGTTTCTAGCCGTCGTTGGCCGCTTCGTCATGATTATTTTGCGTATGCGAAGGGAAAGTTCGCCAGATGACGCAACAACCTGGTTGCGACTGGGCAATCGGCGCGCCTTGCCCCGTTGCGGGCCCTGTCTCGAGGGAAAAGGGCTGGCGTCAGAGCCGTGGCCGGTTCATGTCAGGCTGATGAACCGCCGCTCTCTTTTCATTCGCGCCGGAGCCGCCGCCGCCGCCGTCGGCGGCGGATTGTGGCTCAAGGATCATGTGCTGTGGCGACGCCCCGGCGTGACCTTCGGCGCAGACGGGGGCAGCGGTTGGCTGGAGTTCGTCGCGCCCCGGACCCTGTTGCCGACCGTGCCGGTGCGGCTGGCGGGGCGCGAGCTGACGGCGCTGGTCGACAGCGGCGCCCAATATTCGGTGATCGACCGGCGACTGGTGGGCGAGCTGGCGCTGGATCGTTTCTTCGACATGCCGCTGATCGCCTATGGCGTGGACGGGCGCGCCCAGATGGGGCGAGGCGTGACGCTGGACCTGGCGTTTGGCGAGGCGCGCATCGAGCGCCTGCGCGCCGGAATTCTGGACCTGGGGCCTCTGTCGGAAGAGGAGGGACTGGGGGCGCCGCTGATCCTGGGGCAGGATCTGCTGATGCAGGCGGGGCTGGAAATGGACCTGCGGCGACGGCGGTTGCGGCTGTTCCGCAAGGCGCAGACGGAGCCGTCGCCGGCCTATCGCGCCATGCCCGTGCGGCGGGCCGGCACCTCCCTGATCGCCGATACGGTGGTGGAGGGCGTCAGGGTTGAGGCCGTGCTCGACACCGGCTCTTCCGCCCTTTTGGCGCTGAGCGAAGGCGTCGCGCAGGCGGCGGGTCTGCTGGACGGCCGCCCCGAACGGGAGGGGTCAAGCATCGTCCTGGGCGGGGTGGCCAGGGCGCGTCTGATTAAGGCCAAGAGCGTGGCTCTAGGGCCGGAAATCTGGCGCGATGCGACGATCGCCGTCTACGCCGACCGGGCGCTGCCCAACTACCCCGACGCCCTGCTGGGCATGGAGGCGTTCGCAGGGCGCGATATTATTCTCAACCTTGACGACGGAGAGTTGCACGTGGCGCCGTTGATGGATGTGACGATTGTTTAGCTTTGCAGACTGTCAGTGCGGAGAATCCGTTTCATCCGCGGCCTGAAGGGGGATAAGCGGCCCGCATGAGCGCCTCGCCGTCCATGATGTCCGTATCGCCGGGTCAAAGGCTGGAGAGCCTGGACCTGCTGCGCGGCTTCGCCCTGTGCGGCATTCTGCTGGTCAACATCATGATGATGGGCGGCGCCTGGGACCAGTATCATCCGGACCTGCCGCCGACGCTGGCCAATCCGGACTGGTCGGCGTGGATCATCCAGCATCTGTTCGTGCAGGGGTCGATGCGGGGGTTGTTCACCCTGCTGTTCGGCGCCGGCATGCTGCTGATCACCCTGCGCGGCGAAGACGGACGCGGGACGATCCAGGCGGCGGACGTGTACTTTCGACGTTGCATCGCGCTGCTGGCGCTGGGCGTGTTCAACGCCACGGCCCTGCTGTTTCCGGGCGATATTCTTTACGTCTACGGACTGTCAGGCTTTCTGCTGTTTGTTTTCCGCATGGCGCGGCCGCGCACCCTGATCGCCCTGCCGGCCGCCTTTCTGCTGCTGTTGACGGCCGAGTCGGCCGTGGTGGGCGCCTATCAGACGATTGAGGCGCGTCGCGGGTCTGAACTGGCGTTGCAGGTCGAGGCGGGCGCGTCACTGTCGGCCGAAGACGCCGAGGCCCTGCAGGCGCACAGCCGCGCCCAGCAGGCGCAGAGCCTGTCGCCGGAGGCTGTCGCTGAAGAGGTCGCCGTGCGCACCGGCGGCGTCGCTGGCCTGCTGAAGTGGAGCGTGCGGACCTGGCTGGACTATGCGGCGTCCAGCTACACCATCACCCTGGTCATTGAAACGGTCGCCTTCATGCTGTTGGGCATGGCGCTGTTCAAGCTGGGCGTGCTGGGCGGCGCCCGGTCGCTGGGGTTTTATCTGGTTCTGACGGCCTGTGGTTATGGCGTGGGGCTGGCGGTCAACGGCGGCCAGGCGGTGGTGCTGTGGCTGAGCCAGTTCTCGTCCCAGGCCTGGGCGACGCAGAGCAGCTATGAACTGGGCCGCTGCGCCATGACCCTGGGACACGTCGGCCTGTTGCTCTCTCTATGGAAGATGAACGCTCTGGGGTTCGTCGGACGGGCGTTGCGCAACCTAGGACGGATGGCCCTGACCAACTATCTGGGACAGTCGGCGATCGGAGCCCTGTTGTTCTATGGGCTGAACCTGTGGGGCAAGCTGGACTGGTGGGGCCTGTGGGGCGTCGCGGCGTGCATCTGGGTGTTTCAGATGACGTTCAGCGCCCTGTGGCTGCGCGCGTTCAACATGGGACCGCTGGAATGGGCGCTGCGCTGGTTTGCCTATGGGCGGCCCTCGCCGCTGAAACGCGCGAAGGCCGCCTGATCCGCTCAGTTCAAAGCTGGGAGAAGGTGTCGCAAGCGGCCGGATCGCCAGTCTGATAGCCGCGTTGCAGCCACTCGACCCGCTGGGCCGAGGAGCCGTGGGTGAAGCTCTCGGGCGAGACGCGCCCGCCGCCGCGTCGTTGCAGGGCGTCGTCGCCGATCGCCTGAGCTGTCTTCATGCCCGCCTCCAGGTCGCCCGGCTCCAGCGCCACCTGGCCGCCCGAGGCTGCCGGAGCGTTGCGCGCCCAGACCCCGGCGTAGCAGTCGGCCTGCAGCTCCAGTGCCACGGAATAGCGATTGCCCTCGGCCTTGCTGCCCGCCTGCTGCTGGGCGCGCTGCACCTGCTGGCTGGCGCCGGTCAGGGTCTGGACGTGATGGCCGTACTCATGAGCCAGGACATAGGCCTTGGCGAAATCGGCGCTGGACCCGCCCAGCTTCTCCATCTCGCGCCAAAAGCTCAGGTCCAGATAGACCTTGTGATCGGTCGGGCAATAGAAAGGCCCCATCGCCGACTGGCCATAGCCACAGCCCGTCGACGTGCCCTGTTCGTAAAGGACCGTGGTCGGCGCTGTGTAGCCGTTCAGCTTGGCCGTCCATACGTCGTTGATGTTTGTGCCGACCACGTCGACGAACTGACCGGCCTGGTCCTCGGGCGTGCCGATTTGGCCCTGCTGCTCGGCCTGACCCACCCCTCCGAACTGGCTGGCGACCTGCTGGGTGGTGTTGGGGTCGATGCCGAAGACGAAATAGCCGATGGCCGCCAGCACCAGCATGCCGATGCCGCCGCCCGCGACCGCGCCGCCGCCCATGCCGCGCCGATCCTCGATCCCCCCGCCGCGCCGTCCGCCCTGCCAACGCATCTATCGCTCTCCGCTGTGTCGTCTGTTCTGAAGCTAGGCTGAAACGCAGGCGCAGGTGAAGAGATGCAAAGGCAACCTCTTCGATCCCAGGAAATCAGTGCGGGGGTCGGTTCAGCCAGGCGTCGATCTCGGGGACGCCCGCCGCGTCTTGGTCCACGGTCGGCGATAGACGTTGTGGCGGGGGCAGGGGGCTGAATAGGGCTCATACGCCGTCAGAGGCGGAGCGACGGGGACAGGGGTCCGCGTCGCCTCCAACTGACGCAGGGCGAGCTCCGTCTGAAGCCGCAGCCGGGCGGCGTCGGCCTCGCGCTGGTCCGCTTGCAGGCGCAGTTGCTCGATCGCTTGGCGGTGCTGTTCAGCGGCCGCTGTCTGAGGGCTGTAGCCGGCAGGCGCGGGCCGGGCCATCCAGGCCAAGTTTGCGCCTGGGCCGAACCCGCTAGGCCCAGATGGGCGACGAACAGCGACAGGATAACCGGAAGGGGGCGCATGGAAAGAAGATGGGCGCCGCGTCACTTCGCGCCAAGCGGGGCCGCAACCTCTGGCCGGACGAGCGGTTCTAAGCGGACCGCCGATCCTTATCCTCGCAACCCCAAGGAGCCTCTCACATGGCCGACACTTCCAAGAAGACTCTGGCTGGAAAAACCATTGCTGTCCTGGCGACCGACGGGGTCGAGCAGATCGAGCTTCAGGAGCCGGTGAAGGCGCTGCGCGCAGAAGGCGCGACGGTCGAGGTGATCTCTCTGGAGCCCGGTTGGATTCAGGGCTTCGATCACCTGACGCCCGACGAGAGGATCGCAGTCGACAAGACGCTGAAGACGACGGACGCCTCTCGTTACGACGGCCTGGTTCTGCCGGGCGGAGTCGCAAATCCGGATCAGCTCCGGACGGAGCAGGCGGCGCTTAAGTTCGTCCGCGCCTTCTTCGACGCGGGCAAGCCGGTGGCCGCCATTTGCCATGCACCGTGGATTCTGATCGAGGCGGGCGTGGCCGAGGGGCGCACCCTGACGGCCTACAAGTCCATCCGCACCGATCTGCGCAACGCCGGCGCCGAGGTGGTGGACAAGGAGGTGGTGGTCGATGACGGCTTGGTCACCAGCCGCTGCCCCGACGATCTGCCCGCCTTCAACGCGGCGATGATCCAGGCCTTCGCCGAGGCGCCTCGCGCAGGTCGACGCGAGGCGAAGTCGGACGAAGCGCGGCCGTCAGCCCACTAGGCCGTCAGATCGAGAAGCTGACGCCGCAGCCGCAGCTGGAGGCGGCGTTGGGATTGCGGATCACGAACTGCGCCCCCGCCAGTTCGTCGACGAAGGCGATCTCAGAATCCTTCAGAAAGGGCACGGACACCGGGTCGATAACGACGGCCTGGCCGTCGCGGCGCACCACCAGATCATCGGCCTGCGGACCGTCGACCAGCTCGAAGCGGTACTGGAAGCCTGAGCAGCCGCCGCCGTCGACGGCGACGCGCAGCAGCACCGGCTTGCCCTCGGCTTCGGACAGTTTGGACAGGCGGCGCGCTCCGCTTTCGGCCAGCGTGATGCCTTCGGGCGACCGGGTCGCGATCGACAGCGACAGGTCGCGGGCTGATTCTGTAGATTGGACGATGCTCACAGCCCTCTATATGAGGGTCTGACAGGCGTTCGCAAAGGCCTGTCGCCATCACGAAGTGCCGCCGCCTTGAGCCTGCCCCGCGTTTCCTACGCCGAAAACCCCGCCGCGAGCCGCGGCCGCCATGTTTTTGAGCCCGCCAGCCGCACCCGCACCGCCTTCGCCCGCGACCGCGACCGCATCATTCACGCCACCGCCTTTCGCCGCCTGAAGGAGAAGACCCAGGTCTTCGTGGCGCATGAGGGCGACCACTATCGCACCCGGCTGACGCACAGTCTGGAGGTGGCGCAGATCGCCCGGTCGCTGGCCCACGCCCTGCGGCTGGACGACGACCTGGCCGAGACGGTGGCCCTGGCCCACGACCTGGGCCACCCGCCGTTCAGCCACGCGGGCGAGGACGAACTGCACGAGCAGATGAAGGCCTTCGGCGGCTTCGACCACAACGTCCAGAGCTTCCGCGTCGTGACGGAACTAGAGACGCGCTATCCCGGCTTCCCGGGCCTGAACCTGAGCTGGGAGACGGTCGAGGGCGTGGTCAAGCACAACGGCCCGGTGGCGCATCTGCTGTCCGACCCGGCCTGGAAGGCGGTCGCCGCCTATGCGCCGGGCGGATCGGCCGACTGGGATCTGCGCCTTGGCACCTTCGCCTCGCTGGAGGCCCAGTGCGCGGCCATCGCCGACGACATCGCCTATAACAACCACGACGTCGACGACGGGGTTCAGGCGGGGCTGTTCAGCCTGGCCGACCTGGCCGACGTGCCGCTGATCGGGCGCTGCATCGCCAGCGCGCGCGCCGACTGGCCCGACATCGACGAGCGGATGCTGCGGCTGGAAGCCGTGCGCCGGATGATCGGCGTCATGGTCGACGACGTTCTGGCCGAGACCGAAGCCCGTCTGGCCAAACACCGCATCGAGACGGTCGAGGATGTCCGCAACGCCCCCGAGACCCTGGTGCAGTTCTCGGCCGGCATGATGGCGGAGCTGGCCGTTCTGCGCCGCTTCCTCTTCGAGCGGATGTATCGCCATTACCGCGTCAACCGCACCCGCAGTCAGGCGCGCCGGGTGCTGGCCCAGCTGTTCCAGCTGTTCATGGCCGAGCCGGAGGTGATGCCGCCTGAATGGCAGGCCTCGGCCCTGACCGACGACAAGAACGCGCGGGCGCGGGCCGTGTGCGACTACATCGCCGGGATGACGGATCGTTACGCCATCGAGGTCCACAGGAAGCTGTTCAGTCTCGACCTCGCCCTCGATCTGTGATTCGAGAAGGGCTTCACGGCGCGTTAGACTGAGCGCCGAGGCGCGCCGATCGCGCGCGTGTCCCACGACCACCAAGGCGCGACCCATGTCCTACGACGACGATCACCGAGGCAACCCCAACGCTGGGCCGAATGGGGGCCGGGACCGAGGCGCTTACACGCCGCCGACCGACGACGACCTGCCCTTCACGCGCGGCGGCTATGACCCGCGTCGGGCCGGCCGCCAAGTCGCCGCCGATCACCCTGATCATCAGCGCCATCGTCCTGCTTCTGCTGATCGTGGCCGTGGTGGTCTTCTACCGCTCGGGCGTGCGTTCCTCGACGGACGCGCCGCCGGCCGTCGGAACCCCGGTCGAAAGCATGAAGGTCGAGGCCCCGCTGGACGCGCAGCCGATCGACCCGGAGGCCGACATCCGGGTCTATCGCGACGGCGGCGAGCCGAGCGACGCCGCGCCGACCTTCACCCCCGGTCCGGAAGAGGTGCTGCCGCGCCCGCGCCGACGACCCCGGCCGCGCCGGTCGAGTCCTCGACCCCGCCGCCCGCCGCGCCCGCACCGGCGGCCAAGGCCCCGGCCGCGCCTGCGCCCGTAACGCCTGCTCCGGCGACGAAGGCTCCGGCGCCCGCACCCGCTCCGGCTGCGACGGGCGGATCGTCCGGCGTGCAGATCGGCGCCTTCTCCTCGACCGCCATTGCTGACCGCGAATACGCCGCCGTCGCCGCCCGCTTCGGCCAGTACGCCTCGGGCGCTGAGAAGCGCGTTCAGGAAGTCACCGCGTCCAACGGTTCGACCGTCTACCGGACCACCTTCACCGGCATGAGCCGTGAACGCGCCGTCGCCTTCTGCAATGCGCTGAAGGCTGCGGGCCGCGACTGCATCGTCCGCTAAGGGGCGAGCGCACATGACCTCCGCCGCCATCTACGGCTGCTCCGGCCACAGGCTGACGGCGGAGGAGCGCGCCTTCTACGCCGAGGCCAAGCCGTGGGGCTTCATCCTGTTCCGCCGCAACGTGGACAGCCCCGAACAGGTCAAGGCGCTGGTGTCCGAGTTGCGCGACAGCGTGGGGCGCGACGACGCCCCGGTGCTGATCGATCAGGAGGGCGGCAGGGTCCAGCGCCTCGGTCCGCCGCACTGGCCCAAATATCCGCCGGGCGCCGCCTATCTGAAGGCGACCAACGATCCGGCGGCGGCGCGCGAGCTGGTGCGTCTGGGCGCACGGCTGATGGCCCACGACCTGCGCGAACTGGGCATAACGGTCGACTGCGTCCCGGTGCTGGACGTGCCGGTGCCGGGCGCCCACGACATCATCGGCGACCGCGCCTACGCTCAGGATCCGGCGACCGTGACCCAACTGGGCCGCGCGGCGGCGGAAGGGCTGCTGGCGGGCGGCGTCCTGCCGATCATCAAGCATATTCCCGGCCACGGCCGCGCCTTCTCGGACAGCCACCACGACCTGCCGGTGGTCGAGACGGCGATCGAGGACCTGGACGCCTGGGACTTCGTCCCGTTCAAGGCGCTATCGGACATGCCGATGGCGATGACGGCGCACGTGGTCTTCACCGCCGTCGACGCCAAGCGCCCGGCCACCACCTCCAAGAAGGCGATCCGCCTGATGCGCGAGCGGCTGGGCTTCTCGGGGCTCATCATGTCCGATGACCTGTCGATGCAGGCCCTGTCGGGCAGCCTGACCGAGCGCGCCGAACAGTCGCTGAAGGCGGGCTGCGACGTGGTGCTCCACTGCAACGGCGACCTGACGGAGATGGCCGCCGTCGCCGAGGGGACCAAGAAGCTGAAAGGCGAGGCCAAGCGCCGCGCCGAGGCCGCGCTGAACCGCATCGTTCGCGCGCCCGAGCCGCTGGATGCCGTCGGGGGCCGCGCCCGGCTGGAGGCGGCCCTGAGCGGCCGCTTCGACGCCGCCAAGGGGCCGGACGTCGGCGAGGCGCAAGGGTGATCGCCGGGGAGGGCGCATGAGCCAGGCCTTCCAGCCGATCTCGACTTCACCGCCGTCGAACAGGTCGAGGCGCAGGAGGCCTTTGTCGTCGACCTGGAGGGCTATGAAGGCCCGCTGCACGTCCTTCTGGCCCTGGCGCGGACGCAGAAGGTGGACCTGCTCAAGCTGTCCATCACCCGCCTGGCCGAACAGTATCTGGCCTTCGTGCATGAGGCGCGGCGGCGCAACTTCGCCCTGGCGGCCGACTACCTCGTGATGGCGTCGTGGCTGGCCTATCTGAAGTCGCGGCTGCTGATCCCGCGCAACGAAAAGGACAAGCCGGAGGAGCCCCCGGCCGAAGAGATCGCCGCCGCCCTGGCCTTTCGCCTGCAGAAGCTGGAGGCCATGCGCACGGCGGTGGAGGCCATCACCGGCCGCCCGCAGCTGAAACGCGACGTCTTCACGCGCGGCGACCCGCAGGCGACCGTCATCATCCCGTCCGACCGGGTGGACGCCAGCCTCTATGAGCTGATGAGCGCCTATGTCGCCCAACGCCGCCGCGAAGAGCGCCGCAAATACGCCCCCGGCCAGCGGGTCGAGGCCTTCCAGCTGGAGGCGGCGCGCGACTGGCTGCGCGAGATCATGCCGCGCCTAGCCGAATGGACGCCGCTGGAGCGCGTGGCGCCCCAGAAGCCAGAGGGGCGGGAAGGCCCGAGCCAGGCCAGCTATACCGCCTCCACCCTGTCGGCCAGCCTGGAGCTGGTGAAGGAAGGCGGCATGGACATCCGCCAGGAGCGGCCTTTCGACGCGGTGTGGCTGAAACGCAGAGGGCTCGGCCAGCCCCTGGAGTTGACGCCGTGACCCTCGACTTCACCCCTGACCATTTGGAGATCGAGCGCCGCGTCGAGGCCCTGCTGTTCGCGGCCGCCGCCCCCTTGTCGCTGGCCGAGATCGCGCGCCGCCTGCCGCAAGGCGCCGACGTCGGCGGGGCGCTGACCGCGCTTCAGGAACGCTATCAGGGCAGAGGCGTCGAGCTGGACTGCGTGGCCGAGCGCTGGCGGTTCCGCACAGCCCCCGATCTCGGCTTCCTGATGACCGAGGAGCGCGAGGAGCCGCGTCGCCTGTCCAAGGCCGCGCTCGAGACCCTGGCCATCATCGCCTATCACCAGCCCTGCACCCGCGCCGAGATCGAGAGCGTGCGCGGCGTCTCCCTGTCCAAGGGCACGCTGGACCTGCTGCTGGAGATGGACTTCGTGCGCCTGCGCGGGCGGCGCCGTACGCCCGGACGGCCGGTGACCTACGCCACGACCGACCGCTTCCTGGAGCATTTCAGCCTGGCGAGCCTCTATGACCTGCCGGGCGTGCAGGAGATGAAGGCGGCGGGCCTGCTGGACCTGTCCATGCCGGTCGGTTTCGAGGTGCCGGACCCCTCGCGCGCCGGCGACGACGAGGGCGAGGATCTGCTGACCGGGCTGGACGGCGGGACCCCCGAATTCGCCCAGGATTTCATCAGCGAGGACGAAGAGTCGCAACCTTAGCCGGGACGGATCGTCGCGCTCACAAGAAACCGCGAAAACTCATGGACTTAAGTCCCAAGGAGGCCGCCTTGACCTGAAGGCCTCCCGCCTATAGGTTCCGCGCCGAAATTCAGACCCGATCCGGCCCCGGCCGGGCGCTGACCAAACAGGCCCATGTCCCCGACGAAGGAATCGCGCGAAGAGGCGATCAAACGCCTCCACCAAAGCGCATCCGCGCTGGAGGCGAAGGTTCAGGCGGACAAGTCCGTCGAGGTCGCTGCGCAGAAGGTGGTCGGCCAGGCCTATCGCATCATCGCCGAACTGCTGGGCGGGGTGCTGATCGGTCTTGCACTTGGTTTTGGCGTCGACCGGCTGTTCGGGACGACGCCGATAGGCGTTGTGGGCGGGGTCCTTCTGGGCTTCGCCTTATCGGTTTATATGGCGCGCCGCACAGCCAACCGGCTGATGGCGCAGGCCAAGGCGGCGGGTTTGCCCCAACAGGGCGAACCTATCGTCGAGGCTGACGAAGAAAACAGGGAACGATAGGCTTAATGGCCGGTCCGATTGAACAATTGAGGTCAAGCCGCTCGTAGAGTTCGGCACGGTCAATGTTCCCGTCCTGGGCGAGCAGGTGATCGCGATCACCAATCGCACGTGGCCATGACCATCGCCTTCGCCGGCGTGGTGGGCTTCCTGGCCCTGGCGACCTCGGGCGCCAAGGTGGTGCCGGGCCGGATGCAAGCGGCGGGCGAGAGCCTGTTCGGCATGGTCGACAACCTGGCCAACTCCATCATCGGGCACGAAGGCCGCAAGTACTTCCCCTTCGCCTTCACCATGTTCCTGATGGTTCTGTCGATGAACCTGCTGGGCATGTTCCTGACCTTCACCGCCACCTCGCAACTGGCCGTGACCGTCACCCTGGGCCTGATCTCTTTCCTGACGGTTGTCGTGGTCGGTCTGGTCAAGAACGGCGTCGGCTTCCTGAAGCTGTTCTGGCCGGCAGGCGCGCCGCTGCTGCTGCGCCCGGTCGTCGGCCTGATCGAGTTCGTCTCCTTCCTGCTGCGCCCGGCCACCCTGGCCCTTCGTCTGTTCGGCAACATGCTGGGCGGTCACGTGGCGCTGAAGATCTTCGCCCAGTTCGTCGTTCAGCTGGGCGCGGTGGCCATCGTCACCGGCGGCCTGGCCTACGCCTTCATCCCGGTGGCGGCCCTGTCGCTGGGCATGGTCGTGGCGATGACGGCGCTCGAGTTCCTGGTGGCCTTCCTTCAGGCCTTCGTTTTCACCGTTCTGACCTGCATCTACCTCAACGATGTGGTCAACCTGGGCGATGGCCACTAAGGCTTGAGTTCAGTTCGTAACCCTTACCCTCCAACGCTCCAAGAAATTAGGAAATCATCATGGACGCTGAAGCCGCTAAGTACATCGGCGCTGGTCTGGCCACCCTCGGCATGATCGGCTCGGCCCTGGCCGTCGGCAACATCTTCGGCAACTTCCTGGCCGGCGCTCTGCGCAACCCGGCTGCTGCCGCCTCGCAAGTCGGCAACCTGTTCGTCGGCGCGGCTCTGGCCGAAGCCCTGGGCATCCTGGCCTTCGTGCTGGGCGTCCTGATGATCTTCGGCTGATCCCAGCCCACGATCTCTCAGAATCGGCGGCGCGCGGGCCTGACCTGCGCGCCGCTGTCCTGATCTAGCGAAGACGGTTCATGGCCAGCACACCCACACTTGACGTTCAGACCCCGGCGCCGGGCGACCTCCATGCGGAGACGCATGCGACGGCCGAGCATGCCTCGGGCGGTCTGCCCCAGTTCGAATTCCAGCACTGGGCGGGCCAGATCGGCTATCTGCTGATCCTGTTCGTCCTTCTGTACGTCCTGGTCGCCAAGGTCTTCGCCCCGCGCCTGCGCAAGGTGATGGACGAGCGCGCCGACACGATCGACACCGCGATCGCCGCCGCCCGCTCGGTCCAGACCGAAGCGGCCGCTCAAGCCGAGGCCGCCCGCGCCGAGGTGGACAAGGCCCGCGCCGACGCCCGCGCGACCGCTGTCGCCGCCAAGCAGCGTGTCACTGAAGAATTCAATGCGCGCCTGGCCGCCGATGAAGCCGTAGTCAACGCGCGCATCGCCGAGGCCGAAGGCGCCATCGCTAAGACCCGCGACGCCGCCATGGCGAACGTCTCGACCATCGCCTCGGACGCGGCGGGCGCCATGCTCGAGCGTCTGACCGGCAAGGCCGCGACCAACGCTGAACTGGCCGCCGCCATCAAGGGAGCCGCCTGATATGCCCGCCTTCCTGACCGGCCATTTCTATGATGTCGCTAACCCTGAGCTGTGGGTCGCCATCGGCCTGCTGGTCTTCATCGCCATCGTGGTGATGGCGGGCGTGCCCAAGCTGGTCGCGACCAGCCTGGACGCCAAGGCCGCCAAGATCCAGGGCGACCTGGACGAGGCCGCCCGCCTGCGCGCCGAAGCCGAAGCCATGCTGGCCCAGATCCGTCAGGAGAAGGCCGAGGCTGAAGCTCAGGCCGCCGACCTGCTGGCCACGGCTGAAGCCGACGCCAAGCGTCTGGAAGCCGAAGCCAAGGCCCGTATCGAGGAATCGACCGCTCGCCGTCAGGCTCTGGCCGAGCGCCGGATCGCCCAGGCCGAGGCCGAGGCCACGCAAGAGGTCAAGGCCGCCGCCGCGGACCTGGCCGCCAAGGCCGCTCAACAGATCCTGGCCGCCCGCATCGCTGACGCCAAGACGGACCCGCTGCTCGACCAGGCCATCGGCCAGATCGGCGGCAAGCTGAACTGATCGCCGAGCGCGTTTAGTCAGACCCGAAAAACATCAGGCCCCGCCGGCGACGGCGGGGCCTTTTGCTGTTCAAGATCCGGTTGTCGGGATCAAGGACGGTTCAGACTGTCGGTTAATGGGCCGGAGCGGCCCCGATCGGCGCGGCGCCGCGCTTCTCACGTTCGACCAGCCGGGCGTAGGCATTGCCCAGGACGCCGCCGAAGACCATGTGCAGCGCCAGCATCCAGCCGATGGTGCCGAAGCCGGACGAGCCGGTGAAGGTCCGGTTATCGCCGCTCATAGTGATGACCAGCATCATCGCCACCCAGGCGGCGACGGCGAAGACGATGCCCTTGGTGATGGGCGTGGCGGTCGGCAGTCGCGGATAGAGGACGCCGAACAGCGACCCCAGCACAAAGGTGCCCATGACCAGGTGGATGGCCCATCCCGCCGCCATATTGCCCGGCATGCCGAACATGCGGGCTACGACCCCGGAAAGGGATCGAACAGGTGGTTGAGGAACAGATTGGCGAGCTCAAGCACGGAAACCACGACGGTAGCGATGAAACCGGCGATAATTCCCTTTTTACGCGTGACATCATGTGAACAGCGCCTCCCAACGCCTATCAACCTCGTGACTACGCAAGGGGAGCATACGCCGTTCACGGGCGCTCGGGGGTGAACCCGGTTCACATTCCTGTGTTCGCCTTAGCTTGGCCTTTATTGCCGGAAGGCGCGCCATCCCCGGCGCAGGCGGCGACGAAAGCGCGCCAGCGGGCGGCGACGGCGGCGCAGCACCATCTTTTCGGCGCGCAGGGTCTGCTGCCAGAAGACGGGGGCGATCTCGGGCTTTTTCCGCATCAGGCGGCGGAAGGGGTACACCCATTTGGGCCGGGCGCGCTGGGCGCGGATGAACTGTCGCTTGGCCCACCAGGAGTTGCGCAGCACGATCACCAGACCGAGGGCGATGACGGGCACGCCGCCGGGGCCGGGCAGGGGCGCGATCAGTATGCCCAGCAGGATGACGAAGAAGCCCACGCCCATCAGCGCCAGACGGCGCACGCGCCGGGCCAGCCCCAGACGGGGCGGCGGCGGGTTCAGAGAGGGCAGGACCAGGGTCACAGGGCGGCGGCTCAATCAAGATTGCGGCCAGGGAGGGCCGACAATCAGTAAACGCACGAGACAAGGCCGAAAGGCGGCGTCGCCATGACGCTTTCGTAAGTCGGCTCAGAAATGCAGAACGCCGTGTCCTGAAAGACACGGCGTTCCTTGAACCCAAGCTTGCGGGAGCGATCAGCCCGCGCGGTTCGAGCCTTCCGGGGCGGCCCAGCGCAGACGAGGCGAGCGCGCGGCGCGGGTCTCGTCCAGACGCCGCAGGGGCGCATGGAAGGGCGCGCCCTTGAAGCGTTCGACGTCGCCAGCCTTGGCGGCGCCGGCCAGCAGGCGCATGGCCTCGATGAAGCGATCCAGTTCGGCCTTGGACTCCGTCTCGGTCGGCTCGATCAGCATGGCGCCGTGGACGACCAGCGGGAAGTACATGGTCATCGGGTGGAAGCCCTCGTCGATCATCGCCTTGGCGAAGTCGAGCGTGGTGATGTCAGTACCCTTCAGCCATTCGTCGTCGAACAGGGCCTCGTGCATGCAGGGGCCTTCGGGGAAGGCCGGGCTCATCAGGTCCTCGAGGCGGGCCTTGATGTAGTTGGCGTTCAGCACCGCGTCCTCGGCGACCTGACGCAGGCCGTCCGAGCCGTGGCTCATCATGTAGCTCAGGGCGCGCACATACATGCCCATCTGCCCCTGGAAGGCGCACAGACGGCCGAAGGCCTGTTCGGCCTCGTCTTCCTCGCGCTCGACCAGCTTGTAGCCGTCGCCGGTGTTCACCACCCACGGGGCCGGCGCGAAGGGGGCCAGGGCTTCCGACAGCACCACCGGACCGGCGCCGGGCCCGCCGCCGCCGTGCGGCGTCGAGAAGGTCTTGTGCAGGTTGATGTGCATGGCGTCGACGCCCAGGTCGCCGGGGCGCACCCGGCCGACGATGGCGTTGAAGTTGGCGCCGTCGCAGTAGAAGTAGGCGCCCGCTTCGTGCGTCAGGCGGCTAATCTCCAGGATGTCGCGCTCGAACAGGCCGCAGGTGTTCGGGTTGGTGACCATGATGGCCGCTACGTCCGGACCCAGCTTGGACGCCAGATCGGCCACGTCCACGCGGCCGTCGTCGGTCTGCGCCACTTCGACCACCGAATAGCCGACGAAGGCGGCCGTGGCCGGGTTGGTGCCGTGGGCCGAGGTCGGGACCAGCACCTTGCGGCGCTGCTCATGCTCGCCCTTGGCTTCGTGAGCGGCGCGGATGGCCATCAGGCCGCACAGTTCGCCGTGGGCGCCGGCCTTGGGCGACAGGGCCACAGCGGGCATGCCCGTCAGCGTGGTCAGCCAATGGGCCAGCTGGTCCATCAGCTCCAGCGCGCCCTGCACCGTCGACTGCGGCTGCAGCGGGTGGATGTCCGAGAAGCCCGGCAGGCGCGCCATCTTCTCGTTCAGGCGCGGGTTGTGCTTCATCGTGCACGACCCCAGCGGATAGATGGCCAGGTCGATGGCGTGGTTCTTCTGGCTCAGGCGCACATAGTGGCGCATGGCCTCGGGCTCGGACAGGCCGGGCAGGCCGATCGGATCCTTGCGGACCAGGTCGCCCAGGTCCGAGCCGTCCGTGGCGGGCTTAGGCAGGTCAACGCCGGTCTTGCCCCAGCCTTCGCCTTCAAAGATCAGCGGCTCGTCCTGCAGCAGGCCGCGCCCGCCGGTCAGGGTGGCGGGCTTGTAGTTGGCATCCAGGCCTTCGGTCGGGGCGGTCGGACGGCCGACAGTGTTCATCGTGCTCATGATTCCAATCTCCTCAGGCGGCCAGAACCTTGGCGAGCGCACCCGCCAGGATCTTGATGTCGGCGTCCAGCGTCGTCTCGGTGGCGGCGACCAGCAGGACGTCGTCGAGGCCCGCATCCGGGTTCAGGCGGCTGTAGGGCACGCCGCACAGGACGCCGTTGTCGGCCATCGTCTGCACCACGTCAGCGGCGTTCTTGGGCAGCTTGACCGCAAACTCGTTGAAGAAGCGCGGGGTCAGGATTTCGACGCCCGGAATGGCGGCGAGCGCATCGCGCGTGGCGACGGCCTTTTCGTGGTTCAGCAGGGCCAGCTGGCGCAGGCCCGTCTCGCCCAGCAGGCTCATGTGAATGCTGAACGCCAGGCAGCAGAGCCCTGAGTTGGTGCAGATGTTCGACGTGGCCTTGTCGCGGCGGATGTGCTGCTCGCGCGTCGACAGGGTCAGGACGAAGCCGCGCTTGCCTTCGGCGTCGACGGTTTCACCGCAATAGCGGCCGGGCGTCTGGCGCAGCAGCTTCTCGCGGGTGGCGAACAGGCCGATGTAGGGGCCGCCGAAGTTCAGGGCGTTGCCGATCGACTGGCCCTCGGCCGCGACGATGTCGGCGCCCATTTCGCCGGGCGACTTCAGCAGGCCCATCGACACGGCTTCGGTGACGACGACGATCAGCAGGGCGCCTGCAGCCTGGGCGGCCTCGGCGATCTTGGTGACGTCGGTGGCGGTGCCGAAGACGTTCGGGGTCTGGACGACGACGCAGGCCGTGTCCTTGTCGATGGCGGCGATGACGGCGTCTTCGGCGTCGACCGCGGGCTTTAGCGCCTGGGTCTCGACGCCGACGGCGTGGACCACGGTCTCGGTCGCCTTGACGTAGTGGGGATGCACGCCGCCCGAGATGACGGCCTTGTTGCGGCGGGTCACGCGGGTGGCCATCAGCACGCCTTCGGCCATGGCGGTCGAGCCGTCATAGAGCGAGGCGTTGGCGACTTCCATGCCGGTCAGGTTCGCGACCTGGGTCTGGAACTCGTACAGGTACTGCAGCGTGCCCTGAGCGATTTCCGGCTGATAGGGGTGTAGCTGGTCAGGAACTCCGACCGCTGGATCACGTGATCGACCGTGGCCGGGATATGGTGCTTGTAGGCGCCGGCGCCGCAGAAGAAGGGCACGGTCGAGGCCGTGGCGTTCTTGCCCGCCATGGCCGAGAGGGCGCGTTCGACCTCCAGCTCGCCCGCCACGCGGGGCAGGTCGACGAAGCCGTCGCGGCGCGCGGCCTGCGGCACGTCGATGAAGAGGTCGTCGATGGATTTGGCGCCGATGGCGGCCAGCATGGCCTCGCGATCGTCGGGCGTCAGGGGAGGTAGCGCATTACTTTATTCCGCTCATCCCCGCGGAAGCGGGGACCCAGGTTTAAGCTTCAAACAACCGCTGCTTGATCCCAAAGAACTGGGTCCCCGCTTCCGCGGGGATGAGCGGAGAGGGAGACCTTAGAGGGTGGTCAGATAGGCGTCGTAGGCGGCGCGGTCCATCAGGCCGTCCAGCACCGAGGCGTCGGACACCTTGATCTTGGCGAACCAGCCTTCGCCCTCGGCATCGGCGTTGACGGTTTCCGGGGCGGTCGCCAGCACGACGTTGCCTTCGATCACTTCACCGGCGATCGGCGCGTAGACGTCCGAGGCGGCCTTGACCGATTCCACGACGGCGAAGCTGTCGCCGACCGAGACGGTCTTGCCGGCTTCCGGCGTCTCGACGAACACCACGTCGCCCAGGGCGTCAGCCGCGTGCTTGGAGATGCCGACCGTGGCGACGTCGCCGTCCAGGCGAACCCACTCGTGATCCTTGGTGAACTTCATTCTGGTCTTCCTTTTTGTCTTGTCATCCTCGGGCTTGACCCGAGGATCGAGCCCGGGAGCGGGCGATTGGTCTAAAACTTCCAGCGTCGAGGGGCGGACCGCCCGGCCTTCGGGTCGAGCCCGAGGGTGACGATCTTATTTCGGCTTCCGATAGTAGCGGGTCGGCACGAAAGGCGTGGCGACGACTTCGGCGGCGGCGGGGCGGCCGCGCACCAGAACCTTCAGTTCGGTGCCGACGTCAGCGAAGGCGGGCGGCACATAGCCCATGGCGATGTTGCGCCCCTGCGACGGCGAGGGGCCGCCCGATGTGATCTTGCCGATCAGGTTTCCGTCCATGTCGGCGATCTCGGCGCCTTCGCGGGCGGGGCGCCTTCCTTGACGTGCAGGCCGACGCGGACGCGCGCCGGGCCGTCGGCCAGTTGCTTCAGGATGACGTCGGCCCCGGCGAAGTCGGCGCGTTCCTTGCGGGACTTGGACAGGGCGAAGGTCAGGCCGGCCTCGACCGGGGTGGTCTCGGCGTCGACGTCGTGGCCGTGCAGCGGCAGACCGGCTTCCAGGCGCAAGGAGTCGCGCGCGCCCAGACCGACCGGCTTCACCCGCGCGTCCGACAGCAGCAGGTTCCAGACGCGCTCGGCGGCGGCGCTGGGCAGCGAAATCTCATAGCCGTCTTCGCCCGTGTAGCCCGAGCGCGAGACGATGCAGTCTTCGTCAAACAGACGGATGGCGCGGCAATCCATGAAACCCATGTCCGCCAGCTCCGCCGAATGGGCGGCCATGACCTCGGCCGCCTCCGGGCCCTGGATGGCCAGCAGGGCGCGGTCCAGGACCTCCAGCTTGGCGTCGCCCGACAGCTCGGCGTTCAGGAAGGCGAAGTCGGCGTCCTTGTTGCCGGCGTTGACGACGATGTAGAGGCCGTCCTCGAACGGCTTGCCCGCCATCAGGTCGTCCATGACGCCGCCCTGTTCGTTCAGCAGCAGGGTGTATTTCTGCTTGCCGGGCTTCACGATCGCGTAGTCGCCGGGCACGAAGCGTTCGAACTGCTTGATGGCGTCGGCGCCGGTGATCTTGGCCTGGCCCATGTGGGAGACATCGAACAGGCCGGCGTGCTCGCGGGTCCAGCGGTGCTCGGCCAGCACCCCTTCATACTGGACCGGCATGTCATAGCCGCCGAAGCCGACCATGCGGGCGCCCAGCGCGCGATGCGCGGCGTTGAGGGGGTAGTCTTAAGGGCCTGATCGCTCATGGCGTCGCCTCCGGGTCGCAGGTTGCGGCGATAGCTCCGCCGTCGTTGCGCCCCCGCTGTCCTGAAGCCTGAGAGATTCCGACCGTTCCCGAAAAGGTTCGGCCTTGCTCCGTCGGCGCGCGTCGGGACCCTCCGTCCTTCGGCGACTTTCCAGCGTCCGTGCGCTTTCGCGGTCCTTTTGCCTGAGCGTTTCCGGGGCGGTTGCGCCTTCGGCTCCGGGCGCCGCGAACGGCCCCGGTCTCTCCCGCGAGAGCGTTCGACCTAAGGCCGCGAATCCAGCGCCGAGTCAAGCGGCGCCGGACTTGCCGCCGTCGATCCTAGGGGCCATGAGGGGCGGAACCGCGCTTCGCCCACAGGATTTGAAGGACGTCATGACCGCCCGCATCGATCTCGCCGCCCACCTCGCCTCCCTCGACCTGCCGCAGGGACTGGTCGAGACGCTGACGACGGCGGCCGCCGCCTGCGTCCAGATCCGCCAGGTGGTGGCGGGCGGTGCCTTGGTCGGGGCGCTGGGGGCGTCGGGCGCCGTGAATGTGCAGGACGAAGAGCAGAAGAAGCTGGACGTCATCGCCGACGATCTGCTGACGGAGGCCCTGCTGGCCTGCCCGGCCGTGGCGGGCGTGGCGTCCGAGGAAAAGGACACGATGCAGCCCTCGGCCAATGCGGCGGGCGAATATCTGGTGCTGTTCGACCCGCTGGACGGCTCGTCCAACATCGACATCAATGCGCCGGTCGGCACCATCGTCTCGGTGCTGAAGGCGCCGTCGGCCCAGCCGAGCGAGGCCGACTTCCTGCAATCCGGCCGCCATCAGGTCGCGGCGCTGTACGCCGTCTATGCCGGTCAGGCCATGCTGGTGCTGACGACGGGCAAGGGGGTGGCGGGCTTCACCCTGGCGCCCGACGGCCGCTGGCTGATGACGCATGAGGACGTGCGCATCCCGGCCGATACGAAAGAGTTCGCCATCAACATGTCGAACCAGCGTCACTGGGCCGAGAGCGTCCAGCGCTACGTCGACGGCTGCCTGCAGGGCGCCGACGGCCCGCGCGGCAAGAACTTCAACATGCGCTGGGTCGCCGCCATGGTGGCCGACGTGCACCGCATCCTGATGCGCGGCGGCGTCTTCCTCTATCCGTGGGACAAGCGTGAGCCGAACAAGCCGGGCAAGCTGCGCCTGATGTATGAGGGCAACCCCATGTCCTTCCTGGTCGAACAGGCGGGCGGCAAGTCGACCACCGACGGCAAGCAGGCCATCATGGACGTGACCCCCACCGAACTGCACCAGCGGGTGCCGGTCGTCCTCGGCTCGGCCAACGAAGTCGATCAGATCGCGGCGGCCTGACGCCATGCAGATCGCCGCCACTGATGCGCTCCTGGTCATCGACGCCCAGAACGACTTCTGCGAGGGCGGCGCCCTGGCGGTGCAGGGCGGGGCGGCGATCATGCCCTGATCAACCGGCTGGCCGAGCGGTTCACGACCGTCATCGCTACCCAGGACTGGCACACGCCGGACCAGATCAGCTTCGCCTCCAACCACGCGGGCGTCGCGCCCTTCACGCAGATCGAGGTCGCTTACGGCCCGCAGATGCTGTGGCCGGATCACTGCGTGCAGGGGACGCCGGGCGCGGACTTTCACCCCGACGCCGCGCCTGCCGTGACCAAGGCGCTGGCCGTGGTGCGCAAGGGCTACAACCCGGCGGTCGACAGCTATTCCGGCTTTTATGAGAACGACCACAAAACGGCGACGGGTCTGGCGGGCCTGCTGCGCGATCTGGGCGTGAAGCGCGTCTTCCTGTGCGGCCTGGCCTATGACTACTGCGTGCGCTTCACCGCCGAGGATGCGGTGCGCGAGGGTTTTGAGGCCGTGGTCATCGAGGACGCCTGTCGCGCCATCGCCCCGGACACGGCGGCGGCGGCCAAGGCCGGGTTCGCGGCGCTGGGCGTGGCGGAGATCGAAGCCGGATTGCTTCTCGGCTAAAGCGCCCATCTCCCTATATTCTGCGGGCATGCGACCGGCGGGCTATGGGAGTAAGGTGCACCCTTTATCGTTGCCCGTTCAGCTTGAATGGGTGAAAACCAGCCACACGAAAGCTGAAGAACATATCGCAATGCTGGTATGAGAAGGCGTAGCATCCAGACAGTCGTAGTAATTCTGGGACTGTTGAAAGCGCGATGGTCGTCGGAATATACGAAAGCGAAAGCAGGGATGTTCATAGGGCTCCATCCCTTGCCCCAAACGCGCTGCCCACGACCTATGCCGCGAGTACGAAGGCGGGCTGAACGCACCGTGACGTTGAACCAGCAGAGCTTTGCTGCGGCCAATAGGACGAAGGCGGTCAGGCCGATTATTTTGGCGAGCATGCTCAGTTCGCCGCGGCGTAGGCTTCGACCTCGGCGATCCTCGCGGCCTTGTCGGCGTCGTTCAGGAAGCTGCCTTCGAAGCTGTTCTTCGCCAGTTGGGTCACCTGCTCCCGCGTCAGGCCGACCGCCTCGGCCAACTGGATATAGTTCGCGTTCACATAGCCGCCGAAATAGGAGGGGTCGTCTGAGTTCAGGGTGACGTGCAGGCCGCGGCGCAACATCTCGGGAACGGGGTGGTCCTTCAGGTCCTTGACCACGCACAGCTTCAGGTTCGACAGGGGGCAGACCGTCAGCGTCATCTGCTCGGCGGCCAGACGGGCGATCAGGGCCTCGTCCTCCATCGAGCGGTTGCCGTGGTCCATGCGGTCGATGTGCAGCAGGTCCAGCGCCTCGCGCACGTATTCCGGCGGGCCTTCCTCACCGGCATGGGCGCACAGTTTCAGGCCCAGTTCGCGGGCGGCGGCGAAGACGCGCTGGAACTTGGACGGCGGGTGGCCGACCTCGGACGAATCCAGTCCGACGCCGATGAAGTGGTGCAGGTAGGGCTTGGCGGCTTCCAGCGTGGCGAAGGCCTCGTCCTCGCTGAGGTGGCGCAGGAAGCTGAGGATCAGGCCCGACGTCACGCCCAGCTCATTCTTCGCTCGGTCCATGCCCGCGATCAGGCCCTCGACCACGACGGCGAAGGGCACGCCCCGGTCGGTGTGGGTCTGGGGGTCGAAGAAGATCTCGGCGTGGCGGACGTTATCGGCGGCGGCGCGCTGGAAATAGGCGAAGGCCAGATCCTCGAAGTCCTGACGGGTCAGCAGCACGGCGGCGCCCGCGTAATAGATGTCGAGGAAGTCCTGCAGGTTCGAGAAGTCATAGGCCGCGCGCACGGCCTCGACGCTGTCGTAGGGGATGGCGACGCCGTTGCGCTGCGCCAGTTCGAACATCAGTTCGGGCTCGAGCGAGCCTTCGATGTGCAGGTGCAGTTCGGCCTTGGGCAGGCCGGCGATGAAGGCGTCGAGGGCGGACATGAGGGGAGACTCCGTAGCGTGGGGCCAGCCTAGCATTTTTCCTCCCCATGCAATGGGGAGGGGGACCACGAAGTGGTGGAGGGGCTGAGCCGGGCGGAACAAAGCGGCCCCTCCGTCTCGTCGGCTTCGCCGTCGATCCACCTCCCCATCGCTCTGCGATAGGGAGGAGAAAGTCGATGCTACATCCGCTCGGGCGTCTCGATGCCCAGCAGGCGCAGCGCCGTCTCCAACTGGTGCAGGGTCGCGGCGGCCAGGGCCAGGCGCGAGCCCTTGGTCGTGGCGTCCGGCGCCACCAGGATCGGGCAGGCGGCGTAGAATTTCGAGAAGCTCTGGGCCAGCCGATAGGCGTGTTCGGCGATCAGGTTGGGCGAACGCTTGTCATAGGCGTCCGCCGTGGCCGCGTCGAAAGCGTCCAGCGTCAGGGCCAGGTCGCGCTCGGCGGCTTCCTCGATGACGATGGGGGCCAGGGCCACGCCCTGTTCCGCCGCCTTGCGCAGCAGGGATTTCACCCGCACGGCCTGATACAGCAGATAGGGGCCGGTCTTGCCCTCGAAGCTCATGAAGCGGTCGAGGTCGAAGACGTAGCTGGTCGTGCGGTTGTTCGACAGGTCCGAGAACTTCAGCGCGGCGACCGCCACCTTATGGGCGATGTCCTCGAACTCTTCGGCGGGCAGGTCGTCGCCCAGTTTGGCCTCGTGCAGACGCTCGCGCGCCTTGTCGGTCGCCTGATCGATCAGGTCGCGCAGCTTCAGCACGCCGCCCGCGCGGGTCTTGAAGGGCTTGCCGTCGGCGCCGTTCATGGTGCCGAAGCCGAGGTGTTCCAGCGACTTCTCAGGCGCGTATCCGGCCAGGTAGGCGGCGCGGAAGACCTGTTCGAAATGCTCGGCCTGACGCTCGTCGACAACGTAGAGGATCAGGTCCGGGCCGATCGACTTCTTGCGGTCCAGGATCGTCGCAAGGTCGGTCGTGCCGTACATGGCCGACCCTTCCGAGCTGATGACCAGCAGGGGCGGGGGCGACGGGGCCTCGATCACCGAGCCGTCGGCCAGCTTCTTCTTGCGCGTCTCGCCGGGCTTGGCGACGTGGACCACCTGGGCGCCGTCGTCCTCGACCAACAGACCCTTGGTCTTCAGGTCGGCGATCATCTCGTCCATCAGGGGATCGGCGTCGCTCTCGCCGTTCCACAGGTCGAAGTCGACCGACAGGTCGTCATATTCGCGCTTCAGCGCCTCGCGGCTGACGGCGACGAAGTGCTTCCAAAGGGCGCGATAGCCGGGGCGGCCGCCTTGCAGTTCGGCCGTCGCCTTGCGGGCGCGGTCGCGGAAGGCGGGGTCTTCCTTGGCCTTGCCCGCCGCCAGCGGATAGAGGCGGTCGAGATCGGCCAGGGTGACCGGGGTTTCAGCCGGGAAGGGGCCGTCGCCCTCGGCCATGAAGGCGTCCGCCAGGCCTTCGTCGCCGCAGGCGGTGATCAGCAGGCCCATCTGGAAGCCCCAGTCGCCGAAGTGGGCGTCGCCGACCACGTCGTCGCCGCGCAGGCGGAACAACCGCTTCAGGCTCTCGCCGATGATGGCGCTGCGCAGGTGGCCGACGTGCATGGGCTTGGCCACGTTCGGGCCGCCGTAGTCGATGACCACCTTGCGCGGCTCGACGCGCGAGGCGCCGGCCAGTTCAACGTCCGCCGCGACCTCGGCCGCGCGCTGGGCCAGGGCCGCGTTCGACAGCTTCATGTTGATGAAGCCGGGACCGGCCACCTCGACCGAGGCCAGGCGCGGATCGGCGGCCAGACGCTCGGCCACCTTGGCGGCCAGTTCGCGCGGATTGGCCTTCAGCGCCTTGGCGGCGGCCAGGGCCCCGTTCGACTGGAAGTCGGCCAGGTCGGGACGGTCGGAGGCGGTGACGCGGGCCAGGGCCTTGTCCACGCCTTCGGCGGCGAAGGCGGCCCCGACCGCTTCGCTGAGGGAGGTCTTGAGGTCGGTCATGTCTTAGTCGTTCTGTTGGCCCGCAGTCGGACGGAACCGGCTGCCGGATCGGTTGAACTCGGCGTTTTCGGGCGTGATCTCAAAGCCGATCAGGACCTCGAAATGGCCGCCGCTGGTGGTGGCCTCGGCGCGCGGGATGACGATGGTCTGGCTGGCTTCGGCCTGGGTGCGGTCGGCGCCGCCGAAGGTGACGGGCAGGTCGAAATATTCCTTGGCCAGGACGGCGGAGTTCCGCTCGGTCACGGCGATCCAGTAGCGATAGGTGTGGGCGTCGTCCTGCGCCTGCGGACCCTTGCCCAGGCTGAACAGCAGGTTCATGTCCAGGCGGATCGGATCGTCTTCGCGATAGGCGCAGTCCGAGGTCACGCCTTCGATCTCGCCGGTGAAGCCGACGCCGCTCGCCGAGGGACGCTCATAGTCCGCCAGCTCGACGTAGCGGGCCGCGTCGTAGAGAATCTTCACATAGGGGCAGGGGCCGGCGTTGGCGCGGCGGCTGAGCGGAGCGAAACGCATCGGGCGCGACGGCGCCTTTTCAGCCTTCTGTCCGCCCTGTTGGCCGCCTTGTGGGCGCCCGCTCTGGGCCTCGGCGGCGTGGGGGATCAGCGCGGCCGTAAGAGAAAGGGCGGCGAGGGCGGTCAGGACGCGACGCATCAGGAGCTTTCCGGCAGTCGAATGAAGGCGGGCCGATCAGACGCCCGAACGGGCCACGCTGGGTGGTGATAGCGGCTAAAGCGAGGCGCGGCAAACGGCGCGCGGACTTCCGGTGGCGATCCGGCGCGCAAAGTCCTAAGTTCGCGCCCATGAACGCGCCTGTCCCCCTTCGCAGTTTCAACGCCGCCCCCTGTCCGTCCGCATGGCGACGCCGCGCGGCTTCTGCGCCGGGGTGGATCGGGCCATCCAGATCGTCGAGCGCGCCATCGAGAAATACGGCGCCCCGTCTATGTGCGCCACGAGATCGTCCACAACCGTCACGTCGTCGACCGGCTGAAAGGGCTGGGCGCCGTCTTCGTCAAGGAACTGGACGAGTGCCCGGACGACCGGCCGGTGGTCTTCTCGGCGCACGGCGTGCCCAAGTCGGTGCCGGCCACGGCGCGTTCGCGCGAGATGCTGTTTCTGGACGCCACCTGCCCCCTGGTGTCCAAGGTCCACGTCGAGGCCGAGCGCAATTTCGCAGCGGGGCGCCACGTCATCCTGATCGGCCACGCGGGCCACCCCGAGGTCGTCGGCACCATGGGCCAGCTGCCCGCCGGGGCCATCAGCCTGGTCGAGACGGTCGAGGACGCGGAAGCCTTCCAGCGCCCCGGCGATCAGCCGCTGGCCTACGCCACCCAGACCACGCTGTCGGTGGACGACACGGCCGAGATCCTGGCGGCGCTGAAGCGGCGCTTCCCGAACTGCCCGACCCGCACAAGGAAGACATCTGCTACGCCACCACCAACCGTCAGGAGGCGGTCAAACGTCTGGGCGACGGCTGCGGCCTGGTGCTGGTGGTGGGCTCCAAGAACTCCTCCAACTCGGCGCGGCTGGTGGATGTGGCGCTGAAGGCGGGGGCCGGGGACGCGCGCCTGGTCGATGATGCGGGCGATCTGGACTGGAGCTGGTTCGACGGGGTCGAGACGGTCGGCCTGACCGCCGGGGCCTCGGCGCCCGAGCCGCTGGTGCAGGGAGTGATCGACGCCCTGCGGATCCGCTTCGACGTGACCGTGACCGAGGATGACGGCGCCCGCGAGACTGTGACTTTCAAACTGCCGCGCGCCCTGACGACCTGATCGGAACAGCAAAAAGGCGCGTCCGTCGAAACGAACGCGCCTCTAAACTTCCGCACGGCTGGGGTCGATTACAGGCCCGGCAGCTTGAAGCGAGTGTCGCGACGCGGTGCGATGGTGATGCCCTCGCGGCCGCCGGTCAGGGCTTCCAGACGGGCGTGTTCGCTGGAGGCGTCGATGGTCTTGGCGCCCTCCGGCGTCTGGGTCACGGTCGCCGCCTGGCTGGCGGGATCGTTCTTGCGCCAGAACATCAGGCGATTGGCCCAGCTTTCTTCCTTGTGCGCCAGGTTGCCGAACTCGTCATCGACGACATAGCGAGCCAGCGGGTCGGCGCGATCGGCGCCGGCCTCGGCGGCCAGGACCTGTTCGCCCGGGGTGCGGGTCACGGCCTGGCGCTGACCCAGCAGGATCTGACGCGCGGCGCTTTCAGGGGCCAGTTCCTGCGGACGCGGGGCGCCCGGCGTCGGCGGGGTCAGGCCGTATTCGGGCGGCACCACCAGCGGGGCGCTGGCCACGGTGACGAATTCGTCCGGCACGACCTTGGACAGGCCGATGCTCTGCTTCATCGATCCGCAGGCGCTCAGGCTGAGGGCCGCGCCGGCGGCCAGGGTCGCGATCAGGACGGGACGGATACGCATGGGTCGTTCGGCTCCGGGAGGCGCGCCCGTCGGGGCGCTGGCTCGGGTCGATAAGTTAAGAGGGTGTGATTACGACTTTTCGTGGGCCGCGCCAACAGTCGTGCGACGCTCGGACAGGAAGCTGTCCAGGATCAGCAGCACGACCCCGACGGTGATGCCGCTGTCGGCCACGTTGAAGATCCAAGGGAACAGGCCGGTGCCCGAAAAATCGAGGAAGTCCACCACGCCGCCGAAGCGGATGCGGTCGATCACGTTGCCGACGGCGCCGCCCATGACCAGGCCGATGGCCGCGACCAGCAGGCGGCGATCGCCCGCGTCGCCCACCAGGCCAGCAGGCCCGCCACCACGACCGAGAAGACGCTCAGGATCCAGCGCCCGGCGCCGCCGCCGAACAGGCCGAAGCTGACGCCGGTGTTCAGCACATAGGTCAGGTTGAAGACCGGAGGCGCGACCTCGGCGATCCGGTAGCCGTCGGGAATGTGGGAGATATGGGCGGCGTCGATGGCCCCCAGCACCCAGGCCTTGGTCAACTGGTCCAGAATGATGACGGCCAGGGCGATGCCGTAGGCGCCGAGCGCGAGACGGGAAATCGCGAGACGGGAACTCTTCATGTCCAGCCGGTTAGCAGGAAGACGTGCGGCGGCGAAGAGGGAAAGCGCAGACGGATCGATCGTCAGCCCTGGCCTTTCCCCCCGCTTTCACTCGCTATAAGCGGGGCATGACCCAGCCTCATCCGTTGCCCCGCCTGTCCGCCGTCGCCGATGACTACGATATCCTGCTCTGCGACGTCTGGGGCGTGATCCACAACGGGCGCGAGAGCTGGGCCGCAGCCTGCGACGCCCTGACCAAGTTCAACGAGAAGGGCGGCCATGTCGTCCTGATCTCCAACTCGCCGCGCCCGTCTTCAGACGTGGTGGCGCAGCTGGACGGCCTGGGCGTGCCGCGCAGCGCCTGGAAAGCCTTTGTCACCTCGGGCGACGCCACCCGGATGGAGCTGGCGCGCCGCGCGCCCGGCCCTGCGTGGATCATCGGCCCGGAACGGGACTTCGCCTTGTATGAAGGCCTGGACCTGACCGGCGCCCACGGCGCCGAAGACGCCGCCTTCATTTCCGTCACCGGGCCTTATGACGACACCACCGAGACGCCCGAGGACTATCGCGAACGTCTGGCGCCGGCGGCCGAGCGCGGACTGGAGCTGATCTGCGCCAACCCCGATCGCGTGGTGCAGCGCGGGGATGCGATCATCTATTGCGGCGGCGCCATCGCTGATCTGTACGAGTCGATGGGCGGGCGGGTGATCATGGCGGGCAAGCCGTTCGCCCCCATCTACGCCCTGGCGCTGAAAGAGGCGGAAGGCCTGCTGGGCCGCGCCGTCGACCGCTCGCGCGTGCTGTGCATCGGCGACGGGGTGGTGACCGATGTGCTCGGCGCCGCCGAGCAGGCGCTGGACTGCCTGTTCATCGCCCAGGGCATCCACGGCGACGCGGCCAAGGCGGCTGACGGGACCCTGGATCCGGCCCGCGCGGCGGAATTGCTCCGGGCCGAGACGACCTTCGCCCGCTACGCTGCGCTGGAACTGACCTGGTAAGTCTCGCCATTTCGTCGCACCTGCCTTAAAGGCCGCACATGGTTGATCTGGTCCAAGCGCACCCGTCGGGCGGCTACATCCTCGACGAACTTCATGTCGGCATGGCCGCCGAGAAGACGGTTCACGTCACTGAAGAGCGGATCCGTCTGTTCGCCGAGGCGTCCGACGACTTCAATCCGGTGCATCTGGATGAAGCCTTCGCCGCCAAGACGGCCTATCGCGGCCGTATCGCCCACGGCCTGCTGTCGGCGGCCTTCGGCTCTGCGGTGGTGGGGACCATCCTGCCGGGCGCGGGCTCGATCTACATCTCCCAGACGCTGTCGTTCCATTTTCCGGTGCGGATCGGCGACGATGTGCGCATTCAGATCACCGTCATCGAACTGGACCATGAAGGCGCCCGCGCCCAGCTGAAGTGCGAAGGCTTTGTCGAAGACAAGCTGATCATGGACGGCGTGGCCGTCGTGCGCGTGCCGCGTCGCCGCAAGCTGTCGGCGCGCTGAAGGCCGCCTGAAGTGGTCGAAGTCATTCGCGACTGGCGCGGCCTGACCGCAGCGCAGCAGGGGGCGGCCGTGGCCGTCGGCGCCTTCGATGGCGTGCATCGCGGCCATCAGGCGGTCATCGCCTCGGCGCGCGAGGCGGCGGACCGGCTGGGCGTTCCCCTGGCCGTGGTCAGCTTCGATCCCCATCCGCGCCGCTTGTTCCAACCCGAGGCCGCGCCCTTTCGCCTGATGACGCCGGACCAGATGGCGCGCGCCCTGGCGCCGCTGGGCGTCGACCGCCTGTATCTGCTGCCGTTCGATGCTGAAATGGCGGGCATGTCGGACGAGGAATTCGCCCGCCGCGTCCTGTCCGAAGGCCTCGGGATCGTCCACGCCGCCATCGGCTTCGACTTCACCTTCGGCAAGGGCCGCTCCGGCTCGCCCGCCTTGCTGCGAACCTATGGCGAGACGCTGGGCTTCACCGTCTCCGTCACCGACCGCATCGACGACGCCTCCGGGCTCAAGCTGTCGTCCAGCGCCGTGCGCGAGGCGCTGAAGGCCGGCGACATGGACCGCGCCGCCGCCATTCTTGGCCGCCCCTTCGCCATTCAGGGCGAGGTGATCCACGGCGACAAGCGCGGGCGCACCATCGGCGTGCCAACCGCCAACATGGCCATGGGCGACTATATGCGTCCGGCCTATGGGGTCTATGCGACCCGCACCCGCCTGCCGGACGGCAGGATCATCAACGGCGTCGCCAATCTGGGCGTCCGTCCGATGTTCGAAATCGAACAGCCTCTGCTGGAAGTCTGGCTGTTGGACTTTAACGAGAGCCTCTACGGCCAGGTGCTGGAGACCGAGCTGGTCGCCTTCCTGCGCGGCGAGATGAAGTTCGAGGGCCTCGAAGCCCTCAAGGTCCAGATCGACGCCGACGCCGCCGCCGCGAGGGCCGTACTGGGCTGAGCGCACCGTCTGCGCGGGTTGCGCGCGCATCCCCCGGTTCCCAGCTAATGGAATGATGTGAGCGGGAGGAAGGACGATAACTCGCAGGCTTGGCTGGCTGTCGCCTGTTTTTGCGTGATTTGGACGATCTGGGCCGTCTTCAGCGGCGCCGGCGTCGCCATGCCCGCCTTGATCGGAGCCGGAGCCTTGCTCTGCAACATCAGCCAAGGCGTTCGACGCTGGGTGAGGGACAAGCTGTCGTGGGCTTTTTCGGGCTCCTCGCTGCGATTGGTTCTGGTGATGATCGGCGTGATGATGCTGTGGCAGACGGTCGGCCTGGAATTGGCCCTTTTCGCCGCCGGTGATGTGCTGGCCTATCTTGAAGTCCTGACGGCCGTCAGTCTGATGGGCGCCCAGACGCGACTGGCGCCGATCAAGGCGGTGATGGCGCGGCGTCTTGCGGCGGTCCTTCAGCCCCTGCGCCGATTGAAACCCAGAATCCGGATGCGCCGCATCCGACCGAGTACGCCGCCTCCTCCAACGACGCCGACGGACCGGCGGGCGTCTGGGCCTTCGCCTGACGCCTTAACCGGGCGCTTTTTCGGCGATGGCCATCAGGTCGTCGTGCAGCGACTTGCCCTTGTCGTCGATGACGTCGGCGATGCGCCACATCGGGCCTTCCTTCAGCAGTTTGAGCGTCTGGCGGTGGTCCTGACCGGCGTTGGCGAAGACGACTTCGGCGGTCGCGGCCTGAGGGCTTTCGGGCGTCATCGTCACGGACTTCAGGGCGAAGGCGTCGGCATCCTGGCAGGCGCAGATGGGGTCGTAGTCGAGGCGAGGCGCGGTCTTCTTGCGTTTGGCTTCGCGGTCGTCGACGCCGATCAGGGCGTTCATCGTGCGAGAATAGAGCGGATCGCGCCCGGGGGTGATGGTCGCCTCGGCCGGGTCGGGCGTGTCCTTTGGTTCGCTGACGCGGGCGTAGAGGGCGCGCACGAAAGCCTCGGCGTCCTTTTCGCCCGCCGCATAGACGGCGGCGCGGCCGGTCAGGACGGGCGCGGCCGTCTCCGCAGCCGCAGGGGCGCTCTTCTGTTCCGAGCAGGCGGCCGCCGTCAGGGCCAGCACCCCCGCCGTCGCCAAGGCTTGAATCCGCATCCGATCCCTCTCCCGTCTGTTCTTCTGGACTATGGCGCAGGGGACGCGGGGTCTGCTAGAGCTTTCCCATCATGACCGTTCGCGTGATCCGTCCGATTTCGATTAGCCGCCCGGCGTAGCGCTGCAGGGCTGACAGCCCCGCGCACGTCGGGATTTTCTCGAAACATTTCGCCGAGACGACGCCGCCTTCAAGCATCAGGGCATGGGCCGTCCGGCGCCTTCACGCTAGACTGACGCCTGACGCCGCTTTTCGAGCGGCCGCGCGCGCAAAGACGAAAAGACATCTCATGGCCGACGCCGACACCCAGACCCCTTCCGGCCGCGACTATCGCGACACCGTCTTCCTGCCCGAGACGCCCTTCCCGATGCGCGGCGGCCTGCCCAAGAAGGAGCCGGAAATCCTGGCCCAGTGGGGCGACCTGTACGGAACCTTGCGCGCCCTGCGTCAGTCGCAGAAGGCGCCGCTCTATGTGCTGCACGACGGCCCGCCCTACGCCAACGGCGACATCCACATCGGCCACGCCCTGAACAAGACGCTGAAGGACTTCGTGGTCCGCTCGCGCTTCCTGCTGGGCTATGACGTCGACTACGTCCCCGGCTGGGACTGCCACGGCCTGCCGATCGAGTGGAAGATCGAGGAGCAGTTCCGCGCCAAGGGCCGCCGCAAGGACGAGGTGTCCAAGGAGGAGTTCCGCACCGCCTGCCGCGAATACGCCGGCAAATACATCGACCTGCAGCGCGACCAGTTCCTGCGTCTGGGCATCACCGGCGACTTCGCCAACCGCTACGCCACCATGGACTTCACGTCCGAGGCGGCCATCGTCGCCGAGTTTCACAAGTTCAAGAACTCGGGCCAGCTTTATCGCGGCTCCAAGCCGGTGATGTGGTCGCCGGTCGAGCGCACGGCCCTGGCCGACGCCGAGGTGGAGTATCACGACCACGTCTCGCCCACGATCTGGGTGAAGTTCCCGGTGGTCGGCGCGACCGACAGCCACCCGGACGACTTGCTGGCCTTCCGCATCGCCACGCCGTCGGTGGTGATCTGGACGACGACGCCGTGGACCATCCCGGCCAACCGGGCGATCAGCTACGGCCCCGAAATCAATTACGGCCTGTATGAGGTCACGGCCCTTGAAGAAGGGCTGGACTATGAGCCCTGGGCCAAGCCGGGCGACCGCTTCGTCCTCGCCGACAAACTGGCCGAAGAGGTGTTCAAGGCCGCCAAGATCGCCGCCTGGACGCGCGTCTACGACATCGATCCGTCGGGCCTGGAATGCGCCCACCCGCTGGCGGCGCTGGACAACGGCTATGGCTTCTCGGTCCCGCTGCTGGCCGGCGATCACGTCACCGACGACGCGGGCACGGGTTTCGTCCACACGGCGCCGGGCCACGGCGCGGACGACTTCGCCGTCTGGCTGGCCCACGGTCATCGTGAGGTGCCGGACACGGTCGATCCCGACGGCGCCTATTATGAGCACGTGCCGCTGTTCGCAGGCCTGAAGGTGCTGGAGACCGAAGGCAAGAAGACCGGCAAGTTCGGCCCCGCGAACGGCGCGGTGATGGAAAAGCTGATCGAGGCCGGAAACCTGCTGGCGCGCGGCCGGATGGAGCACTCCTATCCGCACTCCTGGCGCTCCAAGGCGCCGATCATCTTCCGCAACACGCCGCAGTGGTTCATCCGCATGGATGAAGAGCTGGAAGACGGCGCGACCCTGCGCGACCGCGCCCTGAACGCCATCGACGCCACCGCCTTCCACCCGGCGGCGGGCAAGAACCGCATCCGCTCCATGGTCGAGGGTCGTCCTGACTGGCTGATCAGCCGCCAGCGCGCCTGGGGCACGCCGCTGGCCATGTTCGTGGACAAGCAGACGGGTCAGCCCCTGCACGATCCCGAGGTCGACGCCCGCATCGTCAAGGCCGTGGCCGAGGGCGGCGCCGACGTCTGGTTCTCGGCGCCTGACGCCGACTTCCTGGGCGCGCACGACCCCGAGCGGTTCGAGAAGGTCACGGACATCCTCGACGTCTGGTTCGACAGCGGCTCGACCCACGCCTTTACGCTGGACCCGCGCACGGCCGACAGCGGCTATACGGGCGACCGCCCGTCGCGCTGGCCCGCCGACCTCTATCTGGAAGGCTCGGACCAGCACCGCGGCTGGTTCCAGTCGTCGCTGCTGGAGGGCTGCGGCACGCGCGGCCGGGCGCCGTTCAAGGCGGTCCTGACCCACGGCTTCACCCTGGACGAGAACGGGGAGAAGATGTCGAAGTCGCGGGGCAATACGACGGACCCCCTGACCATCATCAGGAGTCGGCCGACATCCTGCGCCTGTGGGTCGCCCTGGTCGACTATTCGGACGACCAGCGCATCGGCAAGCAGATCCTGCAGACGACGGTCGACGCCTATCGCAAGCTGCGCAACACCGTCCGCTATCTGCTGGGCGCGCTGAACGGCTTCGACGAGGCCGAGCGCCTGACCGACTACGACCAGTTCCCGCCGCTGGAGAAGTTCATCCTGCATCGCCTGTGGGAGCTGGATGGCCAGGTGCGCCAGGCCTACGAGGAATACCGTTTCCAGGACGTAGTGCGGCCGGTGCTGGAGTTCTGCTCGGGCGACCTGTCGGCGCTGTATTTCGACGTGCGCAAGGACAGCCTCTATTGCGACCGTCCTGACAGCATCAAGCGCCGCGCCGTGCGCACGGTCATGGACGAGGTGTTCAGCCGTCTGACCGCCTGGCTGGCGCCGCTGACGCCCTTCACCATGGACGAGGCGTGGATGACGCGCTTCCCGGAGGCCGGCACCAACTGCGCCCGGGTGATCCCTGAGACGCCAGGCCAGTGGCGCAACGCGGCCGAGGCCGAGCGCTGGGCCAAGGTCGAGACGGTGCTGGAGGTCGTCAACGAAGCCCTGGAAGCCGCGCGCCGCGACAAGGTCATCGGCGGTGCCTTGGACGCCTGGCCGGTGGTCACGGCTCCGGCCGAACTGCTGGCCCCGTTCGAAGGGCTGGACGCCGCCGAGGTGTTCCGCACCTCGGGCGCTGAACTGGTGGTCGGCGGCGACGCCGTCGCCGTCGAGGTTAAGACGGCGGACTATCCCAAGTGCGCTCGCTCCTGGCGCCGGGCGCCGGACGTCGGCTCGGACCCGGACTACCCCGACCTGTCGGCCCGCGACGCCGACGCGGTGCGCTGGCTGGACGCGCAGAAGGCTTAAAGGACAGGCCCCTTCGTTTCGACGGAGGGGCCTTTTTCTTCCTTCTCCCCTTGTGGGAGAAGGTGGCAGGCGGAGCCTGACGGATGAGGGGTGTGAGCGGTTCGGTCTGACGGGCTGTTGCGGCGTTGGATTTCAAAAAGTCAGGAGGCCCGCCGACACCCCTCATCCGAGCGCCTCCGGCGCCCACCTTCTCCCACAGGGGGAGAAGGGAGCAGCTTACAATCGCACCCTCTGCTCGGCCGATTTCAGCGTCGAGAGGACGAAGTCGGCGGGCGGGTCGGTTTCAGCCAGGACGGCTTCCTTGATGGCGCGCGGCTCGCCGAACAGGTGGCCCTGGCCCATGGCCACGTCCAGTTCGAGGATATCGACGACCTGTTTCTCGCTCTCGACCTTTTCGGCGATCAGTTCGAGCCCATGGCGGCGCGTCAAAGGGGCGAAGTCCCCGGCGCGGATATCGGGCTGGCTGGGCAGGGGGCGGCGCCGTCCAGGTCCAACAGTTGCTCGATCAACAGGTCGGCCGCCACCTTGATGAAGCGCACGTCCGAGCGTTGCAGGTCGGCGAAGTCCAGGTCCAGCGTCTGCACCTTGTCGATGGAGAAGCGGAAGCCCAGGTCGGCCAGCTTGGCCATGTTGCGGGCCTCGATGGCGCCGCGCGCGTCGAAGGTGGCCTGACCCAGTTCGAAGATCAGGGCGTCCTTCAGGTCGCGGTTCTGGTTCAGGAAGTCGAGGAACTGCGGGAAGAAGGTCTCGTCGCCCAGGGAGGCGAGCGAGATGTTGCAGAAGACGCCGACCTTGCGGTCCTGGGCGGCCAGGCGGCGCACGATCTGGGCGCAGCGGAACAGCAGCAGGTTGTCGATGGCTGGCAGCAGGCCTTCGCCCTCGGCCACCGACAGGTATTCGGCCGGCATCATCACCCGGTTCGACGGGTCGCGCAGGCGGGTGAAGCTTTCGTAGAAGACCGTCCGCCGCTGGGGCAGGGTCACGACGGGCTGCAAGTACAGGTCGACGCGGTTCTCGCTGAGGGCGTCGTGGACGGTCTTCAGCAGGGTGTTCGACTGGACCTGACGACGGCCCTCGAAGGTGTCGGCGGTCAGGGAGGAGGCGGCCAGCCGCTCCTCGATCGAGGCGCTCATCTGCTGGACCAGGCCTTCCAGCATCCGCACCTCGCCGGTCAGGGCGTCGGTGCGCGATAGGCGCCGGTCTCGATGGCCTGCGCCAGCTCGGTCAGGGCGCCCTGGGTCGACTCCATCGCATCGGCCAGCAGGCGGTGGGCCTCGCGCACCTTGCCGATCTCCAGGCGCAGGGCGCGGCGGTCGGCGATGCCGGTGACGATGGCGTGGGCGCCGGCCAGTATCCCCAGCGCGCCCAGCACCCCGGCCGCGCCGGCGCCCGCTCCCAGACCGGCGCGCCAGATCATCGCCCCGATGGTCAGGGCGAGGAACAGGTAGCCGAAGAACAGGAAGCCGCCGGTGATCTTTCGCATGGGGCCGGTCAGAACCGCCTTTCCATATAGAATCGATCAAGTATCACGTTAACGAAGCCTAACGGCTAGGGTCCGCGCGGATAAACGGGCGGTAAAAGGAGGTTAACGCATGGAATTGTTCGATCTGAGCGGCAAGGTCGCCATCATCACCGGCTCTTCCAAGGGCATTGGCAAGGCTATCGCCGAGCGTCTGGCCGAACACGGCGCGCGCGTCGTCATCTCCTCGCGCAAGGCCGGGCCGTGCGAAGAGGTCGCCGTCGCCATCAATGAGAAGCATGGCGAGGGCCGCGCCATCGCCATTCCCGCCAACATCGCCTCCAAGGACGATCTGCAAAGGCTGGTGGATGACACGCGCGCCGCCTTCGGTCGGATCGACATCCTGGTCTGCAACGCCGCGACCAATCCCTACGCCGGGCCGATGGCCGGCATCGCCGACGAGCAGTTCGAAAAGATCCTTCAGAACAACGTCATCTCCAACCACTGGCTGATCCAGATGGTCGCGCCGGAGATGCTGGAGCGAAAGGACGGGGCGATCCTGATCATCTCCTCGATCGGCGGCCTGCGCGGCAACGGCCTGATCGGCGCCTACAACATCTCCAAGGCCGCGGACATGCAGTTGGCGCGCAACCTGGCGGTGGAGTACGGGCCGTCGAACGTGCGGGTGAACTGCATCGCGCCGGGCCTGGTCCAGACCGATTTCGCCCGCTACCTGTGGGAGAACCCCGAGCTGCTGAAGACCGTCACCGACCCCGCGCCGCTGAAAAGGATCGGCCAGCCGGATGAAATCGCGGGCACGGCGGTCTATCTGTGCAGTCCTGCGTCGGCCTATGTGACCGGCCAGACCCTGGTGGTGGACGGCGGACTGACGATTGCCTGGTGAGAAAGAGAAAAGGCCTGGGTTCCTTCAGGACCTGAACTGGCGGCTGGAGGCGTCGGCGTTCCAGGGGCTGTTCGGCCTTCTGCGCCTGATGGGCGTCGAGCGCGCCTCGGGCTTCGGCGGGAAGCTGCTGCGGACGCTGGGGCCGCTGACCGGCACGCACAAGACGGTGACGCGCAACCTGCGCATCGCCTTCCCCGACATGGGCGCCGCCGAGCGCGACCGCCTGGCCGTGGATCAGTGGGAGCAGACGGGTCGCACCTTCGCAGAACTGGCCGTCATGGACCGGCTGACGCCGGAAAGCGGACGCATCGACATCGTCGGGCTGGAGCGGCTGCACGCCGTGCGCGACTCTGGCCGCCCGGTCGTGCTGATCTCGGGCCATCTGGCCAATTCGAGGTCATGGCGGCGGTCATCATGGCGGCGGGGGTGCCGTGCCAGGTGACCTATCGCGCGGCCAACAACCCTTACGTCGACGCCCTGATCCGCCAGAGCCGCGAGCGTTACGGCATCAAGCTGTTCGCGCCCAAGGGCGACGGCACGCGCGAACTGATGGCGGGGATGAAGCGCGGCGAATCCATCGCCCTGCTGGTCGACCAGAAATACAATCAGGGGCCGGAGGTCGAATTCTTCGGCCAGCCGGTCAACGCCTCGCCCGGGGCGGCGCGCATGGCGCTGAAGTTCGGCACGGTGATGCAACCCCTGTCGGTGGTGCGTCTGCCCGGCGTGCGCTTCCGCGTCACGGCGCATGAACCGATCGCCGTGCCCGACACGGGCGATAAGGCGGCTGATGTCCTGGCGGGCGTCCAGGCGGCCAACCGGTTCGTCGAAGACCGGGTGCGCGAGCATCCGGTCGACTGGTTCTGGGTGCATAAGCGCTGGCCGTCTCAGGTCTATGAGGCGCTGAGAGAGGCTGAGGCTTAGGTCCCTGTGTCGTCGGCGCGACGGAACGGACCGGCGTAGCTCTCAGTTCGTGTGCGGCGACGGTCCGGCCCGAAATAGTTGGCCGAACGCACAAAGGGCCGCGGACGCAGGATCACCGCCTCGATCCGCGTCAGCAGGGTCTGCGCCTTGACCGGCTTAGAGACGAATTCGGTGACGCCCGCGTCGCGCGCCTCGGTCACGCGGCTTTTCTCGGAATGGCCGGTCATCATGATCACCGGCAGATAGGGGTTGGCGCTGTCGCCCTCGTTGCGGACGGCGCGGGTGAAGGCCACCCCGTCCATCGGCTTCATGCGGAAGTCGACGATGGCGATGTCGATGGCTTTCTGGCCCAGTAGTTCAAGCGCCGCCGCCCCGTCTTCCGCCTCGGTCAAGCGACCGACCCCCACCGACTTCAGCATGGCGGCGATGATGGCGCGCATATTGGGATTGTCGTCCACCAGCAGGACGTGGATCGAACTCAGGGCGGACATCGGAACACCGGCGAACGGAGAAGCCGGGGCATCCGGCGGACACAGTGGCGCAAGACGGACGCGGCTCAGTTGGGGGAGGAGGCGGCCGCCAGATATTCGCGCGGCCCGGCATAGGCCTCCTGGCGCTCTACCGACCAGTACCGCAGGGCCGTCAGAGGAATGGCGACGCCGCTGACGGCGCAGCGCACAAAGGCGCCGGCGGACAGAACAGCGAACTCGCCGTCGCCATAGTGGAGGCTGGCCGTCTGGCCCGAGTCTTGAGAAATCTGCGTGCTCATGACGCCATCATAGCGCGGACCGGGTGCAGGACGAGAGCCGAATCGCGGTCATCCGGCCGCGTGCCCCTGTCGTCGGCGCTCGGCACGGGGCGCTGATTTCTCCTCCGTGTCGCGCAGCGATGGGGAGGAAAGGTCAGAACAGGTCGCCTTGGCCTGCAGGCGGCGCCTTCGGGCGCGGGGCGGGCTTGGGCGCAGGCGTCGGACGCGGTGGCGCGCCCTCGCCGTCGATGGTCGCGCCCCTGGCGCCGTCGCCGAAGACGATCTGCACCGTCTGGCCCGGCGACAGGGCGGCGGCCGAGGCGATCATGGCGCCGTCGGCGTCCTCGATGCGGGCGAAGCCGGGCTTGGGCGTCTTGGGGTTCAGCGTCGTCAGGGCGCGGGACAGGGCGGCCAGGCGGTCCTCCGCCCGCTCCAGCCGACGCGGCATGACGCCGTCCAGACGCAGGCTGAGCGCCTGCAGCCGCGCCTGCCGCTGGTCGAGGCGGCGATGCAGGGGCGCTGGGCTCAGGCGGCCGGCCGTCTGCAGCAGGCGGCGCTCGTTGCGGGCGACGCCGGCCTGAAGCGCGGAAGTCAGACGGTCGGCGGCGCCGCGCAGGCGGTCCTGACCGCGCTCGACGCGGGCGCGCAGCAGGCCGGGCGTCAGACGACCGGCGGCGACCGCCAGCTGTCGCTCATGCACGGCGACGTTGCGATGCAGGCCCGAGCCGAGGCGGCTGGCGGCGTGGTCCAGCCGTTGCTGCGGCAGGGCCAGCAGGTCTTCGGGCCGGGCGGGCAGGCCGCGCGCGGCGGCGCGCAGGCGGGTGCGGCGGTCCTCCAACATCCGCGCCCCGGCGCGCGAGAGGCGGCCCTCCAGATCGCTGAGGGCCCAGCGCAGGTCGGCCAGCACCGGCGTGGCGATCTCGGCCGCGCCGGTCGGCGTCGGCGCTCGGCGGTCCGACACGAAGTCGATCAATGTGGTGTCCGTCTCGTGCCCCACGGCCGAGATGATGGGGATGCGGGCGGCCGCGACCGTGCGCGCCAGACCTTCGTCGTTGAAGCACCACAGGTCCTCGACCGAACCGCCGCCGCGCGCCACGATCAGCAGGTCGGGGCGGGGATCGGCCCGTCCGTCGTCATCTGGTCGAAGCCGCGGATGGCGTTGGACACCTGGCCGCAGGCGGCGTCGCCCTGAACCACCACGGGCCAGACGATGACGCGGCAGGGCCAGCGCTCGGCGATGCGGTGCAGGATGTCGCGGATGACGGCGCCGGTCGGGCTGGTGATGACGCCGATGGTGGCCGGGAAGGTCGGCAGCGGTTTCTTCTTCGCCGGATCGAACAGGCCTTCGTCGCGCAAGCGGACCTTCAGCCGCTCCAGCTGGGCCAGCAGGGCGCCCGCGCCCGCCGCCTCCATGCTCTCGATCACGATCTGATAGGAAGAGCGCGCCGGATAGGAGGTGATCTTGCCGGTGACGATGACCTCCAGCCCCGTCTCGGGCTGGACGCTTAATCCGCGCACCACGCCCTTCCAGATCACGCCGTCGATGGCCGACTTGTCGTCCTTCAGCGTCAGATAGACGTGGCCCGAGGCGTGGCGGTTCACCTTGGAGATCTCGCCGCGCAGCCGCACATGGCCGAAGCGTTCCTCCAGCGTGCGTTTCAGGGCGAAGCTCAGCTCCGAGATCGACAGCGGCGGATTGTTGTCGCGGGCGGGCTGCAGGGCCGCGCCCTCGAAGGCGTAGTCGTCGTCGGAGGTCATGGCGCCATCCTAGACGCCGCCGTCGCGCCCGCAAAGGCGTGGGCGACAAGCGTGGCGGAACGGGCGCTCTCCGCGCGCGTTCGCGCATCATGGTGCAGTCCCCAGACCCGACTCCGGACGACGCAACGGACAATGACCTGCCGGCTGATCAGGCGCGCGAGCGCGATCTGGCCCGCCGCAGCCATAACCCGGCGCTCAGTCCCTGGCTGATACTGGGCGTGATTTTTTTGGCCGGCGCCGTCGTCTATGTGGTCTCGGCCCTGATCTAGGACAGGAGGATGTGATGACGAGGATATGGCTCGCCGCGGCCTCGGCCTTGGCCCTGATGGCGGCCTGCTCGGAGGCGCCCTCCAAGCCGACAAAGACGCCGGAAGCTTCGCCCGATGCGGCCTCGGCGCCGACCATGACGCATACGCCCGCTCCGGCGGCAAGCGTCACAGCGCTGGGCCTGACCGTCAAGCAACTGGAGGACGCCGATCTGATCACCCCGGCGGGCGTTGATCTGGGCGACGTCCAGCGGGTCGATGTGGACGCCTCGGGCGCGGTTACGGGCTTGATCATCGAGCCGGCCGGGCAGGGCGGACCGCGCTGGGTGCGCATTTCGCTGGACGGTCTGACGCCCCGAAAAGAAGGCGACGACTATGATCTGGTGGCCGATATGACGCTTGAGCAGCTGAAGGCCATGCCCGCCTGGACGCCCTGATTGGCCTGATCGTGCGTCCGCTAACCCTTTCGGGCGCTTGACCGGAACGACGCGCGCGGCCATTCCGCCCTGATGAACATTCTGCTCGTCGGATCGGGAGGGCGCGAACACGCCCTGGCCTGGAAGATCGCCCAGTCGCCGCTGGTCACGCGGCTTGTCGTCGCGCCCGGCAATCCCGGCATGGCCTCGCTCGGCGAGATGCGCCCCGACCTGAAGGCGACGGACGCTGAAGGCCTGGCGGCCCTGGCGCGCGAGATGAAGGCGGACCTGGTCGTCGTCGGCCCCGAATCGGCCCTGGCCGAAGGGTTGGGCGACCGGCTGCAGGCGGCGGGCGTCCCCTGCTTCGGCCCGACCCAGGCGGCGGCGCAACTGGAGACCTCCAAGGCCTTCTCCAAGGCCTTTCTGCAACGCCACGGCATCCCGACGGCGGGCTATGGCGTCTATGAGGACGTCGCCTCGGCCAAGGCGGCGCTGGATCGGTATTCGGCCCCCTATGTCATCAAGGCCGACGGTCTGGCGGCGGGTAAGGGCGTGGCCATCAGCCCCGATCGCGTCGACGCCGAGGCCGAGATCGAGCGGATGCTGGGCGGCCGGTTCGGCGCGGCCGGGTCGCGCGTGGTGATCGAGGAATTCATGGACGGGGAGGAGGGCTCCCTGTTCGTCCTGTCGGACGGGACGCGGTCGGTGTTGTTCGGCGGCGCGCAAGACCACAAGCGCGCCTTCGACGGCGACCTGGGGCCGAACACCGGCGGCATGGGCGCCTATTCGCCCGCGCCCGTCTTCACGGCGGCCTTCACCGAGGCGGCGAACGAACGCGTGGTCGTTCCGACCATCCAGAAGATGGCCGAGGAAGGCGTTCCCTATCGCGGCGTCCTCTATGTCGGCCTGATGGCGACGGCCGAAGGCCCCAAGGTGGTCGAGTTCAACGCCCGCTTCGGCGACCCGGAGTGCCAGGTGCTGATGATGCGGCTGGACGGCGATGTCGTGCCGCTGCTGCTGGCCTGTGCGCGCGGCGACCTGACCCAGGCGCCGGCGCCGGCCTTCAAGCCGGGCGTGGTGATCTGCGTCGTCCTGGCGGCCAAGGGCTATCCCGACAGCCCGCTGGAAGGCTCCGTCATTCGCGGCGCGGACCAGGATTTCGGGCCGCACGTCCAGGTCTTCCACGCCGGTACGAAGCTGCGCGACGACGGCGCCTTGGCGGCGGCGGGCGGCCGGGTGCTGAACGTCTGCGCCTATGGCGACGACGTGGCCCAGGCGCGCGAGCGCGCCTATGAAGCGATTGCGAAGATCGACTGGCCGGGCGGTTTCCACCGCACCGACATCGGCTGGCGGGCGCTGGAGCCGCGCTAAGCGGCTCCCCCATGCTTTAGGTCATCGCGAACAGCAGCCGACCCTCGCCCATGCGTTCGCGCAGGGGAACCAGGTCGGCGTGGGACACCGAGAAGCAGCCGTAGGAACGGCCCAGCTTGCCCTGGCGCGCCAGGAAGGCCGGGTCGGCGTAGTCGGCGCCGTGGATGATGATGGCCCGTTCGCGCGCCAGATTGTTGGAATACTCCAGCCCGTCCAGCAGGACGTTCGGCCCTTGCTGGCTGCCCCAGCTGGCGCCCGCCGTGGCGTAGGCGCCGATCGAGGACATATGGCTGTCCGGACGGTTCGAGAACTGCTGCGCGAAGCCTGAATGCGCCGGGTCCGAGCCGCGCCCGTGGCTGGTGCGATAGGCCGTGACCCAGCCGCCTTCCAGATCGACTTCATACAGGCGGTCCTCGCCCGAGAATTTCTGGAAATCGACTAGATACATCCGGTCGCGCTTCGAGATCTTATGACCGTGCACGTCCATCGCGGCGCGGGCGCGCTCGATCAGGTCGGGGCGCACGATGCCGTGGGGGTCGATCGTCGTCCCGGCGTTCGCCACCTGCACGTGAGCTGAGCGCGCGCGCTCAGGAACGATCGGCAGGGCTGGAGCGACGGCTCCGGCGAGGTGAAGTTGAGAGGTGGAGGCGGCGGAGGAGCACCCCGCCAACAGGGCCGAACCGCCCAAAATCAAGCCACGTCTGGAAAGCCGCATGCGACGCCCCCCGCACGGTTAAACAACTGTATCGGCTTGTTTCATGAACCGTCGTTAGAACGCAACCTTGGCCTTGGCGTGAAGATTGGAATGGTTATGTTGCGCGCTTCAGTAACGGGAGGGATACATGAAGAAGCTTGCCCTGATTGTGACCGCAGCTGTTTTGGCTGCCACCGGCGCCGAGGCGCGCCAAGCCCCGGCGGCAGCGCCGGTTTCGGCTGAACAGGCGACGAAGTTCGTCCAAGTGGGGCGGCTTTTGGCCGATCCGGCCAGCGGCCGCGTGCTGCGCGATAAAACTCTCGTGATCAGAGGGAACCAGGTCGTCGAAATCCGCGACGGCTTCGTCGGCGAGGGGAACGTCGTCGATCTGCGCTCGGCCTTCGTGCTGCCCGGCCTGATCGACAGCCACGTCCATCTGGGCAGCGAGCAGAGCCCGACCAGCCGGCTGGACCGCCTGACCATGTCGAACGCCGATCAGGCCATGGTCGGCGCGCGCCACGCCCGTCGCACGCTGAATGCGGGCTTCACCACGGTGGCGGACCTGGGCGGAGCCAATGAGTCGATCTTCGCCCTGCGCGACGCGGTGCGGCGCGGCGACGTGGTCGGACCGCGCATCATCGCCGCGGGTTCGTCCGTCTCGGTCCACGGCGGCCATGGCGACGCCAACGGCTATCGCGAAGACATCCTGCACGTCCTGTCAAACGAGAGCGTCTGCTCGGGCCGAGGACTGCCGTCGTGCGGTGCGGACCCAGGTGCGCGCGGGCGCCGACATCATCAAGATCACGGCCACGGGCGGGGTGCTTTCGAACACCGCCGCTGGCCTGAACCAGCAGTTCACCCAGGACGAGCTGGCCTCCATCGTCGAGGTCGCGCACCGGATGGGTCGCCAGGTGACCGCCCACGCCCACGGCGCCGACGGCATCAACGCCTTCCTGAAGGCCGGCGGCGATTCCATCGAGCACGGCACCTATCTGGACGACGAGTCCATGCGCCTGTTCAAGGCCAACGGCGCCTGGCTGGTGCCGACCCTGCTGGCGGGCGACTTCGTCGCGCGCGTGGCCTCGGGGCCCGATAACTTCTTCACCCCGGCTCAGAGCGCCAAGGCCCTGGAAGCCGGTCCCAAGATGCTGGACATGGCCGCCCGCGCCCATCGCGGCGGGGTCAAGATCGCCTTCGGCACCGACTCGGGCGTCTCGGCCCACGGCGACAACGCCCAGGAGTTCGCCCTGCTGGTGCGCGCCGGTCTGACGCCGCTTCAGGCCATCCAGTCGGCCACGATCGGCGCCGCCGAGCACTTGAAGATCTCGGCCGAAGCGGGCCGTATCGCGCCGGGCATGCCGGCCGATCTGATCGCCGTCGCCGGCGACCCGCTGAACGATGTGACCGAGCTTGAGCGCGTCCGCTTCGTCATGAAGGGCGGCCAGATCTTCCGTCAGGACTAAGGGTTCAGCCGATCCAGCAGGAAGGCGGCGAAAGCCGCCTCATCCTCGAAACGCGCGACGACGGGCCAGGGTGAAACCCTGGCCCTTCTTTCTGGGCTGAGCCGGATCCAGTCCTTTTCCGTCGTCACCAGACCGGCGCCGTAGACCGCCGCCCGATCATTCAGGAAGGCGAAGTCGCGATCCGACAGTTCGGCGTGGTCGGGGAAGGGCACGAAGTCCTTTAGATCGCACCCGGCGGCGAGCAGCGACCGCTCCACCTTCCACGGCTTGGCGATGCCCGCGAAGCCGACCTGCGGCCCCGGCGGCGGCGGGCCTTGGGGCGCCAGTCGGGCGATGAAGACGGGCAGGCCGCCGAACACGTCGATCAGTTCCGGATCGACCTCGGCCAGGTCGGTGGGCAGCAGCACCACCACGGCGTCAGCGCGCGCCAGACCCGCCTTCAGGGGCTCGCGCATCGGGCCGGACGGAAAGACCGAACCGTCGCCGAACGGCCATTCGTCGCCGCGCGTCTCGCCGTCGACCACGATCAGGCTGATCGCCTTCTTCAGAGCGGGATTCTGATGGGCGTCGTCCAGCACCAGCACGGCGGCGCCGTCGGCCGCAGCGGCGCGAGCGCCTGCAACCCGGTCGCGGGCGATCCAGGCGGGCGAGCCCTGCGCCAGCATCAGCGGCTCGTCGCCGACGTCGGCGGCGGTGTGGACGGCCGGATCGACGCGGACCGGGCCTTCGAGCTTGCCGCCATAGCCGCGCGACAGGGCGGCCGCCTCGATCCCCCGATCTCGCAGCAGGCGCAGCGTCTCAAGCGCGACCGGCGTCTTGCCCGAGCCGCCGACCGTCAGATTGCCGATGGAGACGACCGCCGCGCCCGGATCGACCGGCGTGGCGCGGGCGATCCTGCGCGCCGTCACGCCCGCCCACAGCCATGAGGCGGGCTTCAGCAGCATCCGCGTCACCGGGGCGTGGCGACGCTCGCGGCTGTACCACCAGCGGGGGTGTTCAGTTTCACGGGCGCCTCCGCGAGGGGGCGGCGGGCAGGTGGGCCTGAAGCGCCAGCCACAGGCGGTCCAGCCCGGCGGCGGCGGCCTCTGCGGAGCGGCGGGCGCGCTCGCCCATGTCGCGGGCGGCGTCTGGGTCGGCCAGCATGGGGCCGACGACCGAGGGCAGTTCGGCGGGCGACAGGACGGAGACGAGGCCGCCCGCCTGCTTCAGCATTCGGGTCACGGCCTGCCAGTTGCTGGCGTCCGGCCCGGTGACGATGGGCTTAGCGAGGCGCGCAGGCTCCAGCGGGTTGTGACCGCCGACCGCGCCGCCGCCCAACGCCGGGGCGAAGGAGCCGCCCATGACCACCACATCGGCCAGCCGCAGGAAGAGGCCCAACTCGCCCAGGGTGTCGGCCAGATAGATGTCGGTCTGGTCGCAGATCGGCTGACCCTGACTGCGCCGCGCAAAGCCGTAGCCGTCGTGGGTCAGGGCCTCGGCGATGGCGTCGCCTCGCTCCGGGTGGCGGGGCACGACGATCAGGAACAACCGCTCGGCCAGATGATCCAGCGCGCCGACGATGGCCATTTCCTCGTGTTCATGGGTGCTGGCGGCGACCACGACGGGGCGGTCGTCGATCAAGGCCGACAGGCGGGCGAACTCGCCCTTGTCATAGGGCAGGGGCTCGCCGGACAGCTTCAGGTTGACCTGACCGTCGACCCGGGCCCAAGGCCGTCAGCCGGTCGGCGCTGTCCTGATCTTGCGGCCAGACGTGGGAAAAGCCGTTCATCAGGGCGCGGGCCATGCCGGGGGCCTTCCTCCAGCCTTGCGCCGTCTTGTCGGTGATGCGGGCGCTGACGAGGGCCAGCGGCACGCCGCGTTTTTGCGCTGTGGTCAGCAGATTAGGCCACAGCTCGCTCTCGACGAAGACGCCGACATGGGGCCGCCAGTAGTCGAGGAAGGCGGCGACCGCCGAGGGGGCGTCCACCGGGGCGAACTGATGGATGACGCCGCGCGGCAGGCGGCTCGCCAACACCTGGGCCGAGGTCACGGTGCCGGTGGTGACCAGCACGGTCACGTCGGGCCGGTCCTTGCGGATGCGCTCGGCAAGCGGAAGGATGGACAGGGCCTCGCCGACGCTGACGCCGTGGATCCAGATCAAAGGGCCGTCGGGGCGTGCCATGCCGGGCTGGCCCAGCCGTTCATCGACGCGGGCGGGGTCTTCCTTGCCCTTGCGGACCCGGGCGTCCAGCAGGCGCGGGGCCAGCGGCTCCAACAGGCGGGTCAGCAGCTGATAGACGATCAGGGCAGGGCTGAAGGCCACGGTCAGACGCGCTCCAGCCCGGTTATGGCGTCGGCGCGCGCCTCGACGGCGTTCAGGCGCGCGGTCCAGTCGGCGGCGACCTCGGCCAGATCGGCGCCTTGGGGATACCAGGCCTTGTCCCAGACAATGGCGCCCCGTCCGAACGGCAGGGGCAGGACCGCCTTGTCCCAGCTATTCAGTCGCATCGCCGGCTTGCACGACAGGCCGATGAACAGGACCGGGGCGCCGGACATCTTGGCCATCAGCGGCAGGCCTTCGGCCATCTGGCGCGCCGGGCCGCGCGGGCCGTCTGGCGTAATGGCCAGGCCGCCGATTTTCAGCTGTTTGAGGCCGTCGCGCAGGGCCTGAGCGCCCCCTTGGACTGTTTGGCCTTGTCCTTGTTGGAGGAAGAGCCGCGCACGGCGGGAATGCCCAGGCGGCCGACGGCCTTGGTGAAGAACTCGCCATCGGCGCTCAGCGAAACCAGCCCCTTGACCTGCTGCGCCCGCTTCATGGGCCAGCAGACCGGCGCCAGGGCGAGGCGCGAATGCCAGAAGGCGCACAGCACGCCGCCGCCGTCGGCCCAGACCTCTTCGGCGAGATGTTCGTTCTCATGCGTCCAGCGTGTGGTGGCGTAGCAGAACCGCATCCACTCGGACAAAAGCCAGGCGGCGGCGTCCTGGATGACCGGGTTGCGCAGCGGCCTCATGCGCCCGTCTCGTCAGGCAGTTCGGCCAGAGGCGGCAGGGTGTCGAACCCGGGCAAGGCCTCCGGGTCGCTGTCCAGCGACTGCTGCCGCGCCAGCCGGGCATAGAGGCCGCCGCGCGCCACCAGGGCGTCGTGGGTTCCTTCCTCGACGACGCGGCCGCCGTCGATGACGTAGATGCGGTCGGCGTTCTTCACCGTCGACAGGCGGTGGGCGATCATCAGGGTGGCGCGGCCGTCCATCAGCCGTTCCAGCGCCGCCTGCACCATGGCCTCGCTCTGGGTGTCCAGCGCGCTGGTGGCCTCGTCCAGCAGTAGGATGGGCGCGTCCTTGAGGAAGGCGCGGGCGATGGCGATGCGCTGGCGCTGGCCGCCCGACAGGCGCAGGCCCGCTTCGCCGACGCGCGTGGCGTAGCCTTCGGGCAGGGCGGCGATGAAGTCGTGGGCCGCGGCGGCGCGGGCGGCCTCGATGATCTGTTCGGCGGTCGCGCCCGGGCCGCCATAGGCGATGTTGGCGGCGATGGTGTCGTCGAACAGGAAGGGCTCCTGCGTCACCAGGCCGATGTGGTCGCGCAAGGACGCCAGGCTCAGCTCGCGCACGTCGCGGCCGTTGATCGTCACCCGGCCCGAGGTCACGTCGTAGAAGCGCGGCAGGAGGCTGAGGATGGTCGACTTGCCGCCGCCCGAGGGGCCGACCAGGGCGATGGTCTCGCCCGGCGCGACATGCAGGCTGACGTCCGACAGGGTGGGGGCGCCCTCTTCGCCCGCGTGATAGGCGAAGGAGACGTCTTCCAGGGCCACGGTCGCCGGGCCGGGGGCAGTTCGACGGCGTCGGCCGCCTCGCGGATCTCGGGCTCGATGTCCAGGGCGGCGAACAGGCGGCGGGCGGCGGTCAGGCCCTCGCTCAGCACGGTGCTGAGGTTGGTCACCTGGCGCAGCGCCTGGCCGGCGAACAGCAGCATGCCGATGAAGGAGGCGAAGGCGCCGACGGTCATCTCGCCCTGGCCGGCGCGCCAGCCGGCATAGGCCATGACGGCGGCGACGATGGCGTAGGCGACGATGTCGCTCGCCGGTCCGGCGAAGGCGCGGCTGTCAGCCCCTTTGATGACATGGCGCTGGCGGCGGTCGATGACGGCGGCGACGCGGGCTTCCTCGGCGGCTTCGCGGTTCTCGATCTTGATGACGCGCACCCCGTCCAGGTTCTCCATCAGGGCGCTGGACAGGGCCTCGGTCTCGGCCATGGCGCCGCGCGCGGCCTTGCGCGATTTCTTGCCGAAGCGGCGGATGATCCAGCTGACCAGCGGCACGCCCAGAAGGACGATCAGCGTCAGCGGCAGGTCGATGAAGCCCATGGCGACGATGACGCCCAGCAGCATCAGGGCGTTCTGGGTGTAGTTGACCACGCCCGAGGTGAAGGCTTCGCGCACGAGGTTGGCGTCGAACAGGACGGAGGAGACGAAGGTCCCCGAATGCTGGCTGCGCAGGCGCGACAGGTCGGCCCGGATCATGCCCGAGAACAACTGCTTCTGGATGTCGCCGACGATGCCGTGGCCCAGACGGTTCACCAGGGCGGACTGGCCGGCCATGGCCAGGGAGCGGATCACCGCCGCCACGACGATGAACAGGGGGATGACGATCAGCACCTTGTCGGCCGGCAGCGTCACCACGCCCCAGACGGTCACCGGCCCCTCGTGCCGGCCAAACAGCAGGTCGATGGCCGGCTCTAGGAATTTCAGCAGCACGGCGGTCAGCCCGCCCGAGACGGCGGCGCATAGCAAGGAGGCGAAGAAGGCCGCCTTATGCTGGGACAGATAGTCCCGCCAGATGCGGGCGAGCAGGGGCGCAGCGGCTCGCGGGCGTCGAGTTGGGGGCGGGAACGGTCATCGGCCTTCGGTCGAACGGCTGAGGCGGCAAGTCAAGCGGCCGCGAACGAGAGGCGCCGCCGGACGGGTGACGCGGGGTGCAAACGGCGCTATCTCGCCGCCATGGGGCGCTTCGATCTGACTACGCCGTTCGGCCGTTTCAAGGCGCATTGGTCCTATTTCTGGGCCGATCACGCCTTCCTGCGCACGGCCTTCACCAACGCCCACTGGCTGGGGCCGGATCTTGTGCGGACCAACCAGCCCTCGCCGCGACAGCTGGCCTTCTGGAAACGGCAGGGAATCAAGACCGTCGTCAACCTGCGCGGCCAGAGGGACGAGGCCTATTACTGGCTGGAGAAGGACGCCTGCGACCGGCTGGGGCTGACGCTGATCGACGCGCCGCTGGATCTGCGCGATCCGCCGGGCCAGGACCGGGTGCGCCGGGCCAAGGTCTTATTCCAGACGATCGAGTATCCGGCCCTGATCCACTGCAAGTCGGGCGCGGATCGCGCGGGGATGATGGCGGTTTTCTATCGGCACTTCCATCTAGGCGAGCCGATCTCGGCGGCGATGGAGGAACTGGGCAAGCGCACCCTGCACAGCCGTGAGGGGCTGACCGGAGTGCTGGATTATACTCTGGAGAAATACGTCGCCGAGGTTGAACCCACGGGCGTCAGCTTCGAGCAGTGGGTCGAAAGCGACGCCTATGATCCCAAGGCCATTCGGGCCGAGTTCAAGGCCGGCTGGTGGGGCAAGCTGGTGGTGGATCGCCTGCTGAAGCGCGAATAGGTCAGCCCCACGGGCCGCCATGCTCGGGGCCGCGAGACGGAGCCTGACGCACGGACTGCTCTTTTTCCACCGTTTCATTTGACGGTCGTGTTCGATGCGGCGCCGCAAGGTGACCATGCAAAGCGCCAACACGGCGAGCATGGAGACCAGGCTGAAAATCTGCTGGCCGTCCAGCGTCTGGCCGAAAAAGGTCAAGGTCGAGGGTCTCGATCAGCCGGGGTGATGGGGTCGTTCCAGGCGGTGTCCTGATCCTCGCCGGGACGGGGGACGTGCTTGGGGCCCCTACGCACGACCCAGACGATCGCCGCGACAGCGACCACGACCAGCAGCAGCACAATGATCGTCGGCAGCATGGGAGATCCTGTTCAAGAACAAAGGCGACTGACACGAAAGCGCATCAGCCGCCTCGACGGTTCCGGAACAGCGGCGTGATGACGCCCTGAGCGCTGGATCAGACGTCGCTGCGCGGGTCGATCAGCTTGTGCGCGTGCAGGATGAAATAGCGCATGTGGGCGTTGTCGACGGTCGCCTGGGCGCGGGCCTTCCACGCCTTCTTGGCTTCTTCATAGTTGCCGAAGGCGCCGACGAACTCGACCTGGGACAGATCGCGGAAGACCGGCTCGGCCGGATGGCGCATCTCGCCGCCGATGACGAGGTGAAGCAGTTGGGGATCGTGAGAGTCGGCCATGGAGAGGGGGTCCATTGCGGGAGGAATGTCAGATGGCCAGCGGGATAGGCGCTGTGCGCCTTACGATCAACGGGTGAAGGGCCGGTGCGGCGCATATCAGGCTGGTTTGACGCGGATCGGGGCGATTAAAGCGCCACCGACGGCCCATGTGGTCGCTGACCTTCGCCCCGGCCTCTTCGGCGATCAGGGCGCCGGCGCAGACGTCCCAGTCCCATTTGGGGCCGATGGCGATGGCCGCATCGAAGGCCCCCGCCGCCACCAGGGCCATGCGATAGGCCAGGGCGTTGCGTTTGGAAAAGCGCATCGGCGGCCATGGCTCGTCCCATTCGCGCGCCTCCATCAGCCGGGCGTCGGCCAGAAGCTCGGCGTCCTCCAGGTCGTCGGTGTCGGACGCGCTGATCGGCCGTCCCTTCAGGCGCGCGCCGCCGCCCAGCGTCGCCTCGAACAGCTCGTCCATCATCGGGGCGTGGATGACGGCGGCGACCGGGCGGCCGTCCTCGACCACGGCGATGGGCACGCACCACCACGGCTTGTTCTTCATGAAGGCGACCGTGCCGTCGATCGGGTCGACGACGAAGATGCGCTTCTTCGATAGGCGCTCCGTGCTGTCGGCCGTCTCCTCGGACAGCCAGCCGTAGTCGGGGCGGGCGGTCAGGAGCGTGTCGCGCAGCAGCTGATCCACCGCCAGATCGGCGCTGGTGACGGGCGAGCCGCCGTCCTTGGACCAGACCTTCAGCCCGGCCTCGCGGTGTTCGAGCGCCAGCCGGCCGGCGGCCAGCGCCGCGTCGCGGATCAGGGCGAGGTCGGCGGCCCAAAGCGCTGAAGATGCGTCGCTCATTTGCCCGCGATCGCCACCTTGTCGAACAGCAGGGAGGGGCTGTTGAAGGCGCTGCGGAACTCCAGGTCTCCCGCGCGCTGCAGGCGGGCGTAGAGCTCGATCAGATTGCCCGCCACGGTGACTTCGCTGACCGGATAGGCGCGCTGGCCGTTTTCGAACCAGAAGCCGGACACCCCCGCCGACCAGTCGCCGGTGTTGCCGTTCAGCGAGGGGCCGAACATGGAGGTGATCAGCAGGCCGGTCCCGGCCTGGGCCATCAGGGCGTCCAGATCGCCTTCGCCCGGCGTCAGATGCAGGTTGTGGGTCGAGACGCCCGACGGCCCCGCCAGCCCGCGCGAGGCGTGGCCGGTGGTCTGCAGCCCCAGCTGGGCCGCCGAGGCCGTGTTCAGCAGCCAGGTGGTCAGCACGCCGTCCCTGACGATCTCGCGCCGTTCGACGGCCACGCCCTCGTCGTCGAAGGGGTGGAGCCGAGGCCGCGCGGGCGGAACGGGTCGTCGATCAGATCGACGCCGCTCGGCAGCACGCTCTGGTTCAGCTTGTCCTTCAGGAAGGAACTGCCGCGCGCGATCGACGGGCCGGAGATGGCGCCCAGCAGCGGCGACAGCACCTGGGTCGCGACGCGGTTCTCGAAGATGACGGGGGCGGTGGTCGAGGCGATCTTGCGCGGGCCGACGCGGGCGACCGCGCGCTCGCCCGCCTTCAGGCCGATGGAGGCGGCGTCCGGCAGGTCGGACAGGTGGCGGACGGCGCGGCTTTCGCCGCCGCGCTCCATGGCGCCGTCCTTCTCGGCGATGACGCCGACGCCCAGAGAGAAGGCGCTGCCGCGATGGCGGCCGTCGAAGCCGTGCGAGGTGACGAGGCGCCACTCGCTGGCCGACCATGAGGCGTGGCCGCCTTCCGACTTGGACACGCCGGATACGGCCAGAGCCGCGGCCTCGGCTTCGGCGGCGGCCGCTTCGAGCGCTTCGGCCGAGCGTTCGGCGGGATCATAGAGGTCGAGATCGGCATGGGGCGCGGCGGCCAGCCGGTCCTGCGGCGCGAGCGAGGCGTAGGGATCTTCCGGCGCCAGCTTCGCCATGGCCACGGCGCGCTCCACCAGACGGGCGCGGGTGGCGTCGGACAGGTCAGAGGCGGACACCGTCGCCTGACGCCGCCCGATGAAGACCCGCAGGCCCAGGTCGCGGGCCTCTTCACGCTCCACGTCTTCCAGCGCGCCGTTGCGCACGCCGACGGACAGGGAAGCGCGATGGGCGGACACGGCCTCGGCCGCGTCGGCGCCGGCCTTCAGCGCGGCGGAGATCAGATCGTTGAGGATGTCGGGGGAGGGCGTCTTATCGGACATGCCCCGATATGGCGGACGGAACCCGCGCCCGCAACAGCCAGACTAGAGAATGGACCAGGCGATCAGGCTGACCGCCGCCACCAGCAGGGCCAGCCAGGTCAGGATCATGCCGACCGAACGGCCCAGCGACGGCCCTTCCTGGAACAGCAGGCCCAGCGCATGAATCACCCGCCCGGCGAACAGCATCCCGCCGACCGCATGGATCAACAGGGCCGGGGCGCCGAGGAAGGCCAGCAGAATCAGGCCGCACATGCCGGCCGGAATGTATTCGGCCGCATTGGAAAAGGCGCGGGTGGCGCAGACCAGTTCGCGCACGCCGCCGTCGCCGAACTCGACCAGATGTTTGCGCCGCCGGTTCACCACCACGCCCGACAGGACCAGCAGCAGCAGGATCAGCAGCCCGCCCCACAGGGCGGCCGCTTGAATGGTCGGGATCAGGCTCAATTCTCACGCCCCACCGGATAGAGGCGATAGCGCTGGTCGTAGAAGGGCGTGCGCTCATAGAACCAGGCCAGGCGCGCATCGCCGTCGGCGGCGAAGGCGGGGTCGGCCGCCAGCTTGGCCTCGAACGCAGCCTTCAGCGCCGGATCGGCGGCCAGCATCTTTTCGGCCAGCGGGGCGATGGCGTAGGCCTCGATGTATTCGACGCGGTTCAGCACCTCGGGGAACATGCCCCAGGCGAAGAAACTCTCGTTCGACTGCGGCTCCAGCAGAAGGATGGCGACGTCGCCCATCGGCTGATCGGTCGGCACGCGCACCGAGCCGACAGGGAAGGTCCAGTCGTGGGCCTCCGCCCGGACGTCGCTGACCGAGATCGGCACATGGCCTTCGTTAGTGCGGCCCGACACCTTGGGATCGACCAGGCGCAGCATGTCGACGGCGACGGTGCGCGGGGCGTCCAGCGCCTCCATCTGCACGCCGTGGGTGCGCAGGCGCTCGATCACGTGCTGACGATAGGACGGCACCCAATAGGCGCTCGGCCGCTTCAGCGTCAGAGTCGGGTGCGAACCGTAGAAGGGCATCTGCCAAAGTTCGGCGTCCGGCTGGCCCAGCCAGCGGATCTCGGGGCGGCCCGAGGCGACGCTGTCGAACGTCTCATAGCGGATGCCCTTGAAGGGGCGGGTGCGCGAGGGCGTCTCGTCGCTGGCGAAGTTGGCGGGCAGTTCGGCGGGGCGCAGGGCGCGGTCGGCGGCGATGGCGGCGCGCAGGTCGCCGGACTTTTCGGCCAGCAGCTTCAACGCCTGTTCAAGGAAGACATAGGTTCCCAGAACCCGTTGCTCGTGCGGCTTCAGGCTGTGGTTCTCGATCAATATGGTCGGGATGCGGGCCGCCGAGCCCCAGCCGTTGGAGAAGCGCTCGCCCAGGCCGCCGTCGTTCAGGCCTTTCTTCGGATCGCGGTCGTCGATGGCGAAGATCAGTTCGCCGGGGATGTGCCCTTGCGCCTCCAGCGCCTCGTACATGGCGGGCTTGAAGGCGGCGTCCAGCCATGAGGCGATGGCCGGGCTGCGGCTCCAGACGCCGTCCTCGCCGTTGTAGCCGAAGGTGACGTCGTATTGATAATCGATGCCGTCGGTGACGTGGATATCGACGTAGAGGTCCGGCTTGTACTTGTGGATTAGGCCCATGACGGCCTGCATCTCGGTCTGATCCAGCTTCATGAAGTCGCGGTTCAGGTTCTGGTTCGTGGCCGTGTGGCGCCAGCCCTGATTGCGCGGCCCGCGCTGGTTGGGGCGGGAATAGGGGCTGGTGCGCTCGTGCCCGTCGACGCTCAGGATCGGGATCAGGATCAGGTTGGCCCGGTCCAGCAGGCCGTCCTTGCCGTAAAAGGCGATGTCGCGCAGCAGCATCATGCCCGCGTCCTTGCCGTCGATCTCGCCGGGGTGGATGCCGGCCTGGGCCAGCAGGACGGGCTTGTTCGGATCGAAGGTCGCGCCGTCCTTGGAGGCGATCACGGCGTAGATCGGGCGCCCTTCCGGCGAGGTTCCGAACTGTTCGATGCGGATCAGGTCGCTGGCGGCGTCCAGCTTGTCGAACCAAGCGCGGGTGTCGGCGTAGGTCGGCGAGAAGTCATGCGCCGCATCGGCCTCGAAGCCCGTGACCCAGGGGTCGGCGGCGTCGCGCAACAGGGCGCGGCTAGGGCCGTTCCAGGCAGGCGCAGGCGGAAGGAAGGCCTGATCCCACGGCGCGACATTGGGCAGGGCCGATGGGGGCGTCTGGGACATGGCGGGACTCGCAAGCAGAAGGGCGGCGGCGAACAGCAGACAGGAGCGCATGCGCTTTGGTGGGCCGAATGGTCCGATGAGGCAAGCTTTCGCTGCTTCCAACCCTCTCCCGGCGGGAGAGGGCTTGAGCCTCCAAGAGCCGAAGGCGATTGGATGAGGCGAAAGGGTGAGGGGCTTGTCCTGTCCGTCGGCGTCAGCCGTCGCGCGACCTCCTCAACCGCGAACCCTCCCCTTTCGCGCAAGAACGATCGCTGCGCTCTCGTGCGCTCAAGCCCTCTCCCATCGGGAGAGGGGTCTATTTCCAGATCGGTTTGCCGTCGCCGGGTAGACCCAGCGAAGCCCATTTCTCCGACACGCGATCGATCACATCCTCGTCCATGCGGATTTCCTCGCCCCATTCGCGCTTGGTCTCGGGCTCCCACTTGTCGGTGGCGTCCAGACCGATCTTGGAGCCCAGGCCGCTCTCGGGGCTGGCGAAGTCCAGGTAGTCGATGGGGGTGTTCTCGATGACGGTGATGTCGCGCGCCGGGTCCATCTTGGTCGAGACGGCCCACATGACGTCTTTCCAGTCGCGGGCGTTGATGTCGTCGTCCACGACGATGATCCACTTGGTGTACATGAACTGGCGCAGATAGCTCCAGCAGCCCATCATCACCCGTTTGGCGTGGCCCGGATAGGCCTTCTTCATCGACACCACGGCGATGCGATAGCTGCATCCCTCGGGCGGCAGCCAGAAGTCGGTGATCTCGGGGAACTGCTGCCGGATCAGGGGAATGAACACCTCGTTCAGCGCCTCGCCCAGTACGCTCGGCTCATCCGGCGGACGGCCGGTGAAGGTGGTCAGATAGATGGGGTCTTTCCGCATGGTGATAGCCGTCACCTGGAAGACCGGGAACTTCTCGACCGAATTGTAGTAGCCGGTGTGGTCGCCGTAGGGGCCTTCGTCCTCGAACTCGTCCAGCAGGACGTGGCCCTCCAGCACGATCTCGGCCTGGGCCGGGACCATCAGCGGCACCGTCTTGCACGGGACCAGCTCGGCCTTGGCGCCGCGCATCAGGCCGGCGAACTGATACTCCGACAGGGTGTCCGGCACCGGGGTCACGGCGGCCAGGATGGTCCCCGGATCGGCGCCCAGAACCACGGCGCAGGGCAGGGGCTCCCGCTTGCCCGCCTTCTTGTGCCGGGCGTAGTGCTGGGCCCCGCCGCGATGGGCCAGCCAGCGCATGATCGCCTTGTCCTTGCCAAGCACCTGCATCCGATAGATGCCCAGGTTGAAGTCGTCCTCGCGGTCGTCCGACGGCCCCTTGGTGACGACCAGACCCCAGGTGATCAGCGGCGCGGGCTCGCCGGGCCAGCAGCCCTGAATGGGCAGGGCGGTCAGGTCGATCTGATCGCCCTTCAGCACCACCTCTTGCACCGGGGCCTTCTTCACCGTCTTGGGCCGCATCGACATGACGGTCTGGGCCAGGGGCAGCATCTCCATCGCGTCGGAGAATCCGCGCGGCGGCGTTGGGTTGCGCAGGAAGGCCAGCAGTTCGCCGACTTCGCGCAGCTCTCCCGCCGCGGTGCGTTGCTTGCCCTCCAGCGTCACGCCCATGGCCACCCGCTTCACCGTGCCGAACAGATTGGCCAGGCAGGGGATGGGGCTGATCGAGCCGTCGGGCATGACCGGCTTTTCGAACAGGACCGCCGGGCCGCCGTTGCGCAGCAGCCGGGTCTGGATCTCTGTCATCTCCAGGGTGGTGGAGACGGGCTCCGACACGCGGACCAGTTCGCCGTCGGCTTCGAGGGTCGCAAGAAAATCGCGCAGGGACTTGTAGGCCATGCGCTGACGCTTAGGCGGCAATCGCCCGTCTGTCACGCCATGCGCGCGTCAATAGGCCGGGACGTCGGACACCAGCGCCCACACCGGCAGGCGCAGAGCGCGGGTGGCGGCTTCGATGCCGGCGGAATCCAGATGCTGGCGGCCCGCCTCGACCCGTCGCAGGGCCTCGGGCGTCAGGTTCAGGGCGGCGGCGAGATCGGACGATGCGACGCCCCGCTGGTCCCGCCAGCGCCGAATACGGGCGCCGATCACGGCGTCGATCGGGTCGATGTTAGGGAACCCCAGAACCGAACCCATCCTTCGCCTCCGACGCCCTGATCAGGCGGTCCCGTCAGACGGCATCCTTATCCCATTGGAAGGCGGCGTCCAGCCAGTCGCCGATGCGGCCGTCGGGACGGGCCAGGGCGTGGATGCGGGCCATCTCCTCCTCCGACAGCTCGAAGTCGAAGATGTCGAAATTCTCGGCGGCGCGGGTTTCCTTGGCGGTGCGCGGAATGGCGATCACGCCCTGCTGGATGATCCAGCGCAGCGTGACCTGGCCGTTGGTCTTGCCGTGGGCGCGAGCAATCTCGCCGATCACGGCGTCGTCGGCGATCTTGCCCTGAGCCAGCGGCGACCAGGCGGTGATGGACGACCCCAGTTCGCGCGCCGTGTCGATGAGCGTCTTCTGCGACAGATAGGGGTGATACTCGACCTGGTTGGTGATCAGCGGCGCCGTCGACAGGGCGGCCGCTTGGCGGAATAGGGCCGAAGGGAAGTTGGACAGGCCGATGTCGCGGGTGAACCCCTTCTCCTGCGCCTCGTTCAGGGCGCCGATGGTTTCCTCCAGCGCCGGCGTCGGCTTGGGCCAGTGCAGCAACAGCAGGTCCGGCGTCAGGCCCAGGCTGAGCGCCGATTCCTCGGCCTGACGCAGCAGGGCGTCGCGATGGAAATGCTCGACCCAGATCTTGGTGGTGACGAAGATGTCGTCGCGGCCCACGATCCCTTCGGCCACGGCGTCGGCGATGCCGTCCCCGACCGCCTTCTCGTTCTTGTAGATCCAGGCGGTGTCGATGTGGCGATAGCCGATGCGCAGGGCCTCGCGCACCATGCGCCGGGCGTCGTCGGGCTCCAGTTGCCAGGTGCCGAAGCCCAGCAGCGGAATCTCCACGCCCGAGGCGGTGACGGTCGGCTGGTTGGAATAGGGCATGGGAGGCTCCGCGAGATTCAGGAGCCTTCGATATAGGCGCCCGCTCGGGCGTCGCCATTGTCCAGCCAGTGGAAAAATCCGGTCCTGCAGCGGCTCCAGCCCCTTGCGGAAAAGGCGCCCTCGTGGCCGATGCGACGCGCGCTGAAGTCCCTTGGGGGCGTGGACGCTGATCAGCGCGGGCTAACCATCTAGGCGATGGACGCCGCGTCAGATCAAGGCTTGGCGGGTTCGGCGGCGGTGGTTGGGCCCAGAGCAAGGACGCCGTCGAAGGCGCCGTTCTCGTACGGCTGGACGATCACACCCCGTACAGCCGCGTCGTAAGACACAGGCAAGGGGCGGGGCCGCAGCCGTCGCGACGGCAGTTCCAGGATGTTCCGCCCTGCTGAACAACGGAGAGGCTCAGGACCTCGGCAGGCGGCAGGTGCACGACGGCCGGAATCAGGTTCATGCGCTCGATCGTTTTCCGTTGCGCGTGGATGTTGCCGACCAGAACCAGCATCCGGCTATCGGGCGCCTTGCGGGCGGCGGTCGCCAGTCGGTGAGCCATGTCCAGGTCGTAATAGGACTGGCTGAAGCCCTGCACGCGCGGGCTGTCGGGCGCAAAGGCTACGACCTTGAGGCTAGGCGTCTCACGTTTCATCGTCCGCAGGCGCAGCAGCAGGTCCAGCATGGCGACGCTGCCGCGCCCGTCGTGGTGGACGAAGGGACCATGCGGATAGGCGGCCAGGATCGCGCGCGCGGCTTGCTCGGTTTCGGCCGCCATGAAGGCGTCCAGCATCGGCTGCATGCCTTCTGAGAATTCGAGCGCGACCGTCACCGGCCCCATGTCCCGCGCCGCGCAGACCAGATCGGCGAAGGCGGCGGGGGTCTCGGTGGTGCCGTGCATCTCGCCGATGACGACGTAGCGGATCTCGTCCTTCCACAGGGCATCGACGCCGGGAATGGGCGCACAGGCGGAAGGCGCAGCGAGGGCGGCGGCTAGCAAAGTCGCGATCATGGCGTCTTCCTCATGTGGGCGCTGATCAATAGGCCAGGGCGTTGCCGTCCTTGCGCATTTCGGTGGCCGCGCCATAGGTCCAGCGGCCCTGTTCGTTGATCTGCTTCATCACGTTCTGATAGCCGCCGAAGCCGCCGTCGGGCGGGCCGAGGTCCCAGCCCATGGCGGTCAACTGCCGCTTGGTGGCCTCCGGCACGCCGGATTCCAGATGCAGCTTGCCGACGCCCTCGGCGGGCTGGCCGGTCGGTTCAGACGAGCCGTAGTGCTGCCAGCGCGGGCTGTCGCCGGCTTCCTGCGGGTCGAGGCCATAGTCGACCATGTTGATGATGATCTGGGCCTGCCCTTGCGGCTGCATCCCGCCGCCCATGACGCCATAGGCCATCCACGGCTCTCCGTCCTTGCAGGCGAAGCCGGGGATGATGGTGTGGAAGGGGCGCTTGCCCGGCGCATAGACGTTCGGATGGCCGTCGCTCAGAGCGAACAACTCGCCGCGGTTCTGGAACATGAAGCCCAGGGTGCGGCCGTCAGGCCCGTCGGCGACCAGGCCGCCGCCCATGCCGCGATAGTTGGACTGGATCCAGCTGACCATCATCCCGTCCTTGTCGGCCACGCTGAAGTAGGTGGTGTCGCCCTGGGTCGGGGCGTCGCCGGGGAAGACGCGGTCCATCACGCGGTTCGGGTTGATCAGCTTGGCCCGCTCGGCGGCGTAGGCCTTGGAGTTCAGCCAGGCGGTCGGGGCCTTGGCGAAGCGCTCATCGGCGAAGTAGCGGGCGCGGTCCTCGAACGCCAGGCGCTTGGCCTCGGCCTGGATGTGGATCGAGGCGGCGGACTGGAAGCCCATGGCCTTCAGGTCGAACTGTTCGCAGATGTTCAGGATCTGATTGGTCGACAGCCCCTGGGTGTTGGGGCCCAGCGAATAGACCTCGACCCCGCGATAGGTGGTCATCAGCGGCTCGACCCATTCGGTGCGGTGGGCGGCCAAGTCGGCGCGGGTCATCCAGCCGCCGATGCGCTTGAAATAGCGCTCGATGTGGTCGGCGATCACCCCGTCATAGAAGGCGTCGCGCCCGCCCTCAGCGATCAGGCGGTAGGTGCGGCCGAGGTCCGGATTGGCGAAGATCTCGCCGGTCTTGGGCGTGCGGCCGTCGGTCAGCCAGACCTTCTTGCGGTTGTCGTTTTCCTCGATCGTCGCGGCGCTGCGGTCGAAGCCGGCCATGTTGCGTTCAAGGTAGTAGGCCACGACCTGCGGCACGGGCACGCCCTGTTCGCACAGTTCGGCGACGGGCAGCAGGACGTCCTTCCACGGCAGCTTGCCGTAGCGCTGGTGCGCGCTCCACCAGGCGTCGACCGTGCCGGGGACGTTGACCGTCACGGCGCCGTAGCGCGGCAGGTAGCCGTCCGGCCCGGCCTTGGATCGCGCGGTCTCCAGCGACAGGCCGCGCGGGCTGGCCCCCGAGCCGTTGAAGCCGACGACCTTTTTCTGGGCCGGGTCCCACATCAGGCAGAAGGCGTCGCCGCCGATGCCATTGGCGGTCGGCTCCAGAAAGCCCAGGGCGGCGTTGATGGCGATGGCCGCGTCGATGGCCGAGCCGCCGCGCCGCAGAGTGTCCAGGCCGATCATCGTCGCGGCCGGATGGGCCGTGGCGGCGGCGCCGTTGGCGCCCCAGACGGTCGAACGGCCGACGAAACGCGGCCCGGTGATGCGGTCGCCGATGCCGACGCCGGCGTAAGGGTCGGGCGTCGGCGCGGGCTGGACCGAAGCCGGATTGGCGACCGGCGCAGCGGCGGGCGCCTGCTGGGCGCGGGCGGCGCCCGCCATCAGTGCTCCGGCCGGCAGGGCCGACAGAAAAGTGCGGCGACGCATGATGTTTGACTCCCCTCGTTCGAGGCGCGCATTGAGGCCGGAACAGGGGCAGGGCGCAAGCTGCAGATAGGCTTGCCGCAAGAAAAGGGCCGCCCGAAGGCGACCCTTTCGATGTTCAACTGGAAGACCCGATCAGGTGATGTCTTCGTTCAGCAGACCGACCTTGAAGTAGCCGTTTTCCTGCAGGGTGTTCATGACTTCCATGAACTGATTGTACTTCACTTCCGGCTGGGCGCGGACGAAGACGCGCTCCTCACGGCAGTCGGCCACGGCGCCTTGGGCGGCGCAGACGTCGCCGGCCAGCTTGGCCAGCGTGGTTTCCTGTTCAGCGATGAACAGCGAGCCGGATTCCTGGATGGTGATGTACACCGGTTCCTTGGGCTCGGCGTTGTCGGCCGGCGGCGTCGCCGGCGGCAGGTCCAGACGGATCGACACGGTGGCCATCGGGGCCGCGACCATGAAGATGATCAGCAGCACCAGCATGATGTCCACGAACGGCGTGACGTTGATGTCCGCGTTCTGTGCCGCCAGCTTGCCGCTGCCGCCGCCGCCGCCCGAAGAAAGTCTCGCGCCCATTACGCCCTCGTCTCTATCAAGACCCGCACCCTCCGGCGGGCCAAACTGAAAGTCTCGCTCGTCTCTTGGCGTCCTCAAGCGAGCTTGTAAAGCCGTTGAATGCGAGGAAATGACGCCGCTGGGGGAATAAGATTGCGAATTCGGCGTAAGCCCGCCTTGGCCGCGATCAATTCAGCCCCGTATCACAGCCGTTTGCGGCTCAGCCCCGGGCCAGTTTGAGGAATCGCTCGGCCAGGACCGGGTCGGCCTTGAAGGCGCCGGTGAAGCGGGTGGTGATGGTCGAGACGTGGCGGTGGTGCACGCCGCGCGTCGTCATGCACTGGTGCGCCGCATCGACCATGACGGCCACGCCGCGCGGCTGCAGGTGCGATTCGATGGCGTCGATGATGTCGTTGGTCAGGGTCTCCTGGTTCTGGAGACGGCGGGCGAAGATCTCGACCACGCGCGCCAGCTTGGAGATGCCCACCACCTTCTCGCCCGGCAGATAGGCGACGTAGGCCTTGCCCAGGAAGGGGGCCAGGTGGTGCTCGCAGTGGCTCTCGACCTCGATGTCGCGCAGGATGACCATGTCGTCATAGCCCGTCACGTCCTCGAAGGTGCGCGACAGCTCCTTGCCCGCATCGGCGTCATACCCGTCGAACCACTCGCCATAGGCGTCGACCACCCGCTTGGGCGTGTCCAGCAGGCCGGGGCGGTCGGGGTTGTCGCCGGCCCAGGCGATCAGGGTGCGCACGGCCTCCAGAGCCTGTTCGCGGCTGGGACGCTGGGGCGCCTCATTGGCGACGAGGACGGGCTTGGCGGGGGTGCTGCTCATGAAACGATCCGGCGGCGGCGAGAGCGCCTGTTCAGAATACTATTATATATGGACTTGGGCGCGCGGCCCTGAGTGTCTATCAGGCCGCTATATGGGACACCTCGTCCGTCCCGCAAGAAAACTCGCAAAAGACCTGACCTATGGCCCTGCACATCCACGACACCCTGCGCCGTGAAAAGCGCCTGTTCACGCCGCGTGATCCGAACCGGGTGAGCCTCTATGTCTGCGGCCCGACGGTCTATGACTACGCCCACATCGGCAACGCCCGCCCGCCGGTGGTGTTCGACGTCCTGGTGCGCCTGCTGCGCCGCACCTATGGCGCCGACAAGGTGATCTACGCCCGCAACGTCACCGACGTGGACGACAAGATCAACGCCAAGGCCGCCAAGGAAGGCGTCGCCATCGGCGAGATCACGGCGCGCTATGAAGCCGCCTATCTGGCCGACATGGGCCTGCTGAACGTCAGCCCGCCCGACATCGCCCCGCACGTCACCGACTACATCGACGCCATCACGGCCCAGATTCAGGCCATCATCGACGCCGGCTGCGCCTATGCCGCCGAGGGGCATGTGCTGTTCGACGTGTCGTCCTATCCGTCCTACGGCGCGCTGTCGGGGCGCAATCTGGACGACATGATCGCCGGCGCCCGCGTAGAGGTGGCCCCTTACAAGAAGAACCCGCACGACTTCGTGCTGTGGAAGCCGTCCAAGGCGGACGAGCCGTCCTGGCCGTCGCCGTGGGGCGAGGGCCGTCCCGGCTGGCACATCGAATGCTCGGCCATGATCGAACAGACGCTGGGCCTGCCCATCGACATCCACGGCGGCGGCATCGACCTGGTCTTCCCGCACCATGAGAACGAGATCGCCCAGGGCGTCTGCGCCCACGGCCACGCCCATGGCGACGACGCGCATGACGAATACGCCCGCTACTGGATGCACAACGGCTTCCTGACCGTGGACGCCGAGAAGATGTCCAAGTCGATCGGCAACGTCCTGCTGCTGCACGACCTGGTGCAGGCCATGCCGGGCGAGGTGGTGCGCTGGGCCCTGCTGAGCGCGCATTATCGTCAGCCGCTGGACTGGAATCAGACCCTGCTGGAGCAGAGCCGCAAGAACCTCGACCGCCTCTACGGCGCCCTGCACCGCGCGGCCTCGGTCGAGGCGGCGGAGGTCGAGCCGCCGGTCGAGTTCCTGAAGTCCATCGAGGACGACCTGAACACGCCGGGGGCCATGGCGACCCTGTTCGCCCTGTCCAGCGAGATCGAGCGCGGCATGACGGCGGGCGACGAGGCGGCGGTGGCGACGGCCAAAGGCCAGCTGATCGCTGCGGCTTCGATCCTGGGCGTGCTTCAGGCGGATCCGGCGGAATGGTTCTCGGGCGTCGACGAAGGGCTGAAGGCCGAGGTCGAAGGCCTGCTGGAGCAACGCGCCGCCGCCCGCACGGCCAAGAACTGGGCCGAGGCCGACCGTATCCGCGACCGCCTGAACGAACTGAACGTGGTGGTCATGGACGGCCCGCAAGGCGCGACCTGGCGGATGAAGGGCTAGGAAACCCTCTCCCAACAGGAGAGGGAGAGGCTCAGCGCGCTCTTCTGATCAACTCGTCCGCCAAGACGTCGGTCAGGTATCCGTCCGCCGTCCGCCCGTTCGCCTGTTGCCAGCGGCGCAGGGCGGCGCGGGTGTTGGAGCCGATGACGCCGTCCACGCCCTGGGTGTCGAAGCCCATGCGGGTCAGGGCCTGTTGAGCGCCGATTCTCTGGTCCCGCGTCAGGGGGCCGTCGTTGGGCCAGGAGGCCTTGAGGGGCGGCTTGCCCGCCACCCCGTCGGCGATCATGCCGATGGCCAGCGCATAGCTGACCGAGTTGTTGTAGCGGCGAATCACATAGTGGTTGGGCAGGGCCAGGAAGGCCGGCCCCTTGGCGCCCTGCGGCAGCAGGATGGCCGCGCCCTCAGCCGCCTCGGCGCTGTTGGGCGAGGCGCCGTCGGCCAGGCGCACCCCGCGCGCGACCCAATAGGACCACGGGTGTTTCGGCCCCTCAGCCTGGCTGTAATCGAAGTTGGAGGGTAGGGTCACTTCATAGGCCCAGCCCTGACCGCGCTTCCATCCGGCCTGAGCCAGCAGATTCGCCGCCGAGGCCAGGGCGTCGGCGTCCGAGCCCCAGATGTCGACCTTGCCGTCGCCGTTCTGATCGACGCCCAGCTTCAGATAGTTGTCCGGCATGAATTGGGTCTGGCCCATCGCCCCGGCCCAGCTGCCCTTCAGCCCTGCGCGGTCGCGCTTGCCCGACACGACGATGTCCAAGGCGTGCTTCAGCTGCTCCTCAGCCCAGTCGCGGCGGCGGCCGTCATAGGCCAGGGTCGCCAGGGAGCGGATGACGTCAAAGTCGCCCTGAACCTGGCCGAAGGCGCTCTCCTGCGCCCAGATGCCCAAGAGAATCTCGGTCGGCACGCCGTATTTCTGGGTCACCTCCCAGGGCACGCGGTCGACGCGCTGGCGGGCCATGGAGATCGCGCCGGGGTGGTGGCGTTCTGGATGTAGACCCCGGCGGGGCGTGAAAACTCAGGCTGGTTGCGGTCCAGGCGCACGACGCTGGGGTTCGGCGTCACGCCTTCCAGTTCGCGGGCGTACTCCCATTTATGCGCGCCGCCGTGGCGCTCAAGGAAACTCTGTTTCCAGGCGTCGAAGCTGGCGTGGTCATAGGCCTCGCTCAGATCGGTCTGGGCGGGAGGCGGCGTGGGCGCAGGCGTCGCGGGCGCAGGCTCGACCACGGGCGGCGGCGCCGGCTGAGGCTGCGGCGGCATGGGGACCATGGGGGTGCAGGCGGCGACCGAACCCAACAACACAAGGCGATAAGCGATACGCATGAGCACAGGCTAACGCCCCCGAATTCCACGACCAATCACAAGCGCGCGAAGGCAGGATCAGTTTCCGTGATAAGGGTGAAAGCGCCGTTAACCCTTTTCGACAGCAGGCGGTTAAGGGGCGGGATTTACATTGTGCCGTTCCCTGAGCACGGCCTGGTGGCGGAGGGGCGACGCGTCGGACGTGCATGTCCGGAGATCCTCCGTTCGACTCGGAGGCCAGGCCTCCAGCGGATTCCCCGCGCGGAATGTTGACGAAAGGCCACGGCCTCTCTATACGACCGCCTCCGCCGCAGGTTCGCCCGCGGCTCTTTTGTTTTACCCGCCCTCACGGGCCTCCAAATCCGGGACGTCCGACCATGAAGGTCCGTAGCTCGCTGAAATCGCTGAAGGGTCGCCACCGCGACTGCAAGATCGTTCGCCGCAAGGGCGTTCTGTACGTCATCAACAAGACCGACCCGCGCTTCAAAGCCAAACAAGGCTGATCAGGCGCGATCCGGCGCGCCCCGCCTGCTGAAGGCGAGGCGCGCGCCGATCGTCGGTGGATGGGATGACTATCCACAGGGCCGCGGGCGTTGTCCGCGGCTTTTTCGCGTCCGGCGTTGAGCCTGACCCTTGCGCGTGATTAGTGATTCTTTCTCAAGCGGCCCTAACGGCCCTTGGGCTGCTTGAGGGCGTGCTTAGTCGCCCTAACGGCCTTCGGCCTGTTTGAGAGCTTTATTTCTTGCCCTAACGGCCCTTGGCCTGTTTGAGGGTGCAGCCTGTTTATGAGTTCTGGAGTTCAGTCATGGACGACGCTTCCTTCGACGCCAGCCCCGACGTCCTGACCGCCACGGCCCAGGGCCGTCTGCGCTCCATCATCGAGCGCCTGGAGCGCCTCGAAGAGGACAAGCAGGCCGTCATGGGCGACATGAAGGAGGTCTTCGCCGAGGCCAAGGGCGAAGGCTATGACGTCAAGGTGCTGCGCAAGGTTCTGCGCCTGCGCAAGCAGGACAAGGCCAAGCGTCAGGAAGAAGAAGCGATTCTTGACCTCTATCTGTCGGCGCTCGGCGAGATCTAAGGGAGGCGGGCCTGAAGCGTACGCCCTTCAAGCCCTCCCAAGGCCCTTCACGCTCCAGCAGCCTGAAGGGCGGCGACGCGAAGCTGCGTTCCAGCGGCCTTTCGCGCTCAAGCAGCCCGAAGGGCGATAGCGCCCTTAAAACCAAGCCTTCGCTGAGCCCCTGGGAGCAGCAGAAGGAGGCGGCCAAGCGGTCCGCGCTCAACGCCCTGAAACGCGCCCGCCGCTCGGCCGAGAAGGCGGGCGTTTCCCTGTCCGAATGGGAGGGCGAGTTTCTCGATTCGGTCGGGGAGCGGATTCGTGAACACGGCCGCGCCTTCGCCGATCCGGAAAAGGGCGCGCCGGGTCAACCGCTGTCGGCCATGCAGGGCCGCAAGTTGAAAGAGATCACCGCCAAGGCCAAGGGCGAACCGCGCCGATCTGCGCGGGGCTGGGGCTGACCTACGCCGCCCAAGACAGAAGACTGAAGGCAACCGCCCAGCTTGGCTGTGCGTTGCGCCTGCTGAATTTCCGTATTTCCCGAGAGAGAAGACTGATGACACGCTTCGGCCCCGCCGCCCTGACCGGCGGTCTTCTGAGCCTCAGCCTGGCCCTGGCTGCGTGCGGGGATCGTCCAGGCGCCGCGCCCGAGGCCGCTACAGCGGCGACGACGGATCTCAGTGGCGGTCCTGCGGCCGCGCCCCAGGCGGTAACCGCGGCGCCGGACGCGGTCTCGCCCCTGCCTGCGGTCGATGAAGCGGCCGCGCGCGCCTTTGTCAGGGATGCAGGCTCCACGCTGGAGGCGCTTTCCTTCGAGCGGATCGGTTCGGTGACGAAGGAAGGGACGGTGAAGGGGTATGCGGCGCCGGTCTATGCGGTGCCCGTGGCGTCAGGGCAGACCCTGAAGGTCGCCTTCAAGCCGTCGAACGCTAATCTGTATGTCAACATCAGCGATGCGGCCGATCAGAGCGGCGCCGCCGTATTTCGAGGCGAGGTCGACGGCGAAACGGCTGAGCTGAAAGCGTCCAAGGACACGACCTACGTCATCACGCCCTATCAGCCTCGGGCCATGGCGCGTCGGGGATCGGAAGGAAGCTACACCCTGACGATCAGCCGCAACTGATCCGGGAAAACCCGAAAGGGGGCGGCGGAGACAAACTGCGCCGCCCTGCTGTTGCTTCAGGGCAAGGCGTTCAGGCGCATGGCGCTGAAGTAGGGCTGGTAGGCTGCGCGCGCCGCGTCTGCGCCGGACAGGTCGTCTTGTTCGATGCCGATGCTCAGGGCGTAGCGGCCCTTGAGCACGCTCATCAGCGCGCCGACGCGGCCTTCGGCGTCCTTGGGCTCGACGCTGATGACGGCGGGCTCGCCCGTCGGGCCGTCCATCACGACGGACAGATAGTTTTCGCCGCCGACGGACGCGACGGCGGTCGGGGAGGTGAGGGCGGCCTCGCGCACGCCCTTGACCATGATGACGCCGCGAGAGACGCTTTCATAAGCGGTCTGCTGGGCCTTGGAGAGCAGACCCGCCAGGGCGCCCGCGTCCTCGGGAATCGGCGCCTGGGCGTCGATCAGGGTGATCTTGGCGCTGGCGCCCGGCTCGCCATAGGTCATCGCGACGGAGAAGGCCTGACACTCGACCTCGGTCAGCGGCTTGCCGGCGATGATCTGGGCCGTCGGCATGGCCGCCAGAAGGGGATGGTTCTCGCACTCGGGCGGCAGGGCGATCTTGCTCGCGGCGGAAGCGGCGGCCTCAGCCTTGGCCGGCGCCTCGGCGTTGGAGCAGGCGGCGGTCAGAGCGGCGACGGACGCCAGACTCAGGGCGATAACAACGGGACGTAGCAAGGTGGAAGGCTCCCCTCCGTGAACAGGAGGGAAGAGGTTTGGCCTGTAAAACCCGCCGATGGAACCCCGAGGGGCGTCAGTCCAGTTCCTGAACGCCGCCGCCGGAGACCGTCAGAATCTGGCCGCTGATCCAGGACGCGGCGGGCGAACACAGGAACAGCGCCGCCCGGGCGATGTCGTCGGGCGTTCCGAGCCGACCCAGCGGCGTGTGCTTCAGCATGGCCTCTTCGATCGGCGGCGTCAGGACGCTGGCCAGGGCGTCGGTCTTGATGGCGCCCGGCGCGATGGCGTTGACGCGATCCGCTTGGGCCCCAGGTCAAAGGCGACGTTGCGGGTCAGGTGGCTGACTGCGGCCTTGGACGAGCCGTAGGACGCCATGCGGGCGTTCTTGTTGTCGCCCGCCATCGAGGTGATGTTCAGAACCGCCCCGCCGCCTGCGGCCTGCATATGCGGCGCCGTCAGCTGCATGAAACGGAAGGGGGCGAAGACGTTGAGCTGATAGGCGCGCTCGAAATCGCTCATCGGCATGTCGAACGGCTTGGGTCCGCCGCCGCCCGCATTGTTCACCAGCAGGGTCAGCTTGCCGAAGGCCGCTACGACGGCCTGAACGGCGGCGATGCGCTGGTCTTCATCGGTGACGTCGCAGGCCAGGCCGACGGCGCGTCCGCCCGCCTGCGTCACCCCGTCCGCCACGGCCAGGGCCTTGGCCGCGTCCAGATCGGTGACGGCCACCGCGGCGCCTGCCGCAGCGAAGGTCTCGGCGATGGCGCGTCCGATTCCGCGCCAGCCCCCGTCACCAGGGCGACGTGCCCATCCAGTCGGAAATGTGCGTCCATCGTCTGCGCCGCCTGTTGCTGTCCGTTGCCTTCACCAGCAAGCGTGGATCGGCCACGCTAGGTTCCATTGTCGGAAATCCGCAACATCCAGGCGCCGCATGCCTATGGCCCCGTCGTCGTCGACGCCTGACGATGGCGGGGCCTTCAGCCCGCCTCTCGAACCTGCTCCTCCAGCCCCTGTTCGCGGACCTTGCGGTAGAGGGTGGAGCGGCCGATGCCCAGACGACGGGCGATCTCCGACATGTGGCCGGAATAGACCTCGATCGCGTGCTGGATCAGGTCGCGTTCGATTTCCTCGAGGGTGCGGACATGGCCGCGTTCATCGGTGATGCGGACCGGGCTGTCGTGCTGGCCGTCGTCGCCGTCGGCCGGCGAGGCGGCTGTCGTCGGGTCGGACGCTGTCGCTCCGGCCGGGGCGGCTGTGATCGACCCCAGCGGCACGGCGACGCCGGAAATGGCCGGAAAATCGTGCGGCTGGAGCAGGGGCGATCGGCCAGCACCAGGGCGCGATAGACGGCGTTCTCCAGCTGGCGGACATTGCCGGGCCAGTCGTGGGCCTGCAGCAGGGCCAGGGTCTCGGCCGAGCAGCCGGTGACGCGCTTGCCTTCCTCGACGTTGAAGCGGGCGATGAAGTGGTCGACCAGGGCGGGGATGTCCTCGCGCCGTTCGCGCAGGGCCGGCGCCTCGATCGGGAAGACGTTCAGGCGATAGAAGAGGTCTTCGCGGAAGGCGCCCTCCTTCACCTGCTGGGCCGGGTCGCGGTTGGTGGCCGAGACGATGCGGACGTCGACCTTGACGGGACGCTTGCCGCCGACGGGATCGACCTCGCCTTCTTGCAGCGCGCGCAGCAGCTTGACCTGCATGTCGAGCGGCAGTTCGCCGATCTCGTCCAGGAACAGGGTGCCGCCGTTCGCCTCGACGAACTTGCCGGCGTGTTTCTCATGAGCGCCGGTGAAGGCGCCCTTCTCGTGGCCGAACAGGATGGATTCGACCAGGTTGGCGGGCAGGGCGCCGCAGTTGACGGCGATGAAGGGCTTGCCCGCCCGGTCCGAGGCGCCGTGCAGGGCGCGGGCGATGACTTCCTTGCCGACGCCGCTCTCGCCGGTGATCAGCACGGGGATGGAGGACTTGGCCGCGCGTTGGCCCAGCGCCTTGACCATGCGCATGGGCGCGCTGTCGCCGACCATGTCGTCGAAGGAGGTCCGGCCGGCGGCGCGCTTCCTCAGGCGGCCGATCTCGGCCGTCAGCTGGGTCATCTGCAGGGCGTTGCGCACGCCGACCAGCAGGCGTTCCGGCCCGACCGGCTTGACGAAGAAGTCCTGGGCCCCGGCCTGCATCGCCTTGACCACCGTCTCGATGCCCCCGTTGGCCGTCAGCACGATGACCGGCGTGGTCACGCCTGCCGTGCGCAGCTCGGCCAGGGCTTCCAGACCCGACAGGCCCGGCATCACCAGATCCAGCAGCACGACATCGGCGCCGCCGCCCTTGGTCAGCCGATCAATGGCCTCGCCGCCGGATTCGGCATGGACGACGGCATAGTATTCACGCTCCAGCACCGCCTGCAGCAGGCGGCGCTGGGTAGGATCATCGTCGACGACCAGAATGGTCTTGGCCATTGGAGCACACCCTTCAACATCACCATCGAACGGCCGTCCTCATTGGCTCGGGACTGGCTCGTTTCGACACGATCCTAGAACGGAGGGAATGAAGATCGGGTTTCGGAGACCTGAGTCAGGGGTTAACGACGGCGGGTTGCGGGCAGACGGTTTCCGGCTGAAGTCGCCCGGTCAGGTCGCCCATGTTCAGGTCGGGCCAGGGCGGGGCGGCGGTCTTCAGATCGGGATCTTTGAGCGCCTCGCGCAGGTCGCGGCCGCCGGCGCCGGGGCCGGGGCAATGCGGAACCTGATAGTCGCCCTGATGAACCCAGCGGCCGTCGGCGCCCTGAGCGAACAGGGCGATCCGGTAGGTCGTCGCCAGCAGGATTTCATCGCGGCCGTCGCCGTTCAGGTCGCGCTGAGCGGCGAGGCAGTTGTCGTCGCTGTTGCAGGCGTAGCGCGGATCCGGGGGCGCCGTCGGGGCCAGGAAGGCGGCGGGCAGGGGCTTGTCCGCCGGCCAGGGGGCGATGTTGGGCGCGCGCGGGGGCGTGGTCGCGTCCGTCAGCTCATAGCGCGAGGTCGAGGCTTGAGCGGCCTTAGCGTGACGGGCGACTTCCGCGTCGGACGATTTCGCCAGCTCGGCCAGGGCGGCGCGCCCGGCCTTGCCCGCATCATAGCGCAAGAAGGCGTAGTCGAACTGGGCTGCGCTGACGGCGCCGCGCTTCAGCCGCGCCATCTGATCGTTGACCGACAGGCGCGCCGGGTCGGCCAGGGGCTGAACAGGGCCAGGATGACCAGCACCGTCAGGACGGCGGCCAGGACATTGGTCCGCTCCAGCGGCTTCATCCACGCGGTCTTGCGCCACAGCGGCGACAGGGCGGCCCACCCGTATCCGGCGGCATAGATGACGCCCACGAGGGCGCAGGCCGAGGCGATGATGCGGTCCGGCGTCAGGCCATGCTGACCGATGCGAAGGCTCAGACCCCAGATCGCGATCAGGATCAGCGGCGTCAGCAGCACCGAGGCGACGCGCGCGCCCAGGCGCAGGGCGGCCGGCGGCAGATTATCCTCGCGTCCGTCCTGATAGGCGGTGTTGATCAGCACGATCAGGGCGGCGGCCGCCGACAGCACCAGGGCCGTGGCGCTGCCCGTCTTCCACAGCCCGTCCAGGCCGGTGAAGGGCAGGGCGGCCAGAAAACCAGCGACTAGGACGGTGATAACCAGCAGCAGCCAGGATAACAGCATCAAGGCCACCGTCCGCACGCCCCGGATCAGCCCGCCGCGCACGTCGGTCAGCTGCACCGCCACGGCGAAGACCAGACAGGTCACGGGGATGGAGAACCACTCCTTGCCCAGCAGGTCGCTCAGGAAGCTGAGGCCGATGACGCGGAACAGTGCCGCGCCCAGGAACAGCAGCAGCCAGAAGGCGCCGGTGAAGCCCAGCGACAGCACCAGTTGCACGCCGGCCTTCCAGGCCGTGTCGAAATAGTCGTCGAAATCAGCGATCCAGCGTCTGGCGGCGACGGCCGGCACGATCAGATGGTGGGCGATGAACAGGGCCGCCGCCGCGAAGGCGACGACCGGAAAGCGCAGATAGGGCGGGTGGAAATAGTCGCTCGCCCGTTGGGCCGCGTCATGCCAGCCCATCAGCGCCAGCACCGCCGCCGCGACGACGCCCCACAGCGCCAGCGCCTTCCATCCCATCCGCCCGACGCCCGCCAGCAGCATCACCGGCGCGAACAGGGTCGCCAGCACCAGGGCGGCGAACAGCGACGGCTGGGTCGCAGGCCAGGCCAGGGCCTCACTGTCCGAAGCCGAGCGGTAGAGCAGATAGAGGATCAGCCCCTGCATCAGGCCGATGCCGATCCGAAGGGCGGCAAGCCCGCGCGCGCCATCCAGCGAGGCGCGTCCGGTAGGGTCGGTGGCGGCGTAGGTCATGACAGGTCTTTCCTGAGCTTGGCCGGCAAGGTGGCGCGCGAAGGCCGGCGTGGGAAGCCCCGCGTCTTCTTCTCGCGTCGCAGAAGAAGGAAGAAGCGTTGACAGCCGGGGCCCGGCGTTGAAGCGTGGCCGCATGAAAATCGCGTCCCGTGTGCTTGTTCTCGCCGCCGTTCTCGCCTTGCCGACGACGGTTCTCGCCCAGACTGAGGCTTCGGCCAATCACCGCGCCCTGGCGGCGGGATACAAGGCGCTGACGGTTTGCAGCGCCGTCCATTCGGCGCGCGCGGCGGGCGAGCGGACGGTCGCCAGCGTCGAGGCGAACGAACTGGTCGGCATCTATCCTGAGCTCCAGCCTCTGGTGGGCGCCATGAAGGTCGAGATGGCGGGAAACACGGTCGCCGTCCCCTGGGATCAGGCCGCCCGGCCGCGCGTGGCGACCTGGACCGAGGGCGCGGCTGCGTCATCGAGCCGATGGGTTATGCGCCGGGCGCTGCGCCGGAACGCGCCCCGCTGGCGCGCCGGGCCTCGGCCCCGGACCTGCCGACCGCCCGGCCCAAGGGGAACGCCCGCGCGCTGGAGGCCGCCGTCGGACGCGCCTTCGATCAGGGTTTCGGCGAAGGGACCAACACCACCGGCGTGGTGGTGATGCAGGGCGGCAAACGGGTGGCGGAACGCTATGCGACTGACTTCGGCCCGAACACGCCCCAGCGCACCTGGTCGGTGGCCAAGAGCCTGGCCGGAACCGTGATCGGCGCGGCGGTGCAGCGCGGCGATCTGGATGTGAAGGCGCCTGCCGCAATCGCCAACTGGCGCATGCCGGGCGACCCGCGCGCGGCCATCACAGTCGACGCCCTGATGCGGATGTTGTCGGGCCTGACCAGCGACACGGCGGGAAACCGCACTGACGGCCTCTATTTCGGGGGCGTGGCGGTCGATGAGCAGGCGCCCGGCTGGCCGCTGTTGGCGCCGGTGGGGACGGTCTATCGCTACGCCAACAACGACACGCTTCTGGCGACTATGGCGGCGGCTCCGAGCTTCGCCGCCCATCCGCCGGCCGAACTGTTCGACGCCCTGGGCATGACCCACACCTGGGCCGAGACCGACTGGCGCGGGAACTACATCCTGTCAAGCCAGGTCTGGACCACGGCGCGCGATCTGGCGCGTTTCGGTCAACTGTATCTGCAGGATGGGGTGTGGGAGGGGCGGCGCCTCTTGCCCGAGGGGTGGCGTGACTATGTGACCGCTCCGACCGGGCCGCAGCCGCCGACGGGCGACTTCGGCTATGGCGCGACCTTCTGGCTGATGAACCGCTCCGAGGGCGTGCCCGCCGACGCCTTCGCCGCCTTCGGCAACCGGGGTCAGTATGTGGTGATCGTGCCCAGCCGTCAGGTGGTCATCGTGCGGCGCGGGGAAGACCTGGCGGGCAAGCCGTTCGACGTCGCCGCCTTTACACGTGCGGTGCTGGAAAGCCTCGACTGAAGCGCTTGAGGCCCCACGGACTTGAGCCGCGCGCAGGCCTCGCTATAAGAGCCGTCGAAATCCCGACTCTTTTGGAAGACCCCATGGCCGACCAGCACGCTGAAGCGACCGCCCCCCACGTCCACGGGGAAATGAACATCTCGGAACAGGCCTGGACCTGGGCGCTGTTCCTGGGCCTGACCAAGTGGGTCTCGCTGGCCACGGCGGTGGTGATCCTGTTCCTGACGGTGTGGTTCGGCGTGGGCGCTGGCTTCCTCCCGGCCTTTATCGTCTCGGTGGTGGTGTCGGTCGTCGGCTTCTTCATGCTGAAGAGCAAGAAGACCCACTAAGCCCGGTTTCCCGGACGGAAGTGATTGAAAGGCCCGTCGGCGCGTCCGGCGGGCTTTTTGCTTGCGTCCTAGGCGGGTTGGGTGGTCGAAACTTCCGACGTGGGCCGAACGGCTGGCCTAGGCGGCAAGAAAATCGCTCCGCGTCGCAGACGCGCCTTTGACGCCCGCTTCGGCTTCGGCCTAACGTCGGTTCGACCCTGTGGAGTGGGAGGGATTCGCTTGGCCGTCGCCATCGCCGTCACCCGCGAACGCCGTGAAGGCGAAACGCGCTGCGCCGTAACGCCGGAGACGGTGAAGAAGCTTATCGCCCTGGGAGCCACGGTCAGCGTGGAGGCCGGGACGGGCCTGGGCTCCTCCATTCCCGATAACGACTACGCCGAGGCGGGGGCCAGCGTGAAGCCTGACCTGTCGGCGGCGCTGGCCGGGGCTGACGTGCTGCTGAAGGTGCGCGGGCCCACCGCGTCCGAGATCAGCGCCCTGAAACCCGGCGCAGTGGTGGTCAGCCTGCTGAACGCCTGGCGCGACAAGGCGACGGTTGAGGCGTTGAGGGGCGCTCAGGCCACCGCCTTCGCCATGGAGTTCGTGCCGCGCATCACCCGCGCCCAGGTCATGGACGTGCTGTCGTCCCAGGCCAACCTGGCCGGATACCGGGCGGTGATCGAGGCGGCCTACGCCTATGGCAAGGGCTTCCCCATGATGATGACGGCTGCCGGGACGGTGGCCGCCGCCAAGACCTTCGTCATGGGCGCGGGCGTCGCGGGGCTTCAGGCCATCGCCACCGCGCGGCGTCTGGGCGCGGTCGTCACGGCCACTGACGTGCGCCCCGCCGCCAAGGAGCAGGTCGAGAGCCTGGGCGCCTCGTCGCCGTGGAGGATGAAGAGTTCAAGGCGGCCGAGACGGTGGGCGGCTACGCCAAGGCCATGTCCGCCGAATATCAGGCCAAGCAGGCTGATCTGACCGCCGCCCACATCGTCAAGCAGGACGTGGTGATCACCACGGCCCTGATCCCCGGCCGCCCGGCGCCCAAGCTGGTGACGGCGGCGCACGTCGCGTCGATGAAGCCGGGCTCGGTCATCATCGATCTGGCGGTCGAGGCGGGCGGCAACGTCGAAGGCTCCAGGCCGAACGAGGTGGTGACCACGGCCAACGGCGTGAAGATCGTGGGCTGGACCAATCTACCCGGCCGCATCGCGGCGGACGCCAGCGCCCTTTACGCCCGCAACCTGGTCGCCTTCCTGGGGTTGATGATTAAGGACGGCGTCCTGTCGGTCGATCTGGAGGAGGAAATCCTTAAGGCCGCCGTCGTCACCCACGGCGGCGCCGTGGTGCATGAAGGAGTGAGGGGATGATTTCCCTGCTTCTTGCATTAGCGGTCCAGAGCCTCAACGATAGGCAGTTGTGTCGAGCTAAAGGGGCCGCTGGAAGGAGAGTTTCGCTACGTCGAGTCGAGGCATCCAAACGGCACGAACCTTCGATATGGTTTTGTAGTGACGCCGGAGCCTGTCTGCGTGACGGATATGTTTGCGGAGGGATTTCAGGCTCAAATCTCGGGGCGGTGGGTGCAAGTCTCATGGTCGGACGAGCAAATTGGTGATCATCCTCAACCGGGTGACCTAGTTCGAGTTGCTGTAACTGATTGTTTTGAGCCATCTACTGCATGGCATTTGGGCGACATTATCTGCACCAATGCAAAGCTCATTTATCGAGAGCCGATGTAAAGAGTTGATGATGGAACACGTCGATCCCACCGTCTTTCGTCTAGCGATCTTCGTCCTGTCGATCTTCGTCGGCTACTACGTCGTCTGGAGCGTGACGCCAGCCTTGCACACGCCGCTGATGGCCGTGACCAACGCCATTTCCAGCGTCATCATCGTCGGCGGCCTGATCGCAGCGGCGGCGATGAGCGCCCAGGCGGGCGGGCCGAACGGCTGGATCGCCAAGGGCGCGGGCGTGGCCGCCGTAACGCTGGCCAGCGTCAACATCTTCGGCGGCTTCATGGTCACGCGCCGGATGCTGGCCATGTACAAGAAGAAGGAAAGGCCCAAGGCCTCGTGAGTTTGTCCCCCTATATGTTGGCCTTCTACGCCTCCTGGGCCGTCACGGGTCTGGGCGTGGCGCTGTGGATCGTGAGCTGGGTGCGGATCAAGGATCCCATCGGGCGGCTGCGGTTCCAGGACTGCGGCGTGGTCATGGTGTTCGCCGCCGTGCTGACGCGCATCATCATTCAGGATCGCGAGATGACGGTCTTCGACTGGGCGATGATGCTGCTGGGCCCTCTTTTCATTGCGGCGGCGCTGTGGCGTCTGTCGCGCACTCAATCCGTCAAACGCTAACCCAACGAAGAGTATCGCGTGATGAAAGCTTCCCTGATTTCCGCCTTGGTCCTGTCCGCCGCTGTCGCCGCCGCCGGCGCCGCCTCGGCTCAGTCGGACCGCGAAGTGGGCAATAACCCCTATGCGGGCCTGCACTGGTCGGTCGTCGCGCCGCAGGGCGCCAGCTGGGCGCTGGAGTGCGGCTTCACCCCGGTCACGATCCGGGGATTCACATGAACCGCATCAATCACACCGGCTCGGGCCGGATGGCCGGTCGCCTGCCCGGCGACAACGGTCGCTGCAAGGTGACCAAGACCGGCGGCGAAGGCCCCGTCGGCCTGGCGGTGGTCAAGGACGGCGAAGCCAAGGCTGCGGGCACAAACGGCGGCGCGCCCGCCATCGTCAACGTTTTCTGATTCAGGACTGAAAGAGGGGAGGGGGATGAACGCATCCATCGCGGCGCTGGCCTATCTGGCGGCGGGGGTTCTGTTCATCCTCTCTCTCAGGGGCCTATCCAGCCCCGAGACCAGCCGACGGGGCAATACGCTGGGCATGGTCGGCATGGCCCTGGCCGTCGGCGTCACCCTGCTGACGCTGGGGACATCGGGCGCGCTGGACCCGCTCACCTTGGCCCTGATAGCGGGCGGGGTCGTGGTCGGCGGCGGGGCGGGGGCGGTGATCGCCAACCGCGTGCCGATGACGGCCATGCCGCAGCTGGTCGCGGCCTTCCACTCCTCGTCGGCCTGGCGGCCTGTCTGGTGGCGGTGGGCGCCGTCTATGCGCCCGACGCCTTCGGCATCGTCACCGCCAGCGGCGGGATCAAGACTCTGTCCATCGTCGAACTGAGCCTGGGCGTCGCCATCGGAGCCGTCACCTTCACCGGCTCGGTCATCGCCTTCGCCAAGCTGGACGGGCGGATGAGCGGGCGCCGATCCTGCTGCCCGCGCGGCACCTGATCAACATCGGCTTGGCCCTGGCCCTGGTCTTCCTGATCGGCATCCTGATCGGGACGGGCGGGACGGCGGTCTGGGCCTTCTGGGGCGTGTTCGTCCTCAGCCTGATCCTGGGCGCGACCCTGATCATTCCCATCGGCGGCGCCGACATGCCGGTCGTGGTGTCCATGCTGAACTCCTATTCCGGCTGGGCAGCGGCGGCCCTGGGCTTCACGCTGGAGAACATCGCCCTGATCATCACCGGCGCCCTCGTCGGATCGTCGGGCGCGATCCTCAGCTACATCATGTGCAAGGGCATGAACCGCAGTTTCGTCAGCGTCATCCTGGGCGGATTCGGCGCCGAGGCGGGGACGGTCGCGGGGGCGCAGTCGAGACGCGGCCGGTCAAGCAGGGCTCGGCCGAGGACGCGGCCTTCATCCTGAAGAACGCGTCCAAGGTCATCATCGTGCCCGGCTACGGCATGGCCGTGGCCCAGGCCCAGCACGCGCTTCGCGAAATGGCCGACATCCTCAAGGAAGAGGGCGTCGAGGTGAAATACGCCATCCACCCCGTCGCCGGCCGGATGCCGGGTCACATGAACGTCCTTCTGGCCGAGGCAAACGTCCCCTATGACGAGGTGTTCGAGCTGGAGGACATCAACAGCGAGTTCGCCTCGGCCGACGTGGCCTTCGTCATCGGCGCCAACGACGTGACCAACCCCGCGGCCAAGACCGACCCCCAGTCGCCCATCTACGGCATGCCGGTTCTGGACGTGGAGAAGGCGGGCACGGTCCTGTTCATAAAGCGCTCGATGGGCAGCGGCTATGCAGGCGTCGAGAACGAGCTCTTCTTCCGCGACAACACCATGATGCTGTTCGCCGACGCCAAGAAGATGGTCGAGGGGATCGTGAAGGCGCTCTGAGGTCGCGTCCGCATCATCGCGATCGGCGCCGCCTAAATCCGCCTATCGCGGCTGTTCAGGCGATGATGCAGGCGGCGGTTCGTCGTCGGCGGGGCAGGCGCCATAGGCCTCATTATAGGGGCGGCTAAAACAGGCGATGAAGCCGTCCAGCACCCCGAGATTGGCAGGCCACTTCAACTCCAACCCGTACTGGGCTTTGAAGCGCCGGGCGGCGTCGTCAAAATCGGGCGGTTTGGGCAGGGCGGCCAGCCGCTCTCTGGCGGCGAGCAGGCCGGCGCGGTCCTGATGCAGGAAGGCGATGGTCCCCAGCGCATAGTCAGCAAAGCCGCTGCGGGCCATGTCCGGGTTCACCCCGGCCATCATCAGCCGTGTGGCCGCCTGCGTCTGGCCCAGCCCCGCGCGCAGCTGTCCCTCGTGCCAATAGTTGGTGTGGAGTTCGCCTGGGGTCAGTTCGCCCCAGCGCGTCTTCCGATAATCGGCCAGCAGGTCGGCGGCGATTTCGGCGCACTCCGGCTTTTCGCCAAGAGGGCGCCAGCCGCCGTCCAGATCCTGATCAAAGTCCGCAGGCGACAGCGCCAGAAGCGCGGCGCGGTCATGGACGCATGTGTCAGCAGCTGCGCCGGGATCGGCCTGGGCGATCGCCAGGGACATCAGAGCCGTCAACATTTCAAACTCCCCCGAGTGGTGGATCATGAAAACGACGTTCTGCGGCTGAAATATGTCTGGCGCGCACGGCATTGGCGAGGGGGCGAACGGCGCCATCTAGCGCTGCTGGCGAACATTGGGGGCGGGCGACGAGGCGTGGATTTCACGGTCGAGGAAGTCATCGGCAATCTGGGCCTGCAAGCCTTGGACGACGGCGTCTGGGAGCGCGCGATGGCGGCTGCGGGCGGCGCGGAGCCTTGCACCGTGGTCAGCGCCTATCGCCTGCTGACGCCGGAGGCTTCGCACGACTGGCGCGCGGTGGAAGTCGAGGAGCTTTGGACCGTCTATATGGGGGCGGCGCTGGAGGTCGAGCTGGCGACGGAGGCGGGCGTGCGGTTGGAAACTCTGGCGGCCGGATCGGGCCGCTGGCTCACGGTTCCTGAAGGCGGCTGGATTCGGACGCGGGCGATCGGCGGATGGTGTCTGGCGGGGCGGATCGGACCGGTGCAGGGTGACTGCCTGTCCTGAAGCGGAGGCCGGGAATGAGCGAACCTAAGACCAAGCCGACCGACGCCTCGGTCGAGGATTTCCTGGCGTCGGTCGAACCCGCCCGGCGACGGGAGGAGGCCCGCACGGTCTGCGCCCTGATGCAGGCGGTCACCGGGGATGCGCCGGTGATGTGGGGGCCGTCCATCGTCGGTTTCGGCCGCTACACCTACGTCAACAGCACGAACAAGCCGGCGGATTGGCCGCGCATCGGCTTTTCTCCGCGCAAGGCGGCGCTGACGCTCTACATCATGCCCGGCTTTCAGACCCAGGCGGCGCTTCTGGGCCGTCTGGGGCCGCACACGACCAGCGTCTCTTGCCTGTATATCAAGCGGCTGGATCAGGTGGACATGGCGGCGCTGCGGACGCTGTGCGAATGGTCTTTCGAAGAGATGAAACGCCGCTATCCCTGATTGGCTTGCCCGAGCGAGCGAAGGGCCTATAGCGGATTCATGCGCACCTTTCTGATCGCCGCCTCCGCCCTGCTGTCCGCCTGCGCCCTGGCGCCGCTGGCCGCCGCCCAAACGCCGGTACAGCCGGTCGACCTGCTGCTGACTTCGGCCACGGTGGTGGACGTCGAGAAGGGGACGACCACGCGGGATCAGCTGGTGGCCGTGCGCGGCGGCGACATCGTGGCTGTGGGCCCTGAGGGCGAGGCGGGCCGTTATCAGGCCGCGCGGACGCAGGATCTGGGCGACCGCTATGTCATGCCGGGGCTGTGGGACATGCACGTCCACTTCGGCGGCGGCGAGGCGCTGATCGAGGAGAACGCCGAGCTGATGCCGCTGTTCGTCGTCAACGGCGTGGTCGCGGTGCGCGACGCGGCGGGCGATCTGGCGCAGCAGGTGCTGGACTGGCGCGACGCGCCGCCGACGGCCGACGCCCCGCGGATCTTCACTTCTGGGCCCAAGATCGAGGGCGTCGCCCCCGTCTGGAAGGGCGTGATCGAGACCGGCAGCGAGGCGGACGTGGACGCGGCCCTGGACCGGCTGCAGGCCCTGCGCGTCGACTTCGTCAAGATCACCGACAACACCCTGACGCCCGAGCTTTTCCTCTACGCCGTGCGCGAGGCGAAGAAGCGGGGCATGAAGACCTCGGCCCACATTCCCGCCAGCATCACCGTGCTGGAGGCCGCCGAGGCAGGCCTGTCGTCGATCGAGCACCTCGACTACGCCATGAAGGCGGGCTCGCGCGATGAGGCGGCCATCGCGGCCGATTATCTGGCGGGCAAATACACCTATGCCCAGACCATGCGGCGCTACGCCGACACCTTCGACGTGGAGACGGCGAAGCGGGTCTATGCGCGGCTGAGGGAGCTGGGCACGGCGGTGTCGCCGACCCTCTACGGCTCGACCACCCTGGCCAATCTGGATCTGGACGACCACTCGCACGACGAGGGTCTGGCCTATGTCGGGCCGGGCATCCGGGCGACCTATGACTGGCGCATCCAGCGCGCCGCCCAGGCCACGCCGCAGCAGGTCGAGGATCGCCACTTCGTTAAGGACGTGACCGCACGCACCCTGCCCATGCTGCGCGACGCGGGCGTGACCATCCTGACCGGGACGGACGCGGGCTTCCTCAACTCGTTCAACTATCCGGGCTTCTCGCTGCACGATGAGCTGGAGCTGTATGTGAAGCTTGGTCTGACCCCGCGCGAGGCCCTGATGGGTTCGGTCGTGGACGGGCCGCGCTTCCTGAATCAGGGCGAACGCTACGGCGCGGTGGCGGCGGGCAAGTCGGCCGACCTGCTGGTGCTGGAGGCTGATCCCCTGAAGGACGTCAGCGCCACCCGGGGCGCCGAGGCCGTGGTGCTGCGCGGCCGCCTGATCGATGCGGCCGAACTGGAGCGGATGCGGGCCGAAATCCGCGCTCGGGTCGCGGCGCGCAACGCCAGCTTCACGCCATCGCCGGCGTCCTGATCGCAGCTGGCGCTCAGGCCGCCATGCGCCAGTCTGAGCGGGCGTTGAAGGGCGGAGTGTGGAACTCGTCCCACAAGGCGTCTTCGTTGGTGTAGCGGCTCGTCGAGGCGCTGATCACGTCGACGACCTGTTCCTCCTGACGGTCCCAGATGACGGCGAGATCGCTCTCCGTTTCGCACGGCACGATCATGTAGCGGTCGGCGAAGGTCTTCTTGGCGGGCTTTTGAACGGTCGGGGTGCGGGCGAAGGCCATGTCGTGATCTCCTGAAGCGAATGCCTCTTGCTGATGATGAGAGGATGCGACAGCATTGCGCCAGTTTCGGACGTATCGCTGTGGAGAAGTTTTTGCGGCACGACAAGGCGGCCATGGTCATCGACCTGGCGCGGGGCATGGCGGCCAGCGCGGAGGGGCTGACGCTGAATGAAATGGCGGCCCAGCTGAACGTCGGGCGCCGCACGGCCGAGCGGATGCGCGACGCCGTGCTGATGCTGTTTCCCCAGGTCGAGGAGGTGTCGGATCCGCCGACCAAGCGCTGGCGCATCCGCGGCGGGCTTTCGGCTTTCGAACAGGCGCCAACGGCGACCGAGATGCTGGAGCTGACCAAGGCGGCGGCCGCCCTGCGCGCCGCGGGCGAACCGGCGCGGGCGGCGGCGCTGGAAAGCTTGGAGCGCAAGGTGAAGGCGGCGATGCGCTCGACCACATTGAACCGCATGGCGCCGGATCTGGAGGCTCTGGTCCGGGCCGAGACCATCGCCGTCCAGGCCGGGCCGCGCCCCAGCGCCGACGAGACGGTGCTGGCCGAGATCGCGGCGCGGTGCTGGCCGAGCGGCCGCTGAACTTCATCTACGCCCGGCCCGGCGCTGAGGCGCGCACCCGGACCATGACGCCGTGCGGCCTTATGTTCGGGCGGGCCAACTATCTGGTGGCGGCGGACCGCGAAAGCGGGCGCATCCAGACCTTCCGCCTGGACCGGATGAGCGCGGTCGAGGCGGGCGAGGGCACGGCGCGGCCGCCCGCGGACTTCGACCTGGGCGCCTTCGCCAGCCAGTCCTTCGGCATCTATCAGGACGAGATTGAGGAGGTGGCCCTGCGCATCTCGCCCGAGGGCGCCGCCGAGGCGCGCGGCTGGCGCTGGCACCCGACCCAGACCATCGAGGATCAGGCCGACGGATCGGTCGTGGTGCGGTTCCGCGCCTCGGGGATGCGCGAACTGGCCTGGCACCTGTTCACCTGGGGCGAGCAGGCGACGATCGTGGGGCCGGATCGGCTGAAGGCGGTGATGGGCGAAGCGCTGGCGGCGGCGGGCCGCGCCCTCGAACGGGCGTAAAGCTGAGCAAAGCGTAAGGTGACGGGCTTAAGGCTTGGCCTCTAGCTTTCACCCGTCACACTCGGGTCAAGCCGAGGATGACGAAGAGTGAGGGCGAGAGGGTCGGGAGAGTGAACATGCAGAACGGGAGCCGTGCGTGCGTCTGAAAATCCTGGCCACGGGGGCTGCCGCAGCCGCCCTCCTGCTGACCGCCTGCGCCGCCGCGCCCGCGCCCGGCCCATGGAACGTCGAGGCGGCGCCGCAGGTGACGGTGACGCGGGCCGACGGGCGGCTGACGGTCGACTACCACTTCAACCGCGACGCCGTGGTCTGGGCGTTCATGGACTCGGCCCTGATCGACGAGGTTCGCGAGCCGTGGCGGCCGCGCCAGTGGACGGTCGAGACGCCCGGCGTGGTGATGGAGCGGCGCGGCCACTACGACATCATCCGCAGCGCAAACGGCGGTCCCGTGCCGCGCCATGTCCGTTTCAGCGTCACGCCTCAGGCGGTCGAGCTGGAGGCGGAATACAAGACTCTGGTCTTCTCGGACGGGGCGGTGGCCTTGCCGACGCGGCAGATGGACGTCTTCGCCCTGGGCTCGCCCGAGGCGGCGGCGGCGGTTCCGGCCGATCTGAACGGGGTCAATCTGGATGGCGGACCCTCACGCGTGACCTGGCGCGACCTGGACGGCCCGGTGCTGTTCAACGGCGAGCGTCACGCCGAACTGACGACGACGGGCGAGCGGTCTTATGTTCTGCTGGGTCAGGCGCGGGTGACCCCGGGCGAAGGGCTGACCACGGTCATGGACCCGAACCTACCGCCGTGGATCGGCGAGAAGATCCGCGACTTCGCCCCGCGCGTGGGCCAGTTCTACATGCAGCGGCTGGGGCGCCCTGGCGCGGGCGGCGACAAGCCGGTCGTCATGGTGTCGTGGAACGGCCCGACCGAGCGGATGACCAGCATGGGCGGCAGCGTCCTGCCCGGCCTGATCGTCATGTCGTTCGAGGGGACGGGCGTGACCCGTCCGACGGCGGAGATGGAGACGGTGTCCCGTTGGTTCATCGCCCATGAGAGCGCCCACTTCTGGCTGGGCCAGGCGGTGCGCTATGAATTCGCCCGCGACGCGTGGATCACCGAGGGCGGGGCCGACCTGATGGCTGTGCGGGCGCTGAAGGCGCTGGACCCGGCCTATGACGACCGCAAGGCGTTGCAGGAAGAGGTCGACGACTGCGTGACCCTGAGCCAGGGGCGCGGCGTCGCCGGAGCGGCGGAGCGGGGCGAGCACCGCGCCTATTACGCCTGCGGCGCCGTCTTCGCCATGACGGCCGAGGGGGCGCAGAAACGGCGCGACGGCGGCGACTGGTTCGGCTTCCTGCGCCCCCTGCTGGACGCCAACCGCAGGGATGGAGTGCTGTCCCGCGACGAATGGCTGAACGCCCTGACGCGCGCGTCGGGCGATCCGACGCTGGCGGCCGACATCGGGCGCATGCTGGATCAGGGGGCAGCCGATCCGGCGGCCGAGATCGCCGATCTGTTCCGCCGCGCGGGCGTGCCGCATCGGGTTGAAGGCGGGCGGATCGTTCTGAAGACCTGAGGGGACGAATTGATCAGGCTCAAGGCGCGGAAGGGCGGTTTGTGCGTTGATGGGGCGTGTCCTGAAACAGGAGGCCGCCATGCCCTGGGCCAGTCTGATCGTTTACGTCGATGACGAAGCCGATAACCCTGCTCGCCTGATCGAGGCCTGCGCCCTCGCCGGCGCGCACGGGGCCCGACTGATCGGGGTGTCCGCTTGCGCACCGGAGACGCCGGTGGCCGACGCCTATGGCGCGGGCATATTGCTGGGCGAGGTGATGGCGGCCCAGCAGGCGCGCAACGAAACCACGCTGAAATCGGCCGAGCAGCGTTTCCGCGCCGCCGTCGAGGCGGCGGGGATCGAAGGCGAATGGCGGGGCGATGTGGGCGATCCCACGGCTCTGACCCTGCGCCACCTGCGGGCGGCGGATGCGGCTCTGGTCGGGCGCGATGCGGGCGGGGTCAGCGCGTGGCGTGCGCCGCATCCGGCGGATCTGGCCATGCGAGCCGGCCGGCCGGTCGTGGTGCTGCCGCCCAGTCCGATCCGATCGATAGTGGATGCTCCGGCGCTGCTGGCCTGGATCGACACGCGCGAGAGCCGACTGGCGGCGCAGGCGGCCCTGCCGCTGCTGAAGCGCGCCGACAGCGTGCGGGTGGTCGAACTGTGCGACCCCGAAGATATCGACGGGGCGCGGATCAGGACGCAGGACGTTGTCCGGTGGCTGGCCGGGCATGGCGTCGCCGCCGAGCCCGACGCCCGCGCCCACGACGACCGCTCTGGCGGGCGGCGCCTGATCGACTGCGCCGAGGAAATGGGCGCCGGGCTGATCGTGGCCGGGGCCTGGGGCCATGCGCGGATGCGGCAATGGATCTTCGGCGGGGTGACGCAGACCCTGCTGACCGAAGCGCCAGTGGCGCTGATGCTCGCGCACTAATCCTTCTCCCCTCGTGGGAGAAGGTGGCGGCCGCAGGCCGACGGATGAGGGGTGTTTGCGCCTGCACTGGCCGTTGATGCTCGTCTCGTAGAAACGGCCGGCCGCCGCATCGACACCTCATCCGGTCCTTGCGGACCACCTTCTCCCACAAGGGGAGAAGGAAAATTATGCGAACGGATACGGGCTCACCGACTTCGACCAGTCGTCGACCGTCAGCGCTCGCCCGACCGGCGGGGCGGCGCGTTCGGCGCAGGGGTGGCGTTCGCACAGGCGGCAGGCGGGGCCGATGGGCGTGACCTCCGGCTTCTGAAGGTCCAGACCGCGCGCATAGATCAGGCGGTGGGCGTGTTTCAGTTCGCAGCCCAGGCCGATGGCCAGGTCGTGGCCCTCGGTGAAGGCGTCCTGGCCCTGACGGTCGACGGTGCGGGCCAGGGTGAACCAGCGACCGCCGTCCGGCGTCTCGATGATCTGGGTGACGATGCGGCCCGGCGTTCGGAAGGCCGAGTGCAGCCGCCAGCGCGGGCAGGCGCCGCCGAAGCGCGAGAAGGGAAAGGCGCCCGAGGCGTATCGCTTGGACACGTTCCCCGCCTGATCGACCCGCATCAGGAAGAAGGGCACGCCCCGCGCCGTCGGCCGCGACAGGGTGGTCAGCCGGTGCGCCGCCTGCTCGAAACCGACGCCGAAGCGAGCCTGCAGCCGGGACAGGTCATAGCCGGTTTCCTCGGCCGCGCGCTGGAAGGCGCCGTAGGGCATCAGCACGGCGGCGGCCAGGGTGTTGGTCAGCGAGGTTTTCAGCAGGTTGCGCGTCGGGGCGTCAGGGGCGTTCGCCGCCTCGGTCAGGGCCTGAAGTTCAGGCCCATGCTCCATCAGGGCCAACTGGTTGGCGACGGCGAAGGCGCGCGACGACGGGCCCAGCGCGTCGGACAGCAGCAGCCGCCCCCGGTGCGGGTCGAAGCGACGGGTCCACTCGACCATGACCTCGGCGGGCAGGGTGCGGACCGTCAGGCTGTGGCGCGCGAACAGGCGCGCGCGGGCCAGAGCTTCAAAGCCATCGTCGGGGCCGGGGGCCTCGGCGCGCAGGGCCTCGTGCAAGGCTTCGCCCAGGGCGTCGAGCCTCGGGAAAGTGGTTGTGGCGGGCCTGGACGTATTCGCGCACCCATTCGGACGGGCTGTCCGTCGGAGCTGCTCCGCCGCCCGCCTCGATCTCGGCCCGGTCGCGCACGCGGCGGTCGGAGAAGGCGCGATAGAGGCGCAGGATGGCGTCGGCAGCGGCGGGCTGATCCTCGGCCAGTTGCATGATCTCGTGACGCGGCACGGCCAGCCCCTGAAACAGGGGATCGGCGAAGACTTCGGACAGTTCCGCCTCAGACGCCGGGCCGCCCGACTGGCCGAGGTTGCGCAGGTCGACGTCGTAGGTTTCGGCCAGACGCAGCAGCAGCTGGGCCGAGACGGGGCGCTGGTTGCGCTCGATATGGTTCAGATAGGAGGGCGAGACGCCCAGGTCCGCCGCCATCGCTGTCTGCGACAGGCCAAGGTCGCGCCGCAGCCGCTTGAGGCGGCCGCCGAGGAACAGCTTGCGATCAGCGGCGGCGTTCATGGCGCGATCATGTCACATAATGACTTACTAGCAAGTGTCATTATGTGACCGTTTGACTTTAATAACGCTCCTAATGCTGTGTCATTCGTGACGGGTGCGTGTTCAGGTCTTCGGGACGGCGGCTGCGGCCGCGCCTTATCGAGACCGAGACGAACATGACGACCTTCGCCGATCTGGTTCCTTCGCCCGCCGGCCGTTTCGACGGCATTGAGCGCCCTTACTCGCCGGAGGACGTTCTGCGTCTGCGCGGCTCGGTGCCGGTCACCCATACGCTGGCCGAACGCGGCGCCAACCGTTTGTGGGAGCTGCTGCACAGCGAGCCCTACATCAACGCCCTGGGCGCCGTGACCGGCAACCAGGCGATGCAGATGGTCCGGGCGGGTCTGAAGGCCATCTATCTGTCGGGCTGGCAGGTCGCGGCCGACGCCAATACGGCCGGGGCCATGTATCCGGACCAGTCGCTGTATCCGGCCAACGCCGCGCCGGACCTGTGCCGCCGCATCAACCGCACCCTGCAACGCGCCGACCAGATCGAGCACGCCGAGGGCGGCGCCAAGCGCGACTGGTTCGCCCCCATCGTCGCCGATGCCGAGGCCGGCTTCGGCGGGCCGCTGAACAGCTTCGAGATCATGAAGGCCTTCATCGAGGCGGGCGCGGCGGGCGTCCACTTCGAAGACCAGCTGGCGTCCGAAAAGAAGTGCGGCCACCTGGGCGGCAAGGTGCTGATCCCGACCCAGGCGCACGAACGCAACCTGATCGCCGCGCGCCTGGCCGCCGACGTCTGCGGCGCCCCGACCCTGACGGTGGCGCGCACGGATGCGGAATCGGCCCAGCTGATCACCTCGGACATCGACGAGCGGGACCACCCCTTCATCGACCGCGAGAACCGCACGCCGGAGGGCTTCTATCGCCTGAAGCCGGGCACAGGCCTGGACCACTGCATCGCGCGCGGCCTGTCGTATGCGAAATACGCCGACCTGCTGTGGTGGGAGACCTCGCACCCCGATCTGGACGACGCCAAGACGTTCGCCGAGGCGATCCAGAAGGAGCATCCCGGCAAGCTGATGGCCTACAACTGCTCGCCCTCGTTTAATTGGGAGGCCAAGCTGGACAAGGACACCATCGCCAAGTTCCAGCGCGAACTGGGGGCCATGGGATACAAGTTCCAGTTCGTCACCCTGGCGGGCTTCCATAGCCTGAACAACGGGATGTTCGAGCTGGCCTCGGGCTATCGCGATCGCGGCATGGCGGCCTATTCGGAGCTGCAACAGCGCGAGTTCGCCAATGAGGCGACCGGCTACACCGCCACGCGCCACCAGCGCGAGGTCGGCACCGGCTATTTCGACGATGTCGCCACGGTCATCTCTTCCGGCCAGTCCTCGACCACGGCCCTGAAGGACTCGACCGAAACCGCCCAGTTCCACGCCGCCTGAGTTCCAGACTTCACAGGAAAGGAAACCCTATGGAACCGCTGAGCAGACCACAGGCCATCATCGACTTCTGTCTGGCTCCGCTGGGGCTCGACGGATCAGGCGAGGGCGAGCGAGAGGCGCGCCGCCGTCTGGAGCACGTCATCAGGACGTTCCAGTCCAAGGCCGCCCGGCCGCTGAGCGTGGACTTCTCGTCCATGCCCAGCCAGGTCATCAATGAAGCGGCGCACGGCTACGAATAGCCGCTGTCGCTATTGAATGTAGGCGATCTCAGGCCGCGGCTTCCGCGGCCTGAGGCGTTTGCGCGGTCAGCTCGGCGACCGTGGAAAGCAGCGTCTCGACGCTGAACGGCTTGGCCATATGCCGGTCGGCGCCGGCGACCAGAGCCTGCTCCAGATGTTCCGGCAAGGCGTTGGCGGTCAGCATGACGATGGGCGTGGGCGTAAGGCCAAGGATCGCCTCATGCAGCCTGATTTCACGCACGGCGGTCACGCCGTCCATGACGGGCATCTGCATGTCCATCAGCACCAGATCGAAGGTCTGGGCCCTATAGGTCTCGACCGCTTCGGCGCCGTTCTCGACGGAGACCAGGTCGACTAGGGACGGGTCGAGGATCAGTTCGACCACCCTGCGGTTCGTGGGGTGATCATCGGCGGCGAGGATGCGCAGGCGGCGCGGGGCCGGGTCGCAAGCGTGCGGCTCGCAGGCCTGCGGCAGGGAGGCGGGCGCGGCGGTATCGGGCGCGGAAACCTCGCGCCACGGCAGGGTCAGGATGAAGGCGGCGCCCGCGCCCGGTTCGCTCTCGCAGTCCAGGTCGCCGCCCATCATGGCCGCCAGATCGCGCGAAATCGCCAGCCCCAGGCCTGAACCGCCGTAGTGGCGGGTGATGTCGCCGTCGGCCTGTTCAAAGCGGTTGAACAGGCGATCGCGAGTAGGGGCGTCAAAGCCGATGCCGGTGTCCTGCACGACGAAGCGCAGGGTCTGAGGCCCCTGCGCCGGGGCGGCGTCGACGGTCAGGCTGACGAAGCCGGAGGTTGTGAATTTGACCGCATTGGAGACCAGATTGGTCAGCACCTGTTTCAGTCGAACGGGGTCTCCCATGACCCAGGCGCAGGCTTCGGGCGCCACCTCGACGATGAACTGCAGGCCCTTGTCGCGCGCGGCGGCGGCGTAGAGCAGGGCGGCTTCTTCGACGACGCGGGCCAGATCAAAGGCTTCCTCCTTCAGGTCCAGCCGTCCGGACTCGATCCGGGCGAGGTCCAGAATGTCGCTGAGCAGGGTCTGCAGGGTGCGGCTGGACGACTGGATCAGGTCCAGCATCTCATGCTGGGCGGCGCTCAGTTCCGTTCGCGCCAGCGCCTGAGCCACGCCGATGACGCCGTTCAGGGGCGTGCGGATCTCGTGGCTCATATTGGCCAGGAAGCGGCTCTTGGCGCGGTTGGCGGTCTCGGCGGCGTCGCGCGCCTCGGCCAGGGCTTCGGCGCTGCGGATCATGTCGGTGATGTCCGAACAGACGGTGACCAGGCCGCCGCCGGTGGTGCGACGGTCCTGGACGCGCAGCCAGCGATCGCCGACCTGGAGCTCGCGCGGGCCCTGTGGATTGCGGCGTTGGGCCAGTCGTTCTGCGGCCCAATCGCGTTCGCGGCCGACAGCCTCGGGATAGACGCCCGCCTTCAGGCCGATGTCGAGAAGTTCTTCAAACGAGACGCCGACTTTCAAGGCGCTGGTTAGATGCGGGCTGATATCCAGATACCGCTGGTTCCAGATTTGCAGCCGGTCGTCGGCGTCATAGACGCCCAGGCCGTCGGGCATGGCGTGAATCGCCTCCAGCACCTGCCCCAGGACGCTGCGGCGCGACCACCACATCATGCCGGTCAGGAAGGCGGCGATCAGCACCGTCAGGCCGACGCCGATCATCGTCCACAGGCCGATGAGCCGGGCCGAGGCGGCGGCTTCGGGCAGCAGCACGCCGGGCGCCGGGGTGACGGCGGCTGCGCTTATGCCGACGAAATGCAGCCAGCAGACGCCCAGCGCCGCAATGCCGGTTCCGCCCGCCAGCGCCCGCCAGTCGCGCCATGAGCGCAGGAAGGCGATGGAGGCGAAAATGGCGACCCCGCCGGCGACGGCCGCTATCGCCAGAGGCAGGTTCCAGACAATGACGGCGCCGGACAGGCGCACGGCGTCCATGCCCACGAAATGCATGGCCGCGACGCCGAAACCTGCGGTCACCGCTGGAAGGAGGCCGCCCGGCGCTCTGCGTCCCAAGTTGACTATTGAACGGTGGCGGGGACCCAGGGCTGCGAAACCGAGGCTGATGCTGGCGCCCAGAGCCAGGACGATGACGGCCAGCGACAACAGGGTTTCGGCCGGGTCATAGCGCACCGGCACGCCGGCGTCATAGGCCTGCATGGCGATGAAATGGGTGCTCCACACTCCCAGCCCGCCTACCAGCGGAGCCGCCGCCATGTAGGGCAGGCGCGAGCGCCGCGCCACGCGACGCGCCCGGTCGGCCAGCACGAAGGCGGTCGCCAGACTGAACAGGCAGACCAGTATGGCGACCGGGAGCAGGCGCCAGTCGTGATCATTGACGAGGCAACTGATGACGGTCCTCATGGCCTGTGTTCCGCTTGCTCCGAAAACTGTTGAAAAATCCGCCGTAAATCCGTGAAGAAACGCCGTTAGTGTCGTTTGACGTCGTGCGACTCGGCGCCCCAAGTCCAGCAGCCTAACGTCGGTCTGCTGAAGAATGAGATAACGTCGATCACCATGCCTTATGAGCATCCGCCATCCCCCGTAGCCCCTACGGCGACGTCCCGGCTCTGGACGGCGGGCGCCAGCGGCGGCGTGGCGGTCCTGGTCATGGCGGTGCTGGCGGTGATGAAGCCGGAATTGGCCGGGTGGCTGGCGGCGGGCGCGGCGGCGGTGATTCTGGCGACCTGGCTGGTCAACCGGACGCCCCCGGCGCCGGTGGATATTTCCGAGCTGGACGGCGGCTCCGTGGACCTGGGGCCGGATGCGGCTTTGCTGGGCGATGTGTTCGAAGCGCTGGACGATCCTCTGTTCATCATCAGCGGCGGCGAGGCGGACGATATCGCCGGGCGCCGCATCGCCCTGGCCAATGCTGCGGCGCGTGATCTGTTTCGGCTGGGCGGGACCGGCGCGGGGCTGCTGGTCTCGGTAATCCGCGAACCGCGCGTTCTGGAAGCGGTGGATGAAGCCCTGTTCGAGGGTGTGGCGGGGGCGGTGGAATATGTCGGCGGCGGCGCTCAGGAACGGCACTGGCGCGCCCTGATCCGGCCGCTTCCCGCGCGCGAGGCGAACGACTGGGGCGGCGGGGCCCTGGCTCTGCTGGCGCTGCGCGACGAGACCGACGTGCGGCGCATGGAGAAGATGCGCGTCGACTTTCTGGCCAACGCCAGCCACGAGCTGCGCACGCCCCTGGCCTCGCTGTCAGGCTTCATCGAGACGCTGAAGGGCCACGCCAAGGACGACCCCAAGGCGCGCGACAAATTCCTCGACATCATGGCGGTGCAGGCCGACCGGATGCGGCGTTTGGTGGCCGACCTGCTGTCTCTGAGCCGGATCGAACTGAACGAACACATCGCGCCGCTGGGCCGGGTCAATCTGGCGCGGGCGACGGCTGACGTGGTCGATGCGGTCAGCGTCATCTCGCGCGAGCGCCAAGTGACGATCAAGGCGGAACTGCCGCACGGCGGCTCCGCCGTGACCGGCGACCGGGACGAGATCGCCCAGGTGGTGCAGAACCTGATCGACAACGCCCTTAAGTACTCCAGCGCTGGCGGAACCATAGAGGTCGGCATCGAGATCGACCGCACGCTGGACGAGGCCATGTCGAGCCGGATGGCCGAGGGCAACCGCCTGTCGCTGGCCACGCCGGACCGCGAGGCCGGGCAGCGCTACGCCGTGGTCACCGTACGCGATCACGGGCCAGGGATGGCGCGCGAGCATCTGCCGCGCCTGACCGAGCGCTTCTATCGTGTCGAGGGACAGAAGAGCGGCGATCGTCAGGGCACGGGCCTGGGCCTGGCCATTGTCCGGCACATCATCATTCGTCACCGAGGCGGCCTGTCTGTGGACAGCGCGCCCGGACAGGGGCTATCTTTGCCGCCTGTTTCCCGCTGGCTCCGACCTCTGAAAGCTGACGGAAGCGAAGGAAATCCGGGCGTTTGCGGATTCACCGTTACAGGACTGCGACATGACAGACCTGCGCCGTAACATAACTGTCATCCAGCCGTCTTAATCCGCTGACGTATCGCAGGCAGTTTCCCGGCCGAAACGCACCGCGCCCGGCGCGTTTGTCGATTCCTGCGCTGATCGGACCGGATGATCTGGATTTTCCTGCTGCTGCTGATCGCCTTCGTCGTCATGGCCTATGTGGCCGGGCGGGCGCTGGCCGTGCGTCGGAGCCGAGGCGCGAAGTCGCATTCGCGGCCGGGCCAACACGGACTTTACGCCCTGATCTGGGTCGGGGCGCCGGCGCTGGCCATGCTGATCGCCGCCTCGGTCTTCTCGACCTCGATCGAGCAGCAGATGATGCGGGCGGGCGCGCCGGACAGCGTCGCTCAGCTTGAGCCCTTCCGCCGCGAGGCCTTCTTCGCCGACGCCCGCCTGGTCGGGGCGGGGCAGGAGGCGCGCCAGATCTGGCCCGCGCCCTACGCCGAGGAGCTGCCGGCCGAGGGCCGTCGCGCCCACCGCATCGCCTCGACCCTGAGCTGGGGCGGGGGCGTCGCCGCCCTGATCGCCGCCGTGTTGGGCGGCCTGTTCGTCTTCACCCGCATCCGCCCGGACCTGCGCGCGCGCAACAAGGTCGAGGGCTGGATCACCGGCGTCCTGTTCGCCTGTTCGGCGGTGGCGGTGCTGACGACGCTGGGCATCATCTTCTCGCTGGTGATCGATTCGCTGCGTTTCTTCAGCATGGTGCCGATCACCGAGTTCCTGTTCGGGACCAAGTGGAGCCCGCAGATCGCCATTCGCGCCGATCAGGTCGGATCGTCGGGCGCCTTCGGGGCCGTGCCCCTGTTCGCAGGCACCTTCCTGATCATGCTGATCGCGATGGCGGTGGCGGCGCCGATCGGCCTGTTCTCGGCCGTCTATCTGTCGGAGTATTCGGGGCGTAAGACCCGCGCCCTGGTCAAGCCTGCGCTTGAGGTTCTGGCGGGCGTGCCGACCGTGGTCTACGGCTTCTTCGCCGCCCTGACCGTGGGACCGGCTCTGCGCGTTTTCTTCAACGGGATTGGCGACCTGCTGATCGGCGGGCCGTTGAACGGCCTCGGCGTCTACCTGTCGCTGGTGCAGAACCAGATGGCTCTGGTGGCGGGGGCGGTCATGGGGATCATGCTGATCCCCTTCGTCAGCTCCCTGTCCGACGACATCCTGAACGCCGTGCCGCAGTCCCTGCGCGACGGGTCCTACGCCATGGGCGCCACCAAGTCCGAGACGGTCAAGAAGGTGCTGCTACCTGCCGCCCTGCCGGGCATCGCCGGGGCCCTGCTGCTGGCCGTGTCGCGCGCCATCGGCGAGACCATGATCGTGACCATGGCCGCTGGCCTGGCCGCCAATCTGACCTTGAACCCGCTGGAGACGGTCACCACCGTCACCGTCCAGATCGTCACCCTGCTGACCGGCGACCAGGAGTTCAACAGTCCCAAGACGCTGGCCGCCTTCGGTCTGGGCCTGACGCTGTTCGTCGTCACCCTGCTGCTGAACATCGTCGCCATGCGTATCGTGCAAGCCTACCGGGAACAGTATGACTGACGCGGCTTCCCCCATGACCGGCGTCAGCCCGCGCACCCAGCGCCTGAAGGCCCGCCTGCGCGCCCGCTATGCGCGCGAGACGCGCTTCCGCTGGTACGGCCGTGCGGCCATCGGCGTGGCCCTGGCCTTCCTGGTGATCCTGCTCGGCAGCATCGTCACCCAGGGCTACACCGCCTTCTACGCCCACACCGTGACCCTGCCGGTCTATATGGATCCGGCGCGCATCGACCGTTCCTATCCTCAAGGCCAATTCCGAGCAGATCGTCGCCGAGCAGCAGATCCGCCGCCTGGGCGTTCAGGACGACGATCAGGGGACCAGAGCCTCGGCCATGAAGGCCCTGCTGTCCTCAGAACTGAAGTTCCAGGCCGCCAAGATGATCGCGCGCCAGCCCAGCCTGCTGGGCCAGACCGTGCCGGTCGCCGCCCCGCTGTCCGACGACGCCGAGATGTATCTGAAGGGCAAGATCACCCGCGATCAGCCCGAGGACCAGCGCCGCGTCTCCGATGCGCAGATGGACTGGCTGGACAAGATGAAGGCCTCGGGCGCCATCCGCGCACACTTCAACGCGGCCCTGTTCACCAAGGGCGACTCCACCCAGCCGGAACTGGCGGGCCTGCTGGGCGCCGTGGTCGGTTCGGCCCTGATGCTGATGGTGACGGCCCTGATCGCCATTCCGGTCGGCGTCGGCGCCGCCGTCTGGCTGGAGGAATATTCGCCGCGCAACCGCATCACGGCGATCATCGAGGTCAACATCAACAATCTGGCCGCCGTGCCGTCCATCGTCTACGGCCTGCTGGGTCTGGCGCTGTTCATCAACTTCCTGCACCTGCCGAGGGCCAGTCCGCTGGTCGGGGGTCTGGTGCTGGCGCTGATGGCTCTGCCGACCATCATCATCGCCACCCGTTCGTCGCTGAAGGCGGTGCCGCCGTCGATCCGCGAAGCGGCCCTGGCCATGGGCGCCAGCCGCACCCAGACGGTGTTCGGCCACGTCCTGCCGCTGGCCATGCCCGGCGTGATGACCGGCGCGATCATCTCCATGGCCCACGCGCTGGGCGAGACGGCGCCGCTGTTGTTGATCGGCATGATCAGCTTCGTGCCGGGCGTGCCGCACGCCATCGACGAGCCCGTCGGCGCTCTGCCGTCGCTGATCTACATCTGGGAGAACGCCTCCGAGCGCGCCTTCCACGAGCGGACGGCGGCCGCCATCCTTGTCCTTCTCGCCTTCATGATCGTCATGAACGCCGCCGCAGTCCTGCTGCGCCGTCGCTTCGAACGCCGGTGGTAAATCCTATGAAGTCCCCCATCATCCGCGCTCCCGAAGGCGCCTCGAACGGCGGCGCCTCCGAGCCCGCCACCCTGACGACCGCGCCGACGGTCGGCGCCCACGCCTCGGCGCCGCTGGGGCCCATCAAGATCGCCGCGCGCGACGTCAGCGTCTTCTACGGCGACAAGCAGGCTCTGTTCGACGTCTCGCTGGACATCCCGGACAAGACGGTGACGGCGCTTATCGGGCCGTCGGGTTGCGGCAAGTCGACCTTCCTGCGGACGATGAACCGCATGAACGACACCATCCCTGGCGCCCGCGTGACCGGCCGCATCGAGATGGACGGCGGCGATATCAATGACCGCAAGATCGATCCGGTGCTGCTGCGCGCCCAGGTCGGCATGGTGTTCCAGAAGCCGAACCCCTTCCCCAAGACCATCTATGAAAACGTCGCCTACGGGCCCAAGATTCATGGTCTGGCCTCGTCCAAGGCCGAGATGGACGAGATCGTGCAGAAGGCGCTGAAGCGCGCGGGTCTGTGGGACGAGGTCGCCGATCGTCTGCACTCGCCGGGCACCGGCCTGTCGGGCGGCCAGCAGCAGCGCCTGGTCATCGCCCGCGCCATCGCGGTCGAGCCCGAAGTCATCCTGATGGACGAGCCCTGCTCGGCGCTGGACCCGATCGCCACGGCCAAGATCGAGGAGCTGATCGACGAACTGCGCGAACGCTACTGCATCGTCATCGTCACCCACTCGATGGCGCAGGCGGCCCGCGTGTCGCAGCGCACGGCCTTCTTCCACATGGGCAAGCTGGTCGAGACCGGCGACACCGAAGAGATCTTCACCAACCCGCGCGAGCGGCGCACGCTCGACTACATCACCGGCCGCTTCGGCTGAGGACGCCACGATGAACCAGCATACGGTCAAGGCTTACGGCGACGAACTGAACCAGCTAACGGCCGAGGTGGTCCGCATGGGCGGCCTGGCCGAGGCCCAGGTGGCGGACGCCATCGAATCCGTCGCCCGCCGCGACGTGGCTCTGGCCAGGGCGGTGGTCGAGCGCGACAGCCGCCTGGACGCCCTGCATCGCGACATCGAGAAGAAGGCGATCCGCCTGATCGCCCTGCGTCAGCCGGTCGCCAGCGACCTGCGCCGCACCCTGGGGGCGATGAAGCTGGCCTCGGACCTGGAGCGGACCGGCGATCTGGCCAAGAACATCGCCAAGCGGGCGCTGATCCTGGCCGAGGCCGAGCCGATGCAGCCGCTGACCCGCTCCATCGAGCGCATGGGGCGGCTGGTGTCGAACCGCCTGCGCGACGTGCTGGACGCCTATACGGCCTCGGAGATCGAGCGCGCCCTGTCGGTCTGGCAGACCGACGACGAGGTGGACGAGCACTACAACGCCCTGTTCCGCGAACTGCTCACCTACATGATGGGCGACCCGCGCACGATCACGGCCTGCACCCACCTGCTGTTCATGGCCAAGAACCTGGAGCGGATCGGCGACCACGCGACCAATATCGCCGAGACGGTCCACTATGAGATCACCGGCGAGGAAATGCTGGGCGAACGGCCCAAGGCCGTGCCCGGTCCCGGCGAAGAACCGACGCCGACCCCGCATCTGTCTGCGTCTCCCGACGCGGCGGACGACTGATCCCCCTACATCGCTGACGACTTCGACGAACCGGAGAGGCTGACGTGCAACCCTATATCCTGGTGATGGAAGACGAGGACGCCCTGGCTACCCTGCTTCAGTATAATCTGGAGAAGGAAGGCTATGACGTGGCCGTCGCCTCGGACGGCGAGGAGGGGATGCTGCAGGTCGAGGAGCGCACCCCCGACCTGATCCTGCTGGATTGGATGCTGCCCAAGCTGTCGGGCATTGAGGTCTGCCGCCGCATTCGCGGCCGGGCCGAGACGCGCAACCTGCCGATCATAATGCTGACCGCGCGCGGCGAAGAGACGGACCGCGTGCGCGGCCTGGACACCGGCGCCGACGACTACATGACCAAGCCCTTCTCGATGACGGAGCTGACCGCGCGCATTCGCGCCGTGCTGCGCCGCATCCGTCCGGGCCTGGCCGACGATCGGGTCAACCACGCCGACATCATCATGGACCGCGTCGCCCACCGCGTCAGCCGTGCGGGTCGCGAGGTGCACCTGGGGCCGACGGAGTTCCGCCTCTTGGATCACTTCCTGAAACATCCGGGCCGGGTGTTCAGCCGTGAGCAGCTTCTGGATGCGGTCTGGGGCTCGGACGTCTATGTCGAGGCCCGCACGGTGGACGTCCACGTCGGCCGCCTGCGCAAGGCGCTGAACGTCGAAGGCACGGTCAACCCGATCCGCACCGTGCGCTCGGCGGGCTATTCGCTGGATCTGAATAACTGACCCGAGCCCTCTTCCTCCCCGGGACGGGGAGGGAAAGACGTGGCGCTTCCGTCAGCCGATGATCTCTTCCGGGTCGATGTCATAAACGGCCGAGCAATATTCGCACGTCACGCGGATCTTGCCGTCGTCCTCGACCATCTCGGCGCGTTCTTCCGTCGGGAAGGATTGCAGCACGGTGGCGATACGGTCCTTCGAGCAGCGGCAGACCGCGGCCAGCGCCTTGGCGCCTTCCAGCCGCACGCCGTCCTCGTGGAACAAGCGATACAGCAGGGTCTCGGCGCTGATGGTCGGGTCGATCAACTCGTCGTCGCCCAGGGTGGCGAACAGGGCGCGGGTGCGCTCCCACACCTCCTCGGTCGAGCCGCGCGATTCGTCGCCGGCGATGACCTGGATCATGGCCCCGCCGGCGCGCCAGGACCGGCCCTGATCCGTCTCGACCTCGCCGACGGCCAGGCGCACCTTGGTCGGCACCTGCTCGGACTGGGAGAAGTAGTGTTCGGCGCACAGCGACAGGCTTTCGCCCTCGATGGGGGTCACGCCTTGGGTGCGTTCAAAGTCGGCGCCGCGATCCACCGTCATGATGAAGACGCCGCCGCCCAACAGGGTCTTGGCGCCCGGACGTGCGAAGCCTTCGGCGGCCTTGGCCACCTCTTCAGGATCGAAGCGGCAGAAGCCGCGCAGATGCCCGTCGGTGCCGTAGTCGGCCACGACATAGCGCACCGGGCCGTCGCCCTGGGCCTGAACGATCAGGCGGCCGTCGAACTTCAGCGCCGAGCCGACGATGGCCGCCAGCACGCAGGCCTCGCCCAGCAGGGCGGCGACCGGTTCCGGATAGGCGTGGGCCGACAGCACCTTGTCGATCGCCTCGCCCAGGCGGACCAGGCGGCCGCGCACCGGCCAGCCTTCGATCTGGAAGGCGGCGGCGAAGTCGTCCGTGGGGGCGGCGATGGGGGCGTCGGGCGCGTGATCGGTCACGGCGAAAATCCTGCAAACTGTCGGAAGCGGCGCAACATAGGGAGGCCAAGGCCGCTTGGTAAGGGGAGGGCGTGTCGCTCACGCCACGCGCCGGCGCGGTTCGTCAGGCTTGACCGGGACCATGGAACTCTTTGTGCTGAAGCTCGCTCCCTTAGCTGAAAAAGCCCTTCCCTTCCCATCCGCCTACATGAGGTCTGACATGATGGATCATGAGTTCAACGTCGTGGACGAGGTCCGCAAACACCCTGGGATCGTGGCGGGCGTAGTGGCTGTGCTGGCGGGCGTGGGTCTGGCGACGATCTTGCTGAATCAGCGCAACGGCCCGACGCGCTATGAGCGGATCAAGACCCGCATCGACCCGCGCGGCTGGTTCGACGCCGAGGCCCTGCGTCATCGCTTCGACGACATCGCGCGCGGCGTGCGCCACGGGGCTGATGATTTGAACCATCGCGCCGCCGACATGGGCGGCCACGCCCATGAACGGGCCGGCCGCTTTGGCGCTGAGGCTCGCGAACGGGCCGACCAATGGTATCGCCTGGCCAAGAAGAAGTCGCGCCGCCCGATGCGCCGCTACACCAAGCAGGCGCGCCGCTACGCCGAAGACGCCGGCGACTTCGCCCGCGACTACGCCAAGGAGGGCGGCGCCCTTCTGGCCGTCGCCACTATCGCCGCCGTGATCGGCGCGGCCGCGCTGGAAAGCCGTCGCAAGGGGTGACGCGAGAGCGGCTAAGCCGGCTTTCACCGTTAGGTGGAAAAATCATGCGGAAAGGGCGCTGCGGCGCCCTTTTATTGCTGCGGATGCGAAGAGGGGCTAGAGCCCGCGCATGATCTCGCCTGTCTTCATCTTCGACTTCGATTCCACCCTGGTTCGCATCGAGACGCTGGAGGCTCTGGCCGACCTGGCGCTCAAGGACGCCCCGGACGCCGCCGAGCGCAAGGCCCGGATCGCCGCCTTGACCGACGACGCCATGAACGGCCGCATCGGCTTTGGCGAGGCGCTGAAGCAGCGACTGGATCTGCTGGCTCTGCGTCGTGAACACGTCGAGGCCCTGACCGATCGGATTCTGGACGAGGCGACGGTCTCCATCCGCCGTAACGTCGACTTCTTCCAGCGCAACGCCGAGCGCATCTACATCCTGTCCGGCGGTTTCCGCGAGGTGATCGCGCCCCTGGCCGAGCGGCTGGGCGTGGCCGCCGACCATGTGCTGGCCAACGACCTGATCTATGACGACGAAGACCGGGTGACGGGCGTGGATACGGCCAACCCCCTGTCGCGCGAGAACGGCAAGCCCGAGGTCATCCGCGCGCTCCAGCTGGAAGGTCCGGTTGTCATGGTCGGCGACGGCTGGACCGACGCCGAGGTCAAGATTCAGGGCGCGGCCGACCGCTTCTACGCCTTCACCGAGATCGTCAGCCGCGCCAAGGTGGTCGAGGCCGCCGACGCCGTCGCCTCCTCGCTGGACGAGGTGCTCTACGCAGAGGGCGTGGCCGGGCGCTGGTCCTATCCGCGCAACCGCATCCGCATGCTGCTGCTGGAGAACGTCCACCCCGCCGCCGTCGAGCGGCTGGAGGAGGCGGGCTATACCGTCGAGACGATGAAGGGCGCGCTGGATGAGGACGACCTGATCGAGGCGATCAAGGGCGTGCACGTCCTGGGCATCCGGTCCAAGACCAACGTCAGCCGCAAGGTGCTGGACGCGGCCGACCGCCTGATGGCCGTGGCGGCCTTCTGCATCGGCACCAATCAGGTCGACCTGGATGCGGCGGCGGACAAGGGCGTGGCCGTGTTCAACGCGCCCTATTCCAACACCCGCTCGGTGGTCGAACTGGCCATCGGCATGATGATCGTCCTGATGCGCGACGTGACGGACAAGTCGCGCGAGATGCACAAGGGCAAGTGGAACAAGTCCGCGACCGGTTCGCGCGAAGTGCGCGGCAAGACGCTGGGCATCGTCGGCTACGGCGCCATCGGCAGCCAGTTGTCGGTGCTGGCCGAGAACCTGGGCATGCGAGTGCTGTTCTACGACCTGTCCGAGCGGCTGGCGCTGGGCAACGCCCGGCGGATGCGCTCGCTGGACGCTTTGCTGGCCGAGGCGGACGTGGTGACGCTGCACGTCGACGGCCGCAAGGAAAACACCGCCATCATCGGCGCCGATCAGTTCGCCAGGATGAAGCCGGGCGCCCTGTTCCTGAACCTGTCGCGCGGCCATGTGGTCGATGTCGACGCGATGGCGGCGGCGCTGAAGTCCGGCCGTCTGGGCGGAGCGGCGGTCGACGTCTTCCCCGAGGAGCCGCGCACCAACGCCGACCCGTTCGACAGCCCGCTGGTCGGTCTGGACAAGACCATCCTGACCCCGCACATCGGCGGCTCGACCGAAGAGGCGCAGGAAGCCATCGCCGAGTTCGCGGCCGAGCGCCTGCTGGGCTATTTGAACCGGGGCGACACGACCTTCTGCGTCAACCTGCCGAACGTGCAGTTGGCCGAGGTGAGCCGCGCGCACCGTCTGCTGCACATCCACAGGAACCAGCCGGGCGTGCTGGCCGAGCTGAACCGGGCGCTGTCGGATGCGGGCCTGAACATTCTGGGCCAGCACCTGAAGACGGACGAGCGCACCGGCTATGTCATCACCGACGTAGACCGCGACTATGACCGCGAGGCGTTGACGGCGCTGAAGCAGCTTCCGGGCACGATCCGCTTCCGCCGATTGCACTGATCATCGATCACCTTCCCCAGGGGCATCTTGCGTCCTGAGAAAAGCGGCGCAGAGTGCGGTTTAACGGCCGCATACTGACGGTCGATGGGAGGGATTGCGATGACTCGTCTTCTTCGCGGAGCGGCGCTGGCCGCCCTGAGCCTGGCCGCCATGTCTGTCGCCGGGGCCGCCTCGGCCCAGAGCTACAGCCGTCTGGTGGTGTTCGGCGACAGCCTTTCGGACAACGGAAACCTTTATCTGGCGACCGGCGGATCGACGCCGGCCTCGCCGCCCTATGGCGCGGGGCGATTCTCCAACGGGCCGGTCTTTACCGAACGGCTGGGCTTCAACGCGGCCAACTTCATGGGGCCTGTGACGGGGAGCATCAACTACGCCTTTGGCGGCGCGCGCACGGACAGCCAGGCTCAACCCCTGGGGATGCGGCTGCAACTGGCCCAGTATCAGCAGCGCGGCGGGACGTTCGGCGCGAACGATCTGGTCAGCGTCCTGGGCGGGGCGAACAACATCTTCCAGGGTCTGCCCGCTGCCGGGGCCTCGACCAATCCGACCGGCGCCATTACGCCCGTGGCCCTGGGCGCCGCGTCGGACATGAACTTCATCGTCAATAGCATCGCCCAGGCGGGAGCGGGGACGGTGCTGGTCACCAACCTGCCCAAGCTCAGTCTGACGCCGCAGTTCCGGGCCACGCCGGCCGCGCCCCTGGCGGATTTCGCCGTCACGACCTTCAACGGCGCCCTGCTGACCGGGCTGAACGCGACGGCCGCGGCGAGGCCGGGGACCAACATCATCCTGATGGACCTGTTCAAGGTCGGCGATGTGATTTCCGGCAACCCCAGCGCCTTTGGCGTGTCGAACGTGACGCAGCCCTGCTTCAACGGCGTGACCGTGTGCTCTAACCCTGACTCCTACTTCTATTTCGACGGGGTGCATCCGACGGCCAAGGGGCATGAGGTGATCGCGCGGCTGGCGAACGACTACCTCTACTACGGCGACCTGGGTAGCCAGACGGCCGTGCTGGGCGAGACGGCTTGGCGTCACCGAGAGGACGCGCTGGACGGTTCGACGGCGGCTCTGTCGGGGCGCGAGGCGTGGATGGGCGGGACCTCGCTCTCGGTCGGCGCCCTTGCCGACAAGACCGAGACGGACGCGCGCGGCGCCATCGGCAAGGCGACGTCCGATGGCTACGGCGTGCGCATCGCCCTGGAGTCGGGCAGCGAGACATGGCGTTTCGGCCTATCCGGTTCCTATCGCAACGCCGATGTCGACGCGGGCGCCCTGCGCGCGGACATCGACAGCTTCGGGCTGGACGTCTACGGCGGCTGGCGCGCGGGCGACCTGTTCGTCAACGCCGCGGCGGGCGTGGCTCAGGACGACTTCAACGACATCAATCGTCTGACCAGCCTGGCGCCGATCGTCCACAACGGCTCGACGCGCGGCGTCTCGACTGGAGCGCGGCTGCAGGGCGGGATGTGGTTCGACATGGGCGGGTTCGCCCTGTCGCCGCGCGCGGCGGTGGCCTGGATCAACGCCGATGTGGACGGCTTCAGCGAGCAGGGGCCGGCGGCGCAATACGCCTATGCCGACCGTTCGGTGCAGGCGACGACGGCCGAGATCGCCCTGCGCGCCGAGGGCGGGACCGAGCGCGTCCGCTTCTACGCCGAGGGCGGCTATCGCGACAGCCTCAGCGACGACAGCGACGCGGTGCGCACCGGCATCCTGGGCAATCCGGCCAAGGTGTTGGCCCGCGACGTGGACCTGCCGTTCGGCGGGCAGGTGTTGGCCGCCGCCGGGATCGAGGGCACGGTCATGGAGCGGCTGAAGGTCTCGATCGGTTACAAGGGCCGTTTCGGCGACCATGCCGACAGCCATATGGCGGCGGTGAAGTTCAGCCTGCCGCTGTAGAGTTGCAAAACGAAGGTTCCCGAGGTGCGACGCCGTGTCGCCCTCGGGGCGCCCCATTCATGTCCCGGTGAAATTGCAAAAGGCGGTCAAATCCGGCCGTCGGCGAGCCTTGGTTGTTCGCTTTGCGTGCGTGTTCGCGCCTTCCTGACGGCTCCCCCGCGCTGACGAAGCGCTCAGAATGAGTCGTTTGAGTATGCGTCTAGTCCCCCGGCCGTTCGGCCGCATGTGATCCGTTTTGGTCAAACCGGCGCCTTGCTCGCCCTGTCGGTCCTGGCCATGGCCGCTGCGCCCGTCGGCATGATCGCCGCCGCGCCTGAGAAGGTCGTCGAAGTGTCGGCCCCCATCGCCCCGCCCGTAAAGGCGGTGGCGGAGCCCGCCGGTCCGGTGACGCGCAAGATCGTCTTCGAAGCCCCGGTGAAGGGATATCGCATCAACTCGTCGTTCGGCCTGCGCAAGCTGGCGATCGAAGCCAAGACCCGGGCGCACAAGGGCGTGGATATCGCCGCCCCCACCGGCACAGGAGTCTTCGCCACGACCGAGGGCAAGGTGCTGCGCGCCGGCTATCAGGCGGGCGGCTACGGCAACTTCATCGAGGTGCAGCACCCCAACGGCATGACCAGCCTTTACGGCCACCTCAGCCGCATCGACGTCCATTCGGGCAAGACGGTGGAGGCGGGCGAGCGCATCGGCCTGGTTGGCTCGACCGGCTATTCGACCGGCCCGCACCTGCATTTCGAGGTCCGCCGCAACGGCGGTCAGGTCGACCCTGCCAAGATCGTCGGACAGAGCTTCGATATCCGGGTGAAGGCGCCGGTCTGACCGCATCAGGCGGCGCGGCATCATGACCAAACCGTAATGTAAAAGTTGCTTTACTCGAAGCGGCTCGCGCCCTTACCTTCGACCCTTGAATTATCGCAGGGGAACCGAATGGTCGCGGCGCTGACGCTGGACGGAATCAGCAAGAGATACGGAGGCTTCCAGGCGGTCTCCGACCTGAGCTTTCAGGTCGAGAAAGGCTCGATCTGCGGCTTCCTGGGGCCCAACGGGGCGGGCAAGACCTCGACCCTGCGGATGATCCTGGGACTGCAGCCCGCCACCAGCGGACGCATCGACATTCTGGGCGCCGACGACGGCCGCAAGGTGCGCCACCGGATCGGCTTCCTGCCCGAGGAGCGCGGCCTCTATAAGAAGATGACGCCGGTGGACGCCATCGCCTTCTTCGGCGGCCTGAAGGGCCTGCCCCTGCCCGAGGGTCGCCGTCGCGGCCGCGAGATGCTGGAGCAGATGGGCCTGGGCGAGGCCAGCAAGAAGAAGATGAAGGAGCTGTCCAAGGGGATGGCCCAGAAGGTCCAGTTGATCGCATCGGTGGTGCATCAGCCTGAGTTCGTGATCCTGGACGAACCTTTCTCGGGGCTGGACCCGATGAACCAGCAGGGGCTGGAAGCCATGATCCGCGCCCTGGCCGCCGATGGGGCGACGGTGCTGTTCTCGACCCACGTGATGCAGCACGCCGAGCGCCTGTGCGACAAGGTCGTGCTGCTGGCGCGCGGGCGTAAAGCCTTCGAGGGCACAGTGGATCAGGCGCGCGCAACCTCGCCGCGCTTTCTGGAGCTGGAAGGGTCGCTGGACCGCAACGCGGTCGCCGCCCTGCCGGGCGTCAGCGGCATCGAGATCCTGGCGGAGGACGGCGCCGTCAGCACCCTGCGCGTCGGCCTGGCGCCGGGGGCGGAAGCGCAATCCGCCCTGCGCGCCGCCTTCCTGAGCGGGCTCGACGTGCGGCGCTTCCAGATGAAGGAGCCGACCCTGCACGACGCCTTCATCGCCCTGACCGGCGACCACCCGGACGAGGATCAGTCCGTCGCCAAGACTGACAAGATGGAGGCCGCGCGATGAGCCGCATTCTTCTGATCGCGCGCCGCGAGTTCCTGGCCTACGCCAAGACGGTTGGCTTCTGGCTGTCCCTGCTGGCCTTTCCGCTGTTCGCCGTGCTGGGCGGCGCCATTCCGGTGTTGATGAAACATGCAGAGCCTCAGCGCGAAGCCGTCATCATAGACGAAACCCCGGCCGGGTCGGGTCTGGCCGCCGCCGTGCGCCAGGCCCTGGAGACGGAACGCGGGCGCGCCGATATCGCCGCCCTGCGCCTTGCGGCCGTGCCCGAGGCGGGAACGGCGGGCGGGGACCGCGTGCGCGAGGCCGCTGAGAAGGGCGGTTTCGACGCCGGGCTGGAGGCGTTGAAGAAGGAGGCGCCGCGCGCCGCCGCAGGCTTCAAGACGCCAAAGCGTTCGTTTGAGCTGGTCGAGGCGCCGGCTGACCTGTTGGCCGCTGCGCCGGGCGAGGCGCGCGACGCCCTGGCCCGCCGCTACGTCGATAAGGACGCGCCTGAGGGCGAGCGTTTGAACGCCGTCGTCTTTTTGACTGAAAAGGACGGCCAGCCCGGCGCGCGCGTCTGGACCGGCCGCGCCACCGACGATGTGGTGGAAGACGCCGTGCGCGACGCCCTAAAGTCCGCCAACCGCAGCCGCGTCTTCGTGTCCAGCGGCATCGATCCTTCGGTGGTGGCGCAGACCGAGCGGTTCCGGCCTGAAGTGTCGGTCTTCTCGCCGCGCGCCGCGTCGGGCGGAGAGGTGTCGTTCCGCGACAAGCTGCCGGTCCTCGTCGGCCTGGCGGTGGGCTTCATCCTGTGGTCCCTCGTCATGACCGGCGCCTCGATCCTGCTGAACAGCGTGATGGAGGAGAAGTCGAACAAGATCCTGGAGGTCCTGCTGTCCTCGGCCTCGGCCACCGAGATCCTGACGGGCAAGGTGCTGGGCGTGGCCCTGCTGACCCTGGCCGTGCTGGGCGCCTGGGGCGGCATCGGCGCCATCGGCCTGATGGCGAGCATGCCTGACGTGGCGCGCGACATCGGCTCGGTGCTGCTGACCGACGGCCTGTTCGTCTGGTTCCTGCTGCTGCTGGTCGGCGGCTATCTGATGTATGCGGTGCTGTTCGCCGCCATCGGCGCCTTCTGCGACACGCCGCGCGACGCCCAGACCCTGATGGGGCCGATCATGATGGTGCTGATCGTGCCGATCCTAGTCATGCAAATGGCCATCCGCACGCCGGACGCCATGGTGGTGAAGGTGATCAGTCTGATCCCGCCCTTCACCCCCTTCGTCATGGCCGCCCGCGCGCCCAGCGGGCCGCCTCTGATCGAAATGATCGGCGGCCTGGTCGGCATGTTCCTGTTCGCCGCCTTGATGGTCTGGGCGGCGGGCCGCGCCTTCCGCGCCGGCGCCTTGTCCGACGTGAAGCTGAGCTGGAAGAGCTTCATGGGGGCCGTGACGGGGCGGTGAGGCGAGGCAATGCCTCTCCCTTCCCCCTTGATGGGGGAAGGGCAGGGGACGCCCTGATTGGAAGCGGGAAGGCGGCGGCGTCTTCCCGCTTTTTCTTTGCCTGTGTCGTCGCCCCTTAGCTCTGTCATCCTCGGACTTGATCCGAGGATCGGGCGAGGCCCCGAACGCGGCGCTGAATCGGAAAGAGCGAGCCAACGAATAACTGAATCCTCGGATCAAGTCCGAAGATGACGGAGAGGGGAGATGGGAGAGAGCGCCGGGGAGACGGCTTGGAACCAGGCAAGAAAGGCCGCCCCGGCGAACCGGGGCGGCCTTTGATCTTTCAGGCGTCAGACGGTCTTAGCGACCGCGACCCTTCGGGGCCGGCAGCAGGCCTTCGCGCTGGGCGCGCTTGCGAGCCAGCTTGCGGGCGCGACGGACGGCTTCGGCCTTTTGGCGAGCGCGCTTTTCCGACGGCTTTTCGAAGTGCACGTGACGCTTCATTTCACGGAAGCTGCCTTCGCGCTGCATCTTCTTCTTCAGGGCTTTCAGCGCCTGATCGACATTGTTGTCGCGGACAAAAATCTGAACCAGGGTCTCTCTCCTTTGGCCGCCCGCCGCGTCCTTTCCAAGGGAGACGGGCAGACAAAACAAAACCACGCTCAAGAGGAAGCCCTCTCGAGTGAAGGCGCGCTGATACATGATCGGGGGCGTGTCCAGATCGTCGCGCCTAATCGTGATGGGTCGAAACGCCCGCCGTATGGGCGTATCGTGGCGCCCATGACCGAGACAGCCGAGACCGCTCCGAAAGGCGATTGGGCCGACCGCACAGAACAGGCCGTTCTGGACGCGGCCATAGAACGCGCGCCCGCGCTGGGCTGGAACGCGCGCCTGACGCGCGCCGCGTGCGAGGCGTGCGGCCTGTCGCTAGGCGACCAGGAACTGCTGCTGCCTAACGGGGCGCGCGATCTGGCGGTCCTGTTGTCGCGCCGCCACGACGCGCGCGCCTTGAAGGCGCTGGAAGCCACGCCCGCATCGACGATGAAGATCGCGAACGATCGCCGCCGCCGTCTCGGCGCGGATGGAGGCGGGGGCGCAGGACATCGAAGCGGCCAAGCGTTGCGCGGGCTTCCTCAGCCTGCCGACCAATGTGGATCTCGGCTTCAAGCTGGCGTGGGAGACAGCGGATCATCTCTGGCGCTGGGCCGGGGACACGGCGACGGACCAGAATCACTATTCCAAGCGGGCGATTCTGGGCGGAATCCTGATTCCCGCCCTGACCATGCGCTGGTTCGACGGGCGCGAGGCGGCGGAAGCCTTTGTCGCTCGCCGCATCGAAAACGTCATGGCCTTCGAGAAGTGGAAGGCGGGCAAGGATTTCGACGCGCCCGTGCGCTCGATCACCGAGGCGCTGGGGCGGCTGCGCTACGGCGCCAAGGCCTAACCAACCCTCTCCTGACGGGAGAGGGTTCAGAGGATGCGGTTGACGTGCGCCATCTTCCGTCCCGGCCGGGCGTCGTGCTTGCCGTAGAGGTGCAGCCGGGCGTTCGGCTCGGCGGCCAGCGTGCGCCATTGATCGACCTCGTCGCCCAGCAGATTGGTCATCTCGATGCGGGCATGGGCGTTGCTCGGGCCCAGCGGCCAGCCGACGACCGCGCGGACGTGCTGCTCGAACTGGTCGCAGACGCAGCCGTCCTGGGTCCAGTGGCCGGTGTTGTGGACGCGCGGGGCGACCTCGTTCACCAGCAACTCTCCGCTGCCCATGTCGAACAGTTCGATGCCCATGACGCCGATGTAGTCGAGGCCGTCCAGCACCGCAGCGGCGATGGCTTCGGCGCGTCCTTGCGTGGCCGGATCGACGGCGGCGGGGGCGGTGGTGGTCTTCAGCACCCCGTTCTGGTGGACATTCTCGCCCAAGGGATAGACGGCGACGGCGCCGTCGCGGCCGCGCGCGGCGATCACGGACAGCTCGCGATTAAAGACGGCGGCGGCCTCCAGCACGGCGGGGCGGCGGCCGATGGCGTCGAAGGCGGCCTGGGCGTCGGCGGCGTCGCGGATCCAGACCTGGCCCTTGCCGTCATAGCCTTCGCGGCGGGTTTTCAGCAGGGCGGGCAGGCCTAGGCGGTCGATGGCGGCGGTCAGGTCGTCCAGCGTCGTCACGGCGGCGAAATCAACGGTCGGGGCGCCGACGGCGTTCAGATAGGTCTTCTCATCCACCCGGTCCTGAGCCACGGCCAGGGCCGTCGGTCCCGGCGCGACCAGGGCGCCGGCTTCGGCCAGGGTCTCGACAGAAACGGCGGGGACGTTCTCGAACTCGAAGGTGACGACGTCGCACAGACGGCCCAGCGCCTGCAGGGCGTCGGGGTCGTCATAGGGGGCGGTGATCTGGGCGCGCGAGACGCGGGCGGCCGGGCAGTCCGGCTGGGGATCGAGGATCACCACGTCGAAGCCCAGACGTTCGGCGGCCTGCGCCAACATCCGGCCCAACTGACCCCCGCCGAGAATGCCGAGGGTCGAACCGGGAGGCAGGGGAAGATCGGGCATCAGTCTTCGACGCTTTCGGCGACGGATTCGGTCTGGGCGGCGCGGAAGGCGGATAGGCGCTCCGCTAGGGCGAGGTCAGACAGGGCCAGGATCTGCGCCGCCAGAATGCCGGCGTTGGCGGCGCCCGCCTCGCCGATAGCCAGGGTCGCGACGGGCACGCCGCCGGGCATCTGGACGATGGAGAGCAGGGAATCGAGGCCCTTCAGCGCTTTGGACTGGACCGGCACGCCCAGCACCGGCAGGTCGGTCATCGAGGCGGCCATGCCCGGCAGGTGGGCCGCGCCCCCAGCGCCCGCGATGATGACCTTGAAGCCCTTGTCCATGGCCGTCGTGGCGAAGTCATAGAGGCGCTGGGGCGTGCGATGGGCGCTGACGACCTTGGCTTCCCAGGCGACGCCCAGCTGGTCCAGGCGGTCGGCGGCCAGCTTCATCGTGGGCCAGTCGGAGCGGCTGCCCATGATGATGGCGACAGGAGGCGTCGTGGCCGGCGGCGTGGAGGCGGTCATGCGCAAAGGCTCCCCATGCGGAAAGCGGCCCGTTACAGCACCCGCGTTGCGCCCGCAACCGAGGACGCTAGACTCAGCTGCGTCGCGGGGCCGTGAGTCGGCCGGAAATGCGGCGTCGGAGCCTGCCTTGAACCACCTGGCCGAACAGACGACCGCGGCGGACGCGAAGGCGGACTTGCAGGCCGAGATCACGCGTCTGCGCGCCGAGATAGCGGCGCTGACCGAGCGGGCTGAACGAGCCGAGGCCTTGGCCGATCACGACGTGCTGACGCCTGCGCTGAACCGGCGCGGCTTCATGACGGTGCTGGCGCGCAATCTGGCCTATTGCCGCCGCCACGGGGTCGAGGCGGCGCTGCTGTATCTCGATCTGGACGGGTTCAAGGGAATCAACGACCGGCTGGGCCATGCTGCGGGCGACGCGGCCCTGATCGCTGTGGCCGGGCTGCTGATGGCGAATGTCCGCGAGTCCGACGCCGTGGGCCGCATGGGCGGGGATGAGTTCACCGTGGTGCTGATGAACGCGGGCGCCGACGAAGGGCGCGAGAAGGCGCGGCGGCTGAGCGAGGCGTTGAACAGCGAAGGCTTCGTTTGGCAAGGCGAGCGTCTGCCCCTGGGCGGCTCGTTCGGCGTGCGCGCATTCGCCGGACAGGCGGATGCCGACGTCTGGCTGGCCGAGGCGGACGCGGCCATGTGGCTGCGCAAGAAAGCACGGCCGGAAGGGACGCGCTGACGAATTGAAAAGGGCGCCGAGGTCAGCCCCGGCGCCCTTGATTCTAGCCGTTCAGCAGGCTGTTGCGCCGGCTGTAGAGCAGATAGACCGCCACCCCGATCACATTCCAGATGACGAAGTTGATCTGGGTCGAGGCCGGCAGGCTGAAGAACAGATAGATGCAGCCGGTGATGGCGATCGGCCCCACCAGCCACCAGACCGGGGCGCGGAAGACGCGCGGGCGGCTCGGCTCGCGGCGACGCAGCACGATCAGGCACAGGCCGACCGAGGCGAAAGCCGCCAGCGTCCCGGCGTTGGCCAGGGCCGCCAGGTCGCCCAGGGGGATGAAGCCCGCGATGATCGCCATCAGGACGGCCGTTCCCGCCGTCACACGGACTGGGCCGCCGGACCGCTTGGACACATGGGCCAGGCTGCGCGGCAACAGGCCGTCGCGCGCCATGACGAAGAAGATGCGGCTCTGGCCGAACATGAAGGCCAGGATGACGGTCGGCAGGGCGACGACCGCCGCGCCCGCGATCAGGGTGGCCCACAGGTCCGAACCGACGGTGCGGATGATGTGCGACAGCGGCTCGGGCGACTTCATGAACTCGGTGAAGGGCATGGCGCCCAGGGCGGCGATGGCCACGGCCATATAGATGGCGACGCACGCGACCATGGAGCCGATGATGCCGATGGTCAGGTCGCGGGCGGGGTTGCGGGTTTCCTCGGCCGCCGTGGCTACGGCGTCGAAGCCGTAGAAGGCGAAGAAGATGATGGCCGCCGCCGCCATCACGCCGGTCTGAGCCCCGACCCCGTGCGAGAAGCCGTACGGCATGAAGGGCTTGAGGTTGTCGGCGTTGAAGTGGGGCAGGGCGATGGCCACGAAGGCGATCAGGGCGGCGATCTTGACCACCACCAGGGCGGCGTTGATCGAGGCGCTTTCCTTGGTGCCGGCGACCAGCAGACCCGCCACGGCGGCGACGATGACGACGGCCGGCAGGTTGACGATGCCGCCCTGCGACGGCGCCGAGGTCAGCACGGCGGGCAGGCCCATGCCGATACCCTCCATCATCCCCGAAAAATACCCCGCCCAGCCGACGGCCACCGCCGAACAGACCACCGTGTATTCCAGGATCAGGCTCCAACCGACCATCCAGGCCGCGCCCTCGCCCAGCGTGGTGTAGGAATAGGTGTAGGCTGAGCCCGACTCGGGGATCATCGTCGCCAGTTCGGCATAGGCCAGGGCGGCGCAGACGCAGACGATCCCTGCGATGACGAAGGCGAGCATGACCGCCGGACCTGCCCGTTCCGCTCCCACGCCGATGAGAGTGTAGATACCGGTGCCGACAATGGCGCCGACGCCCAGGGCGACCAGGTGCGGCCAGGACAGGGTGGGCTTCAGCCCATCGACCTTGCGTGCTGCGCCCCCAGCGCAGGCAGGGCCTTGCGGCGTGTCAAGAAACTCATGCGTCTTCCCCAGACGTTGCGAATGTTATTCGGTAGAACAGAAAATATTCGGGATACCGTCGATGTGGCGCAGCATTCTTGGCGCGCAGCGCGATCGTCGGCCGAACGTGGCTAAAAAAAACGACCCCAATCTGCCGCGTTTTGTCGCCTTCAGGGGATCATAAAATCAGAATTGCCGGATAAACAACGCCTCTTTCGCTTTGTAGGTCAGAAATATTGGGTTTCGAAGAACGTATACGTCTGGCCGCTTCTTCGTGAATTTTATTCCGCAGGGTGGAGAATATCCGAAACTCTTGTCTGCCTTGGGGTGGTAGCGAATTGGCGTCGGGCTGAGGGGCCCGACTTGCGCTGGCACGGGTCTGAAAGACCGTCGATCTTGGGAGGGATTGGAGCTTGCGGACTCGTTTAGAGACTAGGTCTATCTTCAGCGGCGCCGGCGCGGCCTGTGCGGCCGCCCTGATGCTGGCGACGGCGCCGAGCGTGGCTTCGGCCCAAGCTCAGGCTCAAACCCAGGCGGCTCCGGCGCGCGCCAGCCTGAACCCGGCGCCGGCGCGCCGGGCGGGCGAGGGATACGGCCCTTATCCGCTGATGGTGGTCCGCGGCGCCATGCTGATCGACGGCACGGGCGCGCCGCCGATGGGGCCGGTCGACATCGTCATCGAGAACGACAAGATCACCGACATCATTCAGGCCGGCTGGCCGGGCCTGCCGGAACGCGAGGGCCGTCCGCCGCTGAACGCCGCGCACGAGATCGACGCGCGGGGCATGTATGTCATGCCGGGCTTCGTCGACGCCCACGCCCACGGCGGCAGCCCGCAGAAGGCGCCGGACCTGGAGTATGTCTACAAGCTGTGGCTGGCCCACGGCGTGACGACGGTGCGCGGCGTCAGCCTGGCGCCGCATGACATCGCGGTGTCGGAAAAGGCCCGCTCGGCCCGGGGCGAGATCGTCGCGCCGCGCATCTACAACTATCAGACCATCGGCTCGGGCTGGTCGCGGGGCCGCATCCGCAATCCGGAGATGGCGCGTGAATGGGTGCGTTGGGGCGCGGCCAACGGCGTGGACGGCATCAAGTTCTTCCTGCGCGGCGACGAGACGCCCGAGGTGGTCCTGGCCGCGCTCGACGAGGCCAAGAAGGTCGGCATGGGCACCGTGGCCCACATCGCCCAGCCGGGCGTGGCGCAGCTGAACGCCGAACAGCTGGCGGCGGCGGGCCTGGGGACCATCACCCACTTCTACGGCCACTTCGAATCCCTGCTGGGCGGGCGGACGATCCAGATTATCCGACCGACTATAACTTCTACGACGAGCAGAAGCGGTTCGGCGAGGCCGCCGAGATCTGGGACGAGGTCGAGCCCGGCTCGCCGCAGTGGTACGCCTATCTGGAGGCCCAGAAGGAAGCGGGCGTCGTCTTCGATCCGACGATGACCATCTATGCGGCGTCGCGCGACCTGATGAAGGCCCGCAATGCGCCGTGGCACCAGACCTACACCCTGCCGACGCTGGCCGACTACTTCCAGTCGACGCGCGACAACCACGGCAGCTACTTCTTCGACTGGACGACGTCGAACGAGGTGGCGTGGCGCCGCTTCTATGAGCGGTTCATGCGGCTGCTGAACGACTACAAGAAGGTCGGCGGCCGGGTGACGGTGGGGTCGGACTCGGGCTTCATCTGGAAGCTGTACGGCTTTGGCTACGTCGAAGAGCTGGAATTGCTGCAGGAAGCGGGCTTCCATCCGCTGGAGATCGTACGCGCCGCGACGATGGACGGGGCCATGACCCTGGCCGAGCCGACCGGCAAGGCGCCGACCTTCGGCATCGTGCGGCCGGGCATGAGCGCGGATCTGGTCATCACGACCGAGAACCCGCTGGCCAACTTCAAGACGCTTTACGGCACCGGGCATGAGCGCCTGAGCCCTGAGAACCGCATCGAGACGGTCGGCGGGGTGCGTTGGACGGTGGCGCGCGGCGTCGCCTACGACGCGCCGGCCTTGCTGGCCGACGTGCGGGCCATGGTCGAGCGGCAAAAAGCCGAACGAGGCGAGGCGCAAGGAGGGCGCTGAACCAACAACGGACGAGCCGGGCGCTGCCTAATGGGGAGGGCGCGCCCGTGCTTCACATCAAAAAAACGAGGGGTGATTCAATGAGACTGTCTGCGTACCTGAAGACCGGCACCATGATCGCCGGTCTGGCCGTCACGGCCGCCGCTGCCCAGCCCGCTTGGGCGCAATCTGAAACTCCGGCGAGCGACCCGGAAGCCAGCGCCGTCGCCGACATCGTGGTGACCGGCTCGCGTATCCGCCGCCCGAACGTCGAAGCCTCGACCCCGGTCAACGTGGTCGACGCCCAGGAAATCGAGAACATCGGCGTCACCAACCTGATCGACGCCATGGCGCGCCAGCCGCAGGTCGGCCTGGGCAGTTCGGCCTCCAGCACCACCAATACGGTGGCCGGCCAGGGCCTGGCGACGCTGAACCTGCGCAACCTGGGTGCCAGCCGGACCCTGGTCCTGGTCAACGGTCGCCGCCATGTGGCGGGGTCCAGCGGCACCAGCGCCGTGGACGTCAACACCATCTCCAAGACCACCATCGCCCGTGTCGACACGGTGACGGGCGGGTCTTCGGCGGTGTACGGCGCGGACGCCGTGGCCGGCGTGGTCAACTTCATCACCAAGCAGGACTTCGACGGCATCGCCGCCCAGGCCCAGTACGGTTCGGCCGAAGGTCCGAACACCTACTACGGCTCGGTCGCCGTGGGTCGGAACTTCAACGACGGCCGCACCAACGTCATGGCCGCCGGCACCTATGACAAGACCGAGGGCCTGTACCGGCACGAGCGCGACTACGCGATGAGCGGCCTGGCCTACATCCCGAACCCGAACAAGAAGAGCCCGAACGACGGCCTGCCGTCCTTCATCATGGCGCGGGACGTCTATACGAACATCACCAACGACAGCTTCACCCCGGTGATCGTCACGCCCATCGGCGGCAATGCGGCCTACAGCCTGACCTTCACGCCGGACGGCAAGCTGGTTCCCTTCGACCGCGGACAGATCGTGGTCGACGGCGCCGGGCGTCCGCAGAAGGTCTCGATCGGCGGCGACGGCTTCAAGTTCCGCGAAGACGCCCTGCGCACCCCGGTCGAGCGTTACGGCGGCGAATTGCAGCTGCGTCACCAGTTCCAGCCGTCGAACGACTACATCACCGAACTGAACCTGTTCGCCGAGGGCAAGTATTTCCACACCGAAGCGACCAGCCAGCGCGAGAACGGCACCTTCGCCGGCGACGTGCCCGGCACGGCGACGGGCAACGCCTACCGCATCCAGGCCGACAACGCCTTCCTGCCCGCTGACCTGAAGGCCATGCTGGCCGCCGCCGGGGTGGCGCGCTTCGACATCACCCGCAACGACCGCGACTTCGGCATCCGCACCTATGAGAGCGTGTACGACACCACCCGCTTCGTGACCGGGTTCGACGGCGCCTTCAGCAATGGCTGGCGGTTCGAAGTTTACGCCAACTACGGCCAGACCAAGTCGGAGTTCACCAACTTCGACCGGCTGCAGAAGGAGTTCTACGAGTCGATCGACGCCATCAATCTGAATGGCCAGATCGTCTGCCGCAGCGCTGACGCCCGCGCCCGCGGCTGTCAGCCGCTGAACCTGTTCGGCGCCGGCGTCGCTTCGCAGGAAGCGATCGACTACTCCTACATCTACACCGTTCGGAACGACCTGACCCGCCAGTGGAACGCGGTGGCCAGCGTCAACGGGGAGCTGTTCTCCTACCCCTCGCTGTTCAGCGGAACGAGCCTGCCGGTCGCCTTCGCGGCGGGCGTGGAGTGGCGCAAGGAATATGCGCGCTCGGTGCCGGACATCACCTCGCAAAAGGGCCTGATCTTCCAGAACGCCCAGCAGATCACCGAGGGACGCTATGAGTCCAAGGAAGTCTTCGGCGAGATCAACCTGCCGCTGCTGGCGGATGTCCCCTTCGTCCAATACCTGGATCTGACGGCGGCCTATCGCTACCAGGACTACACCACCACGGGCGGCGACAGCAGCTACGGCCTGGGCCTGGAGTGGACGGTCAACCGCGACATCCGCTTCCGCGGCAACTACGCCAAGGCGGTGCGCTCGCCGAACATCAACGAACTGTTCGGCGGCGGCAGCGAAGGCTACAGCCTGATCGACGATCCCTGCGACGCGACGCGCCTGAACCTGGGCAACGCCCCGGCTAACCGCAAGGCGAACTGCGCGGCCCTGGGCCTGAGCCCGAACTTCGTGCAGTCAACCGCGACGCGGCCGGTGGTCAGCCAGGGCAATTCCGCCCTGAACCCTGAAGAGGGCGAGACCCTGACCCTGGGCGTGGTGCTGACGCCGTCGATCCTGCCGGGCTTCGCCCTGACGATCGACCACTACGACATCAAGATCAGCGACGTGATCGCCTCGCTGGGCTTCCGCAACATCATCAACAACTGCGTCGACAGTCCGGACCTGAACAACCCGTTCTGCGCCAGCGTGGCGCGCGGCGCGGACGGCAACATCACCCGCGTGCTGAACCAGGTGCTGAACGTGGCCGAGTACACCAACTCGGGCTGGGACGTGACGGCCTCCTACCGCACGGACCTGGCCAAGCTGGGACTGCCGGACTACGGCTCGCTGTCCTTCAGTGCTGCGGCGGGCTTCCTGGAAGACCTGACCTATGATCCGGTCCCGGGCGACCCCAGCGTGCGCGACGAGCAGGCGGGCGAACTGCCCAATCCCAAGCGCCGGATGAACTTCCGCGTCACCTGGGATTACGACCGGGTCTCGCTGTCCTACGCCAACCAGTATCTGAGCAGCATGGTGCGCAGCAATCAGGATCCGGCAGGGGCCTATGAGCCTTACAAGGCGCCGTCCTGGCTGACCCACGACCTGCGGGCGGAATACCGTTTCGACAAGTTCTCGGTCTTCGCAGGGGTGAACAACTTCACCAATGAGGAGCCGCCGCAGACGCCGTTCACCTGGACCGGCACGTCGCTGAACACCGGTTTCAACGCCAGCATCTACAACAACCTGGGCCGTTACGCCTACATCGGCGTCAACGCACGCTTCTGATCCGCAACTAGGGAAAGCCGCCCGGCGACGGGCGGCTTTTCACGCTGGGGGCCTCTAGGGGGCGTCCTCACGACAAAGGGGAGAAACTGATGAAGACCCTGACCGCATATAGCGCCATCGCCGCCGCGGCGGGCGTTCTGGCGCTCGCCGCCCTGCCGACGACGGCGTCGGCTGCATCGGCCTCGGCGCCGGCCACGGCCACGGCCACGGCGACGACCGCCAGCGCCCTTGACGCCCAATTCCGCGCTATCGCCGACGAGGAATACGCCTGGCGCCGGAATGAGATTCCGTCTCGCGCCGCCAAACCGACCAATCTGCCGGACGTCAGCGCCGCCACCCAGCAGCGCCGCCTGGCCTATTGGACCGAAATCCAGCGTCGCTTGAACGCCATTTCGCCGGACCAGCTGTCGCCGTCCGAGCGCACCAACTACGCCGTCTACAAGCATCAGATCGACAACTTCGTCGATGACGGCCGCCATCGCCTGTACGAGATGCCCTTCAACTCGGACAGCTCGTTCTGGTCCTCGATCTCGGGCATGGCGAACCAGACCTTCACTTCGGCGGAGGACTATGAGCGCTACCTGTCCCAGCTGCGCGACACGCCGCGCTATTTCGACCAGCAGATCGCCAATATGCGCGCCGGACTGGCGCGCGGCTTCACCCAGCCCAAGGCTTCGCTGGTCGGACGGGACGTCTCCATCCTGGCCGTGACAGAGCCGACGGACCCGCAAGCCAACCCGATCTACAAGCCCTTCATCGACATGCCGTCGACGATTTCGGAGGCAGACAAGCAGCGCCTGCGCGCCGAGGCTGTCCAGGTGATCCAGCAGCAGGTCGTGCCCGCGCACCGCACCCTGCTCAGCTTCATCCGTGATGAATATGTGCCGGGCGCGCGCGACACCCTGGGCGCTAACCGTCTGCCGAACGGCGACGACTTCTATCAGACGCAGATCCGCCAATACACCAGCGTCAACCTGACACCGGACCAGATCCACGAGATCGGCCGCGGCGAGGTGGCCCGCATCCGCGCCGAGATGGAAGCGGTGATGCGCAGCACCGGCTGGACCGGCAGCTTCGCCGAGTTCCTCACCTTCCTGAAGACCGATCGCCAGTTCCAGTACGACAAGCCCGAGCATCTGCTGTGGCACGGCGCCTGGGTGATCAAGAAGGTCGACGGCAAGATGGGGCAGTATTTCAACCTGAAGCCGCGCGACACCTTCAGCCTGATCCCGGTCCCGCCGGCCATCGCCCCCTTCTATACGGCGGGCCGCGGCGGCAATGGCGCGTGCTTGCTGAACACCTATGACCTGCCCTCGCGGCCGCGCTACAATATCCCGGCCCTGACGGTGCACGAGTGCAACCCTGGCCACGCCTGGCACGGCGTCCTGCGCCGCGAGCACGCCGAACTGCCGGAATGGCGTTCGCAGGCGGGGATCTCCGCCTTCGGGGAGGGCTGGGCGCTCTACACGGAAAAACTGGCCGTCGAGATGGGCATCTATGAAGACGCCTATGAGGATTTCGGACGCCTGAACTACGAGATGTGGCGCGCGGCGCGCCTGGTGATCGACACCGGCCTGCATTCCAAGGGGTGGACCCGCGATCAGGCCATCGCCTTCCTGAGCGGCAACACGGCCCTTTCGGACCATGAGGTCGGCACCGAGATCGACCGTTACATCACCTGGCCGGGTCAGGCCCTGGCCTACAAGCTGGGCGAGATTGAAATCGTGCGCCTGCGTCGCAACGCTGAGGCCGAGTTGGGCGCCGATTTCGACATCAGGGCCTTCCACGACCATCTGCTGGCGCTGGGCGTCGCCACCATTCCGGCCATGACCGCCGAGATGGAGGCATTCATCGCCCAGAGCAAACAGGCGGCCGGGGCTCGCCGCGCCGAGTAGACGGCCGTTTTTCTGACGGGCGATCGTTCTGGCCGGCGATTTTCTCCCAGGTCGTTGGTCTCCACCGCCTGCTGATCCATTGCGGATCAGCAGGCGGTTTGACAAAGTCGGAGTAGGGTAGATGCGTAAGGGGGAGCCGCGCATGAACACAGCGGATTACAAGTTGGATGACGCGGATCGCCGAATCCTGAGGGTGTTGCAGCAGGATGGCCGCATCACCAATCAGGACCTGGCGTCCGCCTGCAACATGTCGGCGTCGTCGTGCTTTGAACGGGTGCGCCGCCTGCGAGAGCGAGGCGTGATCGTCGGCTATACGGCGCTGATTGATCCGAAGTTCGCCGAGCGGGAACTGCTGATCTTCATCGAGGTGCTGCTGGACCGCACGACCTCGGACATTTTCGACCAGTTCGCAGACCGCATCCGGCGCTCGCCCGAGGTGCTGGAGTGCCACATGGTCGCCGGCGGCTTCGACTATCTGGTCAAGGTGCGGATGAAGGACATGGCGGCCTATCGCGTCTTCCTGGCCGACACCCTGATCACCATGCCAGGCGTGCGCGAAACGCGGACCTACGCCGTCATGGAAGAGGTCAAGGACACTTCGGTCCTGCCGCTCTAGGCGATGATGTCGGGCAGGATCTGATCCTGCAGCTTCACGATATCGTCGCGCAGGGCCAGCTTCTTGCGCTTGAGCCGGGCGATCATCAGCTGATCGGGCGCAGGCATATGGCCCAGCGCCTCGATAGAAGCGTCCAGGTCGGCGTGCTCCTGCAGCAGGCGGGCCAGCTCGGCGCGCAGCGCCTCGTCTTCTTCGGACAGGTAAGGTTCGTCGTCGTTCATCATCGGGCCCCGGACTAGGTGGTTATAGCTGAGCCGGGGTCAGCTCGGAAGCAGGTCGGCCAGGGTTCTCAACCCTGGTCGCGGCACCACGCGGTCCCACAGGCGCGCCGCATCAGCCATGGCGTCCACGGCAGGGCGCGCAGGGCCGGAAGGGGCAGGGGACAGGCTCTGCAGGCCTTCCAGCAGATGGCGCTCGGCGGCCAGTTCGGCGGCCTTAACCTGTGCGCGCACCGCCAGACGAGCGTCGGTTTCAAGGTCCGGCACCGGCCCTTTCAAGGTGCGACGCACCGCGCGCAGCGGCGCGATGGTCGTGGTGTGCCAGGCGCGCGCCGTGTCACAGGCGGCCTCGATCGTCTCCTCGTCAGGGCGACGGCCGGTGACGGCCGTCCACGCCGCCCACAGCAGCAGGGGCACGTTCTGCTCGTGATAGTCCTGCAGCGACAGGCAGGCCTCGCTCACGCCCGGCGCGGCATAGGCGGCGCAGGCCCAGGTCCACAGGTCGTCGCTCATGCCTGGGCCCCGCCCTTCAGCCCTTCCCAGCGCCGCACCGGCGCCCAGTCCAGGCCGAAGACGTCCAGCGCCCGGCCGACCGACTGGTCGACCATCTGCTCCAGGCTTTCGGGCCGGGCGTAGAAGGCGGGCAGGGGCGGGGCGATGACGGCGCCCATCTCGGCCAGCGCCGTCATGGTGCGCAGGTGGCCCAGGTGCAGCGGCGTCTCGCGCACCATCAGCACCAGAGGGCGGCGCTCTTTCAGCACGACATCGGCGGCGCGGGTTAAAAGGGTGGAGGTCACGCCCGTGGCGATCTCGCTCATCGTCCGCACCGAGCAGGGCGCGACGATCATGCCCAGGGTTCGGAAGGACCCGGAGGAGATGGTCGCTCCCACGTCGTTCAGCCGATGGACCACATCGGCCTTGCTGGTCAGCTCGTCGGGAGTGAGATCGGTTTCCTGCGACAAAGTGAGCAGGGCGGCGCGGGTGACGACCAGATGGCTCTCGACGCCCAGTTCGCGCAGGGCGTCCAGCACGCGCGCGCCATAGACGACGCCGGAAGCGCCAGAGATTCCAACGACTAGCCGAGAGGGCGCCGCCGCCCCAACGGCCGAGTTCACAACATCGGCCAATTCGCCTCCAACCTGTCCGTGTCCGGAGCGGCGAGGGTCACCGCAATGTGATTCCACACCCCGCCAAACCGGGCGCTCAGTGTAGTGGTCCCTTACACATGGAGGCGCAAGCCATGACCATCGAGGCTCGTATTCGCGAACTGGGTAATCGGCATCGGTCGCTGGATGAGACCATCCAGCAGGAGATGCGCCGCCCCTCCGCGGACCCGATACACCTCAGGGAGATGAAGCAGCGAAAGTTGCGACTTAAGGAAGAGATCAACAGTCTGGAAGCCCGCGCCTGCTGACGCCGCTTCCCATCTGAAAATGACGACGGCCCCGGAAGATCGCTCTTCCGGGGCCGTTTTGTATCGTTCGGCGGATCGAAGGGATCAGTCGCGCGAGCCGAACACCGATTCGGCGGTAGGCTCGGCGCCCATGCCATATTCTTCTTCGGCGTCTTCGACGGCGGCTTCCGGTTCGGGCTCGGCCTCGATGGGTTGCAGGACGCCGTTCTTGGCGTCGTCCTTGGCCTTCTTGTCAGCAGCCTTGCGGACCACTTCGTCCAGTTGCAGCTGGCCGGTCAGGCCCAGGGTCACCGGGTCGACCGGCTTGATGTTGGCCGAGTTCCAGTGGGTGCGGTTGCGCACGCTCTCGATCGTGGCCTTGGTCGTGCCCAGCAGCTTGGCGATCTGGGCGTCGGTCACTTCGGGGTGGTTGCGGACGAACCACATGATGGCGTCCGGGCGATCCTGACGACGCGAGACCGGCGTGTATTTCGGACCCGACTTGGCCGGCTTCAGCAGTTCGGCGTGGCGGCTGACCACGGCCTTCATGCGGTAGTTTTCGTCGTTCTGGGCCTTGTCCAGCTCTTCGCGGGTCAGCTGGCCGTTGACGATGGGATCGGCGCCGCGAATGTCGCGCGCCACGTCGCCGTCGGCGATGCCGCGCACCTCAAGCGGGTGCAGGCCGCAGAAGTCGGCGATCTGCTCGAACGAGAGCGAGGTGTTGTCCACCAGCCAGACCGCGGTGGCCTTGGGCATCAGGATGTCGGTCATGGGCATGGATCCCGGCGGTTGCGGCCCGAAAAACGGGCGTTTGAATCGACGGCGCCCGACCTTTTCGGCCGGGCGCGATAGCCCACATATAGGGGATTTCGCGGCAAATGAAAACGTCGTCTGTCGTCGTCATACAGCAAAGGTTCATCTGTGATGATGAACATTCAGGGCCAGGGTGCGTTGTGCGCCGGAAGAGAACCTCTAAGGAGACCGTGTCATGAAGAAGTTCGTGGTTGCAGCGGCAGGTTTGGTCATGGCGGCGGGCGGCTTCTCCGTCGTCAACGTCGGGACGGCTGAAGCGCAGGTTCAGGCCCGTGGCGCGCCGCGCGGCTCGTATGCGCAGAGCTGCACCGGCTCCTATGTGAATCAGGGCCGGCTGTACGCGGACTGTCGCGACCGCAACGGCAATGTGCGCGAGACCTCGATCGAGTTGGCGCGGTGCTCCAGCAGCGACATCGGCAACGATAACGGCCTGCTGGTCTGCTACAACCATCGCGGCGACTATGAAGACAACCGCCCCGGCCGTCCCAATCGGCCGAACCGTCCCGGCGGCGGCTGGGATGACAATCGCCCCGGTCAGGGCGGCGGCTGGAACCAGTCCTCGATCACTGTCTATCGCGACGCCAATTATCGCGGCCAGTCGATGAGCTTCCGCGACGAAGTTCCGAACCTGCGCAACCTGGGCATGAACGACGCGATCAGCTCGATCCGCCTGTCGCGTGGAAGCTGGGAAGTCTGTGAAGACGCCAACTATCGCGGGCGCTGCGAGGTCGTGCGCGGCGACATCCGCGACCTGCGCAATACGGGCCTGAACGACAAGATCTCGTCCCTGCGTCCGGCCCGCAGCGGCGGCCGCTGGTAAGCCGTGGCGACGGTTTGACGATTAGGGCGGGAGGCTTCGGCTTCCCGCCCTTTTCCTTGATCAGGGCAGCAGCACGACCTTGCCGACGTGGGCGCCCGCTTCCAGGTGAGCGTGGGCGGCGGCGGCCTCGGCCAGGGGAAGGTCGCCTCGACCTGCGCCTTGACGGCGCCGGATGCGACCCACGGCCAGACGGTCGCCTCGACGGCGGCGGCCAGCCGGGCCTTTTCATCGGCGGGGCGGCTGCGCAGGGTCGAGCCGGTCAGCACGATCCGCTTCAGCATGATCCGCATAAGATCGACCTCGGCCTTGGCGCCGGTGAGGGCGGCGATCACAACCCAGCGCCCGCCGGGCTTCAGGGCGTTGAGGTTCAGCTCGGCATAGGCCGAGCCCGCCATGTCCAGCACCACGTCAGCGCCGCCCGCGTCCTGAATGGCGGCCGCCAGGTCCTGCGCCGTCGCATCCAGACTGACGTCGGCGCCCAGGGCGCGGGCGGCCTCGGCCTTGGCCGCGCCCCGCGAGGTGGCGATGACGCGGGCGCCCGCCGCCTTGGCCATCTGGATGGCCATGACGCCGATGCCGCTGGTGGCGCCGTGGAGCAGCAGGGTCTCGCCCGCCTTCAGCCCGCCGCCCTCGAAGACGTTGGCGAAGACGGTGAAGGCGGTCTCGGGCAGGGCGGCGGCCTGCACGAAGTCGAGGCCGTCGGGAATCGGAAGGGCGTGGCGGGCGTCGACCACGGCGTATTGCGCATATCCGCCGCCGCCTAGCAGGGCGCAGACCCGGTCGCCGATCGCCCAGCGCGTCACGCCTTCGCCGACGGCCTCGACTTCGCCCGCAACCTCCAGTCCCAGAATGTCCGAAGCGCCCGGCTGAGGCGGATAGCGGCCCTCGCGCTGGACGATGTCCGGGCGGTTGACCCCCGCCGCCCGCACACGGATGCGGATCTCGCCGGGGGCCGGAACGGGCAGGGGGCGCGTCGTCAGGCGCAGGGCGTCGGCCGGGCCGCGTCCGTTCTCGATCTCTATGGCCTGCATGGCGGAGGCTCCCTTGCTTGCATTCCTGTTCAATGCGGCGTTCACATAGGGGTTCGCGCCCGCAATGGCCAAGGAGGCGAGGTTGAGTTTCGAAGATCTGGAGCCCCGCCGACAGCGCGGCGAGGCGATCGCCGCCCTGGCCCGCGAAGACCTGGACCTCTACGCCGTGGACGAACTGCAGGAGCGGATCGCCGCCCTTGAGGCCGAGATCGCGCGCTCCAGGGCCGCCATCGACGGCAAGTCGTCGCAACGCAGCGCCGCCGATGCGCTGTTCAACTTCCGCTGAGCGACAGCGGTTGGGGATGGTTTCGACGGCGCTCTCCCGAAGAGGCGACTTCCGTGGCATGACGATTGCAGCCAGCGGATGGATGAAATTCTTGGATGGACGCCTGTGACCGCCATTGAAGCCAATCTGAGCCGGGCAGGCCTGTCGGGCGCCGAGGTGCTGGATTTCGCGCGTTCCGAGCTGTTTGAGCGCACCTTCCGCGAAGGCATGGAACTGGTCGAGGAGACCGCCGCCTATCTGGACGGCGACGGGCGTCAGGATCTGCGCCTGCTGTCGCGCGCGGCGGCTCTGTCCTATGCGGGCGAGAGCATGAAGCTGACCACCCGGCTGATGCAGATCGCATCGTGGCTGCTGGTCCAGCGCGCCGTGCGCGAACAGGATATGAGCGCCGAGGCGGCGGGCGATCCCCGCTATCGCCTGGCGGATCGCCGCATCGAGACGGAACCGCGCCGCGGCGACCTGCCGATCGCCCTGATCGAATACGCCGTGCGGGCCGAGAAGCTCTATGACCGCGTGCTGCACCTGGATCGACAGATGTATGTCGAGCCGGCGACGACCTCCGCCAATCCGGTGCAGAGCCAGATGGATATGCTGCGCGCCGCCTTTGGATAAGGCGGCGGCGCCGTCACTTCGTCCGGGTCGATCGGGGCGTCGGCCACGACTTGCGGCAGGTTCACAGAGATGCCCAGGGCGTTAGCCAGCTTGGCGTCGCGCTTGTAGACGTCCTCGCGGAAGGCGACGCGGCCCTGGCCGTCGACGAAGGCGGTCCAGTAGAGCAGGCGCACGCCGATGTTGCGGCCGGTGGTCACCCGTTTGGTCTCGCCGCTGGCCTGGGCTGCATCGAACAGGGCCAGACGCTCGGGATCGGGCGAAAGCAGCAGGCGGGCGAAGCCGATGGCGTCCTGCACCCGCACGCAGCCGTGGCTGCGCTGACGCACCGACAGGTTGAACGCCCCCGCGCGGGCGTGTCGTGCAGGAAGATGGCGTAGCTGTCCTGCAACTCGAACTTCACATTGCCCAGCGACGACTTCGGCCCGGCGCGCTGCACCACCCAGCCGTCGGCGTTGACGTACATGTCGTTGGCGGCAAGGTAGGCGGGGCCCTTCGGCAGGATTTCGCGACGCGCGATGCCCATCGGCACCGTCCACGGCGGATTGGCCACGACCGAGGCGAACGGCTTTTCAAGGCTGGGGGTCTGGTTGGCGACGGTGCCGACGACGACGCGGTTGGAGTGAACCGGCTTGCCGTCCTTCCAGTAGACCATGATGGCGGCGGCGGTGTTGACCTCGATCCGCTCGGGATTCAGGTCGCGCTTCAGCCAGCGGCGGCGCTCCAGGTTCAGGGCGATCTGGCGGGCGCGATCCTCGGCCGTCGCGGTCAGCGAGCGCTGGGTGGCGCCGCCGATGCGGCCGTCGGCGCCCAGCCCGTGGCGGGTCTGGAAACTGCGCACCGCCTGCTGCAACTCAGGGCCGTAAGCCAGATTGCCCTTCAGGCGCTCGGCGTTGGCGGCGCTCAGGTCGCCCTCAGCCGCCAGGCGGGCGATCAGGGCGGGGATACGCGGGTCGCTGGTTCCCGGCTCGATCGTGCCGCTGTTCAGGCGAAAAGCAGGCCAGCCGCCCTGACGGGCGATCCGGCGATAGCGGGCGTAACCGGCCGACAGATTGGTGTAGCCCAGATCCGTCGGGGGCAGGGCGTCGAACCACTGGCTCAGTTTGTTGGCGGCGACGGCGTCGACGAGGCCGCGCGGCAGGTCGACGCTGTTCTTCTGCATCTCCCACAGCTCTTCGACCGTCTCGGGCCGGACGCGGCCCTCGGCCAGAACCTTCGCATAGGCCAGGGCGGCGGCGGTGGTGCGGATTTCGGCCGTTTCGCGGTCGGCGGCCAGGCCGACGAAGTCGAAGAAGTCTCCGGCGGGCAGGCCGTGGCGCTCGGCCCCGGCGGCGACTTCCTGAAGCACGCGCAGGCGGTCGGCGGTCCAGATGGGCTTGCCCTGGGTCAGCTGATAGACGGCGCGGACGTCGGCCTGCTGGGCGGCGGGCAGGCGCCCGGCCTGAGCGTCAAAGCCGGCGATGAAAATCTGCGGGTCGGTCGTGCGGGTCTGCGCAAGCGCTCCGCTTGCGGCCGCCAGCGTCAGGCTCGTCGTGGCGACGCCAAGGCCCAGTTCCCGTCGATTCATCGTCTGCAACTCTTGTGGTCCGATATCGGCCCGGACCCAGCGTCCACGCCCCGGAGGATCGAACGCACCCATGTTAACGGCGTTCCAGGCAACAAAAAAGCGCCGGCCCGGGGACCGACGCTTTTGTGGCGAACATGTCGCAGCAAGCGTGGCTTACTTCTTGATGAAGCCGCCGAACTTGTTGTTGAAGCGCGACACGCGGCCGCCGCGGTCCATCAGGTGCTGGTTGCCGCCGGTCCAGGCCGGGTGAGACGTCGGGTCGATGTCCAGGTTCAGCGTGGCGCCTTCCTTCCCGTAGGTCGAACGGGTCTGGTAGGTGGTGCCGTCGGTCATCACAACAGTGATGAAGTGGTAGTCGGGGTGCGTGTCCGCTTTCATCGATCTTGTCCGTCTCTGCGCGACGACGATGCCGACCGTCACTGCGCGTAATTAGAGAATCCCGCCACGGAGCGCGACGGGAGCGAGGGGCGGCGTTTACACCGGGGGCGATCCGGGGCAAGAGCGCTGCCATGACCCACGCCGAACCGCAACGTCACGCCCAACCGACAGGACAGCCCGAGGGCCGCCCCGGCGCCGGGGCCGTCCTGGCCGAACAGATGGATGAGGCGGGCGGCAAGCGCGCCAAGAGCCGCAACATCCGTCCGCTGGGCCGGTTGCTGCCGTTCCTGGCCCGGCACAGGCTGGACGCGGGAATTTCGGCGATCTGGCTGATCGGTTCGACTGTCGCGTCGCTGGCCCTGACGGCGACGGCGCGCGGCGCCATCGACCAGGGATTCGAGAACGGCGGCGCCGACATCGATAAGTGGTTCCTGATCCTGGGCCTCAACGCCGTGATCCTGGGGCTGGCGACGGCGTTGCGCTATTTCTACGTGACCAAGACCGGCGAGCGGATCATCGCCGACCTGCGCACAGCGCTGTTCCAGCGCATCCTGACGCTGGACCCCGTCTTCTTCGCCCATATGCGTACGGGCGAGGTGCTGTCGCGTCTGACGACGGATATCCAGCTGGTCGACACCCTGCTGACCACCTCGATCAGCTATGCGCTGCGCAACTTCCTGACCCTGATCGGCGGGGTGATCCTGCTGTTCTTCGTCAGCCCGAAGCTGACGGGCTTCGTCCTGTTGATCGTGCCGGTGCTGATCGCGCCGCTGTTCATCTTCGGTCGGATCGTGCGCAAGCTGACGGTGAAGTCGCAGGACACCTTTGCCGGGGCCGTGGGCTTCGCCGGGGAAAGCGTCGACGCCATCGAGACGGTTCAGGCCTTCGGCCGCGAAAAGAGCGCCATCGGCCGCTTCGGCGCGGCGGTGGAGGAGGCGTTCGGCGTCTCCCTGAAGCGGATGCGGGCGCGGGCGGTGATGACGGCCATGATCATCGTCGTCATGTTCGGCGGCGTGACCCTGGTGCTGTGGCTGGGCGCGCAGGACGTGATCGCCGGGACCATGACGCCGGGCGCTCTGCTGCAGTTCGTGCTGCTGTCGGTGTTCGCGGCGGGGGCCGTGGGCGCGCTGGGCGAAAGCTGGGGCGACGTGCAGAAGGCGGCGGGCGCCATGGAGCGGATCGACGAGCTGATGCGGGCGACGCCTGCCATCGCGCCGCCCGCCAGTCCGGTCGCCCTGCCTCAGCCGCCGCGCGGCGAAGTGTCGATGTCGGCGGTGGACTTCGCCTATCCGGGCCGCCCCGACCTGCCTGCGCTGAAGGGCTTCAGCCTGACCGTGCGGCCGGGCGAGACGGTGGCTCTGGTCGGGCCGTCGGGGGCGGGCAAGTCGACGGTCTTCCGCCTGCTGCTGCGTTTCTATGATCCGCAGTCGGGCCTGGTGTCGGTCGACGGCGTGGACGTGCGCGCGGCCGATCCGGTCGCGGTGCGCAATCGCTTCGCCTGGGTGTCGCAGGAGGCGCCGCTGTTCTCGGGCTCGGCGCTGGAGAACATCCGCTTCGGCCGCGAGGCCGCCACGCTGGAAGAGACCCGCGCCGTCGCCGCCGAGGCGCAGGCCCTGGGCTTCATCGACGCCTTGCCGGAGGGCTTCGACACGCCGCTGGGCGAGCGCGGCAAGAGCTTGTCGGGCGGCCAGCGCCAGCGCCTGGCCATCGCGCGGGCCCTGGTGCGCGAGGCGCCGATCCTGCTGCTGGACGAGGCGACCAGCGCCCTCGACGCCGAGAACGAACGTCTGGTCCAGGCGGCGCTGGATCAGGCCATGTCCGAACGCACCACCCTGGTCATCGCCCACCGTCTGGCGACGGTGCTGCGGGCTGACCGCATCGTGGTGATGGACGGCGGCCAGGTGGTCGAAGAAGGCACGCACGCCGAGCTGTCAGCCAAGGGCGGGCTGTATGCGCGCCTGGCCAAGCTGCAGTTTCAGGGGACGTAAACCCTCTGCTCCCCATGCAATGGGGAGGTGGCGCAGAGCCGGAGGCGACGTGACGGAGGGGCCGCTTGGTTCCGCGGTCCCGGCCCCTCCACCGCTTCGCGGTCCCCCTCCCCATTTCATGGGGAGGAAAGGCGTCAGCGCGCGTTTATGGCGACCGTAGGAAAATCGCTGAATACAGCGTCGACGCCCAGCGCGTAGATCGCCTTCAGCCAGCCCGTCAGGTCGCCGTGGTCGGCGGGCGCTGCGCCCCTGCGATACTGCGCGGGCAGGAACAGATTCTCGGCCCGAAAAGTCCAGACCACGACCTTCAAGCCCGCCGCATGGGCGTCCTTCGTCAGCGACGAAGCCCGTAGCGCGCGACCCGCGTCATCGCGCGGTACGACCATCAGATCCTGCACCCCGATGGCGTCAGCGTAGCGGGCGACTTCGGCCAGTCCCGTCGGCGTCGCCATCTCAGTGTAGGTCGCGCCGGGCCGGTCGGCGGGGCCGCCGCTCGATTGCATCAATTGCAGCAGCGGCGCGTCGATGCGCGCCGCCAGCCGCGTCAGAGTCCCGACCTCAAAGCACTGGATCAGGAGGGGGCGTCCGCGCCGGTCAGGCTGTGGCGCTCCAGCGTCGCGACGAAGGCGTCCTCCATCGGCAGGTTCAGGGCGGCGAAATGGCTGGGGTGCTTCAGCTCGGGCGCGACGCCGATGACGCGGCCGGTGCGGACGCTGGCGTCGCGGGCGATGGCGACCACTTCCTCGAAGGTTAGGATCGGCTCCTGGCCGTCGAAGGCGGCCGAGGCAGGGCGCAGGGCGGGCAGACGCTCGCGCGCGCGCAGGGTCTTCAACTCGGCCAGGGTGAAGTCTTCGGTGAACCAGCCGGTCACGGGGCGGGCGTCCACCTCGCGGGTCGTGCGGCGAACGGCGAATTCCTCGTGATCGGCGACGTTGGTGGTCTCGCCGATCTCGTTCTCGTGGCGGACGACCAGATGGCCGTCGCGGGTCATGACCAGGTCCGGCTCGATGAAGTCCGCGCCCTGTTCGATCGCCAACTCATAGGCGGCGCGGGTGTGCTCCGGCCGTTCGCCCGAGGCGCCGCGGTGGGCGATGACGGTAGGCTTGGCGGAGGGAGCGGACATGGCCGGTTGGCTCGACGACAGGAGGACGGCGGTCAGGATGGCGGCGATCATGCGCGAAGGGTAGGGGCAGCACGTGACAGGCGCGTGATCGCGTGACCCTCTCCCGGCGGGAGAGGGCTTGAGCGCACGAGAGCCGAAGGCGATTGTTCTTGCGCGAAAGGGTGAGGGGCTTGTCCTATCAGTCGGCGTGAGCCGTGGCGCGGCGGCTTACGCCGACTTTCGCCGCGAACCCTCACCCTTTCGCCTTAGCCAATCGCTTCGCTCTTGGAGGCTCAAGCCCTCTCCCATCGGGAGAGGGGTGCACGTCTCACGACTCGCGCAGGATCTTGCGCAGCTTGGCCTGGATGTCGGGGTTGCCGGCGACGATCTGCTTGCCGTTCATCGGATCGCCGTCCTGGTCGATGGTGGTGACGACGCCCCCGCCTCTGTGACCAGCAGGATGCCCGCCGCCACGTCCCACGGCTGCAGGTTGCGCTCGAAATAGGCATCGTAGCGGCCCGCCGCGACCCAGGCGAAGTCCAGCGATGCGGCGCCCAGACGGCGGATGCCCGCGACGCGCTGGCCCACGGCGTGGATGTCCTTGATGGCCTGGCCGTGGCCGGTCTTGCCGATGAAGGGCAGGCCGGTGGCGATCAGGCACTCGGCCATGTCGGCGCGCCCGGCGGTGCGGATGCGCGTGTCGTTCAGGTAGCAGCCCTTGCCCTTTTCGGCCCAGAACATCTCGTTCATGACCGGGTTGTAGGTGACGCAGGCCACGATTTCGGCCGTGCCGTCGGGGTGCTTGCGCTCCAGGCCCACCGTGATGGCGAAGTGGGGCATGGCGTGCATGAAGTTGGTGGTCCCGTCGATCGGGTCGACGATCCAGGTGTGGGTCTTGTCGGTTCCCTCGATCATGCCGCGCTCTTCGCCCAGGAAGCCGTAGCCCGGGCGGGCCTTCAGCAGCAGTTCGAACAGGGTCTGTTCCGCCTTGATGTCGGCGGCGGTGACGAAGTCGCCGGGGCCCTTGCGGGACACCTGCAGCTGGGACACCTCGCCGAAATCCCGAAGCATCGGGCGGGCGGTCTTGCGGACGGCGTCCATCATGACCTGGAGCAGGGCGGAAGCGAGGGCCATAGGCGGTTCTCCTGATCCGTCGATCCTCAAAAGGCCGCAGCCCGGATGGACGGAGAAGCAAAGGGCGCGGACCATCCGCGCCCCTGTAGTCTTAACTTGCCCGACCTTGGCCGGGAAAGGCGGTGTTTTTAGTCCGCGCGGCGGACGTATTCGCCGGTCGAGGTGTCGACGACGATCTTCTCGCCGGTCGACATGAAGGGCGGGATCATGACGCGGATGCCGTTCGAAGCCTTGGCGGGCTTGTAGGACGACGAGGCGGTCTGGCCCTTCACGGTGGGCTCGGTCTCGACGACTTCCAGAACGACCTGTTCCGGCAGTTCCAGACCGATCGGACGCTCTTCGTGCGACTCGATGATGACCTTCATGCCTTCCTGCAGGTAGGGGATGCGGTCTTCGCCGACCCAGCCCTTTTGCAGTTCGATCTGCTCGTAGGATTCGTCGTCCATGAAGACGAGGGTCTCGCCGTTGTCGAACAGGTAGGAGTAGTCGCGCTGTTCCAGCGTGACGCGCTCGACCTTGTCTTCCGAGCGGAAGCGTTCGTTCAGCTTGTTGCCGGTTTCGAGGTTCTTGGCCTCGACGTTGGCGAAGGCGCCGCCCTTGCCGGGCTTGACGTGGCTGGCCTTGGTGACGACCCACAGGCCGCCGTTGTGTTGCAGGACCATGCCGGGCTTGATGGTGTTGGCGTTGATTTTCATGAGAACCGTAGGGCTCGTTGCTGGGGGCGGCTGGCGCCGACCGCCAGAGCGTGGCGCGCCAAATCGCCGCGAGCCCTAGAGGATAAGGCGAAAAAGGGCAATGGCGGGGGCGTCGCGGCGCGTTGTTTCAGGTCGGGCCGTCCAGGCTGCCCTCAGCCCGATTGGCCAGACGCACGCCGATGCCGGTCGGCGCCGCCAGCTTGGCTGCGCCGAGGTCGAGCTTGCGCGCTTCATGGGCGAAGGCGGCGGCCAGGCCGGCTGAGGACATGGCGGCCAGAATTTGGGTCCAGCGCCCGGTCGGGCGGGCGGCCAGCCAGACGGCGTTGACCGCCTGAGCGACGGCCCACAGGCCCATAGCGGCGTTGCGGCCGGGCCGGGCCGGCGCGTTCCACACGCGCAGAGCCGACAGGGTCGTGGCCGAAAAGACGGCGGGCAGGATCAGGCTGAACGGCCCGCGCGGGCGCTCGGTGATCGGGCCTTCGCGCTTTCGGGCGCCGGTCAGGCTGCGGGCTTGCGGGGGAACGGCGCGGGTGGCGACCACGGTAGCCGCCAGGGCGAAACCGACGGTCACCGCCGCCCCCAGGGCCACGTGCCGCCAGTCGCGGCCTTCAGCATTGAGGAAATCCGCTGCGTGATCGCGGGCGGCGTCGAGGGCGTCATCCATGCTGGTCATGCAGCCAAAACAACCGGGCGCGGCGGACGTTCCCGCTCGCTGACGCCGCGCCCGGCCTTTGGATCAGTTGCCGGTGGCGGCGCCGTCGGTGACGATTTCCTTCATGGCGGACTGCAGATAGTTCTGCGCGCCCATCAGCTGGATCAGGCTGTGCTGGTTCTCCAGGAAGTCCACGTGCTCTTCGGTGTCGGCCAGGATCTTCATCAGCAGGTCGCGGCTGACGTAGTCGCGGGCCTGCTCGCACTGGGTGACGGCGTCGCGCGTCGTCGCGCAGCTGTCGATCTCCAGTTGCAGGTCGGCGCCCAGGCACTCGATCGGATCTTCGCCGACCTTCAGCTTGTGCAGGTCCTGCAGGTTGGGCAGGCCGTCCAGGAAGAGGATGCGTTTGATCAGCATGTCGGCGTGCTTCATCTCGCCGATCGATTCTTCGTAGATGACGTTGCCGAGGTGGCTGAGGCCCCAGCTTTCGAACATGCGGGCGTGCAGGAAGTACTGGTTCACCGCCGTCAGCTCGTTGGTCAGCACCGCATTGAGGGTGCGGATGATCGCGGGATCGCCCTTCATGGTCGTCGTCCTTTAAAAGCAGCGGCGAGTCGGCCTTGACGTAAGACCGAGCCTCGGGACCGCCCGTGACGACTACATACCACGGCTTTGCCGTCGCAGCTTATTTGCGAGTTTTTATCACTGCATTGATAATGCGAGTGAAATCCGCTTTCAAAACGGATTATTCCGCCGCCATGGCGAAGGCGGACTGCTGCTCCTGGATCATCTGGCGCATCTCGCACACGCATTTGGCGCATTGCGGCGCGCACTGGTGGCTGGCGAAGATGTCCTTCGGGCGGCTAGCGCCCGCCTCGATGGCGAGGGCGACGTCACGCTGGCGGAGACCGTTACAGTTGCAAACGTACAAGGCGAGGCACCCGGAACTTGAGAATGGCTCGCTATAGCATCTATTAAGGCGGGTGCAAATCATTCTCATGCGCTCTGCGACATTGACGCCGTCGGCGTCGGAGGGCAGGGCGGTGTCATGGCTCGTCAACCGCAAATTCCCGCCCGTCCGCCCTGCCGGCTGTATCTGATCACGCCCTCGGCCCTGCCGGGCCTGGAAGCCTTCGCCGTCCAGCTGGAGGCCGCCCTGTCCGCCGGCGACTGCGCCGCCGTGCAACTGCGGCTGAAGGAGGCCTCCGACGATGAGATCGCGCCGCCGTCGCCCGGCTGAGGCCGATCTGCCAGGCGCACGACGTGGCTCTGATCCTGAACGACCGCCCCGATCTGGCCCGCGCTACGGGCTGCGACGGCGTTCACGTCGGCCAGGACGACGCGTCGCTTGCCGACGCGCGCCGGATCATGGGCGAGGACGCCATGATCGGCGTCACCTGCCATGACAGCCGCCACCTGGCGATGGAGGCGGCCGAGGAGGCGCCGACTACGTCGCCTTCGGCGCCTTCTACCCCACGCAGACCAAGGACGTCGTGCACCACGCTGAGCCGGATATCCTGACCATCTGGCAGGAAACCATGGAGACGCCCTGCGTCGCCATCGGCGGGGTGACGGTCGAGAACGCCGGCGGGCTGGCGGCGGCGGGCGCGGACTTCGTGGCGGTTAGCGCTGGCGTGTGGCTGCATCCCGATGGCGCCGCAGCGGCCGTGCGCGCCTTCAACGAGGTGCTGAACGCGGCATCCTGAAGTCCCGCGTCGATTTCAGAGGATGTTTAGGAACATCGATCAAGATCAGGTCCCGAGACTCTAATCTGGGCCGGATTGATGAGCATGAGCCGCGCGCTCCACAGGAGTGAGGTCGCACTGGAAGCGACAGCGAAGGGGGCGATCGGGGTTGAAACCCAGGTCCCGCCCAACGCTGATTTCTTCCGCCAGCCGCTGGCGCCCATCCTGACGGCCCTGGGCGTCGCGATCCTGGTGGTGCTGGCGATCAGCTTCGCTCGCACCAACGGACTGATCGCCGGCTTGTGGGGCGCAGGCGGGCTGGCGATGGCCGCCTGGCTGCGCAGCGGCCGCGGTCTTCAGTACGATTTGGGTTTCGGCGCCGTTGTGGCGGCGGGGGTGTTCGCGGGCGAGATACTGGCCGGAAACCCTTTGTGGCTTTCGGCCCTGTTCACCCTGAGCAATGTGCTGGAAATCGTGCTTGCAGTCGTGCTGACGCGCCGAATGGTGACGGGCCTGCACGTCGATAGCGTCCAGGGGCTAGCCCGGTTTTGGACCATATGCGCCATCGCCCCTCTTCCGGCGGCGTTGCTGGCCTGTGTGGCTGTGGCGAACGTCGGCGGACAGGATTCCTCGACGCCTTCCGCATTTGGTGGAGCGGCCACGCCCTTGGATTCGCCGTGATCGGCGTCGTCGGGCTGAGCCTGCGCAAGGCGCATTGGCAAGTGTTGAAGCAACCGGCGCGACTGGCCGAAGGTCTCGGCCTCGGCGCCCTGCTCGGGGAGCCTGCTATGCGCTCTTTTCCCATCTTAGCCTGCCGTTCGGCTTCTTGCTGCTGCCGTTGATCCTGCTCGCAGCGGTGCGGTTCCGCGTCATTGGAGCCGCATGGGCTCTGTTAATGGTGTCGGTGGTCGCCATCGGCGGCACGATGGCGGGGCACGGGCCCTATCATCAGTTCGCAGCCGAGGATCGCGCCTTGTTGGCGCAGCTTCTGGTGCTGCTGGGCTATATGCCGATCCTCGTGGTCGCCGCCCTGCTCGAGGAGCGCGACCAGTTGATGCAGCGCGCCAAGGAGGGACGATTGCGCGCCGAACGAGCATCGGCCGCCAAGTCTCGGCTGCTGGCCAATGTGGCTCATGAGATCAAGAGCCCCGTCGGCGGCGTCATCGGCATCGGCGAACTGTGGGCGGGCGGCCATCTGGGCCAGGTGACGGACAGCCAGGTCGAAATGGCGCAGATGCTGGTCAAGACGGCGCGCCAGATCGAGGCGCTGACGCATGATCTGCTGGATGTGGCGCGCGCCGAAGCCGGGGCGGTCAAGGTCGACCTGCGGCCGACCGAGGTCAGCGGCGTACTGGAAGACGTGCGCCGGTCCATGGCGCTGTTGCCAGAAGCGGAAGGCCTGCGGATCGACGTGATCGCCGATGGCGACGCCCTGGTGGCGATGGCCGACTCCCAGCGACTGACGCAGGTGGTCGGCAACCTGGCCAGCAACGCCATGAAATACGGCGCGTCGGGCGGGGTGGTCGTTCTGCGGGCGGCATGGAGCGGCGACCGCATCCGCATTGAGGTGATCGATCGGGGGCCGGGCCTGTCGGAAGACAAGCAGGCTCAGCTTTTCGAGCCGTTCAACCGCCTGGGCCTGGATCGCTCCAGCATCGAAGGGCACGGCGTCGGCCTGACGCTGGCCAAGCGGCTGGTCGAACTGCAGGGCGGCGATATCGGCGTGCATTCCGTCGTCGGGCAAGGGGCGACGTTCTGGGTGGAGATCCCGGGCGTCTGAGACAGCTCCGCTGATATGGCCGCTTGACCCGGCGCGGCCCGCGCCGCCAATGTCAGAGCCATGAAAGCCGCTCTCGTCGCCCTGTCGCTTATCGCCCCGCTGGCGGTCGTTGCGACCCCCGCCGCCGCCCAGCCGGACCCGGACGAGCGCGCTCGCATCGAAGAACTGACCCGCCGCCTGAACGGCGCCCCGCCCGCTCCGCAATCGACGGCGCCGTCACGCCCCGCCTCGGCGCCTGCGACCCAGACATCTGTGACCCAGACATCTGTGACCCAGGCCCCGGCTGGGCCTGCCGCGCGCCAGGACCCGGAAGAACGCGCCCGGATCGAAGAACTGACCCGTCGCCTGAACGGCGCTCCGCCAAGGGCTGAGCCGGGAGCTGTTTCTCCGCCGCGCCCGACCCCGGCGCCTGCGCCCCAGCGCGTCGAGCCGATCCGTCGTCCGCCCGCCTCTGCGCCCGCACCGGCCGCCGTCCAGCCCCAAACTCTGGCCCGCCCGGCGCAACCCGCCCAGGAGGCGCCAGTTCGACGATCGACGACGACCCAGGCGCCGCCCGCCTCGGCCCCGCCGGCGACGCCGAGGCCCGCACCGTCTGCGCCCGCGCCGCAAGGTCTGAGCGCCGCAGAGCGGGCGGCTCTTCCGTTCCGCATCGACCTGCCGCCAGGCTTCCAACTGGTCGAAGGCCGGTCGGGCCCCAACGCTCACGTCTATTCGGCGCGCAAGGCGGGCAAGACCTATCTGATGGTCTACGCTGGGCCGTCGTCGCAGTTTCCCATCTATGACGGCGAGCAGGTGACGGCCGGCGGCCGCATCTCCGTGGTGACGACCGAAGGTCCGCGTCGCATCGCGATGGAACACCTCTTCCAGCGCTCGGCGCAGCCCGCCGAGATTCACGTCTGGGTGATGGCCCAGGACGGCGCCGATCGCGACGAGGCCGAGCGAATCGCCCAGACGGTGGACCCGAAATAGGGTCTAGTTTTCGGACCAGACGGCCAGTTCGTTGCCGGACGGGTCGCGGAAATGGAAACGACGCCCGCCGGGGAAGGCGAAGATGGCGTGGGTGATCGCGCCGCCCGCCGCCTCGACCTTAGCCTGCATGGCCTCCAGATCATGGGCATAGAGGATGGGCAGGGGCTTGGGCGTCATGGCGTCGGGGGTGAAGCCGCCGTCCAGCCCCTCGCTGAACGCCGCATAGTCCGGGCCATAGTCCTGGAAGCGCCAGCCGAACGCCTCGGCGTAAAACGCCTTGTGCGCCGCCAGATCCGTCGCGGGCAGTTCGAGATAATCCAGCTTGCCGTCTTCGCGCATGGCGACTCTCCGAGAGAAATGGAGACGGACGCTTGCACGACGGCCGACTCTGCGCAAACCTGCAAATGGTTCGCAAATGCAGGAATTGGCCCATGATCGTTCTGAGCGCCGGATGCGCCTCCCTGGCCTCGCTGATGCAGCGGGATGCGAACGGAAGACGCGGGCCTGATACAAAACGGGCGCCGATCGAACCCGACCGACGCCCGCGTCTGATTTCAAAGAACGGCGGCGATCAGCGCGCCGTCTGGGTCTCGCCTGCGCGCCACACGCGATAACGCACCTCGACGTCCGACGGGGCGTAGACCACCACGGGCAGGCGCGAGTTGTAGCGGATCAGCGGCTGTTCCTGCGTCGTCACAAAGGCTTGGCGCTCCGAACCCGGAGGGCAGCCCATCAGGGTGCTGGCCGCGCTCCCCAGGGCAGGCAGGACATAGTAGTCGTAGCCCCAGCCCTCGGCGGTGCGGGTTTCAAGGCGGCCGCCGAAGAACTGACGGTTGCAGTCGACCGTCTGGGTCTTGCCCAGGATCAGTTCGACCTTCAGCGCGTCCTCGTCCGACTGGGCCGGCAGGTTGATGACGTGGCGGGTCTGACCCGCCGTCGCAGCCGGGAAGGCCTTGAGGTCAGCGGAACCGGCCTGACCGGCGACTGTGTCGTTCTGAGGCATGGCGCCTTCCGCCTGGGCCGTGGCGCAGGCGGCGAGGCTGAGAGCGGCGACGCCGGCGGCGAGCAGGGCAGGGAGTTTCAAGGCGGAGGTCTCCACAGTTAGCTTGACCGCGGTCAACGCCACAGGATCAGGGCAGTTCCACGGCCATGGCGACAGCTTCGCCGCCGCCGATGCACAGCGAGGCCACGCCCTTCTTGCCGCCGCGCGCCTGAAGCGCCGCCAGCAGGGTGGATAGGATGCGGGCGCCCGAGGCGCCGATGGGGTGGCCCAGCGCCGTGGCGCCGCCGTTGACGTTCAGCTTGGCGCGGTCGATGCCCAGTTCCTGCTGGGCGATCATGGCGACGACGGCGAAGGCCTCGTTGACCTCCCACAGGTCCACGTCCTCGACCGACCAGCCGGCCTTCTTCAGCGCCTTCTGCATGGCGGGGACGGGGGCGGTGGTGAACAGGCCCGGCTCATGGGCGTGGGCGGCGTGGGCGACGACGCGAGCGACGATGGGCAGGCCCAGCGCCTTGGCCGTGCTCTCGCGCGTCATGACCAGGGCGGCGGCGCCGTCCGAGATCGAAGAGGCGTTGGCGGCGGTGATGGCGCCGTCCTTGGCGAAGGCGGGGCGCAGGGTCGGAATCTTGGCGGCGTCGGCCTTGCCGGGCTGTTCATCCTCGCTGACCGTCACCGGGCCCTTGCGGGTGGCGACCTCGACCGGGACGATCTCGGCCTTGAAGGCGCCCGAGGCGATGGCGGCCTTGGCGCGGGTCAGGCTCTCGATGGCGTATTCGTCCATCTGCTCGCGGGTGAACTGATACTGGGCCGCCGCATCCTCGGCGAAGACGCCCATGGCCTTGCCGGGCGAATAGGCGTCCTCCAGGCCGTCCATCATCATGGAATCGACGATGACATCGTGGCCGATGCGGGCCGCCGCGGTGCTTGTTCATCAGGTAGGGGCGCCGGTCATCGACTCCATGCCGCCCGCAACGATGACTTCGGCCGTGCCGGCCAGCAGGGCGTCGTGGGCCATCATGGCCGCCTGGAGCCCTGAGCCGCACATCTTGTTCACCGTCGTCGCCTCGACGTGTTTGCCGAGGCCTGCGCCGATGGCGGCCTGGCGCGCCGGGGCCTGACCCAGGCCGGCGGGCAGGACGCAGCCCATGAAGATCTGCTCGACCTTTTCAGGCGCGACGCCTGCACGCTCGACAGCGGCCTTGACCGCGACAGCGCCCAGATCGGTGGCCTTGACCGGCGACAGGGCGCCCTGGAAGCCGCCCATCGGCGTGCGGGCGAAGGAGCAGATGACGACGGGATCAGCGGCGGCGGTCATGAGGGGCGTTTCCGTAAGTGAATCGTTTCGCGGGGGATTAGGGAGGCGAAGGCCCGCTGGCAAGCGGGGCGGCTTTACAGCAGCTTGCGGCGCTGGCGGGCCAGGGCCAGCGGGCGGCCGTCCGCTCCCCAGGCGATGGCCTCGTCCACCGACCAGCCCAGGCCGTGGTCCAGCAGGCGGTATTCGAAGAAGGCCCAGCCATCCGGCGCATTGTCGGGCGTCGGATCGTTCAGGAAGTCGCAGCGCAGGTCCACCGTCGTCATCATCGGCGGCGCCTTGAAGGCCGTCCAGGCCGGCGGATAGAGGGCGTCCAGCAGGTAGCACATCCGCAGCTCGTCCAGCGGCGCCCCGTCCTTCACCCGCATCCAGACCCGCTCGACGACGGGCTTGGCTTCATTGCCGCCCAGGATGTTGGGGCCGCCGTCAAAGCGATAGTCGACGTGCTGGGCGAAGCGCGGCGCCATCGGGCCGCTGATGCCCGGCGCGTCCATCAGGCTGTCCAGCGAGGGCGGCGCCGCCAGCAGCGGCGTCAGAGGCGCGGGCGTCGGCCCGTCGGCGCCATAGGTGGCGCTGGCGTGGTGTGTCAGTTTCGATCCCTGCCCGCCCTCGACCACGGCATAGGCGACGTTGCGGCCGCCCCGCAGCATCCGGGGCCGGAAGTGCAGGGACTGGCCGTAACGGGCGGCGGCCAGATACTGGACCGTCAGACTGCGCAGCGGCGCCTCGATCCCCAGTCCCTGACGCATGGCCCCGGCGCACAAGGCCGCCAGCAGGCCGCCGAAGGGAAAGCCCGCTTCGGGCGGGGCGCTGATCGGGCCGTTGGAGAAATCGCCGGACAGGGTGGCGGCCAGAACCCCTTCATCCTCGGGCGTCAGGCGGAAGGCGGCGTGGATCAAGTCGGCTTCGCTCATCACACAACATCGAAAAGCGGAGGCGGAACCTGCGACAGCGCCGCCCCCGAGTCGAGGGAAGGATATGGCCCGGGGCGGCCATGTCCGTTGCAAATAGAAACTGACTGACTCCGTCGCGATTGGCAACCCTTGTCAAACGGCTGACGCGAGGTCACTTTCCGGGAAATGGGACGCACCGCCGATTATTCGCGCCAGAGCTGCTCGGTCGCCGCCACCCTCGAGGTGATCGGCGACCCGTGGACCATGCTGGTCATCCGCGACGCCTTCAACGGCGTCACCCGCTTTGAGCAATGGCAGGACCGGCTGGGCGTGGCGCGCAACGTCCTTGCCGCCCGACTGAAGTCGCTGGTGCGTCATGGCGTGCTGGAGCCGCGACCCTATTCCGAGCGTCCCCCCGCAACGAGTACGTGCTGACGGCCAAGGGCAAGGATCTGTACGGCGTCCTGGTCACCCTGAACGCCTGGGGCGCCAAGCATGTCTACGGAGAGGAGCCTTCGGGCATCATCCTGCGTCACAAGACCTGCGGCCATGACCTGCAGCCCCGCATCGCCTGCGGCTGCTGCAATGAGATGGTCCGACCGCGCGACGTCGAAGTCGTCTTCGCCGAGAACCGCGCGACCGTAGGCGAGGTCATGCCGGCCGATGACAAGGCGGCGTAGGCGTCAGACAGCAACCGCCGTGGTGGACGCGATAAATCCGCCGCCCAGCACGCGCTCATCGTCGGCCGGGTCGTACAGGACGCAGGCCTGGCCAGGGGCGACGCCTTCCTCGCCCTGATCGAACACCACCTGAACGGCGTCCTCTACGAACATGAGCCGGGCTGAGGAGGGCTGGCGCGTCGAGCGAACGCGGGCCAGCACCGGGGCGCCGTCGCGGGCGGCCTCCTCGATGGTGGCCTGGTCGCCCAGCCAGTTGGTTTCCTCCAGCGTCAGGCGCGCGGTCAGCAGGGCTTCGCGCGGGCCGACGATGACGCGGCGATGCTCGGGATCCAGCTTGACCACGAACAGAGGCTCTCCCACGGCGACGTTCAGTCCCCGGCGCTGGCCGATGGTGTAGTCGGTGATGCCCGAATGGCGGCCCAGCACCCGGCCGTCCATGTGGACGATGTCGCCCGCCTCGCGCCCCTGCGGCCGCAGCCGGTCGATCAGGGTGCGGTAGTCGCCGGTCGGCACGAAGCAGATGTCCTGGCTGTCCGGCTTGGCCGCAATGCGCAGGCCCAGGGACGCGGCGACGCCCCGCACCTGAGGCTTCTCCAGATCGGCCAGGGGGAAGCGCAGATAGTCGAGCTGATCCTGGGTCGTTGCGAACAGGAAGTAGGACTGGTCACGCGAGTGATCGACCGCCTTGCGCATCTGCGAGCGGTTGCCGTGGGTGGCGCGGCGGACGTAGTGGCCGGTCGCCATGGCTTCGGCGCCCAGATCGCGCGCGACGTCCAGCAGGTCGCGGAACTTCACCGTCTGATTGCAGCGGATGCAGGGGACCGGCGTCTGGCCCTTCAGATAGGAGTCGGCGATTGGTCGATCACCGCGTCCTTGAACCGGTTTTCGTAGTCCAGGACATAGTGCGGGATGCCGATCAGATCGGCGGCCAGACGGGCGTCGTGAATGTCCTGACCGGCGCAGCAGGCGCCCTTCTTCTTCAGCGCCTCGCCGTGGTCGTAGAGTTGCAGGGTCACGCCCACCACGTCATAGCCCGCCTTGTGCAGCAGGGCGGCGACGACGGTGGAGTCCACGCCGCCCGACATGGCGGCGACCACGCGCGCGCCGGCGGGCAGGCCCACGGCCAATCGCACGCTCTCGATCGCGGCGTCCATGTCGGCTTGCGACATGGGGGCGATGTCGGGAACGGGGCAGAGGATGTCGTCGGTCAGGGCGTCCATAGTCATCGCCGCCATTTAGGCCTTAAGGCGCGCGATTTCGAGGCCTGGCTTAAAACGATGGCGCGCCAATGAAAAAGACCGCCCCGTTTCTGGAGCGGCCGTGATCATGCGGTCAGGCGAAACAGCCTAGTCGCGATAGCTCTGGATGCGCGTGGTGCGCAGACCCTGCATGCCCCATTTGTCGATGGCCTTCTGCCAGGCCATGAACTCCTCGGCCGTCAGGCGATACTTCTCCAGGGCGTCTTCCAGGCTGATCAGCCCGCCGCGCACCGCGGCCACCACCTCGGCCTTGCGCCGGATGACCCAGCGGTTCGTGTCCGAAGGCGGAAGATCGCGCAGGGTCAGGGGCGTGCCCGTCGGCCCGACCACGTACTGTTCGCCGTTACTGTTAAGGCGTCGCTCTTGCAGCATGGGCTTAAGCCTCTCTCACCACCACCATAGACGCGCAGGCTAGGCCCCGGCCCGCTAAGGGGCGTTTAAGCGTCGTGGTGAAGGAATGGCTAAGACGCATCCGTCGGGCCGGGCGCCTTCTGCGCCGGCTAAAGGAAGGATTCATCGAGTCTAACGAGACCTTGCTCATGGATTCCCGTTGGCCGATCAGCGCTTGATGTTGATCAGCTCCGCCAGCATCTCGTCGGCGGTGGTGATGATCTTGGACGAGGCCGAATAGGCGCGCTGGGTGGTGATCAGGCCGGTGAACTCGGTCGACAGGTCGACGGTCGAGGCTTCCAGCTGTTGCGCGCCCAACAGGCCTGCGCCGCCCGTGCCGGGGGCTTTCAGGTTGAAGGTGCCGGAGTTCTGGCTGACCCGGAAGGCGTTGCCCGACACCTCGGTCAGGCTGTCGGCGCTGGGGAAGGTGGCAAGGGCCACTTGGGCGATCTTGCGCATCACGCCGTTGTCGAAGATGGCGGTGACGAAGCCGGTCTCGTCGATCTTCACCTCGGTCAGGTTTCCGAACGCGGTGCCGTTCGTATAGGTGGCCTGGACGATGGATGTGCTGTCGTACTGGGTCAGTCCGCCCGTCGAGGCACCCAGGTCGAAGGCGATGGTTTGAGCTTCGATGCCGAGGTCCGGATGCCATTGACCGTTCGTGCCGGCCGTCATGCCGTTCGAGGACCCGAGCGAGATGCTGGCGTTGGCGGGGTCCGCGAACAGCCACCCTTCGGCGGGAACAGGCAGGATGGCGGGATCCTTCATGCCGTCGATGTCCAGACGGCCCTCTTGAGTGAACGCAATGCGGCCGGAAGCCAACTGCCCATTGAGGTTGGTCACCGCGCCGTCGGGTGCGCGGATTTCAGCGTACCATTGGTTTGCGGGCAATCCCTCTGCTTTCAAAAGAGAGACCGTGATGTTGCGCTGGCCGCCCTTCGAGTCCGAAACGGGAATTGTGATTTCGAAATCGGGACGGGTGCCGCGGCCGGGGAAGTTGACCGGATCATACGCGGCCATAGACCGCGTTGGCGACGCCGGATCATAAGCGATGGCGATAGTAGCGGCGTCGGTGGGATCGGTTGGATCGAGCAAACCGCTCTCGAGCGCGGTCTTGGCCTTAACAGCGTCCGAGACCGCTAGGCTGGACTTCAGGTTGGCGTTCAGGCTGACGCGGGTCGTGGGTTCGGCGGCGCCGCCGACCGAGCCGACGTTGATGGTGCGCAGGCGGCTCATGTCCGAAGGGTCGGCGTTGACCGTGCCGTCGCTGGCGACCGGCCAGCCTTGAAGATACAGGCCCGAGGTGTTCTGCAGATAGCCGAGGTCGTCGATCTTGAACGCCCCGGCGCGGGTGAACAGGCGCGCGTCAGACAGGGCTAGGTTCTCGGACTTTTCCGTCACGACGAAGAAGCCCTGACCGGCGATGGCCAGGTCGGTGCCCGAGGTGGTGCGCTGAAGCTGGCCCGCCTGGCTGATGAAGTGACGGGCGGTCGCCTGCACCCCTCCGGCCGAATAGCCGACGCCCTGGGTTTGGGCGTTGACGACGGTGGAGAACTCCGTCGCCGCACGCTTGTAGCCGACCGTGTTCACATTCGCGATGTTCTGCGAGATCGTCGAAAGGGCCGCGGCGTTCGCGGTCAGGCCGGACACGCCGGCCAGCATGGCGCCGTTGATGCTCATGGCTGGGGTTCCTTACGAGAGAAGATTGAAGGGGTTGAGTTTCGAAGCCAGGGCGCTGAGCGCGCCCGCGTCCTCGTTGGAATCGGGTTTGGCGGCGGCCTTCTGCTCCTCCAGCGCAATCAGGCTGGACACCGGCATGATCGACTTGCCGATGACGACGAAGGGGGTGTTGTCGTACATCTCGACCCCGGTGACGCGGCCGCGGATCAGCACTTGGCTGCCGACGTCCTTGCCCGCCCCGTCCTTGGCGACGACCTTCAGCGTATAGACGCCGCCATCATCCACCTGGCCGCCACCGGTGGTCTTTCCGTCCCACTTGAAGTCATGCAGGCCGTTGGTCTTGTCCGGGGCCGGGCCGCTCCAGACCACCTTGCCCGAGGCGTCCAGCACCTGAAGCGTGGCGTCGGTCGCATCGGCCGCCAGTTCATAGCTCCAGCTGGCTTCGCCGTCTTCGAAGCGTGTGGCGGACCAGACGGCGGTGGCGTCCTTGCCGATATAGGGCGCGGCGCCGGTCAGGCCGTCGCCCTGCTGAGCCTTCAGCAGACCGGTCAGCAGGTCGTTGGTCAGCAGTTGCTGCTCGACGCCCGCCATCTGCGTCAGCTGTGCGGTGAACTCATTGGAGTCGACCGGCGACAGCGGGTCCTGATTCCTGAGTTGGGTGGTCAGCAGCGACAGGAAGGTCTGGAAGTTGGAGGCCAGCATCTGGCCCCCGGCGTTCACCCGGCCAGCGGCGTTGTTGGAGGAGACGGCGTCAACCATCGTCAGACCTTCAGATCGACGCGGTCAGGCGTCAGGGATAGGGATGTCCAGGCGCTGGGCGGCGGAACGACGGAATCGGCCTCTGCGGCCAGTCGGGCGGCGCCGGTGAAGGCGCGGCGGTCGGGTTGGCGCTCGAAGGCGCCGCCGCCGAAGCCGGACGAGGGATCGCGTTCAGCGAACTCCAGGTCGTCGCTCGACAGGTGAAGACCCGCCTCCATCAGCTGGCGGCGCAGTTCATCAGCGCGGGCGCGCAGGTCGGCGGCGGCGGCCGGGGTGTCGAAGGCCAGACGGGCCGTGACCTGACCGTCGGACTCGATCTCAAGGCTGACATCGACCCGGCCCAGGCCCTCGGGCGTCAACGCCATGTCGAAGCGGGTCGAGCGGCCGTCCAGCTTCTTGATGATCTGGGCGGCGATCTGGGCGGTGGTCTCGACCGTGGCGCGCGATAGCTGCGACAGGCCGAGGTCGCGCGACGCGGCAGACGCCTCGGGCCCGACCGTTTCGGCGAAGGCCGGGGGCGGAACCGGCGCGTCCGCGTCAGCCGAAGGCGGGGCGAGCGCGGGCGGGGGCGCGGTTGGCGCGGCGGGCGATGTTGCGGGGGAGGGCCGAGCGGCGGGCGCTGTGGCGGCCGCCGGATTATCGGTTGACGTCAGGCGCTCGGCCGACGACCGCTCCGAGCCGCCCTCCGCCGAGGCTGATGCTTGGATGGCTTCGCGCGCTGAGGCCAGTCGCTCTCCGGCGCCCGAGCGGAAGCCGGTCACGCCCGGCAGGGCGGGGATCGGGCTGGACAACGCAGGCGAGGCGGGACGGGCGGGCGCGGGAGGCTCGGCCAGCTCTTCGCCCTCGGCAGGCGCGGCGTCAGGCGGGGCTTCAGAATATTCGGCGACGAGGAGAGGCGTCGTCTTAGCTGCGGCCACGGAGCCGGCCAGGAGTCGGCCGCAGGCGCAGTCGCAGCGGGCGTCGCAGCGACCGCCGGACCGACGGGGGCCGAAAGGGCGGACGGCGAAAGTGCGGATGGAGCGATTGGCGCGGCGACGGGGGCCGCGTCTGCGTTCGGGGCCTCTGCTTCGGGCGACGCACCGGCGATTTGTTCTGGTGCGGGCTGTTCGGGCGCGGGGCGCGCGTGCAGCGGCGCGCTGTCGCTCTCACCCGGCAGCGCCGGTTCGCTGACGGCCAGCTGTTGAGGCTCAGGAGTCGGAGCGAACCAGATCGGAATCATGGCGATGGCCGCGCCCATGTCCTCGGGCTCAGTCTGTGCGGCGGGCGCCCTGACCGGCGGGGGAGCGGCGGATGGGGCCTCGGGCGCCTCTTCCTTGAGCATCAGGTCCGCGAACATGGCGCTATCCGCCGCCGCCTCGATCGAGGCGTCCGGGCCGGCGCCGTCAGGGGCGGCGGGCGTCAGGACAGACAGGATGCTGAGGGCGGACATGCGGAGGCAGGCGCTTTCGGTCGGTAGGGCGGCGCCTGCTGCGCCTGGGTCATTCGGCAAAGCCTCCGCAAGCCCCGGGCCAAATGCAGGTGCAGGCGCTAACTCATTGATATAACTCTAGGTTCTATCTCGGCGGCACGTTGATCGCACTCTCCAACGCCGGGCGCTTCTTGCCGCGCCTGTCGCTTTTTGCCGGGCGAAGACGGCGCCGCGCGAATTGGCCCGCGCCTTGCCTCCCTCACCTGTGAACGCACAGGGGCCGGATGCCGATGTCGAGGAAAATCAAAGAGATGGTCAGAAGACCCGCTCAATTCGCCGGGCAAGATCTGCACGCTTGCCTGCAAGGCTTGCCGAGCGCGCGCCCGTCGATCCGCCCATCGATCAGCCTGGGCGCAGGAGCCGTCTGATGTCCCTCAACTCGATCATGAACATCGCCACCTCAGGCATGAATGCGGCCCAGACGCAGCTGCGGGTGGTTTCGGACAACGTCTCCAACGTCAACACGCCCGGCTATGTCCGCAAGATCGCCGACCAGCAGTCCTGGGCCAGTCAAGGCGTCGGCGCTGGCGTCGAGATCGCCCGCATCCGCCTGGCCACCGACCGCTTCCTCCAGGCCGCCAGCCTGAACGCCAGCGCCGACGCCGGGCGTCAGACGGTGCGCTATGAGCTTTATGACCGCATCCAGTCGATGTTCGGCGACCCCGGCGCCAACAGCGGTTTCTTCTCGCAGATCGACAGCGTCTTCGCCGCCTTCGCCGCCTCGGCCGAGAATTCGACCTCCGGCCCCGCACGCCAGGACGCCATCTGGAAGACTCAAGGCCTGTTCGACGAAGCAGCCCGCATCAACAGCCAGATCCAGTCCGTGCGCGAAGACGCCGACGCCCGCATCAAGAGCGCGGTCGAGACGGCCAACAGCCTGTTGGAGCAGATCGAAAAGCTGAACGTCGAGATCGCCAAGGCCACGGTGGTCAATGCGGACTCATCGGCGCCCAGACGGCTCAGGCGGCCCTGATCGACCAGTTGTCCGGCCTGATGGACGTGCGCATCACCGGCCGCGCCGTGGGCGGGGTCGAAATCCGCACCGGCGCCGGCATCCTGCTGGCGGGGCAGGGGGCGGCCAAGCTGGACTATGTGCGCGCGGGCGCTGTCGCGGCCGAGACGGTGTTCAACGAGATCACGGTCATAGAACCGCCTGCCGGAAAGGCCCGCTCTCTGGCCGAGGGTCTGGGGTCGGGCGAGATCAAGGGCCTGCTGGAACTGCGCGACGGCGAGGCCCCGGCCACGGCCGAGCGTCTGGCTGAACTGATGTCGCGGCTAGCGGATGAACTGAACCGGGCGCACAACGCCTCCTCGGCCGCGCCGCCGCCGAACAGCCTGACCGGGCGCAATGTGGGCCAGTCGCTGGAGACCGCGCTGGCGGGCTTCACCGGCCGGACCTCCATCGTCATCACCAATGACCAGGGCGTCGCCCTGCACAAGGTGGACCTGGATCTGGCGACGGCGAACCTGGCGACCTTCCTGGCCGATCTGAACGCCCAGCTGGGAACCAACGGCAGCGCCAGCTTCGTCGACGGGCGGTTGAAGATCGAGGGCGCGCCGGGCACGGGAGTCGTGGTGGTCGACGACCCCGCCGCGCCGACGAACAAGGGCGGGCGAGGCTTTTCGCACTTCTTCGGCCTGAACGACCTGATCTCCACCGACCAGCCGGCGATGTACGAAACCGGCATGACGGGCGCGTCGCAGCATGGCTTCCCGGCGGGGGAGACCATCACCTTCCGCTTCAGCGATGCGGCGGGCGCCAAGCTGCGCGATGTCCAGGTGGCGGTCCCCGCCGGCGGCGACATGACCAGCCTGCTGGCCGCGCTGAACGATCCGATGACGGGCGCCGGACGCATGGGAACCTTCAGCCTCAATGCGGCGGGCGAGATGGCGTTCACGCCCCGGCCCGGTTCCGGAGCCCAGCTTTCGGTGCTGCAGGACCGCACCACTCAGGTTCCGTCCGGCGTATCGATGAGCGCCCTGTTCGGCCTGGGCGGTGCGCGCGCCTCGCGTGCGGACGCCTTTTCAGTCCGGGCGGACATTGTGCGTGATCCCGCGCTGATGGCCTTCGCCAAGGCGGACGCCACGGGCGGTCTGGGCACGGCCGTCGTCGGCCGGAACGATGCGCGCGGCGCCCGGCTTCTGGCCGCGGCGGGTGAGAACGCCACGACCTTCTCGGCGGCGGGCGGATCGGCGGGCGGCTCCATGTCGCTGTCGCGCTATGCGTCCGAACTATCGGGCGAAATCGGCAGCCGCGCCGCAATGGCCAAGAACAGCGCCGTCAGCGCCACGGCCCTGGCCAAGGAGGCGACGGCGCGGCGAACCTCGGTCGAAGGCGTCAATCTGGACGAGGAGCTGGTGCTGATGACCACCTATCAGCAAGCCTTTAACGCTTCGGCGCGCATGGTTCAGGCCGCCAAGGACATGTACGATATCCTGCTGGGGATGGTGCGATGACCCGCGTCTCGACCTTTGGAAACTACCAATCGGCCCTGTTGGACCTGATGTCGGCCCAGTCGCGCGCCGAGACGGCCCAGAAGAAGGTCAACACCCAGAAGAACGCCACCGATCTGGTCGGCTTCGGGCGGGGATCGGAAACGGTCAGCGCGCTGAAGTCCAGCCAGACCCGCATCCAGACCTTCATCGACACCAACAAGGCCGTCGCCGCCCGGCTGGAGACCCAGGACCTGGCGATGGACCGCGTCGCCGACGCCGCGACCGCCGCGCGCCAGGCCCTTGCCGACGCCATCGCGGCCGGACGCATGGACGCGCTGATGGGCTCTCTGGAAAGCCTGTTCATGGAGGCTCAGGACGGGCTGAACATGAAGCATCAGGGCAAATATCTGTTCGGCGGCGGGGCTTCTGACCGCGCGCCCGTGGACCTGCCTGACATCCCTGGCCAGCCTGGCGCGACCATGATGGCCAAGCTGGCCGCTTTGCCTGATGAGAATGCGGCCTTCCGCAACGATCAACTGAAGCAATCGTCCTGGCTGGACGAGAACGTGTCGATGGACACCGGCTTCCTGGCCGACGCTATGGGGGCGGAGTTGTTCGCCATCTTCCGCGACATTCAGCTGGCCCATGAGGCGGCGCCGCTGGAAGGACAGATGACCGACGCGCAGAAAGCCTTTCTGACGACGCAGATGGGGCGCTTCGAGGCGGCGGCGAAGGGCGTTGTCCAGCTGCAGGCCGCCAACGGCGGAATGCAGAACCGGGTGGACCGCCTGCTGGAGTCGCAGGAGGCGCGCAAGATCTCGGTCGACACTATCCTGTCTGGCAAGACTGACGCCAACATGGCCGAGGCGGTTGTGGAGCTGGAGATGGCCCAGGTCGCCCTGCAGGCTTCGGCCCAGGTGATCAGCCAACTGCGGCAGGTCTCGCTGCTGGACTATCTGCGCTAGACCTTTGCTTTTCGACGCCTCTGAACAAAAATCGCTCCCCGACGTTCACAAAGCTGCGCCGTGACGGGGGAGGGCTTGGCTTGCGCTCAGCAAGGCCGGAAGAGATCAAGAGTTGTCATCAGTCGTTGACGTCCGGCGAAAAGCATAGCTTTAAGCCGCGTAGGCGCGCGAACGGGCCTGTGTCAGTGTCGAACTCATGAAGCGGGCGGATTTCCAGATTGAGGATCAGCAGGACGGCCAGACGCGCTTGCGCCTGGCCGGGGACTGGTCGACCGTGTCCGTCGGCCGTCTCGGCGACCGGCTGATAACCGAGCTTGACGGTCGGCCGGTCACGGTTCTGGACCTGGACGACCTCGGCCGTTTCGATACCGCGGGCGCTCTGGCGGTGGCTCAGGCCATGAGCAGACCCATTCCCGAATCCGCCTGGTCTGCGCGGCCCGAAGCGGGTCGGCTGTACCGCATGGTGGCCCGGCTGGACTGTATGACGACCGAGCCGCCCCGCCGGGCGGCGCAATGACGCGCGGCTTCGCCAAGGTCGGGCGGGGCGTCTACGATTTCGGCGCCGAGGCGATGTTGTCGCTTGCGTTCCTGGGCCGGCTGATGGCCGCTATGGTCACGACGCTGAAGCATCCCGGCAAGATCCGTTGGGCCGCCTGGTTCAGTCAGGCCGAGCGCACGGGGCTGGACGCCATTCCCATCGTGGTGGTGACCAACTTCTTCATTGGCGCAGTCGTGGCCTTCATCGGCGTGGACCTGCTGACCCAGTTCGGCGCGGGGGTCTTCTCGGTGCAGTTGATCGGCGTCGCCGTCTTCCGCGAGTTCGCCGTTGTGATCACGGCGGTGCTGTTGGCGGGCCGCTCGGCCTCGTCCTTCGCCGCAGAAATCGGCTCCATGCGCATGACGCAGGAGGTGGACGCCATGCGGGTCATGGGGGTCGATCCCTTCCAGGCACTGGTCATTCCGCGTCTGGCGGCCCTGCTGGTGATGCTGCCGCTGCTGACCTTCCTGGCGATGGTGGGCGGGCTGCTGGGCGGGGTGCTGGTGTCGTGGAGCCAGCTGAACCTGGGCCCGGTCTTCTTCTTCCAGCGGCTGGTCGAGGACGGTTACATGCCGACCCACATGATGGTGGGCCTGATCAAGGCGCCCGTCTTCGCCCTTGTCGTCGCGGCGATCGGCTGTCGCCAGGGCATGTCGGTGGCGGGCGACGTCGAAAGCCTGGGGCGCCGGGTCACGGCGGCCGTGGTGCAGGCCATCTTCGCCATCATCCTGCTGGACGCCGTCTTCGCCCTGATCTTCATCGAGCTGAAAATATGACGGCCGAGACGCGCAAACCGGACGACCGCGAGGCCGTCATTCAGGTGCGGGGCCTGCTCAGCCAGTTCGGCGAGCGGGTCATCCACCAGGACCTGGACCTGGACGTGATGCGTGGCGAAGTGCTGGGCGTCGTCGGCGGCTCCGGCACCGGCAAGACGGTGCTGCTCAACTCCATCATCGGCCTGAAAGAGCCTGAAGGTGGGGAGGTGCGTCTGTTCGGCGAGGACCGCAGCGCCATGACCAAGGAGGAGGCCGCCGCCGTCGAGCGCCGCACCGGCGTGCTGTTCCAGCAGGGGGCGCTGTTCTCCTCCCTGTCGGTGTTGGACAATGTCGCCTCGCCGCTGGTCGAACATACCCAACTGCCGAAGAACACCATCCGTGAACTGGCCGAGATGAAGGTCGCCATGGTGGGGCTTAAGCCCGAAGCGCTTTATCTGAAACCGGCGGAACTGTCGGGCGGGATGCGCAAGCGGGTCGGCCTGGCCCGCGCCCTGGCGCTGGACCCCGAGCTGGTTTTTCTGGACGAGCCGACGGCGGGGCTGGACCCCATCGGGGCGGCGGCGTTCGACGAGCTGATCCGTCAGCTGTCGGACGACCTGGGGCTGACTGTCTTCATGATCACCCATGACCTCGATAGCCTCTACGCCATCTGCGACCAGGTGGCGGTGCTGGCCGATAAACATGTGGTGGCCAAGGCGCCGGTCGCTGAGCTGGAACGCTCGGACCACCCCTGGATCAAGGAATACTTCCTGGGGCCGCGCGGACGCGCCGCCCACAAGACCGCGGCCTGAGGAGGACGCGAAACGATGGAAAGAGACGCTCATTACGCCGCCGTCGGCATCGCCACCGTCGCCCTTCTGGTGGCGCTGGCGGTTTTCACGATCTGGCTGGCGCGGCTGCAGTTCAACAAAGACTACGATGTCTATGACATCGTCTTCTACGGACCCGTGCGCGGACTGTCGGAGGGCGGGGAAGTCCACTTCAACGGCATTCGCGTCGGCGAGGTGACCAACCTCAACCTTGATCCCAAGAAGGGCGATCAGGTCATCGCCCGCGTCCGCCTGAACGGCACGACCCCGGTGCGGGTGACCTCCCGCGCCCAGTTGGAGCCGCAGGGCATCACGGGCCTGAACTACATTCAGATCACGGCCGGCACGCCCGAGAGCGCCTTGCTGAAAGATCAATACCCCGACAATGTCGTGCCGGTGATCCAGAGCCAGCCCAGCCCCATCGCCGAACTGCTGAGCGGCTCGGGCACGGTGCTGGCTCAGACGGTGGACGCCCTGAACCGCATCAACCGGGTCATGTCCGACGACAACATCCGCAGTTTCTCGACCAGCGTGAAGAACGTCGAGGCCCTGACGGCCGAACTCGAAGCCCGCAAAGGCATGTTCCAGCAGCTTGAAGAGACGATCACCAAGGCCAACGCCGCTGTCGGCGAATATCAGGCCCTGGGCGTCAGCGCGCGTCAGATGATCGACACCGACGGCAGGCAGGCGATCGCCAATATCAACAAGGCGACGCAGGAGGCGCAGGCCGCCATCGCCTCCATCAACCGCTCGGCGTCGGGCCTTGAGGGGCCGCTGGGCGACTTCGGCACGCAGACGGTGCCGCAGCTGAACGACACCATCCGCCAACTGGATCAGGCGACGCGTTCGCTTCAGTCGCTGATCGACAATGTGCGTGAAAGCCCGCGCGACTTCATCGCCAAGGCGCCGTCCAAGGAAATCGAGGTGCAGCCGTGATCCGTTCCACTCTGATGATTGCGGCGGCGTCGGTCGCCCTGGCTGGCGCGCTGTCCGGGTGCGCCCTGCTGTCGTCGCCTGATCCGGTGCAGTTGTACCGCTTTGGCGGCGCCTCGGCCTTCGCCGGGACGGGAGCGACCTCGGCCTGTCCTGACGTTCATGTCGCCATGCGCCGCGTCGATTTCCCTGAGGCCGCGCGTGGCGACCGCGTGCTGGCCGTCACAGGGGCCGAGGCGGCCTATATCAAGGGCGCACGCTGGGTGTCTCCGGCCGAGACCCTGTTCGAAGAAGCCCTGCGCAACGCCTTTCTGGACGGGGCGACCTGCACGGTTCTGAGCGCCGGTCCGCTGACGCGCGACGGCCTGCTGCTGAGCGTGGACGTACGCCGGTTCGAGGCCGTCTACGCCGCGCCGGGCGCCGTGCCGGATGCGAATATCGTCGTGCTGCTGCGTCTGGTTCGGCCGGGCGACCGCTCCATCGTGGCCGAAGACCGCATCTCGGTCAGCGAGAACGCCGGCGAGAACCGCCAGTCGGCCATCGTCGCCGCCTTCGACCGCGCCACGGCCGAGGCCAGCCGCCAGATCGTCGTCTGGACCGACCAGCAGGCCAGCCAGGCGGCACAGTAGAATCCTTCTCCCCTTGGGGAGAAGGTGGCTCGCGGAGCGAGACGGATGAGGGGTAGGTCGGCTTCGCCCTCGATGTCAGCCGTCCTACACGTGGACACAGCCCCCTCATCCGAGCGCCTCCGGCGCCCCCTTCTCCCTCGAGGGAGAAGGGAGGAACAGACGGGAAGTGGGCTCAGCCCACGCCCGGCGCCACCGTGTATTCGGCCTCGGTCTTGGCCGCGACCTCGTCCAGAGTGACGCCGTCGGCCATTTCGATCAGCTCCAGCCCCGAACCGTCCGGCTTGACGTCGAACACCGCCAGATCGGTGATGATGCGGCTGACCACGCCCGTGCCGGTCAGCGGCAGGGTGCATTCCTTCAGCACCTTGGACTGGCCGTGCTTGTTGGCGTGCTCCATGACCACGACCACGCGCTTGACGCCCGCGACCAGATCCATGGCGCCGCCCATGCCTTTCACCAGCTTGCCGGGGATCATCCAGTTGGCGATGTCGCCGTTCTGGGCCACTTCCATGGCGCCCAGGATCGACAGGTTGATGTGGCCGCCGCGGATCATGGCGAAGCTGTCCGCGGAGCTGAAATAGCTGCTTTCGGGAATCTCGGTGATCGTCTGCTTGCCGGCGTTGATCAGATCGGGGTCTTCCTCGCCCTCATAGGGGAATGGGCCCATGCCCAGCATGCCGTTCTCGCTCTGCAGCGTGACGGTCATGCCCTGCGGGATGTAGTTGGCCACCAGCGTCGGGATGCCGATGCCCAGGTTCACGTAGAAGCCGTCCTGCAGCTCCTTGGCGGCGCGTTCAGCCAGTTGTTCGCGAGTGCGGGCCATGGTTACGCTCCCTTCTGACGGACAGTGCGCTGTTCGATGCGCTTCTCGGACACGGTCTGGATCAGGCGGTCGACATAGACGCCCGGCGTGTGGATGTGGTCGGGGTCCAGCGAGCCCACGGGGACGATCTCCTCGACCTCGACGACCGTGACCTTGCCGGCCGCAGCCATCATCGGGTTGAAGTTGCGGGCCGTCTTGCGGAAGACGAGGTTGCCGCGCTCATCGGCCTTCCACGCCTTGACGATGGCCAGGTCGGCGATCAGGCCGGTTTCCATGATGTAGCGGCGGCCGTTGAACTCGCGCACTTCCTTGCCTTCGGCGACCAGGGTGCCGACGCCGGTGGCGGTGAAGAAGGCCGGGATGCCTGCGCCGCCCGCGCGGATGCGCTCGGCCAGGGTGCCCTGCGGGTTGAACTCCAGTTGCAACTCGCCGGCCAGATACTGGCGCTCGAACTCCTTGTTCTCGCCGACGTAGGACGAGATCATCTTGGCGATCTGGCGCGTCTCCAGCAGTTGGCCCAGGCCGAAGCCGTCCACGCCCGCATTGTTGGAGATGACGGTCAGGCCCTTGACCCCCGTATCGCGCAGGCCCGCGATCAGGTTCTCGGGGATGCCGCACAGGCCGAAGCCGCCCGACATGACGGTCATGCCGTCGAATGTCAGCCCCTCCAGCGCGGACTTCACGTCAGCGTAAATCTTGCCCATCGGACTCCTTTTTCACCATCTGATGAATATCGCCGTCTCCTTCGTCCTTAAAGCGGGCGGCGAAGGGGGCAAGCGCCACGCGTCGAAACGGCGGACGGTTGACCGCGCGACCTTGGGGCGACACACCTACGGCCGCACAAGACTGAACTCAGTGGGGAAACTTTATGCGCAATCGACTGATGGGGGCCGCCTTGCCCGCCTTGGTTCTGGCTGTGGCCGTGCCGGCCCTGATGCTGCCGGTCGCGGCGATCGCCCAGGATGCGGCGCCGACCTATCAGCAACCGCCGGCGCCGATCGCCCAGATTCTGGACGCCAAGCCGAATCCGGGCGTCAGCGTCAGCCCGGATCGCAAGACCCTGCTGCTGACCGACCGGTCTAATCTGCCCAGCATCGCTGAGTTGTCTGAGCCGATGCTGCGGCTGGCGGGCTATCGCATCAACCCGCGCAACAACGGCCCGGCTAACAGCCGCGTCTCCTGGCTGACCGGGCTCAGCTTCCAATCGATCGACGGCGGCGCCGCGCGGCCTGTGTCGGGCCTGCCGGCCAATGCGCGCCTGACGAACACCAGCTGGGCGCCGGACGGCAAGACCGTCGCCTTCCTGGTCAACGTCCCCAACGGACTGGAGCTGTGGGTCGCTGATGTCGCCCAGGCCAAGGCGCGCAAGCTGAACGGGCCGATGGTCAACGCCGCCTCGGGTTCGGGCTTCTCCTGGCTGCCGGATTCGTCGGGCCTGCTGGTCCTGGCGGTTCCAGCCGGGCGAGGCGTGGCCCCGAACGTGGATCATCCGCCCGAAGGCCCTATCATCACCGAGACCGGCGGCCGCGCCGCTCCCGTGCGCACCTATCAGGACCTGCTGACCAATGCGGGCGACGAGGCCCTGTTCGACTATTATTTCACCAGCCAGCCGACCGTGGTGTCGCTGAACGGTCGCGCCCGCACTGTGGGGCAGCCGGGCGTCGTGCTGGGCCTGTCGACCTCGCCGGACGGCCGCTACATCCTGCAGACGCGGGTGAAGAAGCCCTATTCCTATGTGGTGCCGGCCAGCCTGTTCCCGTCGGACATCATCGTGACTGACCTCAATGGGCGCGAGGCGCACCGCGTCGCCGACCTGCCGCTGCGGGACAATGTGCCGACGCCGTTCGACGCCGTGGCGCCGGGGCCGCGTTCGGTCCAGTGGCGGGCGGACGCCGACGCCACCCTGGTCTGGGCCGAGGCTCAGGACGGCGGCGATCCGCGCAACGCCGCCGAGGTGCGCGACCGCGTCTTCATGCTGCGCGCGCCGTTCAACGACCGTCCGCAAGTGCTGCTTGACCTGAAGGAGCGCTACGCCGGAACCACATGGGGCCGTGACGACGTGGCCATCGTCAACAGCCGCTGGTTCAACACCCGCCACGAGACGCGCACCCTGGTCGATCCGTCCAACCCTGGCGCGGGCCGCATCCTGGTCGATCGCAACTATCAGGACCGCTATAATGATCCGGGCTCGGTGATGACCGAGCCGAACGCGCGCGGCCGCTCGGTCATGCGCTTCAACGCCGACGGCTCCAAGGTCTTCGTCGAGGGCGGGGGCGCGACGCGCGAGGGCAATATCCCTTCCTCGATCTGATGGACCTGAAGACCGGCGCCTTCGAGCGTCTGTGGCGCTCGGCCCAGGGCGAGTACGAGACCGTCGTCGGCGTGCTGGACGAGAACGGCCGCAAGCTGGTCACCTATCGCGAAAGCCGCACCGACCCGGCCAACCTGCGCGTGCGGGATCTGGACGGCGGCGTGACGGCCCTGACCGCTTTCCCGGACCCGGCGCCGCAACTGGCCGGGGTCAGCCGCGAACTGATCACCTATACCCGCGACGATGGGGTGGAGCTGTCGGGGACGCTTTATCTGCCCGCCGGCTACGACAAGGGCCGAGACGGCCCGCTGCCGCTGCTGATGTGGGCCTATCCGGCCGAGTTCACCGACGCCGCTGTGGCCGGTCAGGTCGTCGACACCGACAATCGCTTCGTGCGGCCGGGCGGCTCCAGCCATCTGTTCCTGCTGACGCAGGGCTACGCCATCCTGGACAACCCGACGATGCCGATCATCGGCCGCGACGGGGCCGAGCCGAACGACACCTACATCGAACAGCTGTCGGCCAGCGCCAAGGCGGCGGTCGACGCCGTGGTCGCGCTGGGCGTGGCGGATCGCGACCGGATCGCCGTCGGCGGCCACTCCTACGGCGCATTCATGACCGCCAACCTGCTGGCGCACACCGACCTGTTCAAGACCGGCATCGCGCGTTCGGGCGCCTATAACCGCACCCTGACGCCGTTCGGCTTCCAGGCCGAGCAGCGGTCCTATTGGGAGGCGACCGACACCTACAACGCCATGTCGCCCTTCACCTACGCCAACAAGATCAACGAGCCGATCCTGCTGATCCACGGCGAGGCAGACGCCAACTCCGGCACCTTCCCGATCCAGACGGAACGCTTCTACGCCGCGCTGAAGGGCAATGGCGCCACGGCTCGATATGTGGTTCTGCCCAAAGAGGACCACGGCTATCGCGCGCGGGAGTCTGTCGGCCACACCCTGTATGAGATGGGCGCCTGGCTGGACCGCTGGATGAAGCCGACGACTACTTCGTCTCAGGAATAGTCAGCGGTCCCACTCCGGCGTCTCTCCGTAGAGGCCGGTCAGGAAGTCGATAAAGGCGCGGACGCGGGTTTCGGCCCGCGCCCGCCCTGCCGTCAGAGCGAAGATCGCCACGTCGGACGAGCCGGCATATTGCGGCAGCACCACCTTCAGCCGCCCGTCGCGCAGTTCGTCGCCGACATCCCAGGTCGAGCGCAGGGCGACGCCGAGGCCCGCCAGCGCCAACTCTCGGGCCACTTCGCTTGAGTTGGTCCGCACCCGGCTGCGGGCGCGGAAGACGACAGGACCTTCGGGACCCTCCAGCCGCCAGGTCGACTGGTTCTCGGCCGCCAGCTGGGCGTGGCGGCGCAGGTCGTCCAACGTCTGCGGCGCGCCGTGCTCGGCCAGATAGGCGGGCGAGGCGCACAGCACCCGCCGGTTCGGCGCCAGTCGGTGCATCAGCGGATCAGCCGCCTCATAGCTCCCGATCCGCACCGCCACGTCCACGTCCTCGGCCATCAGGTCCACAAAGGCGTCGGTCAGGTTCAGCTCCAGCGTCAGGCGGGGCTGCGCCGCCAGAAACGGCTGGAGCAGGGCGCCAGCCGTCGCCGCCCGAACGAGGTCGGCGCCGAGACCCGCAGCAGGCCGCGCGCCTGGGTGGTGCGGCGCGACACCACGGCCTCCAGGTCCTCGACCCCCTCCAGCAGTTGCGCCGCGCGGTCATAGACCAGCCGTCCCGCCTCGGTCGGGGCCAGACGGCGCGAGGTCCGCTCGATCAGCCGCACCCCCAGCCGGTCTTCCAGCCGCGCCAGCCTGCGAGAGGCCACGGCGGGCGACAGGTCCAGTCGCCGCGCGGCGGCGGACAGGCTGCCTTCCTCCAGCGCACGGACGAAGATTTCATACTCGGCCAGCATGGCGGGGCCTTATCATTGCGGATTTGGCAAAGATAAGCGTCTTTCTTCGCCGTGGATAGCGCGGGCCGCGGCGGCGTAGTCTTCAGGCTGAAGGAGACCGCCATGTTCGACGCCCCCAAGACCCCCGCCGACGCCTATGTCCGCCATGGCGGCCTGAAGGTCGCCGCCGAACTGGACGCCTTCGTGCGCGATCAGGCGACGCCGGACACGGGTGTGAGCGCCGAGGCCTTTTGGGCCGGGGTCGAGGGGCTGCTGGCCCGCTTCGGCCGCCGCAACCGCGACCTGCTGGAACATCGTGACCAACTGCAGCGCAAGCTGGACGACTGGCACCGCGCCTATCCGGGCCAGCCGGATCAGGCGGCCTATCAGGCTTACTTGCGCGAAATCGGCTATGTCGAGCCCGAACGCGATGGCGTGCAGGCCGAGACAACGAACGTCGACCCCGAGATCGCCAGCATGGCCGGGCCGCAACTGGTCGTGCCTCTGACCAACGCCCGCTATCTGCTGAACGCGGCTAATGCGCGCTGGGGCAGCCTGTACGACGGGCTTTACGGCACGGATGCGCTGGGCGAGGCGCCCAAGGCGGGCGGCTATGACGTCGAACGCGGCGCCCGCGTCATCGCCCGCGCCCGCGCCTTCCTGGATCAGGCCGCGCCGCTGGCTGAGGGCGGTCATGCCGAAGCGGTCGGCTATCGCGTCGAGGATGGGCGATTGGTCGCCGCCCTGTCCGGGGGCGTGAAACAGGGCTGGCCGATCCGGCCGTCTTCGCCGGTCATGCGGGGGAGGCGGCGACGCCGTCGGGCGTCCTGCTGCGCCACAACGGCCTGCATCTGGAGATCGTCATCGACCGCACGCACCGCATCGGCAAGGGCGACCCGGCGGGCGTCGCCGATGTCGTGGTCGAGGCGGCCCTGTCGGCCATCGCCGACGCCGAGGACAGCGTCGCCGCCGTCGATGCGGCGGACAAGCGGCTGGTTTACGCCAACTGGCTGGGCCTGATGCGCGGCGATCTTCAGGCCGATTTCGAAAAGGACGGCCGCACGGTCGAGCGGCGGCTGAACCCCGACCGCCTCTATACGGCGCCGGGCGGCTCGTCGCTGGCGCTGAAGGCGCGCAGCCTGATGCTGGTGCGCAACGTCGGCCTGCACCTGACGACCGACGCCGTGCTGGACGCCCACGGGCGCGAGACGCCCGAGCATCTGCTGGACATCGCCATGACCGGCCTGATCGGCCTGCACGACCTGCGCCGTCCGGCCGAGGCGCGCAACAGTCCGGCGGGCTCGGTCTATGTGGTGCGGCCCAAGATGCACGGGTCGGACGAGGTGGCTTTCACCGACGAACTGTTCAGCGCGGTCGAGGCCATGCTGGGCCTGCCCGCCCTGACGCTGAAGATGGGCATCATGGACGAGGAGCGTCGCACCAGCGTCAACCTGATGAACTGCATCGCGGCGGCGAAGGGCAGGGTGGTCTTCATCAACACCGGCTTCCTGGACCGCACGGGCGACGAGATTCACACGGTGATGGAAGGCGGCCCCGTCGTCCGCAAGGAGGCGGTGCGCGAAACCGGCTGGATCACGGCCTATGAGGATCGCAACGTCGATATCGGCCTGAAGGCGGGCCTGTCGGGCCGGGCGCAGATCGGCAAGGGGATGTGGGCCGCGCCCGACCGCATGGGCGATATGCTGGCGGCCAAGGCGGGGCATCCGCGCGCGGGCGCCTCGACGGCCTGGGTTCCGTCGCCGACAGCGGCGACCCTGCACGCCCTGCATTATCACGAGGTCGACGTCTGGGCGCGTCAGGTCGATATCGCTACCCGCGCGCCGACCGGCCTGACGCCTTTGCTGACCCCGCCGTTCGCGACCGGAACGCCGGGCGCGAATGAAATCCGGCAGGAGCTGGACAACAACGCCCAGGGCATCCTCGGCTACGTCGTGCGCTGGGTGGATCAGGGCGTCGGCTGCTCCAAGGTGCCGGACATCCACGACGTGGGCCTGATGGAGGATCGGGCGACGCTGCGCATCTCCAGCCAGCATCTGGCCAACTGGTTGCGCCACGGCGTCACGACCGAGGACGAGGTCATGGCGGCGCTGAAGCGTATGGCCGTGGTGGTCGATCGCCAGAACGCAGGCGATCCGGCCTATCGCCCCCTGGCGCCTGGCTACGACGGCCCCGCCTGGCAGGCGGCCTGCGATCTGGTGTTCAAGGGCAGGGAACAGCCGAACGGCTATACCGAGCACCTGCTGACCCACTGGCGCCGCAAGGCCAAGGCGGGCTGAAGCCTACAAGAAAATCACTGCAATCCCATAATGAAACATTCGCTTGCCCTGTTGGCGACGTCGCCCTAGAGAGCTTGACGTTAACGTTTCATTAACCACTCGGGCGGCCGCGGCCGTCTGAACGCTGGAAAGTGTGCCGAAATGGGATGGCACGCCTCTTGGAACGCTGACCGCTGAAGCCCTCGCGGAGAGGGCGCCGCGATCCGCGGTCAAGGGGAGGCGACTGGTGAAGCTCGGGGAGACCACTTCCACTGCGAAGCGCGCAAGCACGCGCCTGGCGGCCTGTGTATTCGGTGCGATGGCGCTAGCCGCTGCGGCCGCCGCGCCGGCGAGAGCTGAGACAATGGTCGCCGACGGCGCGCGGCTGGACGTCGAGGTGACGGGCCGCATCACGGCCAGCTGTCGCCTGGCGGGCGGCGGCGACATCGATTTCGGTGAACTCACCGGCGGCCAGCAGGTCGATGCGGAATTCGCCCTGGCGTGCAACGTGCCCTTCGACATCAGCTTCCAGTCGCAAAGCGGCGGCCTGGCTCACGTGACCAAGCCGCGCGGCGAGGGCCCTTCGCGGGCCGGCTGGGCTATACCCTGAGCGTGACCATCCCGACCCTCAGCCCTCATGCGGCGACGCTGGGCGGCGTCTTCGCCAGCCAGAACCTGACGGGCAAGAAGATCCTCAGCAGCGGCGACGGCATCGCCCAGGGCGGCGGCCAAATCCAGATTCGCACCGATCGACCGGAGGGTGCGGGGCTTCTGGCCGGAGAGTATTCGGAAGTCCTTAGCGTCACGGTGGCGCCGAGAGTGTAGCGTCCTCGCTGACGTAATTCATGTATTCGCAGATTTGTTCGGCGACCGATCCTGAAGTGATTGGTCGCTAATCGCGTTTAATTGGGGTAATTTATTTACCACCTGGTGGTCGAATTCAATAAAACATGCCTAACGACGGTTTATTTGCATTGACTTGCTTCTTAACATCTTGCAAATAAATCATCAGATCGAGGGGCTTCTCCATCTCGGTCGGCACATTTCGTCAGAACCTCGTTTGGAGAATTCCTATGAAAATCGCTTCGATCCTCGCCGGCGTCGCCATCGCCGCCCTGTCCGCCTCGGCCGCTTCGGCCGGCGATATCAGCTATGGCCAGAATATCCGTCTCCCAAACCCCGCTACGATCGGTGCGGATAACCACGCCCTGAATTGGTTGCGCGCTGTGGGTACGCCGCAAGCTGGCGATCAGTTCGCGGCTGCGACGGCGTGGCACGCTCGCGGCAACTCGCAAGGCGACAACGGCACCGCTTCAAATTCGCAGGGCGCGACCTTCACTTTGAAGGGCCAAGTTGCCACGGATTGCGCCTACTATGCCGGCACCCAAGCAGGGCGTACCCTGAACTTCGGTGCCATCGGTATCTATGCCGATGACAGCACTGGCCCGGCTGCTGCCTTCACTATGACGGGGCCTGCTACCCTGGAGATCGCAACCAACCTGGCCGGCTGCAACACCGCCAACACCGTCACGGTGTCGAAGGTCAACATGGTCAGCGACAACGCCAGCGGCTATGATGCCACTGTGTTCCAGAACACCCTGCCGTTCTCGGTCACTGCCTCCTACAAGGCTGGCGCGACCGATTCGACGACTGCGTCGAACCAGTCGTGGACCGTGGGCGCTCAGGATACCACGGACAACCGCAAGCACGGCGCCTGGAAGTCCCCGATGTTGCTGAACGTCAGCATCCTGCAGCAGTCGAAGGCCCTGCTGGCCGGTAACTACACCGGCTCGGTCAGCGTCACGATCGCTGCCGGCATCTAAGTCGAACGAACACGACCGAGTTTGGGGAGAGCTTCGCGGCTCTCCCCGTTTTCGTTTCGGTGACCATTGCTCGCTAGGTTGGCGACTGCGCGCGCTGCGTGCCGCTCTTGCTGGTCAAGCCCGCATAGATTTCTTGAGACGGCTGTCCGTGGACAGCTTCGGGGAGTAACTATTGATGCTGCGATCCGGCTTTCGCTATTTGCGTGTGAGGTATCTGGCCGCCCTGGTCGGCGGCGGCCTGGCGGCGGGCCTGCTGGTCATGTCGACGGCCTGGGCAATGCGGGTCTCGCCTATGGTTTCCGAACTGACGACCACGGGCGCCGGATCGGCCGCGCGGATCGAGGTCGGCAATGTCGGCTCGGCGGCGCTGCCGTTCGAGACCATGATCACCCGCATGGAGATCGACGCCGACGGCAATATCGTCGAGACGCCGGCGGACGAGGATTTCCTGGTCTTCCCGCCGCAGGGCCTAGTGCCGGTCGGCGGGCGTCAGGTGGTGCGTGTCCAGTGGGTCGGCGAGCCGACCATCGACGCTTCGCAAGCCTATTATCTGTGGGTGAAGCAACTGCCCGTCGCTACGGACCCGGCCGACCCGGAAGGCGGCGGGGCGTTGTCCGTGCAGGTCCTTTATACGATGAAGGCCCTGATCGTCGTGGCGCCGCCAGGGGCCCAGCCCAAGATCGAAGTCCTCTCGGTGACGCCAGCCATGGTGACCCCGCCAACGCCCGAAGTTGATCCCGCGCTAAGCGGCGGCGAGCGCCGCCGCCCGCGCCCCGGCCGAGCCGGGCGTCGAGGTCGTGGTGAGCAACACCGGCAAACGCTACGCCCTGATGAGTGGCGCAACCTGGATCGTGGAAGGGACCGATAGAGCCGGCCAGGCCTTTCGTCGCGAGTACAACAGCAACGACATCGCCCAGACTGTGGGCGTCGGCTATCTGGCTCCCTTGGGGGCAAGCGGACATTCAAGCTGCCGACCGGGGTCGAGCTGGACCCGGCCAAGCCCGTAAGTGTGCGATCGCACGATGAGGCTCGACGGGGGCGAGGGCGTTGCGGGGCGCAGGGTCGAAGATCGCGCTGGCCACGGCTGTCATGGCGACGCCGGGCGGCTGGGCGCATGCTCAAGCCTTGGGGCTGATGCAGGCGGCGTCGCAGGTCGCGGCGCAGGCGGCCGAGACCGTCGCTCCGGCGGCCGTTCCGGCGCCGCAGACGCGTCCGAACATCAACCCCTACGATCGCGACATCGCCATGACGGTGCCGCTGAACTTCAACCGGCGTGTTCTGGGCGAAATGCCTGTGGTGCTGACGCGTGACGACCGCTTCATCGTGGACAGCGCCGGATTCCGCGCTCTGATCGACCCCCTGCTGACGCTCGAGGCGCAGGTGGAGCTTAGGCAGCGGCTGGAGGGCGTAGAGTCCTTCGCGCCGGAGGAGATCAACGAGACCGGCATCAAGCTGGATTATGATCCCGATCAGCTGGCGGTTCTGGTGTTGCGCATCGACCCGACTAAGCGGTCAGTCGAATCCCTGTTCCAGGGCGGCCGCCCCGAGGAGCCGGGCGAGGCGCCTGAGGATTTCAGCGCCTATCTGAACAGCAATCTTTCCGTGTCGCGGCGTCAGTCGACCGGGGAAGTGACGTCTCCCAGCGTCTTCATGAACGGCGCCGTGCGCTACAAGGGCCTGGTGTTGGAGGCCGACGTCCAGGGGCGCGAGAACCAGTTTTCGGGCGACTATGAGATCGAGCGCCGCTATGCCCGCTTCGTCTTCGACCAGCCCGAAGACTATCGCCGCTGGTACCTGGGCGACCTGAACGTCGAGACGCGCGGGCGCCAGGGATTCGCGGAAATGGGCGGCGTCGGCGTAACGCGCCAGAGGCAGCGCTTCGACAGCTTCCGCAACAACGTCCTGGCTGGCGGGCGCCAGCTGGTGCTGCAGGAAGCCTCGACCGTGCGGGTGCTGCGCAACGGCGTCTTCGTGCGCGAGTTCCAGCTCGATCCAGGCCAGTACGACGTCTCCAACCTGCCGCTCGACACCGGATCGAACGACATCCAGCTGGAGATTCAGAACGAGTCGGGCCGCCGCGAGACTATCGCCTACAGCGCCTATCTGGATTCCATCGACCTGGAGCCCGGGGATTATGAATACGGGGCCTATCTAGGCTTCATCAATGTCGGCTCGTTCGGCTCGCCCGACTATTCGGACGGCGATCTGGCGTTCAGCGGATTCTGGCGCAAGGCCTTCGTGAACCGGCCGGCGGTCGGGCTGGGCTTTCAGGCTTCGGAAGCTGTCCAGAACCTCACGGGCCAGACCCAGTTCATCCTTCGCAATGGCGCGCGCCTTCAGTTGAACGCTTCGGCAAGCAACGGCGAAGCCGGCGCGGGCTACGCCTACGCTGTGAGTTTCGACCATTTCGTTGATCTGGGGGAGACTTACGACAGCTGGACGGTCGTGGCCGACTACACGTCCGAGGATTACGCCACTCTGGGCAATGAGTTCGGGTCCAATCCGACGTCCTGGGTGTTCACTGGCGGCTATTCGCATCAGTTCTCCGAGGACTGGACGGCGACTATGAGCGCCTCCTACCGCATGGGCCGAGGCGCCACTGCGGATTCTTATGCGCTCAGCGCCGTGAGCGCCTATCGCTTTACGCCGCAATGGAGCTTGCAGGTCGGCGCCGAATGGGTCGACTATGGCAAAAATATCGGCGGGGCCACCGGTGTCGGCGCGACCGTCGCCCTGGTGTGGCAGCCGCGTTATGATCGTCGGGCCGAGGCGCGCTACAGTTCGGCGCGCAACAGCGGCAGCCTGCGCTTCCAGCAATCGACAGAGAACCGCGTCGGCTCCTTCGGCTATTCACTCGCCTCGACCTACGACGGCGGCCCTGGGTCGGTCAGCGGCCAGGTCGACTATATCGCCAACCGCTTCGACGCCAGCCTGTCGCACACGGGCTTTGGGCAGAGCTTCAGCAACATCACTGACGAACAGGTGACGTCGCTGCGCATCGGCACCTCGATCTCGACGGCGGGCGGCAAGGTCGCCATCGGGCGAAACATCTACGACAGCTTCGCCATTCTTTATCCGCACCAGTCGCTGGAAGATAAGCCCGTGATCGTCGGGGAATCGTTCGAGCGCGGGAATTACACCTCGCGCAGCGGCGCCTTGGGGCCGGCGGTGTCCAACACCCTGAGTTCCTATGTCGACCAGTCGGTGCGATACGACGTGCTGGGCGTTCCGCCGGGCTATGACATCGGCGAGGGCGTGCGCCGGGTGCGCCCGGCTTACCGCAGCGGCTACGCCATCCAAGTGGGCAGCGACGCCTTCGTCTCGGCCCTGGGCCGCATGGTCGGCAACGCCGGCAAGCCCGCCGCGTTGATCTCGGGCCGGGTGCGTCCGGTGGATGATCCCGCAGCTGAGCCGGAACTGTTCTTTACCAATTCGGTTGGGCGGTTCGCCATCCAGAAGCTGGTCCCGGGCAAGACTTATCGCGTCGAGTTGTTCACATCGCCCGCCGCCGGGTTCGAGTTCACGGTCCCGGCGGACAACCAAGGCTTGCTGGATCTCAAGACTGTCGCCGTGCCGGTCGACATCACCGACCAATGAACGGGAGGAAGACGAACATGGTCTCCAAATGCTCGATGGCGGCCCTAGCTGCCGCAGCGGCGCTGGCCTCCGTGATGCTGGCGCCGACGCAGGCCGCCGCGCAGGCCCATTGCGAACTGGCGATCGAACCCGCCCAGGACCAGTGGATCATCCGCTACAATCCCTATGAGGACGAGGCGGCCCTGCGCCAGTTCGAGGTGCGGCTGATCAATCGCGGCTCGACCCCATGCATCGGCAACCTTTTGGCCACGCTTCAGGGCGAGGCCTATGGGCTGACGTCGCCGAACGTCGCGGGGCGCGTGGACTATCAACTTATCGACGACGACTTCGGCCCCGCGGACATCGCGCCGGTGCGTGGCCAAGTCGTGCGCAACGGTGTCAGCGTGAAGATCAAGGCCGGCGAGCAGAAACTGGCGCGGCTGACCTTCATCGCTCTTCCCGGCGATGTTCTTTCACGGGGCCTTTACACCCAGACCCTGTCCCTGTTCCTGCAACACGCCAATGACGAGATTCACGCGTCGCGGCCGATCACCCTGGGTTTGGACGTGGCGGCGGCGGCGGTCATGGGGCTGAAGGGCGAGTTTAATCGCGTCCAGGGCCGGGCGGTCATCGACCTGGGCGAACTGTCGGCGGGGACGCGGGCGCTTAACACGCAGCTCTACGTCCATAGCACCGGCGGCTATCGCGTGACGATCAGTTCCGCCAACGCCGGGCGGCTGGTGCAGCGCGGTACGGCCTGGGCCATCGAATACAGTTTGATGGTGGGCGCGCACGCCTTCACGCTGAAGGCGCCAAGCAGCTTCGAGACGCCGTCGCTGCGCGCGCGTCGTGATGATTATCCGCTGAGCATCGGCGTCGGCGACGTGACGGGCAAGCGCGCGGGCGAGTACAGCGACACGATCACCTTCACCGTCGCGGCGATCTGATCGACCAAAGCGGAGGGTTGGAAATGACAAACGCCCCGCAGAGTGGTCTGCGGGGCGTTCTTCGTTTGGCGCTGGGTCTGGCATCAGATCGGCTGGATTGTCAGCGCCAGGATTAGAGGCCCCTCCAACTGGACGTCGTCGAAGCGATAGTCGACAGTGCGTATGGACGCCATGGTCGAGCGGCGCAACTCCAGCAACCCGGGCGCGGCGGTGAGATCCAGCGAACGGTCGCCGTAGATGATCCGAGCCTTCTCGCTTTCCGCCAGCGGGCGGTACTGGGCCGAGACCGTGAAGCCGCCGGGGCTGTTGCAGGCCTCGATCACTGAGCCCGTGCGGCCGGTCTCCGCCATGAGGGCGGTGTTCGGGCGCACCCAGCAGGCTACTGGCACGTTAGCGCGCAACTGATAGGAGCCGCCCGCCGTGGGGCCGGCCGACGCGACCTGTGGGGCCGTCACGACCGTCAGGCCGGCGGCGATCGCCAGAAGCGTACGGCGTTTTGCCGGCATCAGCTTGGTCATGACGTCCTCATCACCCTTGATCTCGAGGTGACGATAACGGGGCCGCTCTTAACGTCAGGCGATCAGACAGGCTTAGCGGGGGCTTAAATCCTATCGTGAATAGACGATAACCATTCGGTCCGCCGCGAGGAGCAAGGGGAGGAAGGAGACGTGACCGGGCAGGGAAGGCATGAACCTCGCGCGCTTCAGCGGCGCGTTGATCAAGGGCGCCGCGCCCGCCCGCGCCGTTCATCAGGTCCTGGCTCCCGCGCGGCCCTTGGCCAGTTCGCGGTTGAGCCACAGGGCCAGAAGGGTGCAGATCGCGCCTGACAGCAGATAGGCGCCGCCCGCCACCAGGCCGAACTTGCCCGACAGGGCCAGCGCCGCCAGCGGGGCGAAGCCTGCGCCGAACAGCCACGCCAGGTCCGAGGTCAGGGCCGAGGCGGTGTAGCGGTTCTTCAGGCTGAAGCTGGAGGCCACCGCGCCCGAGGCCTGGCCGAACGACAGGCCCAGCAGGATGAAGCCCAGGATCATATAGGTCAGCTCGCCCGTGGGGCCGCCGTCCAGAAGCTGGGGCGCGAAGCCCGAGAAGGCCGCGATGCCCGCCGCCGTGGCCGCCAGCAGGGCGCGGCGGCCGTAGCGGTCGGCCAGCCAACCCGAGGCCAGGATGGCGAACAGGCCGAAGACGGCGCCGATCAGTTCGATGATCAGGAAGCGGCTGGGCGCCTCGTCGGTGTAGAGGAACACCCACGACAGCGGGAACACCGTCACCATGTGGAACATGGCGAAGCTGGCCAGGGGGCGAAGGCGCCGATGACGATCTTGCCGCCTTCTTCGCGCACCGCCTTGCCGACAGGCGCAGGGTGCAGCTCCAGCGTCTCGAAGGCGGCCTGGAAGGTCGGCGTGACCACGATGCGCAGCCGTGCGAACAGGGCCACGACGTTGATGGCGAAGGCGACGAAGAACGGGTAGCGCCAGCCCCAGTCCATGAAGTCGGCGGCCGACAGTTTGCTCAGGAAATAGGCGAACAGGGCGCTGGCGACGATCAGGCCGATCGGGGCGCCCAGCTGCGGGACCATGGCGTACCAGCCGCGGCGCTTTTCGGGGGCGCTGACCGACAGCAGGGAGGCCATGCCGTCCCAGGCGCCCCCAGGGCGACGCCCTGACCGATCCGCAGGGCGATCAGCATGGCGGCCGCCCAGTGGCCGACCTGCGCATGGCTCGGCAGGAAGCCCAGGCAGACGGTGGACAGGCCCAGCAGGAACAGGGCGATGGTCAGCTTTGTGCCACGCCCGAAGCGCCGGTCGATGGCGATGAACAGGGCCGTGCCGAAGGGCCGGGCGATGAAGGCCACGGCGAAGACGGCGAAGGACAGCAACGTCCCGCCCAGCGGCCCCGCATAGGGAAACACCAGCTGCGGAAACACAACGACCGAGGCGATGGCGTAGACGAAGAAGTCGAAAAACTCGGACGTTCGTCCGATGATGACGCCGATGGCGATTTCGCCCGCGTCGATTTTGCCGTCTCGCGCGTTGATCCGGCTGGCGTCCCGTTCAAGGGGCTCTGAAGAAGGCGCGCCGCTGGCTGCGTTCATGACCATGAGGCTCCCTGCACCGGGGCGCGTACACGCCCGCGATCATAGAATGGCTAAAGCGTCCCTTTGCTCCCCTCGGATCGCAGAGGGGATAGGGCAGATTGTCCAATGTCGCACTCCGGAGGTGGGGTTTACGGGGGCAGGACGATGACCGAGCCCTTGTCTCAAATCTCGACTGGAGCCGCTGTGCGCCGACTGCGCCCCCTGTTGCTGTTGCCCCTTCTGGCTATGCTGCCGGCCTGTCAGGCCGTGGTGCTGGCGCCCGCCGGCGACATCGCCGCACAGCAGCGCGATCTGCTGGTCATGTCCGTGGTGCTGATGCTGATCATCATCATTCCGGTGATGATCCTGACCGTCTTCTTCGCCTGGAAGTATCGGGAATCGAACAAGGAAGCTCGCTACGAGCCGGACTGGGACCACTCGACCCATCTGGAGCTGGTGATCTGGGCGGCGCCGCTGCTGATCATCATCTGCCTGGGCGCCATCACCTGGGCCGGGACGCACCTGCTGGACCCGTATCGGCCGCTGGACCGCATCGCCAAAGGGCAGGCCGTGGCCGAGGAGCATCGCCCGCTGCAGGTCGAGGTGGTGGCGATGGACTGGAAGTGGCTGTTCATCTACCCCGAATACGGCATCGCCACAGTGAACGAGCTGGCGGCGCCGGTCGACCGGCCGATCCGTTTCCACATCACCTCGACCGGGGTGATGAACTCCTTCTACATCCCGGCCCTGGCCGGTCAGATCTACGCCATGCCGGGCATGGAGACGAAGCTGCACGCCGTGATCAACCGCCCGGGCGAATACGTCGGCTTCTCGGCCAACTATTCGGGCGACGGCTTCTCCAACATGCGCTTCGCCTTCCACGGTCTGGATGAAGCGGGCTTCGACCAGTGGGTCGCGGGCGTTCGCGCCGCCGGTCAGGGTCTGGACCGCGAGACCTATCTGGAGCTGGAGAAGCCCAGCGAGAAGGTCCCCGTCATCCACTACGCCTCGGTCGACGACCGCCTGTTCGACGCCGTGGTCAACATGTGCGTCGAGCCGGGCAAGATGTGCATGGGCGAGATGATGGACATCGACCGCAAGGGCGGTCTGGGTCTGACGGCGGTCAAGAACACCCTGCCGCTGGTCTATGACAAGTACGCCCGTCGCGGCGACGCCGTCTTCGGCGCCGGCGAGTCCTATGTGCTGACGATCTGCACCCCGCTGGAGGCCGAGGCCGCCGCCGTCGAGGCCGCCCGTCGCCGTCAGGCCTTCGGCGAGGACATCGCCCGCGACACGCCGCTGAACCGCGTCATGGGCCAGGGGCTGGAGCGCCCCGGCCGATCTCAACCGGGCGAGCGTTTCGCCTCCCTCTTCTCCGCGCCGGCGGCGTCGCAATCCTGAGCGTCTGAACGATCATGACTGTCGAACATTCCACATCGCCGCTTCTGGGTCGGTTGAACTGGGAGTCGCTTCCGTTCCACGAGCCCATCCTGGTCGCCACCTTCGCCGTCGTCGTCATCGGCGGCCTGGGGGTGCTGGCCCTGATCACCCGCTACAAGCTGTGGGGCTATCTCTGGAAGGAGTGGTTCACGACCGTGGACCACAAGAAGATCGGGATCATGTACATGATCCTTGGGCTGATCATGTTCCTGCGCGGCTTCGCCGATGCGGTCATGATGCGCCTGCAGCAGGCCATGGCGTTCGGCGGGTCCGAGGGCTACCTCAACGCCCACCACTATGATCAGATCTTCACCGCCCACGGCGTGATCATGATCTTCTTCGTGGCCATGCCCATGATCACCGGCTTGATGAACTATCTGGTGCCGTTGCAGATCGGGGCGCGCGACGTCTCCTTCCCCTTCCTGAACAACTTCAGCTTCTGGATGACCACGATGGGGGCCGTGCTGGTCATGGCCTCGCTGTTCATCGGCGAGTTCGCCCGCACCGGCTGGCTGGCCTATCCGCCGCTGTCGGGCATCGGCTACAGCCCCGGCGTCGGCGTCGACTATTACATCTGGGCGCTGCAGATCGCGGGGGTAGGGACCACCTTATCCGGCATCAACCTGATCGCGACCATCGTGAAGATGCGCGCGCCGGGCATGGGCCTGATGAAGATGCCGGTCTTCACCTGGACCTCGCTGTGCGCCAACATCCTGATCGTGGCGTCCTTCCCGATCCTGACGGCGACGCTGGTCCTGCTGTCGGCTGACCGCTACATCGGCACCAACTTTTTCACGAACGACTTCGGCGGCAACCCGATGATGTACGTGAACCTGATCTGGATCTGGGGCCACCCCGAGGTCTACATCCTGATCCTGCCGCTGTTCGGCGTGTTTTCCGAAGTCACCTCGACCTTCTCGGGCAAGAAGCTCTTCGGCTACACCTCGATGGTCTATGCGACGGTGGTCATCACCATCCTGTCCTACCTGGTGTGGCTGCACCACTTCTTCACCATGGGCTCGGGCGCGTCCGTGAACTCCTTCTTCGGAATCACGACGATGATCATCTCGATCCCGACCGGGGCCAAGCTGTTCAACTGGCTGTTCACCATATACCGCGGCCGCATCCGCTTCGAGCTGCCGATGATGTGGACGGTCGCCTTCATGCTGACCTTCGTGATCGGCGGGATGACGGGCGTGATGCTGGCGGTGCCGCCGGCGGACTTCGTGCTGCACAACTCCCTGTTCCTGATCGCCCACTTCCACAACGTCATCATCGGCGGGGTGCTGTTCGGCCTGTTCGCCGCCATCAACTACTGGTGGCCCAAAGCCTTCGGCTTCAAGCTGGACAAGAAGTGGGGTCTGGTCAGCTTCTGGTGCTGGGTGGTCGGCTTCTGGATGGCCTTCATGCCGCTGTACGTCCTGGGCTTCATGGGCGTGACGCGGCGGATGCGGGTCTTCGACGACCCGGCCTATCAGATCTGGTTCATCATCGCGGGCGTGGGCGTGGCGATCATCGCCGTGGGCATCCTGGCCATGCTGATCCAGTTCGCCGTCAGCATCATCAACCGCGACAAGCTGCGCGACGAGACGGGCGACCCGTGGAACGGCCGCACGCTGGAGTGGGCGACGTCGTCTCCGCCGGCTGACTACAACTTCGCCAAGACGCCGATCATTCACGACGGCGACGCCTGGTGGGATATGAAGGCGCGTGGTTATGAGCGTCCGGTCGGGGGCTTCAAGGCGATCCACATGCCCGCCAATACGGGCGCGGGATTCATCCTGTCGGCGCTGTCGCTGATCGTCGGCTTCGCCCTGATCTGGTACATCTGGTGGCTGGCGGCGGCGGGCTTCGCGGCCCTGATCGGCTACGCCATCTTCCACACCTTCAACTACAGGCGCGACTACTACATCCCGGCCGAGACGGTTCAGGCGACCGAGAATGCGCGCACCCAGGCCCTGGCGGCCGCCGCAGCGACGCAGGGGTGATCCGATGAGCCACGCACCTTCCATCCACTCCGACTACATCGACGAGGCCGGGCGGCCGATCTTCCACCCGGCCGAGGATCCGCATCACCCGGAAGGCCACAGCACCATGCTGGGCTTCTGGATGTATCTGATGAGCGACTGCCTCATCTTTGCGATCCTGTTCGCCGTCTACGCCGTGCTGGGCGGCAACTATGCGGCGGGCCCGGCGCCCAAGGATCTGTTCGACCTGACGCTGGTGGCGGTGAACACCTCCATGCTGCTGTTCTCGTCGATCACCTACGGCTTCGCCATGCTGGCGATGTACCGCAACAAGGTGGCGCAGACGCAAGCCTGGCTGGCGATCACCGGCCTGTTCGGCCTCTGCTTCCTGGGCATCGAGGCTCTATGAGTTCGCCCACATGATCCACCTGGGCGCGACGCCGCAACGCAGCGGGTTCCTGTCGGCCTTCTTCATCCTGGTGGGCACGCACGGCCTGCACGTCACCTTCGGCTGCATCTGGTTGATCACCCTGATGGTGCAGGTGGCGCAAAAGGGCCTGATCCCGGCCAACCGCCGCCGCCTCATGTGCCTGAGCCTGTTCTGGCACTTCCTGGACGTCATCTGGATCGGCGTCTTCACCTTCGTCTATCTGTTCGGGATGCTGCGATGAGCGCCGAAGCCCACAACGAGCACGCCGTGACTCACGAAGATCACCACGGCGACGATCATGATCACGGCACCTACAGAAGCTATCTGATCGGGTTCGGCCTGTCGGTCGTTCTGACGGCCATTCCCTTCTGGCTGGTCATGGCCGGGGTGCTGGCGCCGCAGCTGACGGGTCTGATCATCACCGGCTTCGCCGTGGTGCAGATCGTGGTGCACATGATCTTCTTCCTGCACATGAACCACCGGTCCGAGGGCGGGTGGAACATGCTGGCGCTGATTTTCACCCTGGTGATCGTGGTCATCGCCGTCGCCGGTTCGGTCTGGGTCATGTATCACCTGAACACCAACATGATGCCCGTCCACGACATGCAGGGGATGGGCTGAGCCTGCTTGCACGCGGAGACGACGTTTGACGTCATCGTCGGCCCCTGAGCTTGCCGCCCGTCCGGCGTCACGCCGCCGGATGATCGCGGGACTGGCGGTCTTCGCCGTACTGATCGCGGGCTTTTGCGCGTTGGGCGTCTGGCAAGTCCAGCGCCTGGCGTGGAAGCAGGAGCTGATCCGTCAGGTCGACAGCCGCATTCATGCCGATCCGGTTCCAGCGCCGGGGCCTGCAGGCTTCGACGCGGTGACGCGCGAGGCGGACCAATACCGTCGCGTCACGGCCAGCGGGCAGTTCCTGCATGACCGCGAGGCGCGGGTGAAGGCGGTGACGGACCTGGGGCCGGGCTTCTGGGTCGTGACGCCGCTGGAAGACGGCCGCGGCTTCACCGTCCTGATCAACAGAGGCTTCGTCCCGTCAGAGCGCGCGGCGCCCGAAAGTCGTGCGGAAGGGCAGGTCGAGGGGCCGGTCTCCGTCACCGGCCTGTTGCGCATCAGCGAGCCGAAGGGCGGCTTCCTGCGCGACAATGATCCAGCCGGCGACCGCTGGTTCTCGCGCGACGTGGCGGCGATCGCGCAGGCCAAGCGGCTGGACGGCCCGGTTGCGCCCTATTTTATTGACGCCGACGCGACGCCCAATCCAGGCGGCTGGCCACGCGGCGGGCTGACGGTGGTGCGGTTCGCCAACAGCCATCTGGTTTACGCCCTGACCTGGTTCGGCCTGGCCTTGATGTCGGCGGGCGGCGCCATTCTGTGGCTGCGTGACGAGCGGCGCCGCAGGGCTGGGGGACGTTGATGCAAGCCGGGGCTTTGAACCGCTTCTTCCGCACCGTTCTGGGCATGGACGCCAACGCCGAGACGCCGGTGTCGCCGGGCGCGGCCGGTCGGCGCAACATGCTGCTGCTGATCCAGCTGAGGTGGCTGGCGGTGATCGGTCAGGTGGCGACCATCGTCATCGTCCACTGGGGTCTGAAGATCAGCGTCCCGCTGGGGCCGCTGCTGCTGGCGCCGACGGCGCTGGCGGTGATGAATCTGGTCAGCGCGCCGGTGACCCTGCGGCGCAAGGTCGTCACCGACCCGGAGATCCTGCTGGCCCTGTGCGTCGACGTGGCGGCGCTGAGCTGGCTGCTCTACTTCAGCGGCGGCGCGACCAATCCCTTCGCGGCCCTTTACCTGATGCAGGTGGTGCTGGCGGCGGTGCTGCTGCGGCCGGTCTACGCCTGGGGCTTCGTGCTGGCGACGGGCGCCTGCCTGGCCTTTCTGGCGGTGTGGCGTCAGCCGCTGGACCTGCCTGCCGGAGCTGATGCGCGGTTGGGCCTGATCCAGCAGGGCGCCCTGATCAACTTCATCCTGATCGCCGTGCTGCTGGTGGCCTTCGTCACCCGCACCAGCCAGAACGTGCGCGCCCGCGACGCCTATCTGGCCGAGGCGCGGCAGCAGGCGGCGGAACAGGACCACATCGTGCGCATGGGGCTGCTGGCCTCGGGCGCCGCGCATGAACTCGGCACGCCGCTAGCCTCCCTGTCTGTGATCCTAAGCGACTGGCGGCGCATGCCCGCCCTGACAGGCGACGACGACCTGCGCCACGACATCGAACAGATGCAGGCCGAGGTTGACCGCTGCAAATCCATCGTCACCAACATCCTGATGTCGGCGGGCGAGGCGCGCGGTGAAGCGCCGACCGTCACCGCCCTCAGCGGCTTCCTCGGCGAGATCATCGACGACTGGTCCGCCAATCGGCCCGCAGACGCCATGCAGGTCGTCCTCAGCGGTCCAACGCCGCGCGATCCCTCCATCATCGCCGACCCGGCTCTGAAACAGGTGTTCAGCGCCCTGCTGGACAATGCGCAGGAGGCGGGCGCGCGCAATCTGGAGGTGCGGGCGGTGGCCGACGCGGACGGCCTGTTCATCGCCTTCGAGGACGACGGTCCAGGCTTCGCGCCCGGCATTCTGGAAAAGCTGGGCCAGCCTTATCAGTCGACCAAGGCGCGGGCAGGGGCGGGGCTGGGCCTGTTCCTGCTGGTCAATGTGGTGCGCAAACTGGGCGGCACGGTCGTCGCCGCCAACCGTCCGGACGCGACCGGCCGCGGAGCCGTGGTGCGACTGGCCTTGCCCATCGACGCCCTGGCGCCGAAGTAAGCAGTCTGGAAAGAGGGCATGAAATGACGGACGAACCCCGCCAGCTTCTGATCGTCGAGGACGACGAGTCCTTTTCGCGCACCCTGCGGCGCTCGTTCGAACGGCGCGGCTATCAGGTGCTGGCCGCCCACAGTCACGACCAGATGGTCGAGCTGTTGAAGACGCATCATCCTGACTACGCCGTGGTGGACCTGAAGCTGGGAACGGCGTCGGGCCTGACCTGCGTGCAGACCCTGCACGCCTTCGACCCCGACCTGGTGATCGTCGTCCTGACCGGCTTCGCCAGCATCGCCACGGCGGTCGAGGCCATCAAGCTGGGCGCCCGCCACTACCTCGCCAAGCCTGCCGGCACGGATGACATCGAGGCCGCCTTTGGTCGCGCAGCGGGCGACCCTGACGCCCCTCTGACCGCCCGCCCGACCTCGATCAAGACGCTGGAGTGGGAGCGTATTCACGAGGTGCTGGCCGAGACCGACTTCAACATCTCCGAGGCCGCGCGACGTCTGGGGATGCACCGCCGCACCCTGGCGCGGAAGCTGGAGAAGCGGCAGGTGAGCTAAATGGTCCGCCTATCCGCGCCTCCACGAGCATGAGCGGGAGAGCAAGGCTCAGTCCTTCGGTGCCAACTCGCCCAGCACATCTTCCGTATCCTGCCCCAGCCTCGGCGGCGGGGCGTCGTATCGCACCGGCGTCTTCGACAGGCGGATGGGCGAGGCGACGGTGCGGATCGGCTGGGCCAGATCGGGGCGCGATTGCTCCACCGTCAGGCCGCGATGGATGGCCTGAGGCTCGGCGAACACCTGATCGATGGTGTTGACCGGGCCGCAGGGCACGCCCGCCGCCTCCAGCGCCTGCATCAGCTCCTGCATGGTGAAGCCCGCCGTCTTCGCCGCGATCAGGGGACCCAGCGCCTCGCGCTCGGCGACCCGCAGGGCGTTGGTGGCGAAGCGGGCCTCGATCTCCAGCCCCAGGGCGCCGCACAGAGCGCGGAACTGGCCGTCGTTGCCCACGGCGATGATCACCATCCCGTCGGAACAGGCGAAGGGCTGATAGGGGGCCAGATTGGGGTGGGCGTTGCCCATCCGCGTCGGCGCCTTGCCGGACACGAAGTAGTTGGTCGCCTGATTGGCCAGCATGGCGGCCTGGACGTCGAACAGGGCGATGTCGACGTGCTGGCCCTCGCCGGTCGCGCGCGCGTGCCACAGGGCGGCAAGGATGGCGTTGGAGGCGTAAAGGCCGGTGAACAGATCGACGACCGCCACCCCGACCTTCATCGGCTCGGCGCCTGGCGCGCCGTCGGGCTGGCCGGTGATGGACATCAGCCCGCCCATGGCCTGGATCATGTAGTCGTAGCCCGCGCGGTGCGCGTCCGGCCCGTCCTGTCCGAAGCCGGTGATCGAGCAGTAGACCAGCCTCGGATTGATCGCCGTCAGCGAGGCGTAGTCGAGGCCGTACTTCTTCAGCCCGCCGGTCTTGAAGTTCTCGACCACCACGTCGCAGGTCGCGGCCAGACGGCGCACGGCCTCGGCGCCATCGGGGCTGGCGATGTCCAGCTCGACCGACTTCTTGCCCCGGTTGGCGCACAGGAAATAGGCGGCGTCGCCGGGCGCGCCGTCGGCCGTGGTGGTGAAGGGCGGGCCCCAGTGGCGGGTGTCGTCGCCGGCGCCGGGCCGTTCGATTTTGATGACCTCGGCCCCCAGATCAGCCAGCGTCTGCGTCGCCCAGGGACCGGCCAAGACCCGCGACAAATCCAGCACGCGCACATTATTCAGAGGAGCGCGCGAGACGGCGAGAGGTTTGTCGGTCATCAGAATCCTACATCAACGTCGCAATGGATATAGCCGCTGGGTCAAGGCGGGGTGCAGGGGCTGACGCTTCTTGGCGCATGGCTTGGCGATTTGCCAGAGGTTGCGATTGAAGATGGCGCGTCTAGCGCCTGTCTTAGAGGCTCAAGAGGAGAGTTAAACCCGATCTACGGCGTCCAAGATGGCCTCGCTCCAGGCGTCCAAAACTTTCCGGCGCTGGTCGAACAAGGCGCCGCGCGCATAGACGCGAGCCACTGTCGACGCGGTAGCCGCGCCTACATGATTGAGGCAGCGGTCCACGACTTCCGGCAACGCATTGAGTTCATCGCAGGCATACGTCGCGAAGCTTCGCCGAAAGTCGTGGTGAGTCCAGTCGATGAGTTCTGAACTGTTGGCGGCGATCAATCGATCGAGCGCTATCTTGGCTTTGGACCAACTTTGAAAGGAGGCGCTGACAAGGTAGCGAAGACGAGATCATTGATCCGATATACTTCGGCGTCTTCGATGATTTCGCGTGCGGGCGCAGATAGAGGAATACGGATTGCTCTTCCGTTTTTAGTCCGCGAGGCCGGGATTATCCATTCGCCGACCTTCGACTGAGGCGGCAGGCGGAGCTCGTTCCATCGCATTTCTGCGACCTCCTGGCGGCGGCACGCTGTGAGAATGAGCATCTGCACAATGCGCCCGTAGGGGTGAGGACGCAGCGTAGCGCCGATCCAGATCGCTGCGATCTCTTCCATCGTCGGGGTTCGCTCTCTCGGCGATTCCCGAGCGGGCTTGCCGACGCCCAATGCCGGATTAGTCTCCATGAGCCCCTGCGCGATCGCCCAGTTGAATAAAGCCTTGAGATAGGCCAGTTGCCGATTGGCATGGGACGGGGCTGTCTTAGCTTTTCGCGCCACGATCATCGCGATGTCACGCCGCGAAAGCGTCGCCGGGTGCCGATGGCGGATAGAAGCGATGGCGTCTTTCAGGGAGTTTATGGTGGAGCGGTTCCGCCGTAACGATGGGCCTTTTAATGCAGCGTAATCTGCCAGCAAGTCGGCCAAGGTTGCTGGCGTTGTTCGGCTATGTTTCGCTTCCTGCTGAAGCCGCTTGGCGCGCCGCCTGGCTTCATCAACATCGACTTCCGGCCATTCGCCGAGGGCGTGTCGGGAGCGTTGTCCATTGGTCTGCAAGAAGAGCGACCAACTCGCGCTCCCTGGGCCGATACGTAGGCGCAAGCCTGGATGTCCGCAGTCGCTATACTCGGCCCGCGGCCCTTCGTCGGCGAGAGCCTGAAGTCGTTTGATCGTGGCCTCGGTAAGGGGTTTAGCCCGAGGACGCGTCATGTCTAACCTCGTCGTATAGGGTTGGGGTCGTGAGCCCGACCTCAGCGCGGTCGCATGCGAGTCGCGAAATATGTTCGGGCAGGATCGAGAGAACGTAGGCTGTTGAAAGGCTGGAAGTCGTTCTGAAGTCGTACTCGCACTCCATGAGCGGCTCGTCGGGCGTTGCAGGAGGTTGGACAAGCAAGCCCAAATGGGGTTGGACGGGCGCTGTTCGGCGCAGCTGCCTGAGGGCACGCTTCGTTGGTGCGCGGGCTTGCCTTGACCTTCGGCCATTGCGGCAGGGCATCACTAAGGGTCCTGACCCCGATCTTTGCAGCGAGGCGGGTCCATAAGATTAGAATGTCGGAAAAGGTGACCTGATCGGTCGGAAGCGCGGAATTCCCAGCGCGCCTGAACGAAGCCAACTCTAAACGGGCGCGCCTGTCAAGCCTGTAGCTCGATCCCTAGCTGGTTCTGTACGGGAACCGCCGCGCCATTGGATTGGCGACGGAGATCTGACAGTGCTGAAAGCGAATATCTAAAGCGAACGACCAGACTGACACTGACAGTCCGGGCTGACAAACGGCATGTCGGCGCTTTTGTCGGCAGGCGAAAAGCGCCGACGGCAGCGACGGCGGGCTTTTTACGGGTCGCGAGAGATCAAAATCCCAAAGGGAACCCACTGTCAGGCCTGACAGTGGATCTAAGTCTTTGAAAACGATGGTGGGTGATCACAGGTTCGAACTGTGGACCCGCTGATTAAGAGTCAGCTGCTCTACCAACTGAGCTAATCACCCGTACCGTCGTCTGCGCCCTTGGTGTGGCGCCGGCCCTTCGCTGCGTTGTGAACAACCTCGGCGAAGGGGGCTCCTATTACTCGCAGCGATGGGGCTGTGCAAGCGTCAAATGCTTCTTTTATCATGATTGCAACGCGCGCTAAGGTCGCGCCTTGAATCAGCCGCCGGAAGACGCGGCGAGGGGGAGTAAAGATTATGGCGTTCTGGAACCGTCGTCGCTCGATCGACGCGATGCTGGCCCCGAGTTCGGGGCCGGGGCTCAAAAAGACCCTGAGCTGGCCGCACCTCATGGCGCTGGGCGTCGGCGCCATCGTCGGCACCGGCATCCTGACCCTGATCGGGGTCGGAGCGGGGCTGGCGGGTCCGGCGGTGCTGATCAGCTTCGCCCTGGCCGGTCTGGTGTGCGCCTGCGCCGCCCTGGCCTATGCCGAGCTGTCGACGATCATGCCCGCCTCGGGCAGCGCCTATACCTATTCCTATGCCGCCCTGGGCGAGATCTTCGCCTGGGTCGTGGGCTGGAGCCTGATCCTTGAATACTCCCTGGTCGTCTCGGCCGTGGCCGTGGGCTGGTCCGGCTATGCCGCGCCCTTCCTGGCCGGGCTGGGGATCGACCTGCCGTTCGCCCTGACCGTCGGTCCGCACGTCGAGGGCGGGCTGATCAACCTGCCGGCGGTCTTCATCATCGGCATCGTGACCGGCCTGCTGCTGCTGGGCACGCGGGAGAGCGCGACGCTGAACGCCGTGCTGGTGGTCATCAAGATCGCCGCCCTTGTGGCCTTCGTGGCCATCGCCCTGCCGCGCTTCGACGCGGCCAACTTCACGCCCTTCATGCCCTACGGCTTCGGCGCGCCCTTTGTTCAGACGGGCGTCATGGCGGCGGCGGCCATCATCTTCTTCGCCTTCTACGGCTTCGACGCCATCGCCACGGCGGCCGAAGAGACCAAGAAGCCCGAGCGCGACCTGGCCATCGGCATCGTCGGTTCGATGGTGGTCTGCACCATCCTGTACATCGCCGTCGCCGCCGCTGCGATCGGCGCCGCTCCGGTCGCCAGCTTCGCCGACAGCCCCGAGCCGCTGGCGCACATCATGCGCGGCCTGGGCCAGGGCGTCGCCGCCCAGTGGATCGCCGCCGCCGCCGTCGTCGCCCTGCCGACCGTGCTGCTGGCCTTCCTGTTCGGCCAGAGCCGCATCTTCCTGGGCATGGCTCGGGACGGTCTGCTGCCCAATCGCCTGGCCAAGATCTCCAATCGCGGCGTGCCGACCGTGGTGACGATCTTCACCGCCGTCGTCGTCGCCTTCCTGGCGGGCATCATGCGTCTGGACGAACTGGCGTCGCTGGCCAACGCCGGCACCCTGATGGCCTTCATGGCCGTGGGGATCAGCCTGATCGTGCTGCGCGTGCGTGAGCCGAACCGCGAACGCAAGTTCAAAGCGCCGCTGTGGCCGCTGGTCGGCGGCGTCGCCATCATCGGCTGCATCGTCTTCTTCTTCAGCCTGAAGAGCCTCGACGCAGCTGTATTTCCTGCTGTGGAACCTGTTCGGCCTGGCCGTCTACCTGGTCTGGTCGTCGCGTAACTCGCGCCTCGCCAAGGGCGAAGAGGCTGAGGGTTAATGGCCAGGCGCGACCTGTCGGGGGCGGTGGATTTCACCGTCCTCGAAGCCATGACCGGCGGCATGGATGAGGTGACGGAAGAAGTGCTGGGCCTGTTCGCTGAACAGGCCCGCATGTGGTCGGCTCTGCTGGATGCGTCCAGCGAGGGCTGGCGCGACGCCGTGCACACCATTCGCGGCGCTGGGGCCGGCATCGGGGCCAAGGCTCTGGCTCAGATCTGCGCCGAGGTGGAGCATGGCGAACAGGCCGCCGCCCCGGCGGGCCTGGAGCGGGTGCGCACGGCGCTGGACGCGGCCCTGGCCGATGTGGCGGCGTATCGCCATGAGCTGGCGCTTAGGAGTTTGAAGGGCTGAAGCGAGGCTAGACCCGCGTCTGGTCCCAGGTTCCGAACTCGTGGGCGATGCAGCGGTCGATCAGCAGGCGCCAGACCGGCTCGGCGATGTCGGGCGACAGGCCGGCGGGGCCAGCGGCCGCCAGGACCTTGGCCACCACGTCGTCGATGCGGGCCTGATCGAAGACGGCGTCGCGGTTCGGCTTGATGCGCGCGGCGGCGTCCATATAGCGCTGACGCTCGGCAAGCAGGGTCACCAGCGCGCGGTCCAGCGCATCCACGCCCTGACGCACGTCGACCATGGTGACGCAGTCTTCCGGGGCCTTGCGCTCGTCGATGGCGACGGTGCGGGGAGAGGTCATCAGGTCAGCCGACAAAGGCGCGCTCCAGAACATAGTCGCCGGGTTCGGCGTTCGAGCCTTCTTTCAGGCCGTGGGATTCCAGCAGTTCGCCGGTCTCCTTGATCATGGCCATCGAGCCGCACAGCATGACGCGGTCGCTGTTGGGCGAGAAGCCGCTGGGCAGTTGCAGGTCGGCGAACAGGTCGCCCGACTTGATGCGGTCGGTGATGCGGCCCGGCGTCTCGAAGCGTTCGCGCGTCACGGTCGGATAATAGGTCAGCTGGGCCTTGGCCTCGTCGCCGATCAGCGGGTCGTCGTGGATCTCGTGGCTGAAGAAGTCGCGATAGGCCAGGTCGGCGACGTTGCGCACCGTGTGGCAGACGATGACCTGCTTGAAGCGCGAATAGGTTTCCGGATCGCGCGCCACCGAGAGCCAGGGCGCCAGGCCCGTGCCGGTGCCGATCAGCCACAGGCGCTCGCCGCCGGTCAGGGCGTCCAGCACCAGGGTGCCGGTCGGCTTCTTGCCCATCAGCACGCTGTCGCCCGCGACGATCTTCTGCAGGCGCGAGGTCAGAGGGCCGTCCTCGACCTTGATGGAGAAGAACTCCAGTTCCTCGGCCCAGAAGGGCGACGCGATCGAATAGGCGCGCAGCACGGGCTTGCCGCCGTCTTCGCCCGGCAGGCCGATCATCACGAACTCGCCCGAACGGAAGCGGAAATCCTCGGGCCGTTTCAGGGCGAAGCTGAACAACTGGTCGTTCCAGTGGCGGACCCACAGGACTTCCAACTCATGGAACGGACTGGCCTTGACGGGCGGCGCGGCGAGGGAGGCGTCAGACATGGGGCCTAACTAGGCGGTCGAGGGCGATTGCGAAAGGTGGTGCGGCGATCCTTCTTCCCTGTGGGAGAAGGTGGCGGGCGGAGCCTGACGGATGAGGGGTGTGAACGCTTCGATATCCGGACGGACGCGGACCTGTCTTGAGTGACTTTCGAGCGTCACGCCGACACCCCTCATCCGAGCGCCTCCGGCGCCCACCTTCTCCCACAAGGGGAGAAGGAAGAAAAAGAGAGTCCAATTCGTCTGAATCGTCTGAAATTCTCCTGCGTCGGGCGGTCGTGTCTCTCGTGGCTGGGGGAGCTTAGCACAGGCGGCAGGGTAGGCTGGCCGATCGGGGCGAGCCTCCGTCCGCCATGAACAGGGAAGGGCGAAAGAAGGGATGACGACGGAGGATTCCGGCTCTAGCTTCGCCGCCATGCGCACTTTTCTCCTTGCTTCGACGATCCTGATGGCTGCGACCTCGGCCTTCGCCCAATCCACGCCGCAGCCCACGACGCCGCCCGCCGCCGCGGCGCCGCCTCCTCGATCCTGACGGTCGAGCGGGTCTTCTCCAATCCGTCGCTGGCCGGGCCGGTGGCGCGCGGCGTCAGCCTGTCGCCGGACGGCGAACTGGTCGCCTTCCTGCGTTCGCGCGAGGACGACGTGGACGTGCTGGACCTGTGGGCCGCGCCGGTGAAGGGGGCGAACCGTTCAAGCTGATCGACGCCCGCGCCCTGGTCCCCGACGCGGGCGAACTGTCCGAGGCCGAGAAGGCGCGACGCGAGCGGATGCGGATTTCCCAACGCGGCGTGGTCGAATATTCGTGGGACGAGCAGGGCCGCTACATCCTGGCGCCGCTGGAAGGCGACGTCTTCCTGGCCAACCGCGCCGACGGCAGCGTGCGCCGCCTGACGGAAACCACGGCGGACGAGATCGACGCCAAGGTCTCGCCCAAGGGCTCATTCGTCAGCTTCGTGCGCGACCAGAATCTGTTCCTGATCAACCTTGAGACGGGCGCCGAACAGGCGATCACCACGGACGGCAAGGACCTGATCACCTGGGCCACGGCCGAGTTCATCGCCCAGGAAGAGCTGGACCGCGACACCGGCTATTGGTGGAGCCCGGACGAACGCCACATCGCCCTGCAGCGCACGGACGAGAGCACGGTCGACGTCATCCCGCGTCTGGACATCACCGGCGGCGGGGCCTCGGTCGCCCAGCAGCGCTACCCCCGCGCCGGACGGCCCAACGCCGTGGTCGAGCTCTATGTCCAGGACGTGCAGAGCGGCCAACGGGTCAAGGTCGACCTGGGCGCCGATACCGACATCTATCTGGGCCGGGTGAACTGGGCGGCGGACGGCTCGGTCGCCTATGTCCAGCGCCTGTCGCGCGACCAGAAGCGGCTGGACCTGCTGAGCGTCGATCCGGCCACGGGCGCCAGCCGCGTGATCGCCAGCCAGACCTCGAAGGCCTGGGTCAACGTCACCCACGACTTCAAGGCGCTGAAGGACGGGAACTTCATCTGGTCCAGCGAGGAGAGCGGGTGGCGTCACCTGTATCTCTACGCCAAGGACGGCCGCCGCCTGCGCGCGATCACGCGCGGCGACTATCCGGTCAAGTCGCTGGCGGGGGTCAACCAGGACACCGGCGAGGTCTTCTTCACCGCCTCCATGCGCGACGGCAAGGAATACCCGATCGAGCAGCAGCTGTTCCGCGCCAGCTATAAGCGCACGCTGGCGCCGAGCGAGGTCACGCCGCGCGGCGGCTGGTGGAGCGCCACGGTCAACGGCACCGGCACGGCCTATGTCGGCAACTACAGCGACGTGAACACCCCGGCGCAGTCGGCCCTGTATTCGATCAACGGCCAGCGCGTGCGCTGGATCGAGGAGAACAGGCTCCAGCCCGGCCACCCCTTCTGGCCCTACGCCGAGCGCCAGCAGAAGCCGACCTTCGGCACGCTGCAGAGCCACGGCCAGACCCTGGTCTGGCAGATGACCACGCCGCCGGGCTTTGATCCGTCGAAGCAGTATCCGGTCGTCATGCAGGTCTATGGCGGCCCGTCGGGCGGCGGCGTCAAGAACGCCTGGCAGGGGGCGACGACGCAGTTGCTGACCGAGGCGGGCTATATCGTCTTCCGTCTGGACAACCGGGGCGAGGGCGACCGTTCGGCCGCCTTCAAGCAGGCCCTCTATCTGAAGATGGGCCAGCCCGAGATCGAGGATCAGGTGATCGGCGCGGACTATCTGCGCTCGCTGCCCTATGTCGACGCTGGCCGCATCGCCATGATGGGCTGGTCCTACGGCGGGTTCATGAGCCTGATGGCGCTGACCGAGCCGAAGATGGGGCTGGCGGCGGCGCTGGCGGGGGCGCCGCCGACGGAGTGGAGCCTCTACGACACCGCCTATACCGAGCGCTATATGTCGACGCCGCAGGCGAACGTGGAGGGCTACGCCGCGTCGGACGTGTTGGGGCGCCTCGATAATCTGACGGGCCGTCTGCTGCTGATGCACGGCATGGCCGACGACAACGTCATCTTCGAGAACACCACGCGGGTGCTGAACGCCCTGCAGGAAAAGAGCATTCCCTTCGAGACCATGCTCTATCCCGGCCAGCGCCACGGCATCCGGGGCAATGATCGCCAGCTGCACCAGTGGCGGACCTACCTGGACTTCCTGGACCGCACCATCGGAACGCGGGCGCCGCAGAAGGCCGACTGAGGCTTTTTATGGCGGAATGAAAAGGGGCTGCCGAGCCTGACGCCCGGCAGCCCCTTATCCGTCCGCCTTCTCCCGCAAGGGAAGAAGGCGGCCTCAGGCGATTTTAGTCGCGATAGTTCAGCGCCGGGGCGCGGTCGCCCAGCAGGGCGCGGTATTCGAAGTTCGGGCCGCGACGCTGTTCGAACTCGGCCTTGGCGGCGGCGATGGTGTCCGGGCTCTGGAACAGCTCGGCGGTGGTCAGGGCCAGGGTCTTGGCCGCCAGATGGGCGCCCTTCAGGCCGATGGTCGTGCCCGCCGCCACCACGTTCTGCCAGCTGTGGCCCGCAGAGCCTGGCACGAAGGTCGCCGTCGACAGGCCGACCGTAGGCGTGACCCAGGACACGTCCGACACGTCGGTGGAGCCGCCGAAGTCGCCGCCGATCACGGCGTCCTCGATCTGGCCGACGCTGGCGAGGTCCGGCTTGGAGGTCAGGGTCTTCTGGATTTCGGTCGCCAGGGCGGTTTCCTCGGCCGTCCAGGTGATGCCGCCGACATGGCGCAGGTTGCGGTCCATGACCGTCATCAGGGCCTGATTGGGCAGCATGGAATAGACGCCGCCGATGGCCTCGAACTCGACACGGGTGCCGGTGCCCAGCGCCGCGCCGTCCGCCGCCTTCTTCACTCGCTCCAGCACGTCGCGGACGATCTCGGGGTTGTTGTGACGGACGTAGTAATAGGCCTCGGCATAGGCCGGGACGACGTTGGGCGCCTTGCCGCCGTCGGTGATGGCGTAGTGGATGCGGGTGCGGTCCGGCACGTGCTCGCGCATCATGTTGACCATGTAGTTCAGGGCCTCGACGCCATCCAGGGCCGAGCGGCCCTTGTCGGGCGCGGCGGCGGCGTGGGAGGCCGTGCCGTAAAAGCGGAACTTGCCCGAGACGTTGGCCATGGTGTCGCCCTGGCGGGCCGAGTTCACATTGCCGGGGTGCCAGTGCAGCGACACGTCGACGTCGTCGAACAGGCCGTCGCGGACCATGTAGACCTTGCCCGAGCCGCCTTCTTCGGCCGGGGTGCCGTAGACGCGCAGCTCGCCCTTGATGTTGTTGGCGACCATCCAGTCCTTGACCGCGATGGCGGCGTGGACCGAGGCGGCGCCGAACAGGTTGTGGCCGCAGCCGTGGCCGGCGTGGCCGCCGGCGGACTCCTGGACAGGGTTCAGGGTCTGCGACAGACCGGGCAAGGCGTCGTATTCGGCCAGGACGGCGATGACCGGGCCGGCGCCGTTCTTGAAGCTGGCCAGGAAGGCGGTCGGCTCATTGGCGATGCCGGGAGTGATGACAAAGCCGGCGTCGCGCAACTGATCCTGCAGCAGGGCGGCGCTCTGGGTCTCCTGATAGCCCAGCTCGGCGAACTTCCAGATCTCCAGCGCGGCGTGGTCCAGGGCGGCCTGGTTGCGCTCGACGGTCGAGGTGATCTGGGCCCTGGCCTGGGGCGACAGTTCAGCGGCGACGGCGGGGGCCAGGGGCAGGCTGGTCATCGCGGCGGCGAGGGCGAGGACGCGCATTGAAACGGGCTTCATGGGAACTCCGTGAGCAAAACAGAAAAAGGGGCGGAAGGCGTCATCGCCTACCGCCCCGAAACCAATCAGAGACTGATCAGAAGGACTTGCGGAAGCTGGCGTACCAGTAGCGCCCGTAGGGCTGGTACACCGAACCGACATAACCGCCGCTGGCCAGCGGGGGCTGTTCGTCGGTGATGTTGCGCACGCCGACGCGAACGGCCGAGCCGGCCAGCGCCTCGCTGAAGCGCGAACCGTCGAAGGCGTATTCCGCATAGAGGTTGGCGGTGATGGTCGAGTCCACCGTCCAGTAATCGCCCGCCGAGTTGGTCAGGCTGTCGTCATACAGCGACGAGATGTACTGGGTGAAGGCGCCGACCGTCCAGTCGTCCTTGCGCCACGTCGCCGACAGCGACCACTTCCATTCCGGGCGGCCGAAGTCGGCGATCATGTCGCCGAACGAACCTGACAGGAAGATGGCCTCGTCCAGCTGACCCGAAGCCTGGGCGTCGGCCAGCATCTTGGTCTCCGGCGCCATGTCCAGATAGTATTTGATCAGGTGCGAGACGTTCAGATTGACGTTGAAGTCGCCATACTGGGTGCCGCGCAGACGCCACATCACGCCCAGGTCCAGACCCTCAACCGTCTGGGGCTGCTGGTTGGTATAGGCGTCCTTGATGTAGAGGACTTCGCCCGCCGCCTCGAGGCCCGAGCCGGCGAAGATGGCGATGTCGGCGGCGGTCGGATCGGCGCGCACGACGTTCTCGTTGAACGAGCCCTGCTTGCGCAGCAGGTAGTCCAGCGTCAGAGCGTTCTGACCGCGGAACAGGCCCACCATGCCTTCCTGCTTCACCTGCCACCAGTCGGCGGTGAAGGTGAAGTCGCCGAACTCAGCCGGGATGAAGCGCGGCTGGATGACGAAGCCCAGCGAGACGGTTTCGGACTCTTCCGGCGCCAGGTCAGGGTTGCCCGAGCGGCGCTCCTGCGTCGACTTGCGAGCGTGGGTCTGGCTGAAGTTCGCCTTGAACTCGTCGGCGACCCTGGAGCTCATCGAAGCGCCGCAGCCGCGCAGGGTGTTGTCGATCGCGCCCGTGGCGGTCTTGAGGCCGCCCTGAACGCGCAGGGCCTCGCAGTAGATCCAGTCGTTGCTGGTGTTCGAGCGCGTGATCACGGTGGCGTTGATCTGCTCCAGGTTCGGAGCGCGGAAGCCTTGGGCCCACGAGCCGCGGATGCGGAAGCCGTCGACGATGTCCCAGGCCGCGGCGAACTTGGGCTTGGCGACCGAACCGAAGTCCGAATACTCCTCGAAGCGGCCAGCGACCTGGACTTCCAGGTTGTGGACCAGCGGCACGCCCATGTCCGGCGAGATCAGCGGGGCGGCGAGCCTCGACATAGGCCGAGAAGACGTCGCGCTCGCCGTAGGTGTCCGGGTTCTCCGACTGGTTGATCAGATCCGAAGACTGGACGCCGCGCAGGTTGGTGAAGCGGATCGTGCCGTCGACGCGGCTGTCGCGGTCGTCCAGCTGGGTCTCGGTGCGCAGCTCGATGCCGGCGGCGACGCCGACGGGACCGGCGGGCAGCTGATAGACGTCGGGGCGCGAGACGCGGAAGTCCCACATGCCCAGTTCGGTCTTGGTCTTGCGGACCATGTCCACGCGGATGCCGTCCAGGGCCGCCTGGTTCGACAGGGTGTCGTCACCGACCTTGGGGTTGGTCAGCGAGCCGCCGTTGAAGAAGTTGTAGGCGTCCGGGGTCGACTTGGCGGCCCACTCCTGCAGCTTGGTGGCGGAGATGTTGTCCGAGACGTCCTTGGCTGACGCTTCCGACCAGGTCAGGGCGGTTTCCCAGTTCCAGCCGTTCCAGTCGCCACGCAGGCCGCCCAGGATGCGGTACTGCTTGTTGACCACATTGACGCTGATCGGGCCCATGTCCATAAACCGATAGCCGGTCAGGGTCAGGTTCTGATTGCCGTCCAGCGGGTTGTAGTAGTTCGTGCCGGGGATGATGAAGGGCACGGCCGAGGCTGTTGCGATCGGCTCCTGCCAGGCCTGGGATTCGGCGTAGTAGCCGCCCAGCTCGCCGAAGGCCTCCACGGCGTCGTTGATGCGGTATTTGCCGGTGACGAACAGGTTGAAACGGTCGACCTCAGGCATGACCGTCAGGCCCAGCTTGGCCATGTCCGTGTTCAGCTCCGACGGCAGGTTGGCGCCGCTCATGACGCACAGGCCGTCGCCGATGGCGGTGACGCAGTCCTTGTGCGTGCCCGGCAGGACGGTGAAGGCGCTGTAGGCCTTGCCGTTGATCGTGGCGCCCGAGCCGCTGACCGTGAAGCGGCCCCAGGGCGTCAGCGGCGAGGTGCCGTTCAGGCTGCTGTTGTTCTCAAAGCCCGTGCCGGCGAACAGCGAGGTCAGGTCGTTGGAGGCGGTGTAGTCCTGATCGAGCGTGTTCAGCTCGTCGCGGTGGTCGTAGTTGAAGAAGGCCGAGATGTTGCCGCGACCCTCCTGAATGTCCTTGCCGCCGTAGATCGACAGGTTCAGCTCGCGCATGCCGGTGCCTTCGGCGCCGCCATACTGGGTCGAGACGGTCAGGCCGTCCATGTCGTCGCGCAGGACGGTGTTGACCACGCCCGCCACGGCGTCGGCGCCGTAGATGGCGGCGGCGCCGTCGCGCAGGACTTCCATGCGCTTCAGGCCCGACACCGGAATGGCGTTGGTGTTGTAGGTCAGGACCGGCACCAGGTGCTCATTGGCCTGCGACGTCGGGTGGCCGACGACGCGGCGGCCGTTCAGCAGCACCAGGGTGTTGCCGATGCCCAGGCTGCGCAGGTTCACCGAGCCGGTGTCGCCGCGCGCCGCGTTCGAGGTGTAGGGCAGGTAGGAGGAGTTGAAGGTCACATCGCCCATCTGGGGGATGGAGCGGAACAGGTCGTCGCCCGATGCCGGAGCGGCGGCGATGATGTCGTCTTCGCTGACGACGGTCACCGGCAGGGCGGCCGTCACCTTGGAGCCGCGGATCTGCGAGCCGACGACGACGATCTCCTCGACCTGAGTGACGTCGTCCTGCGCCTCCTGGGCGAAGGCGGCGGTCGCGCCGAACAAGGCGGTGGTGGCCAGCAGGGCCGTTCGCATGGTGCGACGCGCCAGGACAGTGCTCATAGAAATAATCATCCCCGTTGTGGTCATCGTTCTGCGCTCCTGTTTTTGGGCAGGGGTCGCATCGCTGACTGATCTGTATGTCGAAGAGGCCGGTCCCGGCGCACGCCGCATCGACGAATCGAAATCGGGCGCGGCGCGGAGAGATCGCCTCAGTTCGGACTTGAAGCGGTCACAGTGCTACACGTCAACCTTAGCCGGAAAAATATTGCCGATATCCCAAATAATGGGCGTGATAATCACTCAACCTCGTCCTTGAACTGCGGTTTTCGGCAATGCTATCGCTAGGGTCTTGATAATATTGTCCTGTGAGAAAGCATTGCGGGGGCGACAGCCTTCAGCGACGCGCGGACTTGAGGCGGGGATTTTCCATGCGTGTGCGTTTGATGAAGTCGGCGACGGCTGTTTCGGCGGCGGCCCTGATGTTGCTGGCGGCGCCGGGGATCGCTCAGGAGGCGGCGGTCCAGGTTCGGCCGACCACCGGCAGCGGCGGCGACATCGTCAACTACGGCCAGATCCACAGCCCCGTGGTCGGACGCGGCGGCATGGTGGTCAGCCAGAGCGATCCGGCGACCCGCGTCGGTGTCGACATCCTGCGCCAGGGCGGCAACGCCGTGGATTCGGCCATCGCCGTGGCCTTCGCCGAGGCGGTGACCCTGCCGCGCGCGGGCAACATCGGCGGCTCGGGCTATATGGTCGTGCACATGGCGGCCACGAAGGATCGTCCGGCCCAGGACATCGCCATCAACTATTACGGCACGGCCCCGGCGGCGACGACGCCTGACCTGCTGCTGGGGCCGGACGGCAAGTTCGACCGCTCCAAGCCGTCGGGCTTCAAGAATGTGGCGGTGCCGGGCACCGTCATGGGCCTGTGGGAGGCGCACCAGCGTTTCGGCTCCATGCCGTGGGCGGATCTGGTGGCCCCGGCCATCGCCCTGGCCGAGGAAGGCTATGTCCTGTCGGACGGCGAGGCCGACGCCACCGGCGGCCGCGCCCGCGTCCTGGCGACCGATCCGGGCGCGCGCGAAGCCTATCTGAAGGCCGACGGCACGGCCTATCGCGCGGGCGAGGTCTTCCGTCAGCCCCTGCTGGCCGAGAGCCTACGCAAGCTGGCGCGCGGCGGCGCGGACGAGTTCTACAAGGGCGAACTGGCGCGCCAGATCGTGGCGGGCGTCCAAGCAGGCGGCGGCGTCATCACGATGGAAGACATGGCGGCCTATCGCGCCGATGTGTCAGAGCCGATCTGGGGCAGCTATCGCGGCCATCGCATCTCCTTCATGCCGCCGACGGCCTCGGGCGTCAGCGTCGCCGAGGCGCTGAACCTGCTGGAGCATTTCGACCTGCGCGCGATGGGGTGGGGCAGCGTCGACAGCCTGCACCTGATCTCCGAGGCGATGAAGATCACCTCGTCCGACCGCAACCTGATCGGCGGGGCGCCGCAGTGGACGACCCCGGCCAAGGGCCTCGCCAGCAAGGAATTCGCCGCCGAGCGCGTCAAGCTGATCTCGCTGGACAGGACGCTGAAGGCCGCAGACGTGCCGGAGGGCAATCCCTATCCGTTCGAGAGCAAGGACACGACCCACTATTCGGTGGCCGACGCCTACGGCAATGCGGTGTCGAACACCTATACGCTGTCGAACTCCTACGGCGCCCACGTCGCGCCGGTCGGCACGGGCATCCTGCTGAACAACCACCTGGACAACTTCTACTGGGGGACTGAAGGCAAGCCGAACTCGCCCGCGCCGGGCAAGCGTCTGGGCTCCACCATCACGCCGATGATCGTGTTCAAGGACGACAAGCCGTGGCTGGTCACCGGCACGCCGGGCGGCGGCTACATCATCGCGACGATGGTGCAGCTGGTCTCTAACGTCATCGATCACCAGCTGAACGTGGCCGAGGCCGCCATGCGTCCGCGCCTGAACCAGGGCGGCGGCGACAGCCCGCTGGAGCTGGAAGGCGGCTTCTCGCCCGACGTGGAGCGGCTGCTGCGCGAGCGCGGCCACACGGTGCGTCCGTCGATGACGATGGGCAGCACCCAGTCGATCATGGTCGACGGCGATCGTTTCCTAGGCGCCGCCGACACCCGCCGTCCGGACGCCCTGGCGCTGGGCGTGCGCTAAACCGACGGCCGATCAAGACCCTCTCCCGGCGGGAGGGGTCAGGCCATCTCGCGCCAGGTCTTGCCGGTGACGCCCTCATAGTTGGTCGCGTGATAGACGCCGCGCGCCACGGCGCGGGCCAGGACGTCGGCGGCGACATTGCCCAGCTGAGCCACCGCGATCTGGCGCATGGCCGGGTCCGCGATCACCTTCTTGCCCGTGGACAGGCTGAACAGGGTGTCGCCGTCGAAGGGGGCGTGGGCGGGGCGGATGGCGCGGGCCATGCCGTCCTGCGCCATGATGGCCACGCGCTGAAGCTCGACACGGGTCAGGGCCACGTCGGTGGCGATGCAGGCGATGGTGGTGTTCTCGCGCGGCTGGGGCCGGAACTTGGACAGGCCCCAGTCCTCGGCCGAGGCGTGCAGACCCGATGAGCCGAGGCCGCCGAACTCGTCGCCGATCTCATAGGGGGCGGCCCAGAAGCTCTTGCCGCCCGGCGCCACGACCGAGCCGACGCTGTTGACCGCGACGATGGCGCCGACCGTCCAGCCCGCCGCCATGACCGCCGATGCCGAGCCGATGCCGCCCTTCAGCGCGCCCGCCTCCGAGCCGTAGCCCGCCCCTGCGGTGCCGAGGTCGAAGCGGTCGCTCGCGGCCTCCAGCGCCTGAACCGACAGGCGGCGATAGGGCGGCTCCATCTCCCACTGCTTGTTCCCGCCATTGGCCAGATCGTAGAGGCAGGCAGTCGGGATGATGGGCGAGGGCGGCACGCCCGGCGCCCCGCCCATGCCGTAGCCGCGCCCGCGCATCCCCATCCATGCGGCCACGCTGTCGGCGGAGCCGAGGCCATAGACCGACCCGCCCGACAAGATGATGGCGTCCACCTCCTGCACCAGATTTTCAGGGCGCAACACGTCGGTCTCGCGCCCGGCGGGGCCGCCGCCGCGCACGTCCACGGCGGCCGTGGCGGGCTTTTCGGCGAGGATGACGGTGACGCCGGTGCGCACCTTGGCGTCGTGAGCCTGGCCGACCTTGAGGCCCTCGACGTCGGTGATCAGGTTCAGCGGCCCGGTGCGGCTAGAAGATTGGCTTGGGGCGCGCGCGGCGCTTTGCGCGGCCGGTTTGGCGCTCGCAGCGCCCGCGGCGGAGGCGGAGGCGGAGGCGGCGGCGCCGATCAGGGCCGAGCCGAGGACGGTTCTGCGGTTCATCCGGCGGTTTCCTTTTCCAGAGCTCTATTGCGGACCAGATCCGGCGTCGCCGCCAGAAGTTTCTGCGTATAGGGGTGCGACGGCGCGGCGAAGACGGCGGCCGTTTCGCCCTGTTCGACGATCCTGCCGGCCTGCATGACCAGCAGGCGATCCGTCACCGTCCGCACCACAGTCAGGTCGTGGGTGACGAAGAGGTAGGACAGGCCCAGGCGGTCCGACAGGTCGGCCAGCAGGTCGAGGATTTGCGCACGGATCGAAACGTCCAGCGCCGAGACCGCCTCGTCCAGACAGATGACCGAGGGCGCGGTGATCAGGGCGCGGGCGATGGCGATGCGCTGGCGCTGGCCGCCTGAGAACTCGTGCGGATAACGGTCTGCGGCGGCGCTGGTCAGGCCGACGCGCTCCAGCATTTCATCGACGCGGCGGCGGGCCTCAAGCGGGGTGGGGCGGGCGTCGAGCAGGTGGAAGTTTTCGGCCACCAGATCGCTGACCTTCCAGCGCGGATCAAAGCTGCCGTAGGGGTCCTGGAACACCACCTGGATGTCTCGCCGGATGGACTTCAACGCGGCGCCGCGCGCGGCGGTGATGTCGCGGCCCTTGACCCGGACGCGGCCGCCTTGCGGGGGCTCCAGCGCCAGGATGGCGCGCAGCAGGGTGGACTTGCCGCAGCCGCTTTCGCCGACGAGGCCGACGCTCTCGCCCGGCTGGATCGACAGGCTGACCTGATCGACGGCGCGGAAGGCTTTGGACTTGCCGAACAGGGCGGGCGCGCCGCCGTATTCGCGCACCAGACCCTCGACCTGAAGCACGGGGGCGGCGTCGGCTTGCGGGCGGCTGCGCCGCGTGGGGGCGTGGGTGGCGTTGGCCAGAAGGCGCTGGGAATAGGCGTGCGCCATGCCGGTGCGGATGCGGTCGACGGGCGCTTCCTCGACCAGTTCGCCGTCCTTCATCACCGCCAGCCGGTCGGCGGTTTCGGCCACGACGGCGAGGTCGTGGGTGATGAGAATCAGGCCCATGCCGTCCTCGCGCACCAGCCGCTTGAGCAGGTCCAGCACCTGAGCCTGCGTCGTCACGTCCAGCGCCGTGGTCGCCTCGTCCGCGATCAGCAGTTTCGGCGTCAGGGCGATGGCGATGGCGATGGCGACGCGCTGTCTCTGGCCGCCCGACAGTTCGTGCGGATAGCGGGTCAGGGGGAAACGTTCAGCCGGCAGGCCGACCCGGTCCAGCACGGAACGGGCGACGGCGAGGGCCTCTTTGCGCGACGTCTTCGTGTGCAGGCGCACCGTCTCGGCGACCTGATCGCCGATGGTCATGACGGGGTTCAGGGCCGTCATCGGCTCCTGAAAGATGACGCCCACGTCGCGGCCGCGCACCTTTTGCAGGGCGGCGTCGGGGGCGTTCGAGACGAGCTGGCCGTTCAGGCGGATCTCGCCGGTGATGGTCGCGCGCGGGGGCGTCAGGCCCAGCACGGCCAGGGCGGTCATCGACTTGCCCGAACCGCTCTCGCCGACGAGGCCGAGGATTTCGCCGGGGGCGACGGACAGGCTGACGGACTTCAGGATCGAGGTGGAGCCGATCGACAGGCTGAGGTCGCGGATGTCGAGGACGGTCATGCTCAACGCTCCCGCCGCACGCGCGGGTCGAACAGGTCGCGCAGGCCGTCGCCGGTCAGGCTGAGGGCCAGCACGGTCACGAAGATGGCCAGCCCCGGCATGATGGCCAGCCAGGGCGCGAAGCCGATCATGGTCTGGGCCTCGGCCAGCATCCGGCCCCAGCTGGGCGCGGGCGGCTGGGCGCCGAGGCCGACGTAGGACAGGCCCGCCTCGGCGACAATGCCGACGGCGAACTGGATCGCCGCCTGTACGACCAGCAGGCTCATCAGATTGGGCAGGATGTGCTGGAGCGAGATCAGAGCTTTCGACTTGCCCGCCGTGCGGGCGGCCAGGACGTATTCGCGGGTCCAAAGGCCTTGGGCGGCGCCACGCGCGACGCGGGTGAAGACGGGGATGTTGAAGACGCCGATGGCTATGATCGCGTTGATCGCGCCCGGTCCCATGACGGCGGTGATCATCACGGCCAGCAGCAGGGCGGGGAAGGCGAAGATCAGGTCGTTGCCGCGCATGACCAGCTCGTCGATCCAGCCGCCGCGCGCGGCTGCGGTCAGGCCCAAAGGCGTGCCGATGCCGACGCCGATGCCGACGGCGACGAAGGCGACGACGAGGAGTTCTGCGCCCCGGCCATGATCATCGACAGCACGTCTCGACCGAAGTGGTCCGTGCCCATCCAGTGGGCGGTCGACGGGGCGGTCAGCTTGGCGGCGATGTCCACCGCCTCGACGTCATAGGGCGTCCAGACGAGGGCGAGCAGGGCGGTTAGCAGCACGATGGCCGTCAGCGTCGCGCCGACGATCAGAGACAGGGGCCAGCGCACGCGGGGCTCGGCGGGGGCGGCGACAGCGGGGGCGTCGGTCATGCGCGGCGTCCCCTCAGGCGCGGATCAGCAAACAGATAGGCCAGGTCGATCACGAAGCTGACCAGGACCACGGCGAAGACCACCACCACCACCACGCTCTGCACCACGATCAGGTCGCGCTGGGTGATGGCCTGGAAGACCAGACGGCCGAGGCCCGGCAGGGAGAAGACGTTCTCGATGATGATGCCGCCCGCCAGCAGGAAGGGGAACTGAAGGCCGAGGATGGTCAGGACCGGGATCCAGGCGTTGCGCAGGGCGTGGCGCCACAGGGCCTGATTGACCGACAGCCCCTTGGCGCGGGCGGTACGGACATAGTCCTCGTTCATCGTGTCCAGCAGGGCGGTGCGCAGGACGCGCGCCAGAATGGCGGCCTGCGGCGCGGCGAGCGCCACGGCGGGCAGGATCAGGGCCTTGAAGGCGGGCCAGAAGCCGCCGTTCCAACCGGGGAAGCCGCCCGCCGAGAACCAGCCCAGGTTCACCGAGAACAGCAGGATCAGCAGCATGGCGATCCAGAAGTTGGGCAGGGCCACGCCGACCTGGGTCACGCCGATCAGGCCGGTGTCGACGGCGGTTCCCCGGCGGCTGGCGGCGGTGACGCCGATGGGCAGGGCGACCAGCAGCGACAGGACGGTGGCCATCAGGGCCAGCGGCGCAGACACGGCCAGACGTTCCGCGATCAGGCCGCCGACCGGCACCTGATAGGTGTAGCTGGTCCCGAACTTGCCGGTCAGCAGGTCGCCCAGCCAGGCGAAGTAGCGCTCAAGGCCCGAACCTTCGAGGCCCATCTGCTGGCGCAGGGCTACGATGGATTCAGGACTGGCGTTCAGCCCCATCATGTAGCTGGCAGGATCACCCGGCACGACCTGCAGCAGCAGGAAGATGACCACGGTCGCCGCCAGCAGCGTCAGGGCGTGGCCGCCCAGCTTCTTCAGCAGCCAGGCCGCGCCGAAGCGCCAGGCGACGAAGGCCAGTAAGGCGCCGCCCGCGGTCAGGCTGATCCAGCCCCAGGGCAGGCCGCCGCCGGTGCGCTCGGCAGTCGCGGCGCCCGCTGCGCCAGCGCCGGTCCAGTAGGCGCCGGTAACGTCGTTGGCGGCGATGGGGCCGTTGATCCATAGGCCGTTCACGTCCGCCTTCCACACGCCGATGCGCGAGGACTGGAACAGGAAGCCGTTGACCGCGTCATCGGCGATGCGGCGTTGCAGGTCGCCCAGCAGGCGGTTGCGCGTCGGCTCGTCAGGGGCGGCGTTGACCTGCGCCAGCAGGGCGTCGAAGGCGGGGCTGTCGTAGCCGAAATAGTAGTCCTTGCGGCCATAGATGTCGTAATCCATCGGCTCGACATGCTCGACGATGGTCAGGTCGAACTGGCGGCGCTTGAACACCTGATCCAGCCACTGAGCCCACTCCAGATTCTCGATCTTCGCGCGGATGCCCGCCTGCGCCAGTTGCGAGATCAGCACCTCGCCGCTGCGCCGGGCGTAGGGGCGGGGCGGCAGGCGCATCGTCACGTCGATACCGTTGGGATAGCCCGCCTCGGCCAGCAGTTGACGCGCCTTGGCGGGATCATGCGGATAGAGGCCGGTGAGGTCGACATAGCCCGGCGCCTGGCGCGAATAGTGGCTGCCGATCGGCTGGCCGAAGCCGAACATGACGCCCTGGATCAGGGCGTCGCGGTCGATGGCGTAGGAGATGGCGCGACGCACCCGCACGTCGTTGAACGGCGCCTTGGTGTTGTTGATCCCCAGGATGACCTTGCCCTCGGACGCGCCGACGACGACGCGGAAGCGCGGGTCGCGCTGGAACTGGTCCACGTTTTCGGGCCCGGGATAGTTGGGGAAGGCGTCCACGTCGCCGGCGCTGACGGCGGCGAAGGCGGCGGTCGGGTCGCTGATGAAGCGGAAGACGACGGTGTTCAGGCGCGGCGCTGCGCCCCAGTAGCCGTCGCGGCGGATCAGGGTCAGCTGGCTGCCGCGCTGCCAACTCTGCAGCTTGAACGGGCCGGTGCCGATGGGGGTGATGGCGTTGGTCGTGGCGCTGCTGGGCGAGACAATGACCGCATCGCCCCATGCCAGAACGTAAGGCAGGGTCGCCATGGGCCGCGACAGGTGGATGCGCAGGGTCGCCGGGTCGACGACCTCGACGTTGCGGATCGGCTCGAACAGGGCTTTCTGGGCGTTGGTCGAGCCTTCGGCGGTGATGCGGTCCAGAGAGAACTTCGCCACCGAGGCGTCGAAGGGCGAACCGTCGGAGAAGGTCACGCCGCGCCGCAGGTGGAAGGTCCAGGTCAGGCCGTCGGGGGCGGCCTCCCACGTGTCGGCCAATGACGGGGCGACGGCGCCGTTCTGGGTCAGCCTGGTCAGGCCCTCGAAGACGTTGGCGTAGACGACTTCGTCCACCGCCGCCGCCGCGCCCGAGGTCGGATCAAGGTTCGGCGGCTCCAGCGGCAGGCCCAGGACCAGACGGTCACGCGGCGCCTGCGCCTGAACCTGCGGCGCGGTCAGGCCCCAGACGAGGCACAGGGCCAGCGACAGCATAAGCGTGATCAGGCCGGGCCGAAGCCCGCCGTTCCGGCCGCGCCGTCGTGATGCTGTCGCGACGCGTGTCGCCCCTGTCTTCGTCACCTTCCTCGCTCTCCCCTGCGACGTGGCCGATCTGCGTCAGCCTACGTCATGGCTTTCCCCTCACGCCATCGATTAAGCGCGCCTCACCACGGCTGGCGCGACAGGGAGGCGGGGCAGGCGGCGGTCGCCTCCGTCGCGGCGGCGCGGGCGGCGTCGAACTCTTCCTTGGCGCGGGCGAAGTCGGCCTGGAAGGCCGGGTCGGCCTTCAGCCGGGTGACGATGGTCGCGCCGACGATGCGGCCCGCCTCGACGTCGCTGGGGTAGTGGACGCCGCACACCGCGCGGCTTTCGCCATAGGCCAGACCGCGCCGCAGGATGGCGTCGGCGCGGTCGGGCGCCAGTTCGGCCAGCACCAGGCCCCAGGCCCAGCCCAGCGCCGAATGGCCCGACGGATAGGAGCCGCTGGCCGCCAGCCAGGTCTCCGGCGCGATGCAGGTCGGCAGGGGCTCGACCACGAAGGGGCGCTTGCGGAAATAGCCCTTCTTGGCCGGGGTCTGGATCATCTCCAGATCGCCCAGCATCTTGCCCATCAGCAGCGTCAGGGTCGGCATCTTTTCCGGCTCGAACTTGAAGCCGAGGGCGCAGTCGAAGGCGCGCGGGGCGCCGGGCGTCTCGATCTCATTGTCGGCGCGGGCGATGGCCCAGCGCTCGGAGCCTTCCAGCGACCGCATGGCGCGATAGGCGGCGATGTCGGCCTGTTCGCGCAGCGAGCCCTCTTCGGGCGGGGGCGGCAGGAAGTTGGCGGCGTTGGGCGTGTTCTCGGCCGTCAGATAGCCGTGCGGGTGGTCGCGGAAGCCTTCCCAGAAGGTTGCGGGCGTTGCGGCTGCTGTCTGCGTCCCGGCCGTGCCGGCGCAACCGCTCAACGCTCCGCCAAGCGCGAGAGCCAGGCTCATCGCGATGAGAGAGGAAGAACGACGCGAGATGGTCATGGGGAAACTCCAGTAGGCAGTGATCATGCGGCGACGGCGCCGGGGCGGCCCGATTCCACGGTCCAGGATTTCAGGGTCGACAGGCTCGCCTTGGGATCGCGCACGTCGCTGATGACCTGATAGCGCGTATCCATGCGGTCGGGGCGCACGTCGATCGACATATAGCCGCGCGGGCGGCTGTCGAAGAACTTCACCTGCGGATTATTGGGCATGACCGCCATCAGCCCGTCGTAGCTGGGGCCGGTCGAGGTGATGGAGGTGCCGACGAACTCGGTCGCCACGGTGGCCGACGACGGGTCGCGGCTGTCCAGCTTCACGTCATTGGTCCAGAACGAATGGTAGTCGCCGCTGAGCACCACCGGGTTGGACGGCCTCAGCTCGGACAGGGCGTTTGTTAGGCGGTCGCGGGCGGCGGGGAAGCCGTCCCAGGTGTCGGTCCAGTAGCGGTTTTCCTCGGCCGGGCTGCGGGCCAGGCGCAGGCCCGCCATGACCAGATTCTGGCCCAGGATGTTCCAGCGCGCCTCGGCGCGGGCCAGGCCGTCATAGAGCCAGCGCTCCTGCTCGAAGCCGAGGAAGGTGCGCGACGGGTCCAGCCGGTCGGTGCAGGCGGCGTCGGTGACGATCTGACCCTTGCCGCCGTTCTCGCCGGCGCTGCACGGCTGTTTCGAGCGGTACTGCCGCCCGTCCAGCATGAAGAACTCGGCCAGCCTGCCGTACCGGACGCGGCGATAGATCGGCATCTGCAGGGCGGCGCTCAGGCGCGTGCGACGGATCGGCATGGCCTCGTAGAAGGCCTGGTATCCAGCGGCGCGGCGCTGCAGGAAGTCGGTTGGGGCGACGCCTCGGATCTTGGACCACACGCCGGAATAGTCGTCCTGAACCTCGTGATCGTCCCAGACGGCGAGGCAGGGGGCGGCGGCGTGCAGGCGCTGCAGGTTCGCGTCGGTGCGGTGCAGGGCGTAGCGGTTGCGATAGCCCGCCAGCGTGGTCGCTTCCTCGAGGTTGTAGGGGCGCACCACCTGGTCGGCGCGGTCCGGCCCCAGGCTGTATTCATAGATGTAGTCGCCCAGGAACAGGGTCAGGTCCGGCGCCTCGTCGGCCATGTGGCCGTAGGCGCTGAAATAGCCGCGCTCCCAGTGCGAGCAGGAGGCGACGGCCAGACGCAGGCGATCCGCGCTGGCGTTCGGAGCGGGCGTGGTCAGGGCGCGGCCGGTCGGGCTCTGCTGGCCCTGGGCGGTGAAGCGGTACCAGTAGGGGCGGTGAGGGGCGAGGCCTGCGACCTCGACATGGACGCTGTGGGCGGCGTCGGTCGAGGCTGTCACGTTTCCGGCGGCGACGATGCGGCGGAACTGGTCGTCGGCGGCGACTTCCCAGCGCACGGGAACGTCTCCAGACAGGCCGCCCAGCCCATCGGCGGCCAGAGGATCGGCGGCCAGCCGGGTCCAGATGACGAAGCCGTCCGGCGCGGGATCGCCGCTGGCGACGCCCAGCGGAAACAGATAGGCGCCGCCCGCCTGCGCCCGGCCGAAGCTCAGCACGGCGGGCGCGACGACCAGACCGGTCAGCAGGGCGCGGCGATCAAGGCGGGGGCGGAGTAAGCCATCATACCATCAGCAAAAGGCGCGGGGCGGACCGGCCGGAACCGGCCCGCCCCGCTTGGGAGGAGGCCTCTTAGAAGTCCATCGACAGGCGCACGCCGTAGGTGCGGCCCTGGCTGGGCGAGGTGGTCGGACGGGCCGAGCCGTTGAAGCCGTTGCGCGTCTCTTCGTAGTAGGTGTTGAACATGTTGCGCACCCACAGGCCCGCCCGCCAGTTGGCGCCGGCCGGGCTGACGCTGAAGTTGGCGTTCCACAGCCAGTAGGCGTCGATGATCGACGAGGAGCTGACCGAATACAGCTCGTCCCGATAGTTATAGTTGGTCTCGGCGCGCAGCTCCCAGCCCGCCATGTCCAAATCATAGCTGACCGAACCGCCGTAGTTCATCTTGGGGAAGGACAGGCGCTCGCCGGAACGGTCATTGGTGATGATGATGTCCCAGGGACCGTCCTTGGGGTTGGCGGCGTCGGTCTTGGCGCCGTCGATGGCGTTGTATTCGTCATACTCGCCGGTCTTGTAGCCCAGGTTCTGGCTGATGGTCAGGCCGTCCAAAGGCACCCAGGTCAGCTCGATCTCGCCGCCGTAGATGTGCGACTTGGGCACATTGGTGATCTTGCCCAGGCGGCCGGTGATGCGGTCGTACTCCAGCCCCTGAACCTGTTGGTCCTTGTAGTCGTAGTAGAACAGGGCGCCGTTCAAACGCAGGCGGCGGTCGAACAGGTCGGACTTGATCCCGGCCTCATAGGCGATGACGATTTCCGGTTTGAACGGGGTCGCAGAGGTGGCGTTATAGGTGGTGAAGCCGCCCGATTTCACGCCGCGCGCTACGCTGGCGTAGAACAGGGCGTCGTCCGTCAGCTTGTATTCCAGCCCCAAACGGCCTGAAACCTCGTTGAGGTCGGTGTCATAGGATTGGGGGGCCGGAGGCGGGTTGGGGGCGACAACGGTGCCGCTGCTGTCCAGTGTGCGTTCCTCCGTCTCCCAGCGCAGGCCGGCGATCAGGTTCAGCCGCTCGTTCACCTGGTAGGAGTTGTGGGTGAAGATCCCGAAGGCCGACACCGACTGGCCATAGCCGGTGTTGATCAGGTTCGGGTTGCCCCGGAAGTTGGTGTAGAAGCCGCCGTCGATGCTTTCATCGGCATAGTGGGCGCCGATCATCCAGTTGAACGGACCGTCGCCGTTCGAGCCAGCCGCAGTTCCTGAGCGAAGACGTCGATGTCGTTGTAGAAGAAGACGTTCGATTCATTGAAGCGGGTGCTGTCCCAGTCGTTGAACTCGCTGCGCGAGAAGGTCTGGTAGGCGGTGATCGAGGTCAGGTCGGCCCAGCCTAGATCGGCCTTGATGCGGGCGCTGATGTCGAAGCCGTCGTTGTCACGGAAGGGTTTGGCGTTCAGACCGACCCCGGCCACCGCCGCCATTTCCGGCGAGATGCCCCAGCCGGTGATGCGCCAGGCGGTGTCCTTGGGATAGGTCACGCTGTTGCCCGAGACGGTGTATGGGCCCAGCAGGCGGAAGCCGCGGCCGTCGGACTTGTCGATCGAATAGGTGGCGCTGAGGTCGGCGGTGATCGTCTCGCTGACGTCCCAGGTCAGGCGGCCGCGAATGGCGGTCTTGTTCAGGTCGCCCAGCTTTTCGCCGGTGTCGCGGTGGTATTGCCAGGCGCCCCCTGTTCGGTGACGGCGGCCAGGCGGCCCAGCAGGTTCGGCGCGATCTGGCCCGAGACATAGCCCTCGACCTTATAGCGGTCGAAGGTCCCGTATTCGGCGTTGAAGCCGGCGCGGAAGTCGGCCGTCGGGGCGTTGGTGATGATGTTGACGGCGCCGCCGGTGGTGTTGCGGCCGTAAAGCGTGCCCTGCGGTCCGCGCAGGACCTCCAGACGGGCGATGTCGAACATCGCGCCCTGGGTGGTCACGGTATAGGGGTGGGCCACTTCGTCGACATAGATGCCGACGGTCGAGGCGTTGTTCGAGGAGTATTCGCGCGCGCCGATGCCGCGGATGCGGAACTGGGGCTGGCCGCCGCCGAACTGGCTGTCGACCTCCATGTTGGGGACGGCGTTCTCAAGATCGTTGACGACCGAAATGCCCTTCTCGTCCAACTGCTCGCCGCCGACGACGCTGAGGGAGACGCCCACGTCCTGGCTGGCCTGTTCGCGGCGCTGGGCGGTGACGATGATTTCATCGACGCGCGTGGCCTGTTCTCCTGAGCGGGCGGCGCTCTGAGCGTTGGCGCTGGAGAATGCGGCGATTGTCAGTAAACTGACAGAAGACGCCAAGATATATTTGTTCATATCGTCCCCCTCAATACCACTGATATCTATCTGATGGTTTTGATGATGCTGGAAAGGCGATCGATCAACTCGTCGATCTGGTCGCGGATGATAATCAAAGGAGGCGACAGCGCGATGACATCTGCTGTCACTCGTATCAGAATGCCGTCGTCGAAGGCGCGGTGGAAGGCTTCCGTCGCGCGGGCCCCCGGCGCGCCGGCGCGGGGCTCAAGCTCAATGCCCGCGACCAGACCCATGTCGCGGATGTCGATGACATGCGGCAGCCCTTTCAGACTGTGCACAGCGTCCTGCCAGTAGGGCGTCAGTTCGGCCGCGCGCTGGAACAGGCCTTCGCTTTCATAGACATCCAGCGTCGCCAGCCCGGCCGCCGCCGCCAGCGGGTGGCCGGAATAGGTGTAGCCGTGAAAGAACTCGATGCCCGGCCCGGCGGCGCCCTCGACCACGGACTGATAGACGGCGGCGCTGACGCCGACGGCGCCCATGGGCACGGCCCCGTTGGTCAGCCCCTTGGCGCAGGTCATCAGGTCGGGCGTGACGCCCAGCGCCTCGGCCGCCGTCAGGGCGCCCAGACGGCCGAAGCCGGTGATGACCTCGTCGAAGATCAACAGGATGCCGTGCCGCGCCGTGATCTCGCGCAGGCGCTCCAGATAGCCGACGGGCGGCACGATCACCCCGGCCGATCCGGACATGGGTTCGACGATGACGGCGGCGATGGTTTCGGCGCCGTGGGTCTCGATCAGGGCTTCCAACTCATCGGCCAGGTGCAGGCCCCAGGTCGGCCGGCCGCGCGTGAAGGCGGCTTCCTCAAGGTTCAGCGTGTGCGACAGGTGGTCGACGCCGGGCAGGGTGGGGAAGCCGCGCCGGTTGTTCTCCAGACCGCCGACGGAAATGCCGCCGAAGCCCACGCCGTGATAACCCTTCTGGCGGCCGATCAGGCGGGTGCGGTTCTCGAACCCCTGGCGCGCTGACAGGCGAGGGCGATCTTCAGGGCGCTGTCGACCGCCTCGGACCCCGAGCCGGCGAAGAAGACGTGGTTCAGGTCGCCGGGCAGCAGCATGCCCAGACGCGACGCCAGCTCGAACGCCAGCGGATGCCCCAGCTGGAAGGTCGGGGCGTAGTCCAGAATCTCGGCCTGACGCTGGATGGCCTCGACGATCGGTTTGCGCGCGTGGCCGGCGTTGACGCACCACAGGCCAGCCGTGCCGTCCAGCACCGCCCGGCCGTCGGGGGTGAAGTAGTGCATGTCCCGGGCCGAGGCGAGCAGGCGCGGCTGGGCTTTGAAGGCGCGGTTGGCCGTGAACGGCATCCAGAAAGGATCGAGATCGTTGGCGGCTCTGGCGGCGGTCATGCAGTCATCCTTCGTCACGGCCTTCCCCTTTCGGGAATGAGTAGCCGACGGATCGCTAATTGCGGCAAGCCTGTTTCTTCATAGGACTATACCGCTGAGATTGATGGCAAAAATATTCCAGTGATCGTTATAATGATCGCCCGCAACGGCGCGGTCAGAAGGTCGGCGGAGTGCAGGCGCTGATGACCACGCAGGGGCAGTCGCCGACGTTGCGAAAACGGTGCGGCAGGACGCTGGGAAACAGGTAGCCGTCGCCTGCCTTCAGCACCCGCGACTGGCCGTCGACCGTGACTTCCAGCCGGCCGGAGATGATCAGCCCGCCTTCCTCGCCCTCGTGGGACAGCATGACCCGGCCGCTGTCGGAGCCGGGCTGATAGGTTTCATAGAGGATCTGCAGGCTGGAATCCTGGCTGGAACCCAGCTGACGGTAGGAGACCTCGCCGCGTGAGATGTCGGTCAGTTCGTCGTGGCGGTAGAAGTATTTGGTCGGGGTCTCGAACTCGGAGCTGAAGAAGTCGCCCAGCGATATGCCCGCCGCGTCCAGCAGTCGCTTCAATGAGCCGACCGAGGGGCTGGTGCGGCCGCTCTCGACCAGGCTGACGGTGCTGGACGGCACGCCCGCCTTGCGAGCGAGCGCGCGCTGCGACAGGCCGAGGCGATCCCGCAGCGCCCGCAGGCGCGGTCCGATGATGTTCTCTTCGTCCATATCGCCGCGCGCCACCCTGTCAGTTCCGTTTGCGGGTCAGCAGATCATAGGCCGCCCGCGCCATGACCTTGGCCGAGTTGGTCATGTCGGCGATGCCGACCCATTCGTCGGGCTGGTGCGCCAGGTCGAGCACGCCGGGGCCATAGGCGATGCAGTCCTTCAGCCGGCCGATGCGGTCGATGTGCTTCTGGTCATAGGTGCCGGGCGAGCAGACGAACTGGGCCTTGCGTCCCAACACCGTCTCAATGGCGGCGGCGGTCGTGCTGGCGGCGGGGCCGTCGCGGTCGGCCATGCTGGGCGCCACTTCGAACAGGTCGCGCATCTCATAGCGGAAGCCGTGGCGCTGGGCCGCCAGCCCGTCGAGGATGGCTTTTACCTCGCCCTTCACATCCTCCAGCGTCTCCTCGATCAGGAAGCGGCGGTCGATGACCATGCGGCTGGAATCGGCGACGCAGGGCGCAGGCAGGCCGTCGAAGCCCTCGGCCTGACCGCCGTGGATGGAGTTGATGTTCATCGTCGACTGACGGGCCCTCGGGCACCACCGGCATGTCGGAATGGCGGGCGGCCATGGCGGGATAGAGCTTGGATTCAAACTCTTCCATCACCGCGCCCATGTGGCGGATGGCGGAGTCGCCCAGGAAGGGCATGGAGCCGTGGGCGATGCGGCCCTTGGTCTCGATCTCGGCCCACCAGACGCCGCGATGGCCGATGCAGACCCGGTCCACGTTCAGCGGCTCGGGGATGATGACGTGGTTCACCCGCGGCTCTGAAAACCAGCCGCGCTCGGCCAGATAGGCGACGCCGCCGTATCCGCCCGATTCCTCGTCCACCGTGCCGGAGATCTCCAGCGCGCCGGGCAGGGGCAGGCCGGAATCGATCAGGGCCTCGACCGCGATGATGGAGGCGGCCAGCCCGCCCTTCATGTCGCAGGCGCCCCGGCCATAGACGCGGCCGTCCTTCACTACGCCTGCGAAGGGATCGACGGTCCAGCCGGACCCGACCTCGACCACGTCGATATGGCTGTTGAAGTGGACGCAAGGGCCGGGCTCGCTGCCGGTCCAGCGGGCGATGACGTTGGTGCGGGGATAGGCGTCGCTGTCGCCCGGCGAGCCTTCGCCGCGCACATATTCGACGGTGAAGCCGCGCGTCTTCAGCCGCTCGCCGATGTATTCGGCGCAGGGGCGATAGGCCTCGCCTGGCGGGTTGATGGTCGGGAAACGGATCAGGTCCTGCGTCAGGGCGACCAGTTCGTCGGTGCGGCCGTCGATCAGCTCCATGACGGTCTGCAGGGTGGGGGTGCTCATGGGTCGAACCTCACTGGGCGTCCAGCGCGGTCAGAACCGCGTCGGTCATCTCGATGGTGGAGACGGCGGCGATGCCGGCATGGGCGATGTCGGGGGTGCGGACGCCGCTATAGACGACGTGACGCACGGCGCGCTCCAGCCGGTCGGCCAGGTCCGGCCGGTCGAAGGACCAGCGCAGGCACAGGGCGAAGGACAGGATGGTCGCGATGGGGTTGGCGACGCCTTGCCCGGCGATATCCGGCGCAGAGCCGTGGATCGGCTCATACAGGCCCCGACTGCGGCCGCCTTGTCCAAGCCCGCACAGGGAGGCCGAGGGCAGCAGGCCCAGCGACCCCGTCAGGGCCGCCGCCGCGTCGGACAGGATGTCGCCGAACAGGTTGTCGGTGACGATGACGTCGAACTGGCTCGGCCGCCGCACCAACTGCATGGCGCAGTTGTCGGCGTACATGTGCGACAGCTCCACGTCGGGATAGTCGGCGGCGACTTCGGTCGCGACGGCGCGCCACAGGGCGCCGGTCTCCATGACATTGGCCTTGTCGACCGAGCAGACGCGGCGCTGGCGCGTGTGGGCGAGCTCGAACGCCGTGCGGCAGACGCGGGCGATCTGGCCTTCCGTATAGGCCTGGGTGTCATAGGCGCGGCGCTGGCCGTCGGGGCCGACCTCATTGGCGCGGGGCAAGCTGAAATAGACGCCCGCCGTGGCCTCGCGCACGATCAGGATGTCGAGGCCCTGGATCAGCTCGGGCTTCAGCGCCGAGGCGTCCAGCAGTTCGTCGAAACAGACCGCGGGGCGCAGATTGGCGTAGAGGTCCAGCGACTGACGCAGGCGCAGGATGCCCATCTCGGGCCGCTGGGCGCGGGGCAGGTGGTCCCACTTCGGGCCGCCGACGGCGCCGAACAGGACGGCGTCGGACGCCAGGGCCTGATCGACCACATCCTCGGCGATGGGCGCGCCGACGGCGTCGATGCTGGCGCCGCCCGCGAGGGCCTCGCTCAGTTCAACTCGCAGCCCGGCGTTCCGGGCCCAGTCGACGACGCGCAGGGTCTCGCGGACGATCTCGGGCCCGATGCCGTCGCCGGGCAGGACCAGAAGCTTGAAGACGCGGTCAGATGCAGCGGCCACCGTCGACCTCCAGCGCCACGCCCGTGATCATCGAGGCGTCGTCCGAACAGAGGAAGGCAGCGGCGGCGCCCATGTCTTCGGGCGTCGAGAAGCGGCCGATGGGGATGGAGGCCAGGAACTTGGCCCGCATCTCGGGCGTGTCGGCGCCCATGAAGGTCTTCAGCAGGGGGTGTCGCCCGCCACCGGGTTCAGCGCGTTCACCCGCACCTGGAAGGGCGCCAGCTCGACCGCCATCGCCCGCGTCGCCGTGATGACCCAGCCCTTGGAGGCGTTGTACCAGGTCAGGTTGGGCCGGGGGCTGACCCCGCCGGTCGAGGCGATGTTGAGGATGGCGCCTGATCCTTGCGCCTTCATCGCCGGGACGAAGGCCTTCGACATCAGATAGATGGAGCGCATATTGACGTTGGCGATGCGGTCGAAGGCTTCGTCCGACAGTTCGTCCAGCGGCTGGGGCGTGTGGCCGACGCCGGCGTTGTTGACCACGATGTCGACGCCGTCCAGCAGGCGGTTCGCGGTCTCGGCCAGGGCGGCCACGTCGGCGGCGCTGGATACGTCGACCTTCACGCCCAGATCGGCGTCGCCCCATTCAGCGGCCAGGGCGCGGGCGGCCTCCCCGTTCAGGTCGGCGACGATGACGCGGGCGCCTTCCTCGGCGAAGCGGCGCGCGATGCCGGCGCCGAAGCCGGAGGCTCCGCCCGTGACGATCGCTCGCTTGCCCTCCAGCCGCTTCGATCTGTTCTCCCCCAAGAGGCCACTCCCTTGCGCTATCCGTGATGGGCCGCGACGGTCTTCAGGGTGGTGAAGGCGTAGAGCGCCTCGAACCCTTTCTCGCGACCATGGCCCGACCTGCCGACGCCGCCGAAGGGCAGCTCTACCCCGCCCGCCGCGCCGTAGTTGTTGATGAAGACCTGTCCGGCCCGCAACCGCTTGGCCAGCCGCATCTGCCGCCCGCCGTCGGCGGTCCAGACGCCCGCGACGAGGCCGTAGTCGGTGCCGTTGGCGATGGCGACGGCTTCGTCCTCCGTTTCGAACGGGATGACGACGACGGCTGGGCCGAAGATTTCCTGCTGCGCCAGCGGATGATCCGGCGCGACGTTGGCGAACAGGGTCGGGGCGACATAGGCGCCGCCTGACGGCAGGTCGGCCAGCGTCGCCTGCGCCACGATCAGGCCATCGGCGCGGCCCTTGTCGATGAAGCCATCGACCATGGCTTGCTGCTTCTTCGACACCAGCGGGCCGACATCCAGATCGTCCATCGCGGGACCGACAGTCAGGGCGGCGAAGCGCTCGGCCATGCGGCGCACGACCTGGTCATAGACGCCGCGCTGAACCAGCACGCGCGATCCGGCCGAACAGGTCTGGCCTGCGTTCTGGACGCCCGCGTTGACGAGGAAGGGCAGGGCCTTGTCCAGATCGGCGTCGTCGAACACCAGCTGGGGCGACTTGCCGCCCAGTTCCAGCGTCACCGGCACGGCGTTGACGGCCGCTGCCTGCTGAATAGCCACGCCCACCCCCGTCGAGCCGGTGAAGGACAGGTGGTTGATGCCCGGATGGGCGGCCAGCGCCGCGCCCGCCTCGGCGCCCGTGCCGGTCACGACGTTCAGGGCGCCGGCGGGCAGGCCGCAGTCGGCGGCGATATGGGCGAAGGCGAGGGCGGTCAGCGACGCCTGCTCTGCGGGCTTCAGCACCACGGCGTTGCCGACACACAGGGCCGCCACGACCGAGCGGCCGATGATCTGCATCGGATAGTTCCAAGGGATGATGTGCCCCGTCACCCCGTGCGGCTCGCGCAGGGTATAGACGGTGTAGCCGTCCTGAAAGGGGATGGTCTCGCCGTGCAGCTTGTCCGCCGCGCCGGCGTAGAATTCGAGATAGCGGGCCAGGGCGACGACGTCGTTGCGGGCCTGCTTCAGCGGCTTGCCGACGTCCAGCGCCTCAAGTTCGGCCAGCGTGTCGATGCGAGCTTCGACCTCGCGGCCCATGCGGGCCAGGATGCGGCCGCGATCGACGGCCGTCATGCGGCCCCAGTCTCCGTTGAAGGCGGCGCGCCCGGCGCGGACAGCGGCGTCTACGTCTGCGGCGGTCCCAGCGGCCAGAGCGCCCATGACCTCGCCCGTCGAGGGATTTTCGATCGGCAGGGTCGCGCCGTCAGCGGCTGACCGCCATACGCCGTTGATGAAAACCTTGTCCGTGGAAAATGGCGCCGCCACTCGTTTCCGCCCACCCTGCCTGCGATCTTCTCTGAGGGATCGCCAGCGTGAGAGTGGGCCGCATTACGGATTATGCAACAAGCCCTTTTTGCGCGGGGGCTAAGTTGTTGATTTAGCGTTTGTGATGCTCAAAATATTGAGCGATGTTGGCCAATCTCAACGAATGGCTCAATCCGGGTTGGCGATCGGCCGTCGGCGCGGGCGCCTTGGCGGCTTCTTCTTCCAACTTTCGGCGTTGGTCAGGGTTTCCGTCCGGCTGAGGAGTGGTGACGCTGGGATCGGGGTGTCGGTCGCGGCGTTCCGCATCGCCGGTTTCGCGGCGGGCCTGCGCCTGAAGGCTGTCTTTGTCAGCGGGGCTGCGAGGGTCTTGATCGTTTGCCGTCATTGTTTTCTCCCTGTGAAGGAGGGGAGAACAAGGTCGTTGCTCGCGACTCGCTCTCCCCGCCGTGCCGTTCAGGTTCCTGTGCCAAAGCCCTTGGGACCGCCGGCGCCAGCCGCGCCAGCGCCGCCGGTTGCGGGCGTCGCGCTTCGGTCAGCGGGGTTGCTGGTTTGCTCTGAATCTTGGTTGGCGGCCGCCTTCCGAGCGGCGCGGCCAGCTTCGACCTCGTCGCCATCGAGGCCGGTCTCGTCGTCGCGGTTGGGATCGTTCGGTTGGACGTCTGTCATGGCGTTTCTCCCTGTTGATTGAGTGAAATCAAGCAACAGGGGTGAAGCCGGTTCCTACTGCAGCGCTACACGAAAAGTTTGGGAACCGGGCGGGAACTGATGGGAAACCCAGACGCCGCAGTGATCCGCCCGTGGCTCTGGCCTGAAGACAGCGACGCCTGCCCTACAACCACCAAGCTATCGGGCGGGAGCGCAATTCTACAATTTCAGGAGGGAAAGCGTGTGGCGGAGAGGGGGTCCGTAGAACTGCCCCGGATTTCCTTGGGTTTCAGGGGAGGAAATGCCTCCGCCCTAAAACGCGCCCTAAGCCGCCTTTCTGACAGGCCCGAAAACAGCCTTCAGACTTTCAGCCGTGATGAAGGCCCGCGAACCCACGTGCACTACCTCCAGCCGGCCATCTCGCGCGAGGCGCCACAGAGCCGTCCGTGACATGCTCGTCGCCTCGGCCGCCTCCTTGTAGGAGTAGCAGAGCTTGAAGTCGTCGTTCACTGCCACACCCCCTTCCTCTCTCTCGGGCTTCGTTCTCTTGCTGGCGGTAGGGATCGCCGTGGTTGGTTTCGGAGATGGCCAGGCCCTCGCGGACTAGGATCGAGCCCAGGTCACGGCCATTGACCGTGCAGGTCGCCACGATGCGCTGATAGCGGTCGCTGGACTGGACGGTGCATCGGGCGCCGTTGGCTGCGAGCTGCCGGGCTCGGGTCGTTGCTGCCGGTCCGCTGGCCTTCGCTTCCGCAGAACACGCCCAGACGTTCGGTCGCTGGCGGCAGCGCGAGAACGGCGCAACCTCGCCAGCGTCGATGCCGGCCAGACGAACACGATGGCGCTCACCGTCAGCCGTATGGCATCGGCCGCTGTCTCCGTCGCTCATGGCGAGCGTGGCGCAGATCAGGACGATGGGGGTCATGCTGGCCTCACATCGGCGGGAAGTCGCTTGAACCGCGCGATATTCTGAGGCTCTCGCTTCAGCAGCATCTTGAACGTCTTTCGCGAGACGGAGGCCATATAAAACGGCTCGGCTCGGAACCAGATTTCATAGCGGCTCATCACCCCTCTCCCTGTTTGGCGCGAAGGATTGCGATGCAGAGGGCGAGGGCGGGGGTTGGGGCTAGTTCGCCAATAGGCCGCCAAGTCTCCCCGCGTCGCTTGACTTGAGCCGCCCAAAGAGGCCCGCGATCGGGATCGCTGTTCAGGCCAATTCGCCACCCAGGCAACACCCTCTCCACCAGCGCGAGGGCGGCGTCGAGGGACAGGACGGGATTCGGTAGCTTGTCCTCGTCGCCGCTGATCAGGTGCGGCGAGAAGTCAGGCGACGACCACTGATAGAGCGGTCCGTAGAAGTTTCCGATCTGCTCGCGGTGCCAGCCTAGCGCCAGCAGCACGTCATGGCCTAGCTCCCGGCTCCCCACCTCGGCAGCCTCCAGCCTAGCGATGAGGGCGGACAGGTCAGCGGTCATTGAACGACACCTCGCGGATCGTCTGGCGTCTCGGGGCAGGGCATCCACCCGAGAGCAAGCTCAGTCATCTCGCGTGTCACGCCCGGAACGAAGTGCATGAACGACGAGCCGACATCCGAACGGCGGAAGACGACGTAGACGTTGCGTCGGTCGGTGCGGACCAGAAAGGCCGGGCCATCCTCCGGGGCTGTAGCTATCTCTTGCCAGTCAGCGGTCATGCTTCTGCTCCTGGTTCTGGAGGGAGGGGGAGCCAGTGGGTGGGTTTGATGCTGCGGCCGTTCTCGTCGAGCCATCCTTCAGTCCGGCTTGAGGGCTTGAAATACCAAGCGAGACGGATGCGCTTTCGGGCGATCATGGCGATGACCTCCGTCCCATCCCTCGGAGCCGTCTCAATAGGCCGCCACTCCACCATCTCTCGGATGCAGGCGGCGGCTTCGGTGAGAAGGTCGTGCGGAACGATTGCGCCGTTCAGATCACCACAGTATCGCGTGATGGTCTGCTTGCTGTTGCGCTCCAGCCGCTCGGCCAGTTCCATAAAATCAGTCATTGATGGCCTCCATCGCATCCTTCATGGCTCGGCCGTATGCCTCGGCCGGGAGTTTGAGGTGCGCGATCTTCTGTATGGACCGGCAGGCCAGCATGACCGCCTCAAGGGCAGCGGCGGCTTCGTCTGGAGCCATGTCGTCGTCCCATCGCAGGACAACGGGTCCCGCGCTGGTCGGCCATGCGAGAAATCTCTCACCCACGTTCGGCCTCCTTGCTGAGGAAGGTGCGGACTTTGCGAAGTTCGGTCGGGTGGTTTCCATTGCCGTCCTGCATATCCGCGTAGATGCAGTCGATCCGACGCAACAGCCTCACCGCCTCAGCCAGCTTTCCGCGAAGGGCGTTTGCCGCCGAGCCGTTTTCCGTCGCCTGTTCGTGCGTGATGTCGTAGGCTGATTTCCAGCGCTGAACCTCGGCTTCTTCCTCAGCCAGCTTGCGCTCTGCTTCGGTGAGGCGAGCGGACAGGTCTGCATTGGTGGCCTGCAAGTCGCCAAGCTCAGGCTCGATGACTGACGCGCTTGCCCGCAGCGCCGCGATCTCTGCGAGGAGGGCTAGGACGGTGGCGGGATTGGCGGCGGCGATGAAGGCGGCGTCGTTAGACCCGGCGTTAGCGATTTCGCCTTGGGTTCGATCCCACTCGCAATCCTCGACACCGTTGCCGCAACATTCCCCGCTGGGGAGTCCGTTACCGCAGCACACCGTCACCGGGATCGGCACGGCCTCCTCTCGCCAGACAGTCGTGCCGGTCGCTTCCCACGGCCCCGGCGTCGCCGCCTCAGCTAGCCTCGCCAGTTCCGCATGATCGCCGGAGCCGGATGCGAGGGCGGTGAGGATGGCGTCGGTTACGCGGTCGGCCTCCTTTGACGCGGACACGACCGGCCGAGCACCAGCTTGCGATGCGGCTAGTCGGTTCATGCCGTTGCGGACGATCTCCGCCACCTTCTCGCGCGGGGTGAGGGGGTGGGTCATTTTCTGTTCTTCCTGCGAGCGATGCGCTGGGCCTTCTGGCACTTGGCGCGCTTGACCTGTGCGGCAGTCTTCGGGCGCTTGGCCTTGTGTCGCCATTTGGTGCGAGGCCCGAAGTCATCGCGCTGATAATCAGCAGCGGCCGCGAGGGCCATGACGCCTGCGGCTGCGATCCATTCACGCATCGCACTCACTCCCCGACTTGGGTTCACGCGAGATGCGGACCATGTCGCCGGACCTACGATCCCATGCGTCAAAATCAGCGGCGCATGTGGCGCAGTAGTGAAGACGCGGGCCGCCGGTGAAGATGCCATCCATGAACTGGTGCGTTGGCTCGTGCGAGAGCGGCGCTTGGCAAGCAGTTCGATTGCATGAGCCGTTGGCCAGCCCCTTGTCTGCATTCAGGTCCGCCATCACTTCGCCCCCTGTTCGGCTTGCGGTTTCGTTCGCGGCTTGCCTGCCGCCTTCCACGCCGCAACGGCTTCAAGCCAGTCCTCGGCTTCGTCCACCTGATCCTGAGACCGGCGCGCTTCGTATTCGATCTCTGCGTCCGACATGGCGTCGAAGTCGTTCTGGTAGTGAGACCAAGCGACCATCACTTCGCCCCCTGTTCGGCTTGCAAGGCTGACGGAGCGGGCTTGTGGCTGCGCGAATGGGCAAGGAAGTTTGCCCGCATACCGTCAACCTGCTCCGCGACGTTCAGGGATCGTGCGACTTCATCAGCCATCTCGGGCGGCGTCACGGTGAAGAGAAAGCCGCGCACATCTTCATGGTGGATCGCGCCGAACTCGGCATAGTAGGGTCCAGCCATCACGCGCCGCCTTTCTGTTCGGCTTGCAGGGCGGCGAGGGCTGATGCGGCGCGGCGGACATGGCCAACCGTAATGGTCGGCCCCCTCGCGTATTCTCGTCGGGCGTTTCGGAACGTATCGTCGTCGGACTCGCTCTCGCCAACGTCAATCATAACCCGAGCGAACGGCTCCAACGCCTCCACCGCTACCCGCAGCGCGTCGGGGGCGGGGTGGGTGGCCGACAGGCGGGCATATGCAGCCTTGGCCTCGTCAAACTCACGCTGACATTGATCGGTCCACGGCTCGCCAGACTTGATGACCGACGCCGCGAAGCCCATCCACATGGCGATAGACTGCCAGTCGCCGTCCACCGGCTGCGCGTCCTCGCGGGCTGGCGGCTGGGCGCGGAGAAGGGAGCGGATCGCCTGAACTGGAACCGCAGTATCCAGTATGCGGACCTCACTGGTCGCCTTTGCGGACATAGCCTCGACAAAAGCAGCCACCTCGGCGAAATCCCCCGCATCTGCCGGGGCTTCCGCGCGGGAAGCGAGGGCTGACACCTGCTCGAAGCGACCATCGCAGAACTCAACCTGGTGGCGCACCCATAGGCCACCATCGTCGCCGCGATACAGCACAACGGGGTCGTCGTCTTGCAGCTCGCCCTGCGCCCGGCCAACGCCAATGAGCGTGTACTCCGTGCCGCGATTCTTGTGACGATAGCGCACCGCCCCGCCTTCCGGCGCGGGGGCTGCGGAGAGAAGCGGTCGGATGTGATTGGCGAAATGATGCGCATCTCGCACGATCATCTCGTCGGTCCACTCGCCCTCGGACTGCTCAAGGATCAGGTCTTTGAGCTTGCAGAACAGCAGGTCTTCAACCGGCACGGTAACGCGAGGGGTGGTCATGCTGCTGGCCTTTCAATGAATAGATCGGGGTGGGGCTCGCGCGGGGTCCAGGTCGGGGGCATTGAGCCGCGTCCCAACGGTCGGCCATCGCGAGGGCGGTGTTCTGGGGCCGGTTGTGGTTCTGGGCCACGTCGGTCGAATCCACTGACGCGAAGGGCCAGCGCCAGGTCGTAAGCTGCATCCCGCGCAGCATGTGGACCCAGGGGGTTCGCTTGTGGCGCTTGGCCAGCTCGTTCCAAACGTCGTCCATGCGCGCCTCAAAGGCAGGCGACGGGATGGCGGCGTATTCGCCGTTGGCTCCGATGCAGATGCGCGGCCACTCGTCGGCCAGGCGCAGGGCGCGGTCGATGGGCTCGTCCATGTGCCAGACCGGCGCTCCGCGCTCGCCGTGCGGCCACTGGCGGATCAGGTAATCCTGTTCCTGCGAACCAGCTTCGATCTCATCAGGAATGACGGCCCAGGTCGTCGGGTAATCCAGCCACTTGTCGCACCAGTCGTAGTAGCCGTCCCAATCGACTTCTTTGCCGCTCTTCCACTTTGAGAACGCGCCATTGTCGAGCATGACCGACTGCCCGATCTGATGGCAGAGAGCCACCTGATCCGGCCGCATGTGAGAGACGCAGAAGTGCTTCCCGGCCAGCGTCAGCATGACGGCCGTCGGAGTGATGGGGGTGCCGTGGTAGTGGATCACAGCACCACCTCTGCGCCGCACGGAACCTTGCCGCCGCGCCAGACGCGATCTTGGACAGTCCGGAAATACGCTCGGCCACCGCCTTGCAGACGCCGTAGTTGTTCGGCTCGACCTTGTCGTCCAGCAGCGTGTGATCCCACTCGGACACCACGCCGGTAAGACGGTCGTGCATGTAACGCGCATCGCAGCAGGCCTCGGCTGGCCAGTAGATCCGAACGTGCCAGGTGTGGCCGTGGACCTGGTCGGCGAACTCGCCTTTGTGAGCTGCGTCGAAGGTGGTTTCGGTGAAGTCGAGGGCGGCTTGAGCCGGACCAGCGAAGGCCCAAACGCCAGCGTGGATTTCGGACATGCGGCTCATTCCCCACCCCCGTCCTGCTCACCACGGGCGCGGGCGAGGGATTGACGGAGTTCGTCTTTCTTCTTGGCCCAGTCGGGCGCCCAGTGGGTTCGCTCGGAACCATCTGCCATCGTGTAGATGGCTTTCGTCCCGGCGAAGTTCGCGCGCGCTGACCGATACTGAGCGTCAGGCTCGAAGTGCGCGACCTCCCACAGCACGTCGAATTCGTTGGACGTGATCTCGCCCTTGTCGTGACGGCGCAGCAGTTCGACCGGCGTATGCTTCACCCCGCTCATGCCCGGTCTCCAGCTTGTGGCTCGTCAGTGCGCGACAAACGAGCTTGCGCAGCGCGGGAGGCCTTTTCGTGAGCCGCAAGCGGACGCACACGCTTAAGCTCGGCAGCGCGCTGGTCCTGGCTGGCTCGATATTCCCGAGCACGACCATCGGCTTCCAAAGCATCCAGCCAGCGCCCCTTCTTCCGGTAGTCGATGGCGTCACGGCGGCGGTCAGCAGCCCGCTTTGCGAAATCGTCTCGCTCGGCCTTTAGGCGCGCCGCGTAGTCGATCCAGTTGCTCATGATGCCTCACCCCCACGGATGGAGGCTTGGCGGGCATCCGAAGGTTCGGTCCACCGAGACAGTGCGTATCCAACGGTGCCGATCTTGATTTCGTGCTTCGGATCGAACGACCGGAGCCACGCAGCGACGGCCCGGCCAGCCTTCTTCGGGTTCACGCCTTCTTTCCAGCGCCGCCCGGCGGGCAGAACGCTTCCGCCACTGAAGAAGAGGCTGCCGACGTGGCGCGTGAACTCGTTGCGGTCGCCGTAGAACTCGTCGCCCATCTGTTCGCGCGTCAGGAAGGCATCAGCCCTAGCGCCGAAAGCAACTTCCAGATCGGAGAAGTTCGGCACACGTTCCAGCACCTCTGCCGGGCTCTTGGTTGATTCAGGCATGGTCGTGGGCCTTCTGAGGGCGCGCGACAACAGAGCCGTCGAACCGCTTGGTCCGGGTCTTGTCGAAGCCGCGTGATTGAATGGCGCCGTGGCCGCGCTTCTGGCGGCGGGCGTATTGGCCGGTCTCGCCGGCTTGGGCCTTGGCCTTGGCGATCTTGGCGAGGTCGGAGCGGGTCTTCTCCAGCGCGCACGGCCAGCGGTAGAAGCGGCGGTTCGCGAGGTCATCCCGCTCACTCTGACGCCCGACCTCGGACAGCTCGCGCGGGATGACATGTTCGTCCACCACGCGCTCTTTCACCGGGTCCAGGGGCTCGCCGCAGCCGCAGCCGCAGAGGATCGGCGCGGCGGTCTGCCGCTGGAGGACGAGGATCGTCTCGGTGCGGTTGAGGGCTCGGCGCTTGGTCATGCCGCGCCCCTCGCTTCGCCAAGCGGAACCATCGCGGTAGCGGCGCTGTTTGAGCCGAGAACTGAGGAGGAAGCCCCATGGACGAGTTCAAGCGTATCGACCCGAACGTCATCAGCGCTCAGACCAGCACTTACCAAGAGAGGGTTGTCGTCGAGCGGGAGAACAACACCGCCCTTTGGTGGATTGTCGGCATCCTGTTCTCGGCAGTTTTGTTTGGCCTGCTCTTCCTGCTGTTCCGGCCGGCGGGTCCGACCGATGCAGACCTGCGCGTTGCGCAAGCCGAAGCTGCCGCTGAGGACGCCCGCCAGACCGCTGAGGCCGCTCTGATCCAGAACCAGATCAGCCGCACGCGTGAGGACGTCGCCATCGCTCAGGCTCAGACCGCTACTGCTCGGGCCGACGCGATCCGAGCTACCGCAGAGGCGCGAGCCGCCGAGGCGCGGGCTGCGGCGCCGGTTGTCATCGAGCGACAGGTCGAACCCGCCCCGCCGGCCAACGGCCCAGCAGTGATCACCACGACCAGCCCGCAGCCGGGGAACTGAAACTGAAGGAGCGCGCAGGTAAGTCATGCGCGCCTCCGCTCAAGCTCGCGGCGGGCGTTCCACTTGAGGTCTTCCTCCATCGAAGCCTGCGCTAGCATCCAGTTCAGGAAGCCCGCCTCGACGTCGGCCCATTTCTGACCGCGGAACTTGCCGATCGGGCAGGTCGGTAGCAGCCGAGGTTCCTGGGTCCACGCGATCATTTCGCGGCCAGTGGCGCCGGCGGCCAGCAACGCCTTAAGGATGTGCGCGGTAACATAGGCGTCGGGCCCGGCGCGGTGGGGCGGCATGGCCGTGTCGTGGTCTAGAGACAGCAGCCCCTGATCCTCCAGCCAGTAGCGGAGGACGCTGTTCGAATGGCTCGGAGCGTCGGGCCAAACCCTAAGGGCTGCCTTCAGCGTGCAGATCGCGGGCGTCTGCTGGTCGCCGAGGAACGCGGCTTCGAAGGACCAGTTGTGCGCTATGACGGCGGCGCAATGCGGGGCGACGACTGACTTGGGATCGAACGGCGCCAGCCCGGCCACTTCGGCCAGGGTGATGTGATGGACGGCGCGGACCTCAGGCGGCATAGCTGAGACGCCGCAGAGCCACGACACTGGCTGACCCACGGACCAGACGCCGTCTTCGCCACGCGAGAGGTCGCAGTAGCCGACTTCAACAACCTGGGCGGCCGGGGGCTCCATGCCGCTCGTCTCGAAATCGATGACTCGGAGAACCGTCATGCTCAGCCCTCCTTCGCGGCAGTGATGGCGGCTTCCAGCTCGCGCGCCTTCGCCACGTCGGTCGCCTTAAGGACGGCGAACTTCGCCAGCTCCTTCCGGTCGGTTTCGAGGGCTTCGATCTGCTCGGGCCGCAGGAAGGGCAGGTCAGCGATCAGACGATCCGCCCAGGCGATGGTGTCGACAGCCAGCGACGTCGCATCATCAGGGGTGTCCTCGACGTCGCCGGCTGCCGTTTCCTCGGTGGGAGTGCGATCACCGGGGAAAGGGCGCCCGCGTCCAACGGGGAGGAGTCGTCAGACGCGGGCTGTATCGACGCGGCGTCGGGGAAAGGCCCGCGTCGAAAGTGGTCAGTGGTTCTACGTTCTGGCTCTCACCATGGATCGAAGTGAAGCCCTCGCGCGGCGCGTCGTTCGACGCGGCCAGGCGCGCGGCGAGGTTCGGGCGCTCCGTCGGGACGGCGCGGGCCGTGATCGGCAGGTAGTCCTGGACCTCCTCGGCGACATGCATGCCGCGAAGGACGTCAGCGGCACCGTCGCGGGCGGCGAACGCCCGGGCGCGCATCTGGAGCATGCGCTTTTGGTACTGCTGCCAAGGACCCTGCTTGCCGAGAAGCCCTGCCTTCTTCGCGTCCCCGACCGAGAACGACCGCTCGATTTCATCGCCGTCGGGACGGGTGATCCGGCAGAACGCCTTGGTCGGCTCGTCCTCGTTGTCGAACCACTCCTTGATCTTGAAGCCGCGCGACCACAGCAGCGCGGGCAGGGCGTCGCCCCAGATGTTCGGCTTGCCGTTGATGACGGCGAAGGACTGCATGGCCTGAAAGGGCGCAAAGCCGAGTTCGGCGCCCGCCATGATGGCGACCAACACCTGCTCAGGCTTGTCGACGCCCTTGGGGGTCATGCCAGATGCAGCCATTGCGCTGGCCACGCGGAATGCTTCATCGAGCGACTGCGGGACCAGGGCGGAGACCTGGCCGCCGGCGACGATCTGCGGCCGGGGCTGAGAAGTGGTGACGGCGTTCATCAGGCGGCCTCATGGTGGGGATGGTTGTCGTTGGCTTCCGCGGCGATGACTTCGAGCCGCTGGTCGATCTGCTTCGCCGCCCAGGGCGGGAGGGTCAGGTATTCGGCGTCCTGGCGATCACCGCCGGGGCCGGGCCAAATGCCGGTGGCGACGCACTCGGCGAACTGGTCGATGGCGCGGCGCAGCTGCATCCGGCCCCGGTCCAGATCGGCGCCGGTCAGGACTGTCACGCGAACGCAGAATGGCGGGGCCTTCTCGACCCAGACGAGCGCGAACTCCTCCATCGGGCGGCCGAGGACGGCTTCGGACGCCATGCCGACCAGGGCGGCCTGCATGTGGTAGCCGAAGGAGGCGAACGACCGCTCAAGGCTGTCATCCGACACGCTCTCAGTCGTCTTCAGGTCCGCGAAAAGCCCTGACGACGAGGGGATGTTGTCGGGGCGGCTCTTGAGCCAGGCGCCAGTCTTCGTGTCCTTGAAGATGAGCGACCGCTCGACGGCACCGTCGAGGATGCCCTGCTTGACCAACGGGTGGGCGCCGAGAGACCGAGCCATGCCGGTGATCAGCTCCAGCTCATGGTCGGTGATGATGGTCATCCCGGCCTTGATCTGGTCGGCCTTCCACTCACGGGCGTCAGCGGTGCGCCAGTCCTTCCACTTCGACGGGCGCACAACGAACTCGTCGTCAAAGCCCTTGCGGCCGAGATAGAGAAGGTGGTGCGCTGCCTTGCCGATGGAGAAGTGCGGCCGTTCAGGCTGGTCCTTCGCAACCATGACCTCGACGCCATCCACGACCTGCAGCTCGAAAGCCTCGGCGTTGTACGGGCTGGCGTGGAAGTAGTGGGCCGGGGACTTGGCCCAGATCGTGCGCAGACCAGACGACGAGACGGAAGGACTGTCGCAGCAGTCGCCGTGATACTCGGCCATGCTCAGGTCGTAGACGCCCGGCTCGCTGATCTTGCCCGACATGGGCATGGGGAGGGGTTGTGAAGGCTCACAGCAGCCACCAGAGAGAGCCCAGGACGACAGCGCCCGCGGCGAGTTGAAGGGAAACCCGGATCAGGTTCACGGGCAGGCGGCGCGGCTCGAAGGGCACCGTGCGCGGATCGCCAGGGCGGACCTGGGCGGCGAGTTCGCGATAGCGCTCGCGCACGGCCTCCCAAGGATGAGAGGGGATGATGCGGTAGTCGGCCATCGTCATGCCGCCCTCGCCATGCTTGCCGGCGGCAGTGGATCGTTCTCGGCTTCCCGCGCGTCCCGGATCGCCCAGGCCAGCGCATTGATGACCGGGAGCAGCAGGCCGGGGTCTTCAGCGGCTGCCAGTTCACCGGCCAAGCGCAGCATTTCCTGCGTGGCCTGGTCGACCGTCATCCAGCGGCGGGTGCGGCGGTCCAGGATCTTCGGGCCTTCCACCTTGAAGAGGGGCAGTTTCGAGGGCGGGACCAGGGCGAGGTTCACATTCCCGGCCTTGGCGATGCCGGCGACGACGCCGGGCATGATTTCGGAGACGTGTTGCATCACGCTGCCTCTCCAATCTCGGCATTGTCGTTGGCGGTCTGAGCGCGAGCCGCGCAGCGGCGGTAGCGAGCCGCGCTCTCGCGGTTCTCGACGGCCTGGAAGTCGCGGCATTGCTCTTCGTACTCGGCGGCCCAGCGCTCCAGCGCATCGGCCATGGCGAGCATTTTCACCGGGTCCGTCTCGAAGACTTCATCGGCCGCCACCAAGACGGCGCGCAGTTCGGCCTGACGGGCGGCGGTGCCGACCTCGTTCTGGCCGCTGAGCCATTGCAGCTGACGGCGGGCTTCGTCGGGGGTGATCGTGGCCATTTACGCAGCCCACCGTGCTTGCGCGGCTTGGGCTTTCAGCGCGGCTCGGACGGCCTCGCAGTCCACTGGCGGCTCGTAGCCCATGGCGTCGCGCCACAAGTCTTCCTTGCCGGACCAGTTCGCGAAGATCGAACCGGTGGACATGCCAGCGGCAGCGGCGATGTCGCGGATGGTGACGGGTTCGTAGCTGCCCGCCGGAGCCCAGAGAACACGGGCGGTGTGCAGGAGCTTCTCGCGCGTCGCCGCTTTGGCGAGCTGGCGCTTGTTCAGCTTCGGAGCGTCGTCGTTGGCGGCCAGGGCAGCCGCTCGGGCGCGGTCGTGCGTGAATTGGATGGACATGAGGTCTCTCCGGTTGATGGAGAGAGCCTATAGTCGGATGTTTCCGACTGTCAACATAAAAGTCGGATAAATCCCACTACGACCCGATTAGGTCGGTGTGTCTGAAAGTTTACAGATCGCGATGTTACGCTAGACAGACGAACCGGCAATGGTATCAGGGATTTATCAAAGCGCCGTTCGTTGAGCGTCGCTGTATCTTTGAGGTCGTCATGAACCAAGACATCGGAACGCAGGCTGTCCCCGCCTATTCTCAGTTTGCTGCTGCATTAGCCGGGAAGACCTTTCACCCGAATTACGTGTACGGGATCAGTGTCTCAAATGTGAACACGAGCAAAGTCAATGATGACGTCTACTATTCGGGCCAAGTAGCTGGCTTTACTGCGAAAGAGGATGGGGGCGTCTTCACGGTCATCGATGCAGAAAAAGGTGTCGTTTCGTTCGGCGGCGTGACTTACCAGATAATGGGTGCCGGGCAGAACGGGCAAAGTCTTGTGCTTGGTATCACAACATCGCGGGAAATCGGCGGCACAACGATATCCACTACATCGCCGGCCTTGTTGGTCGCGAACACTGGCGCGCCCCCTGATGGCGGGATCATTTTCAACACGAGCTTTACCTATACCCCCAAACCCTGTTTGCTTTGTTGCCGGTACTCTTATCCGTACGCCAACTCGTGACGTGCCGATCCAAGAGCTTGTTGTCGGACAGGTGGTTTCGACCTCGAGCGGAACCTCGAAAGTGACTTGGGTGGGGTCGATGCGCCTCAAGTGCCAAGGGACGCCTTGGGAGCGCGACGTTGCGCCTGTGAGGATTGCGGCGGGAGCGCTTGGTCAGAACTCACCCGAGCGCGATTTGCTGGTCTCGCCGGGCCATGGCATCGGCTTCCAGCTTCTGGGCGATGTGGTCGTGCCGGCGGGCGTTCTGATGAACGGCATGACGATCACGACCGAGACGCCCGAGTGGGTAGAATACTGGCACGCCGAAGTCGAGGAGCATTCACTCCTGATTGCGGAGGGCGTCCTTGCGGAAAGCTATCTTGATGTCGGCAACCGACGTCGCTTCGAGATCGCCAGCTTCGATCAGGCTGAGGCCGCCGTCAGTCTGGAGAACGGCGAAGGTGCATTCCCGCGCCTGACATCGGGCGCGCTGGTAGATGCCGTCGTTGAGCGCCTCCACTGGCGCGCGGAGGCCCTGGGGTGGGTTAAGCAGGACATCACCGCATCCCCCTTCCTCATGGTTGATGGAGAGCGCGTCGAGGGTACCGAGCGTGCCGACGCAATCCGGTTTGCGATTAAATCAACGTCCGAGAAAGTCGCACTTTGCAGCGAGACCTTCATCCCGGCGTTGCTGGATCCGAAAAACGGAGACCGGCGCGAGCTTGGCGTGAAGCTCGCGGCCGTCGAAGTTACCGATGGATTCGAAACGCGAGTGATTTCAGCGGATCATCCCGACCTGGTAGACGGGTTCCATGACGTCGAGCATGAGGCCACAACTGCGCGTTGGACCGATGGCGCCGGCTTCTTGCCGGCGAGCGCTTGGGCAGGAATGGAAGGCGATATCTTCGTCACGATCAGGGTCGTGGACCGTGTTCGGCAAACAGTGCGCCAAGATTTCCAAGCGGTCACCTTGCAGGCCGCCTAAAGGGCGAACAACAGAACGGCGGCTCCATCAGGGGCCGCCGTTTCCTTCTGCTGCGGGTGATAGGCTGCCCCCGGATCGACGGGGGTAGGGCGTGGGCGGGTTCACTAAAGCCGAACGGCGGGAAGAAGCGCAGCGCAGGAAGGCCGAGGAATTGGCCAGGGACCACAACAGGACCAAGGCCTCGGAGTATCGGCCGGGACCGCATGATCCGAGCTGTCTCGTCTGCAATCGTCAGTTTCCTGCCTGGCAGGTCACGGACGACCGCGCACCTATCTGCGACAGCTGCTTCTGACATCATCATGGATGAAGACGACGACATCGATCCTTCAGACGACCCGATCTATCGGGCTGGCGTCCTCATGGGCAGGAACCAAGCTCTGACGGATGTCATGGAGCGCCTGTTCTCACCTGACGCCGTGTCGGCCGAGAAGACCGTCCGATCCCTTCATGCCTGGGTCCAGCAGACGATGGATGAGGTGAGGGTCGAGATGCAACTCGTGTTCGCGGAGTTCGGCGACGATGACGAGGATGAGGACGCCTAACAAAAACCCCGCCTGGTGGGGCGGGTGACACGGTGCATTGTTGAGCGTGGCAGGATCGCCCAGCCTGTTGTCCCGTAACGGAGACGAACAGATGATTACCCTATCGTACCGAGCCGAAGCCCTTGAGCGCATTTACCAAGGGCTGATCCAGCTGCCTCCTTTCGAGCGCGCAATGGTCGCTCGCGCTCTAAATAATTCCTCAGCCATGCTTCCGCTTGACGGAGATGTTGGGCGCGAAGCTGATCAACTCCGCCGAGACCTACTGCGCGGGAGTGACGAGGATCCAGTTTAACTGACGCGATATCTATTGGGTCGATCCCCCAATTTTGCTCACAGTGCGGGATTGCACACCCACCGATTCGTCAGAAAAGCTTTCGTCAAGAGCTTTACCTGCGATTAGGGATGTGTACCTCTTCATGTAGCTGGCGACCGTGCGCTAGACACTAGATGTCGTGTCTTGCATCGTCGTTCTGCTCCCAACGAAAAAGCCGCCGGAAGCGCCAACTTCCGACGGCCTTTGCTTCGATGGGTTTCCAAGGGTTGGCGAGGCCCGTCTCAGCGCTAACACCGTGAATTCTTTCACGGGCTGAGGGCCTCGTCAATCCATCACTTTGAAGCCCGGACGCCGGGCAGAAAGGGATGGCAATGCAGTACGCCCTCCAAGTTTTTGAGACCGAAGACAACTTCGACTTCCGCATTGTTGATCGTGACGGCGAGCCCTGGTTCGTCCTCGTCGATGTTTGCCGCGCGTTGGATCTCCGCAATCCTAGTGATGCCGCCTCCCGGCTAGATGCTGATGAGAAAATGACCCTCGCTCTGACCGAGGGTCAATCAGGCGTCCGCGGCGGGGCGCGTTCAATGACGATTATCAACGAGTCAGGCCTGTTCTCGTTGATCCTTCGATCGGACAAACCTGGGGCTAAGCGGTTCAAGAAGTGGGTGACTTCCGAAGTCCTGCCTTCAATCAGGAAAACCGGAAGCTACGGCGGACGCGTGCCGACCTTCATCAAGCGATACAATGAAAATTGGAACCGGATCGAACAGGGACATTTCTCGGTTCTGAACGAACTGGTTATCCGCGTTTGGGGGCGCTTAGAGCAAGCGGGGCACTTGATGGCTGACAAGGCTCCCGACGGCACGGAATTGCGCCCCGACTCGAGCGTAGGGCGCTGCTTTTCAGACTGGCTAAAAAAGAACCATCCGACGGTCTCTACATCATTTTCCTATTACATCCACACGACCGCCCAATGGGAGGGCGAGGTTCGGCAGTACCCCATGTCAATGCTACCCCTCTTCCTGGAATACGTGGACACGGTCTGGATACCCCAGAGAGCGCCTGAGTACTTCAAGACCCGCGACCCTGCGGCTTTGCCTTACCTACCGAAACTGCTTCCCGACCCCTCGCGGCCCAAACCGGGAATGATGAGGCGGCCAACGCTCCTCGGCTATCGGAAGCGGAAGCCATAAGCACTAGGGGAGGCTTCGGCCTCCCCACTTCAGTCCGTTGCGCCTAAGGCGTCTTCGGCGTCCGTTAGGAGCGTAGCTACACATTCGCTCCAATCGGCGGCCTGATCTTCAGATAGTTCGGTAAGGAAGGGGATGGCGCTTCGTCCGCCGTTCATTTGCACCCCGACGGTAATGGCAGAATCTACGGCTACATGTCCGATTGCGTCAGCGGTCGCAGCTCCCAGTGTGAACGAAACTAGGCGGTAGCCGGCATCCTCGCTGACCAGCGTTGATCTGATATCCCCGGCATTAGAAGCGTAGCCGGTGATCAAATATCCGGTGTCGGGAAGGCGCAGCGCCTGACCGTCCAAAATCGTGACTTTGAGCATGGCCGACACATCGCCAGCGCCGAAATGGTAGAGGTTAAATGAACCGTCTGCTCCGACGGCCCGTCCGCCAAAATAGAGGTTGTCCCGCTTCACTGATTTGAAATTCAGCGCGCAACCGCGAAGCGCGCCATCGCCAAACACCGGCGTCACGGTTGCGTCGCTCCAACGCTCTTCTGCTTGGCCGATCAACAAAAGCGCCGCAATCAAACCAATCATTTCGTCTCCCCCGCCTTAGCGCTGCAGCCTGCGGTTCGCCGCCAGCTGCAGGCGGTCTAGGCTCGTCGCGTAATCCAACGGATGCGGCCGACGATCCGCACTTGGTCTTCGGGCACCTGATATTCGCCATGCAGCGGGTTGTCCGACTTGATCCTGACCTGACGAGGCTCGCTGCCTGGGATGCGCTCGACCCGCTTACAGACGAGGGCGTCGCCGTCCCAAACGGCGAAGATGCCGGGCAGGCCGATCCGCGAGTCGTTCATGTCGATCAACACAAAGTCGCCGCTCGAAAGCGTGGGCTCCATGCTGTCGCCGATTACCTCTTGAACGGTGGCGCTGCCGGGCGACATGCCGAGCTGATCCACGACCAAGAAGCGAGGATAGGGCCACTCCCGCTTGGTGGTCTCTGCTCCGACATAGAAGCCGTCACCTGCTGAAAGGCGCACATCGTATTCTGGAAGCATCACGACGTTAGATAAGTCGGCGTGTGCGTCAGTTTCGGGCGGAAGGTCGGCCTCCGACGCTTCGTTGAACCTTCCCGTCAGCACCTCATGGGGCGTTGCATTTAGCCCTTTTGCGAGCTTCGCGAGATTGTCTCCGCGGACGCTTTTCTTCTTTTCGTTCAGGATATCGTTGACGAAATTCCTCTCGAGATCGCCGTCACGGGCGGCTTCGAAGGGGTTCTTGCCGATCTGCTGAAGACGTCTTGAGACGATAGTTTTTAGCGAAGCCATGTCGGATTTGTCCGATGGCGGCGCGGGAAACTCCAGACGGATGTTTCCGATTGACCAAGTAGGAAACATCCGACTATCGTTTGGCGCATGGAAAGCACCCTGCGTCGTCATCTCGAAACCTGCGCTGCCGCGTTCGCAACAGCCACGAACCGGGAGGGCTCGACAGTAGCCCGGTTGGCCACAGGCGACTGGCGATTTTTCGATCGTCTGAACGAAGGCGCGCCTTTTACCGCGCGGAAGTACGACGCGGTCATGGCCTGGTTCTCTGCGCATTGGCCCGAAGATGCCGCATGGCCTGCCGACGTGCCGCGGCCTTTCGTTTCGGCAAACGACGACGCCCCCGCCAGCGAGGCGGCGTGACATGCTGTCATCGGCCGCCCTCCAGTTTCGACGCCAGGAAGCCCTGATCAACGCCGGGACAGTCTACGGTCTGATCATCGGCGCCAACGAACTGGCCGTCCAAGGTCGCGAGGCGGATGCCCTGGTGGCGCTGGCGACGATCACCGGCGCGCTGCCGTTCGAGATCGATGCGATCCGCGAAATCCTCGCCGCCGAGCGCGAGGCCGCAAAGGCTCGTGATCTCACGCAGCGGACGCTCGCTCCCTTCTTCGGTCGCGTACCCGCTGAAAAGCCGAATGCCGCGAACGACGAAACCCAACCGCCTTCTCCCGAACAGCCAACCCCGACCGTCGCCTGAGCGAGAGCGCCGGTCAGTTGGAAACGACCACGGAACGTCCAGTGAACAAGATCAGCCACAGAGAACACGCCCGGCTCGCTGGAGAGCTGATCGAAGCCTGTGGAGGCTTGGAGGAGGCGGCGAGGGCGTGCCGGGTCCGCAGGTCGTCGCTGTCGAACTACGAGAACCCGAATGAGCCGTCGACGATGCCGGCGGACGTGATGGTTGATCTGGAGCGTCATTGCGGGCGGGCGATCTACAGCGCCGCCTTGGCGGACCTCTGCAAGCCCAAGCCACTCACGGGTTGTCTGAAGGAGCTCGCCTTCGACCTCGCCCAGGAGAGCATGGACGTCGTCGCCGTGGTCCGCGAGGCGCTGGCGGACGGGCGCCTGTCCAACAACGATCTGGACGCCATCGCTGCCGCTGAGCGCGATGCAGAGCAAGCCCTCGAGCGGGTCCGCGGCGTTCGCCGGGCCATCGAAGCGGCGAGCCCGACCCCGCGGAGGGCCGCCTGATGGCATTCCTGCTGATCATCGGACACGCGCTGTTCCTGCGTCTGGCGCGCAAGCCGTCGCTGTTTAACGCCAAGCCCTTCGCCCTCTGGCGATGACCGAACGGGACTGACCGCCCCGTTGAGCGGTCTTGATGGAGGGCCAGATGGCCAAGAAGCTCGAAGCTGACAATGACCAGTACCCCGACGTTCAAGGAACGATCGGCGCCATTCCGAACGAGCCGGACAACGGCATGCCGTCGCATGACGACATCCGCATGGCCGCGAACGAAATGGTCCAGTGGAACGAGAAGCGGAAGAAGCTGACCGCTGAGATCAGCGCTTTCCGCAAGGGCCTGAAGGCCAAGGGCATCAAACTAGGCGTCCTCGACGAACAGGTCCGCCTGCTCGAATGGACCCCGGAAGAGGTCAAGCAGTTCTACGCCGAGCGTGACTGGTTCGCAGAGGCCATGCGCCAGCCCATCGGCTCGCAACTGGAGCTGTACGGCACCGACGCCACGCCCGATCCGGTCCGCGAGCAGCTGAAGTGGCGCAACATCGGCTTCCGCGATGGTCTGGCCGGCAAGGGCTGGGCGAACGAGGCGCCCAAGGAATGCCCGCACGACTGCATCCAGTCCTATGGCGAGGGCCACGAGGAAGGGCAGGCCACCGTGCGCCGCGCCTTCGCCGCTCGCTTGGCTCAGGCGCCGGTCTCCGAAATTGACGACCAGCTCGACATCGAGGACGCGGCCAACGACGACACAGAGCATCAGCAGGACGCCGCTTGATGATCATGGCGCTCGACCTCGCAACCCAGACGGGGCTCTGCATCGGCGCTCCTGATGCGCGCCCGACGCTGAGCCACTTCCGCCTGCCGTCTACCGGCACGGACGTCGGCCTGTTCCTCTCAGCTTGGGAGGACTGGTTGCGGCCGCAGGTGCGCGAGGTCGGGCCCAGCTTGATCGTCTTCGAAGCTCCAATCCTGGCGGGACAGACCCAGATCGCCACCACCCGGAAGCTGCAAGGCATGGCAGGCGTCACCGAAATGGTGGCGCACCGCGCAAGCATCGAGTGCGCCGAGGTGGCCACATCGCAGGTGAAGAAGGCCCTGACCGGCAGCGGCCGGGCCGAGAAGCACGCGATGATGGCCGCCTGCAGGGCCTACGGCTTCGACCCCAAAACCTCAGATGAAGCGGACGCTTTCGGCATCTGGCTCTGCGCCGTCCGCCTTCGTCATCCGTCCCATGCCTGGCGCTGGGAACCCCTGAACGCAGCGAGGACAGCATGAGCACGATCCTGAACGCGTGGCACGACCACGAAATCGAGACGATGAAGAAGATGTGGTTGGCCGGGAGTTCGGCCACCGAGATCGCGCGGGTGTTGCCGGGTCGCTCTAGAAACTCTGTCATCGCCAAGGTGCACCGTCTCGGCCTGACGCGCGAGCGCATGGAAGCGAAGGCGTCGCCCCCAGCTTCGACAGGCCGAGCCCCTGCCGTGAAGCGCAACCGCACCACGGGCGGGATCAGGATCGACAAGCCTGCACCGGCTTCCAGCTTCGGCCGGTTTGCGCCGTCCAGCCCTGAGGAGGCGGCCAAGAAGCGGGAGCATTTCGCCAAGCATGGCGCCGGGATCATCGACGGCTTTGCTGAAGCTGCGAATGACACCTCGATCCTGCTGATCGACCGCCGCCGGTTCCAGTGCTCGTGGCCGGTCGGAGAGATCTCGGGCGCCGGGCAGATGTGCTGCGGTCAGCCGGTCGACCCCGCCGCTACTGGCGCGACCGAGACCTATTGCCCGACCCACCACAAGCGAGCGGTCGGCAGGGTGCTAGCCGCGTCCAAGGCTTTCGGGTTCGGTGAGCGGCGCCCGGCCCGTCGCGCCGAGTCCACCCCTTGGGATCAGGGGAGGGCTGCGTGAGCCAGCGCGAGAAGTACCTCGTTGAACGGATCGACCGCAGCCGGGAGACCGCGACCAGCCAACAGGCGCGCTCGTCTCGCGCGATGTTCCTGCGCATGACCGCGCGCCGGACAGTGCGCTCTCTGATGCAGGATGTGGCCGATCCGAAGGAACAGGCCGCGCTCCTCGGCGACCTGATCGACATCGCCGCCGAGTTCCGCTGGCCCCTGATCGGCCGTGTCGAGACCGCCACGGCTCTGAACTCGGTCGCGGCTGACGTGTGCGCGATCTACCGCCTGCCCAAGGCTGTGAAGAACGCTGCCGCCGAACACGCCTGGAGCAGGCTGACGGCGGCGAATGATGGGGGTGAGGAATGAGGCCCCAAGTCCTGATCCATTGGGATGCGACTGGCATGCAGCGGACCGGCGCCACGGAAGGCGTCGAGGTCGTCTACGTCGACGAGCGCGTCCCGCACGACCGCGTCTATCGCAGCATGGGCAGCGTCACCCCGAGCTGATCGAGCTTCTTGCCTCCGGGCAATTCAAGGACGTCGATGACGCCCTAAACCATATCGATGGAGGGGGCGCATGAACCGCCGCGACCTCCTCGACCTCGAACTGAACTACGCTCGGATGCTGCGCCGTGAGGCCAAGTCGCGCGCCAAGCGCTATCCGGCCGTGGCTGAGCAACTGAACCGCTGGGCAGACGCTGCTGTCGGTCGCGCCGAGGCCATCCGATCCGGCCCGCTCTTCGACACGGAGCGCTCGGCATGATGGACGATCCCCGCGACGCCGAAGATGCGGCCAACGCCCTCCCGCTGAATCTGGAGGCTGAGCAAGCCCTGCTGGGCCAGCTGATGTTCGACAACGACGTCCACCGGCAGGTGCATGACGTCGTCACGGCGGAGGACTTCAGCGAGCCGTTCCATCAGCGGCTCTACGCTGCCATCGACGGGCTTGTGACGGCCGGAAAGCTGGCCGAGCCGACGACGCTGCAGGCTGCCTTTACTGCTGATCCGGCCTTCGAGGAGTTCGGCGGCTTCAGCTACCTGTTCGACCTCGTCGACAGGTCCCCGCCGTCCAACCGCTCGCGGGACTACGCCGCCCTGGTAGCTGACACCGCCGTCCGCCGTCGCCTGATCAAGATGGCGGCCGACGCCATGCATCAGGCCCGCAATCCCGAACTGTCCGGCTATCAGGCCGTGGCCTTGGCGCGCTCTGAGCTTGAAGCGGCCGAGCGTGGCGCTGCGCCCGAAGATGCGCTGTTCGTGAACGCCCATGAGGCCGCGCAGGCGCGGATGGATCGGCTGGAGCTGGAGGTCGCCACCGGCAAGCCGAAGGGCGTGCAGACAGGGCTGTCGTCGATCGACAAGCGCCTCGGCGGCCTGATGCCGGGATCGGTGCTCGTCATGGCCGGGCGCCCTGGCATGGGCAAGACGGCCCTTCTGGGCAACGTCCTCTACGGCGCCGCCCTGCGGAACCCGACCAAGCTCTTCGCCGGCTTCTCGCTGGAGATGGACACCGACCAGCTGAATGACCGGGCCCTGTCACGTCTGACGGCCACGCATGAGCAGCCCGTCAGCTTCTCCGACATCGCCAAGGTGGCGCCGCTGACCTCGTTCGACCTGCAGACCCTCCATGCAGTGAAGGGCGAGATCCCGAAGAACCTCTGGCTGCGGGATAGGGCAGGGGTGTCCGTCGAGGACGTGTCTCGCGCTGTCTGGGCCATGAAGCGCCGCGGAGACTTGGCCGCCATCGGGATCGACTACCTCCAGCTGATGCGCCGTCCAGCCCTGGCAGGGCGCAACGAGGCCTCCGCCATCGCGGAGATGACCGGGGCGCTGAAGACGCTCGCCCGCGAAGCCAAGATCGCGATCATCCTGCTGTCGCAGCTGAACCGCTCGGTCGAGCAGCGCGACGACAAGCGCCCGATGCTGTCGGACCTGCGGGAGTCGGGCTCGATCGAGCAGGATGCCGACGCCGTCCTCTTCCCCTTCCGCGAGGTCTACTACCTCCAGAAGGCCGAGCCGAAGGCGGGCACCGAAGAGCACCTGCTCTGGGAGGCCGAGGTCGCCCTGAAGCGCACGGTGATGGACGTCATCATCGCCAAGAACCGCCACGGCTCCGAGGGCTCTGAGCCCCAGCAGTACCGGGCTGAGATCGACCTCATCACTGACAGGAGCGCGGCATGAGCCTGAGCCTATCTGCCCTGCGTGAGCTCGTCGCCATCGGCCTGACTGCCGAGCAAATCCTCCGCGTGGCCGAAGCCCAGGCAGAAGCCGCCGAGACCCCGCGCCAACGGACCAAGGCTGCCGAGCGCCAAGCACGATACGAAGAGCGGAAGCGTCAGAAAGCGTCAGAAAACGTCAGTTCTGACGTCAGGAATGACGCGTCAGAAGCTGACGCCTCCCTCCCTCTCCCTCCTTCCCCCAGACCCCCCAACCACCCACACCCTCCCGCGAGTATAATCCCCCTTACCCCCCAAGGCCGGGGCTCGTCGGAAGCCCAAGGTTTCGCTGCCGGATGGTTTCCCGACTGCCGAGCTGATCGCCGAGCAACAGGCCAAGGCCCGTGAGGTCGGAGCGAACTTCGACGTCCAGCGCTTCGCCGCAAGGTTCCGCGATCAGTGCATCGCCAAGGATCACCGCTACGCCGAGTGGCCTGCGGCATGGCGGAACTGGTGCCGGACTGAGATCGAGCGCGCCCCGAAGACGGCTCTGGCTGCCGCGCAGAGCCGGGCCACCCCGTCCGAGGCGGACCGCTGGCGCCGCTGGCTGCGGGAGTACCGCCTCAACGGCCACTGGCCGTCCGATGACGCCGGGCCCAGGCCGGGCCATCCCGCCTGCCGCGTGCCGTCCGCCCTGCTGGCCGAGTTCGGGCACGCCCCGCCGGCCGCCAACGATCCCACTGACCTGTTTGCCCGAGGAGATGCGGCGTGAGCGCTTTGATAGCTCGATCAACTGTCGTCGACATGGAAGCCCATCGGGACCACGCTCTGGAGCTCTACGCCCAGGCCTTCGACACACTGCAAGAAGCGGCCGGAGCGCATGGGCGCGCCACCATGAAGGGCTGGGCTCTGGCGACTTCCCTCTCCACCGGGCGGTATCACGGCGACCGCAGCTTCGCGAAGAGCGGGGACCGAGAAGAGTTTCTCGAGGAGTGCCGTCGACAGATCGACCGCGCGATGTGGGACCACCTCATCATGTCGACCGGTATCGAGCAGCTGATGGACAAGCAGGAACGGGAAGCTTTTCGTCTTCAGCTAGCCGAGAACCCGCCCGAGGCCACGTCCGACAACATCTTGGCGACCTTCGAGAGGCTGGCGGGGGATGCGCAGATCATCTTCCAGCGGGGGCTGGCCCAGGCTTTCAGCCGCCTCGACCGTCGCTTCCGCTCGCACGACGGGTTCAAGATCGGGTCGCGGATCGTCTTCAACAACGCCTTTTCCGACGGTCACTGGAACCACTACTCCAAGAAGGACGAAGACCTCCGCGACGTGGAGCGCGTCTTCACGGTCCTCGATGGCAAGAAGCAGCCCGAGCGGTCAGCCGGGATCATCGGAACCATCGACGCGGCTCGCCCGCGCGGCTGGGGCGCTCAGGCTTTCGAGGCCGATGGCGAGTATTTCAAGATACGCGTGTTCAAGAACGGCAATGTACATTGCTGGTTCAAGCGAGACGACCTAGTCGAGAAGGTCAACCTGGTCCTCGCCGACTTCTACGGCGCCGCTATCGGCGCAGCGCCAGACGTAGCCGATCGTAAGCACGAGGTCGCGCAGACTCCTGCCCGCAACTTCGGCTTCTTCGAGACGCCAATGGCCGCCGGTGCGCGGGCGCTGGAGGCTCTACGGCTGAAGCCCGGCATGTCAGTTCTGGAGCCGAGCGCCGGCAAGGGCGCGCTTGCAAACTTGGCCCGCGCGGCTGGAGGCAATGTGACCTGCGTTGAGATCCAGCCAGACAATGCAGGCCATCTGCGCGCGCTCGGTTATGCCCGGGTGATCCAGCGCGACTTCCTCCAAACTGACCCTGCAACCCTGGGGACGTTCGACCGCATCCTGATGAACCCGCCCTTTGATCGCGGGCGGGACGTGGATCACGTCACCCACGCCATGCGCTTCCTGAAGCCCGGTGGGCGTCTCGTTTCCATCATGGCGGCCGGGGTCGAATATAGGGCCGATCGGAAAACCTCTGACTTTCGGGCCACCGTTGAACGGTTTGGCGGTGAGATGCGCGACCTCCCGTTCGGCTCCTTCGCGGAGAGCGGAACCAACGTGAACACCGTGATCGTGACCCTGCAAACGCCACCCCACGCCGCCAACGACAACCCCCGCTCGGAGATCGCAGCATGAGCAAGGCCGACCGCGCCAAGAAGCGCCAGCAACGGAAGCGCTACGCCAAGCCCTCCATGCCGAGGGCCATCGGGGCAAACGACAACATCGAGGCGGCGAACGACAACACGGCGCCGGTGTCGATCCGGGGCGTCCGACTGACCGACAGCCAGGCTCTGCGGTTCATGGCGGCCGAGGCCAAGGTCGCGTCCCCTGACCTGGACCAGCAGCGGGACGGCCAGCGCATGTTCCGCGCCCTGGACGCCGAGATCGACGCCCGCATCCTCGAGCGGGACGCCAAGGCGAACCTGGAGGAGCTGCGGAGTCTTGAAGCCCTGCGCGGTTTGGACATCGGCGTCTCGGATCATGAGAAGGCGAGGGGAGCGCCGCGAGCGTCACGTGACGGGCTGGAGACCCTGCTGACGGCCGGATCGATCACGCGCACCCAGCACGCCGCCGGGCTGCGCTATCGGGCGGACTACGAGATGCTGGACCCGGAGAAGGGCCTGACCCCTCCGACGCTCGACCCGGCCCTGCGCAACATCGTCCGCGGCGGCGAAGGCTTCGCGCAGAAGCGCCGGGAGCGGGAGGAGTTCGTGCGCGACCTTGAGGCGATGATCCAGGAGGAAGATCGCACCTTCCGTGGAGCACTGGGCCCCTCGGACGTGGAGCGCGTCGGGCGGGCTGTCTGGGCGCTGCGTGAGGTGGCCGGGAAAGGGGCGAACCTGCGCACTTTATCGACCAGCGGATCAGTGATCGCGCGGACGACCGAAGCGTTGTGCGTCTCGCTGGACTGCGCGGCCATCGCTTATGGGCTTGAGTGAACTAGTCAGGCTCTCGAGGTTGATCGAGGCTGGGGAGCTCCGAAATCCACACGGGCAGCAGATCAGTTACTCGCTTGTCAGCGACCAGCTGGAGCCCGAGAGAGGCCGCGAGCGCGGACGCTCCCGCATGGGTCGCCTCCTTCCCGCGGAGGTCTCTCCCGAACGAGGTGACGAACCGATCATGGTCAATCCGGGCGTATAGGCCATGGACGCCGCCATAGTTGGGATGGGCAATCTCGCTTAGCGAGTTATAGGCGTGGCGAATGCCCGGCACCTCTCGATCAATGCGGTCTATGAGGCCGAGGACGTTAAGCGCTTGAGGAAACTCCTCGTCTCCCTTCCACCCCATCAGCATGCTCGTCAGCGTATCGTCTAACTGATTACGTGTGAGGTTCGCGCGTTCACCGAGTAAGGCGGATAGTCGCCAATGCAGTCCAGCGTTCTCCATCGACGCTCTCGTTAGCAATACTGCTGCGGCCCGGTCGTTGGATCTGTAGGCCGCGATGGCCAGCCGGCCAATTTCCTCGCTCCGCCACAGCAGTCCGCCGCGGATGACAAGCGCTTTGTAAGGCCCCTTGGACCATGTCCCGATTACCGAAACTGAGATCTCCGTGGGGCCGCCTAGCGATTTCGGCGACATGCTCATCAGCCCGAAGAAGCGCTTCGGCATACTTTGAGAGTTCATCGTTCATCTAAGGACGAGCTACCACGGTTGACAGCGGAACGGTAATCGCAGACACAACCCATGGTGCAGCAATGCGCCGAGAGGCCCCAGACCCTGTGTCCGGGGCCTTTTTCGTGGCCGGGACATTGCCGCCTCATTTGCCAGGGATCCACCTGATAGGGTGCCCCGGCACATGAAGGGCCAAGCGCCATGAAAGAATCCAAAGGCAAACCGAAGAAGGTCACGCCCAAGACAAACGCTGCAAATCCGAGCGTGAAGAACCTGGTCGATAAGGCCGCTGCCGGATCTAAGCAGTCCAAGTGATCACCGAGGCCCACCGGAAACGGCGGGCCTTTTTCGTATCCGCCTCCCCTAAGGGCGAGAGGGCGGCAGGCCTAGGGTTGGGAGTTCCCGGCCGGGCCTGCCGTCTGCCCTAGATTGCCCGCGCTGGATTTCGCTAGGCTATCGGGATGAAGGCAGCACAGATCGGCGCGGCGGGCGCCCTCCTCGTCCAGTACCGTTTGCTGAAGGCCGGCATCGACTCCGCAGCGATGACGACCGACGACGGTATCGACCTCGTGGCGTACTCGCCGAGGCTCCATCAGGCCCTGACCATACAGGTTAAGACCAACCTCCGACCAAAGCCTGGGGGCGGGAAGGGGGCACTCGCGCTGGACTGGTGGCTCCGGTTCGACAGTCCGGCGCAGTTGGTAGCCCTCGGAGACCTGTCATCCGACTCGATTTGGCTCTTCACGCACGACGAGTTCATGGAGCTGGCTCAGCAGAAGTCCGGTGGCCGAGCGCATCTGTATTTCTACACGACGGCCACGCTAAGAGCGCCTGAGCGATCGAGGTCAGCCTTCTTCGACCGGTACCGCATCGAACGCCGCATAGATGAACTGTTCGGCCCAACCGACCCGACCGCGGACATCCTGGAGCCCTTGCTCTCGGATTAGCGGCATTTCTTGCGACGGAGAAATCCATGGTCCCCATGAAAACCCTCGTCGGCTTCTCCTTGGCTGACGGCTCGGCCGCCGCCGGAGCCACCTTCAACGCCAAGGATGCCAAGGCCGCAGACCGCCTGGAAGCGTCGGGCGTCGCGGAGCGAGTCAAGGGCAGCGAGAAGGTGAAAGCCCGATCTAAGTCGCTTCTGGATCCCCATTCCTGAAGCGCCACTTCATCAAAAGCACACCCGACGCCATCACCAAGGCGCAGGCGTTGGCCACAGTGACGGGCCAGGCGCTGGTCATGACGCCATAAATCACCCAAAGCACGAAGCAGGTCACGGTCAGCGAGTAGGTCTTCAGGCTCACGGCCGAAGCGTCTCGCTCTTTCCAGATTTTAAGGCCCTGTGGGGCGAAGCTGGTGATCGAGCACACGGCAGCGGCTGACCCTACGATGTTCGCAACAAGATCGCTCATGTCGTCGCAACGTGGCGCCTAAGTAGCTGTTCCCAAGGCAAGGATAGCGCCGATGGCCCGTCCCTCCCTCTTCAATGAGAGCGTGGCTGAAGAAATCTGCCGCCGCCTCTCCATGGGCGAGCCGCTGGCGCGCATCTGCGCCGACGACGAGATGCCCGCCTACTCGACCGTGAGGAAGTGGGAGGCCGAGAACCCCGAGTTTTCGGCGCTTTCCACGCGCGCCAAGGTCGACGGCACCCACTACATGGCCGATGAGTGCCTGGAGATCGCTGACGGCAAGGGCGACCCGGCCGACAAGCGCATCCGCATCGACACGCGGCTTCGCCTGATCGGGAAATGGAACCGCCACGTCTACGGCGACAAGCTGGCCCACGTCGGCGGCGACAAGACCGACGCCCCGATCCGCCAATCACACAGCTTCGACCTGACAAGCGCGAGCGACGAGGAGCTGGATGTCATCGAGCGCTTCATTCGTCGATCTGCCAACGCTGGAGGAGATCAGGGCGGAGAGGGCGCGTCGGAAGGCTGAGGCCGACCGGAAGCGCCTGATCGAACATCAGGGCGAGATCCGCGCCCGCTGCGACAGCCTGCATGGCTTCATAGAGGAGCATTGGTCGATCCTGGAGCCCAAGCGTCCGTTCAAGTCGGGCTGGGCGCTCCGGGCGATGTGCAAGCATCTGGAGGCGGTGACGGCAGGGCGCATCCAGTTCCTGTTGATGACCGTGCCGCCGGGCATGATGAAGTCCCTGCTGCTGGTCTTCTGGACCGCATGGGAGTGGGGCCCGAAGGCGCGGCCGGACCTGCAGACGCTGGCTACCTCCTACAGCCAGGCCAACGTCCTGCGGGATAACCTCAAGCTCCGGCGCTTGGTCGAGAGCGACAAGTATCAGGCGCTCTGGCCGATCCAGCTTCGGGCCGACCAGAACGCCAAGGGCAAGTTCGAGAACACTGAGAACGGGTTCAGCGAGGCGCGGCCGTTCAGTTCGATGACCGGCGGCCGGGGCGACCGGGTAAAGGTCGACGACCCTCATTCGACCGAGACCGCCGAGTCGGACACCGAGCGGGCCAATGCGGTGCGCATCTTCCGCGAAGGCATCTCCGACCGTCTGAACGACGTCACCACGTCGGCCATCGTCATCATCATGCAGCGGCTCCACGCCAAGGACGTGGCGGCTGTGGCCCTGGAACTGGATATCGGCTTCGTCCACCTGAACCTGCCGATGGAGTTCGAGGCCGAGCGGATCGGCGAAGACGGGAAGGTGACGGGCGGCGCCTGTCGGACCTACGTCGATGGCGAACTGTTCTTCGAGGACCCGCGGACAGACGAGGGCGAGCTTCTCTTCCCCGAGCGCTTCCCCGCCGCCGAGGTCGCCAAGCTTAAGAAGGCGAAGGGTTCCTACGCCTGGGCCGGTCAGTATCAGCAGCGCCCGTCTCCTCGGGAGGGCGGCATTTTCCGGCGGGAGTGGTTCAAGCCGGTCTCGGTCATGCCGGCCGGGCCCAAGCGCACCGTCCGCGCCTGGGACGTGGGTGCCACTGAAGGCGGAGGCGACCCCAGCGCCGGCGTCCGCTGTACGCAGGTCGGATATGGCGAAGAGGCCACCTACTACTTCACCGACGCCAAGGTCGGGCAGTGGAGCCCGGCGCAGTTTGAGGCCCAGCTGAAGCTGACGGCGGCGGCCGACACGACAGAGGTCACGGTCCGCCTCCCCAAGATCCCGGCGCGGCCGGCAAGGGCTACGTCCAGACGCTGGTGAAGAAGCTGCCCGGCTACACCGTCCGGTACGAACAGCCCACGGGCTCCAAGCTCACCCGAGCCACAGCCCTGGCCACCCAGGCCGAGGCCGGAAACGTCTTCATCCTCACGACGGGGACCCCATGCGCGACGCCTGGATTGAGCCGTTCCTCGATGAACTCTGCACCTTCCCGTCAGCGGCTCACGACGACCAGGTCGACGCCGCAGCCGACGCCTTTAACGAGCTGGCGCTCGGCTCTCGTCCCGCCCGCAAGGTGAAGGTCAGCTTCTGATGGCGGTGAACGCACGCGATCCGGCTTGGGCGGTCCATGCAGACGCCCGGAAGAAGGTCCACGACCTGCTGAGCGGCCGTGAGGATGCGCTGGGCTATATCCGAGCGTTGCCGGGGCACGACGAGGCCACGGCGCAGCGGTTCCGCGAAGGGGCCTACTATCTGCCGGTGACGGCGCGGACGGCTGAGGCTTTCAGCGGGCTGGTCTTCGGCAAGACCCCGACGCGCTCGAACCTGACTGCGTTGGACACCTATCTCGGCGACGTGACCGGCTCCGGCCAGGACATCGACCGCTTCGCCGAGCAGGGCTTTGACGGCATCCTGTCGACCGGCGCTGTGATGGTGCTGGTCGACTATCCTGACGCTCCGGCAGGGGCGACCAAAGCTGACGCCGAGGCCGAGGGTGTTAGGCCGACACTGAAGCTCTACGACGCCACGGCGATCCTTGCGGCCCGCGTGCAGAAGGTCGGAGCGGCGCTGAAGCTCTCGCACATCCGTGTCGCGGAGATCGTCGAGGAGAAGGACGCGGCGGACGAGTTCAAGCTGAAGCAGGTCGCCCAGGTCCGCGTGCTGGATCTGGATGACGCCGGCTTCTACCGCCAGCGCATCTTCCGCCAGTTGGACAGCCAGTGGGTGCAGTTCGGCGATACCGTCGAGCCCAAGCGCCAGAACGCCCGCCTGAACGTCATACCGGCCTTCTTCTCGAACCCGCGGGACGGCGAACCCAATCCGGCCCGCCCGCCGCTGGACGACATTGCCGACATCAGCGTCGCGCACCTGAACAACTCGGCAGCGCTGGAATGGGCGCTGCTGTGGACGGCCAACCCGACCCCCGTATTCAAGGGCCTGAACATCGGAGAGGGCGAGACGGTCCGCCTGGGCTCCTCCGAGGGGATTGCAGTATCCGCCGAGGGCGACGCCAAGTTCATGGAGTTCACCGGCTCGGGCTTGTCGGAGCTGCGCCTGGCGCTGGAGGCAAAGCGGAAAGACGCGGCCCTCATGGGCGCCCGGATGCTGCTGGAAACCGGACGAGCGGCCATCGCGGCTGAGACGGCGCGGATCGAGCGGGCAGGGGAAACGTCCGTCGTTTCCGGCATCGCCAATGCGCTGTCGGACTGCCTGACGAAGGCGCTGACCTTCATGGCGGATTGGGCTGGTGTGTCGAGCGAGGGCATCCAGTACTGGCTCAACACCGATCTGAACCCGGCCGGCCTATCGGCGCAGGAACTGACCGCTCTCCTTGCCGCCTGGCAGTCGGGCGCCATCACGCTGGAAGACCTGTTCGAGAACCTGCAGAGGGCCGAGATCGTGGACCCGGCTAAGAGCTTCGAGGATCACCGCGAAGAACTGGACGCCGAAGGCGAAGGGCTCGGCACCGTGAAGGACGACGCGGCATGACGAAGGCCCTGGCCCGCGATGCTGCTGTCATCTGGTGTGATCGGGGCTGGCAGCCGGTCTATTTCGGCTTCTGCCCTTCACGGAAGGCCTGGAGCCGCGAGATGCGGAAGATGGGCTGCAAGGAGCCGTATCCAGCCAACGACGGCTGCGCCACGACCTTCACTCAGAAGGACGGCAAGGTCTGCATCATCGTGACGCTCGGCAAGGCCCAGCACGCTGAAGGCCGGACCCGCGTCGAGGTCGCCGGCCTGCTTTGCCACGAGGCGACGCACATCTGGCAGGAGGTGCGCAAGGTCATGGGCGAGAAGGACCCGTCTATCGAGTTCGAGGCCTACTCCATGCAGGCCATCTTCCAGGGGCTCTATCAGGCATGGCTGGACACCGCGGCACCCGACGAAATGCTGGCTCGGGGCGCTAAGCGGGAAGCCGCCTGATGGCCTCCCCAGCCGAGCGCCTTATCGACGAGGCTGTAAAGCACCGGATCGCCCTGTCCCGCTATTCGACGGCGACTGTCCGCAAGGTCCTCGCGCTGCTGAACCGCACCGACGCACGGCTGGTCGAGCGCATCCTTCGGGCCGACAACGAAGGCCGCGATCCGGTTCAGTTGGAGCGGCTGCTGGAAGAGGTCAGAGCGCTCCAGTCTGACGGATGGACCGTGCTGCGCGGTCGGCTCAATGAGGATGTGGCGGCCTTGGCGGACGCCGAGCGGCTGTTCACGGAGCGAATGGTCCACTTTGGGCAGCGGTCGGTCGGCCTTGCCACGGTCACGAACGCACCGACAACGGCCCAGGTCGTGGCGGCCGTGAACGCCAGACCCTTCCAAGGCCGCTATCTCCGGGGATGGCTGGACGAAGCAGAAGCGGGCGCCGCCAAGCGCGTCAGGGAGACGCTGAGGCAGGGGTTTGTCGAAGGCAGGTCAGTCACGGCGTTGGTCCGCGAGATCAGAGGGACGAGGGCGCTCCAATACAAGGACGGGGTGCTTGAGATCAGCCGGCGCGGAGCCGAAGCCATGGTCCGCACGGCGCTGACGCACACCGCCGCCGTCGCATCGAAGGAGACCTACTCGGCGCTCGGCGTTGATCAGGTCCGCTTCATCGCCACGCTAGATGCGCGGACGACCATCACCTGCGGCGCGCTGCACAACTCGGTCCACCCGCTCGAGAGCTTTCCCTGGCCGCCTCGGCACGTGAACTGCCGATCGACGACGGCGCCGGTCATCAAGGGCCTGCCAACCATTGAGGCGCCATCCTATTCGGAATGGTTGATGCGCCAGCCCGTTGAGGGTCAGAACGAGGTGCTGGGCGTCCGTAAGGCTCAGCTGTTCCGCTCGAGGAAGCTGACGCTGGACCGGTTCGTCGACAGCAAGGGCAGGGTGCTCACGCTGGAGGAACTGAAGAAGCGTGACGCCGCGGCGTTCGAGGGCCTATAGTTTGGGGGTGAGCACGCCCTTTAAGGTCATCGACGGGACGCCGGAGCCGGAGGGTCCGCTGAAGCGCATGAAGTCGTCGGTTCCTGTCACGCCGATTGTCCGCTGCCCTCGCTGCACTGGCCTCGCGATGATCGAGGTGAAGCTCGGCATGGTCTGGAAGAGCGGAAAGCCGACCGGCGGTCAGAAGCAGATCGTCTGTGCGACCTGTCTGGCGCGCGGCGAGCATGTCATCGTCACGTAGGTTCGTGGCACCATGCAGAACGGCATCAGGCTCCCATTTCGGGGGCCTTTTTCATGTCCCGAGCAGAGCCGGGGCATCCACCAGGGCGTGAGCTGAGCAGCGCCCCCTCTGTCCGCTGAGCGGGAGGAACTACCCACCATGAACACCACCAAGAACCGCCTTCTGGGCGGCGGCTCCGTGCTGCCTGTCATTGGCCGCATGACGCCGCGCGAGCGCGCCATGGGCCGCTATCTGCGCGGGCCTGACGATCACCCACCTGCTGACCCCGGCGCGGACGAGGAAGGCGAGCCGAAACCCATCGATCCCGCCGCCCATGCAGCGCTGGCCTCGGCCCATGAGCGCCTGAAGAAGGACGCGAAGGCGGACCGCGACGCCCTGAGGGAGATGAAAGAGCGTCTGGACGCCATCGAGGCCGAGAAGGAACAGGCCGAGGCGGACAAGGCCAAGGCCAGCGGCGACGTCGAAGCCGTCCGCACCCAACTGGAGACCAAGCACGGCCGCGAGCTGAAAGCCGCCACCGACCGCGCTGAGAAAGCCGAGCGCCAGGTCGAGAAGCTGGTCATCGACAACGGCCTGTCCGCCGCCTTGGACGAAGCCCGCGTGAAGCCCGAACTGAAGCGCGCCGCCGCCGCCCTTCTGCGCGAAGGCGTCGAGCCTCAAGGACGATGACGGCGAGCCCGTTGCCTACAAGGGCGGCCTCCCGCTGGCCGAAGCCATCAAGCTCTGGGCTGAGGGCGACGAGGGCAAGCCCTTCGTGCTGGCCGGCAACAGCGGCGGCGGCGCCCCCGGCGGCGGCAAGGGCGCCCACTCCGGCCCCAACCCCTGGAAGCAAGGCCCGTCCTTCTCCCTCACCGAACAGGACCGCATCGCCCGGGACAAACCGGACCTGGCGAAGCGCCTGATGGCCGAAGCCGAGGCGGCTTAACCCTCGGCGCTCCCTGAAGCGCGCGCCTCTGACGGCCGCGTCTGATCCCACCGAAAGGAAACGACATGGCCGTCACTCGGCTTTCCGATCTCGTCTTCGGCGAGAACTTCAACACCTACACCGTCGAGCGATCGACGCGCCGCAACGCCTTCGTGGCCGCTGGCGTCATGGTCGTGGACCCGGCCATCGCCGCCTTCATGGCGGGCCAGGGCTTCCTGGTGAACATGCCGCACTTCAAGCGCCTGGCGAACGATGAGCCGAACGCGTCTTCGGACAACCCGGCCGACGTCGCCGTGCCGAAGAAGATCGGCACCGGGAACGAGATCGCCCGGAAGCTGATGCGAAACCAAGGGTGGTCTTCGGCCGACCTGACGGCGGCCTTCATCGCCCGCGACCCGCTGGACGCCATTTCGAGCCAGATCGCGGACTATTGGGCGGGCGTGAACCAGACGACCCTGCTCAAGATCTGCCAGGGCATCCTTGCCGACAACATCGCCAACGACGGCGGCGACATGGTGAAAAACGTCGCCACCGACGCCAGCGGAGACGCGGTCGACGGTGAACTGTTCGGCTCGGACGTGTTGATCGACGCTGCCCAGACGATGGGCGACGCCAAGGGCTCGCTGCGCGCCATCGCGGTTCACTCCGTCATCCACGCCCGCATGCAGAAGATCGGCGCCCTGGTCGAGAACTACGACCCGGAAACCGGCCGCCTCCTGTACGAGTCCTTCCAAGGCAAGCGCGTCATCATCGACGACGACATGCCTGTGGTTCAGGGCACGAACCGGAAGACCTACACCTCAATCCTGTTCGGGGACGCGGCCTTCCGGTCGGGCCTGGGCACGCCGAAGACCCCGAACGCCGTCTCGCGTGAAGAGGCCGAGGGTAACGGTGAAGGCGTGGAAACGCTGTGGAACCGTCGCCACGAAGTCATCCACCCGACTGGCTTCGCTGTCGCCGGCACGCAGATCAGCAGCAACGCCACCCCGAGCTATTCGGCTCTGGCCACGGCGTCGAACTGGAACCGCGTGTTCGACCGCAAGAACATCCCGCTGGCGTTCATCCAGACCAACGGCTGATCGACTTCGCAACCTGAACCTGACGGCCGCCTCGCGCGGCCTTTTTCATGGAAGGAGACGGCCGATGGCCGACACCGACAAGAACGTCCCGATCAGCGCTCCGCTGGACGGTCAGATCGCGCTCACTGCGCACAACAACGGCAACGGCACCTGGGCGGTGAAGCGCGGTCCCGAGGGTCCGATCCTGAAGGATGGTCTCGCGCGCGAAGAAGCCCTCGCCATCGTCGGCGCCCCCACTGGCCCGCATGAGCCGGACACCGCCGAGGAAGAGACCGCCGCGCAGAAGCGTTCGGCTCTGGAGAAGAAGGAGGCCAAGCGCGAGGCCACCGAAATCTTCCAGTCCGATGCCGAAGCCGGGGAGCCGTCGAAGGTAGCGAACAGCGACCTGCAGAAGGCCAACGACGAGAACGCTGACCTGCGCCGCTCCGTCGCCTCCAAGGACGAAGAGATCCGCCAGCTGCGCGAGCAGGTGTCGAAGTTCGATCCTGACGGCGACGGCAAGGTCGGCGGCAGCGCTCCCAAGGCTGTTTCCAAGACGGCCGGCGAAGGCCCGTCGAAGCCTAAGAACGGCGACGCCTGATGCTGATCGTCGAGAATGGCGTGGTGAGATGGCCTTCGGGTCCGCTCGCTACGGTCGATCAGGCTGACGCCTACGCCCAGGCTCGGGGCTGGTCCGATTGGGCCGCCCTGACGCCTGAGCAGAAGAGCGGCGCCATTCTCGACGCATCGACCTACGTGCGGGCCTCCTACCGGCCCCCGGCTAAGGCCAACATTGCGGTCGAGGAGCAGATCAGCGAGGCCGTCGTCGAGGCCGCCCGGCTGTCTCTGACCTCGCCCCTGATCGGCGGCGACAAGGCGGCCCAGGCGGCCCGCAAGTCGGTGGAGGCTGGGTCTGTCGCCGTGGAATATGAAACGTCATCTGCGGAAAGTCGTAGCGCGGCGCGGCTGGCGCTCGTGGCGGGTCTTCTGCGCTATGCGGGCGCCTATCCGATCGGCTCCGGCGTGAACGTGCGGCTGGCCAAGTCATGAGCATCCTCGACGACCTTCCCGACGTGATCGCCGAAGCGCTGGACGACGTGTTCCGCGACGGCGTGCTGAAGGTGCCGGGCGAGCCGACCTCGGACGGGCAGGGCGGCTGGATACCGGGAACCCCGACCTCACACCCCTGCAAGGCGCTGGTCGATGACTACAGCGATATGCGGCGGGCGACGGCGGGCATTCCGGCCCACGACCGAAAGATCATCATCCTGGCGGCCAGTCTGAGCGTGGCTCCGGCCGTCGGGCACACCATCAACGCAGAAGGGCGGGACTGGCAGATCGTCGCCCTGACCCGCGACCCAGCCAAGGCGACCTGGGAGGTTCAGGGGCGCTGATGGCCACCGTCACGATCAACCTCGCCGCACTGGAGCGCATAGCCGAAGAGAAGGCGGTGAAAGGCATCCAGCGCGCGGCTCTGGCCGGCGAGGCGATCACCAAGGCCAACCTGTCGCGCCCCGGCTCCGGCCGCATCTACGGGAAGCATCAGGCTTCCGCTCCGGGCGAGCCGCCGGCCGTCGATACCGGCCGCCTGCGCAACGCGACCCAAGCCGATACGCAGGCCCGCCGGGATGGCGACGACATCGTCGGCCGAGTGGTGGCGAACGTCGATTATGCCCACGCCCTGGAAGTCGGCACCGAGCGCATGGCGCCGCGTCCGTTCCTTGGCCTGCTGGCGACAGACCATGCCGACGACCTGCGGCAGGCTTTCATCGAGGGAGCCAAGGAATGACCGAACTGGCCTACGCGCTCGCAGGCGTCGCTCCGTCGCCCTTCCCGTGGCGCAAGATCAAGGTATTCGACCTCGACACCGGCCAGGAAGTTCTGGATGTCCGCGAATGTAGTGCCACCGAGGGCTGGCTTGTCAGTTTCAAGCGCAACAGCTTGGGCAAATTCTACGTCGACCCCGAAACCCGTCAGGCCGCCATCCAGCGCGTCGAAGGTCGTTTCAAGATCGTGCTGAACGATGAATAGCACCGCCACGATCTTCGCCCGCCTCGCCGCCGTCGCCCCGTCGCTGGCCACCTGGAACAACGCACCGGCCATCTTCAACGAGGCAGCGCCCGACGACTTCCTCGGCCAGGAGCCGAAGCCCTCCAAGCCGTTCCTCATCATCGCCGTGCCGACCTCTGACGTGGCAATGGAAACCTTCAGCGAGACCGGCCGCCTGATCGTGCAGGACGTGCGCGGCTATCAGCGCTGGACCGGATCAGCGGCCCAACTGGACGCCCTGATGCGCCAGGTCCGCGACCTCTTCCATAACCGCCCCGGCGACCTCGTCGTCACCGGCGGCAAGTGCGACGTGGCCCGCGTCACCGGCCCGGTCCAATCCCCGACGACGGACGAGGCCTACACCGGCCGCCGCGTCACGATCCGACTGGATCTCGTCAACACCTGAACCCCGGCCCAGCCGGTCATCCCCAACGCGCCCAGGGCAGGCTGTGCGCGGCCTTTTCCATGCCTGCAACATAGGAGAGCGCCATGGCTGTTTTGGCCCAAGGTTTCATGAAGCTGCTGCGGGGCACTGGCGAGACCCCGACGTATGACACTGTCCGCGGCGTCTTCGGCGTCGACGGCGGCGGGTTCACGCCCAACAAGATCGACGCCACTGACTTCGACACGCCGGCCGGCACGCGCGAGTACATCTCTGGCCCGCGCGAGCCGTCGCCGTACACCTTCTCGATGCACTACGAGCAGGGCGACGTTCAACAGGAAGCGATGTTCGCCGCGATGGCGTCCAACACGCCGGAGCCGTATCGCATCACGTTCGGTTCGGGCGCCCAGGCAAAGCAGATCAGCTTCAACGCCGTTCCGAACCTGACCCTGTCCGCTCCCGTCGACGGTAAGGTCACCTATTCGGGCACGCTGGAGCCGATGGCCGCGCCGGTTCGCGATAATCAGGGCGCCTGATGCAGCCGACCGATGAACGCCTCGGGATCGTCCGCCTGCCCTTGCCGGATGGGCGGGCGGTTCCGCTCCGCTTCACCTGGGCGCGCATCGACGCCATGGGCCGAGCGTGGATTGTCGACTCTTTCGCCAAGATGGTGAAGGGGAGCCGGGCTGTCAGGCAGCTATGGCAGACATGCTGGTTCTGGTCTCCGGCGGAGAAATCCAGCCATCCGACGTCTTGTCGGAGGAACAGCCGGTCGTGGGCTTCGAGGTCGCATTCAAGGCTCTGGAGGAGGCGTGGCTCCTCGCCCGATTTGGCCCCACAAGGAGGCCTGCCGAGGACGGCCCCGAAAACCCTCGGAAGAGCCGCCGGACGTGGTGGAAGCCGTTCAGGTCGCCACGATCCAGGCAGGGCTAGACGAAGCGGAGTTCTGGCGCTCGACGCCTTATCAAGCGGTCACGCGCATTAAGGCGGCCCAGCGCGCCAAACTTGAGGCTTTTCTACTGACAGGCTGGTTCGCCGAGCGGTTCGCGCGGGAAGAGCGACTGTCTGGGCCTCAGGGCTACATTCAGCAGATGCTCGACCCTGCTGATCCTAAGCTTGCCGAGGCAGAAGCGCTCGCCAAGTTCCACCGGATGGCCGAAGACTGGGGCCTGCAGGTCGAGGGGGTTAACCGCCCCAATATGGCGGCTCAACAGCAGCCGATTGCTGGAGCATCAGCCAGAAGCAGAAGGCTGCGCCCGCCAGTCCGATCACCGCCGCCGCGAGGGTGTAAAAGTTCGCCTTGCGGCGGTTCTCGGGCGGGACCGCAAGGCCAACCTGCGTGATCGCAATGGCTTTCATCACGAGGTAGATGCACCCCATGATGATGATGATCTGAAGCATCCCGATCATGATTCCCTCCGCCGGCGCCTGCAGCCTACAAGGCTAACGGCCGCACCGGCAACGGCCTCTAGGAGATGACCATGGCGCGGGAGGTGGCAATGTCTAAGGTGGCTGAGGTCGTAGAAGTACCGGACTCGACTCCGTAACGTCGTTTCGGCAAGGCTTCCTCAACTGAGGGGATAGCCATGCCAAACATCGACGGCGCACTTACTGATGCAGAATTTCAGACGATAGCCCTTAAGCTCCACGAGCTCTGGGGCGGTCGAAGAAAGCCGTGCGCCAGTTGTGGGCACGAAAAATACTACATCCATCCGTCACTACTCGGAAATCGCTCGGACACGCTCTCGCCGCTAGGCGCGCACACTCGTTTGCCAACCGTCGGCGTATATTGTCAGAAGTGCGGTTCCCTGGAGCAATACGTCGCTCGCATCCTCGGCATTGATGTTCTCTCCGTGAACGCGGAGGCTTCCGATGGCTGATGCTTTTGAACGTGGCGACGCCGGCGTTGGCGGGGCTCTGTGCGGCCGGTTTATTCGGAGCGGGAAATGCGCTGCTATGCGGTAACAGAAATGGAGCTTAGGCAACTTGGCCAAGCGGCGATCTTCGTAACGCTGTTCTCTAGTCTTGGAAGTCTTGCTCTGGGTTTGTCTTTAGACGTATTTAAAGATATTTATATCGGCGATGCCGCAGATGCGTCTGCGCTTAGGGTGGCCAACCTTGTTCAGAAAGGTGCCTTCATCGCCGGCGTTGTTTGCTTCTTGGTGGCCGGAGCGTTCGCTCTGCAGCGAAAGTCGGTGACGGATCTTATTAAGCGCGAGTCCAAAACTTGACCCCGTTTTCCTCTCCGTCCCCCTGAACAATTCGAACAAGGCTCGCTCCGGCGGGCCTTTTCTTTGGAGGCTCCATGGCTGAAGGCAATGTCGTCGGCTCGGCCGAGTTCGAGCTGCGGGCGACCCGGTCCAAAATCCAAGGCGACATGGAGGCGGCGCGCCGTGAGGTAGCCGAGGCCGCCAAGCGCACCGAGGCGGAGCTTGAAGGCATCGTCGGTACCGGTACGGCCAAGGGTTCGAAGAAGGCTGCCGAGGCGCTTAAGGAGCCCAAGCAGGCCGGCATCGAAGCGGGCACCGCTATCCGCGACTCCATGAAGAAGGCGGGCGCTGAGATCGCGGAGTCGATCGGTCGCGGCACCCGGAAAGCCAAAGCCGACCTCGAGAGCGTCGCCCAGAAGGCGCGAGAGGTTCAGAAGGTAAAGCTGCCAACACCTTCGGTCCCAACTGAGGCGACTCATCGGTTGGTGACCAACCCGATCAATGGCGCGCAGTCCTGGGTGCCAAAAATGGACGGGGCGGGCGGTCGACCTTCTCAATCCGCACCCACGACGGCAGTGCCGATTACGCCGGGCCTCAAGGAGGCCGCCGGGGATGCTGGAAAGCTGAAAGACGCGCTCGATGGCGTTAAGCCCTCTGCCGAAAGCACGGCCGAGGGCCTCGGGAAGATCGACAAGAGCGCGCTGCTAACCGGTGCAGCCATCGGAGCGCTGATCGGCGGCGCGGTGATGGTCACAAAGACCATGTGGGACATGGGTCGTGCGGCTATGCAGGCGGCCGGGGAGATCGCAGACACGGCGACCCGCATTGGCGTCTCAACTGACGCTCTGCAGGAGTGGCGCTACGTCGCCGTCAAATCGGGCGAAGACGCCAAGGCGGCCGACCAAGCCTTAAGCTCGTTCGCGGAGAAGCTGGCCCTTGCTGGCTCCCAACTGAACAAGCAGGCGGTCAAGGATTTTGGGGCGCTCGGCTTTAGCCCCGAGCAGCTCAAGTCGTTCAAGTCGACTGAGGAGGCCCTCGACGCGGTGATCGACCGCATCAGCAACCTGAAATCGGAGAGCGATCGCGCTGCTATCGCTGATCGCCTCGGTCTCGAACCGCTCGTTGTGGCTGTGCGAAGTGGAGCGGATGAGATTGCGAGCCTGCGGGACGAAGCGCGGCTGCTTGGCGCGGTGATGGATGCTGACGTCGTCAAGCGAGGGGCCGAGGCGCAGCAGCAGTTCGAAACCCTGAGCCGGGTCATCGATGTTCAGCTCAAGACCGCATTCATCGACCTGGCGCCCGCGATAATCAAAGCCATCGAACTGGTGGCAAAGCTGGCCCAGGACCTGAACGCTGCGCTCGATCAGTGGCGGCGGCTGGATGAGCGCACCGGGCGCGGCCTACAGTCCGAGAGGGCCAAGCTGGTAGCCGAGCGCGATGCAATCGCGGGACAGTTCGGTACGCGTCCTCTTAGCGGCCAAGTTGTGGTCGCCCGACGCATCGAGGGCGAGAACTATTCGAATGTCTCGGGCCGAGCGGCTGTCGCTGCTGGGGCGCGCCCATTCGGCGGCAGCGTCCCCCGCCTTCCATCGGCGTCGAACGATAGCTGGGGCCTGTTCGAACGAAGGGGCAAGGCGTCCTACACCGATGCCGGCGAGCAGTTCGACGCTGCGCAGCGCCGGATCGCGGCAATCGATGCTGAGATGGCGAGCCGCGCGGCCACGAACCAGGCGCCGCAGCGCCAGGACCGACCGGGCGGCACTTCCCTTCAACTGCCGCCCGGACGCTCCAGCAACACCGGCCAGCGCGAGACCGAGCGCGAAGCCCGCCGCGCCGAGCGTGTGGAACAGGAGATCTTCCGCGCCCGCCAGCGCGCTCTAGGCATCTTCGACCGCGAGGCCCTGACGGTTCAGGAACGCTTCGACATCGAGCAGGCCCAGGTGAAGCTGGAACGGGAGGCGGAGCAGAAGCAGCTTGAGAGCCGCCTCGCCCGCAAGGACATCACGGCGAAGGAATACGAACAGCTCAAGCTGATCAACGACCAGACGGCGACGCTGGAAGATCGGGTCGCTGCTGACATTCTGGCCCGCGATCTGGCCGACGAGCGACTGGCGCAGGAGCGCATGCTCTCCGACCTCACGGCCGACCTGCTGTCTCTCCAGTCTGGCGCCGCTCGCACGGCCAAGGAGCGCCGGGAGATCGAGCTACGACTGCTGGCTATGGCCCAGCAGCGGGCAAGGAAGACCTGGAGCGCGACCTCGCTCGCACGCCGGGTTTGTCCGACGCTGACAAGCAGGCGCGCCGAGATGCGCTGGGGAACTACCAGACCGCTCAAACGGCCGCCGTTAACCGCCAGAACATGGGGCCGATGGAGGCGTGGCGGGACGCGAACCTGCGCACCGCCGCAGAGGTGCAGGAGGCCTATGAGCGTGTCGCGACGCGCGGCCTGGACGCTCTGAACGACGGCCTCGTCGACGCCATCATGAACACCCGCTCGCTTGGCGACGTTTTCGGCGCGGTGGCGAAGCAAATCCTGGCCGACCTCCTGTCGATCTCGGTCAGGCAGTCAATTGTCGAGCCTCTCGCTGCTGCCCTGTTCGGCGGAGGCGGCGGCGCTGCTCCGGCTGCCTCGGGCGGCTCTGACGGCGGCGGCTGGCTGAAGAAAGCCCTAGGCTGGGGGCGCTCTCTCTTCGGCTTCTCGGAGGGCGGTTACACCGGCGAGGGCGGCAAACATGAGCCCGCTGGCCTGGTCCACAAGGGCGAGTACGTCTTCAGCCAAGAGGCGGTGCAGCGCATCGGCGCCGCTCGTCTCGACGCCATGCACAAGAACCTGAAGGGTTACTCCCTCGGCGGCCTCGTCGGCATGTCGCTGCCGTCGCTTAGCATCCCCGGCTTCTCGGGTGCCGCGGCGACCCAGCGCGTCCAGCACGAGGTCATCGTCAGGCCGGAGCGGGACAGCTTCATCGCCTTGGCTTCCGACGCCGCCGCGCCTGTTGCCGCCCAAGCCGCCATGGGCGCTGTGAAGGTCGTTCAGCATCAGGTCGAGTCCCAGCAGCGCCGCTCACGTCAGAGGCTCGCCTGATGGCCATTGTTCTCCCTCTCAGCCCTGCGCCCAGGGGCATTACGCCCCGCATGCTGTCCAAGCGCCTTGATCAGGAGCCGACTTTCGGCGGCAGCGTCAGCCGGGTTCGTCGTCTCGGCTCCAAGTGGGCCTTCGAGGTCGAGCTTCCGCCGATGATGTACGTGGACGCGATGGCTTGGGTCGCGGCCCTGTCGAGCGCTGAGGCCGACACGGTGCTGCTGAACCTACCGCAGCCCGGCTTCGCGACGGGCAATCCCGGCAATCCGTTGGTCAATGGCGCCGGCCAACTCGGCTCGCTGCTGAACCTGGACGGCTTCTCGCCCTATACCGCCAAGGCCGGCCAGTGGTTCAGCCTGATCATGGGCGGGCGCCGCTACGTCCACCAGGTCGCCGAGGACAAGACGGCCCCATCGGGCGCGATGGCCGGTCTGAAAATCAACCCGATGCTTCGCCGTTCGCCTGCCGACAACACCGTGGCCGAGTTCGCTCAGCCTAAGGTCGAGGGCTTTCTCAGCGGCCGGGAAACCACCTGGACCGTCGATGTGGCCCGCACCGTGGGCCTGAGCTTCACCATCACCGAACGAGAGTAACCCATGGCCATGAATGCGGCTCTGGAAGCTGCGCTGAAAAGCGCGGCTCCTTTGGTGTGCCTGCTGCTCCAGATCGAACTCCCGGACCACACCATCCGGATCATCGATGGGGTGGGGCAGGTCGTCTTCAACGGCCACACCTTCAACAGCAAGGACCCGATCTACGGCACGCTCAGCGCCGTGGAGGACACCAGCGAGCAGATCGGCGTCGAGGCTCCGAAGATGCGCATGGTGCTGCTGCCGGAATCTGAAGCGGCGATGGCGAAGCTCGTGCACCCGACCGCTCAGGGCTCGCCCGTTTCCCTGTGGTTCGGTGCGATCGACCAGATCACCGGCCACCTGATCGGAGAGCCGGAATTGGTCTTCGCGGGGGAACTGGACACGGCGGATATCGACGCGAGCGAAGAGACGACGGTCATCTGGTTTGAGGTGTCGTCGATCTGGGAGCGGCTATTCGACGATAACGAGGGCCACCGCTGGAACGACGCCTTCTGGACCCACCTCTACGGCTCCAACGCCCGCGCGTTCCAGCACGTCACCAACGCGAGCAAGAAGCTGTTCTGGGGTTACAACGGCCCTTCGTCCGGTTCGGGCGGGTCATACGGCGGCGGCAACGGCTCTATCGGCGGCGGGCCGGGCTCTGGTTTCGATCAGGCTGTCAAATGACAGAACTGGAAGTGCGCGTGGCTGCGACTGAAGCCACCTTCGGCCGGTTCCATGGACAGCTTTTGGTCCTGGGAAAGACGGACTGCGCCCGCATGGTGGCCTTCCACCTGAAGCAGTTGGGCTTCAAGGCCTCGCTGCTGAAAGCGGGATCGTATTCCACGCCGGTGGGCGCCCGCCGAGCGCTGAAAGCCATGGGCGTCTCTTCGCTCGCCGAGATCATGGACAAGCATTTCCCGCGCATTGCCCCGGCTGAAGCGCGGACGGGCGATGTGCTCTGCGGGCCATCCGAGGACGGCATGGGCGACGCCATGGCGATCCGTCTGCATCGCGAAAACGCCTTGGCCTTCCTGAACGGCGTCTGCGGCGAAGTCGTCATCTCTGAGTACGTGGCCGCCTGGAGGGTCGTGTAATGCCTCAACTGGCTGGCGCTGCTGCTGCATGGGCCGTTACCGCCTGGACCTCGGCAGTCACGGTCGTGAACACGGCTATGGTGGCGGCCGCTGGCGCAGCACTGCCGGGCCTGTCCTTCAGCGCCCAGCTCGCCGTGGCGAACTTCGCGACCAAGGCCGTCGTTTTCGGCGGCCTGGCGGCAGCGTCGGCCGCCCTGATGCGCCCGAACACCCCGTCGTCCGGCACATCGCTCGACTTCAAGCCCGACCCCAAGGCCCCGATCCGCGGCGCCATGGGCTACACGGCGCTAGGCGGCAACAAGGTCTTTCAGGCAACCTGGGGCTATAAGCGCGTCGCTATGTCTCTGGGCGTGGCGCTGTCGCTCGGCCCGATCGATCAGGTCCCGCGCTTCGAGGCGGACGGGGCGACCGTCAGCTTCAGCGGCCCGCAGAACGAGGCGACCGGCTTCTACGCCGCCGACATGTGGCAGCGGACGACGCTGGGCCTGCCCGGCGATCCGGCGCTGCTTCCACCGACAGGGCTGAAGTACGGCAATCCCGGCCTGACCGGCTGGGGTACGCAGCACGCCGCGCCGCAGACTGCCTTCTCCTTCTGGACGATGGTGCTGGCGAAGAACCCGGAGGACCGGGATGTCTTCACCAACGGCGTGCCCGATCCGCGTTGGATCGGCCGCTGGATGAAGGTCTGGCAGCCTCGCTACGACAGCACCTATCCCGGCGGCAGCGGTCCCCAGCGCCGTGACGACTGGCGCACCTGGGGGTGGTCAGAGAACCCCTACGACCACGCCCTCGCGTGGGTGCGCGGTCACTACAAGCTGAACCTCGACGGCTCCATCGACCGCACGAAGCGGATCGCGGGCGTCGGGGCGCCGGACAGCGCCATCGACATCCCGGCCTTCGTGGAAGGCGCCAACATCGCCGATGCGAACGGCTGGACGATCTCGGGCGAGTGGTCGACTGGCGACGGCAAATTCCAGACCCTACTGGCCATGCTCCAGGCGGGCGGCGGCGAGCCGATCAGCCGGGGCGCGCAGATCAGCGTCCTGGTCAACGCCCCGCGCGTCGCGACCTACACCTACACCCGCGACGACCTGATCGGGCAGGCCGAGATCCGGCCGCTGACGCCGCGCCGCGAGCGCAAGAACACCATCATCCCGCGGTACAAGTCGGAGGCGAACGGCTGGCAGTACGTCCCGGCCGGCGAGGTCACGTCTTCCGTCTACCGCGACGAGGACCGGGGCGAGCCGCGCTCGCTGGAGATCGAGTACACCCACGTCCGCAACGCCAAGCAGGCCGGGCAACTGGCGGCCTATGACTTGGCCAACCTGCGCGAGGGTCTGACGGCGACCCTGCCGTCCAAGGTCCACCTGATGCACGTCCATCCGGGCGCCTGCATCACTGTGGACGTGCCTGAGCTAGCGCTGGCCGGTCAGAAGTTCATCGTCCGCCGCGCCACGACGAACCATCAGGCGGCGAGCGTGACGCTCGAACTGCGCTCGGAGAGCGACGGCAAGCACGCGTGGGCGCTGGGTCAGGCCGCCCAGCCTGCGCCGTCGCCCAGCCTGTCGGCTGTCGATCCCAAGTACGTCCCGCCGCCCGCTGCGGAAGACTGGACCGTCCTGCCGAAGCCGCCGGGCGACGGCGGCGTGTCGCAGCCGATTTTCGTCATTGAGGCGCCGGTCGAGACGACGGACATCGTGGCCGTCATCATCAAGCACGGCCCCAGCGCCTCGGGTCCCTGGACCGATGGCTATGAGGGCTCGCCGCGGGCTGATGGGCGGTATGAGATCGCCGGGCTGACGCCGGGCCAGACCTATTGCGTCTCGCTCCAGTACGTCGCGAAGAACGGCGCCAAGAGCGATCCTGACATCAAATGCGGGATCGTGGCCGGCGACCTGATCGCGGGCGGGCTGGCGCCGGATGCGGCCGAGAAGGTCGTGCAAGAGGTCCTCGGCAAGGTCGGCGAGGCGCAGGAAGACACCGAAACGGCCCGGCGTCAGGCTGAACTGACGCTAGAGACGATCCTCAACGAGCAACAGTCTCTTGAGGCCGAGGCGGCCGAGCGGCTGGCGGCAGACACTGGCGTTCTGAACGAAAGCAAGTCGTTCACGGACGGCAAGATCGCCCAGGCGATGAACACGGTCTACACCAAGGCCGAAACCGACGCCGGGATGGCCTCGACGCTTCAGGACGCCCGCTCCTACACCGACGACTTCAAGTCAGAAGCCAACCTGACCTTCTCGACCAAGGCCGAGCGGGCGAGCGGCGACGCAATCGCCGTGCTCCAGGCCAAGGCCTACACCGACGACTTCAAGTCCGAGGCGTCACTCACCTACGCCACGAAGGCCGCAATGGCGTCCGGTCTGGCGTCCACCCTGAACTCCAGCCAAAGCTACACGGACGGCAAGGTCGCGACGGCGATTTCTACGGTCTACACCAAGGCTGAGGTGGATGCAGGTCGGGCGACGACCTTGCAGGAGGCCAAATCCTACACGGATGCGGCCAGCACATCGGCGAGCCTGACCTATGCGACTAAGGCCGAGAGGGCGAACGGAGACGCCTCGACGCTGCAAAGCGCCAAGTCCTACACCGACGATTACAAGTCCGAAGCTAGCCTGCTGTTTGCGAGCCAATCCAGCCTCAACGGGGTTTCTGCGACGGCCGCTCTGGCGCTGAACACTGCGGTGGCTGCAGACGGCAAAGTCAAGGCCAAGGTCGGCCTCGTCACCGAGGTTGGCGGCCTGATTACCGGGATCAGCAGCGAGAACGATGGCGTGCGCGGCTCGGTCGATATTCTCTCGACCGCCTTCAACCTCTATTCGACCGGCAGCGGGGTCCAGACCTCCTACATCGCAGGCGTCTGGTACATCCTGGACCCCGGCGAGAACACCCGAACGCTGTACGGCAAGGCCTTTGGAGGCGCGCAGAAGCTCGTCTGGTGGACTGGCTCGAACTCGGTTCCCCTTGGTGGTGAGACCAAGGCCAACGCCTACGTCTACATCAGCATGAACACCGTCGGCGGGCCACGCTTCGGAGGTTCGGACGTGCCGACTGGCGGCGGCGGAGGAGGCTCCGGCGTTATCGGATGGAGCGGCGTCGGCAGCGCAGCCTCGGCCCCGCCCAAGAACCTCCCGGCCGGGACGCTGTTGAGAGACATGCAGTTCACCGTCGGCGGCGGCTCGATCAACAACCCATCCGGCGTGAGCGTGCTCGTCTACGTCTACGCTGGCGTGACCGTCATGGGTCAATCGAACCTCTTCATTGAGTCGTCCGGCGACATGCTCCCGGATGGCAGTTGGCAAGCCAATTACGCCAGCTTCCAGTTGCCGAACATGCCGAGCCCGGCGTCCGGCTCGGTCGGCTTCTCCCTGCAGATCATGAGCGTGACGGGGGCTCAATCGTCCGCCCGATGGAGATGACGGGGTCGATCTTCGCCGTCGTTCCCCTATGAGCGCCCCCTCTAAGGCCACGGTCTCTACGCGCAAGGCTCGTAACCACTGTCCCCACACATCCAAACGCTACGGAGGCTTCATAAATGGCCCTGACTGACGCCCAATGGGCAGCCGCCGTCACCGACATTGTGGACCGGATGATCGCCGGAACCATCACTGAGGCTCAAGCGGCGCAGGAATGGGCGCTGGTCACCTCGCAATGGACGGTCAGCGCGTCGAATATCCTCGAACTGTCCGAGCGCGTGAGTCGGTTCCTCGCCAAGCTGAACGGCCTTGTCGTCATGGACGGGCCGCCCGATCCCGGCGTTGGCGAACTCAATACGTGGTATTTTGACCGCCTCTCGGGCGACTTCTACGGCCCGAAGGCGGCGTCGGGATGGGGGACTCGGCCTTCTCGCTTGTTGGGCCTGCCGGTCCCAAGGGCGACAAAGGCGATACCGGCCCCAAAGGCGACAAGGGTGATCAGGGCATCCAGGGTCCCAAAGGCGATACCGGCGATCAGGGACCGCAAGGCCTGAAGGGCGACCACGGCGACATCGGCCCCAAGGGGGATACCGGCGAGCGCGGCATTCAGGGCGAGACCGGCCCCAAGGGAGACACCGGCGACACTGGACCGAAGGGGGACAAGGGCGACCAAGGCATTCAGGGGCCGAAAGGCGACAAGGGCGATCGCGGCGACGCCTTCGCCGTCAACGCCCAGGGCGATCTGGCGGGCCGCGATGCCTATGGCGCTGAGCCGGTCGGCTTCTCCTACCTCGATGTTGAAAACGGCAACCTGTACTTCCGCGTGGCCTCTTCCGGCTGGTCCACCCCCATCCCGTTCGGCAAGGGCGAGAAGGGGGACAAGGGCGATCCGGGCGAGGAGGGGCCTCAGGGTCCGAAGGGCGATCCCGGAGCGCCAGGCGCAGACGGCTCCGACGCCACTGTCACAGAGCAGGCGGTCAAGACTGCCCTCGGCTTCACCCCTGCCGATGCGGCGGACACCTACACCAAGGACGAGGTGGACGCGGCGTTCGATGCGCTACCGGACCCGCCCGCAGTCCCGACCTTCGCCACGGTGGCCGAGGTTCGCGCGGGGAACGTGGACAGCAAGATCATCTCGCCAAAGGTCATGGCGGACGCTCTGGCCACCGTCGTCATTACGCGCGCGGACGCGGCCGTCGGGATCAACTTCAGCACTTTCATCAACGCGCAAATCGTGCTGGACGCGAACGGGACGCTAGGACCGCCCTCGGGCGGGTATCCGGGGCAGACCGGCCTCATCAACGTGTCCAACGCCACGGGCTCTGCGACCTTGGCCTTTGCTTCCGCCTACCGGATGCCAAAGGGCGGGATCACCATCGAGGCAGGCGTCAACGCCTCGACTCGCATTCCCTACATGATCGGCGGCGCCGGGGCTGTGATCCTGTTCCCTGCCTCGAAGTGGAGCGCCTGATGTTTCTTCCTAATCCGGGAATACTGGCGGCGGGGACCATGAATAGTCCTGTAGGTCAGCAGTTGTTTGCCTCTTGGGATATGACAGCGAGTTTCGTTGTTCCTCCTAACGTGACAACGATCTGCGTTGTTGCGATTGGTGTCGGCGGCTCCGCTTATGAGGCCGGTGAAGGTGGGTCTCTTGTCTGCCAGCCAGGCGGCGATCTGCGCTATTTCAACAATATTCCAGTTGTTCCTGGTGAGACTTTGCAGGTCGTGATTAATGAACAAGCAACGCGACTGGTCCGAGGGAGCACCAATATCATTCATGCTGGTTCGGCAGGACGAAACAGAGCCAGCAATATTGGATTTGGTTTTAACGGAGGTGAGGGTTGGACTGGTGGTGACAAATACTGGGGTAATATCCGAGGAGGTGGTGCTGGTGGATATACGAGCGCGGGAGAAAACGGATCGCACATGGCGAATGACTCTCGCGGTGGTGGCGGAACGTCCCCTTTTGGAGGAGGTCCTGGGGCTGCATCAGGAGCAAGCTCAACGCCTAATGGGTTAGATTACGGGGGAGGGGCAGGGTACGAGTTTCTCGATGGTTTCGGATGGGGCGGTAAAGGCTGCGTCCGCATTATCTGGGGCGAAGGCCGAGCCTTCCCTAACACCAACACCGGAGACCTATGATGTGGCACCTGAACGGTGAACCCCTTCCGCTAGACCCCGGCAGCGGCTGGCCGCTGATCGGCGGCATTCAATATCCTCCCAGCGACCCCGCCCGCCTGATCGAGATGGGAGCGGTGTGGGTCGAGCCCGAGCCGCCCGCGCTGACGGCCGAGGACATCTGCCGACAGATCGACGCAGAGCGTGACCGGCGCACGGCTCTGGACTTCGCCTATGACTTCGGCGCGACCCCGGCCGTGGACGACAGCGGCGCCCAGATCGCGGCGGGCGAGCGCCTGCTGCAGATGCGGCCCGAGGATCAGCGCAACTGGCAGGCCCTGCAAGGCGCGGCGCTGACGGCCATCGTGTCGGGCGCGCCGGATACCACCCTGCCCCTGCGCGCCGAGGACAACTGGAACATCCAGACCACGGCGGCGCAGGTGCTCCAGGTGCTGGCGGCGATGACGGCGCACGCCTCGGCCATGCTGTTCCACGGCGGGGCGCTGAAGTCGCAGGTGCGGGCGGCGGATGACCCGGCCTCTGTCGACTGGACGACCGGCTGGCCCGGCGATGTTTGACCGCCTGATCCTAGAAGTCGGCCTGATCGCGGGCCTGATCCTGCTGGCGGTGTTCGCCGCTGGCGTTGCGACCGGGCGGCTGACCCGGCGCTGACGAACCCGGTTCGTCTCTTCTCCAAACCCATCGCGTAGGAGCCCGCATGTCCGCAGGCGACGAGATCATCACTCCGGTCACCAAGCCGGAGGCCGTCAGCATGGCCGAAATTCATGCCATGCGCGGTCTGACCGATGCGGTGTCAGCCCTTGGCCGTCAGGTCGAGCGGATGAACGCCAAGGTCGATGACGTGCGCGAGCGGGTCATCAAGCTGGAGGCGCGTGAGTACGAGCGCCAGATCGAGGCCCTGAACGACCGCCTGTCGGCCGCTTTCAAGCGCATCGACGATCTGGAGGGGACGCGGGATCAGCAGAAGGGCGCCAAGGCCCTGGTCGATTGGCTGCGTCAGACCGCGCCGTGGCTGCTGGCCGGCATCGCCGCCTTCGTCGCGGGCATCAGCATCAAGAACGGAGCCGGAGCATGAGGCGCAAACCGCCCCGCTGGTGGCCTCAGGTGATCAACCTGCCGCGCACCACGACGATCCTCGCCCTCGGCTTCCTGGCCGGCAACCTGCTGTTCCTGCCGATGATCGCCTGGCTGGGCGACATGGTGGCCGAGCGCTATGCCGACGCCGTCATGCTGGTGGCGTCCATGTTCAAGGACGGGATGCTGCTGATCCTGGGCTTCTACTTCGGGCGGAACCAGGCGTCTGATACGGGCTAGAGCAGGCACCGATCCCGCTGGCTGGCCTCTTCGCACCTGCGCCTGAGCTGAGCCCATGTCGCTTTGCCCTCGATCCCGAAAACGTCTGACTGTGTGTAGCCTTCCCGCAAAAGAGCCCTGCGCACTTCGCTAGGAATGCGGAAGTTGCCGCTGTCGGCCAACTCCAAAGCGCGCTCGATCACTGACGTTTGCGTCATTCCAGACCTCCCCTGTCAGGCGAGTCTTAACGCAGATGTCTCGGCTAAGGTTGCGGCACCGGACCGGGCGGGTTCAACCCACCGCGATCCAGAAGAGCACGCCGAAGATCGCCAGACACAGGGCGATTAGCACAGACTCCATCACCCAGCTGACCCGGTTTCGATGCTTGCCCGGCATCTCGCGTCTCCTTTGCTGAACGGTGATTTTTAACCTGGAGCGACTCACCTGTCCATCCAGCGAGCCGTCCTCCTGACAACCTGAGCTGGAGACCGCGTTGAGCGTCCGCATCGTGCAAGAGCAGCTGCGCCTTTGCTTCTAAGCCGCCCGCCGCCGCTGAAGCGTCAGGGCCGCACCCCCAGCCAGCATCACGCCCAGCAGGATCATCGCCCACTCGGACATCGTCGGCACGGGCGCGACAGGGCAGGTGTCAATCTCAATGCTACTCAACGTGTCGCCGCCACAGTCAGCCAGCGAGATATCGCCTCGTCTATCCGTGCCGGCGTTGCCATTCAGAATGTCGGCGCCAGGCCCACCAATCAGCACGTCGTCTCCAGCACCTCCGATGAGGGTATCCGCTCCAGCGCCGCCCCGCATTTCGACGCCCGGACCGCTCGCAAAGCCAATGAAACTGATGTTCAAGCCCGGCGCTACGGCTGTAAAATTAACCGCCGTGACGTCCACCGATACAGGTCCCGAGAAGTCGGAAAAGTCCAACACATCGACCCCGCCGTTGGACAATAGAGTTATCGTTCCAGTCGTCCCATCTTTGATGATGAAAGTATCGCTGCCCGCCGAGCCTACCACTGTGACGGAGGCAGAATTTCCGCTGCACTCAACGGTGCCGCCGCCCTTTTGGACGCACTGAGCCAGTGCAGAGGGCGCAAATGCAACCACTGAAAGCGCGATCAAAGCAGCCCAAAGATACCTGATCATTTCCACCCCCTGACGAACTAAGCAGTTCACGTAGCGGCGGTTAAGCACGGCCGCAACCCATACCCCCACAATCCGAACTGGAGACCGACATGGACCGCAAGGCCCTGTTCGACGCCGTGCGCCCGCATGCGCCAGGCGGAAAGCTGAAGCCCGACTGGGTGCCGATGATCGACGCCCTGGCTGACGCAATGGGTTTGCCTCGGGCGGACGACGCTCCTGGCGATCCCGACCCAGAACTGATCGCTGCATTGAAGAAGGACGAAGGGCTGCGGCTCAAAGCCTATCCCGATCCGCTTTCGCCTCGCGCAAGGACCGGCAAGGGCTCCGGCGCCCCATGGACGATCGGGTACGGCCGAGCGCGCGGCATTCAGGAAGGCCAGGTCATCACAGAAGCCACCGCCGAGGCTTGGCTGATCGAGGACGCCCGTGAGCACAACCGAGTGATCCACGCCGCCTTGCCCTGGCTGAAGCGCCTCGATCCGGTCCGCCGCCGCGTGATCGAGAACATGCACTTCAACATGGGCTGGGACGATCCGAAGACGCCGCAGCGCGAGGGCTTGTCGGGGTTCGTCAACACGCTGGCGCATGTCGAGGCCGGCCGCTACGCCCAAGCCGCCGCCGGGATGCGCGCCAGCCTGTGGGCCAAGCAGGTCAAGGGGCGGGCTGAACGCCTCGCGCGCGAGATGGAAACGGGGCGGGCCGCGCAATGATCCGCCTCCGCGACATCACCGCCACCGGCTGGCTCGCCGTCGCCTGTCTCGCCCTCGCCCTGATCCTGCTGACCATGTGCGTCGCCGATGACCGTCAGAGGGCAGCTGACAGAGCCTCGGCAGGCTGAGGCGCACAAGACCCTAGCCGAGGGCCGCACGGCCGCTGCGCGCGACGCCAGCGCCATCCGCGACTGGGCTGACGCCCGAGACCAACAGATCGACCAGTCCACACAGGAGACGACCGATGCAATCCGCAATGCGCCTGACGATGCTGCTGCTGGCGACCACGGCCTTAGGAGCCTGTGCCGGCTCTACCCGGATCGTGACCCCCGCTGTCGGATGCAGCAACCTTCTGCCGGCCGGGTGGGCTGATCCTGTTCCGTCCGCCGCCTTTCCGCAGGACGCCGCCTCAGTCCGCGACTGGCAGGTGTTCGGGGTCGAGCAGTCGGGCCAACTGGCCAAGGCCAACGGCCGGACGGCGGACGTGATCGGGATCGTGCGGGCGTGTGAGGCGCGGGACGCGGAGGCCGTCGAGCGAATAGGACGGCCGTGGTGGGCTCGCTTGAGGCCGGGGTAAACCATTGAAGTTATTCCGTTATGGGATATCCCATCTCGGAAGCGCCCAGCGTCGAGCCCTCAGGCTCCGCTCCGCCCCGTTGCCCTTCACCGGGTGGCGGGGCTGTTTTCGTTCACGGCGCACCCATCTGGCATCATGGCCAGAGGATCTTAGCCCCCAAAGCCAAATACGGCGCCGCGTCGTCATCAGGGTCACTAGGGTCGTGGTGTTTGAGGTCAACTGACACACCCAAGGCGTCTGTCAGGTGTTCCTGCCAGCCGTCGCGAAGAAAGCCAAAATGTCCGCAGGCGCTCCCATACTCGTCGGCTCGAGTCTGAACGGCAAGGTCTAGGTCGGGAACTGGGGCCGGGTTGGGCTTTTCTCTCCGAGAGCCCGTTATACGGGACCCGTAGGCGGTAACTGACAGGACCTCCGGAGTCTCCTCGGCCCAAGATCGCACCTTCGCCACCCACTCGTCCGGAATGTCCATGGTCGGAACTCTTCCATGACTGTTGCCGTTCATCAACCGCAGAGGCGGCTGTTGGAGCGGTGGCCCGCCAGATTGCGCCGCTCCGCCCCATCCTTCGGTGACGCGCACATAACCCTCTCGCATGATCAGCGAGGGGCTTCTTTCTTTGGCGCCACCCATTGTCCCAGCTCCATTCGGTAGCCGAGCGCCTTGAGTTGCGCCCGGCGCTTCTCGCTGAGCGCCCACCATGCATCGTCTCGATCTGTGATGGTGTCGAGTGGAACGGGGAACTGGCTGCTGCAGTCCTTGAAGGTAACGATGCCGGGGCAGCCTGGAATGCGACACGGCGGATGCTTGTTCGCCAAGCGGTAATCCCCGCCCTTAGCCTTGGCGATGCGTTTCAGGTCCGCATCTCCGTAGTGGTTCACCGACACGTCGCAATGCCAGCGGATCTTGGCACCGCGCTCGATCATGCGGCTGATGAGTTCGGCCATTGATCAAGCGTCCGGCTGCCCCTCGGCCAGAAGCGAAGCTCCTGACCGTCGCAAGGCAAGGCCCGCCTGCATCCTGGCTATGGAGCCCGGCGCCTTCGACTCGATCTCGCGCAGGATGCACCCGGCCCCAGCCCGGCCGTCTGCGGTTGTCAGGTCCAGGCCGGTCAGGCGAAGCATCAGCGCGGCAAGCTCCTTGTCCCGCTCGCTCATTGCGGTCGCCCCACCAGACGCATGCCGGCGACGAGCCCGGCGACCAGATCGACAGTCGGGGCAGGGATGTCCGCGCGCTCGCGCTGTTCCAGGTCGCGGTCCAGCTTCTCCAGATCGCGAGCGAAGGCCTCATCGGGGCCAAGGGGTTTCGTTTCCATATTCGTCCTCATGCGCGTTTCTGGAAGGGGGTGACGGCGCCGGCCTTGCCGGTGCAGAAGTCGCTCCAGGCGTCCATGAGCGCTCGGCGCTTTTCCAAGGCTTGACCGCGGCGGTAGGCCCTACGCACCGCGGAACCGACAGTGTGAGCTAGAGCCTCTTCACTGATCTCGTCCGCGAAACTGGTGCAGTCGACAGCCCAGTCCTTGAAGGCCGAGCGAAAGCCGTGCGGCGTGGCGTCCGTGACGCCCATTTTCCTCACGACCATCGCTAGCGCCATGTCGGACAGGGGGCCTTTGAGGCCGGGAAAGATCAGGCCGTTCCGCAGCCGTGCCTTTCCATGGTCCTCCAGCAGGCTCAGAGCTGGGGCAGAAAGAGGGACGTGGTGTTCACGTCCAGCTTTCATGCGCTCTGCCGGCACGACCCAAACGTCGCCGTCGATCTCTTCCCAAGTGGCGCCGCGAACCTCGCCAGATCGCGCAGCCGTCAGGATCAGGAAGTGCAGCGCTGATGCCGATATGCTGGATCGCTTCTGCAGCGCCTCCAGAAACGCTGGCACGTCTCCGTAGTGCATGGCGGCGTGGTGGCCGCGCTGTCGTTTAGCGCTCGCCAGGAGGATTGACAGGTGGCCTCGCCATCGAGCCGGGTTCTCGCCAACTCTCAGGCCTCTCGCCGTCGCCGCGTCCAGCACCCTCTCTATTCTTCCGCGCAACCTGGAGGCAGTCTCAGGGTGCTTGTTCCAGATCGGCCGCAGCGCGGTGAGAACCGCCTCCGTATCGACCTTGGCTACGTCCATCTTCATGACGGACGGCGCGTGCTGATTTAGCGACGCCTCCCATTGAGGACGCTGTTTCGGGGACCGCCAGCCCCTCTCCAGGTCATCCAGCAGGTCGGACGCCACAGCCGAGAAGGTTTGTTCGACGACAGGGGCGTTGGCTATGCGTCGATCTTCAATGGGATCTCCACCGGCGCGGGCAACTCGCCTTGCTTTCTCCGCCTCGGCGCGGGCCTCCGAGAGCTTGACGGTCAGGGCAGACCCAAGCCCCATCTCGCGTCGCTTGGCGCCCCGATAGTAGATGTACACCCATCGCTTGGAGCCGGTCTGGTCGATGCGCAGGTAGAGGCCATTCCCGTCTGCAAACAGACCGGGTTCATTCATGCCGCCTATCTGGCGGGCGTTAAGCCTGTTGATCGCTCTCGCCATGCTCGCTCCAGAACAGACAGAGAACATAGGGCAGTGACAGGATCGGTCGCCACCCTAAGTTCCGCCCTAAAACCGGACGCGCGCGCCAAACCCAAGCGGCGACGGGGCCGGGGCTGGAATCCTTGCGCTACCGGGCTTTCGGTGAGCAAGCTGGAATTTCAGGAAACAAGTGTGTGGCGGAGAGGGGGGATTCGAACCCCCGGTACGCTTCCACGTACGCCGCATTTCGAGTGCGGTACATTCAACCACTCTGCCACCTCTCCGCGGGTCGGTAGTCCCTAATGGGGCTGAGCGAGCGGTCTCTCTAATGAAAGCCGTGCCGGGCTGCAAGCCGTATGTCGAAGAAAATCGACTGGCGCTTCAACGCTGTCCGGGAAGGGCCAGTCCAGAGGGGCGCCGCCGGACGGTTCAGGGCCGATATAGCGAAAAAGTTCGGCCGGGCGGCCGCCGGTGTCGCTGGCGAAAACGCCTGTGGGCTGGACCAGGCCGGTGCGCTCAACGCCGCGCCGGAAGTTCTGTTTGTGCAGGGACAGGCCCGCCACAGCCTCGGCTGCGTTCTGCAGAGCGGATAGGGTGAAGGTCGGCGGCGTCAGGTCGAACAGGACCGGGCGGTACTTCAGCTTGGAGCGCAGTCGGCCAAGGCCCGTGGCGACGATGCGGCGGTGGTCCGAGGTCATGGACAGGTCGCCCAGCGGCGCCGGGATCGGCCGGTCATGATCGCGGGCGGATTCGGCGACCAGGCCCGCCTCATAGAGGAGCTCATAGCGTTCCAGCACGCGCTCTTCGTTCCAGCGCGCGTCGGGCGAGAGGGCGAACAGGGACTCGGCGCGGCCGCGTCGGGCGGGATCATCGCCTGCCCAGTCGGCCAGGTCCGAGCGCAGGCTGGCCAGGACGGCGGGGCGGCCCTGGCGCCAGTCCTCCCAGGGGAAGATGTCGAAAACGGGCGTCCAGGCGGCGTCCCGGCCCGAGGCGAAGCCGGGAGCGTCGGGCGCCTCGGCGGTCAGGGCCAGATAGCCGACAGAGACTTCGCGCGCGCGTTCCGGCCCCGGGGTGGCGCGGGGCGAGGCGCGACCGGCGTCGCCGAAGGTGTAGAGCTGCTCGACAAAGCCGAGCGGAAAGCCGGTCTGTTCGGTGACGAAGGCGCGCAGGGCCAGTTCAAAGGTGCGGTCGCGCGCCGGATCGAACGGGCCGAAGGGCAGGGCGGCGGCGCCGTCCGAGGCATGGGTGGTCAGCACCACGGCCTGACGGTCGCGCAGGGCGATGACCACGGCCGACAGGCCGATCCGCACGCCCTGTTCGCCCCCTGCTTCATCAAGCGTCCTATTCGGTGTGCCAGGCGTCGGCGCCGGGCAGGATGCCGACAGCTTCGGCCAGAACGCGGTAGCGGTCCAGATAGCGCTGTTGGGCGATGGCGGCGGGCTGGGGCTCGATCACCAGGTCATAGCCGGGCGGCGGGGCGCCGAAGATCTGCAGGGACTCGCGGCGGGTGAAGCCGGCCAGCTGCGTCGCCTCATAGAAGGCGCAGGCCTTGTCGGCCTTCTTGATCAGGGTCTTGATCGTCTGCGGCGTCTTGGGCGGCAGCTGGAAGCGGACGTGGATGGCGGCTTCCAGCCGGGCCTCGAAATCCTTGTAGCTGGAGCCAAGCGCCGATTTGAACGGCGAGATCATGTCGCCGATGACGTATTCCGAGGCGTCGTGCAGCAGGGCGGCCAGGCGCCATTTCGGCTCCAGCCCCGGCCGGATGTGGGCGGCGATCTCCTCGACCACCAGGGAGTGCTGAGCGACCGAGAAGGCGTGCTCGCCGATGGTCTGGCCGTTCCAGCGGGCGACGCGGGCCAGGCCGTGGGCGATGTCCTCGATCTCGATGTCGAACGGCGAGGGGTCCAGCAAATCCAGGCGGCGACCCGACAGCATCCGCTGCCAGGCGCGCGGCGGCTTGGGTTTGCGGACTCGGGGCGCGGGGCCGGCGTCTTCGATTTCTTCGGCCAAGGTCTTGATGTTGCGCATGCTCAGGCTGGTGACTCAGACCGAACGCGCGATCAAGGGCGGCCGTTGCGATAGATGGGGGTTAATCGCCGACGTTCAGCGTCACCAGCGCCTTGGCCGCGTCGAACAGGCGGTCTGGGTCGCGATCCTTGCTGCGAACAGTGGCGACGACGATCGGCCCGCCGACCGGGCCGCGCGCCTCGTATCCGACCGTGCGCCAGCCGCTGGCCGAGGCCTCTTTGCCGGTCATCAGGAAGGTGGCGCGCACCGCCTCGCCGGAACCGCTGGTGCGGATGCGGGCGGCGCCGTCGGTCGCGTCGATGTTCACCGCATCGTCGCCGGACGAGACGTTGACGCGGCTGGACTTGTCGTCCGCGCGGATGGTCAGGCCGCCGATGCGGATGTTGGCGCGGTCGCCGTCGGCGTCGATGCGCATGCCGGGCAGTCGGACGGTGGCCTTGTCGCCCTGAGCATCGACGCGCAGGCCCGGCATCATGACCTGGGCGGTTTCGCCGGCTGCGGCCTCGGCGTCTGCGGCGGCGCGCGACGCATCGGCTTCGGCGCGGGCGGCGTCCGCCTCAGCCCTGACGGCCTCGGCCTCCACGCGGGCGTTTTCAGCCTCCACCTCGGCCACGGCCTCGGGCAGGTCGGAGGTCAGGCGGTTCTCAAAGCTTTTCAGAGCCTCGGTGGAAGAGCGGCCGTCCAGTTGAACCAGTTGCAGGATGACTTCCGAACCGCGCGGCCCGCCATAGACGCACGACCCGTCGGCGCGGGCCGAACCCTTGCGCGTCAGCACGCCCTGGGTCTGGGGACACTGCAGGGCGTCGACGACCTTCAGCACCCCGGACGAATCCGAGGTCGAAGACGTTGTGATGCGCACCGTGCCGGGGTTGTCGCAGGCGGCGGCCATCAGCGCCAAAGCGATAACAGGCCAGGTGATCTGTTGCATGTTCGGCTCCACTCAAGGTCCCGATTGTGCGCCATAAGCGCCGTGGGGCCAGTGAAATCGCGGTAATCGAAAGGCGGCGGGATAGGGGCGAAAAACCGCCGCCCCTTCAGCCCCCGGGACGGGCGCCTTCGCGACGGCTCATGAAGGCCAGACGCTCGAACAGATGCACGTCCTGTTCGTTCTTCAGCAGGGCGCCGTGCAGCGGGGATCAGCTTGCCCGGCGTCTTTTCGCGCAGGGTCTCAGGCGCCACGTCGTCGACCAGCAACAGCTTCAGCCAGTCCAGCAGTTCCGACGTCGACGGCTTCTTCTTCAGGCCCGGCGTATTGCGGATTTCATAGAAGGTCTTCAGCGCTTCTGACACCAGGCGCGGCTTGATGCCGGGGAAGTGGACCTCGACGATGTCCTGCATCGTCTGCGCGTCGGGGAAGCGGATGTAGTGGAAGAAGCAGCGGCGCAGGAAGGCGTCGGGCAACTCCTTCTCATTGTTCGAGGTGATGACGACGACGGGGCGGACCTCGGCGCGGATCGTCTCGTCCGTCTCCTGGACGTAGAACTCCATGCGGTCGAGTTCCTGCAGCAGGTCGTTGGGGAACTCGATGTCGGCCTTGTCGATCTCGTCTATCAGCAGGACGGGGCGGGTCGGGGCGGTGAAGGCCTCCCACAGCTTGCCCTTCTTCAGATAGTTGCGCACGTCGTGGACGCGCTCGTCGCCCAGCTGGCTGTCGCGCAGGCGACTGACGGCGTCATATTCATAGAGGCCGTTGTGGGCCTTGGTCGTCGACTTGACGTGCCAGGTGATCAGCGGGGCGTTCAGCGCGCGGGCCAGTTCATAGGCCAGGACCGTCTTGCCCGTGCCGGGCTCGCCCTTGATCAGCAACGGCCGTTCAAGCGCTACGGCGGCGTTTACGGCGACCTTCAGGTCATCGGTGGCGATATAGTTGGACGTGCCTTCGAACCGGCTCATGCAAAACCTGCTCCATTCCGGGGGAAGGGAGCAGGTAGCTTAAAGAGATGGGCGTGAACAGGCGGCAGGATCAGGTGATGCGCTTGGCCGACACCGGGTCGCTGGCGGGGAAGGTTTCCTCGACGCCCTCGTCGATCAGGGCTTCCTGACGGTTTTCGGCGTCCTTTTCCTTGTCTTTCAGCTGGTCGGGCTTGCCGCTTTCGTGGGGCGCGCGCTTGGCCGGGGGGTGTTGGGGTCAGCGTCTTCTTGGGTCTTGGAGTGAGTTTTGTCGGTCATGGGTTTCCTCATTGTTCGGGGCCGTAGCCCAGGTCTTCTATGTCGTCGTCGGAGAGACGTTTGGCTTCCCAATGGGCGGCGCTGGCCTGGGCGCCGCGCTGGTTGCGCATCAGACCGGTGTAGACGAGTTCCACTTCGTCGGCGCCCGACGCGGTGGCGCCGTCGCCGTCGGCCTGGCTGAGCCGGACGCTGTCGACGCCCAGCAGGGCGTCCGCCTCGGCCTCTATGCCGTCCAGAGCCAGTTCCGCGTCGAGATCGGGGTCGTCTTCGTCAAAGGGTTCGGCGTCTGCGTCACCGTCCAACTGGGTCACGTCCAGAACGTCGTCGGCTTCGTCGAACGACAGCTCGCCGTCGCCGTCATCGTCCATATGCGTCTCGTCATAAACCTCGGCCTGATCCTGGGCGTCGGTTTCGAAGTCGGGTCCTGCCATCATTGTCTCCCTTACGACAGATCAACGGCGCGGCTCGTCAGGGCGTTCCCGCCTGCGCCGCCACGACGCGGCGGAGGCACCAAGTGAAGGGATGGTTAACCACGTCGGTTTACAGTTCGTCAGCGGCCGGCCGTCACGGTGAGGGCGGCGCCACGGAGACCTTCCCTTGCCTCTGAAACTGTCGCTGAAACCCGGCGAGAAATTCGTCCTGAACGGGGCCGTCGTCCAGAACGGCGACCGTCGCGGCGTGCTGATCCTGCAGAACAAGGCCAGCGTCCTGCGCGAAAAGGACATCATGCAGCCCGAGGACGTCACCAGCCCTGCGCGCCGCATCTATTTCCCCGTCATGATGATGTATCTGGATGAGGCCGACGCGCCGAAATTCTATGACGAGTTCGCCCTGCGCCTGACGGAGTTCATGGGCGCGGTGCGCAATCCGGACATCCTGACCGAATGCGTCGCCTGCTCGAAACACGTGCTGGCGCGTCAGTATTACAAGGCCCTGATGGGCGCTCGCAAAATCGTCGATTACGAAGATCAAAGGCTCGGCAATGTCGCTTCAGGCGTACAAGACGGCGGCGACGCGGGCTGAATCCCCGCGTGAAATGGAATACCGGCTGTTCGGCCAGGTGACGCGCGCCCTGATGCACGCCTCGACCCTGGAAAGGTCGGATGTCGCCGGGCGGATGGACGCGCTGGACTGGAACCGTCGGCTGTGGTCGACGCTGGCGACCGCCTGCACGGACCCGGATAACGCCTTGCCGCAGGCGATGCGGGCGCAATTCATTTCGCTGAGCCTGTTCGTCAGCCGGCACACGTCCGAAGTCATGCGCGGCGAGGATGATTTCTCGACCCTGATCGAGATCAACCGCATGATCATGCAGGGGCTCAGCGGTCAGACCGACGCGGGCTGAGGCTCCGTCAGGCGGCCCTAGAACAGGTTAGCGGCCCAGTGGGCGACGCCGCTGACCACCGCGACCACCGTGGTCCACACCAGAGCCAGATAGACGCCGCACACCGCCGTGCCGAACATGCCGGCCAGAATGAAGGCGCCGTCGCGCTGGATGATGCCCAGGCCGAACAGGGCCAGGGTCAGGCCGGGCAGGGCGTCGCCGAAAGGCACCGGCAGCGCCATCATCAGCGCCAAAAGGATGCAGATCACGCCGATCCCAACGTCTGCGGCTTCGCCGGTCAGAGCAGGCCAGCGGGGGCGCGTCAGACGCTCGACCCGACGCAGGCGCGGAAGGACCTTTTCGACGGCCGTCCGATAGGCGGCGCGGCTCACCGACAGCTTCAGCAGCCAGCGGGGCAGCCATACTCGGTCGCGTTGCAGCGCCAACTCCGCGGCGATCAGGATGATCGGAACGGAAAACACCGCCTTGCCGCCCGGCGGCCAGGGAAACAGCGCCATCAAGGCCAGCATCAGGATGACGGCGCCGAAGCCGCGCTCGCCGAACGCCTCGATCATTTCGCGCAGAGACAGTTTTTCAGCCTCGCCCTGGCCCAGTTGCTCCAGCACGTCGGAAAAGGTCCGTCCCTCATCGGGCGGTGGGGCGGAAACGAGCGTCATAAAGCGAGACTCAGAACGGTGTCATACGCGTAGTTAGGAGGCCGCAGCGCCTTGCGCCATCCCTACCGCTACGGTTGCTGTGCACTAGACGCCTAATGTTTCGAGACGTGTTCGGGTTTGCCCTTGCGCTTGGTGTGGGCGAACTCTTCCAGCTGTTTCTCGCTCATCGATTCCATCATGGATTTCGACGCGCCCTTGAGCTTGGACTTGGGCGCATCGCCGCGCTTGGCCGCCAGGGCGGCTCCGGCGGCTTTCTGCTGGGCGGCGGATTTGGCGGGCATGACGATCTCCTTTCGAGAAGGGAGCAACCGCTGGCCCGCCTGGTGGTTCCGTCAGCTTCCCAACAGCTCGCGGCCGATCAGGAAGCGGCGGATTTCGTTGGTGCCGGCGCCGATGTCGTAGAGCTTGGCGTCGCGGACCAGGCGCTCGACCGGCCATTCCTTGGTGTAGCCGGCGCCGCCCAGGGCCTGGACGGCCTCCAGGGTGACCTTCACGGCGTTCTCGGAGGCCAGCAGGATGGCGCCCGCCGCGTCGTAGCGGGTGGTCTTGCCCTGATCGCAGGCGCGGGCGACGGCATAGACATAGGCGCGGGCGCTGTTCAGGGCGACGTACATGTCGGCCACCTTGGCCTGCATCAGCTGGAAGGAGCCGATAGGCTTGCCGAACTGCTTGCGGTCGCGGACGTAGGGCAGGACCACGTCCAGCGCGGCCTGCATGATACCCAGCGGACCGGCCGACAGGACGGCGCGCTCATAGTCCAGGCCGCTCATCAGCACGGCGGCGCCGCGCCCTTCGCCGCCCATGATGTTCTCTTCGGGAACTTCGCAATCCTCGAACACCAGTTCGGCCGTGTCCGAGCCGCGCATGCCCATCTTGTCCAGCTTCTTGGAGACGCTGAACCCCTTCATGCCCTTTTCGATCAGGAAGGCGGTGACGCCCCCGTTGCCGTCGCCGGTGCGCGCATAGACCACCAGGGTCTCGGCGTGGGGGGCGTTGGTGATCCAGAATTTCGTGCCGTTCAGGACGTAGCGATCGCCCTTCTTCTCGGCGCGGGTGCGCATGGACATGACGTCCGAGCCGGAGCCGGCCTCGGACATGGCCAGGGAGCCGACGTGCTCGCCGGAGATCAGCTTGGGCAGGTATTTCGCCTTCTGCTCGGGCGTGCCCCAGCGGCGGATCTGGTTGACGCACAGGTTGGAGTGGGCGCCGTAGCTAAGCCCGATCGAGGCCGAGGCGCGCGACACCTCCTCCATCGCCACCACGTGTTCGAGGTAGCCGAGGCCAAGACCGCCGAACTCTTCCTCGACCGTAATGCCGTGCAGGCCCAGCTCGCCCATCTCGGGCCACAGGTCGCGGGCGAACTCGTTCTTTTCGTCGATTTCGGCGGCGCGGGGGCCAGCCGCTCGGCGGCCCAGCGGGCGGTGGTGTCGCGGATGGCGTCAGCGGTTTCGCCGAGGCCGATTCCATGGATTGGGGCGCGAAGGGAATGCTCATGCCCAAAGGCGTAGCATCGTGCGCGGCCTTCGCAAAGACGCCTGTTAGCGCGACTGTTTGTGCTTTGGCGGATGGTCCTTGGCGCGCAGGAAGCTCCACGCTGCGACGCCGATAAAGAGCAGCCCCGCCGCCGCCAGCCCGGCGCCGATCACCACCGTGGCGTCGCCCGAAGCGGGGGCGTTCAGGGCGCGTCGGAAGGCGGCGATTCCGGCCGCGAAGGCCAGGGCGCCGACGCCGCCGATGAACAGAACGGCGCCCTTATCGCCCAGGGCGGCGTCGCCGACGGCGGCTTTGGCGGCGCGTTTCTCGTGACGCAGGACGGGCACGCTGGGCGGCGGGGCGTCGGCGGAGGCGGCCTCCGCGCCGGGGCCCCGCACCGGGGCGGTCAGCAGGGCGTCCAGCGGGGCGGGCTGGTCGGGCGCCGTGTCGAACAGGGCGCGCTCGGCCGAGCGGCGGCGATAAAGGGCGTCGACCGGCGGTGACGCGCGCTCGGGCCAGGCGGACAGGGCGACGGCGGCCTCGGGCAGGGCGTCGGCGTCCAGCTTCTGCAGGACGTCTGAGGCCTGAAACCGCTCAAGGCCGATGGAAAAGATGAAGCTGGCCAGGGCGTCGAACTGATGCTGGCTCAGGGGCAGGCGCACCCGCTCGTTCAACAGGGCGACGATGGGCATCAGGTCGTATTGCAGCAGCAGCTCGGCCTCGGCCTCGCTGACCACGGCGCCGGGCCGGGCCGAGCGCGAGTGGCCATAGCCGATGACTGGCGTCCCGTCGCGGCGCAGCACGGTGCGCGGGCGAAAGCCCTCGAAGCTCTTGATCAGCAGAAGGCCTTCACGAGAGACCTTGCGGCGTTGCGGCGCGGCTGCGGACACGGACTGACCCAATTCGAAACGGGCGTTCTCGCCCTGACCGGGGCGGAGCAAGCCTTGTTCCGAAACGGGCGGGGCCGTTTCAGGCCAGATTTACAGCAGGACGATGGTCGCCAGGCCCAGGAAGATCAGGAAGCCGAAGAAATCGGTCGTCGCCGTCACGAACACGGCCGAAGACACGGCCGGGTCGAACTTCAGCTTGGCCAGGGTCAGCGGCGTCAGCACCCCGACGCTGGCGGCGACCAGCAGGTTCAAGATCATGGCCGTTCCGATGACGGCGCCGATGCGCCAATCCTGGAACCAGAACCCTGCCGCCAGGCCGATCAGCGGCGCCAGGATGAAGCCGTTGGCCAGGCCCACGGCCATCTCGCGCCAGAAGGTGCGCAGGGCGTTCGATGCGTTGAGTTCGCGCGTCGCCAGGGCGCGCACGGTGACGGTCAGGGCCTGCGTCCCTGCATTGCCGCCGATGGCCGAGACGATGGGCATCAGCACGGCCAGGGCGACGATCTGCTGGATGGTGCCCTCGAACAGGGCGATGACGCTGGCGCCCAGGACGGCGGTGAACAGGTTGATGCCCAGCCACGGCACGCGGCCACGCACGATCTCCAGCACGCTGGACGAGCGGTCCTCGTCCGAGACGCCGGCCAGACGCAGGATGTCCTCGCGGTTCTCTTCCTGAATGATGTTGACGACGTCATCGACGGTCAGCTGGCCGACCAGCCGCCCGCCCGTATCGACCACGGGCGCCGAGATCAGGTGATACTTCTCGAAGATATAGGCGACTTCTTCCTGATCGACGTCGACCTCGATGACGTTGACCGGCTCCATCAGCTCGGTCAGCGGCGTGGTGCGCGGGCTGCGCAGCATCCGGCTGATGGCCACCCCGCCGACCGGGCGGTTCATCGGATCGACGACATAGATGTCGAAGAAGAGCTCGGGCAGGTCGTCGCCCTGGGCGCGGACGTGGTCGATGGTGTCGCCGACGTTCCAGAACTGCGGCGCGGCCATGAACTCGCGCTGCATCAGGCGGCCGGCCGAATCCTCTTCGTAGCCGAGCGAGGATTCGATGGCGGCCCGGTCAACCTCGGGCATGGCGGCCAGCACGCGCTCGCGCTGATCGTCCTCAAGGTCTTCGACCACCGAGGCGGCGTCGTCCGAATCGAGCTCCTGCAGGGCTTCGGCCAGCGTGGCCGAGGGGACCCGCTCCAGCACCTGCTCGCGGATGCCGTCGTCCATTTCGGGCAGGGATTCAGCCAGCAGGTCCGGCGGCAGCCACTGGACGACGACCGAGCGATGCTCGGCGGTCAGAAAGCCCATCAGATCGGCGACGTCGGCCGGGTGCAGGTCTTCCAGCAGGCTGCGCAGGCGCAGGCCGTCGCCGTCGTCCGCCGCGTCCACCACTTTTTCGACGAAGGCCGCCGTCAGGGCGTAGTCTTCGCCGAGGGCGGCGTGACTTTCGTTTTCCAGCTGGGCGTCTTCGGGGCGCAGAGGGGCAAGGTCCGTGTGGGTCACGTGTCTGCCTCCTCTGGAGTTAGTTGTCAGCCGTATCTAGCCGAGATCGCCCTGTCAGATCAGATGGTGCGGTCGAGAAGACTCGAACTTCCACGGGTTGCCCCACAGCGACCTCAACGCTGCGCGTCTACCAATTCCGCCACGACCGCTCGCATCGGAGGGCGGGCAATAGCGGAGAGAGAACGGAAAGAAAAGAGCGTTTTGCGGAAATAGCGGCAGGCGGCGCAATTCACTCTCCTGATGGGGACAGGGAACACTTAGGCGGCGCCAGCCATGAAATCATAGACATCCGCGGGCCGCGTCACCGTGATGGCGATGCGGTCGTCGCGAATTTCGATCTCGCCGCGCGCGACCGGGTGGTTGTTGGCCAGGATCCAGACCTCGTCCCTTTCCGAGGCGTCCAGCGGGATCACCGCGCCACGGCCCATGCGCAGCAGCTGCTGCATAGGCAGGACCGAACGGCCCAGCACGACCGAAATCTCGACATCGACGGCTTCGATCTGGCTCAAAGAAGATACTCGCAAATCACCGGGCGACCCTTGCGCCGCCGCGTTCGGCCCCACATTGAGGGCATCATGCTTGCCGACCCGTTAAACTCTGTCCAAAACAGCCTGCTCCGCGAGGATGAGCGCGCCGTCCAATGGGCGCTGTCGTCCGGCTATGTCGACTACGCCGCCGCCGAAGCCGCCATGGAGGCGCGCGTGGCCGCGATCGCGGCCGGCGAGGCTGAGGAGCTGGTCTGGCTGCTGGAGCATCCGCCGCTCTATACGGCCGGGGTCTCGGCCAAGGACGACGACCTGCTGGCGCCCGATCGCTTTCCTGTGCACCGGACCGGGCGGGGCGGGCAGTTCACCTATCACGGGCCGGGCCAGCGCGTGGCCTATGTGATGCTGGACCTGAACAAGCGGGGCAAGGACGTGCGCGGCTTCGTGCATGGGCTGGAGGACTGGATCATCGGCGCCCTGGATCGTTTCGGCGTCGAGGCCGGCATGCGCGAGGGCCGCGTCGGCGTCTGGGTCGAGCGCAAGGGCGCGGGCTGGAGCCGTGAGGACAAGATCGCCGCCATCGGCGTCAAGGTCCGCAAATGGGTCAGCTTCCACGGCATCAGCCTGAACGTGGAGCCGGACCTGGACCATTTCGGCGGCATCGTGCCGTGCGGCATCACCGAGCACGGCGTGACCAGCCTGGTCGATCTGGGGGTGCTGGCGACGATGGATGAGGCGGACGACGCGCTGAAGTCGTCCTTCCAGCGGGTGTTCGGCCCGGTTCAGCCGGGCGTCGCGCCGCTCTGACGCCGGGCGCCCGGCGCGGCGCCGTAGCGGTTAAAGGCCTTTTGGCCCGGCAGGACCCCCAGGTCGACGGCGACGACGGCCAATCCTGCGACGGCGATCCAGCCAAGCAGGGTCATGGGCTGCGGCCAGGCCAGGGCGAAGGCCAGCAGGATCGGCCCGCTCCACCAGCCGGAGCGCCCCCGGTCATGCAGCCGCTGCGACAAGACGCAGAAGCCGCAATAAATCAGGGCGGCAGCGATCAGGGCGTGAAGCCACCCGGACAGGCCGAGCACGAGGTCTACGACGGTCCATAGGCCCAGCAGGACGGCGGCGCCCGCCATGAAGCCGCTGCGTCCCACGCGGCCGGTCGAAGTCAGGAAAAGGTCGGTCAGGGCGATCATAAGCGTCGTCCTTTGACCTCATTGGCGGCTGCGGCGCCAGCCATCAAATGGATCAGGCGCGAGCGGAAGCCGCGTGCGGCGAATAAGCTGCGCAATTCGCCGCAGGGGTGGCGACGGCGCCGTTAATGAGTCTAAAACCCGGCGATACCGCGTTTTAGACGGACACCGGGAGATTCCCTCATGCAACGCCTGCTTTCCGCGTCGGCGGCCGCACTGGCCCTGACCTTCGCCGCCTCGGCCGCCTCGGCCCAGAACTTCAGCGATCTGGCGCGTCAGGATCTACAGGCCATGCACGCGGCCCTGCGCGACAACCATCCGGCCGCCGTGACGCCGGGCGAGGCCAGCGCGACGTTCCGCAGCTGGTTGGACGCGGGTCTGCAACAGGCCCTGGCCAAGACCGGACAGGTCAACAGCGGCGACAGCCACGCCTATCTGCTGCGTTGGTACGCCAACGGCTTCCGCGATTCCAACATCGCCGCCCGCCCGACCTATGAGGGCCTCGGCCCGTATTTCGCCACCAGCTGGCCGGGCGTGGCCACGGCCTGGCGCAACGGCCAGTACGTCGTCTCCTATGTTCAGGACGGCGTGCGCGGCGCGCCGCCGCTGGGCGCCGTGCTGAAGAGCTGCAACGCCGAGCCGATCGAGGATCTGGCCAAGGCCAAGCTGGACCAGTTCGAGGGCGACCTGACGACCGAAGCCGGTCGCGTCCGCAGCGCCCCCTATCTGCTCTGGAACCGCAACAACCCGATGACGACGGGCGTGCCGGGGACCTGCGAGTTCCAGGTCGGCCGCCGCACCCGCAGCTTCACCCTGTCGCCGCAGCCGGCCACGGCCCAGAATCTGGAAGCCGCCTATCGCGCCTCGGTCTATGTGCCGTCGGGCGCGCCGCTGTCGGTTCAGATGGTCGACGGGCGTCCGTGGGTCAGCGTTCACTCGCTGGCCGATGACGCGGGCTGGGACGCCTTCTTCGCCCAGGTCGAGGCCCAGTCCGCCGCTATTCGCGGGCCGCAGGGCTTTGTGCTGGACCTGCGCGGCGCCAACGGCGCCTCGGTCAACGCCACCTCGCGCGGCTATGGGCTGGCGAACCGCATCTGGTCGCCGGAATTCACCGTCAGCCGCCAGCCGGAAGCCGGTCAGATCACCTATCGCGCCACGCCGGGCAACCGCCAGTGGTTCGCCGACACCCTGAACCGGATGCAGTCTGATCCGCGCTTCGTTCAGGAATCGGGCGCGGTGATCGAACAGACCCAGGCCATCGTCGCCGCCTTCGACAGCGCCATCGCCGCTGGCCAGCCGACCTTCGTCATGCCGGGCCGTCCGGCGACCCCGGACACCGGCGCCGCCAATCCGGTGCAGGGCCAGGTGGTCGTTCTGGTGGACGCCGGCTGCTCGGGCGGCTGCCTGGACACGCTGGACCTGCTGAGCCGCCTGCCGAACGTGCGCATCGCCGGTTCGACCACGGCCGAGGACACCATCTTCATCGAGCCGACGACCCTGCGTCTGCCGTCCAACTACGCCGACCTGAGCTATGGTCATAAGGCGTGGACGACGCGTCAGCGCGGCAACAACTCGCCCTACGCGCCTGCAGGCGCGCTGGCCTACACGGGCGACGCCACGGACGAGACGGCCGTTCGCGCCTGGGTCGCCGGCCTGTTCGGCTGATCGCAACCATCTAAATCAGCCTATCGAGGGCCGGACGGTGGAACGACCGTCCGGCCCTTCCTATTTCCAGACCATGACCCAGACCGAATCTCACGCCGCCATGCGCTCCGCCTCCGGCTATGACCTGACGCCCCCGACCGACAGCCAGCGCGTCGCGCTGGAGGCCGACCTGTCGCCTGAAGAGAAGCGCGTGCTTCTGGCGCACGGCACCGAGGCGCCGTTTTGCGGGACCCTGCTGGGCGAGAAGCGGGCAGGGGTGTTCTGCTGTCGCGAATGCGGCCTGCCGCTGTTCCGTTCGGGAACCAAGTTTGAAAGCGGAACCGGCTGGCCCAGCTTCACCGAGCCGGTCGATCCGGCCCATGTCCGCGCCGTGCGCGACGACAGCCACGGCATGGTGCGCGTCGAGACGCGCTGCGCCCGTTGCGACAGCCATCAGGGCCACGTCTTCCCAGACGGGCCGCCGCCCACGGGCCTGCGCTACTGCATCAACTCGGTGGCGCTGAGCTTCGTGGCCGAAGGCGAAGCCTTGCCCGATCCTTTGGGGCGCGGCGACGGGACCGCCTGACCTTGGCCGCATTTAGGGGTAGGGTGGTTGTGAACGGGAGTAGATGCGTATGCTGATCGAACTCATGACCGCCTCCCTCTTGCTGGCGAGCAATGATCCCGAAGGCGTGGTTTCGACCGCTCCGCGCGCGGGTCCGGGCGCCGTGCCGACCGCCAGCGCGGCCGCCCTGGCCGAGACCGTGGGCGAGGCCTCGCCTGCTGTGACGCTGCAGACGGCGGCGCCGCACGGCCTCAGCACCGAAGAACAGATTTCTCGCTGGATCGGCGAGCGCAAGGCGGGTTCGCCGCCGGTCGAGCAATGGGCCGACGCCTGGGAAGAGGCCGCGCCCCGCAAGATGCGCGGCGAGGTCAGCGCCGGGATCGGCACCGGCGGCTATAGCGACTTCGCCGCCGCCGTCTCCATGCCGCTGGGCGAAAACGGCACGCTGAACCTGAGCGTCAGCCAGACCAAGAACGCGCCCTGGGGCTATGGCTACGGTCCCTACGGCTATTATGGCGCGGGCCGCTATGGGCTGAACGGCTACGGCTGGCGCGACGCCTATGGCGCCGTGCCGGGGCCGATGGGGGTGCGCAACCCGCATGAACGCCCCAGCCGCATCCGTCCCTTCAGCACGGACGAGCGGCAGGCTGAACCCGCGCGCGACCGGGATGGCGACGCCGGACGATAGTCCGACCGGCAGTAAAGTGCGTCTCATAGGCCACGCCGACCTTTTTAGGGCCGGGCGTCGCATCGTCGCATTCCCTTGATAGCGCCTGATCCCATATGCCCTCGTGCAAAGGATCAGTATGGACAGTTTGCTTAGTTCGGCCGCCGACTTCATCGCCCGCAACGCCATGTGGGCCGGCGTGATCCTTGGCGCAGTGACCTTCTTTGAGTCGCTGGTCGTGATCGGCGCCTTCGTGCCCGCGACGGGCCTGCTGGTCGCCGCAGGCGGACTGGTGGCGGCCGGCGTGCTGGATCCCTTCACCGTCATTGGCGGGTGCGTGATCGGCGCCGTCATGGGCGACGCCATCTCCTACTGGATCGGCCGGCGGCTGGGCACGCGGGTGCTACGTCATCACCTGCTGGTGCCGCACCGCCGTAAGCTGGCCTGGACGCGCCTGTACTGCCGTCGCTACGGCGTGGCTTCGATCTTCATCGGCCGCTTCTTCGGTCCCTTGCGCGCCTTCGTGCCGGTGATGGTGGGCGTGCTGCAGATGCGCCAGCGCGTGTTCCAGTTCGCCAACGTGACCTCGGCCTTCGTGTGGGTGCTGGCCATGCTGGCGCCCGGCTATCTGGCCGCCAAGGGGCTGGCCCGACTGGAGATGATGAGCGAGGCGCACAACCCGACCCTGTGGCTGCTGGCCTTCGGCGCGGTGGTGGCGGCGCTGGTCCTCGCCATGCGCTGGCTGAAAGGCCGCGCGGCGCGGCGCAACGCCCTGCTGGAAGCCTCGGTGCGCGGGCTGGGGGAGTAACCTCAACTCGCTCATTGTGCGGTTTTGGGGCGCAGGGGCGAGAGGCCGGCCCTCGGCTATCCTCGGGCTTGTTCTGAGTTGCGTCTGTTAGCTCGCTCATCCCGGCGGACGCCGGGATGAGCGGGATGAAAGGGCGTGATCAACGCTCCAACTGAACTGCTCACGAAAAAGGGCCCGGCTGACGCCGGGCCCTTCGCGTTCCTGCCGTGCGGCAGGATCAGTCGTGGGTGTGGCCGTGGCTCTCGGCGGCCGTGGCCGTGCCCGAGGCGCTCCAGGCCTGACCGTCTTCGCTTTCGAACCAGAACGGCTTGCGCTGAGGCCCGCCGACCTCGTTCATGCGGTTATCGTAGAGGCGGCCGTTGATCATGGTGTGGCTGATCTTGGTCGAGTCACGCAGGTTCACCAGCGGATTGGCGTCCAGCACGACCAGATCGGCCAGTTTGCCGGCCTCCAGAGAGCCGATGTCCTTGTCCATGCCGAGCGCACGGGCGCCGTTGATGGTGCCGACACGCAGGGCTTCGTGCGCGCTCATGCCGCCCTGTTCGAACATCCACAGCTCCCAGTGGGCGCCGAGGCCTTCGCGCTGGCCGTGGGCGCCGATCTGGACCGAGACGCCCTGATCCATCAGCCGCTTGGATCGCGGGCGATGGAGATGTGGTTCAGCTCTTCCGGCGGGGTCTTCACCGGACGGCGCGAACGGTCGTCCAGAATGCGGCGCGGGACATACTGGCTCAGGATCGGGTCCTTCCAGACGTCGGTGACCTCATACCAGTGGTTCTCGCCCCAGGCGCCGCCGAAGCCGACAATCAGGGTCGGCGTATAGGCCGTGCCCGTCTGCGACCACAGCTGGACGGCGTCGTCGTACATGCGCGCCACCGGCACCGAGTGCTCGATGGTGGTGTGACCATCGACCAGCATGCTCATGTTGACGTTATAGAGCGAGCCGCCTTCCGGCACGACCATCATGCCCAGTTCGCGGGCGGCCTGCAGGATCTGCTGGCGCTGTTCGCGGCGCGGCTGGTTGTAGCTCTTGACGCTCCAGCGCCGGCGGCCTGCATTCGGCGAAGGTGCGAGCGCGCGTCGTCCAGGTTGTTGACCACCGCCGTCGTCGGCGTCGCGGCGCCGTAGAGGATGGTGCCGGTCGAGAAGATGCGCGGCGCCACCACACGCCCGGCCTTGGCCAGTTCGCTGTGGGCGAAGATCTCGCTGGTGTCGTTCGACGGGTCGTGCAGCGTCGTCACCCCGAAGGCCAGGGCGGCGTAGTTCACCCAGCTTTGCTGCGGGATGATCTCGTCGGAGCCCATGCGGCCGTGCCAGTGGGCGTCGACCAGACCCGGGATGATGGTCTTGCCGGCCATGTCCATGACGCGAGCGCCGGCGGGAACCGTGACCGAGCCGCGCGGGCCGATGGCCTCGATGCGGTTGCCGTTGATGACGACGACGCCGTCCTCGATGACTTCCTCGCCCTTCATGGTGATCAGGCGGGCGCCGGACAGGACGGTGACGCCGCTGGGGCGGGCGTAGTCGGCGGTGAAGCCGATCTTGATCCCATGCTCGGCGGGCTTGGGCAGATCAGCCGGAGCGCCGTCGACGAAGGCGAAGCTTTCGCTCAGCGGACGCGAGAACAGCTCCGGTCCCAGAGACCACTGCAGACGGCTGGAATCGCCCGACCAGTGCAGCCATTCGCCCGCATCGCGGGTGACGCGCGTCTGCGGCAGGGCCTTGGTGTCGGCGCCGACCGTGATGGCGCGGCCCGTGGAGGCGAAGGGCGCGATATAGGCGTTGAAACGCTCGGTCCAGGCGATCCACTGCTCGTCCGGCGAGACCGAGAACTCGGCCGCCCATTCGCTGCTCAGGTGGTTGCGCACGTCGCCGCCCGACAGGTTCATCGAGCGCAGGACGCGCTTGTCGCCCTCACGCGCGCTGACGAAGATGCGGTCGTTGCTGGCGCCGAACTGCGGCGTCGTGCCCGAATCGGTGATCTTGACCGGTTCGCCGCCGCGGACGGAAACGCGGTAGATGCCCGGCTCGCGGCTCCACAGGGCCGAGCGCAGATAGCCGTCGCTGGACGTGCGGTAGACGACCGTCTGGCCGTCCGGCGAGAAGCGCGGCTCCAGATAGTGGCCGGGGTTGGTCGTGATGGTCCGGCCTTCGCCGCCTGCGACGGGAACCACGCGGATGGAGCCCAGCTTGTCGTCGTTCCAGGTCGTGTAGACGATCGAGCGGCCGTCGCGCGACCAGGACGGATACAGCTCGAAATGGTCGCTCTGGCGCGTCAGGCGGCGCGGCGTTCCGGCCACGCCGTTGCGCAGGTCGCGGACCCACAGATTGCCCAGGGCCTCGAACACCACCTTGGAGCCGTCGGGCGAGGTCTGCGCCCAGCGGATCATCTTCACTTCGAACTGGTCCGGCGCCACCTCGACGGGGAAGCGGGCGGTCTCCTGCACCCGGCGGGTGTCGGTGACGCGGAAGGGGATCTCGCTGACGGCCTTGGAGGCCACGTCGATGCGGCGGATCTTGCCGCCCGCCCAGATGACGATGGAGCCGTTGTCCGGCGTCCAGGCGAAGCCCGGATAGACGCCGTGGATGGCCCAGGTCTCCTGCATGTCGCGGTCAAGGCCGTCGTAGATCGGCGTCTCGCGGCCCGATTCCAGGTCCATGACGTAGAGGACCGACTGGTAACGGTCGCGGCGCACGAAGGCGAGCGACTTGCCGTCCGGCGACGGGGTCGGGCGCACCGAGCCGCCTGGGCCGGTGACGAAGGGTTTGATCTCGCCCGTCTCGCGATCCAGGCGACGGATCACATAGAGCTGGGTGTTTGGGTCCTTGGAGTAGTCGAAGACGCCGCCCGGCGTGGCGTCGTCGCTGAAATACATATAGCGGCCGTCGGGCGAGAAGGCGGGCTCGCCCGTGTCCTTCTGCTGGGTGCGGCGCTCGGTCAGCTGCACGCCGCTGCCGCCGCCCGAGCGGTGGTACATCCACATCTCGCCCGCGCCCAGCGAGCGTGAAGAGGTGAAGTGCTTGCGGCCGACGACGAACTGGCTGTCCGGCGTCCAGGTCGGGGAGTTCAGCAGGCGGAACGTTTCATTCGACACCTGGCGCGGGTTGGAGCCGTCGCGGTCCATGACCCACAGGTTTTCGCCGCCGCCACGGTCCGAGGTGAAGGCGATGAACCGGCCGTCCGGCGAATAGCGCGGCTGCATGTCCCAGGCGACGCCCGAGGCGATGGGGCGGGCTTCGCCGCCGCCGATGGGCATCACATAGATGTCGCCCAGCAGGTCGAAGACGATCTCGCGGCCGTCAGGGCTGACGTCGACAGCCATCCAGGTGCCTTCATCGACGTTGATGTTGATGTCGCGCTGGGCGCCGCCGGTCGGGTTCTGCACGTCCCATTTGGGCGTGGTCGCCGAGTTCGGATCCTGGGCGAACGCCGGAAAGGCTACGGTTAAAGCCGCAGCCGTAGTCAATAGAACGCGCTTCATGAAAGCCCCCTCGGCTATCAAACGTATACAGATGGGGGGCGAGGCTAGCGGCAGCGGCCGGATCTTGGCCAGTCGGGATAAGACCGATAAGGCCGAATATTCTTCGGAGAACTCTCAGAACCCCTGCGCCTCTGTCCAAAAGCCAAGCCTGCGGCCTGCTCTGTTATCGGCAGTAGCGCTGTAGATCAGGATTTCAGGAGCCAGAAATGGCCGGAGCCCAAACCCTTGCAGGTTTGGGCTCCGATGGTGCCGCCGGGCAGGATTGAACTGCCGACCTCAGCCTTACCAAGGATGCGCTCTACCACTGAGCTACGGCGGCGGGTCACTGAGGAAGCGGCCGTATAGCCAAAGGTTTTGGCCGGGCCAAGCCAAAAATGCACGCTTGATCAAAATCTTTCGGCGCGGTCTGCTGCGTCCATGGATAAGCCGACTAAAGACGCCGATGGGGCGGGCCCTGAGGCCGCCGTCCCATCTTCACCTGCACCTGCCGCCGCAGCGAAGGCCGAGCGGGCGGCCCGGTTGGCCGCCGCCCTGCGTGCGATCTGCGTCGCCGCAAGGCGCCGGCGCGGCGGCGCGCGCCCGGCCAAGGAAAGCAACTGAAAGTCATCCCTCTTGCGACGTTCCGGCCTTTCGCCGGCGCCGCCAGGCTTGCTAGATAGCCGGTTCGCCGGGCCGTAGGGGTCCGAGCCCCCAGGACTTCCCCGATACTCATGGACAGCATCGTCATCCACGGCGGCCACCGCCTCAACGGCTCCATTCCGGTCAGCGGCGCCAAGAACTCGGCGATCAAGCTGATGGCGGCGTCGATTCTGACGGATCAGCCCCTGTTGCTGACGAATATGCCTCGCCTGGCCGACACGCGATTCCTGGGCCAGCTGCTGCGCCAGTTCGGCGTGGAAGTGACCGAGCGCGACGGAGCGGACGGCCAGGAGACCCTGTTCCACGCGCCAGAGCTGACCTCGACCTTCGCTCCCTATGACCTGGTGCGTCAGATGCGGGCCTCGTTCAACGTGCTGGGGCCGCTGCTGGCGCGCACGGGGCACGCCAAGGTCTCCCTGCCGGGGGCTGCACCATCGGCGCGCGTCCAGTGGATCTGCACCTGCAGGCGCTGACCGCGATGGGCGCGGCGATCGAGCTGGAAGAGGGCTATGTCTCCGCCACGGCGCAAGGGGCTGCGCGGGGCCGAGATCGAGTTTCCCTTCGTTTCCGTCGGCGCGACCGAACACGCCCTGCTGGCCGCCGTGCTGGCGAACGGAACCACGGTGCTGAAGCGCGCGGCGCGCGAGCCCGAGATCGGCGACCTGGCCCGCTGCCTGATCGCGATGGGCGCGAAGATCGAGGGCCTGGACACCGACGTGCTGACGATCACCGGCGTCTCGTCCCTGTCGGGCGCGACCTGGTCGGTGATTCCCGACCGGATCGAGATGGGCTCTTATGCGCTGGCGGCGGCTATGGCCGGGGGCGAAGTGCGCCTGACCAAGGGGCGCGCTGACCTGATCACCGCCCTGACCGACAAAATGATCGAAACAGGGGTCGAGATCGAGCCGACTGACGACGGGCTGATCGTGCGCCGCGATCCGACGCAGCGGCTGAAGGCGGTCGACGCCACGACCGAGATCTATCCGGGCTTCGCTACCGACCTGCAGGCGCAGTTCATGGCCCTGATGACGACGGCCGAAGGCACGAGCGTCATCCACGAAAACATCTTCGAGAATCGCTTCATGCACGCGCCGGAACTGGCGCGTCTGGGCGCCGACATCACCGTCCACGCCGGCCAGGCGGTGGTGCGCGGCGTCGAGGAGCTGAAGGGGCGCCGGTGATGGCGACGGATCTTCGCGCCTCCATGTCTCTGGTCATCGCCGGTCTTGTGGCCGAAGGTGAGACGACGGTCGGCCGCGTCTATCACCTGGATCGCGGCTTCGAGCGCATGGAAGAGAAGTTGGCGCCTGCGGCGCCGATGTCCGACGCATCAAGGGGAGGGCGATGAGCACTGACGGCGAATCCATCCCTGATCCGGTGATCGACGGCGATGGCGGGGAGGCGGCGCCGATCGCGCCGCTGCGCCTGCTGGCCGAGGACGCGGACGACCTGCAGATCATTTCGGCCGCGCTTCAGGACGCCATCATGCGTCCGGTCGACATCCGCTGGGAAAAGGAGGCGCGGCGCCTGACCGTGGTCCTGTCGCGCTTCTGTTGGGAATGCGGGGGCGCGCGCGTGATGGCGGCCATGCAGTTCGGGGACGTCCAGGCGGTCAAGAGCCGCCGTCTGCCGCGCCTGCCCGAGCAGGCGCTGGAGCTGCTGGCGATGGACTTTCAGCCGACCGAGGCGCCGGGCGGCCGCGTGTTCATGATGTTCGCTGGGGGCGGAGACCTGCGAATCGACGTCGAATGCCTGGATGCGGTCCTGACCGATCTGTCCGAGCGCTGGCCTGCGCGGGTGGCGCCCACCCATCTGGACGAGGCGGGCTGATGAGCGCGACGCACAAGCTGACGGCGATCGAGATCGACAACGCCTCCCTGCCGGCCGCGACGGCTGAGATCGAGCATGAGCGCCGCGTCGCCATCTTCGACCTGGTGGAGCAGAACCGTTTCGTGCCCGAAGGCGCCGTAGGCGGCCCCTATGCGCTGAAGCTGTCGTCGCAGGACAATCGCCTGGCTTTCGACATCACCGGCCCGGATTTCAGCCGCACTCATGTCCTGTCGCTGACGCCGATGAAGACCGTGATCCGCGACTACGGCCTGATCTGCGAAAGCTATTACGAGGCGTTGCGCGGCTCTTCGCCCAGTCAGATCGAGTCGGTCGACATGGGCGCCGGGGCCTGCACAACGAAGGCGCGGCCCTGCTGAAAGCGCGTCTGGAAGGCAAGGTCGAGATGGACCAGGAGACCGCCCGGCGGCTCTTTACTTTGGTCTGCGCCCTCTATCGTCGGGGCTGAACTCGACTATCTAAGCGTTTTGGTGCATTAGGCGCCCTCACTTTTACGGCTCGCGCTCACGCCCGGCGCGAGCCTTATGCCGTATTCACCGGGCGAGAGAGGCCGCATGGCTAAGGAAGAACTGCTTGAGTTCCCCGGCGTGGTCAGCGAATGCTGCCCAACGCGACGTTTCGCGTGACGCTGGAAAACGATCACGAGATCATCGCCCACACTGCGGGCAAGATGCGCAAGAACCGCATCCGGGTGCTGGCCGGCGACAAGGTGCTGGTCGAAATGACGCCCTATGACCTGACCAAGGGTCGCATCACCTATCGCTTCAAGTAAGGACGCGCGTGTCGCGTCCTGACGCTCCGGCTCCGAGGCTGATCCTGGCCTCGTCGAGCCCGCGCCGCATCGAGCTGCTGGCGCAGATCGGCATTGCGCCCGATGTGGTCGATCCTGCCGATATCGACGAAACGCCCCAGCGGGCCGAGACGCCGCCGCGTCTGGCCCAGCGCCTGGCCTGTTCCAAGGCCGCTGTCGTGGCCGAACGCCATCCCGACGACGTGGTCCTGGCCGCCGATACGGTGGTGGCTGTCGGGCGGCGTTTGTTGGAGAAGCCCGTCGATGAGGCCGAGGCGACCCGGTTTCTGAAGCTGCTGTCGGGCCGCAATCATCGCGTCTTCACCGGCGTGGCCGTAGTGCGAGGCGGGCGGACCTCCTGGCGGGTGGTGGAAACCCGCGTCAGCTTCAAGCCGCTGTCGGACGGCGAGATCGCCGCCTATGTCGCCTCCGGCGAATGGCGAGGCAAGGCCGGGGGTATGGCATCCAGGGCCGGGCGGCGGCCTTCGTCACCCGAATCGTCGGCAGCCATCCCGCCGTCATGGGGCTGCCTCTGTATGAGGCGGCGAACCTTCTTCGCGGCGCGGGATGGCGAGGCGGGGCGGCCTGATGGCCGATGTCGAGGTCTTCCTGGACGCGGCTCCGGGCGAGACCCGAGGCGTGGCGTTCCGCGACGGCCGCGCCGAGACGCTGATCCTTCATAGAGAGGACGACCGCCCCGAGCATTGCCTGGGCGCGCGCCTCGTGGGCCGGGTGGCGCGTCTGGCGCCGGGGCTGCACGGCGCCTTCGTCGACCTGGGCCGCGGCGAGCCGTTCGGCTTCCTGCCTCTGGGCAAGGCGGATCGCCCGACCGAAGGCGCCAAGTTGGAACTGGAAATCACCGCCGAGCCCCGCGAGCGCAAGGGGCCGGTGCTGCGCCGTCTGGGCGAGGCGAGCGGCGAGCCGCGCCTGCTGGCACCGGGGCCTGACGTTGAGGCGATCCTGCGGGCTCTCTATCCCGATATGCCTATAGAGACCGGCGCCGCGGCCATTCGCGCCGCGACCGAGGCTCAGGACGAGGCGCTGGCGGGCGGCGTCGTTGTTTCGGAGGTCGGCCTGGATCTGGCGATCCAGCGCACGCGCGCCCTGGTCGCGGTCGACATTGATTACGCCCCTGTCGCCGGTCGTGATTCCCGCAAGGGGCGCGAGGCGGTGAATCGCGAGGGCCTGCGCCAGACCGCGCGCCTGCTGGGCCTGACGGGGTGGGGCGGTCTGGCGGCGGTCGATCTGGCGGGCGTGGGCCTGCACCCCGAAAGCACCCTGAACATGGCGCGTCAGGCTTTCGCCGGGACGCAAGGCGTCGCGGTGGGGCCGCTCAGCCGGTTCGGGCTGCTGCAACTGTCCCTGCCGTGGGGCCGAACGCCGGCGGACGAGCGGCTGGCCGGGCCGGGCGCAGCCGAACGCGCCGCCCTGCATCGCCTGCGGCTGGCGCTGGCGACAGATCGGGCGACGCCGCGTTTCACGCTGCATTGCAGCCCGGCCTCTGAAATGATTCTGTCGCCCTGGGCGGCTGAACTGGGGCCGCGCGCCCATATCCGCCCCGACGCCGCACCGGGCGAATTTCATATCAAGGAGGGCTGACGCATGGCCCAGTGCCCCATTTGCCGCCGCGCCGAGTCTGTCGCAGCCTATAAGCCCTTCTGCTCCAAGCGTTGCGCCGACGTTGATCTGCAACGCTGGTTCACCGGCGGATACGCCATTCCCGCCGAAGAAGCGCACGATGATGAAAAAGATCGCGGAATTGAGTGAATTGGCGTCTGGACAGCCCGCCCGGGCTCGCCTATAGAGCCGCCTCTCGCGACGCAAAGCGAAGCCTGGATAGCTCAGTTGGTAGAGCAGCGGATTGAAAATCCGCGTGTCGGTGGTTCGAATCCGCCTCCAGGCACCACTTTCCCCTAAATGATGAATCTTCGCCTCGGCCGCAAAAAAGCCGAAAATTCGTCACGGGCCTAAACTTTTCTTAACAATCGGTAACACGGCAAGTTTGTTGCCGGACCATGACATTGACGTGCATTTTTTGTGCGTGTCGCGCCGCGCTGCGTCCGGCCGGGGGTGAAAAGACATTTTCCGCCCTTGACGCTAAGATAGGGCTTCGCCAAAGGGACAGGACCGCATTCCTGCTTGCAGGCTGTGGGCGGCGAGATATTGTCTCTGTCGCCAGGTCCGCAGACGTTTCGACGTTTGGAGGATTGCGGCGCCGACCGGCGGGGAGAAATCCGGCGGGAGGAAAAGATTTCACTGTAAAGGCGCGGCCGACTGACGCGGCCGCCGTCTTGGGTTCCACGAGTCAGACCAAAGCAGGAACTGGCGAAACATGCTCGATAAGAAGACGAATATCCTCCTCGCAATGGCCGGCGCCGCCGTCCTGATGGCGAGCTCGCCGGTTCTGGCGCAGGACGCAGCCGCTCCGGCCGCTCCGGCCGCCGCTTCGGCTCCCGCCGCTGCCGACGCCGCCGCTCCGGCCGCCGACGCCGCCACCCCGGCCGCTGATGCAGCCGCCACGGAAGAAGCCGCCGCAGAAGGTCACGGCGGTGCGGGCCTGACCCCGATCGCCATGTTCATGATGGCGCACCCGGTCGTTAAGGTCGTCATGGCCGGCCTGATTCTGGCCTCGATCTTCTCCTGGACGCTGCTGCTCATCAAACTGGTCGAGTTCAGCTCGCTGAGCAAAAAGACCAACCGCTTCCTGGAAGAGTACCGCGGTGCTCGCACCCTGGCTGACATCCGTCGCTTGGCCACCTCGGAAGAGTTCGACGGCAACCCGCTGGCCGACATGGCCGCCGCCGCCACCGGCGAAGTGGAGCTGTCGCGTCAAGCCGGCCTGGACGTCGCCGGCGTTCACCGCGGCTCGACGATCGACCGCGCGAACAACGCCATCGGCGCCGTTCAAGGTGGTCTGGGCATCCGTCTGTCGGGCGGCCAGCAGTTCCTGGCGTCGGTCGGTTCGGGCGGTCCGTTCATCGGTCTGTTCGGCACCGTGTACGGCATCATGAACTCGTTCATCGGCATCGCCGAATCGAACACCACCAACCTGGCCGTCGTTGCTCCGGGTATCGCTGAAGCCCTGCTGGCCACCGGTATCGGCCTGTTCGCGGCTATCCCGGCGGTTATCTTCTATAACTACTTCAACACCCGCATCGCTTCGTACGGCGCTCGCGCCGACGGGTTCAACGCTGAGCTGATCAACTCGATCTCGCGTCAACTCGACAAGGGAGCGTAAGCCGAATGGCCGCCAAACTTTCCGGTTCCGGCGGCGGCAAGTACACCGTCGAGGCGAACAGCGAAATCAATGTCACGCCTTTCGTGGACATTATGCTTGTTCTCCTCATCATCTTCATGGTGGCGGCTCCGCTCGCCACCGTGTCGGTGCCGGTGACGCTTCCTCGCGCCGTCGCTCCGCCGGCCCAGAATCCGCCCAAGCCTGTCTTCATCTCCATCCAGAATGGCGGTGAAGTGTGGATCGGCGACTTCCGGACCACGGTGGGCTCGTTGGGCGATGATCTGAAAGTCCAGATCGGAACACGTGACCCTGAGCAGGAGCGGATTTTCATCCGCGCTGACCAGCAAACGCGTTACGGGGACTTCATGCAGGTCATGAACGCCTTGCAGGATAATGGTTTCTACAGTGTCGCCCTGGTTGGCGAAGATCAGTCGTAAGGGGGCGTGACGCAAGCATGACTGCTGAACATCGCGAGCACCGCGACCCTCTGCTCGACGCTCCGAGAAAGAAAAACTTTCGACGGGCGCAATGATCGGGATCGGCATCTCTATCGCCGTTCACGTTCTTGCGGGTCTTTACCTCTACAAGAGCAAGTTCGAACTCCAGGAGTTCAACTATGTGGACGAGGCTGTAGATGTGGAGCTGATGGCGCCGCCGCCACCGCCTCCGCCTCCGCCGCCGCCGCCTCCGCCGCCGGACACGCCTCCGCCGCCGAAGCTTCAGGTGCGCGAGCCGGTCGTCAACACCTCGGCGCCTCCGCCGCCGGTGACCTTGCCGATCGAGCCGACGAAGAAGGAAGACCGCGTCGAATACACGGGCCCGCCCGTGATCGTCCCAGGTCCTCCGCCTCCGCCGGCGCCGCCCGCGCCGCCGCGTCCTTCGGTGATCACCAACCCGCAGTGGGCTCGCCCGCCGCGTCCGACCGAACGGGACTTCCCGCAGCGCGCTCTTGATCGCGGCGTGGGCGGTTCGGCCACGGTCGAATGTACGGTGACCCCGAGCGGTCGTCCTGAAGACTGCCGTGTCGTCTCGGAAGAGCCGTCGGGCATGGGCTTCGGCGCCGCTGCGGTCCGCATCGTCCAGCGCGGGCAGCTTTCGCCCCGCACGGTCGATGGCGCTGCAACGAACGCCAAGTTCGTGGTCCGGGTGCCGTTTAACCTGGACTAAGCGAGCGATCGCACTGAACGAAAAGAAGCGCCTCGAGGTTTTGCCTCGGGGCGTTTTTTGTGGCCGTCTTCGGCATCGAGCTTGGGGACCCGCAGGGGCATGGGCGTGGTCTCTTGCGTCCCTCATCTTCGGGCCTGTTCCGAGGGTCCGAGCACGGCTCACAAGCCGTTTTGAGCGATCCGTGCGGATTACGGCTCACATTGAGGGACTGGTTCCTTGCCGCGAAGGCGATGATGAGGCCGGTCCAAGCCGCGCTGCCGCCGCTCAAGGTGAAGAGAGCGTGGAGCCGAGCCGACAGGCTGTGCATTATGGACAGCGATTGCTGTCTGGAGGCCCCATGTCCCACAAACCCATCCTCGTTGCTCTGGCCGTTGGCGCGAGCGTTCTTGGCGTCGGCGTCGGCGTCGGCGGCTGCGCCTATAATGAGGCGCTGGGGCGCAGCCAGTTCGTTCTGATGGACGACAGCGCCCTGATCCAGCAGTCGCAGGCCGCCTGGGCCGAGACGCTGAGGACGCAGAAGGTGTCGAACAACGCCGCCCAGAACGCGCGCGTTCGCCGCGTCGGCGATCGAATCGTCCAGGCGGCGAACCTGACCAATCGTCACTGGGACTATGCGGTGTTCGACGACGCCACGCCGAACGCCTTCGTGCTGCCGTCCGGCCATATGGGCGTGACGACGGGCCTGCTCGCCATCGCCAAGAACGATGACCAACTGGCGGCCGTGATCGGTCACGAGGTCGGCCACGTCGTTGCGCGCCATGCGGCTGAGCGGGCGTCGACGACGCAGACGACGGGTCTGGTGCTGGGCGCGGTGCAGAGCCGGGCAGGGGACTATGGCCAGGCGGTGCAGGCCTTCGGCGGCCTGGGCGCCCAGTTGGGCGTGCTGCTGCCCTTTTCGCGCAGCCATGAGCTGGAGGCGGATCGGCTGGGCGTCGATTACATGGCGGCGGCCGGCTACAAGCCGTCTGAGTCGCTGACGCTGTGGCGCGCGATGGCGGCGGGGCGTCAGTCGGGCACGCCGGAGTTCGCCTCGACCCACCCGTCGGACCAGACCCGGATCGCCCAGTTGCAGCAGTATATCGCCAGCCGCGGTTGGAACTGACGGGTAAAGAAGATAAAATCCGCGCGAGGGCGAAAAGGCCGCTTGCCCCCGACGGCGAGGCCCGCTAGAGAACCGCCCTCGCGCAGAGATGTGCAGCCTTAGCTCAGCTGGTTAGAGCGCCGGTTTGTGGAGCCGGAGGTCCTCAGTTCAATCCTGAGAGGCTGTACCATTCTCCCTCGAATCGCTTTCGCGATGATCGAGGAGAATAACGACGATGACGTCGCCGGCGTGGGACCCCCACCAATACAATCGTTTTGAGCGCCAGCGCGATCGCGCGGCCATCGACCTGCTGTCGCATCTGCCGGACGATCTGGACCCGCATGAGGTCTGGGACATCGGCTGCGGCACGGGGCAGCATGCGGCCTTGCTGAAACGACGCTGGCCGGGCGCGCGGGTGCACGGGCTGGATTCCAGCGCGGCGATGCTGGAACAGGCGCGCGGCCTGCCGGACGACGTGCGCTGGGTGCAGGACGATCTGCAGAGCTGGGCGCCGGATGCGCCCGTCGATCTGATCCTGGCCAACGCCTCGCTACAGTGGGCGCAGGATCATGCGGCCCTGTTCCGGCGGATGACCGAGGCGCTGGCCCCGGGCGGCGTGCTGGCGGTGCAGATGCCGATGGCGTGGGAGACGCGCCACCATACGCTGATGCGTCAGACGGCGGCGGAGGGACCGTGGCGCGAGCGGCTGAGCGGCGTGGACACCATTCAGCCTCTGCTGGGGGCCGAGGCCTATTACGACGCCGTGGCGGATCTGTGCGAGGAGGTCGACACCTGGTCCACCACCTATCTGCATGTGCTGGAAGGCGACGACGCCGTGCTGGAGTGGATGAAGGGGACGGCGCTGCGACCCTATCTCACCGCGCTTTGCGAAGACCCAGCCAGCCGCGACGCTTTCCTGACGCGCCTGGGCCAGGTGTTGGGCCAGGCATTTCCAAAACGTCCTGAGGGAAGGACGCTTCTGCCATTTCCTCGACTGTTTCTTGTGGCGCGTCGGCGCGGCGGCGCCGGTGCAGGGTCTCGACCGGGCCGTTGAGGCTGTCCAGGGCGGCGCGCGCGGCCTCATAGCCGGCGGCGACGCCGGGCTCATAGGCCTTCCAGTCGCGGATATCGACGCCGTCGGAGGGCGGCAGGATCAACAGATCGGTCTCGGCGCGGGCCTGAATCCGCTCGGCCTCGCTGGACAGGGTGGCCGCGCGCATCAGGATAGAGACGATCGGCGGGCCGTGCTTCCACGCCCCCGACAGGATCCAGCGCCACCAGGAGGGGGATTCTCCAGCGCGGTGGCGTCCACGCCGCGCGACTGGGACACGTCGACGCCGACGAGCGGGCCGCTGTTCAACCGACGCATCACGTCGCTGGGGAAGTTGCGCAGAACGGCGCCGTCGACCAGCACCTGGCCGTTCATCACCACAGGCGGCATGACGCCGGGAATGGAGATGGAGGCGCGCAAGGCGTGGCGCAGGGTGCCTTCGCGGTGCACCTCCAGCCTGCCTGCGGTCAGATTGGTCGAGACGGCGAAGAAGGGCAGCAGCATGTCCTCCATCTGCACGTCGCCGAAGGCCTCCTTCATCAGCGCCTTGACCTTGCGGGCGTGGGTCATGGCGATGATGGGCGGGGCGATGTCGGCCAGAGGATCGGACAGGACGAAGGCCTGGCGGATGTGGTGCTCCAACTCTTCGTCGGACCAGCCCAGGGCGGGACCGGCGCCGATGACCGCCCCCATTGAGGCGCCGCCGATGAAGTCGATGGGCGTGCCAGACTCGCGCAGGGCCTTCAGCGCGCCGATGTGGGCATAGGCGCGCGCGCCGCCGCCGGACAGCACCACTCCGACGGAGGAGCCGGTGATCAGCCGGGCGATCCGCGCCGTGTCGTCAAACAAGCCCTCGACCGCGTGGAACCAGCGGCCGGGTTTGAGCACGTCCAGCCAGGCGCGGGTGTTGCTGGGGCGCGGCATCCGCGGGTCGCGCAACAGGATCAGATCGGTGCGCTGCCCGGCGTCGTCCCATTCCTCGGCCACAGGCGGGGCGGGGGCGGCGGGCGGTCGGCGGCGCCGACCAGGAACAGGCGGTCGACCTGACGCGCGCACAGGGCGGCCCAGTTCGGCTCGTTCGCCTCGGCGACATAGAGGACGTAGTCGTGGGCGTCCTCGACCCGCGAAAACCACTCGGCGGCGGATGACAGGGCCGAACTGTCGATGACGTGGCAGGTGGCGCCCTGAGCCTCGACCGCGCGGGCGACGCGTTCGACGAAGGCGCGGATCGGCTTGTCGCGGGCTGAGACGAAGCCGAAGACGTTGGGCTCGGTCCCGCCGCCGCGCTCACGCGCGCGGGTCAGCATGATCTGACCCAGTTCCGACATCAGCAGGGGATCAGTGCGCGCCGCGTCGAAGAAGGCCTCGCGCGGCAGGGCCAACACGTCGCTGTCGCGCAGGGCGACCACGTCCGACATGTGCGAGGTGCCCGCCAGCATGGCCAGTTCGCCGACCGGCTCGCCGGGTTTGATGACCGCGATCATCTGCGGGACGCGGCCGTCGTCGCGACGGAAGACGCCCAGCCGCCCGGCGCGCAGCAGATAGAGGGTGTCGGCCCGGTCGCCGGCGGAAAACAGCCGCTCGCCCCGCGTCAGGGCGAACCAACTGGCGCGGCTGTCCTGCGCGCCCTCGAAGGCGCGGGTCAGGGCGGCGGCGAGGGTGTCCGGTCGAAGCGGGGCCATGAGGAGGAGATATAGCGGATTTCGCGTTCGGTGAACCGAACGGCTTCCCCCGGCGCGGAAGCCTCCTAAACCTTAGGCATGCCCAAGCTGATTTCCGCCGTCGATCGCAACAGTCCTGCTTTCAAGTCGCTGGATGCGCACAATCGCGCCCTGCGGGACGAGCTTTATGAAAAGGTCGCCATGGCGGCCCGGGGCGGCTCGGACGCCAGCCGCGAGCGCCATGTGGCGCGGGGCAAGCTGCTGCCGCGTGATCGCGTCGAGCGCCTGCTGGATCCGGGCTCGCCCTTCCTGGAGGTCGGTCAGCTGGCCGCCAACGGCATGTATCGCGATGAGGCGCCCGGCGCAGGCATGATCTGCGGCGTCGGCCGGGTGTCGGGGCGCGAGGTCATGATCGTCGCCAACGACCCGACGGTGAAGGGCGGCGCCTACTTCCCCATGACGGTGAAGAAGCACCTGCGGGCGCAGGAGATCGCCGAGCAGAACAATCTGCCGTGCGTCTATCTGGTCGATTCGGGCGGGGCCAACCTGCCGCACCAGGCCGAGGTCTTCCCGGACCGCGACCACTTCGGCCGTATCTTCTTCAACCAGGCGCGGATGAGCGCAAAGTCGATCCCGCAGATCGCCTGCGTCATGGGCAGCTGCACGGCGGGCGGCGCCTATGTGCCGGCCATGTCGGACGAGACGGTGATCGTGCGCAATCAGGGCACCATCTTCCTGGCCGGGCCGCCGCTGGTGAAGGCTGCGACCGGCGAGGTCATCTCGGCTGAGGAACTGGGCGGGGCCGAGACCCACGGGCGCAGGTCCGGCGTGGTCGACCATGTGGCCGAGAACGACGAGCATGCGCTGGAGATCGTGCGCTCCATCGTCGCCAATCTGAACACCACCAAGCCCCAGCCCCTGGACGTGCGCGAGCCGCGCGCCCCGGCTTACGATCCGGCCGAGGCTCTACGGCATCATCCCCGAGGATGTCCGCGCCCCCTATGACGTGCGCGAGGTCATCGCCCGCATCGTCGACGGCTCGGAACTGGACGAGTTCAAGGCGCTGTATGGCACGTCGCTGGTGTGCGGCTTCGCCCGCATTTGGGGCCAGCCGGTCGCCATTCTGGCCAACAACGGCGTGCTGTTCAGCGAAAGCGCCCAGAAGGGCGCACACTTCATCGAACTGGCCTGCAAGCGCAAGATCCCGCTGCTGTTCCTGCAGAACATCTCGGGCTTCATGGTCGGCGGCAAATACGAAGCCGAAGGCATCGCCAAGCACGGCGCCAAGCTGGTGACGGCCGTCGCCTCGGCTGAGGTGCCCAAGTTCACCGTCCTGATCGGCGGGTCGTTCGGGGCCGGCAACTACGGCATGTGCGGCCGGGCCTATTCGCCGCGCTTCCTGTTCACCTGGCCCAACAGCCGCATCAGCGTGATGGGCGGCGAGCAGGCCGCCTCCGTCCTGGCCACCGTTCACCGCGACGCGGACACATGGACGCCGGAGGAGGCCGAAGCCTTCAAGGCGCCGATCCGTCAGAAGTACGAGGACGAGGGCAATCCCTATTACGCCACCGCCCGCCTGTGGGACGACGGCGTCATCGATCCGGCCCAGACGCGCGACGTGCTGGGCCTGGCCATCAGCGCCAGCTTGAACGCCCCCATCCCCGAGACGACCTTCGGCGTGTTCCGGATGTAATGACCGCCGCGGCCCGTCAGGGCCGAATGCCCGCCACGAGGACTGAGACATGAAGAAGACCGCGGCCCTGATCGCTTTGACGGCCTTGCTCGCAGCCTGCGGATCGCAGGCGGACGCTCCGACGCCAGAGGTGGCCGAGCCTGCGCTGGAAGCCGCGGCACAGCCCCAGGCCGACCCGGTTTCGGCGGCGGAAGAGGCTGCTGCCCGCGCGGGCGAACCGGCGCAGGCGGTCTTTCCCGTCGGCTATCGCGGTGAGTGGGACTATAGCGACGACGGCTGCGCCAGACAGGAAAGCGGCACGCGCTTCGTCATCACAGCCACCGAGATCAAGGGCTATGAAGACACCTCCAGACTGGTGGCGCTGGAGCCGCTGAAGGATCAGGGCGAGGCTATTCGGGTGGTGCTGGAGAACCAGTCGTCTGAAGGCGACCAGACCATGGTTCAGATCCTGCGCCTGTCGCCGGTGGCCGGGGTGTCGCTGCGGATCGAGCAGGACGGCAAGACCGTTCGGGCCAGCCGCTGTGATCCGGTCTAGGCGGGATATTTCTCTGCGGCGCGCCGTGACGCCGCCTGATGCGTTCTACCGGCTGAGAGGAGCCGACCATGACTGATCAAAACCCTAACGAAGACGAGCTGAACGCTCTGGACATCACCGACGCCGAGGCGGCGGAGATGAACGCCATCGCCCATCCCTTCGTCGCCGACCCGGCGCCGGATGCGAACGACGATCTGGTGCAGATCGACGCCACGGCCGACGGCGTGGTCTTCGTCACCATCAACCGGCCGCAGAAAAAGAACGCCTTCGACGCCGCCACCATCGCCGCCCTGTACGAGGCGTTTGAGACCCTGCAAGGCGCCGACCGGGTGCGCGTGGTCTTCATCCGCGGCGCCGGCGGGACCTTCAGCGCGGGCGCTGACCTGAACTGGATGCGCGACGCGGCCGACTGGTCCGAGAGCGACAACCGCGACGACGCCATGGGCCTGGCCAAGATGCTGAAGGCTCTGCATGACGTGCCGGCGTTGACGGTGGCCCTGGTCGAGGGCGCGGCCATGGGCGGCGGGGCGGGCATCGTCGCCGCCTGCGACATGGCGGTGGCGGTCGAGGGGACGCGCTTCGCCTTCTCCGAGGTCAAGCTGGGCCTGATCCCGGCGACCATCGCCCCCTATGTCATCGAGGCGGTCGGCGCGCGCCGCGCGCGCCAGCTGTTCCTGACGGCCAACATCTTCGACGCCGATTACGCCGCCCATGCGGGGCTGATCGACATGGTCCTGCCCGAAGGCTCGGTGGAGGAGTTCATCTCCATGCTGACCGACAGCCTGTCGGCCAATGCGCCGGGCGCGATGGGCGACGCCAAGCGGCTGGTCAACGATGTCGCGGGCGAGGATATCGACAACCGTCTGCTGGAAGAGACCGCCAAGCGCATCGCCCGCGCCCGCGTCTCGCCCGAGGGCCAGGAGGGCGTCCGCGCCTTCCTCGACAAGCGCGCGCCGAACTGGGCGCAATGAGTGGTGAGTGGCGAGTGACGAGTGGCGAGGCTGACTCGTCGACGGATCTCGCCACGCCGACTCTTTTCGCCCGACGCATGATCGCACGCGCCTTCTCGTCACCCCCCACTCGTCCCTCGCCACTTCGGAAAGCCTGATGTTCAAATCCGTCCTGGTCGCCAATCGCGGCGAGATCGCCTGCCGCGTCTTCCGCACCGCCCGCCGCATGGGCCTGCGCACCATCGCCGTCTATTCCGAGGCCGACGCCAACGCCCTGCATGTGCGCGAGGCGGACGAGGCGGTGCTGATCGGCCCGGCGGCGGCGCGCGAGTCCTATCTGGACGCGGCCAAGGTGCTGGCGGCGGCCAAGGCGACGGGGGCGGAGGCCATCCATCCCGGCTATGGCTTCCTGTCCGAAAACGCCGACTTCGCCGAGGCGGTGGCGGCGGCCGGCATCGTCTGGATCGGCCCCAAGCCGTCTTCGATCCGCGCCATGGGTCTGAAGGACGCGGCCAAGAAGTTGATGATCGAGGCGGGCGTGCCCGTCACCCCCGGCTATCAGGGCGAGGACCAGTCGCTGGAGACCCTGAGCGCCGAGGCGAACCGCATCGGCTTCCCGGTGCTGATCAAGGCGGTCGCCGGCGGCGGCGGCAAGGGGATGCGCAAGGTCGACCGGCCTGAGGACTTCGCTGAAAATCTGGCCTCGGCCCAGCGCGAGGGGCAGTCGTCCTTCGGCGATCCGCGCGTGCTGATCGAGAGCTACATCACCCGTCCGCGCCACATCGAGGTGCAGGTCTTCGGCGACAGCCACGGCAATGTCGTCCACCTGCATGAACGCGACTGCTCGCTGCAGCGCCGCCACCAGAAGGTGATCGAAGAGGCGCCTGCGCCCGGGATGGATCAGGCCACGCGCGACGCCGTCACCGCCGCCGCTGTGCGCGCCGCCAAGGCCGTGGACTATCAGGGCGCAGGCACCATCGAGTTCATCGCCGACGCGTCGGACGGGCTGAAGGCCGACCGCATCTGGTTCATGGAGATGAACACCCGGCTGCAGGTCGAACACCCGGTGACGGAAGCCATCACCGGCGTCGATCTGGTCGAATGGCAGCTGCGCGTCGCGGCAGGTCAGCCGATCCCGCTGGCGCAGGCCGACATCCCTATGAAGGGCTGGGCCATGGAGGCCCGCCTCTACGCCGAAGACCCGGCCCACGGCTTCCTGCCGTCGATCGGGCGTCTGGAGCACTTCGTCATGCCCGATGACATCCGCGTCGACACCGGCGTGATGCAGGGCGGCGAGGTCAGCCAGTTCTACGACCCGATGATCGCCAAGCTGATCGTCCATGAAGACAGCCGCGAAGCCGCCGCCGCCCGCCTGGCCGACGCCTGCCGCGAGGTCGAGGTCTGGCCGGTGAAGACCAATGCGGGCTTCATGGCGCGTTGCCTGGAGCATCCGCGCTTCATTGAGGGCGACGTGGACACGGGCTTCATCGCGGCGGAGGAGGGAGCGCTGATCGCCCCGGCTCAGGTTTCCGCTCGCGCCCTGGCCGCTGCGGCCGGTCAGATCGGGCTCGAGGCGGACGCCGCCGCCTTTGACGCGCCGGACAATGTGCTTGCGCCCGCCCGCGCAGGCTTGTTCGGTTTCCGCCTGAACGCAGCGCCGCAAGCGCATACGGCGTTTCACCATGACGGCGTGGCCCACGCCCTGACCCTGACGGGCGAGCCGGGCTGGTACGGCCGGTCGTCCAGCTTCACGGTGAACGGCGACTTCGGCTCGGCTCAGGTCTATGGCGAGCCGGGCATGGTTGTAGTTGACGGCGAGGTGGTCAGCACCCTGTCGCCCGACGCCGAGCGGGTGCTGGTGTTCGACGGCGGCGACGTGGTCGAGTTCCGGCGCCGCAAGTCCAGCGGCCCGGCCGGCGTCGCCGCATCCGACGGCGGCCTTCGCGCGCCCATGCCGGGCAAGATCGTCGCTGCGCCCGCCAAGGCCGGGGACGCGGTGACCAAGGGGCAACCGGTCTTGGTGCTGGAGGCCATGAAGATGGAGCACGCCTTGACCGCGCCCTTCGACGGCGTGGTGGCCGAGTTCAACGTCGCTGTCGGCGATCAGGTCGCGGACGGCGCGGTGTTGGCCGTAGTAAAGGCGGCGGACTAAACCCCGCTCATCCCGGCGGATGCCGGGATCCAGTTCTCTGGTCTCATCGCCGAGGTCGGGAACTGGGCTGAGCGTTTTGTCGAGCGTCGCGTGCGGGGCTCTTACTGGGTCCCGGCGTCCGCCGGGATGAACGGAGTAGAGGCGGCGTTTCATGCCCCTGCACATGATCAAGCTCTGCGTCGGCGTCTCCGAGGTCGAGACCCTGGAAGCGAACGCCAAGCGGTCCGACTGGCGCATCGTCCACACCCGCATGACGCCCAAGCGCGCCGCTGAGATCGAGGACGGCGGCTCGCTCTATTGGGTGATGAAGGGCGTCGTGACCTGCCGTCAGCGCATTCTGGACATCACGACGGTGGGCGAGGGCAAGGCCAGCCGGTGCGAGATCAAGCTGGACAGCGAGGTCATCCGCACCGCGCCGCTGGCCCGGCGGCCGTTTCAGGGCTGGCGCTATTTCGACAAGGACGTCCCGCCGGACCTGTCGGTGGCCGAGCCGACGGACCTGCCGCCCGAGCTAGCGCGGGAGCTGCGCGAACTGGGCGCCTGGTAGGCGCCCGAAGCGCTCGGAAAATCGATTGACGCGCGCATGGGCGCGTGGCTGTTGCGGCCTCCGATGACCCACGCCCTGTTCAGCTTCAAAACCCGCGCCACCCTGTCCGAGCTGCTGAAGCTGGCCTGGCCGGTCGTCATGGCGCGTCTGGGCATCATGACCATGGGGCTGACGGACGCCATCGTCGTCGGCCACTACGCCAGCCGCGAGCTGGCCTTTCATTCCCTGGCCTGGGCGCCGTCCTCAGTCGTGCTGACCACGGCGGTCGGCCTGATGATGGGGGTGCAGGTCATGACCGCCCGCTTGCTGGGCGAGGGCAGGGGCGACGAGGTCGGCGCCGTCCTGAGGCGCGGCATGACCTATTCGCTGCAGATCGGTCTGGTCTCGATGATCGGTCTGCTGCTGCTCGGACCGTTCGGGCTGGTGCACATGGGGTTGGAGGACGGTCTGGGCGAGGGCGCGACGCCCGCCCTGATGGTCTTTGCGCTGTCGATGCCGGCCTATCTAATTTCGGTCTGCGCCCAGTTCTTCCTGGAGGGACTGCACAGGCCCAAGGCGGGCATGGTCGCCATGTGGGTGGCCAATGCGGTCAATCTGGCGCTGAACCTGCTGCTGGTGCCCGACCTGCTGGGCATTGGCCTGCACGGCGCCGTGGCCTCGGCCTGGGCGACGTTCGGCGCGCGAACGGCGCTGGCGATCTTTCTGGTCATCTTCATCCTGCGCCTGCCCGAGGCGCGGGCCTGGGGCGTGTTCAAGAAGCCCCAACGCGACAAGGCGGTTGAGAGCCAGCAGATGAAGGTCGGCCTGGGCGCGGGCGCGTCGAACTTCATCGAGGTCGGCGCATTCGCCGCCATGACCCTGTTCGCCGGTCAGTTGGGCGCCGCCCAGACCGCCAGCTGGGCGGTCGTGATCAACATCTCGGCCATCGTCTTCATGGTGCCGATGGGACTGTCGTCCGCGACGGCGGTGCTGGTCGGCCGCAGCTATGGCGCAGCGGACAAGGCGGGTGTGATGCGCGGCGGCCTGGCCGGCATCGGCGTGGTAACGGTGCTGGCCTTCATCATCGCCCTGGTCATCTGGCCTTCGGCGCGGCTGATCGTCGGCGCCTATACGACCGACCCGGCGATCCTCGCCATCGCGGCGCCGGCGCTGGTGCTGGCGACCCTGTTCTTCGTCGCCGACGCCATGCAGGTAGTCGCGGCGCAGGCCAACCGTGCGGCGGGCGACGTGGTGTGGCCGACGCTGATGCACCTGCTGTCCTATGGCCTCATCATGATCCCGCTGGGCTGGTTCCTGGCGCATCGGATCGGGGTGGACGGACTGGTCTGGTCGGTGATCGTCGCCAGCCTGATCTCGGGCGCCCTGCTGACCGGGCGCTTCGTGCGCATCGCGCGGAGGCTTTGAGAAGTGGCGAGTGGCGGGTATCGAGTGGCGAGCGAAACGCATTAATGCGCCGTTCGGTGTTGCGGTAGCTCGCCTCACTCGCCACTAACCACTCGTCACTCGTCACTTGTCACTCGGATAATCATGGCCCGCATCCTCATCACCTCGGCGCTGCCCTATATCAACGGCATCAAGCACCTTGGGAATCTGGCCGGGTCGATGCTGCCCGCCGATGTGTGGGCGCGTTTCATGCGGGCGAGGGGGCATGACGTCCTCTATGTCTGCGCCACCGACGAACACGGCACCCCGGCCGAACTGGCCGCCGCCGCCGCCGGCCAGGACGTGCGCGCCTATTGCGACGAACAGCACGAGGTGCAGCGCCGCGCGGGCGAGGCCTTCAACCTGTCGTTCGACATCTTCGGCCGCAGCTCCAACGCCCCGAACACCCGCCTGACCCAGCACTTCGCCAAGGTGCTGGAAGAGCGCGGCCTGATCGAAGAGCGCGTCGACCGGATGATCTATTCGATCGACGACGCCCGCTTCTTGCCCGACCGCTACGTCGAAGGGACCTGCCCGCACTGCGCCTATGAGAAGGCGCGCGGGGACCAGTGCGACAACTGCGGCCGCCTGCTGGATCCGACCGACCTGATCGCCCCCTATTCAGCAGTGTCGGGCAGTCGCAACCTGGAGGTCCGCGACACGCGCCACCTCTATCTGCTGCAGACCAAGGTGGCCGACGAAGTGCGCGCCTGGGTCGACGCCCGCTCGCCGCAGTGGCAGCCGCTGGCCCGCTCCATCGCCTATAAGCATCTGGACGAGGGCCTGATCGACCGGGGCATCACCCGCGATCTGAAATGGGGCGTGCCGGTCGTCGGTCCCGACGGCGGCCCGCGCCCGGGGATGGAGGGCAAGGTCTTCTACGTCTGGTTCGACGCCCCCATCGAATACATCGGCGCGACCGAGGAATGGGCCGACAAGACCGGCGGAAACTGGCGCTCGTGGTGGCGTCTCGACGAGGGCGCCGAGGACGTGCGCTACGTCCAGTTCATGGGCAAGGACAACGTCGCCTTCCACACCGTCAGCTTCCCGTCGACCATCCTCGGCTCAGGCGAGCCGTGGAAGACGGTGGACCAGCTGAAGGCCTTCAACTGGCTGAACTGGTACGGCGGCAAGTTCTCGACCAGCATGGGCCGGGGCGTCTTCATGGATCAGGCGCTGGAGCTGCTGCCCGCCGATTACTGGCGCTGGCACCTGACGGCCTATGGGCCGGAGCATTCCGACGCGGCCTTCACCTGGGAGCAGTTCCAGTCGACGACGAATAAGGACCTGGCCGACGTGCTGGGCAACTTCGTCAACCGCATCGTCAAGTTCACCGAGTCCAAGTTCGACGGCGTCGTGCCCGAGGGCGGAGAGCCGGGCGCGCTGGAAGAGAAGCTGGCCGCCGACGTCAAGGCGGCTCTCGCCAGCCTCACTGACGAGTTCGAGGCGATGGAGTTCCGCAAGGCGGCCCAGGCCGCCCGCGCCCTGTGGGTCCTGGGCAATGAGTATCTGCAGGTCGCGGCCCCGTGGACGGCGCTGAAAACGGACCGCGAGCGGGCCGCCGTTGTGGTGCGCACGGCGCTGAGCCTGGTCGCCCTGTTCGCCCGCGTGACGGCGCCCTTTATGCCCGATGCGGCGGGGCGGATCGCGGCCACGGTCGGCGCAACCCATCTGTCATGGCCTGACGCTGAGGGCGACCTGTTGAGCCTGGTTCCTGTGGGCCAAGTAGTGGCGGCGCCCCAGGTTCTGTTCGCCAAGATCGAGGACGCCCAGGTCGCGGAATGGACCGAGCGCTTCGGCGGCGCCGAGGTCTGAAAGCGCCGGTCTAAAAATGAAAAAAGGCCCGGAGCGATCCGGGCCTTTTGTGTTTCTAGGAGGCGGCATCCGTCGGCGCGACAGTCGGCGGGGGCGGATCGCGTCGCTCGCGGCCGCCGGGCAAGGCTTCGGGCGTGTGCCGTCCCGGACCCTCGCCGCTGTGGCGCAGGTGCTTTGCCTCTTCCTCGGCGCTGATGTCGAGGAAGGCGGGGGCCGAGGCGTTGAACTGGTCTGTGTGGCCGGTGCGCACGATGACCGAGCGTCCGCCGTCCCAGATCATGTGCAGGGCGACGTACAGGACGATGACCAGGCCCACATAGGCGATCCAGCGATAACGGTTCAGCAGCTTGGCGATGAAGGTGGCCGCCAGACCCATCAGGGCGATGGACAGGATCAGGCCGAACACCATGATCCACGGGTGGTCATGGCTGGCGCCGGCCACGGCCAGCACATTGTCCAGGCTCATGGTCAGGTCGGCGATCATGATCTGGATCAGGGCGGCGCCGAAGGTCTTGCGCTTCAGGCCCAACTCCTCAGGCGAGGGGCCGCCGCCGTGTTCAATGGCCATGGCCCGTTCGATCTCGGCCTCGGCTTCGGCCTGATCGTGGGTGGCCTGTTCGCGCAGCTCGCGCCACATCTTCCAGCAGACCCACAGCAGCAGGAAGCCGCCCGCCAGCAGCAGGCCGACGATGGCCAGCAACTGCACGGTGATCAGCGCCAGGCCGATGCGCATGACGACGGCGGCGGCCAGCCCGATCAGGATGGCCTTGCGACGCTGTTCCTGCGGCAGGGCGGCGGCGGCCAGGCCGACGGCGACAGCGTTGTCGCCGGCCAGCACCAGGTCGATCATCAGCACCTTGCCGAGGGCGGAGGCCTGACTGATCAATTCGGGATTTGAGAGGAAGTCCATGCGCGACTCTTAATGCCCGGCGGGGCCCGCGCCAAGACGCCGCAGGGGCGAGTTGACGCGGGCGTTCGCCTTCTTAGCTCGCGCGGCTTTGGGCCCTGGCGACCTCATACAGGGCGATGGCGGCGGCGTTGGAGACGTTCAGACTCTCGAAGCCGCCGGGCATGGGAATGCGGGCCATGGCCTCGCAGTGCTCGGCCACCAGACGGCGCACGCCGTCGCCTTCGGAGCCCATGACGATGACGGTCGGCCTGGCGTCCAGCGCCTGCTCCAGCGTCAGGTCCGAGCCGCCGTCCATGCCGATGGCGCGCCAGCCGTGATCGGCCAGCTTCTCCAGCGCGCGGCTGAGATTCGTCACCCGGGCGCAGGGCAGGCGCTCGGTCGCGCCGGCCGAGGCCTTGGCCAGGGCGCCGGCGAGGGCGGGCGAATGGCGGTCCTGCACGACGATGCCGCGCGCGCCGAAGGCCAGGGCCGAGCGGAAGATGGCGCCGACGTTCTGAGGGTCCGTCAGCTGATCCAGCATGACGATGACGCCTTCAGCCGGTTCGGCCAGGTCTTCCAGATCGACGCCGTCCAGCGGCTGGACCTTGAAGGCCATGCCCTGGTGTACGGCGCCGGCCGGCAACATCCGGCCCAGGGCGACCGAATCGACCACTTCGATTCGGTGGCCGTTCGCCAGATTCTCGCGCTGAATCTCTTCGGCGCGGTCTTCTGTGACCATCAGACGGCCCATTCCGCGACGCGCCGGATTCGCCAAAGCGGCCAGAACCGGGTGGCGTCCCCAAAGAAAATTATCGGCGTCCGGGCGCGACCGGGCGGGTTTGCGCTCGTTTTCGGCGGGGTGGCGGCCTTGCGGCGCGGGGGTTTGAGCCGGATTTGGGCGTGTTTCGTCCCTCTTGTGGAAAGATTGTTTTTTACCGGTTTTCCGGTCGTTGCGTTCTCGAAATGACGACACTATAAGACGGCCTCCGATTTGGGCCCCAGGGCTTTCGGTTCAGGCGCTTCCTCTACTGCAGGCGTCGCCCGACAGCGAAGGCTTTCGTCGCGAAATGATCGAAAGATTGTTTTCGGCGTTTCCAGACCGGCATTGACATAAGGCGCGCTGGGGGAATGTCCCGAGCGGCAAAGGGGGCGGACTGTAAATCCGCTGCGTAAGCTTCGCAGGTTCGAGTCCTGCTTCCCCCACCACGCGCCTTCAATGCCCGCCGGGCCGGGAGTCCAGAAAGGAATCGGGTGCGGAAACGTCGCTCTTCAAACGAAGGGCGGTGCAGCCGCATTCTTCGCGCGGGTATAGCACAATGGTAGTGCAGCAGCCTTCCAAGCTGAATATGCGGGTTCGATTCCCGCTACCCGCTCCAGGTTTTATGAACTGAGCACAGCGCCCCTCCGTTCCGGACCCGGGCCACAGGAGTTTGGCCATGGCCAAGGAAAAGTTCGAACGCACTAAGCCGCACGTGAACATCGGCACGATCGGCCACGTTGACCACGGCAAGACGACGCTGACGGCGGCGATCTCGATGACGCTGGCGAAGGCCGGCGGCAGCAAGGCGATGAACTACGCCGACATCGACAACGCGCCGGAAGAAAAAGCGCGCGGCATCACCATCAACACGTCGCACGTGGAATATGAGACGGCCAACCGTCACTACGCGCACGTGGACTGCCCGGGCCACGCCGACTACGTGAAGAACATGATCACGGGCGCCGCCCAGATGGACGGCGCGATCCTGGTGTGCTCGGCCGCTGACGGCCCGATGCCGCAGACCCGCGAGCACATCCTGCTGTCGCGTCAGGTCGGCGTTCCGGCCCTGGTGGTGTTCCTGAACAAGGTCGACATGGTCGACGACGAGGAACTCCTGGAGCTGGTCGAAATGGAAGTGCGCGAGCTGCTCAGCTCGTACCAGTTCCCGGGCGACGACATTCCGGTGATCAAGGGCTCGGCCCTGGCCGCTGTCGAAGACCGCGACCCGCAGATTGGCGAAGAGCGCATCCTGGAGCTGATGGCGGCGGTCGACGCCTACATCCCGCAACCGGAACGCCCGATCGACATGCCGTTCCTGATGCCGGTCGAAGACGTGTTCTCGATCTCGGGCCGCGGCACCGTGGTGACGGGTCGCGTCGAGCGCGGCATCGTCAAGGTCGGCGAAGAAGTCGAAATCGTCGGTATCCGTCCGGTCCAGAAGACGACCTGCACGGGCGTCGAAATGTTCCGCAAGCTGCTGGACCAGGGTCAAGCGGGCGACAACGTCGGCGTTCTGCTGCGCGGCACCAAGCGTGAAGACGTCGAGCGCGGCCAGGTGCTGTGCAAGCCGGGTTCGATCACCCCGCACACCAAGTTCGTGGCCGAAGCCTACATCCTGAACAAGGAAGAAGGCGGCCGTCACACGCCGTTCTTCACGAACTACCGTCCGCAGTTCTACTTCCGCACGACGGACGTGACCGGCATCGTGCGCCTGAAGGAAGGCGTGGAAATGATCATGCCGGGCGACAACGCCGAGCTGGACGTCGAGCTGATCACGCCGATCGCGATGGAAGAGAAGCTGCGCTTCGCCATCCGTGAAGGCGGCCGCACCGTCGGCGCCGGCGTCGTGGCCAAGATCGTCGAGTAATATCGACGTCAGAACCAGCGAGGGCCTCGGCCCTCGCTGGTTCGCCAGTAACGAGTAAGCGTAAGCGTACCGGCCTCAAGCAGCCCGCAAAGGCCTTAGGCCGCAGTAACGGCCTCAAGCAGCCCGCAAGGGCGTTAGGCCAAGCGTAAAGCGTAACAGAGCGGCCCCCGGAGCGATCCGGGGGCCGTTTTGCATGGCCGACGGGCGCGTTGCGCGGGATCAAAGCGTAACCCTGACCTTGGTCGGTGGTTAAGATTAAGCATTTGGCAGCGATGATGGGCGCATGTGGCGGTCTGAAAGGACCTCCCACCCTATGTCTGACGTCGATTGGCCCCGCCGGGCAGGGCTCTCTGCCGCACTGGACGAGGCCGCCATTGTGGCGATCACCGATCGCGCGGGTCGGATCCTGTATTGCAACGACAAATTCGAGGCGGTCAGCGGCTACTCGCGGGCGGAACTGATCGGCCAGACGCACCGGGTGGTGAACTCAGGCGCCCACACGCGCGATTATTTTCGCGATCTGTACCGCACTATCGCGAGCGGGCAGGTCTGGCGCGGCACCATTGAAAACCGCAGCAAGGCTGGCGAGCCCTATTGGGTGGACACCACCATTGTGCCGAACCTCGGGCCTGACGGGCGGCCGGAAACCTATACCGCCATTCGGTTCGAGGTTTCGGATCACGTGCGCGCGCTGAAGGCGCTGGAGGTCGCCCAGTCCGAGGCGCGCGTGGCCGCCGAGGCGCGGGATCGGTTTTTCGCCAACATCAGCCATGAGGTCCGCACCCCGTTGAACGCCGTGCTGGGGCTGGCGTCGGCCCTGACGCACACGGCCCTGACGCCGCGTCAGAACGAGATGCTGGATCTGATTACGGGGGCGGGGGATGCGTTGCGGCGGGTGCTGGATGACATGCTGGACCTGTCGAAAATGCAGGCGGGCCAGTTCACCCTGGCGCCCGCGCCGTTTGACCTGAGGGCCGACATCGGCGCGGTCGTGGAGATGCGCCGCGCGGGCGCGGAGGCCAAGGGACTGACGCTGGCGGCGACCTTCAGCGACGCGGCGAACGGCATGGTGGTCGGCGACGGCGTAGAATCGCGCAGATCGTATCCAATCTGGTGTCCAATGCGGTGAAGTTCACGGCTCAGGGCCATGTGGCGGTCCGCGTCGATGTGGCCGGCGATGCGCAGGCTGAACGCCTGCTGATCGAAGTGGAGGATGAGGGGATCGGTTTCGACGAACAGGCGGCGCAGCGCCTGTTCCAGCCGTTCGTCCAGGCCGACGACGCCATCTCTCGCCAGTTCGGCGGGACCGGCCTGGGTCTGTCGATCTGTCGCCTGCTGGCGGAGTTGATGGGCGGCGCGATTTCAGCGGAGTCGGCCCCGGGACGCGGCAGCGTATTCCGCGTGGCCATACCCATCGAGCGGCAGGCGTCGATTCCCGCCGAGGCTCCGACGGCGACGGGGGACGAGTCTGAAGCGCCTGGACGCCTGCGCGTGCTGGCGGTGGAAGACAATCCGGCCAATCAGATGGTGGTGCGTTGTCTGCTGGAGCCGCTGGGCTTTGACATCGTCACCGCAGACAACGGCGCCGAGGGCGTCGAGCGCTTCATGCTTGAGCCGTTCGACATGGTGCTGATGGATATGCAGATGCCCGTCATGGACGGGCTTGAGGCCATGCGGCGAATTCGGGCGGCCGAGGCGCAATCAGGCCGGCGACGTACGCCGATCGTCATGCTGACCGCCAACACGACCGAGGCGCATCATGTGAAGGCCATGCAAGCCGGGGCGGACCATCTGACAGCCAAGCCGGTGACGCTGCAGATTCTGTTGGACGGGATGGAACGGGGCGCAGCAGCGGCCGAGGCCTGGTCGGAAGTCGCGATTTCAACGGCGGCCTGATGCGGGCCGGCGTAATGCCCGCCGCATAGCGGACAAGAACGCTGGCGCAGACCGAAGTTCATCTTTACTATAGGCTGCGCGGACGCCGTTAGTCGCGCCGCGTCAGGGCTTCTCCCTTTTCGATGTTGACCATCGCTATCGTCGTCGTGCTGCTGCTTGTGGTGCTGAACGGCCTTTTCGCCATGACCGAACTTGCGGTCGTGTCTTCCCGAAAGTCCAAGCTGCAGAGCCGCGCCGAAAGAGGCGACCGGGGCGCCCGAGCCGCGCTGAAGCTGGCCGAGGAGCCCACGCAGTTTCTTTCCGCCGTCCAGGTGGGCATCACCCTGATCGGCATTCTGGCGGGCGCCTATGGTCAAGCGGCCATCGCCGGCCAACTGGATGAAATCCTCAAGGCGAACCTGCCCGCCCTGGCGCCGTATTCGCAGATCATCGCCACCGCCGTGGTGGTGGTGCTGATCACCTATGTCTCGCTGATCGTCGGCGAGCTGGTGCCCAAGCGTCTGGCCCTGATCTTCCCTGAGGCGATCGCCTCCAAGATGGCCGGCCCGATTGCGACCCTGGCCCTGGCGATGAAGCCGTTCGTGCTGCTGCTCACGGCTTCGACCTCGGGCATCCTCAAGCTGATGGGCGTGAAGGACCGCGATGGTTCGGATGTCACCCAGGAAGAGGTCGAGAGCATTCTGGCCGAAGGCACCTCTGCGGGCCTGATCGAGCCGGAAGAGCAGGAGATGATCGAAGAGATCCTGCGTCTGGGCGACCGGGCCGTCCGCGTGGCCATGACCCCGCGTCACGAGGTCTACTGGATCGCGCTGGACGATTCGAAGAGACGCTGCGCGAGGAAATCCGCACCTGTCCCTATTCGCGCATCGTCGTGGCGCGTGACAACGACATCGATAATCCGCTGGGCGTGGTCCACAAGAAGGACCTGCTGGACAGCCTGCTGACCAATGGCGAGTTCAACGTCGAGACGCTGGTGGCCGAACCGGCCTTCATCCCCCAGTCGACCTCGGTGCTGAAAGCGCTGGAGATCCTGAAGGGATCGAAGGTGCACATGGCCTTCGTCGTCGACGAATACGGCGCCTTTGAAGGCGTAGTCACGGCGACGGACCTGCTGGAGATGATCGCCGGCGACTTCAACGAAAGCCACGACGAGACCGAGACCGCCGTGCGCAAGCGCACCGACGGCACCTGGGCCGTCGATGGTCAGGTCGACCTGGACGAACTGGGTGAAATCCTGGGCGAAGACTTCGGCGAACACGAAGGCTTCCACACGGTGGCGGGATTGGTGCTGCACCACCTGTCGCGCGTGCCGAACGAGGGCGACATCCTGCAACTGGGCCGTTTCGAGGTCGAAGTTATCGACATGGACGACCGCCGCATCGACAAGCTGCTGTTCCGTCCGATGATCCACACACGCCGACGACGCCGCCTGATCTCTCAGGCGGCGTCGCGCGGACGCCTTCGATTGTCGGCGGTCGTCAGGCTGTGGGAAGCGGCTGGGCCAGGGTGACGCGATAGGCGCGCATATCCCCGCCCGGCTGGGCCAGGGAGACGTATTCGCCGACGACGAACTGTTCGTCGTCGAGACGGAAGCCTTCTGCGTCCGTATCTTCGCCTGGAAGGTCGAGAACCCACCGGCCGTCTTCGGCGCGCGTCAGTTGGCCGACGGCCAGCGTCTGGGTCCCCTTGAAGCGGCGGACGCGGGTGTTCTCTGGCGCGGCGGCGATAGCGGCTGCGTCAAGGCGGGCGTCCTTGTCCAGCGTCAACACCAGGTCATAGCCGTCGTCGGCGTTGCCGTGCGGATGGTCAGGCTCGCGCGCCAGTTCCAGGCGGATGTGATGCAGGGCCATGATGCTCAGCCTTTCTCAGGCTTGGCCAGGCTGCTGGCGATGCAGCCGTAGGCCATGCCGACGATGAAGGTCATGAAGAAGGCGCCGATGGCGATGACGGGGGCGATGATGTCTGCGGGCATGGGTGTTCTCCTCTGCCGACAGAAAAGCGGGTGACGGCAAGCGTCGCCTTGATAGAGATCAAAGATATCGCCCTATCAGGCGGCGGCCTGCCGGGGCTTTGCGCTGATCTGGATGCGGCCGTCGGCGGCTATGCCTGAAACGGTCAGGGCGACATCGCACAGGGCCAGGGCGCCGGGCGGTGGCTGACGACGATCAGGCCCTGGCCGCTGTGGTGCAGACGGGCGGCCAGCCGTTCAAGAACCTGCGCCTCGGTAGCGGCGTCCAGACCCTCGGTCGGTTCATCCAGCACCAGCCAGGACGCAGGGCGCAGATAGGCGCGGGCGAGGCCCAGACGGCGGCGCTCGCCGCCCGACAGGCGGGCTCCGTTCTCGCCTACGGACGCATCCAGCCCGCCCGGCGCGGCGCGGACGCGGTCGGCCAAGGCGGCGTCTTCCAACGCGGCCCATAGATCGTCGTCGGCAGCCGACGGGGCGGCCAGGCGCAGGTTTTCGCGCACGCTGCCGGTCAGAAGCACAGCCTGTTGCGGCGCATAGGCGAACAGGGGACGCAGGGTCTCGGCGCCGAGGGCGGCGGCGTCGACCTCTCCGTGCAGGATTTCGCCGGGCGAGGCGGGGCGCAGGCTCATCAGGCGTTCGATCAGGGTCGTCTTGCCCGCCCCGGACGGGCCGGCGATCGCCAGACGTTGCGGCGGGGCGACCGTCAGCTCGGCGCTGGGCAGGCGCAGCGTCGGGGAGACGGCGGAGATCGGCGATGCAGGCGCTTCCTCGTCCAGAAGCTCGCCCAGGCGCTGGACCGCCGCCTTCACCGCGCCGTTCTGGCGCAGGGCGTTGAGCAGGGTTCCTGCGCTTTCGACCGTGGCCACGGCGGCCAGCATGGACAGGGCAGTCAGCGCAGGGGTGCCGGCGCCCGCCGCCAGAGCCGCGCCCGCCACGCCCACGGCCATGGCGAGGCTCTGGCTGGCCATGATCAGACCGCCGGCGCGGGCCAGCCGTTCGGCCGCGTCCTCGACCGCGTCGCCGTGCTCGGCCAGGCGGTCGGCGGCCCAGGCCTTCATGCCATAGGCCTGAAGCTCGGGCGCGGCGGCGGCCAAGGCGGCGAACTCGGTCTTGAGGGCACCGGACGCCTGCTGAAGGCGCTGGCCGGCGGGCTCGGCGAAGCGGCGCCCGATCACGACGGCCAGGATGACGCCTAGAGCGGCGGCGCCCGCGACGACGAGCGCCGGGGCCCATCCGGCCAGGGCCGCCATGCCGACGCCGGCGATCAGGCCGGTCCCCGCGCCCCAGGGCGTCGACAGGCGCACGAAACGGTCCTGAATCGCGTCCACGTCCTGAACCAGCCGGGCGGAGGCTTCGCCGCCCGCCAAGGAAAGGGCCTTGGTCGTGGGGGCGCGCGCCAGGCCGATGAACAGCTGCGGACGCAGGGCGGCTAGCGCCTTCAACGCCGCGTCGTGGCCGGTGACGCGCTCGCCATAGCGCGAGGCGGTGCGCACGATGGCGAAGAAGCGGATCATGGCGCTGGGCACCATGTAGTTGAAGACGTGGGCCACGGCGGGTCCGGCGGCGCCGGCGAGGGCGGCGGCGGTGATGAACCAGCCCGACAGGCCCAGCAGCAGGACGGCGCCGGCCGACACCAGGGCGGCGGTGACGGAGGCGGCCAGCAGGCGCGGGCGCTGAGCCTTCTCCTGCGCGCGGATCATGGCCTTCAGGCGGACGACGCCGGGCGATCAGAACGGCTCACAGGCGCACCACCTTGTCGGCCAGGGCGGCCACCGCGTCGGAATGGGTGGCGATCAGCACGGTGCGGCCGCGCGCGGCCTCGCGAATGACGGGCAGCAGAGCGGCTTCGGCTTCGGCGTCCAGGTTGGCGGTGGGTTCGTCCAGCAGCAGCAGGGGCGCGGGCTTCAGGAAGGCGCGGGCCAGGCCCAGACGGCGGCGCTCGCCGCCCGACAGGCCGCCGCCGCGTTCGTCGATCAGACGGGCCAGCGCGCCGTTCAGGCCCGCCTTGCGCGCAGCCTGCTCCACCGCCTCGGGCGTCGCGCCGCGATGGGCCAGGGCGATGTTCTCGGCCAGGGTTCCGCGGATGACGACAGGGGCTTGCCCGGCCCAGGCGATCCACTCGGTCAGGTCGCCCGCCTGCGACAGGCGCGTATCGCCGACCATGATCTCTCCCGCGCTGAGGGGCGACAGGCCCAGAAACAAGTGCAGCAGGCTGCTCTTGCCCGAACCGCTGAGGCCGGTCAGGGCGACGATGGAGCCGGGGGCGACATCCAGAGTGAAGCCCTCGATCACAGGCGCGCCGTCATAGGCGATGGCGACGTCGCGGAAGGCGATGGCGGGCGCCTGGCCGGGGCGAGGCGGGCGCGTGGTCCGCGCGGCTTCGACGCTCAGGCGACGCAGGCTGGGGACGGCGGACTCGGCGGCCTGACGGTCGTGGTAGGCGGCGGCGAGGCGGCGCATGGGCTGATAGACTTCCGGCGCCAGGGCCAGAACGAAGAAGGCGCGAGTCAGGCTGAGCTGTTCCGGCGCCGGAAAGGGCAGCAGCTTCAGCAGGTTGAAGCCGCAATAGACGGCCACCAGGGCCACGGCCAGGGCGGAGAAGAACTCCAGCACCGCCGATGACAGAAAGGCGACCTTGAGCACTTTGCCGGTGCGGCGGGCCAGGTTGTCCGAGGCGCGGGCGATGACGCGGCTCTGCTGCGTCTCGGCCTGGAAGGCGAGGATGGCGGGCAGGGCGCGCACCCGGTCCAGGAACAGACCCGACAGGCGCTCCAGCGCCTGGAACTGACGGCGGCTTTCGGCGCCCGCCATGCCGGTCAGGGCCATGCCGATGATGAAGGGCAGCAGGGTGAAGATCAGTATGCCGGCGGTGAACGGGCTGACCACGGCGGTCACGGCGATCAGAATCAGCGGCGAGGCGGCGGCCGCCGTGCGGGCGGGCGAAAAGCGCGCGACATGGCCGTCCAGCGCCTCGCCCCCTTCGACGACGGCGGTCATGGCGGCGGCGTCGGACAGGCGGCCGGACAGGGCCTCCGTCAGGATGGAGCGGCGAATCCCGTTCTTGGCGGCGCGGGCGGCGCGAGTGTTCACCCTGACCGCCGTGTGGCTGAGCGCGCCGCGCGCCAGCAAGGAGACGGCCGCCAGACCCAGGCCCGGCAGGGCGCCGTCGATGCCTTGAGGCAGGGCGCCGACCGCCAGGGCCAGACCGGCTGCGATCCGACCGCAGGCACGGTGTCGGCGATGACCAGCGCCCCGCCCAGCGTCATCAGCCGCCGCCACGGCGCCAGCGCAGCCTTCAGCCAGGCGGCAGGCGGCGTCTCGTCTAAGGCCGGGGCGTTGGGGGCGATCGGCTGGGCCGTCATCTTGTCTCCAAGGTCGATCAGCGGATCAGCCATGATCGCCGACGACGCGGGATTGGGCAAAAGGCCCATGGGACGAAAGGACCTTGGGCGAAACGCCGTCTAGTCCGAGTCGGCCCTGTCGGCTTTGATCAGGATCAAGGCGCGCCAAACCGCGTGGCTTTAGGTTAGAGTAGAACGCCGGTCGATGGGGGCTGGCGGTCAGGAGCCTGGAACGATGATCGACCTGGCGGTCGTAGACCTTTCACGCCTTCAGTTCGCACTGACGGCGCTATACCACTTTTTGTTTGTGCCCCTCACATTGGGCCTCTCCTTCATGCTGGTCATCATGGAGAGCATCTATGTGATGACCCGCCGGCCGATCTGGCGGACGATCACCCGTTTCTGGGGCGTGATTTTCGGCATCAACTTCGTGCTGGGCGTGGCCACCGGCCTGACGATGGATTCCAGTTCGGCATGAACTGGAGCTACTATTCCCACTACGTCGGGGACATCTTCGGGGCGCCGCTGGCGATCGAGGGCCTGATGGCCTTCTTCCTGGAGGCGACCTTCGTCGGCCTGATGTTCTTCGGCTGGGACAAGCTGAAGCCGCACGCCCACCTGTTCGTCACCTTCATGGTCGCCCTGGGCACCAACCTGTCGGCCCTGTGGATCCTGGTGGCCAACGGCTGGATGCAGAACCCCGTCGGCGCGGCCTTCAATCCCGACACCATGCGTATGGAAATCACCGACTTCATGGCGGTGATCTTCAACCCGGTGGCCCAGGCCAAGTTCGTGCACACCGTGTCGGCCGGTTACGTGTGCGCCGCCGTGGTCGTGCTGGGCATCTCGGCCTTCTATCTGCTGAAGGGCAAGCACAAGGGCTTCGCCAAGCGGTCGATGACGGTCGCCGCCGCGTTCGGCCTGCTGTCCTCGCTGTCGGTGGTCGTTCTGGGCGATGAGTCGGGCTACGCTCTGACCGACAACCAGAAGATGAAGCTGGCCGCGCTGGAAGCCATGTGGCGCACCGAGCCGGCGCCGGCCGGCCTGACCCTGTTCGGCCTGCCCAGCCTTGAGGACCGTCACACCCATTTCGAGGTCAAGGTGCCCTATGTCCTGGGCCTGATCTCGACGCGCAGCATCGACAAGCCGGTCGAGGGCATCCTGGAGCTGGTCGCGGTCGCCGAGGACCGCATCGAACGCGGCGTCGTCGCCTATGACGCGCTGGAGAAGGTCAAGGCTGATCCGACCGACATGGCCGCGCGCGGTCAGTTCGAGACGGTCCGCAACGACCTGGGCTACGGTCTGCTGCTGAAACGCTATGTCGAAGATCCGCGCACGGCCACGCCGGACCAGGTCAAGCAGGCCGCCTGGTCGACCGTGCCGAACGTGCCGCTGATGTTCTGGGTCTTCCGCTTCATGGCGGGCATCGGCTTCCTGATGATCGGCCTGTTCGGCACGGCCTTCGTGCTGTGCACCCTGCGCAAGCATGAGACCAAGTGGTTCCTGCGCCTGGCAGTCCTAGCCATCCCGCTGCCGTGGATCGCGATCGAGGCCGGTTGGCTGCTGGCCGAAGTGGGTCGTCAGCCCTGGGCCGTGGAAGGCGTCCTGCCGACCTTCCTGGGCGCGTCCAGCCTGACGGTGGCGCACCTGTGGACCACGATCATCTGCTTCACCCTGCTGTACGGCGCCCTCGCCGTCGTCGAGGTCGGCCTGATCCTGCGCGCGGTCAAGAAGGGGCCGTTCGCCGAACAGGAAGCCTGTGAAGAAGACGCCCGCACGGAAGGCGAGCCCGCGGTCGCCTGACCCGGTCGTTGAAGGAAAAGAGATGGAACTCCCCTCGACTACACCACCCTCCGCCTGATCTGGTGGGGACTGCTGGGCGTGCTGCTGATCGGCTTCGCCCTGACCGACGGGTTCGACATGGGCGTCGGCGCCCTGTTGCCCTTCGTCGCCAAGAAGGATGAAGAGCGTCGCATGGTGATCAACACCATCGGCGCGACCTGGGAAGGCAACCAGGTCTGGCTGATCGTGGGCGGGGCGGCGATCTTCGCCGCCTGGCCGCAGGTCTACGCCGTCAGCTTCTCGGGCTTCTACCTGGCGATGTTCCTGGTGCTGTCCGCGCTGATATTGCGGCCCGTGTCGTTCAAATACCGCTCCAAGCGGCCTGAGGCGCGCTGGCGCTCCATGTGGGACTGGGGCCTGTTCATCGGCAGCTTCTTCCCGGCTCTGGTGTTCGGCGTGGCGGTCGGCAACGTCCTCATCGGCGCGCCCTTCCGCCTGACCAGCGACCTGCGCAGCTTCTATGAAGGCGGCCTGCTGGGCCTGTTCACGCCCTTCACCCTGCTGTGCGGCCTGCTGTCGGTGTCCATGCTGGTCCTGCACGGCGCCGCCTGGTTGGCGATCAAGGGCGAAGAGGGTCCGGTGCTGAAACGCGCCCGCGCCATCGGCACCGCCGCCGGCGTGGCCAGCCTGGTGCTGTTCGCCATCGGCGGGGCGATGGTGGCCTTCGGCGACATGGGCTTCCGCATCACCGGCGTGGTCGATACGGCGGGCGCCTCCAACCCGCTGCGCACGGCGGTCGAGGCGGCGCCGGGCGCCTGGATGGACAACTACGGCCGCTATCCGTGGATGATCATCGCACCCGTTCTAGGCTTTGCTGGCGCTGCGGTCGGCCTTTTGGGGATGTGGCGCAAGTCGGCCGCCCTGGCCTTCGGCGGATCGTCGGCCTCGGCGGTCGGGATCATCTCGACGGTCGGCCTGTCGATGTTCCCCTTCATCCTGCCCAGCTCGATCGACGCCCAGTCCAGCCTGACGGTGTGGAACGCCTCGTCCAGCCATACGACCCTGTTCATCATGCTGGTGACGACGGTGGTCTTCCTGCCCTTCGTCCTGCTCTACACCTCCTGGGTCTATAAGGTGCTGTGGGGCCGCTCGACGATGGACGCGCTGAAGACCAACCCCGACCTCTACTGATCCCGCGAAAGGAGATCATCTCATGTGGTATTTCGCCTGGATCCTGGGCCTCGGCCTGGCGGTGGCCTTCGGTGTTCTGAACGGCCTGTGGCACGAGTTCCGCCTGTTCGACGAAGGGGACGAGGGGCACTCCGAGCCCTGATCCCCGTCCTCTGACGGACTGGACTGAATCATCCCCTTCGGCGCCCGCCGGAGGGGATTTTTCTTGGGTGAAACGGATGAAATATCCGTCGCTTGCGATGGATCAAGGCGGAGCAGGCGGCGTGTGTTCACAGTGATCGGGACATCGAAGCCGGGCCCTCTTCCGACCCGGCGAATGTCGGGGATTGAACCGATGAAAACCGCCGCCGCCCTTATCGCCTCCGTCAGCCTGCTGGCCGTCGCGGGCGCCGCATCCGCCCAGACGACCGCCCCCGAACCGGTGGGCAAGGGCTCGCTGATTGTGACGGCCCGCATGACGGGCGTCCTGCCCCAGGCCGACGACGCCATCGTCACCGCCGCCGGGGCTGACAGCGGCCTGAAGGTCGATGTGGGCGACGACTGGATGCCGACGCTGGGCTTTACCTATTTCGTCGCCGACCACTGGGCCGTCGAGGCCATTCTGGGCGCCACCCAGCACGAGGTGCGCGCCAAGGGTGGGACGACCGATGTGGCCGTGCACGAGACCTGGGTGCTGCCGCCGGTGGTGACGCTGCAATACCGGCCGACGCCGAACGGGACGGTCAGCCCCTATGTCGGGGCGGGCGTCAGCTACATGGCCTTCTTCAGCGGCAAGGACAAAAACGGCTTCGAGGTCGATCTGGATGACGGCTTCGGCGTCGCGCTTCAGGCCGGGGCCGACTGGAACATATCCGGCCCGTGGACGCTGAACGTGGACGCCAAGAAGGTGTGGTTCGACACGGACGCCAAGATCAACGGCGGCGCGCTGAAGAGCAGCGTCAGTCTGGATCCCTGGGTCGTGTCGGTGGGCGTCGGCCGCAAGTTCTAAGAGCCGATGCGGGGAGGGGCGCGGAACGTCAGGCCGCGCCCCCTTCACCCTATTCGTCGAAATGGATCAGGCGGCGCCTTCGCCCAGAGCCTTGAGTGCGGCCGGATCGGGCAGGGCGACGTCATTGCCCGGCAGCAGCTGGATCAGGCCCGAGGTCTTGAACTGGGTGAAGACCCGGCTGACGGTCTCGATCGTCAGGCCCAGGTAGTCGGCGATGTCCAGCCGCGTCATCGGCAGGTGGACCTGACCCTCCGGGCCGCCCAACTGAACCTGACGTTCCGCAAGACGGGTCAGGAAGCTGGCCAGCCGCTCGCGCGCGGTCTTGCGGCCCAGCAGCACGATCTGTTCTTGCGCCGCCATCAGTTCGTCCCCGGCCAGGGCCACCAGCCGGTGCTCCAGCGCGGGCAGGGCGTTTAGCAGTTGATCGAAATCGCTGCGCCGGAAGCGGCAGGCGTTCAGCGGCGTCAGCGCCTCGGCCGTGAAGCTGGACGCGCCGCGTCCGCCCAGGCCCAGAAAGTCGCCCTGGAACAGGAAGCCGGTGATCTGGCGTCGTCCGTCGGGCAGCAGGCGATACAGCTTCACCGCCCCGTCCACGACGTTAAAGACGAAGGGGTTGGGGTCGCCTTCGTGGAACAGGGCCTGCCCCGGCTGGGCCGTGACGGTCTCGCTGGCGCAGGCCATGCTCTGCAACTCGTGCCCCCTCAGGTCGGCGCAGACGCCCAGCGGACGGGCGCCGCAGCTGGCGCACGGATGCACGTCCTCCAGACGCACCTCTTCGATTTGGGTCTGGGCCGCAGCGGTGTTCACGAAGGTCGTCTCCCGGATGACGGAGCAGTCTAGGCCAAGCGTCGTCGATTCCGAATAGGTCAGCCTGTCCTAGCCGTCCTTTCGACGGCGCAGTCCGGCGTCTGGGCCTCTTCGGCATAGCGCAGCCGGGCGCCCAGTTGGGCGGCCAAGGCGGTCAGCTCGACGGCCAGGCTCTGACGCACCAGCGGGCGCACGCCCATCTCGCGCACCACGAAGGGACCGGCCCACAGCGTTTCGCCGTACTCCAGATCAGGCTGGCGCCACCAGCTGACGAAGCCCAGCACCCCGCCGCGCTGATTGCGGGCGCTGAGGATGCCGCGGCTTTCCGGCGCGGTGCGCCAGGCCGACAGGAAGGCGTCCCACTGGGCGGGCTCCAGACTGGGGCGCCACAACCGCGCCAGCGCAAAGGCGGCGGGCGCCTCGGCTTTGCTGAGGGGGACACCTCGAGACGAGGCGCTTCGGGCGCGAGGCGGGACTCTGTCATGGGACGATTGGAACCGAAGCGGCGTCCAGTCGCCTTGATCTGCGTCAAGGCCGGGGCGAAGCTGCCGCCCCAGTCTGCTGTCGCCTTCTGTTGGAGAATCGCCATGAGCCTCGACCTCGCGTACGACCCCGATCCATGGCGGGGCGGTCGCCGCCATCCTGAAGCTGCTGGATAGTCAGAAGCTGATGACCCTGGCGGTGAATCGGGCGGATGGGCGGCCTCAGGCTGCGACGCTCGGCTATCTGAACGACGGGCTGAACCTCTACTTCGTCACTGGCCGCGACAGCGAGAAGCTGAAGAACCTGACCGCAGATCCGCGCGTGGGCGTGGCCGTGCGCGGCGTGGGCGAAGAGGGCGAGGCGGTCGGCGTCTCCATCGACGGTCGCGCCGAAGAGGTCACGGACGGCGACGAGGTGAAGCGGGTCAACGATCTGATCATCAAGCGCGCGCCGGAAGTCAGCCCCTGGGCGCCGGGCGGGGACGCCGTGGCTGTGGTTAAGGTTGTTCCCGAGGAGATCGAGGCTGTGGCGGTGATCGATGGCCGCAGCCGCGCCCAGACCTTCTCGATCGGCGACGCCGACGATCTGGTCAAAGGCCTGAGCTATGAGCCGAGCGCGGTGGCGCGGTTGTTCTGAGGAAAATCCACGGCTTCATGCGTCTGCGGCGCAGATGGCCCTTGAAATGGCCGTAGGGCTCGGGCATACGCCCCCTCTGGCGAGGGTCGCGCCGCTGGAACGATTTCCACGGCGCGCTGATCTTTGTCCGGGACACTAGGAGTGTAGCTCAGCTGGTAGAGCATCGGTCTCCAAAACCGAGGGCCGGGGGTTCGAGTCCCTCCACTCCTGCCATTCCCCCTGTTGTTATCGCCTGGGACTTCCCATGTGGGGCAGCAGGATCCAGAGGTTGAAGAGACGTCAAATGGCCAAGGCGAAGACCCCCGGCGGCCGCCGCACCACGGGGACCAAGACCGCAGCAGCCGCGCAAGGCGCAGCGACCGTGGCCGTCGACGCGCCCGCGCCGAAGAAAAAGACGTCCATCCCCCAGTTCATCAGCGAAGTCCGCGCTGAGGCCCGCAAGATCACCTGGCCCAGCCGCAAGGAGACCTGGATCACGTCGGTGATGGTCTTCATCATGGTGCTGATCGCAGCCGCTTTCTTCTGGATCGTGGATACGGGCCTTGGCTTCGCGTCCCGCATCATCCTCAGCCTTGGCCAATAAAGGAGACGCGCACATGACCGATGCAGCGCCCAAGCCGGCGGCCAATCCCCGCCACAAGTGGTACATCGTCCACGCCTATTCCAACTTCGAGAAGAAGGTCGCCGAACAGCTGCGCGACCAGGCCAGGCAACAGGGCCTGGAAGACGCCTTCTCCGAAATCCTGGTCCCGACCGAGGATGTCGTCGAGATCCGTCGCGGCAAGAAGGTCAACGCCGAGCGCAAATTCTTCCCTGGCTATGTGCTGGTGAAGATGGAGATGACCGACGAGGCCTATCACCTGGTCAAGAACACGCCGAAGGTCACGGGCTTCCTGGGCGCCGCGGGCGGCACCAAGCCGCTGCCGGTCTCCGAACGCGAAGTCCAGAACATCATCGGCCAGGTGGAAGAGGGCGTCGAGCGTCCGAAACCCACCATCCGCTTCGACATCGGCGAGAACGTCAAGGTCACCGACGGCCCGTTCGCCAGCTTCGACGGCCAGGTCGAGAGCGTCGACGAAGAGAACGCCCGCCTGCGCGTGGCCGTCTCCATCTTCGGCCGCCCGACCCCGGTCGATCTGGAATACAATCAGGTGGAGAAGGTCAGCGCCTGATCGGCCGCTGACGCCACGCAGAGATCGGGACCGTCTCCGGGCGGTCCCGTTTGCGTTTTCAGGGTCTGCCTGCTAAACGCGCGCCTTCGCTGGACGACCCTGGAGTCGCCCAGCGTCAAATCCGTGGGAGGCAGCCATGCCGCACCACGGCTCACCGGCCCGACGCATCGTCATCGGGTCATTCATAGGAGAGACCAATGGCCAAGAAGATTCTCGGCTATATCAAGCTGCAAGTGCCGGCCGCCTCGGCCACGCCTTCGCCCCCGATCGGCCCGGCTCTGGGTCAGCGCGGCGTGAACATCATGGGCTTCTGCAAGGAGTTCAACGCGCGGACCGAGAAGGAAGCCAAGGGCACCCCGCTTCCGACCGTCATCACCGTCTATCAGGACAAGTCGTTCACCTTCATCACCAAGACGCCCCCGGCGACCTGGTATCTGAAGCAGGCCGCTGGCATCAAGTCGGGCTCCAAGCTCGTCGGCCGCGAGTTCGCCGGCAAGATCACGCAGACGCAACTGCGCGAAATCGCTGAGAAGAAGATGAAGGACCTGAACGCGAACGACCTGGACGCCGCGTCGCGCATCATCGAGGGCTCGGCCCGCGCCATCGGCATTCAAGTGGTGGAGGGCTAAGACATGGCTAAGCAGACCAAAGCCCATAAGGCCCGCACGGGCGTGACCGAAGACCTGCTGGTCTTCTCGGACGCCATCAAGCTGGTGAAAGACAACGCCAAGGCCAAGTTCGACGAGTCGATCGAAATCGCCATCAACCTGGGCGTCGACCCGCGTCACGCCGACCAACAGGTCCGCGGCGTGGTGAACCTGCCCTCGGGCACCGGCCGTGACGTCCGCGTCGCCGTCTTCGCCAAGGACGCCAAGGCTGAAGAAGCCAAGGCGGCCGGCGCCGAGCACGTCGGCGCTGAAGACCTGTACGAGAAGATCGCCGGCGGCTTCATGGAGTTCGACCGCGTGATCGCGTCGCCGGACATGATGGCCCTGGTCGGCCGTCTGGGTAAGGTGCTGGGCCCGCGCGGCCTGATGCCGAACCCGAAGGTCGGCACCGTGACCCCGAACGTCGCTCAGGCCGTCAAGGACGCCAAGGGCGGCGCCGTTGAGTTCCGCGTCGAGAAGGCGGGCATCGTCCACGCCGGCATCGGCAAGGCCTCGTTCACCCAGGACGCCCTGGAAGCCAACGTCAAGGCCATCGTGGACGCTCTCGTCCGCGCCAAGCCGTCGGGCCAAGGGCACCTATGTAAAGCGCATCGCCCTGTCCTCGACGATGGGCCCGGGCTTCAAGGTCGACCCGGCTTCGCTGGGCGCCTGATAGGCTTCACGGCTAAGAATGACGACGGCCCCGGAAGAGCGATCTTCCGGGGCCGTTTTCTTTGTTCGCGGGGCGCGCAGACGCACGGTAGGCGGACCCCGCAGAGCGGAACAGCGAGGCTAATCCACCGTTCTGTACCCGGATGACTTGACGAGGCGGGTGGGAATCCGGTCTTGGAGCCCGGCGCCCCGGCGGCGACCGTATCGGAGAGGCTTCATGCTCAACTGGTTTCAGGCGCTGCTGCCTAAGGAAGACAACTTCTTTCGGCTGTTCGACGCCCATGCTCTGAGCCTGGCCCACGGCGCGGCCGCGATGCGCAAGATGATGGACGGCGGGCCCGAGACCAGCGAATGGTGCGCCAAGGTGGTCGCGCATGAAGAGGAAGCCGACGAGGTCGCGCGCGAGGTGCTGTTCGCCGTGCGCCGCAGCTTCATCACCCCGTTCGACCGCGCCGACATTCGCGGCCTGACCAACTCTCTGGACGACACCATCGACCAGATGCAGAAGGCGGCCAAGGTCGTCACCCTGTACGAGATGCGCGACTTCTCGCCGAAGATGCAGGAACTGGCCGACATCGCCGTGCAGTGCGCGGCCCTGACGCAGGAAGCCTTCACCCTGCTGCCGGCCATGCGCAAGAATCACGACCGGCTGAACGTCCTGACCGAACAGATCACCGATCTGGAGGCGCGCAGCGACGACCTGTACGACGCCGGGATGAAGGCGCTGTATGAGGCGCACCGCCATGACGTCACGGGCGGCAACACACTGGGCTTCATCATCGGCAGCCAACTGCTGGATCACCTGGAGAAGGTGATCGACCGGTTCGAGGATGTGGCCAACCGCATCAACGGCGTTCTGGTCGAGCACCTGTAGGACCATCATGGATCACGCCCTCCTGATCCTGGTCTTCCTGATCGGCGTCGCCCTGCTGTTCGACTTCCTGAACGGCCTGCACGATGCGGCCAACTCCATCGCCACCATCGTCGCCACGCGCGTCCTGCCGCCGATCTATGCGGTCGGGTGGGCGGCCTTCTTCAACTTCATCGCCTTTCTGTTCTTCGGGCTGCACGTTGCGGACACGATCGGCCGGGGCATCATCTCGCCCGACGTCATTTCGGATCAGGTGATCTTCGGCGCCCTGATGGGCGCCATTCTCTGGAACGTCATCACCTGGATGTTCGGGATTCCGTCGTCCAGTTCGCACGCCCTGATCGGCGGCCTGTTGGGGGCCGGCATCGCCAAGGCGGGCAGCGGAGCCGTGGTCATCAGCGGCGTGCTGAAGACGGTCGGCGCCATCTTCATGTCTCCGGCCATCGGCTTCCTGCTGGCGCTGCTGCTGGTGCTGATCGTGTCCTGGCTGTTCGCCAAGGCCAATCCGAACTTCGCCGACAGAATCTTCCGTGGTTTGCAGTTCGTCTCCGCCTCGGCCTATTCGCTGGGGCACGGCGGCAACGACGCCCAGAAGACGATGGGCATCATCGCCATCCTGCTCTATTCGCGCGGCATGCTGGGGGGCGAGTTCCATGTGCCTTTCTGGGTGGTCATCACCTGTCAGGCGGCCATCGCCCTGGGCACGCTGTTCGGCGGCTGGAAGATCGTTCACACCATGGGGTCGCGGATCACGCGGCTTAGCCCCCAGCAGGGGTTCTGCGCCGAGACGGGCGGGGCCATCACCCTGTTCGCGGCGACCAGTATGGGCATTCCGGTGTCCACCACCCACACCATCACCGGCGCCATCGTCGGCGTGGGCGCGGCCAAGCGGGTCTCGGCCGTGCGATGGAGCGTGGCGCGCAGCATCGTCACCGCCTGGTTCATCACCATGCCGGCGGCCGCCGCCATCGGCGCCCTGTTCTACGCCCTGGGCGGCCTGTTCCTGACCTGATGTCGAACAAGCCCCGGACCCTTTCATCGGAGACGCGCCAGGTCGCGGCCTTGCCCTGGCGGCACGGGCCGGACGGCGTGGAGATCATGATGATCACCTCGCGCGAGACGCGGCGCTGGGTCATCCCCAAGGGCAACCGCATGGCGGGCAAGACCGACGCCGAGGCCGCCGTGATCGAGGCCTATGAGGAGGCGGGCGTTCAAGGCGACGTCATGGGCGCGCCCATCGGCTGGTTCCGCTATGGCAAGCGGCTGAAGTCGGGACGGGTTCAGGCCACCATCGCCAGCGTCTATCCGCTGGAGGTCTTCATCCAGCTGGGCGCCTGGCCCGAGGACGCCCAGCGCGAACGCCGCTGGATGTCGGCTGAGGACGCTGCAGCCGTGGTGGACGAGGCGGAACTGGCGGAACTGATCCTTCACTTTCAGCCTAGCGGCGCGCCCGAGTAGGGCGATTGCCTTCCACCCAAGCCCTGCGGTTGATTTTCCCGCCGGGCCGTGTATAGAGCCCGCATCTCGTCAGGGCCTCGGTTCTGACGATGCCTGTCCGAGAACTTCGGGATGCGGGGGTCGCCCGCGTCATAATCGTCCAGAGAGCCCTCTGGCGCCGTGGGGAGATGGGGATGCAAAGAGCTTTCGTCCTGCCGGTATCCGGCGGGCGGGCCGCGCTTCCTTCGGACAATAAGACCGGCCTGAACGCTGTGCAGCGATGCATGGCGCTTAAGCCAAATCCGTCGTCGGGAATAAGCCCGGCGGCGAATGCCAAAACTGGAGACCACAATGGACCGCGCACAAAAAGCCGAGTCGATCGAACAGCTGAAGAGCGTGTTCGCCGACGCGGGCGCGTGGTCGTGACCCACAACCTGGGTCTGACCGTTGTGGAGATGGAAGACCTGCGCCGTCGCCTTCGTAAAGAAGGCGGCGCGTTCAAGGTGGTGAAGAACCGTCTGGCGCTCAAGGCGCTGGGCGTCGAGGAAGGCAGCGAGTACCACGACCTGTTCAAGGGTCCCGTGGGCATCGCTTATGCAGCCGACCCGGTCACCGCCGCCAAGGTCACGGCCGATCGCCAAGGGGAACGACAAGTTCAACATCCTTGGCGGTTTCATGGGCGACAAGGTTCTGGACGCCAAGGGCGTCGAGGCCCTGTCCAAGCTGCCGTCGCTGGATCAACTGCGCGGCAAGCTCATCGGCCTGCTGCAAGCCCCGGCGACCAAGGTTGCTGGCGTCCTGCAGGCGCCGGCCGGCCAACTGGCTCGCGTCTTCAACGCGTACGCGACCAAAGACGCCGCCTAAGCCCCGTCATCTCTGCATATCTCTCTGAACCTCATCCTACCGAAGGAAGACTAACATGGCTGATCTCGCCAAAATCGTTGAAGAACTGTCGGCTCTGACCGTCCTGGAAGCCGCTGAACTGTCGAAGCTGCTGGAAGACAAGTGGGGCGTCTCGGCTGCTGCTCCGGTCGCCGTCGCTGCTGTCGCCGGCGCCGCTGCTCCGGCTGAAGCCGCTGAAGAGCAAACCGAGTTCACCGTTGTCCTGGTTGACGGCGGCGACAAGAAGATCAACGTCATCAAGGAAGTCCGCGGCGTCCGCACCGACCTGGGTCTGAAGGAAGCCAAGGACCTGGTCGAAGGCGCTCCGCAGCCGGTCGTCGAGAACGTCTCGAAGCAAGCCGCTGAAGAGCTGAAGAAGAAGCTGGAAGAAGCCGGCGCCAAGGTCGAAATCAAGTAAGATTTCGGATCTGGCCTCTGGTTCGCCAGAGACAGCTTTCAAAGCAAGACGGGCCGGAGGAAACCTCCGGCCCGTTTTCTTTGGGCGGTAAAGATATGCGCTGCGTTTTTCCCTCCCCGTCCCGGGGAGGGTGGCTGAGCCCGACAGGGTGAAGCCGGGTGGGGGACGAAGCTCTTAGGACGCCGAGGTCGGGATCGCCTGGCCGCCCCCACCCGGTCTCCGCTTCGCGCCTCTCCCTCCCCGGGACGGGGAGGGAGAGGCGTTCTACGCGGATTACCGTCGGCGCGGGCTGAGGATGTCGCCCAGCCGATCCGGCGTGCCGGCAATGCGCTCCAGGCGCGGGTAACGCAGGCCGTCGTGGTAGTCGAAGTCGACTGTGCGATAGCGGTCGCCGTTCTTGAGCAGCAGGCGGATCGGGGCGTCGGTTCCCTTGGCGGCGGTGACGGCGTCGCGCAGTTTCTCGGCCGAGGCGGCGACGTCGTTGACGGCGACCAGCTCCCAGCCCGGCCCGATGTCCGCCTCGAACGCGCGGCCGCCCCAGCGGATGCCGGTCAGCTTGTTCGAGGACGACAGGGTGAAGCCCAGGGAATACTGGAAGTCGTTGGCCCAGCCCGACTGGACGCGCTTTTCATCGGCGGTCAGGCTGTCGGTGTAGGACAGGCGGTAGCCGCCGCGCGTCAGACCGTCGAGCGGCGCCTTGGCGTCCGGCCCGCTGGCGTCGAGGCGCGTGCGCAGGAAGGTCGCCCAATCGTGCGGGTGGACCGCGTTCAGCGCCGTCACAACGTCGTCGAACGTATAGCCGCGCGGCGCCCAGGAGCCGTCGTCGCCGCCGAAGAAACCCTTGGCGAAGTCATCCAGCGACTTCTTGTCGCCGGTCGCCTCGCGAATAAGCGTGTCGGCGTCCAGCCAGATCAGCAGGGCCTCGCGGTAGTAGTCCCCGGTGCCGCGCATCCACGAGGAATAGGGGTTCGAGGTGCGATAGCCGAGCAAGTTGTGGTTGTTCGTATCCTGCAGCGGACGCCATTCGCGGCCCGGCTGGTTGGCGTAGAAAGCCGCAACCTCGGCGAAGCTGGTCAGGATGTCGGCCTTGGAGGCCAGGCCCGAGCGCGCCGTCAGCACGTCGCCCCAATATTCCGTCTGCCCCTCATAGACCCACAGTAGGGTGTTCTGCGTCGGAATGTTGTGGTTGGCGGTCAGTTCGTCAGCCGGGCGCTGGCGCTTGCCGTTCCAGGCGTGGGTGAACTCGTGCGGCAGCAGGCCGACGGCGCCCATGCTCTTGCCCCAGTTGGTGAAGAAGTCGGCGGGGACCGAGTTCTCGGACGAGCGGTGGTGCTCCAGGCCGATGCCGCCCAGCTTTGACGTCGCCGCCAGCAGAAAGTCGTAGCGGTCATAGGGGCGGGCGCCGAACAGACGGTCGGTTTGGGTCACCAGATTTTCGAACCAGCCCAGTTGCTCGGCCGTGGGCGCCAGATCCTTGGCCGTATCGGCGATGATGTTCAGGTGCACGGCGCCTTCGCCGTCGCCCCGGCGCGGGTCGATGGCGATTCGCTGGAAGTGGGCGCCGCCGAACAGGGGGCTGTCGATCAGGGTGTAGAGGTCGGTCGGCTTGAACGTGGCCAAACCGTCGACGAAGCTTTCGGTGTCGAGGGCGACGCCGTATTTCCAGCCCTGCGGCAGGCGGATCGACGGGGCGAAGGTGATGCCGGTCGAGCGATAGCCCGCCGGATAGAGCAGGGCCTTCTCCCACTGCAGATTGACCATCTCGGGCGTCATGACGACACGCCAGGTCGAGTTGTCGGGCTGGCTCAGCCACTGGAAGTCGACGGTGATCTCGCTGACCCCTTGCGGCACGTCGAGGTGGAAGGCGTAGGGGTCGATTGTGTCGCGCAGCCAGTCGATGCGCTGTCCGCCGCCTTGGACCGTCACGCCAGAGACCAGCTGGATCGGGCCGGTGGCGGCGTGGTTGCCGGGCAAGAACTTCGGATAGAGCAGGACAAGATGGCCGGGCTGGACCGGGATGGTCTGGCGCACGCGGACGATCTTCTTCTCGACGTCGGTGGCGTCCACCTCATAGCGGATGACGCCAGGATAGGCCTCGGCGGTCGGCGCCGGGATCGGCGGCAGGGCGCGCGGAAGGGCCAAGGGCGTGTTCTGCGGCGTCGGTGCGGCGGGCGCCTGCGGGCCGGTCCATTGCTGGGCGAGGGCGGTCGAGGCGGCCGAGGTCAGCAGCAGGGCGAGGGCGGCGGCGGGCAGGCGTCGGGTGATGATCATACTGTTCTCGTAACCTTTCTCCCCTCGGGGGAGAAGGTGGGCGGCGACGGAGCGCGACCTTCTCCCTCCCCTTCATGGGGAGGGTGGTCGCAGCGAAGCGGAGACCGGGTGGGGAGGGCTTGGCGATGCAGGACGCCGGCGCTTGATCAGCCTTGCCGCCCCCGCCCGGCTTCGGCCTGACGGCCTCAGCCACCCTCCCCATGAAGGGGAGGGAGAGACGCCGCGCGTGGCTTTACCGCCGGCGCGGAGCCAGAATCTCGCCCAGCCGATCCGGCGTGCCTTCGATGCGCTCCAGGTGCGGGTAGCGCAGGCCGTCGTGGTAGTCGAAGCGCACCGTCTTGAAGACGTCGCCGTTCTTCAGGATCAGCTCGATCGGTTCGGGCGATCCCTTGGCGGCGGTGACGGCCTCCTTCAGCACGTCGGCCGAGGCGGCGCGGCCGCCGACGGCGACGACTTCCCAACCCGAGGTCAGGCCCTGTTCGAACGCCGGGCCGCCCCACAGGACGGAGGTGATCTTGTTCGCCTTGTTCATCATGAAGCCGAGCGAATAGGTGAAGTCGTTGCGGCCCAGTTCCTTATACAGGGCGCCCATGTAGCCGGACGGCTCCTCCTTGAACACCAGGCGGTAGCCGCCGCGCTCGATGCCGTCCAAGGGGCCGCGCGAGCCGGGGCCGACGGCGTCCAGCCGCTCGCGCAGGAAGGCGGCCCAGTCGTTGGCCTGCACCCCGTTCAGGGTCGAGGTCACGTCGGCGAAGGTGTAGGGGCTGGATCCCAGTTCCCGTCCTCGACGCCGAAGAAGGCGCGGGCGAAGTCGTCCAGCGACTTCTTGCCGCCCGTCTGCTCGCGGATCAGGGTGTCGGCGTCCAGCCAGATCAGGGAGCCCTCGCGGTAATAGTCCTCGCTGCGCTGATAGGAGCCCCACGGCTGCGGGCGGCGCTGGCTGATGATCGGGTCGTTGGTGGTGTCCTGCATGGCGCGCCACTGGCGGCCGGGGATGTTCTGGAAGCTGGCGGCGCTCATGGCCAGCACGTCCAGCGCTTGCTGCTTGCTCATCAGCCCCGCGCGGGCGGTCAGGACAAGGCCCCAATACTGCGTCTGGCCCTCATAGACCCACATGAGGGAGTTCTGCAGCGGCTCGTTCAGATTGGGCGTCAGCTGGTCGGCCGGGCGGCGCCATTTTCCGTTCCAGCTGTGGGTGTATTCGTGGCCCAGCAGATCGCGGTCGGCCAGGGTCGCCTCGCGGTCGGTGAAATACTTCACATCGACGCTGTTCTCTGACGAGCGGTGATGCTCCAGGCCGATGCCGCCCAGCTTGTCGGTCACCGCCAGCAGGAAGTCGTAGTGGTTGAAGTGGCGCGCGCCGAACAGGCGGTCGGCCTGCTGCACCAGATTGCGGTGCAGTTGGATGTGCTCGTCCGTAGCCTCCAGCATCTTGGCCGTGTCGGCCACGACGTTCAGGCGCACTGGCGAGCGGCCGCCCGGATCCAGGTCGATCTGGCGATAGTGGGCGCCCGCAAAGACCGGGCTGTCGGCCAGGTGCTCGAGGGTGATGGGGGCGAAGGTCGCCAGGCCGTTCTCGAAGCTGACGGTGTCGAGCCCGGCGCCGTAGTTCCAGCCCTGCGGCAGCTTCAGCGTCGGCTGGAAGGTGATCTGGCGCGAGTAATAGCCCGCTGGATAGAGCAGGGCCTTCTCCCACTGGATGTTCAGCATCTCGGGCGTGACGACGACGCGGCCCTGAGCGCCCTCAATCGGCGTCAGCCACTGGAAGGCGACATCGACCTCGCTCACCCCGGCCGGAACCTCGATCTGATAGGCCCAGGGCTGGACGGTGTTGCGCACCCATTCCAGCCGCTGGCCGTTGGCGGTGAAGGTCAGGCCGCCGACGTTGGCGACTGGGCCGACCGGGCCGTGGTTGCCGGGAATCCACTGGGGATAGAAGAGGACCAGCGGGCCGGGGCCGCTGACGGGGATGGTCTGGCGCACCTGGATCAGGCGGCGCTCGATGTCGGTGGCGTCGACATGCAGCTTGATGACGCCGGGATAGGCTTCGTCCTTGGCGGCCGGAATCGGCGCCAGGGCGACGGGAAGGGCGGGCGTGCCGACCTGGGCCAGCGCTGGCGCGCCCGCTGCGAACAGGAGGACCGAGGCGCTGGCGGCCAGGAGGAAACGTTGCATGACGGCTATCTCAGGACGGCCGCCCCCACGCGACCTCGACAAGGAGGCGCAGACGACAGCGTGTCGCCGGCGTCGTCAAGACGAATGACGATTCCCTGTCGCGGACGACCCGTCAGCCCTGCGGGTTCACGTCCAGCAGTTCGACCGTGAAGCGCAGCGCCGAGTTGGCGGGGATTTCCGTCCCCATCCAGCGCGAGCCGTAAGCCAGGTCGGCGGGGATGACGAACTCATAGGTCTCGCCCTCGCGCATCAGAGCCACGCCCTCGGTCCAGCCCTTGATGACGCGGTTCAGGGGAAGGTCGCGGGCTCGTTGCGCGAATAGGAGCTGTCGAACTCGCGCCCGTCGATGAAGGTGCCGCGATAGTGGACCTTGACCGTGTCGGTCGCGGTCGGCTGGGCGCCGTTCGGATTGGCCTTGCTGACGAGGCGATATTGCAGGCCCGACGGGGTCGAGGTCCAGCCGCGACGCTGGCTGTTCCACATCAGATAGGCGGCCTGGCCGACCTCCCAATTTTCCTGGGTCGCGGGTCCGACCGCCTCGCGCAGGCCGGGGTAGCCGACATCGGACGTCGAGGCGCAGGCGGTGAGCGATAGGGCGGCGAGGAGGGGCAGGGCGATGTGCTTCATAACGCAAGGCTTATCATATCAGCGTCATCGCGCCAGATGATTGAGCGAACGCCCCGCTCTTGTCATCCTGGAAGACGCATAGCGGCTATCCGGGACCGCCCGGAAGCGCCGCGTCTTGGGCGGTCCCGGCTCCGCGCGGCTGGGCCGCATCGCCTGGATGACGGTCCAGGATCAGATTATGCACAGGGCCTTTATTTCGCCGAAGAAGGGCGTATATATGCGCGCTTCGCAGATTCCATGAATCCCGCGCGAAAGCGCCGAGGCCCGGTTTGTCGCCCTCCGACCGGTGCGAAGGCGTCGCCCCTCCCCAAGGGGGCGGATACATCCAGGCGTCCTGATCCGCGTGAGGATCGAGGGTGGACGCCGAGAGACATTTAACGGTCACGGATCGCCGGTCGGCGCGCCGTGGCTGCTGCATTGAGAGCGGGCCTCGCAAGGGGCCGCGATTGGGAAAACAGAATGGCCAAGTCCACCGACGGTCTCGCCTTGGGTAAGATCGCTGCCGCCACGTCGTTTACCGGCAAGAAGCGCATTCGCTACAGCTTCGGGCGCATCCCCGAAGCCGTGCAGATGCCGAACCTGATCGAGGTTCAGCGCGCTTCGTACGAGCAGTTCCTGCAGCGCGAGTCGCGTCCGGGCCTGCGCAACGACGAGGGCATCGAGGCGGTCTTCAAGTCGGTGTTCCCGATCAAGGACTTCAACGAGCGCGCCGTACTGGAATACGTCTCCTACGAGTTCGAGGACCCGAAGTACGACGTCGAGGAATGCATCCAGCGCGACATGACCTATGCCGCGCCGCTGAAGGTCAAGCTGCGCCTGATCGTGTTCGAGACCGAGGAAGAAACGGGCGCACGTTCGGTCAAGGACATCAAGGAGCAGGACGTCTACATGGGCGACATCCCGCTCATGACGGACAAGGGCACCTTCATCGTCAACGGCACCGAGCGCGTGATCGTCTCGCAGATGCACCGTTCGCCGGGCGTCTTCTTCGACCACGACAAGGGCAAGACCCACTCGTCGGGCAAGCTGCTGTTCGCCGCCCGCGTGATCCCGTATCGCGGCTCGTGGCTGGACTTCGAGTTCGACGCCAAGGACATCGTCTACGTCCGTATCGACCGTCGCCGTAAGCTGCCCGCCACCACCTTCCTCTATGCCCTGGGCATGGACGGGGAAGAGATTCTCAAGACCTTCTACGAGACCGTTCCGTACGAGAAGCGCGGCGAAGGCTGGGTCACGCCCTACAAGCCGGAACGCTGGCGTGGCGTGAAGCCGGAGTTCGACCTGGTCGACGCCGACACCGGTGAAGTGGTCGCCCCGGCCGGTCAGAAGATCAGCGCCCGCGCCGCCAAGAAGCTGGCGGACGGCGGTCTGAAGTCGCTGTCGCTGGCGGCTGACGCCCTGCTGACCAAGTATCTGGCCTCCGACGCCGTCAACTATCAGACCGGCGAAATCTACGCCGAGGCGGGCGACGAGCTGGACGCCGCGGCGATCGAGCTGCTGGAAGCCAACGGCTTCACCACCATCGACGTGCTGGACATCGACCACGTCACGGTCGGCGCCTACATGCGCAACACCCTGCGCGTGGACAAGAACACGGGCCGCGAGGACGCGCTGTTCGACGTCTATCGCGTCATGCGCCCGGGCGAGCCGCCGACGCCGGAAGCGGCCGAGGCCATGTTCAACTCCCTGTTCTTCGACGCCGAGCGCTACGACCTGTCGGCCGTGGGCCGCGTGAAGATGAACATGCGTCTGGAAACCCCTGAGGTTTCTGACGAAATCCGCGTCCTGCAGAAGGACGACGTGCTGAAGGTGCTGCAGATCCTGGTCGGCCTGAAGGACGGCCGCGGTGAGATCGACGACATCGACAACCTGGGCAACCGCCGGGTCCGTTCGGTCGGCGAACTGCTGGAAAACCAGTACCGCGTCGGCCTGCTGCGCATGGAGCGCGCCATCAAGGAGCGCATGTCCTCGGTCGATATCGACACGGTCATGCCGCACGACCTGATCAACGCCAAACCGGCCGCCGCCGCGGTGCGTGAATTCTTCGGCTCGTCGCAGCTGTCGCAGTTCATGGACCAGACGAACCCGCTGTCGGAAATCACCCACAAGCGTCGTCTGTCGGCGCTTGGCCCGGGCGGTCTGACGCGTGAGCGCGCGGGCTTCGAAGTCCGCGACGTTCACCCGACGCACTATGGCCGCATCTGCCCGATCGAAACGCCGGAAGGCCCGAACATCGGTCTGATCAACTCGCTGGCCACCCACGCCCGCGTGAACAAGTACGGCTTCATTGAAAGCCCGTACCGTCGCGTGGTCGACGGCAAGGCGACGGACGAGGTGGTCTACATCTCGGCCATGGAAGAGGCGAAGCACGTCATCGCCCAGGCCAACATCGAGCTGAAGGACGGCGAGATCGTCGAGGAGCTGGTGCCGGGCCGGATCAACGGCGATTCCCAGCTGTTGACCAAGGAAGCGGTCGACATGATGGACGTGTCGCCCAAGCAGGTCGTTTCGGTCGCCGCCGCCCTGATCCCGTTCCTGGAAAACGATGACGCCAACCGCGCGCTGATGGGCGCCAACATGCAGCGTCAGGCCGTGCCGCTGGTGAAGTCGGACGCGCCGCTGGTCGGCACCGGCATGGAAGCCGTCGTGGCCGTGGATTCCGGCGCTGTCGTGGTCGCCCGTCGTGAAGGCGTGGTCGAGCAGATCGACGGCACCCGTATCGTCGTGCGCGCCACGGGCGATGTGGAAGCCGGCCGTTCGGGCGTCGACATCTATCGCCTGTCGAAGTTCCAGCGCTCCAACCAGTCGACCTGCATCAACCAGCGCCCGATCGTGCGCGTGGGCGATGCGGTGAAGGCCGGCGACGTCATCGCCGACGGCCCGTCGACGGACCTGGGCGAACTGGCTCTGGGCCGCAACGCCCTGGTCGCCTTCATGCCCTGGAACGGCTACAACTTCGAAGACTCGATCCTGATCTCCGAACGGATCGTGCGCGACGACATCTTCACCTCGATCCACCTGGAAGAGTTCGAGGTCATGGCCCGCGACACCAAGCTGGGCCCGGAAGAGATCACCCGCGACATTCCGAACGTCGGCGAGGAAGCCCTGCGCAACCTCGACGAGGCGGGCATCGTGGCCATCGGCGCCGAAGTCCAGCCGGGCGACATCCTGGTCGGCAAGGTGACGCCGAAGGGCGAAAGCCCGATGACTCCGGAAGAGAAGCTCCTGCGCGCCATCTTCGGCGAGAAGGCTTCGGACGTGCGCGACACCTCGCTGCGCCTGCCGCCCGGCGTCGCCGGCACCATCGTCGACGTGCGCGTGTTCAACCGCCACGGCATCGACAAGGACGAGCGCGCCATGGCCATCGAGCGCGCCGAGATCGAGCGTCTGGGCAAGGACCGCGACGACGAGCTCAAGATCCTTGAGCGCAACGTCTACGGCCGCGTGAAGCCGCTGCTGCTCGGCAAGACCGCCGTGTCCGGCCCGAAGGGCATGGGCCGCGGCGAGGTCACCGAAGAGAAGCTGGCCGAAGTGTCCAAGGGCCTGTGGTGGCAGGTCGCCCTCGACGACGAGAAGGCGATGGGCGAGCTGGAGGCCATGAAGAAGCAGTTCGAGGACGCCCGTAAGGCCCTCGACCGCCGCTTCGAAGACAAGGTCGAGAAGCTGCAGCGCGGCGACGAGATGCCGCCTGGCGTCATGAAGATGGTCAAGGTCTTCGTGGCCGTGAAGCGCAAGCTGCAGCCGGGCGACAAGATGGCCGGCCGTCACGGGAACAAGGGCGTCATCTCCAAGATCCTGCCGATCGAGGACATGCCGTACCTGGAAGACGGCACCCACGTCGATGTGGTGCTGAACCCGCTGGGCGTGCCGTCGCGCATGAACATCGGTCAGATCTTCGAGACCCACCTGGGTTGGGCCGCCGCCGGTCTGGGCAAGCAGATCTCCGGTCTGCTGGAAGCCTGGCAGCACGGCGGTCAGAAGCAGGCTCTGATCGAGCGTCTGACGGAAGTCTATGGCGCCGACACCCCGCTGCCGGACGACGAGGAAGACCTGATCGAACTGGCGAAGAACCTGTCCAAGGGCGTGCCCTTCGCGACCCCGGTCTTCGACGGCGCGCGCATCTCGGACATCGAGGACCTGCTGGAATCGGCCGGCCTGGACCGTTCGGGCCAGTCGATCCTGTATGACGGTCAAACCGGCGAACAGTTCAAGCGTCCGGTCACGGTCGGCTACATCTACATGCTGAAGCTGCACCACCTGGTCGACGACAAGATCCACGCCCGTTCGATCGGCCCGTACTCGCTCGTCACCCAGCAGCCGCTGGGTGGTAAGGCGCAGTTCGGCGGTCAGCGCTTCGGGGAAATGGAGGTCTGGGCTCTGGAAGCTTACGGCGCCGCCTACACCCTGCAGGAAATGCTGACGGTGAAGTCGGACGACGTGGCCGGCCGGACCAAGGTCTACGAGGCCATCGTCCGCGGCGACGACAGCTTCGAGGCCGGCATCCCCGAGTCGTTCAACGTGCTCGTGAAGGAAATGCGCTCGCTGGGCCTGAACGTGGAGCTGGAAAACAGCTGATCGGATCAAGCGCCCTTCCTCGCCTCGGCGGGGAGGGCGGTCCGCCTGTTCTCCTCTCTGAATGATTTTCGCGGGGCATTCCCGCAGAAGGAAAAAGATGAACCAGGAAGTCCTGAACATCTTCAACCCGGTCCCGGTCACCCCGACCTTCGACCAGATCAAGATCGCCCTGGCCTCGCCGGAGAAGATCCGCTCGTGGTCGTTCGGCGAGATCAAGAAGCCGGAAACCATCAACTACCGCACGTTCAAGCCCGAGCGTGACGGCCTGTTCTGCGCCCGTATCTTTGGCCCGACCAAGGACTACGAATGTCTGTGCGGCAAGTACAAGCGCATGAAGTACAAGGGCATCATCTGCGAGAAGTGCGGCGTTGAGGTCACCCTGGCCCGCGTCCGCCGCGAGCGCATGGGCCACATCGACCTGGCCGCCCCGGTCGCCCACATCTGGTTCCTGAAGTCGCTGCCGAGCCGCATCTCGCTGATGCTGGACATGGCGCTGAAGGACGTGGAACGCGTCCTGTACTTCGAGAACTACATCGTCACCGAGCCGGGCCTGACCCCGCTGAAGCAGAACCAGCTGCTGACGGAAGACGAGTTCTACCACTATCAGGAAGAGTTCGGCGACGACGGCTTCACGGCCGAGATCGGCGCTGAAGCCGTCCGCAACCTGCTGATGGCGATCGACCTGAACGCCGAGGCCGAGAAGCACCGCGCCGAACTGGCCGACAACCCGTCGGAGCTGAAGGCCAAGAAGGCGTCCAAGCGCCTGAAACTGCTGGAGGCCTTCATCGAGTCGGGCAACAAGCCCGAGTGGATGATCCTGACCATCGTGCCGGTCATCCCGCCCGAGCTGCGCCCGCTGGTGCCGCTGGACGGCGGCCGCTTCGCGACGTCGGACCTGAACGACCTGTATCGCCGGGTCATCAACCGGAACAACCGCCTGAAGCGCCTGATCGAGCTGCGCGCGCCGGACATCATCATCCGCAACGAAAAGCGGATGCTGCAGGAGTCGGTCGACGCCCTGTTCGACAACGGCCGTCGCGGCCGCGTGATCACCGGCGCCAACAAGCGTCCGCTGAAGTCGCTGGCCGACATGCTGAAGGGCAAGCAGGGCCGCTTCCGTCAGAACCTTCTGGGCAAGCGCGTCGACTACTCGGGCCGTTCGGTCATCACCGTGGGCCCGGAGCTGAAGCTGCACGAGTGCGGCCTGCCCAAGAAGATGGCGCTGGAGCTGTTCAAGCCGTTCATCTACGCGCGTCTGGACGCCAAGGGCCTGTCGGGCACCGTCAAGCAGTCCAAGCGCATGGTCGAGCGCGAGCAGCCCGCCGTCTGGGACATCCTGGACGAGGTCATCCGCGAGCACCCGGTTCTGCTGAACCGCGCCCCCACGCTGCACCGTCTGGGCATCCAGGCGTTCGAGCCCAAGCTGATCGAGGGCAAGGCCATCCGCCTGCACCCGCTGGTCTGTACGGCGTTCAACGCTGACTTCGACGGCGACCAGATGGCCGTGCACGTCCCGCTGAGCCTCGAGGCCCAGCTGGAAGCGCGCGTGCTGATGATGTCGACGAACAACATCCTGTCGCCCGCCAACGGCAAGCCGATCATCGTGCCGTCGCAGGATATCGTGCTCGGCCTCTACTACCTGTCGCTGGTCAAGGAAGGTCAGCCGGGCGAGGGCAAGCTGTTCGCCAACATGGGCGAAATCGACGCGGCGCTGGACGCCCGTGTCGTGACCCTGCACACCAAGATCAAGGCGCGCTGGACCGAGATGAACTCGGAAGGCGAAGTCGTGACCAAGGTGATCGACACCACGCCGGGCCGGATGAAGCTGGGCGCTCTGCTGCCGCTCAACGCCAACATCGGCTACAACCTTCTGGACAAGAACCTGACCAAGAAGGAAATCGGCAACCTGATCGATCAGGTCTATCGCCACTGCGGTCAGAAGGCGACGGTCATCTTCGCCGACCAGATGATGCAGATGGGCTTCCGCGAAGCGGCCAAGGCCGGCATCTCGGTGGGCAAGGACGACATCGTCATCCCGGCCAAGAAGGAACAGCTGGTCAACGAAACCCGCACTCAGGTCGAGGAGTACGAGCAACAGTACGCCGACGGCCTGATCACCAAGGGCGAGAAGTACAACAAGGTCGTCGACGCCTGGGCCAAGGCTACGGACAAGATCGCCGATGAGATGATGGGCGAAATCGCCCAGCCGCGCGTCCTGATCAAGGGTCAGGAGCCGGACATCAACTCGGTCTACATGATGGCCAACTCGGGCCCGTGGTTCGCAGGCGCAGATGAAGCAGCTGGGCGGGATGCGCGGCCTGATGGCCAAGCCCTCGGGCGAGATCATCGAGACGCCGATTATCTCGAACTTCAAGGAAGGCCTGACCGTCCTTGAATACTTCAACTCCACCCACGGCGCCCGTAAGGGTCTGGCCGACACCGCGCTGAAGACCGCCAACTCGGGTTACCTGACCCGTCGTCTGGTGGACGTGGCGCAGGACTCCATCGTCACCGAGGAAGACTGCGGCTCGACGCGCGGCATCACCCTGCGCGCCGTGGTCGAAGGCGGCGACGTGCTCGTCTCGCTGGGCCAGCGCGTGCTGGGCCGTTACGCGGCCGAGGACATCAAGGAGCCGGGCGGCGAAGTCCTGTTCCCTGCCGACACCTATCTGCAGGAAGAGGAAGTCGAGCTGATCGACAAGGTGGGCGTCCAGTCCATCAAGGTCCGTTCGGCCCTGACCTGTGAAGCCGACACCGGCATCTGCGCGACTTGCTACGGCCGCGATCTGGCGCGCGGCACCAACGTCAACATCGGCGAAGCGGTCGGCGTCATCGCCGCCCAGTCGATCGGCGAGCCGGGCACCCAGCTGACGATGCGGACCTTCCACATCGGCGGTACAGCCCAGGTGGCGGAAACCTCCTTCTTCGAGGCGACCAACGCCGGCGTCATCAAGGTCGTCGGGCCGACCGTTATCGCCGCCCACGGCGATCCGGTGGCCATGAGCCGCAACGTCGTGGTCACCGTGACCGTCGACGGCAAGGACCGCGATCCTACAAGGTGCCTTACGGCGCGCGCCTGCGCGTCAAGGAAGGCTCCGAAGTGGCCAAGAACCAGCGTCTGGCCGAGTGGGACCCGTACACCACCCCGATCCTGACGGAAGTCGGCGGCGTGGTGCGCTTCGAGGACCTGGTCGACGGCCTGTCCGTCAAGGAAGAGACCGACGAGGCCACGGGCATCGCCCAGCGCGTCGTCTCCGACTGGCGCGCCAGCCCGCGCGGCGCGGACCTGCGTCCGGCCATGGGCGTCACCCAGGGCGACAGCTACGCCAAGCTGTCGAGCGGTTCTGACGCGCGCTACCTGCTGCCCGTCGGCGCCATTCTGTCGGTGGCCAACGGCGACGAGGTCAAGCCGGGCGACATCGTCGCGCGTATCCCGACCGAAGGCGCCAAGACCCGCGACATCACCGGCGGTCTGCCGCGCGTGGCCGAACTGTTCGAAGCTCGTCGTCCGAAGGACTGCGCGGTCATCGCCGAGATGGACGGCCGCGTCGAATTCGGTCGCGACTACAAGAACAAGCGCCGCATCAAGATCACCCCGGAGCCGGATGCCGACGGCAACCAGGGCGAAGCGGTCGAGTTCCTGATCCCCAAGGGCAAGCACATCTCCGTCCACGACGGCGATCTGATCCAGAAGGGCGACTACATCATCGACGGCAACCCGGATCCGCACGACCTGCTGCGCATCCAGGGCGTCGAGGCGCTGGCCGAGTATCTGGTGAACGAAGTGCAGGAGGTCTACCGACTGCAGGGCGTGCCGATCAACGACAAGCACATCGAGGTGATCGTTCGCCAGATGCTGCAGAAGGTCGAGGTCATCGACTCCGGCGAAACCACCCTGATCCGTGGCGACACGGTCGAAGTGGCTGAAGCCGCTGTCGAAAACGCCAAGGTGGAGAAGCGTGGCGGCCGTCTGGCGATCACGCAGCCGGTCCTGCTGGGCATCACCAAGGCGTCGCTGCAGACCCGCAGCTTCATCTCGGCGGCGTCGTTCCAGGAGACCACCCGCGTCCTCACCGAGGCTTCGGTCCACGGCAAGAAGGACATGCTGGAAGGCCTGAAGGAAAACGTCATCGTCGGCCGCCTGATCCCGGCCGGCACCGGCGCCTACCTGCGCAGCCTGCAGAAGATCGCCAACGAGCGCGACGCTGTGCTGACCCAGGCCCGCGAAGAGGCGGTCGAGCCGCTTCCCGCGGATCTGGCCCTGGAGCTGGAACAGTCGGCCGACTGATCCGGGTTCAGACCTGAAAGACTGAAGAGGGCGGCGTCGAAAGGCGCCGCTCTTTTGTTGGCCTATCGCGCCTTGCGCTACTTGAGGCCGTTTGTTTGGCCTGTCGCGCCTTGCGCTGCTTGAGGCCGTTTGTCGGCCTACCGCGCCTTGCGCTGCTTGACGCTGTTGGGCGTGGCGAGGCTCATGGGGGCCGTGTGCTGGAGGCCTACTGCGGCCGCATCGGCTCGCGGGGGCCGGCGGCGCCGGGCGTCATCGGGCGGCCCGAGGCGGGCGCGCCGTCGCGGCGGGTCTGGACATTGCGGCTGGAGTCCATCTGCATCGAGGAATCTAGATGGGCGCCCGCGCAGCCCGTGCCGAAGTTGGAACCGGGGCAGTCCTGCGGCGCCAGGACGCCGACGCCCCCGCTGAGCGGGCGGCGCTTGGCCTCATAGCGTTGCAGCTCCCGCGCGCCTTCGCGAGCGAAGCGGGCGTCGCGCTCTGAATTGCCGCTGCCGGTGATGGTGCGACGCGCCGCAGCCTCGGCGGCGCGCTCGTTGAACCGCTCGTCGCAGAGGGCCCGTTCGGCGCGGGTCAGCAGTTCCGTCGAGCGGCAGCCCGCCGGAGAGGTGCGCAGCGCACGCGCCGTGGCGGCGGCCTGGCTTTCGGGCGTCACCTGCCAAGGATCGGCGGCTTGCGCGGCGGGCGGGGCGGGCGCGCCCTCGGGGGCTTCGCGGGCCAGGCGCGGCGCCGGCGGCGCGGGGCGTTCGGCGGCGCTAAGAGCGGGCGCCGTTTCGCGGCTGACCGGACCCGCAGGGCGGACCTGCGGCGCGGGGGCTGGGGCGACGGCGGGCAGGCGCGGCCGCTCATCGGGCAGAAGAGGGCGCGGCTCTATATCGAGATAGACGATCGGAAGCGTGGTTGTGACCAGATTCGGCGCCGGTCTGACGGTCTGGAAGGCAAGGGGGCCAGCAGCAGGCCGTGGATCAGCACCGAGACGCCGATCGTGGCCGCGCGTTGTCGGCCCGACGGGCGGCCCAAGGTCAATCTGTCCAGAACCGCGACGGTCATGCGACCTCCCCATCCCTCAATGAGAACATGGCTTTGCAAGCGTGGCGATATGTGGGCGGAGCGCTGAACAGGACGAACGGCGTGCGATAAGGCTGGCGCCTCTGCGAATCTCTTGACCTGTTAACGGATCGCGCGTAGAAGCCGCGCACTTTCGAGAGGTGGGCGGTTCGCCGTTCGCTCAGATCGTGACAATCGAACGGACGGGCTGCGCCCGCCGGAACGCCCAAAGCGCGCGTTCCGGTTTTTCTGTTTGGGCGTCTCGTTCGGCTCGATAACACCCGGGCGGGGCTTCGGTCCCGTTCAAAAGAAGGCTCATGAGGCGCTCCGGTCGAAAGACACACGCCTCCACATCGAAAAGAGACGAATTCGAATGCCCACGATCAACCAGCTGATCCGCAAGCCCCGCAAGCCGAAGCCGGTCCGCAACAAGGTCCCGGCCCTGGAGGGTTCGCCCCAGCGCCGCGGCGTCTGCACCCGCGTCTACACCACGACCCCGAAGAAGCCGAACTCGGCTCTGCGTAAGGTCGCCAAGGTCCGTCTGGCCAAGAACGGCGTCGAAGCCGTGTGCTACATCCCCGGCGAAGGCCACAACCTGCAGGAGCACTCGGTCGTGCTGATCCGCGGCGGTCGCGTGAAGGACTTGCCCGGCGTTCGCTACCACATCCTGCGCGGCGTGCTCGACACCCAGGGCGTCAAGGACCGCAAGCAGCGTCGTTCGCACTACGGCGCCAAGCGTCCGAAGTAATCCGCTCCTAGCGCCCTACAGATTTAAGAGGATACATCCATGTCCCGTCGTCACCGCGCTCAGAAGCGTGAAGTTCTGCCGGATCCGAAGTTTGGCGACCTGGTGGTCACCAAGTTCATGAACTACGTCATGTACGAAGGTAAGAAGGCCGTCGCCGAAAACATCGTTTACGGCGCCTTCGACATCCTGGCTGACAAGAAGAAGGAGCAGACTGCGGTCGAGACCTTCCACGCTGCGCTGGAAAACGTCGCTCCGGCCGTCGAAGTTCGTTCGCGTCGCGTCGGCGGCGCCACCTATCAGGTGCCGGTCGAGGTCCGTCCGGACCGTCGTCGCGCCCTGGCCATCCGTTGGCTGGTCAACGCTGCGCGCAACCGCGGCGAGAACACCATGACCGAAAAGCTGGCCGCCGAGCTGCTGGACGCCTCGAACAACCGTGGCACCGCCGTCAAGAAGCGCGAAGACACCCACAAGATGGCCGAAGCTAACCGCGCCTTCAGTCACTACCGCTGGTAACGTCTTAAAACCGTCCCTCTTCTTCGGATAATGGGGCGGTCGCCAATCAGACGATCCGGCGCGGGCGTTCAGACTGAACCGCCCGCGCCGTCATATCCGACATCCCAGGGCGCTCGCGCGTCCGCGAAGCTCCCGGAAGGCAAATCCAATGCCCCGCACACATAAAATCGAAGACTACCGCAACTTCGGCATCATGGCCCACATCGACGCGGGCAAGACGACGACGACCGAGCGGATCCTGTTCTACACCGGCAAGAACCACAAAATGGGCGAGACGCACGATGGCGCGTCCACCATGGACTGGATGGACCAGGAGCAGGAACGCGGCATCACCATCACGTCGGCCGCGACGACCGCCTTCTGGAAAGAGAAGCGCCTCAACATCATCGACACCCCCGGCCACGTGGACTTCACCATTGAAGTCGAGCGTTCGCTGCGCGTGCTCGATGGCGCCGTGACCGTTCTGGACGGCAACGCCGGTGTCGAGCCGCAGACGGAAACCGTCTGGCGCCAGGCCGACAAGTACAAGGTTCCGCGCATCGTCTTCGTCAACAAGATGGACAAGATCGGCGCCGACTTCGAGAAGTCGGTCGAGTCGATCCGCGACCGTCTGGGCGCCAAGGCTGTGCCGATCCAACTGCCGATCGGTTCGGAATCGAACCTGAAGGGCGTGATCGACCTGGTCGAGATGAAGGCCCTGGTCTGGGAAACCGACCAAGTCGGCGCCTCGGCCGATGTGCGCGACATCCCGGCTGACCTGGCCGACGCCGCCGCCGAAGCCCGCCAGTACCTGGTCGACAACGCCGTCGAGATCGACGACGAGGCCATGGAGGCCTACCTGGGCGGCGAAGAGCCGTCGGTGGAAGTGCTGAAGCGCTGCATCCGCAAGGCCGTCATCTCGGGCCTTCTATCCGATCCTGTGCGGCTCGGCCTTCAAGAACAAGGGCGTGCAGCCCCTGCTGGACGCCGTCGTCGACTACCTGCCGTCGCCGGTGGACATCCCCGCTATCCCGGGCATCGACTTCAAGACCGAAGAGCCGACCTCGCGTCAGGCTTCGGACGATGAAGCCCTGTCGGTCCTGGCGTTCAAGATCATGGACGACCCCTTCGTCGGCTCGATCACCTTCTGCCGCATCTACTCGGGCAAGATGGAAACCGGTCAGTCGCTGCTGAACTCGTCGCGCGACAAGCGTGAGCGCGTCGGCCGCATGCTGCTGATGCACTCGAACAACCGTGAAGACATCAAGGAAGCCTACGCCGGCGACATCGTCGCCCTGGCCGGCCTGAAGGAAACCCGCACCGGCGACACCCTGTGTGATCCGCTGAAGTCGCCGGTCATCCTCGAGAAGATGGAATTCCCGGCGCCGGTGATCGAGATCGCCGTCGAGCCCAAGACCAAGGCCGACCAAGAGAAGCTGGGCGTCGCCCTGGCCAAGCTGGCTTCGGAAGATCCGTCCTTCACCGTCTCGACCGACCACGAGTCGGGCCAGACGATCCTGAAGGGCATGGGCGAGCTGCACCTGGACATCAAGATCGACATCCTGAAGCGCACCTACAAGGTCGAAGCGACCATCGGCGCGCCGCAGGTGGCCTATCGCGAATCCATCAGCCGCAAGGCCGAGATCGACTACACCCACAAGAAGCAGACCGGCGGTACGGGCCAGTTCGCCCGCGTCAAGCTGGTGTTCGAGCCGGGCGAGCCGGGTTCGGACTTCGTCTTCGAGTCGGCCATCGTCGGCGGCGCCGTGCCCAAGGAATACATCCCGGGCGTGGAAAAGGGCCTGAAGTCGGCCAAGGACAACGGCCTGCTGGCCGGCTTCCCGGTCATCGACGTCAAGGCGACCCTGATCGACGGCGCCTTCCACGACGTCGACTCCTCGGTGCTGGCGTTTGAAATCGCCTCGCGGGCCGCGTTCCGCGAACTGAAGGAGAAGGGCGGACCGAAGCTGCTCGAGCCGATCATGGCCGTCGAGGTCGTGACCCCGGAAGAGTACCTGGGCTCGATCATCGGCGACCTGAACGGCCGTCGCGGCATGATCCAGGGTCAGGACATGCGCGGCAACGCCGTCGTCGTGAACGCCTTCGTGCCGCTGGCCAACATGTTCGGCTATGTGAACACGCTGCGCGGCATGTCGCAGGGCCGCGCCCAGTTCACCATGCAGTACGACCACTATGAAGCGGTGCCGCAACACGTCGCCGACGAAGTGATCAAGAAGTACGCCTAAATCCGTCTTTCCGACGGACGCACTTGAAAACGGGGCGGTTTGAGCACAAATCGCCCCACCTATCCCCAAACCCATTTGGACCCCCGCTTTGGGGATTCCAGGAGCTAGAGAATGGCCAAGGAAAAGTTCGAACGCACTAAGCCGCACGTGAACATCGGCACGATCGGCCACGTTGACCACGGCAAGACGACGCTGACGGCGGCGATCTCGATGACGCTGGCGAAGGCCGGCGGCAGCAAGGCGATGAACTACGCCGACATCGACAACGCGCCGGAAGAAAAAGCGCGCGGCATCACGATCAACACGTCGCACGTGGAATATGAGACGGCCAACCGTCACTACGCGCACGTGGACTGCCCGGGCCACGCCGACTACGTGAAGAACATGATCACGGGCGCCGCCCAGATGGACGGCGCGATCCTGGTGTGCTCGGCCGCTGACGGCCCGATGCCGCAGACCCGCGAGCACATCCTGCTGTCGCGTCAGGTCGGCGTTCCGGCCCTGGTGGTGTTCCTGAACAAGGTCGACATGGTCGACGACGAGGAGCTGCTGGAGCTGGTCGAAATGGAAGTGCGCGAGCTGCTCAGCTCGTACCAGTTCCCGGGCGACGACATCCCGGTGATCAAGGGCTCGGCCCTGGCCGCTGTCGAAGACCGCGACCCGCAGATCGGCGAAGAGCGCATCCTGGAGCTGATGGCGGCGGTCGACGCCTACATCCCGCAACCGGAACGCCCGATCGACATGCCGTTCCTGATGCCGGTCGAAGACGTGTTCTCGATCTCGGGCCGCGGCACCGTGGTGACGGGTCGCGTCGAGCGCGGCATCGTCAAGGTCGGTGAAGAAGTCGAAATCGTCGGCATCCGTCCGGTCCAGAAGACGACCTGCACGGGCGTCGAAATGTTCCGCAAGCTGCTGGACCAGGGTCAAGCCGGCGACAACGTGGGCGTGCTGCTGCGCGGCACCAAGCGTGAAGACGTCGAGCGCGGCCAGGTGCTGTGCAAGCCGGGTTCGATCACCCCGCACACCAAGTTCGTGGCTGAGGCCTACATCCTGAACAAGGAAGAAGGCGGCCGTCACACGCCGTTCTTCACGAACTACCGTCCGCAGTTCTACTTCCGCACGACCGACGTGACCGGCATCGTGCGCCTGAAGGAAGGCGTGGAAATGATCATGCCGGGCGACAACGCCGAGCTGGACGTCGAGCTGATCACGCCGATCGCGATGGAAGAGAAGCTGCGCTTCGCCATCCGTGAAGGCGGCCGCACCGTCGGCGCCGGCGTCGTGGCCAAGATCGTCGAGTAATATCGACGTCAGAATGAGCGGGGGCCTTGGCCCTCGCTGGTTCGCCAGTAACGAGTAAGCGTAAGCGTAACAGAGCGGCCCCCGGAGCGATCCGGGGGCCGTTTTGCATTCAGTGGTTCGGTTCGCCGGTCGCAGGGTCGGTTTCGGTGCGGCCGGAGTTGCTGCTGCCTTCGGCGCCTTTCGGTTCGGTCGCGGGGCGCGGCGGATGACCGGCCTTGTCGGGGCGCTGGTTCTCGTTCTCGGTGTCGCGGCTCTTGGGGCGGGGCGTTGTCATGGGGACCTCCTGCCCAAGACAATGCCGGGGGCGACAAGAGGCTCCGTTTCTGCGCCAACGCGGCTGCGCGCTAACCCCGCCTCAAGAGCTTGGCCTTATCAGGCCGGGATGGAACGGGACTTGCTGTGATCGTTCCGAAGGGAGCGTCATGTCGGAAACACTGTCAGTCGAAATCCGCAGCCTGGCCGAGCTGACGGCCGAGGACGGCGCGCAGTGGAATGACTGGGCGCGCGCGGATCCGGACCTGAGCAGCCCCTATTTCCGCTGGGAGTTCGCACGCACGGCGGGGGCGATCTGTCCCGGCTCGGCCGTGGCTGTCTTCAAACGGGACGGCCGCGTCGTAGGCTATTATCCGTATCAACGCCGGGGCGGGACGATCCAGCCGCTGGCGGCGCCGATGAACGACTATCACGGGGTCATCGGTCCCAAGGATCAGAAGCCCTCGATGCAGGAAGCGGCGCGCCTGCTGGGCGCACCGCGCTTCGCCGCCGCCGCCTGGATCGGCGACGCGCCGGAACAGATGCCCCGTAATAACAGTGTCGTCTCGATCGTGCCGGACGAAGGCGGCTTCGACGCCTGGTACGCGCGGCGCAGGAAGGCCTTTCCGAAATACTTCAAGGACAAGGAGCGTTCGCGGCGGGGCTGGACGGCGCCTTCAAGACGGTCGAGATCGAGATCTGCCTGCACGATCACGCCCTGCTGGAGCGGCTGATCATCGAAAAGAGCGAACAGTATCGCCGCACCGGTCTGCATGACATTTTCGCCTGCGGCTGGACCGGCCAGGTCCTGCATGCCCTGATGGACTGCGAGGGCGAAGACGGTTTCGGCGCCTCGATGGCGGTGCTGCGCGTCGATGGCCGGGTGGTGGCGATGGAATACTCCATGCACGCGGGGCGTCATTTCCACCTGTGGTTCCCGGTCTATAACCAGGAAGTCGCGCGCTGGTCGCCGGGCATAGTGCTGACGCAGGAGACGATCCGGCTGGGGTCCGAACGGGGCTACCGAGTCTTCGACTACGGCGTCGGCGTAGGCGGCTACTACAAGAAATACTACGATGACGGGGGCCTGGTGACCGTCGAAGGCGTCGTGGCCCGGCCCGGCGTGTCCAGGGCCCTGTGCGCCACGATGAGCGCCGCGGTCGGCCTGGCGGGCCGTGACCGGGCGCAGCGTCTGCGCACCAGTACGCGGCGCCGCTGGGCCGTGATCGAGGCGTGTGAAACGAGTTTGACGGGCCGAGCTTCGGGGCGTTGCGCGCCGCCGTCGACATGGTGCGGAAATAGCGGGTGGCCGGACAGGCCCGTAGAGGAGGAAACGGAATGACGGCTTCCATGACGCGTTATGCGGGTCCGATCAGCCAGGCGGCAGTCCATGCGCATGCCCTGGTCGCCAACGGCTTCGCTGAGGATCAGGCCCTGGCCGAGGTGCTGGACCGGTATCCTGCGGATCTGTTCGACATCAACCTGTACGACTACGACGACGAAGGGCAGGTCAGCCTGAGGACGGGCGCGCGCGGGCGGCTGAACGGCGCCGAACTGCTGGAGGCGATCCAGCAGGGCCGGCTATGGGTCAATATGCGCGACGTCGAGCGCGGCTGGCCCGAGTTGTGGCAGGCGACGATGGCCGAGTTCGACCGCATCATGGGCGAGGCCTATCCGGGTCTTAAGGCGGTCAGCCGCAATGGTCAGCTGATCCTGTCGTCGCCGAAGGCTCGGGTGCCCTATCACTTCGACGCGTCCGGGGTGATCCTGTTCCACATGCGCGGCCGCAAGCGGCTGTTCGTCTTCCCGGGCGATGAGGCGCATCTGCCGGAGCGCAGCATGGAGCAGGTGATCGCACGGCAGACGACCGAGGAAATCCCCTATGTCCGCGCCTTCGAACAGGACGCCCAGGCGATCGACCTGGAGCCTGGCCAAGCGCTGACCTGGCCCTTCTTCGCGCCGCATCGGGTCGAGAATCTGGACCGGTTCTGCGTCTCCCTGTCGGTCGACTTCCAGACCTGGAGTTCGCGACTGAGACGAGGGGCCCTCTACACCAACGCCGTGGTGCGCAGCCGGGGAGGGGCGCCCCGCTCGACCGACCAGATGGGAACGCCTGAACTGGCCGCGCGCTGGGCGGCGTCCGTGCTGCTGAAGAAGACCGGCGCCCTGAAGAGCCGCCTGGAGAACTTCGAGCGTGACTTCGTGCCTGAGGCGGGCGCCGTGGACGGCGCCGGGCGGCTGAACGCAGAGGCGGCGGGAGGCCAAGGTTAAAAGGGGTTCATGACCTCGATTTAAACTGACTTTGCGACGTGGGGCCCCCAGTCTCGTCTCGACACAGAGACAGGGAGAGCTCGCTGATGAAACCCGCCGCTATCGCCGCCGCCTTGGGATCCGCCCTGGCCGCATCCGCCGTTCTGGCGGCTCCGGCGCTCGCCGCTGAAGTGACCATCCGCAATGCGGTGGCGCGTGTGATCGTCATTCCGGAAGACCGCGCGGATGTCGGGGTGGAGATCACCCAGGGCGCAGCCGATCTGCCGGAACTGCGCATCGAACGTCGCGGCGATCAGGTGCGGATCGACGGCGGCCTGGGCCGCGCGCGCGGCATGGGCGGCGGGCTTATCGGATCCTGCAACAATAGCCGGGCCGACGCTCGCCAGCCTGGCGACGGCGCCACGGTCGAGGTGCGGGGCAAGGGGCGGATCCGGATGGAGGATGCCCCGATGATCGTCCTGCGCACGCCGCGCGACGTGGACGTCAACGGGGAGGGGCTGTGTTCGGCTCCATCGGGCGCGGCGCCCGCTCGGTCGACCTTGGCTCTGGCGGCTGCGGATCGTGGACGGTGGCCAATGTCGAGGGCGACGTGGACCTGTCGGTCGGCGGATCGGGCAGCATCCGTGCGGGGACCTCCCGCAATCTGGAAGCGTCGGTCGGCGGCTCCGGCTCGGTCTTTGCCGGGGCGACAGGCAGGCTGGAGGCCAATGTCGGCGGCTCAGGCAGTATTGAAGTGGCCCGGGTGGATGGGGAAACCGAAATCGCCATCGGCGGTTCGGGCGGCGTGCGGGTGCGAGCGGGACGCGCTCCGTCGCTCAAGGTGTCGATCGGCGGTTCGGGCGATGTCCGCTTCGAGGGAACGGCCGGCGATGTCTCAGCGGCCATCGCCGGGTCGGGCGATGTCCGGGTGGCCGAGGCGACCGGCCGCGTGTCGCGCTCGATCGTCGGATCAGGAGACCTGCGTATCGGCCGCTGACGCCGCGAAAGGTTTCTGAAGGAAAAGGCCCGGGAGCGTGGAACCCTCCGGGCCTTTTTCATGTCTGCAGTCGGGCATGAGCCAAACAAAAACCCCGGCGGATCGCTCCGCCGGGGTTTCGTCATTCCAGGCGGCCCTTGCGGACCGCGTAGACGTCTTAGTAGCCGAACAGGGCGGCGACGCCGTTGTGCGTGCGGCCCAGGTTGGCGCCGGCTTGGTCGCGGGCTTGCAGACCGCCGCCGAAGCTGTAGCGCATGCCGATCTTGAAGACGTTGGCGTCGACGTCCAGGTCCGAGGACTTGACGTAGTCGTAGCCGCCGAAGACCGAGTACGGCGAGTTGGCGAACTGATACTCAGCAGCCACGCCGGCCGACCAGGCGTCCACGTCGCCAGCGCCGATGAAGATGTTGTCGGCGTCGACGTTGGTGTAGGCGGCGCCGCCGCTCAGGCGCAGTTGCGGCGTGGCGTAGAAGGCGGCGTCGCCGGCCACGGTCCAGATGTCGGCGTCAGCCGCCGTGCCGTACGAGACGACGCCCGTCAGGGTGGCGCGGTCCAGGTACTTCTGGCCTTCCAGGCCGAAGGTGTTCAGCGTGGTCGCGCCCAGTTCCGAAGCGCCGTAGAAGCCGCCGAAGCGCATGTCTTCGATCTTCTTCGACAGGTGGACGGCGCCGGCCAGGGTGGTTTCGTCGCCAGCGTCCTTGACGTCGGTGTAGGCGGCTTCGGCGTTGAAGGTCACGGTCCAGTCGCCGAACACCGACGAAGCGACGGTGCCGTCGATGACGCCGCGGTTCACGTCCGTGCCGTCCACGTCGGCGTAGTTATAGGCGATGCCGGCCGAGCCGATGGCGTCTTGAGCGAAGGCGGGAGCGGCGATCAGGGTCGCGGCGGCGACCGAAGCGAGAAAGACGGTTTTCATTTTTTTGTCCTTATGTACTGCCGCCAGGAAGCTGAGCCGCCCGGCGATGGGCAAGACATAGGTCGCAGTTTGGCGCTTTGCCGTAACAAACATGTCGTGGCGCTGTCACACTGGGGGCGATGTTGCCCAAAAGTGACGCATTGAGGCATAACTGCGTCAGTATACGGCGATCATTGCGGCGGCGGCTTTCCGGGGCGTTCATATGGCCGCTTTCCGGCCGCAGTCCCTAACGATCAGCCCGCGTTATGTTGCGGCGCACCGTTTCAGGGGCCGCGCGGGCGGTGAGTCGCAAACCCTGACGGGACGGGGATTTCCACGCTTGACGGAAACGGAATCGGAGGGCATAAGCGCCCCTCTTGTTGGACCGGCTGTGCACTTTCGGGTGCAGACGCGGTTCGCAGGAACGACCTAAGTTACTGTTCTTTGCAGCTTCTTGGGAACTTACGGCCTTCGCGGGGGACTGCGTGGGCCGCTCGTTTTTGCGGATTTGCGTTTCCTGGGGACGAGTTTTCGTCTCGGGGCTTCGGTCTTTGAAATGGTTCACAGGGACGCGGCTCCGGCCGCATGGGAATAACAACCGATATGGATCAAAGCATCCGCATCAGGCTCAAGGCCTTCGATCATCGCGTCCTCGACTTTTCGACGCGCGAAATCGTCAACACCGCCAAGCGCACGGGCGCGACCGTTCGCGGTCCGATCCCGCTGCCGACCCTGATCGAAAAGTTCACCGTGAACCGCTCGCCGCACGTCGACAAGAAGTCGCGCGAGCAGTTTGAAATCCGCACGCACAAACGCGTGCTCGACATTGTCGACCCCACCCCGCAGACCGTGGACGCGCTCATGAAGCTCGACCTGTCCGCCGGCGTGGACGTCGAGATCAAGATCTAAGAAAGAAAGAGGCGGGATCCGACATGCGCACGGGCGTGATCGCCAAGAAGCTGGGGATGACCCGCGTGTTCGCCGATGACGGCGCACACGTTCCGGTCACTGTACTCCAGCTCGACGGCTGCCAAGTCGTCGGCCAACGTACCAAGGAGCGCGACGGTTACGTCGCCCTTCAGCTGGGCGCTGGCGTTAAGAAGGCCAAGAACACGGCCAAGGCTCAACGCGAAGTTTTCGCGAAGGCCGAGGTTGAGCCGAAGGCCTATGTGACCGAGTTCCGCGTGGGCGAAGACGCCCTGCTGGACGTGGGCGCCGAACTGTCGGCCGACCACTTCCTCGCGGGTCAGAAGGTCGACATCCAGGGCCATACCATTGGTAAGGGCTTTGCCGGCGCCATGAAGCGCTGGAACTTCGGCGGTCTGCGTGCTTCGCACGGCGTGTCGATTTCGCACCGCTCGCACGGTTCGACCGGCCAGCGTCAGGATCCGGGTCGCGTCTTCAAGGGTAAGAAGATGGCCGGTCACCTGGGCCAGGAAGTCGTCACCACCCAGAACCTGACCGTCGTCCGCGTGGACGCCGAGCGTGGCCTAATCATGATCAAGGGCGCTGTCCCCGGTCACGACGGCGCTTACGTCAAGGTCAGCGACGCCATCAAGAAGGCCCGCCCTGCGGACGCTCCGTTCCCGGGCGCCGTCAAGTCGGCTGCTGCTCAACCCGCTTCGACGCCGGCTGAACAAGCTCCGGCCGTGGAAGCGACCGAAGGCGGTGAAGCGTAATGAAACTCTCGGTCATCAAACTCGACGGCAAGGCTGCTGGCGACGTTGAGCTGTCGGACGCCGTCTTCGGCATCTCCGACATCCGCGGCGACCTGCTGGCCCGTTACGTCAACTGGCAGCTGGCCAAGCGCCGCGCCGGCACCCACAAGGTTCAAACCCGCAACGAGAACTCTCGTACGGGCAAGAAGATGTACAAGCAGAAGGGCACGGGCGGCGCCCGTCACGGCTCGCGTCGTGCGCCCCAGTTCGTCGGCGGTTCGCCGGCGTTCGGCCCGGTCGTTCGCGACCACGGCTTCTCGCTGCCGAAAAAGGTCCGCGCCCTGGCGCTGAAGCACGCCCTGTCGTCCAAGGTTAAGGCCGGCGACCTGGTCGTCGTCGACAGCGTTTCGGTCAAGGAGCCCAAGACGGCTTCCCTGCGCGAAACCTTCGGCAAGCTGGGCTGGACCAAGGCTCTGATCATCGCGGGTCCGGAAGTCGACGCCAACTTCGGCCTGGCCGCGCGCAACATCCCGCACATCGACGTGCTGCCGAACGCCGGCCTGAACGTCTATGACATCCTGCGGGCGGACAAACTGGTGCTGACCAAGGCCGCCGTTGAGGCGATCGAGGCCCGCTTCGCTGAGAAGGAAGCCGCATAATGGCCGCCGCTCAACCCACCGCCAAGCACTACGACACCATCCTGGCTCCGGTGATCACCGAGAAGGCCACGATCCTGTCGGAGCAGAACAAGGTCGTGTTCCGCGTCGCCGGCACGGCGACGAAGGACGAGATCGCCGCTGCGGTCGAAAGCCTGTTCAAAGTCAACGTCCTCAAGGTCAACACCCTGGTTCAAAAGGGCAAGACCAAGCGCTTCCGGGGCATCCTCGGTCGCCGCGTGGACATCAAGAAAGCGATCGTGACGCTGGCCGATGGTCAGTCGATCGACGTCACGACGGGGCTCTAAGACCATGGCTCTGAAGCATTACAATCCGACGTCGCCGGGCCGCCGCGCCCTGGTGCTGGTCGACCGCTCCGAGCTGCACAAAGGCCGCCCGGAGAAGTCGCTGACCGAGGGCCTGACCAAGTCGGGCGGCCGTGGTCAGGGCGGTCGCATCGCTGTCCGCTTCCGCGGCGGCGGCGCCAAGAAGCTGTACCGCAAGATCGACTTCAAGCGTCGCAAGTTCGACGTGGTCGGCACGGTCGAGCGTCTGGAATACGACCCGAACCGCACGGCCTTCATCGCTCTGGTGAACTACGCCGACGGCGAGAAGACCTACATCATCGCGCCTCAGCGCCTGCACGCCGGCGACACCATCGTCGCGGGTGAAAAGGTCGACGTGAAGCCGGGCAACGCCATGCCCCTGCGTTCGATGCCGGTGGGCACCATCATCCACAACGTGGAGATGAAGCCGGGCAAGGGCGCTCAGCTGGCCCGTTCGGCCGGCGCCTACGCCCAGCTGGTCGGTCGCGACCAGGGCTACGCCCAGATCCGTCTGGGCTCGGGCGAGCTGCGCATGGTTCTGGACTCGTGCCTGGCCGTGGTCGGCGCGGTGTCGAACCCCGAGCACATGAACCAGAACCTGGGCAAGGCTGGTCGCAAGCGTCACATGGGCTGGCGTCCGCACGTCCGCGGCGTCGCCATGAACCCGATCGACCACCCGCATGGTGGTGGTGAAGGCCGGACCTCTGGTGGTCGTACCCCGGTTACGCCGTGGGGCAAGGACACCAAGGGCACCCGCACCCGCAAGAACAAGGCTACGGATAAGTTCATCATCCGTACTCGCCACGTGAAGAAGGCTCGCTAAGAATGGCCCGCTCCTCCTGGAAAGGCCCGTTTGTCGACGGGTATCTGCTCAAGAAGGCCGACGCCGCTCAATCGTCGGGCCGTAAGGACGTGATCAAGACCTGGTCGCGCCGCTCCACCATCCTGCCGCAGTTCGTCGGTCTGACGTTCGGCGTCCACAACGGCCAGAAGCATGTGCCGGTGTCGGTCTCCGAAGAAATGGTCGGCATGAAGTTCGGCGAGTTCGCCCCGACCCGGAACTTCCCGGGCCACGCGGCGGACAAGAAGGCCAAGAGGAAGTAATCCATGGCCCAGACCAAGAACCCCGTCGCGTTGCTGCGACCGAGGCCCGCGCCAAGCTGGTCAACGTCCGTATCAGCCCGCAGAAGCTGAACCTGGTGGCCCAATCGATCCGCGGCCTGCCGGTGCAGAAGGCTCTCAACGAGCTGGAATTCAGCCGCAAGCGCATCGCCGGCGACGTCCGCAAGGTCCTGTACTCGGCCGTCTCGAACGCCGAGAACAACCACAACCTCGACATCGACAACCTGGTCGTCGCCGAGGCCTTCGTGGGCAAGAACCTGGTGATGAAGCGTTTCGCGAGCCGTGCTCGCGGCCGCTCGTCGCGCATCCTGAAACCGTTCAGCGAAATCACCATCGTGGTTCGCGAAGCAGGTGAGGCCGCCTGATGGGTCAGAAAATCAATCCGATCGGTCTGCGCCTCGGCGTGAACCGCACGTGGGACAGCCGCTGGTTCGCCGGCGGCGCCGACTACGCCAAACTGCTCCACCAGGACCTGAAGCTGCGCACGTGGCTGAAGGAACGCCTGTCGGCCGCCGGCGTGTCGCGTATCATCATCGAGCGTCCGCACAAGAAGTGCCGCGTGACGATCTACGCCGCCCGTCCGGGTGTCGTGATCGGCAAGAAGGGCGCTGACATCGAGAAGCTGCGCAAGGACATCGCCGCTCGCACCGAAGGCGAAGTTCACCTGAACATCGTCGAGGTCCGCAAGCCGGAAACCGACGCTCAGCTGATCGCCGAGAACATCGCTCAGCAGCTGGAGCGCCGCATCGCGTTCCGCCGCGCCATGAAGCGTTCGATGCAGTCGGCCATGCGCCTGGGCGCCAAGGGCGTCCGCATCAACGTCTCGGGCCGTCTGGGCGGCGCCGAAATCGCTCGGATGGAGTGGTACCGCGAAGGTCGCGTGCCGCTGCACACCCTGCGCGCCGACATCGACTATGGCTTCTATGAAGCCAAGACGACCTACGGCATCATTGGCGTGAAGGTCTGGGTGTTTAAGGGTGAAGTGCTCGAGCACGACCCGATGGCTCAGGACAAGCGCTGGGCCCAGGAAGCCTCGGGTCCGTCGTCCAACGAAGGCCGTGGCGGCCCCCGCGGTGATCGCGGTCCTCGCCGTGGTCGTGAGGGCTGATAGGCCATGTTGCAACCGAAAAAGACCAAGTACCGCAAGGCCTTCAAGGGCCGCATCCACGGCTCGTCCAAGGGTGGTTTCTCGCTGAACTTCGGCTCCTACGGTCTGAAGGCCGTCGAGCCGGAGCGCATCACGGCGCGTCAGATCGAAGCGGCTCGCCGCGCGATCACCCGTCAGATGAAGCGTCAGGGCCGCGTCTGGATCCGTATCTTCCCCGACGTGCCGGTCTCCGGCAAGCCGGCCGAAGTGCGGATGGGTAAGGGCAAGGGCGCGGTGGACCATTGGGCCGCTCGCGTGGCCCCGGGCCGCATCATGTTCGAAATCGACGGCGTGCCGGACGACGTGGCTCGTGAAGCGCTGCGCCTCGGCGCCGCCAAGCTGCCGATCCGCACCAAGGTGGTCACCCGCCTGGACGCCGGCATCGTTACGGAGCAAGCCGCCTAATGACCAAGATCGCCGATCTCCGGTCGCAAACCGTCGACCAACTGTCCGACGAGCTGCTGAAGCTCAAGAAGGAACAGTTCAACCTGCGCTTCCAGGCCGCCACCGGCCAGATGGAAAAGACCCACCGGGTCTCGGAAGTGCGCAAGGACATCGCTCGCATCTCGACGCTTCTGCGCGAGAAGCGTGCGGCCTCGTAAGGAAACACCGATGCCCAAACGCATTCTTGAAGGCGTGGTCGTCTCCGACAAGGGCGACAAGACCGTCGTCGTGAAGGTCGAGCGCACCCTGCTGCACCCGCTGCTCCGCAAGACGGTTCGTAAGTCCAAGAACTACCACGCTCACGATGAGGCGAACGCTCTCAAAGTCGGCGATATCGCGCGCATTATCGAATGCGCCCCCAAGTCCAAGTTGAAGCGCTGGGAAATCATTTCCCCGTCTTCGGCTTCGTAAGAAGAAGGATCGGATCCCATGATCCAGATGCAAACTAACCTGGAGGTCGCCGATAACTCGGGCGCTCGCCGGGTCATGTGCATCAAGGTGCTCGGCGGTTCTAAGCGCCGTTACGCCTCGATCGGCGACACCATCGTCGCCTCGGTGAAGGAAGCGATTCCGCGCGGCCGCGTGAAGAAGGGCGACGTCGTTCGCGCCATCGTCGTGCGCACCGCGAAGGACATCCAACGCAAGGACGGCTCTGTCATTCGTTTCGACAAGTCGGCCGCCGTCATCGTCAACAAGCAGAACGAGCCTGTCGGCACCCGTATCTTCGGCCCGGTTCCGCGCGAGCTGCGCGCCAAGAACCACATGAAGATCATCTCGCTGGCTCCGGAGGTCCTGTAACCATGGCCGCGAAGATCAAGAAGGGCGACAACGTCGTCGTCCTCACCGGCAAGGACAAGGGCCGCACCGGCCAGGTGATCCGGGTCCTGCCGACCGAGAACCGCGTCGTCGTGCAAGGCGTCAACATGGTCCAGCGCCACACGCGCCCGACCCAGGCTGACCCGCAAGGCGGCATCAAGCACAAGGAAGCCTCGCTTCACCTGTCGAACGTCGCGATCGTCGACGGCAACGGCAAGGCGACCCGCGTGGGCTTCAAGGTCGAGGGGGACAAGAAGGTCCGCTTCGCCAAGTCGACGGGAGACGTCATCTGATGGCCGACACCAAGTACATGCCGCGTCTCAAGACCGAATATCAGGACCGCATCCGCGGCGCCCTGAAGGAAAAGTTCGGCTACACGAACGAGATGCAGATCCCCAAGCTGGACAAGATCGTCCTGAACATGGGCATCGGTGAAGCCGTCGCTGACTCCAAGAAGGCCACTGCGGCCCTCAAGGACCTGACGGCCATCGCCGGTCAGAAGGCCGTGCCGACCAAGGCTCGTAACTCCATCGCCGGCTTCAAGCTGCGCGAAGGCATGATCATCGGCGGCAAGGTCACCCTGCGTGGCGCCCAGATGTACGAGTTCCTGGACCGGTTCATCACGATCGCCCTGCCGCGCGTGAAGGACTTCCGTGGCCTGAAGGGCACCTCGTTCGACGGTCGCGGCAACTACGCCACGGGTCTGAAGGAGCACATCGTGTTCCCGGAGATCAACTACGACCAGATCGATCAGATGTGGGGCATGGACATCATCGTCTGCACCACGGCCAAGACCGATGAGGAAGCCAAGGCTCTCCTCACCGAGTTCAAGTTCCCGTTCGTGAACTGAGCGGGAAGGGAAGAGAACAATGGCTAAGAAAAGCGCCGTAAACCGCAACGAAGCCGTCAAGGCCCTGGTTGCGAAGTATGCCGCGAAGCGGACGCCCTGAAGGCTATCGCCAACGACGAGAGCCTGCCGCTTGAGGAGCGTTTCGATGCGCGCCTGAAGCTGGCGGCTCTGCCGCGCAACTCGGCTCCGAGCCGCATTCGCAACCGTTGCGAAGTGACGGGTCGTCCGCGGGCTTACTACCGCAAGCTCAAGATGAGCCGTGTGGCCCTGCGCGAGCTGGGCAACATGGGTCAGATCCCCGGCTTGACGAAGTCGAGCTGGTAAGGGGAGCGAACAGACATGATGATCAACGATCCCCTGAGCGACATGATCGCTCGCATCAAGAACGCGGCCACCCGCAAGCGTTCGACGGTGCTCACCCCGGCTTCCCGCCTGCGCCAGCGCGTCCTGGACGTGCTGCAGGACGAGGGCTACATCCGCGGCTATTCGCTGGTTCAGAACCCCGGCGAGTTCCCGCAGTTCGAGATTGAGCTGAAGTACTTCGACGGCCAGCCGGTGATCGCCGAGATCGCCCGCGTGTCGAAGCCCGGCCGTCGCGTCTATTCGGCCATCGGCGATCTGAAGCCGGTCAAGAACGGCCTCGGCATCTCGATCCTTTCGACTTCGAAGGGCGTCATGTCTGACGCCGCCGCGCGCGACGCTAACGTCGGCGGCGAAGTCCTGTGCAGGGTCTACTGATATGTCTCGTATCGGCAAGAAAACCATCGCTGTGCCGAAGGGCGTGACTGTCACGCTCAACGGCCAGGACATCACCGTGAAGGGTCCCAAGGGCGAACGCTCCTGGACCGTCGCCGAAGAGATCGAAGTCAAGCAGGAAGGCGACGAACTGTCGCTGACCCCGCGTTCGGACACGCAGCGCGCCAAGGCCATGTGGGGCCTGTCGCGCACCCTGGTCGCCAACATGGTGACCGGCGTGACCGACGGCTTCGAGAAGACCCTGGAACTGGTCGGCGTCGGTTACCGCGCCGCCCTGAAGGGCAAGGATCTCTCGCTGCAGCTCGGCTTCTCGCACGACGTCGACATCGCTCCGCCGGAAGGCGTCACCTTCGCTGTGCCGAAGCAGACCGAGATCAAGATCTCGGCCGACAAGCAGGTCGTTGGTGAAATCGCCGCCGTCATCCGCAAGATGCGTCCGCCGGAGCCGTATAAGGGCAAGGGCGTGCGCTACCAGGGCGAATTCGTCCGGCGCAAGGAAGGCAAGAAGAAGTAAGTCATGGCTCTCTCTCTTCAACAACAAGCCAAGCGCCGCGCCGAGCGCACTCGCCGTCGCCTGAAGGCTGTCGCCAACGGTCGCCTGCGTCTGTCGGTTCACCGTTCGGACAAGAACATCTCGGCCCAGATCATCGACGACGCCCAGGGCGTCACGGTGGCTGCCGCCTCGTCGCTGGAAGGCGGCAAGGGGTCCAAGGGTTCGGACGTCGCAGCCGCTGCCATGATCGGCAAGCTGATCGCCGAGCGCGCCATCGAGAAGGGCGTCACCGACGTCGTCTTCGACCGTGGCGGCTACATCTATCACGGCCGGGTCAAGGCGTTGGCGGAAGCCGCGCGCGAAGCCGGCCTGAACTTCTAAGGGAACGGCAAGCATGGCTCGTGAACCCCAACGCGGCGGCGGCGACCGCAACCGTCGCGACAACCGCAACGCTCCCGTTGATGGTCCGGATTCGGACATCGTCGAGAAGCTGGTGCACATCAACCGCGTGGCCGCGACCGTCAAAGGCGGCCGCCGGTTCTCGTTCGCGGCCCTGATGGTCGTCGGCGACGGCAAAGGCCGCGTCGGCTTCGGTCATGGCAAGGCGCGCGAAGTGCCGGAAGCCATCCGCAAGGCGACCGAAGAAGCCAAGAAGACCATGATCAAGGTTCCGCTGCGCGAGAACCGCACCCTGCACCACGACGGCAACGGCCGTTGGGGCGCCGGCAAGATCATGATGCGTGCGGCGCCTCCGGGCACCGGCGTCATCGCGGGCGGTCCGATGCGTGCAGTCCTCGAAACCCTCGGCGTCCAGGACGTCGTGGGCAAGTCGACCGGCTCGTCGAACCCGTACAACATGATCCGCGCCACCTTCGAAGCTCTGAAGGTTCAGTCGTCGCCGCGCCAGATCGCCTCCAAGCGGGGCAAGAAGGTGTCCGACCTGATGGGCCGCCGCAATGACGGCGCTTCGGCGCCGGAAGCCGTGGAGGGCTGATAGATGGCCAAGACCGAGAACAAGACTGTGACCGTCCGTCAGGTCGGCAGCCCGATCCGCCGCAAGGGCGATCAGCGCGCCACCCTGGTGGGCCTGGGTCTCAACCAGATCGGCCGTGAGTCGACCCTGGAAGACACCCTCCGTCCGTGGGATGATCGCCAAGGTCGCCCACATGGTGGAAGTGGTCGAGAAATAAGACGCTTCGCCCTCTCCCGTTCGCGGGGAGGGCGTTTCGCTTTATGAAGAAGCATCTTGCGATGCAGACGCGGGTCGCTTAATCAGCGGCCCTTCAATTTATCCAACGCCGAGTCAGGACCGCCTGGCGGACCTGGCGCTAGAACCCGAAAGGATCAGGCAATGAAACTGAACGAAATCCGCGATAACGAGGGCGCAACCAAGAAGCGCATGCGCGTCGGCCGTGGGCCGGGCTCGGGCAAGGGCAAGACCGCCGGTCGCGGCGTCAAGGGCCAGAACTCGCGTTCGGGCGGCGGCAAGGTCGGCTTTGAAGGCGGCCAGATGCCGCTGTACATGCGTATGCCCAAGCGCGGCTTCAACGTGCCGAACGCCCCCAAGCTGGCTGAAGTCAACCTGTGGCGCCTGCAAGAAGCCATCGACGGCGGCAAGCTGGACGCCAAGGCCGAGATCAACGGCGCGGCCCTGGTCGCCGCCGGCGTGATCCGTCGCGTCAAGGACGGCGTGCGCGTCCTGGGCGAAGGCGAGCTGAAGGCCAAGCTGAACCTGGTGGTCTGGTCGGCCTCGGCCGGCGCCATCAAGGCGGTGGAAGCCGCCGGCGGTTCGGTCAAGCAAGAGCGCATCGAGGCTGAAGCCAAGGCTGCCGCCCGTCTCGAGAAGCGCAACGCCGCTCGCGGCAAGGCCCCGGCGCCGAAGGCTCCGCTGGGCGACGCCAACAAGGTCTCGGCTCGCGCCAAGCGCGCCGCGGCCAAGGCCTAAAATCCGATATCGTCATCCGTCGGGGGCGCGGTTCGCTGCGCCTCCGCCGGGAACGTCCGGACAGGGATGACGATTTTCCGAAAGCGGCCCTCGCAAGAGCGCCGCTTTCCGCCTATCTGAGCACGGGCATGACTATGGTGACCGTGTGGGGAGCGCCTGATGGCTTCGGCCGCTGAACAACTTGCTGCCAATATGAACATCGGCTCGTTCGCGAAAGCGACCGAGCTGCACAAGCGCCTGCTGTTCACGCTGGGCGCGCTGCTGGTCTATCGGATCGGCACCTATGTTCCGATCCCTGGGATCAATGGCGAGGCCTTCCTGGCCTTCTTCCAGAATCCGGATGGCCAGCGCGGCATCCTGGACATGTTCAACATGTTCTCGGGCGGCGCCGTCGAGCGCATGGCCGTGTTCGCGCTGAACGTGATGCCCTACATCTCGGCGTCGATCATCGTCCAGCTGATGGGCGCGGTGTATCCGCCGTGGGAGAAGCTGAAGAAGGAAGGCGGCGAGTCGGGCCGCAAGCAACTGAACCAGTACACCCGCTATCTGACGGTGTTCCTGGCGCTGGCCCAGTCCTTCGGCATCGCGGTGGGCCTGAACGCCCAGCCCGGCCTGATCGACCAGCCCGGCCTGTTCTTCATCATCTCGACGGTCACGGTCCTGACGGGCGGCACCATGTTCCTGATGTGGCTGGGCGAGCAGGTGACGGCGCGCGGCGTCGGCAACGGCATCTCCCTGATCATCTTCGCGGGCATCGTGGCGGTTCTGCCGTCGACGGTGGCGCGGATGCTGGGCCTGGCCCAGCAGGGCCAGATGTCGGCTTTCACGCTGTTCTTCATCGCCATCATGGCGGTGGCGGTCATCGTCTTCATCGTCTTCATGGAACGCGCCCAGCGCCGCCTTCTGATCCAGTATCCGAAGCGCCAGGAAGGCAACCGCATGACCGGCGGCGAGCGCAGCTTCCTGCCGTTGAAGGTCAACACCGCAGGCGTGATCCCGGCCATCTTCGCCTCGTCGCTGCTGATGCTGCCGACGACGGTGGCTCAGTTTACGGCGAACGCGAACCTGCCTGAGTGGATGAGCTGGCTGCCCCTGGTGACGGCGCAGCTGACGCACGGCAAGCCCGTCTTCATGGTGCTGTACGCCGCCCTGATCATCTTCTTCTGCTTCTTCTACACCTCGATCACGTTCAACCCCGAGGACACGGCGGAGAACCTGCGCAAATACGGCGGCTTCCTGCCGGGGATCCGTCCGGGCAAGCGCACGGCTGAGTATCTGGACTATGTGCTGACCCGCCTGACGGTGATCGGCGCCGGCTATATCACCGCCGTCTGCCTGCTGCCGGAGTTCATGATCAGCAGCCTGGGCAACGCCGTGTATTTTGGCGGAACGTCTATCTTGATCGTGGTCTCGGTGACGATGGACACTGTCGCCCAGATCCAGTCGCACCTGCTGGCTCACCAGTATGAGGGCCTGATCAAGAAGGCCAAGTTGCGCGGTCGTGGTCGGGGCGGTTCCGCTCCTGCCCGTCGCTGATCGGGTAGGGGGCCCGAAGACATAATGAACCTGATCCTGTTCGGGCCGCCTGCGGCCGGCAAGGGCACCCAGGCCAAGCGGCTGGTCGAGGGGCGGGGCATGGTCCAGCTCTCGACCGGCGACATGCTGCGCGCGGCGATCGCTTCCGGCTCCGAACTGGGGCTGAAGGTTAAGGACGTGCTGGCGCGCGGCGACCTCGTCACCGACGAGATCGTCATCGCTCTGATCGAAGCCCGTCTGCCGGAGGCTGAGGCCGCCGGCGGGGCCATCTTCGACGGCTTCCCCGCACGGTGGCTCAGGCCGAGGCCCTGGACGCCATGCTGGCCAAGCGCGGCGCCCAGATCGACAGCGTCATCCGCTTGAAGGTCGACGACGCCGCCCTGACCGACCGGATCGGCAAGCGGTTCGCCGAACAGGGCCGGGCCGACGACAATCCCGAGACCTTCAAGGACCGGCTGGCCGTCTACAACCGTCAGACCGCGCCGCTGCTTCCCTACTATGAAGGCCAGGGCAAGCTGACCGAGGTGGACGGGATGGGCGACATCGCCGCCGTGGCCGCCGCCATCGACGCGGCGCTGGACGCCTGATCGGGCGCGCGATCTGATCTCCTCGACTTCTGAAGCGTTAGCGTTCGGAAGCCTGTGCGGGAGAGACGGTTGCGACCGGAACGAATGAAACAATGGCGCTGGGGCGCGGCGGGGCTGGTGGCTCTGCTGCACCTCGGCGCCTTTGTGCTTTTGGGCGTAGGGCGGCCCGAGACGACCTTGGACGCGCCGCCGCCGCTGATCATTGTCGATCTGCTTCCCTTTGAGCGCCCTGAGCCGCCTCCGCCTCCGCCTGCAGAGCCGGCCGTGACGCAAGGGGGCGGAGCGCCCGCCGCCGCCTCAAGCGTGCGTCCCGCGCGACCGCGTCCGGCGCCGCCTCCGCCCGAAGTCGTCGCGCCCCCGCGTCCCGCTCCCGAACAGCCGCTGGTCGTCGGCGCGGCGCCCGAGCCCGGCCCGACACCGGGTCAAGGTCAGGGCGGGCAGGGGACGGGCAGCGGCGGCGGCAGCGGGTCCGGCGTCGGCCCAGGCGAGGGTGAGGGCCCGCCGCGCATCATTCGCGGCCCGACGGTTGGCGAACTGCGGGGCCTGCACCCGCGCGACGCCTTCCGCCAGCGCCGGGGAGGGCGGGCGACGCTGGCCTGCCGGGTTCGTCTGGACACCACTTTGAGCGACTGCCGCCTGGTGGACGAAACGCCCCCGGGAATGGGATTCGGCCAGGCGGCCCTTGCGGCCTCCCGATATTTCCGCTTTCGTCCTCCGACGCAGAACGGAGCGCCGATTGATGGTCGAGAGGTCCGGGTGGGGGTCGAATGGCCCTGAACCATCCTGCTCACGGCGCTTGCCCGTTGACGCATCGGGAATCCCCTGTATAAGGGCGGCCTTCCGCGAAGGGCGTACACGCTCCTGGTCTGTTGACCGGAGCGGTTTCTGCGTCTGATTAACGCGTACTTGGAGAATTTCGTGGCCCGTATCGCAGGCGTCAACATTCCGACCAACAAGCGCGTTGAAATCGCGCTTCAGTACATCCACGGCATTGGCGCGCACAACGCCAAGGAGATCACGGCCAAGATCGGCATCGAGCCGGCTCGCCGCGTGAACCAGCTGACCGACGCGGAGATCCTGCAGATCCGCGAAACCATCGATCGCGACTTCACCGTCGAAGGCGACCTGCGCCGCGAGACGTCGATGAACATCAAGCGTCTGATGGATCTGGCCTGCTACCGCGGCCTGCGTCACCGCAAGGGCCTGCCGGTCCGCGGCCAGCGCACTCACACCAACGCTCGCACCCGCAAGGGTCCGGCCAAGCCGATCGCCGGCAAGAAGAAGTAAGAGAGAGGCCTGACGGATGGCTAAGGAACCGGGTCGCGTTAAGCGCCGCGAACGCAAGAACATCACCTCGGGCGTCGCCCACGTGAACGCTTCGTTCAACAACACCATGGTGACCATCACCGACGCTCAAGGGAACGCGATTTCCTGGTCGTCGGCTGGCCACATGGGCTTCAAGGGCTCGCGCAAGTCGACGCCGTACGCCGCTCAGATGGCTGCGGAAGACGCCGGCAAGAAGGCCGCCGAGCACGGCGTCAAGACGCTGGAAGTGAACGTCTCGGGTCCGGGTTCGGGCCGTGAGTCGGCCCTGCGCGCCCTGCAGGCCGTCGGCATGACGATCACGACGATCCGCGACGTGACGCCGATGCCGCACAACGGCTGCCGTCCGCCGAAGCGCCGTCGCGTCTAAGGTTCACGCCGCCTACCCCTTCTCCCGGCGGCTCCTGTTGTTCTGAACGTGAGGACACGGAGCCGTCGAAACCCGTTCGAGGGACTTTATGATCGAAAGAAACTGGCAAGAGCTGATCCGTCCCGAGAAACCGCAAGTCGAGGGCGGGTCTGACCCGCAGCACAAGGCGCGTCTGATCGCCGAACCTCTCGAGCGCGGTTTCGGTGTGACGCTCGGCAACGCGCTTCGTCGCGTTCTGCTGTCTTCGCTTCAAGGCGCGGCGGTCACGGCCATTCAGATCGACGGCGTTGTTCACGAGTTCTCGTCGCTGGAAGGCGTTCGCGAGGATGTCGTCGACATCGTTCTGAACATCAAGCAACTGGCCCTGCGCATGCACGCTGAGGGTCCGAAGCGGATGACGCTGCGCGCCACGGGCCCCGGCCCGGTGACCGCGGCTCAGATCGAGCTGCCGGCCGACATCGAGGTGCTGAACCCGGATCACGTGATCTGCACCCTGGATGACGGCGCCTCGGTCCGCATGGAACTGACGGTCCAGAACGGCAAGGGCTACGTCGCCGCCGAACTGAACCGCCCGGAAGACGCTCCGATCGGCCTGATCGCCGTCGACGCCCTGTATTCGCCGGTGAAGCGCGTCGCCTATCGCGTCGAGCCGACCCGGCAGGGCCAGTCGCTGGACTACGACAAGCTGATCCTGGAAGTTGAAACCAACCGCGCCGTCTCGCCGGTTGACGCCGTGGCCTACGCCGCGCGCATCCTGCAAGACCAGCTGCAGATCTTCATCACCTTCGATGAGCCGACCAAGGCTGTCGAGCAGTCGGACGGCAAGCCCGAACTGCCCTTCAACCCGGCCCTGCTGAAGAAGGTGGACGAGCTGGAGCTGTCGGTCCGTTCGGCCAACTGCCTGAAGAACGACAACATCGTCTACATCGGCGACCTGATCCAGAAGACCGAGGGCGAAATGCTTCGCACCCCGAACTTCGGCCGCAAGTCGCTGAACGAGATCAAAGAAGTTCTGGCGTCCATGAGCCTGAGCCTCGGCATGGATGTGCCGATTGGCCGCCGGAGAACATCGAAGATCTGGCCAAGAAGTTCGACGACCAGATCTGATCATTAACCCTCCGCCCAGGTCCCGCGTGGATCGGTTGGGGCGGTTAGAATGAGAGGCCCCAGGTCTCGTCCGAAAAGTAGGGACGAGAAACCAGGGTCGAGTAGGAGAGACCCCGATGCGCCACGGCGCCGCCTATCGCAAGCTCGGCCGCACGGCCAGCCACCGCCAGGCCATGTTCGCCAACATGGCCGCCTCGTTGATCAAGCACGAGCAGATCACGACGACTCTGCCCAAGGCGAAGGAACTGCGTCCCTTCGTCGAGAAGCTGGTCACCCTGGCCAAGAAGGGCGACCTGCACGCTCGTCGTCAGGCCATCAGCGCCGTTCGCGACGTGCCGCAAGTCGGCAAGCTGTTCGAGACCCTGGCTCCTCGTTACGCCGAGCGTAACGGCGGCTACATCCGCATCATGAAGGCGGGCTTCCGTCACGGCGACAACGCCGCCATGGCGGTGATCGAGTTCGTCGATCGCGACGTCGCGGCCAAGGGCCTGGACCTGGTCCGGTCTTCGCCATCGAGGGCGACGACGAGGCCTGATTTCAGACTTCACTGCTGAAATGCCGAAGGGGCGGCCGGAGCGATCCGGTCGCCCTTTCTTTTTTGCCTCCGCCGTGGCTCGGCTGTGGGTAATCGCCGTCGCCGGCTTTTTCAGGCTGAGGGTAAATTGCGTCCGGGTCGCGAAGACGCCAAGCTGTCGCCAAGCCTCGCGGAAGGCTGAGAGTGAACGCATCAGGAGATTCCATGACCCGTCCGCCCGCCGTGCTCGCGGCCAGCCTGGCCATTCTGGCCCTGTCATCCGTCAGCGCCCTGGCGCTCGACGCCGCTTCCGCGCCGACGGGGGTCGTCTCGCAGGCGGCGCCCGCGCGGGGCCTGACCACGCCGCTGGAGGCCTTTGGCCACGAGGTCGGCGCCGATTATCGCCTGATCACCTACAGCCAGTTCGAACGCTATCTGCAGACACTGGCCGAGCAGTCGGACCGGATGAAACTGCTGGAGATCGGCAAATCGTCCGAGGGGCGGACGCAGTATCTGTCGGTCGTTTCCTCGCCGCAGAACCTGGCGAACATCGACCGCTATCAGGAGATCGCGCGCCGGCTGGCCAAGGCCGAGGGCGTCAGCGAGGAGGAGGCCCGCGCCCTGGCCGCCGAGGGCAAGGCCGTGGTCTGGATCGACGGGGGTCTGCACTCCACAGAAACCGTGCCGCCCCAAGCCCTGATCGCCGCCCTCTATGAATGGCTGACGGCCGAGGACGCCGAGGCCAGGCGCATCCTGGACGACGTGGTCATCCTGTTCGCGCCGCTGAACCCGGACGGATGGGAGCTGGTCTCGACCTGGTATATGCGCAACGAGGACCCGCTGAAGCGCGAGTACGCCTCTATTCCTCGCCTGTATCAGAAGTACGTGGGTCACGATAACAACCGCGACTACTATTTGTCGGCGATGACCGAGACGACCAATGTCAATCGGCAGTTCTTCCGCGAGTGGTTCCCGCAGATCATCTATAACCATCACCAGACGGCGCCGGCGGGGACCGTGGTGTTCATGCCGCCGTTCCGGGACCCGTTCAACTACAACTACGACCCGCTGGTCATGAGCACCCTGTCCGAGGTCGGCGCCGCCATGCACAGCCGCCTCATCGAGGAGGGCAAGCCCGGCTCGACCATGCGCAGCGGGGCGAACTATTCGACGTGGAACAACGGGATGGAGCGCTCCGTTACCTATTTCCACAACGCCGTGGGCCTGCTGACCGAGATCACCGGCCATCCGACGCCCAGCCAGATCAGCCTGATCCCGGACAACCAGCTGCCGCGCAACGACCTGCCCCTGCCGGTCGCGCCGCAAACCTGGCGTTTCGCCCAGTCGATTGAATACTCGCAATCGATCAACCGGGCGGTGCTGAACTACGCATCGCGCAACAAGGACAGGGTGCTGTTCAACATCTGGCGCATGGGCCAGAACGCCATCGACAAGGGCAATACCGACACCTGGCGGATCACGCCCTCCGCGATCGACGCCCTGAACGCAGCGGCCGGCGAGAACGCCCGCCGGGTGGATCCGGCGCTGTATGAGAGCGTGTTGCGCGACCCGGCCCGGCGCGATCCGCGCGGCTATGTCATCCCGGCGGATCAGGCCGACCTGCCCACCGCCGTCGCCTTCCTGAACAGCCTAATCAAGACCGGCGTGGACGTGGAGCGGGCGACGCGCGCCTTCACCATCGGAGCTAAGACCTATCCGGCCGGGTCTTATTTGGTGAAGACGGCTCAGGCCTACCGCCCGCACGTGCTGGACATGTTCGAGCCGCAGGACCACCCGCACGACCTGCAGTATCCGGGCGGCCCGCCCAAACTGCCCTACGACGCGACCGGCTACACCCTGGCGATGCAGATGGGCGTGCAGTTCGACCGCATCCTGGACGGCTTCGAGGCGCCGACCGAGCGCGTCGCCGACGTCATGGCCCCGCCGCCGGGCAAGATCGAGGGCAATGGCCGCGCAGGCTGGTTGATCGATCATGCGCCGATCAACGGCTATGTCCTGACCAACCGCCTTCTGGCGGCGGGCGTGCCGGTTTTCTGGCAGGAAGGCGAGACCCGCGCGGGTCGTCAGACCCTCGCGCCCGGCGCCCTGTGGATCCCGGCCGACGACAAGGCCCGGCCGATCGTCGAGGCGGCGGTGCGCGACCTCGGCCTGAACGCCCACGCCGTCGCCCGCGCGCCGGGCGGAGAGCGCATCGCACTGAAGCCGGTGCGCGTGGGCTTGGTCGATCGCTACGGCGGTTCGATGGCCTCGGGCTGGACCCAGTGGATGCTGGAGCAGTTCGAATATCCGTTCGAGGTCATCTATCCCCAGCGCCTCGACGCAGGCGACCTGAACAAGGACTTCGATGTTCTGGTCTTCGCCTCGGACATGATCCCGACCGACCTCTCCGCCGCCGCCCAGCGCGAACAGCCGGCGCCGGACAGCATTCCCGCAGAGTATCGCGGCTGGCTGGGCCACATCACGGCCGAGAAAACGGTGCCTCAGATCGACGCCTTCGCGCGGGCGGGCGGCAGCGTCGTCACCATCGGCTCGGCCCACCGACTGGCCGCCGCCATGGGCGCGCCGGTGCAGGACGTGCTGACGGGACCGGACGGCAAGCCCGTGGCCTCGACCGACTTCTTCATTCCCGGCGCGGTGATGCAGACCGAGGTCGACAACAGCCGTCCGCTCACCTTTGGGCGCCGTCGCGGATGAACGTCTTCTTCAACCGAAATGCGGGCTTCCGTCCTGGGGGCGAAGGGGCGTCGATGGTGCGCTATCCGCAACAGGTCGAGGTCTCCAGCGGCTGGGCGATCGGGGCGGACAAACTGTCGGGCGCCGATGCGGTGCTGGACCTGGAGCACGGCGAAGGCCGCGTGATCGTTCTGGGCCCCGACGTGGTGAACCGGGCGCAGGCGCGGGCGTCCTCGCGCCTGCTGTTCAATGCGCTGTTTTACGGACCGGCCGTGACGGGCGCTGACGACTAAGCTTGCGCACAGATGCAAATGAAAAGGCCGCCCGATTCGCTCGGGCGGCCTTTTTGTTCGTTGCAAGCTGTCGGTTCAGCTTTCCGTGTCGTCGCCCTGGGCTGCTTTCGCTACCCGCTTGCGCCCGTAGATGAAGTAGACGCCAAGGCCGACCACGTTCCAGATCACGAACCAGATCTGCGTATTCTGCGGCAGGCTGGCCAACAGATACAGGCAGCCGGCGATGGCGACCGGACCGACCACCCAGCCCAGCGGCGTGCGGAAGCCGCGCGCCATGTCCGGCGCGCGACGACGCAGGATCAACATGCACAGGGCCACGGCGCTGAACGCCACCAGAGTGCCGGCGTTGGCCAGGGCGACGATTTCGTCCAGCGGGAAGAACAGGGCGATGGTCCCCACCACGCAGGCGGTGAACACGGTGATGCGCACCGGGGCGCCGCCCTTGGAGACGCGGGCCAGACCGCGCGGCAGCAGGCCGTCGCGCGCCATGACGAAGAAGATGCGGCTCTGACCGTAGAAGAAGGCCAGGATCACCGTGGGCAGGGTCAGGACCGCCGTGACCGCCAGGAAATGAGCGGCGCCGGGCTGGCTGATCTCGCGCAGGATCAGGGCGAGCGGCTCGGGGCTGTTGGCGAAGCGGGTGAAGGGCGTCGCGCCCAGGGCGACCGTGGCGATGATGGTGTAGATCGCCGCGCAGACCAGCATGGAGCCGACGATGCCGATGGCCAGGTCGCGCTTGGGATTGCGCGTCTCCTCGGCCGCCGTGGCGATGGCGTCGAAGCCGTAGAAGGCCGAGAAGATGATGGCCGCGGCCGCCATCACGCCGCGCTCGACGCCGTCCGGGCCCATGTGACGGGCGAAGCCATAGGGGCTGAAGGGCTCCAGGTTGGCGGCGTTGAAGTGGGGCAGGGCGAACCAGACGAACAGGGCCAGGGCCGACAGCTTCACCGCCACCAGGATCAGGTTGAGCGTGGCGCTTTTCTTGGCGCCCGTCAGCAAAGGGCGCCGACGGCGATGATGATGAACAGGGCGGGGATGTTGGCGATTCCGCCCGCATGCGGCCCCTGCATCAGAGCCATAGGCAGGCCCAGCCAGTCACGCAGCAGGGGCGCCGCATAGCCCGACCAACTGACGGCCACGGCGCTGACCACCAGGCTGTATTCCAGGATCAGGCTCCAGCCGATGACCCATCCGGCCATCTGGCCCAGCACCACCCGCGAATAGGTATAGGCGCTGCCCGAAGCCGTCACCGTGCTGGCCATCTCGGCGTAGCACATGGCGGCGCAGGCGCAGACGAAGCCGGCGATCAGGAAAGACAGCAGGACGGCGGGGCCCGCCTTGTCCGCGCCGATGCCGATCAGGGTCAGGATGCCGGTGCCGACGATGGCGCCCACGCCCATCGCCACCAGATGCGGCCAGCTGAGGTTGCGCGCCAGGCTCGTGGCGCCGGGCTCTGCGCCAAGGCTTGAGGTGGGGCGCGGTTGCGCGTCTGGGCCGCCCATCGGTGGCTCCTGTCTGGGGGAGGTCATAAAGCTCGCCGGTTTGCGGCGGATGGCCGGGCAATACAAGGGCCGTGGGCCTATCGGCCGACAGGCGGCTCTGGTTTCTGTTCCGATATCGGAATTTTCGTCACGGTTTCTCAGTTGAAACGGCACGAAACCGAGGCTGATCCGTCACCGCCTCGCGCAAGCTTCCGCCCCGCTTTTCGCTATCCCTCGCCGCCAGGCAGGAGGGGCGTCGACGTCATCGTCGGCAAAGACCGTCTCCCGCCGCAGCTATTTGACCCAATCGGTGGAACGATGATGAACAGCAGCTTCAAGACCCTGCTCGTGGCGGCGGCCAGCACCCTGGCCCTGGCGGCCTGCGGCGGCTCCGCCGAGGTGGCCTCGCCCGGCGAAGGCGATTTCGGCAATGGCGGCGGCGGCAACCCCGGCGGTCCGGGCACGCCGGGCACGGGCCAGGCGGCGGCGGATTGCCCGACCGGCTTCGCCAACGTGGGCACCATCGCCAACGGCACCCTTCGCAACTGCCAGCTGCCCCAGCAGATCAACGGCTCGCTGACCGTGCCGCTGCGCGCCGGCACCATCTACTCGATCTCGGGCCGCACGGCCGTGGGCACCGACGGAGGCGTCGACGCCTCCGCCAATGCCGGCACGCAAGGCATCCTGACGGTTGAGCCGGGCGTGACCATCTTCGCATCGGGCGGCGGCGACTATCTGCTGGTGAACCGCGGCTCGCAGATTTACGCCGAAGGCACGGCTTCCCAGCCGATCATCTTCACCAGCCGTCAGAACGTGGAAGGCACGACGACCGAGACCTCGCAAGGTCAGTGGGGCGGCATCGTCATCGCCGGCCGCGCGCCCCAGGCCAACTGCCAGCTGACCGCCCCGGTCACCTGCACCGGCCAGGTCGAGGGCACCAACGCCTTCTACGGCGGCGGCAACGCCAACGACAATTCGGGCCGTCTGCGTTACGTCCAGATCCGCTATTCGGGCTTTGAAATCTCGACCGGCAACGAACTGCAGGCCCTGACCCTGGCCGGCGTCGGCGCGGGCACCACCATCGAATACGTCCAGTCCTTCAACTCGTCGGACGACGGCATCGAAATCTTCGGCGGCAACGTCAACCTGAAGCACATCGTCATCAACGGCGCCGACGACGACGCCTTCGACACCGACACCGGCTGGCGCGGCGGCGCCCAGTTCGGCATCGTGACCCAGCGCGCCCCGAACGCGACCAGCCGCTCGGCCGGCTTCGAGTTCTCGGCCGCCCCGGCCTCGACGCCGCTGGCCCAGCGCTACAACTCGCAGCCGAAGATCGCCAACTGGACGCTCGTGGGCCGCAACTCGCCGACCGACGCCCACACGGTGGCCCACTTCGACACGGGCACGAAGGCGACCGTGGTCAACTCGGTCTTCACCAGCGCCGCCGGCTCGCTGGCCGGCTGCCTTGACATCGCCGACGCCGACACCGCCAGCGTGAACCCGGTGTTCAACTCGGTCTTCATGTCCTGCGGCGTCTCCTACCGCGCCAGCGGCGCCGCCCGTTCGGGGCCGGTCTTCACGGCCGGTTCGAACAACACGGTCAAGGGAATCTCGACCCTGGCCGCCCCGACCTCGGGCGTCACCATCACCAACCAGACCCTGACCTTCATCAACGGCGCCAACGAGACCGCCGTAACCCCGGTCAAGGCCTCGAGCGTCCACGCCGCCTTCACGGACACCGACTACATCGGCGCCGTGAAGAACGCCTCGGACACCTGGTGGCAGGGCTGGACCTGCGGCCTGACGGCCAATCTGAAGTGCTGATGAACCCTCTGGCGAGGCGGCGGTCCGAAAGGGCCGCCGCCGACCCATTGAGCGTCCAGCCTCTCTCGACCTTCGCAAGGCAGCCGAACATGAAGAACAAGACCCTGACCCGTAACGGGGTGCTGCTGGCCAGCAGCGCCCTCGTCGCCGTATTCGGCGCGCCCAGCCTCGCGCTCGCCCAGGCTGTCGCACAGACGGCCGCCCCCGCCGCCGCCGTGGCGTTGAGCGCCGAACTGCCCACCGATCCGGAGAGCCCGGATCAGGTGTCGCAAACCCCGGCCACGCAATTGGGCGACATCGTCGTCCTGGGCCGCAACATCCCGCAGGAGAATCGCCAGAGCGCCGAAGTGGCTGCTTTCCTGACCTCTGAGGACCTGCAACGCACCGGCGATTCCACCGCCGCGGCCGCCCTGACCCGCGTGACCGGCCTGTCGATCGTCGATGGCCGCTTCGTCTATGTGCGCGGCCTCGGAGAGCGCTATTCCTCGGCCCTGCTGAACGGTTCGCCGCTGCCCAGCCCCGAGCCGCTGCAGCGCGTTGTGCCGCTGGACCTGTTCCCCTCCAGCATCCTGGCGGGCGTGACGGTTCAGAAGTCCTATTCCCCCAACTATCCCGGCGAGTTCGGCGGCGGGGTCATCGACCTGCGCACCGTGGACGCCCCTGCCGAACCCTTCCTGACCTTCAAGGTCGGCGTCGGCGGCAACACTGAGACCACCGCGCGCGACAACCTCGTCTACTACGGCTCGGATTCCGACTGGACCGGCTTCGACGATGACACCCGCAAGGTCCCCGGCGCCATCGACATGGCTTTCCGCACGGGCAAGCAGATCAACCTGGCCAACTTCTCGGCCTCTGAAGTGCAGGCGATGGGCCGCTCGCTGGTCAATGCGCCCCTGCGCCTGATGCAGCGTCAGCAGACGCCCGTCGACGGCAGCCTGGAACTGGCGGGCGGCTTCCGCACGCCGACCGAGATCGGCGACCTGGGCGTCATCGCCGTCGCCGGCTACGACAACTCCTGGCGCACCCGTCAGGCGATCCAGGAAGAGGGCCAGTTCCAGGGCGATGACCTGGTGCCGGTGTCGACCTTCGACGTCGAGTCGAACCAGAACGACGTGCGCCTGAACCTGCTGGGCGGTCTGTCGCTGACGACCGACGACCATGAGGTGAAGTGGACCAACCTCTACGTTCGCACCACGACCAAGCGCGCCCGCACCTCGGCCGGGCCGGACTTTGACGCCGGCGGCAGCGTGATCCGCAACGACTACACCGAGTGGTTCGTGCGTCAGCTGTTCACCAGCCAGCTGGCCGGCGAGCACTACTTCGGCGCCGACGGCGCGTGGAAGCTGGACTGGCGCGCGGCCTACGCCACAACGTCGCGCGACGCCCCTTATGAATCGCGCTTCCAGTACGGCGTGGACGCTCAGGACCGCTTCATCCACAACGTCCAGGGCAATCAGATTTCGTTCAGTGAACTGGACGACGAAGTCTGGTCCGGCGGCGTGGACCTGGCCTACAAGCTGCCGATGGCGGCGGGCCGCGAGGCGACCATCAGCGTCGGCGCCTCGACCCTGGACAACACCCGCTCGGCCGAGCGTCACGACCTGCAGTTCGAGGCCGTCAACGGCCTGACCGACAGTCAGCGGCACTCGCGCATCGACTATCTGTTCTCGGACTTCAACATCAATCCGTGGACCCTGCAGCTGCGTGAGATCGCCGGCTCGAACGGCGCCAACGCCTACGACGCCGACATGAAGGTCAACGCGGTTTACGCCATGGTCGCCGCCGAGTTCGTGCCGACCGTGCGCACCACCTTCGGCGTCCGCTTTGAGGACGGCCGACAGAGCGTGACCCCGCGCGACCTGTTCGGCGGCACGACGTCCTATGAGGCGACGGAGATCGAGGAGCAGTACTGGCTGCCGTCGTTCACGGCGACGTGGAACTTCACCGAGGACCAGCAGCTGCGCTTCGGCGCGTCCAAGACCATCGGCCGTCCGCAGTTCCGCGAGCTGGCGCCCCAGGCCTATACGGACCCGGAAAGCGACCGCGTCTTCATCGGCAACCCGTATCTGACCGACACCGAAATCCTGAACCTGGACGCGCGCTGGGAATGGTATTTCGGCCGCCAGCAGTTCGTGACGGCGGGCGTCTTCTACAAGAAGCTGGACAAGCCGGTCGAGGCGGTGATCGTCGACGTCGGCAACCAGCGCCAGCAGACCTTCCTGAACGCGCCGGAAGCCACGGTCATGGGCGTCGAGGCCGAGGTGAAGAAATACTTCGAGTTCGCCGACCAGCCCTCCTTCATCTCCAACAAGCGCTGGCTGGTGCAGGCCAACTACACCTGGTCGGACTCTGACGTCTCGGTGGGCGAGGGCGACACCGTCATCACCCTGGGCGGCGGCGGACGTCCCGAACAGGCGGCCTTCTTCATCCAGGACGGCAGCCGTCTGCAAGGCCAGTCCGAGCACGTCGCCAACCTGCAACTGGGATGGGAAGACGACACGGCCCGCTCGCAGGCGACCTTCATCCTGAACTACGTCTCGGAGCGGATCACCGCGCGCGGCGCTGGCGTCGGCACGGCGCGCGAGCCGGATTATCTGCAGGAGCCGGGCGCCTTCCTCGATTTCGTCTATCGCAAGGACTTCACCGTGAAGGGCCGCGACCTGGGCTTCGCCCTGGAGCTGCGCAACCTGCTCGGCACGGAGTTCGAGGAGTATCAGGAGCAGGGCAACCGGATCCGCATCAACCAGTATGACCTGGGCCAGAGCGCCTCGGTCAGCCTGACCTCGCGTTTCTAGGCGCGGATCGCGTCTGACATTTGAGCCGGGAGGCCCTCAGCGGTCTCCCGGCTTTTTTATTGCCTCTCTAGGGTGGGAGCGGCGGGTGACGGTTGCGCGTCATTTCATCCGAACACGCGTCATATGTCGTGACAACTTCTCGACGCTGTCATGGTTCGGAGCGAGCCGGGTACGGAGCATCCGCCTAGGGAGGCGAGGCGGCCGCGAGAGGCCGTTGGGGATGTTTTCCTTGCTCGCTGGCCTTCGCAAATTGAGCGCCGTTTCTTTGGGCAAGGGCGGCCTGTCCCTTCGCCGTCCGCCTCTGCGGCGCGTGGTCGAGGCGGCGCTGATCCTTCTTCTTCTGGTGCAGGGCGGGCGGCTGATCTGGCTGTTTGCCGCGCCGAGCCCGGAAGCGCCGCAGGCGCGGCCCTTGCCGGACGTCGATCTGGGCGTACTGTCGCGCTTCGACGCCTTCTTCCGAAACGGCGGGGGCGGGGCCGAGGCCACGCCATCGGATGGCGGGGGGCTGACCCTGTTCGGGGTGCGCGCGGATGGTGCGGGCGGCGGCTCGGCCATCATCGGCCTGGCCGATGGCCGCCAGGTTTCGGTCGGCGCGGGCGAGGAGCTGGAGCCGGGACTCACCCTGAACGCCGTCGCGCCCGACCACGTCATGCTGTCGCGCGGCGGCGCGCCGTTCCGTCTCGACTTTCCTGACATGGCGTCCGGCGCGGCAGCGCCCGAGGCTGCGACGCAACCGGCTGCGCCTTCGCCCGAACCGGCTTCGGCCGAGGGCGCGGTGGTCGATCCCCAGCGCCTGATCGCCCAGGCGGGCCTGCGTCCGCGCATCAAAGGCCTCGGCGTCAACGGCCTGACCGTCTCCGCCTCGGGCGACGGGGGCGAGTTGCGCAACGCCGGCCTGCGCTCAGGCGACGTCATCCTGTCTGTCAACGGCACGGCCCTGAACAGCCCGCAGGCGCTGGCCGCCCTGCGCGGCCAACTGGCCGACGTCCCCTCGGCCCAGATCCAGTTCGAGCGCGACGGTCAGGTCCGCTCCACCACCGTAAGGACGCGCCCATGAAGGCCCGTAACCGCAGTATTCTTACCGGCGTTCTGGCCGCTGTTCTGGCGGTCCAGCCGCTGGCCGCTGCGCCGGCGATGGCCCAAGAGGCGCGTCAGACGCTGAACGTCCAGAACGCCGACATCCGCGCCTTCGTGCAGGATGTGGCGCGCACGACAGGGCGCACCTTCATCGTCGATCCGGCGGTCACAGGCACGGTGACGGTGTCCAGCCCACGCCCCCTGACCCGCGCCCAGTTGTTCGAGGTCTTCCTGTCGACGCTGCGGGCCAATGGTCTGGTGGTGACGCCGACGTCGTCAGGCCTATCGCATCAGTCCGGCGCAGGGTGCGGCGCAGGGTCCGGCTACCGTCGGCGCCGAGCGGTTCTCGACCGAGGTCTTCACCCTTCGCCACATCGACGCCGCCTCGGCCGCCGAGACGATCCGGCCTCTGGTCGGAGCGCAGGGGCAGGTGCTGACCAACCCCGGCGCCAACAGCGTGGTCGTGGCGGACTTCGCCGACAACCTGTCGCGCATCCGGGCGCTGGTCGGCCGCATCGACGTGGACCGTTCCGCTTATGAGGTGGTGGCGCTGGAGAACGCCTCGGCGCGCGAGATTGCGGGCGTGCTGCAACAGGTGACGGGCGGCCCCGGCGGGCCGGGCCTGGTGACGATCACCCCGGTCGAAAGCTCCAATGCGCTGGTGCTGCGCGGCGACGGTCAGGCGCTGGCGCGGGTGCGCGGCCTGATCGCTGACCTGGACGGCCGGGCGCGGGCCAGCCAGGACGTCAATGTCGTCTTCCTGGAGCACGCCGACGCCGAGCAGCTTCTGCCCGTCCTGCAACAGATCGTCGGCCAGCCTGCGGATGCTGCGGCGACCTCGACCCCGCGCCTGCGCACCGCCCGCGCCGGGGCGAACCAGACGACCAGCGGCATGGGGCAGGGCGGCCTGACCACGACGGGCGAGGGCGACAGCGGCCCGATCGGCTCGACCACCGTGACCGCCACCGGCCAGCGCGCCACGATCGCCCGTTTCCCCGGCGCCAACGCCCTGGTCATCTCCGGCCCGGCGGACCTGCAACGCACCCTGACGGAGGTGATCCGCCAACTGGACGTGCGCCGCCAGCAGGTGCTGATCGAGGCCATCGTCGTCGAACTGAGCGACAAGGCCGTGCGCGATCTGGGCGTCCAGTGGCTGATGGCGGGCGAAAACGGTGTCGGCCTGACCAACTATTCCGACCGCGCGGCGCCGCTGGTCCCCATCGCGGGCGGGGCGGCGGCGGGCCAGCTCGACAGGGACGATCCCCTGCGCGAACGGCTGCAGAACCTGGCGCTGAACAGCCTGCTGGGCGCCAACGGCTTTGTCGGCGGGGCGGGCGGCAAATGGGGCGACGGCCTGTTCGGCTTCATCATCAATGCGGCCAAGACGGACGCGGGCTCCAACCTGTTGCAGACCCCGTCGATCATGACGCTGGACAATGAAGAGGCGACCTTCCTGGTCGGGCAGGAGGTGCCGATCACCACCGGCCGGGCCATTCTGGACGGCAACTCCAACCCCTTCACCACGACCGAGCGCAAGGACATCGGCGTGCGCCTGACGGTGCGGCCCCAGATCAACGCCGGCGGCTCCATCACCCTGACGCTGCGGCAGGAGGTGTCGAGCATCAACGGTCTGCTGACCAGCGGCGCCAACGACCTGATCCTGGACAAGCGCGAGCTGGAGACGACGCTGGTCGTCGATGACGGCGACATCGCCGTGGCGGGCGGCCTGCTGGATCAGAACGACCGGCTGGAGACCAGCAAGGTGCCGGGGCTGGGCGACATTCCGGGCGTCGGCGTCCTGTTCCGCTCGACCAGCCGCGAGCGGGGACGGACCAATCTGATGGTCTTCCTGCGTCCGACCATCCTGCGCAACACGGCGGATGCGCAGGGGCTGGCGGCGGATCGCTGGGGCTATATGCGTGGCGAGCAGCAGCGGGTTCACCCCGATCGTGAGCCGAGCCTCGACGCCCTGCTGCGCGACTATATGCAGGCGCAGCCGCCTGCGGCTCCGGCAGCGGGGGAGCCGTTGGTCATCGCCCCTGTCGCGCCGGTCGCGGCGCGTCCCTTGCCGCCGGCAGCGGGAGCCGCCCGGTGATCACCGTCGTCGATCCGCGTCTGCCCTACGGCTTCGCCAAGACCCACGGCGTCCTGCTGCTGGCGGCGGGCGAAGTGATGGCGGTCGGGGTGCGCGAAGGCGCTGACCCTCTGGCGCTGGTCGAGGCGCGCCGCGCGCTGGGCCGCCCGCTGGAGGCGACGCCTCTCAGCGCCGCCGCCTTCGACCGCAAGCTGTCGGAAGTCTATGCGGGCGAACAGCTGACGGCGGCCGACGGCGACGACATGTCCCTGCCGGTCGGGCTGGACAGTCTGGTGGATGACATTCCGGCGGCGGCCGACCTGCTGGACGCGACGGACGACGCGCCGGTCATCCGCCTGATCAACGGCGTCATCGCCGAGGCCGCCCGCATCGGCGCCTCGGACGTGCATCTGGAAAGCTATGAGACGCGCCTGCTGGTGCGGATGCGGGTGGACGGGGTGCTGCGCGAGGCGCTGAGCCTGAACCCGCGCGTGGCGCCGCTGCTGGTGTCGCGCATCAAGGTCATGGCGCGGCTCGACATCGCCGAGAAGCGCAAGCCGCAGGACGGGCGCATCCCCCTGACGCTGGGCGGCAAGTCGCTGGACGTGCGCGTCTCGACCCTGCCGTCGCGGGCGGGCGAGCGGGTGGTGCTGCGGATTCTGGACAAGGATCAGGCCGGGCTGACGCTGGATCGGCTGGGTATGGACCCGGCGGCGCTGGAGGCCTTCCGTCATGCCCTGGCCGAGCCGAACGGCATCATCCTTGTCACCGGGCCGACCGGCTCGGGCAAGACGACCAGCCTCTATGCCGGGCTGTCGCTGCTGAACGACGGCTCGCGCAACATCCTGACGGTCGAAGATCCGGTCGAATACGCCATGGAGGGCGTCGGCCAGACGCAGGTGAATCCCAAGGTCGGCATGACCTTCGCCGCCGGTCTGCGCGCCATCCTGCGCCAGGACCCGGACGTGGTCATGGTCGGCGAGATCCGCGACACGGAGACGGCGGCCATTGCTGTTCAGGCGTCGCTGACGGGCCATCTGGTGCTGTCGACGGTCCACACCAATGACGCGGCCGGGGCGGTGACGCGGCTGCGCGACATGGGGGTCGAACCCTTCCTGCTGGCTTCGACCCTGCGGCTGGTGGTGGCGCAACGGCTGGTGCGGCGCCTGTGCCCGCACTGCCGGATCGAGGAGACGGCGGACAGGGCGACGGCGCGCCTGATCGGCGCCGAGGAAGGCGCGCGCGTCTGGCGGCCGCATGGCTGTGCCGACTGCGGCTCGACCGGCTATGTCGGGCGCATCGGCCTTTATGAAACGCTGGCAGTGGACGATAAGGTGCGCCGCCTGATCGCCTCGGGCGCGGATGAGGATGCGGTGTTCGACGCCGCCTTCGCGCGCGGCGGGACGCTGGCCGACCGGGCGCGGGCGCTGGTGCTGGACGGCGTCACCTCGGTCGAGGAAGCCCTGCGCGTGGCGCGTCAGGAAACCGCCGCCGAAGAGGTCGCGGCCTGATGGCGGCTTTCGATTACATCGCGGCCGACGCGGCCGGGCGGACAGTCAGCGGCTCCGTGACCGCCGCCGACGAGGCCGCCGCGCGCAAGGCGCTGGCGAAGCGTCAGCTGGCGCCGTTGCAGCTGACGCCCGGCCGTTCGGGTGTGGTCGTTGCCTCCGCGAAGGCGGGCAGGGCCGGGCGGCTGTCGCCCAAGGCGTTGGCGCTGACCACGCGGCAGTTGGCGACGCTGATCTCGGTCTCTCCGCTGGAAGAGGCGCTGCGCAACCTGATGCTTCAGGCGGACCGGCCCAACGTCCGCCGCGTGCTGGAAGGCGTCCACGCCGGGGTGATCGAGGGGCGCCGCCTGTCCGACGCCATGGGCCAGCAGGGCGCGGCCTTTCCGCCGCTGTATCGCGCCATGACGGCGGCGGGCGAGCAGTCGGGCGCGCTCCAGCCCATCCTTGAGCGTCTCGCTGACGGGCTGGAGCGGGACGAGGTCGTGCGCGGCAAGGTGCTGACGGCGCTGGTCTATCCGTGCGTGCTGGCGGTGGTGGCGCTGGGCGTCATCGTCGCCATGATGACCTATATCGTGCCCAAGGTGGTCGATCAGTTCGACAGCATGGGCCAGACCCTGCCGCTGCTGACGCGGCTTGTCATCGGCCTGTCGGACCTGATGCGCGACTGGGGCTGGCTGATGGCGCTGGTCCTCGCCGCCGTGGTCGCGGCGGGGCTGATCGCGCGGCGGCGCGAGGCGGTGCGGCTGAAGCTGGACGCCTGGGTGCTGAGATTGCCGCTGGTCGGGCGGCTGACGCGCGACCTGCACGGGGCGCGCATGGCCCGCACCCTGTCGACCATGATCGCGGCGGGCCTGCCGGTGCTGGAGGGGCTGACCATCACCGCCCGCACCGTCTCCAACCGCGCCCTGCGCCGCGCCACCGAACAGATGGCCGAGGCCGTCCGCGAGGGCGGCGGCCTGTCGGCCGCCATGCGCCGCGCCGAGGTGTTTCCGCCCATCCTCGTCTACATGACCGCGTCCGGCGAAAGCAGCGGCCGGCTGGAGCCCATGCTGGAGCGCGCGGCCGACTATCTGGAGCGCGAGTTCTCCAACTTCACCGCTGTGATGCTCAGCCTGCTGGAGCCGGCGATCATCGTGGTCATGGGCGGGATCGTCGCCGTGATCGTGCTGTCGATCCTGCTTCCCATCCTTCAGATCAACACCCTGGCTTTGGGGTGAGGAGACCTTCCATGCGCAGTGAAGATATTCAGGACAAGCGCCAGAAACGCCAAGGCTTCACCCTGGTCGAGCTGATGGTCGTCATCGTCATCATCGGCCTGTTGGCCACGGTGGTGGCGATCAACGTCCTGCCCAGTCAGGACAAGGCCATGGTCGGCAAGGCGCGGGCCGATATCTCGGTGCTGGAGCAGGCGGTGGAGACCTATCGCCTCGACAACCTGACCTTCCCCACGGACGAGCAGGGGCTGAAGGCCCTGGCGGCGCCGCCCGCCGATCTGGCGCGGCCGGAACGCTATCGCCAGGGCGGCTATGTCCGCCGCCTGCCCGAAGACCCGTGGGGCAACCCCTACCAGTACCGCCGCCGAAGCGCCCATGGCGGCCAGTTCGATATCTGGTCCTTCGGCGCCGACGGCCAGGAAGGGGGCGAGGGAAATGACGCCGACATCGGCAACTGGCAGGGCTAAGGCGCGCGCTCGGTCGGCTCGTCCGGCTACCGTGGAAGCGCACAAACGCGCTGAAGAAGCGAGCCGCCGCGCGGCGAGCGGTAGCGCACGACAAGGGTTTACCCTTGTCGAGTTAATGGTCGTGATCGCCATCATCGGCGTGGCGGCGGGTGCGGTGGTGCTGTCCATGCCGGACCCGCGCCCGACGCTGGCGGTCGAGGCGGAGCGGTTCGCCGCGCGCCTGACGCTGGCGCGGGAGGAGGCGGTGATGACCAACCGCCCGGTGGCCCTGCGCGCCGATGCCGCCGGCTATGGCTTTGAGAGCTTCGACGGCGCCGTCTGGACGCCTTTGACCGGCGTGCTGGCGCCCAAGGCGTGGGGCGAGGGGGCAGCCGTCGGCGCGCCCGCCCGCGCGGTGTTCGACCCTACCGGCGGCGCCGACGCCGCCAGCGTACGGCTGGAGCGCGAGGGCAAGGCCGTCACCGTCGCCATCGACGGGGCGGGCGAGGTGACGATCCATGAATAGCGCGTCTGCTCCCTTCCCCCTCGAGGGGGAAGGGGCGGGGATGGGGGTGTGGCCGCGACCTTGCGGGAAAGGGCGCAGGAGGCGCGGCGTCTCCGCGCCTGGACGGCCATCGCCTTGCCTGCCCCCCACCCAACCCTCCCCCTCGAGGGGAGGGCTATTAGGGGCGGCTTCACCCTGATCGAGTGTCTGGTGGCGCTGGCCGTGTTCGGCCTGGCGGCGATGGCGTTGCTGAACCTGTCGGGCGAGAGCACGCGCTCGGCGGCGCGGGTCGAGACGCGGACGCTGGGCGGTATCGTCGCCGACAATGTGGCCGCTGAGGCGATGATCGCGCGCGACCTGCCCAGCGGCAGTACGGCTGGTCAGGCGTCGCTGGGCGGGCGCGAGTGGCGATGGGTGCGGGTGGTCAGCGCGACGGATATGCCCGGCGTCGGCCGCATCGACGTGCGCGTCTTCGCCGATGAGGAACAGGCCGCCGCGCGCGTGCTGTTCCGGGCGGCGGGCGCATGAAGTCGCGCGCCGGATTTACGCTGGTTGAGGTCCTGATCGCCCTATTGATCTTCGCCCTGCTGGCGGGGGCGGGCGCGCTGGTGCTGGGGCAGTCGATCGAGACGCGGTTCGCGGTGAAGACGAACGCCGACCGAGTGGCGGCGCTGCAACGCACGCGGGCGCTGCTGCGCGCCGATCTGGCTCAGGCGACGGGCCGACGGGTGCGCGGGCAGACGGGGCGTCCGGCGCCTCAGGCGATCATGGGCCCGCATTGCCGGGCGATCCTTTGCTGGTGTTGGCCCGCAGCGGCTGGAGCAACCCGGACGGAGCGCCGCGCGCCTCCCTGCAACGGATCGAGTACCGGCTGGTCGAGGATCGGCTGGAGCGCCGGGTGGCCCCCTATCTGGATGGGGCGCGGGCCGGGCCGCCGCAGGTGCTGTATCGCGGGGTGAAGGACGCCCGCGTCGCCTTCATCCAGAACGGCTCCGAGGCGCCCGCCTTTTCCGCCAGCAGCGACCGGCCCCTGCCGGACGCGGTGCGGGTGACGCTGACGCTCGACGGCTTCGGCCCGGTCGAGCAGCTGTTTCTGGTCGCCGCCGCATGAAGCGGGGCGCGCGCGATCGCCGGGGCATGGCCCTGCTGACCGTCCTGTTGCTGGTGGCGGTGATGGCGGCGCTGTGCGTGGTGCTGCTGGACGATGTGCGCTTTTCGGTGCGCCGCACGACCAACGCCGAGAGTCAGGCGCAGGCGCAAGGCTTTGCGGCGGGGGCCGAGGCGCTGGCGCGACGACGACTGTCCGATCTGGTCCGCGCCGATCCCGCGCGCACGTCGCTTCAGCCGCACTGGAACGGCCGCGTGTTCGCGCTGCCGCTGGAAGACGGCGAGGGGCGGGCGGTGATCCGCGACGGCCAGTCCTGCTTCAACCTGAACAGCCTGGTGCTGGGCCAGGGCGAGGATCTGATCGCGAGGCCTGAAGGGGCGGCGCAGTTCATCGCGCTCGGCGAGGCGCTGGGCGTGCCGCGCGGGCGGATGGCGGCGGTCGCGGCAGCCTTGACCGACTGGATGGACGGCGACGCCCAGGTGTCGCCGCAGGGGGCGGAAGATTCCACCTACGCCAGCCGCCCGACGCCCTATCGCACCGGCGGGGTAATGCTGGCCGAGGTTAGCGAACTGCGCGCCGTGACGGGGGTGGACGACGAACTTTATCGGCGTCTGAGGCCGCATCTGTGCGCCTTGCCCGAGGCGCGGCTGTCGCCCTTGAACCCCAATACGCTGGAGCCGCAGGACGCCGTGCTTCTGGTCGCGATCAGCCGGGGCGTGGTGGGGCTGAATGCGGCCAAGTCGGCGATCGCGGCGCGCCCGGCCGCGGGCTGGTCCAGCCCCGACGCCTTCTGGGCCCAGCCCGCCCTGTCAGGCGTGGTCGTCGATGAAGAAGCCAAAGGTCAGATCACCCTGGCCACCCGCTATTTCGACCTGAGGGTCGAGATCGAGCACGGCGACGCCCGCGCCGTCCGCACCGCCCTGATCCACGTCGCGCCCGATGGCGCGGCGCGCACCGTCATCCGCCGCTGGACGCCAGAAGAATGAGCCCCAGGACATGAGCCACGCCCGCATCCTGTTCATCCCGACCCACGCGACCTTGCCCGCGCGTTTCCTACTGGTTGATCGCGAGGGCCGCGTCGTCGCGCGCGGCGAGCTGGACCCGCATCAGGCCGAAGCCCCGCCGTCGATCCGCACAATCGCTGTGGCGCCCGGTGCCGACGTCATGACGCGCTGGCTGGATCTGCCGCAGGGCAATATGGCCCAGGCCAGAGCCGCCGCACGCTGGGCGCTGCGCGATCAGGCGGCGGGCGAGGTCGACGGGCTGGACGTGGCCCTGAGCGCGGCGCCTGCCGACGGCGGCCTGCGCCTGACGGCGGCGGTGTCGTCCAAGCTGCTGCAGGCCTGGCTGCGCTGGATGGAGACCTTCGACATCCGGCCTGACGCCGTCGTGCCGGACAATCTTTGCCTGCCCGCGCCGCTGGAGGCTGAGACGTGGACCGCTGCGCAGATGGGCGCGGACGTGGCTTTGCGCGGTCCGACCTTCGCCGTGACGGTTCAGCCTGATCTGGTGGAGGCGATGGCGGCGGGGCGCGCGCTCGACTGGGTGGAAGGCGAGGCCCTGGAGGCGGCTCTGGCGGCGGGGGCGATGGCGGTGCCGGTCGATCTGTTGCAGGTCCATGATCGGCGCGAGCGCGGGCAGGCGGCGAAGGGCTGGCGTCTTGCGGCGGGTCTGGCGGCGGCCCTGTTGATCTCGCCGCTGATCATGATGGCGGCGGAAGGTCTGCGTGATCGGGCGGCGGCGGACGGCGCCGGAGCGGAGGCGAGGATCGGGGCGGTGAAACTCTATCCCGAACTGGCGACGACGAAGGATGCGGCGGCCGAAGCCTTGCGCCGTCTGGACGCTGGGCCGCCGCCGGGCGGAACTGCGCGCGCGATGTCCGCCGTTTTCGCCGCCGTCGAGCGCGTGCCGGGCGCCGAACTGGATGACGCGACCTTGGGCGGCGAAGGGCTGCGGGTCACGATGAACCACGCGGCCTTTAATGATCTGGACGCCGTGCGCGCCGATCTGGCCGAGGCCGGTCTGGCGGTGGTCGACGAAACCTCGGCTGAGGAGGGCGGACGGATGATCAGCACGCTGACGATAGGAGGCGACCGATGAAGGCCCTATTCTCTTCCACCGGCGCCTGGTGGGACGGGCGGTCATTACGCGAACGGCGGATGCTGGCGGTCATGGGCGTTGTGGTGCTGGGCGTCATCGCGTGGCTGGGCGTGGTGCGTCCGCTGGAGGGCTGGAAGGCCGATCAGGCGCGCGCCCGCGTCGCGGCTGAGCGGCAGATGGCGCAGGTTCAGACCGCTGTGGCCCAACGAGGCGCGCGACCGACTGAGGCGGTTGACCTGCAGGCGCTCGTCGCGTCGACGGCCTTGACGGCGGGCGTGCAGCCGACGCTAGGCATGTCCGAAGGCGGGCGGCTCGGCTTTCGCCTGGAGCGGGTCACGACGGCCCAGGCCTTCGGCTGGCTGGCGGCGCTCGAGGAAGGCGGGGCGCGGATCGAAGAACTGGGCGTTGTCGAAAACGCCGACGGGACGCTGGGCGTCAGCGGGGCGCTCGCTTCCGGCGCCTAGCGGCTTTTCCGTCTCGGCCCGTTGGTGGGTTGTGGACTTGAGCGTCCGGGCGGGGCAGGTATCGCAATCATGATATCTCGTCTGGCTCTTCCTTTGATCACGCTGGCGGTCCTGGCGGGATGCGCCTCGCCGCCGCGTGTCGAGACCGTACGATCGGCCGCCGTGCCCGATGCTGTGACCGCCTATCGCCTGTTCGAGGGGAAGCTTCGACCGAGACCGACCGCGCGGCGGCTGTGGCGGTACGACAGGCGCTGGCCGCGCGCGGCTGGCGCGAGGTCGACGACAAGACCGCCTGGCGGGTCGAGACGGCCTATGCCGTGCGGCCTCAGAAGACCGGCGTCTTCACCGATGTCGATGCGCGAGACGGCGAATGGACCGAGGCGCCGCGCCTGCCGCAGTTCTGGAGCCGCCGCCGTCAGGTTCATACGTTGAGCCTGATCCTGACAGGGCCGGGTGATGCGCCGGGGGCCTATCGCGTGTCGGCGACTTCGGTCCTGGGGCGAGGTCAGGCCGACGAGGCGCCGGGCCTGCTGGCGGATGCGGCTGTGTCCCAGCTGGGCGCAGTTGACTAGCTGACCGGACTGGCCTGGGGGTCCATCACCCGGGGCAAGGTCAGGATGAAGGTCGCGCCTGGCGATCCGGCCTGGTGACGGATGCTTCCCCCGTGGCGCTCTGCGACCGTGCGGACGAAGGCGAGGCCCAGGCCCGCGCCTCGGTGGTCGGCGCCGCCGTGACCGAAAGCCTGGAACAGGCGCCGGGCGGCGTCTTCGGACAGACCGGGCCCCTGATCGCTGACGCTGAGGACGCAGACCGGGCGGCCGTTTTCTTCGGCGCCGCTCAGGCTGACCTGAATGGTTCCGCCGCTGGGGCCGTATTTCAGGGCGTTGTCCAGCAGATTGGTGGTCAGGCGACGCAGCAGGGCGGGATCGCCCTGAACCAGGAACTCTTCTTCGCCGTCGGGCGTCAGGATGCGGACGCCCTTCTTCGACGCCTGGGGCCACAGGATGTCGGCGGCGTCCATCGCCACCTGACCCAGGTCCATGAGCTCTGAGCGATAGGGCTGGCTCTCGGCGCGGGCCAGCTGCACATAGCCTTCAGCCAGGTCGAGGGTCTGACGCGCGTAATCAGCGATGCGTTTCTGGACCGCTGCGTCCAGACGCGGCGTGGGGCCGTCCAGCAGCGTCAGGATCGACACCTGGGGCGCGCGCATGTCGTGGCTGAGCAGTTGCAGCGCCTCGGTGCGCTGGCGCTCGGCGGCGCGGAAACGGGTCATGTCGGCGAAGCGCACGATGTGGCCGACCGGCTGCCCCTCGGCGTCGGTCAGGACCGAGGCCGCCGCCTTCAGGATACGGCCGTCGGGCGTGGCGATCTCGCCGGGATCGCCGTCCGGGTCGAGGAAGCGGCGCCAGGCGGGCTCGCCCAGCGACTGGAACAGCAGGGGCAGGTCGGAGTCCCCTGCAACTGGTCGCCGAACAGGGCCTCGGCCCGGTCGTTGGACAGGATGATGCGGGCGTAGGGGTCGGCCACCACCGTGGCGTCGGGCAGGCTGCGCAGAGCGTCGGAGATGAAGCGTTCGAGGTCGCGGACTTGGCGCACGGCGGCGCGCAGGGCGTCGACCTGACGGGCCACGACGTCGCCGCCTCGGGCCGGGCTCGTCAGGCGCACGCCGTCGCGCTCGAAGGCCTCGACCTCGCTTTGCATATAGGCCGAGGCGGCGGCCAGACGACGCCAGCTCCACAGCGGATAGGCCAGAGCCAGACCCGCCACGGCCGCCGAGGGCGGGAACCACAGCCCGCCGGCCAGGAAGGCCAGCGATGTGGCGAACAGGGTCAGGATGATCAGGCCGACGCCCAGCGCCATATTGGCCGCCGGACGCAGGATCAGAAAGCCGACGATCAGCAGGCTGAGCGGCAGCAGGGACAAGGCCAGCACCCACCCGTGCGAAAGGCTGCGCGGGCCGCCGCCTTGCAGCAGGGTTTGCAGCAGGGCGGCCTGCACCTCGACGCCGGGGCGTAGCTCGCCCTGCGGCGTGGCCGGAGTGGCGTAGCGGTCGCCCAGTCCCGGCGCGGTGGCCCCGACCAGCACCATACGGTCTTTCAGAAAGTCGGCGGGCGTCTCGCCGTTGAGAACGTCTACGAAAGACAGGGTGCGGAAGGCGCCTGGCGGGCCGCGATAGACCACGGCCTCCGATGCGGCGGGATAGAGGGCGTCATCGGCCTGTGGCGCGGGCGGCGGCGGGATGGCGGTTCTCGTGGCGGCCAGAGGCAGGATCAGATGCGGCCAACTCTGATCGCCCGACTGGAGATAAAGGGGAGGCGGCGCACGACGCCGTCGTTGTCGACCGTCAGATTAACGTGACCCATTCCCGCTGCGGCCGTGGCCAGTCGGGCGGCGGGGGCGTCTTCGCGAAAGGCGGAGCCGTTCAGGCCCGGCGCATCCACGACGACCGGGAGCTGGACCTTGCCGTTGCGGGTCAAGGCGACGGCCAGCGGCTCATCCTGCGACGAGGGCTCGGTGAACAGGACATCGTAGGCGACCGGCCCGGCGCCCGCCTCGGTCAGGCGGTCGATCAGGCGGGCGTGCAGGTCGCGCGGCCAGGGCCATTGGCCCAGGGCCTCCAGACTGCGGTCGTCGATGGCGATGATGACGATGGTCTCGTCAGCCGGCCCGGCCTTGGCCCGCATCAGGGCGTCATAGACTAGGTGGTCGGGCCCGTCGGCGACCGGCGTCAGCGCCAGCCAACTGATCAGCAGGGCGGATGAAGCCGCAACGACGACCCATTCGACCAGGGCGCGGCGACCGGTGAGGCGAGCGCCGAACCAGCGTTTCCAGCCGCCTTTCAGCCTGGAAGGCGCGGGCGCCACCCTAGCGCCCGATGCGCAGCTGTTGCGGCTCGGACCAGGCTTCCAGCAGGCGGCCGAAACGGTGACGTGCGCTCTGCACGCGCCAGCTGTAGACGCCCGGCGGCAGGTCGCTGAGGGTGAAGGCTTCGTCGGTCAGGCCGGGCTGGTCGATCAGAAGCGGGCCGTCGACGCCGCCGTCTTCAGCCTCGCGCCACAACTGGAAGCGGAAGGCGGCTTCGCCCACGCCCTCGGCCTCCCAGCGGAAGCGATAGAAACGCCTGCGGTCGCGCTGGTCCATCGCCGAGGCCAGTCCGCCGACGCCGTTGCGGACGCGGATGAAGCTGTAGGTCGTGGCCTTGCCCTCCAGCCCCTCGGGCGACAGGGCGGTCAGGCGCAGGAAGTAGGCGCCTTCGTCCAGGTCTCCGAACGCCAGCAGGCCGCCGGGCGCGCTGTCGGCCTCTGCGAAGGATTCGATCATGCCGGCGTCCTGGGCGATGCGGCCGCGATAGCGCTCGGCGCCCGCCAGGGGCTGGATCTCGAACACGACCTGGGCCTGGGTCTGAGGCGCGTCGGGGCGGGCGAGGGCGGGCGCGGGCAACAGAGGCAGCAGGCGAACGGCGCCTGCGGCGGCGCTGACGCCCTGATCGGCGGCGGCCAGCGCTTCGTCCTCGCCGGAGGCCACGACGACAGCGCCTTCCAGCACTTCGGTGGCCGACCGTTCGCTGGCTTCGTCGAAGGAGACGCGGAAGTCGGTGCCGCGCACGGCCGAAACCGAGACGGGGGTGCGGATGGCGAAGCCCCCGGGCGGGTGCGCGGCGTGACCCTGGATTCCGCGCGGCCCGCCTCGACCGTCAGGGCGTGATCGACGGTGCCGTTGATGGCGTAGCGGCGCAGGCGGCTGACGCGCACGCGGCTGTTGGAAGGCACCACCACATGGCTGCCGTCCGACAGGGACAGGCGGACGAAGGCGTTGGCGCCGGTGCTCAGGACGGCGGACTCACGAACGATCTGACCGGCTGTGGGCGCGGCCGCGACGCCGCCCTGATGCAAGGTTACGGCCCCGCGAAAGCCGGCGATGCGCGCCTCGTCCGGATCGGCGCGCAGCAGATCCACGGGCAAGGCCAGAGTGCGTCCGATCGACAGGCGGCGCGGGTTTACGACGCGGTTCTCGCGTTGCACCCGACGGTAATCCAGCGGCCGGTTCATATAGGCGGTCGCGAGGTCGATCAGGGTGTCGCCGGGGCGAACCACATAGTCGAGGGTCTCGGTCGGGCGTGCAGGGGCGGTCGACTGCGCCGCCGCCGGGGCCGCCGACAGCAGAACCGCAGCCGCCAGAACACAGGACCAGTTGGACTTCATGCCTCGCCTCATCCGCGGACCTCAGGCGTCGATGGCGGAATCGGCCCCCGCGACGCGCTCAAGGCGGTAACCGTAGCTGTAAATGGGTGTGAGGCGGAAGCCTTGCTCTGGCCGCAACTCCAGCTTGTTGCGCACCCGCGAGACGTGCATGTCCAGCGAGCGGCTGTTCAGGTTGGGCTCATTGCCCCAGACCGTTTCCAGAATATAGGTGCGCGACAGCGCCCGATGCAGGTTGCGGAACAGCAGCAGGGCCAGGGCGTATTCCTTGGCCGTCAAGGCGATGGTCTCGCCATTGCGCGCCACGCTGCCTGCCGCCTGGTGAAAGACGATGTCGTCGTAGGTCTCTATGCCCGGCGTGACCGGCTGGGCGTAGGCGCGGCGGATCAGGGCGTTGATACGTGCGGCCAGCACCGGCTTGGACAGAGGTTTGGGCAGATAATCGTCAGCCCCGGCGTCCAGGCCCGCGACCACGTCTTCGTCCTCGGCGCGGCTGGTGACCAGCAGCATGGGCGGCGCGGGCTTCAGATTGTTCCGCGCCCAGGTCAGGATTTCCAGCCCCGACCGATCCGGCAGGTTCCAGTCGACAATGATCATGTCGAAGGTGTCCTTGCGCAGCGCCGAGATCAGCGCCTGGCCTCGCGAAAAAGAGTGGCGCGATAACCGGCGTCCTCGACCACGTCGGAGATGAACTCCAACTGGACAGGATCGTCGTCCAACACCGCGATTTTCATAGTTCTGCACGCTCCGGGGAATGGCTGAACCATAGCCGTGGAAGTGGCGCATTAGGCGAGTGTAAAATGTAAAATATAGTCACCTCGCGGAAAGGTTGAAATTCACTGTGACAAGCCTGGCAGCGGCGTCAAGCGGGGCGCCTGATCGCGGCACAGGGACTTGATCCAGCGCCGCACTGTTTTCAGCCGGGCGGCGCCGTGAACCTCGCGGTGGGTGCTGAGCCAGAAGCGGCGCTCGATGAGCACCTGATCGGGCAGAATCCGCGTCAGTCCCTCGGCCAGGAAGCAGGGCAGGACGCCGATGCCGCCGCCCGCCGCCACCATGTCCCGCTGGGCGCGGATGGACGAGGACGCCAGTCGCGGCCGCAGGTTGGGGCGGATCTCCTCCAGGTAGCGCAGCTCGGGCGCATAGATCAGGTCGTCAACATAGCCGACCATGTCGAAGCGGTTCAGGTCGTCGATGCTCTGCGGGGCGCCGTGCCGTTCCAGGTGTTCGGGGGCGGCGTAGAGCGCCAGCTGATAGGTTGTCAGCGGCTCGACGATCAGGCGCGGGCTGTCGGCGGGGCTGAGGGTGATGGCCATGTCCACCTCGCGGCGGCTGGGCGACAGGAAGCCGGAGCTGGCCGCCAGTTCGACGTTCAGTCCCGGATGCGCCGCCAGCAGGCCCGGCAGGGCGGGAGCCAGCACCGCGCCGCCGAAGCCCTCCGAGGCGCTGATCCGCACGGCGCCCGCGACCAGGTCGGGCTGGGTGACGCGCCCGGCGGCCTCCATCGCGCTTTCGGCGTCCAGCGCTCGCTCCAGCAGCTGGGCGCCGGTGGCCGTCAGGTGCAGCCCGGCGGCCGAGCGGACCAGAAGGGTCGACTTCAGCGCCGTCTCCAGCCGCGCCACGCGTCGCCCGACGGTGGCTGCGTCCACGCCCAACCGCTGCGCCGCCGTGGCCAGAGACCCGGCGCGGGCGGCGGCCAAGAATACTCTCAGATCATCCCAGTCGAACATATGCAGATATGCACATCATCACCTGCAAGATTGCAATGGGCCTGACCGGTCCGCTCTGCTAGGGCAGGCTCACGAAGAACCATAATCAGCGGGAGAGACGCCAATGCGCGACATTCGCCACTTCATCGACGGTGCGGCTTTCGAAGGGGCGTCGGGCCGCTTCGGCGACGTCTTCAACCCCAACACCGGCGAGGTTCAAGCCCGGGTCCAGCTGGCGACCGTCAGCGAGATGGACCGCGCGGTGCAGTCGGCGCAGGCCGCCTTCGAAGGCTGGTCCTCGACCAACCCGCAGCGCCGCGCCCGCGTCATGTTCGAGTTCAAGCGCCTGGTCGAGGCGAACATGAACGAACTGGCCGAGATGCTGTCCAGCGAGCACGGCAAGGTCATCGCTGACTCCAAGGGCGACATCCAGCGTGGTCTGGAAGTGATCGAGTTCGCCTGCGGCATCCCGCACGCGCTGAAGGGCGAATACACGCTGGGCGCCGGTCCGGGCATCGACGTCTACTCCTCGCGTCAGGCCCTGGGCGTGGTGGCGGGCATCACCCCGTTCAACTTCCCGGCCATGATCCCGATGTGGATGTTCGGCGTCGCCATCGCCGTCGGCAACACCTTCATCCTGAAGCCGTCCGAGCGCGATCCGTCCGTGCCGGTGCGTCTGGGCGAACTGATGATGGAGGCGGGCGCGCCCAAGGGCGTGCTGAACGTCGTCCACGGCGACAAGACGGCGGTCGACGCCATCCTGGCCCACCCCGACATCCACGCCGTCAGCTTCGTCGGCTCGTCGGACATCGCCCACTACGTCTATCAGACCGGCGCCCAGCACGGGAAACGCGTCCAGGCCATGGGCGGCGCCAAGAACCACGGCATCGTCATGCCCGACGCCGATCTGGATCAGGTCATCAAGGACCTGTCAGGCGCGGCCTATGGCTCGGCGGGCGAGCGCTGCATGGCTCTGCCGGTCGTCGTTCCGGTCGGCAAGAAGACCGCCGATGAACTGCGCGAGCGTCTGGTCGCCGAAATCCCGACCCTGCGCGTCGGCGTCTCGACCGATGATCAGGCGCACTACGGCCCGGTCGTCTCGGCCCAGCACCGCGACCGCGTCGCCGGCTGGATCAGCAAGGGTGTCGAGGAAGGCGCCGAACTGGTCGTCGACGGCCGCGACTTCAGCCTGCAGGGGCATGAGAAGGGCTACTTCATCGGCCCGTCGCTGTTCGACCACGTGACGACCGACATGTCCTCCTATCAGGAAGAGATCTTCGGCCCGGTGCTGCAGATCGTCCGCGCCGCCAACTTCGAAGAGGCGCTGAGCCTGCCGAGCAAGCACCAGTACGGCAACGGCGTCGCCATCTTCACCCAGAACGGCCGCGCGGCCCGCGACTTCGCCGCCCGCGTCAACGTCGGCATGGTGGGCATCAACGTGCCGATCCCGGTGCCGGTGGCCTACCACTCCTTCGGCGGCTGGAAGCGTTCGGGCTTTGGCGACACCAACCAGTACGGCATGGAAGGCGTGAAGTTCTGGACCAAAACCAAGACCGTCACCGCCCGCTGGCCCGACAGCGCGCTGGAGCACGAGGACTCCAGCTTCATCATCCCGACGATGAGCTAACGCCTTTCCTCCCCACGTCAGTGGGGAGGGGGACCACGAAGTGGTGGAGGGGCCTCTTGGGACAGCGGAACCAAGCGGCCCCTCCGTCTCGGCCGCTCCGCGTCCGATCCACCTCCCCATTTCATGGGGAGGAGAAAGTCAGCTCAGCGTATAGGGGATCACCCCGCGCTCGTTCTCCGGCACGGCCAGCATCCGGTCGATCGGCGGGAAGGCCCGCTGGGTGCAGTCCGTCCGCTCGCAGATGCGGCAGTTCACGCCCATGCGGGTCGGGGGGCCGTTGAGGTCCAGTCCATCCGCATAGACCAACTGCGCGGCGTGCTCGATCTCGCATCCCAAACCCAGCGCATAGCGCCGGTCCGGCTCCAGGAACGACCCGCCCGGCTTGGACACGCTCTTGGCGATGCAGACGTAGCGGGCGCCGTCCGGCATTTCCGACAGATTGACCAGAATGCGGTCCGGGGCGCTGAAGGCCTCGTGCACGTTCCACAGCGGGCAGGCGCCGCCGAAGCGGGCGAACTGGAAGCGCGTCGCGCTGTGCCGCTTGGTGATGTTCCCCGCCATGTCCACCCGCGCGAAGTAGAAGGGCACGCCGCGCCATCCGGGCCTCTGTAGCGTGCTCAAGCGGTGGCAGGCCTGCTCAAAGCTGACGTGGAAGCGGTTGCGCAGGCGGTCCACGTCGTGCCGCAGCTCCCGCGCCGCCTCTAGAAAGGCGCGATAGGGCAGCAGCAGCGCCCCCGCCGCATAGTTGGCCAGACCGACCCGGCACACGTCGCGCGCGGCGGGAATGTCGAATGCGGCGCGGTCCAGTTCGTGCTCGATCAGATCCTCGAACCGTAAGCGAACCAGCTGGTGCGCCATCTGGAAGGCGCGGGTGGCGCCCGGCAGGCTGGCGTCGACGTACAGGATGCGCGCGCTCGGATCGAAGCGCCGCATGGCGCCGCGCGCCTGGCCCGTGGCGACGCGCACGCCGCACAGGTCGTTGAGGGCCGTCTCCAACTCGCGCTCAGGGTGGACGCCGTCGCCGAGGTTCAGCTGAGCGGCCAGATCCTCCGCCGCCCGGTCCAGGGCGTCGATGTAGTTGTCGCGATAGTGGAAGAAGTCGCGCACCGCCTCATAGGGCAGGGCTGGGGCGGCGACCGTGGCGCGTTCGTCGCGGCCCAGGGTCTCGTTCAGGGTCTTCAACCGCTCGTCCAGGCGGCGATAGTCCTGGTGCAGGGCCAGGAACTGTCGCGCCAGCCGGGGCGCGTTCATGGCCGCCTGCTTCAGCTCGCCCGCCGTCGGCGCCTCGGCGTGGCCGGCGACGTCGGTGGTCGCCTCGCGCAGGTCGGCGATCAGGCGGGCGTCGCCGTCCAGATCGAACAGGCTGGCATCCACGTCGAAGGCGCGCGTCAGGGCGATCAGCACCCGCGCCGTGGCCGGGCGCTGGTTGGTCTCGATCTGCGACAGATAGGACGGCGACAGCGCCAGCCCCCGCGCATTGTTCCAGCGTCCAGCCGCGCGCTTCGCGCAGCTTGCGGACCTTGGTCCCGAGGTAGAGTTTTTCAGCCATGGTTGTTGGGCATTGCAACTTTGCAAAAACGCCTGTCCGCCTTGGCAGGCTTACGCACTTGGAAGCCTTTTGCAAAGTTGCGATTGCCTTTTTGCAACCAAGCGGCTTGTTGGACTCTGAACGAAGTCAGGGAGTCGCCCAACCATGAGCCAGGCCATCCTCGAGGAGCCTCGAGCGCCGTCGCGCCGCCGCCAAGCTGGGCGGGGGCGAGAAGCGCATCGCCAGCCAGCACGCCAAGGGCAAGCTGACCGCCCGCGAACGCATCGGCGTCCTGCTGGACGAAGGCTCCTTCGAAGAGACCGACATGTTCGTGGAGCATCGCAGCCACGACTTCGGCATGGAGAAGCAGCGCATCCCGGGCGACGGCGTCGTCACCGGGCGCGGCACCATCAACGGCCGTCTGGTCTATGTCTTTTCGAAGGACTTCACCGTGTTCGGCGGCTCGCTGTCGGGCGCTCACGCGGCCAAGATCGTCAAGATCCAGAAGATGGCCCTGACGGCGGGCGCGCCGATCATTGGCCTGTTCGACGCCGGCGGCGCGCGCATTCAGGAAGGGGTGGAGTCGCTGGCGGGCTACGCCGACATCTTCCTGCAGAACACCCTGGCGAGCGGCGTCATTCCGCAGATCTCGGTCATCATGGGGCCGTGCGCGGGCGGCGACGTCTATTCGCCCGCCATCACCGACTTCATCTTCATGGTGAAGGACACCTCCTACATGTATGTGACCGGCCCCGACGTGGTGAAGACGGTCACCAACGAGGTGGTCAGCCACGAGGACCTGGGCGGCGCCCGCGTCCACGCGGGCAAGTCGGGCGTCGCCGACGGCGCCTTCGAGAACGATCTGGAGGCCCTGTCGGAGGTGCGCCGCCTGATCGGCTTCCTGCCGCTGTCGAACCGCGAGACGCCGCCGGTCCGCGAAACCTATGACGAGCCGGATCGCGACGAGGCCAGCCTCGACACCCTGGTCCCGGCCAATCCGAACCAGCCCTATGACATGAAGGAGCTGATCCTGAAGACGGTCGATGAGGCCGACTTCTTCGAGATCGGCGCCGACTTCGCCAAGAACATCATCTGCGGCTTCGGCCGTCTGGACGGCCAGCCGGTCGGCATCGTCGGCAACCAGCCCCAGACCCTGGCGGGCGTGCTGGACATCGACTCAAGCCGCAAGGCCGCGCGCTTCGTGCGCTTCTGCGACGCCTTCCACATCCCGCTGGTGACCTTCGTCGACGTGCCGGGCTTCATGCCGGGCACCAAGCAGGAGTACGGCGCCCTGATCAAGCACGGCGCCAAGCTGCTGTTCGCCTATGCCGAGGCCACCGTGCCCAAGCTGACGGTCATCACGCGCAAGGCCTATGGCGGCGCCTATGACGTCATGAGCCAAGCACCTGCGCGGCGACGTCAACTACGCCTGGCCCACCGCCGAGATCGCGGTCATGGGCGCCAAGGGCGCGGTCGAGATCATCTTCCGCAAGGAGGCCGGCGATCCCGAGGCCCTGGCCGCGCGCGAGGCCGAATACAAGGAACGCTTCGCCAACCCCTTCGTAGCGGCCGGGCTCGGCTACATCGACGACGTCATCATGCCCCACGGCACCCGCCGTCGCCTGATCAAGGCGCTGAAGACGCTGAAGAACAAGACCCAGGAAAATCCCTGGAAGAAGCACGACAACATCCCGCTGTAAGGCCCAGAAATGTTCGATAAAATTCTGATCGCCAACCGCGGCGAGATTGCTGTTCGCGTCATCAAGACCTGCCGTCGCATGAGCATCAAAACGGTGGTCGTCTACTCCGACGCCGACGCCGGGTCGCTGGCCTGCGAGATGGCGGACGAGACGGTTCACATCGGCCCGTCGCCCGCCGCCCAGTCCTATCTGATCCAGGACAAGATCGTGGACGCCGTGAAGCAGACGGGGGCGCAGGCCGTGCACCCTGGCTTCGGCTTCCTGTCGGAAAACGCCGGGTTTGCGCGCCGGCTGAAGGCCGAGGGCATCGCCTTCATCGGGCCGACCCCCGAGGCGATCGACGCCATGGGCGACAAGATCACGTCGAAGAAGTTCGCCGCCGAGGCGGGCGTCTCGACCGTGCCGGGCCACATGGGCCTGATCGAAACGCCGGACGAGGCGGTGAAGATCGCGCGCGAGATCGGCTATCCGGTCATGATCAAGGCGTCGGCCGGGGGCGGGGGCAAGGGCATCCGCGTCGCCCATTCGGACGACGACATGGCCGAGGGCTTCGCCGCCGTGAAGGCCGAGGCGCTGAACGCCTTCGGCGACGACCGCGTCTTCCTTGAGAAGTTCATCGTCGACCCGCGCCACATCGAGATTCAGGTGCTGGGCGACAAGCACGGCAACGTCATCCACCTGTTCGAGCGTGAATGCTCGATCCAGCGCCGCAACCAGAAGGTCATCGAAGAGGCGCCGTCGCCCCTGCTGGACGAGGCGACCCGCGCAGCCATGGGGGCGCAGGCCGTCGCCCTGGCCAAGGCGGTGAACTATGACTCGGCGGGCACGGTCGAGTTCGTCGCCGGTCAGGACAAGTCCTTCTTCTTCCTGGAGATGAACACCCGTCTGCAGGTCGAGCATCCGGTGACGGAGCTGATCACCGGCGTCGATCTGGTCGAGCAGATGATCCGCTCGGCCTGGGGCGAACAGCTGGCGATCAAGCAGGACGACCTGTCGATCAACGGCTGGGCCATCGAGAGCCGCATCTACGCCGAAGACCCCTATCGCGGCTTCCTGCCGTCGATCGGCCGTCTGGTGCGCTATGAGCAGCCGGAAGAGGGCGATCAGGGCGACTATACGGTCCGCAACGATTCCGGCGTCCGCGAGGGCGACGAGATCAGCATGTTCTACGACCCCATGATCGCCAAGCTGTGCGCCTGGGGCGAGACGCGCGACGACGCCGTGCGCGGCATGGCCCGCGCGCTGGAGGACACCCATCTAGCGGGGCTGGGCCACAATGTGCCCTTCCTGGCCGCCGTCATGGATCAGGAACGCTTCCAGTCCGGCCAGCTGTCGACCAGCTACATCAAGGACGAGTTCCCCGAGGGCTTCCACGGCCTGGCGCCGAGCCCCGAGCAGGTGAAGATCCTGATCGCCTCGGCTGTGGCCATGAACGAGGTCATCGCCGAACAGGACGGCGATCCCAGCGAGCGCACCGACTGGACCGTCCTGGTCGACAAGACGGCCTATGAGGTCGAGGTCGGCTATGACGAGGCCGAAGACCTGATCGTCGCCATCGACGGCGAAGAGGTCTCCCTGTCCGAGATCGACTGGCGTCCGGGCCTGTCGCTGTTCAAGGCGGTGCTGGACGAGGACGCCTTCACCGCCGAGGTGAGGCGCGCCGCCGACGGCTTCGACATCCGCCACCGCGCGGCCAAGGCGCGGGTGCGCGTGCTGCGCCCCGACGTGGCGCATCTCTACGCCCTGCTGCCCGAGAAGCAGGCGGCGGACACCTCCAAACTGGTGCTGTCGCCGATGCCGGGTCTGGTGGTCGACATCCCCGTGGCCGAGGGCCAGGAGGTCAAGTCCGGCGAGACGGTCGCCATCATCGAGGCTATGAAGATGCAGAACATCCTCAAGGCCGAGCGCGACGGCAAGGTGAAGGCGGTCAAGGCCAAGGCCGGCGATCCGGTCGCCGCCGACGACGTGCTGGTGGAGTTCGAGTAAATGACCGAGTTCGCCGTCCCGACCCCGCTGGAGTGGCGCGAAGCCGCCGTCAAGGCGCTGAAGGAGCGTCCGCTGGAGAGCCTCATCCATCTGGATGCGGACCATCTGGCGACGAAGCCGCTGTATGGGGCGGCGAATGGCGGCGAGCCGGTGTTCGCGCCCCGGCCCTCGGATTCCGAAGGCCGGGCGTGGGACGTGCGGGCGCTGAATGAGGGCGAGGACGCGGACGCCCTGAACCGCGCCATCCTGACCGATCTGGAGAACGGGGCGGCCTCCGTCCTGATCGCCGGGCCGGTCGCGGCGGACGCAGGCCGATTGGCTCGCGCGCTGGACGGGGTGGCGCTGGAGCTGGCGCCGGTGGCGCTGGACGCGGGGTTCGACGGCGTGAAGGCGGCGGAGGCCCTGTCGGCGGCCGCCAAGGGCTCGCCCCGCGCCAAGCTGGCCTTCCACCTCGACCCGATCTCGGCCTATGCCGAGGCAGGCGGGGCGCCGGGCGGTTTCGCGGCGATCATGGGCGAGACGACCAACGCGGCGGCGACCCACGCGGCGACCTATCCCGAGGCGACGCTGTTCATGGCCTCGGGCCGCGTGGCGCATGAGGCGGGCGGCTCCATCGCGCAGGAACTGGCCTTCGCCGCGTCGTCGGCCGTGGCCTATGTGAAGGCCGCCGTCGAGGCAGATCTGTCGGTCGAGGCGGCGCTGAAGGGCGTGGTTCTGGGCGTCGCCGTGGATCAGGCCTATTTTGACTCTCTGGCGAAAATCCGCGCCCTGCGCCTGATCTGGGCCAGCTTTTCCAAGGCCTTTGGCGTTGAAGTTCAAGCAAAGATCGAAGCGCGCTCGTCGCGGCGGATGCTGTCGGCGCGCGATCCGTGGCCGAACATGCTGCGTCTGACGGCGGCCGGGTTCGCCGGGGCCGTGGGCGGGGCCGATGCGGTGGTGCTGGACAGCTTCACCCGCGCGGCCGGCCTGCCGGACGACTTCGCCCGGCGTCAGGCGCGCAACACCCAGTTGATCCTGATGGAGGAGTCCAACCTGGGCCGCGTGGACGATCCGGCCAGCGGCTCCTGGTATCTGGACGCGCGCACCCGCGAACTGGCCGAGGCCGCCTGGGCCGAGTTTCAGGTCTATGAAGCCGAAGGCGGCGTCATCGCCTGTCTGGAGGGCGGGGTGATCCAGCCCCGCATCGCTCGCGCCCGCGACATGGCTGAGAAGGCGTATCGGGACGGCGCTGCTCAGATCGTCGGCGTCACCAAATTCGTCGACCCGGATGTGCGCCCCGCGCACGTGACGCCTGCGCCCGCCGCGCCTGCCGTCATCGGGGCGTTCGAGGCCTTGTCGCCTGTCCGCTTCGCCGCCGCCTTCGAGGAGGCCGCCCAATGAGTTTCCCTGACTTCTCCAAGATCGCCCTCGACCTCGACGCCACCGGCGCCGGGCCTGAGCGCGCGCCGTGGACCACGCCCGAAGGTCTGACGGTCGAGACCGCCTACGGCCCCGGGGCCGTCCAGGGGTTGGACTTCATCCACGGCCTGCCTGGCTTCGCTCCCTTCGTGCGCGGGCCCTATCCGACCATGTATGCGGGCGCGCCGTGGACCATCCGCCAGTATGCGGGCTTCTCGACCGCCGAGGAGTCCAACGCCTTCTATCGCCGCAACCTGGCCGCCGGTCAGAAGGGCCTGTCGGTCGCCTTCGATCTGGCCACCCACCGGGGCTATGATCTGGACCACCCGCGGGTGAAGGGCGACGTCGGCATGGCGGGCGTGGCCATCGACAGCATTCTGGACATGCGGACCCTGTTCGACGGCATTCCGCTGGACCAGATGTCGGTGTCCATGACGATGAACGGGGCGGTGCTGCCGATCCTGGCGCTCTACGTCGTGGCGGGCGAGGAGCAGGGCGTCGATCACGCCAAGCTGACCGGGACCATTCAGAACGACATTCTGAAGGAGTTCATGGTCCGCAACACCTACATCTATCCGCCCGCGCCCTCGATGCGGATCATCGCCGACATCTTCGAGTGGACGGCGAAGGAAACGCCCAAGTTCAACTCCATCTCCATCTCCGGCTATCACATGCAGGAGGCGGGGGCGTCCGCGGACATCGAGCTGGCCTATACCCTGTCGGACGGGATCGAATACCTGCGCGCGGGCAAGGCGGCGGGCATGGAGATCGACCGCTTCGCGCCGCGCCTGAGCTTCTTCTGGGCCATCGGCATGAACTACTTCATGGAGGTGGCCAAGATGCGCGCCGGTCGCCTGCTGTGGGCCGAGGCGGTGAAGCGCGAAGGCGGCGTCAATCCGAAGTCGCTCAGCTTGCGGACCCACTGCCAGACCTCGGGCTGGTCGCTGGCGGCGCAGGACGTGTTCAACAATGTGCCCCGCACCATGGTCGAGTGCATGGCGGCGGCGGGCGGCCAGACGCAGAGCCTGCACACCAATGCGCTTGACGAGGCGCTGGCCCTGCCGACCGACTTCTCCGCCCGGATCGCGCGCAACACCCAGATTCTGGCGCAGGCCGAGACGGGCCTGACCCGCGTCATCGACCCGTGGGGCGGCAGCTTCTACGTCGAGCGCCTGACCCAGGAGCTGGCGACCAAGGCCCGCGCCCTGATGGAGGAGGTCGAGGCCTATGGCGGCATGGCCAAGGCCATTGAGGCGGGCATCCCCAAGCTGCGGATCGAAGAGTCCGCCGCCAAGACCCAGGCCCGCATCGACACCGGCCAGCAGACGGTCGTGGGGGTGAACAAATATCTGAACCCCGTGGTCGACGACATTCCGATGCTGAAGGTCGACAACGCCGAAGTGCGCGCTCGCCAGATCGAGAAGCTGCAACGGCTGAAGGCCGAGCGCGACGAGGCGGCGACGCAAGGTGCGCTGGACGCCCTGACCGAGGGCGCGCGCGGGAACGCCAACCTGATGGAGCTGGCGGTGCGGGCGGCCCGCGCCAAGGCCACCGTCGGCGAAATCTCCGACGCGCTCGAGGCCGCCTTCGGCCGCCACATCGCTACCGTGAAGACGGTGTCGGGCGTCTACGCCAAGGAGGCCGGGAACGATCCCAAAGTCGCCCGCGCCCGCTCGATGGTCGCGGCCTTTGTCGAGAACGACGGCGGCCCGCCGCGCATCCTGATCGCCAAGCTGGGCCAGGACGGGCACGACCGGGGCCAGAAGGTCGTCGCCACCGGCTACGGCGACATCGGCTTCGACGTCACGGCGGGGGCGCTGTTCCAGACGCCCGCCGAGGCCGCGCGCGATGCGGTCGAGAAGAACGTCCATGCGGTCGGCGCCTCGTCGCTGGCGGCGGGGCACCTGACGCTGGTGCCCGAACTCAAGGCCGAACTGGCTAAGCTGGGGCGCGAGGACATCATGATCGTGGTCGGCGGCGTCATTCCGCCGTCGGACGTGCAGCCTCTGCTCGATATGGGCGCGGCCGCCGTCTATCCGCCCGGCTCGGTCATCGCCGAGACGGCTGTGGACCTGATCGAAAAGCTGAACCAGCGCCTGGGCTATGCCCAGCCCGCGCCTGCGGAGAAGAAATAATGATCGGCGCTCTCAACCACGTCGGCGTCGCCACGCCTTCCATCGCCGAGTCGATCAAACTGTACCGCGACATCCTGGGCGCGACGAAGATCGGCGAGCCGTTCGACCTGCCGGCCCAGGGGTGAAGGTCTGCTTCATCGACACACCCACGGCCCAGGTCGAACTGATCGAGCCCTACGACGAGACCAGCCCGATCACCGGCTTCCTGGCCAAGAACCCCAAGGGCGGCCAGCACCATGTCTGCTTCGAGGTGGCGGACATCCACGCGGCTATCGCCGGGATGCGCGCCAAGGGCGTGACCATCCTCGGCACCGGCGAGCCTCGCATCGGCGCACACGGCACGCCGGTGGTCTTCCTGCACCCTAAGGAGATGGGCGGGGTGCTGGTCGAACTGATGGAGACGCCGAAAGAGGCGCACTGAGCTTCGGTTTTGTAAACCGATGCGAGCAAAAGGCCCGGTCGCGAGACCGGGCTTTTTCTTGATGCCTACTCCGCCGTCATCCTCGGACTTGATCCGAGGATCGGGCTATCCGCCTGCGGGACGGCGGACAGGAAGAGCCCCTCGATCCTCGGATCAAGTCCGAGGATGACGGTGGGTGAGGACAAGGCTCAGTACAAAATCTTCCGCAGGCTGACGCGGAAGGTCCGGCCCAGCGGGTCGAGGTAGTCGGGCTGATATGACAGCGGCGTCTCGCCCAGGCCGTCGCGCACGTCCAGCCGCTGGTCGAAGATATTCTCGACGCCAAGGCTGACGCGCGTCCCCTTCAGCCACGGATAGCGCGAGACCAGGTTTTCGCGCGACGACAGGTCGGCGAACAGGTTCAGGTTCACCGTCGTCAGGTCCGAGAAGCTGAGGTCGTCGTCGGGCGAGGCGCCGCCGTTGATGCGGGTGGATTCCTTCCAGTTGGCGTTCAGGAAGCCGCCCATGCCGCTCTTGAAGACGCCCATCTGCAACTGGACTTCGTTGCGGGACTGGCCGCCGCGCGCGCCAATGGCGGCGCCGTCCAGCAGGTCGAGCACCGGCAGGCCGTCGCGGATCGTGATCTCATCCTGGATGCGATAGGTGTGATACAGCGAGATGTTGAACCGGCCCTGGCCGGGCATCATGCCGCCGCCGCGACCACGACCGCCGGGGCCTCCCGGCCCCCGACCTGCATCCGCATTGCTCCCGCCGGAGGAGGGCCGCCCGCGCCGGGAGACCCGCCGGGCGGGCGACCGCCCTCGACCCGCATGACGGTCGGCGCGCCGCCGCTGCGGCCGCCGCTTCCGCCTCCGGGACCGCCCGGTCCCCGGGGACCGCCGCCGCTGCGTGCGTTCATCCGGGCCATGGCCGCCGGGTCCGGCTTGCCGAAGGCGGTGGAGAAGTTCAGGCCCCAACGGATTTCCTGCTGCTCGGCCTTCTGGAAGTTCAGCGGCCGGGCATCGATCGACAGCAGATTGCCGTCCAGATCGCGGGTAAAGCGCTCGGGCAGGGCGGCCTCCAGCTCCGGCGTGATGGTCGGGAAGGAGGCGATGGAGCCTTCGGTTTCTGTGCGGGTGTAGTTGGCCGTGAACCGCAGGTCCTTGTCCTTCAACGGGGTCAGGTTGACGCCGAACTTCAGGACGCGCTTGGTCTCTTCGGACAGGTTGGGATTGCCGCCCTCGATCCGGGTGATGGTGACGGACTGGCCGGTTGCGAAGTCATAGACCGGCACGTTCGGCGTCGACAGCGTCGGGTCGTTCAGCTGCGACATCGACGGGGCCTTCTGCTCGTCGGCCCAGCTGGCGTTGAAGTTGAGCGGCTCCCACGGCGACCAGTTCAGCCCGAACGTATAGGCCGAAAGGCCGCCGAAGTCGGACAGGTCCTCATAGGCCAGGTTCAGATTGGCCGACAGATTGCCCAGGGCGCCCAGCACTTCGCGGTCGCGGCTGGCGATGGGCATGTTGAAGTTGCCCGAGGCGCTGGCGCGGTCACGCGAAAGGGAGCGTTCGGAGAAGACGCTGGCCTGTTCCTGTTCGGAGAAGCGCAGGGTCTCGGAATCCAGCGACTGGCTGTCGAAGCCGAGCTTGAAGGTCGAGGTCAGGGAACCGGCCGGACCTTCCCAGGCCGTGCCGTTGATGACGCCTTCGATGCTGGACTTGCTGGAGACGGAGCGAGCGGTGTCGAACGGATTGGTCGGCAACTGGCCCAGGTCGCCGAAGGGGTCGATGACCCCCGCCGTCACGCCGGCCTGAAGCGCGTCGTCATTGAGGCCGCGTCCGGTGCGGGTCTTGGTCTCGGCGCGGTCATAGCCGCCGTTCACCGTCCAGCGCCAGTCGCCCAGATAGCCGTCGACCAGGAATCCCAGCTGACCCGACAGGGTGTCGCTGCTCCGTCCCAAGGCGCCCGGCGCATCGACATAGCGGTGCAGCAGCACATCGCTGGCGAAGGGCGAATAGGGGCTGGTCGAGGGCAGGGCGAGGCTGAGGCCCGGCAGGCCCAGATAGGAGAAGCTGGTCGTATCGGACAGCTCCCCGCTGAGCGTCAGGGACATGGTCTGGTTCAGGTCACGCACCAGCGAGCCGGTGATGGAGCTGTTCTCGCGCTTGGGCGACAAGGTGCGATAGGCGGTCAGGTCGTCGGTGCGCGGCCCGACGCCGAAGTCGCCCAGATCGGCGCCGCCGCCTGCGCCCGCGCCGACCGAAGCGGTCGTCACCCTCTGGCCCAGCAGGGCCGACAGGGCGGGATCGATCTCGCCGCCGCCGGGCGCCGTGATATTGCCCATCAGGTCATAGGGAACGCCGTCGCGGCGGATGTTGCGCTCGGTCTCGAACAGGGGGCTGTCGTTCTGATAGCCGAGGTCCAGCGTCCAGCGCTGTTTGCCGGCGATACGCAGGACGTTGTTGTCGATCTGGGTCGAGGTGCGGCCGCCCTGATCGGGCCGGCGCACGCTGGCCTGCGTCGTCAGAGAGCGGAAATCGGCCTTGAGCACGAAGTTCACCACCCGTTGGTCGGCGCTGTAGCCGTAAGACAGGGCGGTTTCCTCGGGCAGGATTTCGGTGCGCTCAATCGCCTCGGGCGGAATGCCGCGAATTTCACGGAAGCCCGAGATGCGGCGGCCATTGACCAGGAAGACCGGCGAACCGCCGCGCGAACTGCGCGTCACCGGCTCCAGCAGGGTCATCAGCTCCTGAATGCTGCTGGCGCCGTAGGCCTTGATCTGTTCTTCGTCGAGGACCAGTTCCGGCTCGTAATCGCCCAAGGCCGCGCCGCGCCGGGCGGTCGTCACCACCTCCAGCGTGCCCAGGTCATAGGCGTCGTCGTCGATCTCCTCCTGCGGCACAGGGGTTGCGGTCTGGGCGGGCGCAGCCTGGGCGGGGAGGAGGACGCCGCCGCCGTGTCGGCAGGAGACAGGGAGGCGAGGGCGAACAGCAAAGCGACTGGCGACATGTCGAGTCCTAAAGGCAACCGGGAAATAGGCACGTTCGCGGCGGACGCCCTGTCTCATCCACCGCATCGGCCCAGGTAGAGAACGATGTGCGCCGAAAATGGGCGCAATCGCACTCTGGGATTAAACTCCTGTAATAAGAGGCTTAGTCCCGTCCGAACCGACATGGGTCCAACGGACGAAGGGACGGAATCCGTCGGATCCCGTCCCCTGTTTTTTGCGGTGGCGAAAAGGCTCAGAAGCGAGCGCGCAGGCCGACCGTCAGGTTGCGCCCGCGCAGGGGCGCCGTCTCGGCCAGGAAGGAGGCGTGGTTGAAGGCCGTCTCGTCCAGCAGATTGGTCCCGCGCAGGAAAATCTGCGATCGGACAGGCCCCAGATCCACGTCATAGGCGATCGTGGCGTTGACCATGTCGTAGCCCGGCGTCTCGGTCTCGAAAGCGGCGATGTCGGTCTGTTTGAAGGTGCGGCTGTATTCGACGTCGCCCGACCACGGTCCCTGGAAGGCGGCCAGACGCACGCCCGCCCGCGCCGCCGGGATCGCGGCAGGTTCCCGCCGTCGCCCTTCAGCTCGCCCTGGACGTAGTCGCCGAAGACCGTGCCCGACAGCCATGGCGTGAACTGTTGCGTCAGCTCGCCTTCGATGCCGGTGAAGGTCGCATCGGCCTGGCTGTAGCGGATCAGGCGGAAGTCCTCGTACTGATCCAGCGTCCGCGCGAAGATGTAGTCATCATAGACATAGTGATAGGCGCTGACCGAGCCGGTCAGGGAGCCTTCGGTCTTGCGCAGGGTCAGCTCGATCGAGTTGGCCGTCTCGACGCTCAGATCGGAATCGCCGATCTCATAGGTGTTGGTCGCCAGGTGGACGCCGTCGGCATAGAGCTCCTGGGCCGAGGGCGCGCGCTGCGAACGCGACAGCGATACGGCGCCGGACCAGCCGGGGGTGAAGTGCCACACGGCCGAGCCGGAGATGGAGAAGGGCTTGTGCTCGACGTCGGGCAGGCCGACGGCCGAGGCCTCCTGCCATTCCTGACGCAGCGCGCCTTCCAGGTGCCACAGGCCGATCTCGTATTCCTCCATCACGAACAGGCCGGTGTTCTTGGTCGTGCTGGGCGCCAGATAGCTTTCGTCCCCGACGGCGGCGAAGTCGCTCTTGCTCAGTTGCAGGCCGACCACGCCGCGGACGCCGGCGATCTCGCGATGCTGGGCCTCGATCCGACCGTCATAGCCCTTGTTGGTGAAGGTGGTGGCGACGACGCCTTCTTCCAGCTCGCTGTGCTCATAGTCGGTGTAGCCGGCGCGCAGGCGCACGTTCTCGATGCCCGGCAGCGGATCGCGCAGTTCGCCGCGCAGATCGACCCGGCGGCTCTTCAGGCGGACTTCGGGGGCGGCGTGGTCGTGGTCGCCTTCATGCTCATGGCCGTGATCGTCGTCGCCGTGGCCATGATCGTCGTCGTGACCGTGGTCGTGACCGCCGCCGCAGTGCAGGTGGTCGCCGTGCGGGTGGCAGCCCTCGTACTCGTGGGTGTGTCCGGACAGGCCATAGCGGCTGGTCTGTTCGGTGAAGGCCGCGCCCAGGTAGCCGCGCGAGCCGATCCAGGAGCCGCCCAGAGTCGCCGTCGAGGTCTCGTTGTAGGAGCCGTCCAGGCGCGGCTCGTCCCAGCCGGGAACCTTGTAGTCGTCCGATTTGCGCGCCGCCGCTTCGACGCGCAGGGCGAAGTTTCCAGCCCCGACCGTCATGCCGACCACGCCGGCTTCCTCATTGTCGACCGAGCCGCGACGGTATTCGGCCACGCCCTCGCCGCCGTTGGCCGGGACGCGGGTCGGGATCTTCTTGTCCAGCAGGTTCACCGCGCCGCCGATGGCGCCGCCGCCGTAAAGCAGGGCCGCCGGGCCACGCAGGATCTCGACGCCTTCCAGCAGCAGCGGCTCGCCGCTGACGGCGTGGTCGGGCGAGACTTCAGAGGCGTCCATCAGGCCCGCGCCCTCGCTCAGCACCTTGACGCGCGGCGAGGTCTGGCCGCGCACCACCGGGCGGCTGGCCCCGCCGCCGAAGGTGTCGGAGTTGACGCCGGGAATGCTGTTCAGGGTGTCGCCCAGCGTTGACTGGCGCCGGTGGACCAGGTTGTCGCCGCTCAGCAGGGCGACGTGCGAGCCCACGTCGTCGCCCGCGCGGCCCAGGGGCAGGGCGCGCACCACGACCTCGTCCACCTCATAGGCGTCGGCGGCGGTGGGGGCGTGATCATGCGGATCGGCCTGCGACTGACGTTGAAGCGTATCCTCGGCGAAGGCGGGCGCAGCGGCGCCCAGGCTGGCCAGGGCGGCCGCGCTCGCGGCGGTCAGTAGGAAGGTCTGAAAACGCATGATCACGCATCCCCGTTACAATGATGGGAGGCTTGATATGTTATAGTATATCATTACGCAACCGCCCTTCGCGACGATTTCATCCCGCCGGAGCCTTCACAAGCCCCCGACGTTGCAGCAGGGTCGCTGTTTCAAGGGGGCCGCCATGACCAGATCCGCCGGGTTCCAGACCATCGCCGTCACAGCCGGGCTGGGCATTCTGGCCGCCGGTTGTTCGCAGGAGAGGCCGGCTGAGCCGACCTCGCCGATCGAGGCTCCGGCGAGCCAGGACGCGGCCGCCGTCGGCTATGCCTGCGAAAGCGGCAGGACGGTCGTGGTGGCCTATCCCGACGCCCAGACCGCCCGCGTCTCCTACGACGGCAAGGACTATGCTCTGACCAATGTCGTTTCGGCCAGCGGCGCCCGCTATGCCGGGCAGGGGCTGGAGTGGTGGACGGCCAGCCGCGGCGAGACGGAGAGCGGCACGCTGAGCCGTATGGGCCAGACCGCAGGGCAGGGGGATCAGGCGGGCGGCCTCATCATCGAACGCTGCAGCCGCCCGGTCGCCGCGGTGGCGCCGCCGCCCGCCCGCGCGCCCTGCGCCGCCGAGACCCTGCGTCTGGCGGTCGAGGGCGGCGATGCGGGCATGGGCCATCGCGTGACCACTCTGGCGCTGAGGAATACAGGCGCGACCGCCTGCACGGTCACGGGCTATCCGTCCGTAAGCCTGCTGGACGGCGACGGCAGGCTGCTGACGGGCGTTCGGGCGGTGCAGACGCCGGGCAACTATTTCGCGCAGGGGCGCGCGCCGACGCCGGTCGAAATCCGTCCGCAACAGGCCGCCTGGTTCGATCTGGCCTGGACCGTCATCCCGCATGAGGACAAGGGCGAGACGGCCTGTCCCTCGGCCAAGACGGTGCGGGTCACGGCGCCGGGGGCGGCCACGGCCATCGCCCTGCCGCTGGCCTTCACGCCGTGCGGCGGGCAGGTTGAGGTCAGCCCTCTGCGCCCCGTGGCCGAGGCTTCGGCTCAGGCGCCTGGGCCCGCCGCAGGCTAGGGGTTCAAACCTGCCGAGATTCAGCGTAGCGGAGCAAGCATGACCCAGAATATGAACCAGGCATTCTACGACCGTGTTTCCGCCGAGCTGGCTGATATCGACGCTCAGGGGCTGACCAAGCCCGAGCGCGTGATCGCCTCGCGCCAAGGGCCGGTGATCTCCGTCAACGGCCGCGACGTGCTGAACTTCTGCGCCAACAACTATCTGGGCCTGGCCGGCGACGAGCGCGTCACCCAGGCCGGGATCAAGGCGCAGGAGAAGTGGGGCGCGGGCACGGCCTCGGTGCGCTTCATCTGCGGCACGCTGGAGATCCACAAGGAGCTGGAGCGCGCCATCGCCGACTACCTCGGCTTTGAGGACGCCATCCTGTTCGCCGCCGCCTTCGACGCCAATGGCGGCATCTTTGAGCCTCTGTTCGGGGCCGAGGACGCCATCGTCTCGGACAGCCTGAACCATGCCTCGATCATCGACGGCGTGCGCCTGTCGAAGGCTCAGCGCTACCGCTTCGCCAACTCCGACATGGCCGATCTGGAGGCCAAGCTGAAGGAGGCGCGGGCCGCCGGCGCCGCAACATCATCATCGCCACCGACGGCGCCTTCTCGATGGACGGCTACATCGGCAAGATCGACCAGATCCGCGCCCTGGCCGACCAGTATCAGGCCCTGATCATGGTCGACGACTGCCACGCGACCGGCTTCCTGGGCGACAAGGGCAAGGGCTCGTTTGCGCATTGCGGCGTCGAGGTCGACTTCGTCACCGGCACCTTCGGCAAGGCCCTGGGCGGCGCCATGGGCGGCTTCATCTGCGCCCGCAAGAACGTGGTGGAGCTGCTGAAGCAGCGCGCGCGGCCCTACCTCTTCTCCAACGCGCTGGCGCCCGCCGTGTGCGGCTCGTCGCTGGAGGCCATCCGCATCGCTGCGGGCGAGGAAGGCGACAAGCTGCGGACTCAACTGTTCGCCAACGCCGCGCGCTTCCGCTCGGCGATGGCGCAGGCCGGTTTCGACCTGCTGCCGGGCGAGCACCCGATCATCCCGGTCATGCTGGGCGACGCCAAGCTGGCGCAGGACATGGCGGCGCGCCTGCTGGAACTGGGCGTCTACGTCATCGGCTTTAGCTTCCCCGTGGTGCCGCGCGGTCAGGCCCGCATCCGCACCCAGATGTCGGCCGCCCATACCTTCGAGCAGATCGACGCCGCCGTCGCCGCCTTCACCCAGGCGGGCAGGGAGCTGGGGGTCATCTGACCCCCGCAAGCGGGCGGAGCCGGTTCAGTCCTTCAGGCTGTCGTCGGCCATGACCACCGACCGGCCTGTTGGATTGAGCGCCGCCCACAGCAGGATGGCGGCGATCAGCGGCGCTACCGACATGCCGATATAGCGGCCGACGATGGCGACCTGGGCCGCGATCGGATGCAGCGGCGGCTGATCCAGCGAGGACAGCGCGCCAGCGCTGCGGGCGCCAGTTCGGGGTTCAGCTGCGCCGCCAGCTCGCCCCAGATCAGGCAGACCAGCGACAGCAGGAACAGCGCGGTCAGAACCGCCGCCGCGATCAGAGCCGCTCTCAGCGGACGATCAGTGCGCGGGGCGCCGTCAGGAAGGCGACGGCCAGCGGAACGCCTAGCAGCAGTCGGCGGATGGCCGTATGGGCCACCTCATAAACCACCGGCGCGCCGTCCGAGGTCAGGCGCGTGCCGACGCCCCACCCGCCATCGGCGCGGGTGATGATCTCGCCCGACAGGCCGAAGATCGGGAAGACCAAACTCGCCAGCGGCCGCAGCGCAGCCGTGGCCAGGTCCGCGCCCCACAGCCACCAGGGCGGCAGCAGCAGCAGGAACATCACCAGCGACCACAGGCCGAAGCGACGACGTGCGGCCTCTTCCGGCGTGCGGGCCGAGGGTTTGCAGCCAGCCGGTCATCAGACAGTCTCCTCGGCGGCGGCCTTGGCCGGCTGACGTCCCTGCCAGCGCGTCCAGAAGAAGAAGACCAGCAGCCCCTCAAGGCCGATCATCGCGTCCCAGACGTAGTGGTGGAAGAACTCGAACAGCGATTCCGACCCGCGCGAGAGATAGAGCAGGCTGATGATCCGCAGCAGGTTCACCAACTGCAGCGCGCCCACCCCCACGACGGCGCCGATCACCCCGTCGCGCAGCCGTCCCGGAAAGGCCAGGATGGCGGCGGTCAGCAGGGCGCAGACCTCGACCGCATTGCAGCCGGCCAGCACCTGAACGGCGCCGCGTCCGTCGCTGAAGCGCAGGATGTCGCCCTGCGCCTGAACGCGCCCGTCGAACGGCTGAAGCACGGCGGCGCAGATATCCACCAGCAGCTGGGTGAAGGGCTGGACGAAAAGCCTCTCGGCCCAGGGCGTCGCCAGGGCGCTGAACAGGGCGAGGGCCAACAGGGCGAACAGGCCCAGATATTGAACGGCAGGCGACTTGAGGAAACGCGGCATGGGCGACGAACTGATCCTTGTGGACGGGTCCGCCGGATAGGAGATCGGCGTGTAAGATCGTCATAGCTAGCTGATTCACGGCATGTCTGACAGCTAGGCTCGACTGTTGTTATCCTGGGTGCTCGTGGATCGTCGCCGTTGATGCTTTTCGCACTCGACCGCTTGCGGTCGGCGCCAAGGCGGCCTAGCGGCTGAAGCCGAGCAACGGGAGCACCCACCATGACCGACACCATGAAGGCCCTGGCCAAGACGAAACCGGCCGAAGGGCTGGAGCTGATCGACGCCCCCATCCCCGTCGCGGGCGACGAGGACGTGCTGATCAAGGTGCACCGCACCGCTGTCTGCGGCACTGACATTCACATCTGGAACTGGGACGAATGGTCTCAGAAGAACGTGCCCGTGCCGATGATCACCGGCCATGAATTCTCGGGCGAGATCGTCGCCATCGGCAAGGACGTGGACCGCCGCCTGAAGGTGGGCCAGCGCGTCTCGGCCGAGGGGCACGTCATCGACCTGAACTCCGAGGCGGCCCGGGCCGGTCACTTTCACCTCGACCCCGACACGCGCGGCATCGGCGTGAACCGTCAAGGCGCCTTCGCCGAATATGTGGTGGCCCCGGCGTTCAACGTCATCGAACTGCCGGACGACGTGCCCTATGAGATCGGCTCGATCCTGGACCCGTTCGGGAACGCCGTGCACACGGCGCAGCAGTTCGACTTGCTGGGCGAGGATGTGATCGTCACCGGGGCCGGTCCGATCGGCATGATGGCGGCGGCTGTGGCGCGTCATGCCGGCGCGCGCACGGTAGTTCTGACGGACATCAATGACTTCCGCCTGGAACTTGCGCAAAAGGTCGCGCCGGGCGTGCGCACGGTGAACACGACCAAGGAAGATCTGCGCGACGTCATGCACGAGCTGGGCCTGAAGGTCGGCTTCGACGTGGCGCTGGAGATGTCGGGCTCGCCCATCGCCTTCAAACAGTGCGTCGACACCCTGATCATGGGCGGCGGCATGGCCATGCTGGGCATTCCGTCCAAGCCGATGGAGACGGACTGGGGCACGATCATCCTGAAGGCCCTGACCATCAAGGGCGTCTATGGGCGTGAGATGTTCACCACTTGGCGCAAGATGCTGGGCCTGCTGAAGGCCGGTCTGGACCTGACCCCGCTGATCACCCACCAGATGCCATACCAGGACTTCGAGGCCGGCTTTGAGGCTATGAAGTCGGGCCAGTCCGGCAAGGTCGTCCTGAACTGGGCCGACTGAAGCGGGGCGGCCTGGTTCAGGCCGCCAGCAGCTTGATCAGGGCGGTCTCGAAAGAGGCCGCTTCTGACTTCGGCAGGCTTTGCGCCAGCCGACCCTGTTCGAACAGGGCGACGACCGCCGGGTGGACGTAGGACGAGCGGCAGACGGTCGGCGTATTGCCCAGCAGACCCGCCACAGCCTTGATGCAGATCGTGACCTTGCGTTTGGCGTCGGCCGCCGAGGTCGGGGCCTCGGCGTCGCGCAGGGCGCGGGCGGCGGACACCGTGCCGGCCCAGGTGCGGAAGTCCTTGGCTGAAAACTCCTCTCCCGCTGCCTCGCGGATATAGGCGTTGACCTCGTCCGAGGTGACGGGATGCAGGGCGCCGTCCGCATCGCGGTACTTGAACAGCTGTTGGCCGGGCAGGTCGCGCAGCGCCCGGACGACCGTGGCCAGGCGCCTATCGCGGAGGCTGACGCTGTGTTCGATCCCGCTCTTGCCGCGAAAGGCGAAGGTCAGGGCGGCGCCGTCCATTTCGAGGTGCCGCTTGCTGAGGGTGGTTAGGCCATAGGAGCGGTTCTGGCGCGCATACTGGGCGTTGCCGACACGGATCAGGGTGATCTCAAGCAGGCGCACGGCGGTGGCCAACACCTTTTCCCGGCACGGGCCGCGCCGGGACAGATCGTCCTCGACGCGCTTGCGCAGACGGGGCAGGGCGCGAGCGAAGGCGGGCAGGCGCTCGAACTTGTTCTCTGCGGCATGGGCCGTCCAGTCGGGATGATAGCGGTACTGCTTGCGCCCGCGCGCATCGCGCCCCGTCGCCTGAATATGGCCGGTGGCGCGCGGACAGATCCAGACATCGGTCCAGGCCGGCGGGATGGCCAGGCTGCGGATACGGTCCAGCGTGGCGGCGTCCCGGATCAGGTCGCCGTCCGCATCCCGATAGCAGAAGCCGCGACCGGAGCGACGGCGCGTCAGGCCGGGGCTGTCGTCATTGCACCAGGTCAACCCTTTGGGCGGGGCGGGATAGGGAGGCGTCACGCGCCAACCTTCACTCTGCCGCGCCCATGTCGTCCGCCAACGGCCAGGAGGGCCCGGGCGGCGTCGCGGGGGCGTGGTCGTCGTCGGGCGGGGCCGGGCGTTCGATCATCGTGGCTCTTCTCAAGCGGCATATCGCAACGGCGGCGGCGTCGCGCGGTTCCTTCACCGGGGCGCCGATGGCTTGACCTGAGGGCGCGGGCGAGGGACGGAGCGGCATGAATTATCGTCACAGCTTTCACGCCGGAAACTTCGCCGACCTGGTCAAGCACGCCCTGGTGCTGTGGCTGCTGAAGGATCGCCAGAGCAGGGGGCCGGTGACGGTGCTCGACACCCACGCGGGGGCGGGCCTCTATGATCTGTCGGGAGACGCCCAGCGTTCGCGCGAGGCCGAGGCCGGGGTGGCGCGGCTGATGACCGCCGAAGCGCGGCCTCCGTTGATCGAGGCGCTGGCCGCTGAAGTGGCCGCGTTGAATCCTCAAGGCGGCGTGCGGTTCTATCCGGGCTCGCCGGTGCTGACGGCGCGGGCGTTGCGGGCCGAGGATTCCTATCGCGGCTTTGAGTTGAATCCGCCGATTGAGGCCCTGCTCAATGAGGCGCTCTCCGCGTGGCCGAACGCGCAGGGACAGGCGGGCGACGGCTATGAAGAGGCGGTGCGCGCGGCCAGGGGCGTCAAGGGTCCGCTGGTGCTGATCGACCCGCCGTTCGAGCGGCCTGACGACTATGTCCGCTCGGCCGAGACGGCGGCGGCTGTGGTGCGCGCGGATCCGACGGCGTGCGTCGCGATCTGGACGCCCTTGAAGGATCTGGAGACGTTCGACGGCTTCATCCGGCGGCTGGAGCAGGCGGGCTTGTCGCGGGTGCTGGTCGCCGAGGCGCGTCTGCGGCCGCTCAACAATCCGATGAAGATGAACGGCTGCGCGATGACGGTGGTCAATGCGCCGTCGGGGGCCGAAGCGGCGGCGGCTGAAATCTGCGGCTGGACGGTTCAGGCGCTGGGCGACGCGGGGGCGCGCGCCGAGATCTGGCGCGCCGGCTAGCCGGTCGTCACCTCGCCTGGTTCATAGAGGTGAGGCTCGAAGGTCGCGATGGCCAGGATCGGACCCATGGCGTTGACGACCTGGGGGTGGCGCGTCATGGCCTTCCAGTCTGTGGCGCTGGCCCACACCGCGTGATTGGCGGCGACGCGGCCGTTCAGCCCCCGATGCAGGGTCGCCGAGACAAAGCCGGGCAGTTCGGACTGCACCTTCGCCAGCGCCGCAAGGCGCTCGATCAGTTCGTCCAGGTGGCGCTGGTCGCACTTGAAGATGTTGATCAGCACGACCGGATCATCGGTAGCGGTCATGACGGTTCGTCCCATTGCCTTGGTTGATCTTCTACCCCAATCCAGGGGCTGACGCCTCCTTCATCGTGCGTCTGCGGGAGTGAGAACCGAGCATGAACGTCATCGCCATTCTTGAGACCGGGCGACCGCCAGAGGATCTGGCCGCCCGATACGGCGACTATGTCGATCAGTTCCGCGCGCTGCTGGGCGACGGGGTGGCCACGCGCCGCTTTGACGTTCAGGCGGGCGAACTGCCGGATGACCCTGCGGCCTTCGCCGGAGTCATCGTCACCGGCTCGGCGGCGGGCGTCTACGAGGACCTGCCGTGGATCGAGCCGCTGGCGCAGTGGCTGCGCGATGCGCGGGGCAGGACGCGTCTGGCCGGCATCTGCTTCGGACATCAGATCATGGCTCAGGCGTTCGGCGGGCGGGTCGAAAAGTCGGGGCGCGGCTGGGGCGTCGGGCTTCATGCCTATGAGGTCACCGGCGACGAGACATGGATGCAGCCGCCCGCTGCGACCTTATCTATTCCCGCCTCGCACCAGGACCAGGTGATCGCACTGGCGGACAATGCGCGAGTGATCGCGGCCAGCCCCTTCACGCCCCATGCTGGCGTGGCCTGGGGGGACGACGCCATCAGCTTTCAGTGCCATCCCGAGTTTGACCCCGCCTTCGCCGCAGCCCTGACCGAAGGACGGCGCGGGCGGATCGCCGAGCATCTGGTGGACGAGGCGCAGGCCAGCCTGAAACAGCCCAACGACAGGGCGATACTAGGCGCTTGGATCCGCAAATATCTGGGCGTATCGAACGCAGAGGAAAATAAGGCGTGATTGCGGCGGGGCGATAAGCCTTGCTCAATATCTCGCCTCCACTGTCACGCCCAAGTCAGGCGGGAGGAAGATGTTGAGGCGCCGTGTTTTGTTCAGGGGCTTCGTTCTCGCGGGCGTTGCGGCGGCCTCGGTCGCCGTCGCCGAGCCGCCCATGCAGGCCGAGGCGTCGCCGCCTCCGGCGGCGATCGAACTGGCTCGCGCGGTCGAGCAGCGGGCGATGCGCACGAACTTCGACGCCCTTGAGGCTTTTGGCCGTCAGGCGCTCAAGCGAAACGACCGTGAGGGACGGAATCGCCTGTATCACGTCGCTTGGACCTTTCTGAATCAGGGTGATTTTGAGCGGGCGGCCCTGTGGAACGGTCGACTGGAGGCGCAGGCCAGGGCGGCGGACGACCGGCGCTATCTTGAGATCGCGCGGCTGAATAGGCTGACCGCGCGCTATGACCAGGGCGACCTGGCCGTCGCCGCTGATATGGGGGGCGTGGCGGCGACGACCGGCGACTGGTTCGTCAAGGCGCACGCCGCGCGGCTCTTCGCGCTGTCGCTCATGGATCAGGATCAGGTGGGCGAGGGGCTGCGCCTGCTCGCCGGGGTCGAAGCTGAAATCCCGGTTCATGATCCCTTCGCCAACACCGCCCGCGCCGGGGTGTGGGAAATGACCGGCATGGGGTTGATGAAGCTCAACGACGTGTCCGGCGCCGCTGCGGCCTTTCGTCGGTTTGAGATCGACTACTCCAATCCGGCCTATCCCCGCCCCGATTTCGACAGCCTGTATAATCTGACGCGGATGTCGGTGCAGGTCGGCGACCTGGCGCGCGCCGAGCATTTTTATGCGGCGCACCACCGCTTGGCTGAACGGGCGGGCATTCCGGCCATTCACGCCTATGACGCCGCCCTGTGCGCTGCGGTGGCCGATATGCGTCAGTCATCGGCCAGGATTCTGCAATGTCTGGCGCCTCATGAGGCTCTGATCGACCGCAAGGCCTTCCTGGCGCTCGACATCCTGCCCCTACGCGGCGTGGCGCGGGCGCGGACGGGCGACATCCTAGGCGCCCGGCGTGATCTGGAGCGCCTGCGCCAGCTGGCCCCGGAAGGTATCGTCGACCCGCGCGAACGCCTGGTGGAAGCGGAAGTGCTGAGGGCGTCCGGGCGCACGGCCGAGGCTTTTGACGTGCTGCGCGACTATGAACAGCGCCGCGCCGTGCAGGCGGCGCAGCGCTTCAGCGCCGGCATCCATCAGGTCACCGGCGACATGCAGGAACAGTTGGCCGAGCGTCGTCGCCAGCTCCAGACCGCGCGCGCCAACACCCAGCTTCAGCGCGCGGTCATCCGGGGCCAGAACTGGATCATGGGCATCGGCCTGCTGTTTGTTCTGTCAGCCCTGTTCGTCGTCATCTGGCAGCGGCGCCAGTCGCGGCGTCTGCGCGCCGCCCAGCGCCGGGCCGAAGAGGCCAATCAGGCCAAGAGCGAATTCCTGGCCAATATGAGCCATGAAATCCGCACGCCCCTGAACGGCGTCGTGGCGATGACCGACGTGCTGTCGCGGCGGGACCTGGCGCCAAGGACCGCGAACTGGTCGACATCATCCGGTCGTCCGGCGTCACTCTGGAGCGGTTGCTGTCGGATATTCTCGACACGGTTCGGGTTGAGACCGGAGAGATCAGGCTGGACCCGGCGCCCTTCAATCTGGGCGTCATGCTGCGGGAGATCATGGCCTTGTGGACGCCGATGGCCATGCAGAAGGACGTCGCGCTCACGCTGGAGCTGGACCCCGATCTCGACGCCGCCTTCATCGGTGACGCGGTGCGCCTGCGGCAGGTGTTGACCAACCTGGTCAGCAACGCCGTGAAGTTCACCGAAACCGGTCAGGTGCGGCTTGAAGCGCGCCGCGCCGCGGAGGGGCGGGCTTTGTTCGTGGTTTCGGATACAGGCATCGGCTTCGACGAAGAGTTCAAGCAGCGCATCTTCCATCGCTTCCAGCAGGCGGATGGATCGATCACCCGCCGGTTCGGGGGCAGCGGCCTGGGGCTGGCGATTTCGGCCGATCTGGTGCGGCTGATGGGCGGGCGTCTGGATTGCGATCGCCGACGGATGGAGGCGCGCGGTTCTGGTTCGAACTGTCTCTGCCGCCTGCGCTTGAGGCTGAGGTCCAGACTGTTGCCCCCGCCGCGCGACCCATCGCGCGCCATGAGCGCCTGAAGATTCTGTTGGCGGATGACCATCCGGCCAACCGCTTGGTGGTTCAGGTCATGCTGGAGGCCATGCCGGTCGATCTGGTCAGCGTTGAGAACGGCGCCGAGGCGCTGGAGGCCTTCAGGCAAGGCGGATTCGACCTGGTGCTGATGGATATGCAGATGCCGGTCATGGACGGCCTGACCGCCACCGCCGCAATCGCGAGCACGAGCGGGCGACGCACGCGCCGCGCACGCCCGTGCTGATGCTGACCGCCAACGCCCTGCAGGAACACGTCGAGGCCGGGCGGGCGGCGGGCGCTGACGGCCACCTGACCAAGCCCCTGACCGTGACCGCCCTGACCCAGGCGATCGAGGCGGCCGTTATGCAGGAGGCGGATCAGGTCCCGGCCTGATCCGTGCGGATCAGGGCCACTTCACCACGGGCGGCATGGAACTGAGGATGGCGTCGACATTGCCGCCGGTCTTAAGGCCGAACATGGTCCCGCGATCGTAGAGCAGGTTGAACTCGACGTAGCGGCCGCGACGGATCAACTGTTCCTCGCGCTCCGCGTCGGTCCAGGGCTCGTGCATCCGGCGGGCGACGATCTCTGAATAGACCTTCAGGAAGGCCTCGCCGACCATCTGGGTGAAGGCGAAGTCCTTCTCCCAGTCGCCGCTGTCGTGGTGGTCGTAGAAGATGCCGCCGGTGCCGCGCGGCTCGTTGCGGTGGGGCAGGAAGAAATACTCGTCGCACCACTGCTTGTATTTGGCGTGCCACGACGGGTCGAAGGCGTCGCAGGCGCCCTTCATGGCGGCGTGGAAATCGACGGTATCCGGGTGGTCGTCGCGGCGGTCCGCATCCAGCACGGGCGTCAGGTCGCCGCCGCCGCCGAACCAGGTCTTGGTCGTCGAGATCAGCCGCGTGTTCATGTGCACGGCGGGCACGCGCGGGCTGACCGGGTGGCAGATCAGGCTGATGCCGGTGGCGTAGAAGCGCGGGTCTTCCTCTGCCCCCGGCACCTTCTTGGCGTAGTCGGCGGGGAAGGTTCCGTGGACGGTCGAGCAGTGGACGCCGACCTTTTCAAACAGGCGGCCGCTCATCATGCCCATGACGCCGCCGCCGCCTTCGGGGCGATCCCAGGGCGTGCGGACGAAGCGGCCGGCCTCTCCGGCGAACAGTTCGGCGGGGGCGGCGTCTTCCAGCGCCTCGAAACCGGCGTGGATCTTGTCGCGCAGGGTCTCGAACCAGACTCGGGCGCGCTCGCGGCGCTCAATCATCAGGGCGGGGTCAGCTTGGATCATGAGGGCTTCAACCATGACGCGGCCTTTCTGAACAGTCCGGCGGGGTGCGCGGACGACAGCCTCATGCCGCAGGCGGGGGCAGGGGCCTTGATCCAGATCACAATCCGCTGGCGTAAGGCGGTATACCAACGGTTCCCTCTGCGGTCCGGCTGTGCCAGCCTGCCGCACCCGCAAGAAGCAGCGCCGAGGGCGCCCGGGCGGGCCAAGTATCAAAGAGGGGAAACCATGATCCGCATCGCCCTGAACGCCAGACTGCGCGCCAGTCTGCTGGCCGCCGCCTCCATCGCCGTTCTGGCGGAACCGGCTCTGGCTCAAACCCAGCCGCAAGAAGCGCGGGTGATGCAGATTCTGAAGCGCACGCCCTTGATCGACGGGCACAACGACCTGCCGTGGGCCTTGCGCCAGGGCTTTGGGAACGACCCGCAAGGCGTTGAGCTGAATGCGATCTGTCGAGCTCGACGCGCCTGCATACGGATATTCCGCGTTTGCGCGCCGGGGGCGTGGGAGGTCAGTTCTGGTCGGTCTACGTCCCGGCCAGCATGGCGCCGGTCGAGGCCGCCAAGGCCACCTTCGAGCAGATCGACACCGTCAAGCGCATCGCCGCCGCCTATCCCGAGACCTTCGAGATCGCCACGACCGCCGATGACCTGGTCCGCATCCACCGCGCGGGCAGGATCGCCAGCCTGATCGGCATGGAGGGCGGCTATTCCATCGACGATTCCCTGGGCCTGCTGCGCGAGTTCTATGATTCGGGCGCGCGCTACATGACGCTGACCCACTCCAAGAGCACCACCTGGGCCGACAGCGGCACCGACGCCCCCAAATGGAACGGCCTGAACGCCTTCGGCGAGGACGTGGTCCGGGAGATGAACCGTCTGGGCATGATGGTCGACCTCAGCCACGTGTCCGAAGACACGATGGTCGATGCGATCCGGGTGTCTTCGGCGCCGGTGATCTTCTCCCACTCCTCGGCGCGGGCGGTGACGGCCCATCCGCGCAATGTGCCGGACGCGGTGCTGCGCCAGATGGCGAGCAACGGCGGCATCGTGATGGTGACCTTCGTGCCGGGCTTCATCAGCGAGGCCGTGCGGGCTTCAGGCGCGGCGCGCGCGGCTGAGCTGACGCGGCTTAGCGCTCTCAACCCCGGCGATCCCGCTGCGGTGAAGGCGGGCATGGACGCCTGGAACGCCGCCAACCCGGCGCCCAAGGCGACGATGGAGGACGTCATCGCTCACATCCAGCACGTCCGCGATGTGGCGGGCATCGACCACGTGGGTCTGGGCGGCGACTATGATGGAGTGGACAGTCTGCCGGTCGGCCTAGAGGGTGTGGACGGCTATCCGCGCCTGCTGGCCGAGCTGATGCGCCGGGGATGGAGCGAGGCGGACATCCGCAAGATTTCAGGCGAGAACCTGCTGCGCGTCATGCGGGCGGTGGAGCGGGTGGCTGAGAGCAAGCGCGGCGAGCGGCCGAGCCTGGCCAAGCTGCCGGACGACGGCGCGCCGGAGTAAAATCGCACTCTGACTTTTCCCTCCCCTTCATGGGGAGGGAGAGGCGTGGCGTTTATCGTCTCGGCAAGCCCTGCATCTGCCTCAACGCCTCATGCAGGCCGATCCCGGCGCTGACGGACAGGTTCAGCGACCGGGCTTCCGGCCGGATCGGAATATAGATCGCGCATCGGCCGCCGCGTGGACGTAGTCGGGCGACCCGGCGCTCTCCTTGCCGAACAGCAGGACGTCGTCGGGCTGGAAGACGAAATCCGTCAGCGGCTCAGCCGCGCGCGTCGTGAACAGCACCAGACGACCCGGCGCGCGGTCGCGCTGGAAAGTCTCCCAGTCGGCATGGCGCGTCATATGGGACAGAGGCCCGTAATCCAGCGCCGCCCGCTTCATCGCCCGATCGTCGAAATTAAAGCTCGTGGGCTCGATGACGTGCAATTCCACGCCGAAACAGGCGCTCAGACGGATGCAGGCGCCGACATTATGGGGGATGTCAGGTTGAAAAAGGGCGAGACGCATTCTAAGGCCCTCATACGCGCGGGGCGGGGCCTTGTCGCGGCTTTTGTTGCGACTGTTTCGCAAATCGCTTTCGCGACTTGTCTGAAGCAGCCGAAACCAAGGCCGGACGGGCAGGGGTTTGCCTTCGCACAAAGGGTTCCATTCGGTTGACGTTCCATCTTGGGGCGGACGACCGGCGATGCAGAGGTGAAACGCGTGGCCGAATCGGTCGTGAATGCTGACGGGCCTGACGGCCAACACGGGGGTGGCGACGCCACCCGCCGCGACTTCATCCACATTGCGGCAGGTGCGGCTGCGGCCGGCGCTGGCGTGATGGTGGCGTGGCCGCTGATCAACCAGATGAATCCGGCGGCCGACACCCTGGCCCTGGCGTCGATCGAATTCGATCTGACCAAGGTTCAGGAAGGCCAGCAGGTCGTCATCAAGTGGCAGGGCAAGCCGGTCTTCGTGCGCTATCGCACCCCGGCCGAGCTGACCAAGGTCATCGACGAGGGCGCCGTCGGCTCCTCCCGAGACCGACGCCGAGCGCACCAAGGCCGGTCACGAGAAGTATCTCGTGGTCATCGGCTCGTGCACCCACCTGGGCTGCGTGCCGACCTTCAACGCCGGCGAGTACGGCGGCTGGTTCTGCCCGTGCCACGGTTCGCACTATGACGCCTCGGGGCGTATCCGTAAGGGCCCGGCGCCGCTGAACCTGATCGTGCCGAACTACGAATACATGTCCGACACCCGCGTGAAGATCGGCTGAGGACGGACAGAGGAACCATGAGCGATCACGAATCCACCTATGTCCCGAAAACCGCTGTTGAGCGGTGGATGGACACGCGCCTGCCGATCATTCGTTTCGGCATGGACTACGCCAACCTGCCGACCCCGAAGAACCTGAACTACTGGTGGACCTTCGGCGGCATCCTGGCGCTCTGCCTGATGACCCAGATCATCACCGGCATCGTCCTGGCCATGCACTACACGCCGCACGTCGACATGGCCTTCGCCTCGGTCGAGCGCATCATGCGCGACGTGAACGGCGGCTGGCTGATCCGTTACGTGCACGCCAACGGCGCGTCGATGTTCTTCATCGCCGTCTATCTGCACATGCTGCGGGGCCTCTACTACGGCTCCTACAAGGCGCCGCGCGAGATGATCTGGATCGTCGGCTGCGTGATCTTCTTCCTGATGATCGCCACCGCCTTCCTGGGCTACGTCCTGCCGTGGGGCCAGATGTCCTTCTGGGGCGCTGAGGTCATCACCAACCTGATCGGCGCCATTCCGGTCGTCGGCGAGCCGATCCTGATCTGGCTGCGCGGCGGCCCGGCGATCGACAACGCGACGCTGAATCGCTTCTTCTCGCTGCACTACCTGCTGCCGTTCGTCATCGCCGGCTGCGTGGTGCTGCACCTGTGGGCCCTGCACGCCGCCGGTCAGAACAACCCGGTCGGCATCCTGATCCCGAAGGACCGTCAGGCCAAGGACACGCTGCCCTTCCACCCGTACTTCACGGTCAAGGACGGCTTCGCGATCATCCTGTTCCTGATCCTGTTCGCGGTCTTCGTCTTCTATCAGCCGAACGCCCTGGGCCACGCCGACAACTACATCCCGGCCAACCCGCTGCAGACCCCGGCGCACATCGTGCCTGAGTGGTACATGCTGCCCTTCTACGCGATCCTGCGCGCCATTCCCGACAAGTTCGGCGGCGTGGTGGCCATGTTCGCGGCGATCGGCGTCCTGTTCGTCCTGCCGTGGCTGGACACGTCCAAGGTGCGCTCGATGCGCTACCGGCCGACGATGAAGACCTTCTTCATCATCTTCCTGTTCGTCTGCTTCGGCCTGGGCTGGTGCGGCGCGCAACTGCCGGACGCCCCGGTGGTGCCGGGCATGCCCAGCTTCAACCTGATCGACGGCCAGCTGAACTCCTACCTGTGGCTGACCCGCCTGTTCACGGCCTACTACTTCGTCTTCTTCCTGGTGCTGATGCCGGTCATCGGCCTGCGTGAGAAGCCGCTGCCGATCCCGGCGACGATCTCGGAGCCCGTGCTCCCGTCGACCGCAGCCGAGAAGGCGTGAGCGCGATGATGAGCAACGAGAAAAAGACCGTGTCCTTCCGCAAGATCCTTGTCTCTGTGACGGCCGCTGTCGGCCTGGTCGCCATCGCCGCCCCGGCGATGGCCGCCGGGGGCCAAGCATCCGCGCGACGGCGGCTTCAGCTTCGCCGGGCCGTTCGGCACCTTCGATCAAGGCCAGCTGCAGCGCGGCTACAAGGTCTACAAGGAGGTCTGCGCCTCCTGCCACGGCATGGACCTGGTGCACTTCCGTAACCTGGGCGACAAGCACGGGCCGTTCTGGAACCCGAAGTATCCGAACCCGAACGACAACCCGGTCGTGAAGGCTCTGGCCAAGGAAATCCAGGTTGCTGACATCGACTCGGAAACGGGCGAGGCCCTGATGCGTGACGCCACCACGGCCGACCGCTTCCCCAACCCCTATCCGAATGCGACGGCGGCGGCTGCGGCCAACGGCGGCGCCATGCCGCCGGACCTGTCGGTCATGGCCAAGGCCCGTCACGACGGCGCCAACTACATCTACTCGCTGCTGTCGGGCTATTCGGCTCCGCCGGCGGGTCTGAAGATGACCGAGACCCAGCACTACAACCCCTATATGGCCGGCGACATGACCCCGTTCTGGACCGGCAAGGGCGACGTGCCCAAGGGCGGCTTTATCGCCATGCCGCCGCCGCTGAGCGCCGGTCAGGTCACCTATGACGACGGCACCGAGGCGACCGTGGACCAGATGTCCAAGGACGTCGCCGCCTTCATCGCCTGGACCTCCGAGCCGAAGATGGTCGAGCGCAAGCAGATGGGCTTCGGCGTACTGATCGTCCTGCTGGCCTTCGCGGGCGTGACCTACGCCAGCTACCGCCGCATCTGGAAGGGCGTCGCTCACTAAGAGCCGCGCTCGTCGGATCGAAATGAAATGAACCCGCTGGAGCGATCCGGCGGGTTTTTTCATGGCCGGTCGGCGCCTGTCGGCGGTCGACACCCGCGGTCCGGCTGACTACGGTCCCGTCATCGAATTCTTCGAGGGGTGAACCTGTATGCGTATCTCGTCTTCCATCGCCGTTCTGGCCTTCGCCGCCGCCCTGGGCGCGTCCGCCGCCGCCCAGGCCCAGACCACGCCCGCCTTCGACGCCGCGCGCATTTCCGAAGACATCCGCGTCCTGTCGGATGACAGCTTCGAGGGCGCGGCATCGCCACCCCGGCCGAGCAGAAGGTCATCGACTATCTGAGCCGCCAGTACGCCGCCGCTGGCTTCGCGCCGGGCGGCGAGAACGGCGGCTGGACCCAGGCGGTCGGGCTGAACCGTTTCGCCGTTTCCAACGTGGCGGGGCGGCTGAAGCTGGGCGACTGGAGCCAGTCGCTGACGCAGGGCCAGGAAGTCACCATGACGACACGCCTGCCGGGCGCTGCGGTCGACCTGAAGGACAAGCCGCTGGTCTTCGTCGGCTACGGCATCAGCGCGCCTGAGCGTGATTGGAACGACTTCAAGACCGACGTGCGGGGCAAGGTCATCGTCGTCCTGGTCAACGACGCCGACTTTGAAGACCCGTCGCTGAACACCTTCGGCGGCGATGCCATGACCTACTACGGCCGCTGGACCTACAAGTTCGAGGAAGCCGCGCGTCAGGCGCCGCCGGCGTGCTGATCGTGCACGAGACCAAGCCGGCGTCCTACGGCTGGACCACGGTCGCCAACTCCTGGGGCGTGCCGCAGTTCGACATCGTGCGCGCGGATCCGGCGTCTGAGCGCGTGGCGATGGAGGGCTGGATCCAGCGCGATCTGGCCGTCGATCTGTTCCGCCGCGCCGGGCTCGATTTCGAGCAGGAGAAGATCAAGGCGCGCAGCCGCGACTTCCAGCCGGTCGAGCTGAAAGGCGCGACGGTCGACGCCAGCTTCGACGTCGCCACTGACCGCATCGTCACCCACAACGTCGTGGCCAAGCTGGAAGGCTCGACCCACCCGGACGAGACCATCCTCTACACCGGCCACTGGGACCACATCGGCATGGGCGAGCCGGACGCCAATGGCGACCGCATCTTCAACGGCGCCATCGACAACGCGTCGGGCACCGCGGGCCTGCTGGAACTGGCGCGTCAGTGGTCGGCCGGACCGAAGCCGGAACGCACCATCGTCATGATCAGCTTCACCGGCGAGGAAAGCGGCCTGCTGGGGTCGGAATTCTACGCCGCAAACCCGCTGTACCCGCTGGAGAAGACCGTCGGCGGCTTCAATCTGGACTCGGCGGCCGTGTTCGGCCGCATGAACAAGCTGGGCGTCACCGGCTACGGCCATTCGGAGCTGGACGAGCCGGTGATCGCGGCGGCGGCGGCGCAGGGGCGCGGCTTTGTCGGCGATGCTGGGGCCGCAGCGGGCATCTACTTCCGCTCGGACCACTTCCCGCTGGCCAAGAAGGGCGTGCCCATGGCCTATCTGTCGTCGACTGGCGACTTCGTCGATGCGCCGATCGAGCCGCGTCAGGCCAAGGCCGCCGACTATCGCGCCAACCGCTACCACCAGGCGGCGGATGAGTGGGAGGCCGATTGGGACTACGCCGGCATGCTTCAGGACCTGGAGGTCATGTTCAAGGTCGGTCAGGGCCTGGCCAACAGCCGCGACTGGCCCGAATGGAAGGCCGGTTCGGAGTTCGGTCCCGAGCGCGCCAAGAGCGCCGCTCAGCGCCGTTGATCCGTCTTTCGAGACGAACATGGCGAAAATGTAAGGGGCGGCCTCGCAAGGGGCCGCCCTATGACTGTGTGCAAGAGCCTCGTGGGGGAGGCCAAGGGAATCACCATGCATCATCGTTTCATTCGCGGCGTCGCCGCTGCGGCTCTGCTGCTCGTCGCGGGCGCCGTGTCGGCTCAGGACTTCTCGGCCCAACGCCTGTCGGATGAGATCCGCATCATCAGCGCCGATGACTTCCAGGGCCGCTATCCGGGCACCGACGGCGAGAAGAAGACGCTGGACTGGCTGCAGGCCCAGTATGAAGCCATGGGGATGGAGCCGGGCGGTCCTAACGGCCAATGGCTGCAGGTCATCGACCTGAAGCGGCTGACGCCCAAGGGCCAGCCGACGCTGACCTGGTCTGGCGCGACGTCTCAGGGGCGAGCCCTGATCGCGGGCGCGGATTTCACACTGCGCGCCATGAACGACGCAGCGGCTGGTGCGGTGATCGACGCGCCCGTCGTCTTCGCCGGCTACGGCATCCATGCGCCTGAACGGGGCTGGGACGATTATGGCGACCTGGATGTGACGGGGGCGGTCGTGCTGGTCGTGGCCGGCGAGCCGGAGGGCGAACTGTTCAACGGCCCCTACGCCACCAACTATCAGTCCGCCGCCTATAAGGCCGACGAGGCCAAGCGGCGCGGCGCGGTCGCGGTGCTGACGGTGATCGACGGCGACGCGGGCGCCGCCGCCTGGCGACGCGAAACCGGCGGGGCGACGCGCACCCGCACCCTGACGCCCGGTTCGGCCGAACTGACGCTCAGCGGCGCAGTCAACCGTGATATCGCGGCCGAAATGGGCGTCAATCTTGCGACGTTGAAGCCCCGGCTCCAGACCGGCGATTTCCGCGCCTTCCCGCTGGATGTGCGGATCACCGCCTCGGCCGAGGAGACGGTCGAAATCCTGCGCACCCACAATCTGTTGGCCCGCATCACCGGCAGCGAGCGCCCGAACGAGGCCATCATCTATTCGGCCCACTGGGACCATGTCGGCGTCAATGAGAACGCCGCCAGCGACGACAAGATCTTCAACGGCGCCTGGGACAACGCCTCGGGCACCATCGGCGTGGTCGAGATGGCGCGTCAGCTGAAGGCCGCCCCGACGCCGAAACGCAGCATTGTCTTCGCCCATATGGCGGCGGAGGAAATGGGCCTGCTGGGCGCCTACGCCTATGTCGCCGATCCGGTCTATCCCCTGGAGACGACGGTGGCCGACATCAACATCGACATGCTGCCCCTCAGCGGCCCGACGAAAGACGTGCCGATCTTCGGCAAGGGGCAGAACAGCCTTGAGGACGATCTGCAGGCTCTGGCCGAGAGGGAGGGGCGCTACGTCTCCGACGATGGCCAGCCGGAGCAGAACTTCTACTATCGCTCCGACCACTTCCCGTTCGCTCGTGCGGGCGTCCCGGCGCTGATGCCCTGGCACGGCGTGGAATGGGTCGAGGGCGGCCGCGAGGCGGGACTGGCGGCGTGGAAGGCCAAGTTCGGCGCCGACTATCACCGTCCCAGCGACGAATGGTCGGCGGACTGGGATCTGCGCTCGGCGGTTGAGAATCTGACCCTGCTGTATCGCCTGGGTCTAGAGCTCGCCAACGGCGACGAGTGGCCGACCTGGAAGCCGACGTCGGAGTTTGGTCAGGTCCGCGACCGCAGCGCTGCCGCGCGGCGCTAGAGGCGGCTTACGCGCAAGGAGAAAGGCCCTCTGTCCATCGCCGGGCAGAGGGCCTTCTCGTGTCAGCCTTTGACGGTCAGACCGCCGCCAGCGCCTGATCCAGGTCGGCGATCAGGTCGTCGATGTGCTCGATGCCCACGGACAGGCGCACGGTGTCCTCGGTTACGCCGGCCTTCTTCAGTTCATCTGGCGACAGCTGGCGATGGGTGGTCGAGGCCGGGTGGCAGACCAGCGACTTGGCGTCGCCGATATTGACCAGCCGGGTGAACAGTTTGACCGCGTCCTGGAAGCGGGCGCCTGCGTCACGGCCGCCCTTCACCCCGAACGTCAGGAGGCCCGAGGCCTTGCCGCCGAAATACTTCTGGATCAGGGCGTGATCCCTGTGCTCGGGCAGGCCGGCGTAGTTGACCCAGTCGACATTGGGGTGGGCCTTCAACCACTGGGCGATGGCGGTGGCGTTCTCGACGTGGCGGTCCATGCGCAGGGCCAGCGTCTCGAGCCCCTGCAGGATCAGGAAGCTGTTGAACGGCGAGATGGCCGCGCCGGTGTTGCGCAGCAGCACCGTCCGCACCCGGCCGATGAAGGCTGCCGGGCCGAAGGCTTCGGTATAGACCACGCCGTGATAGCTGACCTCGGGCGTGTTCAGGCGCGCGAAGCGCTCCTTGTGCTCGGCCCAGGGGAAGGTCCCGCCGTCGATGATGGCGCCGCCGATGCTGGTGCCGTGCCCGCCGATATATTTGGTCAGGGCGTGGACGACGATGTCGGCGCCATGCTCCAGCGGGCGGGTCAGGTAGGGGTGGGCACGGTGTTGTCGACGATCAGCGGCAGGCCCTGCGCATGGGCGGCGTCCGCCAGGGCGGCGAAGTCCACCACATTGCCCAGCGGATTGCCGATGGATTCGCAGAAGACCGCCTTGGTCCGCTCATCCGTATTGGCTGCAACCGCTGCGAAATCGTCGGCGTCGATGAAGCGCACCTCGATGCCGTACTGGGGCAGGGTGTGGGCGAACAGGTTGTAGGTGCCGCCATACAGGGCGCCCGTGGCGATGATGTTGTCGCCGGCCTCGGCGATGGTCAGGATCGCATAGGTGATGGCCGCCATGCCCGAGGCCACGGTCAGGGCCGCGACTCCGCCCTCCAGCGCCGCCAGACGCTGCTCCAGCACATCGGACGTCGGGTTCATGATGCGGGTGTAGATGTTGCCCGCCACCTTCAGGTCGAACAGGTCGGCACCGTGCTGGGTGTCGTCAAAGGCGTAGCTGGTGGTCTGATAGATGGGCACGGCGACCGACTTGGTGGTCGGATCGGGCGCATAGCCCGCATGCACGGCGAGGGTATCGAACTTCATGGCTTCCCTGGAGAATTTTCAGCGTCAGTCGGGCTGATTCATCCAGGGCTTTGGCGATACCCGCAAGGGCATAAGTTTGCAGTAATTCTATCAGGGCGGTCAGATTTTCTAACCGCCCTGAGAAAATGCCCTAGTTGTTGAACAGGAAATGCATCACATCCCCGTCCTTGACGATATAGGCCTTTCCTTCGGCGCGCATCTTGCCCGCTTCCTTGGCGCCCGCTTCGCCCTTCAGCGCGACGTAGTCGTCAAAGGCGATGGTTTCGCCGCGAATGAAGCCCTTTTCGAAGTCGGTGTGGATCACGCCCGCCGCCTGCGGCGCGGTGGCGCCGACGGGGATGGTCCAGGCGCGCGCTTCCTTGGGGCCGACGGTGAAGTAGGTCTGCAGGCCCAGCAACTTGTACGCCTCGCGGATCAGGCGGTTCAGGCCGGGCTCTTCCAGACCCAGGGTTTCGAGGAACTCCTTCTGCTCCTCGTCGTCCAGGACGGCGATTTCAGACTCGATCTGGGCCGAGATGACCACCGAGTTGGCGTTGTCCTCGGCGGCGCGCTTGGCGACCAGGTCGGACAGCTCATTGCCCTTGTCGGCCGAGCCTTCCTCGACGTTGGCGACGTAGAGGGCGGGCAGGGCGGTCAGCAGTTGCAGCATGTCCCAGGCCTTGCGGTCTTCCTTAGACACCTCGGCCAGACGCGCGGGCTTGCCGTCGCGCAGCTTCTCGAGCGCGGCGTCGATCAGCTTCAGGTTCAGCTGGGATTCCTTGTCGCCGCCCTTGGCGCGCTTCTCGATCTGGACGCGGCGGCGCTCGAGGCTCTCCAGGTCGGCCAGCATCAGTTCGGTCTCGATGATCTCGAGGTCCGAGATCGGGTCGATGCGGTTCTCGACGTGGGTGATGTCGTCGTCGACGAAGCAGCGGGCGACGAAGGCGATGGCGTCGCAGTCGCGGATGTTGGCCAGGAACTGGTTGCCCAGGCCTTCGCCCTTGGACGCGCCGCGCACCAGACCGGCCACGTCGACGAAGGTGATCCGCGCGGGGATGATCTCCTTGGACCCGGCGATGCCGGCCAGGACGTTCAGGCGCGGCTCCGGCACGGCCACGTCGCCGGTGTTCGGCTCGATGGTGCAGAACGGATAGTTGGCCGCTTGGGCCGCCGCCGTCTTGGTCAGGGCGTTGAACAGGGTGGACTTGCCGACGTTGGGCAAGCCGACGATCGCGACTTTCAGGGCCATGGTATTCCTCGTGAGCGCGAGCCTTTAGCCGGTTCGGGCCGGTTTGTCAGGCTCGCGCCTTCAAGAGAGAGGCTTACTCCTCCGAATCGACCACCGGCGGTTGCTTGATCGCCGCATGAACGCTGATCGGACCGGCCTTTTCGAAGGTCAGGGTGAAGGAGGCGATCCGGCCATCGACCAGAGGATCGCGCAGACCCATCAGCATGATGTGGTTGCCGCCCGGCTTCAGCTCGACCGGCGTTCCGGCGGGCAGGGGCAGGCCGTCGGCCAAGTGACCCATGCTCATGATCCCGTTCTCCATCTTCATCTCATGCACCTCGGCCGACTGGGCCAGGGCGGTGGAGACGCTGACCAGGCGGTCGTCGGACCCGGCGGTCAGGGTCAGGTAGCAGCCCCCGGCCTTTGCGCCGTTGGGCGTGGGGCGGCACCAGGCGTCGGTGACCTGGACCGTGCCGGGGGCGACGGCCGCATCCTTGGCGGCTTCGGTCGATTTCTCGGCGGGCTGGCCGCAGGCGGCCAGGGCCAGGGCGGCGGCTGAAAGGGCGGTCAGGGCGAACAGGCGTTTCATGTGGAAGCTCCTTATCAAGAGGCTGCGGCGGGCTTGGACCCGGTGAGCGCACGCACCGCTCGGTCGAGCAGCAGGGCGGCCACGAGGCTCAGTCCCGTCAAGGGATAGAGGATGGATAGGGGGATGACGATGCACAGCACGGCGATTCTCGCGCGCGGGCCGGGCGGAGCGGGCGGGCGCCGGAGCGGCGGCGCGCCAAGCTGGGCGGGCGGCGCCTCCACCACATGATCAGGCCGCTGATCGCCAGAAGCCAGACGGCGAGGCAGCCGAGCAGCATGACGATGCGGTTGATCCAGCCGTATTGCATCCCCTGATGGACGGCGATGCCCCATTCAAAGCCCTTGGCCATGACGCCGAACTGGCTCCAGCGGAGGTCGGCCTTCACCGCGCCGCTGACGCCGTCGACATAGAGGCTGCGGGCGTCCTCGGCCTTGCGGGTCTGGCGGGCGACGGTCCAGGCCAGATCGGGCGACTGGGGGATGCTGACGGTGAATGGGCGCGGCAGCCCCTGTTCGTGCGCCGTCTGAAGCACGCGCGTCAGGCTGGGGGCTGAAGGGCCGTGCGCGTGGCCGTGATCATCGGCGGGCAGGACGGCGTTCTCCAGCGTCCAGCCCACGCCCGACGGGGCGTCGTGGGGCTTGGCGTGGCTCCAGGGGCTGGCGGCGGCGGGAGCGGGCGGGCGGCCCAGTCCCGTGCTCCGCATGACGCCCATGAACTGATCGCCCCAGACGGCCGACCACGGCATCCCGGTGACGGCGAGGAAGATGATCACCCCGACGTAGAAGCCGGTCAAGGCGTGGACGTCGCGCCAGAAGGGACGGCGGCGGGCGTCGGCTTCGCTCGGCTTCAGCACGGCGCCGGTGCGGCGGCGCGGCCACCACAGGTAAAGGCCGGTGGCGCACAGGATGATGGCCCAGCCCGCGACGATCTCGACCAGAATGTTCAGCGCCGTCCCGATCGGGCCGCCGAACAGGCTGAGGGAGTGGAGTTTCTTGATGGTCTCCGTCACCCCACCATAGGCGGTGACGCCGGTGACAGTGGCCGTGTGAGGGTCGACGAAGACGGTGCGCTGCGACCCGTCCGGACGGTCCACGCGGACGCGCAGGGCCTGATCCGCGCGGGCCGGGACCAGCACGTTCGCCGTCCGGCCTTCGCCCGCGTGGGCGGCGGCGGCCAGCCATTGATCGGGATCGGCCTGCCGGGCGCTGGCCGGAACCTGGGTCATGGAGCGATAGACGGCGTGGTCGATCTCATCCTTGAACAGATACAGGCCGCCCGTCAGCGTCAGCAGCATCAGGAACGGCATGACCAGCACCCCGGCGTAGAAGTGCCAGCGCCAGACGGCCCGATAGGCGCCGGACATCACGTCCGGCGCCTTGTTGTTGAGAGGGGCGGTCATCAGTAGGCCAACCGCAGGCCGATGAAGACCGAACGGCCCTCGCCGGGGAAGAAGACGGCCGTCTGTGTCGTGCGGGCGTCGGTGACAGCCGAAAACTCGCCGACGTAGCGCTTGTCGGTCAGGTTGCGCGCGTCGATGTAGATCGAGGCGTTCGGGCCCATGTTGAAGCCGCCGGTCAGGCCCAGCACCGCATAGTCGGGCGCCTTCATCGTATTGGCGTAGTCGACATAGGGGCTGCTGATCCGCCACTCGACCGAAGGCGTGACGAAGACACCCGTCGGGTGGCGCCACGTCACTTCGGCCCGGTACTGGTGCACGGGCACGACCGGCAGGCGGTTGTCGCCCCAGCGCGCGTCGCCGTCGAAGCGGAAGTCGCTCCAGTTATAGACCTGACGCAGCATCAGCGATCCGTCCGCCAGTTCGAGCGGCAGGGTCCAGTCCAGCCCGGCCTCGATCCCTTGGTGGATGGTCTTTTTGGCGTTGAAGGTGGCGGCGGGAATGTCGGGGCCGGTGATGAAGTTCAGCATCTCACCCTCGATCCGGCTGCGATAGGCGACCAGATCCCAGGCGAGCGGCCCGCGCCGGCCGCGCGTGCCGATCTCGCCGGTCCAGGCGTCCTGAACCTCGACCGGGGCGAAGCCGGTCAGCGGCGCCTGCACCAGGGCCCCGAAAGTCGGCGGCTCGACCGAGCGGGTGACGTTGGCGAAGACCTGGGCGCCGTCTTCGGCTTCCCACAGCAGGCCCATGCGCGGCGAGAACCACTCATAGTCCCGGCTGGCGTTGTTGGCCGGGGTCATGCGGTCCAGATAGTCGCGCGTGGCGCGTCCCCACGATCCGCCCGCGACCAGGGCCAGTTGGTCGGTGACGAACAGCCGCCCCTCGGCGAAGACGTCCAGACCGGAGGCGTCCTGACGCGCATCGGCGGTCTTGGCGCCGCGCTGTCCGGCGAGGTTCACATAGCGCAGGGCCTCGACCTCTCCGTCACGCAATGAGAAGCCGTAGAAGGCGTCGGCGCGCAGGCCCGCCACCTGGCCGGTCCAGTCGATGCGGGCGAACGCGCCGCGCGTCGTGCTGTCCTGATCCATCACCTGGAAGATCGGGTGATAGAGCGACTTCTCCCAGCCCCAGACGGCGCCCTCGAACAGGGTGGAGTCATTGAAGCGCCAGCGGGTCTGAAGCGTCAGCCGCTTGACCGTCAGATCGCGGGCCTGATCGCCGGACAGGGCGCTAGCCGAGGCCATGCGCGGGGTCTCCAGCGCCTGTTTCAGGGTCAGGGAGCCGGGCATGTCCTGTTTGATGTCGGCGGCCTGGGCGATCAGACGCACCTCGCGGTCCTGGCCAAACGAGCGGCCCGCGTTGACGGTCAAGCGCCCTTGCGACTGCTGGCTGTGGTCGCGCCAGCCGTCGCCCTGCATGGCGGTGGCGGCGGCGTAGACATCCCAGCCGCCATGGGTCTCGGCGACGGCGCCGTGGGCGCGCACGAAGCCGTAGCTGCCGCCCTCGACCTGGATCAGGGCGCGTTGGTTCGCCGTGCGGCCGGTGGGGGTGACGAGATTGATCGCCCCGCCCAACTGCGCGCCTCCGAAGCGCAGGGTGTTGGCGCCCTTCCACACCTCGACATAGCGGGCGCTGAGGAGTCCACGCTCTGGAAGTCGGAAAAGCCGTCGGCGTCGGCGAAGGGCACGCCGTCCTGGGCGAACAGGACGCCGCGTTGGTGGAAGCCCTGCGCGATGCCCGAGCCGCGGATGGACAGGCGGCTCTCCTCGCCGAACCGCTTTTGCGCCAGCACGCCGGGGACGTTGCGAAGAGTGTCGGCAAAGCCCTGCACGAAGCGGTCGGAATAGCTTTCGGCCGACACCACGGCGACGGCGCCGGGGGTGCGGCTGAGACGGTCGCGGGCCTCGGCCACGACGGCAGGGTCTTCGGCGTTGCGGCGGCCGGTGACGATGATGCTGTCGACGACGGTGGGGGTGTCAGCGCCGGGCAGGTCGTAGGCGAAGGCGAGGAGGGCGCCAGGCAGGCGCCGATCAGCAGGGCGCATGGCGCCGCAGCGGTCTTGAGAAACATGAAACTGAAGTCCTGAAAACAGAGGTGCAGTCGCAGGCGTCGCTATTGGACGCGGGCGAGGCGGCAGGGGTTTCTGGTTTTCAGGCGTGAGGCGGCGCGCGCGACGGAGGACGCGGCGGAGCCCGGGCCGGGGGCGGCGGGCTGGCGATGAAGGGGGTGTAGACGACGGCCTGCGACAGACGCACGACCGGCGACGGCTCCGGCGCAGGCGGCGCAGGCAGGGCGGCCAGCAGAGGCATGACGCAGGCGGCGCATTTGGCGCCCATCTCGGCCTTGATCGGGCCGTCGACGCCGCCGGACTGGATGGTCTGGGGACCGTCGGCCGAGCAGATGACGATGGGCTGGCCGGGCGTGGAGGCGGCCAGAGCCGCAAACGGCATCAGGCTGCCGATCACGATGGCGAACGTCGCGGCCAGGAAGGCCAGCGAGCGCCAGGTCGACCAGTTTTCTGCCTGAGAGCGGGTCACGATGCAGGCCCCTTAAACCTTCCCATGCGGGGAAGCCAGACCGTGCGGAGCGGCGGACGGTCGCGCGGCGCCTCGACAATGCCGCTTTACCCGTGCCAGCGTGGCGGTCGAACAGCCATCGAGGACACGCATGATCCGCGCCATCGGACCTTTCGCTCTCGCCCTGCTTCTCGCGGCGCCCGCAAACGCGCAACAGGTCGAGGAGGGGCCGGGCGGTCCCGACCGCGTCTCCCTGACGGTCTATAACCAGAACATCGCCCTGGTGGAGGACGTGCGGAACCTGAACGTGCCCGCCGGGCGCTCGCGGCAGGAGTTTCCGGGCGTTTCCGCCAGCATCCGACCCGAGACGGTCGGCCTGTCGGGGCGGGGTCTGTCGGTGGTCGAGCAGAACTTCGACTATGACCTGCTGACGCCCGGCAAGCTGATGGAAAGCGCGGTCGGCAATGAGATCGGCATCGTCCGCACCAACCCCGGCTCGGGGGCGCAAACGACCGAGCGCGCGCGTGTCCTTGCGGCGATCAGGGCGTGGTGCTGCAGATCGGCGACCGTATCGAGGTGCTGCGCGACGACGGCGTGCCGACGCGCGTCATCTTCGACCGGGTGCCGCAGAACCTGCGCCCGCGCCCGACGCTCAGCGTCACCCTGGACGCCGAGGGCGGCGGACGGCGCGAGACGACCTTGTCCTATCTGACCTCGGGCCTGACGTGGAAGGCGGACTATGTCGCCCGGTTCGATGAGAAGGCGGGCAAGCTGGATCTGACCGGCTGGGTGACGCTGACCAACAACTCCGGCGCGACCTTCAGCAACGCCCAGACGCGGGTAGTGGCGGGCGACGTCAATCTGATCGGCAATCAGGGCGGCGGTTATAATCCGCGCCAGCCGGTTCGCGGCGGCAGCGTGCGCGGCAATGGAACCCAGACGGGCGGGCAGGGCGCCCTGGCCGACGTTTATGTCTATCCGCTGCTTGAGGCCGTCACCGTGGCCAACAATCAGACCAAGCAGGTCGGCTTGATCGACGCGGCCGGCGTGCCGGCGACCAAGCGTTATCTGCGGGTCATCAACGGCTTCTCCACCGCCGAACAGCCGATCGCGGCCGAGGTCGGGGTCATCTTCGCCAATGGATCAGCGCCGCCGCGCGCGCCCTGCCGGCGGGGGTGATCCGCGTCTATGTGAAGGATGAGGCGGGCGAGCCGCGCTTCATCGGCGAAAGCCAGGTCGACCACTCGCCCGCCGGGTCCGAGATCGTGGTCACGACGGGCGACGCCTTCGATGTGACGGTGCAGCCGCGTTTGGTGTCGTCCGAGCGGGTGTCGAAGCGGTTGGTCGACTATTCCCGCACCCGCTATGCGATGGAGTACACCGTCCGCAACGCTCGGCCCGAGCCGGTGACGGTCGAGGTGCGCCAGCGCGGTCTGGGCCGCGACACGGAGCTGACGGACCAGAGCATCGAGGGCGAGATGCGCGATGCGCGCACTGTCGTCTGGCGCGTGCCGGTGCCCGCCAACGGCGAGACGAAGCTGACCGCGACCATCACGACGGGCGGCTGATCCCATGCGCCGCCTTCTGGCGATCACCACGGCGCTGAGCCTTCTGGCGCCTTCCGCATGGGCGCAGACGGAGAGCGTGTCCGCGCGCCCGGATGGGGCGACGGTGGTGATCTATCGCGACCGGCCGGTCGATACGGTCGCCCTGATGGAACAGTCGCGGCAGCCGTGGAGCCAGCTGGACCGGCAGGGACTGGCCCTGATCGTCGAGACGCGCACCGTCGATTTGCCCGCCGGGGACGGGATCATCCGCTTTCGCGGACTGGCCACCGGCGTCGTGCCCCAGAGCGCGGTGCTGGAGGGGCTGCCCGCCCATGTGGTCGAGCGCAACGCCGACTTTGACCTGCTGTCGCCGTCCAGCCTGATGGAGAAGTCGGTGGGCGAGGTGGTGCGTGTCGTCCGCACTAACCCTGCGACCGGCGAACAGGTCGAAAAGGCCGCCGTCATCCGCGCAGGCGCGCAAGGCGTGGTGCTGGAGATCGACGGCCGGTTCGAGGCGCTGGACTGCTCGGGCCAGACCGAGCGTGTCGTCTTCGACCGCGTGCCCGAGGGGCTGGGCGACCAGCCGACCCTGTCGGTGCGCACACGGGCCGAGCGCGCCGGGCGGCACACGGTGACGCTGGCCTATCTGACCACGGGGCTGCAGTGGTCGGCCGACTATGTGGCGCGTCTGGACCCGAGTGACGGCACGCTGGACCTGACCGGCTGGGTGACGCTGGCCAATTTCGGCGGCACGGGCTTTCCCGACGCGCCGGTGCAGGTGGTGGCGGGCACGCTGAGGAAGGACGCAGGCACCACGCCGGTCGAGCCTCTGGTCCGCTATCAGCAGAACCAGTGCTGGCCGCAGGGCACCACGACGTTTGGATCGGGACAGTTCGCGGGCTATGGCGGAGCCTCCTCCGCCACCTCCGCCGCCGCCGCCTCCAGCGCCTTCTGCTCCCATGCTGCGGATGGTCGCCAATGAGGCGCTGGATGAAGTGGTTGTGACCGGCAGCCGGATCGCCCGTCAGGGCGAACTCGGCGACTACAAGATCTACTCCCTGCCCGAACCGACCACCGTCGCGGCGCGCCAGACCAAGCAGGTGCGTTTTCTGGAGCGCGACGGCGTGACCTATGAGCGGATCTATCGCGCCGGAGTGCTGAATGCAGACGAAGAATCCCGTCCGACGGGCGTCGTCCTGAAGCTGCGCAATGAGGAGCGTGCAGGGCTCGGCGTGGCCCTGCCGGGCGGCTCGGTGGCGGTGATGCAGCCGGATGGCGGGGGCGGCGTGCTGCTGGCTGGTCAGGACCGATTCGAGGACAAGGGCGTGGGTCTGCCGGTGCGGCTGAACTTCGGCCAGTCGGCCGACGTGCGGGTGCAGACGCGGCTGGTGAAGAGCGGCAGTTCTCGACGGGGGCGGTGACGACCCAGCGTTCCGAAATCGAGACCACGGTCACCAACGCCCGCTCCGAGGACGTCACCGTGGAACTGGTCGCTGACGCCGCCATGCAGCGCGGTTTCCGCATCCGCAGTCAGTCGATGCGCAGTCGGGTGGACGACACCGGCTATCCGGTCTGGACGCTGAGCGTGCCTGCCAACGGCGCGGCGACGCTGAAGGCGACGTGGACGACGACGGATTGAGGCCGTGATTCTCCCTCCCCTTCATGGGGAGGGTGGCTGAGGCCGCAAGGCCGAAGTCGGGTGGGCGCGGCGAGGCTATTTAGGCGCTGAGGACCGGTCACCATGCCCTCCCCACCCGGTCGCTGCGCGACCACCCTCCCCATGAAGGGGAGGGAGAGGCGTTGCGCTTACTCCCCCGCGCCGCCTGTCTGGGGCTGAACTTCGGCGCCGGGGCCAGGCGCATGACTTCGCCTTGATAGCGTTCGTCATCGCCGTTCACCGCGAAGGGCAGGGCGTCGGCGCAGGCTTGCAGCAGGGCGTCCAGCCATGGCTTGTCCGCCTTGTGAAAGTCGCCCAGGACGTGGTGCATGACCAGCTGCGGCTCGCCGGGATGGCCGATGCCCATGCGGGCGCGGCGGAAGTCGGCGCCAAGGTGGCTGATCAGGCTGCGCACGCCGTTCTGGCCCGCGGCGCCGCCGCCCTTCTTCATGCGGAAGCGGCCCGGCGCCAGGTCGATCTCGTCGTGGAAGACGATGACGTGCTCGGGCTTCACCTTGTAGAAGCGCGCCGCCTCGCCCACGGCCCGGCCGCTCTCGTTCATATAGGTCTGGGGCTTCATCAGCAGGACCTTGGTCCCCTCGACCTCGCCGTCGGCGACGATGGACTGGAACTTGGCGCGCGCGGGGCCGAAGCGCCAGCGGCTGGCGATCTCGTCCACGGCCATGAAGCCGATGTTGTGGCGGTTCTTTTCGTATTTGGCGCCGGGGTTCCCCAGGCCTGCGATGATGATCATGCGGTCCTCATGCCCCGTGCTTCAGGCAAGAAAAGCCCCGCCGGGCGAACCCGGCGGGGCTGTGTCTTGTCGTTCGAACCCCTCACCCAGCCCTGCGTCGCGCGCAGGGCGATAGGGGAAGAAACATCAGGCCTCTTCGGCTTCGCCTTCGGCGGTGGTGTCGCCGGCGTCCGACTGGCCAGCGGCCGAGTTCTTGATCGCGGCGATCATGAAGTCGCGGTCGGTGATGACCGGCGTGGCGCCTTCCGGCAGCTGGATGTCCGAGATGCGGATGTTCTCGCCGATCTCGCGGCCCTTCAAGTCGACGATCAGTTCGGCCGGGATGCGGTCGGCGCGGACCAGGATCTCGACGGTGTGACGCACGACTTCCAGCATCCCGCCCTGACGGGTGTAGGGAGCTTCGTCAGCGTTGACGAAGGCGACCGGGATTTCGATCTTGATCTCTTCCTTGGCGCCGACGCGCATCAGGTCGAAGTGCAGCGGGCGGTCCGTGACCGGGTCGAACTGGATGTCCTTGGCGATGACCGGCTGCGATTCCTTGCCGTGCTTCAGGGTCACCAGGTGACCGATCAGCTTGCCGGTGTACAGCGACTTGCGGAACTCGCGTTCGTTCACGGAGATGGCCACCGGGGCCTTGTCGCCGCCGTACAGGACGCCGGGCACAGCCCCGTCGCGACGCGCGGCGCGGGCCGCCGGTGCCCACGTTTTCGCGGACATCAACGTTCAGAATGATCTCGGCCATCGGGCTCGCCTTCAATACAAGTAAACGCCTGCGCGGAACCGGGTCCCGCGCGGCGGGGTCATGAACCCTTCGAATTCAAGAGGGCGGGCTATTACACGGAACACGGGGCGGACGCAACCGCCCCGGCTCAGCCCGCAGCGATATTCAGCCTCAACCGCGCGGCGAAGGCGTCGGCCCCGACTGGTTCTGCGCCTGGGCCATAGGCGTGGGCGCGCCCGCAGGCGGCACGGCCACGGTGATGGTCGGCATCGGTCCCGTGTACTGGGCCGTGCACTGGGCCATGTCGCGCACGATGTGGCGACCGGCGCAGAAGATGTCCTCATAGTTCGGCTTGGCCGCCGCCAGGCACTGGAACAGCATCAGCTTGGACATGTTGATGCAGAACTCATTGTTCGATTCGGTCGTCAGGGCGTCGGTGTTCGCCTTGGCGTCTTCGCCCGCCGCGCCCAGCGCCGCCAGGGCCGCAATGGCCAGGGAGTTGACGATGGCCGGGGTGAAGGGCGCGCCGCGCTGAGCGGCGGCCAGGTTCAGGCCCGAGCCGCTGTTGGCGGCGGCGAACAAGCGGGCGCTGTCCTCGGCCGAGGGCAGACGAGGCACGGCCGACAGGGATTTGGCGCTCTCCAGCCGGCCATTGCGGTCGGCGACCGGCTGAGTGGCCCAGCGGCGACGCGGGTCGGTGCGCTCCTGAATGGTATAGGCGTCCGTCTCGACCGCTTCGGCCAGGGCGGTCATGATTTCAGCGTCCTTGCCCATGGTGCTGGCGATCAGGCCTGCAGCTGATTCGGCGCCGGGCAGGGTGGCGGCGTAGGCCGGGTCGGCGACGATCTGCGCCACCATCTGTTGGCGCTGGGCCGGATCGACGGCGTACTGGCGAACCCCAGCCACGTATTCGGGCGACTGCAGAGCCAGAATGGCCCCATAGGCGATCATGCCGCGCGACAGTTGGCCCGCTTCGACGGCGGCGCCCTGCGGACGGCGGCCTGAATGGTCTCGGCGTCAGGGAAGCCGGCCTGGATCGAGCGGACTTCGCGCACAAAGGCGACATAGACCGAGGCGGCCTCGGCCACGCTCTGATTCAGCGCCAGAGCCGGAGGCGGCGGCGGGGGAGGCGGCGGCGGGGGCGCTTCCGGTTCCGGCGTCGAACAACTGGCCAGAACGGCGGCTGCGGCGACGGCGGCGACAGAGAGGCCGTGGCGCAAGAAGGCCTTGGTCATCGGCGGTCTTCCCTTGAAATAAGCGATACGCACTTGGAGGGCTGTCCGAGGCGCGTGACGCCTCAGACTATTCGCCCTTATATCGCCGAGGGAATGGTTAGCCGAACCTTAATCGAACAGCTTGGACACCGACTCTTCGTTAGCGATGCGCCGAATGGCCTCGCCCATCAGCGGCGCCACGGACACGCGGCGGATCTTGGGGCAGTTCAAAACTTCGTCAGGCTGTTCGATGGAGTCGGTGATCACCAACTCCTTCAGCGGGCCGTTGGTGACGCGGTCGACCGCCGGACCGGACAGGACGCCGTGGCTGATATAGGCCGAAACCTCGGTGGCGCCGCGGTCGATCAGCGCCTTGGCGGCGTTCACCAGCGTGCCGCCCGAATCGACGATGTCGTCGAACAGGATGCAGCGGCGCCTTCGACGTCGCCGATGATGTTCATGACTTCGCTCTCGCCCGCCTTGGGGCGGCGCTTGTCGACGATGGCCAGGTCGGCGTCCAGGCGGCTGGCCAGGGTGCGGGCGCGCACCACGCCGCCGACGTCGGGCGAGACGATCATCAGATCGTCGCCGCGCGGATAGTTTTCCTTGATGTCCTGCGCCAGCACGGGCGTGGCCACCAGATTGTCGGTGGGAATGTCGAAGAAGCCCTGAATCTGGCCGGCGTGCAGGTCCATCGTCAGGACGCGGTCGGCGCCGCGCGGGTGATCAGATTGGCGACCAGCTTGGCCGAGATCGGGGTGCGGCCCCCGGTCTTACGGTCCTGACGGGCGTAGCCGAAATAGGGCATGACGGCCGTGATCCGCTTGGCCGAGGCGCGTACCAGCGCGTCGGTCATGATCAGCATTTCCATCAAGTTGTCGTTGGCCGGATACGAGGTCGACTGGATGATGAAGACATCCTCGCCGCGCACGTTTTCCTCGACGACGGCGAACACCTCATTGTCGGCGAAACGTTTCACCTGAGCCTTAGTCAGCGGCATGTCCAGGTGGGCCGCAATGGCCTGGGCCAACGTCCGGTTCGAATTGCCTGCGAGCAGCTTCATTGACCGGTCATCCTTTCGCCGTCATCGCCCCGCCAATAGTCGCGAAGGCGTTTCTGGACGCGCTCTCTAGGCGGCGAACGGGGCGGCGTCCAGCCGTGTTCCGGACGTATCTTCGATTTCAGCCGATTGGCTTGGACGCGGGCGCTGTTATAGAGGACGCATCCTGCTAACGAGGGCGCGTGTCGCGTGTCCGCGTCCCGAAGGCATCTTGATGAGGTCGCACTTGCCTGCTTCGAACACTCGGCTCGCTTCGAAATCCCGGTCCGGCCTGATCCTGCTGACGGCGGCTGCGGCGGTCCTGACGGTCTCGGCCTGCTCGGGCACCAAGCCCCGCCAGCGCCTGGCTTATGAAGAGCGTCCGGTCGAGGCCCTGTACAACACGGGCTATCAGCGGCTGCAGTCCAGGCGCTGGATGGACGCCGTCGACTATTTCCAGGAAGTCGAACGCCAGCACCCCTATTCGGAATGGGCGCGCCGGGCGATCCTGATGCAGGTCTACGCCTATTATCAGAACAACGCCTATCAGGACGCGATCGCCGCGGCCGACCGCTTCATCGCCCTGTTCCCCGGCAATCCCTCGGCGGGCTACGCCTTCTACATGAAGGCGGTCTGCAACTTCGAACAGATCGTCGATGTGGGCCGGGACCAGGGTTACGCCGAGGCCGCTCTGGCGGGCTTGCGCGATGTGGTGCGCCGCTATCCGGGGTCGACCTACGCCACCGATGCGCGGGTCAAGATCGACATGGTCAACGACCAGCTGGCCGGCAAGGAAATGGCCGTGGGCCGCTTCTATCAGCGCGCCAATCAGCCGCTGGGCGCCCTGAACCGCTACAAGGCGGTGATCAACAATGAGGCCTTCCAGCGCACCTCGCACACGCCTGAAGCGCTCTATCGCCTGGTTGAGGTCAATCTGAGCCTGGGCCTGACCGAGGAGGCGACGCGAAACGCCGCCGTCCTGGGCCACAACTATCCCGGCAGCCCCTGGTACGCCGAGGCCTACGCTCTGCTGAACGAGCGGGGTCAGGGCCTTGACGTCAAGCCTGAGGGCAAGCGCGATCCTGGCTGCAACGCCTGATCCCCGGCGGCGCCTGATCCGGTCTCAGCAAAACAGGCGCGCGGTGATTAAGTCGCTGCGTTCCTGTTCTGTTTCCGGCTAGGATGCGGCGAAACCTCGAATCAGATCGCCCATGCTGACCACGCTCTCGATCCGCGACATCGTTCTTGTCGACGCCCTGGACCTTGAGGTCGAGGACGGCCTGACCGTGCTGACGGGCGAGACGGGGGCGGGCAAGTCCATCATCCTTGATGCGCTGGGCCTGGCGCTGGGGGCGCGCTCCGACGCCGGACTGGTGCGTAATGGGGCCAAGCAGGCCTCGGCCACGGCTGTTTTCACGGCGCCCGACGATGAAGCCTTGATCGCCCTGCTGTCCGAGCGCGGCTTTGAGGTTGCGCCGGGCGAGGAACTGATCCTGCGCCGGGTGGTGTTCGCCGACGGCCGCAGCCGCGCCTATGTCAACGATCAGCCCGCCGGGGTGACGGCCCTGCGCGAGATCGGCGCCCTGCTGGTCGAGGTGCACGGCCAGCATGAGACGGTCGGCCTGCTGGACTGGAAGACGCACCGCACCCTGCTCGACAACTACGGCGGGCTGCAGCCGCAGTTGACAGGCGTGGCGGGGCGGCCGAGCGCCTGAAGGCGGCGCAGGCCCATCTGGACGAGCTTGAGGCGTCCGCCGCCGAGGCGGCGGCCAAGGCTGAGGAAATTGCGCTGAATCTGGCGGATCTCGACGCCCTGGACCCCAAGCCGGACGAAGAGACGGAACTGGCGGGTGAACGGGCCATCCTCGGTGCGGCGGAAAAGGCGGTCGCCGACCTGGCCGACGCGCGCAACCTGCTGGGCGGGGACAAGTTGAGCCAGCGTCTGGCTTCGGCCCTGCGTGCAGTGGAACACGCGCGCCAGCGCGCCGCGCAGGCGGGCGCCGAGGGCGACAACCCCATCATCGTCAAACTGGCCCAGGCCGCTGAAGCAGTGGACCGCGCCCTGGTCGAGGCGACCGAGGCTGTGGCCTGCGTCGACGCCGCCGCTGACGCCTTCGACTTCGAACCGGGTCGACTGGACAAGGCGGAGGAGCGGTTGTTCGCCCTGCGCGCCACGGCCCGCAAGCTGAACACGACGGTCGACGCCCTGCCGGCGCTGCGGGTGCGCCTGCGCGAGCAGTTGCGCCTGATCGAGGACGGGGAGGAGGCCCTGACCAAGGCTCGCCGCGACGTCGCCGCAGCGATCGAGGCCTATGACGTCGCCGCTCTGCTGCTGACGTCGGAGCGCGAGGCGGCGGGGGATCGACTGGTGGCCGCCGTCATGGACGAGCTTGGCCCCTTAAAGCTGGAACGCGCCCGCTTCCGCGTGACGCTCGAACCGATCGAGGGTCGTCGTGGCCCGCTGGGCGTCGAGACGGTGCGGTTCGAGGTGGCGACCAACGCCGGGACCGCCTTCGGCCCGCTGGATACGGTGGCCTCGGGCGGAGAGCTGGCGCGGTTTGCTCTGGCGATGAAGGCGGCGCTGGCCAGCCGCGAAGACCAGCGCCAGCCGGTCATGATCTTCGACGAGGTGGATCAGGGCGTCGGCGGCGCCGTGGCCGAGGCCGTGGGCGGGCGCCTGCAACGCCTGTCGCGCGGCGCGCAGGTGCTGGTCGTAACCCACAGCCCGCAGGTCGCGGCGCGCGGTCATGCGCATTGGAAGGTCCGCAAGGCGGATGTGGAGGGTCATACGCGGACCTCCATCGAGGTGCTGGAAGAAGGCCCGCGCCAGGAAGAGATCGCGCGGATGCTGTCGGGCGCGGAGATCACCGACGAGGCGCGCGCGGCGGCGCGGGTGCTGATCGGCTGACGTTTTCTTCTCCCCTTGTGGGAGAAGGGGGCAGGCGGAACCTGACGGATGAGGGGCGCCGACTCCATCTTCTCGAAGTTCGATGAGCGGGCGTCAGTACGGCTTTCACGACCGATGCGCTGACACCCCTCATCCGAGCGCCTCCGGCGCCCACCTTCTCCCACAAGGGGAGAAGGAAGACTCAGACCCCCAGAATCCAGCCTTCTTCGTTTTCGACCTGGGCGATCACGGCGTCGTCCGCACTCGCAGGCGGCGCAAAGGCCTTCTGCAAGGTCCCGGCATCGTCCATGCGGGCGAAGGCTTCGGCGGCGGCGCGGACCTGAGCCTGAGTCTTGTACTCCTTGACGCCTTCGGCGTTCACGCCGCGCTTGGCCTCAAACATCAGCGGCCAGACCTCGACGACGATCGCCGACAGGGGCGCGATGTCGGCCTCGGTCAGCTCGCGCCAGCCGGTGCCGAAGGGCCAGACAGCGGCCGAGGCGCCCAGATTGTCCAGCAGGCGGCGCAGCATGGGCACGCCGACCAGCGTCAGGCCGCCGATCGCGCCCGCGCCGTGCATCTGCCAGACGCTCTTGGGCGGCAGCTTGTCCTTGCGCGCGGCCAGTTCGGTGGCGCGGAACTCGGGGATGTCGGCGCCCGCGCCCTCTGGCGGCTTGGTCGTGGTCAGCCAGCGTTGCGCCTGGCTGGCGGGCGCGCCCCAGAAGGGCCAGGGCTCGTCCGTCATCAGGCGGTTCATCTTGGCCGCGACCTGATAGCGGTTGTTCGAATTGTCGGCCTTGTCGACGATGTTGGCCGCCAGGAACTTGCCCATCGCGTCCCACGGACGGCCGTCCAGCTTTAGGCGCGCGGCGGTTCCGGTCGGGAAGCCGAAGTCGAAGTCAAAGCCCACCAGCACGCGGTCGCCGCGCTTGCGATGTTCGGCCAGCAGGTCGGCGATCAGCTTCTCACCCTCTGCGCGCGTGGCGACGTTGTGGGTCTCGGCATACAGGCGGAAACGCACGTCGCGCTTGGCGACGCCGACCCACAGGGTCTGTTCGCCCAGCTTCTTGCCCTCGGCGGCGGTCCAGTTGGCGATGATGTAGGCGTCGAAAAGGCGGGCCACGGGGGCTCCTGAAGAAAGAAGCAAAGGAGGGACGAGGGGTTCTAGCCGCCCGGACTCAAGCCGTGAAGGGCGATCAGCGTTGCATCACGGCTTCGACGTGCGACAACCAGCGCCGTCCCAGCCGCAGCCCCTCGCCCGGCGAGCGGGCGCCGCTGGTCTTTTCGGCCTCCGAGGCGGGCGCGTTGTGCGTGCCGTTCCACAGGGCGATCTCAAACTCGGCGTTGTGCGGGTCGCTGAAGATCAGCCGCAGCACGACCAGTTCTGCGTCGGGCGCGTCCAGCTCGATCTCCTTGCGCCTCTGGCCGCGCAGGACGCGGGCGACCAGATGGCTGTCGACGATGATTTCGGCCCCCAGCACTTCTTCGAAGGCGTAGACCAGCCCCATGGCGCCTCGGTTCCACAGGACGACAAGTTGGCCGCCCTCAAGGTCGAGCCCAGCGGCGCGACCTTCATAAGGCGAAAGCGCCAGGGTGTCGGCCGGCGCTCCCAGCGCCTTGGTCATCGCGCGTCGCAGCCGCCGCTCGGATTCCATCCACCAGGAAAACAGCAGGACGCTGGTGGTCAGGAAGGCGGCGATCAGGGCGATAAGCAGAATGGCCCTGAACGTGTCGCCCATGGATCAGGCCTCCAGATCCAGGTCGACGACGACGGGCACGTGATCGCTGGGCTTATCCATGTCGCGCGCGTCGCGGTGGGTTTCGATGCCGCGGAAGCGGTCGGCGGCCTGGGGCGACAGCATGGCGAAGTCGATGCGAATGCCGTGGTCGCGGCGCCAGGCGCCAGCCTGGTAGTCCCAGAAGGTGAAGGTCCCGGCGGGTTCGCGGCCCAGTTCGTGGGAATCGGCCAGGCCTAGCCATTTCAGGGCGCGAAAGGCCTCGCGGCTCTGCGGCTGGAACAGGGCGTCTTCGGTCCAGGCGGCGGGGTTCTTGGCGTCCTCGGCCTCGGGGATGACGTTGTAGTCGCCGCACAGGGCCAGCGGCTCTTCCAGCGCCAGCAGTTCGCGCGCGTGGTTCTGAAGCCGCTGGAACCAGGCCAGCTTGTAGGTGAACTTCTCGGTGCCGATGGGATTGCCGTTGGGCAGATAGATGGAGGCGACGCGGATCGGCCGGGGCGCCTCGATCAGGGCCTCGATGTAGCGGGCCTGTTCGTCCGCATCATCGCCGGGCAGGCCGCGCCGCACGTCCGACAGCGGAAATTTCGACAGCAGGGCGACGCCGTTGTAGCTCTTCTGGCCGTGCGTCTCGACGTTGTAGCCCAGGTCTTCAAAGGCCTCGCGCGGGAACTTCTCGTCCACGCATTTGATCTCCTGGAAACAGGCGACGTCGGGATTGGCGGCCTGAATCCACTCCAGCACCGTCGGCAGGCGGGCGTTGACCGAGTTCACGTTCCAAGTGGCGATGCGCATGGGACGCAAGGCTAAGGTGAGCCGCTGCGTTCGGGAAGAGGGGCGGACAAAACAAAGACGCCGCCGGATCGCTCCGACGGCGTCTGAAACGTCAGTCTGATGCCAAAGATCAGCTGTTCGGCGTCGCAGCCGGGGGCGTGGTCGTCAGCTTGCAGCCGCCGCCGATCTGCGAGGCGGTTTCGCAAGGATAGACCTGCTGGACGGCGTTTTCGGTGTTCACGCGGGCGATCAGGCCGTCGGCGCCGTTACAGGCGGCTTCATAGAAGGCGCCGTTGGCGTTCTTGCCCATGTAACGGACCTGGGTCACGTCGCACGAAGCGGCGTCCGATCCGGCCAGCATGGCCTTGACCGTTGCGGCTTGTTCCTGCGGCGTGGTGAAGCGGCAGGTCGAACCGGCCGAGGCCAGTTCCAGGCAGTCCACGACTTCCCAGCCGGCGCCGGCCTTGTTGATCTGGGCGCCGTCGACGCCGGCGCAGCCGATTTCATAGACCACCGCGCCGCCCGACTTGGCGCCGACGATGCGGCCTTGGTCGACCGTGCAGGCCACGCCCGCTTCCTTGGCGTAGGCGGTGAAGACGGCCATGGCGTTGTCGTTGGCGGGCAGGGTGCACTGCGAGCCGACATCGGCGTTGGGGTCGCGCGCACGGGCCTGCTCGGCCGAGGAGGCCAGCACCATGCAATCCGTCGCCTGCGGCGGCGTGGAGGTCAGCAGCAGATAGCCCGGACCGGCGGCGCACGAGACTTCGTACAGCGACTCCTTGGCCGCGGACTGGCCACGCAGCGTGGCCTCGGTGATCTGGCAGTCGGTGTTGGTGGCCGTCAGCACGGCCTGGGCGCCGGCTTGATTTCTTCCGCGCTGGGCGGCTTGGGCTGGTTGCGCGGTTGGCGTTCGCGGTTGCGCGAGGTGCGGCTCTGGGCCTCGGTGACCCGGACGCCGTCCTGATCCTGGGTAGAGCGCTGGGCGAAAGCGGGCGAGGTCAGGCCGGAGATCAGGACCGCCGCGGTCACAGCGATCATAGTACGAGCATTACGGGACACGAGGGCGCTCCTTGAGAAAGTTGCATATCCCTGACCGCGCTAAGCCCCCGGGTCAAGAATAGACGCGACCTGGATTCCGTCATAAGAACCATAGTTGCGATTGGAGACGGACTTGTCTGACGGCGAAACCCTTGCAGGAACCCGCACGGAACGCGGTCTGACCTATCCCGCATTTCCGATGCCCGCACCGGGCGAGGCGACTGTCGTGGCCCCTGGCGTCCTGTGGTTGCGCCTGCCGCTGCCGATGGCGCTGAACCACATCAATCTCTACGCGATCGAGGATGGCGAGGGCTGGGCCGTCGTCGACGCCGGACTGGCGACGGAGGCGTCGCGTGAGAGGTGGACACAGGCTCTGACGGGCATGCTGGGCGGGCGGCCGATCACGCGCGTGATCTGCACCCATATGCACCCGGATCACATTGGGCTGGCGGGATGGCTGTGCGAGCGGTTCGACGCGCCGCTGCTGATGTCGCGGACGGAGTATGTGACGGCGCGGCTGCTGATCGGCGACGAGGCCCTGGGGCCTCCAGCGAGCGCCGAGGCCTTTTATCGGGCGGCGGGCTGGTCGGATGAGCATGTGAAGCGCTGGCGCGACGGCTATGGCGGTTTCGGCCGCATGGTTCAGGATTTCCCGCGCGACTATCGCCGGGTGCAGGACGGCGAGGTCCTATGCCTTGGCGGCGACGAATGGCGCGTCGTGGTCGGCGAGGGGCACAGTCCCGAACACGTCTGTCTATGGCGCGAAAAGGACGGCGTCTTCATCGCCGGCGATCAGATCCTGCCGCGCATTTCCTCGAATATCTCGATCTGGCCGACGGAGCCGCTGGCCGATCCGCTGGGCGACTGGCTGCGGTCGCTGGCGGCGCTGAAAGAACGGCTGCCGGATGATCTGCTGGTGCTGCCGTCGCATGGAGAGCCGTTCTATGGCGTGACCCTGCGGCTGGAAGCGCTGATGCGCGGGCATGAGGTGGCGCTGAAGCGGCTGGAGAAGACTCTGCGGGCGCCGTGCCGCGCCGTGGACGTGTTCGGCGCCCTGTTCGCACGCCCGGTGAGCGACGCCGTGCTGGGCATGGCGACCGGCGAGGCGCTTGCGCACCTTAACTATCTTGAACGCCAGGAACGGGTCCGCCGCGTGCGGGACGGGGACGGCGTGGACTGGTGGAGCCTTTCGGAGACAGGCCAATGAGCGAACATATTCGGACCCATCTGGAAGGCGGCGTCCTGACGGTCGTCTTCGACCGCGCCGACAAGAAGAACGCCATCACCCAGGCCATGTATACGGCGCTGGCCGATGCGACAGAGAAGGCGAAGGCCGACGACGCCGTGCGCGTCATCCTGTTCCGCAGCGAAGGCGATGCCTTTTCGGCGGGCAACGACATCGCCGACTTCATTTCCCTGGGCCAGACCGAGGGCGATCTGGTCGAGATGGGGGTGTTCCGCTTCCTGAAAGCGCTGGCCGAACTGGACAAGCCAGCCGTGGCGGCGGTGCGCGGTCGGGCGGTGGGCATCGGCCTGACGCTGCTGCTGCACTGCGACATGGTGGTGGTGGCCGAGGACGCCCTGCTGTCCGTTCCTTTCGTCAACCTGGCCCTGGCGCCGGAAGCGGCGTCGTCGTTGCTGCTGGGCGCCAATATCGGACATCAGCGGGCGTTCGAGCTCTTCGCCCTGGGCGAGGCCATCGACGGCAAGACCGCGCTGGCCTGGGGCTGGCCAACCGCGCGGTTCCGGCCGATCAGGTCGAGACGACGGCGGCGGATCTGGCGGGCAAGCTGGCCGCGCGGGCGCCCAACTCCATCCGCAAGACCAAAGCCCTGATGCGCGACGCCGAGGTGCTGTGGACGGTCATGCAGCGGGAGGCGGAGGCCTTCGGCTCGCAGATGCGCAGCCCTGAGGCGATGGAGGCCTTCATGGCGTTCAGCCAGAAGCGGGCTCCGGACTTCTCCAAACTGGGCTGATTTCTCGCGGTTGCGCCGAAGATCGCGATTGATCTGACGGGCGCGGGGGACTAGGGGCCGCGCATGAACGCCGCGCCCGCCTCCGCTTCTTCAGACGACCCGCAGATCGCGGGGCCGATTACGCGCGAGACGCCGGCCGATGCGGCCGCGGTCGACGCCCTGGTCATCGCCGCCTTCGGCCCCGGCCGCTTCGCCAAGACGGCCGAGCGTCTGCGCGAGCGGCGCCGCTGGCGGCCGGTTTCTGCCTCCATGAAGACGGCCGCCTGATCGGCTCGGTGCGGCTGTGGTCGATCCTGACGGGCGAAGCGCGCTCGGTCTTTCTGGGGCCGATCGCCGTGGACAAGGCCAGCCGCAGCACCGGCCTGGGCGGCGAACTGGTACGCGCGTGCATCGAAGAGGCGAAGACGCTGGGACTGGACGGCATCCTGCTGGTGGGCGATCCGCCCTATTTCTCGCGTTTCGGGTTTCAACCGGCGCCGGAGGCCGTGCTGCCGGGGCCGGTGGATCAGCGCCGGGTCATGTGGCTGCCCTTTACCGCAGCTGCGCCGGTCGGAGCGGTCCGACCCGACGTCTGAGCCGGGCGCGGCCTTCCTTTGCAGGGCGACGCATCCCATAGTTCAGACATGACGAACCCACCGACATCCTCGGGTCTGACAGGCGTGGCCGAGGCCGCGCGGCAGGCGCCGGGCAGGGGCTGCCTCCCGTTCATCTGTGGCATCCTGACCATTGCGGCGAGATCGACATCCTGATCCGCGCCGACGGCGTGTGGATGCATGAAGGATCGCCCATCGGCCGGGCCGAGCTGGTGCGGCTGTTCTCCACGGTGCTGAGGAAAGACCCTGACGGCTATCATCTGGTCACGCCGGTCGAGAAACTGAAGATCGCGGTCGAGGACCTGCCGTTTCGCGCCGTGGCCGTGCGCGAAGAGGGCGAGGCATTGGTCTTCACCACGGATCAGGGCGACGAGGCCGCCGCCGGTCCTGACCACGCCATCATCGTCGAGACGGATGCGACGACGGGCGAGCCTGCGCCGCGCGTCCATGTGCGCGGCGACCTGTGGGCGCGGATCGTGCGGCCGGTCTTCTATGAACTGGTCGAGCGGGCGCAGGAGGCGGACGGACGGCTGGCCGTGCGCTCGGGCGGGGTGACGTTTCCGCTGGGGCCGGAAGGGGCGGGGCTTTGACCTGTTCCGGTTTGAAGGCCCGGCTGCAACGGCGGCTGGACCCGGTGTCAGACTGGTCGCCGCAGCGTGTGGCGGTGCGATCCGACTATGACCTGAACCCCGATCTCAGTCGGCCGCAGGTCAAGCTGAGACCGGCGGCGGTGCTGATCCCCATCATCGCGCGCGACGACGGGCCCAGCGTCCTGCTGACCCGCAGATCCGACAGTCTGGCCAGCCATACGGGGCAGATCGCCTTTGCGGGCGGGCGGCTGGATGAGGGCGAGACGGCGCTGGACGCCGCTTTGCGGGAGGCGTGGGAGGAGATTGCGCTGGATCCGGCCGTGGTCGAGCCCTTGGGGCTGGGCGATCCCTATGAGACGGGCACTGGTTTTCTGGTGACGCCGGTGGTGGGCTGGCTGAAGACGCCGCCTGAAGTCACCCCGTCGCCCGCCGAGGTGGCCGAGGTGTTCGAGGCGCCGTGGAACTTCCTGATGGATCCGGTGAACCATCGCCGCGACTATTATGATCAGGAGAACGGGCCGCGCCGCTGGTTCTGGGCCATGCCCTATCGCGAGCGCTACATCTGGGGCGCGACGGCGGGCATTCTGAAAGGGCTGTTCAACCGGCTCTATGGCGAGGAGGCAGCGCCGCACAGGGCCGCCGAGGCCGACGCCAGCGAGCGCGTCGGATGAGCCGCGTCCTTGAGGGGCAGGACTGGCTGACCGCCAGTGCGACACAGGCGGTGATGGCGGCGTTGGCGGCGGCGGGCGGGGCGGATTGCGCCCGCTTCGTCGGCGGCTGCGTACGCAACGCCGTGCTGGGCGCGCCGATCGACGATGTGGACATCGCCACGGTGCTGACGCCCGAGGCGGTGGTGAGGGCGCTGAAGGCGGCGGGCCTGAAGAGCGTGCCGACCGGCATGGAGCACGGCACGGTCACGGCCATATCAGAGCGCCAGCCGTTCGAGATCACCACCCTGCGCCGCGATGTCTCGACCGACGGGCGGCGCGCCACGGTCGCCTTCACCGACGACTGGGCCGAGGACGCGGCGCGGCGGGATTTCCGCCTGAACGCCCTCTATGCCGACTCCGATGGCGTGATCCTGGATCCGACGGGCGCGGGCTATGACGACGCCCTGGCCGGACGGATCGTCTTCGTCGGCGAGCCGGAACAGCGCATCGAAGAGGACTATCTGCGCATTCTGCGCTTCTACCGCTTCTTCGCCTGGTACGGGCGGGGCGCGCCGGACGCGGCGGCGGTGGCCGCCTGCGCCGCCCTGGCCGAAGGGGTCGAGCGGCTGTCGGCCGAACGGGTGTCGAAGGAGGTGCTCAAGCTGCTGGCCGCGCCCGATCCGCGCCCGGCGGTGCGGCTGATGCGGGATGCCGGGGTCCTGGGCCGTATCTTGCCGCCGTCTAATAGCGTGACGCTGTTCGAGGCGATGGTCGGGGTCAGCCCGGACCCGGTGCTGCGACTGTCGGCCCTGTTGCCGGCGGACGTTGAGACGGTGCGCGCATCGGCGAACCGGTTGCGGCTGTCCAACGCCCAGAAGGACCGGCTGATCGCCACCGTCCGCGCGCCGCTTGACCCGGATATGAACGACGCCCAGGCGCGCGCCGTCATCTGGCGCGAGGGGCGGCAGGCGTTCGAGGATCGCGTAAGGCGCGCCTGGGCGGCGGGCGGCGAGGCGGCGAGGATGCAGGCGTTTCTGGCCCTCGCGGCCGACTGGACGCCGCCGAAGCTGCCGGTCGGCGGGCGTGATCTGGCGCGAATGGGTCTGAAGCCGGGGCCTGAGACAGGGCGCGTCCTGAAGGCCTTTGAAGACGGCTGGATCGCCGACGACTTCCCCGACCACGGTCATGAGGCGCGGCTGAAGGCGCTTATTGCGTCGCCCGCGTAAGCTCGACGATGACGGGGCGGTGGTCCGAGCCGGTCCTGTCGCCCAGCCGCCGGTCCAAAAGCGCCAGATCGGGCGAGCGCCACACATGATCGATGGTGATGCCCAGCGGCGACGGGGCCATGGCAGGCCAGGTGCCAGGCCAGGCCGGGGCGGGGGTCAGGCCTGCCTCCGCCTTGATCTGACGGCCGATGCGGCCGCTGGAGACGCTGTTGAAGTCCCCCGCGATGACGATCGGCCCCGTCAGTCCGTGGCGCAGTCCGGCCAGCCGCTCGGCCTGGCTGATCTGGCCGTAAGGATGCTGGAAGGGCCAGGGGCGGGTCATGTGGACGGCGATCAGATGAACCGGCCCCAGCGCCGTCTCGGCCTCGGCGACCAGGGCGGCGAGCCCCTGACCGTCGGCGTCGCGCACGCGGCGCAGCGGCCGTTTCGAGGCGATCACCGAGCGCGCCGCGCCGCTGGGGCGATCCTTGCGCGGAGTGGCGACGCGGTGGGGATAGCCCGCCAGAACCTTGTCCAGCCGGGCGTTAGGGCCGTCGCCCAGCTCGATCAGCATGACGATGTCCGCGTCTGCGGCGGCGATGGAGCGGGCGATCGCGTCCGCATCATTGTTCCGGGCCCACAGGTTGGCGGAATAGAGGGTGAGCGTTTCGGCGCCATCGGCAGGCGTCCCGCGCGGCGGCGCCCACTGCGGCCAGACGGCGACAAGCAGCAGCCCTGCGACGACCACGCCCAGCGCCGCCATGTCCCACAGCCTCAGCAACAGGAAGGCCACGCAAACCGCCCCCGTCGCGATCAGGGCCGGGGCGGTGAACTGCGTCAGCAGATCCGGCAGCCGGTGCCCGATACGGCTGAGCGCTGAAACGGCGATCAGGGCGGGCGGCGCCAGAACGGCCAAGGCGGCCAGGCGCGTCAGGGCCTGAAACAGGGTCATGCAGCAGATCGCGAACGGCGGGAGAGGGCTGATCCGGTTAGCCGCCGATCCGGGCGCTGTCGAGGCGGCCTTTGCGCGCGCAGAAACGGCGCGGCTATCGCGACCGAATACGCCGATCCCTGAAAATTCCCGGCTTTGGCGACGCCTCGACCCGATCAACGCGCCTGCATCGGGCGGCTGCACAGACTGACGTCTCCTGATCCACGGAGACTGAACATGAGCATCGACGCCAGCGCGCGGCTGGGCCTGCCCTATCTGGCGGCCGGACAGCTGCAGAAGCACGTCACCCTGAACGAGGCGCTGACCTTTCTGGACGCCCTGACCCAGACGGCGGTGGTCAGCCGCACCACGGCGACCCAACCGGCAAGCGCGTCGGACGGCGACCTCTACATCCTGCCGGAAGGCGCGACGGGCGATGACTGGTCGGGCCGGGCGGCGGGGGCGCTGATGCGTCACGAGATGGGCGGCTGGACGGTCGTGGCCACGCCGGACGGGCATCTGGCCGTGGTTCTGGACAGCGAAGAGATCGTCGTGCGCCGTAATGGTGACTGGACGCCGCTTCAGACCGCGACGCCGGACGAACTGCAGCAGATCACCCGCTTGGGCGTCAACGCCACGGCGGACGCGACGAACGTGGTGACGGTGCGGGCGAACAAGGCCCTGTGGACCGCCCTAGAAAGCGAGAGCGGCGGCGACGGCGATCTGCGCTTCACCTTCAACAAGCAGGCATCGGCGGACGTGCTGTCCCTGCTGTTCCAGAGCGGCTGGGGCGGCCGGGCCGAACTGGGCCTGATCGGCGACGACGACCTGCGGCTGAAGGTCAGCCCGGACGGCGGCGCCTGGCGCGAGGTGCTGATGGCCGACCGTCACACGGGGCGCGCCTGGTTCGCCAAGGGCGCGACGCGGCGCGAGACGACGACGCTGACGACCGGCGGCGCCTGGTCGCCGCCTGAGTGGGCGCGATGGGTTGAGGCCGTGTGCGTCGGCGGCGGCGGAGGCGGCGGGGCCGGGCTGTCCGGTCCGGCCGGGACCAGCCGCCACGGCGGCGGCGGCGGCGGTGCGGGCGGGGTGATGAGCGCCCTTTGGCCGGCCGAGGCTCTCGGCGCCGCCTTGAGCATCTCCGTTGGCGCAGGCGGGGGCGGCGGCTCCGGTTCGGGCGCTGCAGGCGCGTCGGGCGGAGACAGCCGCATCGCCCTGGGCTCCGTGACGCTGTTGACCGGCGAGGGCGGACGCGGCGGGGCCGGCGGCGCGTCAGCGGCCGGGCTTGGCGGCGCCGGCGGAAGCGGCCTGACAGCGTCCAATGCGGGCGGAGCTTCCGCAGTCACGGCGACGGGGATGGCGGGCCAGTCCGCCGCGCGACCCGACGGCCCGGGCGGCGGCGGCGGCGGCGGCGGCGTCGGCGCGGCCAACGTCGTCCAGTCGGGCGGCGCCGGGGGCGACGGCGGCCTGTTGTCGGTCAAGGCGACCGGCGGTGCGGGCGGATCTGGAGCCGGAAACGCCGGACAGAACGCGCCTCTGAACGATTTGCATTGGGCGGGCGGCGGCGGCGCGGGGGCGGCGCTCAGGCGTCCGGAGCCGGGCGGGCCGGGGGCGACGGGGGCTTTTACGGCGGGGGCGGCGGCGGCGGCGGCGCGGGCGTGACGGCGGCGGGCGCAGGCGGCGCGGGCGCGCCCGGCGTGGTCCGGCTGACGGCGATCGGGTGACGTCATGCCCCAGCGCCTGCATCGCATCATCCAGACCGTGGAGCCGTGGGACGAGGCCGCGCCTCCTCTGCCCGAATTGCCGGATGAGGAGACCTGGTCCGCGCCTGACCGGCTCAGCGCCGACGACTGTTTCGACCATCTGGGCGCCGATTGGCGGGTCTCCGCCGCGCCCTTGACCCGGAGGACGACCAATGACGACGCCGAAAGAACCGACGCATGATCTGGCCGAGGGCCGCTGGCTGTGGCGGCGGATCTATGTCTATGGCGCCAGCCTGGCCCTGTGGCTGTTGCTGCGGCTGGCGGTGAACCGGGCGGAGGCCTCGGACCTGCCGCGCATCGCTGATGGGCTGATGGGACTGATCGCCCTGATGCTGTTGCTCTATCTGGTGGCGCCCAGCGCCCAGCAGATCGTCAATATGATGCGCCTGCGCGCGGGCGGGCGGCCATGAGCTTCCGGCTTTCGCAGCGCTCCCGCGCCGCGCTGCAGGGGGTGCATCCCGATCTGGTCGTGGTCGTCGAAGCGGCCATCGAGCTGACGCCAGTAGACTTCATGGTCTCCGAGGGCCTGCGCACGGCGGCGCGTCAGGCGGAACTGGTGCGGGCGGGGGCCAGCCGGACGCTGAACTCGCGGCACCTGACCGGGCACGCGGTCGATGTGGCCGCCTGGGTCGATGGGCAGGTCCGCTGGGACTGGCCGCTCTATCCGCGCATCGCCGAGGCCTTTAAGGCGGCGGCGAAAACCCGGGGCGTGCGGTTGATCTGGGGCGGCGACTGGCCGCGCCTGCGCGACGGTCCGCATTTCGAACTGGACCGGAGAGCCTACCCATGAACGGCGGCCTTCTTCGCACCCTGACGCCGCTGGGCTGGCTGGCGGCGTTCGGACTGGTCGTGGTTCTGATGCTGATCCTCGGGCGAGGTCTGGGGGTGCGGTGGGATCCGCTGCACCTGCAGGCGCGCCGTCTTGAGGCGGTTCAGCGCCGCGCGGATCAGGCCGAGGCCCAGACCGCCGCCCGCGCGCTGGAGGCCGCGGCGCGCGGTCGTCAGATCGAGGCTCTGGACGCCTTTCACCAGCAAGCCGAGGCCGTGGCGCGGGCGACCGCGACGGCCGAAACCCGAGCGAGGACCGCCGATGACGCCGATACCCCTCTGGACCCCGCTCGCGCTCAGCGCCTGCGTGATCATGACCGCGAGCTGTGCCGCCTCGCGCCCGCCGTCGCTGGTTGCGCCGCCGCGTCTGATCCTTCCTGACGCCGTGACGCGGCCCTGTGACCTGGCTGTGCTGCCCGAGACGGCCACGGCGGCGGATCTTGAGGCGGCCTATGTCCGGCGCGGCGGGCAGATCCTCGCTTGCGACGCGGCGCGGCGGCTGGCGGTGGAGACGCTTCAGGCTGAACGCTCGCTGATCGACGAATGGGTGCGTTCGCGCCCGTGAGTTCGCCCAAGCCGAAGGGGCGGGCGGCAAGTTCTGCCGGGTCGCTCGGCATTTATTGCCGCCCGCGTCCTCCAGGGGCAGGAAGTGCCGGGTGTTTTCGTATGGTTTCCAGAATCTAACATCGAAGAATCAATGCGATGGCCTCTGGAGCAGGCGGCGCTGTGTTGGTCCGCCTCTTGCGACATGTCTTTCCGAGCAGAAAGCTCCCGGCAGCCAAAATGGCGTCGGACATCGTCTGAAGACAAAGGACAGCCAAAATGGCTAACAGCATCAACACCAATGCTGGCGCTCTCATCGCCCTGCAAAATTTGAACGCGACGAATCGTGACCTGAACGTCGCGCAAAACCGCGTGAACACGGGTCTGAAAGTTTCCACGGCCAAGGACAACGGCGCCATCTTCGCTATCGCCACGTCGCAGCGCGCTGAAATGGGCGCTCTGGACTCGGTGAAGCAGTCGATCCAACGCGGTCAGTCGATCGTCGATGTGGCCTTGGCCGCCGGCGAGACCATTACCAAGGCGCTGGAAGAACAAAAGAGCCTAGCGGTCGCCATCGCTTCGTCGACCGGGGCAGCGCAGACGGCTTATATAGCCGACTACAACGCCTTGGGCGGTGAAATCACCAAGGCTTTGGCTGGCGCCAGCTTCGACGGTGTGAACCTGTTCACCAACACCGCCCAGCAGTCGGTGTTGACCAGCACTTCGGGCGGAACCCAGAACATCGGCACGGGCGCGGCGATCACTGTCGCCACCACGGCCACTCTGGCGGCTCCGGCCAACGCAGCGGCCGCCCAAGCCGCGATCACGGCCGTCGACACCGCTATCAATGCCTTCACTGCCGAACTTGGCAAGCTGGGCACCCAGTCGAAGTCCATGGAACGTCAACTGACCTTCGTCAGCAAGATGCAGGACTCTCTTGAAGTCGGCGTCGACAACCTGGTGGCGGCCGACTTGGCCAAGGAAAGCGCTCGCCTGACGGCCCTGCAGACCAAGCAGCAGCTGGGCGTGCAGGCGCTGTCGATCGCGAACCAGTCCAGCTCGATCCTGCTGGGCCTGTTCCGCTAACGCTGAAGGCGGCGGTTGAGGCCGCCGCCTGATCACCTCTCGCTACCGAGCAGAATGCTCACCGACGTCAAAACGGCGTCGGCCATCGTCTGAAGACAAAGGACAGCCAAAATGGCTAACAGCATCAACACCAATGCGGGCGCTCTCATCGCCCTGCAAAACCTGAACGCGACGAACCGCGACCTCAACGTCGCGCAGAACCGCGTCAACACCGGCCTGAAGGTCTCGACGGCCAAGGACAACGGCGCCATCTTCGCTATCGCCACGTCGCAGCGCGCCGAGATGGGCGCCTTGGACTCGGTGAAGCAGTCGATCCAGCGCGGTCAGTCGATCGTCGATGTGGCACTGGCCGCCGGCGAGATCGTCACCAAGGCTCTTGAAGAACAGAAGGGTTTGGCGGTCGCCATCGCGTCGTCGACCGGCGCGGCTCAAACGGCCTACCTGGCTGACTTCAACGCCTTGGGCAATGAAATCACCAAGGCCCTGGGCGGCGCGACCTTCGACGGCGTGAACCTGTTCAAGGCCAACGCGGCGGCTGTGGATGTCCGCACCGGCACCGGCGCGGCCGACACTTTCACCGTGAAGGCGATCGCCGCGGCCGACACCGCCGTCGCCACCGCGGGCGGCGGGGCGACCGTGGCTACCGCTACTACCGCTGCGGTCGAGGGCGCCATCACCGCCTTCACCGCCGTCCTGGGTGACCTGGGTACCAAGTCCAAGTCGATGGATCGCCAGCTGACCTTCGTCAGCAAGATGCAGGACTCTCTTGAAGTCGGCGTCGACAACCTGGTGGCGGCCGACCTGGCCAAGGAAAGCGCTCGCCTGACGGCTCTGCAGACCAAGCAGCAGCTGGGCGTGCAGGCGCTGTCGATCGCGAACCAGTCCAGCTCGATCCTGCTGGGCCTGTTCCGCTAATCCGACGCGATTAGGAAGGGGCGGGCCGCAAGGTTCGCCCCTTTCTCGTGTCGTTCGATACGGGAGGCGCGGCAGGTCCGCGCGAAGGGATATGGCTGACAATGTCGTGGGAGTGTCCAGCGTAACCTACCTCAATCGCGAACCGCAGGGTGGGGCTGTCGAGGCGCAGCAACCTGTGCAGGGCGCGCAGAAAGATAGCGACGACGCAGGTCGTTACCGATTGACGATCGAGCGCGAGTCGACCGGGTACGTCTACAAGACCCTGGATCGCGTCACCGGGGAGGTGGTTCGCCAGTTCCCTCGTGAAGAGGTCCTGAAGCTGCGTCAAAGCCCGGCCTATGACGTGGGCAAGATCATCAAGACCGAGATCTGAGCGGCGGTCTGGGCGACGGAAGGCGGCGGCGTTAACAGGCGTTGCTGCGCCGTTAACCATACGCTCAGGAATCAGAGTCATTACTACTCGCCAGAATCGGATCTGAGGCGAGAATGGCCATGACCAACAGCGTAATCACCAATGCGTCGGCGCTTATCGCGCTTCAGAACCTGAACGCCACCAACTCCAAGTTGGCGGCGACCCAGAGCCGAGTGAACACCGGGCTGAAGGTCCAGGGCGCCAAGGACAACGCCGCCACCTGGGCCATCGCCCAGAACCAGCGCGCCGACATGAACGCGCTGGAATCGGTCAAGACCAGCCTGAACCGCGCCACATCGGTCGCCGATGTGGCCCTGGCGGCCGGTCAGCAGATTTCCGACATCCTCGTCGAGCTTCGCCAGAAGGCCACGGCCGCGGCCGACCCGTCAGCGTCGGATGCGACGCGCAAGGCCTACAACGATGAATTTCAGTCGCTGCTGAAGTCGTTGCAGTCGTTTGCGGACAACGCCACCTTTGACGGCGAGAACATCCTGAACGGCAAGGTTGGGGGCGTGCGGCCTGTGGCTCCGGCCACGCTGACGCCTCTGGATTTCCTGGCCAATGCTGACGCGTCAGAGTCGATCACCATGAACCGCCAGGACATGACGCTGGAGGGGCTTGGCCTGAACAACGTTTTCGGTGGTACCCCCGGTAATAATGGGCCGGATGGGGTTCCAGGGGGCGGGGACGACGTGGCGCCGGTGCCCGGAACGGCTGCGCCCAGCCTGCTGACGGAAGCGAGTGCGACGGAGGTTCTGGCCGCCGTCGAGACGGCGCTTGCGACGGCCAGTTCGAAGCTCGCCGAGCTGGGCGCTCAGTCCAAGCAGATCGAAAAGCACACGTTGTTCGTCACCAAGCTGATGGATTCGCTGGAAGTCGGCGTTGGCAATCTGGTGGACGCGGACATGGCCCGTGAAAGCGCGCGGCTTCAGGCCTTGCAGGTGCAGCAGCAGCTCGGCGCCCAGGCTCTGTCGATCGCCAATCAGGCGCCGCAGATCATCCTGTCGCTGTTCAAGGGCTAAAGGCGCTAGCCTATTCGCCGGGTCGGCCAGTCTCCCAAAAGAACGGGCGGCCGTCGGCGGGGCGGAGAAGGGCGGGGGATCAGGCCGTACAGGCTGATCAGCCGCATCAAAAACCAGCGTACGCGCGACATGAAACATCTCCACATCAGGCTGTAGACGAAGTGGAACTGTGGCTGGCGCTAGCCGGTTGCGTGGGGCGGTTAAACAATTCGTTACCGCGCCTGAGACAAGCTGGCCCGCGGAGGCTTTCGTGGCGGTGATCAACAACAGCTATCTGCTGGGTCTTTATGGTCTCGCCGGAGGAGCGGGCGCGGGCTCGGCTGGGCAAAGCGCGCCCAAGCCGAAGACGCAGCCGACCGCGCCGTGGACCTTGAGCGGCAAGGAAAAGCCCAGCCAGTCGGACCTTCTGCGTACGGCCTTGAGCGGGCGAAAGCTCGTCAACGAGGACAATGCCGTTCTCGACGTCAAGGGCGTCTCCTCAAGCGACTACCGCAAGATTTTCGCCCTGTATCAGGGGCTGTCCATGCTTGAAGCCCTGACGACCCGCGCGGGCGAACGCGGGGTCACCCGTATGGAGTCCGAGCAACTGTCGCGACGGTTCGCTTCCGGCATGGCGGAGGTGATGGATTTCCTCAATTCAGCCCAGTTCGAGGGCGTGCGGGTGGTTCAGGGCGTCTCGGCCTCGCAGAGCCAGTCGACCGCGGCCGTACCACGCGACAATCCCAAATATCTGACCGGCCCGATCCACGACGGCGCCCTGACCGACGAGGTCGCCGCCTTCCAGGGCGATGTGCGGTTCGGGATTACGGTGAAAACCACGACCGGAAGCCAGACGGTCGATATCGACCTGGCGGAGATGGGGGCGACGCCGCGCACGATGGATGCGGTGGTGCAGCACATCAACGGCAAGCTGGAAGAGGCGGGCGTCCAGACCCGCATCCACCGTCAGATGATCGAGGCCGAGCCGCGCACGGTCAAGGCGGGCGACAAGACTATCACCCTTCCGGCCGGCCCGGCGCGCTGGGGGCTGACGGTCGCCGGCGTCTCGCTGGAGACGATCAGCTTCACCCCCGCCGAGGCGCGGGATTCGATTCAGGTCGTACAGGGCGCAGGCAGCAAGGGCGCCCATGAGGTGCTGAAGTTCGACCCGGACGGCAATCCGGTGGCGGGCGCCGGCGGCGGGTTCTGGGTCGAGGGCCGCAGCGGCGTCTCGTCCCTGCCGGACGGCGTCGAGACGGTGCGGGCCAGCGCGGCCGGGCCGGACGGTTCGATGTGGATCGTGGCCGATGTCAGCACCGGCGCCTCGACCCAGCCGATCAAGGGCCAGGGCGACGTCGTTCTGATGAAGCTGGATTCGGCGGGCAATGTGGTCGTCAGTCGCGCTCTGGGCGCGGCGTCCAAGGCCAGCGGCTACGCCATCGCCGTGGATGCGGATGGGCGGGTGGCCGTGGCCGGGTCGGTGATCGGCGCCCTTGTGCCCGGCGAGGCCGGCGCTTCCGCCACGACGGCCGACAGTTTCGTCACCGTCTTCGACGCCCAGGGCCGCGAACAGTGGACCCAAAGGCGCGGCGCCAAGGCCGAGGATGAAGCCACCGCCGTGTCCTTCGGCGCGGACGGGCGGGTCTATGTGGCCGGGCGGGCCAAGTCGGCCATGCCGGGGACCTTGGCCGTGGGCGGCTGGGACGGCTATGTTCAGGCCTTCAGCGAAAGCCAGGTCCACAGTCTGGCGCCGATCACGGCGACTGCGACCGGGGCGACCCAGTTCGGCACGGCCGGCGACGACAACGTCCAGGCCATGACCGTCGACGGCGACAATCTGTACACGGCGGGCGTCGAGAACGGCGCCTTTGTCGTGCGTCATTTCCGTATCGGGGCGACGGGCGCGCCCGAGCTTCTGAGCGTGCGCAATCTGGGCTCCTCATCGGGCGGCGAGATCGCTGGTCTTGCGGTGGCGGACGGGCGGTTGATCATCTCGGGCGCGTCCGGCAACGGCGCCCTGAACGCGGGTCAGGTCGCCAATGCTCATGCCGGCGGTCAGGACGCCTTTGTCGCCGTCCTGTCCACGGACCTGGCCGCATCGGGTGCGGATCGGGTGACCTATTACGGCGGCGCGGGCGACGACACCGCCGCCGACGTCAAGGTGCATGAGGGCAAGGTCTGGCTGACCGGCGTGTCGGATCGCGCCATCGGGGCCAAGGCCGAAGACCCCTCGCGCGGATATCTGGCGCGACTGGACGTGCAGACGGGGCAGGTAGAGTGGAGCCAGACCTGGACGGCGGCTGACGGCCAGGCCAAGCCCTGGCCCTGACGGTGTCTTCGGGCGGCGCCAGCGTGCTGGACCGGCTGGGCCTGCCGCAGGGCGAGATCAGCCAGAGCCAGTCCAAGACCCTGGTGGATGCGACGGCAGTGCGTGCGGGCGACCGTTTTTATGTGCAGAACCCGGCGACGGGCCGCAAAACGGCGGTGACGATCGACGCCAAGGACACCTTGCAGTCGCTGGCGCGCAAGATCGAAATGGCGTCGGGGCGTTATCTGAAGGTCACGGTGAAGACCGATCGCGACTATGTCACCGGCATGGACGGCGACGCGCGGGTGACCAGCGGCGGGGTCCAGCGCCTTTCCATCACCAGCGCCGACGGGCGGGCCGGGGCGGTTCTGACGCCAGGCGAAGCGGGGAGGGACGCCCTGGCGGGACTGGGCCTGACGCCCGGCTTCATCGGCAAGACGCAGGACAAGACCAAGACCTTCGGCATCGACCTGTCGCCGCTGCTGAACCTGTCCGGCGCAGAGGCCATCGCCAAGTCGCGCGATCAGGTGCAACTGGCGATCAAGGCCATGCGCGACGCCTATCGCGCCCTGGACCCGGCAAGCGACAAGCCCAAGGTGACGGGTCAGGCCCCGGCCTATCTGCAGGCGCAACTGGCCAACTACCAGGCCGCCCTGGCGAGACTCACAGGCTAAGCCGGGGTTGAGGGCGCTTTCGGTTGACGGCTGTGGGGCGCTCGGGGTTAGTGGGGCCTTCTTTGGCGCGTTGAGAGCTGCATGGCCCTTTCGAAAGACAATCGTACGGTTCTGATCGTCGGCGCCGGCCTGGCCGTCGTCGGCGCCGTGGCCGCCGCCCTGGTCTTCAGCGGCGGGAAGGATGCGCCGTCCGAGCCGCCGCCTGCGTCCAAGGGCGGCCTGACCATCGACGTGGCCGAGGCCCCGACGCTGGAGCCGACGCGCGAACTGCGCTGCTTCGTGGATGGCCAGTTCGTCGGCCTGGCGACCCTGGCCGACTGCGCCCAGCGCAACGGCGTGGCCACCAGCGCCCTGGACGTGGGGCTGGATGCTTCGGGCTCGCTCGTCGCGGCGCCGACCGCCTCCTTCGCGCCGCCGCCGGAACTGCCTTCGAACCCGGCGGTCGAGATCGCCCCTGCGGGCCAGCCGGGCGCCGTCGAGGATACGCGCGCGGCGCCTTCGACCTCGGGCACGGCCTGCCTGCGTCACACCGGTTCGGAATGGCGCCAGGTGTCGGGCAATATGAGCCTGGCGGCCTGTGTCCAGGCTCTCTATTCGGGAACCTGCGTCGCGCCGGGCGAGGCGCGTTATGGCCGGTGGGGCGACACGACCCTGCGTCTGGTCCCGCGCCGCGTTGAGCAGTCGACCGACAACAACCGTTTCCGCACCCTGGCCCAGCAGGACCGCCAATGTCAGTTCCCGGAGCTGTGAGCATGGGCCGCGCTTCGATCACCCTGCTGGCGATTGTCGCGGTGTCTGCGGCTCTGGGCGCCTGCGCCAAGAAGGCGGAGGCGCCGGGCGGGACGGGCGTCTGCTACCATATGGGCCAGGACGCCGAGGGCGGGGGCGTGCGCTTCAACGTCGTCGCCCGCGACCAGCCGCAGATCGAGTTCTGCGCCGCGCGGTTGGAAGAGATGCGTCTGCGCTTCCTGCGTCTGGGCGGCAGCAAGACCGAGATGGTCGGCGCCTATCAGGGGCAGTTCATTTTCATCGACCGCGCGGGGGTCAAGTTCGGCAAGTCCCTGGACGGCCCGCGCTTCTTCGCCCTGGCGCGCACGGGGGATGGCCGCTTGGCCATTCCGGGCGCGATCCAGCGCCAGATCGACGGACGCCCGGTCGCAGTCGCTCCGAACTGATTTCAGCGCCCGGAATTGGGCGTGAACAAAACTGGAACATCTCGTCGAAATCCGCTAGAATCGACGCAAGAAGATAAAAGGACATTCGTCATGGCGGGCAGCGTCAACAAGGTCATCCTCATCGGCAATCTGGGCCGCGATCCGGAAATCCGTTCGCTGAACAACGGCGACCGCGTCGCCAACCTGCGCATCGCCACCTCAGAAACCTGGCGCGACAAGTCGACCGGCGAGCGCAAGGAAAAGACCGAGTGGCACTCGGTGGTCATCTTCAACGACAACATCGTCAAGGTGGTCGAGAACTATCTGAAGAAGGGCTCGACCGTTTACATCGAAGGTTCGCTGCAGACCCGCAAATGGACGGATCAGCAGGGCGTCGAGAAGTATTCGACCGAGATCGTCATCCAGCGCTTCAACGGTCAGCTGACCATGCTGGGCGGCCGCGGCGACAGCCAGGGCGGCGGTGATCGCGGCGGCTACGGCGGCGGTCGCGACGACGACTATTCCTCGGGCTTCTCGACCGGCGGCGCCAACAAGCCCTCGGGCCCGAAGGAAAGCTACGACCTGAACGACGACATTCCGTTCTAAAGGTTCGCGGGATCGAAAAATGAAGGCCGCGCCTCCGCTGGGGGCGCGGCCTTTTTCGTTGAGATGCGAGGGGAGGGGTAACCTCCGCTCATGCTTCGTGAGAGGCGAAAGGTCGCGCCTTGTGGCAAGCATGAGGGCGTGTCCAGCTCCTCCTCCTCCTCCCCGCACGCGCTGACGCCGCTTGAAATCGCAGCCATCGTGGCCGTTCTGGTCATCTGGGGCGTGAACAACGCCGCCGCCAAGGTCGCCACCGAGATGCTGCCGCCGCTGATGACGGGCGCGCTGCGTTTCGCCATCGCCGCGGCCTGTCTGGTCTGGTTCGTGCAGCCGCCGTTCCCAAACTGGAAAAGCCTGCTGATCATCGCCGTGGTGGGCGGCCCGATCCACTATGGCTTGATCTATCTGGCCTTCTGGCTGGCCCATGACGTCAGCCCGGTGACGGTCGCCACCCAGCTGTGGATTCCCCTGACCTCCCTGTTCGCCTTTCTGATGCTGGGCGAGCGGATTTCGAGGATGGCGACGGTAGGTCTGGTGATCGCCTTCGCAGGCGTGGCGTGGATGACGCTGGACCCCCACGCGCTGAACGACTGGAAGGCCATTCTGGTTGGCGCGCTGGGCGCGTCGGCCTGGGCGTTGACGACGGTGATCGCGCGCCGGACGACCTCCATCCCGCCCTTGAAGATGCAGGGGCTGCTGGCTCTGATGGCCTTTCCGGTCCTGACCCTGGGGTCGGTCCTGTTCGAGAACGGGCAGTGGGAAGCCGCCAAGGCTGCGACGCCGCTGGTGTGGGGCACGTTGATCTGGGCGGGGGTGATCTCGTCCGTGTTCGCCACCAGCCTGATGTTCTGGCTGGTCCAGCGGCGCGAGGCTGGGCGGGTGACGCCCTACCTGCTGGGGTCGCCCCTGGTGTCGATCATGATCGGCGGCCTGTTCATGGGCGACGTGCTGACGCCGCAGATCCTGACAGGCGTCGCCATTTCCCTGCTGGGCGTAGTGACGGTGGCCCTGGGGGAGCGCGGCCTGCGCGCCGGCGCCCCGCCAAGGTTTAGGTTCGCTTACTGCGCCTTGATGACGGCGCAGGCCACGCGGTCGCCCGCGCCGCCGATCGGCTGGCTGGAATGGTCGTCGGCGTTGGCGTGGATCACCAGGGCCGAGCCGTCGTCGTCCAGCAGCCACTGGCCCGGCCCGGCGTCGGCCAGGCGAGCGCGGGTGGTGAAGACTTCGGCGTTCACCGCGCCTGTCGCGTCGGCGAAGACGTTGGGCAGGTCGCCGTCGTCGGGCCCGTCGGCGTTCAGCAGGCCGTGCGGCTGCTTCGGATCGCCGTGGTTGATATGGGCGCCGGCCGAGGTGAAGGGCGCTTCGCACTGGCCCGTCGCATGGATGTGGATGCCGTGCCAGCCGGGCGTCAGGCCGGCAGCTTCGACCTTGATCAGCAGGCCCGTGGCGCCTTGCGTCAGCGTCGCCTTGCCCGCTTCGGCTCCTTGCCCGTTGATGATGGCTACCTGCGCCGTCTGACCCGGCGTCGTGCGGGCGGCGGCCTCGGTGGAAGCTGCAGGAGCGGCGTCGGAAGCCGGCGGCGCGGCCGGGCTCTGGCTGCAAGCGGCCCCGGCGATCAGGGTGATGGCGAGAGCGCTGGGAGCGATCAGTTTCGAAGCGGCTAGACGCATGGCTTTCCTGTCCTTTTCGGCATGGGGATTTCAGCGGCGTTTCTTTGCCAGCAGGCCCCCGGATGATAGAAACCGGAACAGCGGATCACGTTCCGATTCCGGCCATTTAAAGCCTGATTTCCTTGACCGACGACAGCTACCAAAACGCCGCCCCTTCGGCGCCGGGCGATATCTCGACCATCACCATCGAGGAGGAGCTGAAGCGCTCCTACCTCGACTACGCCATGAGCGTGATCGTCAGCCGGGCTCTGCCGGACGCGCGCGACGGTCTGAAGCCTGTGCATCGCCGCATCCTGTATTCGATGCACGACCTGAACATGACGCCCGAGCGGTCGTATTCGAAGTGCGCCCGCGTGGTCGGCGACGTGCTGGGCCGGTTCCACCCGCACGGCGACGCTTCGGTCTATATGGCCCTGGTGCGCATGGCCCAGGACTTCTCCATGGGGCTGATGCTGGTCGACGGCCAGGGCAACTTCGGCTCGGTCGACGGCGATATGCCGGCCTCCATGCGTTACACCGAGGCCAAGATGGCCCCGGCCGCCGTGGCCTTGCTGACCGACATCGACAAGGACACGGTCGATTTCCAGCCGAACTACGACGAGAAGGAGCTGGAGCCTGTCGTCCTGCCGGCGCGGATTCCGAACCTGCTGGTCAACGGCGCGGGCGGCATCGCCGTCGGCATGGCCACCAACATCCCCCGCACAACCTGCGCGAAGTGATCGACGCCTCGGTCGCCCTGCTGGACGATCCTAACGTCTCGGACGACGCCCTGCTGGATATCGTTCCGGGGCCTGACTTCCCCACGGGCGGCGAGATCATGGGCCGCACGGCCCCGCGCAACGCCCTGCGCGACGGGCGCGGCTCGGTCATCGTGCGCGGCAAGGCCTCGATCGAAGAGATCCGCAAGGATCGCGACGCCATCATCATCACCGAACTGCCGTTCCAGGTGAACAAGCAGACCCTGATCGAGCGCATCGCCGAAATGGTGCGCGAGAAGCGTCTGGAAGGCATCGCTGACGTTCGCGACGAATCCGACCGCGCCGGGATGCGCATCGTCATCGAGCTGAAGCGCGACGCGTCGGGCGATGTGATCCTGAACCAGCTGTATCGCTATACGGCGCTGCAATCCTCGTTCGGCGTCAACATGCTGGCGCTGAACCACGGCCGCCCCGAGCAGATGGGCCTGCGCGCCCTGCTGGAAGCCTTCCTCGAGTTCCGTGAGGAGGTGGTGGTCCGCCGCGTCAAGTTCGAGCTGGCCAAGGCCCGCGACCGCGGCCACGTCCTGGTCGGTCTGGCCGTCGCCGTCGCCAATATCGACGAGGTCATCCACATCATCCGCAGCTCGGCCGACCCGGCTGAGGCGCGCGAACGGCTGCAGGGCAAGGCCTGGCCGGTCGGGGACATGATGGCCCTGGTCGAGCTGATCGCCGATCCGCGCACCGTGCTGGTCGAGGGCGACAAGATCCGCCTGACCGACGAACAGGCCCGCGCCATCCTGGCCCTGACCCTGTCGCGCCTGACCGGCCTGGGCCGCGACGACATCTTCGGTGAGGCGCGCAGCCTGGCCGATACCATTCAGGGCCATCTGACCATCCTGTCGGACCGCAAGAACGTCCTGGCCATCATCCGCGAAGACCTGCTGCTGGTGAAGGATCAGTTCGGCGTGGACCGGCGCACCCTCATCGGCGAGGGCGACGCCGAGATGGAGGACGAAGACCTGATCCCGCGCGAGGACATGGTCGTGACCGTCACCCACTCGGGCTACGTCAAGCGCGTGGCCCTGAACGCCTATCGGACCCAGCATCGCGGCGGTAAGGGCCGCAGCGGCATGTCGATGAAGGACGAGGACGCCATCACCGGCGTGTTCAGCGCCTCGACCCACACGCCGGTCCTGTTCTTCGCCACCAACGGCAAGGCCTATAAGCTGAAGACTTGGCGCCTGCCGCTGGGCAATCCGCAGTCACGCGGCAAGGCCTTCGTCAACCTGCTGCCGATCGAGCCGGGCGACAGCATCATGAACGTGCTGCCCCTGCCCGAGGACGAGGCGACCTGGGGCGACTACGACATCATGTTCGCCACCAAGTCGGGCGACGTGCGCCGCAACAAGCTCAGCGACTTCGCCACAGTGAACCGCGCGGGCAAGATCGCCATGAAGCTGGAAGACGGCGACGGCATGGTCGGCGTCGGCCTGTGCACGGCTGAAGACGATGTGCTGCTGACCACGGCGCTGGGCCGGGCCATCCGCTTCAAGGCCGACGACGTGCGGGTGTTCAAGGGCCGCGATTCGACCGGCGTGCGGGGCATCCGCCTGCAGGACGGCGACGAGGTCATCTCGATGGCTATCCTCGGTCGCGTCGATGCGACGCCGGAAGAACGCGCCGCCTATGTCAAACACGCCAACGCCATGCGCAAGGCGCTGGCCGGGGCCGATGCAGAAGACGAAGGCGTCACGGTCGAGGCGGACGATGAAGAGGCCGGCGACGCCGCCCTGTCGGTGGAGCGCATTGCTGAGCTGGGCGCGGCCGAGCAGTTCATCCTGACGGTCACGGAAACCGGCTTCGGCAAGCGGTCCTCGGCCTATGAGTATCGCCGCACGGGGCGTGGCGGGCAGGGTCTGACGGCCCACGGCCTGGGCGGCCGCGCGGGCACGCGCCTGGCCGCCGCCTTCCCGGTCGAGGAGTCGGACGATCTGATGCTGGTCACCGACGGCGGTCAGATGATCCGTACTCCGGTCAGCCAGGTCCGCATCGTCGGCCGCTCCAGCCAGGGCGTGACCATCTTCCGCACCGGCAAGGACGAGAAGGTCGTCTCGGTCGAGCGTCTGGTCGATTCCGGCGGCGACGATGAAGACGGCGACGCGGGCGAGGCCCCGGCGGTCGAGGGCGGGGAGGCCTGATCCTGTATGGCCGTCGCTCCTGAACTCTGGATCGACGGCCGTCCTGCCGGGCTTGAGGACCTGGGTCATCAGGCCCTGATCAACTACGGCGCCCTGACCTCCTTCGTTGTGGAGCAGGGCGGCGTGCGCGGGCTGGACCGGCATCTGGACCGTCTGAACCGCTCGGCGTTGCAACTGTTCGGCGAGGCTGTCGCCGAGGAGCGCCTGCGTGATCAGATGCGAGCAGCTCTAGGCGGGCGAACCGAAGCCTGGCTGCGGGTCAGCCTGTTCTCCCGCGACCTGTCCCTGCGTCAGCCGGACTGGATCGGCGCGCCGCAGGTGATGATCAGCGTTTCGCCGCCTCCATCGCCGCTGGCCGACGGGGTGCGCCTGCAAAGCCAGACCTACGCCCGCGAGGCGCCGCATCTGAAGCATGTCGCCGCGATGGGCCTGTTGGGGGCGCGGCGCATGGCGCGGCTGGCGGGCTATGACGACGCCCTTTTCACCGACATTGAGGGCCAGATTTGCGAAGGCTCGTTGTGGAATATCGGCTTTATTCAGGGTGATACGGTGGTCTGGCCCGATGCGCCCATGCTGGACGGCGTAACGCAGACCATGATCCGCGGGGCGCTGGATCAAGCAGGTTCGCCGCAACGGATCGAAGCCGTGCGCCTATCGGACCTGCCGCGCTTCGACGGCGCCTTCGCGTGCAACAGCGCCACGCCCGCGGCCGCGATCGCGGCCATCGACGACCATGTTTTCACCGGCGCGACTGATGCAGTGCAGCATTTAAACGCGCTTTGGCGATCACAGCCGCGTCAGAAAATCTAGGCCGTTCATTTCGCACCTGCTAAACGGGCCCAAACGATGGGGAGGCCGCTGGCCATGCGTATCGGACTTTATCCGGGCACCTTCGATCCGGTCACCAACGGTCACCTCGATATTATCGGGCGGGCGGTCAAGCTGGTGGACCGTCTGGTCATCGGCGTGGCTCAGAACGACGACAAGGGCCCGCTGTTCTCGACCGCCGAGCGGGTCGAAATGATCAAGGCCGAGGTCGCGCGCTTCAACGCCGACATCGAGGTGCGGCCGTTCTCGAGCCTGCTGATGCACTTCGCTGAGGAACTGAACGCCAGCGTCATCGTGCGCGGCCTGCGCGCGGTCGCCGATTTCGAGTATGAGTTCCAGATGACGGCGATGAATCAGCGCCTCAACAGCGACATCGAGACGGTGTTCCTGATGGCCGATCCGCGGCATCAGGCGATCGCCTCGCGACTGGTGAAGGAAATCGCCCGGCTGGACGGCCGGATCGACAGCTTCGTCAGCCCTGCGGTCGCCGCGAGCGTGTTGGCCAAGGTCAAGAAGGTTTGAGGTCGGGTTTGAAGATCAAGTCTGTGATGGCGCTGGCGACGGGCGTGGCCCTGCTGGCTGGCGGAGCGGTCGCCCAGTCGAGTGAGTGGCGCACGGTGTCGCCCGAGAACCTGTGGGTGATCGACACGGCCAAGGGACGCATCCTGGTGGAGTTGGAGCCGCGCGCGGCGCCGAACCATATCGAGCGCATCCGCACCCTGACCAATCAGGGCTTCTATGACGGGTTGAAATTTCACCGCGTCATTCCCGACTTCATGGCCCAGACCGGCGACCCCAAGGGCACGGGCGAGGGCGGCAGCGAACTGCCCGATCTGAAGGGCGAGTTCACCTTCCGGCGCGGGCGCGACAGCGGCTTCGCCCCGGTCGAGAACAGCGGGCCGGGCCTGCGCGGCGTCATGGGCTCTATTCCCATCGTGACCCAGCCGGACGCCCAGATGTTCGTGACCGCCGACTTCAAGACCTCGGCGCAAGGGCTGTTCTGCCCTGGCGTGGCGGGCATGGCGCGCGCCGGCTCGCCCGACAGCGCCAACAGCCAGTTCTTCCTGATGACCGGCCAGAACGATAATCTGAACGGCTCCTACACGGTCTTCGGGCGCGTGCTTCAAGGGCTGGACGTGGTGAAGTCGCTCAAGAAGGGCAATGACGCCGGCGACGGCGCCGTCGGGCCGGATGCGGACGCGATGGGCCGCGTGCGTCTGGCCTCGGCCATGCCGGAGGCCGAACGGCCGACGATCCGCGTGGCCGTGCCCGGTTCGGCGCCGTTCAACGCGGCCGTCGAGGCGGCGCGCGCTGAGAAGGGCGCGACCTTCAACATCTGCGACGTCCAGCCGCCTGTGCAGGGCGGCTGAGGCGCGCGCCGCGCTCGGGGAGGTGCGGGGACATGAAGCGGGAACTTCACACGATCGGGGCGGCGTTGCTGGCCGCCATGCTGGCCGGTTCGGCCGTGGCTCAGGACGCCGCCGCGATTGCGGATGAGCAAGACCGGGCGGCGGCCATCGCCGCCCGCGACTGGCGCCCTGTGGCGCCGGACAATCTGCTGATCATCGACACCAACAAGGGCCGCATCCTGGTCGAGATGACGCCCGAGGCGGCCCCCGGCCATGTCGCCCGCATTCGCCTGCTGGCCAAGGCGGGCTTCTATGACGGCATACCCTGGCATCGGGTCATCGACGGCTTCATGGCCCAGACCGGCGATCCGCTGGGCACGGGCGAGGGCCAGAGCTGGCATCCCGACCTCAAGGCCGAGTTCACCTTCCGCCGCGACGCCCAGACGCCCTTCGCTCCCATAGCTGCGCCGGCGGGCGCGCTGATCGGCTTTATGCAGTCGCTGCCGGTCCAGACCCAGCCTGACGCCGTGATGGCGACAACGGCGGATCGTAAGGTTCACGCTTGGGGCCTGTACTGTCCGGGCGTGGCGGGCATGGCCCGCGACGATGCGCCCGACAGCGCCAACAGCCAGTTCTTCCTGATGCGCCAGCCCTATCCGGCGCTGGAGAAGCGTTACACCATCTGGGGCCGGGTCGTGTCGGGGCTGGATGTGGTGCGCGCCCTGAAGTTCAGCCCCAATCCGGACGGCATCGTCGCGGACCCAGACCGGATGACGCGGGTGCGCGTGGCGGGCGATCTGGCGCAGAGCGAGCGGCCGTCCGTGCGGGTGCTGAGCACCGACAGCGCCCGTTTCCGCACTCTGGTCGAGAGCACAAGAGCAGCCAGAGGGGGATTTCTCAGCCTGCGACATCGACCTGCCGGTCGCGGTGGACTAGGCGCCGCCTATTCAGCCGCGCCCCCGCCGCCGTTTGCGCCGCCGCGCTTGCGCCGCCTGCGACGGCGCGGCTTCGGCTGCCGATCCTCGCGCATTTTCTGCAACAGAAGCCCTTCGCGCAGGCCGCGGTCGGCGACGCGGACCCGCTCGCACGGCCAAGCGCGCTGGACGGCTTCAAGGATCGCGGCCCCGGCCAGCACCAGATCGGCCCGGTCCGGCCCGATGCAGCTTTCCGCCGCCCGTCCCGCGGGACCGAGCGCGATGAGGCGGTCGGCCGCTTTTTCGCAGTCGCCGCGCGTCATCCACAGACCGTCGACTAGATCGCGCTGATAACGCCTCAGCCCAAGATGAATCCCGGCCAGACTGGTGATGGCGCCCGAGGTGCCGACCATATGGCCGCGCCCCGCCTCGATACGGGCCAGGAATTCAGGGCCCGGTCCGCCAGAGGCGATGGCCGCGCCGAAGTCGGCGACCATAGCCTCATACCATTGGCTGGTTTCGCCCTCGGGTTCCGGGTGGCGCTCGGCCAGGCTGACGACGCCCAGCGGCGCCGACATCCACGCCACGGTTTCAATCCCGCGCGCGCCCTTCATCAGCCAGGACAGTTCCGTCGAGCCGCCGCCCACGTCGATCACCAGCACAGCCTCGGCGCGCGGATCGAACAGGTTCAGACAGCCCGCGACCGACAGGGCGGCTTCTTCGGAAGGGTCGATGATGCGCAGGCGAAGGCCGGTGCCGCGCCGCACGCGCTCAACAAAGGCAGGCCCGTTCTCGGCCATGCGGCAGGCCTGGGTGGCGACGGCGGTCAGGCGCTTGGGATCGACGCCCTTGCGCACCACACGCTCGGCGCACAGGGCCAGGGCGTCATAGGCCCGGTCCATCGCCCGGTCGTCCAGCCGGCCGGTGCGCGACAGGCTTTCGCCCAGGCGCACGATGCGGCTGAAGGAATCCACCACGCGAAATCCGTCACGCGCCGGACGCGCGATCAGCAGGCGGCAGTTATTGGTCCCCAGGTCGAGCGCGCCGTACAGAGGGGCGTCTCGATCGATGCTCCCGCCGCTGCGGGAACGCCGAGGCAGGGACCGCGCGTCGCGCCGTTCAGGCGCGCCAGGGGTCTCCGGCATGGGCCGAGCTTTCATGTGGGCGGTCCGAAGCGGCGCCCGTCCCTGACAGGTTAGACCGCGACTCCCTGTCGCGCCAGTCCGTCGTCGCATGCGGTGACGAATGAGAGGCCTCGGCCCAGCGTTGCAACAGTCATGCGTGACGACGGCGAACCGCCGCGCTAATCTGCCCCGAAAGGCCATCAGAGCCGTGAGGAGCGTTCCATGTCCGACTTCGAGCACGTTTTCGAGCAGCCGCCGGAAGGCGCCGCCGCCGACTGGACCATCCCCCAGAACTGGGCGGCCTACACCGAGGTCGAGCACCAGACCTGGAACACCCTGTACGAGCGGCAGATGAAGATCCTGCCCGGTCGCGCCAGCGAGGCCTTCCTGCGCGGCCTGGACGCGCTGGACCTGAACGCGGGCGGCATCCCCGACTTCGACGTCATCAACCCCAAGCTTCAGGCCCTGACCGGCTGGAGCGTGGTCTGCGTTCCGGGCCTGGTGCCGGACGAGGTCTTCTTCGACCACCTGGCCAACCGCCGCTTCGTCTCGGGCCAATTCATCCGCAAGCCGGACCAACTGGATTACCTGCAGGAGCCGGACATCTTCCACGACGTGTTCGGCCACGTGCCGATGCTGACCGACCCCGACTTCGCCGCCTATATGGAGGCCTATGGCAAGGGCGGGCAGCGGGCGGCGTCGCTGGGCATGCTGCCGAATCTGGCGCGCCTGTACTGGTACACGGTCGAGTTCGGCCTGATGCAGGAGGCGGGCGGCCTTCGCATCTATGGCGCGGGCATCGTGTCGTCGGCGACCGAGAGCGTTTTCAGCCTGGAAGACCCCTCGCCGAACCGCCTGGGCTTCGACCTGGAGCGGGTGATGAAGACCCTCTATCGGATCGACGACTTCCAGCAGGTTTATTTCGTTATCGACAGCATTGAGGCGCTGAAGACGGTGACGCTGCAGGACTTCGGCCCGGTCTATGAGCGGCTGAAGGGCGCCGAGGCCTTGCCGATCGAGGCTGTGCTGCCGACGGACAAGGTCTTCACGCAGGGCACCCAGGCCTACGCCAGGAAGGGCGGGCGGTTCGCGGCCTGACGGGGCTGACGAAAAACAGAGTCCAATTCGTCTGAATCGTCTGAAATCTCCATCGCGGCGCGGGCGGGAGGCGATGATGGCGCGCGGCGAAGGGCGGGCGGGTGAAAGCCTGCCGGGCGCTCGCAGAGCCCATGTTTTTCCGGGATTGGGAGATCGAACTAGGATGGTCGGCGATGCCGTAGCTTCTTCCTTCTCCCCCTGTGGGAGAAGGTGGCCCGCGTAGCGGGTCGGATGAGGGCGTGCGACAGAGACGGCGCGGGTGATCGGTGAGCGACGGCGCTTCCCCTCATCCGTCAGGCTGTCGCCTGACACCTTCTCCCACAAGGGGAGAAGGGCCTAAGTGCGCTGGAACGGGTAGAAGCCCCTCCCAGGTTCAGGATCTGCGTCAGTTCGTCGAGCGCGCCGCGCGTCTCGTCCAGCAGGGCGGGGTCGGCCAGGTCGCGGGCGGTCAGGCTGTCGCGATACCAGCGGCGGCCCCAGTCGCTGAGGCGGGCGTGAAGCGCCTCGGTCAGGCGCATGGCCGGGTTGGTCGCGGTCAGTTCGGCCTCGGTCAGGACGACGCGCAGACGCAGGCAGGCGGGGCCGCCGCCGTTGCGCATCGACTGGCGCACGTCGACGTATTCGACATGGCCGATCGGCCCGTTGGAGGCGGCGAGGCTCTGCGCCACCGCATGACTGCGCGGGTTGTCGCGCGTTTCGGTCGGGCAGATCAGGGTCAGGCGGTCCTGGCCCGGAACCCGGATCAGCATGGAGTTGAACAGATAGGAGCTGATGGCGTCGGCCAGCGGCAGGTCGGCGGCCGAGACCTCGACGAACTGCGGCTCGAAGCCGACGACGGCGCCGCGGATGGCGGCCTTGGTGGCGTCCGTGTCCTCGAACGCCAGCTCATGGAAGAAGAGGGTGTCCAGGGCGCCGACGCAGACCACGTCGTTGTGGAAGGCACCCCCGTGATGGCGGCCTTGCCCTGACGGGCCAGGACGGCGCCGGACGCGCCATGGCGGCGCATGATCGCCTCAGACGCCTCGCGCGTCTGGCGGGCGGGGTAGGGGCCGTCCCAATGCTCCCAGGCCTCGCGGCCCCAGACCATCAGATTGACGCCCGGCTCGCCGTGGTCGCGGCACAGGCGGACGTGGTTGGCCGCGCCCTCGTCCGCCAGATGGGCGACGCAGGGCAGGGCGTCGTGGACGGCGAAGCGGCTGGCGTCGGGGAAGAGGGCGTCCAGCGCGCGCCTGGTCTGATCGTGCTCCAGAGAGCGGTGCAGGTTGGTGATCAGATTGGCGGGGGTGAAGTGGACGCGGCCGTCACGGCTGTCGGCGCTGGGCGTCACCGTGGCGGCGTTGGCGGCCCACATGGGCGAGGCCGAACAGGCGGCGGCGGCGAAGGAGGGCGTCCTTCCATGCGCGCTCCAGCACCTGGGCGTCGGAGCCCGAGAAGCCGAGGTCGCGCAGGAAGGGGATGCTCGGCCGCTCATGCGGGGGCAGGACGAACTGGGGCAGGCCCAGGTCGGCCAGGGTCTTCATCTTGTCGAGGCCCTGCAGCACCGCCGCGCGCGGGTTCGACGCCTCGCCCTTGTTCAGGCTGGAGGCGAGGTTGCCCGGCGACAGGCCCGCATAGGAGTGCGTCGGCCCGATCAGGCCGTCGGCGTTGGCTTCGATGGCGGTCATGCTTCCTTCGCCCCTTGTGGGAGAAGGTGGGCGCCGGAGGCGCTCGGATGAGGGGTGACGGCGGCGCCGCTTCCGATCATCCGGGACCTTGAGTTTGAACTATCCAACATGGCGCTGACACCCCTCATCCGTCTCGCTCCGCGAGCCACCTTTTCCCACAAGGGGAGAAGACATTAGCGCAAGCCCTTGATCTCGCTTTCGATGTTCTTGACCGAGCCGGCCTCGAAGCTAGCGACCGGATAGGCGCAGTAGTCGGCGGCGTAGTAGGCGCTGGGGCGGTGGTTGCCGGAGGCGCCGAGGCCGCCGAAGGGCATGTCGCCGGCGGCACCCGTGGTCGGGCGGTTGAAGTTCACCACGCCCGCGCGGATGCGGTTGATGAAGCGGTCCCAGTTTCGGGCGTCGTCGCTGACCAGACCGGCCGACAGGCCGTATTTGGTGGCGTTGGCGGCGGCGATGGCGGCGTCGAAGGTCGGGACGCGGACGACCTGGAGGAAGGGGGCGAACATCTCCTCGTCCTCGACCGTGACGCCGGTGACGTCGATGATCGCGGGCTTCACAAACGCGCCGGGCAGGTTGTCGACGGGACCGGAGGCGCGGATGACCTTGGCGCCCGCGTCGATGCGCTGTTGCAGGGCGGCAAGGGCAGCGGTCGCCGCCTTTTCCGAGATCAACGGGCCGGCGTAGGGCTCAGGGTCGCTGTCCCACGGCGCGAAGGTCAGGCGGTCGGACAGGGCGGCGACGGCTTCGACGATGGCGTCGCCCTGGCCGCCTTCCGGCACGATCAGGCGGCGCGCGCAGGAGCAGCGCTGGCCGGTGGTGACGAAGGCGGACTGGACCACGATGCCGGCGACCGCCTCGGTGTCCGCGGCGTCCCAGACGACCAGCGGGTTGTTGCCGCCCAGCTCGAGCGCCAGGATGACGTGGGGATCGTCGGCGAACTTGCGCCGGAAGTGCGCGCCCGCCGCGCCCGAGCCGGTGAACATCAGGGCGTCGATGCGCTGGTCCAGCAGGGCCGCGCCCGTGTCGCGCCCGCCCTGCACCATGTTGAACACGCCCTTGGGCAGGTCGGCGGCCTCAAGGCATTCGGCCATCAGCTGGCCGGTCAGGGGCGTTTCCTCGGAGGGCTTGAACACCACGGTGTCGCCCGCCAGCAGGGCCGGGACGATGTGGCCGTTGGGCAGGTGGCCGGGGAAGTTGAATGGGCCGAGCACCGCCGAGACGCCGTGCGGGCGGTGACGCAGGACAGCGCGGCCGAAGGCGGTGTCGGTGGTGCGCTCGCCGGTGCGCTCGTCATAGGCGCGGATCGAGATGTCGACCTTGCCTTGCATGGAGGCCAGTTCGGTTTTCGTCTCCCACAGGGCCTTGCCGGTCTCTCTGGCGATGGCCTCGGCCATTTCGGGGGCGCGTTCCTTGAGCACGGCCTGATAGCGTTTCACCGCGTCGATGCGGTCCTGGCGCGGGCGGTCGGCCCAGTCGGGGAAAGCGGCGCGCGCGGCCTCGACGGCGGCGCCGACCTGGGCTTGGGAGGCGGCTTGGCCTTCCCAGACGGTTTCGCCGGTGGCGGGGTTGGTGGAGGTGAAACGGGTCATATCAAGTCTCCCCTTCTCCCCTCGGGGGAGAAGGTGGGCGGCGGAGCCGCTCGGATGAGGGGGCGGGTGGAAATGGGCTTACGGTCAGCCAGTGTCGAGTGCGAGGCGAGCGTTCCCCTCATCCGTCTCGCTGCGCGAGCCACCTTCTCCCCAAGGGGAGAAGGGAGAGGGCGGCGATGCTCATCACGACTTCACCCGCACCGTGGCGCCGTCCTTGATCTTCAGGGCGGCGGCGACGTCGGGGGTCATGCGGGCCAGGTCGCCGTCGACCAGGACGCGGGCGCGCACGGCGCGGAAGGCGGCGACGCTGTCGGTCGAGACGAGGGAGGGCAGGTCGACCTCGACCTCGTTCTCAATGCGGGCGGTCAGGACGCGGGCGTCGCGCACGGTGCGGATGTTGTCGCGGCCGCAGGCCACGGTCGGCCCGGCGTCGAAAATGTCGACCAGGCCGTTGGGGCGGAAGCCTTCGCTTTCCAACAGGGCCATGGCGGGCACGCCCTGGGGGTGGACCTTGCCGATCACGGCGCGGGCGGGTTCGGGCAGCAGGTCGATGTAGATGGGGTGGCGCGGGGCCAGGTCCAGGATGAACTGCTTGTCAGTCGAACCGGTCATGCGATCGGCGTCGTCAAAGTCCATCGGGAAGAACTTGTGCGCCACATGGTCCCAGAAGGGGCAGTAGCCGTCGGGCGTGAAGACGCCGCGCAGCTCGGCCAGCACATTGTCGGCGAACAGGTCCGGCTGGGCCCCGATCAGCATATAGCGCGACTGGCTGAGCAGGCGCCCGGCGCCGCCCTTGCGCCGGTCGGCCTTCAGGAACAGGGAGCCGACTTCGGTCCAACCGGTGCACTCGTTGACCAACACCAGGGTCTGATGGTTCAGCTTCACGTTCAGCGACGGCGACTGGACGGTGTTGTTGACCACGCGGAAGCTGAAGAAGGGCCGTTTCAGCCCCACCGTCGCCTTGACCGAGCCGATGCCGTCGACATCGCCGGTGTCGCCGTCTTCCAGCATCAGGGTGTACCAGGCCTCTTCGGGCGCGACCTTGCCTTCAAAGCTGGCCTTGCTGAGTTCCAGCCGCTCGCTCAGGACATCGGCGTCCTCGGGCAGGCTGGTGAAGCCGGGGCCGGACAGGATGGCCAGTTCGAGCAGGTGATGGAGGTCGGCGGGGCCGGCGGGGCGAACAACGAGCATGCGGTTACATCGTCTCCAGTCGGAGCTGTTTCAGTTTGAGGGCGTCGATCTCGCCCGAGGCGATCTTGCACAGGATCAGGGCGGACAACTGGGCGCGCTCTACGAAGCTGGCGGGCCAGGCGAACTCCTGATCCGAATGAATGTCGCCGCCGACGACGCCCAGGGTGTCGACGTTGGGCAGGCCCGCAGCGTGCAGGTTGTTGCCTTCGCAGACGCCGCCCGACGGCTTCCAGGCGATGGCCTGGCCCAGCAGTTCGCCTGCGTCGCGCACGGCGTGGAATAGGGCCGTCTGCGATGGGTCCATCGGCTTGGGCGCGCGGGTCATGCCGCCGTGCAGGTCCAGCGTCAGGCCGGGGAAGGGTGGCTCGGCTGTGATGGCGCGCACCGTCTGGTCGATCCAGGCGGCGGCTTGCGCGTCCGGCACGCGGACGTTGAAGCGGACCACGGCGTTGTCGGCCACGACGTTCAGGGGGCCGCCGCCGGCGATCTTAGCGACATTGACGGTGACGCCCTCGCGCTGGCCGTTCAGGCCGTGCAGGCGGGCGGCGATGATGGCGGCGCCGGCGACGGCGTTGGCGCCCTCGTGGAAGGCGCGGCCCGCATGGGCGGCCTTGCCGGTGACGATCAGGTGGAAGTTGCCGCTGCCCTTGCGCTCGCCCGCCAGGGTCCCGTCGGGCAGGGCGGGCTCATAGGTCAGGCCGACGTGGCCGCGCGCGCCCAGTTCCGCCAGCAGGGGGCCGAGGCGGGGAGCCGATCTCTTCGTCCGGTGACAGCAGCACGGTCCAGCCGACGCGGGCCTTGTCAGGATGGGTCTCGAAGGCTTCCAGCGCCGCCAGCATGACGCTGATCCCGCCCTTCATATCGGCGATGCCGGGGCCGTTCAGGGCGCCGTCGTCGCGCGTGACGACGCGCTGGAAGGCGCTGTCGGCGGGGAAGACGGTGTCATAGTGGCCGGTCAGCACGACCTGAAGCGGCGCCTCGGGCCGGGCGGTGATCTTCAAGCAATCGGCATAGCTCTCGGCGATCACCGCGCCGCTGTCGGCGACGGTGGTGGAGCCCTGGGTCGGGACGCGCTCGACCGTCGCCGCCGCGCCGAACGCCGCGCGCGCTGTGGCGTCCAGAACGTCGAGAACCCGCGCCAGCCCTTCGGCGTGACGGCTGCCTGAGTTGATGTCGGACCAGTCTATGGCGCGTTGAACAATGGCGTCGCCACGGGCCGCGACGTGGTCCAGCACGGCCTGATCCTGAGGTTCGATCCGCATGGCGGCGACCCTAGACGGGGCGAGGAAAAAGGTGAAGGCGGGGCGATATCTCTCTCACGCACTTGGGATTTCGGCGCCCGGCGGGATAGTTTCGCCGCCTCAGTCAGGAGTCGCGCATGAACCGTCGGATCGCACCGCCCCAACCCTTCGCCCCGGTCGATTCGGCCGAGACGGCGGCGGCGCTGGCGCGCGGCAGCGCCATCGCCTTTTGGATCTGGGGCGCGGTCGGCTTGATGCAGGCGGGGCTGGTCTGGTTTCTGGCTACGCCCGAGCATGAGGCCATGCGCGGGACGACGGCAGGCTTCGCGGTCGTCTTCGCCGCCATCGCCTTTGGCTTGGGATGGGTGCAATGGCGCCGTCCGAACCGGCTGCTGCCGGGCTTCGGCATGGTGTGGGCCATCTATGAACTCAGCGCCCTGTTGGTCAGCCTGATGGTCGGCGCGCCGCTGGGCGCGGCGGGCCTGCCGGGTTGGAGCTTCGGCGTGGCGGGGGCGGCGATGGTCCTGTGCCTGCTGCTGCACATCGGCGGCCTGCGCGGGGCGACGGCGCTGGCGAAAGACGGCCCCACGGCCTAGGTCAGGGTGCAGACAGGAGTTCGTCCATGACCGTCACCCTCTATCACAACCCGAAATGCTCGACCTCGCGCAAGGCGCTGGAGCTGCTGCGCGACCGGGGACTCGAGCCGACGGTGGTCGAGTATCTGAAGACCGGCTGGGACGCCGAGACGCTGAACCGTCTGGCGCGCGGGACGGGTGGGGGCTGAAGGGCCTGCTGCGCAAGAAGGAGGCGAAGGCCGCAGAGCTTCTGGCCGAGGACGCGGATGAGGCGACGATCCTGGCCGCGATGATCGAAAGCCCGGTCATCGTCGAGCGTCCCCTCGTCGAGACGCCTAAGGGCGCAGCGATCGGGCGGCCGGTGGAGGCGGTGCTGGAGGTGCTTTAGGGGCGTGCGGGCTTCTGAGCTTCAGATTCCCGCGCTTGCGCTCGAAGATGGGATTCAATGGCTTCTGTCGCTTCTGCGGGGACTTCGGCGCGAGCTTCGACAGATTGTTGGACGCCTGCGACCTTGCCCGCCTCAACAGGCGTCGTCACCTTTACACTGACTTCATGACGGGGCTCGGAGCAGGCCGATATGAGCATTAGGGTCGTTAAGGCCGCTGCAAGCTTCATCTCTGCCTCCGCATCCGTTTGATAACTTGACTCTTTCAAGTGAGCGTTGGTCCGTCGAGTGAAGATTTCTTCATGTGACGAGAAAATTGACCCCTCCGCGCTTCGATGCCAGACCCCGGCTGTCTGTCACGCTTGGAGTTCGCCCATGACCCGCACCCTGTATGGCATCAAGGCCTGCGACACGATGAAGAAGGCGCGCGTCTGGCTGGATCAGAACGGCGTGGCCTATGATTTCCATGACTATAAGGCCGCAGGCGCGGATCGCGCCGATGTGGAGCGCTGGGTGGCCGAGCATGGCTGGGAAAAGGTGCTGAACCGGGCGGGCACGACCTTCCGCAAGCTGCCCGACGCCGACAAGGCCGGTATCGACGCGGCCAAGGCGGTGGACCTGATGCTGGCCCAGCCGTCGATGATCAAGCGGCCGGTGCTGGATCTGGGCGACGGGCGGACGCTGCTGGGCTTCAAGCCGGACATCTACGCCGAGGCGCTGAAGGGCTGAGACGCGGCTGGGGCTCAGTCCTCGACGACGGCGTCGGGGCGGTCGCGGCCATGGGCGCGTTCGGTGATCCATTGGCCCGAGGCGTCTTCATACTCGATCCAGGAGGTGCGGTCCGGCACGCGCTGTTCGCGCGCCGCCGCTGAGGCCGCCGCCAACGCCGCCGCGTGGCTGGAGAAGGTCTCGGAATAGCTGTCGCCAAGTTGATAGGCCCAGCCGCCGTCGTGCTGGACGATGCGATAGGTGATGTTCATTCGGCGCCTCCGAAGGGTCTGGCGACACCGTTGAACGCGGCCCGGAGCGTGTCGAGTCACGCTGTGGTGACGCATTACGAAGAGTTCATGCGCGCGGCTGCATCCGTAGGCCATCATCGCCGCCTCTTGTGATCAGAAGGCCGCCGTATCAGGCTCGGCCGAACAGGGATCCAAAAGGTCGACATCATGGACAATGAAATCCTCATCCCTCTCACGTTGTTTGCGATGATCGCCGCCATTGTCATTGTGCCGACGTGGCTCAAGAGCAAGGAACGGCGAGAGATGCAGGCCACGTTGCGCGCTTCGATTGAAAAAGGTCAGTCTTTGCCGCCGGAGGTGATTGAAGCCATCAGCAAGGAGAACGTGAAGCCGCCCGCCACGGCGATGCGCGATCTGCGGACGGGGGTGATCCTGCTGTCGGTGGCGATCGGCATCGGCCTGATGGGCTATATGATCAGCTTCAAGGCCGGCGACGCCTTCTATCCCATCGCGGGCGGGGCGGCGATTCCGGGCATGATCGGTCTGGCCTTCATCATCCTGAGCATCTTCAACAAGAACAGGGGCTAAGGCGGATCGGGGCAGGGATGCCGTCATGGCTAAACCTTTACGCGATCTGCACGATGTCGAGCTGGCCGGGCTGGCGGCTGCGGGCGGCCGCCGCGAGTTCGGCGAGCTGGTTCGTCGGCACGGCTCGACGGTGCGGGGCCTGCTGCGCCGCATGGGCGCCCAGCCGGCGCTGGCCGACGACGTGGCTCAGGACGCCTTTCTGCTCGCGTTCGAGAAATGCGCCGAGTTCAGGGGCGAGGGCACCTTCGCCGCCTGGATCAAGCGCATCGCCGCGCGCCTGTACCTAAAGCGTATCTCGAAGGAGGCGCGGTATGTGGCTGAAACGGAAACAGAAGACGCCGCGCCCGCGGTCGACAGCGCCGGCCGCGTCGATCTGGACGAGGCGCTCAAGGGCCTCAGCGAGGCTGAACGCCTGTGCGTCTCTCTGTGCCATGGCGCGGGGCTGTCGCACCCGGAAATCGCCGCGGCCATGAATTTGCCGCTTGGAACGGTGAAATCTCATGTCAAGCGTGGTCTGGATAAACTTCGGGCCCGGCTCCAGCCGGGGCCGGTTGCACTCGGGAGCGCATCCCATGTCGGCTGATGAATTCGACCCTGCGATCGAGCGCCTGTTCGCCCAGGCGCCGGTCCCGATTCGGTCTTCTTTGAAGCCGATGTGGCGGCGCGGCTGAACAAGGCGTCGCGGTTCCGCTCGATGGCCCTGTCCGTGGCGGGGCTGGCGGGCGGGGTCATCGCCGTGCGCGAACTGCTGAACGTCAACTTCCATCTGGGCCCCGAAGGCTTCGCCGCCGAGGCCGCCGCCGGGTCGCTCGATTCGGCCGGCGCTCAGGGCGGGGTGGCGATACAGTCGTTGCTGGAGCGGTCCGGACTGGGCGATGCAGCGCTCAGCGCGATGGGCTCAATGGGCGGGATGCAGATGTTCTGGGCCACGGCCGGGGTGCTGGTCGCCCTGCTGGCGGCGGGGGCGGTGAAGCTGTCGCAACAGATCTGAGCGCCGTTTTCCCGCCCCAGTCCCGGCTTAGGGCTGGAAAAAGCCGTTTCGCGCCCAATGCCTGCGTTGCGGCGATGACGCCGAACCTCTAGGGTCGCGGCGTTTTTAATGTTCGGCCTTGGCTGCATTTTTTGGGGCGACGCTTCGTGGTTGATGTCTTCGAACAAGTCGAGGAGGAGCTTCGCTCCGAACGCTATCGGCGTCTGGCCCGCACCTGGCTGCCCGTTCTGGGCGGCGTTCTGGCGGTCGCCCTGGTCGCGGCCCTGGCCTGGTGGGGCTGGCAGTCCTACGTGACCTCGCAGGCCGACAAGGCCTCGGCCGCCTATGAAAAGGGCGTCGAAGCCCTGCAGTCGGGCAAGTCGGCCGAAGCCGACGCCGCCTTCGCCGAGGCCGCCAAGGCCGGGGGCGGCTATAAGGTCCTGGCCCTGATGCAACAGGGCGGACTGGCGCTGGCCGACAAGAAGACGACTGAAGCCGTCGCCCTGTTCGACGGAGCCGCCAAGGCGACGCGCGATCCGATCCTGTCGGACATGGCCGCGCTGAAGGCCGCCTTCCTGGTCATGGACACCGGTTCGCTGGAAGACGTGCAGAAACGTCTGGAGCCGCTGGCCGGCGACAAGCGCCCGCTGCAACCGTTCGCCCAGGAGGCGCTGGCGATGGCGCAGCTGCAGCACGGCAAGACCGCCGAGGCGCGTCAGGCCTTCGTTCAGCTGCAACTGGGACAGGACGTGCCCGACCCGGTGCGTCAGCGCGCCCAGGCCGCCGTTCAGGCGATCGACACCGGCACGGCGGCCAGCCTGCCCGCCATCGTCAAGGCCGCGGCGGCCCTGCCGACGCCCGCCGCGACGGCGGCTCCTGCGGTTGCGGCCGACGCCGCTCCCGCCGCTGCGGCCCCGGCCGCTCGCCCTTGATTTGACGCCTTCGGGATGATTCGCATGAACAAAACCCTGAAAGTCGCTCTGCTGTGCGGCCTGGCGATGACCGTCGCCTCCTGCGGCACCGTTCGCAAGGTCCTGCCGTTCGGCCTGGGCGGCGACAAGGAGCCGGTGGCGACCGCCAGCGAAGGCCAGCGGATCTCCATTCTTGAGTTCGAACAGCAGCTGACGCCGTCGGCCGCTCTGTCGGGCCGTGATTTCTTCCTGCCCGGACCGCAGGCGGCCACCAGCTGGAGCCAGCCGGGCGGCAACGCCGAGAACGCCGTCGAGCACGTCATCGCCGCGCCGGACTTCGCCGTCGCCTGGCGTCGCGACATCGGCGCCGGATCGGGGCGGACCAATCAGGTGATGTCGCCGGTCGTCGCCGACGGCGGCAAGATCTTCGTGCTGGACGGCGAGGCGGGCGTGACGGCTGTTGACGCCGGCACCGGCCAAGTGGCCTGGAAGGCCAGCGTCAAGGTCGACGAGGCCGACCGCGGTCGCCGCATCCTGGGCGTCGGCTTCGGCGGCGGCGCGGGCGGCGGCGGTTTCGGCGGCGGGCTGGCCGTCAGCGACGGCAAGGTCTTCGTCTCGTCCGGCTATCGCGTCATGACGGCGTTCGACGCCAATACGGGCGCCGAGCTGTGGCGCACCTCGGTCGACCTGCCGATCCACGGCGCGCCGACGGTGTCGGGCCAGCGGGTCTATGTCGTCGACGTCGACAACCAGTTGATGGCCTTCAACGTGGCCAACGGCCAGCAGGACTGGTCCTATCGCGGCATCACGGAGCCGGCCCGCATCATGCGCGCCTCCAGCCCGGCGGTTAGCGGCGGCACGGTGGTCGCGCCCTTCTCCTCGGGTCAGATCGTGGCCCTGCAGGCCTCGAACGGCCAGCCGGTGTGGGAGCAGGTGCTGTCGCGCACCAGCCGCACCAGCGCCCTGTCGGAACTGCGCGACATCGCCGGTCGCCCGGTGGTCAGCCGCGGCCAGGTCTACGCCGTCAGCCAGTCGGGCGTGCTGCAGTCGATGGATCTGCGCAGCGGCCAGCCGAAGTGGTCCCTGCCGGTCGCAGGCGTGAACCAGCCCCTGCCGGTCGGCGACGTGCTCTATGTGGTGTCCAAGTCGGGCGAGCTGACCGTGGTCAACCGCGAGACGGGGCAGGTCTACTGGACCCGCGACCTGAACGAAGGCCGCGTGCGCAAGGAAGGCGGCTTCCTGGGCTTCGGCAAGCGCACCGTGCGTCCGGTCTGGTCGGGTCCGATCATGGCGTCCAACCGTCTGGTTCTGGTCAACTCGGACGGCGAGGCGGTGGCCTTTGATCCGAAGACCGGCGCGCAGACCGCCAGCCTGAAGCTGGGTTCGGCCGCCTATATCGCCCCGGCCGCCTATAACGGCGCGCTTTACGTTCTGACCGACAAGGGTCAGTTGGTCAGCATCCGCTGACCTTTCCCTCGATTTAAGCTAGAAGGCCGACATGGCTCTGAAGGTCGCCATCGTCGGCCGCCCCAATGTGGGCAAGTCGACACTGTTCAACCGCCTCGTCGGCAAGCGCCTTGCGCTGGTCGATGATCGCCCCGGCGTGACCCGCGACCGCCGCTACGCCGACGGGGTGATCGGCGACATGGATCTGACCCTGATCGACACGGCGGGGTATGAGGACGTCACCGACGAAAGCCTGGAAGCCCGGATGCGCGAGCAGACCGAGGCGGCGATCGACGACGCGGACCTGATCCTGTTCATGATGGACGCGCGCGAAGGCGTGACCTCGCTGGACCGCATCTTCGCCGATCGCCTGCGCAAGGTGCACAAGCCGATCATCCTGCTGGCCAACAAGTCCGAAAGCCGCGAGAGCGGCGGCGGCGTGGGCGAGGCGCACGGCCTGGGCTTCGGCGAGCCGGTGCCGATCTCGGCCGAGCACGGCGAGGGCATGGCCGATCTGTATCAGGCGGTTCTGGCGGCCTCGGCGGACATCTTCATCGAGGAAGTCGACGAGCCCGAAAAGCCGATCCGCATCGCCGTGATCGGCCGCCCGAACGCGGGCAAGTCGACCCTGATCAACCGTCTGATCGGCGACGACCGCCTGCTGACCGGGCCGGAAGCGGGGATCACGCGCGACTCCATCTCGGTGGACTGGGTCTGGGAAGGCCGCAATATCCGCCTGATCGACACCGCCGGGATGCGCCGCAAGGCCCGCGTCCAGGAGAAGCTGGAAAAGCTGTCGGTCGCCGACACCATCCGCGCCATCACCTTCGCCGAGGTGGTGATCATGGTGATGGACAAGGACGACGCCTTCGACACCCAGGACCTGCAACTGGCCGATCTGGTCGAGCGGGAAGGGCGGGCGCTGGTCTATGTCGCCGCCAAATGGGACCTGGAAGAAGAGCCCCAGTCGCGTCTGGCCGAGCTGAAGCGTCTGGCCGACGAAAAGCTGCCGCAGCTGCGCGGCTCGCCGTTTGTCGCCCTGTCCTCGTTCAACGGCCGGGGCGTCGAGCGCCTGATGCCCGCCGTGCTTCAGGCCTATGACACCTGGTCGGTCAAGGTGAAGACCAAGGACCTCAACGACTGGCTGTCCCTGGCGACGCAGAGGCACCCGCCGCCCGCCGTGGACGGCAAGCGCATCAAGCCCAAATACATCGCCCAGACCAAGGCCCGTCCTCCGACGTTCGTGATGATGGCCAGCCGGGCCGAGGCGATGCCGGACCACTACAAGCGCTATCTGGTTAACTCGATCCGCGAGAGCTTCGACCTGCAGGGCACGCCGATCCGCCTGAACGTCAAGTCGGGCTCGGCCAACCCCTATGCCGCGGGCGGCGCCAAGTCGGGGCCGGAACGCTTCAAAGGCGACGCCAAGACCGCGCCGCGTCGGGTCATCAAGGCCGAGAAGGCCGAGAAGCTGTCCAACCTGCCCGGCAAGGCGCTGGAGCAGAAGGCCAAGGCCGGCATCAAGCCCAAGGTGAAGCCGCTGGGCGGGCTGAAAGCCAGCGCGTCCAAGAAGTCGGGCTCCAACGCCTTCATCGGCAAGGGCGCCCGGGGCGGCGCGCGGCAAGTGTCACGCTCGGGCCGCGTCCGTACGGGCCAGAAGGGCGGCGCCAGCGCTAAGGCGCCGCTTCTTTCAAGCGGGCGTCGTCAGGACGGCGTCTGCAGGGTTGCGACGTCGTCCGGTTTCGATCAGGCGCGGGCGCGAGCCTTCAACGCCTGTGTCGATACGCTGAACGACTATACGGCGGTCTTGTCCGACTATGCGGCGGCCGCCAGCCGCTATTGGATATGCGAACGTAAGCTGGCTGGGCCAGAGGGGCTGATACAGGGCTGACGCCCTGATGAATCCGCCTGCGCTATAGCCGTCTTGGCGCGTTCGGGGCCTCGGGCTCGTCGCCGAGGGCCAGCTTGAGCGCGATGGCGACGACGACCACCCAGCGCAGCTCATGCCAGTTCATGGCGATGCTCTCGGTCATCATGGTGATGGTGTAGGAGGTCATCATCGGCAGGACCAGCCATCCCGCCGGGCTGGTATAGGCCGCCCAGAAGGACTGAGCCCAGATCTGCAGCAGGAAGAGGGCGAACAGGATGACGCCGCCCAGCCCCAGGGCGATGTAGAGCTCCAGCCAGCCGCTGTGGGCGTCGGCGGGAATGAAGTGGGCCTGATAGCCGATCCACGCCTTGGGGCCGGTGAAGCTGGGGTCGTCCCACACCGCGCCATAGCCGAAGCCGCGCCACGGATGCTCGGACATCTGCTGCATGATGCCGGACCAGATCTCGGTCCGTCCGGTCAGGGTGGCGTCCTTGCCCAGGAGGGCGAAGAACGTGTCCGTCTCCGTCGCGATCAGCAGACCCGCCCCGATCACCACCACGACCGCCAGCCAGGTGGCGATGACGGCGCGCAGCGGGCCGGACTTCACGATCGCCACGAAGCCCATGGCGGCCATCGACAGGAACAGCACCACCAGGGCGGTTTTCGATGTCGACAGGAAGATCAGCATGACAGGCAGGAGCGCCAGGCCGAACCAGAGCTTGCGTCGTTCCGGCGCCATCATGCCCGCGGCGAGCATGAAGACGGTCGACTTCACCATGACGTTGCCGAGCGAGTTCTTTTCCAGCCACAGGCCGCGCCAGGCGCCGGGGAACAGTTCCTGCATCCGGCCCATGTCGGGCAGCAACAGGCCCAACAGGAAGGAAATCACCGCCAGCACCGCCAGCGTCCCGGCGATGATCTCGGTCAGGCTTTTCCAGCTCCAGCGCGACGCCAGCGCCACCCCGGCCAGAGTGGTGAAGACCAGAGCCGGAATGCGCCGCGCCGTCAGGTCCGGCATGATCGACCAGAAATAGGTCGCCGCCGTGAGCAGCAGCAAGGCGATCAGCAGCGGCGAGCGCAGCATCCCCTTCAACGCACGGCCGGGGCGCATGCAGACCAGCACCAGGGCCAGCAGATAGGCCGGATAGTAGAAGTTGCGCAGGAAGTCGGCCGAGCGGGCGCCATACCCCGTCAGCGGGGCGCTCCAGAAGCCGACGTAGGTCAGGACCAGTCCTATCGAGGCGATGACCGCCACGATGTCGGCCAGAGGGCGGCGCGCGCCAGCGGCAGCGCCGGGCGCTTCGCCGCCGAGGGCGGGATCACCTGTTCGTCTGCGCCCGCCTCCCTGAACATGGTGACGTCAGATCAGCGCGTCTGCCGACAGACCCTGCTTCCATTCCTTGAAGCTGACCGTCAGGGGCGGGGTGAAGTCGGGGCGGGCCAGTTCGACGATCAGGGGGCCGATCTCCGAAGGATGAGGCAGGGTTTCGGGATTTTCGCCCGGAAAGGCCTGGGCGCGCAACTGGGTCCGCATCCGCCCCGGATCGACGATGCAGGCGCGAACCGGGGTGCTCTCGATCTCGTCCGCCCAGCATTTGACCAGGGCCTCGGCGCCTGCCTTGGTCGCGGCGTACATGCCCCAGAAAGCGCGCGGCTGGCTGGCGACGCTGGTGGTCAGGTGGATGGCGCGACCGGCGTCGGAGGCGCGCAGCAGAGGCTCCAGCGAGCGGATCAGGCGATAGACGCCGGTGAAGTTGATCTTCTCGACCTTGGCGAACTCGCGCGGCTCGGCGTGGGCGACCGGCGTCAGGCCCGACGGGCCCATCGTGGCGGCGGCCTGAACCCAGATGTCCAGTTTGCCGAACCGCTCGAACAGGGCGCCGCCCAGCCGGTCGATGGCGCCGCCATCCACCAGGTCGAAGGGGACCAGGCTGGCGTGCTGGCCGGTAGCGGCGAAGATCTCGTCGTCCAACTCCTCAAGCGCGCCCTGGGTGCGGGCGGCGGCGATGACGTGGGCGCCGGCCTTGGCCAGGGCGAGGGCGGCCTCGCGGCCGATGCCGCGCGAGGCGCCGACGACCAGGGCGACGCGATTGGCGAGGGGAGGAAGCGTTCTCGGACATAGCCCGCTGATAGCGCGGCAGGCCGTCCGGCGAAAGGCTCAGTAACCCGGCGCGGGCTGCCACAGGCTGAAGCTGACGCCTTGGTCGTCGCTTACGACCGCGGACAGGCCGGACGGGCTTTCGGCCGGCACGGCGGCGCGGCCGCCCAGTTCGACCACCCGGGCGCAGGCCGCCTCTATGTCGTCGACGCGGAAATAGAGGTTGGGGAAGGCCTTGTGCTCGCCCTTGGTGAGGCCGAACGGCGGGGTCCCCTCCGCCACATGGGCGTAGGTCGGGCTGGACGAGGCGTCGTCGAAGCGCCAGCCGAACAGGCCCGCATAGAAGGCGCGGGCCTTGTCGACGTCAGGGGTGTCGAGCGTGAAGTAGCCGAGCTGGATCATCCAGCCTTAAGCGGTCACCAGCAGAGAAAGTTGCTTCCCGCGCGGATCGCGGCCGCCTTCCTCGATCTCACGGTCCAGCAGGCGGGTCGGATAGTCGCCGGTGAAGTAGTGGTCGGTGAACTGCGGGTTGGCGGGATCGCGCGGCCCGGCGCCCAGGGCGTCGTACAGGCCGTCGATGGACAGGAAGCCGAGGAATCGACCTCCAGCACCGCGCGCATCTCTTCCATGCTGTGGGTGGCGGCCATCAGTTGCGACCGCTCGGGCATGTCGATGCCGTAGAAGTCGGGGTAGAGAATCTGCGGGCTGGCCGAGCGCAGGTGCACCTCCTTGGCGCCCGCCGCGCGCACGGCGCGGACCAGTTTCAGCGAGGTGGTGCCGCGCACGATGGAATCGTCGATCAGCACGACGCGCTTGCCTTCCAGGGCGGCGCGGTTTGGGCTGTGCTTCATGCGCACGCCCTTCTGACGGGCGCCCTGGCTGGGCTGGATGAAGGTGCGGCCCAGATAGTGGCTGCGGATGATGCCCATCTCGTAGGGCAGGCCGCTTTCCTGCGCATAGCCGAGAGCGGCGGGGACGCCCGAGTCGGGCACTGGCACCACGACATCGGCCTCGACCACATGTTCGCGGGCCAGGCGACGGCCCATCTCCTTGCGGACCTCATAGACGGCGCGGCCGTTCACGACCGAGTCGGGGCGGGCGAAGTAGACGTATTCGAACAGGCAGGGACGGGCGGCGCGGGCGGCGAAGGGCTTGATCGAGGTCAGGCCGTCATCGTCGATGACCACGACCTCGCCGTGCTCAACATCGCGCACGAAGGTGGCGCCGATCAGGTCCAGCGCGCAGGTTTCGGACGCCAACACCCAGGCCTCGCCGACCTTGCCCAGCACCAGCGGGCGGATGCCCAGCGGGTCGCGCGCGCCGATCAGCTTCAGTCGGGTCTGAGCGATCAGGGCGTAACCGCCCTCGATGCGGCTGAGGGCGTCGATGAAGCGGTCGACGATCTTGGCCTTTCGGCTGCGGGCGATCAGGTGGAGGATGGCCTCGGAGTCCGAGGTCGACTGGAAGATCGCGCCTTCCTGCACAAGTTGCGCGTGCAAGTATTTGAAATTGGTAAGGTTGCCATTGTGGGCGATGGCGATGCCGCCCTGGTCCAGGTCGGCGAACATCGGCTGGATGTTGCGCAGGAAGCTGCCGCCTGCGGTCGAGTAACGGGTGTGGCCGATGGCGGCCGTGCCGGGCAGGCGCTTGCTCAGCTCGGCGTTGCCGAAGGCTTCGCCGACCAGACCCTGATGCCGCTCGGTATAGAAGAGTTCGTCGTGGACGCTGGCGATGCCGCAGGCTTCCTGGCCGCGATGCTGCAGGGCGTGCAGGCCCAGGGCGACGATGGACGAGGCTTCGTTTTTCGGCGCCCCCAGACCCCGCAGACGCCGCATTCCAGACGAAGCTGGTCGTCCTCCGGCTCACGCCAATGCTCACGGTGAACGACGGGTTCGGCGATATGGTGGCGCATCGTCAGGCTCCGATGACCGGGGGAAGATAACTCAATGGGCGGCGACGCGCACGTAGTCTGCGAATGCGTCGGGGGCAAGGCTTAAGGGGTGGAAAACCCTTCGCGGACGGAAGAACCGACCACGGGGGTGAGGGCGTCGGCGCCCTTTCCGAGGGTAGGCAAAACGATCTGGATGGCCCGCGCGGCGCCTTCGCTGACGGGGGCGGTCGCGGCCTCGGACAGCCAGCGCGGCGGGTTGTCCTGCATGGCGCCCATAATGATCAGGTGGACCGCGCCGATCAGGGCCAGGGCGCGAACCAGACCGACCGCCAGGCCCAGCGTCTGGTCCAGCACGCCCAGCGCATGGCCGCGCGCGCCTTGAGAAATGGCTGAACCGATAAAGCGCAGGCCGAAATAGAGGAGGACGAAGACCAGCCCCACGGCCAGCACAGATCCGGCCCAGTCGGGATCGACCAGAGAACGTCCGACCGGCGCCGTCCACGGCAGGGTGATCAGCGCCAGCAGCGCCGCCAGCAGGAAGCTGAACAGGGACGTGATCTCGCGCATGCCGCCGCGGAACCATCCGGCGGCGCCCGAGGCCAGCAGGGCCAGGATCACGAAGACGTCGTAGCCGGTCACGCGCGCTGTGGGCCTCAAGGAGGATGGGGAACGCGCCTTAGTAGCGGTTCTGGGAGATTCGCTCGACCGCATCGGTCAGGCGGGTGACGACGGTCAGGGCGACATCGCCCTTCTTCACCTTGCCGTTGGCTTGTGGCGGCGCGAGGGCGCGCTCGAAGCCCAGCTTCTGGGCCTCGCGCAGACGGGCCTCGGCGCGGCCGACGGCGCGGACCTCGCCGGACAGGCCGATCTCGCCGAAGACGACGCAGCCCTGCGGCAGGGGCATGTCGAGGGCGGAGGAGATCAGGGCGGCGGCGGCGGCCAGATCGGCGGCGGGCTCGTTGATTCGCATCCCCCCGCGACGTTCAGATAGACGTCCTTGTCTCCGAACCCCAGACCGCAGCGCGCCTCCAACACCGCCAGCAGCATGGCCAGGCGGCCGGAGTCCCAGCCGACCACGGCGCGTCTTGGCGTGCCGTATGCAGAGGGGGCGACAAGAGCTTGTATTTCAACCAGAACCGGGCGTGATCCCTCGATGCCGGCGAAAACGGCGGCGCCGGGCGCCCGGTCCTTGCCTTCGCCCAGAAACAGGGCCGAGGGATTGGGCACTTCGCGCAGGCCGGCGTCGCCCATCTCGAACACGCCGATCTCGTCGGTGGCGCCGAAACGGTTCTTGCCCGCGCGCAGGATACGGAACGGATAGCCGCGTTCGCCCTCGAAGCTGAGCACGGCGTCGACCATGTGCTCGACCACGCGCGGCCCGGCGATCTGGCCGTCCTTGGTGACGTGGCCGACCAGGACGATGGCCGGGCCGCCGTTCTTGGCCAGCCGCACCAGTTCGGCGGCGCAGGCGCGCACCTGGGTGATGGAGCCGGGACCGGCGTCGTGCGCGTCGCTCCACAGCGTCTGGATGGAATCGATGATGACGATGTCGAACGGATCGCGCTTCAGCGTCGTCAGGATGTCGCGCAGCGCCGTGGCGGAGGCCAGCGACACCTCGGCGTCGGCCACGCCCATGCGCTTGGCGCGGGCGCGGATCTGCTCGATCGCCTCTTCGCCCGAGATATAGGCGACCTTGGCGCCGTTGCGGGCGGCCTTGGCCGTGACCTCCAGCAGCAGGGTCGACTTGCCGACGCCGGGGTCGCCGCCCAGCAGGATGGCGGAGCCCGGCACCACGCCGCCGCCGCAGACGCGGTCGAACTCGGTCACGCCGGTGACGATGCGCGGCGGCTCAGGCGTGTCGGATTGCAACGTCTCGAACTGCACCCCGCGCCCGCGCGCGGTCGAGGCGGGCTTCATGGCGCCCGGCGGGGCGGCCTTGGTTTCCTCGACCAGCGCATTCCACTCGCCGCAGGCCGAGCATTGCCCCGCCCATTTGGAATGAACCGCTCCGCAGGATTTGCAGACGAAGAGAAGAGAGTCGCGCGCCATGTGTCAGACCTAGCAGATCAGACGGGCGAGGGCAGGCGGGTTGGACCACGCTGCGTCCCAATTTGTCATAGGGCGACGGCGGGGTTGCGCTGGCGTCCACAGGGCCGTCATTCTGCCATGATACGGCCGTGATCCGACTCAACGCCTGGAAGGCAAATCGAATGACCCTGGAAAATCCCCCGCCGTCGATCCGTCGCTTGTCGCGCGGGTCAAATACATCCTGACCCGGCCCAAGTTCGAATGGCCGGTGATCGACGCCGAGAGCGCCACCATCAAGGGGCTGTTCACGAACTACGCCGTCGTCCTGGCGGCTATTCCGGCGGTGGCGACCGTGGTGGGCCAGATCGCCTTCGGTCATCGCGGTCTGGTCGGACCGCTGCTGGCGGGTGCGCTCAGCTATGTGCTGAGCCTGATCAGCGTCTACATCCTAGGCATGATCATCGACGCGCTGGCGCCGACCTTCGGCGGGACCAAGAACCCGGTGAAGGCGATGCAGGTCGCTGTCTATTCCATGACGCCCATGTGGGTGGCGGGCGTGCTGAACATCATCCCGACGCTGGGCTGGCTAGCCTTGCTGATCGGCCTTTACGGCTTCTACCTGATGTATCTGGGCCTGCCGGTGCTGATGAAGACGACGGCCGAAAAGGCGCTGGGCTACACCATCGTCGTGGTCGTGGCGGCCATCATCCTGTGGGCGATCGTCTGGTCGCTGGTCGCGGCGGTGATCGCCAGCTTCGCCATCGTCGGCCTGGGCGCCGCAGCTTTCGCGCTGAGCTGAGTCAGAGAGAGGGCTGGGGCGGTGCGCCTCAGCCCTTGTAGACGCGAGGCACTCGCGGGGTGATCGAGGTCAGCAACTCATAGCTGATGGTCCCGGCCGCCGCAGCCGCGTCGTCGATCAGGCGGTTGGCGCCGTAGATCTCGACCGGATCGCCCGCCGTGACGTCCAGGCCGGTCACGTCGACGGCCAGCACGTCCATCGACACCCGGCCGATGATCGGCCGCATCTCGCCCGCGATGAAGACCTGTCCCCTGGGGCTGTAGGACCGCAGCACGCCGTCGGCGTAGCCGGCGCCGCAGGTCGCCACGCGCATGGGCCTTTCCGCCTTGTAGCCCTGCGAATAGCCGACCGTTTCGCCTGCCGGCACGTCGCGCACCTGCACCGCCTGGGCGATCAGGCTGGCGACGGGGGCGATCTTCTCATGCGGTCGGCCTTCCGGCCCGCCGCCGTACAGGCAGATGCCCGGCCGCACCACGTCGAAGGCGAAGTCCGGGCCCAGGAAGCAGCCCCCGAGTTGGCGAAGGAGCGCGTCACGCCGGGATAGCGCTGGACCGCCGCGGCGAAGGCGTCGCGCTGGGCGCGGTTCAGCGGGTTAGACGGTTCGTCGGCGCAGGCCAGGTGGGTCATCACCAGTTCGAGGCCCTCGAACGCTTCAGGCGCGTCCTCGACGCGGAAGCCCAGCCGGTTCATGCCGGTGTCCAGTTGCAGGGCGCAGGCGCCGCCGCCCGCCGCCTGCCAGGTCTGAAGCTGGGTCGGGTGGTTGATGACGGGCCGCAGGTTCGAGGCCTTGAGCATGGCGGCCCCACCGCCGTGGCAACCGTCCAGAATGTAGATGATCGGCTCGGGCCCGATGGCCTCGCGCAGACGCACGCCCTCGGCCGCGCGGGCGACGAAGAAGGTGCGCGCGCCCTCGGCCATCAGTCGACGCGCCACGGCGGCGGCGCCCAAGCCGTAGCCGTCGGCCTTCACGACCGGATTGACGGGACGGCCGGTCACGGTTTCAAGCGTGCGATAGTTGCGGGCGAGCGCGTCCAGATCGACGTTGAGGACGGCGGGAGCAAGGGCGGGGAGGTCATGAAAAGGGTTATAGGCCGCTGCTCAGGCGGCGCTACCGGGTTTTGCTTCAAGGCTTCCACATCGTCATCCTCGGGCTTGACCCGAGGATCGGGCTGTCCGCCTGCGCGACATTGGAAAAGGCCGAGCGCGCCCTGCGCTCGATCCTCGGGTCAAGCCCGAGGATGACGGAGATTGGGGGGCGAGATGGCGCGCGTAGGGGCGAGGGGCGACGCCTCGCCCTACTCCGGGATATCCGCATAGGCGCCGCCGTAGCGGCCGTCGTGGGCCAGGTTGCCGAAGCGGGTGGTGTTGGAATCGAACGCCAGCTTGACGATGCCGATGGGGCCGTGACGTTGCTTGCCGATGACCACCTCGGCCTGGTGCTGCAGGCGGTCCATGTCTTCCTGCCACTTCAGGTGTTCTTCGGTGCCTTCGCGCGGCTCGGCGCGGCCCAGGTAGTAGCTTTCGCGATAGACGAACATGACGCAGTCGGCGTCCTGCTCGATCGAGCCCGATTCCCGCAGGTCGGACAGTTGCGGCCGCTTGTCCTCGCGCTGCTCGACCTGACGCGACAGCTGCGACAGGGCGATGATGGGGACGTTCAGCTCCTTGGCCAGCGCCTTCAGGCCGCCGGTGATTTCGGAGACTTCCTGCACCCGGTTCTTCTGGCCGCCGCTGTCGCCAGTGGTGACGAGCTGGAGGTAGTCGACCACGATCAGGTCCAGACCGTTTTCCATCCGCTTCAGCCGGCGCGCGCGCGCCGCCAGCTTGGAGATGGACAGGCCGCCGGTGGCGTCGATGTAGAGCGGGCTTTCGCCGATCTCGATGGCGGCGTCGCGGATCTTGCCGAAGTCCGAGGCGTCGATCTCGCCCTTACGCAGCTTGTCCGAGGACACGCCTGACGCGTCGGCCAGAATACGCATGGCAAGCTGTTCGGCGCTCATTTCCAGCGAGTAGAAGGCGACGACGCCGCCATCGACGGTCTTGCGCCCGCCGTCCGGCGTCGGCTCCCAGCGATAGTTGCGGGCGACGTTGAAGGCGATGTTGGTCGCCAGCGCCGTCTTGCCCATCGACGGACGGCCCGCGAGGATCAGAAGGTCGGAGGGGTGCAGGCCGCCCAGCTTCTGGTCCAGGTCGTCCAGACGGGTGGCCAGGCCCGCCAGCTTGCCCTCGCGCTGATAGGCCTCGCCCGCCATTTCGACGGCGCCCGACAGCGCCTGCGAGAAGGACACGAAGCCCGACGACGGCTTGCCCGTCTCGGCCAGGGAATACAGCGTCTGCTCGGCCTGTTCGATCTGTTCGTCGGCGGGCGTCTCGGGGTTGGGCGCCTCCTTGATGATCTCGCCGCCGATGCGGATCAGCTCGCGGCGCAAGGCCAGATCATAGACGACGCGGGCGTAGTCGGGGGCGTTGGCCGCGGGCGGCGCACGGTCCACCAGGTCGGCGAGATAGCGCAGGCCGCCGAACTCCTGAAAGGCCGGGTCCTGCTTGAACCGCTCCATCAGGATGGTCGGCTCGGCCAGCAGGCCCTGCCGGATGTGGTCCTCGATCGCGTCGAACAGGCGCTGGTGGAAGGGCTCGTAGAAATGGCTGCCGCGCAGTCGGTCCGACAGGCGCTCGAACACGGCGTTGTCGAACATCAGCGAGCCCAACAGGGCCTGCTCCGCCTCCAGGTTGTGGGGCATGGACGACACCTGCACGGGGTCGTGGGCGGAATCATAGGGCAGAGGGGCGAAAGCGTTCATCGACATCATCAATAGCCATAGGCGCGCCCTGCGTCAGACGCGGGCGCGGTCGTGGTCGTGGACAGTCGCCTGCGCCTGTGGACGGGCGCGGAAAACCGCTGTCGGATCAGTGCGGGGTCGTCAGTTGCGGCAGGGGTAGCGCTCGACCATCCAGTCGCGCACGGCCTGGGTCACGGTGACGCGACGCCGCGTCTCGGGCATGGTCTCGAAGCGGGCGACAAGCGTCTCAGGCGTGATGCCGGTGCCGGAGGCGGGGATGCAGTGGGCCGGGCGGCGCCCGCCGAGACGGCCGAGGCCTGCTCGGCCTTCACCGTGCTGACGGCGCCGGTGACTTCGCGGATCAGGCGACGGGTGTCCGGCCGCATCATGGCCACGGCGCGATTGCGCGGGATGTTCTGGCCGATGGTCAGAAACTGCTGGACCGTCATGTCGGACGACTGGGCCTGGGCCGTGGGAGCGGCGGCGAACAGCGCCGCCGAAGCCAGCGGCGCGGCGATGAGGGCGGGAACGAAACGCGACATGAGGCGATAAATGCGCTCGCCGACGCCGCCGTGCAAGTGCGGGCGCCTGTCAGGCCGGGCAGGGATAACGTTCGCCCATCCATTCGCGGACGGCCTGATTGACGCTGATGTTGCGCCGCTGGGCGGGGATGGCGTTGAAGCGAGCCAGGATCTGCTCTGCCGACAGGCTGATCTTGCCTTCGGGGATGCAGGTCGCGGGGCGACGGCCGGCGGCCCTGGCGGCGGCCTGATCGTCGCGCACGGCCTTGAAGGCCCCACCTATCTCATTCATCAGCCGCCGCGTGTCCGACCGCAGCAGGGCGGTCGGATTGCGCGGGATGCGGTTGGCCGAGGTCAGGAACTCCTGAACCGACATGGCGGCGGCGGCTCCCGGCAGGGCGGACAGAGCCAGGGCGGCGACGACGGCGAATGCAGCGGCTTTCATGGCTTTCCTCTCGAGCGACGATGAAGCCTAACGTGCCGCTTGCGGCGGAACCATGCCCGTCGAACGCCGTCGTGCATTAAGTTTTTGTCAGGCGCGGCGGCTGCGATGCCCGCCGCGCCTGACGAGACAGGTAGGCTCTAAAGGCCGGAGGGGAAGCCTTCGGGCGCGCGCTGTGCAGCGATCACCACTTCACCGCCAGTCGCCCGTAAACGAAGCGGCCGTTGAAGCCGTACGGCGAGAAGTTGGAGAAGGGGAAGGCGCCGGTGGTATTGTTTTCCCGCAGGCTCTGGCGCGGATACTGGTCCAGGATGTTGTCGGCGCCGACCGAGACGGTGACGCGATCATTGAAGCGGTAGCGGGCCTCGACATCGGCCACCAGGGCGTCGCCCAGTTGCAGGTCGGTGGCTTCGGTCGCGCCGGCGGCCAGAACGTCGCCATAGCCGGTCAGGCGGAAGGTGCCGCCCAGACGTTGCGCCTCCCAGTCGGTCTGGAAGACGACCTTCCACGGCGGCGTGCCTTCTTCGAAGCGGGTGACCGCCTGACGCCCGAACAGGGAGGTCGGCGTCGGCAGGACGCCCGTCTGCGTCATCGGCGTCTTGGTCACCTTGAAGTCGTTGACGTTGCCCGCCAGCGTGAAGTCCAGGCGGTGGCCGACCGAGGTTTCGGCGCGATAACGGGCCACGACATCCAGGCCGGTCGTCTCGGTGTCGACCCCGTTGATGAAGAAGCGCGCCGCCGTGGCGCCATAGGGGGCCAAGAGGTCGAAGATGGTCTTGGCGTTGCTGCCCGGCGCAGCGGTGTTGCTGCCGGTCAGGGTCTCGGACAGGATGATCCGGTCGTCGATGTCGATGCGGTAGGCGTCGGCCGTCAGCTCGAACGGGCCGTTGCGCACGACGAAGCCCAGCGAATAGTTGACCGAAGTTTCGGCCTCCAGCGCCGTGCCGCCCAGCGCCAGACCCACGTCGCTGACAGAGGGATAGGTGCCGGTCTCATAGGGGACGTTGTTGATGTAGAGGACGGCGGTCTGGGTGTAATACTGCTGTTGCAGGCTGGGCGCGCGGAAGCCTGTCGACAGGGCGCCCCGGATGGCGAAGTGCGGGTTGAAGTCGTAGCGGCCGGCGATCTTGCCCGAGACGTTGTCGCCGAAGTCCGAATAGTTCTCGTAACGCAGGGCGCCGGACAGGGTCAGGTTTTCGACGACCTCGCCTTCCAGATCCAGATAGACGCCGACGTTGCTGCGGTCCTCGTCGATTTCATTACTGGGCGTGAAGCCGGTGAAGCCGCGCGAGCCCCAGCTCAGGGCCGTCCCGCCGGCGCTCAGGACGGGGCCGCGGGCATAGGAGGCTTCTTCGCCCGCGCCGATCTTGTAGGTTTCGCGGCGCGCTTCCAGACCGACAGCGACGTTCAGCGGACCGGCCCAGCCCAGATCGAACTGGCGCGCGGCGTCGGCGCCGAACACCAGCTGGCCGTATTCCAGCGAACCGGCGTCGAACGAGGTCTGGCCGTTGATCCCATAGGTCGGGTTCATGGTGTTTTCGGCGCCGAACTCGATCTTGTTCGAGCCATAGCCCAGGTTGACGTCGATGGCCCAGCCGCCGGCTTCGCCGCGGAGGCCGCCTGCGGCGGTCCAGTCGGTGGTCTCGGTCAGGATGTAGGGCAGGTAGCCGTTCGGATATTTGCGCCCGGAGCCATAGTCCGGGTTCTGGGCGTTGTCGGTGGGGGTGCGGTAGAAGGCGGCCGCCGAGGCGTCGCGCTGTTGATACCCGGCCCAGCCGTAGGCCTCCCAGCCATTGCCCAGCGGCAGTCCTGCATTCAGATAGGCCGAGAGATCCTCGACCGCCGCGTCGCCCTGGCCGCCGGTGACCCGACCCAGCGTGGGGTTGATGTCGGAGCGGTTCGTGCTGTCGCGGTCGCGGTATTCCACCGAGGCGGTCAGGAAGCCGTCCTGACCCAGGCCGAAGCCCTGCCAGGCCGAGACGGTGACGGTGTCGCCGTCGCGGATGTCCCCTTCGCGGCCATAGAAGCCGGTAAAGTCGGTGACATAGGAGCCGTAGGTCACGCTGGCGCCGCCGCCTTCGCGGGCCTCGCGCAGGCGCAGGTTGATGACCCCGGCGATGGCGTCCGAGCCGTATTGGGCCGCAGCGCCGTCGCGCAGGACCTCGATCCGCTCGACAGCCGTGGACGGAATCGCGTTGAGATCGACGGCGGACGAGCCGCGCCCGACCGAGCCGTTCAGGTTGACCAGGGCGGTCTGGTGACGACGCAGGCCGTTGACCAGGACCAGGGTCTGGTCGGGACCCTGACCGCGCAGGGTGGCCGGGCGGATGGAGTCCGTGCCGTCGGTCGCCGACGGGCGGGGAAGTTCAGGGCCGGAACCGTCGCCGCCAACTGGGCCGCCAGTTCGGTGGTGCCGCGCTGTTCCAGCGCCTCGGCGGTGACGACATCGACGGGAGCGACCGTGTCCAGGCGGGAGCGGTTGGCGACGCGGGTGCCGGTGACCACGATGTCGTCCACCGAGGTGGCGCTGCCGGGCGCGTTCTGGGCCTGGGCGGCGCCCGCGCCGGCGATCAGAAGGACGGCGCCGGACGCGGCGGCCAAAAGGGCGGGGCGACGGAACGAGGCGATGGGCATGGGAGAGATCAGCTTTTCTGGTTGGACGCGGGGAATGCGCCGCATACTGAAAGCGCGACGGTCCAAGCCTGCGTCGGTAAGACTAACGAGAAGTTTCCGGGGAGGCGAAATCAGTCCCATCGGCGACAGGGAGCGGCCTGCGAACGCGGCTCCCGGGTCGGGCGGGGCTGGACTGAAGGCATGGCGTCTCCGGCGCGTCGAATGTGGCGAGGCGCGGCGATACTGCGGCGCGAAGACGGCGTCGGGTATCGAGATTACTTCACGGCTTAGTTAGAAAAGCTAAGGGTAGGCGGCGGCCTCGTCCTGTCGGCAGGGCAGGACCCGGGCAAAGAAAAGGGGCGCTTCCTTGCGGAAGCGCCCCTGGATCATCTCGCCGAAGCGACAGGATCAGGCTTCGTCGCCGAAGCCTTCCTGTTGGCCGGCGCCGCCTTCCAGCAGCTCCTGAGCGGCCTGATCAGCAGCTTGACGCTCGTCGTCGAACTGGCTGCGGATCACGTCCTCGCCCTTGGCCTGACGCTCGGCTTCGTCGGCCGAACGGGCGATGTTGATCTTGACGGTGGCCGAGACCTCGGGGTGCAGGCGGACCAGCACCTCGTGGACGCCCAGCGTCTTGATCGCCGTGTTCAGCACGACCTGCGAACGCTCGACCTTGCCGCCTTCGGCGCGGACGGCCTCAGCGACGTCGCGGCCGGCGACCGAGCCGTACAGCTGGCCGGTTTCGCCCGCCTGACGGATCATGACGTAGCTCTGACCGTCGATCTTGTCGGCGATCTTCTGAGCGTCGGCCTTGTTCTTCTCGTTGCGCTGCTCGATGGCGACGCGCTCGATTTCGAAGGCCTTCAGGTTGGCTTCGGTGGCGCGACGAGCCTTGTCGCGCGGCAGAAGGTAGTTACGGGCGAAGCCGTCCTTGACGGTGACGACGTCGCCGATGGCGCCGAGGTTCTCGACGCGTTCCAGCAGAACGACCTTCATCTTACTTCACCACGTACGGCAGGAGGGCCAGGTAGCGGGCGCGCTTGATGGCCTTGGCCAATTCGCGTTGCTTCTTGGCGGAAACGGCGGTGATGCGCGAGGGCACGATCTTGCCGCGTTCGGAGACGTAACGCTGCAGCAGCTTCACGTCCTTGTAGTCGATCTTCGGCGCGTTGGCGCGAGAACGGGCACACCTTGCGGCGACGATAGAAGGGGCGACGGGCCGGGCCGGAGCCGGCCGGAGCGCCCGGGATGGGGGCAGTCGTATCGGTCATGATCCGGTTCCTTATTCCGAAGCCGCGGCGTCTTCGCCGCGCGGGGCGCTGCGGTCACGCTCGCGTTCGCGGCGAGCCAGCAGGGGCGACAGCTCCAGGTCGAGTTCCTCGACGCGGATGGTCAGCCAGCGCAGCACGTCTTCGTTGATCGACAGCTGGCGCTCGACTTCGGCCATGGCGGCCGGCGGGCAGTCGACGGCCATCAGCGAATAGTGAGCCTTGCGGTTCTTCTTGACCCGGTAGGTCAGGTTGCGCAGACCCCAGTACTCGATCTTGGCGACGGAGCCGCCGCCTTCTTCGATCAGAGCCTTGATGGTGTCGTTCAGCGCTTCGGCCTGTTGCGCCGAGATATCCTGGCGCGTCATGACCGTGTGCTCGTAAAGAGCCATGCGGTATTCTCCCTTGGCGGACATCGGCGCGAGCGAACCGGGGAGTTCGTCCACGATGGCTCCTGATGCGGCGGACGGGAGTTTCCCGGCCCTTTGACGTTCCGCAGCAGGACCGAAGCCCTGGAAAGGGCGCGCCTATACGGGAAAACCTGTGAAAGGGCAAGGCGCGGGCGCGGCGAGCGGCGCGTCCATCCGCCCTTCTTCTTGCCGTAGGGGAGGGATTCGCCTACCCCTCGCGGCTTGATTCAACGGATGACGGACGATCCCGGATGAGCCTCGCGCTTCTCTTTCCCGGTCAGGGCAGCCAGTCGGTGGGCATGGGCGTCGCCCTGTCGGAGGCCTTCGCCAGCGCGCGCGAGGTCTTCGCCGAGGTGGACGACGCCCTGAACCAGAAGCTGTTCGAGCTGATGCGCGAAGGGCCGGACGATCAGCTGACCCTGACCGAGAACGCCCAGCCGGCCCTGATGGCCGTGTCGGTCGCTACGGCGCGGGTGCTGAAGGTCGAGTTCGGCGTCGACGTGGCGCGCGCCGCCTTCGTCGCGGGTCACTCGCTGGGCGAATATTCGGCCCTGGCGGCGGCGGGCGCGATCAGCCTGTCGGACACCGCCCGCCTGCTGAAGCTGCGCGGTCAGGCGATGCAGCGCGCCGTGCCGGTGGGCAAGGGGGCGATGGCGTCGCTGATCGGGCCCAAGACCGATCTGGCGCTGGCTGAGGAAGCCGCCAGGGCCGGTTCGGCGGCGGGCGTCTGCGTCGTCGCCAATGACAACAACAAGGGCAACGTCGTCATCTCGGGCGACAAGGCCGCTGTCGATCTGGCCATCGAGAAAGCCAAGGAGCTGGGCGCGCGCGCCATTCCGCTGAACGTCTCGGCGCCCTTCCACTGCCCGCTGATGCAGCCGGCTGCGGACGAGATGGCCGCCGCTCTGGCCGACGCCAAGATCGTCGCGCCCGTCGTGCCTGTGGTCGCCAACGTCACCGCTCGCCCGGAAACCGACGCCGAGGTCATCCGCCGCCTGCTGGTCGAGCAGGTCACGGGCCGCGTACGCTGGCGCGAGAGCATGGAGTGGATGGCGACTGAAGGCGGCGTGACCCGCTTCGTCGAGGTCGGCTCGGGCAAGGTGCTGACCGGCATGGCCAAGCGCATCGCCCCCACCGCCGAGGCCCTGGCGCTGAACACGGCCGAAGAGCTGGAAGCCTTCGCGAAATCCATCTGAAGCCGCTCATCCCCGCGGAGGCGGGGACCCAGTTCTTTGGGAACGAGATGCGGCGCTTGAAGCTAAAGCCTAGGTCCCCGCCTCCGCGGGGATGAGCGGAGATTTCAATGTTCAATCTTTCGGGAAAGACCGCCCTCGTGACCGGCGCGACCGGCGGCATCGGCGGGGCCATCGCCCGCGCCCTGCACGCGCAAGGGGCGACGGTCGTCCTGTCCGGCACGCGTGAAGCCGTGCTGGCCGATCTGGCCAAGGAATTGGGCGAGCGCGCCTTCTTCGCCGCCGCCAATCTGTCGGATGCGGACTCGGTCGACGGTCTGGTCGCCCGCGCCGAGGAAGCGGCCGGCGCCCCGCTGGACATCCTGGTCGCCAACGCGGGCATCACCAAGGACGGCCTGCTGATGCGGATGAAGGACGAAGACTTCCAGTCCGTCATCCAGATCAATCTTGAGAGCTATTTCCGCCTGACCCGCGCGGCGGTGAAGGGGATGATGAAGCGCCGTTCGGGCCGCATCATCGGCATCACCTCGGTCGTCGGCGTCACCGGCAACCCCGGCCAGACCAACTATTGCGCCTCCAAGGCCGGGATGATCGGCTTCTCCAAGTCGCTGGCCCAGGAAGTCGGCTCGCGCGGGATCACGGTAAACTGCATCGCGCCGGGCTTCATCGCCTCGCCGATGACCGACGTGCTGAACGACCAGCAGCGCGAGGCCATCCTGACCAAGATTCCGGCCGGGCGCCTGGGCGAGGGCGACGAAATCGCCTCGGCCGCCGTCTATCTGGCGTCGGATGAAGCGGGCTATGTGACGGGCCAGACGCTGCACGTTAACGGCGGCATGGCGATGATTTGATCAAGGCGTGAAGTGTCATCACGACGCGCAACAGACTATTTCCACTTCCGCACCCTGTGCTAAAGGGCACGGACGTCTTTCGGGGGTGAGTCTCATTGAGGCTTGATCCCGGCAGGCAGCCGTGACACGGCGAAACAACCCACGACCCGCCATCACGGCGATTTCAAACAGGCAAGAGAGACACTCATGTCCGACACCCTCGAACGCGTCCGCAAGATCGTGATCGACCACCTGGACGCCGATCCGGACAAGGTCACCGAGAAGGCTTCCTTCATCGACGACCTGGGCGCTGACTCGCTCGACAACGTCGAACTGGTCATGGCCTTCGAAGAAGAATTCGACGTCGAAATCCCGGATGACGCCGCTGAGCACATCCAGACCGTCGGCGACGCGGTGAAGTTCATCGACGAGAAGCTGGCCGCCTGATCCGGCTGCGATTCGTCGCACTTACCAGCTGATGGCCGCCGTGACGGACCCCTAGCGGGACCGTCCGGCGGCCATTAGTGTTTCTGGTTACGATTCTGACCAAGAAGGAGCGCGAACCATGCGCCGCGTCGTCATCACGGGCCTCGGCCTGGTTACGCCTCTGGGCACGGGCGTCGAGCACGTCTGGAAGGGCATCCTGGAAGGCCGCTCGGGCATCCGTCCGATCACCGCCTTCGACACCGAGGGCTACGGCTGCACCATCGCGGGCGAGGTCCCCAGCGTCGACGGGCGCGGCGGCGGCGAGCCTGGTCAGCCGGGCGTCTTTGATCCTGATCAGGTCATGTCCGCCAAGGACCGCAAGCGCGTGGACGACTTCATCCTGTACGCCATCGCCGCCGCCGACGAGGCGTTGGCCGATGCGAACTGGAAGCCGGAAACGGAAGACGACAAGGAAGCGACCGGCGTCATGGTCGGTTCGGGCATCGGCGGCCTGGGCCCCATCGCCGACACGGCCATCATCCTGAAGGAACAGGGCGTCCGCCGCGTCAGCCCCTTCTTCATCCCCTCGGCCCTGATCAACCTGGCCTCGGGCCAGATTTCGATCCGCCACGGCCTGAAGGGACCGAACCACTCGGTCGTCACCGCCTGCGCTACCGGCGCCCACGCCATCGGCGACGCGGCCCGGATGATCGCCCTGGGCGACGCAGACGTCATGGTGGCGGGCGGCGCGAAAGCTCGGTCGTGCCGATCGGCATCGCGGGCTTCCTGGCCTGCAAGGCCCTGTGCACCGCCTATAACGACACGCCCGAGAAGGCCTCGCGCCCCTATGACCGTGGTCACGCGGGCTTCGTCATGGGCGAGGGGGCTGGCGTCATGGTTCTGGAAGAATACGAACACGCCAAGGCGCGCGGCGCCAATATCTACGCCGAGGTCGTCGGCTACGGCATGAGCGGCGACGCCTATCACATCACCGCCCCGTCGGAAGACGGCGACGGCGGCTTGCGGGCCATGAAGGCGGCGCTGAAGCGGGCCGGGATGCAGCCGTCCGACCTGGACTACGTCAACGCCCACGGCACCTCGACCATGGCCGACTGGATCGAGCTGAAGGCCGTCGAGCGGCTGGTCGGCGACCACGCCAAGGACCTGGCTGTGTCGTCCACCAAGTCGATGACGGGGCACCTGCTGGGCGCCGCCGGGGCCATCGAGAGCATCTTCTCGGTCCTGGCCATCCGCGATCAGATGGCGCCGCCGACCATCAACCTGGACGATCCGGAGATGGAGACGCCGATCGACCTGGTCCCGCACAAGGGCAAGGCCATGAAGATCGATGTCGCCATGTCCAACAGCTTCGGCTTCGGCGGCACCAACGCCTCTGTGATCTTCAAGAAGGTCGACTGACTTGGCCAAGGCTCCGTCCCGCCGCACCCCCAAGGTTCGCATTCCCAAGTCGCGCGTTCCGAAAAAGGGAAGCGGGGGCGGAGGCGGTCGTTCCGGCCCCAAGACAGGATTGGGCGTCGGCCTGATCACCGCCGCCGGGACGCTGGGCCTGTTCCTGGTCGCGGCGCTGGTGGCGCTGTGGGCCATCTACTGGGGGCCGGGGCCGAGAGCGGCGCAAGGGGAGGCGACCATCGTCACCCTGCCATCCGGGGCGGGCGTTCCGGCCATTGCGGCCAATCTGAAATCGGCGGGGGTGATCCGCTCGACCGACCTGTTTCGTGCGGCGATCAGCCTGACCGGCGCCGACCGCAAGATCCGCGCGGGCGAATATGAGGTGCCGTCGGGCGCTCTCTGGCGACGGTGGTGGGCCTGCTGGTCGACGGCAAGTCGGTGCGCCACTACGTGACCCTGCCCGAAGGCTGGTCTAGCGCCCAGGCGGTCGACATCCTGATGAAGCAGCCGGTCCTGACCGGCGAGGTCGAGGTTCCGCCCGAGGGCAGCCTGTGGCCCGAGACCTATGAAGTCACGCGCGGCGAAACCCGCGCCGCCGTCGTCGCCCGCATGCAGCGCGCCGCCAAGACCAAGCTGGAGACCCTGTGGGCCGCCCGCTCGCCCGCCACGGTGGTGACGACGCCCGAAGAGGCGGTCATTCTGGCCTCCATCGTCGAGAAGGAGACGGGCATCGCCTCCGAACGGCCCCAGGTGGCGGCCGTCTTCACCAACCGGCTGCGGCTGGGGATGCGGCTGGAGAGCGACCCGACCATCGTTTACGGCGTGACCAAGGGGCGGCCGCTGGGGCGCGGCATCCTGCTGTCGGAGCTGCGCAAGCCGACGCCGTGGAACACCTATCTGATCGACGGCCTGCCGCCGACGCCGATCGCCAATCCGGGCGAAGAGGCGCTGAAGGCCGTGCTGAACCCGCCGCGTTCGGAATACATCTTCTTCGTCGCTGACGGCACGGGCGGACACGTCTTCGCCCGCACCTATCAGGAGCACCTGCTGAACGTGGCCCGCTGGCGCGAGATCGAGCGCCGCAAGGCCGGCCTGGCGCCGGGCCAAGGCGCGCCGGAAACCTCGCCCGCGCCGATGACGGATGAGGCCGTCCCGGCCATCGCCATCCCGCCCGGCGCCAAGGTCATTCGCGTGCCGACGGAGGCCGGGCGATGAGCGGAAGTCATATCTGCGGCATGACCGGCTTCGGCCGGGCCGACGGCGGGCTGGACGGCTGGACCTGGACGGTCGAGGCGCGTTCGGTCAACGGGCGGACGTTGGAGACGCGCTTTCGCGGGCCCGGCGGCTTCGACAATCTGGAGCGGCTGGCCAAGGCGGCGGCGCAGGCGCGCCTGAACCGGGGCCAGGTGACGCTGGGCCTGCAGGCCAAGCGCGCCGAGGGGTTCGAGCCCGCGCCGCGCGTCAATGAGGCGGTGCTGGCGACCTATCTGCGGCTGGCCAACCAGTTGGCGCAGGAGGGGCCACTGCGCCCTCCGCTGACGGCCTGCTGGCCCTGCGCGGCGTCATCGAGGTCGCCGAAGAGGATGAGGACGCGGAAGGCCGCGCCGCCTTGGAAAGCGCCATGGCCGCCACGGTCGAGCAGGCGCTGGATGCGCTGAAAGCGTCGCGCCAGCGCGAGGGCGAGCAACTAACGCCGGTGATCCACGACTTCGTCGGAACCATCGAGGCCCTGGTCGCGCGCGCCGAGCTTGAGGCGTCGGCCCAGGTCGAGGCCATCCGCGACCGCTTCACCCGCCGGATCAGCGAACTGGCGCCCGATGCGCCCGGTCTGGACGAGCGGGTCTTCCTTGAGGCGGCCGCATTGGCGACCAAGGCCGACGTGCGCGAGGAGCTGGACCGGCTGACGGCCCACGTCGCCTCGGCCCGCGCACTGTTGCAGCAACCCCCGCCGGTCGAAAACTCGACTTCCTGATGCAGGAATTCATGCGTGAGGCGAACACCCTCTGTTCGAAATCCGCTACGACCGCGCTCACCGGAATCGGCCTGGAGTTGAAGGCCGTCATCGAACAGCTTCGAGAACAAGTTCAGAATGTCGAATAACCGCACTCCCCGCCGTGGCGTCCTGTTGATCGTGGCCAGCCCGTCGGGGGCCGGAAAGACCTCGCTGTGCCGCCGCCTGATGGCTGACCACAAGGGGCTGGAACTGTCGGTCTCCATGACGACCCGCGACATCCGTCCGGGCGAGGTGGACGGGCGCGACTACAACTTCGTCTCCGCCGAGGAATTCCAGCGTCTGATCGACGCCGACGCCTTCCTGGAATGGGCCGATGTGCACGGCAACCGCTACGGCAGCCCCAGCGCCCCGGTCGAGCGCGCGCTGGCCGAGGGCCGCGACGTCCTGTTCGACATCGACTGGCAGGGCGCCCGCGACGTGGCCGCCAAATGCCCCGGCGACGCCGTGCGGGTCTTCATCCTGCCGCCCAGCCTTGAGGAACTGCGCCGCCGCCTGGTGACGCGTTCTCAGGACGCCGAGGACGTGATCGAGCGCCGCGTCGCCAACGCCAAGGGCGAGATCGAGCACTGCGACGAGTTCGACTATGTGCTGGTCAATGAGGACTTCGACCGATCCTACGCCGAGCTGGCCCACATCTACCACGCCGAGCGCAGCTGCCGGCGCCGCAACCTGTGGGTCGACGGCTATAAGGCGGCCCTGTTGAAGGAAGTGGTCTGACGCCCATGAACGAGGCCGAACACCGCCGCTGGCTGGCCCAGGCCGTCGATCTGGCGCTGGAGAACGTCCGGGCGGGCGGGCGGCCGTTCGGCGCGGTGCTGGTCAAGGACGGGGCGCTGGTCGCCAGCGGCGTCAACCGGATGCTGGCGACGAACGATCCCAGCTCACACGCCGAAATGGAGGCCCTGCGTCAGGCGGGACCGGCGCTGGGCGGCGTGGACCTGTCGGGCGCGGTCCTCTACGCCAGCGGCCACCCTTGCCCGATGTGCCTGGCGGCGGCAGTGATGACGCGGGTCAGCGCCGTCTACTACGCCTTCAGCAATGCGGACGCCGAGCCCTACGGCTTCTCCAGCGCGGCGACCTATCAGACGCTGGGGGTGAGGCTGGACCCGCCGCCGCTGCCGCTGACGCAACTGAACGTGCCGGGGCGGACGGCGGCGGAGCTTTACGGCGCCTAGCGGAAGGTCACGCGCACGCCCGGCTTGACCTTTGAGGCCAGTTGCTCGGCGTCCCAGTTGGTCAGGCGCACGCAGCCGCTGGAGAAGGTCTTGCCGACCTTGGACGGGTCTGGCGTGCCGTGGATGCCATAGGTGTCGCGCGACAGGTCGATCCACACCGATCCCACCGGATTGTTCGGCCCCGGCGGCACGATGACCTTGCGGTCGCCCCGGTCATAGCTGACCCGGTCGGGGTCGTAGGTGTAGTTCGGCTCGGGCGCGACGCCGACGACCGTCACTTCGCCCGAGGGCGCCGGGCGCGCCGAACTGCCGATGGTGGCGGGATAGAAGGCCAGCAGCTTGTCCGCCGCGTCATAGACCCGCACCGAGCGCTCGGCCTTGTCCACGACGATATGGGCCACCTCGGCCGCCAGATCGGTCTGGGCGACAGCGGCCACGACGATGGTCTGACCCGCTTTGGCGAAGTCGACGCCGGGGTTGAGCGCCTGCAGCAGGCCCTCGGTCATGTGGAACTTCTCGGCCAGCATCTCCAGCGGCGTCGCGTAGCCGACGGTCTTCAGCTTAGCCATGTCGGCCAGATCGCCGGAACCTGTCCGATGAAGGAACCGCTGAGATCAGCGGCGGTGATGGTGTAGTCGGTCAGGACGCGGCCGTCGTCGCTTGCCGTCAGGCGGCGAAAGACCTCGGCGTCCAGCACCCCGTCCTGCGGCAGGCCGGCGGCTTTCTCGAAGGCGGCGATGGCCTGGCGGGTGTTGTCGCCGCCCAGACCGTCGATCACGCCCGGCGAGAAGTTGGCGCGGTCCAGCAGGATCTGCGCGCGCGCCGTCGCCGCGTCGGGACGGGCGGGCTGGCCCTCTACGGGAGCGGGGGCGGCCTCGAAGACGGCGCTTTCGACGGCGTCGCGGGTCAGGGCGGCGGGCGCCGGGGTTGGGCCGACGCCGGCGGCTGCTGCGGCTTGGGCGTTTCAGCCGGAGAGCCGCAGGCCGCCAGGGCGGCCGCGATGAAGGGCAGGGCAGAGGCGGCGAGGCGCGATTTCGACATGAAAGCTCCGAAGGGTCCGGGGCTTGTCGAACGTCCTTACGCTGTGTGCTGTTCCTGCGCCTCTTCGGTGCGGGCGGCGAAGAAGGGCTTCAGCCGGCTGAGCGCGTCTTCGATCTCGGGCGTCGAGACGGCGAAGCTGAAGCGGATGAAGCGGTGGCCGTTGACCGGGTCGAAGTCGACGCCCGGCGCCGTGGCCACGCCGGTTTCGCGAACCAGCTTCTCGCAGAAGGCCATGCTGTCGTTGGTCAGGTGGCCGATGTCCGCATAGATGTAGAAGGCGCCGTCCGGCGGCGCGATCGAGCGCAGGCCCATGGCGGGCAGGGCGTTCAGCATCAACTCGCGGTTGGCGCGATAGACGTCGATATTGGCTTCCAGCTCGTCTTCGCAGTCCATGGCGGCGAGCCCTGCGAACTGGCTGAGCGTCGGCGGCGTCAGGAACATGTTGCCCATGCGCGCGCGGGCCTGCTGGACCTCTTCTTCCGGCAGTATCAGCCAGCCCAGGCGCCAGCCGGCCATGCTCCAGTATTTGGAGAAGCTGTTCACGATCATGGCCTTGTCGTCGAACTGCAGCATGCAGGGCGTGTCGTGGCCGTAGGTGATGCCGTGATAGATCTCGTCCGAGATGATGCTGATGTTGCGCTCGCGGCAGACCTCGACGATGGCCTTCAGCTCGTCCTCGGCGATGACCGTGCCGGTCGGGTTGGCGGGGCTGGCGATGATGACGCCCTGGGGCGCCGGGTCCAGGTCGCGCAGGGCCTTGGCCGTCAGCTGGAAGCGCACGTCGGCGCCGCAGTCGATCTCCTGCGGGACGATGTGCAGGGCCTTCATCGTGTTGCGATAGGCGACATAGCCGGGGCGGGCGATGGCGACGCGGTCGCCGGGGGCGAAGCGCATGTTCAACGCCACCACCAGAGCGGGCGAGGCGCCGGCCGTCATGATGACGCGCTCGGGATCGATCTCGACGCCGTAGCGGTCCTTGTACAGCTTGGCCACGCGGGCGCGCAGCAGGGGCTTTCCCAATAGCCGCCGGCTTCGGCGTCGATCACGCGGTGCGCCTCAGCCAGGGCGGGCGCAGGGCGCCGGTCGAGGGCTGGCCGAACTCCATGTGGATGACCGATTGGCCTCGGGCCTTCATCTCATGGGCGATGCGGCTGATGGCGATGGCGCGGAAGGGTTGGATTTCTACTGTCATGTCAAAGCGTCGGCCAATCTGAGGAAGCCCGCCACGTCGATGGTCTCGGCGCGGGCGTCGGGTTCGATTCCAGCGGCTTCGCACAGGGCGGCGCCGCCGAGCTGTTTCAGGCTGGAGCGCAGCATCTTGCGACGCTGGCCAAAGGCGGCCGCCGTGACCCGTTCCAGCCGCTTCAGGCGGTCGGGGGCGGGGCGCTCCGCCAAGGGTATCAGATGCACCACGGCCGAGGCCACCTTGGGCGGCGGGGTGAAGGCGGCGGCGGGCAGGTGCATGACGATGCGCGCCTCGGCCACGGCCTGGGTGATGACGGCCAGACGGCCATAGGCGTCCTCGCCGGGCTGGGCCACCACGCGCTCGGCGACTTCCTTCTGGAACATCAGGGTCAGGGCGCACGGCGTCCACGGCCCCGTCAGCCATTTGATCAGCAGCGGCGTGCCGACGTTGTAGGGCAGGTTGGAGACGAGGTGCGCGGGGCCCTCGACGAGTTCGGCTTCCTTCACCTTCAGGGCGTCGGCCTCGACGATGGTCAGGCGGCCCGAGCCGTCGTCCAGTTCGGACAGCAGGGGGATGAAGCGCGGATCCTTCTCGACCAGGACCACCTTGCCCGCGTCGCTTTCCAGCAGGGCGCGGGTCAGGCCGCCGGGGCCGGGGCCGACCTCGATGACGGCGCGGCCGTCAAACGGTCCGGCGTAGCGGACGATCTTGCGCGTGACGTTGAGGTCCAGCAGGAAGTGCTGGCCGAAGCTCTTCTTGGCCGACAGGCCGTGGGCGTCGAGCGTTTCACGCAGGGAGGGCAAGGTCATTCGCCCTTCTCCCCTCGGGGGAGAAGGTGGCTCGCGGAGCGAGACGGATGAGGGGCTGGGTCCGCATCTGGTCGGCCCGAAGGCGGATCGCGCCCAACAGGACGTTAGGGTCGGACAGGAAGGCCTCGTTGCCCGATCTCAGCACCATGAATCCCGCCTGCTCCAGTCTGGCGTCACGTTCCACATCCTGCGCCTCATGAAGCTTATGGACGCCGCCGTCCAGTTCTACGACGAGTCGAATTTCCGTGCAGGCGAAGTCGCAGATCGCGCCGGCGACGGGCGTCTGGCGGCGAAACTTGAGATTATCGAAGCGACGGTCGCGGACAAGACGCCAAAATTTCCTCGGCATGGGTGAGGGTTCGGCGTTGCCGACGGGCGCGCTTCGTCCGGGCTGGCGTTTGCCACATGGTTGACCGCCCCCTCATCCGAGCGCCTTCGGCGCCCACCTTCTCCCCGAGGGGAGAAGGCTATCGGCTGGCGCGGGCGGACGCCATCTCCGAAGCCAGGCGGACGGCGGCGATGAAGCTGTCGGCGCGAGCCACGCCCTTGCCGGCGATGTCGAAGCCGGTGCCGTGGTCGGGCGAGGTGCGGACGATCGGCAGGCCAAGGGTGGCGTTCACTCCGCCCCAGAAGTCGAGCGTCTTCACCGGGATCAGCGCCTGGTCGTGATAGAGGCAGACCACGGCGTCGTAGCGCGCCCGCGCCTCTTCGTGGAACAGGGTGTCGGCGGGCAGGGGGTCGGTGATGTTCAATCCCTCGGCGCGTAGAGCCTCGGCGGCGGGGCGCAGCACCGTCGTCTCCTGCAGGCCGATAGCGCCGCCTTCGCCCGCGTGGGGGTTCAGAGCGGCCATGGCCAGGCGCGGGGCGTGGATGCCGAAATCGCGCTTCATCGATTCGTGGACGACGCGGGCGACCCGGGCGACGCGCTCGCCGGTCACCAGCTCGGGCAGTTGGTCGATCGGCACATGGATGGTGACGAGGCAGGCGCGCAGGTCTTTCGCCGTCAGCATCATCACCGGGCCGCGCGTGCCGCTGAACGGGACGTCGGCGGTCAGTTCGGCGATGAACTCGGTGTGGCCCGGAAAGCGGAAGCCGGAGGCGTACATGGGCGCCTTGGCGATGGGCGCCGTCACCAGGCCGGAGCCTTCGCCCGACAGCACCAGATCGACGCCGCGCTCGATCCAGTCCGCCACGGCGACGGCGTTGGCGGGTTCGGGCTGGCCGGGCGTCACGGGGGCGGGCGCCGGATGGTGCAGGACAGGGATGGCGCGGTCGAAGACGGAGGCGGCGTCCGACGGGCTGAGCACCGCCTCGACCGGCTGGCCCTGGGCCTTCAGCACCTGCACGTCGCCGACCACGACGAAGGGCGTGATCGGGGCCACAGGGCCGGGCGGCGACGACAGCGCCGACCAGGCGCGGGCGATGATCTCCGGCCCGACCCCGGCGGGGTCGCCCATCGTGACGATGAGCGGCCGGAGCATCGTCATTGCTTGATTTCGATCAGGGCGTCTTCACGCAGGTCGCGCAGATAGCGGCGGCCCAGCATGGCGTAGTTCTGATTCTGCAGACGCGCTTCGACCTGTTGCGGCGAGGGGGCTTCCGGGCCGCCCAGGCGGCGGTCGCAGACAGCCAGCAGGTGGACGCCCAGAGGCGTACGCACCGCCGTGCTGACCGAGCCGATCTCGGCCGAGCGGGCGACCTGCTGGAACTGCGGCGCCAGATCGTCGACGTCGCTTTCGCCCAGGTCGGCGCCGAGCAGGCCCGTCTCAGAGCGAGCGCGGGTCAGGATGTTGTCGCACGTCAGTTGGCCGCGCAGGGCCTCGAGACGCTGGGTCGCGGCGGCGACCTGAGCCTCGTCGGCGGTCTCGGGCAGTTCGATCATGACCTGCTTCATCTTGACCATGCTGGTCGAGGCGCCCGAGCGCTTGTCGCGCATGTACAGGATGTAGACGCCGCCATCGACGGGGATCGGGTTGGACAGCTGACCGACTTCCAGGGTCTCCATGACCGTTTCCAGGGCGGGCTGGGCGGCGCCCTTGACGATCCACCCGGCGTCGCCGCCGCGCGCGGCTGAAGGAGCGGCCGAGAACTGGCGCGCCACGGCCATGAAGGGGCGCCCTGGATCATCTGCTGCACCAACTGGCGCGCGCCGTTCATGGCTTCCTGCATCCCGCCGACGCGGGCCGCTTCGAGGTAGATCTCCCCGACCAGATACTGGGGCTTGGTGGCTGATTCCGTCAGCTGGCGCACGGCCTGGTCGACCTGGCTCTTGCTGACGCGGGCGCGGTCGCGGAAGCGGCCGCCAACCAGTTCGCGCCAGCCCACCTCGGTGCGGATCTGTTCGCGGAAGGCGGGAAGGGCGATGCCGCCCTGTTGCAGGAAGGCGAGGAAGGATTCGGGGCTGGCGCCGGCCTGGCGGGCCATGTCGGCGATTTCGCGATCAACCTCGTCGTCGGTGATCTTCAACTGGTCGAACTTGGCGATTTCCTGCGCCTGGAGATGCTGTTCGATCAGGTCGTTGAGCGCCTGTTGCTGGATGGCGGCGATGTTCTCTTCGGTCGGCTGCAACTGGGACATGGCCATGACGACCAGCATCCTCTGGCGCAGGTCGAAGCCCGTGATGATGCGGTCGTTGACCGTAGCGATGATGCCGTCGGCCATGCGGAACTGAGGCGCCGGCGTCGCGCGCTGAGGCGCTTCTTCCGCCGCCGGATTCAGGGCGCCGGCTGCGGGCGGGGCGGCGGGCTGAGCCTGAGCCGCCGGCGCCGTCTGGGCCCATGAAGGCTCCACGGCCGTCACGACCATGAGGGCGGCCAGGGCGGCTCCCGTAGAGTAACGCTTCAAACGCATCGTCAGTCCTGATTCCCTAAAGCGGTCCCAATCCGGCCCAATCCGGTAAGCGACGCTGTCCGCGCCGCCGCGCCAGGGCGCACGTCCCCGTAAGCCGCAATCCACGCCATGCCTACCGCATATTGCCGCGATCATAGCCTGAACCTCCAAAAGTGGCGAGGTTAAGACGGATGTAGACGCCTTCGGCCGGGCCGGTGGGGCGCACGCGGGTGTTGTCGCGACGCCAGCCCAGCTCGATGCGGAAACAGTCGTCGTCAAACAACAGGCCGACCTCCGAGCGGGTGATGATGTCGCGTTCCAGATCGGCGATGCCGGTCACCGCCACGCCCCAGTTGCCATAGACGAACTGGTTGGCCGACAGCTGGACGAATTCGTAGTTGCGGTTCTCGGGTCCGTCCAGCGGATTGGAGCGGTCGACGATGTAGCTGACGCTGGCCAGGTTGCGGCGACCCCAGCGGCCGTCGACCGTCGCTTCGGCGCGGCGAATCTCGCCATTGCCGTCGACGGTGGCGTGGAACCAGCCGCGCATCCGGTCCGACGGATTGAACGTCCCCTGAACCACCCAGTCCGAGGTCCGGCTGGCTAGACCCGACGGGTCATAGAGGCGGGCCGGATCGTCCGGGATCGGCGTCAGATATTCGTCCTGGTCGTCGGCGCGCATGCTGCGGCCGATGAACAGGCTGGCCGAGCGCACCTCGTCCCAGCGCAAGGTGGCGCGGGCACCCGCCGTGAAGCGCAGGCCGCCCTCCAGCAGGTCGTAGCCGGGGAAACGGTCCATGCGGAACAGGGACAGGTGGTCCAGCTCGGTGATCTGGCTGTCTTCGTTCGGGATGCGCGGGTCCAGGTCCGCCTTGTTGGAAATCGACAGCTGGGCCATCGGCTCAAGGATCAGGTCGGACGAGGCGCTGAGGCCGCGATACAGCGGATAGCTGACATCGACCCCGGCGCTGGTCCGCGCGCGGAAATGGGTCTCGTCCTCGACGCCGAGGGCGGGCGGCAGATCATCGACCGAATAGACGTCGGCGCGCAGGTCCACGAAAGGCTCCCACCGCACGCCGATGGGCGAGGTCAGCACCCGGCGCCACTCGGCCTGGCCGGTGATGCGGCGGCTGTCGACGCCGGGCAGGCCGTCGGTCGGCCCGGCGGGAATCAGTTCGGGCGCCAGGGTCGGGAAGCCGACATAGGCGTCGCGCGTAAGCGCCACGGCCGAGCCGCGCAGGCGCAGGCGACCGCCCAGCACGGGGCCTTCAGGCTCCCAGCGCGCCTCGATCAGCGGCGCGACCAGCGGCAGGGTGTTGTCGTCTTCAAAGACGTTCAGGGCCGGGGTGATCGGGTTGAACTCGGCCACCCGCAGGCTCTGCAAGGTGAAGGCCGCGACCGACAGATAGGACCGCTCGGTCTGGCGCTCGGCGTAGATCTGGCTGATCAGGCGGCGGCTGTCGCCGTAGTAGAGGCCGTTGTCCTGATAGGCGTCGCGGATGTCGTAGCGGTCGAACAGGGTCTTGTCCGAAACCCGCTCGGCGGTGAAGCCCCAGCGCCACGGGCCGTCGGGATCGAATTTGCCGTGAGCCAGCAGATAGCTGCGCGTCGTCGTGTCGCCGAAACGGACGTTGCTTTCCGCCTGGCCGTCGCCGTCCAGGTCGAAGTCGCCGAAGCTGCGGCCGTAGGTGGCGCCGCCGCGCGCGACGATCATCCCGTCGGTGAATCGCTTGCGCCACTGCAGGTTCAGCAGCGGGGCGACCTTGGTGTTGAACTGGGGGCTGACCAGCACGTCTTCAGAGGGCGAGATGACGTGCAGATAGGAATCTCCAGCGAGACCCCGCGTCCCGCCTGATAGTCGCCCCACGGCACCAGGAAACCCGACGCGCGATCCACGGTCGGATCAGGATGCGAGAAGACCGGCAGATAGAAGATGGGCACCCCGCCCAGCCGGAACACCACGTCGCGATACAGGATTGCGCGCAGCTCTTCGTTCTGCACCGCCTTGGACGCCTGGATGGAGACGCTGGGCGTCTTGGCCGCGCCGTCCACGGTGCAGATCGGGCAGGGGGTGAAGATGACGTTGTTCAGCTCGCTAACCGTCTCGGAGCGGCGCACGGCGGTGGCGGCCATCAGGCTGGAGCCGTTGGATAGGCGCGTGGCCAGGTCGACGGCGACGCCCGCCTTGAGGTCGGAATCCAGTTCGATCCGTTGGGCGTGGACGACCGAACCGTCCGGCGCCGTCAGTTCGGCGTCGCCCGAGGCCGTGGCCACGCGGTTCTGGAGGTCATAGGTGAGGTCCTGAGCGCGCAGGCTGTGGTCCTGAAAGCGGGCCATGACCCGATCCTCGGCCGAGCCCTGGGCCGAGATGACGTCGCCCTGACGCTGAGCGGAATCGGCGTCCACGAAGACGGCGTCGGGCGTCAGGCCGTCGGCGCCGGGGGCGGCCTCGGTCGTGGTCTGCGCAGGGGCCTGAACGGGGACGGGCGCCGTCTGGGCCTGTGCGGCCGAGGCGAACGCCAGCGATGAGAGGGGCGCGCCTATGACCAACGCCGCGCCGGTCAACAGCCGAAGGCGCAGGGCTCCCATACGGGGGAGGCGGCGATGGGTCATGCGGAGTCCACTCATTACCGGCCGGGCGGAAACCGCCCGATTAGCCGTCTTCGGTATAGAACAGCAAGGTAAAGGCGGCGAGAGCCGTCAATATGGGCGGCAGCCAGGCGGCGATGACCGGCGGCACGACCTCAGCCGAGCCCATGGCCGAGGAGAACTGATTCAGGAAGAAGAAGGCGAAGCCCAGCACCACGGCCGCCACCGTCATCCGCGCCAGATCGCCCAGACGCATCAGCCGCAGCGAGAAGGCCGCCGCCAGGATCGACATGGCGCCGAAGACCAGCGGCGTGGCCAGCAACTGCTGCAACCGCAGGCGATAGGCGGTGGAGGCGAAGCCGGCGTCCTCGATGCGGCGAATCTGATTGGGCAGAGACCAGAAGGGCGTCGACTGGGGCCGGGCGAAGCGCTGGAAGGCTTCCTTGTCGGCCAGGTTGGACGGCAGATCCAGGGTGGCGTAGCGGACCGCCCGCTGGCCCGTCTGCGCGCCCGAGGCGTCGGTCAGCGCCAGCGCCCGGCGTTCAGGGTGGCCGTGGCCGCATCGACCCGCTCGGTGAAGACGCGATGGCCGCCCGAAGTGGTGGTGTAGATGAAGAAGGTCGCGTCCAGCAGGCGGCCGGTGGCCGGGTCCTGCCGCCCGCCGCGAATGATCATCTGGCGGTTCTCGTCGCCTTCGCGCAGCCAGACGGATTCGCGCGAGTCGCCGCCGGGCGTCGAGCCGGAGATGCGGCCGCGCTCGCGCTGCCAGACCCCGTCGCCTGCGGCGGCCATTGGGCCCAGAACGGTGACGGTCAGGGCGCCCAGCAGCACGGCGGCGCCCGCCGCGGGCAGGACGAAGCGCCAGGCCGACACGCCCGCCGCCCGCATGGCGATCAGTTCGCTGCGCCGGTTCAGGCTGACAAAGGCACCCAGGGTCCCAAACAGGAAGACGAAGGGCAGGAGCTGGAGGATGACCGAGGGCGACTTGACCAGCACCAGGCCGAAAATCCTCGCGCTGGACAGCTCGCCCGAGGAGTTCAGCCCGCGCGAGACCTCGACGAAGTCGATCAGCATGACCAGGGCGGCGATGACGGCGAAGGCTACGCCCAGCGACTTCATCTGCTGGATCAGGACATACCGTTCGATGCGGCCGAGACGGAATTTCATGCGAGCCTCGCCTTCACGCGGGCCAGCGGCGATCCGGGGCGGCGACGGCGCGGCTTGAGCGCGCGGAACAGGACGCGCAGGGCCAGGGCCGTGGCGGCCAACGGCACGACGTATTGCAGGATGTTCAGGGCGCCGTTCCAGGCGCTGGCCGCGACCAGGCCGTAGCCGATGACGCGCAGCAGCAGGAAGGCGCCCGCCGCCTTGGCGATGCGGCCGGTGTAGCCTGTCCGGCTGAAGGCGCCGCCCAGAATGGCCGCCAGGGCAAAGGCCATCGCCGCCAGGGCGTAGAAGGGCGAAGCGAGGCGCGAATGGCCCTCGGCCGCCAGCTCGCCCCGCGTTCCGGCGGTCTCAAGCAGGGCGGGCGTCGGGTCGAACAGGTCGGTCAGCCACAGGTCCGAGGGCTTGAAGCGGATGCGCTCGGTGGTCTTGGCGTAGGGCGACAGGTCGAACACCTGCTGGTCGAACGACAGCTGGTTCAACACCTCGCGCGAGGAATAGCGCTGCATCGACCCGTTCTGCATGGTCAGCACAGGCAGGCCGTCGACGCGGCCGAATCGGGCGGTTTCGGCGTCCCAGGTGGTGACCGTCTTGCCGTTGTCCAGATAGACGAAGAGGTTCTTCATCAGCCCGTTCTGCTCGATCTGCTGGACGTAGACGGTCAGGCCGTCGGGCCCCTGGACGAACTGGCCTTCTTCGACCAGCAGGGCGGCCAGGTCGGTGCGGATGGCGAAGGCCTGACGACGGCCTTCGCGCTGGGCCCACGGCTGGACGAAGACGTTCACCAAAAGGGCGATGACGGTGACGATCAAGGCGATCTGCAGGGCGGGCCGGATCAGGGCCCAGCGGCTGACCCCGGCGGCGTAGGCGGCGGTCAGCTCCTGCTCGCGCTGCAGCCGCGTCAGGGCGATCAGGGCGCCGACGAACAGGCCGATGGGCAGGATGACGGCGATCAGTTGCGGCAGGGCCAGCAGGGTCAGCTTGACCATCACCCAGACGCTCTGTCCGCGCTCGACGATGACTTCCAGCTGATCCAGGCTTTGGCTCAGCAGGCCGATGCCGGCCAGCGCCGCGACCGCCGCCACGACGGGCAGGCCGATCTGGCGGAAAAGATACCTCTGGATCAGGGTCATAAGGCCGGAAAGGTCGTATAATCGGCTGCGAACGTGTTGCAGCCCGGGGCGATGCGAGCCATGTAATACACATCCGGCCGCCCCGACGAAACCGTCGCCGCGACCATGGCAAATTCAAGCGTGATCGGGACAGGTTCTTCCGGTCTGGAGTCAGTTTCATGAAAATCGAATTCGTCGCTTCGCCCGGCGCCGCAGAAATTCTCGCCGTGCTGGTGCATGAAGGACGAGCCCTCGCCGGCGCCGGTTCGGCGCTGGATCAGGCGGCCTCGGGCGCCCTGACCAAGGCGATGAAGAACAGCCGCTTCAACGGCGCGGCCAACAGCAGCCTGAACGTGGCGGCCCCGGCCGGGATCGACGCGAACGCCGTGCTGCTGGTCGGCGCGGGCGCGGCGGACAAGCAGGACGATCTGGCGGTCGAAACCGCCGCCGCCGCCGCCTATCAGGCGACCAAGATGTCGGGCGCCGAAGTCCTGACCATCGAGGCGTCCCACCTGTCGCCGGAGCTGGCCGCCCGCGCCGGTTTCGCCGTTCGCCTGGCCGCCTATCGCTTCGCCAAATATCTGACCAAGCAGAAGGCCGACAAGATTCCGTCGGTGACGACGGTGCGCGTCGTGACCTCGGACGTGAAGGCCGCCGAGGCCGCCTTCGGCCCGCTGTCGGCCGTGGCCGACGCCGTGCTGTTCTCGCGCGATCTGGTGTCGGAGCCCGCCAACATCCTGCACCCGGCCGAGTTCGCGCGCCGCGTGAAGGAGCTGGAGGCCCTGGGCGCCAAGGTCGAGATCCTGGGCGAGGCCGAGATGGAGAAGCTGGGCATGGGCTCGCTGCTCGGCGTCGGCATGGGCTCGGTGCGTGAAAGCCAGCTGGCCGTCATCCAGTGGAACGGCGGCAAGGAGGGCGAGGCCCCCATCGCCTTCGTCGGCAAGGGCGTCTGCTTCGACACCGGCGGCATCAGCCTGAAGCCCGCCGAGGGCATGGAAGAGATGAAGTGGGACATGGGCGGCGCCGCCGCCGTGGCCGGCTTGATGCACGCCCTGGCCGGCCGCAAGGCCAAGGTGAACGCCGTCGGCGTCCTGGGCCTGGTCGAGAACATGCCGGACGGAAACGCCCAGCGTCCGGGCGACGTCGTCACCTCCATGTCGGGCCAGACCATCGAAGTGCTGAACACCGACGCCGAGGGCCGCCTCGTTCTGGCCGACGCCCTCTGGTACACGCAGGACCGCTTCAAGCCGAAGTTCATGATCGACCTGGCCACCCTGACGGGCGCCATCATCATCTCCTTGGGCCTGGAATATGCGGGCGTCTTCACCAACAGCGACGAACTGGCGGCCAACATCGCCGACGCTGGTCCGAAGGTGGGCGAGAAGTCGTGGCGCATGCCGATCCCGGCCGAATACGACCGCCACATCGACAGCCCGATCGCCGATATGAAGAACATGGGCAACGGCCGCGCCGGCGGCTCGATCACCGCGGCCCTGTTCCTGCAACGCTTCACCAACGGCGTGCCGTGGGCGCACCTCGACATCGCCTCGACCGCCTGGGTGAAGGACTCCAGAACCCGACCGTGCCGGACGGCGCCGTCGGCTATGGCGTGCGTCTGCTCGACCGCATGGTCGCCGACCACTACGAAGGCTAAGTTCTGTTCAGGAGGGTAGGGCCGGGTGTCTGACGCCAAGCCGGAAATCTGGTTCTACCACCTGGAGCGGTCGACGCTGGAACAGGTGCTGCCGACCCTGCTGGAGCGCACGCTTCAGCGGGGCTGGCGCGCCCTGATCCGGGGGCGACCTCGCATCGGCTCGACGATATCGACGAGCTGTTGTGGACCTACCGCGACGACAGCTTCCTGCCTCACGGACGGGCCGACGGCGACCACGCCGCGCGCCAGCCTGTGCTTCTGTCCGAATCGGGCGAAAATCTGAATGGCGCTCAGGCGCTGTTCATCGTCGATGATTCAGAGCTTGGGGCCACGCAGGAGTTCGCACGTTGCTTCATCATCTTCGACGGTCGGGACGAGCAGGCGCTGAACCATGCGCGCGGGCGCTGGCGGACGCTGAAGGCGGACGGCGCCGACCTGGCCTATTGGAAACAGTCGGACGAAGGGCGCTGGGAAAAGGCGGCCTGATCCTGACGCTTGGCGCGCTGGCTGTCGCGGCCTGCGCTGCGCCGCCCCCGAACGCCACGACTACGATGCGGACGGCCGCCCATCCGAACTATCCGCCGGTCACGCCGGCCGCGCCCGCATCGCCGACCGAGCGCCCCTATCTATCCGAGCCGGGCATCCGCAACGCTTCGGGCGTCGCCATGTGCAAGGCGGATGAGTTTCAGTGGCTGATCGGGAAACCTCGCACTGAAATCCCCGTTCCGGTGGATGTGGTGAACCGTCGGGTCGCCTGCACGACTTGCCCGATCACCGAGGACTATTCGCCCTATCGGCTCAACATCTTCTACAACCAGCGCACAGGCCTGATCGAACAGGTCCGCTGCGGATGATCATGAGGGACGACGTTATGAAGTCATTTCTGACGCTGAGCGCCGCCGCAGGCTTCCTGGTCCTGGCGGCCTGTGCGCCGACGCAAGGGGCGGGACGACGACCGCGCCGGGCGGCGAGGCGACGCCGGTGGCCTGCAAGGCCAGCGACTATCAGGAGTATGTCGGCCGCAATCGCTCGACCATTCCGGCCGCACCACAAGGCCGCATCTTCCGCGTCCTGTGCAGCAGTTGCGCGGCGACGATGGACTATCGCGACAACCGCGTGACCTTCACCTACGACGACAAGACGGACATCGTGACGCGCGTCAGCTGCGGCTGATCGGGATCAGGGGGCGGGCTTGATCGTGACCCGGACCACCTCCGCCCCTTCGGCCCCCACTTCATAGCGGGCCGTGCCGGTGCGCCGCATCATCAGGCGAGGGGAGGCGATCTCTTCGCCGTTGCGGACCAGATTGATCTCGCTGATCAATAGGTCGTCTGCGCCGTCGCCTTGCTGGGCGTCGAGGCTGGCGTTGAACTCGAACTGATCCTGGTCGCCGATCAGCGTCACTTTCGCCGAGCCGCCGACCGCGACAAAGGTCGTGGCCTGAACCACGTCCTTGCCTGCCTCAATGAACTGGAGTTCGACCGCGTAACGCTGAGGCGTCGCGTCCTGAGCCAGAGAGGGAAGGGCGATCAGGGCGGATGCGAGCGTGATCGCTGCGAACAGGCGGTGCATGTCGGCGTCCTTTCAAGTGGCGAGGCTACGGGTAGCATGACGCTGACATAACTTCGATATGTTATGGTGGGGGCAATTCTCATCGGCACCCCGGAAGCGGCGCAACCGCTATCAGTGACCGCAAAATACGCCGTCCGTCGAGACTTGGGCGGTGCCGGCTCTGCGCTGCGCTACGGCCGGGATGACGGAGGGGGACTTATCGTTCCAGGCCGTAGAGGGCGTCGGCGACGTCCTCGACCTTCTTGCGCACCACGGTTTCGGCGTCGCGCAGGCCGCGGTTGTAGATCAAGCGGCCGATGTCCCGGCCGATGAACTCGACCAGCATTTCGGCGGGCAGGCGGCCGACCTCGACCTCCATTTCGTCGCGCAGATAGGTCTGCAGGCGGGCGACCGCCTCCTGCATCTCGTCCTTGGTCAACAGGGGCGGCGCCTTGCTCATTACGACACCTCGGCTAGAGCTTCCTCGGCGGCGATCCAGTCGGCCTCGGCCTGATCCAGGTCGGCCTGGGCCTTGGCGCGGGCGCGAGTCAGGCCTTCCAGCTTCTTCGGGTCACTGACGGCGGCGTTGGCCAAATCGTCGTCCAGACGCGCCAGATCGGCGGTCAGCTGGGCCATTCGGTCCTCGGCCTTCTTCACCGCATGGCGAAGGGTGGACGGGGACGGTCCCTTCTTCTTCTCGGCCTTGGGCGCGGCGGAGGGCGCGGGGGCCTCGGCCACGGCTTCCTCGTGCTTGACCTGGCTCGGCTTCATGCCGGCCTGCTTGGCGCGGTCCAGGACGAACTTCTGATAGTCGTCCATGTCGCCGTCGAACGGCTTCACCGTGCCGTCGGCGGCCAGCCACAGGCGGTCCGCGACCAGTTCCATCAGCGAGCGGTCGTGGGTGATCAGGATGACCGCGCCGGTATATTCGTTCAGCGCGTCCAGCAGGGCCCGGCGGCTGTCGATGTCCAGGTGGTTGGTCGGTTCGTCCAGGATCAGGATGTGCGGCGCATCCATCGCCACCAGGTTCAGCAGCAGGCGCGCACGCTCGCCGCCCGACAGGGAGCCGACGGTGGTCTCCTGCTTCTCGAAGGGCAGGCCGAACTGGGCCAGACGGCTGCGGCGGCTGCTTTCCGAGGCGTCCGGCATGGCGCGGCGGATGATCTCCAGCGGCGTGTCGGTCGGGTCCATCGCCTCGATCTGGTGCTGGTGGAACCAGCCCACGCGCATCTTGCCGTCGCGGTGGAACTCGCCCGTCTCGATGGTCAGCGCCTTGGCGATCAGCTTGGCGAAGGTCGACTTGCCCGCGCCGTTGACGCCCAGCAGACCGATGCGGTCGTCCAGGTCCATCCGCAGGTTCAGGTTCTTCAGGATCGGCTTGCCCGGCTCATAGCCGACATTGGCCTTTTCCAGCCGGATCAGCGGCGGGGGCAGGGGGCGTTCGGGCGAGGGCAGGGTGAAGGGGGCGACGCGCTCTTCGGGCGGCAGTTCGATGCGCTGCATCTTCTCCAGCCGCTTGACGCGCGACTGGGCCTGGGTGGCCTTGGAGGCCTTCGCCTTGAAGCGGTCGATGAACTTCTGCAGGTGGGCGCGCTCGGCGTCCTGCTTGGACTTGTTGGCCTCCATCAGGCGCAGTTTCTCGGCCCGCGTCTTTTCGAAGGTGTCGTAGTTGCCGGTGTAGAGGTCCAGCTTGCGGTTCGACAGCTGCAGGATATGGGTGCAGACGCCGTTCAGCAGCTCGCGGTCGTGGCTGATGATCAGGGCCGTGTGCGGATAGCGCTTCAGCCGCTGCTCCAGCCAAAGGGCGCCTTCCAGGTCGAGGTAGTTGGTCGGTTCGTCCAGCAGCAGCATGTCCGGCTCGGCGAACAGGGCGGCGGCCAGCGCCACGCGCATCCGCCAACCGCCCGAGAACTCGGCCATCGGGCGCTGCATGTCGTCCTGGCTGAAGCCCAGGCCGACCAGGATTTCCGAGGCGCGCGAGGGGGCGCTGTCGGCGTCGATCTCGATCAGGCGGCCCCAGATCTCGCCCATTTCCTCGGGTTCGGCGGTCTCCAGCCGGGTCAGCAGGTCGTGGCGCTCGACGTCGGCTTCCAGGATGGTGTCCAGAACGCTGACGGGCGTGGCGGGGTGTTCCTGATCGACCGAGCCGATGCGGGCGGTCTTGGGCAGGGAGATTTCGTCGCCGTTGGCGGCCAGCTCGCCCAGGATCAGCTTGAACAGGGTGGACTTGCCGATGCCGTTGCGGCCGACCAGGCCGACCTTGGACCCCGGCGGCAGGCTGACGGAGGCGTCGTCCAGGAACTCGCGGCCCCAAGCGTTGTAGGTCAGGTTTTTGATCTGCAGCATGGGATCCGGACCGAAAAAGGCTTACAAGCGGGGATATTGGAAAGATGTGCGGCGCTCGCTATAAGCCGCCGACCCTCAAACACCCAAACAAGAAGTCACTCCCATGACCGAACGCACGTTCTCGATCATCAAGCCCGACGCCACGCGCCGCAACCTGACGGGCGCCATCAACGCCGTCATCGAAGGCGCCGGCCTGCGCATCGTCGGCCAGCGCCGCATCAAGCTGACCGAAGAGCAAGCCAAGAAGTTCTACGAAGTGCACGCCGAGCGTCCGTTCTACGGCGAGCTGGTGTCGCAGATGATCGCCGAGCCGGTGGTCGTGCAGGTGCTGGAAGGCGACAACGCCGTCGCCAAATACCGCGAAGTCATGGGCGCCACCAACCCGAACGACGCCGCTGAAGGCACCATCCGCAAGCTGTTCGCCCTGTCGATCGGCGAGAACTCGGTCCACGGTTCGGACTCGCTGGAAAACGCCAAGATCGAGATCGAGCAGTTCTTCACGGACGCCGACATCGTCGGCTGATGCTGAAGGGCCGCGCTCGTCGGCCCTTCGGGACCTCCCGACCCGACGCGGCCTGATCGTTTGCGGTCAAGCTGTGTGACAATTCGGCCCGCTCCCGGAACCGGGGGCGGGCCGTTTCGTTTTCACGGTCTCGTTACGCTCGCTCGCAACAACAAGGATGACCGCCATGAAGACGATGCTGAAGCTTGCCCCTGTGCTGGGCCTGACGGCTCTGCTGGCCGGCTGCGGCACCACCACGGAACAACGCGCCGCCACGGGCGCCCTGGGCGGCGCGGTCGCTGGTCAGGCGATCGGCGGCAACACCGGCGCGACGGTCGCCGGGGGCGTCATCGGCGCCGTCGCCGGCGCGGCCACCACGCCGAAGAAGCCGAACGAGTAACCGCTTTCCTCCCCACAAAGTGGGGAGGGGGACCGCGAAGTGGTGGAGGGGCGAGCTGGGGCGGGCGATTAATCCCAGCTCAGCGGAAACAAGCGGCCCCTCCGTCCGCCTTCGGCGCCGATCCACCTCCCCATGGAATGGGGAGGAGAAAAAGGGCGTCGGCTTTGCGGCCGACGCCCTTTCCTTTGTCCGTCGCCGGACGCGCCGCCTACCAGATCCGGGCGCGCTTTTCGGGGGCGATGTATTGCGCCTGATCCGGGGTGACGCCGAAGGCGGCGTACCAGGCGTCGATGTTGCGCGGAGGAGTGGCGGCCCGCGCCATGCCGGGCGAGTGCGGGTCGGTGGTCAGCTGCTCTTTCAGAGCCTCTTCACGCGACTTCTCGCGCCACACCTGGGCCCAGCCCAGGAAGACGCGCTGTTCGCCCGTCAGTCCGTCGATCACCGGCGCCGGTTGACCGTTCAGGCTGCGCTTATAGGCGTCCAGCGCCATCAGCAGACCGCCGAGGTCGGCGATGTTCTCGCCCATGGTCAGGTCGCCGTTGATGGGCGTGCCCGGTACCGGCTCCTGGGCGGCGTAGATGGCGCCCAGGGTCTTGGCGCGCTCCTCGAAGCGGGCGGCGTCCTCGGGCGTCCACCAGTCGCGCAGCACGCCGTTGGCGTCGGTCTTGCGGCCCTGATCGTCGAAGCCGTGGGTGATCTCGTGGCCGATCACGGCGCCGATGCCGCCGTAGTTGACCGCCGGATCGGCGTTCGGGTCGAAGAAGGGCGCCTGCAGGATGGCGGCCGGGAAGACGATCTCGTTGCGCGGCGGGTTGTAATAGGCGTTCACCGTCTGGGGCGTCATGCCCCACTCCAGCGGATCGACCGGCTGGCCGATCTTGCCGCGGTTCCAGGCCCAGTCGAAGGCGGCCGCGCGCTCGACGTTGCCGTAGAGGTCGTCGGCCTTCAGCTCCAGCCCGTCATAGTCGCGCCACTTCTCGGGATAGCCGATCTTCACGCCGAACTTGGACATCTTCAGCAGGGCCTGCTCGCGCGTGGCCTCGCTCATCCAGTCGAGCGCCTTCAGGCGCTCGGTCATGGCGTCCCTGAGGTTGGCGACCAGCGTCTCCATCTGCGTCTTGGACGAGGCGGGGAAGTGCAGGCGCACGTATTCCTGGCCCAGAACCTCGCCCAGCTGGCCGTCGACCAGAACCACGCCGCGATTCCAGCGCGGACGGTTTTCAGGCTGGCCGCGCAGGGTCTTGCCGCGGAATTCGAAGCGCGAGTCGACGAAGGCGTCGGACAGATAGGGGCTGGCCTGATCGACGGTCTGGAAGGCCTGCCAGGCCTTCAGCGTCTCGATCGGCGCATCGGCGAACACCTGGGCGATGCCTGGGATGGCGGTGTTCTCCATCAGCACCAGGGTCGGCACGCTCTCGACCTTGGACGCCTGCAGGAAGGCGGCCCAGTCGAAGCCCGGCGCGAAGGTCGCCAGTTGCGCGGCCGGGGTCGGGTTGTAGATCTTGTCGATCTGGCGACGCTCGACCGTGGTCCAGTGCTTCTCGGCCACCTTGGTCTCGAAGGCCAGGATGTCGGCGGCGGCCTGCGCCGGGTTGTCCCAGCCTGCGGCGGTCAAAGCGCGCGTGACATAGGCGACGTAGGCTTCACGCTGGGGGGCGAAGTCCGGCTTCAGGTAGTAGTCCCGGTCCGGCAGGCCCAGGCCGCCCTGACCCAGATAGGCCGAGTTGATGTTCGGGTCCTGCAGGTCCTCGAACACCGCCAGGCCGAACAGTGAGCCGCCGAAGCCTTCGTGGCTGGCGCCCATCAGGCGGGCCATGTCGCTATGGTTCGTCACGGCGCGGATGGCGGCCAGGTCGGCGGCCAGGGGCTGGGCGCCCAGTTGGTTGACGCGGGCCTCGTCCATGAAGCTGGCGTACAGGGCGCCGACTTTCTGGGCGTTGGCGTTGGTCGGATTGGCGGCGCTGGCCTCGATGATGGCGCGCAGCTGGGCCTGTGAATTCTCATACAGGACGTCGAACGGACCGAAGCGGGCCTTGTCGGACGGAATCTCGGTGTTCTTCAGATAGACGCCGTTGGCGTAGGCGTTGAAGTCGTCGCCCGGCTTCACCGTCAGGTCGCGGCCGTCCAGGTCGAAGCCCCAGGGCTTGATCTCGGGCGCGGTGGAGGCCGCCGTCGAGGCGTGGGCGTGTTGAGCGAGGGTCGGTTGAGCCGTGAAGGCGAGGGCGAGCGCCATGGCGGCGGCGCCCATCAGGCGGGTTTTCATCATCGGGTCTTTCCCAGTGGTGCAGACGTGCGCGATAGCGCCGTCAGGAAGGCGCGTTCGTGCTTGCGGGCAACCTGCGCCTGCGTGCGACCGGCTGTCGCATTAAAAATCGTTAAGGTTTCGGAGCGTCCAGAAAATTCATCAGAATTCGGGGGTAAAGCTGATGTTCCGCCGCCTTGACCCGCTCAGACAGAATTTGAGCCGTATCGCCGGGCAGGATGGGCACGCGCGCCTGGCCCAGAGCAGGGCCTTCGTCCACGCCCTCGGTGACGATGTGAACGGTGCAGCCCGCCTCCTGGTCGCCCGCTTCTATGGCGCGGGCGTGGGTGTTCAGGCCGGGATAGAGCGGCAGCAGCGACGGGTGGATGTTGAGCATCCGGCCCGCCCACCCGCGCACCAGCCACGGCGTCAGCAGGCGCATATAACCGGCCAGGGCCACGACCTGAACGCCATGTTCGCGCAGCAGGGCGTCCACGGCGCGTTCGTGCGCCTCTCTATCCTTGCCGAAGGGGGCGTGTTCGACGGCGACGGCCTGAACGCCCAGCGCCCGCGCCTTGTCGAGGCCGGCGGCGCTCGCGATGTTGGAGACCACCAGCACGACTTCATACGGCGCATCCGGCGCCTGTCCTGCCTCGATCAGGCTGACCATGTTGGAGCCGGTCCCGGAGATCAGGACGGCGACACGGGCTTTGGCGACGGACATGGGCGGCTCACGCGTGGAATATGGCGTGACTGCCATGCGGCCCCGAAGGCGACTTAGCAAGAGGGGCGGCAGGGTCGAGGGGAAGGGCGGGTCGCCGCCGAACCATTGTTGCTGAACTGACGTAAACTCCGTTGCTTCTTCGGAAACAGCGGCGTTAGCGTCCATGCGCCGGGGAGTCCGGCATCCAAGGGGGAGTATCCTATATGCGTCGTCTGTTGACCGCCGCCTGCGCAGCGGCCCTGTTGGCCGCGCCGGCCGTTTCCATGGCTCAGGAAGCCGCGTCCAGCGGCGGCTCGGGGCCGGTCCGCTCGGCCTCTGATCGCCTGCGCAACGTCACCGCCGAACAGATCGAAAAGAACTGGGCGCGCGCCACGGCCGATGAATCGGAAGTGACCACCAGCCACTCGATCAACGCCCACGGCCGCACCCTGCGCTACAAGGCGACGGCGGGGACGCTGACGGTCCGCAATGATGCGGGCATGCCGACGGCCAGCCTCTTCTATGTGGCCTATACGCTGGACGGACAGCCGGTCGGTCGTCGTCCGATCACCTATATGTTCAACGGCGGGCCGGGTTCGCCGACGGTGTGGCTGCACATGGGCGCCTTCGGCCCGATGCGGGTCCAGACCGATGAGCCGGTGGTCGAGCGCCCGGCGCCGTTCAACCTGGCGCCCAACGACATGACCCTGCTGGACAAGACCGACCTGGTCTTCATCGACATGGTCGGCGCCGGTTATTCGCGTCCGCTGGGCGAGACGCCGGGTTCGGCCTTCTGGGGCGTGGATCAGGATGCGGACACCTTCGCCCGCGCCATCATGCGCTACACGACCAAGTTCGACCGCTGGTCCAGCCCGAAATATGTTCTGGGCGAAAGCTACGGCACCCTGCGCGCCGGCGCCCTGGTGCACCAGTTGGAAGATCGCGGCATGTCGCTGAACGGCGTGGTGCTGCTGTCGTCGATCATGAACTACGGCGTGCGCCAGCCGGGCTATCCGCAGAACTTCGTCACCCTGCTGCCGACCTATGCGGCCACGGCCTGGTATCACAACAAGATCCCGAACAAGCCCAGCCTGGAAGAACACGTCCAGCGCGCCCGCGAATTCGCCATCGGCCCCTATGCGGCGGCCCTGTCGAAGGGACACCTGATCTCGGACGCCGAGCGCGCTCAGATCGCCCAGCAGATGAGCGCGCTGATCGGCATTTCGCCGACGGTGCTGGATCAGGCCAACCTGCGCCTTGAGCTCAGCCCCTTCCGCAAGGAACTGCTGCGCGACCGTCGCCAGACGATCGGCCGTCTGGACACGCGTTACCTGGGCATGGACGCCAGTGCTGTGGGCGGCTCGCCCGAGGAAGACCCGTCCAGCAGCGCCATCACCGGGGCCTATTTCAGCATCTTCCGCGACTACATCGCCACGACGCTGAACTATCGCACCGATGTGGATTACCGCCAGTCGGCGCGTGGCCTGCCGGGCTTCAACTGGGACTGGAGCCACCGCCCGCCGGTCGGCGGTCCGCAGACCACGCCGAACACGGCCGTCGACCTGGCCACCGCCATCCGCCGCAATCCGCACATGAAGGTGCTGGCGCTGAACGGCTATTACGACGCCGCCACGCCCTTCTTCAGCACGGAGTACGACCTGGCCCAGATGATGCTGGAGCCGCACCTGCGCCGGAACCTGGAGTTCACCTACTATGAAGGCGGCCACATGATGTACACGGCCCGCCCGGCGCTGGAGCAGCTCTACACCGACATGGCCAATTCTACGACGAGACGGTCAACGGCGGTCTGCGCTGATCCCGGCGACAGTCTGAAATGAAGAAGGCCCCGGTCAGCGCGACCGGGGCCTTTTTCTTGGCTGAAACCCTTCATGTCCGCTCATCCCGGCGGACGCCGGGATCCAGTCCTTTGGCCAAGGGCGCGGCGCTTGCGGTTCTCACTGGGCCCCGGCGTCCGCCGGGGTGAGCGGTTGGAGGCGAGGTCGCAAAAGCCCCCGGCCGCGTTGGCCGGGGCTTTTGTCTTGTCGGAATGGGGTGGCTTTACGCCGCCTGAAGCTGCCCGCAGACGAAGGCCGTCTCGCCCGCGTTCAGCAGGGCGGCCAGCACCGGCTCGACGTTCTCGGGCGCGACGATCAGGATGAAGCCGACGCCGCAGTTGAAGGTGCGGCGCATCTCGTGGTCCGAAATTCCGCCCGTCTCGGCCAGCCATTGGAAGACGTCGGGCATGGGCCAGGCGTCCCAGTCGAAGCTGGCCTCAAGGCCCTCGGCGATGCAGCGCGGCGGATTCTCGATCAGGCCGCCGCCCGTGATGTGGGCCGCGCCCTTGATCAGGTCGGCCTTCATCAGCGGCAGGACCGGCTTCACATAGATGCGGGTCGGCTCCATCAGCGCCTGGGCCAGGGACAGGTCCTTGGCGAAGGGGGCGTCGTCGCCCCAGGCCATACCGGACTTCTCGACCACCTTGCGGATCAGGGAATAGCCGTTCGAGTGCGGCCCCGAGGAGGCCAGGCCGATGATGACGTCGCCGGCCTTCTGCTGCTCCAGATAGGGCAGGACCTTGCCGCGCTCGACCGCGCCGACCGAGAACCCGGCCAGATCATAGTCGCCGCCCGAATACATGCCCGGCATTTCGGCGGTCTCGCCGCCGACCAGGGCGCTGCCCGACTGGCGGCAGCCCTCGGCGATGCCGGCCACGACGCGGCGCGCGGCGTCCACGTCCAGCCTGCCCGTGGCGTAGTAGTCCAGGAACATCAGCGGCTCGGCGCCCTGCGCCAGCAGGTCGTTGACGCACATGGCGACCAGATCGACGCCCACGCCGTCGTGACGGCCGGTCTCGATGGCGATCTTCAGCTTGGTGCCCACGCCGTCCGTCGTCGTGACGATCAGCGGGTCTTCAAAACCGGCGGCCTTCAGGTCGAACAAGGCGCCGAAACCGCCCAGAGAGGCCTCCGCGCCGGGACGACGGGTGGACTTGGCCAGCGGCTTGATGGCGTCGACCAGCTGCTCGCCGGCGTCGATGTCCACACCTGCGTCGGCGTAGGTCAGACCGCTTTTTGGGCCTCAGGGGTGTCGCTCATCGGTCACGGCTCGAAATCGGGGGCGAAAATATGTCGCGGCGCTCTTGCCACGACGGCGTCGCGCGGGGCTATAGCATCGGAATGACGCTAATCACCACCAATGACGCGCTGATCGCCTTCTGCGATCGTCTGGCCAAGGCCCCGTACATCACCGTCGATACGGAATTCATGCGGGAAACCACCTACTGGCCCAAGCTGTGCCTGATTCAGGCGGCGGTCTCGCCGTCCGACGCCGCCATCATCGACCCGATGGCCGAGGGGCTGGATCTTGAGCCCTTCCTCGACATCCTGCGCGACGAATCGATTCTGAAGGTCTTCCACGCGGCCCGGCAGGACGTGGAGATCTTCAACAAGCTGGGCGCCATGCCGCGCCCGCTGTTCGACACCCAGGTCGCCGCCATGGCCGCCGGGTTTGGCGATCAGGTCAGCTATGAACAGCTGGTCCGCCAGATGCTGCGTCAGGAGCTGGACAAGGGCAGCCGCTTCACCGACTGGGCTCGCCGTCCGCTGTCGGAGGCGCAACTGACCTATGCGCTGGGCGACGTGACGCACCTGTCGGCGCTGTATCCCAAACTGCGCGACCGGTTGCAGAAGGAAGGCCGTCTGGACTGGGTCATGTCGGAAATGGGCGCGGTCACCGATCCGGCGCTCTACGACACCTCCCCGAGAACGCCTGGAAGCGTCTGAAGCCGAAGAAGTTCAACGCCAAATATCTGGCCGGTTTCGTCGCCACCGCCGTGTGGCGCGAGCGCGCGGCGCAGGAGCGCGACCAGCCGCGCGGCCGCATCCTGAAGGACGAGGCCATCGACGAGATCGCCGTCCAGGCCGACCGACCCGGACGCCTTCAATCGTCTGCGTTCGGTGCCCAAGGGCTTCGGCGGCTCGCGTCTGGGGCTGGAGCTGGCGGCGGAACTGAAGCGCGTCCTGGCCGACCCGGAAGCTCATGCCCCCAAGCTGGAGCGCCCGGCCAACAGCCAGCCCGCGCCGCCCTCGGTGGTGGAGCTGCTGAAGGTGCTGCTGAAGGCCAAGAGCGACAACGCCGGCGTGGCCGCCAAGCTGATCGCCACGGTTTCGGACCTGGAAAAGATCGCTCTGAACGACAATGCGGACATCGAGGCCATGAAGGGCTGGCGCCGCGAACTGTTCGGCGAAGACGCGCTGAAGCTGAAAAAGGGCGAGATCGCCCTGGTGCTGAACGGCGCCCGCGTCGAAGTGGTCGAGATCGAGGGGTAGCCCTTTCTCCCTCCCCTTCAAGGGGAGGGTGGTCGCGAAGCGACCGGGTGGGGAGGGCTGGGTGATCGGCCCTCAGCGCTTGAATAGCCTTGCCGCCCCCACCCGGCTTCGCCTTTCAGGCTCAGCCACCCTCCCCATGAAGGGGAGGGAGATGCGTTGCGCTAGATCTTCAGCGTCAGATCCATCGCTTCCGCCAGCGCCTTGGCGCGCCGTTTCGTCTGTTCGCCCAGCAGCATGTCGGCGTAGCCATTGGCGGCGGTGACGCGCAGGGCGCCTTTCTCGACCGTGACCGCGGCGTTGGCCAGCAACTGCGGCGAGCGGCCCGACAGGTCGCAGGCCAGCCGCATAGCCAGCCCCAGGGCTCGCGCGCGCTTCTGGCCCTTTTCCGACAGCAGGCGCTCGACCGTTTCGGGCGCCGGCGTGCGCGCCTCGCCGCCGTAGCGGGCGTTCATCGCCACGGCCATGAAAGCGCGTTCGGCGTGGGTCTGGCCGGGAATGGGCGACCATAGAACCTGATCGAACACCAGGCTGACGCGGTGGTCGGGGTGCAGGCGCGCGCCCAGGTCCGCCAGACGGCACACCGAGGAGGTCAGCAGGGCGTCGCGCTCCTCTCCGAACACTTCGGGCAGGGCGGAGACCACGGACTGCAGCCAGCCGTCCAGAGCGCGGGGCAGGGCCGGGTCCACGCCCTGACGGCCGCCCCAGGCCGAACACCCTGCCAGCAGGGGATCGACCACGCGCATGGCGGGGTCCATGCCGTGATACAGCAGTCCCTCGCGAACGCCCCAGGCCGAGAAGCTGACCGAGGTCAGCCCCAGGCGGTCGATCAGCCCCTCCAGCACCAGGGCGGCGTAGGGCAGGGTCTCGGCGCGGCGCTTGGACAGGCCGGGCAGCTTCTCCAGCGAGGCGCGGGACTGGCGCGCGACCAGCCGGGCCATGTCGCGGGCGTCGGCTGCGCTCATGGCGTATTGGTGGACGATGCGGATCGGATGCTCGACCATCGCCATATGCATCTGGGCCAGGCTGCGCCAGGCGCCGCCGACGGCGTAGAGCGTCGACGTGGCGTAATGGTCCTCGATCGGCTCCAGCCGCTTGGCGATGCGGCCGCGCAGGCGGTCGGCGTCGAAGCCCCTGTCGTCCAGCAGGGCGAAGGGCCCCAGCGGCAGGGTCGCGCCCTTGCCGCGCGGACCGTCGCCGATCCGCGTCAGCTCCAGACTGGCGCCGCCCATGTCGGCGGCCACGCCGCGCGCGCCGGGGTCGCCTGCCAACACGCCCAGCGCGGAATATTTCGCTTCTTCCTCGCCGCTGAGGACGCGGATGCGCAAGCCCGTCTCGGCGGCTACGCGCTCGCAGAATTCGGGGCCGTCCTCGGCCTGACGCACGGCGGCGGTGGCGGCGACCAGCACCTGATCGGGCTGGACCCCTTCGATCACGGCGGCGAAGCGGCGCAGCGCCGTCATGGCCATGACTACGCCCGGCTCAGACAGGCGCCGGGTGGCCGCCAGGTCGCGGCCCAGACCCGCCAGCACCTTCTCGTTGAACATGGTCCAGACGGCCCGGCCTTCCAGCCGGTACAGCACCAGACGCACCGAGTTGGAGCCGATGTCGATGACGGCGATTTGCTTTGATCGTATTCGCGCTCGGGACTCATCAGCGGCGCTTCCGCGGCTTGAGGCCCGGATAGGACAGGGCGCCGGGCAGGGTCTTCACCTTGCGGCCGCGCCCCGACAGGCTGGGGTTGGTCATGAAGTATTTGTGCGCCGAGAAGGGCCGTTCGGACCCGCTGGGGATCACCCGCCGATAGGAGCCGTCAGGCTCCAGCACCCAGCTCTGGGCGTCGTCTTTCAGATTGGCGACCATGATCTGGTCGAGCACCTGGTCGTGAACGGTGGCGTTCAGGATCGGCGTCATCACCTCGACGCGGCGTTCCAGGTTGCGCGGCATCCAATCGGCCGAGGAGATGTAGACCCGCGCCCGGTTGCTGGGCAGGTCGTGGCCGTTGGCGAAGGCGACGATGCGGCTGTGCTCCAGGAAGCGGCCGACGATCGACTTGACCCGGATGTTCTCCGACAGGCCCGGCACCCCGGGGCGCAGGCAACAGATGCCGCGGATGACCAGCTCGATGCGCACGCCCCATTGGCTGGCGCGATAAAGGGCGTCGATGATCTCGGGATCGACCAGGGCGTTCATCTTGGCCCAGATGGCGGCGGGCTTGCCCTTGGCGGCGGCCGACATCTCCTTGCCGATCATCTCGATCAGGCTGGTCTTCATGTTCAGCGGGGAGACGACCAGAGCCTCCAACTCGTCCGGCGCGGCATAGCCGGTGATGTAGTTGAACACCCGCGTGGCGTCCCGGCCCAGCGCGGGATCGCAGGTGAACAGGCTGAGGTCGGTGTAAATCTTGGCCGTGACCGGGTGATAGTTGCCGGTGCCGAAGTGGCAGTAGGTGCGCAAGGATTCGCCCTCCCGCCTCACGACGACGCTCATCTTGGCGTGGGTCTTGTACTCGACGAAGCCGAAGACGACGTGGACGCCCGCCCGCTCCATCTGGCGCGCCCAGCGCAGGTTGGCTTCTTCGTCGAAGCGGGCCTTCAGCTCCACCAGGGCGGTGACGTTCTTGCCGTTCTCGGCCGCCTCGATCAGGGCGGCGACGATGGGGCTGTCCTTGGAGGTGCGATACAGGGTCTGCTTGATGGCGATGACGTGCGGGTCGCGCGCCGCCTGACGCAGGAACTGGACCACCACGTCGAAGCTCTCGAACGGGTGGTGGATCAGCATGTCCTTTTCGCGCACGGCCGCGAAGATGTCGCCGCCGTTGTCGCGCACCCGCTCGGGGTAGCGGGGCTCATAGCCCTTGAACTTCAGGTCGGGGTGGCCGCCGGGGATCAGTTCGGACAACTGGGCCAGGCCCAGCATGCCGTCGACCAGCACCACGTCCTGCGGCTGGGCGTGCAACTGGGCGATGATGAAGTCGCGCAGGTCGTCGGGCATGTCCGCCTGAATCTTGATGCGGACGACCGAGCCCATGCGGCGCTGCTTCAGCGCCTCCTCGAACTCCATGACCAGGTCTTCGGCTTCTTCCTCGATTTCGATGTCGGAATCGCGGATCAGGCGGAACAGGCCCTTTTCCAGGATCTCGCAGCCCGGGAACATGTGGTCGATGAACAGCAGCAGCAGGTTTTCCAGCGAGACATAGCGCGTCCGCCCCGGCGTCGACCGCCCGTCCGTCGCCAGCGCCCAGAAGCGCCGCACTTGCGTCGGCACCGGCACCAGGGCGTAGAGCACGCGGTTGTCGCTGTTGCGGCGCAGCTTCAGCGCCAGGGAGAAGCCCAGGTTCGGCAGGAAGGGGAAGGGGTGCGCCGGGTCGATCGCCATCGGCGTCAAGACGGCGAAGAGCTGGTTCAGGAACTCCGGCTCCAGCCGCTCGCGCTCGGTCTTGGTGATGCGGGCGCGCTCGACGATCTCGATCCCGGCGGCGGCCATCTCCTTGCGCAGGACGCGCCACTGGCGCTGCTGTTCGGCCATCAGGCCGCCCGCCGCCGCATTGACCTGCTCTAACTGCTCGGCCGGCGTCAGGCCGTCGGGCGAGACGACGCGGATGCGCTCACGGACCTGGCCCTTCAGACCGGCGACGCGCGTCATGAAAAACTCGTCCAGGTTGTTGGCCGAGATGGACAGGAAGCGCACGCGCTCCAGCAGGGGTGGCCCTCGTTCGCGGCCTCTTCCAGCACCCGGCCGTTGAAGGCCAGCCACGACAGCTCGCGGTTGATGAACCGCTCGGGCGAGGCCATCAGCGCCTCGGACAGCTTGAGTTGCGGCGCGCGCGAGGAGGGGACTTCCTCACCGGTGGTGTCGACGGCGATGGGCGCGATATCGGTCATGATTCCGTTGTCGCGCGCGCCTGTGACGGCTGCAACCGCGATTGTGTCGCGGCGCGCGGGACTTTGGAACGCTACCTGCAATTCCGCTCATCCCGGCGGACGCCGGGACCCAGTGCTTTGGCTACAAACTCACGCGTGTATTGGTGAGCAGGTTTTTTAGTGGGGCGTCCGAGGCTCTTACTGGATCCCGGCGTCCGCCGGGATGAGGGGTGGTGGAGGGGCGCTTATTCCCCGTCCAGCACCTGGCGAGCCAAAACGCGCGTCACGGGACGGTGCAGGGCGTCCAGGCGGTCGACCACGGCCTCGGCGGCGTCGGCCGAGCGGTCGATGCGGCGGACGAGATACTCGATCAGTTCATCGGCCGGGGTGATGTTTCGGCTGGCGAAGGCGCGGCGCAGCATGGCGGCGAAGACGACGTCGTCGGGCGCCTCGATCCCCACGGTGCGGATGGCGTTCAGGCGCGAGCGCAGGTCGGGCAGGTCCGTCGGCCAGGCGCCTGGCGGATCGCGCGACACCAGCAGCAGGGCGCCGCCGCCCGACTGTGTCAGGTTGATCAGGTGGAACAGGCTCTCGTCATCGGCGTCTTGGGCGTCGTCCAGCAGGACGGGGCGGCCTTCCAGCTCCAGCGGGTCGACCAGGGCCGCCTCGGCGCCGTGCAGGGCGATGGCGCCGGTGCGCTCGACCCAGGCGGCGGCCAGGTGGCTCTTGCCGCAGCCCGCCGGCCCGAACAGGGCCAGCATGGCGCCGGGCGCTTCGGGCCAGACGGCCAGGGTCGCCACGCCCCCAGCGTTGGCTTCCGAGATCGCCAGGTCGGAGGCGCGCTGGGGCGTCTCCTGCTGCAGCGGCAGGCGCAGTTGACGGATCTCGGCGGCTGGGGCGTTCATGACGATGAACCCTAGCCGGGCGGGGATGCGGGCGTCTCTGTTGATAGGGCGGGATCACGGGGACAACCTGCGCGCCGCTGTGGATGGCGTATCAGGGGCGTTTGAGGCGTCAGCCTTGACTTTCGGGGGCGATGATGGGCCTTTCCCCGCTCCTAATTCACGCTGTTCGACAGCCGTTTTCAGACGAAATCCGATCATGCACGCCTATCGCACCCACACCTGCGGCGCCCTCCGTTCGACGGATGCCGGCGCGAATGTTCGTCTGTCGGGCTGGATCCACCGCAAGCGCGACCATGGCGGCCTGCTGTTCATCGACCTGCGCGACCACTACGGCCTGACCCAGCTGGTCCTGCACCCCGAAACGCCGGGCTTTGACGTGGTCGAGCGCCTGCGCGCCGAGAGCGTCATCAAGATCGACGGCGAAGTGGTCCTGCGCGAAGGTTCGACCGTCAACGCCAACCTGCCGACCGGCGAGGTCGAGGTGCGCGTCCTGTCGCTGGAAGTCCTGTCGGAAGCGGCCGAACTGCCGATGCCGGTCTTCGGAGAGCAGGAGTACCCGGAAGAGATCGCCTGAGCAACCGTTTCCTGGACCTGCGTCGCGAGCGTCTGCACAAGAACATCGTCCTGCGTTCGCGCGTCATCCAGTCGATCCGCACCCGCATGGTGGCGCAGGGCTTCCTTGAGTATCAGACGCCGATCCTGACGGCCTCGTCGCCGGAAGGCGCGCGCGACTTCCTGGTGCCGAGCCGGATGCACCCGGGCAAGTTCTACGCCCTGCCGCAGGCCCCGCAGCAGTTCAAGCAACTGCTGATGGTGTCGGGCTTCGACCGCTATTTCCAGATCGCGCCCTGCTTCCGCGACGAGGATCTGCGCGCTGACCGCTCTCTGGAATTCTACCAGCTCGACGTGGAAATGAGCTTCGTCACCCAGGAAGACGTCTTCCAGGCGATCGAGCCGCTGATGCACGGCCTGTTCACCGAGTTCGGCGAGGGCAAGCCGGTCTCGCCGATCGACGACGTGAAGACCTTCACCAACGACTTCGGTCAGACGATGGAGCACAAGGGCTTCGAGCGCCTGACGTTCGCCCAGTCGATGAAGTGGTACGGCAGCGACAAGCCGGACCTGCGCAACCCGATCAAGATGAAGGACGTGTCGGACCATTTCCGCGATGGCGGTTTCGGCCTGTTCGCCAAGATCCTGGGCGCGGACGAAAAGAACGCCGTCTGGGCCATCCCGGCGCCCACGGGCGGTTCGCGCGCCTTCTGCGACCGCATGAACTCCTGGGCGCAGGGCGAGGGCCAGCCGGGCCTGGGCTACATCTTCTGGTCGGACGATCAGCAGTCGTGGGGCGGCCCGATCGCCAAGAACCTGGGTCAGGAGCCGACGCAGGCCCTGATGACCTCGCTGGGCCTGGGCCAGGGCGACGCCGCCTTCTTCACCGCCGGCGACCCGGCCGTCTTCGCCAAGTTCGCCGGCCTGGCGCGCACCCGCGTCGGCACCGAGCTGAAGCTGGTCGACGAGGATCAGTTCAAATTCTGCTGGATCGTCGACTTCCCGATGTTCGAATGGTCGGAAGAAGAGAAGAAGGTCGACTTCAGCCACAACCCCTTCTCGATGCCGCAGGGCGGCATGGAGGCGTTGGAGACTCAGGACCCGCTCACCATCCGCGCCTATCAGTACGACATCGTCTGCAACGGCTATGAGCTGTGTTCGGGCGCGATCCGGAACCACAAGGCCGAGATCATGCTGAAGGCCTTCGAGATCGCCGGCTACGACGCCTCGGTGGTCGAGGAGCAGTTCGGCGGCATGCTGAACGCCTTCCGCTACGGCGCGCCGCCGCACGGCGGCCTAGCGCCGGGCATCGACCGCATCGTCATGCTGCTGGCGGGCGAACAGGCGATCCGCGAGGTCATCGCCTTCCCGCTGAACCAGCAGGGTCAGGACCTGATGATGAACGCTCCGGCCGAAGTCGAGGAGCGTCAGCTGAAGGAGCTGTCGATCCGCACCCAGCTGCCGATCAAGGTCTGATCCAGGCGAGCGCCGGTGGAAAAGGGAGGGCGACCCCTCCCTTTTGCATCCCGGCTTCAGTTGCCGGAAACGATCACCAGGTTGCGCTGGCGCGGCGGAATAGGGGGCGATGGCGGAGCCGGAGGGGCCGCTGGCGTGCGGATGACGCGCACGCCGCCGATGCGGCAGTTGCGGGCCGTCATGTCGCCGGGCAAGCGGGTGGCGGCGTCGCCGCAGGCTTCGGACACCTGATCGGCGCTGAGCCCGCGCGCCCGGGTCAGGTCCAGACCGCGAATGTCCGTGCGGCGCATGGAGGCGCCGCGAAAATCGGCGCGGGTGAAGTCGCCGCCGGACAGGCGGGCGCTGTCCAGATCGGCGCCCCGGAAGGAGGCCCCGCTGAAGTTGCCGCCGGTCAGGTTCGAGGCCTTGATGTCGGCGTTTCCGAAGTCGGCGCCGCTGGCGTTGACGTTGGCCAGGGTGGCGCCGAAAATCTCGGCGTCGTTGAGGCGGGCGCGGGTCAGGTTGGCGCTGTTCATGTTCACGCCCTGAAGCTCGGCCCCGCTCAGGTTGGCGCCGCTCAGGTCGACGCGGATCAGCACGGCGCCCGTCGCTTCGGCGCCCATCAACTGGACGCCGGTCATCTTGGCGTTGGTGAAGTTCGAGCCGACCATTTCAATGCCGCGCATGTCGGCCCGGCTGAAGTCCGCCCCTGTGAAGTTGGAGCCGACCAGTTCGGCGCCGCGCAGATTGGCGCCCACCAGGGTGGCCTGGGCGAAGTTGGCGCCGGTCAGGGTGGCGCCCGACAGGTCGCGGCCCGACAGTTCGCAACGCGTGCAGCTTCCGCCCAGCGACACCATGCGGGCCACGTCGCGATCCTGGGCCCAGGTCATCTCCACGGCGCCGGCCAAGGCGGGGGCGGCCGCCATCAGTCCCGTGAGGGCTGAGGCGGCGAGGGCCAGACGGCGCAGGGGAGAAATCGAGCGTTTCATCACCCTTATTGAATGCGCCTTAGTCGGTAAAAACCCTACTTAAATCGCGGTAACGAAGGCGACGCTCAACAGGCGGGAATGCGTAGGCCAGAAGGCAGAACCGTGTTCTGGTCGCCGCAGGCCTGATTGAGCTGCGACTGGGTCAGGCCGCGCGCGCGCGCCATTTCGGCGCCCGACAGATTGGTCCCGTTCAGCTTGGCCCCGGTGAAGGAGGCGCCTTCCAGGAAGGTCCCGACGAAGCTGGCGTTGGTCAGGTCGGCGCCGTTGAAGTTCGAGCTGGACAGGACGGCGCCATAGGCTTCGACATCGCGCAGGTCAGAGCGGCTGAAGTTGGTGCGGTTCATCACCGACAGGCTGATGTCGGCCTGACGGATGCGGGCGCCGGACAGGTTCAGGCCGGTGCGCTCCATGCCGGAAAAGTCGCCCTGAAACAGGTTGCAGCCGGGGCAGGAGGCGCCGCGACGCACCTGGGCGATCTGCGAGGCGTTCTGCGCCGAGGCGGGCAGGGCCGTCAGCGTCAGGCCGACGGCGGCGAGAAGGGCGATTGCGGGACGGATCATGCGAATGGCTCCAGGCTTTGCGCCTGTTGCAGCAAGAAGCGGGCCGCCGTTTCGGGACAGTGCGTCCCGTTTCAACCCTGGACCTTGGGCGCCGCGCCGCAGGAACCGCACGCGGGCGTCCCGCTCCGATCCGTCAGCATCAGATCGCCGCACTCAGGGCAGGGGCCGGCCTGAACCTGCGGCGTGGCGCGTGGCGACGGCTCTTTGCGGCCGAAGGGGGCGACGATCAGGTTGTCGGGCGCCGCGCCCCGCGCAAAGCCCTTGGAGATGAAGCGGGCGGCGGGCACGGGCTGAGGCGTCTCAGCGGGAACGCCGTCCACGCCGTCCAGATTGGCCGCCTCCGGCGTCACCTGGGCCAGTTCGCGCCGGTCCAGATAGGAGACGCCCAACTCGCGGAACACATAGTCGAGGATGGAGGTCGCCGAGCGGATGGAGTCGTTGCCCGTGACCCGCCCCGACGGCTCGAACCGGGTGAAGACGAAGGCGTCGACGAACTCGTCCAGCGGCACGCCGTATTGCAGGCCTATGGAGATGGCGATGGCGAAGTTATTCATCATCGAGCGGAAGGCGGCGCCTTCCTTGTGCATGTCGATGAAGATCTCGCCCAGTTCGCCGTCTTCGTATTCGCCGGTGTGGATGTAGACCTTGTGGCCGCCCACCGAGGCCTTCTGGATATAGCCCTTGCGGCGATCGGGCAGGCGCCGGCGGGTGCGGTCGCGCTCGATCACCTTTTCGACCACGCGTTCGACGGTGCGGGGCGCGGCCTCGGGGGCGGGGGCCGCTTCGGCGCGGCGTGGAGCCTCGACCTCGGGCAGGCGCAGGCGGAAATCGGCGGGGGCCGGGGCGCGGCGCAGGGCGACGGCGCGGCGGCCGTCCAGCGCCGCATCGGCCAGGGCGCGGGCTAGGTCCAGCCGGTCGGCGCGCCAGTCCAGCGTGACAGGCGCTAGGTCGGGCGCGTCGCTGAACGGCTCAATGGCGCGGCGCAGGCCGGCTTCCAGCGCCTCGCCGGATTGCGACAGCAACTGCCGCAGGGCCTCGGGCGCTTCGGCCCAGTCGGACAGGTCGGGACGACCGAAGACGTAGTCCGCCGCAGCCCGGATCGCCGCCTCGTCAAAGCCCAGGCGCGGCAGCAGGGCTTCGCCCGGCGCCAAAGTCAGGCCCAGCACGTCGCCGATGAACCCCTCGTCCAGCACAGGCGGAGCGAAGGCGGCGGCGAAATCCTCGACCGAGGACAGGGCGCGCTCGATCCCTTCAAGCTCCAGGTCGGTGAAGCCCAGTTCGCGCAGGCGGGCGTGGTTGACGCCGGGCGCCTCGGCGAGACTGCGGCGGCCGAACAGGTGGCGCTCGGCGGCCTCGACGTCGGCGCCTGCGCGGGTCAGGGCGTCGGCCAGGGCGGGGCGCAGGCGACGTTCGACCTCGCCGTCCGCCGTCTGCCAGACATCCGTCGCCGTGAAGGGCGAGAGGCCGAGGCGCAAGGCCAGTTCGGCGTCGTCGGCGAACAGGCTGATGGCCGCATGGCGCCGCCCATGGGCGTGCAGGGCATCGACCGGCTCGCCGCGTTCGGTCAGGGCGGCGAGGGTTTCGTCCTTCGCCGCTTCCCACTCAGCGCAGGGGCCAAGGCGAGCGGCCAGATCGGCCGAGGCGGCGTTGGCGAGGCGCGCAACCTGAGCGGCCAGGGCGGCGGCGGGCAGGGCCGGCTCAGCGGCGTCCTGCGACACGGCCCAGTCGGCCAGACCGCTCAGACCAAGGGCGATGGGGCGCGCGGCGGCGCGGCGCTCCTGGGCGTCCAGCTTCAGGTCCAGCGCGGTGACCAGCAGTTCGGTCAGGGCGGCCAGCGCCGAGTCGAACGCTTGCGGGAAGGCGGCGGCCAGCGCGGGCAGGTTGATCGCCGCGCGTGCGGCCAGAGGCGTATCGGCGGCAGCGTCGGCGTCAGCGGGCGTGAAGACGGCGGCGACGGGGCCTTCCAGGGCCGCCTCGGCCACGGCGAGCGCCAGAGGTCCGCCGGCGGCGGCCGTGTCTGGCTGGACCAGCACGATCAGGGGCGCCGGCGGGGCGTCAGCCAGCGGCGCGGCGGTCGCTGAAAGACCCTCGCCCTTGATGGCGCGAAGGATGTCCGCATCGGCGGCGCCGCACTGTCGCGCGACATGGGCGGCGCGGGTCAGGGCGGGGTTGGAGGCGGGGTCGGCGCAGGCGGCGGCGTCGCCCTCGCACCGCGCCACGGCGTCGGCGACGTTGGCCAGCGCTTGAGCCAGCGCCTCGGCGGCTTGACCGGCAAGCCGCTCGCGGCGCCAGGCGGCGGCCTCCTGCGCCAGACGGCGCTCGGCCTCGGGCTCGGACAGGTCCAGACGAAGGGCGGTTACGGCGGGTGTATCCGCATCGCTGACGGCGGCCAGACCCAGCAGGACCGCGCCCGTCAGTTCCGCCTCGAATCGGGCGCCCTCGGCGGCTTTGGCGAAGACCGCGCTGTTTTGCCCGGCGGCGGCGAGACGTGCCGCCCAGTCGTGCACGGCGCCGTTCAGGGGCAGGTCGGGGCGAGAGGAGGACGCGTCGGCCCAGTCCAGCCAGGTCTCGACCTGCACATCGGTCCAGGCGTCGGGCGCCAGCACCCTGTCGACGACGTCGGGCCGCTCGATCTCGCGCAGCGCGACGGGGACGGCGGCGGCCAGGGGAGCAAACAGGGGCTTGAAGCGCATCAGGCGTCTCCCACGCTGGAGGTGGAGCGTGTCCTGAAGACAACCTATCGGGCGATCATGACGGCGTTCAATAGATGTTGCGGCTGTCGTGGGTGTTGCCCACAAGATGTTGAGGCGTTTCCAATGCGCTCGACGCTGGACGTAGGGCGTCGCGGTTTCTATGATCGGCCCGCGCCGCCGGACCTCCCCGGGGCGGTGGATTCGAGTGAGTTCAACGACGTGCTGAGCAAGATCTTCACCTGGTGGAACGGCGCCACGATCGGCACCCTGTTCACCATTGGCAAACGCGGCCAGCAGGTCGGCACGGACGAGTTCGGCAACCGCTACTACGAATCCCGCGACACCGTCAGCTATGACGGCCGCAAGCGCCGCTGGGTCATCTATGACGGCTATGCCGAGGCGACCAAGGTGCCGCCGGAATGGCAGGGCTGGCTGCGCTACACCTATGACGAGACGCCGACTGAGCGCCCGCTGCCGCGTCAGGCGTGGGAAAAGGATCACCTGCCGAACATGACGGGCACGCCCATGGCGCGTCGTCCGCAAGGGTCGCTGGCCGCACTGGGCCAACGCCCGGCCGCCACCGGCGACTATCAGGCCTGGAGCCCGGAATGAGCCTTCGCCATGTCCTGCTGGCCGGGGTGGTCGTCGCGGGACTGGCGATATCGGGCGCCGGCGTGGCCAGCGTCCTGATGGACCTGCCGCAGGACGCGACGCCCGCGCCGGCTGATCCTGTCGGCGACATGCTGCGCGACACCAACCGCACGCCGCTGCAGAATCCGCAGGGCCCGGCGACGCAAGCGCAGCAACCGGCGTCGTCCAATAGCCCGGCCATTGTGATGCCGACCGCGCCCGCCGCGACGCCCGCGACGCCCGTTATCGTCACGCCGGGCGAGGAAGTGGCGGTTCAGGAAGAGGCGCCGGACGAAATTCCGGCCGAAGAGGTCGCGCCTGCGCCCACGGAGCCGGCCTCGCCGCCGGGCGTGCGTCAGCGTCGCCGCATCGCCGTCATTCAGGCGGTGGACAAGACCACGGCCGAGACCATGCGGTTCGAGGTCGAGGTGGGCGGCCGTCCGGTACGGTTCGGCAGGACCCTGCTGTTCAAGGCCCGCGCCTGCGAGGTCTCGGCTTCTGACGAAATGACCGAGGACGCCATCGCCTATCTGGAGGTCGGGGTTCAGCCGCGCGGCCTGGCGGCGCCGACCGAGGCGCGTCAGGTGTTCAAGGGCTGGATGTTCGCCTCATCGCCCAGCGTCAGCGGCCTGCAGCACCCGGTCTATGACGCCTGGGTGGTCGGCTGTAAGGCGTAAGCCACGGCCTCGGCCCCGCTGAGGGGCGCCGTAAAGGCTTCCATGTCGGGCGTCGCCTGCGTGGCCCAGGGCAGCATCCGCAAATAGGCCTCTTGCGGCGTCTCCACGGCGCCGAACTGGCCCAGGTGCTCGGTCAGGAACTGGGTGTCCAGCAGCCGCCAGCCGCCCTTTTTCAGGCGCGCGACCAGATGGACCAGCGCCACCTTTGACGCATCCGTCGCCCGGCTGAACATGCTCTCGCCGAAGAAGGCGCCCCCAGCGTCACGCCGTAAAGCCCGCCCACCAACGCCTCGTCCCGCCAGCATTCGATGCTGTGGGCGAAGCCGCGCTGATGCAGTTCGACATAGAGGCGGCGGATCGGGGCGTTGATCCAGGTGTCTTCGCGGCCCGGCGCTGAGGCGGCGCAGGCGTCCAGCACGGCGGCGAAGGCCGTGTTCACCCGCACCTCGAACGGCTCGCCCCGCACGGTGCGGCGCAGGCGCGAGGGGATGTGAAAGCGATCCAGCGGGATCAGGCCGCGCTGGTCCGGCTCGACCAGAAAGACGCGCGGATCGTCGTGCGCCTCGGCCATGGGAAAGACGCCCCGCGCGTAGCAGGCGAGCAGCGCCTCCGGTCCGAAGACGTCAGAGGCGCCGCTCGCGCTGAAGCCGGGTTCGTCCAAGGGGCTGCTTAGGCCTTGGCCTTCTGCGCCGCCGCCCACTTCTCCAGCCAGTGGATGTCGTAGTCGCCCGACAGGATGTCCGGCTCCTGCAACAGCTTCTGGAACAGGGGGATGGTGGTGTCGACGCCGCTGATGACCGTCTCGCCAAGGCTGCGCTTCAGACGGGCCAGCGCCTCTTCGCGGTCGCGGCCGTGGACGATCAGCTTGCCGATCAGGCTGTCGTAATAGGGCGGGATCGAATAGCCGGCGTAGATGGCGCTATCCAGACGCACGCCCAGGCCGCCTGGGGCGTGGAACTCGGTGATCGTGCCCGGGGAAGGGGTGAAGGTCTCGGCGTTCTCGGCGTTGATCCGCACCTCGATGGCGTGGCCCTCGAAGGTGATGTCTTCCTGCTTGAACGACAGCGGCAGGCCCGCGGCGATGCGGATCTGTTCGCGCACCAGATCGACGCCCGTGATCATTTCCGTGACCGGGTGTTCGACCTGCAGGCGGGTGTTCATCTCGATGAAGAAGAACTCGCCGTCCTCCCACAGGAACTCGATGGTCCCGGCGCCCAGATAGCCGATGGCGGCGATGGCCTTGTTGACCGTCTCGCCGATCTTGACCCGGCCTTCGGCGGACAGGGCGGGAGAGGGCCTCTTCCAGCACCTTCTGGTGGCGGCGCTGCAGCGAGCAGTCGCGTTCGCCCAGGTGGACGACGTTGCCGTGGCTGTCGGCGATGACCTGAATCTCGATGTGGCGCGGCTTCTGGAGATAGCGCTCCATATAGACGGCGCCGTTGCCGAAGGCGGCCAAGGCCTCAGCCTGGGCCGTCTGCACGGCTTCGACCAGGTCGTCGGCCGTCTGGGCCACCTTCATGCCGCGACCGCCGCCGCCGGCGGCCGCCTTGACGATCAGGGGAAGCCGATGGCCTTGGACGCCTCGATGGCCTGTTCGACCGTCTCGACCTCGCCGTCAGAGCCGGGGACGACGGGAATGCCCGCGTCCTTCACGGCCTGCTTGGCGGTGATCTTGTCGCCCATGACGCGGATATGCTCCGGCTTGGGACCGATGAAGGTCATGCCGTGGGCTTCGATGATCTCGGCGAAGCGGGCGTTCTCGGCCAGGAAGCCGTAGCCCGGGTGGATCGCCTGGGCGCCGGTGATCTCGGCCGCCGCGATGATCGAGGGGATGTTCAGATAGGACTTGGCCGCCGGCGCAGGGCCGATGCAGACGCTCTCGTCGGCCAGACGCACCCACATGGCGCCGCGGTCGGCCTCGGAGTGAACGGCGACGGTGGAGATTCCCATCTCCTTGCATGCGCGGTGGATGCGCAGCGCGATCTCGCCCCGGTTGGCGATCAGGACCTTGGTGAACATGGGGCTCAGGCTTCCAGCACGACCAGGGCTTCGCCGAACTCGACCGGCTGGGCGTCGCCCACCAGGATTTCAGCAACCACGCCGTCGCGCGGCGCCTGGATCGGGTTCATGGTCTTCATGGCCTCGACGATCAGCAGGGTCTGGCCCTTCTTGACCTTGTCGCCGGCCTTGATGAAGGGATCCGAACCCGGCGCCGGCTGCAGATAGGCGGTGCCGACCATCGGCGACTTCACCTCTTCGCCCGCGCGGGCGACGATAGTGGCCGGGTCCGACGGCATGGAGGCCGGGGCGGCGGCCGGGGCCGCGTGGGCGACCGGGGCAGGCGCTGCGGCGTACTGGATCGGGGCGGCGGCGACGGTGACTTCGCGCTTCACCTTGATCTTCAGATCGCCGCGCTCGACCTCGATCTCGGTCAGATCGGTGTCGTTCAGGATGTCGGCCAGGCTGCGGACCAGATCGGCGTCGATGTGCTTGTTCTTGTCGTCGGACATGGGGGTCTCTTCTACTTGATCTTCTGACGGCGCGCGGCGGTCAGCCCTTGGCCCCGGCGCGACGCGCCAGGTCCAGAGCGGCCCGGACGGCCAATTCATAGCTGTGGGGGCCAAAGCCGGCGATCACGCCGGTCGCGGCCAGGGACACATAGGAGTGATGCCGAAACGCCTCGCGCGCTGCGGGGTTCGACAGGTGGCATTCGACCACGGGGATGCTCAGCGTCTTCAGCGCGTCGAGCAGGGCCACCGAGGTATGGGTGAAGGCGGCAGGATTAATGACCAGGGCGTCGGCCTCGGTCCTGGCTTCCTGGATCCAGTCGACCAGCTGGCCTTCATGATTCGACTGACGGAACACCACGCGCGCGCCGTCGGCCGCCGCCTCGCACATGGCCTGAACGTCGGCCAGCGTCTCGCGGCCATAGATGTCTGGCTCCCGAACCCCCAGCAGGTTCAGGCTCGGCCCGTTCAGGACATACAGGGTGAGGGTTTCGGGCATTCGCTCGCAAAACAGGCGCGCCGCCGCGCGGAATCGAGCGCGCGTTGTAGCCCAGGTGGCGCGCGGCGCAAAGCGGGCGAGGAAAAAGGGTGACGTAGGGGGAGGATTGAGACTGGGAGCGGACCTTGGGGAAGTCCGCCAAGGGGAGAAAGCGGACTCAGCTAGTGTAGCAAAAAGCGGGACCGAGCGATTCAATTGAGATCGGCTTTTGTACAGTGATCTCTGAGCGCCACAGCCCCAGATGACCCGACCCGAACAGGTAGCGTGTCCTGTATCCGATGAAGGTGACCAAAAATGGCTGGACTGGATAGCAGTTTAGGCTTTCATCGGCCGGTTCTCCTACGCGGATTTCTTGTTCCGCCGGGTGGTCCAGCCAATCCGTCGCTTTGTACGGTGGACGTTGTGTTGGCACCGTGGTTGCGCCGTCCACAAATGTAGACCCTTCGAACTCGTACAGCCAGACGCCAGAGAACTCACGTGAGCGGCCCTCTATCCTGAAGTCCGAGCACGCAGAAAGTGCTAGTCCAAGCGCAGCCGCCGTGATCAGCCTAGGTGCCATCAACTTAAAGAACCATGTTTCTTGATGTCTGCGAAGGGTCGAAAGCGGCTGAGGCCGTGCATTTGATGTCTCGCGCCTAAACCCCCATATCTGACGCCCACCCTGCATCCTCTGGAGCGAACAGTTTGCGTATCGAAGTCAACGGCGAGGCGCGGGACACCGCCGCCACGACCATTCTGGGTCTGGTTCAGGAGCTGTCGCTGGACCCCAAGAAGGTGGCGGTCGAGCGCAATCTGGAGATCGTGCCGCGCTCGCTGCATGGCGAGACGGCGCTGGCAGAGGGCGACAAGATCGAACTGGTGCAGTTCGTGGGCGGGGGCTGACCCTACACTCCTCCCGGCGGACGCCGGGATCCAGTCCTTGGCGACAGGTTCGCCCTTCAAAGGTTGCGCGTGAGGCTCTTACTGGATCCCGGCGTCCGCCGGGAGGAGCGGGAGGGGGACAGCTCATCAAATCCCGCAACGGCGCTTCCCCCGGCGGCGGGCGGCGCTACTTCCCTAGGCATGACTGACACCGCTCCCCGCACCGACAGCTGGACCGTCGCCGGCCGCACCTTCAACTCGCGCCTGATCGTGGGCACCGGCAAGTATCGCGACTACGCCCAGAACGCGGCGGCGGCCGAGGCGTCGGGCGCCGAGATGGTCACCGTGGCCGTGCGCCGGGTGAACCTGACCGATCCGAACCAGCCGGTGCTGACGGACTTCATTGACCCCAAGAAATACACCTATCTGCCCAATACGGCGGGCTGCTTCACCGGCGAGGACGCCGTGCGGACCCTGCGTCTGGCGCGCGAGGCGGGCGGCTGGACCCTGGTCAAGCTGGAGGTCCTGTCGGACCCCAAGACCCTGTTCCCCGACATGGAAGAGACCCTGCGGTCGCTGAAGCTGCTAACCGCCGAGGGGTTTGAAGTCATGGTCTATTGCACCGACGACCCGGTCTATGCGCGCAAGCTGGAGGACGCGGGCGCCGTGGCCATCATGCCGCTGGGCGCGCCGATCGGCTCGGGGCTGGGGGTGCAGAACCCCATCAACATTCGCCTGATCGTCGAGCAATCGAAGGTGCCGGTGTTGGTCGACGCGGGCGTCGGCACGGCCTCGGACGCGGCCATCGCCATGGAACTGGGCTGCGACGGCGTGCTGATGAACACCGCCATCGCCGAGGCGCGCGATCCGATCCTGATGGCCAGCGCCATGAAGCACGCGGTTATCGCCGGGCGCGATCCTATCTGGCCGGGCGGATGAAGAAGCGGTTCTACGCCGATCCGTCCTCGCCGCTGGCGGGGCTGATCTGATCTCCTCCCCACGACGTGGGGAGGTGGCGCGGCGCCGATAGGCGACTGGCGGAGGGGCTGCTTGGCTCAGCCGTTGCTGAGCCCCCTCCACCGCTTCGCGGTCCCCCTCCCCATGAAATGGGGAGGAAAGGCGTCAGCCCTTTTTCTTGGCGGCCTCGATCAGGGCGCCGACTTCGCGGGGGTCGATGCCGGGGCTGGCGACGCCGTTGATGAAGAAGGTCGGCGTTCCCTGCAGGCCCAGCGCCGCCGCCGCCGTGTGGATGTCGGTGACGTGGCGCGTCATCTCTGGCGCCGAGATGGCGGCGTTCGCCTTGGTCATGTCGACGCCGTTGTCGGTCAGGATGCGGTCGATGGCGGCGCGGTCCAGCGCGCGCTCGGCCATTAGGGCGTCATAGACGGCCAGGTATTTGCCCTGTTGATGCGCGGCCAAGGCGGCGCGCGCGGCGTATTGGGACGTCACATCCTCGCCCCGGTCCAGGATCGGCCAATCCTTAAAGACGAAGCGCACCTCGGGGTGGGCGGCCATCAGGGCGCGGTATTCGGGCGCAACCGCCTTGCAGCCGGGGCAGCGGAAGTCGAAGAACTCGATCACCGTCACCTTGGCGTTCTCAGGGCCGAACGCCGGGTCGCGCGGATCGGCGGCCAGCAGGGTCGGATTGGCGGCGGCGGCGGCGTTGATGCTCTGCACGCGCGATTGGGATTCGGCCGTCTCACGCGCAGCCAGCACTTCGTCCAGCACCTGGGGGTTCTGAATCAGATAGGCCCGCACCCGCTCGCCGAAACCGCCGGTCAGATAGGGCGCAGCTGACAGGGCCAGGGCGACAGCCGACATGCCGGCGGCGGCCCAGCCCAGCGTCGTGCCCGACAGGCCCAGCCGCGCCTTCTTCGGCGTGGCGGTCGGGGTCGGTTCGGGGCGCGCGTCGTCAGTCATCAGGGTCTCGTCTCAGGTGTCAGGGCGGTAGGGCGGGCCGGGATCATTCCCCGCCGGGCGGGATGACGCCCGAGCGGCTGCGCTGTTCGTTGCGGCGCTCGGCGTCGGTGATGTCCTTCTCGGTCGCGCCCGAGGCCAGGACGATGTCGGTGGCGCGGCGCCATTCGATGGAGTTGCGGTCCAGCATGTCGCGCGCGCGCATGGCGAACTGGGCCGCCTGATCCGGGCGACGCAGGGCAAACCAGTATTCGGCCGAAGCCAGGCGCGCCTCGCCCTCCTTGCCCTGGCTGGAGTAGGCCTGAGACAGCAGGCGCCAGGCTAGGTTGTTGTCGGCCTCCAGCGCCAGGGCGCGCTTCAACTGGTCTTCCGCCTCGGTCAGCCGGGCCGTGTCGTTGGTTTCGATCAGGGCATGGGCCAGGTTGATGCGCAGCAGGGGCGCGTCCGGCTTCAGCTCGACGGAGCGTTCATGGGCGCCGATGGCCTCGGCCGGGCGGCCTTCCTCGAACAGGATCTGGCCCTTGAGCTCCCAGAAGTAGGGGTTTTCGGGCTGTTCGGTCAGTAGGACGTCGACCGCGTCCAACGCCTTCTGCGTCTGGCCGTCCCGGTACCAGGCGATGGCGCGGGCGTAGCGGGCGGGCAGGGAGGCGTCGCTGGACGGATAGTCGCGCAAGGTGGCGTTGGGCGCGTCCATGAAGGCGCGGATCTTGGCCACGACCAAGGCGTGCTCAGCCATGCGCTGCGTGCTGTCGCGCTTGTCGTAGTGGGAGGCGGCCTCGACGGCGGGGCGCAGGGCCTCGATCCGCTGTGACGACAGGGGGTGGCTGCGGAAATAGGGATAGCGGCGCTGATCCGAGAAGATTTCCTGCGAGCGGAAGTTCTCGAAGAACTCGACCATGCCGCGCCCGGATTCCCCGGCGCGCTCCAGGGCCCGGGCCCCGGTGATGTCGGCTTCGCCCTCCTGGCTCTGCATGTAGCGCAGGGCGCCCAGCGTGCCGAAATACTGGCTTGAGGCCAAAAGCGCTGCGCCCGCGTCCGGGGCGCCCGCGATCGCGGCCAGGGCGCCCAGGGCCATGGTCATGATCATCGGCTGCATGCCGGCGTTCTGGGCGCCGTCGCGCAGGGTGTGGCGGTTCTTGATGTGGCCGGCTTCGTGAGCGATCACGCCCAGAAGCTGATTGGGGCTCTTGGTCCGCAGGATCAGGCCGGTGTTCAACCCCATGATCCGCCCGCGCGTGGCGAAGGCGTTCAGGTCGTTGTCGTTGACCAGCAGGATCTCGACCTCGTTCGGGTCAAGGCCCATCGCGTCCAGCACAGGCTCGGACCAGTCGTGGATGATGCCTTCGATCTCGGTGTCGCGGATCAGGCTCTGGGCCTGGGCCGCAGCGGCCGAGGCCAGCACCGCAAGGGCGCCGACCCCGGCGGCCAGATAGCGCCGGAAGCGGGGTGCGGCGGGGGGCGTCCTGGTCATGAAGAACTCCAGAGCGATCGTCTCCCCCGCAGCTTCCAGCCTAATCGTGTCCGATCAACGGCGCCACCAGCCGCGTTTCGGCTTGGTCGGCGGGGCGACGATCTGGTTCGGATCCTCGGCGATGATGGCGGCGATATCGACTTCGGGCGTCGGCGCCGTGACCGGCTCGGCCAGGACGACGGCTTCCTCGGCCAGAACCTCCTCGATCGCCTGCTCGATGCGGGCGGCCACGGCGGGCGTGACGTCCAGCTCGGCCGGGACCGGGGCCGATTGCTCGGCCTCTGCGGCAGCCTCAGCCTCGGCAGCGATCGCCTCGGGGGCGGCGGCTTCGGCCTGCTGCTCGGCGGCGACCTCGTTCAGCTCCTCGGCGATGGCCGAGGTGACCTTGCGGCGCACGCGGCGACGCTTGGGCCTCGACGGGCTCCAGCACCGGGACGGCCTCGGTCGCCGTTTCGGGCGAAGCGTTCGACGTTTCGTCGTCGATCACCACGGCGATGGGCGTGTCGGGCGAGCCGACAGGCGGCAGGCCTTCGTTGACGGCGCGATCCTCGACCTTGGCCTCATGCGTCACCTCGCCCCGGCCGCGACCACGACCGCGACGACGGCGCGAGCGGCCGTTGCGGCCTTCGCCCTCGGTCGCCGGTTCGGCGTGAACATCGCGCGGCTCGTGGCTGCGCTCGGCGTCATCCTCGGCGACGCGTTCGGCGCGCACCGGCGCCGGGTTGATCGGGTCGAACCAGACATAGGGGTCCTGCAGCGACGGCGTACGGCCGCGCACCCAGGTGAAGACGTCGCGTTCGCCTTCCTCGCGCACCCGGCGACCGCCGCGGCGGCCCCGGCGACGACGGCCGCCGCGCCCGTCGTCATCGTCGTCTGCGACGACGGCTTCGGCTTCATCCTCCCGACCTCCGCCGCGACGGCGACGGCGGCGACGGCCGCCACGGCCGTCATCGTCCTGTTCCTGACGAGCGCGGCTTTCGTCGTCGTCCTCGTCTTCAGACTCCAGTTCGGCCTCGTTCTGATCGTCGCCGAAGTCCTCGTCCTCGTCGTGATCCTCGTCTTCATCGTCGAACGCGCTGTCGTCGAAGCCGTCGTCCAGGTCGGCCAGGTCGATGTGGCTTTCCGGCGCGACGAAGTCCTCGTTGGTTTCGGTGCGCTCGATCGAGTGCTCGCCCTGAGCCAGGCTGTCGTCGATCTGGATGACGACGTTCAACCCGCGCTGTTCCAGCAGGGACTGCAGATAGGCGCGCTTGTGGTTCAGGATGTACAGCGCCACGGCGGTCGAGACGCGCAGGTTCACCGAACCCGCGCCGTTCTTGCCGGCCTCGATGTCGACGGCGCGCAGGGTGGTCAGGGCCGCCGATTCGGCCGAGCGGACGCGTCCGGCGCCCTGGCAGCATTCGCAGACCTCGGTGGCCCCTTCGATCACGCCCAGACGGCGGCGCTGACGGCTGATCTCCATCAGGCCGAAGCCCGAGATGCGGCCCATCTGGATGCGGGCGCGGTCCTTGGCCAGGGCGTCCTTGACGGCCTTCTCAACCGCGCGGTTGTTCTTGCCCTCGTCCATGTCGATGAAGTCGATGACGATCAGACCGGCCAGGTCGCGCAGGCGCAGCTGGCGGGCGGCCTCGACGGCGGCTTCCATGTTGGTCTTGGTGGCCGTGGCCTCGACGTTGCGCTCCTTGGTGGAGCGGCCCGAGTTCACGTCGATGGCCACCAGGGCCTCGGTCTGGTTGATGACCAGATAGCCGCCCGACTTCAGCGGCACGACCGGCTGGTGGATCTGGGCCAGCACCTCTTCGATGCCGTTCGCGGCGAACAGCGGGCGCGAGCCTTGATAGAGATGAATTTTCTTGGCCTGGGAGGGCATCAGCACGCGCATGAAATCGCGCGCCTGTTTGAAGCCCTCGACGCCCTCGACCTGAATGCCGTCGAAGTCCTTGTCGTACATGTCGCGCACAGCGCGACGGACCAGGTTTTCTTCCTCGTAGATCATCGCCGGCGCGTTGGAGCTCAGCGTCGTCTCGCGATCGTCGACCACAGGCGCAGCAGATATTCATAGTCGCGCTTGATCTCGGCGCGGGTGCGCTTGGCGCCCGCCGTGCGGATGATCAGGCCCATGCCCTGCGGCACCTTCAGCGCGGCGGCGGCGGCCTTCAGGCGGCGACGGTCCGAGGTGTTGGTGATCTTGCGCGAAATGCCGCCGCCCTTGCCGGTGTTGGGCATCAGCACGCAGTAGCGGCCGGCCAGCGACAGCCAGGTGGTCAGGGCCGCGCCCTTGGCGCCGCGCTCGTCCTTGACGACCTGCACCAGCAGGATCTGACGGCGCTTGATGACGTCCTGGATCTTGTAGCGGCGCATCAGGCGACGCTTCAGGCGCTCCTCGTCGGCCAGGCCGCCTTCCGATCGCCGTCGTCGCTCTCACGGCCCAGATCATCGTGATCGTCGTCGTCGTCCGACTGCGCTTCGGCCATGATGGCTTCGCGGTCGGCGACCGGGATCTGATAGTAGTCGGGGTGAATTTCGTTGAAGGCGAGGAAGCCGTGGCGGTTGCCGCCGTACTCGACGAAGGCGGCCTGCAGGCTGGGCTCTACGCGGGTGACCTTGGCGAGATAGATATTCCCGCGAAGCTGGCGACGCGCGCGGGATTCGAAATCGAATTCCTCAACCTGGCGGCCGTCTACGATCGCGACGCGCGTTTCTTCCGCGTGCGCCGCGTCGATCAACATGGTTTTTGACATGAAGGGTCTCTCTCAGGCGCGCCAGGCCGTGCGCCGCGAGTTCAATCGCGGGAATGGGGGCGGCTCGCCGAATGGAAATGGGGGCCGGGGCGCGCGTCATCCCCTCGCAGAAAGCGAGTGCGGCAAGGTCTTGCCGAAGAGGATCGCAGGCGTAGTGGCCCATAAGGTTGTCGGTCCTGGGCCCGAACGCGCCGATCAAGGCTGCGTCCTGAACCCGTTCTCCGGATCGTCGGCCAGGCCGGGCGATCCTCGGAATAGGTGAAAGTCAACGCCGCGAGGAGGGCGCGGCCGGTCCCGCAGAACTGCGGGCGGCGCGATCAGTCGCATGCGGAACTCATAATAGGCACATGCGGCGGAAAATAAAAGAACCGCGACGATAAGAGGTCTTAACGAAATCCTTAAACTGCGGCGGCATCCTGCAAGGACAAACTACAGGGTAACTTCGGTTCATGGCCGGTCGGTGGCGCGACAATCTCGCCCTTTGGGGCGTCCGCGAATGGGCGATGACGGCCGTGGCCGTTCTCGTCGTGTGCGTCGTCGTGCTGGCGGCCGGACGCGGGCTGGCTTTCGGGCCGGACGGAGAGGTCATGCGCCTGCGCTTCGGCGGCGACGCCCAGCGCACCCGTATCGTCGTCGATCTGGGCCGCAGCACGCGCGGTCAGGTGATTGAGGACGGGTCGTCGGGGCGGGTGATCCTGGCGATGTCGGGCGTTCAGCCGGGGCGGGGTCTGGACGGTTCAGGCTCCGGGCTGGTGCGCGGCTATGAGGTGTCGGCTTCGGGCTCTTCGTCGCGCGTGCGGCTGGACCTGGCGCGCGGCGCGGAGATCGAGCGCCGTTTCCTGCTGCCGCCCGGCGATGGGGTGGCTCACTATCGCTATGTCATCGACCTGAAGGCGACCGGCGCGGCCGCTGCGCCCGCCGTCGCCCCGCGGCGCGAACAGGTTCGGGCTGAAAAGCCCCTGATCGTCATCGACGCAGGCCACGGCGGCCGCGATCCGGGCGCGCAAGGCCAGCATGTTCAGGAAAAGGCCGTCACCCTGGCCGCCGCTCAGGAGCTGAAGGCCGCGCTGGAGCGCACCGGCCGTTATCGCGTGCGGCTGACGCGAGACGGCGACGTCTATGTCGCTCACGGCCGCCGGGTTCAGGTGGCGCGCGATGCGGGCGCGGACCTGTTCATCTCCCTGCACGCCGACGCCGGTTCTGATCCGGCCCTGCGCGGCGCCAGCGTCTACACCCTGTCTGAACAGGGCGCCGGACGGGCCGTGCGCGAGTTCACCAAGGGCGAAGACTGGCAGCGCGACCTGCGCCTGCCGGGGCGCGATCCCTCCGTCGACCGCATCCTGCTGGACATGACCCAGCGCGCCACCCAGAACCGCTCGGCCCAGTTCGCGCGGGTGCTGCTGACCCATATCGAGGGCGACAACCATCCCCTGCTGCGCCGCAGCCACCGCGACGCGGGTCTGGCGGTGCTGCTGGCCGACGTGCCCGCCGTGCTGCTGGAGATGGGCTTCATCACCAATCCGGAAGACGAACGCGTCCTGACCGACGAACGCGCCCGCCGCCGCCTGATGCGCTCGGTCGCCGAGGGCATCGACCGCTATTTCCGCGAACCCGCCGCCCCGGTGATGGTCGCCGGCGAGATCGCCGGGGCTGATGTCCTCCCCATGCGATGGGGAGGGGAAAAGGCCTTGCGTTATTCCTCCAGCGCCGCTTTCGCGCGCCGGAAGATGTCCTCGAACATTTCGGCGGTCAGTCGGCCGGTGTTCGTGTTCAGCCGCGAGCAATGATAACTGTTGATCAGGGTGTAGGGGCCGACCTTGCCCTCGACCCCATGCCCGGCCGGAATGGCCGAGCCGGGATAGCCCAGCGTCCGCAGGATGCTGCGCCGGGACACGTCGCCCAGCGTGACGATCACCTTCAGGCGGGGCAGGGCGGCCAGCCGGTCCACCAGGAAGGGCCGGCAGGTGTTCTCCTCCGCCGCCGTCGGCTTGTTCTGCGGCGGGGCGCAGCGCACGGCGTTGGTGATCATGCAGTCGATCAGCCGCAGGTCGTCGTCGCCGTTCGGATCATATCGGCCTTCAGCGAAGCCGGTCTTCTTCAGCGTGTCGTACAGCAGCCAGCCTGCGTGGTCCCCGGTGAAGGGGCGGCCGGTGCGGTTGGCGCCGGTGCGGCCGGGCCAGACCTGCGATCAGCAGGCGCGCGTTCGGGTCGCCGAACGAGGGCGCGGGGCCGTTCCACCAGTCCGGGTTCTGGCGCGCGTTCTCGGCCCGATAGGCGACCAGTCGCGGGCACAGGGGGCAGTCGCGGGGCGGCTCGGGGTTCACAGAAGCGCTCACGCGCGGTCGTTCCGATCCAGGGTGCGGGTCACGCCCTGATTCATCGGGGCCTTGGGCTTGCCCACCTCATTGACGATGTCGGCCAGGTCGATGAAGGCGTCCGCCTGACGGCGCAGGTCGTCCGAAATCTGGGGCGGCTGGCTCTTGACCGTCGAGACGACGGTGACGCGCACGCCCTTGGCCTGCATGGCCTGCACCAGACGGCGGAAGTCGCCGTCGCCGGAAAACAGCACGGCGTGGTCGAGGCGCGGCGCCAGTTCCAGCATGTCGACCGCGATCTCGATGTCCATATTGCCCTTGGTGCGGCTGTGGCCTTGAGCATCGACATAGCGTTTGACCGGCTTGGTCACGACGGTGAAGCCGTTGTAGTCGAGCCAGTCGACCAGAGGGCGGATCGGCGAGAATTCCTCGCCCTCGATCACCGCTGTGTAATAATATGCGCGGATCAGCCGGCCCTCGCCGGTGAAGCGCTGAGACAGTTTCTTGAAGTCCAGATCGCAGTTCAGGGCGCGAGCCGCCGAATAGAGGTTGGCGCCGTCGATGAACAGGGCGATGCGGTCGTCGGGATGGTCGGTCATGAAGAAAATGAGTCCGTCGGAATGATCGAGAAAATGAACGCCCGGAACGACGCGGCCGAAACGGCGTCTGGTCTGGATGACGCAGTCATCGTCGCCCTGGGCTGCAATGACAAGGGCGCATGGTCGTCCTGCGTCGAGGCGCTGGAGGCGGGCCTGGCCCGATTTCGCGCCGAGGGGATCGACGTGCTGGCGCGGTCCTCCTGGTGGTCGTCGCAGGCCTGGCCCGATCCGACCGATCCGCCGTTCCTGAACGGGGTAGCGATCGTCAGCACCGCCCAGGACGCCCGGACCCTGATGCGGACGCTGGCGCGGATCGAGGATGTCTGCGGGCGGGTGCGCACGACGCGCAATGCCCCGCGCACCCTGGATCTGGATCTGATCGCCTATGGACGGCTGAGCGGCGACCTGGATGGGCTGATCCTGCCGCACCCGCGCGCGGCTGAACGGCTGTTTGTCATGGGACCGCTGGCCGAGCTGGCGCCCGAGTGGAGGCACCCCGTGTGCGGCCGGATGGCGCGCGATCTGGCCGCGGCGGCGCCGGTCGGGCGCGACGCCTTCCCGCTGCACAGGGCTTGACGCGGGGCGGGCTGTCGGGCGAGGGGAGGGATGACGGACGCCGATCCGCCTCAATGACGCCTTCGCGGCGTTGCACAATCGGCTTTCAACCTATATTTTGTGCGGTTCTCCCTGCCGCCAGAGGATTTTCATGGCCCGCGTCACTGTCGAAGACTGCATCGAAAAGGTGCCGAACCGCTTTGGTCTGGTTCTGCTGGCCGGCCACCGCGCCCGCAACATCGCCAACGGCGCCGCGCTGACGCTGGACCGCGACAACGACAAGAACCCGGTCGTGGCCCTGCGCGAACTGGCCGACGAAACCGTCGTGCCGGAAGAACTGCGCGAGAACATCATCACCACCCTGCAGCGCGTCGATGAGCGCACCGAGGCCGAGGACGAAGCCGAAGTCGTGGCCCTGCTGGCCGAGCCGCAGCACATGAACATGGCCGAAGCCGAACTGATCCGTGCGCTGCAAAGCGACCGCGACGGGGGCCAGGAGGAGCGCTACTGACGACCGACCCGGTCACCAAGGTAGCCAGGCGGACGGCGCGGCCTCAGATGGACACGCCGATGGACCCCGCCGCGAATCTGCAAGACAACACATCGGCGTCGTCTCTTCCCGAGGCGGCGCCGAAGTCGTCTGAAGGCCCTGCATTGTCTGATACCAAGCGCGCACCGATCATGCGCCAGTTCGAACTGATCGAGGCGGTCAAGGCCTATGACCCGACCGCCGATGAGGCGCTGCTGAACCGCGCCTATGTCTATGCGATGAAGATGCACGGCTCGCAGCTGCGGGCCTCGGGCGATCCTTATTTCGCCCATCCGATCCAGGTCGCGGGGATTCTGACCGACTATCGGCTGGACACGGCGACCATCGTCACCGCCCTGCTGCATGACGTGGTCGAGGACACTTCCGCCACCCGCGACGATATCGCCGCCATGTTCGGCGAGGAGATCGCCATCCTGGTTGAGGGCGTGACCAAGCTGTCGCGGCTGGAGCTTCAGGCCGAACACACGCGCCAGGCCGAGAACCTGCGCAAATTCATCCTGGCCATCTCCAAGGACGTGCGGGTGCTGCTGGTCAAGCTGGCCGACCGTCTGCACAACATGCGGACCCTTCACTTCGTGAAGCCGGAGAAGCGCGAGCGCATCAGCCGCGAAACGCTGGAAGTCTATGCGCCTTTGGGCCGTTCTATCGGCATCCACTCCATCGCCGCCGAGCTGGAGGAACTGGCGTTCGAGCATCTGAACGCCACGGCCCGCGTCGCCATCCAGCGTCGTCTGGAGGCCCTGAAGCTTGAGAACGGCAGCGCCATCGAGGCCGTCTCGCCCGAGATCGAGCGCGTTCTGGCCGAAGCTGGCGTGCAGGCGCGGGTCAAGGGACGGGAAAAGACGCCCTATTCCATCTGGCGCAAGCTGCAGCGCAAGACGGTCGGCTTTTCGTCCCTGTCGGACATCTACGGCTTCCGCGTCATCGTGGAGAGCGAGGACAACTGTTACCGCGCCCTGGGCGTCATCCACCGCGCCTGGCCGATGGTGCCGGAGCGGTTCAAGGACTTCATCTCGACGCCCAAGTCGAACAACTACCGCTCGCTGCACACCACGGTGGTCGGGCCGGGCGGTCTGCGCATCGAGATGCAGATCCGCACCGAGGCGATGGACCGCGTGGCAGAGGACGGGGTGGCGGCGCACTGGCGTTACAAGAACCAGTCCTATGGCTTTGACCGCGAGGCGATGGAAGCCGATGGCGGCCGCGACCCCCTGCTGAACCTGCGCCATCTGGTTCAGGTGATCGAGCACGGGGAGGGGGCGAGGACTGGGTCGAGCACGCCAAGCTCGAGATGTACCTGGACCAGGTCTTCGTCTTCACGCCCAAGGGGACGCTGATCACCTTGCCGCGCGGCGGGATGCCGCTGGACTTCGCCTATGCCGTCCACACCGAGGTCGGCGACACGGCCGTGGGGGTCAAGATCAACGGCGAGCTGAAGCCCATGCGCACGGCGCTTCAGAACGGCGACGTGGTCGAGATCATTCGCGGGACCAAGCGGGAAGTCCCCACCGACTGGCGCAGTCTGACGGTCACGGGCCGGGCCCGCTCGGCCATTCGCCGCCACATCCGCACCTCCGAGCGTGAAGAGTTCGTGCGTCTGGGCAAGACGACGCTGGAGCAGACGCTGGAGCGGGCGGGCAAGTCGCTGGCCGAAGTCAAGCTGACGGAGGTGCTGAAGACCTTCGCCATGCCGTCCGAAGAGGACATGTTCGACGCTATCGGTCGCGGCCGACTGGCCGCGACGCGCGTGGCCGAGACCCTGTTCCCGGCGCTGAAGGGGCAGCTGAAGGCGGGACCCGAGCGCAAGCGCATCGGCGAGGAATCGCCGCGTCTGTTCGTGCGCGGCGGCGGGCTGACGCCCGGCGTCAGCATCCATTTCGGCCAGTGTTGCTCGCCGGTTCCGGGAGACCGAATCGTCGGCATCCTTGAGCCGGACAAGGGGCTGACGGTCCACACCATCGACTGCCAGACCCTGGCCGATTTCGCCGATGACGACTCTGTCTGGCAGGACCTGCAATGGACGCCGCAGGCCGAGCGCAGCGCCGTCGGATCGGTCAAGCTGCACGCCACCCTGACCAATACGCGCGGCGTGCTGGGACAGGTGGCCTCCATCATCGGCGAGGCGGGCGGCAACATCCTGAACCTGTCGATGGCCCATCGTCAGCACGACTTCTACGACGTCGACATCGATGTGGAGGTCGAGGACGCCCGCCACGCCACCATGATCATTGCGGCGCTGAGGGCCAACCCTTACGTCGATACGGTCGATCGCGCGCGCGGCTGAGCCGCGCCGACGCTATCCATTTTCTCAAAGGTCGAAATGTCCCCCGAACAACAAAGACTCGCCAACGAGGCCCAGGTGGCCTCGCCCTCCTATCGTCTGGCCGCCCTGGATCAGGACTTCCTGCTGGGCGAATCCATGCGCGGCGTGCGCTTCCTGATGGAGTATGAAAAGGCGGAGCAGGCGCTGAAGGCCTGGGGCGTGCGCTCGACCATCGTCGTCTTCGGCAGCGCCCGCGTGGGCGCCAACGGCGACGGCCGCCACGCCTATTGGTACGAACAGGCTCGCCAGTTTGGCCGCATCGCCTCTGAACGCGGCGGCGCCTTCCGCGGCGAGCCGGGCGAGGTGCGCGACAACGTCATCGCCACGGGCGGCGGGCCGGGCATCATGCAGGCCGCCAACCAGGGCGCGCACGAGGCCGGGGCGCCGTCGATCGGCTTCAACGTCACCCTGCCGCACGAACAGTTCCCGAATCCGTGGTCGACGCCGGAACTGACGTTCCAGTTCCACTACTTCGCCATGCGCAAGATGCACCTGGCCATGCGGGCCAATGCGCTGGTGGTCTTCCCCGGCGGCTTCGGCACCCTGGACGAGTTGTTCGAGATCCTGACCCTGCGCCAGACCGGCAAGGCGCCGCCGATCCCCATCGTCCTGTTCGACGAGGCCTATTGGCGCTCGGTCGTCAACTTTGACACCCTGATCGAGCACGGCATGGTCAAGGCCTCGGACATGGACCTGTTCGCCTTCGCCGACGACGCGGAGACGGTTTGGGCCAAGCTGCTGGAAGGCGGGCTGAAGCCCAACGCCGAGATCAAATAGGGCGTGGGTTGAGGGGCGTCGTCACAGGGTCTAAGGACGGCGTTCATGAACACTGAAGACGTCCTCAACGAATTCCGCGACGCCGGCGCCCTGCGCGAAGGCCATTTCGTCCTCTCGTCCGGCCTGCACAGCCCGGTCTTCCTGCAGAAGAACCTGGTCTTCATGGACGGGGCTCGCTGCGAGCGCCTGTGCAAGGCGCTGGCGGAAAAGATCGTCGCCACGGTCGGCCCGGTCGATGCGGCGATCTCGCCCGCCGTGGGCGGCATCATTCCCGGCTATGAGACCGCCAAGCACCTGAACGTCCGCTCCATGTACGTCGAGCGCGAGGGCGGCGAGTTCAAACTGCGTCGCGGCTTCTCGGTCGAGCCGGGCGAGAAGATCGTCATGGTCGAGGACATCGTCACCACGGGGCTTTCCTCGCGCGAATGCATCGCCGCGATCCAGAACGCGGGCGGCGAAGTCGTCGCCGCCGCCTGCATCGTCGACCGTTCGGGCGGGAAGGTCGATGTGGGCGTGCCCCTTATCGCCCTGGCTTCGATGGAAGTGCCGGCCTATCCGGCCGACGCCCTGCCGCCGGAACTGGCCGCCCTGCCGGTCGAGGATCCGGGCAGCCGCCGCCTTTCCAAATAAAAGAGACGGTCAAAGTAGAGAAGAGAGAACGGGATGAAGCGTCAGCGGGTTCGTCTGGGCGTCAATATCGACCACGTCGCCACGGTTCGTAACGCGCGCGGGGGCGCTCATCCCGATCCGGCCCGCGCGGCCGATGCGGCGCTGGCGGCCGGAGCCGACGGCATCACCGCCCATCTGCGCGAGGATCGCCGCCACATCACCGACGCCGACATCGACGTGCTGACGGCCCTGTGCCGCCGCGCGGACAAGCCGCTGAACTTCGAGATGGCTGTGACGGAGGAGATGCTGGCCATCGCCCTGCGCCACACGCCGCACGCCGCCTGTCTGGTGCCTGAACGCCGCGAGGAAGTGACGACCGAGGGCGGCCTGGCCGTCGCCGGTCATGAGGCCCGCATCGCCCCGGTGGTGAAGGCCCTGTCGGACGCCGGCATCCGCGTCAGCCTGTTCATCGAACCGTCCGAGGATCAGGTCGAGGCCGCCGCCGCGGTCGGCGCCCAGGTGGTCGAGTTCCATACCGGCCGCTATTGCCTGCTGGGCGATCCGGCCGAGCGTGAAGCCGAGTTCGAGCGCCTGGCCGCCGCCGCCGCTCAGGCGGATATTCTGGGGCTGGAGGTCCATGCGGGCCACGGTCTGAACTACGCCACGGCGGGGTCGATCCTGGCCATTCCCGAGATCGTCGAGCTGAACATCGGCCACTTCCTGATCGGCGAGGCGGTCTTCGTCGGGCTGGACGCCGCCATCCGCCGGATGCGGGCGGCGATGGACGAGGCCTCGTTCGGGGCGACTTCCGGAGCCGGGTCGTGATTATCGGCGTCGGCGCCGATCTGTCGGACATTCGGCGCATTCAGGCCTCGCTGGACCGGTTCGGCGACCGTTTCAAACAGCGGGTTTTCACCGAGCTGGAGCGCACCCGCTCGGACCGCAAGGCCGACCCGGCGTGGAGCTACGCCAAGCGGTTCGCGGCCAAGGAGGCCTGCGCCAAGGCGCTCGGCACCGGGATGCGCTCCGACGTCTATTGGCGCGACATGGGGGTGGTGAACCTGCCGTCCGGCCAGCCGACCCTGGCCCTGACCGGCCACGCGGCCGAGCATCTGGCCCGCCTGACCCCGGCAGGTCATGAGGCGCGCATCCATCTGACGCTTAGCGACGAGCATCCCTATGCGCTCGCCTTCGTGGTGATCGAGGCCCTGCCCAAGGCCTGACGCCGCCGCGAAGGTTGCGGTTCCTTCATCATCCAAAGTCTTGCTCGCGGCCGTTTCAGAGACTACGCCTCGACCTTCAAACCCCGCGTTCGGCGGGGGATTCGAGCAGACGATGAGCGACGACCCCAAGGCGAACGGCGGAGCGGCCAACCCAGCTCTTCATCCGGCTGAACAACGGCCGATCTGGAGCGATGACGGCGACGCGCCATTCGACATCGGGGACGACCCCGAGGCTCTCGATAGCGAGACCCCGATCTATGCGCCTCGGCGCTCCAGGAAGGCCAAGCGAGTGAAGAAAGAAAAGTCCGCGAGCAACGAAACGGTCGAGATCATCAAGACCGTCGTTTTCGCCCTGCTGATCGCGCTGGTGCTGCGGGTGCTGCTGTTCCAGCCCTTCACCATCCCGTCGGCCTCGATGGAGCCGAACCTGTACGAAGGCGACTACATCGTCGTGTCGAAGTGGTCGTACGGCTATTCCAAGCACTCGATCCCGTTCAGCCCGCCGGTGTTCAACGGCCGCATCCTGGGGCGCGAGCCCGCGCGCGGCGACATCGCCGTGTTCAAGCTGCCGCGCGACAACAAGACCGACTACATCAAGCGCGTGATCGGCCTGCCGGGCGACAAGGTGCAGATGATCGCCAACAAGCTCTACATCAACGGCGCGCCGGTGCAGGACGTGGTGGTCACCCGCGCCGAGATGGCGGACATGTTCGGCCCGCGCGCCGTGACCCAGGTCCGCGAGACCCTGCCCGGCGGCAAGAGCTTCATGACCCAGGACTTCGGCCCCGGCAACGAACTGGACGACACGCCGCTGTATGAGGTCCCGGCCGGCCACTACTTCATGATGGGCGACAACCGCGACAACTCGATCGACAGCCGCGTCGAGATGTCGTCGGGCGTGGGCATGGTTCCGGCCGAGAACCTGGTCGGCAAGGCCGAGATCATCATGTTCTCGTGGACGCCGGGCGCCTCGTTGTTCAACCCGGTCAGCTGGTTCGCCAACGTGCGCTTCAGCCGGTTCTTCAAGATCCTCGACTGATGGCGGGCGGACGCACGAATGTGCGCGCCGAGGCCGTGGCGGCTCTGCGTCGTCGGCTTGGCCATGCTTTCGCCGAGCCTGAGCTTCTGGAACGCGCCCTGACCCACTCCAGCGTGGGCGAGGGCGCGGGGCCGCAGGTTCCGGCCGACAATGAGCGTCTGGAATTCCTGGGCGACCGGGTGCTGGGCCTGCTGGTCGCGGACCGGCTGGTGCACGAGTTTCCGGCGGCGGACGAGGGGCAGTTGTCCGCCCGTCTGCACGCTCTGGTGGATAAGACCGCCTGCGCCCGCGTAGGCGAGCGACTGGGCGTCGGCGACGCCCTGCGCCTGTCGCCCGGCGAGACCAAGACCGGCGGCCGCAGAAAGGCCGGAGTCATCGCCGATGCTGTTGAAGCGATCTTGGCGGCCGTCTATCGCGACGGCGGCCTGATCGCGGCGCAGGCCGTGTTCGAGCGCGCCTGGGCCGAGGAACTGGCTGCGCCCCGGCGCCGGCCATCACCAATCCCAAGTCCGCCCTGCAGGAATGGGCGCAAGGCCAGGGCCGTCCGCTGCCGACCTATGCGGTGGTCCAGCGCACCGGTTCGGACCACGCGCCGACCTTTACGGTCGAGGCGACGGTGACAGGATATGAACCCGCCCGAGCTCAAGGGCGTTCGCGACAGGAGGCGGAAAAGGCCGCCGCCGTCGCTCTTTTGAAACGTGAAGGCGTGATTTGACCGAGACCCCGAAACCACCGAGATCAGCAACCAGCGCGCGGGCTTCGCCGCCATCATCGGCGCGCCCAATGCGGGCAAATCGACGCTGGTGAACCGGTTGACGGGCTCCAAGGTCTCGATCGTCACCCAGAAGGTGCAAACCACGCGCTTTCCTGTGCGCGGCATCGCCATCAAGGGCGACGCCCAGATCGTTCTGGTGGACACGCCCGGCATCTTCACGCCGCGCCGCCGTCTGGATCGCGCCATGGTCGCCTCGGCCTGGGGCGGAGCGCAGGACGCCGATGTGGTCGTGCACCTGATCGACGCCCAGTCGCATATCGACGCGGAAGGACGTGAAGGCACACCTGCGGACCGTCGCTCGGCCGAGGACACAGAGACCATCATCGCCAACCTGCAGGCGACGGACACCAAGGTCATCCTGGCGCTGAACAAGATTGACGGGATGCGCCGCGATACGCTGCTGGCCCTGTCGCAGCGCCTGTTCGAGACGGGCGTCTATTCCGAGGTCTTCATGATCTCGGCCCTTAGCGGCGACGGCGTCGACGATCTGATGACGCGGCTGGCGATGGCCATGCCCGAGGGGCCGTGGCTCTATCCCGAAGACCAGTCGGCGGACGTGCCCCTGCGCGTGCTGGCCGCCGAGATCACGCGCGAGAAGGTCTATCTGCGCGTCCACGAGGAGCTGCCCTATTCGGCGGCGGTCGAGACGACCAGCTTCGAGGACCGCGCCGACGGTTCGGCCCGCATCGAACAGACCATTTATGTCGAGCGGGAAAGCCAGCGCCCGATCGTCCTGGGCAAGGGCGGCCAGACCCTGAAATGGATCGGTCAGAAGGCGCGCGAGGAGCTGATCGAGATCCTGGATCGGCCCGTTCACCTGTTTTTGACCGTCAAAGTCGATCCCAAATGGCAAGACTCAAAGGCATTGTACGCCCAGTTCGGCCTGGAGTTTGACGTCTAGTCTCGTGTTCATCGTTCCCAAGACTGCGGGCGGCAGGCCCTGGTTTCTCGGCTCGCTCGTCGCGGCCGGCCTGATATCGGCCGGGGCGGGCGCGTGGTTCCTCAACGCCGTTGCGCCTGAGACCCAGGCGGCGGTCGTCAACCAACCGGCTGCGCCGAAGCGCCCGCCGGTCGAGGTGGTCGAGGCCCTGCCGCAGTTGAAGGAACGACTGGATCGCCTGGCCGCGGCCAAGCAGTTCACCGGCGCCGTGCTCGTGTCCAAGGGCGATCAGGTGCTATTCCGCCAGGTCTACGGCAAGGCGAACTATGAGCAGGACACGCCGTTCGCCCTGGACACCCGTTTCCGCCTGGCCTCGGTGTCCAAGCAGTTCACGGCCGTCGCTGTCCTGAAGCTTCAGGACGAGGGCAAGCTGTCGGTTGACGATCCCGTCTGCAAATGGATTGAGCCGTGCCCCGCCGCATGGGCGCCGCTGCGCATTCACCACCTGCTGTCGCACACCTCGGGCATTCCAGACCTGATGGCTCAGGCCGAATGGGGGCGTATTCGCGTCACCCATCGCACGCCGCAGGAGCTGACCGAGGCCTCGGCCCGCTATGGCCTGCAGTTCGAGCCGGGGACCAAGGTCCGCTACAACAACGCCGCCTTCAATCTGGCCGCCGTAATCGTGGCCAAGGCCAGCGGCCAGACGTTCGAAGACTATCTGGAGAAGTCCATCCTCCGGCCGCTAGGCATGAAGGATACCGGGTCTGACGTGCACGACGATGCTCAGGGCCTGGCCATGGGCTACGGCCTGTTCCCGGCCGGGCTGACGCCGCAGCCGATCGCCAACGTCAGCATCGTGGCGGGGGCAGGGGCGCTGTATTCGACGCTGGACGACATGCTGGCCTGGAACCGCGGCCTGCATCAGGGCCATGTGCTGAGCCGCAAGGCCTATGCCGACCTGATCGCCGACCACGCGCCCGACGACATGCCTGAGCGGCGCGGACCGCACCGGGCCTATGGCTATGGCCTCTATGTCAGCGCCCTGGGCGAGCGGACCTCGGCGCCGTTCAGCGATCGCCAGATCTATCACACCGGCAGTTGGGCGGGTTTCCGCAACCTGGTGTCCTATCAGCCGGACGAGCAGGTGACGGTGGTGGTGCTGTCCAACAACTACCACCTGCGCGATCTGGTGCTGCTGATCAATCAGCAGGCGATGGCCGAGGCTCTCGGTCGTCCGGTCCCGGCCGCGCTGAGCCGCTGAGGTGCGGGTTTCTCCTCCCCATTTCATGGGAAGGTGGATCGGCAGCGATAGCCGCCGAGACGGAGGGGCCGCTTGGTTGCGCCGTGATTAAGCCCCTCCACCGCTACGCGGTCCCCCTCCCCACGAAGTGGGGAGTAGAGGCGGTCACGGCTTCATCGACCCCGTTTCGATATAGCGCTGGTGCCATGACAGGGCCTCGGTCAGCAGGTGCGGCGACTGCAGGCCGTATGAGCCCTTCATGGCGCGGGCGTAGTAGTCGGCCAGCGCGTCGCGATAGTCGGGGTGGGCGCAGTTGGCGATGATGACCCGCGCGCGTTGCTTGGGCGACAGGCCGCGCAGGTCGGCCAGGCCTTGCTCCGTGACGATGACCTGCACGTCCTGGGTGATGTGGTCGACGTGGCTGGCCATGGGGACGATGGCCGAGATCTTGCCGCCCTTGGCCGTCGACGGCGTGACGAAGCAGGAGATGTAGGCGTTGCGCGCAAAGTCGCCCGAACCGCCGATGCCGTTCTGGATGCGCGAGCCCATGACGTGGGTCGAGTTGACGTTGCCGTAGATGTCGGCCTCGATCAGACCGTTCATGGCGATGCAGCCCAGACGGCGGATGATCTCTGGGTGGTTCGAGATCTCCTGCGGGCGCAGGATGATCTTGCCGCGGAACTGCTCCATGCGGCTGTTCAGATCGGCGGCGGCTTCGGGGCTGAGCGAGAAGGCGGTGGCCGAGGCGACCGTCAGCTTGCCCGAGTCCAGCAGGTCCAGCATCCCGTCCTGCAGCACCTCCGTATAGGCGGTCAGGTTCTCGAAGGGGCTATCCTGAAGTCCGGCCAGCACGGCGTTGGCGACATTGCCCACGCCCGATTGCAGCGGCAGCAGATGAGCGGGCAGGCGCCCGACCTTCACCTCATGCTGCAGGAACTCGATCAGGTGGCCGGCGATGGCGTTGGCGCTGGCGTCCGGCGCGGCGAAGGGCAGGTTGCGGTCGGGGCTGTCGGTCTCGACGATGGCGGCGATCTTGGACGGATCGACGCGGAAGACCGTCTCGCCGATCAGGTCGGTCGGCTTGGTCAGAGGGATCGGCACCCGGTTCGGCGGCAGGGCGGTGCCGTAGTAGATGTCGTGCATCCCTTCCAGCGCCGCATTCTGCCAGCTGTTGACCTCAAGGATGATGCGGTCGGCGCGGTCCAGCCAGGTCTTGTTGTTGCCGATGGAGGAGGAGGGGATCAGGGCGCCGTCTTCCCGGATGCCCGACACCTCGACCACCGCCGTCTCCAACGGCCCCAGGAAGCCCTGCCAGGCCACAGGCGCCACCTGCGACAGGTGCATGTCGAGGTATTCCATCTCGCCCTTGTTGATCTTCTCGCGGGCGATGGGGTCTGAGTTGTAGGGCAGGCGGAACTCGATGCCGTCCGCCTTGGCCAGGGCGCCGTCGAGCTCAGGCCCGGTCGAGGCGCCGGTCCAGACCTTGAGCCGGAACGGATTGCCGGCCGCGTGCTCGGCCTCGATCCGTTCGGCCAGAGCCATCGGCACGACCTTGGGATAGCCCGAGCCGGTGAAGCCGCTCATGCCCACGGTCGAGTTCGCCGGGATCAGGGCGGCGGCGTCCTGCGCGGACATGATCTTCGACTTGAGGGCGGCGTTACGGACGCGGGACATCGCAAACCTGACGACTGGAGCCGGGAAGGGCTCGGAAAACGAAGCGGACATAGGCGCCGCATCACCCTGATTCCAATACGGCTTTGGTCGTAACAGTCTGTGATCACAAAGGCGTCAGCAGGCGGGGACGGATCAGGAATGCGACGAGGCGAGCCGTGCTTCCCCCACGGACGGAACAGGACTAGAACAAAGCCATGATCACCGCCGCCCTGATGATGCTTCAACTGTCCGCCGCGCCTGCCGAGACCGCGCCGATCGAGCGGACGCTGGACGCCATGCACGCCGCCGCCTCCGTCGCGGACGGCGAGGCCTACTTCGCGACCTTCACGCCGGACGCGCGCTTCATCGGCACGGATGCGGCTGAGCGCTGGACCCTGCCGGAGTTCCGCGCCTACGCCATGCCCTACTTCTCGCAAGGGCGTGGCTGGACCTATCGCCCAACCGCGCGAACCGTGACCATCGCTCCGATCGATTGCCGCTGCGTCGCCTGGTTCGACGAGGTGCTGGACAACGACGCTTATGGGACTACGCGCGGTTCGGGCGTGCTGCGCCTGACCGACGACGGCTGGAAGATCGAGCAGTACGTCCTCAGCTTCGCCGTGCCGAACGACCGGGCGCGCGCCGTCGTCGACGCCATCAAGGCCGACTGATGGAGGTTCAGGACGACGCCTTCGTGCTGTCGGCGCGGGCGCATGGCGACACGGGGGCGGTGGTCGATCTGCTGACTGAGCGGCATGGCCGCCGCGCCGCCTATGTCGCAGGCGGGGCCTCGCGCAAGATGCGGCCCTTCCTTCAGCCGGGCGCACGGGTCGTGGCGGATCTGAGGTCGCGAACCTCGGATCAACTGGGTTCGGCGCGGTTGGAGCCCGTGGGCGAAGGGCCGGCCGCCCTGTTCGACGATCCGCTGGCCCTGACCGGGCTGAGCGCCGCCGCTGCGGTGGCGCAGGGCGCCCTGCCGGAACGAGAGCCGCATCCCGGCGCCTTCTATGCTTTCGAGGCGCTGATGACGGCCTTCGCCATGCCCGAGGTCTGGCCCGCCATTTTCGTGCGGTTCGAGGCCGGATTGCTGGAGGATTTGGGCTTTGGTCTCGATCTGTCGCGGTGCGCCTCCACGGGGTCGATGGACGATCTGGTCTGGGTCAGCCCCCGCACCGGCCGCGCCGTCAGCCGCGAGGCGGGCGCGCCCTACGCCGACAAGCTGCTGGTCCTGCCGCCCTTCATGCTGGGCGCGCAGGCGGGGCTGGGCGCGGGCGACGTGAAGGCGGGGCTGGAGCTGACAGGGCATTTCCTCGAGCAGTTCGTCTTCCACGCCCTGAACCGGCCGCTGCCGCCTGCCCGCGTCTGGATGATCGACAAGCTGGGCGAGGCTGGGCGGCTGTAGCGCCTGCCCGCGTCAAAGCCCCTTCGCGCGTTTCTGCACAGTTAGGCGCGGACAATCCCGGCGTCAGGCCTCCGCTGCGCTAGACTTTCCTCGTCCGATCATTGATTCGAAGTCGTATGACCATCCACACCCCGACGCCCGACGGCGGCCGCATCGTCGAAGAACCGATGGGCGAGGCGCTGTCGCGCCGCTATCTGGCCTACGCCCTGTCGACCATCACCAACCGGGCGTTGCCCGACGTGCGCGACGGCTTCAAGCCGGTGCATCGGCGCATCATGTACGCCATGCACCAGATGCGGCTGAACCCGCAGGCGGCGGCGCGTAAATGCGCCAAGGTCGTCGGCGAGGTCATGGGCGGCTATCACCCGCACGGCGACGCCTCTATCTATGAGGCGCTGGTCCGTCTGGCTCAGGACTTCGCCCAGCGCTATCCGCTGGTGGACGGGCAGGGGAACTTCGGCAACATCGACGGCGATAGCGCGGCGGCCATGCGCTATACCGAGTGCAAGCTGACGCCCGCCGCCGTCCTGCTGCTGGACGGCATCGATCAGGACGCCGTCGACTTCCGCCCCACCTATGACGATCAGGACGAGGAGCCTGTTGTTCTGCCGGCGGGCTTCCCTAACCTGCTGGCCAACGGCTCGTCGGGCATCGCCGTGGGCATGGCGACCTCGATCCCGCCGCATAACGTCGGCGAACTGATCGACGCCTGCCAGTTGCTGCTGGAGCGGCCGGACGCGACGACGGTCGACCTGATGCAGATCGTGCCGGGACCGGACTTCCCCACCGGCGGCGTGTCGGTCGAGAGCCAGGCCGCCATTCTGGACGCTTATGAGACGGGCCGCGGCGGCGTGCGCCTGCGCGCCAAGTGGGTCGAGGAAAAGCTTGATCGCGGCGCCTATCAGATCGTCGTCACCGAGATGCCGTACCAGGTGCAGAAGTCGCGCCTGATCGAGGCGCTGGCGGATCTGATCGAGAGCAAGAAGGCGCCCTTGCTGGGCGATGTGCGCGACGAGTCGGCCGAAGACATCCGCCTCATCCTCGAACCGAAGAACCGCACCATCGAGCCTGAAATGCTGATGGAAAGCCTGTTCAAGCTGTCCGATCTCGAGGTGCGCTTCCCCATCAACATGAACGTGCTGGACGCTACCGGCACGCCGCGCGTCATGGGGCTGAAGGAATGCCTGTGGGCCTTCCTGGATCACCGCCGGGTAGTGCTGAACCGCCGCAGCCAGTGGCGCATCGCCCGCGTCGAGAAGCGCCTGCACCTGTTGGAAGGCCTGCGCATCGTCTTCCTGAACCTGGACGAGGTCATCCGCATCGTCCGCGAGGAAGAACAGCCCAAGGCGGCCCTGATCGCGACCTTCGGGCTGAGCGAGCTTCAGGCCGACTTCATCCTCGACACCCGCCTGCGTCAGCTGGCCCGCCTCGAAGAGATGACGATCGAGAAGGAATTCAAGGAGCTGTCGGAAGAACTTGCAGCGTTGCAGGCGCTGACGTCCTCCGAGGCGAAACAGTGGAAGGCGATCGGCAAGGAGCTTGAGGCCGTGCGCAAGGCCTTGATCTCGCCGCGCCGCACCGTGATCGGAGAGGCGGTCGACGCCTCGGCCTTCGTTGCGCCGGAAGCCTTCATCCCGCGCGAAGCCATCACCGTCATCCTGTCGGATCGCGGCTGGATCCGCGCCGCCAAGGGCAAGGTCGACGATCCCTCCGAGCTGAAGTTCAAGGAAGGCGACAAGCTGGGCTTCCTGATCCCCGCCTTCACGACGGACAAGCTGCTGGTCGGGGCCTCGGACGGGCGCATCTTCACCATCGGCGCCGACAAGCTGGCCTCCGGGCGCGGCCACGGCGAGCCGTTGCGCCTGATGATCGACCTGGACGAGAAGGCCGACATCATTAACGTCGTGGCGCATGAGCCGGGCGCCAAGCTGCTGATCGCGTCGAAGGCCGGCTACGGCTTCGTGGCCCCCGAGAACGACCTTCTGGCGCAGAAGCGCGGCGGCAAGCAGGTGCTGAACGGCGAGATGCTGGCCATGCTGCGCGTGCCTTCGAACCCGCAGGCCGACCACGTCGCCGTCATCGGCGAGAACATCAAGACGCTGGTCTTCACCCTGGCCGAACTTCCCGAAATGGGCCGGGGCAAGGGCGTGAAGCTGCAGAACTACAAGCAGGGCGGCCTGGCCGATGTGACGGTGTTCAACGCCGAGCAGGGACCGGAATGGGTCGATGGCGGCGGCCGCCGCCGCAACTGGCCGGACTGGAAGGACTGGCTGGGCAAGCGCGCCGGGGCCGGGCGGCAGGGTCCGCGCGGGCTAAGGAAATTCCGCTGATCCCTGTCTCCCTCCCCGTCCCGGGGAGGGGGTCGCGCAGCGACCGGGTGGGGAGGGCTTGGTGATCAGGGTGCGCTTGAATAGCCTTGCCGTCCCCACCCGGCTTCGCCCTTTCGGGCTCAGCAACCCTCCCCGGGACGGGGAGGGAGAAGGTTGGTGCGCGTCTTTCCTTCCCACTTTGTGGGGAGGGGGACCGCGGAACCAAGACGCCCCTCCGTCACGTCGCCTTCGGCTCCGCGCCACCTCCCCATTGCATGGGGAGGAGAGGTGACGGCGAATTCATTGGTTGGGGCGGGATCGCACCCCATACTCCGCCCTTCTTTCGGAGGAGGCTCAATGATCACCCTGATCATCATCGGCGTCATCGTCGCCATTCTGCTGTTCGTCGTGGTCGGCGCCTACAACCGGCTGGTGAAGCTGGATCAGACGGCGAACCAGTCGTTCGCCGATATCGACGTGCAGCTGAAGCAGCGTCAGGACCTGATCCCCAATCTGGTGGAGACGGTGAAGGGTTACGCCACGCATGAGCGCGGCACCCTGGACGCCGTCACCCAGGCGCGCGCCGCCGCTGCGGGGCGCGCACCGTCGATGAAAAGGTGCAGGCCGAGAACATGCTGACGGCGACGTTGGGCCGCCTGTTCGCCGTGTCTGAGGCCTATCCTGACCTGAAGGCCAACGCCAACTTCCAGCAACTTCAGATGGACCTGTCGGACATCGAGAACAAGCTGGCCGCCGCGCGCCGCTTCTTCAACAATGCGGTCAGCGAGTTCAACGCCGTGCGCCGCCAGTTCCCGACCGTCCTGTTCGCCGGGATGTTCGGCTTTGGCGTCGACAAGCCCTTCTTTGACGTGGGCGAGAGCGAGCGCGCCGGTCTGAACGCCGCGCCGCCGACGGTGCAGTTCTAAGCCCCAATGGCGGTTTTCGGTCAGGCCGTCGGCCTCAAGACCCACATCTGGCAGAACAACGCCCGGTCAGCGATCCTGCTGGCCGGGTTCCCGGTGCTGCTGGTCGGCATATTGTTCGGCGTTCAGGTGCTGATGATGGGGTTCGGCCTGCTGCCCAACTCGGGCGGCGATCTGGGCCAGGACCTGGCGCTGGCGGCCTCCATGCTGGGCTGGACCGTGCCTTTCGCCGCCATCGCCGCGGCGATCTGGTTCGTCATCGCCTATTTCGGCAATCAGATGATGATCGACGTCATGACCGGGGCGCGCAAGGTCGAGCGCCGGGTCGAGCCGGAACTCTATAACCTGCTGGAGAATCTGGCGATCTCGCGCGGGATGAAGACGCCGACCCTGCGCATCATCGAGAGCCCGTCGCTGAACGCCTATGCGTCAGGCCTGCATGAGGGCAACTACAGCGTCACCGTCACGCGCGGCCTGATGCAGACCCTGAGCCGGGACGAGATGGAGTGCGTCCTGGCCCACGAACTGACCCACGTCATCAACAAGGACGTGCGGACCATGGTGATCGCCTCGATCTTTGCCGGCATCATCAGCGTGATCGCCGAACTGGTGTTCCGCAGCCTGTTCTACATGCGCGGCGTGCGCGGGCGGGACAACAAGAACGCCATGCCGCTGATCCTGATCGGCCTGGCCATCGGGGTGATCGGCTTTGGTCTGGCCGCCGTCATCCGCATGACCCTGTCGCGGACGCGTGAGTATGTGGCGGATGCGGGGGCGGTGGAGCTGACCAAGAACCCGGACGCGATGATCTCGGCGCTGAGGAAGGTGTCGGGTCAGTCAAAGCTTGAGGCGCCGGACGAACTGCGCGGGATGTTCCTGGACAATACGGCCGAGAAGACGGGGTTCTCGGGCCTTTTCGCCACGCACCCGCCGATCGAGAAGCGTATCGCCGCGCTGGTGCAGTTCGCTGGCGGCCGTGATGATGGCCCCTGGGGCGGAGCGTCCCAAGCCACGGGCACGGCGGTGCCGACGACGTAGGTTTTCCTTCTCCCCTTGTGGGAGAAGGTGGCCCGTCAGGGGCGGATGAGGGGTGTCGGCGCGGCGGCGGGCCGTTGCGCTCTGACAATTAGATTTCATTGGATACGGGGCGCTGACACCCCTCATCCGTCTGGCTTCGCCAGCCACCTTCTCCCACAAGGGGAGAAGGAAGGTGCGGCTTTAAAACCGCTCCCAGCCCCACGGCCGCAGGGCCTCCAGCGGGCGGAACTCGGCCTTGTAGTCCATCTTGGGCGAGCCCTGGACCCAGTAGCCGAGATAGACATAGGGCAACCCCACCGTCTCGGCCTGCTGCAGGTGATCCAGAATGGCGAAGCGGCCCAGGCTGCGGCGCTCCAGATCCGGGTCGAAGAAGCTGTAGACCATGGACAGCCCGTCATGCAGCAGGTCGGTCAGGCAGACGCCGACCAGACGGCCGGGGCCGTCGTCTTCGCTGGGCAGGCGGTATTCGATCAGATGGGTGCGAACGGCCGTGTCCTCGACCATGGAAACATAGTCGGACCAGCCCATGTCGCTCATCCCCCGCCGGGGTGGCGGGCGTTCAGATAGCGTTGCAGCAGGTCGAACTGCTCCGTCGTCGCCTCGGCTTCGACCAGACCGCGCGAGAGGTCCCCGTTGCGCGCCAGGATGCGGCGGCGCGAGCGAGAGGGTTCGAAATCCGCCACCGGAATCCGCACCGAAACGCACGCCGCACAGGCCTCGCAGGCGGGGCGATAGGCGATGTTCTGGCTGCGACGGAAGCCAGCCTGGGTCAGGGCGTCGTTGACGTCCGCCCCGTCGCTGAACGGCAGGTTGGCGAAGACCTTCCGCTCGAACTTGCCCGGCAGGTAAGGGCAAGGGGCGCTGGCCGTCATGAAGAAGCGGAGCTGGCGCGAGAAGAAGTGCTGGGTCACGGCTGTCGCTCCGTGACGGTGTCAGCGCCCGCATAGGGGCTGGATGGGTACGCGCGGCTCATGTCCTGATTTGGCGCGCAACCAGCCGATTTCGCAAGCCTTCTTCGCGCGGCGGGCGTCTCGCCGCGCTTTGTCACAGGCTGGTGTCCATGGGCAGGACCGGCGCTTCGCGCAGCAGGACTATGGCGATGCGGCGGTTGCCCGCCAGCGACGGGTCGTCGGGATAAAGGGGATCGGAGCCCGCCTTGCCCGCCACGGAATAGACGCGGTCGGCGTTCACCCCCGCGCTTTGCAGCGTCAGGCGCGAGGCGTCGGCGCGGGCCGAGGACAGGGGCCAGTCGCCGGGGCTGCTGGCGCGGCTGGAGCCGGCGACGGCGCTGGTGTGGCCGGTGATGGAGATGCGATTGGGGAGCTGGTTGATGACCTTGGCCACCGCGCGCAGCAGCAACTGGGCGCGCGGGTTGGGGCGGGCCGAGCCGTTCTCGAACATCGAGCGGCCTTCCTGATCGACCAGCTGGATGCGCAGGCCTTCGGGCGTCTGATCGATGATCAGCTGTTTCGACAGCTCGGCCAGTTCCGGCATGGATTGCATGGCCTGGCGCAGGGATTCGGCGGCGCTGGCGAAGTCGGCGGCCTCGCGCCGGGCGATCTCGGCGCGCAGGGCGGCTTCGCTGGCCGAGGCCAGGTTGGGATTCTGGCCAGCGTCCTGGGGGCGTCGGGCGCGGCCGGGGCCAGTTGTTCAATCACGGCGTTGGAGCCGGCGCCCTTGGCCCCTTCGGAATCGCCCAGCGACGTGCCGCCGAGGATACCGCCCGAGCCCGAAGTGGAGGCGGATACGCTGGCCGGGGCGAAGTATTCGGCGATGCCGCGTTTCTGTTCCGGGTCGGTCGTGTTGATTAGCCACATCAGCAGGAAGAAGGCCATCATGGCGGTGACGAAGTCGGCATAGGCCACCTTCCACGCGCCGCCGTGGTGCCCGCCGCCGGAAACCTTTTTCACCTTCTTGATCAGGATCGGGCGATCGTTCAGCGCCATGGGGGCGGGTCCGTCTTAACCGTGTTCGTTCGCCTTACATCCCATGCGGGGCTTAAGAAGCGGTTGCGGCGAACTGCGGCGGCGCGCCGCGCCCTTGCCGATGCGGACTTCACGGCCTAGCTGATGGCCATGACCAATGCGTCCGCTTCTCCCGCCGCTGATTTCGATCCTCGCGCCTATCGTCGGGCGCTGGGCGGGTTTGCGACGGGCGTGTGCGTGGTGACGGCCCATACGGGCGACGGGCCGTTGGGGATCACGGTGAACAGCTTCACCTCCGTCTCGCTGGACCCGCCCCTGGTGCTGTGGTGCATGGACGTCAAATCCGACCGCCACGACGCCTTCGCCGGCGCGGAGCGGTTCGCCGTCCATATGCTGCCGGTCGAGGACAAGGCCATGTCCGACCGCTTCGCCTGGGGCGCGTGCCGCCTGTCGGACGATGAGTTCGCGGTGGACGACCCGGAGCCGCCGCGCCTGCGGAACGCCGTGACGCGTCTCACCTGCCGGACCCACGACCGCATCGTCATGGGCGATCATCTGGTTATCGTCGGCCGGGTCGAGGCGTTCGATACGCGGCCGGGGGATGCTCTGACCTATTTCCGAGGCAAGTACGGCAAGGCGGTCGATCCGACGGCGTGACGCTTCCTTCTCCCCTTGTGGGAGAAGGTGGATGGCGGAGCCAGACGGATGAGGGTGCGAAGACACGCGCTCGCGTTTCCCGCTTCATACCGCCCGCCAACACCCCTCATCCGAGCCCTTCGGGCCCACCTTCTCCCACAAGGGGAGAAGGAAAAGATCAGCCCATCATCCGCGCGGCTTGCGGCGCGAAGTAGCTGATGACGCCGGATGCCCCCGCGCGCTTGAAGGCGTGCAGGCTTTCCAGGATGGCGCGGTCCGGGTCCAGCCAGCCGTTGGCGAAGGCGGCCTGCATCATCGCGTACTCGCCGGACACCTGATAGGCGAAGGTCGGCACCTTGAAGGTCTGGGACACCAGCCGGACGATATCCAGATAGGGCAGGCCCGGCTTGACGATCAGGGCGTCGGCGCCTTCCGACAGGTCCATCGCCACTTCGCGCAGGGCCTCTTCGGCGTTGGCGAAGTCCATCTGATAGGTCTTCTTGTCGCCGGTCAGCGACTTGGACGAGCCGACCGCGTCGCGATAGGGGCCATAGAAGGCCGAGGCGTATTTGGCCGCATAGCTGATGATCAGGGTGTCGCTAAGGCCATTGGCCTCCAGCGCCTCGCGGATAGCCTGGACGCGGCCGTCCATCATGTCGGACGGCGCCACGGCGTCGGCGCCGGCGTGGGCGTGGATGAAGGCCTGTTCGGCCAGCCGCTCCAAGGTCGGGTCGTTGACGATGCGGCCGTTCTCCAGAACGCCGTCGTGGCCGTGGTCGGTGTAGCAGTCCAGAGCCACGTCGGTCATAACGCCGATCTCGGGCGCGGCGTCCTTGATAGCGCGGATGCAGTCGGGGATCAGGCCGTCCGGATCGCTGGCGGCGGCGCCCACATTGTCCTTCAGGCCGCCGTTCACATTGGGGAACAGGGCGACCATCGGGATGCCCAGGTCGCGAGCCTCGACGGCGGCCTTGGCGGCTTCCTTGGGCGACAGGCGGAAGACGCCCGGCATGGAGGCGACCGGCTGACGGTCTTCCGGGCCGTCGTGGACGATCAGCGGCCAGATCAGATCGGCCGGCGTCAGGGTCGTCTCGGCGACCAGACGGCGCACCCAGGGCTGCGAACGCAGGCGACGCGGGCGGGCGTAGGGAAAGGCGGCGGGCTGGAAGGGCATGGTCATGGGCGGGGCTTAAAACAAACCGGGGGAGAGGCAAAAGACGAACTGTCCAAGCGGGCGAACACCCTTTCTCTCCGCTCATCCCGGCGGACGCCGGGACCCAGTGAGCGCCACGCGCGCATCGCTGACATTGAGGGCGCCATAGCATGAACTTGAATGGGTAGGTTTGAAGCCAAAGTACTGGATCCCGGCGTCCGCCGGGATGAGCGGAAATCTTGAGCAGGCGCCGACAGCAAGGTGACGCGCGCGCCGCCAGCCGTTAGAAGCGCCCCGAACGCCCCGTCAGAGGGCAGGCTTGTAATGCGGGAGCTTTCATGGACTTCGCCCTCACCGACGATCAACGCGCCATTCAGGACGCGGCCCGCGCCTTCGCTGAGGCCGAACTGGCTCCGCACTCGGCCCGCTGGGACGAGGACAAGCATTTCCCCGTCGACGTGCTGAAGGCCGCGGCCGAAATGGGCTTCGCCGGCATCTATACGGGCGAGGAACACGGCGGCATGGGTCTGGGCCGGGTCGAGGCGGCGCTGATTTTTGAAGAACTGTCGCGCGGCGATGTGGCGACGGCGGCCTTCATCTCGATCCACAACATGGCGACGTGGATGATCGATAAGTTCGGTTCCGACGAACTGCGGGCGCGCTTCGTGCCGTCGCTGGTCGGGATGGAGAAGATCGCCAGCTACTGCCTGACCGAGCCGGGCTCGGGCTCGGACGCGGCGGCGCTGCGGACGACGGCGGTGCGCGACGGCGACCACTATGTGCTGAACGGCTCCAAGGCCTTCATTTCCGGCGCCGGAACGTCGGACGTCTATGTCGTCATGGTCCGCACGGGCGGGGAGGGGCCGAAGGGCATCTCGACCCTGGTGGTCGAGGCGGGCACGCCCGGCCTGTCGTTCGGGGCCAATGAGAAGAAGATGGGCTGGAACGCCCAGCCGACCGCCGTGGTCAGCTTTGACGACTGCCGCGTGCCGGTCGCCAATCTGGTGGGCGAGGAAGGCGCGGGCTTCAAATACGCCATGGCCGGTCTGGACGGCGGGCGTCTGAACATCGCCGCCTGCTCGCTGGGCGGGGCGCGTCTGGCGCTGGAGACGGCGCAGGAATACGTCGCCGGCCGCAAGCAGTTCGGTCAGGCCATCGGCCAGTTCCAGAACACCCAGTTCGAGCTGGCGGACATGGCCACGGATCTGGAGGCCGCCCGCCTAATGGTTCTGCGCGGCGCCTGGGCTATCGACACCGGCCACCCCGAGAAAACCAAGTGGTGCGCCATGGCCAAGCGCCTGACGACCGACGCCTGCTTCCAGATCGCCGACCAGGCGCTGCAACTGCACGGCGGCTACGGTTATCTGAAGGACTATCCGCTGGAGCGGATCGTGCGCGACCTGCGGGTGCACCGCATTCTGGAAGGCACGAACGAGATCATGCGGGTGATCATCGCGCGGGAGCTGGCGAAATGAGCGAAGCCCCCGTGATCATGGAAGAAGTCATCACCCGCATCGAAAACGGCGTCGGCCGCATCACCCTGAACCGGCCCAAGGCGATCCATGCGCTGAACCGGGGCATGTGCGAGGCGATGATCGAGGCGCTGCTGGCGTGGCGGGACGACGCCGCCGTGGCCTCGGTGCTGATCGACCACGCGGGCGAGCGCGGCTTCTGCGCCGGGGGCGACATCCGCATGATCGCCGAGAGCGGGGCGGGGGACGCGTCAGAGGCCAGGGCCTTCTTCAAGGCCGAGTATCAGCTGAACCATCTGATGTTCGTCTATCCCAAGCCCATCACGGCGGTGGTGGACGGCATCGTCATGGGCGGCGGCGTGGGCATCAGCGAACCCGCCGACGTCCGCATCGCCACCGAGCGCACCACCTACGCCATGCCCGAGACCGGCATCGGCCTGTTCCCCGACGTGGGCGGCGGCTGGTTCCTGCCGCGCCTGCCAGGCCAGACGGGCGTCTGGCTGGCGCTGACCGGCGCGCGGCTGAAGGCGGCGGATACGGTGGCGCTGGATATCCATACGCACTTCGTCGCGTCGGAGGCCGTCGAGGCGTTCAAGGCCGAACTGCTGGCCACGCCTGCCGACCCGAAAGCGGTCGCGGACCGCGTCGCCGCAGACGCCGGGCCGTCGCCGCTGGCCGCGCACCGCGAAGCCATCGACCGCCTGTTCGCCTTCGACACGGTCGAGGAGATCGTCGCCGCGCTTCAGGCCGACGGTTCGGAGTGGGCGCTGAAGCAACTGGATATTCTGAAGACCAAGTCGCCGCAGTCGCTGAAGGTGTCGCTGCGCCAAATCCGCACTGGCGCGACGCTGACCGACTTCGCCGACAACATGGCGATGGAATACGCCCTGGGCGGCCGCGTGGTTCAGACCCATGACTTCCAGGAAGGCGTGCGCGCCGTCATCATCGATAAGGACAATGCGCCGAAGTGGTCGCCCGCCGAGCTTTCTTCGGTTTCCGACGCCCAGATCGAGGCCTTGTTCGAGCCGCTGTCCGCCGCTGAGGCATGGAAACCGCTGATCGACTGATTTCGCGCTAGCTTTGTTGTCCGGGTCGGGGAAAAGCCTATCTTGGCGAAATGAGTAAGCGCTGGACCCCCGAATCCTGGAGAAACAAGCCCGTCCTGCATATGCCGACGGACTATCCGGACGCCGCCGAACTGGCGCGCGTCGAAGACGAGCTGCGCGCGATGCCGCCCCTGGTCTTTGCGGGCGAGGCGCGCAAGCTCACCAGCCATCTGGCCCAGGTCGAGGCGGGAGACGCCTTCCTGCTGCAGGGCGGCGACTGCGCCGAGAGCTTCAAGGAGTTCTCGACCGACAACATCCGCGACACCTTCCGCCTGATCCTGCAGATGGCGGTTGTCCTGACCTTCGCCGGCCGCAAGCCGGTGGTGAAGGTAGGCCGCATCGCCGGCCAGTTCGCCAAGCCGCGCTCGTCCCCGGTCGAGGAGATCGGCGGGGTCGAGCTGCCGTCCTATCGCGGCGACATCATCAACGGCATGGGCTTCACCCCGGAAGAGCGCACGCCCGACCCGCGGCGCCTGATCCGCGCCTATAACCAGTCGGCCTCGACGCTGAACCTGCTGCGCGCCTTTGCGGGCGGGGGTATGCCGATCTCTACAACATCCATCGCTGGACGCTGGGCTTCGCCGACGACGGCGCGGGCGCGGCCTACCGCGAACTGGCTGACAAGATCACCGAGGCCCTGGCCTTCATGGAGGCGGTCGGCGTCACGCCCGAGACGCATCCCGACCTGTCGCGCGTCGAGGTCTTCACCAGCCACGAAGCCCTGCTGCTGAACGTCGAGAGCGCCCTGACGCGCCTGGACGGCTCGACCGGCGAATGGTTCGACACCTCGGCCCACATGCTGTGGATCGGCGAGCGCACCCGCCAGCTGGACGGCGCCCACATCGAGTTCATGCGCGGCATCTCCAACCCCATCGGGGTCAAGTGCGGGCCGACCATGACGGCGGACGACCTGCTGCCGCTGATCGACGCCCTGAACCCGAACAATATTCCGGGCCGTCTGACGCTGATCGGCCGCTTCGGCCACGACAAGGCGGGCGACCGCCTGCCGGGCCTGATGCGGGCGGTGAAGGCGGCGGGCAAGCGCGTCGTCTGGTCGATCGACCCGATGCACGGCAATACGCTGAAGGCGGGCAACGGCTACAAGACCCGTCCGTTCGACCGCGTCATGGGCGAGGTTCGCACCTTCATCGACGTGGCCGAGGCCGAGGGCGTCCATCCCGGCGGCGTCCACCTGGAGATGACGGGCCAGAACGTTACCGAATGCATCGGCGGCGCCCAGGCGGTGACCGAGGACGACCTGTCGAGCCGCTATCACACCCACTGCGACCCGCGCCTGAACGCGGATCAGGCGCTGGAGCTGGCCTTCCTGGTCGCCGAGCGTCTCAAGGCCGGGCGGCAGGCCCGGTCCGAGGCCGCATGACGGCAGAAGACCACACGCCCGGCCGCGTCGCCTATCAGGGCGCGCCGGGCGCCTTCAGCCATGAGGCCTGCCTGGACCTGCGCCCGTGGGACGAAGCGGTCGGCTTTGAAACCTTTCAGGGGGCGATCGACGCGGTCCTGAGCGGCGACTGCCATTGCGCCCTGATCCCGGTCGAGAACTCGACCGTGGGCGTGGTCGAGCCCGCCGCAACTCTGGTGCGGGAGGCGGGATTGGTGGCGGTCAGCGACGCCTGGCGGCCGATCCGATTGGCCTTGATGGGCGTGCCTGACGCGCGCCTGTCCGACATAAAAACGGCCGAGAGCCATCCCGTCGCCCTGCAGCAGTGCTCCAAGGCTCTGAACGAGATGAAAATCTCGGCGATTGAAGTGTTCGACACCGGGGCGCCGCCGCCGCCGTCGCCGAGGCGGGTGACGTCTCGCGCGCCGCCGTCGCGCCAGCGCGCGCGGCCGAGGTTTATGGGCTGATGGTTCTACGCAACGATTTGCAGGATTTCAGCGACAACCGGACGCGTTTTGTCCTGTTCACGGCCCCTGAGGCTTGACCGCGCATAAAATTTGCTGTTGTAAGGCCCGGTCGGATCAACCCTGATCCGGAAACCGGACCGGATTAATGTCCTCGCTGCGCGCACAAATGACCCCTGAAACCACCACGCGCGCGGTGGCCGGCTTTTATTTTGGCTACGGCTATTACGGCTTTCGATACGCCGGCTGAGGCGTCGGGCTTCTAACCAAACCCTGACTGTCTCGCTGGCGACCGCTTCTCCCCAAGCGGCCAGTACGCGCGTTCACGCCTGACCTTCTGTCAGCGGGACGCGACCTCCCATCGAAATCCTATGCCGAAAGCCATCTCCCATGCCGCAATCCGCCATCCAGCAAGTCTGGCCCGCTGAAATCACTGAAATGAGCGCCGAACAGAAGGCGCTGGCCGCCCTGCGCGCCGAAATCGACAGCCTGGACGATCAGATCCTCGAACTGTTCGAGCGCCGTCTGGCCGTCGCCGCCCAGGTGGGCCAGGCCAAGGACGCGCCCGTCGGCCCCCACACCAAGTTGCGTCCCGACCGCGAGCAGGCCGTTCAGGCCCGCATCCTGAAACAGTGCGATCCCGCGAACCGTGAAGCCGTCGAGCATCTGTGGCGCGAGATCGTCGGCTGGGGCCTGGCGCGTCAGGGGCGCCTGCAGGTCCAAGTCTGGGCCCCGATCGACCCGTCCAAGGCGGTGGACGGCGCCCGGCTGCGTTTCGGCGCCGCAGCCGACATCAAGCTGGTCCTCGACCCGCAGGCCGCGCTGGCCCACGCGGCCGAGGGCAAGGGCGTGGCCGTCCTGTCGATCAGCGGCGACGATCCCTGGTGGATCGGCCTGCGCCGCGAGTGGTCGATGCTGAGCGTGTTCGACGGCTACGGCGGCGAGACGCCGACGTCTCTGGCTGTCGGCAAGATCGATCCGCCGGCTCTGCCCAAGGGGCGTCGCGTCGTCGTCACGGCGGGCGGGGATGCGGGCGACGGGTCGGGCGCGCGCCGCTGGGGCCTGAACACCCACCACGGCTGGACCCTGGCCCTGACCGACGCCGATGTGGCGCCGGGCGAGGTCGAGGGCGGCGTCGGCGCCATCGGCTGACGCAGGGCGTTAACTCCGTCTCAAAGCAGGGCGGGCGAGTGTGGCGACATGGCCCAGCCCGTCCTGCATCGACTGCCGCGTGTCGTCGCCCTCTCGGCGGCCGCTCTGGCGCTTGCGGGGTGCGGCGTGAACGAAGCCGACCCGCATCGGTTCGAGGCCCTGGCCCAGTCGGTCGCGGCTATTCCTGTATCGGCAGACGAGGACGGGGAGAGGGACGACACGACGCGGCCAGCCGCCGCTCCCGGCGCTTCACAGCAGCGCGCAGCGCCTCTGAAGGTTGAGCTGATGACCCCGCACGAGCTGTGGGACGCCCGCGACGGGCTGGGCGCAAAGGTTCGCCGGATGTCGGCTCCTGCGCCTGCTCCGACCGGCTATCACGATTTCGAGGCCCCCCGCCCGTCGCCGCTGCGCCCGTCGTTCCCCCGCCAGGCGCGCCGGCGCCGACGGCCCGCCATGTGCAACTGGGCGCCTTCTCCAGCGAGGACAGCGCCCGGGCGGCATGGCGACGGATGAGCCAGGGGCTGGCGGCGCGGCCTTGTCGGGGCTTCAGCCCGCCTATGAAGCGGTTGAGGTCGGCGGGCGCCGGCTGGTCCGGCTGAAGGTCGCCGCCACGGCTGAACAGGCGCAGGTTCTGTGCCGCGATCTGGCGGCGTCGGACCCCTGGTGCGCGCGCGCCGGCGGCGCGGCGGCCTGATCGTCCACAGGCTCAGCTTAAGGTTTCGTTGACGATTGGCCCTCGCGGCCCGATCCTGCGCGGCATGGGCGGGCTGCGGACAGAGATGAGTCGCGCCTGCTGATCACAGTGGGATTTCACATGGCGCAGCCTCAGGTCATCGTCATCGGCAATGAAAAGGGCGGGGCGGGCAAGTCCACCCTGGCCATTCATATCGTCACCGGCCTTCTGCACGCCGGGCGCAAGGTCGCGATCATCGACCTGGACCTGCGCCAGCGTTCGCTGGAGCGCTTCTTCGCCAACCGTATCGCCTGGACCAAGGCCAACGGCCATGAGCTGCCGCTGCCCATCGTTCCGGACATGGGCGACGGCAAGCTGCTGCATAAGGCGGACGAGGCCGAGCAAATGTCGCGCTTCGAGGCGGCGTTCAGCTACGCCAAGTCGTCGGCGGACGTCATCGTCATCGACACGCCGGGCGGGGACACCCCGCTGTCGCGCGCCGCGCACGGCCGGGCCGATCAGATCGTCACCCCGATGAACGACAGCTTCGTCGACTTCGACCTGCTCGGCGAGGTGGACCCGGTGACGCTGGATCTGATCCGTCCGTCCATCTATTCGGAAAGCGTCTGGGAGGCGCGCAAGCACCGCGCCATCGCCGAGGGCCGCCAGGTGACCATCGACTGGATCGTCGTCACCAACCGTCTGGCCGTGGCCGAGGCGCGCAACCGTCGCCGTCTGGCCTCGCGGATGGCCAAGCTGGCCAAGCGGGTCGGTTTCCGGGTCGGGCCCGGCCTGCGCGACCGGGTCATCTATCGCGAACTCTTCCCGTTCGGCCTGACGGTGGCGGACCTGTCGAATGACATCCGCCCGGTGTCGGTGTCCCTGGCGCACGTCGCCGCGCGTCAGGAGATGCGCAACCTGATGCAGGCCCTGGGTCTGGACGACGCCATCTCGGCGATGGACGCGGCGGCTTGATCGCTTCATGGGCCGATAGAGCTTCATGGGGCTGATCTGGCTGGGCCTGGCCGCCGTGGCCCTGTGGGCTCTGGTGCGGCTGGGCCGTCAGACCGAGCGCGCGCGGCGCGGCCACTGGCGCATCTCGGCGACCATATTGAGCGCGGCCCTGTTGGCCGGGGCGGTGCTGGCGGCGGCGCGCGGGGCGTGGCTGATCGGCGGCGGCATGGCGCTGGCCGGGGTCTGGCTGGCGGTGCAGTCGCGCGTCCGGCCCGTCGCGCCGAAGGCTCAGCCCTCAGAGCGGATGAGCGAAGCCGAGGCGCGAGCGATCCTGGGCGTGTCTCTAGGCGCTGACGCCCAGACGGTGCAGGCCGCCTGGCGACGTCTGATGGCGCGCGCCCATCCCGATCAGGGCGGCACCGAAGGGCTGGCCGCCCGCGTCAATGCCGCGCGCGATCGCCTGCTGAAGGAGTAGAGGCCCGGCGGTCAGAAGCCGAGTTCGGCCTCGCCGCGCAGAATGGCCTCGGCCTGGAGCGTGTGCTTGGCCCCCGCCCGGTCGTGGACGATCAACGGCGGCAGAAGGCGCAGCGGCGCCTTGCCCGTCTTGATGGCCTGAACCAGAACCCGCTTGGCGGGCTGATCGACGTAGGGCTGGATCGGGCGAATGGCGAACGAGCCGGCCTTGGGCGCGAGCAGCGACAGGATGTCGGCCAGCCGGTCGGCGCGGTGGATGATGACGATGCGTCCGCCCTCGCGCACCGCCTTCAACAGAAACCCGGTCCATGCGGCCAGGCCGTCGTCGGCCATCCAGGCGCCGCGCTTGCCCTCTGCCGGAGCGCGCAGGGCGCCGGGGTCGTCGAAGAAGGGCGGATTGCTGACAGCCCAGTCGAACGGCGGCAGGTCCAGGGCGCGGAAGGCGTGGGCCACGTCGCCGTCCAGGATGGTCGTGCGCGAGGCGGCGCGGTTCAACTCGGCGTTCTGGCGGGCCAGGGCGGCGGCGGCGGCGTCGCGCTCCAGCCCGGTCAGCAGGGCCTCGGGCCGTCGCGCCGCGATCTGCATCAGCACCGCCCCGGCGCCGCAACCGGCCTCGATCACCCGTTCGCCCGGCCGAGCGCTTACCGCAGCGGCCAGCAGAGCCGCATCCAGACCGGCGCGATAGCCGCGCGCCGGCTGGCGCAGGCGGACGCGTCCGCCCAGCAGGGCGGATTCCGCAACTTCAGCGGCGGTTGTAAGGGATGACTCGGCTTGACCCATCATGACGCCGCCACCATTGTGCGCCGCGTCGCGTCCGGGCAAGCGGATGCGTGTGAATTTCGGGCGATCTCCCCTTCGCCCCTGTGCTGAAAGAGATTTTCGTGGACGCAGCTCTCGCCGTCGCCTCCCGGCCCAAGGGCGACGTGGACGCCCTGGTTCGTCTGGCCAAGGACGACATGGCGGCGGTCGACGCCCTGATCATCGCGCGGATGCAGTCCGACGTGCCGGTGATCCCCCTGTTGGCCGAGCATCTGGTGTCGGCGGGCGGCAAGCGTCTGCGTCCTCTCCTGACCGTCGCTGCGGCCCGCGCGACGGGACAGACGGGCGATATCGAAGGCCCCAAGAAACTGGCCGCTTCGGTCGAGTTCATCCACACCGCCACCCTGCTGCATGACGATATCGTCGACGGCTCGGAAATGCGTCGGGGCAAGGTCGCCGCGCACCTGATTTGGGGCGCGGCCTCGTCGGTGCTGGTCGGCGACTTCCTGTTCGCGCGTGCATTCGAGCTGATGGTCGAGACGGATCGCTGCGGGCCTTGGGCATCCTGGCCACGGCGTCCAGCGTCATCGCTGAGGGCGAGGTCCTGCAACTGACGCGCGCCCACGACCTGAATCTCGATCTGGACACCTATCTGCAGATCATCCGCGCCAAGACGGCCGAGCTGTTCGCCGCCGCCGCCGAATCCGGCGCGGTCGGGGCGGGCGCAACGGATGAACAGGTCGCGGCCCTGCGTGACTATGGCATGGGCCTGGGCATCGCCTTCCAGTTGGCGGACGACGCCCTGGATTACGGCGGCGCGACCGAGACGCTGGGCAAGAACGCCGGCGACGACTTCAACGAAGGCAAGGCGACCCTGCCGCTGTTGCTGGCCGTTCAGCGGACCAAGGGAACCGAGGACCTGTTCTGGGACCGCGTCATCACCAAGGGCGACCGCAAGCCCGAGGATTTCGAGCGGGCGCGCCAGTTGATCGTCAGCAGCGGCGCCGTCGAAGCCACGCTGGATACGGCGACTGAATACGCCGACCGGGCCAAGGCCGCCCTGCATGTGCTGCCCGCCGGGCCGTGGCGCTCGGCGCTGGAGTCCCTGGCCGACTTCGCTGTCAGCCGGGCGACCTGATGCTGGCGGCGCTTCTTGTCGCCGGGCAACTGGGCGCGCAACAGCCGCCAAGTTTTACATTGAGGCCAGAGCCGGGCGACGCCCTGAGCGCGCAGCTGTTTCGTCTGGAACCGGGCGATCCGGGCGGTCAGGCGCGCGCCCTTCTGGGCGAGGACATGACGCGCGATGAGGCTGCACTGGCCGTGCGTTCGGTGCCGCCGCTGATCATGCTGTATCGCGAGGGCAGCCTGCCCGACGGCCCGATCGTGCTTTACGCAGGGCCCGAGGTCGAGGGCGAGCCGGACGCCGCCTGTCGCCTGTCGCGCATTCCCGGCGGGGTGGTCGACAACTCGCGTCGCGCCATTGTCTGGTGCAGCGAGTTCATCCTGAAAACGGCGCCGACGTTGAACATTCCGCCGGCGCCGGTTCACTGAGAGCTTATTTCAGGCTGGCGCAGAAGCGCTGGATGCGGGTGCAGCCTTCTTCCAGCACGTCTTCCGACGTGGCGTAGCTGATGCGGAAATAGGGGCTGAGGCCGAAGGCCGCGCCCTGGACCACGGCCACGCCCTCGGCGTTCAGCAGTTCGGCGGTGAAGGTCTCGTCATTGTCGATGACCACGCCCGAAGGCGTCGTCTTGCCGATCAACTGCTCGATCGACGGATAGACGTAGAAGGCGCCTTCCGGCTTCGGACAACGAATGCCGTCGGCTTGATTCAGCATGGAGACGACCAGATCGCGACGCTTCTCGAAGGCGGCGGCGCGCTCGGCCAGGAAGTCCTGCGGACCGTTCAGAGCCTCGACGGCGGCCCACTGGCTGATGGAGGAGGGGTTGGAGGTCGTCTGGCTGGCGACCTTGCGCATCAGGTCGATCAGCGGCTTGGGACCGCCCGCATAGCCGATGCGCCAGCCGGTCATGGCGTAGGCCTTGGACACCCCGTTGCAGGTCAGGGTGCGGTCGTACAGGTCCGGCGCGACCTGGGCGATGGTGACATAATCGAAGTCGCCATAGACGAGGTGCTCATACATGTCGTCGGTCAGGATCCAGACCTGCGGATGCTTGCGCAGCACCTCGGCCAGGGCTTCCAGCTCGGCGCGAGTATAGGCGGCGCCGGTCGGGTTCGACGGGGAGTTGAGGATCAGCCACTTGGTCCTGGGCGTGATGGCCGCGTCCAGCACTTCGGGGCGCAGCTTGAAGCCGTCGGCTTCCTCGCCGGTCACGGTGACGGGCTCGCCGCCGGCCAGCAGCACCATGTCCGGGTAGGACACCCAGTAGGGCGCGGGGACGATCACCTCGTCGCCCGGATTCAGGGTGGCGACGAAGGCGTTGTAGATCACCGGCTTGCCGCCCGAGGCGACGTGGATCTGGTTGGTCTCGTAGGTCAGGCTGTTTTCACGGGCGAATTGGCGACGATCGCGGCCTTCAGCTCGGGCATGCCGTCGGCGTCGGTGTATTTCGTCTCGCCGCGCTTGATGGCTTCGATGGCTGCGGCCTTGATGTTGTCCGGAGTGTCGAAGTCCGGTTCGCCAGCGCCCAGGCCGATCACGTCGCGACCCTGGCGTTTCAGCTCGCGCGCCTGGGCGGTCACGGCCAGGGTGGCCGAAGGCTTGACGCGGGCGAGGGAGGCGGACTGAAGGCTGGACATGGCTATCCTGTCTGGAGGATGGGAAGAAAGCCGGGGAGGCGAAGGCTTGATACGCAACCCCGCAGGGCCGCACAACGTTTGTGCGCGTCCCGGACGATCAAAAGGCGATTTGGGCGAAATCTATGCGGCGAGTCGTCGATTTTCTGCTGAATATGGAGGCCAGACGGTGGCGAACCCTGGCCGTGACCCTGCTGCTGCTGGGGGAATCGTCGCCTTGTTCGCCCTGGGCAAGACGCAGTTGGCGCTGGGGGCCGAGGATCGGCTGGAGGACTGGCTGGCGGGGTATCGCGTCGGGCCGTGGGGGCTGGTTGCGGCGGTTGTTGTTTTCACCCTGTCGGCCTTCATCGCCGTGCCGCAGTTCTTGCTGATCGCCGCCTGCGTGGTGGCGTTCGGGCCGTGGTTCGGATCCTCTATAGCTGGATCGCCACCATCGCCTCGGCGGCCGTGACCTATTGGCTCGGGCGCGGGCCGACCGCGCGCACGCTGGAGCGGTACGGCGGCGGGACGGTCGAGCGCATCCGCAGGTTCGTCGGACGCAACGCCTTTTCGGCCAGCTTCATCATCCGCAACGTGCCCTCGGCGCCCTTCATCGTCGTGAACATGGCCTTCGGCGCCGTGCGCGCCTCGTTCCCGGCGTATCTGGCGGGGTGCGCGCTGGGCGTCCTGCCCAAGACGGCCCTGGTCGCCTTCTTCGGCGGCTCCTTCATGGCGGCGGTCAGCGGCGACGGGGTGTGGACCTCGGTGATCCTTGCGGCGGTCGCCGCCGTCTGGCTTGTATTGATGCTGGCGGTGCGTGAGTGGGTGAAGCGCCGTGAGGCTGCGCGCGGCCTGTCAGTCGATTGATCGGAGAACGACCATGCTGAAGCTCTATTACTCTCCCGGCGCTTGCGCCGTCGCCTCGCACATCGGCCTGGAAGAGGCGGGCGCCGACTATGAGATCGAGAAGATCGACCTGCGCGCCGGTCAGCAGCGGACGCCCGAATATCTGGCGATCAATCCGGCGGGCGTGACCCCGGCGCTGAAGACCTCCGAGGGCGTGATCACCCAGAATGCGGCCATCCTGGCCTATGTGGCGCAGACGCATCCGCAGGCGGGGTTGGCCGATCTGGACGACCCGTTCGCCTTTGCACGTCTTCAGGCCGTCAACGGCTGGCTGGCCTCGTCGCTGCACCCGGCCATCGGCAAGGCGCTGTTCTCCAAGCCGCCGCTGGAAGGCGAGGCGAAGGAGGAGGCCGTGAAGGTCGCGCTGGAGAAGTACGACCTGGCTGAGAATCATCTGCTGACCGGCCCCTGGGTCCTGGGCGAAGATTATTCGATGGCGGATGGTTATCTGATGGTCTTCACGCGCTGGGCGCGTCAGGCGGGCCTGCTGGACAAGACCCGGTTCCCTAAGCTGAACGATCACCTGGACCGGGTGCAGGCGCGCCCGGCCGTACAGCGCGTGCTTGAGGCCGAAGGCATTCAGGCGGTCTGACCCGCGCGCCCTCAAGCGGGGCTGGAAAGCTTGACCGGCAAGGCTTTCAAGCCTTGCCGTGACAAGCCTGTGATCGACAAGCCATAGGCGCTTGCAATCCCCGCGGCATGAGGGCAAACGGGCCTGTAGTCGGCTCGGCGAAGACGGTCAGGACGGCTTTGCGGTCACGCGAAGCGGGGGTAGGGCGTCGCCATAGCGGACGAATGAAATTCACGCCCTTGCAGGCCCGAACTAAGCGGTAACCGACGCCCATGCTTTCACCCCTCTTCGGCATGATTTCTAATGACATCGCGATGGATCTGGGGACGGCCAACACCCTGATCTATATGCGCGGCAAGGGGATCGTCCTGAACGAGCCGTCGGTCGTCGCCCTGCGCAACGTCGGCGGCCGCAAGATCGTCCACGCTGTCGGCCTTGAGGCCAAGCAGATGCTGGGCCGGACGCCTGGCCACATGGAAGCCATCCGCCCGATGCGCGACGGCGTCATCGCCGACTTCGAAGTCGCCGAAGAGATGATCAAGCACTTCATCCGCAAGGTTCACAACCGCAAGGGTTTCGTGAATCCCAAGATGATCGTCTGCGTTCCCTCGGGCGCCACGGCGGTTGAGCGCCGCGCTATTCACGACAGCTGCCTGAACGCTTCGGCGCGTCGCGTCGGCCTGCTGCCCGAGCCGATGGCCGCCGCGATCGGCGCTGGCCTGCCGATCCACGAGCCGACCGGCTCGATGGTCGTCGACATCGGCGGCGGCACGACCGAGGTGGCCGTGCTGTCGCTGTCGGGCGTGGTCTATTCGCGCTCGGTCCGCGTCGGCGGCGACATGATGGACGACGCCATCATCGCCTATATGCGCCGCAACCATAACCTGCTGATCGGCGAAACGACCGCCGAGCGCATCAAGAAGGACATCGGCACCGCCCGCGTCCCGGCCGACGGCGAAGGCCTGTCGATCGAGGTCAAGGGCCGCGACCTGATGCAGGGCGTGCCGCGTGAAGTGAAGATGAGCGAGCGTCAGGCGGCAGAAGCCCTGGCCGAGCCGGTGGCCCAGATCGTCGAAGCCGTGAAGGTCGCGCTGGAAGCCACGCCGCCGGAACTGGCCGCCGACATCGCCGACAAGGGCATCATGCTGACGGGCGGCGGCGCTCTGCTGCGCGGACTGGACACCGAGATCCGCGACCACACGGGCCTGCCGGTTCAGGTGGCGGACGATCCGCTGTCGTGCGTCGCCATCGGCTGCGGCAAGGTGCTGGAGCACCCCTCGTGGATGAAGGGCGTGCTCGAGGCGTCGCTCTAAAGAACAGACTGTCCGGCCCAGGGGCGCCGCAGACCTGCAATGGGGCGCATCCCAACGGTCGTTTCACACACATAGGCGGGCCTCGGCCCGCCTATTCCTAAGCTCTAGCAGGAAGGGCTGGCCGTGGCGTTTCGCGACGGACCATTCGAGAATCTGAAGGTGCCGCTGGCCTGGACAGCGGCGGTCATGGTCGTCGGCGGCATCGTCGCGGCGATCATGCTTCTGCTCGCCGATCGCCCGCCAGCCGTTGCGGACGATCTTCAGCCTGCCCAGGCGGGGTTCGACGCCGCCGCCGGAACGACGGGCGGGGTGTTGGCGGCCCCCGTACGGTGGACGGGCGACGCCGTCGGCTTCGTCAAAGGCTATTTCTTCGCCGTCTCCGAGAACCGTCGCCTGCGCCGCGAACTGGCGGAGATGAGCGCATGGCGTGACGACGCTCTGGCTCTCAAGAGCCTGAACGCGCGCTACGAACAACTGCTGGGCCTGCAAACCGAACCGCCGATCGAGATGACGGCCGGGCGGGCGATCACTGATGCGCGCGGCCCCTTCGCCCGCTCGCGCCTGCTGAACGTCGGCGCCGCCAAGGGCGTGCGGATCGGCAATCCGGTTCTGAGCGAGCACGGTCTGGTCGGCCGCATCGTAGGCGCCGCCGGCGGTTACAGCCGCATGGTGCTTCTGACTGACGTCGCCTCGCGCATTCCTGTGATGGTCGAGCGAACCGACGCACGCGCCGTGCTGACCGGCGACGGCAGCCGCAGTCCGCGGCTGGACTATGTGCGAGGGCAAGGCGCGGTGCAGGACGGCGATCGCATCCTGACCTCGGGCGATGGCGGCGGGTTCCCGCGCGGCCTGCCGGTCGGCGTTGTGGCCAAGGGGGTCGACGGGTCGTGGCGGGTCAAGTTGTACAGCGATCGCACCGCCATCGACTATGTGCGGGTCCTCCTGTTCCAGGACTTCGGTCAGTTGGCTGATCAGAACGCGCTGAACGCGCCGCCGCTTTCCGGCCTGAAGACGGCGCCGCCGCCGACCGCCGCCCAGGCCGCCGCCATTCAGGATGTAGCCACGCGCCGCGCCGCCGCCGCCCAGGCCGTCGCTGAGCGTGTGCGCGCCGCCAACGCTGCGCCGCCGCCGGTTGCGGACGCCCCGCCGCTCCCGGCCGCGACCCACCCTGCCGCACCGGCGGCTGGAACGCCCGACGGAGGCCGCGAGTGAGACGGACGATCACCGTGCGGATGGTCGGTCCGATGCAGTGGATCGGCTACCCGGCGCTGATCGCCGCAGCCGCGACCATTCTGTTCGCCATTCCGCTGCGCTTGTTCGACCTGACCTTGCCTGAGCCGGTCTGGCCGATGGTGCTGGCCTTCGCCTGGCCGCTGATCCGGCCGTCCATGCTGGCGCCGGTCGTGCTGTTCGGCCTTGGCCTGTTCCTGGACTTCTTCTGGGGCGGCAAGGCGGGGATGTGGGCGCTTAGCCTGCTGTTGATCTACGGCGCCATCCTGCTGACGGCGAAATATCTGGCGGGGCAGGCGACCATCGTCCTGTTCGCCCTGTATGTCGCCTCGACGGGCCTGGCGTTTGCAGTCGCCTATTTCGTGACGCTGGGCAGCCTTGGGAATGCCCCCAACCTGCTGGCTATCATGGGGCAGATGATCCCGACGCTGCTGCTCTTTCCCCTGGCCAACTGGCTGATCGAGCGTTTCGACGACGCGGACGTGCGATTCCGATGAGCCGCGAACCGCATATCTTCTTTTCCGATGTGAACGAGCGGCAGGGCTCCTTCCTGCGGCGCACCATGCTGATGGGCGGGGCGACGGTGCTGGGCGGTCTGGCCCTGGTCGGGCGGCTGGCGCACCTGCAACTGTTCAAGTCCGAAGAGTTTGCCACCCTGGCGACGCGCAACCAGTTCAACTTCCGTCAGGTGCCGCCCCCGCGCGGCCTGATCAAGGATCGCAACGGCGTGGTCATCGCCGGCAACCGGCCCAGCTTCCGCGTGCTGGTCGTGCGCGACGAGACCAAGGACCTGGATCAGACGCTGGACCTACTGGGCCAACTGCTGCCGGACACGCTGGAGCGGCGCCGCACCATCATTCGCGAGGTCAACGCCGCGCCGCGCTTCTCGCCGGTTCCGGTCAAGAGCGACCTGACCTGGGAAGAGTTCTCCAAGGTCAATCTGCACGCGGCCGAGCTGCCCGGCGTCATGGCTGACATGAACGAGGCCCGCTACTATCCGCACGGCGGCGCCTACGCCCATGTGGTCGGCTATGTGGCCAAGGTGTCGGATCGCGACGTTCAGGCGCTGCGCGACAAGGGCGAACAGCCGCCCGCCATCCTGTTCAACCCGGGGTTCCGGATCGGCCGCCAAGGCCTTGAACGCTCGCTGGATCTGGACTTGCGCGGCGTCGAGGGCGGCAAGCGCGTCGAGGTCAATGCGCGCGGCCGCGTCGTGGCCGAGGACATCGCCGGATCGCGTCCGGCGGTCCAGGGCTCAGAGGTCGTGCTGACGCTGGACAACGACGTCCAGCAGCGGGCGCTCGAAGTCTTCGGCGAAGAAGCCGGAAGCATGGTGGTCATGGATGTGCGCAGCGGCGACATCCTGGCGATGGTGTCGTCGCCGTCGTTCGATCCCAACCTGTTCGTGTCGGGGGTGCCGTCAAAGATCTATCGCGCCCTGGCCGACTATGAGCGCCGCCCCCTGCTGGACAAGGCGCTGAGCGGGACCTTCGCGCCGGGCTCGACGTTCAAGCCGGTCGTGGGGCTGGCGGCGATGAAGCGCGGGCTGGACCCGTCGCGGCGCATCTTCTGCGGCGGGAGCTTCTATCTGGGGCGGCGGTTCGCCTGTCTGGGGCGCCACGGCGCGCTGGATTTGCGCGGCGCCATCAAGGCGTCGTGCAACGTCTACTTCATGACCCTGGCGACCGAGATGGGGCCGGACGCCATCGCCGAGACGGCGCGGGATCTGGGCTTTGGGCAGACTTTCGATATCGGCATCGGCGGCCAGAAGGCCGGGCTGGTGCCGGACCGTGAGTGGCGCCGCAAGAATCCGGTGCGCGGCGATACGAAATGGTATCCGGGCGAGAACCCCAGCTATGGCATCGGCCAGGGCGCGCTGACGGTGAACGCTCTTCAACTGGCTGTCTATACGGCGCGGGTGGCCAATGGACGCAAGGCGGTGACGCCGCGCTTGATCAAGTCGATCGGCGGGGTGGAGCAGGGCGGCAGCGCCTTCGCCGATCTGCCCTACACGCCCGAGATGCTGCAGGTGTTGCGCGACGGCATGGAGGCGGTGACCGCCGCCGGGGGCACGGGCTTCCGCAACAGCCAGCTGGGGTTGGGCACGGTCAAGATGGCGGGCAAGACCGGCACGGCCCAGGCGCGCAACTATGGTTCCGGGTCGCGCAAAGGGGCGGGGCGTCCGTGGGACCAGAAGGACCACAACCTGTTCGTCGCCTATGCGCCGACCGACAACCCGCGCTACGCCGTCTCGGTTATCGTCCAGCATGGCGGTCTGGGCGGGGGCACGGCCGGGCGCCGCGCGCGCGTGAAGCGATGAAGGTGGCCCTGCTCAAGGACCCCGAAATCCGCGCCCGCATCGAATCGGCCGGTTTCGAGGCTCAGGAGGACGCCGGCGTCCGCGAAGCGGAAGCCAGAGGCGAGCCCATCGACAACGGCGATGCCGACCCCGGCGCCGCCGTCGCCCCGCCGCCGTTGACGGAGCCCGGACAATGACCGCTTCCGCCCTGACCCGCCCCGGCGAACGCGACCGCCTGTCCACCAAGTTCGCAGAGCTGGACTGGCGCATCATCGGCCTGCTGTGCATCCTGGCCGGGATCGGCACGGCCATGCTTTATTCCATTGCGGGCGGCCACTGGCAGCCGTGGGCGGCCAAGCATCTGATCCGCTTCGGGGTCTTGCTGGCCGGCATGCTCGCGTTGGCCATGGTTCACCCGAAGTGGTGGTTCCACGCGGCCTATCCCGTCTACGGCGTCCTGCTGTTCATGGTGATGCTGGTTGAGTTCACCCCGCTGGGGTACGTGGCGGGCGGCGCCAAGAACTGGCTGCACCTGGGCTTCATCCGCATTCAGCCTGCCGAGTTCGTCAAGATCGGCCTCGTGCTGGCCCTGGCGCGCTGGTACCACGGACATTCGGCTCAGGACGCGCGCTGGTCGTGGAAGCTGTTGTTTCCGGCCGGGATTATCGGTGTTCCCTTCATTTTGGTGGCCAAGCAGCCGGACCTCGGCTCGGCCATGATCATCGGCCTGACCGGGGCGGTGATGATGTTCATGGCTGGGTTGAGCTGGCGCGTGATCGGCGCTGCGGTCGCCGCCGCCGTGGCCGTGATCCCGCCCTTCGTCATGTTCGGCATGCACGACTATCAGCGCAACCGGGTCCTGACCTTCCTGAACCCTGAAGCCGACCCCTCGGGCACGGGCTACAACATCATCCAGTCCAAGATCGCCCTGGGTTCGGGCGGATTGATGGGCAAGGGTTATGGCCTGGGCAGTCAGAGCCAGCTTGAATTCTTGCCGGAACGCCACACGGACTTCATCTTCTCGACGGTGTCGGAAGAGTTCGGCTTCATCGGCTCGTTCACCGTGCTGGCCTGCTATGTGGCGCTGATCCTGATTTCGTTGCGGATCGCGGCGCTGTCGCACAGCCATTTCGGTCGTCTGAGCGCGGCGGGCATGACGGCCTTCGTGGCCCTGTTCATGCTCATCAACGGGGCGATGGTGATGGGGCTGGCGCCGGTCGTCGGCGTGCCTATGCCGATGCTGTCCTATGGGGGATCGTCGATGATGACGGTGATGGTCGGCTTCGGCCTGATCCTGTCGACGCGCGTGCACCGCTATGTCGAACTGCCGAAGGGGCAGGGGCTGTTCTGATCGCCCGGCCGCGTTAGGCTGAGCAGATGACTGAACAGACGCCTGACAAACCAGCCGCCGCCGAGACCCCCAAGGCCGATCCCGCCATGTTCTCGGACTGCGGCGACACCCCTGTCCGCAGCCCGTGCTGACGGATCCGCAGAACGAGGCGGCCGCCCTGGCTGAGGGCGTGCGGATGCGGGACAATCCGGCGGAATGGGCCTTTGTCCGCCTGTCCAAGCTGATCGAGGAATTCGAGGCCAATCTCGACAAGGACGAGGAGATCGGCGCGCGCGTGGTCGGCCTGCCGGGCGACGGGACGATGCAGATCGTGGACGTCGGCTTCTGGGGCCGGACCTGATCATGTTTTTCGGCCGCAACGCCGACGGCAAGCCGGTGCGTCTGATCCAGCATTATAGCCAGATCAATGTTGTGCTGAGCGCGGTGAAAAAGCCGGAGGAGCGCGAGGCGCGCCGCATCGGCTTCCAGCTCAATGAGATGGTGCAGAAGACCAGCCCGAAACCGGCAGGCTGATCGTGTCGCGCGACGCAGCCGCCCTTCGGGCTTAAAGGGCCGCCGCCCAGTCGGTGGCGCGGATCAGGCTGTCGATGATGCCGGGTTCGGACGAGGCGTGGCCGGCGTCGCCGATGATGTCCAGCTTGGCCTCGGGCCATGCGCGGTGGAGGGACCAGGCGCCCGAGATCGGCGTCACCACGTCAAAGCGCCCCTGCGCGATCCAGCAGGGGATGTGGCGGATGGTCCCGATGTTTTCGAGGATCCAGTTCTGGCTGTCCATGAACCCGCCATTGGTGAAATACCAGTTCTCGATCCGGGCGAAGGCGACGGCGAACTCGGGATCGGCGAACTTGTCGGGCTTGCCCGAGGGGCCCTGGATGCTGACGGTCTCGCCCTCCCAGGTGGCCCACGCGACGGCGCAGCGGTTCCGTTCCTCAATGTCGTCGCCGGTCAGACGCTTGTAATAGGCGGCCATCAGGTCGCCGCGCTCAGCCTCGGGGATCGGGGCCAGGAAGCGCTCCCAGGCGTCGGGGAAGATCATCGAGGCGCCGTCCTGATAGAACCAGTGCAGTTCCTTCTTGGTCAGCAGGAAAATGCCGCGCAGCACCAGCGCCAGACAGCGATCCGGGTGTTTGATGGCGTAGGTCATCGACAGGGTCGAGCCCCACGACCCGCCGAACACGACCCATTTGTCGATGCCCAGCTTCTCGCGCAGCCGCTCGATGTCGGCGACCAGGTCCCAGGTGGTGTTGTTTTCCAGCGAGGCGTTGGGCCGCGACAGGCCGCAGCCGCGCTGGTCGAACATGACGATGCGGTATTTGGCCGGGTCGAAATAGCGACGCATTCCCGGATTGACCGCCCCGCCGGGGCCGCCGTGCAGGACAATGACCGGCACGCCGTGCGGATTGCCGCTTTCCTCGTAGTAGATCTCGTGGACGCTGTCGGTCGGCATCCAGCCCGAGGCGTAGGCTTCGATCTCGGGGTAGAGGTCACGGCGGGACGTGTCGTTCACGGAAAACATGCTGGGACCCTGTTCTGCTTGTGACTAGGCGTTGTTGGGTGCGGACTTGAGGGCGACGGCGACCACCAGGCACCAGCCCGCGATCATCATGACGCCGCCGATCGGGGCAACGGCCCCCATGACGGGCAGGCTGAGCAGTCCGATCATGGCCAGGGCGAGACAGAAGATCAGCCCCCGGCGCTCGCCAGCCATCCGGCGAGGCGCGCCAGTCGTCCGCCGCCGCTCCACAACGCCAGCGCCACCGCCAGGACCGCATGGACCATCTGATACTGGCCCCCGTGGTCAGCAGGATTTTGACGGCGGGCGCCGCGCCATGGGCTGCGAAGGCGCCCAGCGCCACAGCCATGGCGCCGTTGAACCCGGCGAAGACGAGGAGGTTGCGGTCGGGACTCATCACTTATGTCTAGACCACAAAATGGGGGAAGTCTGCTATGGCGCGCCATGACGTCCGCCCCGCGCCTGGCCTTGCAATACATCCTCCTGTTCGGCGCCAGCGGCGTGACGCTGCCGTTCGCCGGACTGTGGTTTCGCAGCCAGGGACTGAGCGGAGCGCAGATCGGCGTCCTGTTGGCCATTCCCATGCTGGCTCGCGCGCTGACGGGGCCGTTGATCGCCGTCTGGGCCGACGGTTTTAGGCGCCGGCGCACCCCGATCGCCCTGCTGGGGCTGGCGATGGCGGTGGGTTACGGCGGGGCGGGGCTGGTGCAGGGGATCATCCCGTGGGCCGTCTTCTGGCTGATCGGGGCGACCGCTGCGGCCGCGTTGATCCCGCTCAGCGACGTGCTCACCCTTAAGGTCGCGGGACGAGAGGGCTTTGCATTCTCCCTGCCGCGCGGGTGCGGCTCGGCGGCCTTCGTCGTGGCCAATGTCGCTATGGGCTGGCTGCTGACGCGGATGTCGGCGGATGTGGTGATCGTCTGGGCTGTGGCGGCGTCGTTGCTGATCGCCTTGGCGGCGTGGCGCATCCTGCCGGATGAACGGGTGGGCCAAGACGGGCCGCTGTCGGGGTTCGAGCGGTTTCGCGGATTGGGGCGTCTGGCGGCGGACCCGGTGTTCATGACCGCCATCTTCGCCGTGGGGGCGGTGCAGGCGGCGCACGCCTTCTATTACGGCTTCTCCGCCATCCTGTGGCGGGCGCAGGGCGTGGCCGAGAGCATGACAGGCCTGCTGTGGGCCTTTTCCGTCCTGGTCGAGATCGGCTTCATGTGGGTGGTCGAGCCGTGGCGCCGCAGGCGGGGAATCGGGCCCTGGTTCATTCTGGCGCTGGGCGCGGGGGCGGCGGTGCTGCGCTGGTCTGTCATGGCCTTTGCGCCGCCGCTGTGGCTGCTGTGGCCGTTGCAGACGTTGCACGCCCTGACGTTTGCGGCCACCTATCTGGCGGGCGTGCAGATCGTCGAGCGCCTGTGTCCGCCCGATAGCCATACGGCGGCGCAGACTCTGGTCGGCCCTGTCGGCGGGGGTGCTGATCGGTCTGGCGACCCTGGCCAGCGGGCCGCTGTACGACGCCTTTGGTTCGCGCGCCTATCTCAGCATGGCCGGACTGGCGCTGGTCGGCGGAGTGACGGGACTGCTGTTGGCGCGACGGTTGGGCGGCTCAGGCCGCGCTTGAGCGGGGCAGGGGCGTGAGGTGACGCGCCATCGCCGAGGCGACGGCCTTGATGGCGGTGCGCATGGCCTCTTCTATCGCGCCGTCGGGCGCGCGCAGCAGGCCGATGGAGGGCGAGTTCAGGCTGTCCGGCAGGTCGGCGAGGGAGCGGTAAAGAATGTAGCTGCCCGCGTCCTCTTCAGCGTCGGAGGCGGCGATGGCCGGCAGCCCTGTAGCCGTCAGATCGCGCAGCATCTCGGCCACGGGGGCGGTGACGCGCGCCACGCCTGGGCCGGTCTCATCCAGTCGGCCAGAGCCCTCCAGACGCCGGTTCTCGGCCCGCATCTGCAGGCGGAAAGGCCCGGGATGGCTGGTGCGGCCGATCAGCAGCAGGCCGGCGCAGTCCTGGTCTTTCAGCGCGACGATCAGACGGTCGGCCAGGGCTTGGGCGTCCCTGTCGCCCGGGATCGGCTGGGTGCGGGCGCCCGGCGGGCTCCAAGGCTCGCCGGACAGGTCCTCGACCAGATCCCAGGTGGGGTAATCCGGATTCCACACGCAGATGGCGAGGGCGGGGCGTCGATCAGGACGGGCGCGGGAATCCGTGTCCACCAAGGGGCGTGGCTCCTGTACGTCGGGATGGCGCTAGGTCCGGCGAGCGTGCCGGTAAAATCGTTGTGAGGTCAAGCCTGAGCTGATCTCTCAGCTCAAGTCGCCCACGGCGGCGTCTAGCAGCATGAAGGCGCGGCCTTCGTCCGTGGCCAGTCGGGCCTGAATGTCATGGGCGTCGCCGCGCTCGGCCTGGAGCTTTAGGCCATGGGCGAACGCGCGGACATAGGCTTCGGCGTCGGCGCGCAAGCCGTCGTCGCTCAGCACACGGCGCGAGACGCTGCGGACGGCGGCTGGCGCCACCCGGCGGACGATCTGGCGCGCGCGCGCGGGATCGCGGGCGGCGAACGCCTGGGCCGTCTCCTCGATGCGGGGGCGCGGCAACAGGGCGTTGGGGTCCACGCCCATGCGCCGGATGGCGTCGGTGATGCGCGAAGCCAGGGCGTCGATCTCGTCGGGCGAGCCGATTGGCGCCGGGCTGGTCGCCGCCAGCGCCGGGCCGCTCGCGGTCAGGTCGCTCCAGTCCAGATCGGCGGCGGGCGCGTCCCGGAGGGCGGCGCTGCGGGCGTCGCATCCCGCGGCGGCTGCATCGTTCGGACGGGCGGCGCGGCCGGGATCGCTTCGATGTCTCTTTCGGGCGCGGCTTGGGGGCGCAGGCGACCGCGCAGGCCGTCCTGCGGTTGCTCAGGGGACCGCTCGGACATGGCCGCTTGGCTCGAGGGGCGGCGTCGGCCGCCTTCGCCGGATACGGCGCCCATCAGGCGCACGGCCTCGGTCAGCATGTCGTAGTTGCGACGCACGCGCTCCTGGAAGCCGCTTTCCAACGCCTCTGTGTCTTCGGCCGCCTTGCGAGAGGCGGCGCTCAGGGCGGTGAGGCCGTTCTCGACGGCCGCCCGAACCGATTCCACGCGGCTTTGCGCCTCCAGCGGCAGGCGGCTGGCGCGCTCGTCCATGTCGGCCACGGCCTGTTCGACCTGGCTCAGGGCCTCTGTGACGCGGGCCAGGGTGGCGTGAAGGCTGTCGATCAGGCGCTCGCCCGTCTGGTCCACCATTTCAGCGGTCTGGCCGATGATGCGGCGTGCGCCCTCGATGCGCGCCTCGGCGGCGGCGTCGGCCTGCTGGGCGGCGTCAAACAGGGATTCGCCCAGGCGGTCGGCGCGGATCTGCGCCTGCTCGATGGCTTTCTCGGCCGCCTGACGCTGGGCGTCGGCCGTGGCCTGAAGCGCCTCAAGCGCGCGGCGCGTCTCTTCGACCAGCAGGTCGCGGGAGTCGGCGGACAGCGCCTCGAACCGGTCTAGGGCGAGTTTGGTGGCGTGGTCGAAGCTGTCGGCCTCGCGCTGGGACATCTGCACCAGGGCCTGGAACTGATCGACCACGGCCTCGACCTGGGCCTTGATGGCGTTGGCGGCCTCTTCGCCCTTCAGGTTCAGGTCGTCGGCGGCGGTGCGGGTCTGGGACAGGTGATCCAGAAGCTGGGCGCGCTGGCTCTCCACCTGGGCCGAGAAGTCTTCCTGATCGGTGCGCAGAGCGTAGGCCGCGGTGACCAGGGCGGCTCGCTGCTGTCCCAGGCCTTCCTCGACCGACTGAATCTGCTCGGCGACGCCCGTACCGGCGGTCTCAAGCCGGATAGTCTGGCGGGCCAGGTCGTCAGCGGCGGCGCGGGCGGCGTCCTGCGCCTCGCTGGCGGCGGCGGCCAGGTCGGCGGCGCGGGCGGCCAGGGCGGCTTCGGCCTCACGCAGCTGCGTCTGAGCCAGGTCTGAGGCGTCGGCCACCATGCGCGACTGGCGTTCGACCGTTTCGACCACCTTTGAGGCCTGCGTTTCCAGACGGCCGCTGAGGCCGTGCATCTGCTCCCGCTCGGCCGACATTTTTTCGGTCAGTTGGCGGGCCGTGCCGCCGGCGCGTTCGGCCGCCTCGTTCAGCAGGGCGGTTTCCTTGGCCAAGGCCTCGCGCAGCAGGGCCAGGTCGTTGCGCGCGCGTTCGGCAGCCTGGGCGGCCAGCTCGATATCGCCGCGCAGACCGGTCAGCACCTGGCCGGCTTCGTTGGCGGCCAGGGCCGTCGGCGCGACCAGGGCGTTCGCCATCTCGCGGGCGCGCTGGGTCTCCTGGGCCAGACCGACGCCCTGACGCACGGCGTGGGCCAGCAGGATAGACAGGCCGACCGGCGCTAACAGGATCAGTGCGTAGACCGCCAGGCGCAGCGGATCCAGCTCCATCATGCCGGAGCCGAGTTCATAGGCGAACCAGGACGCCAGTCCGCCGACCCACAGGGCCGAGGCCAGGCCGGCGATCAGATAGGCGTGATTGCCGCCGCTTTTGGCCGGTTTGCTGCGAGGGCCGCTGGCACGGTGAGGGGCGTTGATTCGACGGTGGCGGGCGGCGCGTCGGCGGACTCGCCGAGGATGGCCAGGGTGCGCGCCGCTTTTTCCGCCTCAGCGGCGCGCTGTTCGGCGATCGCTTGCTGCTCGGCCAGGCGACGCCGCTGACGTTCGGACATCGGGCGTGGAGGGGCCGCCGCATGCTGAGGCATCGCCTCGGGTGCGACCGCATCGGCCAGCGAGTCGGGCGTGACGGCGGAAGCCTCGTCCTCGAGGGCGGGCTCGGGGTCGGTCAGGTTGAGCGGCGGCCGAGGGCGGGATTTCATGGGCGTCGATCTCGATTACTGGTCGCCTGGAGACGCGGGCGAGGTCGTGTGCGGAGCGACCCTAACGACTGTAACGAGAAGCGAAAAGGCTGGAGGGCGTATTATCCGGTCTGAAGCAGCGGCTTCACTGAGCCTAAGCTGTGGATCAGCAGGAGGCCGGGGCGTTGACCTGAATGTGGGTGGACGGGGCGTCGCCGCACTTCTTTTCGACCCGGTGGATCTCGCCGTCCGCCTTCTTCGTCGGGCTGAGATCGACGCCGAACTGCGACAGCGCGACTGCGGCGAGCAGTGCGATGAGGCCGATCACCATTTCGATCAGAGCTTGCATGGCGGCCATAATGACAGATCACGGTTCCGGCGACAATGCGGCGAAGTGAAGGAGCGTCGCCATTGACCGTGCTGATGCGAAAATGGAACGATCTGCGGCCGCTCGACCTCTGCTGTAGAGGCCGCGCATCAAGCCGTCACGCGAATCGGCCATCGGAGGGTCATGGGGCCAGATCGTTCTTATGAAGCCAGTCTGATCGAGCCAGGTCCGGGCGTGTGGCGGTCTGCGCCTGCGCATCGTTTCGCGCCGCTGATGGAGAACAAGGCCTATTTCGACGCCTTGTCCTCGGCGCTGCACAAGGCGAAACGGTCGATCCTGATTCTGGGCTGGCAGTTCGATCCCCGCACGCGGCTCGATCCGGAGGGGCCGCTGACCGACCGCCGGGCCGAGATCGGTCATCAGTTAAAGGCCCTGGTGCGGCAAAACCGGACCTGGACGTACGCCTGCTGATCTGGCGCTCGCCCCTGCTGATCGCCGCGTCGCAGGGCTTCTATCCGCACAAGGCCCAGAGGTGGTTCCGCCGCCGGATCGTGGAGTTCCGGCTCGACGGTCCTGGCATCCTGGGCGCCTGCCATCATCAGAAGGTGGTGGTGATCGACAATCAGATCGCCTTCTGCGGGGGCGGCGACATCTCGACCGATCGCTGGGATGCCGAGGAGCATTTCTCGGGCGATCCGCGCCGGTGCGAGCCGACCGGCGTCATTCCGGCCCCGAGGCATGAGGTGATGTGCGTGCTGGACGGACCGGCGGCGCAGAACTTGGGCGACCTGGCGCGCGAACGCTGGCGGCGGGCGACGGGCGAGGTGCTGGAAATCTCCCCGCCGCGCGACGGCGACGCCTGGCCCGATGGCGTCGAGTCGACGCTGCATGATGTTCCGGTCGCCATATCCCGCACGGAACCGCAGGTCCGGGGCCGACCTGAGGTGCGCGAGAACGAGGCCCTGCACCTGCAGGCCATCCGGCAAGCGCGTTCGCTGATCTACATGGAGAACCAGTATTTCACCTCGCCCCTGCTGGCGGCGGCGCTGGCCGAGCGTCTGGCCGAGCCGGACGGCCCTGAGGTGGTGCTGGTCTCCACCGGGCGCAGCCCCAGCTGGTTCGACGGCCTGACGATGGATACGGCGCGGGCCGAGGTGCTGTATCGCCTGGAGCAGGCGGACCGCCACGACCGATTCACCGCCTTTTACCCCGTAACCGACGAGGGCGAGCGGATCATCGTCCACGCCAAGATGACCATCATCGACGACAAGCTGCTGCGGATCGGCTCCAGCAACCTGAACAACCGCTCGATGGGGCTGGATACGGAATGCGATGTAGCCGTCGAGGCGCAGACGGATCAGCAGCGAGATGTGATCCGCCGCTTTCGCCGCCGCTCGCTGGGCCATTTCATCGGCGTGTCGGGCGAGGCCTTCACCGAGGCGGAAACCTTGCTGGGCTCGGTCGGCAAGGCGATCCAGACCTTTGGCCAGGAGCGGATGAAGCCGCTGGGCGCCGCTGAGCCGACGCGCGTAGAGCGGATGTTCGCCGAGTGGCAGTTCGGCGACCCGATGGCGGCGACCGACGCCTGGCGGCCGTGGAAGCGGTTGAACCGCTCGCATCGCACTCGCCCGCAGTCCGAGGGCGGTCAGGCGCCAGGCTGAGGCTCGATCTCGAAGTCGATGACCAGAGGCAGGTGGTCTGACGCCGCTCGGGCCAGAGGCGAGTTCGGGGTGCTGGCGCCCGTCACGCGGATCTCTCGGCTGACGAAGCAGTGGTCGATGCGAATGGCCGGAAAGCTGGACGGGAAGGTTTTGATCGAAGGCCTCAGCCCCAGGCGTCGCTGAGCGTCGTCCAGCCGGCGCGCCAAGGCTTGGTAGGGGCGGGTGATGGAGGTGGCGTTGAAGTCGCCCGTCAGGATGGTCGGCCCCTGACACATCGGATCGCCCAACCAGTCGCGGCCGATCAGGGCGGCGGTTTGAAGCCTCTGCTCGCGGGGAACGAGCCCTAGGTGGGTGTTCAGGATGTTGACGATCACCCCGTCGAAATCGACGGCAGACCACAGGGCGCCGCGCGGCTCCAGCCCCTTGATGCCGCGTAGGGTGGGCAGAGCGGCCGCGCGCACCAGCCGCTCTGGCCTATGAGTCAGGATGGCGTCGCCATAAAGCTCGGCCTCGACCTTCATAGCGGGATGGAATTGCACGCTCATGGCCAGGTGTTGAGCGATGGCGCTGGCCTGATCGACATGGCCTGTGCGGGCGCGCCCGACATCCAGTTCCTGCAGGCAGACGACGTCAGGCTCATACTCGGCGATGACATCGGCGATGCGTTTCACGTCCAGCTTTCGGTCGACGCCGACGCAGCGATGGACGTTGTAGGTCAGAAGTCTCGGCATGAATTCCTTGCCCGCAATCGCAGCGACTGTCGCGGCTCAATGCGGCGGTCGCGAGGCCCTGATAGCCAGACTAGATGACAACCAGTCGGTCGGGGATCTCGTTCTGATCAGCGGGCTTGGGCGGAAAGCGTTCCGCCAGCACCCCGCCGCACAGGTTGATGGCCTGTTCGAAGCCTTCCACCGGGCGGTTGCGGCGCAGGGCGCCGGTCAGGGCGGCGACGGCGTCTGCCCAGACCTCAGGACTGACGCAGGAATGGATGCCTTCGTCCGCCACCACCTCGACCTGGTGATCAGCCAGCGCGGCGAAGATCAGGACCCCGGTGCGCGCCTCGGTGACGTGCAGGCCGTGGGCCAGGAACTGCTGCATGGCGGCGCGGCGAACGCGCGTGCGGCGCAGGGCGGCTGGCGTCAGCAGGCGCCGCACCGGGGGATCAGCGACAGGAGGAAAACGGCCAGGAACACTCCGGCTTGAACCAGTCCATACGCCGCCAGCGTGCGGCCGATCTCTACCGAGGCGGCAGGCGCATGGGCGATTTCCCAGCCCCTGCCGAATGACAGCCAATCGCCGTTGAAACCCAGCGGGATCAGCCCCAGCGGCAGCAGCAGGGCCGCCGCCGCCGCCCAGCCCAGGCTGATGTCTCGATAGGACGACACCTGCCGCGCCACGACGCAGAAGATCTCGCCAGAGGTGCGCGCTTCGGCCTCGGCGATGGCCTGGGTCACCCGCGCGTGGTCGTCTGTTGTGAACTGCATCACCATCCCCCGAAGCGCCGCCGCCGCCGAAGCCGCCGCCGCCGCCGCCGAAACCACCGCCGCCGAACCCGCCTCCGCCGCCCCAGCCTCCGCCGCCTCCGCGATCGCGGTCTTTCAGCGCCTCGCTGGCGGCCCAGATGAGGATGGGCGTCAGGCCGTCGCCGCGCCCGCCGCGCCGTTTGCGGCCGCCCGCCGCCGCGCCGATCATGCTGAAGAAGATGAAGGCGAACACCATCAAGATGACGACGGCGGGAATCACGGGTTTGGCGGTCGCCGTCGCCGCGCTCTTGGCCTCTTCCGCTCGCGCCTGCGCCTCGGCCGGGTCGGCGGTCAGCTGGGCGATGATGGAATCGGCGCCAGCGATGATGCCCGCGGCATAGTCGCCCTGGCGGAAGGCGGGCAGGATGTCGTTGCGGATGATGAGCGAGGAATAGGCGTCGGTCAGCACGCCCTCCAGTCCATAGCCGACCTCGATCCGCACCTTGCGCTCGTTCGGCGCGACGATCAGCAGGGCGCCGCCGTCGTTCTCTTTCTGACCGATGCCCCAGTGACGCCCGAGCTGGTAGCCGAAATCCTCGATCTCCTGATCCTGAAGCGAGGGCAGGGTGACGACGACCAACTGGTCGCCGGTCTGCTGTTCCAGCGTCGCCAGCTTGCCCGTCAGGGCCTGTTCCTGTTGCGGCGTCAGCAGCTGGGCATCGTCGACCACCCGCCCCGTCAGCGTCGGGAATTTGATTTCAGCGGCCAGACTGGCGCTGGGCATGACCGCCAGCCACAGGACGAGGACCAGCATCACCGCAGCGAGCAAGCCGCGCGCGACGCCGGCCCGGCGGGCGAGGGCGGAAGACATCATTTCCAAGCTTACTGCGCCGCCGGGGCGGGCGCGGGCGGCGTCGATCCGGGCGTGGTCGCAGGTGCGCCGCCGCCGGGTTGAGCGCCCAGGTCGAAGTTCACGCTCGGCGCGGACTGGGCCTCGGACGTGGCGGTGAACAGCTGCATGGGCTTGGAGCCGGCGTGCAGGGTCTTGGCCCAGATCACGCTCGGGAAGGTGCGCAGGGTGGTGTTGTAGTCGCGCACGGCCTCATTGTAGTCGCGGCGGGCTACGGAGATGCGGTTCTCGGTGCCTTCCAGCTGAGACTGCAGGGTCAGGAAGTTCTGGTTGGCCTGAAGCTGGGGGTAGGCCTCGACCGTCACCAGCAGCCGCGACAGGGCGCTGGAAAGCTCGCCTTGAGCCTGTTGATATTGCTGGAAGGCGGCGGCGTTATCGAGGTTGGAGGCGTCGATGTTGACGCTGGTGGCCTTGGCGCGGGCCTCGATCACCTGGGTCAGGGTGGTGCGTTCCTGAATGGCCGCGCCCTGAACGGTGGCGACCAGGTTCGGCACCAGATCGGCGCGGCGCTGATACTGGCTCTGGACGTCGGCCCAGGCGGCCTCGGCCCGCTCCTGCTTGGTCGGAATGGTGTTGTAGCCGCAGGCGCCCACGGCGGGGGCCAGGACGACGACAGCGGCGACGGCCGCGATGCGAGGCGAAAATCCAGCCATGAAGAAGCTCCTGCGGGCGGTCCTCATGACCGCTGATCGCTAAAGACTATCGGGGCCGAAAGGCTCCGCTTCAAGGCTGGATTTTTGCAACTTGGTCCGCTCATCCCGGCGCACGCCGGGATCCAGTTCTTTGGCCGTTAGTCGCGCGGCGTGTGAAGTTCTCACTGGACCCCGGCGTCCGCCGGGGTGAGCGGGAAGAGGGAGCGACCCTCAGCCATTCAAGTCTTCCGGCTCGACCCCCGCCGCGCGACAGGCGGCGGTGTAGGTGTTTGCCAGCAGGCAGGCGATGGTCATGGGGCCGACGCCGCCGGGGACAGGGGTGATGCGTCCGGCTACCTCGACCGCCTCGTTGAAGTCCACGTCGCCCACCACGCGGGTCTTGCCCTCGGCGGCCTTGACCGGATCGCGCGAAGGGACGCGGTTGATGCCCACGTCGATGACGGCGGCGCCCGGCTTGATCCAGTCGCCCTTGATCATCTCCGGGCGACCGACGGCGGCCACCAGAATGTCGGCGGTGCGGCACAGGGCGGGCAGGTCGCGGGTGCGCGAATGGGCGATGGTGACGGTGCAGCTCTCGCCCAGCAGCAGTTGCGCCATCGGCTTGCCGACGATGTTGGAGCGGCCGACGATGACGGCGTTCAGCCCCGACAGGTCGCCCAACTGATCCTTTAGCAGCATCAGGCTGCCCAGCGGGGTGCAGGGATCATGCCCGGCAGGCCGACGGCCAGGCGCCCGGCGTTGACGACGTGGAAGCCATCCACGTCCTTGTCCGGCGAAATGGCGTCCAGAACGGCGGACGATCGATGTGTTTGGGCAGCGGCAGTTGCACCAGGATGCCGTGGATGCCCGCATCGGCGTTCAACTGGGCGATCAGGGCCAGCAGTTCGTCCTGAGTCGTTTCGACCGGCAGGCGGTGGGTGTCGGATCGCATTCCGGCCTTCAGCGTCGTCTCGCCCTTATTGCGGACATAAAGCTGGCTGGCGGGGTCTTCGCCGACGATGACGACAGCCAGACCGGGCTTGACGCCGTGGGTGGATTCCAGCCGGGCGGCCGCCGCTGCGACGCGCTCCACCAAGGTCTGTGAGAAGGCCTTGCCGTCGATTAGGGAGGCGCGGGCGGGTTCGACAGCCATGTTCGGCTCCATCGGTCGGGAACTGGAAAGCGTGGGCCGCGATTTACAGGCGCTGCGGTTCGGCGTCTATGATGACGCCAGCAAAGAGGTGTTTATGCGTTACTCCCTGTTCGCCGCGGCCAGCGCTGTCGCTCTCATGGTCGCTGGCGGGGCCAGCGCCCAAACGCCCGCTGACGCCCGGCTGGGAGACGAGATCCGGGGGCGGCTGGAAGAGGGGGACGCCCGCACGCGCGGCGGGGACGCCTATCGCTATGACGACTATCGGCTGAATCTGCGCGCGGGACAGCGGCTGGAAGCCGAGATGACGGCGGATGATTTCGACGCCTATCTGGAAGTCTACGCCGAAGGTTCAATGCGACAGTCGCTGGCCAGCGACGACGACAGCGCAGGCGATATGAATGCGCGCCTGCGTTTCACCGCGCCGGAGGCTGGGGTCTACATCGTGCGCGCCCGCACCTTCTCGGGGATGGACACCGGCGATTATCGCCTGTCGCTGCAGGAGCGCGCCGCGCCTCGCCTGCCGCGTCCTGGCCGCGTCGCCATCGGCCGTGACGCCTCTGGCCGCCTGGGCTCCAACAGCGCCGAGGATGATGACGGCAATCGCTACGACGCCTACGCCTTCCGGGCCTCGGCGGGCGAGCGGGTGAAAATCGATCTGGAATCAGATGACTTCGACGCCTTGCTGCGCGTCGGCCGCATTGTGAACGGCGCCTTCGTGCAGATGGCCGAGAATGACGACGGCGGGTCCAGCCTGAACGCGCGACTGGTGTTCACGGCACCGCAGGACGGAGAATATCTGGTCCGCGCCACCTCCTATGACGGCTCGGCGCAGGGGACGTATCGACTGGCGTTGGAACAAGGGCCGCCCGCACCGACCGCTACGCCCGTCGCGGTCGGGGAGGAAACGCGCGGGCGGTTGACGCCGGACAGCGCCAGCAGCGATTCCGGCGCTCCGGCCGATCTCTACCGGTTCAGCGGCCGCGCCGGGCAACGCATCGCGGCCACCATGAAGGCCGATGGGTTCGACACCTTCCTTGAACTGTTCGACGCCAACCACAACAGCCTGGCCAGCGACGACGACAGCGCCGGGGACCTGAACTCTCGCCTGACGCACACCCTGGCCGAGGACGGCGACTATCTGATCGAGGCGCGCGCCTTCTCCAGCGGCGAGGGCCCCTACACGGTCAAGATCGAGGAGATCGCGCCGCCTCCGCCGCCCTCCGCCATCGCCTTCGGCCAGGCGGTCGAGGGCGAACTGACGAGCAGCGACGCCACCGACAACGACGGACGCCTGTATGACGCCTTCGTCTTCAGCGGGACCGAAGGCCAGCGCATTCAGGCCGTCATGCGGTCGGGCGACTTCGACGCCTATCTGCAACTGGGTCAGGACGAGGACGATTTCAGCGAGGCTCGCCAGCGACGACGACGGCCTGGGTCAGGGGACGGACGCGCGCCTGATCTTCACGCTGCCTGCGAGCGGCGACTATGTGCTGCGCGCGCGCTCGTGGTCGCGTGAGGCCAAGGGCCTCTACTCGCTGGAACTGACCGATCTGGGCGGCGAGCCTGCGCCGGGCAGCCTGTTGATCGGAGCGACCGTCCGCAGACAGCTGAGCGAGCGCGCCAGCCTCACCGAGGAAGGCGTCTATTTCGACGCCTATCGCTTCAAGGCCAAGGCCGACGAGAAACTGCGCTTCACCCTGATCGCCAGCAGCTTCGACGCGGTGGTCGAGGTCGGCGAGGAGAAAGACGGCGACTACTTCGAGCTGGACACGGATGACGACAGCCTGTCCGACACCCACGCCCGCCTGAGCTGGACCGCGCCGCGCGACGGGACCTATGTGCTGCGCGCCCGCAGCTTCAGCCCCAACTCGACCGGCGACTATGTGCTGATTACGGAGCGACAGCCCTGACCGACGCCAGCGACACCGCCGCCTCGGCCCTGATCCTGGGCCGCAAGGATCAGCATCTGGACGTGGTGCTGGCGGGCGGAGGGCGTCACGCTGTCTCGGCGGGGTTCGACGACTGGCGCTTCGTGCACGAAGCCCTGCCGGACGTGGATCACGCCCGCATCGATCTGGGCGTCGATTTTCTGGGGCGGCGGCTGAAGGCGCCCTGCTGATCAGCGCCATGACCGGCGGGCCTGCCAGGGCCGAGGCGATCAACGCGCGCCTGGCCGAAGCGGCCCAGCATCTGGGCATCGCCCTGGCCGTCGGCTCGCAGCGGGCGGCGCTGGAAGGCGGCGCGGCGGGCGGGCTGGATTTCGCGCTCCGGCTCAAGGCGCCGGACACGCCGATCCTGGCCAATATCGGCGCGGCCCAGCTGACGCGCGGCTTCGGCCGGGACGAGGCGCGCCGGGCGCTGGACATGATCGGCGCCGACGCCCTGGTCGTTCACCTGAACCCTCTTCAGGAGGCCTGCCAGCCCGAGGGGGATCGCGACTGGTGGGGCGTGGGCGCGGCGCTTCAGGCCCTGATCCGCGATCTGGACGCGCCGGTCATCGTCAAGGAGACAGGAGCGGGGATCTCCGCCGTTACGGCCCAGCGTCTGATGGCCATGGGGGCGGCGGGCGTGGATGTCGCCGGAGCGGGAGGCGCTAATTGGGGCCTGATCGAAGGCGAACGGGCGACCGATCCCGCGGATAAGGCTCATGCCCTGGCCTTCGCCGGTTGGGGGATACCGACGGCCCGCGCCCTGGCCGAGGCGCGCAACGCCCTGCCGGACGCTCTGCTGATCGGGTCGGGCGGGGTCCGGGACGGGGTGGACGCGGCCAAGGCGATCCGCCTGGGCGCCGACATGGTGGGCATGGCCTCAGGCGTGATTCAGGCCGCGACCGTCTCGACCGAGGCCGTCATTGACCAGTTCCAACTGGTCATAAGGCAGCTGCGTACCGTGTGTTTCTGCGTAAACGCTTCAAATTAGCAACGTTGAAACGAGTTCCGTTGCTTCCTGTCGCCTGAGCGGGGCATTCCCGCCTGTAAGATCGCGTCGCACCCAAGGAGATTCCCATGCGCGCTGTGTTGATGACGTCGGTTCTGGCGTCCTCGCTGATTCTGGCCGGCGCTGCGGCTGCCCAGAGCTCCATACGGCCGGGGCAGACCGTGAACGGGAACTTCAGCGCCAAGGACGCGCGCATGGACGATGGTTCGCACTACCGTTGCTACGTGATCCAGACCGAAGCCGGTCAGGCCTATACGGTGACTCTGCGCTCGTCCGATTTCGACACCTATCTGATGGCCGGCGCCGGGACCGACTGCGACGAGACCTCGGTGACGAACGACGACGGGCCGGACATGGGCACCGACTCGCAACTGCGCTTCATCTCGAACGGCGGGAACTGGATCATCCGCGCTAACACCCTGAGCGAAGGCGAAACTGGGTCGTTCCGCCTCACTGTGTCGGAAGGCCAGCGCCTGCGTCCGACCACCCAGATCGTGCCGATCTCGGTTGGTGAGAGCCGCCAGGGTCGTCTGGAGTTCAGCGACCGTCAGGCCGACGACGGCTCCTTCTACGACTGCTATGCCCTGAACATCGGCGCCCGGGGCAATGTGTCGATTCGGATGGATTCGGCGCAGTTCGACGCCTACCTGTCGCTGCACGAAGGCCCGCAGTGCGATGGCGAGAGCCTGGCCGCCGACGACGACAGCGGCGGCGGGACCAGCGCCCTGATCACCGAGACCCTGCGTCCCGGTTCCTATTCTTTCCGCGCCAACAGCCTCAGTTCGGCGCAGGAAGGCGACTACACCGTTTCCGTCACCACCATGCGGTGATGCGCAAAAGGCCCCGGCGAAACCGGGGCCTTTTTCAATAGAACATCTCTTCGGCCGCGGGCCGGGCTTGGGACGGGGGCCGATCCTGCAGGGCCGACTGACGCGCGGCGCGTTCGGCGGCGTAGTCCGGCTGTGGCGTATCGAAGCCGAAGCCGTAGTCGTCGCGGTCCAGCTCCGCCGCCGGTCGGGACGAGAGAGGCGGGCCATGATCGGCCAGCGTGTCATAATAGCGCGGCTGCGACGGTTCCGGCGTCAGTTCCAGCCATGCGCTTTCGACATAGGGCGCGTCCTCGCTGGAAAGGGCCGCGACGCGCTCGGCATCGTGTTCATATCCGTCGCGCAGTTCGCCCACGGCCATGATGGAGCCGGGCGGCAGGTCGGGCTCGATCGGAGGCACGACCTCGACCGTCACGCCGGAATCGGGCCCCGCCCGCCGTGCGCGGCCGAGGTGGAGTTCCAGACGGCCCAGCCCGCCGCCCCCAGTCCGGTCAGAACCAGGGCGGCGGAGGCCAAAATGACGGCGCGTCTACTCATGATCGGCGGCATCCTGCGTTCGTGCTGATTACGAAAGCGCTCAACCGCCGTCTGGTTCAAGCCGAAGGCAGCAGATCGCCGGCGAAGGGGCGATAGCGGCCAGCACGGACGCCCTCGGTTGCACGGGCGATGTCCGGCGCAAAATAGCGGTCTTCGGTATAGGCGCCGCAGGCCTCGCGCACGATGGCGTAGGTCTGCTCCAGCTGCGACGAGGAGGTCAGCGGACGGCGGAACTCGATGCCTTGCGCCGCGGCCAGCAGTTCGATGCCGACCACGGTCGCCGTGTTCTCGGCCATGTCCAGCAGGCGGCGCGCGCCGTGGGTGGCCATCGACACGTGGTCTTCCTGGTTGGCGCTGGTCGGCACTGTGTCGATGACGCAGGGGTGGGCGACCATGCGGTTCTCGGCCACCAGGGCCGCGGCCGTCACCTGGGCGATCATGAAGCCCGAGTTGACGCCGCTGTCCTTGACCAGGAAGGCGGGCAGGTCGGTCATCTTGGGATCGACCAGGATGGAGGTGCGGCGCTCGGAGATATTGCCGATCTCGCACAGCACCATGGCGATCTGATCGGCTGCATAGGCGACGGGTTCGGCGTGGAAGTTGCCGCCCGAGATGACGTCGCCGTCCTCGATGAAGACCAGCGGATTGTCGGTCACCGCGTTGGCTTCGCGCTCCAGCATGGCGGCGGCGTTGCGCAGCACGTCCAGGGTCGCGCCCATGACCTGCGGCTGGCAGCGCAGGGAGTAGGGATCCTGCACCTTGGCGCAGTCGTGGCGGTGGCTGTCGCGGATGGCGCTGCCGCTCAGCAGTTCGCGCAAGCGCCGCGCCACGTCGATCTGGCCCGGCTGGCCGCGCATGGCGTGGATGCGGTGGTCGAACGGCGCGTCCGAACCCTTGAGAGCGTCGACCGACAGGGCGCCAGCAGCGATGGCGGCGGCTAACACGTCTTCGGCCGCGAACAGGCCGGTCAGGGCCAGGGCCGTCGAGCACTGGGTGCCGTTCAGCAGGGCCAGACCTTCCTTGGGGCCCAGGACGACCGGCTTCAGCCCGGCCTTGGCGAGGGCCGTCACGGCGTCCAGCGTCTGACCCTGATAGCGGGCCTCGCTGACGCCGATCAGGACGCACGACATATGGGCCAGCGGCGCCAGATCGCCCGACGCGCCGACCGAGCCCTTGGACGGGATCAGCGGCAGGATTTCGGCGTTGACCATGCCGATCAGGGTCTCCAGCGTGTGACGCCGAACGCCCGAGGCGCCCTTCGACAGGCTGGCGATCTTCAGCACCATCAGCAGGCGGGTGACGTTCTCGCTAAGCGGTTCGCCGACGCCGCAGGCGTGGCTGAGCACCAGGTTCTTTTGAAGGGTTTCAAGGTCTTCCGCCGCGATGCTGGTGTTAGCCAGCAGGCCGAAGCCGGTGTTGATGCCATAGACCGTGCGCCCCTCGGCCAGGATGGCGGCGACGACCGCCGCGCCCTTCTCGACATTGGCCCAGGCGGCGTCGGTCAGACTGACCGTGACGGGGCCGTCGAGGACCGTGCGAAGCTGGGCGAGGGTGAGCGGGTCTTGGCCGATAATGATCTGAGTCATTGGTAGTCCTTTGCCTTCTCCCCTTGGGGAGAAGGTGGGCGGCGGAGCCGCTCGGATGAGGGGTAGGGTTCAGCAGGCTCGCCAGCCGACGATGAGCATGAGGACGCAGCCCCCTCATCCGCCTCGCTGCGCGAGCCACCTTCTCCCCGAGGGGAGAAGGGATTTCATGTCAGGCTCGGCAGGTTCAGGCCATGTTCGCGCGCGGCGTCCTTGGCGATGTCGTATCCGGCGTCGGCGTGACGCATGACGCCGGTGGCCGGGTCGTTCCACAGGACGCGCTCCACCCGCTTGGCGGCTTCCGGCGTGCCGTCGGCGACGATAACGATGCCCGAGTGCTGGCTATAGCCCATGCCGACCCCGCCGCCATGATGCAGCGACACCCAGGACGCGCCCGACGCGGTGTTCAGCAAGGCGTTCAGCAACGGCCAGTCGGACACGGCGTCCGAGCCGTCCATCATGGCCTCGGTCTCGCGGTTCGGGCTGGCGACGGAGCCGCTGTCCAGATGGTCGCGGCCGATGACGATGGGGGCGCTCAGTTCGCCCGAGGCTACCATCTCATTGAACATCAGGCCCGCGCGGTGGCGGTCGCCCAGACCGATCCAGCAGATGCGCGCGGGCAGGCCCTGGAAGGCGATGCGCTCGCCCGCCATGTCCAGCCAGCGGTGCAGGCCCGCGTTGTCGGGGAAGAGCTTTTTCATCGCCGCATCCGTCTTGCGGATGTCCTCGGGGTCGCCCGACAGTGCGGCCCAGCGGAAGGGTCCAATGCCGCGGCAGAACAGCGGGCGGATATAGGCAGGCACGAAGCCGGGGAAGTCGAAGGCGTTGGTCACGCCCTGATCGAAGGCGACCTGACGGATGTTGTTGCCATAGTCGGTGGTGGGGACGCCTTGGGCGTGGAAGTCCAGCATGGCCTGAACGTGGACGGCCATGGATTTGCGCGCGGCGACCTCGACGGCGGCCGGGTCGCTGACGCGCTTTTCTTCCCACTCAGCGACGGTCCAGCCCGAGGGCAGGTAGCCGTTGACCGGGTCGTGGGCGCTGGTCTGATCGGTCACCAGATCGGGGCGGACGCCGCGCTTGACCATTTCAGGCAGAAGATCAGCTGCATTGCCCAACAGGCCGATCGACAAGGGTTTCTTGTCCTTGAACGACTGCTCCAGCAGGGCCAGGGCCTCGTTCAGGGTCTCGGCCATGACGTCGACGTAGCGGGTGCGCAGGCGGAACTCGATGCGGCTGCGCTGGCACTCGATGGTGATGCAGGACGCCCCGGCCATGGTCGCGGCCAAGGGCTGTGCGCCGCCCATGCCGCCAAGGCCCGCCGTCAGAATCCACTTGCCCGACCAGTCGCCGCCATAGTGCTGGCGACCCGCCTCCATGAAGGTCTCATAGGTGCCTTGGACGATGCCCTGGGTGCCGATGTAGATCCACGACCCGGCGGTCATCTGGCCGTACATGGCCAGACCCTTCTTATCGAGTTCGTTGAAGTGATCCCACGTCGCCCATTTGGGCACCAGGTTGGAGTTGGCGATCAGCACGCGCGGGGCGTCGGCGTGAGTGCGGAAGACGCCGACCGGCTTGCCCGACTGGACCAGCAGGGTCTCGTCGGCTTCCAACTTCTGCAACTGATCGACGATGGTGTCGAAGGCCTGCCAGTTGCGGGCCGCTTTGCCGATGCCGCCATAGACGACCAGGTCTTCGGGACGCTCGGCCACCTCGGGGTCGAGGTTGTTCATCAGCATGCGCATGGCGGCTTCGGCCGCCCAGGTCTTGGCGGTCTTTTCAGAGCCGCGCGGGCTGCGGACCACTCTTGTATTGGGGCGGGTGCTGGGCGTGGCCATTGAATCCTCCATGCGGCGTCGGCCGCCGTCGTGTGTTGGGCTCAGTGTTATGTCTAGACATTATCGCGTGCAAGGGGCAGTTTCGATTCATGGATCAGGAGCCGCTTCATCGACGGATCGCCGGCGACATCGAGCGCCGCATCGCCTCGGGCGAGTGGCGGCCTGGTTTCCGCATCCCGACCGAGGCCGAACTGATGGCCGAATACGGCTGCGCCCGCATGACGGTGTCGCGCGCCATGACGGACCTGTCGGCGCGGGCTCTGGTGGTGCGGCGGCGCCGCGCCGGGACCGTGGTGGCCCATCCCCCGGTGCATTCTTCGGCCCTGGTCGCCATCCCCGACATCCAGTCCGAGGTCGAGGGCAGGGGGCTGGCCTATGCCCACAGCCTGCTGGGCCGCATCGTCCGCCCCGCGCGCCCCGAGGAGGGTCTGGGCGAGCGGGTGGTCGAGCTGGAGACCCTGCATCTGGCCGACGACCTCCCCTTCGTCTTCGAGCGCCGTCTGATCTCCCTGACCGCCGCGCCCGAGGCCGAGGCCGCCGACTTCACCGCCCAGCCGCCCGGCGGCTGGCTGCTGGCCCACATGCCCTGGACCGAGGCCGAGCATCGCATCTCCGCCGTCGGCGCCGACCCGGAGACGGCGACCCATCTGGGTCTGGCCGACGGCGCGGCCTGCCTGCGGCTGGAGCGCCGCACCTGGCGCGACGGTCAGGGCGTGACCTGGGCGTGGCAGACCTTCCCCGGCGCGGCCTATGATCTGGTCGCACGCTTTTCTCCGACCAAAGGATGACCCCGATGAGCCAACCGTCTGAAGCCCTGGGGTGGCGCTCCGTCGGCGATCTGGTGGGCCATCATTCCGACGCCCCCGTCGCCCTGATAGGCGCGCCGCTGAACGAGCGGTCGCTGACGCCAGGCCGCTGTGATCTCGGGCCGAAGGCGCTGCGAGGCGTGCTGCCGCGCCTGTCGACCTATGATGTCGAAACGGGGCTCGAGCTGGACGTGCTGGTCCATGACGCCGGTGATGTGGCGCTGAAGGCCGTCTCGCCCTTCGATGCTTTCGAGCCGGTGCGCGACGCGGTGGCGGCGCAGGCCCATCGCGACCTGACCATTCTGGTCGGGGGCAACAACGCCATCACCCGGCCGGGCGTCCATGCGCTCGGGTTGGATCGCGTCGGCGTACTGACGCTCGACGCCCATTTCGACCTGCGCGACACGGATCAGGGCCTGACCAACGGCAATCCGATCCAGGCGCTGCTGGATGACGGGATGGACGGCCATCGCATCAGCCAAGTGGGCCTCGCCCCCTTCGCCAATACCCGTCGCGCCCACGAAAAGGCCGAGGCGGCCGGCATCAGCGTCCGCACCGCCCGCGAGTGCCGCCAGCGCGGTCTGGCGACCGTGGTGGTCGAGGAACTGGAGCGCCTGTCGTCGCTGTGCGAGGTCATCTACGTCGACTTCGACATCGACGTCATCGACCGCAGCCAGTGGCCCGCCAGCCCCGGCGCCCGCCCCGGCGGGGTCTCGGTCCACGACTTCTTCGACGCCGCCCGCGCCATCGGCGCCTGCCCCAAGGTGCGCGCCGTGGACCTGACCGAATACGACCCCTCGCTGGAAATCGGCGACCTCGGCTCCCTGACCGCCGGCCGCTGGTTCTGCGAAATCCTCAGCGGGGTCGCTGCGCGATGATCCTCGCCGACCGTCTCATCACCGCCTGCCACGTTGCGACCATGACCGAGGGCGGCGCTCCCTATGGCGCGATTGAGGACGCCGCCATCCTGATCCAGGATGGGCGCATCGCCTGGGTCGGGCCGCGCGCGGACCTGCCTGTGCACAAGGCTGTGGAAACCGACAGTCTGTGCGGGCGCTGGGTCACGCCGGGTCTGATCGACTGCCACACCCATCTGGTCTTCGGCGGCGACCGCTCGGGCGAGTTCGAGCGGCGGCTGGAGGGCGCGACCTATGAAGAGATCGCGCGCGCCGGGGGGCATCGTCTCCTCGGTCAAGGCGACGCGCGAGGCCAGCGAGGACTCCTCTACGCCTCGGCCTGCAAGCGTCTGGAGGGGCTGAAGGCCACCGGCGTCACCACGGTCGAGATCAAGTCCGGCTATGGTCTGGATCATGACAGCGAGCTGAAGATGCTGCGCGTCGCCCGCCGCATCGGGCGGGACGCCGGGGTGCGGGTTCGCACCTCCTATCTTGGCCTTCACGCCGTGCCGCCTGAGCATAAGGCCGACCGCGCCGCCTATGTGGACAAGGCTGTGGATGAAATCCTGCCCGCCGCCCACGCCGAGGGGTTGGTCGATGCGGTGGACGCCTATTGCGAACCCATCGCCTTCTCGGTCGAGGAGGTCGGCCGCCTGTTCGACAAGGCTGAGGAACTGGGCCTGCCGGTCAAGCTGCACGCCGACCAGCTGTCGGATGGCGGCGGCGCGGCTCTGGCCGCCCGCTATCACGCCCTGTCCGCCGACCACATCGAGCACACGACCGAGGCGGGCGTAAAGGCGATGGCCGAGGCGGGCGTGGTGGCGGTGCTGCTGCCCGGGGCCTTCCTGATGCTGCGCGAGACGCAGGCGCCGCCGATCACCCTGCTGCGCCAGCATGGCGCGCGCATGGCTGTGGCGACGGACTGCAACCCCGGCACCTCGCCGGTCGCCTCAATGACGGCGGCGATCAACTTGGCCTGCGTCCAGTTCCGCCTGACGCCGGAGGAGGCTCTGGCGGGCGCCACGCGTCATGCAGCCCGCGCGCTAGGGTTGCACGACGAGATCGGCACGGTGGAGGCGGGCAAGGCCGCCGATCTGGCCGTGTGGGACATCAGCCGCCCGGCCGAACTGGCCTATTGGCTGGGCAAGCCCCTGCTTCACAGCCGCTATGTGGCCGGGGTCGATCGCAGGATCTGAGGCTGAAGATTAGCCGGCGCCATCCTCGGCCCAAACGCCATTTCAGCTTCCCGTTTTTTAACCTCCGGCAGCCCTGCCGGAGCGGTTGAGCCCGTTTGAAATGCGATCTTAGGTTGTTACAATTAATACATTCGCGTTATGAGAGTGTTTCTCTTGGGAGGGACAATCTATGGACGTCGAGGCTTTTATTGCGCGCTGGAGCGAAGCGACGATCAGCGAAAGGGCGAACTGCCAGAGCTTTATTATCCAGCTATGCGCCGTCCTGGGCGTAGCTGCGCCGGGACAGGATTCGGTGGGGGACCGGGACTATTGTTTGGAACGCGCGGTGAAGTTTTCTCTGCCCGACGGAACTAGCCGCCACGGATCCATCGACTGTTTCAAGCACGGCTCTTTCGTGATGGAGCTCAAGCATTCTCCGAAACGCGCGCCTGATGGCGACTTGGAGCTGCGTCAGCTTGCGGCGCTTCTAAATGGGCGGGGTCGAAAGGCCTAAGGGTAGCGTGGAAGCCTTGGATGGCCTGATGATCCGGGCTCACGCCCAGGCTGAGAACTATGCAGCGGCCCTGCCGGAATGTCCGCCGTTCTTGATGATGGTCGATGTCGGCGCGGCCATTCACCTGTGTGCTGACTTCGAGCGGGCGGGGAGGGGCTATGCGCCGTTTCCAGATGTGAAGAGCAGCCGCATCGATCTGACGGATCTGCGTGATCCGAAGGTCAGAGAGCGCCTGCGGCGGGTATGGGACGACCCGCGCAGCCTTGATCCTCAACGCCCCGTGAATGCGGCGACCCATGAGATCTCAGGGCTGCTTGGGCGACTGGTCCGTTCAATGCGGGATCGGCGTTGCAGGATCCATCGCAGGCGTTTCAGCCGATCACGGATCGCCGCATCTTCATGTTCGTGATGCAGTGCATTCTGGCGATGTACGCCGACAGCGTCGGTCTGATCCGCCACAAGGGGTTTCTGACGTTGCTGGAAAGCTATCGCGGAAATGCGGCTCGCTTTCACCTGAGCGCGGCGACCGTATTCCGCAATCTGGCGCGCGGAGGCCACTGCGCCGCCTTGCGTCAGGATGTGCCGGCGTTCGGCAGCGGCCTGTTCCGCGAGGAGGTGGCGCTGCCGCTCAGCGAGGCTGATCTGGAGGTATTGATACGCGCCGCTGCCTGCGACTGGTCGGCCGTAGAGCCTGCTGTTTTCGGAAGCTTTCTGGAGCGCGCGCTGGAACCCGGTGACCGCACCGAACTCGGCGCGCATTACACGCCAAGAGCCTATGTGCAGCGGCTGGTGGATGCCACGATCATAGAACCTCTGCGGGCGGACTGGGAGGCGGTGGGAGCCTGTGCGGTCAGCGATTACGCGCGGGGCGAAGCCGTGGCTGCTCGAGCGGCGGTCCGGCGGTTCCAGCGGCGCCTCTGCGCGATCCGGGTGCTGGACCCCGCCTGCGGAACAGGCAACTTCCTCTATGTTGCCATGACCATGATGAAGGACCTGGAGCGGGAGGTCCTCAGCGTCTTGCAGCGGCTCGGGGGCGAGACGACCGACGGGGCTGTGCGCCGCAAGATCAGCCCGGCCCAGTTCTGGGGCATTGAGAAATCCGATCACGCGGCCTCGATCGCCGAGGTCGTTATGTGGATCGGATACCTGCAATGGCGCATCCGCAACGGCGAGGCGCCGTCCCAACTGGCCGCTGCCGGCCTACTGGCGCCAAGACGGGGGCGCGACCGTATTATCCGGGCCGACGCTCTGCTGGTATCGGCGGGCGAAGACCTGCGTCGCGATGCGCGCGGTCGCCCGATCAGTCTGTGGCGGTTCAACCAGGAAACAGAGGTCGTGCAATATCGTCAGCCCCAGCCGACCCAATGGCCCGTGGCGCACTTCATCATCGGCAATCCGCCTTTCATTGCCGCCAAGAATCTGCGGCGGGAGCTGGGCGACGGGTATGTCGACGCCCTGTGGCGGGTGCGGCAGGGGCGGTTCCGCTCGGCCGACCTGGTCATGGCGTGGTGGGATCGGGCGGCTGAGATTCTGACGGCGCCGAATAGCCAGTTGCGTCGGTTCGGCTTCATCACCACCAACTCCATCACCCAGGATTTCTCGCGCCGCGTGCTGGAGCATCATCTGAACGGTGAGCCGCCGATGCGGCTGACCTTCGCCATTCCTGACCATCCCTGGAGCAAGCGCGAGGAGCGCGGCGCTGAGGTGCGCATCGCCATGACGGTGGCCGAGCGGGGAGGCCCGAACGGACAGGGGCGTCTGCTGACGATCCGTGAGGAGCGTCCGGATGCCGGGGGCGAGATCGTCCCTCAGTTCGATGAACAGCGCGGCGATATCGGCGCCGATCTGACCATAGGCGGCGGGGTGTCCTTCGCGCAGCCATTGAGGGCGAACGCACTCCTGTGTTCGCCGGGCGTCAAGCTGCACGGCGCGGGCTTTATCGTCTCGGAAGCCGAAGCCGACGAACTGGCGCGTGATTGCGTGGATGCGCCGCCGATCCGCGCCTATCGGAACGGGCGCGATCTGGCCGCCAGCCCCCGAGGCGTGAAGGTGATCGACCTGTACGGCCTGGAGGAGGTCGAAGTCCGGCGCTCCTGGCCACAGCTTTTTCGGCACCTGGCGGACACAGTGAAGGTTGAGCGTGACCGGAACAGTCGGGCTGCCTATCGCGACAAATGGTGGGTGTTCGGCGAGCCGCGAGGCGCCTTCCGCGACGCCTTGCGCGGGCTGCCCCGCTACATCGCCACGGTCGAGAAATCCAAGCACCGCTGGTTCCGCTTTCTGGATGCGGATGTTCTGCCCGACAACATGGTGGTGGCGGTCGCGTCGGATGATCCGCGCATTCTGGGCGTGCTGTCCTCGCGGGCGCACGGCGTTTGGGCGCTGGCGATGGGCGGGCGCCTCGAGGACCGGCCCGTCTATAACAAGACGGCCTGTTTCGACGCCTTTCCGTTCCCGTGTCTCGATGGAATGGCGGGCCTGGAGATCGGCGTCGCTGCCGAAGCCATCGAGGCCCAGCGTCAGGAGTTGGTGGCTTTGGACGGCACCCTGACGATGACGGTGCTCTATAATGAGCGATGCTCAGGTCGGTTTGATGAACTGGATCGTCTGCACCGGGAGTTGGATGCAGCGGTTCATCAAGCCTATGGCTGGCCTTCGGCTATGACGGATGAGGCTATGCTGGCGGCCCTGCTGGCGTTGAACCAGGAGCGTGCGGATCAGGAGGCGAGAGGCGATATCCGTTTCCTGCGACCCGCTTATCAGCAGGACCGGGTGAAGCCGGGGGCCGAGCTCGGGCGGTCGAGAACTTGCGCCCCCAGATAAGGGATATCCGTCCCTTGCCGGAGGCTCCGGAAGAGCTGGCCGCAGAAGTCCTGGATGTTTTGCGACTTGAGGGCGGGCCGCTGTCGCTTGGTGAACTGTCAAGCCGTTTCGCCGGGCCAACGGCCGCCGCAAGACGGATCGCGTTGAGCAGATGCTGGCGATCCTGGCCGCGGTGGGGTCGATTCAGCGCACGGGGCAGGAGTGGTTCTCGCCGCGACGGCACTGATTTGACCTAGCCGTGGGCTGCGGCGATCATTAAGTCACATAAGGGCGGTTCCGGCGGGACCGCCCTTTGCTTTACCGAAGAATTCCAGCCCCGATCAGCGGCGCATTCGCGCGACGCCGCGGGGAAACGAGATGACCATGCTTGAGAAGACGTTCGAACCCAAGGCCGCCGAGCCGCGCATCTACGCCCAGTGGGAGGAGAGCGGCCTGTTCGCCCCGCGCGCGGCAAAGCCCACTGACGGCGCCGCCGACGCCTATTCGATCGTCATTCCGCCGCCGAACGTAACGGGCAGCCTGCACATCGGCCACGCCCTGAACAACACGCTGCAGGACATTCTGGCCCGCTATCACCGCATGAAGGGCAAGGCCGTGCTGTGGCTGCCGGGCACCGACCACGCGGGCATCGCCACCCAGATGGTGGTCGAGCGCAAACTGGCGGCTGAGGGCGCGCCGGGGCGGCGCGACATGGGCCGCGACGCCTTCATCGAGAAGGTGTGGGAATGGAAGGCCGAATCCGGCGGGACCATCGTGCGCCAACTGCGTCGCCTGGGCGCGTCGTGCGACTGGAGCCGCGAACGCTTCACCCTGGACGAAGGGCTGAACGCCGCCGTCCGCAAGGTCTTCGTGCAGTTGCACAAGGACGGCCTGATCTATCGCGACAAGCGTCTGGTGAACTGGGACCCGCACTTCCAGACGGCCATCTCGGATCTCGAGGTCGAGCAGAAGGAGGTCGACGGCGCCTATTGGCACTTCGCCTATCCGCTGGCCGACGGCGTGACCTATCAGCACCCGGTCGCCTTCGACGAGGACGGCAAGGCGACCGAGTTCGAGACGCGCGGCTTCATCGTCGTGGCGACGACGCGACCGGAGACCATGCTGGGCGACACCGGCGTGGCCGTTCACCCGGAGGACGAGCGTTACAAGGGGCTGGTCGGTCGGTTCGTGACCCTGCCGATCACCGGCCGTCGCATTCCGATCGTCGCCGACGACTACGCCGATCCGACCAAGGGCTCGGGCGCGGTGAAGATCACGCCGGCGCATGATTTCAACGACTTCGGCGTCGGAAAGCGTGCAGGACTTGAAGCCTTGAACGTCATGGACGCCTTCGGCCGGATCACCGCCGCCGACACGCCGGACGTGCCCGCCGAGTACGAGGGCATGGACCGCTTCGCCGCGCGCAAGGCCATCGTCGCCCGCGCCGAGGAAGAGGGCTGGCTGCGCGAGATCGAGAAGACCAAGCACATGGTCCCGCACGGCGACCGCTCAGGCGTCGTCATCGAGCCGTGGATGACGGACCAGTGGTACGTCGACGCCAAGGTCATGGCCCAGCCCGCCCTGAAGGCGGTCGAGGACGGCGCCACCGTCTTCGAGCCGAAGTCCTATGAGAAGATTTACTTCGAATGGCTGCGCAACATCGAACCCTGGTGTATTTCGCGCCAGCTGTGGTGGGGCCATCGCATCCCGGCCTGGTACGGCCCGAACGGCGAGATCTACGTCGCCGAAACGGAAGAGGACGCCCGCGAACAGGCGATGTCGGACTATGATTCCGAGGTCGTGCTGACCCAGGACGAGGACGTTCTGGACACCTGGTTCTCGTCCGCCCTGTGGCCCTTCTCGACCATGGGCTGGCCGGAAAAGACCGAGGATCTGCAGCGCTTCTATCCGACCAGCGATCTGGTCACGGCGGCGGACATCATCTTCTTCTGGGTCGCCCGGATGATGATGATGGGCCTGCATTTCATGGACGGCGAAGTCCCCTTCAAGCGCGTCATCATCAACGGTCTGGTCCGCGACGAGAAGGGCCAGAAGATGTCAAAGTCGAAGGGCAACGTCATCGACCCGCTGAACATCATCGACGAATTGGCCGATCCGCTGCGCTTTACGATGGCGATCCTGTCGGGCACGCGCGACATCAAGTTGTCGAAGCAGCGCATTGAAGGTTATCGCAATTTCGGCACCAAGCTGTGGAACGCGGCTCGCTTCAGCCAGATGAACGAGGCGCGCCGCGTCGAGGGCTTCGACCCCGCCGGCGCGCAGCAGACGATCAACCGCTGGATTCGCGGCGAACTGACCAAGGCCGAGCGCCAGGTGTCGGACGCCATCGAGGGCGGGCGTTTCGACGATGCGGCGGGCGCCCTGTACCGCTTCATCTGGAACGTGTTCTGCGATTGGTATCTGGAACTGGCCAAGCCGGTGTTCAACGGCTCGGACGAAGCCGCCAAGGCCGAGACTCGCGCCATGACGGCCTGGACCATCGACCAGACGCTGAAGCTGCTGCACCCGGTCATGCCCTACATCACCGAGGAGCTGTGGGCCGAACTGGGCAAAGAAGGCCCGGCGCGCGACGGTCTGCTGATCGGCGAGACCTGGCCGGTGCTGCCGGACGCCTTCGTCGATGCGGAGGCAGAGGCCGAGATCGGCTGGCTGGTGGATCTGATCGGCGAGATCCGCGCCTTGCGGGCCGAGATGAACGTGCCGCCGTCGGCCAAGCCGCCGCTGGCCTTCGTCGCCCCCGACGCCGCCACGGCCGAGCGCATCGCGCGCCACCGCGACCTGATCCTGACGCTGGGCCGCGTGTCCGAGGTCGCCGTGGCCGAGGCCGCGCCGGCCGGGGCTGTGACCTTCGTCTCAGGCGGGGCGACCGTCGCCCTGTCGCTGGCCGGGATCATTGATCTTGCCGCCGAGCGCACGCGGTTGGAGAAGGAGATCGCCGCCTTCGACAGCGACATCGGCCATGTGAACAAGAAGCTGGGCAACCCGAACTTCGTCGCCCGCGCCGCTGCCGAAGTGGTCGAGGAGCAGCGCGCCAAGCTGGCCGAAGCGGAGGAGGGCAAGGCCCGCCTGCAGGCCGCGTTGAAGCGGTTGGAAGCCTTGTAACGGCATGAGGATCGACCAACTGCTCGTCGCGCGGGGCGTCTTCGACAGCCGCGCCCGCGCCCGCGCCGCCATCGAGGCTGGGTTGGTGAAAGCCGACGGCCGCACGGTCGCAAAGCCGTCGGAAAAGGTCGCGGAGGACGCCGTCATCGAGGCCGAGGCCGCCCATCGCTGGGTCGGGCGCGGCGCGCTGAAGCTGGAGCGCGCGCTGGACCTGTGGCCGGTGGCGGTTGATGGGCGTGTTGTTCTGGATGTCGGCGCCTCGACTGGCGGCTTCACCGAGGTCTGTCTGGATCGCGGCGCGGCCCGGATCTTCGCCGTGGATGTCGGCACGGGGCAACTGCATCCCTCGGTCGCCGACGATCCCCGCGTGATCAATCTGGAAAAGACCGACGCCCGCGACCTGACGCCCGAGATCATCACCGAGGCGCCGTCCCTGATCGTCTGCGACGCCAGCTTCATCAGCCTGTTAAAGGTGCTGCCTGCTGCCCTCGAACTAGCGGCGCCAGAGGCGGACCTGATCACCCTGGTGAAGCCTCAATTCGAGGCGGAGGGCCCCAAGGCGGTTGGCAAGAAGGGCGTGGTCAAGGACCCCGAGGCCCACGCCGCAGCCGTGACCAAGGTGCGCGACTGGCTGGAGGAATGCGGCTGGACCGTGCGCGAGGTCGCCGACAGTCCCATCACCGGCGGCGACGGCAACGTCGAGTTCCTGCTCTGGGCCCAGAAAGCCTGATCCCAAGTGATTAGAGGGCCGCCGGATCGCCGGCGGCCCTCTTCACATCGTCGATTGACAGGGGGCTGAAACTTAATCGACGACGCGATAACGGCCCGATTGGTCCATGCAGGTGCGCACGTAGCGCGTCTCCATACGACCGTCGGGAAGACGGATGTTGCTCTCGGCCAGGCGGCACTGATCGGCGTCGCGGGGCGCAGAGGCGTAGGTGTCGGGGTAGTCCCGATAATAGTCGTAGCTGTCGCGGCGGTCGTCATAACGACGGTCATAGGCGCGATTGTCATAGCTGCGGCTGTCGTAGCCTCGGTTGTCATAACCATAGGCCGGCGGGACATACGTCCCCTGATAGCCGTAGTCGGCGTCGCGGCGGTAGCGGCTGTCGCAGGCGGCCGAGCTGTTGCCCACGCCCGCGCCGATCGCGGCGCCCAGAACCCCGCCCAAGGCGCTGCCCTCGGTGCGACGGCCGCGCGCGGCCATTTGGGACCCGGCGATGGCGCCGATGGCGGCGCCCAGAACGCCGCCGGTCGTGGCGCGCTGACGCTGATCGCGGACGCAAGGATCGTAATAGGTCCCCTGACTGTGCCCGCTGTTGCCGTAACCATAGGCAGGCGGATAGTCGTAGCCATAGCTCTGGGCCGAGGCGACGCCAGGCAGGGCGACGGCCGAGGCGCAGGCCAGGGCGGCGATGGCGGCGGCCGAGGCTTTTTTCGAGATGAGAGCGATCATCGTTCTTTTCCTTCGACGGAGGCCGCACCTGAACGGATCAGGTCGCCGTCTGTTGCAGCCATTGATAGGGCGGCGAAGCTGAACGGCTTTTGAGCGCGTCGTTCATCTTCGTTCATGTTTCGATTTTCGCGCGGAAGCCGCTAGAAGCCGCCTCATGATGCAGACGCTGACCATCGCCCGCATGGGCCATCAGGGCGACGGGATCGCCGACACCGCCGACGGCCCGGTCTTCGTGCCCGGCGCCTTGCCGGGCGAAGTCGTCGCCGCCGAGGTCAAGGACGGCCGGGCCGAGCGCTTCGACCTGATCGAGGCCAGCCCTGATCGGCGCCCGATCCACTCGCAGACCTATGCCGAATGCGGCGTGGCGCCGCTGCAGCACTGGGCCGAGGAACCCTATCTGGCGTGGAAGCGCGAGGTGGTGATCCAGACGCTGGCGCGCGAGGGCTTGGAGACTGAGGTGGAGGCGGCGGTGGCCACGCCGCTGGCCAGCCGCCGTCGCCTGGCGCTGCACGCGCGCAAGCTGCCGGACGGGCGGGTCATTCTGGGGTTCAAGGCACGCAAGTCGTGGCGGGTGGTCGAACTGACCGACTGTCCATTGTCGGATCCGCAACTGACGGCGGCTCTGCCTGCGCTCGCCAAGATCGCCGCGCCCTTGCTGGGGCATCCCAAATCGGCGCCGACGCTGCACGTCACCCTGACCGACAGCGGTCTGGACGTCGATGTGACCGGCGTCGAAAAGCGGTCAGGCGGCCTCAATGGAGATCAACTGGCGCTGTCCATCGCGGCGGCGGCCGAGGCGGATCTGGCGCGGCTCAGTCTGGATGGCGAGACGCTGGTCATGGCGCGCCAGCCGCGCGTGCGGGTCGGGCGTGCGTCAGTGCCTTTGCCGCCGGGCGCTTTTCTTCAGGCGTCGCCTGCCGCCGAAGCAGCCATGGTCGCGCGCGCGGTCGCGGCGGTGAAAGGGGCCAAGAAGGTCGCCGACCTGTTCTGTGGGGCCGGAACCTTCACCTTCCCGCTGGCGGAGGTGGCCAGCGTCATGGCCGCCGATTCCGCCGCCGCCTCCATCGCGGCCCTGAAGGCGGGCGTGAGTACGGCCCAAGGCCTGAAGGGTATTGAGGCCCAGGCGCGCGATCTGTTCCGCCGTCCCTTGTCGCCCTATGACCTCAAGGGCTGCGAAGCCATCGTTCTGGACCCCCGCGCGCGGGCGCGTTGGAGCAGACGCAGCAACTGCCCGGCACGAAGGCGTCGGTCATCGTCGGGGTGTCGTGCAATCCCCAGACCTTTGCTCGGGACGCGCGGGTGCTGGTCGACGCCGGTTTCCGGCTGGAGAAAGTCACGCCGATCGATCAGTTCATCTGGTCGACCCATATCGAACTGGTCGGCGTCTTCCGGCGCTAATCAGGACGCCAGATCGAACAGGTCCAGTTGCGGTCGGGCGTCTGCCGGGACGCGGAACTGGGTCATGTCGAGCACACGACGCGGCCCATCCAGCCCATAGCGTTTGACCGCGGCCTTGAAGCGCGTAGCGATCAGTTCGGCGACGGGGCCGGTTCCCTTCATTCGCTGCGACCAGTCGGGATCATAGTCCTTGCCGCCGCGCGTCTGGCGGATCAGGGACATGACGCGCGCCGCGCGTTCAGGGCGAGCGTCGGCCAGCCATTCTCGGAACAGGTCCTTGATTTCCAGCGGTAGGCGCAGGGTCACATACATGGCCGAGGTCGCCCCGGCCTTCTGAGCCGCCTCCAGCACCGATTCCAGCTCATGGTCGTTCAGGCCAGGGATGACGGGGGCGAAGCCGACGCCGACCGGGCAGCCGGCGTCAGCGAGGCGGCTGATCGCCTCCAGCCGCTTGGCGGGGTTGAGGCGCGCGGCTCCATCGCCCGCGCCAGCTTGCGGTCCAGGGTGGTGATGGAGACGAAGGCGGAGGCCAGGCCCTTTCGTCCCATGTCGCCCAGGATGTCGGCGTCGCGCGCGATCAACACCGACTTGGTGATGATGCTGAAGGGTGGTTGAACCGCTGCATCACCTCGAGGATCGAGCGCGTAGAAGCTGTCTCGCGCTCGACCGGCTGATAGGGGTCGGTATTGCCCCCTATGTGGATACGCCGACAGACGTACCGGGGCTTCGAGAGCTCTTGTTCCAGCAGACGCGCGGCGTCGGGCTTGAAGAAGATCCGGCTCTCGAAATCCAGGCCCGGGGATAGGCCCATCCAGGCATGGGACGGACGGGCGTAGCAGTAGATGCAGCCATGTTCGCAGCCCTTGTAGGGGTTGATGGAGCGATCGAAGCCGATATCCGGACTCGTGTTCTTGGCGATGATGGTGCGAGCGCGTTCCGGGGACAGGGTGGTGCGAAGCGGGGCCGCCGCCTCGTCCTGATCCGTCCAGCCGTCGTCATAGGCCTCGCGTCGGTCGGCTTCGTACCGACCCGAGGCGTTGGAGCGCGCGCCGCGTCCGTTAATCGCCTTACTCATGACTGCAGGATGCAGGACGAGACAGAACAAAGCAAGAACAAATAGGGCGGCGGGCGACAGGCGCGCCGATCTGCCTCGGATCAGCGTCGAGCGGAGGCGCTAGGCCTGCGGTCGCGGCGTTCGCCGCCGGGGCGGGGGCCTTCCCGCCGCCAGCGGACGGACAAGGAGGTGTCGCCTTCGCCGCCGAACTTAGAGGCCACGGCAAGGTTGCGGCGCACCTGCCACTCCACGCTGACCGCAGCCCCGCGTTCTCCGCCGCCGATGACTTCCAGGTAGACGTCGTCGGTGATGTAGCGGCCGCCCGCGACGGTGAGGCTGGAGGCCTCGCCGCTGAAGGACAGGCGGTCCAGCCCGGCCAGTTCGCGCAGGTTGCCGATCACGTCGAAGCCCCCGCCGCCGGCCAAGGACGCCACCGCCGATGCGAGCTGGGCCGCCTCGAACGGCGACAGTTGCGCCGCCGATCGGCCGAAGAGCACCTGGGACAGGATTTCATCCTGGGGCAGGGCAGGGGTGGAGGTCAGCTGGATCTTGGGTTCGGCCGCGGTCCCGGTGACCTTGATCACGGCTGTCAGCGCCGGGTCCTCGCGAACAGCCTCAAGGTTCAGACGAATCCGCGCGGGGTCGGTCGACAAGGTGACGGAGCCGCGATCATCAAAGACAAAGCGCTTGCCTGCGAACTCATAGTCGCCGCGCACGACGTTGGCCGTGCCGGACAACTGGGGATCGGCGATGGTGCCGCGCACGCGCGCATTGGCGGACAGTTCGACGTTCAGCCCGCGTCCGCGCACGTGGATTTCCCGTCCGGTCAGGTTGAGGTTCAGGCCGATCCTGGGACCGCCCCGCGCCTTCTCCTCGGCTTCGACAGGGTCGCCGCCGGGGCGGTTGATCTCGACCACGTCCATTTTGACGATGCCGTTGGAGCCGGGCAGGTTCGGCGAGATCTCGGCCTCGTCGATGTTCAGGTCGCCGGTCAGCTGGATGTTGCCGTCGCCGCCGCGCACGGCGGTCAGGCCCGTTGGCGCGGGCCTGGGCGATGTCGTTGTCGATGATGCGGAAGCGCGTCAGCTCCAGGCGCAAGGTCGAGGGCGATCCTTGACGCAGGCCCAGATCGCCATTGCCGGACACCTCGCCTTTCAGCCCATCGGTAGCCTGGAACCGCTCGATGACGGCCTGGCTGTCGTTGAAGCGGCTGGCGAGGGTCACATTCTCCAGGCGCAGGCCCGAGGCGCTGTCGCGGAAGGCGCCTTGCGTCATGTCCAGTCGGCCGTTCAGGCGCGGCGCGTTCAGCGTGCCCGCCAGCGTGGCCTGACCGTTCACCTGACCGGACAGGGATTGGGCGCCGCCCAGGAACAGGTCCCAGATCGGCTGGATCTGCCCACGAATAGCCACCTGGCCCGACATGTCCCGGGTCCGGGCGATGGCCAGACGCAAGGGGGCGGCCGAGGTTTCGACCGGCAGGCTGACGTCGGCTGTCGCCTGGACGGCGGTTCCGTCATGGGCCTGGGCGCGCAGGCGCACGACGTCGCCGGTCAGGTCGGCGTTCAGCGTGCCGTCGACCGCCAGACCGCGCGGCGCGTCGATGCTGCGCAGCTGTTTCAGGTCCACATTGGCCGAGCCGCGCAGAGCGTCGCCTTGGCCTTGCATGGAGATGCGGCCGGTGACCTGACCGCGAAGATCGGGGAGGAGCGAACCCATTTCGACATTGGTCATGTCGGCTTGAATGGCCGCACCCTGCTTGTCCTGCTTCAGTTCGCCGGTCAGGACGCCGCCGCCGACGCCCAGGTCCAGGCGCGCCACGCGGCCATCGCCGTTGATGGCGAAGACGGCGGGGGCGCGGGTGGTGAAGGCGATGTCGCGCACGCGGCCGCCGCCGCGCAGCGTCAGGCTCTGCGCCGGGCCCTGGCGGGAGTATTCGCCCGCGCCGTTGAACTGGACCGGATTGGCGCCGCCCACGTCGGCGGCCACGGTGAAGGGCAGGCGGTCCAGCGTGCCCTGGCCCTTCAGCGACAGGTTGCGCAGGGTCCAGTCCTGACCCGTCAGGCGCACGTTGCGGCCGGTCACGTCCAGCACGGCGGTCTGATCGCCCGCGCCCTCGGTCAGGCGCACGCGGCCGTTGGCCTCGCCCGAGGCCAGGAAGGCGCCCTGGCGCGCGGTGAAGGTCAGATCGGCGCTGGAGGGGAAGTTGTTCGACAGGGCCACGTCGCCCTGGGCCGTGACCCCGCCGGCGTTCACGTCGACATCCGACAGGCGCAGACGCGGACCGCCCAGATAGAAGTTGCCCGAGGCGCGCGCCGGTCCGTAGTTCGAGCCGGAGGTCAGTAAAATGCGGCCGTCAGAGGCGTCGGCGCCCTTGCGGAAGCTGAGGATCAAGTCAGCGTTGGTCAGGATCAGCCCGCCCGCAGCCACCTTGTCGAAGGCGGCGCGCAGGTCGGCGCGCGGCTGGGCCAGGGTGCCGGTCAGGGCGCCGTCGCCCGACATGGCGCCATCGATGGCGACCGGGCCGACGCCGAACGGGCCGCGCGCGTCCCAGTCCAGGGCGAGGCGCAGTTTAGAGCCTTCGATACGCCCCTTGGCGCCTGCGCGTCCGGCGGCGCCGGTCAGTTCGCCGGTGTTGATGGAGACGACGCCGTCGTTCAGCGAACCGGCCAGTTGCAGACGCGGTTGGGCGCCCAGCAGACGATCCAGCTCTTCCATGCCGATGGCCATGCGCGAGCCGCGCCCGTCGAAGCTGAGGACCCAGGGCGCGCCGGCTCTTGCCGAGGAAGCGCGGATCGGTCCGCCGAAGGCGCCCCTAGCGCCGTTTCGGATGCGCGACAGGTCTGTCAGTTCGGCGCGACCCGTAAAGTTCAGGCCGCCGTTCAGGCTGCGTCCGCCCGAGCCGGTCAGGGTCAGGCCCTGGCCGCGCGCATCGACCTTTTTCAGCAGCATGGCGCCATCGGCCATGCGGGCGCCCTCCATCTGGATACGCGGCGTCGAGCCCAGGAGCGCTCCGATGATGCCTGCTGACGAACCGCCGACAGCGCGGACGTCTGTCGTCACGTCGATGCGGCCCTTGTTGGCGGCGATATTGACCGGGCCGGAGATACGCGTGGCGCGATAGGAGGCGATGTCAGCGTTGAGCAAGCTGGCGGAGCCCTGCAGGCTCCATGCCTGAGCGTCGCCCTTGAACACGCCGGTATAGGCGGCCGGACCGGCGACCGGGCTGCCGACCAGACGGCTGAGCGACGGTGTCGTCACTTCCAGGTTGATGCCTTCCGGCGCGGTGTTGTCCGTCGTGCGGATCAGGCCGCGCGCGCTGGATTCGATGTTGTCGGCGTACAGGCCAGGCCACGCCCTGATAGCCCTCACGTTTGGCGTCCGGCGTCATGGCGAAGCCGAAGCGCGCGGTGCGGCCGATGCGCTCGACGAACGGCTGCAGCAGGTCGGAGCCCGAGAAGTCGGCATAGCCCGAGACCTTGGCGCCGTTGTCGCCATAGGTCCCCTTGACCAGCAGGGGGCGGAATTGGCCGGTCTGCACGGTCACGTCGATGACCTCGCCGTTCACCACGGCGACGGCCGAGAAGGGCTGGTCGGGAGAATAGCCCAGCGAACCGGCGATCGGCCCGCCCTGGGCCTCATTGGCGCGCAGGTTGACGCGCAGGTCTTCGGGCTTGTCGCCGAAGGCGGCGGCCAAGCGCAGGTAGTCGCCCTTGCGGTTCAGGCTATAGGCGTTGACGTTGGCGGTCTTGACGCCCTTGCGCGGAATGGCGGCGTCGCCGCTCAGCGTCCAGCGGCCATATTCCTTGGAGAAATCCTCCATCAATTCGACATTGGCGCTGAAGCGGTCGATGTCGATGGAGATGGCTTGCGGGCCGCCCGGCTCGGTGGGCGCCTCCAACTCAGGGCGACGCAGCAGACGGATCTGACCCGCGCTGACTTCGGTGGCGTGAAAACGTCGCGCCAGAAGGGGCCAATAGGACCAGTCGACGCGCACGTCGGTCGCTTCGAGCCAGACGCCCTTTTCGTCGGTCACGGTGATGCGTCTCAGGCGGAAATCGTTGAACAGGTCGCCCTGCAGGCCTTCGACGTTGATACGTCCGTAGCGGCTGATCTTCTTGCCGGCGACGAAGCTGGTGATCAGTTCGCGGCCCGGATCGGAAACCAGATACATCCGCCCGCCGACCAGGGCGACGATGACCAGCGCCAGAACGCCAGCCGAAACGATCCCTGCGATGAAGGCGGCCAGTTGAAGCCGGGTGCGTTTGCGCTTCGCCTTTTCAGCGGGCGTGTCGGCGACGTCTGCGCCCGTTTCGTGAGGCGGAGGAGTGTCGGTCAAAACGCCTGGCCGATGCTGATGTAGAGCTGGAATCCGGAATCGCCTTCGCGCTTGTTCAGCGGGAAGGCGATGTCGGCGCGGACGGGACCGAACGGCAGCTTGTAGCGGACGCCGACCCCTGCGCCGTAACGCATATTGCTGAAGTTCGGCGTTTCCTGAAAGCCAACGGCGCCGCCGTCGACAAAGGCGACAGCCTGGAACTTCTCGCCGATATCGCGTCGCACCTCCAGCGAGGTTTCAAACAGCGACAGGCCGCCGCGCGGACGGTTGTCCGGCAGGCGCGGGTTGATGCTCTGATAGGAATAGCCGCGCACCGAGCCGCCGCCGCCGGAGTAGAACAGGCGGTCAGAGGGCACCGTCAGCTCTTCGCCGCCGATGATCGAGCCGATACGGGCGCGCCCGGCCAGAACCGTCTTGGCGCCGTCCTGCAGCGGCAGATAGGCGCTGGCCTGACCCTCGGTGCGCAGGAACATGACCGTATCCTCGCCCGTCACGGCGGTCGGCTGGGCCGAAACGGACAGGCGGTAGCCGGTCGTCGGGTTCAGCGGATCATTGGAGCGGTCCATATAGGCGCTGCCCCGCAGGGTGACGATGGCCAGATCCCGGTCCAGGGTGATCGGTGTCTGCGTCTCGGGATCGAAGCGGTATTCCGTGTATCGCCCGGCGTCCACGCCGACCCCGTAGCTGAACCATGAGGTCTTGCCGAGCCGCTGCGACAGGTCCGCGGCCATGGTCAGGGCGCTGCGGTCATAGGCGTCGGTCTGTTCGTTGACGATGAAGGACGACAGTTTCAGCGTCCGGCCCGCCCGCCGCCAGTGGGGCTGCGACCACTCGCCGCCGATGCGACTGTCGATGCTGGCGATCCGCGCGCCGTACCGCAGCGTGTCGGCGCGGCCGAAGCGGTTGTAGCGGGTGCGGAAGACATCGACGCCGACGCCTTCGTAGGTCGAATAGCTGGCGCCCGCCTCAAGCAGGCTGACCGGCCGATCCGCCAGGGTGACGACAACCGGCCTCAAGCCGTCCGGGCGCGTATCGTCCAGAGACGACAGGGCGACGCCCACGCCGTCATAGACCCCGGTGTCCAGCAGGCGGCGCTCAAGCTCGGCGACGTCTTCTGGATCGTAGCGGTCGCCTTCACGCCAGGGGACAAGGCTCTGGACCCAATCGGGCTTGGTCGGCCCGCGCGTGCGCAACTGGATGCCGTCCAACCGCACCAGTTCGCCCGACGCCACATTGAAGCCAGGCTCCACCAGAAAAGTCGCGTGATCCACGACGACGCGGCGGGGCTGGGCGACGGCGTCGGCATAGCCGCGACGGGTCAGATCGGCGATCAAGCGTCCCTCAGCCGCCAGCACGTCGGCCGCTCGGCCGGGCTCGCCGGGCTTCAGCTTGATGTTCTCTATCACCGCGGCGCTGGTGTCTGCGTCCGGGGCAGGCGCGCTCCAGTTGACCTTGGCTTCGCCCAGAAGGAACCGGCGGCCGGGCGTGACCTCGACGATGGCCACAGGCGTTTCCTCGCCTTCGACCTGATCCTGGACCGTGGCCTGATAATAGCCCTCAGACCGCAACAGGGCCTGCGCCGATTCCAGCGCCGCCCGCGCGCGACGACGGGCTTCAAAGCGATTGGCCGGCGCGCCGTCGACCTGGCCCACCGCCTGTTCCAGCTGTCGTTTCAGATCGGCGTCGATCTCGCCGCGAATCTGGGCCCTCGGCTCGGCAGCCGCCTGTGTGGCGAAGGCGCACAGGGCCGCGGTGGCGAGAAGGAGGGGGAGCCTCGACGTCAAATCTGAACCCTGTGTAGTGGTGAACGCGCCGCACTTAGCCGTCTACGCCGATGGAATCAGTAAAACAGCGTATCGCTTTCAGGCTGCACCGTCTCCTCGGACGACCGCTGGTCGGGCGGCAGGGCCTCGACAGGCGCGGTCGACGGCGTGTCGGGGGCTTCTGCTGCTGTCGGCGCGGCGGCGTCCTCGGCGGCGGGGGTTTCGGGTTCGACGACCGGCGCGGGGGCAGGGGCCGGTTCCCGGCTAGGCTCCTCGCAGGCCGCCAGCGCAGCGACGCCGCCCAGGGCGACGGCGCCGAGCAGCAGACGCTTCGGAATGAATTGGCTCATGGATATTCCCCCTTTCAGGGGCTGGAAACGTGAAAAAGGGCGCGGAGGTTCCCGCTCGACACGGTGTGGCTCCGACTCTCTGAACGCAATCTGAACCTGAACGAGCGTTGCGGCCCCTCTTCCAGACCCTTTCCGGCCTGGCATATCCGGGGTGTTTGTTTTCCCACAAATTTTCCGAAATATCGGCTTGCCGGATCAGAAACTCGACCGTATGTTCCGCGCCTCTTCGCAGACGCGATGTGCGCCCCTAGCTCAGTTGGTTAGAGCATCTGACTTTTAATCAGAGGGTCCCCGGTTCGAGCCCGGGGGGCGTACCACTTCCCACTCAGAAATCATTGCATGGTGAGGCGGCCTGTTGGCCTCGTGACCTGAAACAGCGCCTTGGCGAGACGCTGGTCCATATGTCACGCGCTGAGCGGCAAACGCACCGTGAAGCAGCTGCCCCGGCCAGGGCCTTCGCTGACGAGATCGATCGTGCCTTCGTGCAGTTCGACCAACTGCTTGACCAGGGCCAGGCCGATGCCCAGACCGTCGCGGGAGCGGTCGTCGGGGCCCTTGGACTGGGCGAACAGTTCAAAGATCCGGCCTTTCAGCTCAGGCGAGACGCCGATGCCGTTGTCGGCGACATTAATCGGATCTGATCTTCCTCGCTGTCGACGGACAGGTGGATGCGGCCTTTGCAAGGGGTGTATTTGGCGGCGTTGGCGAGCAGGTTGCTGATCACCTGGGACAGGCGGGTGAAGTCGCCGTGCAACCACACCGGCTCGGGCGGCACGGAGACCGTTAGCTCGTGCGACGCCGCCTCGATTTTCGGGCGGCTGGTGTCGATGGCGGAGTCGATGACGCTTTGCAGGCTTATCCGTTCGCGTTTGAGCGAAATTTTGCCTTGGTCGATGCGGGCGACGTCCAGAAGGTCTTCGATCAGACGCGAAAGGTGATGAGCCTGGACCTCCATGCGGGCGTGAATCACCGCCTTGCGCTCTTCGTCCGACTGGCGTTGCAGCAGCTGAAGTCCGGCGTGAATAGCCATGATGGGATTGCGCAGTTCATGGCCCAGCATGGCGATGAAATCGTTCTTGCGCCGATCCGCCTCGCGCAGGGCGTTGGCGTATGCCTTTAGTTCGTCGCGCTGGGCGAGGCTTTCCATGCGCTGGCGATACAGGTCGATGAAGACCTTGGCCTTGCTGCGCAGTATGTCCGCCTCGATCGGTTTTTGGATGAAGTCCACCGCGCCCGCTTCATAGCCCCTGAAGCGGCGCTGAAGGTCGGCGCTCCCAGCCGTGACGAAGATGATAGGGATATGGCGGACGTTCACATTGCCGCGCATGAACTCGGCCAACTGAAAACCGTCCATGCCAGGCATCTGCACGTCGAGCAGGGCCAGGGCGACATCATGAACCAGCAAAAGTTCCAGCGCTTCGTCGCCCGAACGGGCCTTCAGGCAGACGACGCCCTCGCTTTTCAGCAGAGCTTCCAGCGCCAGCAGGTTTTCCTCCAGATCGTCGACCAGCAGGAGATGAATCGGCTGTTCCGTGCTGGTCATTCTCTGTCGAGACCTTTCAGATAGTCGGCGATGCGTTCGAGCGGCAGCACGAGCGCGGCGTTACAGGCCTGATAGGCAGCCTGAGGCATGGCCCGGGCATAGGCGGCCGCCGGGTCCTGCACCAGGGCGACGCCGCCCGCGGCGTGCACCGCCTTGAGCCCGGCTGCTCCGTCATTGTTAGCGCCGGTCAGGATGATGCCGATCAAGCCCTCGCCATAGGCGTCCGCCGCGCTCTCGAACAGCACGTCAATGGAGGGGCGTGAATAGTTGATCGCTTCGTCGGATGACAGGGCCAGGTCGCCGTTTTCTTCAACCAGGAGATGGTAATCGGAGGGGGCGAAGTAGACCACTCCAGGACGGGCCGTTTCCTTGTCCTCGGCCTCCTTCACCTTGAGCCCGCATTTGGCCTCGAAAAGAGGCGCCAGAACATTGCTGCGGTCGGCCGGGACGTGAAGGACGACGAAGATCGGCCAGGGAAAGTCTGCAGGCAAGGCGGGCAGCAGGGCGAGCAGAGCCTGGACGCCCCCGGCGGAGGCGCCGATCACCACGGCCCGGTCCGAGGCGCGGCTCATGGCTCGCGTTTCCTGTAGATTTTTTCTTCGGGCACAAACTCGGTGAAGGCGGCTGCGTGCTTCGAAAAGCGCAGGCTTTCCTTAGACCCCACGCCCAGGAACCCTTGTCGCGCCAGAGAATCCTTGAACAGCCCGACGGCCCGGTCCTGAAGACCTCGGTCGAAATAGATCATCACGTTGCGGCAGGAGATCAACTGCATCTCCGCAAAGACGGCGTCCGTGACCAGGCTGTGATCCGAGAAGACGACATTGGCGCGCAGCGACTTGTCGAAGACGGCCCGCCCATAGTCCGCCGTGTAGTAGTCGGAGAGGGATGATCGCCCGCCTGAATTTTGATGGTTTTCAGTGAATTTGCGGATGCGGTCGAGCGGATAGATCCCGGCCTCGGCGGCCCTCAGGGCCTCAGGATTGATGTCCGTGGCGTAGAACAGCGTACGGTCGAACAGGCCTTCTTCGCGAAACAGAATGGCCATGGAATAGAGCTCTTCGCCGGCGCTGCAGCCCGCGATCCAGACCTTCAGCGACGGATAGGTGCGCAGGTGAGGCAGAACCTGTTCGCGCAGGGCCCGGAAATAGCCGGGATCGCGGAACATCTCGCTGACCTGAACGGTCAGAAATGCGAGAAGACGCGGCAGCATTTCGGGATCGTGCAGCACGCGTTCCTGAAGGGCCGTCAGGCTGGGCATGTTGAAATGGCTGCGCGCCTGCAACAGACGGCGTTTAATGGACGCTCGCGCGTAGTGGCGGAAGTCGTAATGGTAGCGCTGGTATAACGCTTCCAGCAGCAGGCCGATCTCGATGTCTTCGGTCTGGTGGGGCATGAACGGGCTCAGCGCGGCATCCAGACGCGCACGAGGGACAGCAGCTTGTCCACGTCCAGCGGCTTGGCCATGTAGTCGTTGGCGCCGGCCGCCATGCAGCGTTCCTGATCGTCCGGCATGGCCTTGGCCGTAAGCATCAGCACCGGCAAAGTCTTCCAGCGCGGATCTTTTCTCAGCTCGCGGGTCGCCGTCAGACCGTCCATGACCGGCATCATCACATCCATCAGAACCAGATCGACCGCCTGGGACGGGTCGGTGGATGAGCGCTCCAGCGCCTCCAGCGCCTCCTTGCCGTTGCGGGCGATCTCGACCAGGGCGCCGCGCGGTTCGAGCACATTGGTCAAGGAATAGACGTTCCGCACGTCGTCCTCGACGATCAGAATGCGCCGGCCCTCGAGAACAGCGTCGCGGTTGCGGGCCTTGCGGATCATCTTCTGCTGCTCGGGCGGCAGTTCCGAAACGACCTGGTGCAGGAACAGGGAGACCTCGTCCAGAAGCCGTTCCGGCGACTTGGCGCCCTTGATGATGATGGAGCTGGAATAGCGGCGCAGCTGCTGCTCGTGATCAGGCGACAGATCCCGGCCGGTGTAGACGATGACCGGCGGGAAGCTGTGGCCGGTGTCGCGGCTGAGGGTCTCCAGAAGAGAGAAGCCCGAGGCGTCCGGCAGCGTCAGGTCCAGCACCATGCAGTCGAAAGTCTGGGTCTTGAGTTGCTCCAGACACTCTGCGGCGGTGCCGACGCCGACCGTCTCGACGTCGCCGGAACTCAGCAGGCGGCTGACCGCATCGCGCTGAACTAGGTCGTCCTCGACGATCAGGACGCGCCGGACGGTGCGGGTCAGCTTTTCCTCCAGGTTGCGCAGGACCTCGGCGAGGTCTTCCCGCTTCACCGGCTTGATCAGATAGCCGATCGCTCCCAGCGAAAGGGCGGTCTGGCTGTGATCTTCGCCCGAGACGACGTGGATGGGGATGTGGCGGGTGTCGTCGTCGCGCTTGAGTTCGTCCAGAACGGTCAGGCCGGACTGGTCGGGCAGGCCGATATCCAGCACGACCGCGCTGGGGCGGTGGCGTTTCGCCAGCTTCAGCGCTTCTTCCGCCGTACCGGCGACGATGCATTTGAAGCCCAGTTCGCGGGACAGATCGCGCACGATGGCGGCGAACCGGCCGTCGTCTTCGACCACCAGCAGCAGCCGTCGGTTTCCGGCGAGGTTGTCCCGGTCGTCCTCAACGCTTGCAGACAGAGGGCGAGGGGCGGCGGGCCTGGGGCTCGACGCCGCCGGAGAAGGCGGCGGGGCGCGGCCGCGGACGCAGCCTTACGCGAAGCCACCCGTCCGGCGTCATAGATCCGCGGGAGAACAAGGGTGAAGACGCTGCCTTCGCCGACGCGGCTTTTCAGCTCGATCGGCCGCCGAGAAGACGCGCCAGTTCGCGCGAGATTGAGAGCCCCAGCCCTGTTCCGCCGTATTTGCGGCTGATGGTGCCGTCCGCCTGCTGGAAGGCCTCGAAAACGCCCTTCTGCTGCTCGGGTGAAATGCCGATGCCGGTGTCTGAGACCGCGAAGGCGATCTCGTCGCCGGGCAGGGCGGATATGCCCAGTTTAACCAAGCCGCTTTCGGTAATTTGAAGGCGTTGGACAACAGGTTCTTGAGAATTTGCTCAAGCCGCTGACGGTCCGTCTCCATCAGATCGACGCTCGCATCCACCTCAATCTCGAACGGCAGGCCGCGATCATCGGCGATGGGCTGGAAGGTCTGACGGAGGTCCTCGGTCAGCCGCTGCATCGAGACGGCTTCCGGGTGCGCCTGGATGTGGCCGGCCTCGATCTTGGACAGGTCCAAGATGTCGTTGATCAGGGCCAGAAGATCGTTCCCCGACGACTGAATGGTGCGGGCGTAGTTGACCTGTTCCTCCGACAGGCTCCCCTCGGGATTGTCCGCCAGCAACTTGGACAGGATCAGCAGAGAATTCAGCGGCGTCCGCAACTCGTGGGACATGTTGGCCAGGAAGTCGGACTTGTACTGGCTGGCTTGCTCCAGTTCGCGGGCCTTGAGCGTGAGGGCGGCGGCGCCGCGCTCCAGGTCGTCGCGCTGGGTTTCCAGGATCTGAGCCTGTTCCTCCAGCTGGCTATTGGTCTGTTCCAATTCAGCTTGCTGCTGTTCGAGGCGGAACTGGGATTCCTTGAGCGCCCGACCCTGTTCTTCCAGCTCTTCGTTAGAGACGCGGAGGCTCCTCGCTTTGAACCTGGAGCTCCTCGGATTGGCGCTGGGTTTCCTCCAGCATATTCTGCAACTGGGCGCGATAGCGGGCCGAGCGCAGGGCGGTTCCGATGGCGGGGCCGACCTCTTCGAGCAGGGAGACCAGTCGGTCATCCGGCGCATGGAGGAAGCCTAGCTCCATCACCGCGTTTACGGCGCCGTCAGCCCGCGCCGGGGCGATAACCAGATGGCGGGGCTTATCGCGCCCGAGCGCCGAGCCGATTGTCAGATAGCCGTCCGGCACATCGGTTATGGTCAGGATTTCGCCCTCTGAGGCCACTTGGCCCAGCAGGCCTTCCCGCTGACCAAATCGCTGGGGGACGGAAGCGTCGGAGGGAACGCCGAGCGCTGCGACCCGGCGGTAAAGGCCGCCCTCGCCCTTGAAAAGCGCCGCCGCCTGGACCCCGGTATAGCGACCGAGATAGGCCAGGATGTTGTCGGCGAGCATCTCAAGCGACTGGTCGCCCATCATGGCCGCGGCCAGACCCACCTGGCCTTCATGCAACCACTCCTGCCGCGCGCGGCTGCGTGCAGAACGGCGGATCAGGGTGAAAACGCTTACGCTCAGCACCGCTCCCAACAGCCCGGACAACAGGCCGCTGATCAACGCCGTGCGATAGGCAGCGTCCATTTCGTTCAGGCGCAGGCGCCGCACGCGTTGTTCTTCCTGACGCATCAACGCGATCTGGTCGCGAATGGCGTCCATCTCGCGAAGGCCGTGACCAGAGGACATGCGTGAGATCGCCCCCTGAACGCCTTCGGCGCGGCGGGCTTGAAGCGTGGCGTCCAGCTCGCTCATCTTGGCGGCGAGATGACGGCGCAGCTCATTCAGGTGCGCCTGCTGCGTCGGGTTGTCGCGGGTTAAACCCGTCAACTTTTCCAGCTGGTGCGTCAGGTCGCGCGACGCCGCCTCGTATGGCTCGAGGTATTGCACATCGCCGGTCAGCAGATAGCCTCGCTGCCCGGTTTCGGCGTTTTGCGCCGCCGACAGCAGCTCGTCGACAGCGACGATCACCTCGTGGGTGTGAATGATCTGCCGGTTGTTTGCGCGCAGAACATCCACATTGCGCCACGCGACAAGGCCGGTAGCGAGGAAAAAGGCCAGGACGAGCGCCATTCCGAGCGTCGCCAGTTTTTCCATCTTCGACCCTGCGGACGGACGGCTTGGTGATTTCATTACGAAGAGCCTCTGTGACGACCGTGCTCGAGCCCCATCCGGGCGCGTCACCGACGCAGCCATATCCTAGGATGGATTCGACGCACAGTACTCGATGCACTTGCGCGGCTGCGCGCTGTCAAAAAGCAGGGCGCCAAATGATCAGAGGCAGCTGTCTGGCGTGCCGGAGGGTGTCGTGATTTAACGTGGGCCATGCGATCTCTCATTTTGCCCGCCGTCGCCGTTTCCCTTGCTCTTTGCGGCTGTAACGCGGGCGCTTCTGCGCGCGGGGGCGCGCAGAAGGTCGGAGCTGGGCTGGGCGACGCCGTCACCGCGCCGCTGGAAGACCTGAACCTGCGCCGCGATGAAATCCCGACCATTCTTCTGCAAGCTGAAGCCAATCCCTATGACCTGCGCAACTTGAATAGCTGCCGCACCATCGGGGCCGAGATCGCCCGGCTGGACGAGGCGCTGGGGCCTGACACGGATGGACCGCCGTCGCAGGACGGCTCCTATATGAGCGAGCGGGCGGCCGATGCTGCGGCTGGGGCGACGCTTGACGCCGTTCGCGGGACAGTCACCGATTTTATCCCGGCGCGCAGCTGGGTTCGTCGCCTGACCGGCGCCGACGCGCATAGCAAGCACGTGCAGTCGGCGATTCAGGCGGGCCTGCGTCGCCGCTCTTTCCTGAAGGGCGTGGGGATGCAGCGGAACTGCGCGCCGCCGGCCGCGCCTGCCGGCTTCGTCCCCCGTCGAGGCTAGGCTTTCAGGTGCCGCGCACGGAATTCGCGGCGGAACTGTTCAAACCGGCCCTCGGCTATGGCGGCGCGCATGGCGGCCGTCAGCGCCTGGAAGAAGGCGATGTTGTGCCAGCTGAGCAGGATCTTGCCGAGGATCTCGTCGGCGCGGATCAGGTGATGCAGGTAAGCCTTTGAATAGTCCTGCGACGCGGGGCAGGGAACTTCAGGATCCAGCGGGTCCTGATCCTCGGCGAAGCGGGCGTTCTTGAGGTTCAGCGGGCCGTCCCAGGTCCAGGCCTGGCCGTGACGCCCGGCGCGGGTCGGCAGGACGCAGTCGAACATGTCGACGCCACGATAGACCGCCTCGACCAGGTCGATGGGCTTGCCGACGCCCATCAAATAGCGCGGCCGGTCCTTGGGCAGGAACTCGGGGGCATAGTCCAGCACCTCGCACATGGCCTCATGGCCTTCGCCAACGGCCAGACCGCCGATGGCGTAGCCGTCGAAGCCGATCTCCTGCAGGCGTTCCGAGGATCGCGGCGCAGGTTTTCATAGGTCGAACCCTGCTGGATGCCGAACAAGGCCTGCGCATCGCGCGTGCCGAAGGCGTTCTTGGATCGCTGGGCCCAGCGCGCCGACAGCTCCATGCCCTCGCGGGCGCGCTTTTCCTCGGCGGGCCAGGCGACGCATTCGTCCAACTGCATGACGATGTCGGAGCCGAGACGGTCGGCCTGAATCTGGATCGAGCGTTCGGGCGTCAGGACGTGCTTGGAGCCGTCGATGTGGCTGGAGAAGGTGACGGCTTCCTCGGTCAGCTTGGAAATACCCGACAGGCTCATGACCTGAAAGCCGCCTGAGTCCGTCAGGATCGGCTTGTCCCAGCGCATGAAGTTATGCAGGCCGCCCAGACGCTCCATCCGCTCCGGGCCCGGCCGCAGCATCAGGTGATAGGTATTGCCCAGAATGATGTCCGCGCCCGTCTGTTTGACCTGATCCAAGGTCATGGCCTTGACCGTGGCGGCGGTGCCGACGGGCATGAAGGCGGGGGTGCGGATGTCGCCGCGCGGCGTTTTCAGCACGCCGGTGCGGGCGCGGCCTTCGGCAGCGGAAATTTCAAACGGGAAAGGCATTAAGCGTTCCTTGCAGCGGAGCCGCGTCTTAGGCCCTCTGTTTCTGAACCGCCAGTCAGCGCAGCAGCGTCGCCAGCCGCTCTGCGCGTTGCAGATCCTTGGGGCGGCCAAACAGGCGGCATTTCTCGATCTGTTCGGCGACCGTGGGAACATAGAGCGTCCCGCCGTCCAGGGCGATCGGCTGGCGCGTGGTGAAAATGACCGGCGTCCAGTCCGCGCCTGCGCGCACATCCATCTGCGCCATCACCTCGACCGGGACGGGCGTGGTCAGGATTTGGCCGAAGACCTGAGAGCGGAACAGGCCCTCGCCGGGGTCTTCCACGGCCTCGCCGTGCAGGGTCTCGATCAGGCGGCGGGCGTCGCGCGGGCTGGTCATGACATCGACGTCCGGCACATGCCATTCCGACAGGCCCGACAGCGCCATGCCTGCGCCCCCGAACACCCACCAGGGGTCCTGAAGCTCGCTCGCCGCAGACGCCAGGATGTCAAAGGTGGCGGCCAGGTTTTCGGGCAGTTGGTCGATCATGGCTGTCTTTTAGGCTGATTTCGTCTCCGGCAGGAAGTGTCTGATCCCCATGACCACCAAGGCGCCGAGCGCGGACATGGCGGCATTTATGCACAGGCCGAAGACCAAGAGGAAGATGAGCACGCCGATGGCGCCAAGCGCCGACGTCGCTGGAGCGCCGTTCATGTGAAACAGGCCGGGTGATAGAAACGCCAGCAGGACGCCAAGGATGGAGAAAGCGATCTGAAAGGCGCCGGCGACGCCGAACGTCACGGTGAACAGGCCCCCGAACGAGGCCGTCTTCAGATAGTGCATGGTCGTCCCCCTGCTGCGCTACTGTCTGAACAGCAGGCTTCCGTCGCCATAAGAATAGAAGCGGTAACCATTGTCGATGGCGTGGGCGTATGCGGCCTTCATCGTCTCCAGACCCGCAAAGGCGCTGACCAGCATGAACAGCGTCGATTTCGGCAGGTGGAAGTTGGTCATCAGCACGTCGCAGGCGCGGAAGCGATAGCCCGGCGTGATGAAGATGGCCGTGTCGCCGTGGAAGGGTTGGATCACGCCGTCCTCGGTGGCAGCGCTCTCCAGCAGGCGCAAGGAGGTGGTGCCGACGCAGACGATGCGCCCGCCGGCCGCGCGCACGGCGTTCAGGGCGGCGGCGGTCTCGGCTGAGACCTCGCCCCACTCCGAGTGCATCCTGTGATCGGCGGTGTCGTCCGCCTTGACCGGCAGGAAGGTGCCCGCCCCGACGTGCAGGGTTACGGCATGGGTCGTCACGCCGCGCGCCCGGATGGCGTCCAGCAGGGCGGGGGTGAAATGCAGACCCGCCGTCGGCGCCGCGACCGAGCCGTCATGCTCGGCGAAGACGGTCTGATAGTCCTTCAGGTCCTGATCGTCCTCGGCTCGCTTGGCCGCGATATAGGGGGCAGGGGCATGACACCGACCTCGCGGATGGCGTCGTCCAGCGCCGGCCCGGCTAGGTCGAAGCGCAGGGTGACGAGGCCGTCCTCGCCCTTGGCGGTGATCTCGGCGTCGACCTGGCCCAGGAAGCAGGCGTTGTCTTCCTCGCGCCCGAAACGCACCCGGTCGCCGACCTTCAGCCGCTTGCCGGGCTTCATGAAGGCGCTCCAGACATCGGGCGCGTCGCGGTGGTGAAGGGTGGCCTCGACCGGCACCGACAGTCGTTCGCCCTCCGGTCCGGTGCGGTGGCGCACGCCGGACAGACGGGCGGGGATCACGCGGGTGTCGTTGAAGACCAGGGCGTCGCCGGGCTGCAGAAAGCCGGGCACGTCGCGGATGACCCGGTCCTGAAGCTCGCCGCCCTTCACCACCAGCAGGCGCGCTGAGTCGCGCGGGTCGGCGGGGCGCAGGGCGATGCACGCCTCGGGCAGGTCGAAGTCGAAATCGGAGGTCCGCATGGGGCGGGGAATGCTCACGCCGCGCCTTTGCGGTCAAGCGAGGCGCAGCCGAAAGTCGACTGGCGAAAACCTATCCAGCCGCTATGTCAGGCGCAGCCAATGGGAGTTTGAGTGCATGACCGATCGCTATCTGGACGACCTGACCGTCGGCGAAAGCTGGACCAGCGAGCCCTTCACCATGACCGAGGCGGAGATCATCGCGTTCGCGACCGAGTTCGACCCCCAACCCATGCACATCGACAAGGCGGCGGCCGAGGCGGGACGGTTCGGCGGCCTGATCGCCAGCGGCTGGCACGTCTGCTCGCGCGTGATGCGTCAGTTCGTGGATGAAGCCTATTTCGGCGACACTCCGCTGCTGGGCATGAACGTCGACGCCCTCTGGTGGGTGCGGCCCGTGCGGCCCGGCGACACCCTGACGGTGCGCCGCGAGATCATCGAGATCCGTCCGTCCAAGAGCCAGCCTGATCGCGGGGTCGTCCGCACCAAGACGACGGTGACCAATCAGGACGGCGACCTGGCCATGAGCTTTGAGAACCAGATGCAACTGCCGCGGAACGCCGAAGCGCAGCTGTAAAACGCGGCTGCTGTTGACCCCGGGCCTTCAAGGCGTCAAAGCCCGGTGCATGCTACAGAACCTCGAAACCCTGTCCCGTGAGGCCCGTTCGTGGCCGTTTGAGCAAGCGCGCAACCTGCTGGCCCACGTGCTCAAAAAACGGCTGTCGGACGCGGAGCGCGATGCGGCCAAGCTGCTGATCGATGCGGGCAAGACGGACGAGGCTCTGGCCGCCTTCGAGGCGCTGAACAAGCCGGTGATCCTGGAGACAGGTTACGGCCCGTCGGGGCTGCCGCACATGGGCACCTTCGGCGAGGTGGCGCGCACGACCATGGTGCGGAACGCGTTTCGCGCCCTGACCGGCGATCACTGGGCCACGCGTCTGATCGCCTTCAGCGATGACATGGACGGCCTGCGCAAGGTGCCCGAGGGCATCCCCAACCCGGAGATGCTGCGCGAAGACCTGCATCTGCCGCTGACCAAGGTGCGCGATCCGTTCGGCACGCACGACAGCTTCGGCGCGCACAACAACGCCCGCCTGCGCGCCTTCCTCGACAGCTTCGGCTTCGAGTATGAGTTCATGTCCTCGACCGAGACCTATCGGTCGGGGCGGTTCGACGCGGCCCTGCTGACCATGCTGGAGCGCTTCGACAAGGTCATGGGCATCATGCTGCCGACCCTGGGCGAGGAGCGCCGGGCGACCTATTCGCCGTTCCTGCCGATCAGCCCGATCACTGGCCATGTGCTGCAGGTGCCGACGCTGGAACGCAACGTCGAGAAGGGCACGATCGTCTTCGACGACCCTGCGGGCGGCCGCACCGAGGTTCCCGTCACCGGCGGCCATGTGAAGCTGCAGTGGAAGCCCGACTGGGCCATGCGCTGGACGGCGCTGGACGTCGACTATGAGATGTCGGGCAAGGACCTGATCGAGAGCGTGCGCGAGTCGTCCAAGCTGTGCCGCGCCATCGGCGGCGTCCCGCCGGAAGGCTTCAACTACGAGCTCTTCCTCGACATCGAAGGCCGCAAGATTTCTAAATCAAAGGGCAACGGCCTGACGATGGAGGATTGGCTGCGCTACGGCACGCCCGAGAGCCTGAGCTGGTACATGTTCCAGTCGCCGAAGTCGGCCAAGAGCCTGCACTTCAACGTCATTCCGCGCGCGACGGACGACTATCTGTCCTTCATCGAGCAGTACAAGACGCAGGAACCGGCCAAGCGGATGGACAACGCCGTGTGGCACATCCATTCGGGCCAGCCGCCTGAGAGCGCCTCGCCAGTCTCCTTCGCCCTGCTGCTGAATCTGGTGGGCGTGGCCAACGCCTCGACCAAGGATCAACTGTGGGCCTATTTCGCCAAATATCTGCCGGACGCCACGCCTGAGAGCGAGCCCGTGCTGGACCGGCTGATGGGCTATGCGCTGAACTACTACGAGGACTTCGTGAAGCCCTCGAAGACCTATCGTCTGCCCGACGACAAGGAGAAGGCGGCGCTGCTGGATCTGGCCGAACGGCTGAAGGCTCTGCCGGCCGACACCACCGACGGAGAGGTCATCCAGGGCGAGGTCTATGCGGTCGGCAAGGCGCATGAGTTCGAGCCGCTGCGGGCCTGGTTCCAGGCGCTGTACGAGGTGCTTCTGGGCGCCTCGCAGGGGCCGCGCTTCGGGTCGTTTGCGGCCATTTACGGCCTGCCGCAGACGATCTCCCTGCTTGAGGCGGGCGCCAACGGCGAACTGGCCGCCTGACCCTGAGCGTCATCCCGGCAGAAGCCGCAAGGCGTGGAGCCGGGACCGCCCAAAGCTCGACGAGCAGCGCTTCCCGTCGTCCCGGATAACGGCTTCGCCGTTTCCGGGATGACGCTGGGGTGGCCTCCAGCAGCGCTATGCGCGGTAGGCCCACTCAACATGGCCTCCGGTAGCCCGAAGGGCGGTAGGCCCGCTCTCAATGGCCTCAAGTAGCGCGAAGCGCGGTAGGCCCACTAAACATGAACACAACATAACGGCGAGGCTGGGGGAGCCTTCAGCTTCGCCGGTGCATTGTCCCTCCATCGACAACTCGATGACAGGAGAGACATATGTCGAAGATGTTCAAGGCGGGTCTGGCCGCCACCGCAATGTTCGCCGCCCTGGGTTCCGCCGCCGTGCCGATGAGCGCCGCCGCCATGCCTCAGGCCAACGGCATCACCAACTGCGACGCCCCCGGCGGTCGCCAGCAGGCAGGCGCCGCGATCGGCGCTGTTCTGGGCGGCCTGGCCGGCAGCCAGGTTTCCAAGAATGAGCGCGCGCTTGGCGCGGTGGTCGGCGCTGGCGCCGGCGCTGCGGCGGGCTCCTATATCGGCTGTAACCAGCAACGTGCGCGGTCGGCCAATCAGGCGGGCGCCAACTCCTACCGCGCGACCTCCAATCTGCGCATTCGCACGGGCCCGGGCGCCAACTATCGCCAGACCGGCAGCCTGTCGGCTGGTCAGCCCTTCACCGCCATCGGCTCGCAGGGCGAGTGGGTCCAGATCGCCGGCGGCGGTTGGGTGAACGCCCACTACGTCGCGCCGAACTGATCGATTTTCTCCCCGCATCGATCAGAGCGAAGGCCGTCCCGAAAGGGGCGGCCTTTGTGCTTTATTGGCTGACCCAAAGGATACGCGCCATCCAGAGGAGCTGATCACGCGCAATGGTGCGCGGCGGATACTCGGGGTTGATCGAGGCCAGCACGATCTCTCGCGCGCCCAATACAGCCGCTTCTTTCGCCAGCGTTTCGCCGCTTCGCGTCCGCAACGCCACGCGGTCGCCTCGCCGAACGTCCGTAGCGTCCAGATCGACAATCACCCGGTCGCCGGGGCGATACAGGGGCCATCGAGTCGCCCTCGATCCGCAGGCTGAACAGGCTGTCCTTGCGCGTCGGCAGAGCCGTCTGCTCCCAGCCTTCGGCCAAGGGCAGGCCCGCGTCGTCGAAGAAGCCTTCGTCGCCAGCGCGCGCCAGGCCGAGCAAGGGAATAGGCAGGGCGCGAGGTCCAGCGTCGTCTGCCAGATGCGCGAACTCGCCCAGGCTGAGGCCTGTCGCCTGCAAGACGCGCATCAGGCTTTCGCTGGAGGGCCATCTGGGCCGCGTTGGGGTCCCGACGCCAAACCGCTTTGAAGGATTGAAGCTGGTGGGATCCAGACCCGCCCGGCGCGCCAGTCCCGAGGCCGACAGGCCCTCGCGGCGCGCCAGCGCATCGATCGCGTTCCAAATCTGCGCGTGTGACAGGGGCATATGCAACCCTATCATGCCAGGCGATGTATAGGAATATTAGCCTATTCGGTATCTTGGCCGACGGCTCGACGCTCCTGCCAGGCCAAAAAGGCGCCGACAGCGATTGCGATCATGATGCCATAGGCCGTCATGTTCAGCACGGTGTAGAAGGCGGAAACCGTCGGTTTCATCTTCATGAAAACCATGACGTGGCTGGCCACGGTCAACAACTGAAGCGCACTGGCCCAAACGGGCCAGGAGCGAGGCGACTTCCACACCAAGGCGACGAAAACGCCCAGAACCACCAGATCGATCACGAACATCGGCCACTGGACGCCCGCATAGCCGATGTAGTTCTGGGTCAGGATCGATAAAAACCAAGCGAAAAGCATGGTCGCAGCGCCGATCCGCTCGGGTCGCCCGCCCTTGGCGAGTGCGAACAGCCCTATCGCGAGCATGATCGTCATGCCGACGTACTCGGACATGAAGCTGAACATGAAAAACCCCTCCGCCGTGAGCGAAGGGGGTATCATGTCACCAAAGCGCAGGAAACGCATCCAACACTATGGCTGGATTAGATTAAATTCACGCAACCCGCAGGTGGCCCATCGGGCGGTCGTCCCACTCGTCGGGCTTGGCCACCGGGCCGGCGGCGTAGACGCCGTAGCCCATGCGGCGGTGATCCTTGGCCATTTCGTTATGGCTGGCGACGATGGCTTCGCGCGCGGCGCTCAGGGCGGCGATGGCTTCCATCGCCTTGGCCTGCGACACCGTTCCGGCCACGGCTGACACGTTGAGCGCGGAGCGGGCGCCGATCATCGACTGCACGAGGGCGGTCGCCTGCACGATCGCGTCGTCGATCGCCTTTTCAGCAGAATGCAGATCGCCGGCGACTGCGGCGATGACTTCGTTACGTTGCATAGCTTACCCCTCATCTAAAGAACGAATGGGCAATAGTTAACATGCATTAACGATCTTCGGTAGTGTTTTGTTTACCATTCTTTACGTTGCGACCGGCTGTCAGACGACGCGGCTCCTCAGGCTGAGGCCGCTTCATCCAGCAGGAAATGCGCCGTCAAACTGGCGATCGGCTGGGCGTGGTTCTCCTGCCAGGCCTCGGCGATGACATAGGCGACGCGGCGTCCGGCGCGGTTGATGCGGGCGCGGGCGAATACGTCGACGGGCTTGCCCGAGCGCAGATAGGCCACCGTTACGTTGATCGGGCGCGGCAGGCGCAGGCCGGGATAGGTCAGAGAGACCTGGGCCATGGCCGTCATCTCCAACAGGGCGGCGGTGGACCCTCCATGCAGGGCAGGCAGGAGCGGGTTGCCAATCAGCTTGTCGTCAAACGGCATGGTGACGGTGACTTCATCGCCGTTCACCTGTGTCTGGAGGCCGAGAAATTGGGCGTAGGGCAGGAGTCCAGCAGGGCGGCGGTCATGCGGCGTCCTTGGCTCTGCGGGGCTTAAGATTGGCGCCGGTGCGGCTGTCGCCTTCGGCGCTGACCATATAGGCGGACTGGGCGGCAGCGACGGGGTCGGCAGGATCATCCTCGAACGCCCAGGCCCGCACGAAAGCCAGATTGCGCGTCAGGCGATAACAGCGGGCCTCGGCCAACAGGTCACGCCCCGGCTGGGCGGCGCGCATGTAGTCGACCCGCAGGTCCAGCGTCGCGATAGGCCGGAAGGCGTCCAGCGCCACCCAGACCGCCAGACCCCCCGCATGGTCCAGCAGGGTAGTGACCAGCCCGCCCGCCAGCACGCCCGTCTCGGGATCGCCGACCAGATCGTGGCGATAGGGCACGCGCATCCGCACCCGATCGCCCTCCAGCCCTTCATAGGCAAAGCCCAGGGCGTGGGTGTGGGCGGCCCCCGAAGCCAGTTGCGGCAGCAGGGTGGTGAGGAACGATTCCGTCATCAAGGCGTCCTTTATAAGCGTCGCCTTTGGTCGCCTGCCCGAGGTTGTCTTGTCCAGCCACACTGTAAACCGATGATGCGTCCTCAGGATCTTTTGCGACCTACGCCCGCAGGCCTTTATTGCCCGCCGGGAGATTTCTATGTCGATCCGGTGCGGCCGGTGGACCGGGCGGTGATCACGCATGGTCATTCGGACCATGCGCGCGCCGGACATGGGGCGGTGCTGGCGACGCCCGAGACCCTGGCGATCATGGCGGTTCGCTACGGCGCGGATTTCGCAGGGCGCACGCAGGCGGCGGGCTATGGCGAGACCATATCCATCGGCGGCGTCGAGGTGCGGCTGATCCCGGCGGGACACGTTCTGGGCTCGGCGCAGGCGGTCGTTAGTCAGAGCGGCCTGATCATGACGGTGTCAGGCGATTATAAACGCCGCCGCGATCCGACCTGCGCTGCTTTCGAGGCGGCGCCGTGCCACGTCTTCATTTCGGAGGCGACGTTCGGCTTGCCGGTCTTCGTTCATCCGCCGGACACAGAAGAGATCCAGCGGCTTGTGTCGTCTCTGGCGCAGTTTCCCGAGCGGGCGCACCTGGTCGGCGCCTATGCGCTGGGCAAGGCGCAGCGGATCATACGGCTGTTGCGTGAAGCGGGTTGGGAACGGCCCATCTATGTCCACGGCGCGCTGGAGCGGCTGAACGACCTCTATCAGGCGTCAGGCGTCCCGCTCGGTCCGCTGGCGCCTGCGACGGGGCTGAAGGCCGGAGCCTTGGGTGGGGAGGTGGTCATTGCGCCGCCGTCGGCCATTCAGGATCGCTGGGCGCGCAGGTTCGCCGAGCCGATCGCGGCGTTTGCCTCGGGCTGGATGGGCGTGCGCGCGCGCGCGTCAGCGCGGGGTGGAACTGCCGCTGGTGATTTCCGACCATGCCGACTGGCCGGAACTGACGCAGACGTTCGAAGAGATCACGCCGGAAGAAGTTTGGATCACCCACGGCCGGGAGGAAGGCCTGCTGCGTTGGTGCGAACTGAAGGGAATGCGGGCGCGCGCCTTGCGTCTTGTCGGCTATGACGAAGAAGGCGAGGACGAGCAGAACGTGCTGGAGGACGCAGGTTGAGCCGAGGTCAGGCGGCCCCGCGATCCTTGTGAGCAACGCTCTCTTCTGCAGGATCCAGAGCCGTGTTCATCGCCAGGCGCAGCCGTTCAGGCTTGATGGGCTTTTCGACCACGGCGGCCATGCCTGCGGCCAGATAGCCCTTGGCGTCGTCCGGATCAGCATTGGCGGTGAGGGCGATGATGGGGATTTGGCCGGCGGGTCCCGACAGGGCGCGGATTGCGCGCGTCGCGCCGACGCCGTCCAGGCGCGGCATCTTGATGTCCATCAGGATCAGATCGAACGGCCGTGACTGCACGGCTTCGACAGCTTCCTGGCCGTCCTCGACGGTTTCCGAGGTGCAGCCGAACATTTCGCACAGGGCCTGGGCCACGACGCGGTTGGTAGCATTGTCGTCGGCGATAAGGATGTGCGGCTGGGCCTGAAGATGCAGATGTTCAAGGTCCGCGACGTTGGATGGCGTTTCCTGCTCCATCAAGGCGATGGGGGCTTCGATTTCAAAGGCGAAGGTCGCGCCCCGACCGGCGTTGTGCTCCGCGCGCAACTCGCCGGCCATGTATTGAACCAGACGGCGGCTGACCATCAGTCCCAGGTCGCCGCCCTGTTCGGCCGCGTCGTCGAACCGGGCCGGGTCGGCCGCGCCGTCGTCGCGGACGCGGGCCTCGATCACCACCTGATCGCCTCGAGCGTGAGCCTTCAGGCTGGCTTCGACCATGCCGTGACGCGCATTGCCCAAGGCGGCGCCGATCAGGTTGTTGAACACCTGTTTCAGGCGCTCGGCGTCCAGAATGGCCGCCAGTTCGGTGTCGCCCTCATAGCCGACCATCAGGGTCACGCCGTCCTGGGCGGCGCGCGGAGACCAGTGCGTCTGAAGCTGGTCCATCAAGGTGCGTAGCGGCGTAGGCGCCGGGGACAGCTGCAACTCGCCCGCCTCGGCCCGAGCCAGGTCTAGGGCATCGTGCAGATTGCCTAAGAGGTCTTCGGCCGATTCCATGATGGTGCGCGCGTGCGCCTTGGCCGCTTCATTCAGCGGCTGTCGATGCAGGAGCTCCGCGACGGCCAGCACGCCGTTCATGGAGGTGCTCAGCTCGCGATTGAGCAGGCCCATGAAACGGCTCTTCTCACGGGCGGCGGTCTGCATGGCGTGATCGGCGTCAACAGCGGCGCGGGCCTGCTCTGCCAGCCGCTGGTTTTCATGCCTCTGCTGTTCGTTGACGGCGCGAAGCAGGGCCACGGCCGTGCCGACGCCGCGATAGGCCCCGTTGCGGGTGACGATGAAGCCTCGCATCAGCGCGCCGGGACCGCTTTTCAGGATGATGTCGGCGAATGCGTCGATGCGAACGCCCGCTTCGACCACCGCCGGTTCCGGGTCCATCAGATGAGAGACCTCGCGCCCGCCGTACAGGCTGACGCCCAGCGGACCGGCCAGCTTCATCAGGAAGTCGCTGCGTTCGATCAGGCCGACCGGGCGATCTCCGTCCACGACTGCAATCGCCAGGGTGTCCGGCTCCCGCTCGAAACGTGCAAACACCTCTCCTGTCTTGGCAGAAGGGAGTACGGGCTCCGCCCTGTCGGTCAGCACTTCGATGGTCGGCATTCGGCCGGACTCCTACTGAGGCTATTTTACATTCGCTTATGATTGTTTGCTGAACCGTTAAGCCAGCCCCGCAAATGACGGCGGCCGGTTTCTTTTGCGACGCGGACAGGTCTGGTCTATGGGTCTTGACCACCCATCTTCCTGATCCTGGAACGTCCTCTGGATGCGCGCGGCCGACCGGCCGACCGCAGATTTGTCATGAGCGAAATCGACCTTCACCCCGCTGCCTCCGCCCTGATCCTCTTTTCCGGAGGACAGGACAGCGCCACCTGTCTGGCCTGGGCGCTGGAGAGGTTTGAGCGGGTGGAGACTGTCGGCTTTGATTACGGCCAGCGCCACGCGGTCGAGATGGAGGCGCGCCAGGCGGTCCGGCGCGAAGTGACTAAGGCCCTGCCGCAATGGGCGGACAGGCTAGGCGACGATCATGTGGTCGATCTGACAGGTTTCGGCGCCATCGGCGAGACGGCCATGACCACCGAGCGCGCCATTGAGGCCGACGCGCGCGGCCTGCCCAACACCTTTGTTCCGGGGCGAAATCTGATCTTCCTGGTCGCCGCGGCGGCGTTGGCTGACCGGCGGGGGCTGGAAGCCCTGATCGGCGGCATGTGCGAGACGGACTATTCCGGCTATCCCGACTGCCGCAACGACACCATTCAGGCCACGGCCCGCGCCCTGTCGCTGGGCCTGGACAAGCCCGTGCCGGTCGAGACTCCGCTGATGTTCCTGACCAAGGCGCAGACGTGGGAACTGGCCGAGCGGATCGGCGGCGCCGCCCTGGTCGAAGCGATCATCGAGTTCAGCCACACCTGCTATCTGGGCGACCGGACCCAGCGTCACGCCTGGGGGTATGGCTGCGGGGCCTGCCCGGCCTGCGAACTGCGTGCGGCAGGCTATGCCGAATGGGCGGCCGCATGACCTATTCGGCCAAGGAAGTCTTTCTGACGGTGCAGGGCGAGGGGGCAGGCGGGCCGCCCGGCGGTGTTCCTGCGCTTCGCCGGATGCAATCTGTGGAGCGGGCTGGAGCGGGATCGCGCTGCCGCCGTCTGCACCTTCTGCGACACCGATTTCGTCGGCGTGGACGGCGATGGCGGCGGCAAGTTCAAAACCGCCGATCTGATGGCCGATCACGTCGCCGGGATGTGGCGGGGTCGCCAGGGCGACCCCAAGCTGGTGGTCTGCACCGGCGGCGAGCCCTTGATGCAGTTGGACGCGCCGCTGATCGACGCCCTGCATGCGCGCGGTTTCCAGATCGCCATCGAAAGCAACGGCACCATGGCGGCGCCGAAGGGATCGACTGGATCTGCATCAGTCCCAAGGCCGCCGCCCCTGTGGTTCAGACCTCGGGTCAGGAGCTGAAGCTGGTCTTTCCTCAGCCGCTAGCCATGCCCGACCGGTTCGAGCACCTCGATTTCGAGCATTTCTGGCTTCAGCCGATGGATGGACCAGACCAGGCCGCCAACACGGCCGCCGCCATCGACTACTGCCTGACCCATCCGAAATGGCGGCTCAGCGTCCAGACGCACAAATATATCGGGGTGCGGTAGGCCTTTAGCAGTCCTTGCCGCGCTTCTGTCTCTGTTCGCAGCGGCGTTGCTCACGCTCCCAAGCGCGCTGTTCGCGTTCGCGTTTGGCCTTGGTTTCCTCATCCGAGGTGGTGACGGCGTCGAAGCCTGCACCTACGGCTGCGCCGGTCACCTTGGCCGCGCCGCCGACCACAGCGGCCCCGGCGCCGACGACGGCGCCGCGACGCAGCCCTGAAGCATCAGGGCGGTGGTCAGGCAGAGGGCGAGGGTAGGTAAGCGCGCGATCATGCGGATAGTCTGCCTGCGCCGGCTGCATCTGTCAGCGTGGAAAAGAAAGACCCCGGAGATCGCTCTCCGGGGTCTCTTGCTAGGGTCCGTCCGCTTACCAGCTCCAGGCGTCGCGGACGACTTCGATGATGTAGCCGTCGTAGTCGTCGATCAGATAGATCGCATTGTCGACATAGACCCACCGCGTGCCCGGAGGCGGATAGCCCAGGCCATAGGTGCGCCAGTCATTCACCTGATAGCGCCAGAAGACGTCCGGCAGGTACTGACCGACGGAGTACTGCCGGTTCCAATAGGTTCGCGGCACGCTGTAGTAGCCGTAGCCGGGTGCGAAATAGAAGCCGACGCGCACGCCGCTCCAGCCCCGGAAGCGGCTGTCGTAACGCCACCAATCGCTGCGATGACGACGGTCCCAGTCACGGCGCCACTGGTCGCGGTTCCAGCGATTGTGGAACTCGCGATAGTCCCGATCCCGGTTCCAACCGGGACGATCCGGCCGGTGCGGACGATTGACGTCAGGGCGGCCGGGGCGGTTCCAGTCAGGACGGTTCGGGCGGTTGGCGTCTGGACGATTCGGACGGTTCCAGTCGGGCCGATCGGGACGGTCGGGACGCGTCGCCCCCGGTCGATCAGGACGGTCCGGTCTCTCCGGCCGTTGCGGACGGTCAGGACGATCCGGGCGGTCAGGCTGGTTCGGCTGATTCCAGTCGGGACGGTTGGGACGCTCGGGCCGCTGTCCTTCTGGGCGATCCGGGCGGTTGGGCCGTTGATGATCAGGGCGTTGGCCCGAGGGACGTTCGCCTTCAGGCCGCTGCGGACGCGGGCCGTCCGGCGTTTGGGGACGAGGCTGATCGGGACGAGGTTGCACGCTCTGGCGCGGGGTTTCGTGACGCTCGCGCGGCCGCATGGCCATATCGCCGCGATCGCGCTGCGGCGCGGCGCGGCGTTCAGAGCGGCGGGGACCGTCCTCGCGGATCTGGGCGCGTTCAGGGCGCTCCTGGGCCAGGGCCGACAGGGGGCTGCGGCGGGCACGAGGAAGGCGGAAACCGCCGCGAACATGAGAAGAGAACGTTTCATGGTCAAAGTCCTCGCACGCCCAGATTGGGCGGCTTGAACGGAAAATAGACGGCTGAGCATGAACTGCGGCTGAACGGCGGTCACAGAGCGCCGTCATGAAAAAGCCCCGCAAGACAAATGCTTGCGGGGCTGACAGACTGCGCAGGTGCGGGTTTAGTAGACGTTGTTCATCACACTGGCGATCAGGCCCGTGGCGACCGCGATCATCAAGATGTCATTGCCGGCGTGGACGTAGCGGTAACCGCGCGGCGCAGGGCGCAGGCCATAGAAATAGGGGTCGCTGACATAGTAGCTGCGATACGCTGGCGGCAGGTATCCGCCCGTGCGCCAGCGATAACCGTAATAACGCGGCTCGACCCGATAGTAGCCATGGCCCGGCGCATACCAATAGCCGTTGCGCGCGCCGCGATAATCGCGGAATTCGGGGCGTCCGCGCCACCAGTCGCGGTTGTCGCGGCTCCAGCGGTCGTGACGGCGCCACTCGCGCTGGTCAGAGCGGCGGTCGTGACGCCACTCGCGACGATCTTGGCGCCATTCGCGACGGTCGTCTCGTCGATCCTGACGCCACTCGCGGCGATCATCCCGGCGATCCTGGCGCCATTCGCGGCGGTCGTGGCGATCCTGGGCCTGCGCCATCATGGGAGCGGCCGTGGTCGCCAGCGCCAGGGCGATGACGGCGGCCTTGGTCAGGCGGTTCATGTTAAACTCCATGCAAAGCGGCGAAACCCTGTCAGGAGCCAGCTTCGGCGGCGGCGAATGAACCGCGGCTGAACCGGTCTGTCAGCCTCGCGTCCGCAGGCGTCTGGCGCGTTAACTCTAATTTTAAACCGCCGGTATTTGAATGCGGGTCCGAGAGCGGCGCAGAACGTGCTTCTCAGGAGGAACCTAGCGATGAACGCCCATGATACGGCGCGCCAACAGACCGACTACGCGCCCTTGCCCCTGCCCACGCCGGATATGGACGGCGATGCGCTGTTCCGGTTGGGCCTGGCCTATTCGTCCGGCCTGGACGGATGCCCGATCGACCGGGTGTCGGCCCATATGATCTTCAACCTGGCGGCCATGAAGGGGTCGCTCGAGGCGAAAGGGTATCGCCGCGATCTCAGCCAGGAGATGGAACACGACGAGATCGCCGAGGCCCAGCGCGCCGCGCGTCGTTGGATCGACGCCGGTTCATCGTCTCTGGCGGCCTGATTTCGAGCTGACCGAGACGGCTTCGGCGTCTGGACCGGGCGGCGACGGCGGGGTATGCACCGGGCAAGTTCTCCGTCCGAAGGATTCCGTCCATGCTCGCTCGCATCTATCGCCCGGCCAAGACCGCGATGCAGTCCGGCAAGGCCAAGACGCGCGACTGGCGCCTGGAGTTCGAGCCCGCCTCGGCTCGCACGATCGACCCGCTGATGGGCTGGACCAGCTCGACCGACATGAACGGCCAGGTCCGCCTGAGCTTCGACACCAAGGAAGAGGCGATCGAATACGCCGAACGCCACGGCATCGCCTTCCGCCTGCATGAGCCGAACGAAGCGCCGGTCATCATCAAGGCCTACGCCGACAACTTCGCGACCGATCGCAAGCAGTCCTGGACCCACTAAGGCCCGCCGCGGCCCCTGGCGCCCATAGCTCAAGGGGCGGACTGCGCGAGTCTGACGGCTCCAGCGCTGTGTGTGACCGCGGCAATACGCGCCGCCGCGATGTCTCGCTGCACATATCCATAGAGCTGAGAGCCCAGCCACGCGATTAGACTGACGATGGCGGCTAGCATCCCAAGGCCGTTCGGATGGCCGTCTTGATGGCCTCCGTCTCGCGCTCATGGCTGTCGCCCCCGCACCGGCTAAGTCCCGCCGAAACCCGTCAGATGCCCGTAGGCGCTCAGGGTCGGCCTTTCTAACAGCAGCATCGACGCACGCAGCGTCGGCTTGACGAACGGCGCGGTCGGCATCGGTTCTGCCCTTTGCGACTTGCCCAATCGCGGGACGACGCCAGCGATCAGATCCAGCTTCTCCGGATGGGCTTCGGAGATGCCGCACCATCCGGCAGGGAAGGGTGTTCAACAAAGCGCGCCGACTTTCGTGGGCAAGCCGCCCTTGTTTTTCGCGCGTTACCTCGCCCATAGTTCACCGAACGGAGAACTTGATGAGCGACATTATCAGACTGCCTGGCGGCGTTGAAACTAACCTGCGCCGCCTCAACGTCGGCTGCGGCTTTGACATTCGCCCCGACTACATCAACGTTGATATGAACGACTTCCACAGCCCAGACGTGGTGGCTGACATCGTGGACCTGGACGGCTTCCCCGACGGCCAGTTCGACGAGGTTTTCGCAAAGGACGTGCTGGAGCATTTCCTGTGGCGCATGACGCCCTTGGCGCTCCGGTCCTGGAACCGCGTGCTGCGCGTCGGTGGGAAGCTGGTGCTCACCACGACCTACCTGCCCGGTCTGGCGCAGCGTATTTTCTCCCCAGGCTACATGACCGATCTGCGGACCCAGCACATCACTCTGGTCAACCTCTTCTCGAGCCAAGGGTATCCGGGCGATACGCACTACACCGCCTTTACCGAGCGGCAGTTGCGTTTTCACGCGCACAACGCGGGCTTCGGCGTCGAACATGTTGAGCTGGATGGCGGATGGCTTATCCGCATGACGATGGTGAAGGAGGAGGAGCGCTCGAACCCCGATATTACCACCGGCGACGATGGTGAGTTCGTGCACCGTATGTATCGCGACATCCTCGGGCGAGAACCTGACGCCGAAGGCACGGAAAGCTGGATGCACCGCCTTTCAGCAGGCGAGTTCGATCGTAAGGGTGTCCTGCTTCAGTTCATCGGCTCTACCGAACGGCAAGAGATCGACATGCGGGCGATGGACGCATTTGAACCTGGGCCGCTGACGCTGGGGATTTAGGCGTCAGTCCATATGGTGAATAGATATAAGATCGCCGGGGTCAACGCCAAGCGTGGCGGGGCTTTGCGCCGAAACTCCCCGCCTTTCCGGCGTTGTGGGCGCCACCCCTCCTGACGATGCTTGCTGCATCGGGGCCCCCGCTGGCTCGACCTTGGCCGTGAAGGCGTCGCGCACGAAACGGCTCGTCGGTCGCGCCGTCGATCGCCGTGCTGATCTGGCGCCCATGGCGCGGGTCTGTAGGCCGACATCAGACGCGACCGCGACAATGGCCAGCGCGAACGATATCCTGAAGGTCTCTATGTCGCGCAACAGCCGCATGGCGAGGAACGAGCAGCGGAAGGGGGCTGGTGGCATGAACATCCAGGACGCACGAGTCCGACGGTCGGGTCGGACGGGAGTCTGACAGTCGCGGTTCGTTCTCTTGCCGCCGTCGCCGAAACCTCTTACGGAGCAACACTTTCCGGCCCTAGGCGCCCATAGCTCAACCGGATAGAGCACCCGCCTTCTAAGCGGACGGTTGCAGGTTCGAGTCCTGCTGGGCGCGCCACGCCTCTAATCCACGCGTCAGATCGGCGAGCAGATCGGCCGGATCCTCCAACCCGATATGCAGGCGCAGCAGTTGGCCGGGCAGGTCGGGCGCGTGCTGCCGATAGGCCAGTTGCGGCGTCTCGTAAGTGATTAGGCTCTCGAAGCCTCCCCAAGAATAACCCATGCCGAACAGGCTGAGCGCGCGCATGAAGGCGTGGGCCGCCGCCTTGTCGCCGCCCTTCATCACCACGCCCATCAAGGATGCCGCGCCGTCGAAATCCCTGCGCCAAAGCGCGTGCCCGAGCGAGCCGGGCAGGGGCGGGTACAGCACGCGGGAGACCTCGGGCTGGTCCTGAAGCCATTCAGCGACCTGCAGGGCGGCGCGCGCCTGGGCCTCATAGCGCAGCGGCAGGGTGCGCAGCCCGCGCAGCGCCAGCCAGGCGTCGTCTGGCGAGACATGCCAGCCCATGTCCTCGATGACGTTGCTGATGGCCCGGATGATCTCGGCCTGCGCCGCGACGCCGCCCATCAGAAGGTCCGAATGCCCCCTGCGTATTTCGTCAGGGCCTGAACGCTGACATCCACGCCGTGGGCGAGCGGGCGAAAGGCCAGACCGGCCGCCCAGGTGTTGTCCATCACCGTCAGCACGCCACGCGCCCTGCAGGCCGATGCGAGAGCAGGCACATCCATCATTTCAAAGGTGAGGGAGCCGGGCGCTTCGATCAGCAGCACCCGCGTCCGGTCATGGACCTGATCCATCACCGCTTCGACAGAGGCCCCGGCCGGGTGAAAGCGCGCGGTGACGCCTCTGTCGGCCATGTGGCGTGTCAGAAAACGCCGCGTGGGGCCATAGACGGCTTCGGTCGTCAGCACTTCGTCGCCCGGCCGCAGAAGGGCGGTGAGGGGCACGGTGACCGCCGCCAGACCGGACGGAACCAGAAAGGCCTCGCTTGCCCCCTCGAGGTCCGCGAGAGCCGCCCGCAGCTCACGCGCCGCGCTGGTCCCGTCCAGCCCATAGACAGGCCCGTCGCTCGGGTCCTGCATCGCCGCCGGATCGTCGCTCAGCATGGTGGAGGCGCGTTCGATCGGCGGATTGACAGGCCGGCGACCCAGGCCGCGTCGCGTGGCGCCGGCGATCAGTCGCGTGCGGTCCGACAGCTTCGGCATAGGGGCTCCGAGTAGTGGGGGCGTTCAAGGCCATGTTGGCGTTCGATGGCGAGGCCGACAAGGCGCGCGATGGCTCAGCGTGGCGGGGGCTGCCGACCTGCGGCGGGCGGGCGCAGCAATCATTGGAGCAGCCGCCAAGACCTCAGATCAATGAAAATCCCGCGACCCCGGCAGGATGCGCACGTCGCGCGGGTGCCTGTGGGACGGGTGGCGCGACGGCTGCGGGTGAGCGACGACGTCAGCGCGAGACAGTTGAATGTGGGCCTCGTGGTCCTCCGACAGGCGGGACAGTTCGGCGCTGCGGTCGAGGATGCGACGAGCGACCACGTGGACGACGCCTTCAGGGCTTTTCTCGACCACGCCTTCGACCTGCATCAGGCGGGCGCCCATGACCTCGCGCCGGAACTGGTCCAGCATCCGCGCCCACAGGACCACGTTGGTGATGCCGGTCTCGTCCTCCAGGGTCACGAAGACGGCGGCGCCCTTGCCCGGCCGCTGACGCACCAGGACCACGCCTGCGACCTGTACGACGGAACCGCCGCGCTTGGCCTCGGTCGCCGCGCAGGTCAGCACGCGGTCAGCGGCGAAGACGGGGCGCAAGATGGCCATGGGGTGGGCCTTCAGCGACAGGCGCGCGGTCTGATAGTCGGCGGCGACGTGCTCGCCCAGCGGCATCAGGGGCAGATGAGCGTCGGGTTCAGCCCCCAGTTCGCGGGCGCCGCGTTCGCGCGCCTCGGCGGCGGCGAACAGGGGCAGGGGATCGTCGTCGGGCAGGCGACGCACCGCCCACAAGGCCTCGCGACGGTCCTGGCCCAGGGACCGGAAGGCGTCCGCGTCGGCCAGCTTGCGCATGGCGGCGCCGGGCAATTCGGCGCGTCGGGCCAGGGTTTCGATATCGACGAAGGGCCTTTCGGCCCGCGCTGTCGACAAGGCGTTGGCCCAGTCCTCTCTGAAGCCGTCGATCTGGCGAAGACCCAGGCGCAGAATGGGCGCGTCGGCAGGGCCCTCCAGACTGTTGTCCCAGTGGCTGTATGAGACGTCGATGGGGCGCACCTCGACCTTTCCGACCTCCTGCGCCTCGCGCACGATCTGGGCGGGGGCATAGAAGCCCATGGGCTGGCTGTTCAGCAGGCCGCAGGCGAAGGCCGCCGGGTGGCGATGCTTGATCCACGACGAGACGTAGACCAGCCGGGCGAAGCTGGCGGCGTGGCTTTCGGGGAAGCCGTAGGAGCCGAAGCCCTTGATCTGGTCGAAGCAGCGCTGGGCGAAGGCTGGATCATAGCCGCGCGCGACCATCCGACTGACCATGCGAGTTTCATAGGCGTGCAGTTTTCCGTCGCCGCGGAACGTGCCCATGGCCTTGCGCAGGCCATTGGCCTCGCGGTCGCTGAATTCGGCGGCGACGATGGCCAGTTTCATCGCCTGCTCCTGAAACAAGGGCACGCCGAGGGTCTTGCGCAACACCTGTTCCAGTTCGTCGGGCGGGCCGTGATCGGGGGAGGGCGAGGAATAGACGACCTCCTCCTCCTTGTTGCGGCGACGCAGATAGGGGTGGACCATGTCGCCCTGAATCGGGCCAGGGCGGACAATGGCGACCTGGATGACGAGATCGTAGAGGCAGCGTGGCCTTAGGCGGGGCAGCATGTTGATCTGGGCCCGGCTTTCGACCTGGAAGACCCCGATGGACTGGCCCCGACACAGCATGTCGTAAACGGCTGGGTCCTCGCGCGGGACGGTGTGCAATTCCCAGTCCTCATGCTCATGCGTGCGGATCAGGTCGAAGGCCTTGCGGATGCAGGTCAGCATGCCGAGCGCCAGAACATCGACCTTCATCAGGCGCAGGGCGTCGATGTCGTCCTTGTCCCATTCGATGAAAGTCCGGTTCGGCATGGCGGCGTTGCCGATGGGGACCATCTCGTCCAGCCGGTCCTGGGTCAGGACGAAGCCTCCCACGTGCTGGCTGAGATGACGGGGAAAGTTCAGCAGGCGAGACGCCATCTCGACCGCGCGGGCGATCGTGGGGTTGGCGGCGTCCAGTCCCGCCTGAACGACGTGGCGATCGTCGATCTCGGTTCCCCAACTGCCCCAGTGGCTGGCGGCCAGACGGGCGGTGATGTCTTCGGTCAGACCCAGGACCTTGCCCACTTCGCGGATGGCGCTGCGGGGGCGGAAGTGGATGACGGTGGCGGCAATGCCGGCGCGGTGGCGGCCATAGCGTTCGTAGATGTGCTGGATGATCTCTTCGCGCCGCTCATGCTCGAAATCGACATCGATGTCGGGCGGTTCGTTACGGTCTTCGGACAAGAAGCGCTCGAACAGCAGATCGGAGTCCATCGGATCCACCGAGGTGATGCCCAGGACGTAGCAGACCGCCGAGTTGGCGGCCGAGCCGCGCCCCTGACACAGGATGCGTTTGTCACGCGCCACGCGGACGATGTCGAAGATGGTCAGGAAATAGGGGGCGATGTCCTTGCGGGCGATAAAGGCCAGTTCCTTGTCCAGCAGGGCCTGGACCTTGTCGGGAACGCCGTCGGGATAGCGCATTGCGGCGTGACGCCCCGTAAGCTCTTCCAGCCAGGCCTGTGGGGTCCAATCGGGCGGGACCGGCTCTTCCGGGTATTGATAGCTGAGTTCGGACAGATCGAAGGTCGCGCGCGACAGGAAGGCCGTCGTCTCGGCTGCCGCCTCGGGCGCGTCTTTGAACAGGCGGACCATTTCGTCCACGGGCTTCAGCCAGCGTTCGGCATTGGCTTCCAGCCGGCGGCCGGCAGTCTCGATGCTCACGCCTTCGCGGATGCAGGTCAGGACGTCCTGCAGGTCGCGGTCATCGGGCGCGGCGTAGAGGACATCGTTCAGCGCCAGCAGCGGAACGTCCGTCCGCGCCGCCATGGCCTTCAGTCGGGCCAACCGGCGCCGGTCGTCGCCGCGCCTGTGCAGAGCGGCGCCCAGCCAGACCGCGCCCGGCGCCGCCTCGGTCATGCGAGCCAGCACCTCTTCCAGCCCTGTCAGCCGATCGGGCGGGACGAGGATCAGCAGCAGGTCTTCAGGATCGGCCAGCAGGTCGCGCAGGCCGATCTCGCACTCGCCCTTTTTCGCCCGGCGATTGCCCAGGGTCAGCAGGCGCGTCAGGCGGCCCCAGCCCGCGCGCGTTTCGGGATAGGCGATGACGTCCGGCGTCCCGTCGTTGAAGACCAGCCGCGCGCCTGTCAGCAGGCGGAAGTCCGCCGCACGCCGCTTTACCTCTTCGGACAGGGCCGGATCGTTCAGCGGATTCTCGATGAAGGCGATCTCGCCCGGACTGCCGCCCTCGCGCACCTTGTCCGGCGGGGCCAGGCCTTCGGCCCGCAGTTCCTTCAGCGCGCTCCAGGCCCGCACCACGCCCGCTACGGTGTTGCGATCAGCCAGCCCCAGTCCGGCATGGCCGCGCAGGATCGCCGTCAGCACCAGATCCTTGGGATGCGAGGCGCCGCGCAGGAAGGAAAAGTTGCTGGCCGTCGCCAGTTCCGCATAGGCGCCGCCAGGGTCGAGCCTGCTCATGCGAACAGGCCGTGGATGAACCAGCGCGGCTCGGGCGTCTCGCCATAGAAACCCTGGCGGAACAGCCAAAAGCGACGGCCGTCCCGGTCCTCGACCCGGTAATAGTCGCGGGTGCGCTGGTTCGGGGCGCGCCACCATTCGCCGCTGATCCGCTCAGGCCCTTCGGCGCGCGTCACCTCGTGCAGGACGCGGCGCCAGCGGAACTTCAGAGGATAGCCGTCAGGGACTTCGGCCAGGGTCTCGACCGGCTGGGGCGGATCGAACATCTGCAAGGGCCGCAAGGGCGGATCGTCGGGATCGAGGTCGGGCCAGGTCTCGGCGCCATGGCGGGCCGAGGCCGGAACCAGCCGCGCCGCCCGTTCGGGAATGTGCGAGGCGAAGGGCTCGAAACGCAGCACCGCCTCTGGCCCCAGGCGCGCGGTCAGCCGGTCGACCAGACGACTGAAGGCTTCCTCGCCGGGCGTTTCGCGCTCCAGGCCTTGCTGGGTCGGCGCCAGGATCTGGGTCCAGGGCACGGACATCCGCATCTGGTCGAAGCCGAAGCCGGGGTCCAGCGGGACGGCCAGGGCCGCCATCCGCTCGCGGAACAGCCGCAGGGTCGCGGGCGCGTCGCGGGTCGGACGGCCGGTGCGGACGGCGATCCGACGCGTCTCGCCGTCCACGCGATAGAAGCCGGCCTCGAAGGCGCGGCCGCCCAGGCCCGTCTGATCCAGTCGGTCCATGGTCTCGATCAGCAGGTCGGACAGAACCCGCTCGATGTCTTCAGGCGCCGAGATCGGCTCGAAGAAGACGCGGTCGACCACGACGGGTGCGGCCGCACGATGCGGGGTGATGCGCACGTCCTCGTCGCCCAGAACCCGCGCTAGCCGGGCGGGAAAATCGGCGCCGAAACGGGCGGCCAAAGGCGCGCGGGGCCGGTCGTCCAGGTCAGCCAGACGTTTCAGCCCTGCGCGGCGCAGGGCCTGCTCCTCCTTTTGCGGCAACTCCAGAGCGGCGACGGGCAGGCGGCGTGCGGCGGCGCGCTCCTCCCCGGGCTCGAACCGCCCGCCGGATCCGAAACGCGCCAGGGCGCGAGCGACCTGAGGCGTTGCGGCCAGGGCGCATCGCGTTTGAAGCCCGGCGCGTTCGGCACGCGTCTGAACCGTCCGCATCAGGTCCGCTTCGCCGCCGAACAGGTGGGCGCAGCCGGTCACGTCCAACATCAGGCCGTGCGGCGGGTCGAGCGCGATCATGGGGGTGAAGCGGCCGAAGTCCTCCAACACCCGTCCCAGCAGGGCGTCGTCCAGGTCCGGTCGATGGGCGACGACGCGCAAGGCTGGGGTCCGCGCCCGCGCATCGGCCAGGGCGATGCCGGGGGTCAGTCCCGCTCGCGCGGCCGTCGGATCGACCGCCGCTAGCCGCAGGGCGCCCTTGATCTTCTCGGACAGGACGACGGGCGTATCCTCAGGCGGCGCGTCTTCGCGCTGCTCCTGACGCCGCAGCCGGTCGCTGGGCAGCCAGGGGAACCAGACCGCCATATAGCGGCGCGGGCGGGCGGAAGGTTCGCTGTTCACGATCCCACTCCATGATCCAGGTTCCGGTCGCCCCGCCGCCGCGCCGCCGCAGCAGGGTCGCCGAAAAAGACGGCCGCCCCGGCGCCTCGCCTTCCAAGGGTTCTGAAGCGCAGGACGCCACTGACCAGCGGGTCTCGGCCGCGCTGGGGCAGGGCAGGGCGCCCGCCCGCGCCAGGAACAGGGTCGCGCCGCCTGCCTCGGCCGCCAGAGCCAGTCGCCGGCTGGCCGTCAGGCTGAAGGCCTTGGCCTCGCCCCAGGCGCTCAACAGCACGGCGCCCACGGCGGGACTGCGGAGGGCCTCTTCGCCCACGGTCAGCAGGGTCTGCACGTCGCGCACCCGCACCAGCAGCAAGTCGCGCGGCGACAGCCCCATCTCATGCAGGCCCGGACCGTGCGGCCGCCCCGCCTCCTGGGCCATCATCTCATGCAGGCCCCAGACGATGGGCCGCTCCGCCGCCGCCCGCAGCGCCATGCCCAGTCCGAAGGCGTTGACCGCCACCGCGTCGGCGGGCGCAGCGGCGTAGAGATCGTGAACCACGCCGGTCGCCAGAGGGGCGAAGACATCCTCACCCGCATGACGTTCAGGTGTAGCGACGCGTCGTGCGCCACATCGCTCAAGCGCCTCCAGCCGCGCCTTCAGCGCAGTCAGCGCTTCTGGTTGTGAACAAATGTTCCTCATTTGTTCTATATGCGCTCCTGCCCATGGGAGGAGTCAAGCGAGGCAGAAAGATTATCCAGCCGTGAGCTTAGGGCCCGGCGATCTCCGTTTAGCGCCCTGCAATGATAAGACGGCGGCGCCGCTTTGAGATGATGTTTGGGTGACGGGCGGCATGTCGCCACACGCTTACGACTCCTGGGCCTAAGACGGAGCGCGCTTGGTCGTGCTGGTGCAACGCAACGGGGCGGCGGCCCTAAGGTATTTTGGTGCTCGGATGGGTCATGCCGCTTTTCATTCATTTAGTGCTAAGTTAATGAATGAGGGCCGGAGAGGGTTCTAGAGGCCAGCCCGGCGTATGGGAGGCTTCAAAAACGTGACTGATAACACTGTGCCGCTGTGCTCGATCCTCGCTCATCACGCGGCGAGGAGGCCTGGACGCCTTGCGCTCATCATGGACGACCTGCGTCTGACCTATGCGGAGTTGGACGCGCGCTCGACGAAGCGCGCGCGCTTCATGCAGGCCCGTGGGGTGGGGCAGGACGACTACGTCACCGTGGCGCTGCCGAACGGGCTGGACTTCTACGAAACGATCTTTGGTATCTGGAAGCTGGGGGCGACCCCGAACGTGGTGTCCGCTCGCCTGGCGCCGGTCGAGTTGGAGCACATCCTCGGCCTGGTTGGGCCGCGCCTGTTCGTCGGCCAATGCCCGCGTGAGGACATCCCCACGGTAGATGGCGCTTTTGAGGGCTATCAGGCGCTTTCGGCCGAACCTCTGCCGCCGGCTATCGCCAAAAACTGGAAGGCCATGACGAGCGGGGGTCCACAGGGCGGCCCAAGGTGATCGTCGACGCCATGCCGGCGCAGTGGAACACCACCGAGGGTTTCCTGCACCAGCAACCCGGCGAGGTCGTCCTGAACCCAGGGCCGCTGTATCACAACGCGCCGTTCCACTGCATCACCATGGCCATGTTCACCGGCAACACCATTGTTGAGATGCAGAAGTTCGACGCCCAGCGGGCCCTCGATCTGATCGAAGAGCATGGCGTAAACTGGGTGACGATGGTCCCAACCATGATGCATCGGATCTTGCAGCTGGGGCCGGAGGTCCTGGGCCGCTACAAGCTTCCGACCCTGCGCATGATGCTGCACATGGCGGCGCCCTGCGCGCCCTGGCTCAAGGAAGCCTGGATCGACTGGTTGGGTAGCGATCGCGTCTGGGAATATTACGGCACCACAGAGGCGACAGGCTCGACCATTATTTCCGGAACCGACTGGTTGAAACGCAAGGGTTCGGTGGGCAAGGTCCGGCCGGGTTATGACCTCAAAATCCTCGACGCCGATGGCCGTGAATGCGCGGTGGGCGAGGTGGGCGAGGTCTTTTTCCGACCAGAAACCGGACCGTCGTCGACCTACCATTATCTGGGCAGCGACTCGCGCCTGGTCGGCGAATACGAGACCATGGGCGACCTCGGCAGCGTGGATGCGGATGGCTATCTGTATCTGTCGGACCGTCGCAACGACCTGATCATCTCGGGCGGCGCCAATATCTATCCGGCCGAAGTCGAGGCGGCGCTGGAAGCTCATCCGGACGTGCGCGGCAGCGCCGTGATCGGGTTGCCGCACGATGAATGGGGTTCAGTGGTGCATGCCATCGTGCAGCCGATGGACGGCTCGACCCTCAGCGAAGAGGTTTTGCTGAAGTTCATCAGCGCGACGCTGAGCCGTTACAAGATGCCGAAACGCATTGAGTTCACCAACGAGGCCTTACGTGACGAAGCCGGCAAGGTCCGGCGCGCCGCTTTGAGGCAGGCGCGCCTGCCTCAATAAGGACTGCGGCCGGTCGGGACGCGCGTCAGCTAGACTGGGGCGCGTCCTTTTTCTTGCTGGCGGCGAAGACGGCGGCGAAGCCCGCGGCCATGAAGGTGACGAAACGCTCCCGCACGGCTTGAAAGTCGTCAGAACTGCAAGCGCCGTTCGATAGACGGTCAATCCGGCCCGTGCGCGACAGGATGAGGGTGTAGGCGCCGGACGTCAGTTGGAAACACCAAAAGAGGTCTTCGTCGCTCGCATCAGGGACGGCCTTCTTCAGCAGTTCGATCAGGCGCAGCACCAGGGGATCGAAATACTCGTCCATCAGCTCCGTGCCGTAGCCGGGCGCATTGTTGACCTGGGCGAAGATGCGGCCAAAGCTGCGCCAGCCTTCTTCGCCATGGATATAGGCGTCAAAGGCGTTGTCGTAGAAAGCGCGCAGGGCCCCCTCGATGGTCACGTTGTCGCCGACGGCATTGGCGTAGTCGTCCAGCCCGGCGATACGCGCCGATACGGCCAGTTCAACCCGCCGCTCCCACACAGCCTCGAACAATGACTGCTTGCCGTCGTGGTAGTAGTAGATCAGGGCGGGGTGGATGCCCATGGCGTCTGCGACATCCTTGATCGTGACGCCGAAGTAGCCGCGTTGAGAGAATAGATCCTCCGCCGTGTCGAGAATCAGTTTTTCGGTCGCTGCGCGTTGTTCAGCGCGCGAGCGGCGGACTTTTTCTCAGGCGTGGTGGCCATTGGGGCGGGACTCTCCAGTAGGCGCTCTGACGTGACGATCTGGATGAAATGGTACCCATCCGAGCGGCTGGCGCGATGCTCCGTCATGAATAACACGCATTTCATTTAGCTGCGACAAAATGAACTTGACGGGAAAGTTTCATTTAGTGCTAAGTGAATGAATGGGTGGCTGGCCGAGGCGGCGGCCACGAACTAGAGCGGCCAAAGTCGCCATCGGGAGGTCAATTTGAAAGTCGTTCGTCATTCGACGAAGCGCGCAGCCGTGTGCGGCGCTTCTCTGCTCACCCTCATGCTGGCGGCCGGCCAGGTTCAGGCCCAAGAGGCCGGGCCGGACGAAGAGGCTGTCGCCGTCGACGAGATCATCGTCACGGGTACGAGCATCCGCGGCGTGCCCCCCGTGGGCTCCAACCTCATCGGCGTGAGCCGCGCGGATGTCGAGCGTCTCGGTGCGGCCAATACGCCGGACATTCTGGCGTCCGTGCCCCAGCTGAACAGCTTCAACACCGCGCCTGTGGCCGCCAGCGGCGGTTTCGGCACCTTTGCGCCGGGCATGCGCGGCCTGCCGTCCAGCGCCACCCTGCCGCTGATGAACGGTCACCGCCTGGTGGCGGCCGCGGCCAATGACACCGCGCCCGACTATCCGTTGATCCCGGCTCTGGCCATCGAGCGTGTGGAGGTCGTGGCCGACGGCGCCTCTTCGATCTATGGCTCCGACGCTGTGACGGGCGTGGTCAACTTCATCACCCGCCGCCGCGTGGACGGTGTCGAGGCGAGCGCCAACTACGGCGTGGGCGACGCCTATTATCAGGGTCACTTCGGCGTGCTGGCCGGCAAGACGTTCGAGCGCGGCTCGGCGCTGATCGCTTATCAGTACACGCAGAACGACAGCATCACCGGCGGCGACCGCGACTATCGTACGCAGGACTTCACCAAGCAGGGCGGTCTAGATGCGCGGGCGGTCAACTGCCCGACGCCGAACGTGCTGTACGATACGAGCTTCTACGCCGTGTATCATGCGGCGCCGGGTCTGGTCGCCGGCACCAAGAACTATTGCGACAACGGCGCCGTGGTCGATCTCTACCCCTCGACCGAGCTGCACAGCCTGTTCGCGTCGGGCGAGTATCTCGTGTCGGACAAGATCCGACTGTGGGGCGAGGCCCTCTATGCTGATCGCCATGACGAAATGCGCGTGGGGCTGCCGGTTCAATCGGTGGCGATGAGCGCCGCCAATCCCTTCTTCAGAGGCCCGGCGGGTGGCGCGGCCAATGTGGCCTATGTGCTGTTCCGCCCGGACAACATCGTCGGCGCCGACCACTTCATCAACCGGGACGACAAGCAGGTCTTCAACGGCTCGGCGGGGGTTGATTTCCAGCTGCCGCGCGAGTTTGAACTGACGCTGGGCGGCACGTTCGGCCGGACGGACAACGACGCCTATATTCCGGCCATCAACACTGCGGCGATCACGGCGGCGGGTTTCGGAACCACGGCGGCGACGGCGCTGGATCCGTTCGGCGATGGCACTTCGGAAGCGGTCAAACAGGCCATCCTCTCCAATGCGGCTACGGCTGTGGGCATCACTCAGACCATGGACATGGCTTCGGCCCGTTTGAGCGGTCCGCTGTTCGAGCTGCCCGGCGGCACGATGAAAATCGCTCAAGGGGCGCCGAATACCGCAAGGAAACCTTTGAGCAGCGCGGGGTCGTAGGGGCCTCTCCGGTGCCCGAGAAGCTCGACCGCGATATCGGTTCATTCTACGGCGAAATCTTCGCCCCGCTCGTCAGCGAAGCCAATGCGCTGCCGCTGGTGCAGAAGCTGTCGCTGTCGCTGTCGGGCCGCTACGACAAATACAGCGACTTCGGCGAAACCTCGAACCCGAAGATCGGCGTAAACTGGACCCCGGCAAACGGTCTGGACCTGCGCGCCTCTTACGGCCAGTCGTTCCGTGCGCCGGGCATGCGCCAGATCGGCGCGACGGTCGGGGCCTATTATCTGGATGCGGCGACTTCAGTGGTCGGCGCCAATGACCCGACCCGCGGACCCAATCAGGTCGCCACCATCTATCTGCTGGGCGGGAACAAGAACCTGCAGCCGGAAGAGGCCGAAACCTGGTCGCTGGGCGCGGATTGGACGCCTTCGTTCGCACCCAACTTCAAGGCCAGCCTTACCTACTACAACATTGAATATATCAACACGATCGGCGTGCCCTCGGCCGCCATGGTCTTCACCGACCCGACCTTCTCCAAGGTCATCCATCGCGACCCGACCCCGAGCGAGCTTCAGGCCCTGCTGGCCGGCCATGTGAATGTCAACGTTCCGTCGGCGATCCCGGCGGCCGTGAACTTCCTCGACCTGCGCCTCAACAACTTCGGGATGCGCAGCACCGACGGTCTGGACATGTTCTTCCGCTACAACTGGCCGACCGATTTCGGTCTGGTCTATGCGGACCTGTCGGCCAACTACATCCTGAACTACGACGTCAAACAGACGCCGAACTCAGCGGTGGCCGACAGCCTGGACCTTGGCATTCCGCAAACGACGGCCCGCTTCACCCTCGGCGCCGACGTGGGCGCCTGGAGCGTGGCGAGCTTCGTCAACTTCCGCGGCGAATACACCAACAACTACGCCACCCCGACCGGCGTGGCCCAGTACACGTCCTCGCCGTACGTGACTGTCGACCTGCGCGTGTCCTGGACCCTGCCCGACGCCGGCTGGTCGCAAGGCATGACGGCTTCGCTCCAGGTCAATGACCTGCTGGACGAGACCCCGCCTTACTTCCCGGCCACCGACGGCATCGGCGGGGCTTACAACCCTATTGGCCGTTTCGTTGCGCTGAACCTGCGCAAGAAGTTCTAAGCAGCGACCTGTGGTGGCGTGATGAGTCATGAAGCACTGGCCCGTTCGCTGGGCTTTGATCCGGAAGCCCTGAAGGCCATTCGCCCGAAACTGCAGGCCTTCGTCGATCGCGACGAACTGGCCGGGATGGTGGCGCTGGCCTCGCGTAACGGGCAGGTCTTCTATGAGGAGCAGATCGGCTGGCAGGACCGCGAGGCTGAGAAGCCGATGCGTCCGGACAGCCAGTTCCGCATCGCCTCGATGAGCAAGCCGGTGACCTCGGTCCTGGCCATGATGCTGGTCGAGGAAGGGGGATGGCGCTCGAGGATCCGGTCACGCGCTGGATCCCCGAGCTGGCCAATCGTCAGGTTCTGCTCGACCCCGCCGGGCCGCTGGACCAGACCGAGCCGGCTCATCGCGACATCACGGTCGAGGACCTTCTGACCCACCAGTCGGGACTGGCCTATGCGCCCTTCTCTGAAGGGCCCATCCAGGCGGCCTACAACGCGGCGCTGGGGGATCCCGGCATCAATGAAAAGTCGGTCGATGAATGGCTGGCGGGGCTGGGGACGTTGCCGCTGTCGTGCCAGCCGGGGCATCATTTCCACTATGGGCATTCGACCGAGGTTCTCGGCTTCCTGATCGGCCGCGTCCTCGGCGTCTCGGTGCGCGAGGCCATGCTGGAGAAGGTGCTGCATCCGCTGGGGATGATGGACACCGATTTCTGGCTGCCGAAAGACAAGTTGGATCGTCTGGCCAGCCTCTATGCCTATCGGGAGGGCGTGGGTGGGCTAGGCCGGGTGGACATCCCGGTCTTCGACGCCCCGCCCGAATATACGCCTGCGGGCGGCGGACTGGTGACGACCGCACCGGATTATCACCGCTTCGCTCGCATGCTGCTGAACAGCGGCGAGCTGGACGGCGTTCGTCTGCTCAAGCCTGAGACGGTCAAGCTGATGCTGACCAACCGCCTGACGCCGGAACAGCGGGCGTATCCGTTCGCGGGCATGGACCTGTGGACCAAGTCCGGCTTCGGCCTGGGTCTGGCGATCACCGAGGACCTGACCGACAACCCCTATGGCTACGGCGAAGTCGGCAGCTTCACCTGGCCGGGCGTGTTCGGCACGTGGTGGCAGGCCGATCCGGCCAACGACATGGTGATGATCTTCCTGATCCAGCACCAGGTGCCGGTTTCCGCCAACAGCGGCTCGACGATCGCCACGGGGCGCGGCGCCGCCGGGCGCAAGGCCCTGCCGGTGTTCCAGCAAGGCATCTATGGCGCACTCAACGGGGCCGGGCGCTCGGCGTGATCTGGCCGTGGAGTTCGGGGCGAAAGCATGTGGGGAGCGGCATGAGTCACACCAGTAATCCAGCGACGGGGGCGGCCCTGCGTAGCCAGCCCCTCTCGCGCATTTTCAAACTCACCTACGGCTCGGGAGCCCTGGCCGACGGCATTGTCGTCGCCGGTTTCGGCTTCTTCCTGCTGTTCTTCCTCACGGCCGTCTGCGGCATGAGCGGCACCATGGCCGGGCTGGCCAAGATGATCGCCCTGCTGGTGGACGGGGTCGCCGATCCGGCCATCGGCCTGGCCAGCGACCGGCTGAAATCCCGCCATGGCCGCCGGGTCCCCTTCATGGCGCTGGGCCTGATCCCCTTCGTCCTGTCGTTCGGCCTGCTGTTCTCCATGCCCGAAAGCCTGACCGGAGCAGCGCAGTTCATCTACGCCACCGTCTGTCTGGTGGTGCTGCGGGTCTCGCTGTCCGGTTTCGTGCTGCCCTATACGGCTGTCGGCGCCGAGGTGACCGACAACCATACAGAGCGGGCCAGCATCGTGGCCTATCGCCTGTCGTTCCAGAACGCCGGCATCCTGCTCGGCGTGGTCCTGGGTCTGGGCGTCTTCATGTCCGGCGCCACGGGGATGTTGGAGCGCGAAAACTATGTTCCGTTCGGCTGGACATGCGCCTTCGCCATGTTCCTGGCGGGCATGATCGCCATTCGTTCGGTCTGGTCAGTTCAGCCCCGCCTGCATGGGCCGGAGGAGAGCAAGGAAAACCTGCTGCTGGGCTTCTTCCGCGAGATGAAGGAGTTGAAGCGCAACCGCTCCTTCATGCTGCTGTTCGGAACGGTGCTGCTGTATTTTCTGGCCTATTCGACCCATTCGTCGCTGGCCCTGCATTCAAGCCGCTACTTCTGGGGGCTGGATACGACGGCTATCCAGATCATCCTGCTGAGCGCCTGTCTGGGGCCGGTGCTGGGGGCGCCGCTCAGCACGCTGATCCTGCGCCGCATGGAAAAGCGCACCCTGTCGCTGATCGCCTATTTCGCCATTGCGGTGCTGCTGTTCTGGCCGCCGCTTTACCAAGTCCTGTCGCCGGTGAAACTGACGCCGGACGCGGCGGCTATCGTGCTGCTGATCAACGGCATGCTCATGGGCACGGCCATCATGGTCGGCGGCGTCGGCTTCCAGTCGATGATGGCCGACACCGCGGACGAGCATGAGTATCTGTTCGGCGTGCGCCGCGAAGGGCTGTTCTTCTCGGGTCTGACGCTGGCGTTCAAGGCGGCGTCGGGCGTCGGGGGCCTGATCGCCGGCGTGGCGCTGGACTTGATCCGCTTCCCCACGGACGTCGCTTCGCGTCCGGATCTGGTGATCCCCAGCGAGGTCCTAACCAAGCTGGCGCTGGCGTCCGGCCCGCTGCCTGCCCTGATCGCCTTCCTCGCGCCGCTGTTCCTGTTTGGCTATCGCCTGACACGCAAGCGCCACGGGGAAATCATCGGCGCTCTGGACGCCCGCAAGGCCGGCGCCGAGTGACGGCGCGCCCAGCCGGGACGGGGGCTGGCTGGCCGCTTTACGACAATGGAGAACGCTCATGATCAGACTTGACGGCCAGGTAGCCATTGTGACCGGCGCCGGCGGCGGCCTGGGTCGCTCCCACGCCCTGCTGTTGGCCAAGCGCGGGGCCAAGGTGGTCGTCAACGACATGGGCGCCGGCGCAGACGCGGTCGTGGCCGAGATCAAGGCTGCGGGCGGCGAGGCGATGGCCGCCATCGGCTCCGTCACGGACGAGGCCTTCATCAACGCCATGGTCAAGTCGGCCCATGAGCAGTGGGGGCGGATCGATATTCTGGTGAACAACGCCGGCATCCTGCGCGACAAGAGCTTCGGCAAGATGGACCTCGACGCCTTCCGCCTGATCCTGGACGTCCATGTCATGGGTTCGGTTATTCCGACCAAGGCGGTCTGGGAGATCATGCGGGCCCAGAACTATGGCCGGATCGTCATGACCAGCTCGTCATCCGGCATTTTCGGCAATTTCGGCCAGGCCAACTACAGCGCCGCCAAGATGGCCGTGGTCGGACTCATGCAGACGCTGGGCCTGGAGGGCGAGCGCTACAACATCCGCGTCAATGCGCTGGCGCCGACCGCCGCTACGCAGATGATGGAAGGCCTGATGCCTCAGGAGACGGTGGACCTGATCCGGCCAGAGTTCGTTTCGCCGGCCGTGCTGGCGCTTGTGCATGCCGATGCGCCCAACCGCACCATCATCTGCGCCGGAGCCAAGAGCTTTGAGGCCGCACGTATCTCCATGACGCGTGGCATCCACGTGCCGGCCGATGCCGAGGATATCGCCGAGATCCTGGTCGAACGGTTTGATGAGTTGATCGACCCGACCGACGATATCGTCCCGCATCAGGCCTTTGACCAATCGAAGCTGGAACTGGGCAAGGCCGGTTTCGGCCCCGGTATCTGAGGGTGCAGATGAGCAGTCTTCGATCTTTCCTTGTCGCGGGCGTGATGTCCCTGGCGCTGCTGCCGACGACGGCCCTGGCCGGTGCGCCCGTGGCGATGACCATGGCCGGTCAGGTCAGGGGTCAGGTCGAAGGCGGCCTAGCCGTGTTCAAGGGCGTTCCCTTCGCAAAGCCGCCCGTCGGCGACTTGCGATGGCGCGCGCCTCAGCCGGTGGAGGCGTGGAGCGGGGTGCAGGACGCCACGCGCTTCGGCGCGGCGTGCATGCAGGCCAAGACGCCGGTCGCGGACTATGAAGCCATCAGCGAGGACTGCCTTTACCTCAATGTGTGGGCGCCCGAGGGCGCCAAGGACCTGCCGGTCATGGTCTGGATCCATGGCGGGTCGCTGAGCATGGGGGCGGGGCACGAGCCCTTTTACGACGGCGCCGCCTTGGCTCGCGAGGGGCTGGTCGTCGTTACCATCAACTATCGCCTCGGCCTGTTCGGCTGGCTGGCCCATCCGGCTCTGAGCGCCGAGACGCCTGAGAACATCTCGGGCAACTATGGCCTGTTGGACCAGATCGCGGCCCTGGAGTGGGTGAGGGACAACATCGCCGCCTTTGGCGGGGACGCCGGTCGCGTCACCATCGCGGGCGAGAGCGCGGGCGCGCTCAGCGTCATGTACCTTATGACCTCGCCCAGGGCGGCGGGCCTGTTCCACGGCGCCATCGCTCAGAGCCCCTATATGATCACCTCGCCTGTGTTGCGCGACACGCCCTATGTCGGCTGGCCGGACTCGGAACTGGCGGGGACGACCGTGGCCACGGCGCTTGGGGCCCAGACAGCTGACGAGCTTCGCGCCCTCTCTGCCGACGAGATTTTGGCCAAGCTGCCGGCAACCGGCTATTTCCCCATGGGGACCGTGGACGGCCACATCCTGCCTAAGCAGGTGATCGACGCCATCGACGCGGGCGAACAGGCCAAGACGCCGGTTCTGGCGGGCTTCAATGAGGGTGAAATCCGCTCCTTGCGGATTCTCCTGCCGCCCAAGCCCGAGACCCAGGGCGACTGGGTCCGCGAGATCCGGACCCGCTATGGCGATCTGGCCGGTCCCTTCCTTGAGCCTCTATTCGGGGGATAACCTCGACGCCTCCATGTTGGCGGCCACGCGCGACGGTCTGTATGGCTGGAGCGCCGAGCGGCTGGTCGAGGACCAGCAGAAGGCCGGGCTGAACAGCTATCTCTACTATTGGGATCACGGCTACCCGGCTCAGGAGGCGCATAATCTGCGGGCCTTCCACGCTTCAGAAATACCCTACATCTTCGGCACAGCTGATCGCCTGCCCGCCTATTGGCCGCGGCCGCCCGCGACCCCCGAAGAAGAGGGACTGTCCCGGGCCATGACCCGCTACTGGGCCAGCTTCGTCAAGACGGGCCGCCCTCTGGCTGAGGGAGAGAGCGACTGGCCCGCCTATGGCGACACACGCGCCTATCTGGCCCTCGAAGACAGGCCATTGGCTCGCGTCAAAACCCGGAACGGTTACGACCTTCATGAGGAGGTGGTCTGTCGCCTCCGGGCCGCCGGAGATCTGGCGTGGTTCTGGAATATCGGGTTGATTGCTCCATCCGTGCCGCAGACTGAAACCTGTTCGCCCGCCTTCAACACCACTGCCCATTAAGGACCCGCCATGCGTGAAGCCGTAATCGTCTCGACCGCCCGCACCCCGATCGGCCGGGCCTATCGTGGGGCCTTCAACGACACCCCGTCGCCGACCCTGATGGCCCATGCGCTGAAGGCCGCCGTCACCCGCGCCGGCATCGATCCGTCCGAGATTGACGACTGCATCATCGGCTCGGCGCTGCCCCAGGGCGTGCAGCACACCATCGGCCGCACTGCGGCGCTGGCGGCGGGATTCTCCGTCGGCGTGGCCGGCATGACCATCGATCGGCAGTGCGCGTCCGGTCTCATGGCCATAGCCACGGCGGCCAAGCAGATCATCATCGACCAGATGCCCATCGTCGTGGCGGGCGGGGTGGAAAGCATTTCCATGGTTCAGGATGCGGCCCTGCGGGTCAGCACTGACCCGTCGGTTCTGACCCATGCGCCGGATGCCTATATGCCGATGCTGCAAACCGCCGAGGTGGTGGGTCAGCGCTATGGCATCGGGCGCGAGGCGTGCGACGCTTATGGCCTGCAATCCCAGCAGCGCACGGCGGCGGCCCAGGCCGCGGGCAAGTTCGACGACGAGATCGTGCCCCTGACCAGCCGCATGAAGGTCGTGGACAAGGCCACGGGCGAGGTCTCCTATCGCGACGTCACGCTCGAGAAGGACGAGGGCAATCGCGCTGACACCACGCTGGAGGGCCTGCAGGGCCTGCGCACAGTGATCGAGGGCGGCATCATCACGGCGGGCAACGCCAGCCAGCTGTCAGACGGCGCCTCGGCCTGTGTTCTTATGGAGGCAGGGGAGGCGGCGCGTCGCGGCCTGCAACCGCTGGGTCGCTATGTCGGCATGGCCGTGGCGGGCACCGAACCGGACGAAATGGGCATAGGCCCCGTCTTCGCCGTGCCGCGTCTTCTGGAACGCTTCGGCCTCAAGGTCTCCGACATCGGCCTATGGGAACTGAACGAAGCTTTTGCGGTCCAGGTGCTGTATTGCCGCGACCGTTTGGGCATTCCGGATGATAGGCTGAACGTCAACGGCGGCGCCATTTCGATCGGCCATCCCTACGGCATGTCGGGCGCCCGCATGGTCGGCCACGCCCTGATCGAAGCCAAGCGGCGGGGCGAACGTTATGCCGTCGTCACCATGTGCGTCGGCGGCGGCATGGGCGCGGCGGGATTGTTCGAAGTTCTCTGAGCTTCGGCTCCCGCGTGGATAAAATAAAGCGCCACATGGTCGAAGTCAGCCAGGCGGACTGAGCGTCATGACGCGCGCGCGGACTACAGCGCGCGTCCTTGAGCCTTTTAGCGGCTTCTTTCGGCGTCGAGCGTATCGATAGCGGCGGCCTCCATGATCGAGGCCGCCTCGGCGCGCCGATCATGATCTCATCATGATCCAAGAAGCGCTGATATCGATAAGCGGTTCACGGCAATTGGAGGCAGGTGGAGGCAGGGTCGACCGACGCGCGCTCGCCAGTCCTATCGCGCGGAATCAAGAAATCGTCGATGACGCTTGTATTGGCTCCCTGGGCGACCCGTGGCCTTGAGGTCGCGAATGATGTCGAACAGCGCCTTGGTCATGCCGCATCCGCCTTGGTCCTGCGCGGATCGCCGCGACCTGGGCCAGCACCTTCGTCATCTGTTTGCCCGATGGCGTGACAACTATGAGCGTCGCTGCAAACACGATTATCCAGGCCAGCGTCGAGACGACGAAAACCGGCTGGCCGAAGCAGATCGCCAGCCCAAGGATCACGACCAGAACGGTCAGGGCAGCGAGGTAGTCCAGTCGGTTCGCGCAGGGCGAGTGCTCAATCGCGGCGGCGGCGTCAGCGATCAGATCCAGCCTCTGCGGATGGGCTTCGAAGATGCCGCACCATTCAGCAGGGAAGGTTGCTCAAGACTGCACCGGCTTTCGTGGAGAAGCCGCCCCTTGTTTTTCGCCCGATCGAGCGTCAGAAATGAACAAAGTTCTTCTAACAAGGTTCATTATGCAGCACGCCGCACACCGCGAAGTTCCCGCTAACATCACCTGGTTTCATTCGATCGACCTAGGCGGGGGCGTCGTCACTCCTGGCTTCAAGTCGAACCAGATGTGCAACGACGAAGCCAACACGATCTTCGGCTATCCGGTGAAGGGAAAGACGTTTCTGGACATCGGCGCCTGGGACGGCTTCTTCTCTTTCGAGGCTGAGCGGCGAGGTGCGGCGCGCGTCCTGGCCACCGACCACTACTGCTGGAGCGGACCGGGCTGGGGCACCCAGGACGGCTTCAACTGGGTGCGCGACGTTACCGGGTCCAAAGTCGAAGACATGGACATCGACCCCACGCAAATCTCACCCGAAACGGTGGGTGAGTTCGATGTCGTGCTGCTCTCGGGCGTCATCTATCACGTCCGTGATCCGCTGACGGTCATCGAGAACGCCGGGCGAGTGGCCAAGGAATGCCTCATTATCGAGACCTGTCTGGCACTGTTCGACGAGCCTGATCCGGCGATGCTGTTTGTGAATGGCATGGCGTTCAATAAGGATCCGACGAACTACTACATCCCGAACCGAGCGGCGGTCGTAGCCATGCTGAAATATTGCGGCTTCAAGACCGTCATGACGGCCGATCACCCCGACAACCACCTCGTTCCTCGCGAGAACGCGCGGGCCTATTTCTTCGCTACGCGCTGACGAGATCAGGCGGGCCTGATGCGCAGGCCCGCTCTTCCGCTCGCAACCCTGCCCCCAGCATCGGTGTAAGCATAGAAGGAAAGGGCGTCGCCAGCGGCCAGGCCGATCGTCCTAGAAATCCCGTTCAGGACGATCCCGGCGTGCCCCTGCTCGAAGGTCTGCCAGCGGTAGGCGTCAAGGGCGCCGCTATTCTAGCGGAACTCGACGGCGAGTGCGCCCCCAGCCGTAGTGCCGGTTTAATCGCGAGCATAAAGGGGGCACAAGATCGCCAGAGTGGGGCAAATTTTGTCGAAGTATCTGCCGTGCGACAGCACCGTGGCCAGGACGCTCAAGAGAACCGAGGGCGCATGCAGCGGACTGCATCGTGTGCGAACGTCTGACGGCTAGCCGATTGAGAGTCCGACGGATCAACGGCACTAGGGTAGTTTCTCTAGGGATTTCAATCCCCGAGTGGCTCCGCGGGTAGGATTCGAACCTACGACCAGCCGATTAACAGTCGGCTGCTCTACCACTGAGCTACCGCGGAACATCCCCTCGGGGGAGGCCGGCGTATAGCAGCGCCTTTTCGATTCATGCAACGGGTAAAACGCAGAAATCGCCAAATTTTTCGCAGAGCCCTGCGCTACAAGGGACGGCATGACTCCGATCACTGTTTTCGATCCTGATGATCCCCGCGTCGCCGCCTTTCGCGATGTGAAAGAGCGCGACCTGACCGGGCGGCAGGGGCTGTTCGTCGCCGAGGGAGAGGTGGTTCTGCGCGTCCTGGCGTCCAGGGCGTCGCTGTGCGCGCCTGTGTCAGTGCTGATCGCCGAGAAGCGGCTGGGGGGCTGAGAGAGGTGCTGGAGCGTCTTCCGTCCGACGTGCCCGTCCATGTGGCGCCTCAAGCGGTTCTGAACGCGGTGGCGGGGTTTGATCTGCACCGGGGCGTCCTCGCCCTAGGCCGCAAGCCGGACCCGGTCGAGCCGGGCGCTCTACTGGATCGACTGCCGGAGCGGGCCGTGGTCGTGATGGCGTGCGGAATCGGCAATCACGACAATATGGGCGGGCTGTTTCGTAACGCCGCCGCCTTCGGAGCCGGGGCGGTGCTGCTGGACCCGACCTGTTGCGATCCGTTTTACCGCAAGGCGATCCGGGTTTCGGTCGGCGCGGTCCTGCGCACGCCCATGGCGACGGGACTGGACGCTGAGGCCATGGTCGATCTGCTGCAGGGTAGAGGATTTGAGGTTCTGGCTCTGACGCCGTCGGCGGATCAGGCGCTGGCCGAGCTGGCGCCCGCGCCACGCACTGCGATTCTGTTGGGCAGCGAGGGGCCGGGCTTGCCGGGGAGATCATCGCGCGCTGCCGCCCCGTCGGCATCCGCATGGCGGGAGGATTCGATTCGCTGAACGTGGCGGCCACCAGCGCCGTGGCCTTGCATCACATCACGACGGCGAAGTTGGCTGAAGGCTGAAAACAAGAAAGCCGCCCCGAGGGACGGCTTTCTCGATGTTTCATCGCGATGGAGGCCTGACCGGGAATCGAACCCGGGTGCAAGGATTTGCAGTCCTCTGCGTCACCACTCCGCCATCAGGCCGTGGCCCCCGTTTCCAGAGGCCCCGCCATCGCGAGGGCCGTCAGCTATCAGATCGGATTGTCCGCTGCAACGCACGGACCTATAAGCGCGTCACATTTCTTCGCCTAAGCCGACCTGAAGGACTTCGGATTATGGATTTCGCCGCCGCCCGCAAGGTGATGCTGGACTCGCAAGTCCGCGTGAACGACGTCACCGACCGCCAACTGCACGCCGCCATCGGCGCTGTGCAGCGCGAGCGATTCTGCGCCCCTGACCGCGCCTTCTCGGCCTATGCCGACGTCGAGCCGGAGATCGTGAACGGTCGCCGCCTGATGCTGCCCCGCGATGTGGCCAAGCTGCTGCAGGGGCTGGACGCCCGTTCGGGCGAGAAGGCGCTGGCCATCGCCGCCCCCTATGCCGCCGCCGTGCTGGCGCAGATGGGCCTGCAGGTGACGGCTCAGGAATCAGATGCGGCCGTGTTCGACGTGGTCGGCGCGGCCCTGGCCGAGGCCGGCGTCGAGACGGCGGTCGCGCCGCTGAGCCAGCCGCAGGGTGAAGGTTATGACCTGATCGTCAGCGAAGGCGCGGTGATCGAGCGTCCCGATTCCTGGATCGCGGCCCTGCGTCCTGGCGGCCGTCTGGCCGTGGTGGAGCGCGACGGCGCCAGCGGCGCGGCGGTTCTTTATGTGCGCGGCCGTGAAGGCGTGTCACGCCGCGAACTGTTCGATGCGGCGCCTGACCTGCTGCCGGAAATGACGCCGGCGCCGGCGTTTGCGCTTTAACGCCTGCTTCGCGACGGAACAGGCATCGCGCTGCGTGAAAAACTTAACTGGCGTCGGGCGAGGCTAGCCGCCAACTACGCCGTTAGAAGGCACTACAGGCGCGCCGAACGGGGGGCGTCAGGCAGGGACAGGTTCATGTTGAAACGCTCGCGCGCGCTCGCTTCGGTCGCTCTGGTCGCATTGACGATGGGGGCGACGCCGGTTCTGGCCGAGTCGCTTCAGGAAGCGATCGGTCTGGCCTATCGGACCAATCCGTCCCTGCTGGCCCAACGCGCCAATCAACGCGCCCTGGACGAATCCATTGTTCAGGCGCGCGCCGGGCTGCGGCCGACCATCAACGCCTCTGCGGGCGTGGATTACAGCCGCACCCGCACGGATCGCGTGACGACGACCATTCCCGGCCAGACCATCCCGATCGATACTAACGGCGACGGCGTGCCGGACGCCACGGGCACGCTGCCGGGCAGCACCACCACCAGCGGCGGCACGATCGAAAGCGACGGCGCCAGCGCCAGCGTCAGTCTGAGCCAGAACATCTGGACGGCGGGCCGGGTGTCGCACGGCATTTCGGCTGCGGAGGCCAACGTCATGGCGGGCCGCGAAAACCTGCGTCAGGTCGAGCAGCAGGTGATGACTTCGGTCGTCCAGGCCTATGCCGATGTCGTGCGCGATCTGGAGATCCTGCGTATCCGCCAGGAGAACCTGCAGGTCCTGCGTCGCCAGCTAGACGAATCGAACGCCCGTTTTGAAGTGGGCGAGATCACCCGCACCGACGTGGCTCAGTCAGAAGCCCGTCTGGCGCAATCCGAATCCGACCTGGCCGGCGCTCAGGCGCAGTTATCCGTCTCGCGCGCGGCCTACGCCGCTGTGGTGGGGCAAGCGCCGTCCAACCTTCAGGCCTTGCCGATCCTGCCGGGTCTGCCGTCGGATTTCGATGCGGCGATGGATGTGGGCCTGGCTGAAAACCCCGGCGTTCTGGCCGCCCTCTACGCCCAGCAGGCGGCTGAGGCGAACGTGGCCGCCGCGCGATCGGAATATCTGCCTTCGGCGCGCCTGACGGCCTCCTACGGCGGTGCGGCCAACGACCTGTCCGGCTTTGACCTGACGGACCGCACCAGCTTCACCGCCGGGGCTTCGGTCTCGGTGCCGCTGTTCACGGGCGGGCTGAACCGGTCGCGCGTCGCGCAGGCTCTTGAGCGCGCCAACGCCGCCCAGATCAACGTCGAGGGCCAGCGCCGCACCGTGCTGCAAGCGGTCAGCTCGGCCTATGCTCAAAGCGCCTCGGCGAGGTCCAGCGTCGCCGCCGGTCAGGAGGCCGTCCGCGCCGCGTCGGTCGCCGCTGAGGGCGTGCGCCAGGAAGCGCAGGTCGGCCTGCGCACCACTCTGGACGTGCTGAACGCCGAACTGGAACTGCGTAGCGCCGAGGTCGCCCTGGCCAGCGCGCGCCGCAATGAATATGTGGCTCAGGCTCAGTTGCTGGCGGCGATGGGGCGGTTGGGCGGCCCCAATCTGGATCCGGCCATCGACGCCTATGATCCGGCTGACAACTACAACGCCATCCGCAATCGCGGCGCTCTGCCGTGGGACGGCCTGCTGGAGACGCTGGACCGGGTCGCTGCGCCGGCTGTGACGCCCGCTGCTGACGCCGAAGACGCGCCAGTCGACCGCCAGTTGAAGGGCGAGGTCGTTCGCACGGCGCCGCAAGGCTGAGGCCTCGCCCGCGCGGACGGACGAAAACGTCCGTTGATTCCGGCCGAGGTTGATGCGACGACAGGGCAGGGGCGAGGCGAGTCTGTATCGGCCGCGCCCGTTCGCCCTGCGCCCTTTCCGGCTCAGCGGGTGATCACCGAGATCGAGCACCGAGGTTTAAGGCTCCGACATGACCGACCACTCCGCTCAGGAACCCACGATGGAAGAAATCCTGGCGTCGATTCGCCGGATTATCTCTGAAGACGACGCCCCGGCGGAAACCGCCGCTGCGCCCGAGCCGGAACCTGCCCCTGCGCCCGAACCCGAGCCCGCTCCGATCGCGGCCGCCGAGGAAGACGTTCTTGAGCTGACGGAGCCTTATGAGGCACCGGCCGCCGAGGCCATCGGCGATCTGGTAGTCGCGGACGCAGCACCTTTCCCGGTCGAGGCCCCTGTCGTGGCACCTGAGCCTGCGCCCGCCGTCGCGCCTGAGACGGACGCCCTGGTCGGCGAAAGCGCCGCCGCCAGCGCCGCCTCGGCCTTCGCCGGCCTGGCCGCCAGCTTCCAGAAGCCGGAACCGGCGCCTGTCGCCGCCACGGGCGACATGCCCTTCATGAGCGGCAACACGGTCGAGGCCATGGTCCGCGAGATGTTGCGCCCGATGTTGAAGGACTGGCTGGACGCCAACTTGCCGGCCATCGTCGAGGCCCAGGTGCGCAAGGAAGTCGAGCGCATCGCCCGCAGCGCGGGCTGATCGCTCGAGCTTCGCCGAGTTTTTCGACGCCCCTCAGTCCGCTGAGGGGCGTTCGTTTTTCCAGTCGAACAGGGCTTCCAGCAGGCGCACGGCCTGGCCGCGCTCGCTTGCCAGCTCGGGGTCGCGGCCTAGCAGCAGGCGCGCGTCATCGGCCGCCGCCAGCAGCAGGGAGCGGTGCCGGATCGGATCGGCGAAGCGATAGGCCGGGAAGCCGCTCTGCTTCAGGCCCAGCGGGTCGCCGCCGCCGCGCAGACGGAAGTCCTCCTCGGCGATGACGAAGCCGTCCTCGGTGCGGCGCAGGGTCTCCAGCCGTTCCTTCGCCGTTTCGCCCAGCGCGCCGTCCTCGCCGCCATAGAGCAGGATGCAGGAACTGGCCTTGGCGCCGCGCCCCACGCGCCCGCGCAACTGGTGAAGCTGGGCCAAGCCGAAGCGGTCGGCGTGTTCGATCACCATGATGGAGGCGTTGGGCACGTCGACGCCGACCTCGACCACGGTCGTGGCGACGAGGACGGGCAGGCGGCCCGCCGCGAACTGCGCCATCACCGCCTCGCGCTCGGCACCCGGCATCTGGCCGTGGGCCAGGCCGACCTCCGTTCCCAGCAGTTTGCGCAGGTCTTCGGCCCGATCCTCGGCGGCGGCTAGGTCGATGGCTTCGGATTCGGCCACCAGAGGACAGATCCAGTAGGCCTGAGCGCCGGCTTTGACCGCCGACTTCAGCCGTTTGGCCACCTCGCCGATACGCGCGAGCGGCAGGACGGCCGTGGTGACAGGCGTGCGGCCGGGCGGCTTCTCCATCAGGCGGCTTACCTCCAGCTCGCCGTACTGCGTCAGCTCCAGCGTGCGGGGAATGGGCGTCGCCGACATGGTCAGCAGGTGGACGCCGCCCAGGCGCGGGTCGCCCTTGGCCTGCAAACGCTGACGCTCGCGCACGCCGAAGCGGTGCTGTTCATCGATGACGGCCAGCGCCAGCCGGTGGAACTGCACCGCATCCTGGAACAGGGCGTGGGTGCCGATGGCGACCTGAGCCTCGCCGGAGGCGAGCGCGGCCAGCTTGCCGCGCCGTTCGGCCGGGGTGTCGCGCCCGGTCAGCAACAGGCTGGACACGCCCGCCTGATCCAGCATCGGCGACAGCTTGTCGTAGTGCTGGCGCGCTAGAATCTCGGTCGGCGCCATCAGGGCGGCCTGAAAGCCGCTGGAGGCCGCATCGGCCAGGGCCAGGGCAGCGACGGCTGTCTTGCCGGAACCCACATCGCCCTGCAGCAGCCGCCCCATCTGCTCGCCGGAAGCCAGATCGGCGCGAATTTCCGTGACGGCCTGTTCCTGTGCGCTGGTCAGGGCGAAGGGCAGGGCGGCCAGCAGGCGGGCGGAGACTTCGCCCGGCGTGATGCGGGCGGCGGGCGTGATCTGGCGGGCGCGACGACGGCGCGCCAAGGCCAACTGGTGCGCGAACAGTTCGTCATAGGCCAGGCGCTGACGCACCGGGGCGTCCGGTGCCAGATCGGCCTCGTTCGTCGGGGCGTGCAGGGTCTCCAGCGCCGCGCGCCAGCCGACCCAACGCCGCGCCGCAAGCCAGTTCGGCTCCTGCCATTCCGGCAACTCAGGAGCGAGCGCGAGCGCGCCCTGCGCCAGCTTGCGATCTGGCGCGAGGTCAGGCCTTGCGTCGCCGGATAGACGGGTTCGGACAGCGGAATCTCGTCCGCCTTCTCGACCGGCAGGATGTAGTCGGGGTGGGCGATTTGAACTTCGCTGTTGAAGCGCTCGACCTTGCCCGTCACGAGACGCCGGGACCCGCGCGGAGCGAGGCTCTCAATATGGCGCGGCGACCCGGCGAACCAGATCAGGTGGATGAAGCCCGTCTCGTCGATGGCGCGCACCCTTATCGGCGCGCCGGGCTTGTGCGGTGGAATCAGGCGATCGATCACGACCTCGAAGACGCCGATCTCGCCGTCGACGGCCTCCATCGCCGTGGTGGGGCGCCGCTGGATCACGCCGCTGGGCGACAGGAACAGCACGTCGCGCACCAGCGGACCCGCCACCTTCTGCACCAGGGGCGCGCTGCGCGGCCCACGCCTTTCAGCGTGGTGACGTCCGCGAACAGGGGAAAGAGATCTCGGGCCTCATGATGATGCAGCATAGCTGGCGCAGCGGCGTCTGGAACGCTATCTGATCCGCCTCTTACCGAAGTGAACGGACAGGCAAGGAAACAGCGTGGCCGATATCGACGCACGTCCCGAGGACGCCCAGAACACCGACGACCGCAAGACGCGCCTGGGGCGCCTGTCCTTCCGCGCCTGGCGCCGGGGCTTTCGTGAGGCCGACATGGTGCTGGGGCCGTTCACCGATCAGGTCGCGCCGACGCTGAACGACGACGAATTGACCGAACTCGAGACCCTGCTGGATGAAGAGGATCAATACCTCTACGCCTGGATCATCGAGCGCGAACCGACCCCGCCTGAGTTCGACGGGCCGATGATCACCCGCATCCGCGCCTTCATGCGCGAGCACGTCGCGGCCGAAGTCGCCAAGGGCATCGGCTGATGGACGGCGCGCCGGCGCGGGCCGATATGGAGCTGGGCGGCGCGCCTGAGGGACTGGACGCCCTGATCGTCGCTGATCGCATCAAGGCGCAGGGCGGGACCGCCTTGTTCGTGGCGCGCGATTATCAACGTACGGGAAACTTCATTCAGGCGTTTCGTTTTTTCGCCAAGGATGTTGAAGTTCTTGAATATCCGTCGTGGGACTGCCTGCCGTACGACCGGCTGAGCCCAACGGCTTCGGTCGCCGCTCAGCGGATGGCGACGCTGACCCGGCTGGCCACGCGCGATCCGGCGGACAGGACGCCGCTGCTGGTGGTCGCCACTGTCGCCGCCGCCGCCCAGCGCACGCCGCCGCGCAGCGCCGTGACCGGCGCCGGGTTCGCGGCCAGGGTCGGCGCCGACCTCGATACGGACGCCCTGGAGCGCTACGTTTCGGCCAACGGCTATGTGCGCGCCTCCACGGTGTCAGAGCGCGGCGAATATGCCGTGCGCGGCGGGGTGATCGACGTCTTCCCGCCGGGATTCGAGGAGCCGGTGCGCCTCGACATGTTCGGCTCGGAGCTGGAATCGATCCGCGCCTTCGATCCCGAAACCCAACGCTCGACGCGCCAGTTGAAGGCGGTTTCTCTCTCGCCGGTGTCCGAGGTGCTGCTGGACGCGGACGCCATCTCGCGTTTCCGCAGCGGCTATCTGAACCTGTTCGGCGCGCCGGGCGACGAGCCGATGTACGCCGCCGTCAGCGAGGGCGCGCGCCGTCAGGGCGTCGAGCACTGGTTGCCGCTGTTCTACGACCGACTGGATACCCTGTTCGACTATCTGCCGGACACGGCGCCGGTCTTCCTCGACAGCCAGACGGAACAGGCGCGCGCAGAGCGCTGGAACCTGACCGTCGACGCCTATGAGGCGCGCAAGGAGGCGGCGCGCGGCAAGGGCGGGGCCGCCTATCGCGCCCTGCCGCCCGCGCGGCTTTATCTGGATGAAGGCGACTGGAACAGCGCCTTGGCCGGTCGCGCCGTGCGCCGTCTGTCGCCGCTGGCCGCCGGTTCGGGCGAGGACGCCGGCGGCCGTCTGGGCCGCAGCTTCGCCGCCGAACGGTCGCAGGACAGCGTCAACCTGTTCGCCGCCGTGGCCCAGCACGCCGAGGTGCTGAAGGGGCAGGGCAAGCGCGTGCTGTTCGCCTCGTGGTCCGAAGGCTCGGCCGAGCGTCTGGCCGCCATGCTGGGCGATCACGGCCTGACGCACGTCGTGGCGGTGCGCGACTGGGACGATGTGCAAGTGGCCCGATGGCGTCTATCTGCGCGCGGTGCTGCCGGTCGAGCACGGCTTCGTCACCGACGACCTGGCCGTCATCTCCGAGACCGACATTCTGGGCGACCGCCTGGCGCGGCCTAAGCGCAAGCGGCGGGCGTCGAACTTCCTGGCCGAGGCCTCGGCCCTGACGGCGGGCGATCTGGTGGTTCACCTGGATCACGGCATCGGCCGCTACGAGGGCCTTCGCACGCTGGAGATCCAAGAGGCGCCGCGCGATTGCCTGGAACTCCTCTACGCCGGTGAGAGCAAGCTCTATCTGCCGGTTGAAAACATTGACCTTCTGACGCGCTACGGCACAGACGCCGAAGGGGTTCAGCTGGACCGTCTGGGCGGCGCGGGCTGGCAGGCGCGCAAGGCCAAGGCCAAGGAGCGCCTGCGCGCCATGGCCGAGGGGCTGATCGCCCTGGCCGCCAAGCGGGCGCTGCGCGTATCCGACGCCATCACGCCGCCGGCCGGCTTGTTCGACGAGTTCTGCGCCCGCTTCCCCTATGAAGAGACGGACGACCAGTTGAACGCCATCGGCGACGTGCTGGAAGACCTGGGCAAGGGCACGCCGATGGATCGTCTGATCTGCGGCGACGTCGGCTTCGGCAAGACGGAGGTCGCCCTTCGCGCCGCCTTCGTCGTGGCCATGACGGGCCAACAGGTCGCTATCGTCTGCCCGACGACGCTGCTGGCGCGTCAGCACTTCAAGACCTTCAGCGAACGCTTCGCCGGTTGGCCGATCAAGGTGCGCCACCTGTCGCGCATGGTCACGGCCAAGGACGCGAATGAGACGCGCGCGGGCCTGAAGGACGGCAGCTTCGAGATCGTCGTCGGCACCCACGCGGTGCTGGCCGATCAGGTCGGCTTCAAGGATCTGGGCCTCGTCATCGTCGACGAGGAGCAGCACTTCGGCGTGAAGCACAAGGAGAAGCTGAAGTCCTTGCGGGCCGATGTTCACCTGCTGACCCTGACGGCGACACCTATCCCACGCACCCTGCAGATGGCGCTGTCGGGCATCCGCGAGATGTCGATCATCGCCACCCCGCCGGTCGACCGTCTGGCGGTGCGGACCTATGTCACGCCATGGGATCCGGTGCTGGTGCGCGAGGCCCTGCTGCGCGAGAAGTATCGCGGCGGCCAGGCCTATTACGTCGCGCCGCGCCTGAAGGACCTGCCGGACATCGAGCGATTCCTGCGCGAACAGGTGCCAGAGGTGAAGTTCGTCGTCGGCCACGGCCAGATGAGCCCGACCCAACTGGAGGAGGTGATGAGCGCCTTCTATGACGGGGAGTATGACGTGCTGGTCTCGACCACCATCGTCGAGAGCGGCATCGACATTCCGACGGCCAACACCCTGATCGTGCACCGTGCTGACATGTTCGGTCTGGCCCAACTGCATCAGATCCGGGGCCGCATCGGCCGTTCCAAGGCGCGGGCCTTCGCCTATCTGACGACCGATCCGACCAAGCCGCTGAGCCTGTCGGCCGAGCGGCGGCTGCAGGTGCTGCAGTCTCTGGACAACCTAGGCGCGGGCTTCCAACTGGCCAGCCACGATCTGGACCAGCGCGGCGGCGGCAATCTGCTGGGCGACGAACAGTCGGGCCACATCCGCGAGGTGGGCGTCGAACTGTATCAGCAGATGTTGGAAGACGCCGTCGCCGAACTGCGCGAGCAGGGCGAGGCGGCGCCGGATCGCGGCTGGTCGCCCTCGATCAATGTCGGCGCGGCTGTATTGATTCCAGAGGATTACGTCCCGGACCTGAACCTTCGCCTCAGCCTTTATCGTCGCCTGTCGGACGCCGAGAATATGGAGGATCGCGAGGCGCTCGCGGCCGAGCTGATCGACCGGTTCGGCCCGCTGCCGGACGAGGCGCAGCAACTCCTGCGGATCGTCGGCGTCAAGGCCAACTGCCGGACGGCCTGCATCGAGAAGATCGACATCGGGCCCAAGGGCGCGGTGCTGACGCTGCGCAACAACACCTTCCCCAATCCGATGGGCTTGGTGGGTCTGATCCAGAAGAACCACGCCTTCTGGAAGATCCGGCCGGACCAGAAGATCGTGGTGAAGGGCGAATGGCCCACGCCCGACGACCGTCTGAAGGTCGCCGAGCGCATCACCGCCGATCTGGCGCGGGTGGCGGGCGCGGCCTAGCCGGCGCGCCCTCATGCTGCGCACAAGGGCGCCGAACAGATTGACGTAGTCGTCGGTCCAGGGGCGCACTTCGGTCGGCTCCAGCTTGCGCCAGCGGCCGTCGGCCTTGAAGTCGGCCAGACCTTCGGGCGTAGGCGAGATGACCAGGGCCTCGGTCGAGGCTTCGGCCATCAGGGCGGCGTCGGGGTGCTCGATGTAGATCTGGTGCAGTTCGGCGGCGCCGAGTTCGCGCGCGGCGGCGACGGCGGGCAGGGTGATCTCCAGGTTGCGATTGGACAGGTGCAGCACCACGACGCCCGTCGGCTTCAGCAGCTTGAGATAGCCCTCGATCGCCTCGCGCGTCAGCAGATGGGTCGGCACCGCGTCGGATGAGAAGGCGTCGATGACCAGCAGGTCGTAGGAGCGGCGAGCTTCCTTGTTCAGCGTCAACCGCGCATCGCCCAGGACGGTGCGGACCGGGCCTTGAGCGCAGTTCGAGATGAAGGTGAACCACTTCGGATCGCGCGACAGCCGGTCGACCATCGGATCGATCTCGAAGAAGGTCATCTGATCCGAGGCGCGCTTATAGGCCGCCATTGCGCCAGAGCCCTGACCCACCACGCCGATAACGGCGCCGGGCCGCGGGCCTGGATCAGTTCGGCCGCCTGCCCGAGAGGCGTGGTCTCGGCATAGTACATGGTCGGGGCGCAGGCGAAGTCGGGGTTGCGCGCCTGGGCTCCGTGCAGGGTCGTGCCGTGCATCAGCACATGAACGTCGCCGCCCATCTTGGGGTCCGGCGTGACCGCCACACGCATGACGCCGAAGAAGCTGCGCTCGGACAGGCTCCAGTCGTAACCGCGGCCGATGTAGTGGGCCGACAGCGTCATGGCGGCGACGACAGCCGTGAACATCAGCACGCGATCGCGGATCAGGAAGGCGCAGATGGCGGCGCCGCCGAGGATGATCTGCGCCGTTGCAGTCAGGCCGAAGTCGCTGAACACTGTGCGCAACGATGCATCATAGCGCATCATCTCGAACAGCAGCGGTACAGATACGGCGATCGTCAGGCCCGCCGTCATCAGCCAGACTTCATGTTTGGCGGGACGTCCTCCCAGCCACGGCCGCGCCAGACAGACCAGCACCATGACCAGCGGATATTCGAGCACGGTCTCGAACAGCGTCGGCGCCAGCAAGGCTGTGAATGCCCCGCCCAGCACCCCGCCCAGCGACATCAACAGGTAGAACTCGGTCAGCCGGTCCGGCGCCGGGCGTCGGGCGGCCAACTGCTGGTGGCACATCAGGGTCGTGAAGAAGAAGGCGGCCAGGTGCGCCCCCAGCAGCATCAGCCAATGCCCTGTCGTCATGCCGACCATGGCGCCGATCATCACGGTGAAGGTCGCCTGCAGGATCAGGCTGACGGACAGAGGAATCCACGGCCGCGTCTGGAAGGCGATGACGAAGGTCAGCAGGTAGAGCGCCAGCGGCGCGACCCACAGGAAGGGGGCCGAAGCCACGTCTGTCGAAAGGTGCGCAGTCACCCCCAGCATCAGGCTGGAGGGCGCAGCGGCCAGCAGGATCAGGATAATCTTGCGCGTCCAGGGGATTGGCGGGCTACGCTCGTCCGAGGCGGCGGTGCGCGCGGCGCCCAGACCGCGCGGCAGGAGGACCGCCAGCACCACGATCATGGCGGCGAAGACGCCGTATCCCACCGTCCAGCCGATCCTTTGCCCGGACAGGGACGCCAGCGGCTCGATCAGGACCGGATAGGCCAGAAGCGCCAGAAAGCTGCCGAGGTTGGAGGCGGCGTACAGCACATAGGGGTTGGCTCCGTCGGGGCGACTGACGCGAGCGCGCGCATACCAGGCCTGCAGCAGCGGCGCGGTGGCTGACAGTATGGCGAAGGGCGCGCCGACCGATAGCAACAGAGCCTCCCAGCAGCCAGCCGATCGGGGCGGCTGGATCAGGATCCCCCAACGCCTCAGTAATGCTCAGCGGCAGGAAAACGGCCGCCGCCGTCAACAGCGCCAGATGCGTCACGGCCTGCCACCGGACCGACGGTATCCGTTGCAGCAGGTGGGCGTAGAGATAGCCCGCCAGCAGCGCCGCCTGGAAGAAGACCATGGCGGTGTTCCACACCGACGGCGATCCGCCCAGCAACGGCAGCACCAGCTTTGTCGCCATCGGCTGAACCAGGAAAACCAGGCTGGCCGAGGTGAAGATGGCGACGGCGAAGGCGGCAGGTGTTATCGCGTCGATCCTGCGATGCGCCGGGGACAGGACGTGTTCGGTCATGCGCTGCTTTCGACCTTGGGCGGGTGATTCCGCAGGTCGAGGCTAGGACGACTCGAGGATGGAGCGAATTCCCATGTTGCCGCAGGATATCGAGGCGACCGCTGAAGGCGTGATCCGCCATGCGATCAAGGCCGGTCTGATGATCTCTACGGCCGAAAGCTGCACCGGCGGGCTGGTGACGGGCGCCCTGACGGCGATCGCTGGGTCTTCGGCCGTCGTGGATCGGGGCTTCATCACCTACAGCAACGAGGCCAAGACGGAGATGCTGGGCGTGCCGCAGGACGTGCTGGCGCGTTTCGGGGCGGTGTCGGAACCGACGGCGCGGGCCATGGCCGAGGGAGCCAAGGCGCGCTCGCGGGCCCAGGTCGCGGTGTCGGTCACTGGCATCGCCGGGCCAGGCGGGGGCTCGGACGACAAGCCGGTCGGTCTGGTTCACTTCGCCGTAGCGCGGGCGGACGGGTCGGTCGCCCATGTTGAAAAGCGCTTCGGCGCCATTGGGCGCGACCAGGTGCGGTTGGAAAGCGTGCGCGTGGCATTGGGCCTGTTGCAGGACGCCGTGACGCGATGAGCGACCCGGTCGTCATCGACGCGCGGGGTCACAAGTGTCCCGTGCCCAGCCTGAGGCTACGCAAGGCGATGGAAGGCGGCCGCGCGGGCGCGCAATGGACGTTGCTGGCGACCGATCCTATGGCGCGGATCGACGTGCCCTTCCTGATGCAGGAAATGGGCGGTCAGGTCATTGGGATCGAAGATTCGGATGGCGTGCTTCAGATCACTGTCGAGAGCGGCGACGCTCGGACAGGCTGACAACCGTATCGGGATAGGTCTCGGACGGGGGCAGGGCGGTGCGTTTTTCCCAGTCGATCTCCAGTTCCGTGGCGAAGGCGCCGCCATAGAAGACGGCGTTCACGTTCCACGATAGCCAGATCAGCAGCACCACCACGGCGCCGACCGAGCCGTAGGTCGCGCCCAGATGCACGATCTGCTCGACGTAGATGGTGCACAGCCACGAGAAGAAGCTGGACATGACCGTGGCGACCAGGCCGCCGATGACGGCGGCCTTCCAGGCGACGCGCTTGGCGTGCGCCATGGCGTATCGATAGAGCATGGTCAGCCCCAGCCACAGCCCGAGAGCGGGCCACAAGCCATCGAGCGGCAGGGTCATCCAGCCGCCTGGTTGGTCGACATAGGCGTGCTCCATCAGGCGCGAGGTGACGACGGCGCCCGACACCACGGTGAACAGCACGAAGGCCGCAAGCGCGACCAGGAAGGCCAGCAGGTTGAACTTGAAAAAGCCCAGCGGCTTGGTCTCGTCGTGGATCAGGTTCAGCCCCGCCAGCAAGGCCTTGAAGCCCCGATGCGCGGCGTAGGCGCCGATCACCAGGGCGATCGCGCTCTGCAGCGACACGGTCCGCGCCGAAGTATTGGCCAGGCGGTCGATCTCGTTCAGGAACAGGGTGCGCGCGGCCGAGGGGATGACATCCGCCAGCGCCGCCGCCTGCTCGCTCACCTGTCCTATCGTCAGAACGGCCTTGTAGAAGCCGATCAGGATGGCGATGGCCGGGAACAGGGCCAGCAGGGCGAAAAAGGAAACCCCGCCGGTATAGAGCATGACGTCCCGGCCCCAGCTTCTGGCGAAGGCGCGGCCTGCAAGGCGCGCCATGTGCATGGGCAGGTCCGCGAGCGGTAAGGGCTGGGTCAATCCAAGGCCTCGTCGTCGAACAAGCGGGGGGATTAACCCCATTCGGCATGAAGTTGGAACCCCTGATCCGTCGCCCGGCGATATGTCGCCTTGCCCATTGCGGGCGGCCGCTGCGCCGGTATCATGCCCCAAGGCTCGGATACGGCGGCGGGGGCGGCCGGTCGAAGCCAGGAGATCCTTGCTTGCATCCCAATCCGCGCGTGCTGGTCGTCGCCGGCGCTGACGACTCCTGGATCCTCTGTGCGAAAGCCTGGATCAACTGGGTTGGCGAACCCTCACCGCGCGCGATCTCGATGCGGCTGTCCTGGCGCTGGACGACCTGACGATTGACGCCGCCGTGGTGGATACGTCGCTGCTGGACGCCTCGGCGATCGCGCGGCTGCGATCCGCGACCGACGCGCGCTATCTGACCATTCTAGGCGTGGGCGCGCCGAGCGGGGCCGGTCTCAATGGCTGCGATCTGACGCTGTCCAAGGCTCCGCACCCCGCTCAGGCGGCCATGCGTCTGGAGCAGATGACCCGTGCGGCGGTGGCGGAGGAAGAATTCGTTCTGCGCCAGGCCACGTTCAGCCAGCACGGCGTCAACCTGGCGGCGCCCGACATGGAATCGGCGCCGCTGAACATCCTGACGGCCGGCGCTGCAGATCGTCGCTTCCTGGCGCTTTCTAACGCCCTGGTGGCGTTGGGGGCTGAGGTGGTGGCGGCGCCGACGCCATATACTGCGTTTGACTATCTGCATGAGCGCGAGTTCGACGGCGCCGTGCTGTGGGGCGATCGCTCTCACGCGCCGGCCTTGGCGATCGCTGCGGGAATGCGCCGCAACACGCGTCTCTATCATATCCCGCTGACCCTCTACCTGCGGGACGAGGAGGCGGGCGAGGCCTTGGGCGACCTTTACCGGCGAGGGTTCGCCGACGTCGCCGATCCGACCACGCCGGAAGAGGACGCCGCAGCCCGCATTGTCGCCCTGGCGCGCAACCATCGCCGCCAGCAGGGACTGCGCCGGGCGCTGGATGCGGTGCGTAGCAGCGAACTTATGGACGCGGCGACGGGGCTGTTCAGCCGCGACCTCTTCGCCTCGCATCTGGGCCGATTGGCGGACGGCGCCCGACTGCGCTCGCGGCATTTGTCTGTGGGCGTTCTGCGCGTGGCGGGAAGTCAGCAGTTGGGCGAATTACGGACGGGCGGCTGGCTGGAGAAGGCCATGCCCCAGGTCGGCGCCATGGTGTCGCGCCTGGTGAGGGTCGAGGACACCGCTGCGCGCCTGTCGAGCGAGACGTTCGCACTGGCCTTGCCCGCCGCCGACGAAGCCTCGGCCCGCGTCACGGCTGAGCGGATCGCGGCCGTCATCGCCTGCACCGCCTTCGACGCCGGCAAGGATCGCCCTCCATTCGTCGTGGAACTGGACGTAGGGGTGGCCCAGTTGAGGTCCGACGACACGGCGCTGACCCTGCTTGAGCGAGCCGCCGCCGGACTGGCGCGCGTCAAGCCTTAGCCGGGCAGTTCGACCGAGACGGCGGCCTGGGCCGCCAGACCTTCGCCGCGTCCTGTGAAACCAAGGCCCTCGCTGGTGGTCGCTTTCACGCTGACGGCGTCCAGCGGCAAGTTCAGCAGATCCGCCAGGCGCTCGCGCATCGCCTGTCGATGAGGCTTCACCTTGGGCTGCTCGCAGATCAGGGTGATGTCCACGTTGACGATGCGCCCTCCGCGCGCCGCCACCCGCTCGGCCGCATAGACCAGGAAACGGTCCGAGGCGGCGCCCTTCCATTGCGGGTCGCTGGGCGGGAAATGGTCGCCGATGTCGCCGTCGGCGATGGAGCCCAGAATAGCGTCGGTCAGGGCGTGCAGGCCCGCATCGGCGTCCGAATGGCCGATCAGGGTCTGGTCGTGTGGTATCTCGACCCCGCACAGCCAGACCGATGATCCCGGTCCCCAGCGATGGACATCGAACCCCTGTCCGATGCGAACGACGGTGCGGGGGCGGCGAGCGCCTCGGCCATGGCGAAATCCTCAGGGTAGGTCAGTTTCAAAAGGCGGGGATCGCCGGGGATCAAGCGGACGCGGCCGCCGGCGCGCTCGACCACGGCGGCTTCGTCGGTCGCCGTCTCATTGTTCGGCCATGCGGCATAGGCGTCGCGGATGGTCTTCAGGCGGAAGGCCTGAGGCGTCTGGGCGCGCCAGAGGTTGTCGCGATCGACGCCGCCGACAATGAAATCATCCTCGGCGCGACGCAGGCTGTCGGCGACGGCAAGGGCGGGCAGGACGCCGTCGGCGTCCTTAAGGCCCTGCAGCAGCGCCTTTATGATGTCGGCGCTCAGGAACGGCCTGGCGGCGTCGTGGATCAGCACGGGCTCGGCGTCGTCCGCCGTCAGCGCCGCCAGGCCGGCCTGAACCGAGGCGGCACGGGTCGCGCCGCCGGGCACGGCGCGCCAGCCGGATAGCGCTGCCAGAGCCGTCTGGGCCATCGGCGCGGCGTCGGCGGCGATCACCACCACGACCTCACGCGCGCCGGCCTTCAGCAAAGCCTCGACCGACCAGGCCACGACCGGGCGTCCGGCGACGACGCGCCACTGCTTGGCGCCTCCGGCCCGCGAACCCGAACCGGCGGCGACGACAATCGCTGAGAATCCCATGACGGCCTTCTAGGCGTCCCGGTTCCGCTTGACGAGAGGGGCGCCTTCGGTGCTAAGGGAGCCGTATGAAGACTGGCCTGCAAATTGGGGACGTAAGGATCGACGGACGGGTGCTGATGGCGCCCATGACCGGGATCACCGACCTGCCGTTTCGGGTGCTGGCCTCGCAACTGGGCGCCTCTTATGTGGCGACCGAAATGGTGGCGGCGGCTGAGCTGGCGCGCGCGCGGCCGGACGTGGTGCGGCGCGCCGCCGTCGGCGGGGGTCTGCCGCTGACGGTGATCCAGCTGGTCGGCGGCGACGCCGAGGCGATGGCCGAGGGCGCGCGTATGGCGCAGAAGGCCGGCGCCGACATCATCGATCTGAACTTCGGCTGTCCGGCGAAGGAAGTCACCGGCGCAGCCTGCGGCTCGGCCCTGATGCGGACGCCGGATCAGGCGGCGCGGATCATGGAGGCGGTCGTACAAGCCGTCAGTCGGCCGGTGACGGTCAAGATGCGGCTCGGCTGGGACGACAACAGTCTGAACGCCGCCGATCTGGCGCGTCGGGCCGAGGGGCTGGGCGTGGCGGCGGTGACGGTGCACGGCCGCACCCGCAAGCAGTTCTACACCGGGATCGCCGACTGGGACGCGGTAGCCGAGGTGAAGCAGGCGGTAGGCGTTCCCGTCATCGTTAACGGCGACATTATCACCGCTGAACAGGCGCGCGAGGCCTTGGCGCGATCCGGCGCCGACGCCCTGATGCTGGGTCGAGGCGTCTATGGGCGGCCGTGGCTGGCCGCGCATCTGGAGCGCGCCCTGATCGACGGGACGCAACTGCGCGAGCCGGATCGGGAAGAACGGCTGGCGATCGTCATCCGGCATCTGCGGGCGTCGGCTGACTTCTACGGCCTGCCGCTGGGGCTGAAGATGTTCCGCAAACATCTGGGCTGGTACATCGAACAGGCGCCCTGGCCGGCCGATCCAACCGAGCGACGAGCGGCCAAGGCGCGTCTTTGCCGGCTGGAGACGCCAGAGGAGGTCGAGGAGGCGCTGACGGCGCTGTGGCTTGATGTGAAGCATTCTCGCAACTTGGCTGTTGAAAATAAGCCACAGGTGGTTGAAGCTATCGCTTGATGTCGAACCCCGCCGCCCCGGCTGATCACCACAACTCGGAGCTTTCGCTCTGGGGGCGGTTGGCTGGCGGTCGGGCGCGCGCCCTGTTCGGCACAGCCTATGCGATCGCCTTCATCGTCACGGCGGCTGCGATCTGGCTGGTCGCCATCGCGCCCGGCGCGACCGTCGGCGGAGATGCGCGCTCAGCGGCCAGTCAGGCCGTGTTGTTCATCTTGCTGGCCAATCTGGTCCTGATCTTCGGGCTGGCCTTTGTGATCGGCGGTCGGGTGCTGCGTCTGTTCCGCAATCGCTACAACCCCGGCGCGCGGCTGCATTTGCGCTTCGTGACCCTGTTCTCGCTGGTTTCGGTCGTGCCCGCCGTGCTGATCGCCCTGGTGTTTGGGGTCCTGGTCAACCGCGGCGTCGATCAGTGGTTCAGCGCCAATGTGCAGTCGGCGGTCAGGAACGGGGCCGAGATCGGCCGCGCCTATGTCGCCGACGTCGGCAGCGGGCTTGAGGCGGACATGGAGACCATGTCCACCGAACTGGGCGGGGTGCGGGGCCTGTTCGACAACCGTATCCAGTTTTCCCGCGCCCTGGCTCAGATCGGCGACTTCTTCGGCTATCCGGCGCTTTATATCCTCGACGAGAACGGCCGCGTGCTGGCCAGCGGCGAGCGGCCCGGGGCCCCGCCCTATGTCGCGCCGCCCCGCGAAGCCTTGGAGACGGTCGCGGGCGGCGAGGTGGCCCCCACCACGGTGACGGAGAACCCCGACACGGTTCGCGCCCTCTATCCGCTGCCTGACTATGGCGACGCCTATCTCTACGTCGTTCGCCCGCTGGCGCCGGGCCTGATCCAGCGGATGCGCAACGGCGAGGAATCCATCACCGCCTATCGCGAGGCCGAGGAAAGCCGCGCCCGCATCCAGGCGGCTTTCGCCCTTAGCTATCTCGAGACGGCCCTGCTGGTGCTGGTCGGCGCGGTGTGGCTGGCCATGTCGGCGGCCAGTTCGATCTCGGCGCCGATCGGGCGACTGGTCCGGGCGGCGGATCAGGTCGCCGGCGGCGATCTGGACGCAAGGGTCGATAATGCTGAGGCGCCGGCAGAGCTGATCGTCCTGTCCGAAGCGTTCAACCGCATGACGCAGGACATCAAGACCCAGCAGGCCGCCTTGAAGACCGCCTCGGACGAAGCTCAGGCCCGAAGCCTGTTCATTGAAACCGTGCTGTCGGGCGTCAGCGCAGGCGTCATCGGCCTTGACCGCAAGCGCCGCATCTCGGCTATCAACGACAGCGCCAGCCACCTGCTGGGCCTGGACGCCGACCATGTGCAGGGACGTCGTCTGGCCGAGGTGGCGCCGGAACTGGGCGAACTGTCCGAGCGCGGCGAGGCCCATATCGAAGAAGACATCGACATCGACCGCAACGGCGATGCCCTGCGCCTGCGGGTCCGGATCGAAGGCGGGCAGGGCGGCGAGATGGTGCTGACCTTCGACGATATCACGCGTCTGGTCACGGCCCAGCGCAACGCCGCCTGGCGCGATGTGGCGCGGCGCATCGCCCATGAAATCAAGAACCCGCTGACCCCGATCCAGCTGTCGGCCGAACGCTTGCGTCGCCGCTATCGCGAGCAGGTCGGCGAGGATGTCGAAGTCTTCGATCGCTGTACCGAGACCATCATCCGCCAGGTCGGCGATATCGGACGGATGGTGGACGAATTCTCGTCCTTCGCGCGGATGCCCGCGCCTCGTTTCTCACGCGAGAACCCGGCCGAAATGCTGCGCGAGGCGGTGTTCGCCCAGCGCGTTGCAGCGGGGGATATCGGCGTCGATCTGATCGAGCCCCTGCCGGACGTCGTGATGCAGGCTGACGGTCGCATGGTGCGTCAGGCCCTCGCCAATATCCTGAAGAACGCAGGCGAGGCGGTGGCCGGTCGGCGCGAGCGGGACGGGGTGACGGAGCCCGGTCTGGGCATCATCGCCCGTCTGACGGTCGAGGACGGTTTCGCCTCCTTCGTCATCGAGGACGACGGCGTCGGCCTGCCCGCCAAGGATCGGGACCGGCTGACCGAACCTTATGTAACGACGCGCGAGAAGGGGACGGGCCTGGGCCTGGCCATCGTCAAGCGCATTTGTGAAGACCACGGCGGAGAGCTGAAGCTGGCCGACGCCGAAACCTTGTCAGGCGCGCGCGTGTGCCTGACCTTCCCCTGAGCCAGGATCATAAGGCCGTCGCTCGCGCGTCCAGCGCGATGCGGACGGCGGAGTAAGAGAGGCGTCATGAAAAGCACCGGTGCCGACATTCTGGTCGTCGACGACGAAGCCGATATCCGCGAGCTGGTTTCCGGCCTGCTGGAGGACGAAGGCCACGCGGTCCGCACGGCCGCCAACTCCGACGAAGCCCTGGCCGCCATCAAGGCGCGCAAGCCTTCGCTGGCGGTCCTGGACATCTGGATGCAGGGCGGCGGACTGGACGGCCTGGAACTGCTGGACGTGGTGCGTGAACTGGATGAGGACCTGCCGGTCGTCATGATCTCGGGCCACGGCAATATTGAAACGGCGGTCAGCGCCCTGAAGCGCGGCGCCTATGACTTCATCGAAAAGCCGTTCAAGTCCGACCGGCTTGTGGTGGTGGTCGAGCGGGCGCTGGAAGCGGCGTCCCTGAAGCGCGAGAACCGTCGCCTGCGCGCCCAGACGCTGACGCCCACCGGCCTGATCGGCAAGTCGGTGGCGGCGCAGGCGCTGCGCAGCACCATCTCCAAGGTGGCCCCCGCCAACAGCCGATTCTGATCGCGGGGCCTCCGGGCTCGGGCAAGGAACTGGTCGCACGCCAGATTCACGACGCCAGCCCGCGCGCCAGGGCCGAGTTCGTGGCGATCTCGGCCGCCGGCATGACGCCCGAGCGCCTTGACGTCGAACTGTTCGGGGAAGAAGGCGGCGACGGCCGCCCGCGCAAGATCGGCGTCTTTGAACAGGCGCATAACGGCACCCTGTTCCTGGATGACGTGGCCGACATGCCACGCGAGAGCCAGAGCCGCATCCTGCGTGTTCTGGTCGAGCAGCGGTTCCGCCGCGTCGGCGGCGAACAGGATGTTCAGGTCGACGTGCGGGTCATCAGCTCGACCTCGCGCGATCTGCGTCTGGAGATCAGCGAAGGGCGCTTCCGCGAGGACCTGTTCCACCGCCTGAACGTGGTGCCGATCCGCGTCCCGCCGCTGTCCGAACGTCGCGAGGATATCAGCGAACTGGTCGAGTATTTCGTCGATAACCTGTCGGCGTCGCAGGGGCTGCCGCATCGCCGCATCGCCGATGACGCTCTGGCTGTCCTGCAGGTCCATCCTTGGCCCGGCAACGTTCGGCAACTGCGCAACAATGTCGAACGCCTGCTGATCCTGGCGACCGGGACGGCGGACGAGCCGATAACGGCGGACATGCTGCCGCAGGAGGTGGCGTCGTCCGCCAGCCCCGCCTCGCTCAGCGCCGATCGCATCATCGCCCTGCCGCTGCGTGAAGCCAGGGAGGTGTTCGAGCGGGAATATCTTTCGGCGCAGATCATGCGCTTTGGCGGCAATATCTCGCGCACGGCCGCCTTCATCGGCATGGAGCGGTCGGCGCTGCATCGCAAGCTTAAGTCGCTGGGCGTGTCGCCCGCACGCGGCGGAGACGAAGAAGGAGAGGGCGCCTGATGTCCAGGGTCGCCTATGTAAACGGCGTTTATCAGCCGCACGGCCAGGCCGTGGTTCACATCGAGGATCGCGGGTTTCAGTTCGCCGACGGCGTCTATGAGGTCTGGTCCGTGTTTGACGGCAGGCTGGCTGACTATGAGGGCCATCTGAGCCGGTTGGCGCGCAGCCTGACCGAGCTGCGCATCGACATTCCCATGTCGGCCCAGTCTCTGGGCATCGTCTTGCGTGAAACCATCCGCCGCAACCGGGTGCGCAACGGCCTGGTCTATATCCAGATCACGCGCGGCACCGCCCCGCGCGATCACGCCTTCCCCAAGGATGTAGCGCCCAGCGTCATCGTCACCGCCAAGTCTGTTGACCTGAAGAAGGGCGAAGCCCTGGCCGCCAGGGGCCGCCGGCGTCACCCACCCGGACATGCGCTGGGGCCGTTGCGACATCAAGACCGTCGGCCTGCTGCCCAACGCCCTGGCCAAACAGGCGGCTCGCGAGCGCGGGGCCTATGAGGCCATCCTGTTCGACGAAATGGGCATGGTGACCGAGGGCTCCTCGACCAACGCGTGGATCGTTGACGAGAACGGCAAGCTGCGGACCCGCGACACTCAGGCCAACATCCTGCGCGGCATCACCCGCGCGGCGATTCTGAAGCTAGTGGAGGCGGAGGGCATTGAACTGGAAGAGCGCGCCTTCAGCGTCGAAGAGGCCAAGCGCGCGCGTGAAATCTTCGTCACGGCGGCCAGTTCTTTCGTCATGCCGATCGTATCTCTGGACGGGGTCCGCATCGGCGAGGGCAAGCCCGGCCCGGTGGCGACCCGCCTGCGCGAGATTTATCTGGAACAGGCGCGCCGCGAGGCCATTTAAGGCGTTGCCGCACCGGCGAGGGTGGCTAAGGTCGCTGACGCGGGCGGCGCGTCCGCCTCGGCCTCCCTGCCGATGAAAAAGACCAAGAACAGGATCAACCTGCCATGTCGCAAGACAAACGACAGAACCTTCAGGACACCTTCCTGAACAGCGTCCGCAAGACGAAAACTCCGCTGACCATCTTCCTGGTGAACGGCGTCAAGCTTCAGGGCATTGTGACCTGGTTCGACAACTTCTGTGTGCTTCTGCGTCGGGACGGCCAGTCGCAACTGGTGTATAAGCACGCCATCTCGACCATCATGCCGTCCGCGCCCGTGCAGTTGTACGAGCCCGACGCCGAAGAAGACTGATTGACCTCCAAACTCATTGACCACGCCGTCCCGCTGATCCGGGCCGTCGTTATCCATCCCGACCGTCGCGGCGACAATGCGCGCCATGCTTCCGAACGCCTGGAAGAAGCCGTGGGCCTGGCCCAGGCGCTGGATCTTGATGTCCGAGCGCAGGAGATCGTTCGCCTGCGCTCCGTCACGCCCGCCACCCTGATCGGACGAGGCAAGCTGGAAGAAATCGCGGCCCTGATCCTGGCGGCCGACGCCGAGGCGGTCGTCGTCGACGACCAGCTGACCCGGTGCAGCAGCGCAACCTGGAACGGTTCTGGGACATCAAGGTCATCGACCGAACCGGACTGATCCTCGAGATCTTCGGCCGTCGCGCCCGCACGCGTGAAGGGCGCCTCCAGGTCGAGCTGGCCCGGCTGGAATACGAACGCTCGCGCCTTGTCCGCACTTGGACCCACCTGGAGCGCCAACGCGGCGGCACGGGCGGCGTCGGCGGTCCCGGCGAAACCCAGATCGAGCTGGACCGGCGGATGATCGCCGACCGCATCGTCCGGTTGAAGGCCGAACTGGAAGAGGTGCGGCGCACGCGCGGCCTGCACCGCAAGGCGCGCAAACAGGTCCCGTTCCCGTCTGTCGCCCTGGTTGGCTACACCAATGCGGGGAAGTCCACGCTATTCAACCGGCTGACCGGGGCCGAGGTAATGGCCAAGGACCTGCTGTTCGCCACCCTGGACACCACCCAGCGCACCATCCGCCTGCCGCAGGGGCGTCCGGCCATCATCGCCGACACCGTGGGCTTTGTCTCCGACCTGCCGCACGAACTGGTCGAGAGCTTCCGCGCCACGTTGGAGGAGGTGGGCGAGGCGGACCTGATCCTGCACGTGCGCGACATCGCCTCGCCCGACAGCGCCGCCCAGGCCAAGGACGTCGAGACGGTGCTGGAGCAGATACCGACGCCCGACGGCAAGGCGCGCCGCATCCTGGAGGTCTGGAACAAGATCGACCTGCTGGAGCCCGAGACGCGGGAAACCGTGGTCGGTCAGGCCGAACGTCTGGCGCGCGAGGGATCGGCGGTGGCTGTGTCCGCGTGGACAGGCGAGGGGATCGAGGCGCTTCGCGAAACCATCGCCGCCCTGATCGACGACGACCCCGAGACGCAGCTTACGGTCGAACCGCATCGCGGCGACCTGCTGGCGTGGCTCTACGCCAACGGCCGGGTGACGGGGCGCGAGACGGATGATGACGGCCGGGTCCACCTGACGGTTCGACTGCACCCCGCCGCGCTAGGGCGACTTGAACGGCTGTATCCGGACGTGATCGACTGATCCCGTCATGCACCTGATCGAGACCATCCTCTTCCTGTTGCTGGCCGTGGTGCTGTCGGGATGGGTGGCTCGCATCACGCGCATCGCCCTGCCTCTGGTGCAGATCGCGCTGGGGGCCGGGGTGGTGATGATCACCGGCGAGTCGGTCGATCTGAAGCCGGACGTCTTCTTCCTGCTGTTCCTTCCGCCGCTGCTGTTCGTGGACGGCTGGCGCATCCCCAAGGAGGCGCTGTTCCGCGACCGGGTGGTGATCCTGGAATTGGCGCTGGGGCTGGTGGTCTTCACCGTTCTGGGGCTGGGCTTTCTGATCCACTGGATGATCCCGGCCATGCCCCTGGCCGTGGCCTTCGCCCTGGCGGCCATCCTGTCGCCGACGGACCCGATCGCGGTCCAGGCCATCGCTGGGCGGGCGCCGATACCCAAGCGGCTGATGCACATCCTGGAAGGCGAATCGCTGCTGAACGACGCCAGCGGCCTGACCTGCATGCGGATCGCCGTGATCGCGGCGACGACCGGCGCCTTTTCCCTGAGCAGCGCTTTTGGGACCTTCGCCTGGCTGGCTCTGGCGGGCGTGGCGGTCGGGATCGGCGTCACCCTGGCCATAGGGCTGGTAAAGGCCTTCATCAGCCGCCGCTGGGGCGAGGATGTCGGCGGCCAGATCCTGATCAGCCTGCTGATGCCCTTCGCGGCCTATCTGGCGGCGGAAACCATCCATGCTTCGGGCATCCTGGCGGCGGTGGCGGCGGGCGTGACCATGAGCTTCACCGAGCGGCAGGGGTCGGCCCTGGCCGCGACCCGCATTCGCCGCGCCGTGGTGTGGGACACGGTCCAGTTCGTCGGCAACGGCCTGATCTTCGTCATCCTGGGCGAGCAAATGCCCTCCATTATGGCGCGCGCGGCCGAGGTGATCCGCACGACCCAGCACAGCGAGCTATGGTGGCTGGCCGTTTACGTCTTCGCCATTGTCGCGGCCCTGGCGGCGTTGCGCTTCGTCTGGGTGTGGACCTCGCTGAAGCTGACCCTGTTCCGCCGCAAGGGCCGTCGCGCCCAGCCCAAGGTCGGTTTGAGGCTCGTGGCGGTCATGTCTCTGGCGGGCGTGCGCGGAGCGATCACCCTGGCCGGTATCCTGACCTTGCCCTTGTATCTGGGCGACGGGCGCCGATGCCGGCGCGGAACCTGGCCATCTTTCTGGCGGCGGGCGTGATCATCGTCTCGCTGGTGCTGGCGACCATCGCCCTGCCGCGCCTGTTGAAGGGCGTCCAACTGCCGCCCGAGGATGACCATGAGGCCGAGGAAAACCGCTCTCGTGTCGCCGCCGCCTGGGCCGCCATCCGCGCCATCGAGGACGCCCAGCACTTAATGGCCGAGGGCAAGGCGGACCCCGACTTCTACACCGAAACCGCTACACGGGTCATGGAGGTCTATCGGCACCGCATCGACATGCGCGCCAGCATGGAGGATGACGCCGTGGTCCAGGCTCGTCGCTCCGATGACATCGAGCGCCGCCTTCGACTGGCAGGGCTTGCCGCCGAGCGAGAGGAACTGGTCCGCCTCGGCCGCCAACGGCTCATTGATGAAGAAACGGCCCGCAAGCTGATCCGCGAGATCGACCTGCAGGAGTTGCGCTACATCTAGCTCAGGCTCGCTCGGCCGCCTTTGCGGCGTCCCACAGGGCGTCCATTTCTCGCAGGTCGGACTGTTCCGGCGTGCGGCCGTCCTTTTTCAGCTCGGCTTCAATGAACTCGAAGCGACGCACGAATTTGGCGTTGGCGGCGCGCAGGGCGTCTTCCGGTTCGACTTCCAGTTTGCGGGCCAAGTTGGCGACCACGAACAGCAGGTCGCCCAGTTCCTCGCGCGCCTTGTCCTTGTCGCCTGCGGCGATCTCGGCGCGCAGTTCCTGAACCTCTTCGGCCAGCTTATCGAACACCTCGTCGGTCGAGGGCCAGTCGAAGCCGACGCGGCCTGCGCGCTTGGTCAGCTTGGCGGCGCGGGTCAGGGCGGGCAGGCCGACCGGCACGTCGTCCAGCACCCCATGCTGTTCCTTGGCCTTGCGCTCGGCGGCCTTGATGTCTTCCCAACGGGCCTTCTGGGCCGGGCCGGTGGCCTTGGCGGCCTCGTCGCCGAAGACGTGCGGATGGCGGCGGACCAGCTTGTCGGCCATAGCCTCGGCCACGTCTTCCAGCCGGAAATGCCCGGCCTCCTCGGCCATGCGCGAGTGGAAGACCACCTGAAACAGCAGGTCGCCCAGTTCGACTCTCAGCTCGTCCATGTCGCCACGCTCGATGGCGTCGGCGACCTCATAGGCTTCCTCGATCGTATAGGGGGCGATCGTCTGGAAGGTTTGCTCCACGTCCCAGGGGCAGCCGCCGTTCGGATCGCGCAGGCGAACCATGATCTCTTTCAGGCGGTCGACGGGGTGGGTCATTCAGGCGTGTCCGGCGTCTCTTTGCGCCAGGGCGGCGCGGATTTCATCGTGTCGTTGAGCGGTCAGGGGATAGCCCTTCAGCACCCAGGTGGTGGCCGCCAATAGCAGGCCCGGCACGGCGATGAACAGGATCTGCAGCATCAACAAGGAGAAGTCGCTGTTCCCCTCTGGTCCCGGGAGAGGTTTGAACCCGACCAGCGGCAGGATGGCGTAGGGCAGCAGGGCGAAGACGTGCCCCATCTTGGTCGTGGCCGACAGTATGGAGAACATCAGGCCAGTGCGGTCCACGCCCGTCTCCAGCCGCACCTCGTCGCCGGCGTCCGCCATCATGGCGCGCAGCAGGAACAAGCCCGCCGCATAGGGCAGGCCGGCGATGAACATTGCGACCGCCGTCAGGGCGAAGTTCCCGCCCGGAACCAAGGTCGCGCCGACGTAGAAGACGGCGAAGATCAGGCTGGCCACGGCCAGGGCGCGATCCTTGCCGATCCGGGTCGCCAGCCAGGCCCAGATGGGCGCGCCTACCAGCCCGGCCATGAAGTAGATCAGCATGAACAGCGACGCCTGGGTGTGGTCGTAGCCCTTGATCTGGCCGAAGAAGAAGAACAGCAGCGACCCGGTGATGCCCGGCGCAATGCCCAGCAGCAGGTCGGCGATCAGCAGCTTGCGCACCGTCTTCATCCTGAACAGGGCCAGATAGGCGCGCGGGCCGCCGTGCGGCGCGGCGCCTGCGTTGATCGGCTCGGGCACGGCCGCCATCGCCAGGCCGATGGTCAGGGGCAGGGCGATGATGATGGCCCAGCCCATGATGCGCACCCCGTCGACGTAGTTCCCCAGGCCCGTCTTCACCACGATGGTCGGCAGGATCAGGATCAGGATCACGCCGATGATGTTGAACACCTGCCACCAGCCGTAGACCCGACTGCGCTGGTCGTACTGAGGCGCTAGCACGGCGGCCCAGCCCAACTGGCCCAGCGTTCCCATCGAAAAGCCGAGGTAGAGCACCAGCAGCCAGGCGAACAGGTAGATCGGCCCGGCGCCCTGCTGGACCGTCACGAACATCATCAGCGCGGCCAGCATCAGGATGGGCGTCGCCACAGCCATCCACGGGCGATAGCGGCCCAGCCGCGTGCGCGTCCTGTCCATGCCCCAGCCGATAAAGGGGTCGAAGACGATATCGATCAGCCGCACCGCCATGAAGACAGCCGCCACCATGCCCATCTCGATCCCGACATGGGTGGCGTAGAACTCCGGCAGGGTGACGGGCAGGGCCACGCCAAATGCCGCCAGCGGCAGGCACGGCCCTGAGAAGGCGGCCAGGATGGCGTTGGAGCGGCGCGGCGCGTCGGGCGCAGCTGTGGCGGACGAAGGCGCGGCGGTTGCGGTCATGCGGTCACAGCCCGGTCGCGGCGCGAGTCGGCCGCAATCCTCAGCATGCAGGTTTTCGGCGCAGGCGCGAAGACCGCGAGGGCTTGCGGCGACTCTCATCCTGAGGCCTGCTGCGGGCATGTGGAAAGCGTCCGCCTTCGTTATCGCCGCCTTGGCCGCCGCCGTCGCCGGACAGGCTTACGCCGAGGCGCCGGAACCCGCACCGACCGCCCAGATCTGCGACCGGGCGCCCGGCGCCTGGGACGATACGGCCGAGGCGAACGCCATCTCCCTCTATGCGCTTGAGTGGGTTCCGTTCGGGCCGTCGGAACTGGGCTGGGAAGTCTATGTGCCGCTGATCCAGCATGAGCTCGGTTCGCCCTGCGATCCGACATCGGCGGGGTTCGCGGAGGCCTTGGCGGGGTTTCAGGGGCGTTACGGACTGACGGCTAGCGGGCGTTTCGATCAGGCGACGTTTCAGGTGTTGCGGGGCCTGTGGCAGGAGCGGCGGCCCTTCGTCATGGCGCGGGTGAGGGGAGAGTGCCCTGATCCGCCGCCCGTCTCCGACCTGGCCTATCTGACGACAGGCGAGGAACACGCCGAGCGTCTGACGCGCCTGCTGCGTCGCGACGTGCTGGACGCCTATCGCGCGATGGCCACGGCGGCGCGCGCCGAAGTCCCCGAGATCGCCGCCGAGCCGGAACTGCTGCGCGTCTTCTCTTCCTTTCGCGACCCGGAGGCCGACGCCGCCCGATGTGCGCGTGACGGCAATTGCGACGGCCTGCGCCGCGCCGTCTGCTCGCCCCACCGGACCGGCACGGCGGTGGATCTGTATGTCGGCCACCTGCAGGGCATGGGGGTCGATTCCACCGATGTTCACAGCCGCCGTCACATGAGCCAGACGCCGACCTATCGCTGGCTGGTCAAGAACGCCGGGCGGTTCGGCTTCGTGCCCTACGTCTATGAGCCCTGGCACTGGGAGTGGGTCGGTCGATGATCCGACCCTTAGCCCACGGCGAGGCGGCGCTGGCGCGCGAGGTGTTCGGGCGCGACCTGCGGTTGGACGATATCCGCTTTCTGGGCTCGCCCTGGCCGTTCGATCGCGCCTTCGTGCCGGGGCGCTGGTTTGGACGTGACTGGATCGTCTGGCCCAGTGCGACGCTGGCGCCGGACCTGTCGCAGGCGCCGCTGAGAACGCAGGCGGTCTTCATCCACGAACTGGTCCACGTCTGGCAGGCGCAGAACGGCTTCAACCTGCTGACCGGCAAGCTGAAGGCGGGCGACGGGCCGGGCGCCTACGCCTATCCCGTCGATGACCGCTGTGAATGGATCGGCCTGAACATCGAACAGCAGGCCATGGTGGTCGAGCATCGCTTTCTGCTGTCGCGAGGCGCGCGGGTTCCGGGCGAGCCGGCGTTCTATCAGCGCATCTGCCCCATCGGCCTGGAGGATTCTTGACGGAGCCTCTTGCCGCTCCGGATAGAGCGTCTAGATTAGGCACCAACACAGTTGCTGTATAAGCATCGTATTTCACTCTCCCCGGAGCCGTAACGCCCAAGAAGCAGCACGGTTAAGATTATGCGCCAGCCCGCAGTGTTTTTTGGTCATGGTTCGCCCATGAACGCCCTAGGCGGTCCTTTCGCCGACGCCTGGCGGACCTTGGGGCAGGAGATCGGCAAACCGAAAGGCGTGGTCATGATCTCGGCTCACTGGGAGACGCAGGGTCTGGGCGTGACGGCGCAGGAACGACCGGAAACCATCCATGATTTCGGGGGCTTTCCGGCTGAACTTCATGCCATACAATATCCCGCGCCAGGGTCTCCCGCCTTGGCCAGCCGCGTGTCGGAACTGACCGGCGCCGTGCAGACAACCCAGTGGGGCCTCGATCACGGAACCTGGTCCGTGCTGGCGCACGTCTGGCCCGACGCCGACGTGCCCGTGGTGCAACTGTCGCTGGATCGCACCATTGACGCCCGTGGTCATTATGAACTGGCCAAGCGCCTGCGCCCCTTGCGGGACGAAGGCGTGATCGTCGCTGGTTCGGGCGACTTCGTGCACAATCTGCGGACGTGGAAGCGGGCGGGCGGCGAGCCGTACGACTGGGCGGTCGATTTCAATGAGGCGGTGAAACGCGCCTTCATAGCGGGCGACCATGACGCCCTGATCGACTGGGTCCATCTGGCCGAACAGGCGCAGCTCAGCGTGCCGAGGGACGAGCACTATTTGCCGCTGCTTTATGTCGCCGCCCAGCAGGCGCCCGGCGAGCCCTTGAGCTTCTTCAATGACGTGATCGACGGCGGTTCGATCTCCATGACGGGCGTCCGGATCGGCTGACCGGACGCCGCGTCGCGCGTGTCAGCGTCGGCCGCCGCGCAGGGCGCTGTCCAGAGACCACGGCCCCGGTCCGGCGAAGACCAGATATAGGAAGACGAAGCAGTACAGGGCCGCCAGTTCCCCGCCGTTGTTGATGGGGTAGGGGCTCTGCGGCGCGTGCACCATCCAGTAGGCTGCGGCGGTGAAGCCGGACAGGATGAAGGCGGTCGGGCGGCTGAACAGGCCCAGCACCATCAGCACGCCGCCGACCAGTTCGATTGGTCCGGACCAGCCCGCCAGCGTCGACAGGTCAATCCCGCCGCCGCGTCCGCCGGGGAAAGCCGAGGACCTTCTGCGCGCCGTGCTGAAGCAGCAGCAGGCCGGAGACAAGTCTGAGAAGGCTGAGGAAATGCGGCTCCCAGCCGGCCAGGGATGTCGAACGTCGAGCCATGAAGTCTCCTCGGTCGTGGCGTCCCGAGAGCGGGACCGAACCGTCGAGGTTAGGACACTGGCGGCGAACGGCAAGCGCCTTGTCAGGCGCCCTTGGATTCCTCCTCGACCCGCTTCTGGATCGTCACATAGTCGGTCTTGCCCGTGCCCAAGACGGGAATGCTGTCGACCTTGATGATCCGCTTCGGCACGGCCAGTTCGGGCGCTCCGTTCTCGCGGGCCCACTCCGTCAGCTGGGCGCTCTCGGCTCCTGCGACGTCGGTGACTAGCACCAGGCGCTCGCCCTTCTTGCTGTCAGGGATGGCGACCACCGCGTGGTGGCCAGCCGGCCAGACGGCGCCGGCCATGCCTTCGACGGCGGTCAGAGACACCATCTCGCCGCCGATCTTGGCGAAGCGCTTCACGCGCCCCAAGATGGTGATGTAGCCCTCGGCGTCGATGTCGACGATGTCGCCCGTGTCGTGCCAACCGTCTGCCAGAGGCTCCAATTGTCCGGGTCGTTCGGCGAGATATAGCCTTCCATCACGTTCGGGCCGCGCAGGAACAGGCGGCCGCCGACCGCAATGCCCTCGACCGGTTCGATCCGGTACTCCATGCCCGGCAGGATCTGGCCCACCGTGCCCGGCCGGTTGCGGTCGGGATGGTTCACGGCCACGACTGGCGCCGCCTCGGTGGCGCCATAGCCTTCCAGCAGTTCGACGCCGCCGAACTTGGTGTTGAACATCTGGCGCGTCTCGTCGCGCACCTTCTCGGCGCCCGCCACGGCGAACTGCAGCGTGGCGAAGTCGCCGGGCTCGGCCACGCGGGCGTACTGGTTCAGGAAGGTGTCGGTGGCGAACAGGATCGACGCCTTCACCTGGGGCAGCAGGTCGGTGATCTGCTTGGCGTGCAGCGGAGAGGGGTATTCAAACGCCTTCAGCCCCTGCAACAGGGGCAGCAGCACCCCGCCGGTCAGACCGAAGCAGTGGAAGGTCGGCAGCGGATTGAACATCACCCAGTCGGGATCCAGGTTGATGTGGGCCGCCACCTGACGCGCATTGGCGACCAGATTCTTCTGGCTGAGCACCACGCCCTTGGGTGCGCCGAAGCTGCCGGAGGTGAACAGGACCACGCCCGCCGAATCCGGATCGGTCTTCACGCGGAAGCGCTTGGGCGCCATGCCCGCGCTGAGGCCATACAGCTTGTCAGCCAGGCCGATGGTCTTGCGGATGTCGTCCAGCCAGACGATTTCGGAGACCTCGCCGAGGGTCTCCATCAGGTCGTCCAGCTTGGCCTGGGTCACGAAGCGCTTGGCCGACAGGATCTTCTTGACGCCCGCCGTCTTCAGCGCAGCCTTCAGATTGGCCTCGCCCGAGGTGAAGTTCAGCATGACCGGCACCCGGCCGAAGGCGTGCAGGGCGAAGAAGGTCACCACCACGCCCGCGCTGGACGGCAGCAGCACGCCGACGCGCTCGCCCGGCTTTGTCAGTTTGGCGATCTTGCGGCCCAGCACGAAGGCGGCGCGGATCAGGCCTGTATAGGTCAGGGGGTGGCGATCCTGGTCCTCCAGAATTTCCTTGTCGCCGTAGCGGGCGCGCGCATCGACCAGCGCGTCGAACAGGGTCTCTTCATAGACCTTGGGGTCCAGGGCTGCCCGCAGCAAGCACGTCCTCCTTCGGAGGGCTCTAAAGACGGCCCTCTCGGTTACAAGAGGCCGGAACCTAGTGACGTAAGGTCTGCTTGAAAAGATGCGTAACGCCGCGTGAGGCTGTTCCGGCGTCGGACTGAAACGCAGTGTGCCTTGCGTTTGCACTACGGAAAGCCGACATAGCATCGGAAATCCGGCCGCCCTCGAAAACAGGATTCAGACCACCGACAATGGTCACGCTGATCGACACCTTGCAGAAGAAGCCGTCCGAGCTTCGTCACCCGGAAAAGCAGAACCGGCCGGATTCGGTCGTGCTGAAAAAGCCGGACTGGCTGCGCGTGAAGGCGCCCGGCTCGGGCCAGTATAACGCGACCAAGGAGATCGTTCGCTCCAAGGGGCTGGTGACGGTCTGTGAAGAGGCCGCCTGCCCGAACATCGGCGAGTGCTGGAGCCAGAAGCACGCCACCCTGATGATCATGGGCGACACCTGCACGCGGGCCTGCGCCTTCTGCAACGTCAAGACCGGCCTGCCGCAGCCGCTGGACCCGGAAGAGCCCGCCAAGGTCGGCCTGGCTGTGGCCCAGATGGGCCTGAACCACGTCGTCATCACCTCGGTGGACCGCGATGACGTGTCGGACGGCGGCGCCGCCCACTTCGCCGAGGTGGTGCGACAGATCCGCCTGCAGGCGCCGAACACCACGGTCGAGATCCTGACCCCTGACTTCCTGCGCAAGGACGGCGCGGCCGAGGTGATGATCGACGCCACGCCCGACGTCTTCAACCACAACCTCGAGACGGTTCCGCGCCTGTATCTGAAGATCCGGCCGGGCGCCCGCTACTTCCACTCGCTGCGCCTGCTGCAGATGGTCAAGGAGCGCGACCCGAACCAGTTCACCAAGTCGGGCATCATGGTCGGTTTGGGCGAGACCAAGGAAGAGGTCATGCAGGTGATGGACGACATGCGGTCCGCCGGCGTCGACTTCATCACTATCGGCCAGTACCTGCAGCCGACGCGCAAGCACGCCCCGATCGACCGCTTCGTCACGCCTGAAGAGTTCAAGGCCTATGAGGCGATCGCGCGGGCCAAGGGCTTCCTGATGGTGTCGTCGTCGCCGCTGACGCGCTCGTCGCACCACGCGGGCGACGACTTCGCCCGGCTGAAGGCGGCGCGCGAGGCTCAGCTGTCGTCCCGGAACGGCCGCTGATCCTTTGGCCATCCATCGCGTAACGCGCATTCTGCCCTATGCGCCGGAACAGCTCGCCGCCCTGGTGGCGGACGTGCGCGCCTATCCCGACTTCGTGCCGTGGATCACCTCCATGCGCGTCTGGAACGTGCGCGACGAGGCGCCGGGCCTGCATCTGCTGGACGCCGAGGCCGGCGTCGGCTTCGCCTTCCTGACCGAGAAGTTCTCGACCTGGGTGCGCCATGACGTCCATGCGCCCAAGGTCGAGGTCGGCCTGATCCGGGGCCCGTTCAAGCACCTGAAGAACCGCTGGGAGTTCCATCCGCACCCCCAGGGGACGCGACTGGAATTCTTTATCGACTTCGCCTTCAAGTCGCGCATGCTGGACATGATGCTTCAGGCGAACTTCGACCGGGCGGTCGACAAGCTGATCCAGTGTTTCGAGGGCCGCGCCAAGGCCCTCTACGGCAAGAGGTAAGACCATGGGCGCGCCTTTCGACTTCGATGCGACGGTCGTGGGCGCGGGGGCTGTGGGGCTGGCCTGCGGGCGGGCGCTGTCGCGGCGCGGCCTGACGGTGCTGGTTCTGGAAAAGGAGCCGGACATCGGCCAGGGCGTCTCCTCGCGCAATTCCGAGGTGATCCACGGCGGGCTGTACTATCCGACCGGGTCGCTGAAGGCGAAGTTCTGCGTCGAAGGGCGGCGCGCCCTCTATGACTTCCTGGAGAGCCGCAAGGTCGATCACTGGAAGTGCGGCAAGCTGGTCGTGGCGACCGAGGAAGCCGAGGTCGAACGCATCGAGGCCATCTTCCGGCAGGCCGTGACCAATGGCGTCGAAAACCTGGAGCACTTGACCGGCGCGCAGGCGCGGGCGCTGGAGCCGGAACTGAACGCGCACGCCGCCATCCTGTCGCCCGAGAGCGGGGTGTTCGACAGCCACGGCTACATGCTGGCCCTTCAGGGCGAGATCGAGGACGCGGGCGGCTCGGTCGTCGTCTCGGCGCCGTTCGAGGGCGCCGAGAGCCTGCCGGCGGGCGGCTTTTCAATTCGCGTGGGCGGGGAGGGGGCGATGACCCTGACCAGTCGTCTTCTGGTCACTGCGCCCGGCCTGTCGGCTCAGGATGTCGCGGCCCGAATCGAGGGCTATCCGGCCACGGATATTCCCGCGCGTCATCTGGGCAAGGGAACCTACTTCCGCCTGACCGGCGCGGCGCCGTTCAATCGCTTGATCTATCCGCCTCCGATTCCCGGCGCGCTGGGCACCCATTACCGCAAGGATCTGGGCGGGCAGGGCGTGTTCGGCCCTGATCTGGCCTATGTCCAGACTGAGGACTATTCCGTCGATCCAGCTAAGGCGGAGGAGTTCGCCCGCTACATCCGCCGGTTCTGGCCGGGCGTGACAGTCGAGCGGCTGACGCCCGACTACGCCGGCATCCGGCCCAAGCTGCACGGGCCGGGCGAGCCCCAGCCTGACTTCCAGCTTCACGGCGCAGCGAATCACGGAATCGATGGGCTGATGGCGCTTTTCGGCATCGAAAGCCCCGGTCTGACCAGCTCGCTGGCCATCGGCGAGGCCGTGGCGCAAAGCCTGACGGCAAGGGTTTGACGGCCATCGGAACTGACGGTTCCGAGGGTCTTGAAATCGGCTGCGTCTTCATGCATAAGCCCGGCCTCGCGTGGCGGCTCTTATCGGGGGCCGCCGCTGTTGTTTTCGCGTCTTTACCGGCGCACCGACTTAGAGATTGAGACGGACATGGCCGTTCCGAAGCGCAAAACTTCCCCTCGCGTCGCAACATGCGTCGCGCTCATGACGCCCTGGGCGCCAACACCTATGTCGAAGACAAGGACACTGGCGAACTGCGTCGTCCGCACCACATCGACCTGAAGACCGGCATGTACAAAGGCCGTCAGGTCCTGATCCAGCAGGAAGACTAAGTCTTTCGGGTCTGACCGGCTTCGGCCGGGCGAAAGTTTTGACGGCGCGCGATGACATCGCGCGCCGTTTTCGTGCGTTATGGCCGGCGTGTCCCAGACAAGAGCGCCATTCATGATCCGTAACGCCGTCCTCAGTTCCGTCGCCCTGTTGGCCTTGGCCGCCTGCAACGCTCCGGAAACCGCCAAAACGCCTGAAGCCGAATCCCCTATTTCTGTTCCAGCGGCCCCGACGGCTGCTGCGGATGTTCTGACGCCTCAAGGGTATGGGCCGCTCCGAATCGGCATGACCCAGGCTGAGGTGGACGCCGCCGTCGGCCCGCCTCCCGCAAACGCCGCCGACGCCGAGCCTTCGGAATGCCGTCAGTATCAGCCGCCGCGCGGCCCCAAGGGCGTTCTGGTCATGCTGGAGCAGGGCGTCCTGACGCGCCTGACCGCCATCAAAGGATCGGATGTGAAGACCGAGACCGGGATCGGCGTCGGCTCTGACGGCGAGCAGGTGAAGGCTCTCTACGGCGCCGCCGCCGAAGCGACGCCTCACAAGTATCAGGACGCGCCGGCCGCCTATGTCACCATCTGGCCGGGCAGAAACGATCTGTTGAACACCCACGTCATGGACCCCGCTGCCCGCGGCCTGCGTTTCGAGATCGGTCAGGACGGCAAGGTCGCCTTCATTCACGCGGGCGGGCCCAGCATTCAGTATGTCGAGGGATGTTCCTGATCGCGGGCGGCGGTTGGAGATTCCGCACGGTCGGGCTAAACGCCTCGAACAACTCCCACCATTCACTACAGAGTGTCTTTCATGACCGACATCGTCGACATCGTCGCCCGCCAGATCCTCGACAGCCGGGGCAATCCGACGGTTGAAGTGGATGTGATGCTGGAAGACGGCAGCTTCGGCCGCGCGGCGGTGCCGTCGGGCGCTTCGACGGGCGCGCATGAAGCCGTTGAGCTGCGCGACGGCGACATGGACGTCTGGGGCGGCAAGGGCGTCGAGAAGGCGGTCGACGCCGTCAACGGCGAAATCTTCGACGCCCTGTCCGGCATGGACGCCGAGGACCAGCGCCGCATCGACGATGCCCTGATCGAACTGGACGGCACCGAGAACAAGTCGCGCCTGGGCGCCAACGCCATGTTGGGCGTCTCGCTGGCAGTGGCCAAGGCCAGCGCCATTTCCGCCGGCCTGCCCCTGCACCGCTACATCGGCGGCGTCTCGGCCCGCATCCTGCCGACGCCGATGATGAACATCATCAACGGCGGCGCCCACGCCGACAACCCGATCGACATCCAGGAATTCATGATCATGCCGACCGGCGCCGAGAGCTTCTCGGAAGGCCTGCGCATGGGCGCCGAAATCTTCCACGCTCTGAAGAAGGCGCTGAAGGATGCCGGTCACAACACCAACGTCGGCGACGAGGGCGGCTTCGCCCCGAACCTGGCCTCGGCTGACGAAGCCCTGACCTTCATCACCAAGGCGGGCCAGGCGGCCGGCTATCTGGCGGGCGAGGACTTCCACCTGGCGCTGGACGTCGCCTCGACCGAGTTCTTCAAGAACGGCAAGTATGAGCTGACGGGCGAAGGCAAGTCCTTCGACGCCGAGGGCATGGTCAACTACCTGGCCGACCTGGTCGAGCGCTTCCCGATCGTCTCGATCGAGGACGGCTGCGCCGAAGATGACTTCGACGGCTGGAAGCTGCTGACGGACCGTCTGGGCGACCGGGTGCAACTGGTCGGCGACGACCTGTTCGTGACCAACCCGCGCCGTCTGGCCGCAGGCATCGGCGAAGGCCTGGCCAACTCCATCCTGATCAAGGTGAACCAGATCGGCACCCTGTCCGAAACGCTGGACGCCGTCGATATGGCGCACCGCGCAGGCTACACCGCCGTCATGTCGCACCGTTCGGGCGAGACCGAGGACTCCACCATCGCCGACCTGGCCGTGGCCGCCAACTGCGGTCAGATCAAGACCGGCTCGCTGGCCCGTTCGGACCGGACGGCGAAGTACAACCAACTGCTGCGCATCGAAGAGATGCTGGGCGACCAGGCCGCCTATTTCGGCGACGGCATGCTGCTGAAATAAGCCTCATCACAACGATGCGCCGGGCGCCGCCTTCGAACCTCGGGGGCGGCGTTCGCAATTACGGCCAAGCTACGGTTCGTTAGGCATTTTCGGTCACTGATAGGTCACCGTGTTTATGCGCGCTCAGAAGGAGCGTCCGTTGTGCCCGAGCAGATGAAGCCATACCTGCCGACCGTGCTGTTGCTGCTGCTGATCGCCTATCTGGGCGTGCAGGCCCTGACGGGTGAGCGCGGCCTGCTAAGCGGTTCGGAGCGCGACGCCCTATTGGCCAAGCGCCAGGCTCAGCTGGCCCGCCTGAATGAGCAGCGTCAGGATCTGGAGGTGCGTGTCCGGTATCTGCGCACCGAGAGCCTTTCCAGGGACCTGCTGGAAGAGCGGGCGAGGGCGGTCATCGGCTTCGCTGACCCCCGCGACTATGTCGTGCGGCTGAACGGCCCCGCAGGACGCGCCTCTGAGGCGACGCGCGCCTCCTGAACTATTGTTACAGCGTAGCCGGCTGCTTTGGTTTCGGGAACGAAGGCTGCTAAAGCCCCTTTCCGTAACGATAAGAGTCCCTGATACAGGGGTGTAAGCCGGGAGATGCCGGATGGCGAAAGCCGCCGCTCAGAAAAACTCGCCCAGCGCGGGCGACAAGATTCCGAATACGCCTCAGGCTTCCAAGGAAGACCTGCTGCGTTTCTATCGCGAGATGGTCCTGATCCGACGCTTCGAAGAGCGCGCGGGCCAATTGTACGGCATGGGCCTGATCGGGGGCTTCTGCCACCTGTACATCGGCCAGGAAGCCGTGGCCGTCGGCGTTCAAGAGAGCGTCAAGCAGGGCTACGACAAAATCATCACCGGTTATCGCGACCACGGCCACATGCTGGCCGCGGGCATGGATCCCAATGAGGTCATGGCCGAACTGACCGGCCGTATCGGCGGCTCGGCGCGCGGCAAGGGCGGGTCGATGCACATGTTCGACGTGCCGACCGGCTTCTACGGCGGCCACGGCATCGTCGGCGCCCAGGTGGCGCTGGGCACCGGCCTGGCTTTCGCGGGCAAGTATCGCGGCGACGACTCGGTCAGCTTCGTCTATTTCGGCGACGGCGCGGCCAACCAGGGCCAGGTCTACGAGAGCTTCAACATGGCCCAGCTGTGGAAGCTGCCGGCCATCTACATCATCGAGAACAACCAGTACGCCATGGGCACGAGCATCGAGCGCTCGTCCTCGACGACCGAGCTGTACCAGCGCGGCGCCAGCTTCGGCATCCCGGGCGAACAGGTCGACGGCATGGACGTGCTGGCCGTTCGTGACGCAGCGGCCCGCGCCGTGGCCCGCGCCCGCGCCGGCGAAGGCCCCTATATCCTTGAAGTGAAGACCTACCGCTATCGCGGCCACTCGATGTCCGACCCCGCCAAGTACCGGACCAAGGAAGAGGTGGACGAGGTCAAGAAGACCCGCGACCCGATCGACCACATCAAGATGCTGCTCGCCGCCGCCAAGGCGACCGAGGAAGAGCTGAAGGCGATCGACAACGAGGTGAAGGCCATCGTCGCCGAAGCTGTGCAGTTCGCTCAAGAAAGCCCTGAGCCGGATCCGTCCGAGCCTCTACACCGACGTCTACGTGGAGGCCTGATACGTGACGGACATTCTGATGCCGGCGCTGTCTCCCACGATGGAAGAGGGCACGCTGACCAAGTGGCACATCAAGGCTGGCGACGTCGTGTCGGCCGGTCAGGTGATCGCCGAGATCGAAACCGACAAGGCGACGATGGAAGTCGAAGCCGTCGATGAGGGCGAAGTCCTCGAAATCCTGGTAGCCGAAGGCTCCGAAGGCGTGAAGGTCAACACGCCAATTGCGCGCCTGGCGGGCGAAGACGGCGCTGCTGCGCCCGCGTCCAAGGCCGAGGCTGCTGCGGCCGCCGCCCCCGAGGTCAAGGCTGAAGGCGCGCCTGCCGACGCTCCGGTGAAGCCCAAGGTCGAACTGCGTGACCCGGAAATTCCGGCGGACGCCAAGCTGGTGAAGACGACCATCCGCGACGCCCTGCGCGACGCCATGGCCGAAGAGATGCGCCGCGACGAGAACGTCTTCCTGATGGGCGAGGAAGTCGCCCAGTATCAGGGGGCCTATAAGGTCAGCCGCGACCTGTTGCAGGAATTCGGCGACCGCCGCGTGGTCGACACCCCGATCACCGAGCATGGCTTCGCCGGCCTGGGCGTCGGCGCGGCCTTCGCGGGCCTGAAGCCGATCGTCGAGTTCATGACCTGGAACTTCGCCATGCAGGCGATCGACCACATCATCAACTCGGCGGCCAAGACGCTGTACATGTCGGGCGGCCAGATGGGCTGTCCCATCGTGTTCCGCGGCCCCAACGGCGCCGCCTCGCGCGTGGCGGCCCAGCACAGCCAGGACTATTCCGCCTGGTACGCTCAGATCCCGGGCCTGAAGGTCGTGGCGCCCTATGACGCCGCCGATGCCAAGGGCCTGCTGAAGGCTGCGATCCGCGACCCGAACCCGATCGTCTTCCTCGAACACGAGATGATGTACGGCCACGAGTTCGACGTCCCGGACGTCGAGGACTACATCGTGCCGATCGGCAAGGCCAAGGTTCGCCGCGAAGGTACGGACGTGACGATCACGGCCCACAGCCGCATGGTCGGCTTCGCCCTGCAGGCCGCCGAACAACTGGCCGGCGAGGGCATTTCGGTCGAGGTCGTCGACATTCGCACCCTGCGTCCGCTGGACCACGAGACCATCGTCGAGAGCGTCAAGAAGACCAACCGCCTGGTCTCGGCCGAAGAGGGCTGGGGTCCGATGGGCGTGGGCGCCGAAGTGGTCGCCCGTGTGATCGAGCACGCCTTCGACTACCTGGACGCCCCGCCGCTGCGCGTGCACCAGGAAGACGTGCCGCTGCCCTACGCCGCCAATCTGGAGGCCCTGTCTCTGCCGGGCGTCGACAAGATCGTCGCCGCCGTGAAGAAGGTGATGGCGTGACGGAGGCCGCAGAGTTCGAACTGGCCGTGCCGGACAGCGTCGCTGCTGACGCCGATGCGGTCGAGCTGCTGCGCATGTGGTGGTCGAACAACGAGCCGGTGATGTCGGTGAAGCCCGCCTTCGCCGACCCCATCAAGTTCGGGGAGCTGCTGGCTTACGCCGCACGGCACATGGCGCATGGCTACGCCGTGCGTCACGGCCACAATGAGAAGGCCGCCTATGACCGCATCCTTCAAGGGCTCAGCGACGTGATCAAGGCCGATAACGTCCGCACCGTCGCCGAGCCGGTTTCACCGCAAGCGGGGAACGCCTGATGACCGATATCCTGATGCCCGCCCTGTCCCCGACGATGGAAGAGGGCGTGCTGGCCAAGTGGCACGTCAAGGTCGGCGACACCGTCTCGGCCGGCGACGTGATCGCCGAAATCGAGACCGACAAGGCGACGATGGAAGTCGAAGCCGTCGATGAAGGCGAAGTGCTGGAAATCCTGGTGCCGGAAGGCTCTGAGGGCGTGAAGGTCAATACGCCGATCGCCCGCCTGTCCGGCGACGATGTGGCGCCCGCGCCCAAGAAGGCTGACGCTCCGGCAGAGGCCCCCAAGGCTGAAGCGCCGAAGGCGGAGGCTCCCAAGGCTGAGACCGCGCCCGCTCCGGCCGCGCCGAAGTCTGACGACGGCGGACGCATCTTCGCCTCGCCGCTGGCGCGCCGTCTGGCCGCCCAGGCCGGTCTGGACCTGAAGACCGTCAAGGGCACCGGCCCGCACGGCCGCATCGTCAAGCGCGACGTGGAGGCCGCAGGCAAGGGCGGCGCTCAACCGGCCGCCGCTGCCGCGCCCGCGACCTCCGCTGAACCGCGCAAGGCTCTGTCGTTGGCTCAGATGGGCATTGCGGACGGAACCTACGACCTGATCCCGCTGGACGGCATGAAGAAGGCCGTCGCCCGCCGCATGGTGGACAGCGTTCAGAACGTGCCGCACTTCCCGCTCTTCATCGACGTCGAGATCGACCAGCTGATGGCCGTTCGCGCCAAGGTCAACAAGATGCTGGAGCCGCAGGGGATCAAGGTCTCCGTCAACGACTTCGTCATCAAGGCGGCCGCTCTGGCGCTGAAGATGGTGCCGGAGGCCAACGCCTCCTACACCCCCGAAGGCATCGCCATGCACCACAACGCCGATGTCTCGATGGCGGTGGCGATCGACGGCGGCCTGATCACCCCGATCATCAAGAAGGCCGAGACCAAGGGCCTGGCGCAGATCGCGACCGAGTCCAAGGACCTGGCCAAGCGCGCGCGTGAGCGCAAGCTGAAGCCGGAAGAGTTCCAGGGCGGCACTTTCTCGGTGTCCAACCTGGGCATGTTCGGCATCAAGCAGTTCACCTCGATCATCAATGAGCCGCAGGGCTGCATTATGAGCGTGGGCGCCGGCGAACAACGCCCGGTCGTCAAGGACGGTCAACTGGCCGTGGCCACGGTCATGACCGTCACCCTGACCTGCGATCACCGCGTGGTCGACGGCGCGACGGGCGCTCGCTTCCTGCAGGTGTTCAAGCCGCTGATCGAGGATCCCGTGGCGATGCTGGCGTAAGGGAGCCGAGAGGTCATGGCGTCCGTCTATGACTTCTCCGCCCGGGCCATCGATGGCGCGGACGTGTCGCTAGATCGCTTTCGCGGTCAGGCGTTGCTGATCGTGAATACGGCGTCGAAATGCGGCTTCACCGGCCAATACGCCGGGCTGGAGAAGCTGCATCGCGATCTGATTGACGCGCCGTTCGAAGTCCTGGGCTTTCCCTGCAACCAGTTCGGCCAGCAGGAGCCGGGCGGGGCGGCGGAAATCGCCGCCTTCTGCGCCAGCAGCTTCGACGTGACCTTCCCCTTGTTCGACAAGGTCGAGGTCAACGGGCCTGAACGCCACCCCCTCTACGCCTGGCTGACGGAGCAGAAGAGGGGCTTCCTCGGCTCGCGCGCCATCAAGTGGAACTTCACCAAGTTCCTGACCGACCGCGAAGGCCGCGTCGTCGCGCGCTATTCGCCCCAGACTGAACCTGAGGCCATCAAGGCCGACATCGAAAAGTTGATCTGATCATGGCTGCTGAATTTGATCTCGTCGTCATCGGCTCGGGCCCCGGCGGTTACGTCGCGGCCATCCGCGCCAGCCAACTGGGCCAGAAGGTCGCCATCGTCGAGCGCGAGAACCTCGGCGGCATCTGCCTGAACTGGGGCTGCATCCCGACCAAGGCCCTGCTGAAGTCGGGCGAGAAGTTCGAAAGCCTGTCGCACCTGAAGGACTACGGCCTGTCCGCCTCGGGCGCCTCGTTCGACTTCGACGCCATCATCCAGCGCTCGCGCGGCGTGGCCAAGCAGCTGAATCAGGGCGTCGGCTTCCTGATGAAGAAGAACAAGATCGAGGTCATCGAGGGCGAGGCCAAGCTCGAGAAAGGCGCCGCAGCGCCGAAGGTCGTCGTGGCTCTGAAGGCCGGCGGCTCGCGCGCCATCGAAGCCAAGGCGGTCGTGCTGGCCGTCGGCGCCCGTGCCCGCGCCCTGCCGCAGATCGGGCTTGAGGCCGACGGCGACAAGATCTGGGCCTATCGCGACGCGCTGGCGCCGAAGAGATTGCCCAAGACCTTCGTGGTCATTGGCTCGGGGGCCATCGGCATTGAGTTCGCCAGCTTCTATCGCGCCCTGGGCGCCGAGGTGACGGTCGTTGAAGCCGTCGACCGCATCATGCCGGTCGAAGACGAGGAGGTCTCCAAGGCCGCTCAGAAGGGCTTCGAAAAGCGTGGCATCAAGTTCAAGCTCGGCGCCAAGGTGACGAAGGTCTCCAAGGATTCCAAGGGCGTGAAGGTCGATCTTGAAATCAACGGTAAGGTCGAAAGCCTGGAGGCCGAGGTCTGCATCTCGGCCGTCGGCATCACCGCCAACACCGACGGCATCGGCCTTGAGGCGCTGGGCGTCGAACTGGACCGCGGCCATATCAAGACCGACAGCCACTACCAGACCAATGTGAAGGGCCTGTACGCCATCGGCGACTGCGCCGGCGCGCCCTGGCTGGCGCACAAGGCGTCGCACGAAGGCATTCACGCCGCCGAACACATCGCCGGCTACAAGACGCCGAACGTCCATTCGCCTATCGCGGGCTGCACCTACGCCCAGCCGCAGGTCGCTTCGGTCGGCGTGACGGAGCAGGGGGCCAAGGCCGAGAAGCGCGAGGTCAAGATCGGCCGCTTCCCGTTCAAGGTGAACGGCAAGGCCATCGCGGCGGGCGAAACCGAAGGCTTCGTCAAGGTCATCTTCGACGCCAAGACCGGCGCCCTGATCGGCGCCCATATGATCGGCGCCGACGTCACCGAGATGATCCAGGGCTACGTCACCGCCATCACCATGGAAGCGACCGAGGAAGACATCCACGGCATCGTCTATCCGCACCCGACCATGTCAGAGGCCATGCACGAGGCCGCGCTCGACGCCTATGGCCGCGTCATCCATATCTAAGGCCGGTTGTTAGAAAATCTGAACTGTGGCTAAGAGGGGCGTTCCTCCCCACGGTACGGATTTTCCATGATTGTCGCGCCTGACGTCCTCGGCTTGATCGGCAATACGCCTCTGGTGCGCCTAAAGCGCGCCTCGGAGGCGACGGGCTGTGAAATTCTGGGCAAGGCCGAGTTTCTGAACGTCGGGGGATCGATCAAGGATCGCGCCGCGCTCAGCATCATCCGGGCCGCGCGGGCGTCTGGCGCTCTCAGGCCCGGCGGGACAATTGTCGAAGGCACGGCCGGCAACACGGGCGTGGGGCTGGCCCTTGTGGGCGCGGCCCTGGGCCACCCCGTCGTCATCGTCATGCCGCGCACCCAGACCGAAGAGAAGAAACGCGCCGTCCGCCTGCACGGCGCCCGTCTGATCGAGGTCGATCCGGCGCCCTTCGCCAGCCCCAACCACTTCGTCCATTTTTCACGGCGTCTTGCAGAAGAACTGAACGAAAGCGAACCGAACGGCGCCTTCTACGCCGACCAGTTCGACAATCAGGCCAACCGCCTGGCCCACTATGAGGCCACCGGCCCGGAGATCTGGAAACAGACCGACGGCCGCGTCGACGCCTTCATCTGCGCCGTCGGGTCGGGCGGGACCCTGGCAGGCACGGCCGCCTATCTGCGCGAACGCAAGGCTGATGTGCGCATCGGTCTGGCCGACGTGCCGGGCGCCTCGCTCTACAGCTGGTTCACCGAGGGCGTGCTGAAAGGCGAGGGGACCTCCATCGCCGAGGGCATCGGCGTCAACCGCATCACAGGCAATCTACAAGGCCTGTCGGTGGATCACGCCTATCGGATCGAGGACGCTGAGTTCCTCCCGATTCTGTTCGACCTGGTGAGAGAAGAAGGCCTGTCGCTTGGCCCGTCCAGCGGAGTCAACATCGCCGGCGCCATCCGACTGGCCCGCGATCTTGGCCCCGGCCGCACCATCGTGACGGTGCTGTGCGACTCTGGCCAGCGCTACGGCAGCAAGATCTATGACCCGGCCTTCCTGGCCGCTCGAAACCTGCCCACGCCCCAGTGGATGAGCTGAGATGACGCGCCGCAAGACCCCATCCGCGCAGGAAAGCCGCATCCCGCCGCTGAATGCGCTCAAGGCGTTCGAGGCGGCGGCCAGACGCCTGAACATCACCCGCGCGGCCGAGGAACTGTCCGTCACGCCCGGCGCCGTCAGCCAGCAGATCCGCATCCTCGAGGAACACGCCGGAGCGCCTCTGTTTCACCGAGAGGGCCGTCAGATCGCGCTGACTGAGCTGGGCGCCGGCTCTATCCCCTGCTGCGCGACGGCTTCGACTATCTAAAACGGGCAGGGGACCTGCTCTATCGTCCAGAGCGTCGCCACGCCTTGTCGATCAGCGTGCCGCCGTCGTTCGCCGCCAAGTGGCTGGCGCCGCGCATTGCGCGCTTCTCGGCAGCCCATCCCGAGATCGAGGTCTGGATGTCGGCCGACATGCGGCTGGCTGATGTCAGCGGCGGCCGGGTCGATGTCGCGGTGCGCTATGGCCGGGGCGATTATGCTGGCGTGCGATCCGAACATCTCCTGAACGCCGACGTAACGCCGGTTTGCTCGCCCATCCTGTTAGCGGGCTCAAGGCCGCTGCGAAAAGCGACCGACCTGGCGCAGCATGTGTTGATCCACCTGAGGCCCAGCGAACTGGAAGAGCCGCGCCCGGACTGGGGGCCTGGTTGAAAGCGCGCGGCTTGAGCGACATCGACGTCCAGGCCGGTCCGCGTTTCGATCAGACAGCTCTCGCCATCGAAGCGGCGGCTCACGGCCAGGGCGTAGCCTTGGCGCCGTACGCCTTTGTCGCCGACGACCTTGCAGCCGGCCGACTGGTTGCGCCGTTCGCCGACGGAGCCTTGACGACCGATTTCGCGTACCACGTCCTAATCAAACGCAGCGGGGCTACGGCGGCCGCACGGACGTTCGTGACCTGGCTGAAAGACGAAGTGCGCGCAGCGGCTGAGGCCGGAGTGGACGATCTGTAGGGAAGTAGATCCGGTTATCGTCTAAGGTATATTATGCGAAATATTAACGAGCCGAAGGCTCCCCAATCCGATCCTGGCCGGATCGTCCCTCGCGGACGAAGGGATGGATGAAGCCGAAAACGTGCGTCGCGCGCGATCAGAAAGCGAGGCTCTCCAGTGCAGCGGCTCCGCTCGCAAGGAGCCATCCAGACAAAGCTTGGAACCCGGTCTGTCGTGACGCTCAATAGCTCCAGCGGACGCCCAGGCGCAGGGTGCGCGGCGGGCTGTAGCCCTCGACACCCGTTCCCGTCTCGGACACCTCGACCGCATCGTCGAACAGGTTGTCGGCGGCGACCCAGATCATGGCGGCGGGCGTCAGCCTCCATTCGGCGCGCGCGTCCACCACGACGGCGGCGTCCAGAACGCGGCTGTTCAGATCGTCTTCGAACCGTTTGCTCTCATAACGAGCCTGGGCGGCCAGGGTCAGGCGGTCGCCGGCGCGCCAGTCCAGGCCGGCTGTGGCGCTCCAGATCGGCGCCTGGGCCGGACGCAGGCCCGTCAGCTGCGGCGCCCCCGAGCCGCCGTCCATGCGGGCGTCGGTGACGGAAACGGCGCCGTCCAGGCTCAGACCGCCGGGCAGGCTGCGGCGCGCCGTCAGCTCGATCCCTGTGGCCTCGATGGTCCCCGCGTTCTGACGCTGGCGCAGCACGCCGCCGGCCGGAACAAAGCCCGCGCGCGGAAAGGTTCCCGGCCCCTCGCCGATGGTCACATTGACGATGGCGTCCTCGATCCGGTTCCAGAACAGGGTCGCGCCGAAAGCCGCGATCGGCCCCTCATAGGCCAGGCCCGCCTCCACGCCCTGAAGGGTCTCGGGAACCAGGGCGGCGTTGGCCTCGGTCAGGTCGTTGCCGACCCGGAATGGGCGGTGCAGCTCGTTCAGGGTGGCGGGCCGAAATCCGGAATAGGCGGCCGCGCGCCCCGCCCAGCCGCCGCCGAGGAAACGCCGCGCCGCCAGACGCGCGCTGACCACCTCGCCTGAGCGGTCGGGATCGGTCTCGTCCAGGGTCGCCGTTCCGTCGGCCCGATCACGCTCCAGACGGCGGCCGTTCTTATTCTTCCAGCCGTCCAGACGCAGGCCCCCGGCCACCAGCCACAGATTGTCGCGCCACGACGCCTCGCCATACAGACCCGCCACCGAGGTCTCGCCGCCCGCCACGCGGTCGCGGGTGAAGCCGCCGTCCATGAAGCGGAAGCGTTCGCGGGTCTCGCCCTCGTTGAAGCGGGCGTCGGCGCCCAACTCCCATTCCAGCCGCCCGCTCCCCAGATCGCGCGAGGCGCGGCGCAGCGCGGCGTTGACGCCCCAGCCGGTCGCAGGCGTCTCATACTGATCATTAGCGGGCGTGGTCGCGTTGCGGTCCGCCGCAACCGCGACGGAGGTGTTGGCGAAGTCGCTCTCGCGTCGCCAGGCCTGCAGTCGCCAGCCATAGTCCCCGTCCTGCGGCCGCTGTGCCGCTGTCGCCGACAACAGGTGGCCGCTGGCGCTGGACCGCGCGCCCATGAGGCCCGAGCCGCGCTCTTCGTCATAGGCCGAGGCGCGCAGCGATAGACTGGCCCGGCCCAGCGGCGCGTCCAGCCGCAGCGCCGCCGCCTTCGTCTCAAGATCCAGCGGGGTGTCCGCCGCGCCCGCCGCCGCGCCGCGTACGGGCGTATAGCCGTCGCTGGTCTCATAAAGGGCCGAGCCTGTCAGGCGCAGAGGGCCGGCGTCGAGCCCGCCCGCCCCGGCCAGGCGCGCCCCGCCCCTTTCGGCGATCGAGGCGTCCACCACGCCGCCGCGTTCCCGTTCGCGCAGCTGGATCACCCCGGTCAGCGCGCCCGCGCCATAGGGACCGGCCCCGGCGCCGCGCACGATATCGAGGCTTTCCAGAGCCTCGGTCGGCAGTTGCGACCACAGGACCCAGCCGCCGAAGGGATCATTCAGCGGCACGCCGTCCAGAGTCACCAGGGTGCGCCCCGCCCCTGACGGCGCGATGGCGCGAAGGGAGATCCCCTGCGTCGTCGGATTGGCGGACAAGCTGGTGGTGCGCCGGAACAGGGAGACCGCAGGCACGCTGGCCAGAGCCTCGTCCAGCCGCGTCAACCGATCGAGCGCAAGCCCATCCAGCCGCACGACCGAAAAGGCCGCCTCCCCGCCGCCGGCGGCAGACGCGCCGCTGTGACCACGACTTCGTCCACGGAAACCGGCTGAGACTCGAGCACTCTACTTCTCCTGAGACGCTACCTGGGCGGCAAGGCCTTAGCGAGATACGCGATGACGGGGTCGATGTCGTCCGCCGAGGCCGGCGTGCCCTTGGCTTCCATCCGAGCCACGATGGAATCCCACTCGGGCTCTGTATGTCCCGCCGTCAAAAGGACGAGGGCGCGGCCCGATGACCTCGTTCACATAACCACGCGCGACGCTGTCCTGCCCCGTCTTTGAAACGCACCGGGATGCCTTGCCCCGCTAGCACACAACGGCGCCCGGACGGGCCCGCCCGTTCCGTCCGAGCGGGATCCCTGTCGCTAAGGCCAGAATGCTTCACCCCGCGTTGATGATCACCTTCAGCGCCTTGGTCTCGGCCGCGCGGCCGAAAGCGTCATAAGCTTCCAGGATTTGGTCGAGCGCGAACCGGTGCGTGATCAGGCGGGTCGGGTCGATCTTTCCGGATTGCACCGTCTTCATGAGCATCGGCGTCGTCGAGGTGTCGACCAGCCTGGTCGTGATGGCGATATTGCGCGACCATAGTGTTTCCAGGTGCAGCTGGGCTGGCTTGCCGTGAACGCCGATGTTCGCGATGACGCCGCCGGGAGCCACCAGGGACTCGCACAGTTCAAAGGTGACCGGGACGCCCACCGCTTCAATGGCGGTATCGACGCCGCGCCCTCCGGTGAGCTTCAAAACCTGGTCGGCGGCATCGACGGCGCTGCTGTTGATTGTCTGCGTAGCGCCGAAGCGACGCGCGACGTCCAGACGGTTGTCATCGAGATCGATCATGATGATCTGGGCGGGAGAGTAGAGTTGGGCGGTCAGCAGAGCGGCCAGCCCGATCGGCCCCGCCCCGACGATGGCGACGCTCGCGCCCGGCGCGACCTTGCCGTTTAGAACCCCGCATTCGAAGCCCGTCGGCAGAATGTCGCTGAGCATGGCCATCGCCTCCTCGTCCGCCCCATCAGGGAGAGGATAGAGACTCGTCTCAGCGTGAGGGATTCGAACGTATTCGGCTTGGGTCCCGTCAATGGCGTTTCCCAGGATCCAACCGCCCGTCGAGCAATGGGAATACATGCCCCGGCGGCAGTAATCGCACTTTCCGCAGGACGAGATGCAGGAGATGAGAACCCGGTCCCCAGGCTTGAAGGTCGTGATGGCTGCGCCGACCGTTTCGATGATCCCCACGCCTTCATGGCCCAGAATCCGCCCCGGCGCGCAGGTGGGAACATCCCCCTTGAGAATATGCAGATCGGTGCCGCAAATCGTGGTTTTGACCATCTTGACGACGGCGTCGTCAGGAGCCTGGATTACGGGGATTGGACGGTCCTCGAGCGCCTTCTGGCCGGGCCCTTTGTAGACAAGCGCCTTCATAGCGGCCTCCTCCGGCATGATATTGAAAAGCCGCATAACCAGCGGCTTGGGCCCCATCATCACGCGTTGGCGCCAGTTCTCACTTGATCGACGTCAAGTTTTGCGATCCGCGGGGCCGAAATTCGAACGCAGGCGGCGGTCCGCCAATCCAGACTGGCCAACAGAGAAATCATCTGCCCGGCGGAATGAGCACCCCTGCCCCGACAAAGGCGCCGCGGCGCAGGTCGTCAAGCGCCTGATTAGCCCGGGACAGCGGATAGGTCGTGACCGTGGGGCGCACGCCGGCCCGCGCGGCGCGGGCAAGATAGTCTCTGCCGTCCTGGCGGGTCAGGTTGGCGACCGAGACGAGCCGTCGTTCCTCCCACAGCAAGGCATAGGGAAACGAAGGTATATCGCTCATGCAGATGCCTCCGCAGACAACGACGCCGCCCTTGCGCACCGCCTTGAGCGCGACGGGAACCAAGTCTCCGATCGGCGCGAAGATAACGGCTGCATCGAGGGCGACAGGCGCCGCTTCATCAGAGCCGCCCGCCCAACTGCAGCCAAGCGTGAGCGCAAGCTCCTGGGCGGCAGCGTCGGCGGGCCGCGTGAAGGCGTAGACGGACTGCCCCTCGAAAATCGCCAGTTGCGCCAGAAGATGGGCCGCCGCGCCGAAGCCGTAGAGCCCCAGATGACGCACCGGCCTGTGCTCGCAGGCCTTGCGCCAGGCTCGAAACCCGATCAGGCCGGCGCACAACAGGGGCGCCGCCTCCACATCGCTCAGGGCTGATGGGATGGGAAGGCAGTAATCCGCGCGTGCGATCATCTGGTCGGCGTAACCGCCGTCGCGGGTCCAGCCGTTGAAGGCGGGATGATCGCACAGGTTCCCCTCTCCATCCCGGCAGTATCGGCACAAACCGCAAGTTTGGGCGAGCCAGGGAGCGCCGACCCGGTCCCCGATCTTGAGCCCCTGCGCCTGCGGGCCGACAGCCTCCACAATCCCGACGACTTCGTGACCTGGAACAAGCGGACTTCTCAGGGGAGGAAGGTCGCCGTCCACGACATGAAGATCTGTCCGACACACGCCGCAGGCCCGGACCTGCAATCGGACCTCGCCCGGCCCCGGTTCGGGGTCCGGTCGGGCGACCTCGACGAGCCGCATGCCGGGCGCAGACAGAGACATGGCGATCATCGCCTCATGAGACTCCGTTTCCCCATCCTCGCCTTGACCATCGTCAAGGCGGCGGCTCGCGGCAGACCTCAGACTCGACAATCCGCGAGGTCGCTCGTTTTCTCGCTCGGCCCATGGGAGGCGAAATCTTGAACGCAGGCCGCCATCGGTTTGAGGTGCGCGCCCTGATCCTGGACGTCGACGGCGTCTTGCTGGATTCTCCTCATGAGCAGGCCTGGCGCGAAGCTCTGACGGGGCTTGCCGATCCTTCGCGGTTCACCTCTCGGATTTACAGGGAAGAGGTCGCCGGAAAGCCTCGGTTGCAGGGCGCTGTTTCCGCTCTGAAAGCCCTAGGCGTCGGGAACGCCGAAGGCGAGGCTGACGCCTATGCCGTCCGCAAACAGGCCCGACTGGAGGCCCTGATCCGAAGCGGCGGCGTTCGGCCCTTTCTGGATGGGCTGCGTTTTGTCGAGCGCGCCACTGCGGCCGGCCTGCCGATGGCGGTCGCCTCCGCATCCCGCAACGCAGACGCCATGCTGAGACGCTGCAAGCGCTCGGACGGCGGGTCCTTGCTCGAACGCTTCAGCGTCAATCTGAACGGCTGTGACAACGGTCCCGGAAAACCGGATCCCTGGATCGTCCTGCGCGCCGCCGCTGAACTCAGGATCCCGCCGCGGGCCTGCCTGGTCGTAGAAGACGCGCCGACGGGCTTGAGGGCGGCCCGCGCTGCGAGCGCCCTGGCGCTGGGCGTGGCGCGATCGGGCGACGCCGGCCCCCTCCGCGCAGCCGGCGCCTGTCGCGTCGTGTCCAGTCTGGACGCGGTCGATATCGAAGGCCTGACGAGCGGCCTGTGGATGGACGCTTGCGCATGAGCCGCGTCTGGGTCCCCGAAGCCGCTTTCACCCCAACCGACGATCCGACGTGGCGGCTGTCGCAGGTGGGCTACGACCCCCTGCGTGAAAGCAGCCAAGCCTCGCGTTTCGCTGTCAGCAACGGCTTTCTCGGCATCAGGGGCGAGCGATCCTTCACGCGGGGCCGCCGGGGGCCTTCCCGAACGCCGCCTATGTGGCCGGCCTTTTCGACCGCACTGGCGAAGCTGGCGGCGTCCCTGTGCTGTTGCCCATCGCGGACTGGCTGCAGGTGCATCTCCAGATCGACGGCGTCGGCTTCGTGGAGGACCCGGCTGACGCGCCATCCCACAGGATGGAGCTGGATATGCGCCGCGGGATGGTCCTCAGCGATTGCATCCACGTCGTCGGCGGCTTGCGCGCCCGCACCCGCACGCTTCGTCTCGTGTCGCTCAGGGATCGTGCCATAGGACTTCAGCTGATCCGGATGGACATGCTGGACGGCGCGCAGGAGGTCTTCCTGGAAGCGTCGCTCGACGGGGCGCATCACGGCCTGGTTCACCGCGTCACTGAGCCGGGCCTGACGCTGTGGCGAACGCGACGGTCGGGCATCGAAATCGCCATCACAACGGCCCCGACTCTGAAGATCGATGGATGGACGTCAGCGCCGAGAACGATTGGCCCCTTGCGCTCCGTCTGGGCGTGGAAGACCCAGCCCGGTCAGGTGGTGGAGTTCCAGCGCATAGTCAGTGTCGCCCGCGCCGGCGATGACGCCGCCGCCGCCGCGCATTCAGCGCTTAGCCGTGCCGTCCGGCGCGGCCCGGCAGGCCTGGTCGCGGATCATGAGACGGCCTGGTCAGAGCGCTGGGCCTGCAGCGCCATTGAGATCGACGGCGACCCCGCAGCCCAGCGCGCCCTGCGCTTCGCCGCATACCATCTCAACAGCGCCGCCAATCCCAGCGACGCCCATGTCTCCATTGGCGCTCGGGGGCTCACAGGGAGCGACTATGGGGGGCATGTCTTCTGGGATACGGAAATCTTTCTGCTGCCCTTCTACTGCGCCGTCTGGCCCGAAGCGGCGCGTGCTCTGCTGATGTATCGCTTCCACACTCTGGAGGCCGCCCGGCGGAAGGCGGCGCGTCTGGGCTGGCGCGGCGCCCTGTACGCATGGGAGTCGGCCGACACCGGAGATGAGGCCGCCCCCTTCTCCATCGCGCCGGATCGCCAGGTTCTCGGCATCCTGACCGGAACGCGGGAGCAGCACATCAGCGCGGATGTGGCCTACGGCGTTTGGCGGTATTGGATCGCCACCGGGGATGAGGGATTTTTACGCGAAGCGGGCGCTGAAATTTTGCTGGAGACCGCTCGGTTCTGGGTCAGCCGCGCCGTTCCAGAGCCGGACGGTCGCCGCCACATCCGCAATGTGATCGGACCAGACGAATATCACGAGGGGATCGACGACAACGCCTTCACCAATCTTATGGCGCGCTGGAACATCTATCGCGGGATCGAAGCAGCTTCCCTTCTTCAGAGTCGGTGGCCCCGGCGTTGGACAGAACTCTCCGACCAACTGGAATTGGAGGCGGGCGAAATCGACCAGTGGCGCATCGCGGCCGAGACGATAGAGACAGGCTTCGACCCGGGCGCCGGCCTCTATGAGCAGTTCGCGGGTTTCTTCGACCTGGAGCCGATCGATCTGTCTCGATATGCGGGGCGCAGCGTGCCGATGGACATTGTCCTGGGACGAGAGCGGACGCAACGAAGCCAGGTGATCAAGCAGGCGGACGTACTCGCTCTGCTGGCTCTTTTGCCCGACGCCTTCGTCGAAGACGCGGGCAAACGAAACTTCTCCTACTACGAGCCCCGCTGCGGCCACGGCAGTTCCTTGAGCACCGCCCTACACGGGTTGGTCGCCGCCCGCCTGGGCGAGACCGACAAGGCCCTGGACTATTTTCATCGAACGGCGGCCATCGACCTGGCCGACGCAGCAGCAGCCATCGGCGGCGGCGTTCACATCGGCGCTCTGGGGGCCTCTGGATGACCGCTATCCACGGTTTTGCGGGCGTCGCCTATGGGGAGGACGCGATCAGCTTCGCCCCTCGCCTTCCGCCTGGATGGACCCGGATGGCCTTCAGGCTCCAATGGCGGGGCCGCCAGGTCCGGTGCGAGATTGAGCAGACAAATCGTCTGACGCTCGTCCTTGAGCGCGGAGCGTCGATGACCGCCCGTGTCGAGGAGAGGGATCTGGCGCTGGATACCGGCTGTCCGCTCGAGGTTCCTCTCGACGGCCTCTCTGCAGTGAAGAGCGTCAACTGAGGGACAGCCCATGAGCAATCACGCGCCCTTGGGGCGCTCTTTATATTCAAGCCAGTCACTCCGAACCATGCCCCTACCGGCGCGCGACGGCCTGGCGCTTTGGGAGACCCGACATGTCCGACCCATGGGATCTGGCGACAGCAGCGCATCGATGGTTCAATCTTGCGCCGGACAAGCTCACTGAACGTCAACGCCGTGTGCTGAAACGCACCAAGGCGCGCCGAACGATCGCCCTCGATACGAACGCCGATTTCACACAGGCGCTGACTTTTGGGCAGAGACTGGCTGATCGCGTGGCGTCAATCGGCGGCTCATGGGGCTTTATTATTGGTTTTGGTCTGGTTCTGGCGGCTTGGGTCGGCCTTAACAGCTTGCTGGCGGCCAGGGCGTTTGATCCCTACCCCTTTATCTTTCTCAATCTTCTGCTCTCGATGTTGGCCGCAATCCAGGCCCCGATCATTATGATGAGTCAGAACCGCCAGGCCCTGAAGGACCGCCTGGACGCGGCGCACGACTATGAGGTCAACCTCAAGGCCGAGATCGAGATCATCGCGCTTCACGACAATTGGATCAGATGCGCAGCCAGGACATGGAGCAACTGATCCGCCGCCAAGAGGATCAGATAGCGCTTCTAACCCGTCTGCTGGACGCTGCCTCGCGCCCGCCCGCCGGGTAGAGGACTTCTAAGCGGGATCGGTTCAGTCCGGCTATGACCGGCTTGCGACTGGTCGCGGCACGCAGGGGCGCGGGGATTTACGCTTCGCCTGTCGTCGCAGACGGAATTTGACCGTCGTCAAGGCCGAGGCGCCGCCCAGCCGCCCATATGCTGCGTTCGGAGCGGCAAACATGACGATCAAGACCTTACTGGTCAGCGCGAGCAATGATGTTGGACGAGACGCTCGCTTTGATCTTGCTTGCGATCTGGCCAAGGCCTTTCACGCTCGTCTGATCGGCGTGGGCGCCTGTGCGTTGGAGGCGGTTCCAACCGATCCCTTCTGGGCGGGCGCCATGACGGGAGAACTGCTCGGCCTCTATCGCGACATGGCCGCCCAGGAGGTCAGCGAAGGCCGGTCGAGTTTCGAAATCGTCGCCGCAGCTCGGGCGGTCGAGACCGGCTGGATCGGCATGATCGAACATCCCGCTACGGTGCTGAACGCCGCCGCTCGCGCCGCAGACCTCATCCTCGTCGCCGGTCCCAACGACACGACTCCGTTTCGCGGCCCCGACCCGGTCGAAGTGATCACCGGCGCGGGACGGCCTGTTCTGGTCGTTCCGGCCGCGCCGCTCGCCTCCCCGCTCGGTCGGCCCGCCGTCATTGCGTGGAAGGACAGTCGCGAAAGCCGCCTTGCCGCCGCTGCGGCCCTGCCCCTGCTGAAAAAGGCCAGGGACGCCCACGTGCTCGCCGTCTGTCCCGAGGATCAAGCGGACATCGCCAACATCCAGCTCGCCGATGTCGCAGCCTGGCTGGGCCGGCACGGCGTGAAGGCTTCGTCTGAGGTGCTCGTACGCAATGAGACCAAGACGGCCCGTCGTCTGCTGGATCGCGCCGCTGCATTAAACGCAGGTCTGATTGTAGCGGGGGCCTATGGGCACCTGCGGCTGACGGAATGGGTTCTGGGCGGTGTTACGCGATCGCTCTTGGCCGACAGCGAGGCTCTGTCTGCTCATGGCGCGGTAGACGGTCGCCGACGACCACTAGCCCGGCCTTCCGGGCGGGGGCTGGCCGCGCCCCGATCTGGCTTGCCTTCACTAGGCTTTCGGAGTCTGGTGCAAAGGCGATCGGGAGAACAGCGATGCCCCACAGTGAAACCCACAGGGTCGAACGCATCGGCTGGCTAAGAGCGGCGGTGCTCGGCGCCAACGACGGCCTCGTCTCGACTGCAAGCTTGATCGTGGGGGTCGCCGCAGCGGCCTCCGGCCACGGCGCGGTCCTGGTCGCCGGCGTCGCAGGCCTAGCCGCCGGCGCGATGTCGATGGCCGCCGGCGAATATGTTTCCGTCAGCTCCCAGTCCGACACCGAAAAGGCGGATCTTCAGCGCGAGACGTCAGAGCTGGCCGTAGACCCCGAGGCAGAGGTTCGGGAATTGGCCGGAATCTACGCCGCGCGCGGGGTCGCCCCCGACCTGGCCACGGAAGTCGCGAAACAGATGATGGCGCATGACGCGCTCGGCGCCCATGCCCAGGATGAACTCGGCATATCCGAAATCACAACCGCGCGTCCCATTCAGGCGGCGATCACCTCGGCCGTAACCTTTTCCGCCGGAGCCGCCCTCCCCTTGTCGTAGCCGCCTTCGCGCCCATGAACGGTCTGGGGCTGTGGGTCGCAGGATCGGCCTTGCTCGGACTGGCCTTACTGGGCGCTCTGGGAGCCAAAGCAGGAGGCGCTCCCGTCAACCGATCCGTCGCGCGCGTGGTCTTCTGGGGAGCGCTCGCCATGGCCATCACCGCCGGGGTCGGTCGCCTCTTCGGCGTCGCTGCCTGACCGAACAGCTGCGCTGGTTTCATCGAGCGATCTGACGACCAGCTTTGCAAACACTCCGGTCAAGCCTGCCGCCGCGACGATCATACCCCAGTCCATCCAATGCAGCGGTTTCAGCGCCAGCAATCCCGCCACCACCGGGGTTTGAACAAAAAGGATCAGACTGACGATCGTGCCGCCCACGACGATCCGCGAGGTCAAACTGGCCAGCCGGCTCAACACCGCGGCGACGGCGGCGCTCATAGCGATCAAAGCGCCGAGCGCGACCGCCCTAGCATGGTCGACATCGCCACCGCCCCCGAGGGCGTGATCAAATCCGAAAAGATCACGCCGGCGAGCGCCGCCCCGGAGAGGGCGATGATCAGCCAGGAGCGCGGTCCAAAGAAGCGCGCTTTTCCGCTACGCAGCGTCGGCAGCAATTGACCGGCCTGCGGGGCCTCCTGGAATGCAAGCATCGCAGTTGGATGGATGATCAGTTCCAGCCAGACGATATGGACCGGCAGATAGAGCAGCGGATACCCCGCCAGAGGGATCGCGGCGGCGCTCAGGACCAACGGAATGTGCACCATGAGAAGGTAGATGAAGGACAGCTGCAGATTTCGAAAGAGCTGGCGCCCCTCGCGGATCGCCTCAACGATTGTTCGAAAATTGTCGTCGAGAAGCACGACGGCAGCGACCTCCCGCGCGCTTTCGGTTCCCCGCTCGCCCATCGCAATTCCGATGTCCGCAATCTGGAGCGCCGGAACGTCGTTGACGCCGTCGCCGGTCACCGCAACGACGTCGCCCAAGCGCTGCAACGTTTGCACGAGCCTGAGTTTCTGGGCCGGCGCGGCCCGAGCCATGACGTCTAAATCAAGCGCCGCTGCAGCGAAGGCGTCCTCATCCTTTCCGTCCAGCTCGTCGGCTTCAACGACGTTCAGCCGCGCGGCGCCAACCCCGCCTCACGCGCGATGGCCTTCGCTGTGCCGGGATGATCGCCTGTGACCATGACGACGCGAATGCCAGCCCGCCGGCACGCCATCACGGCCTCGCGCACGCCCTCGCGGACCGGGTCTTCCAGGGCGAGCAGGCCGCTCGGAGAAAAGCCGTCAACCGGCTCGCTCGCCAAGTCCGGGCGACGGTCGAGCGTCTTGGTTGCGATCGCAATGACCTTGTGGCCGCCTTCAGCATAGAGGCCGACCTGCTTGCGCAGGCGATCAACTTGCTCCTCACTGCCGGCGCAAAGGTCGAAGACGGTCTCGGGCCCCCTTGACCACGGCGATGCAGTCTCCATTCGCGCCCCGCACGATCGCCGTCTCTCTGCGCCGAGCCGCCGTGAAGGGGAAGGTCGCCAACCGTTGAAACCTCTCCCCGGCCGCCGCCGCGATCAGGGCCTCGTCAAGCGGATCGGCGCTGTCTGCGCGCGCTGCCGCAGCCGCGAGAACCCCTAAGGTTTCTGCCGTGAGGCTCAGAGGCGGGATAGCTATGAGCCAGCCTCAGCCTCCCCTCCGTCAGCGTCCCTGTCTTGTCGGAACAGATGCACGTGATCCGCCCCATGTTCTCGATCGCCACAGCACGACGAACAAGCGCTTTGCGCCGAGCGATCCGGTAGACGCCGACGCCGAGAAAGAAGGTGAAGACGACAGGAAACTCCTCCGGCATGGCGGCGATGGCGAGCGTCGCGGCGCTGAGGAAGGCGTCCAGCAGTCCGTGACCCTGCAGCAGCCGGATCACCGCCAAGGCCACGCATAGCGCAAGAGAAGCCGCCAGCAGCAAACCCACCAACCGGGCGATGGCGTGTTGCAGAGGCGTGCGGACGTGACCGCCTAGGCGGGCGGATCGAGCGATTTCGCCGTACAGCGTATCAGAACCCGTATTGACGACCCGCGCGCGAGCTTGACCGGTCAGGACCTGGGTGCCGGCGAACCCCCAATGCGCCGCCTCGGCCGAAACCAGACCCTGCAGCGGCCCCTCCACGGGCCGCTTCGCGACCGGCCACGCTTCGCCAGTCAGGGAAGACTCGTCAACCTGCAGTTCTTGGCCCGCCAGAAGAAGGACGTCTGCGGGGAAAGGCGCGACCGCTGCGACTTCGATCAGATCCCCGGGAACGACTTCACGCGCAGGGATCGTAAGGGAGACGCCGCTTCTGACAACGCTCGCCTGAGCGGCAAGGCGGCGCGACAGCGAGCGAGTCGAGGCCTGCGTTCGACGATGAAGAAAAGATCCATGCCGATCATCGGCGCCAGGGCAACGGCTAGAACGGCTGCTTCCGTATAATCTCCCAGAATAGAAAAGAGCAGGCTCAACGTCAGGAGGAACCAGAGCATGGGATCGCGCGCGGTGTCCCTGAGCAAGGTCCGCCAGGTAGAAGGCGCCTCCGCTACGATATCGTTGAAGCCGAACCGAGCCCGACGCGCCGACGCCATCTCCTCGGTGAGACCCACATCGTCACCCCCTAGGTCGGCTAGGCGATCCTTAGGAATGCGGCGCATGGACATGAAGATCGGGTCCGTTCAGGGCAGGCGATGGACTTCCGCAGTCCCACGGCTCGTGCCCGTCCCGACGCCCGCTGCACTAAGGCGATGAACCTGGAACGCACGGGTTTTGCCCTGATAAGTCAGCATGCCGTCGCCCCACAAACCCGAGGCCCGCAGCGACGCTCCCACCGCGGAAGGTGTCGGTGGCGGAAGGCTCCTGTTGAGCTGCGGATGGACTGGCGAAGGCCAGCGCCGAAACGAACGCAAGTGCGACTGCAGCCGTTCATATGATTTCTCCTATTATGCAGGAGTCATGCAGCATTCCGCTCCAAGGTTTTTTGACCAAACTCAATTGCTGACCGGAATGAGCAGACTCCATCAGTGAGCCTCAGCGAAGCCAAGGTTGCTGCTGGGACCCTGGCCGAGGTGGAAGCCTTGAGAGGCGTCACCGGTCGCTATTGGTTGACAGTCCCCTAGGTATGTTCATGGCTCGCTGAAACGTGTTCGCATAACGCCGAATATTTAACTATACTCTCGCTTTCCTCCCAGCGAGTTTCGAGATGACGGCCGGGCTCGACGATCCACACGATGCGGTCCCCGTTCATACCTTGCCGGTCAGGGCGTGGACGCAAACGCTGGATCTCGCCCTCACCTACGGTTCCGGACAGCAGATTTACGCCGAAGGGGACCGAGCCCATTCGGTCTACACGGTCGTGTCCGGCGCGGTGCGCACCGTTCGGCATTCCGCCGATGGCCGTCGTCAGATTGGCGGCTTCTACTACCCTGGCGAACTCTTCGGATTGGAAGCGGAGGAGGAGCGCCTCTTTGCAGCGGAAGCCATTCGGCCCACGCGGATCAGGTCGATCCGTCGAGAGACGGCCACGCAACGGGTCATCATCGAAACCGCCCTGCAGGAACTGAGCCGCGCCAATCAGCACCTGGCCATGCTGGGGCGTCGCTCTGCCGAGGAGAAAATCGCCAGTTTCCTCCTGGATCTGGCCCGCGCCGGCCCTGCGCATCAGGCGGCCCTGCCCATGAGCCGTCAGGATATGGCGGACTATCTGGGTTTGGCGCTGGAAACCGTCTCACGCGTCCTGGGTCGCTTCCAGGAGGAGGAGATCGTCGTCTTCGCCTCCTGCCGCGAGTTCAGTATCCTAAAGCGTTTTCGGCTGCTGCGCCTGGCCTCTGCCTGAACGCGATCACACTCGGGGCGCCTCCGGATCGGCAGCGGTCAGTGAGCCAACAGCAGGCTGGGACCTTCATCCTTCTGTAGGAAGGTTCGCGTCGCCCCGCCGAAGATGGTCTCGCGCACCCTCGAGCGGCCCCATGCTCCAGCCACAAACAGCGCGGCCCCGCGGCTTTGCGCCAGCGACAGCAGAGCCGCCCCTTCGTCGTCGCCTTCGGCAAGCTCTACGTCGTCGATACCGACGCCGTAGAGGTCGAGATAGTCCTTCAACCGCCCGATGTCGGGATCGTTGACCTGGAAATCTAGCCCCGTCGGGCACTGAACCACGTGAACTGAGCTGGCCCGCTGCAGTATGGGAAGGCTGGCGCGGATTGCGCGACCTGCCTGACGACTCCCATCCCAGGCGATGGCGGCGGCGCCTGCGACACCGCCCTCGCCGTCGCCCCTCGCTACCAGAACCGGCGCACCCAGGGTCAACAGCAACTCCCCCAGATGGCGACGCATGGGGCTGTCCCCGGATTGATCATGAGCGAGCACCACCAGATCGGCCAATGCCGTCCTTCGCGCCAAGGCCAAGGCTGGTTGAAGTTTCCGCGCGAGGACCGAGATCCGGGAGCCGCCGTCGCCGAAGCCAAAAGCGGCGCCCTCTTGGCGGCCACCAGGCGCGCGACCGTCGCTATGCGACGTTGCACCTCTCCTTCGGCCGCCAGGAGTTCATCGATAACCGTTTGGGATAGAGCCGCTCCCACGGCCGCGCCCATGGCGATCATATCGGCAGCCGAGTCTGAGTAGACCGGCAGGATCTCGACCTTCGCGTCATGTTCGACGGCCATCTGGGCCCCGAAATTTATCGCTCGTTCGTCCCGCTCCCTGCCCGACGCCAGCACTACGATCAGCTTCAGTCCCATCAGCTCCTCCTGTCCGTTCACAGGGATCAACGACCGCCGTGAGCGATCCGCCTGGCTGTCGCGGCCACCGCTTGAGCGTGCCGTTCTACGACGTCCTCCCTCAGGCCAGACGTCACACCGCCGATGTTGTGGTGGCCGATGAGCTCCAGCCCGGTAACGGCCGCCAAATGATCGTCGAAATGCTTGCGCATGGCGTCCCACGCGCCGCTGCTTTCCACCCAATGCTGGGGGCCGGAACTGGTGAAGCTGACCAGTCGGCGACCTGAAAGGAGGGGCTCATTGCCGCGGAGTCCGAACCGCGAATAGCCGAACCCCATGCCGAACACGCGCTCGACGTAGCCCTTGAGCATGGCCGGCGGCGCATTGAACCAAAGCGGATAGAACAGGGCGAAGACGTCAGCGTCGCCGATGGCTGCGCGTTCGGCCATCACGTCCTGACGCGCCCGAGCGCCCTCGTCGCCAGGCAGTTCGTCGGCGTGCAGCAGGGGATCGAAACCCTGGCGGTAGAGATCGCGCACGATCACCTCGCCGCCTTCATCTCTGGCGGCCACAGCGTAGGCCTCCGCCATGGCCGTGGTGAAGCTTCCAACCCGGGGATGGCTTACGATCAGAACCTGCTTCATCAGACCCTCCTTTCAGCCGCCGGTGCGCGAGGGTTGTCAGGACGGGACGGCGCCTCCAGAACGTCGCGCAATCTTGCAAGCAGGGCCTCGCGAGCCTCGTCGTCAGGCGCGCCTTGCAGGGCCTCGTTGATGTCTCCCAGAAGCGCAGCGCGCCCGTTGCGCCAGTCCGGCCGACCCGCCGCACCAGGCATCAGCCGCCCAGCGCCGCCCAGAGGCTCGGCCCCTGCCGCCGTGAGGGCGAACGCCGAATCCAGCATCGGCATGATGATGGCGTCGCCCTGCACGCCCGCCTGCATGAGACGCGACGCCAGGCCGGAACGCGCGTCAGGCTCGCCATGGGTCAGGAAGACCTTTCCCGTCACCGGCATGCGGCTCTTGAGCCATGCCACCAGCTGCTCGGCGTCCGCATGAGCCGAATAGGCGTCGATTTCGCGTATGCGCGCATTGACCCGCACGTCATCCCCCTGGATGCGGACCAGTCGTCGCCCTTCCAACAACACCCGTCCCAGGGTTCCCACCGCTTGAAAACCGGTGATCAAAACCGTCGTCTCACGGCGCCAGAGCAATCGTTTCAGGTGCCGCCTGATGCGGCCCGCGTCGCACATGCCGCTGCCCGCCAGAATGATGTGCCAGTCGCGCAAGCGCTCCAGCCCGTCGCTATCCTGAGGCCGCATCAGATAGTGAAGACGCGCGGCGTCGCGAAGCTCAAGATATGGGTTCTCTTCCGCCTCGACATTCCATCCGCGTCTCAGAAAGACGTCGGTCGCTTCGATCGCCAGCGGCGAGTCCAGGAAGATTTCGGTCGCCAGCTCCGGTTCGTCGCGCATCACCGCCAGCAGATCCAGGATCAGTTCCTGCGCCCGGCCGACGGCGAAACTCGGCATCAGCAACGGCCCCCGGCCGCCTTGGCGTCATGCATCTCCTTGGCCAGAAGCGCCCGGCGCTCTTCAGGCGTAAGGGGCTGGCGAACGCGATCGCCATAGGTGGATTCCAGGATCACATGATCGGCCCCGACCGGACCCTCCGGCGTGGGCAGCAAGGGCTGATGACCGGACCCCAGATCGCCCGAGAACAACAACCGCACCGGGCCCTTTTCCTCATGAAGCTCAACCTCGATTGAGGCGGCGCCCAGCAGATGTCCGGCAGGCCACCATCGAGCCTGGATTCCCGGCAGCGGACCGATCGTTTCGCCGAACTTGACGGTCTGAAACAGTCTGAGCGTCGGCGCGACATCGGCCGTTGAATAGATGGGCTCAACCCCGCCGATGCCCCGTCTCTGATTGCGGCGATTCAGGTGGGCGACGTCGCCTTCCTGGATTTCGGCCGCGTCGGCCAACATCACCTCGCAAAGATCGCGCGTGGCCCGTGTGGCGTAGACTGGGCCGCGATAGCCCGCCTTGACCAGCTTGGGCAGCAGGCCGGAGTGATCGATGTGGGCATGGGTCAGCAGGACGGCGTCGATCGAGTCCGCTTCGAACGGAAAGGGCTCGTGGTTCAGGGCCTTGAGCGACTTGGAGCCCTGGAACATCCCGCAATCCACGAGGAAGCGCGCGCCCCCGCTCTCCACCAGCATACAGGATCCCGTGACGCATTCCGCCGCACCGTGAAAGGCGAGGTTGATGCTCATGCGCTGCCCCGATCCATGCCTGCTTCAGTCATCGGGACGCAGCATCTCCGGGGACAACCACGCGCCAAGATCACGGTCGGCGACCTTGATCAGATCTCGGTGGACTTCGGCCGACACCACCAGTCGGTCGCCGATCGCTTTTCGCAACACCGGGGCCAAGCGCGGCGGTGCGACAATCACGACCTTGTCCGTGGCATGGCGGGCGGCAAGGCGGACCGCTTCATCGGCCACCTCGTCCATGAAGGCAGCTTTTTCCTGTCGGACGCGGTCCTCTGGGCCGACCCGATGGCCGCCGGGCTGGGCGCTTTCATGGGCGCTTCCGGGCGGGTGCGATCGTATCTCCGCACGCCGGGCCGCCAGCGCCGAGACGTGGTCCAGCGCCTCCGCAGTCTCGAACCGGGAGGGATGCTCTGATCGATGCACTACCAGGCGAGCGTGGGGAGCGTCCGCCAGGATATGAAGCGGAAAAACCTTGTGCGGCATAACGACATTTCACCGTCAATCACGGCCAACCGCAGGTCTAACCACCAGCGACTTGGACGCGTCCTGAACTGCCAGCCACGATCCCACTCAAGCCGACAACAGGGTTTGACTATCGTCAATTGTTAGGCGTCGAAGATAAAGCCCCGAGCCAGTCTGCGAGACGTTACCTGACGCTTCTATTTCAGATGCTGGCGGATGGCCGCCATGGCGCAGCCCTCGTCGCCGGCCGCACCGCCGGCCCCCGCCACGCCCAGGGCGCCGATGACCTGACCGTCGACGATCAGGGCACGCCGCCGCCCAGAAGCAGCAGTTCGTCCAAAGTGTTGAGGTTCTGGGACGTCGGGTCGTTGCGCGCCCGTTCGGCCAGGACGCTGGTCGCGGTTTTGGTCGACAGCGCCGTATAGGCCTTGCGCTGCGCCGCCAGGGTGTTGTGCGGACCGACGACGTCGTCGCGCTGCAAGGCGACGAGGTTGCCGCTGCGGTCGACCACCGCCGCCACCGCCGACCGGCCCTGGGCGTGGCAGGTGGACAGCACGCCGTCCAGCAGCCGATTGGCCAGGTCCAGAGAGACATCCTGACGAACCAGAACGCCGTTGGCCGCCGCCGGGGCGTCTTGCACCGGAGCCGCGCTGATGAAGGCGGCGGCTGCCAGAAGGGAGAGGGAAAAGGTCATTGTCTGGTCCTTTGAATCAGAGCGGCGGCCATGCCCCGCCATCAGGGTCAGGAATGAGGCAGGTCGGCGCGAATCTCGTGTCCGACCACGTCATTTGAGATCAGCAGCCCGTCGCTGAGCATCAGGCGGCGGGTGCAGCGAGCGGCGACGCCCTCGTCATGGGTGCAGATCAGGAAGGTCGCCCCTCCTCCCGGTTCACCTCGCGCATCAGGTCCAGCACGCGGTCGGCCGAGTCGCGATCCAGGTTGCCCGTGGGCTCGTCGGCGATGATCAGGTCCGGCTGGTTCATCAGGGCGCGGGCGATGGCGACGCGCTGCTTCTGGCCGCCGGACAGGCGCGTGGCTGGAAAGTCGATGCGATCCTCAAGCCCCACCCGCGCCAGCAGGCCCCGCGCGCGGTCGCGCATCTGGCGCGAAATCCCCGGCGGGCGCGGCGGCGGGAAAGGCGACGTTCTCCATCGCGGTGAAGTCGGGCAGCAGATGATGAAACTGGAAGACGAAGCCCAGCCGCTCGTTGCGGAACCGCGCCCGGCGGGCCTCGGACAGACCGTCCACGGCTTCGCCGCTGATCGACAGGGCGCCCGCCGACTGGCGCAGCAACAGGCCGATGATCGACAGCAGGGTCGACTTGCCCGACCCAGACGCCCCCAGCAGGGCGACCAGCTCACCCCGGTCCAGATCCAGGTCGACGCCTTTCAGCACACGGGTCTCTTCCTCCCCGTTGCGGAATACCTTTTCGATCCCCCGCGCTTGCAGCACGCGCGTCATTGCTGAATCGCCTCCAGCGGATCGACCCGGGAGGCCGAACGGGCGGGCAGGATCGAGGCGATCACCGCCCCGAGGGTGGTCAGCACCAAGGCCGCGACATAGCCGCCCTGCTCCGGCGCGATGGGCAGGGCCGAGGTTCCGTCAGGCTTGACGATCCCCTGCAGCCAGAGACACAGGCCGTAGCCGCTGGCGCAGCCGATCAGGGCGCCGACCAGGCCGATGATCAGGCCCTGAAGCAGGAAGACCCACAGGATGAAGCCGCCCGGCACGCCGAAGGCGCGCATGATGCCGACCTCGCCGCGCCGTCGGTAGGCGGACAGGACGAGGGCGCTGGCCACGCCGATGATGATGGAGATCAGCGAAAAGATCTGGATCAGGGTTCCGGTCTGCCCCTGCGCCGTCAGCGCGTCCTCCAGGCTCAGGTTCTTTTCCTGCCAGGGCGTGGCGCGCAGCCCCGTCGCATCGGCCAGAAAACGCGCGACCGCGCGGGCGTCGTCCGGGTTCTTCAGCTTGACCTCGATATTGGTCACGCCTTCGGGCAGGACGAACAAGGGGCGGGCCGTCTGCAGCGACATGAAGGCCACCCTTTCATCCAGGCTCTGCAAGCCGGTGCGGAATACGCCCTTCACCGTCAACTGACGCTCCACGCCGCGGTCGGTCCGCAGCAGGATGGACTGCCCTGCGCTCAGGCCCAGATCCTCGGCCATGCGCACCCCGATCAACAGGCCGTCCGCGCCCAGATCGCCGTCGCCGCTGATGATCTTCGGCGTGATCTGGGAGATGGCGTCGATGCCCTGGGGGTCCACGCCCAGGATCGACACCGGCGACACCGCCTCGCTCTTCACCAGGAAGGCGCTGCCCGAAATCTGCGGGCTGATGGCCGAGACGGCGGGGTTGGCCCGCAGCAGTTGCACGATCATCGGCCAGTCGCGGATCTGCTTGCGCTGGAAGGTGGACACCAGGGCGACCGATTCCACTGGCAAGTCCGGTCCCGCCAGAACCCGCGCCACGCGCGTCGGCGGCTCCAGGCTGACATGGGCGCTGTCGCCCGTGACCTGATCGGTCAGCCGCACGGCCAGACCCGCGATCAGGGCGGTGATGAAGACGAACACCGTCACCCCCAGCGCCACCCCCGCGATCAGCAGCAAGGTCTGGCTGGGGTTGGACAGCAGATACCGCCGCGCGACCTTGAGGGCGAACACGGCCTCAGTCTTCCGTCTTGGGCGCTACGGGTCGGACGCGGGCGCCCGCCCGCGCCGAGGCGGGGTCCAGAACCACGCGGTCGCCCGCCGCCAGGCCGCGCTCGATCAGGGCGTTGACCGTAGGCCACCGCGCCACCACGACCGCGCGTTCGCGCACGATGTCGTCGGCGTCGACCACATAGACCTTGGGCGCGGCGGTGGCGTCCGCTACGGCGTTGCGCGGCAGTACGATGGCGCCGGATCGCTGTCCGACGACGATCGTCACGTCGATTGAACGTCCGGGCGACAGGGAGGGCCCGCCTCGGGCCAGCTTCACCAGCCGACCGCCCGTGGCCGCGTCGACCTGGGGCGAGACCTCGGTCACGCGGGCGGCGAATATCGTGGAGGTCCCGGACAGGGACGCGCGGGCGGCCATGCCGGGACGGATGGCGTCGGCGTAGGCTTCCTCGACCTCGGCGCGGATTTCAACGCCGGCCGCCGATCCCAGTTCGAACAGGGTCTCGCCCGCAGCCACCACCTGGCCATTGTCGATGGGCCGCACCAGCACGATCCCGCTCATTGGCGCGCGAATGGTGAACTCTCGCGCGCGTTCGGCGGAGGCGCGCACGGCGGCGGCGGCGGCGGCGACATTGGCCTCGGCGGCCTGCAGGCTGGTTCGCGCGGCGTCCAGCGCAGCCGGCGCGGCGAAACCCCGCTCGTTCAGCGTTCGGGTGCGCTCGTATTTCAGACGAGCGTCGGCGGCCTCGGCGCGGGCGGCGCGTGAACGCGCCAGATCGGCCTCGGTCTGGGCCTGTTCTACGGAGGCGAGGATGACGGCCAGCGGGTCGCCGGCGGCGACGCGGTCGCCGTCGTCGTGCATCAGGCGCACCACCTGCCCCGGATTGGGCGACGCCACCTGGACCAGATCCATCGGCCGCGCCCGCCCCACCACCGAGAGGCCAAGCTCCACCGTCTGCGGCTTGACCGTCGCCACCGCCACCTCGGGCGGGCGACGCAACAGGATGGCCGCCGTCACGGACAGTCCCACCAGGACGGCCACGGCGAGGACGATGAACTGTTTTCGATTGGGCCGCATGAAGGGTCTCTGACGATCGCGATCCGCGACGGAACGATCCTGCGGCGATCGCCATGGATCGGCAAGCCTGTGGGCGCCGCGCGACAGGCGGCTTAGCGCCCGAGAGGTAAAGCCCCGGAGCCGGTTGTCGACCCCGGGGCCTGGACTCAGAAGGCGAACTTGGCCCGCAGGGTCACGGGCACATAGGTGCGGTCGCCGACGCCGTTGATCGACGCTAGCCCCAGACCCCCGATGGCGCTGTCGTCGTCGCTGAGGCTGGAGATATAGCGAACCCCCGTCTCGGCCTGCACCGACACCCGGTCGTTGAAGGCGTAGGACAGACCGACGTCCAGACCCGCCGTGAAGCTGGTGGAGCTGTCGTAGAAGGGCGCGTCAGCGATGGTGATGGCGGCGTCCGGGATCTCAAACGTGGCGTTGATCTTGTCAGTGAAGACCGCGCCCAGACGGCCGGCGACGTAGGGCTTGAGCGCGCCCGCGCCGAAATACTGGCGGTAGCCCGCTTCCAGGGCATAGGCCTTGTATTCGCCGAAGGTACCGTACACCGGCAGGGTCGTGGCCAGGGCCGGCACGAAGGCGCCGCCCACCTGCACCCGGCCCTCGTCAGCCTGCATGTAGCGCACCGATCCAAAGACCTCGGCGTTGTTGCTCATGCCATAGGCGAACTCGGCGCCCAGGTTCATGCCCTCTCCGTAGATATCGTCGAAGCTGCGCGACTGGATGCGCAGTTCAGCGTTCACCCCGGCCAGAGCGGGATTGAGGGGGCCGAGGTCCGGCACCGCTGCGGTCGCCCCGCCATGCACGTCGCCCCCGGTCGGGAACTCGGCGCCGGCTTCCAGGCTGACCGTCCAGCGGCCCGGCGCGGTTTGAGCCTGGGCCGCGCCCGCGGCGGAAAGCGCGACAACACTCGAGAGCAAAATCGTCCTGAACATTCTTCATCCCTCTTTCTAGACGCCGACGACGCGAGGCGACGGTCGCACGTCACGGACGAGCCAACGTGACATCTCGTTGGCACGAAAAACGAGCTGCCTTGCTGGACAGCAGCCGATTTACGCGAGGTGGGATCGAACGGATCAACTCGGCGGCCTATTATTCCCGCCAGTGGATCAACGCCGACGCCTTACCCTGGAGGCGGGCGCTCCAAGTTGCAGGACGCCATGATCCGGCGGTCATGCAGATCTGGTCGCCCTTTATGGATCTTGCGCCCCTAGGCAGATGCCAACCGGCGGCTTTTATCGGCCACTGGCGATGTAAACGCACCGCCTCTGCGAAGTGTATATGCGGAACGGGCGGCCCCGCTGATGCGAGACCGCCCGTAAATCCACAGATCAGGCCAAAACCTGAAATGGTCGGAGCGACAGGATTCGAACCTGCGACCCCTTGACCCCCAGTCAAGTGCGCTACCAGGCTGCGCCACGCTCCGAAGGCGCTCCGTATAGACGGGGGTTTGCCGCTCCGCAAACCCTAAAACGCATTATCGACAACAACTTCCGCCCTATCGGCGCAGAACCGCCTCAAGCCGCGCATGCGCAGCTTCCAGCTCGGTTAAAACGCGCCTCAAGCGGTCATGATCCGGTGCTGGCGAAACAGCCGAGGCCTCAAGCGCAGGTGAAAGACCCGAATCGATTTCTAGCGTTGAGTTAGGGTCGCCATAGGCGGCCACGCGCGCCAGGCCCTGATCCTTCACCAGGCGCTGGACGCCGCGAATGGTCAGGCCCTCGTCATGCAGCAAACGTCGAACGGCCTTCAGCACCATCACATCATCCGGGCGATAGAAACGCCGTCCGCCCGCCCGCTTTACCGGGACGATGAAATCGAACTTCGTCTCCCAGAAGCGCAGAACATGCTGAGGCGCGCCGACTTCTTCGGCGGCTTCGGAGATCGTGCGGAAGGCGCTAGGGCTTTTGGCCAATGAACTCAGGTCTCTACGACGGCGTCGTGCACCCGGCCCTTCATGATCTGAGAGGCCCGGAAGCTGATGACGCGACGGGGTTGATGGCGGCGGGTTCGCCGGTCTTGGGGTTGCGCCCCATGCGAGCGCGCTTTTCGCGCACCTGGAAGACGCCGAAGCCAGACAGTTTGACCGTCTCGCCGCGTTCAAGCGACTCGACGATCAATTCAAGCGTCCGCTCGACCATGCCGGAACATTCCTGGCGCGATAGGCCGACCTCTTCGTGAACGGCCTCGCACAGATCAGCCCGAGTAAGGGTCTGGGACACTGGCATCTCCCCGCTTTCCAATGGCGGGGCATTGAAGGGCAAAATGAATGAAAATCAAAGCCCTCAATGAAAATCTAGAATCGGAAGGCGCAGGCGCCCCACGTCAGGCCGCCGCCCATCGCTTCGACCAGCACCAGATCGCCCTTCTTGATGCGTCCGTCCTTGATGGCGACGTCCATCGCCAGCGGGATGGAGGCGGCCGAGGTGTTGGCGTGCATGGCCACGGTCGAGATGACCTTGTCCTCGTCCAGGCCCAGGCGGTCGCCGACGCCCTTGATGATGCGCTGATTGGCCTGGTGCGGCACGAACCAGTCGATCTCGGGGATATCGACGCCCGCAACCTCGGCGGCAGCGGTGATCGCCTCGGCGATGTTGACCACGGCGTGGCGGAACACCTGATTGCCCAGCATCCGCAGGTGGCCGACCGTGCCGGTCGTGGCGGGACCGCCATCGACGTAGAGCATGTCGGACTTGGCGCCCTCGCAGCGCAGGGCGAAGCCCAGCACGCCGCGATCATCCTTGGTCCCCTGCCCTTCGCCGGGCTCCAGCACGAAGGCGCCGGCGCCGTCGCCGAACAGGACGCAGGTGGTGCGGTCCGTCCAGTCCATCAGTCGGGTCATTTCCTCGGCGCCGATGACCAGGGCGCATTTGGCCTGGCCGCGCGCGACGAAGCCGTCGGCGATGCTCATGGCGTAGACGAACCCTGAGCAAACCGCCTGAACGTCGAAGGCGATGCCGACCGGGGCGCCCAGCTTGCGCTGGACGATGGCGGCCGTGGCGGGGAAGGTCTGGTCCGGGGTGGTCGTGGCGACGATGATCAGATCGACGTCCGCCGCCGTCTTGCCGGCGTCAGCCAGGGCGCGCTCGGCCGCCTTGAGCGCCAGATCGCTGGTCGGCTCATCGTCACGGGCCTTGTGGCGCTGGCGAATGCCGGTGCGCTCGATGATCCACTCGTCTGAGGTGTCGACGATCTTGGTCAGATCGGCGTTGGTGACGACCTGTTCGGGCAGGAAGGAGCCGACCCCGGTGACGACGCTGCGGATGACGCTCACGACTGGATCTCTCCCGTTTGCTCTTTGTCGGACGCGGCCTCAGCCGTATCCAGAACGGCCGACAGACGCGCGAAATTGGCGCTGACCTTGGTCAGATAATCACTCCGGGCCAGATCGACAGCCACACGGATGGCGTTTCCATAACCCTCGGCCGTGGCGCCGCCGTGGCTCTTCACCACGATGCCGTTCAGGCCCAGCAGGGGGCCGCCGTTGACGCTGCTGGGGTCGATGCGGCGCGCCATCTTCTTCAGCGCGGGCATGGCGATCAAGGCGCCCATCTTGGCCATCGGGCCCGAGGTCAAAGCCTCTTTCAGCAGGCCGGAAATGAACCGGGCCGTGCCTTCGGCCGTCTTCAAGGCCACATTGCCGGTGAAGCCGTCGGTCACCACCACGTCCACCGTGCCGGCGGCGATATCGTGGCCCTCGACAAAGCCAGTGTAGTTCACAGGCACCGCATCGGTGCGCAGGACGGCATGGGCCTCGCGAACCTCTTCATGACCCTTCATGTCTTCGGAGCCGACATTCAGAATGCCGACGGTAGGCTTCTCCACGCCGTGGACGGCCGACTGGAAAGCCTCGCCCATGATGGCGAACTCGACCAGCTGACGCGCATCGCTGCCGATGTTCGCGCCGACGTCGAGCACGGCGGTGAAGCCGCGTTTCGTCGGCCAGCTGGCGACAATGGCGGGCCGCTCCAGCCCGTCCACCGCCATACGCAGCAGCAGCTTCGAGATAGCCATCAGGGCGCCGGTGTTGCCGGCCGACACGGCGGCCTGAGCTTCGCCGAGCTTGACCGCCTCAATGGCGTTCCACAGGCTGGAGCCCTTGCCCCGGCGCATGGCCTGGGCGGGCTTTTCGTCCATGCCCACGACCTTGTCCGTGTGGCGGATTTCGCAGACATCCGCCGGCAGGCCATTACGCGCGACCTCGGCGCGGATCGCCGTCTCGTCGCCATGCAGTTGAAAACGAACGCCTTCGCCGCCGTAACGGTCGATGTAAGCCTTTACGCCCCCCACCACGACGGAAGGCCCATGGTCCCCGCCCATGGCGTCGAGCGAGATCAGTATCGGTGATGCCAAGTGAAAATCGACTCCGTCGCCGTCTTGCCGCGGCGCATCAGTTTAAGGCGAGCGGACGAAAATGTCGCACCGTGGATGAGGCTTGAGCGACCTTAGGTCAACTCTTGTCGGTCTGGCCGTTTGGCTTAAGCGCCTTGAGCACGCCAAAGGGCGAGATTTCTCCGGGCTCCGGCGGCTGTTGGAACACCGCGCCTTCCTTGCGGGGGTAGGGATCCAGATGCAGAGCCAGTTGCTCGACGGCATACTGGCCCAGGTCGATCTGACCATTCTCCACCACGTCGGCCGAGTCGTCGTCGAGCCTCGAGATCAATCTCGCCTTCCTCGTTGGCCTGAATCTCGGGCCGTTTCGGTCAGGTTGATCGAGAACTTCTCGTCGATGGCGACAGGCAGCGGCTCTAGCGTCAGGACACACGCCTGAACGGCGTCAGCCTGGACCCGGCCTTCCATGCGCCAACCCGACACGGTGGGGACGATCTCCATATCGGCGACGAATCGGTCGAGCGACTTCAGGCTCAACGCCCGCGCGATCCGCGCGCGCGCTGCGTCGTCCGGTTCCAGCCGACGGCTCAGGGAAACGCCGACCTGATGCAGGCGGATAGGTTCGCTATAGGGGAGAGCAGGAAGGGTCATGCGACGATCATCGCCCAGTCCGGCGCCTTTTCCACGGCGGCCGACGGCTGTCGGGCCAGCCTTTCATGCGAATCGATGGTGTAGCGCGCCAGGGCCGCGCCAGCGGCGGCGTCTTCGCTCTCAAAGACATTGCGGGCGATCGAGGCCTGAAGGCCCTCGTGATCCCCTGCCCTCAGCGCCTTTTCATAGGCGCTCATGCGGCCATAGAGGGCTTCGCCCAGCTTGCGCATCTTCTTGCCCACCGAGACATCGCCCACGCCCAGTTCGCGCAGCACGTTGTCCAGCGCCGACACATAGGCGTCGAACAGCTTCTGGGACAGGTCAGCGCCACGCTCTCCGTCCTGCTTCAGCCGCACGAACAGCAGCAGCACATGCAGGGTGTAGAGTTCGAAACGCGCGTCGATGCGGTCCGCAACGCCCAGGCGCGTGTAAAAATCAGGCTGGCGGGCCTGATCGACGGCCAGGGCGTACAGGGCCTGGACATGGCGATCTTGCGTCTGGCGCTTGAAGAGTGTCTTGAACATAGGATTTCACGGCCCCTTTTCCGCCGCGCCGTTGCACTAGGACGCAGCGACGGTTAGGTCAAAGACCTTATTTCTTGAGGCCCATCGCCGATGCCCCGTTTTACGTCGCTCATCATCGCCGCCTCGCTCGCCGCCGCCGCCGGCGCCTGCGCGCCAGTCGTCGCCACCCAGGGCTTTCAGGCCGTGGACGTCAAACCTCAGGATATCGAGGCTGGCGTCGACACGCGGGAGACCGTGCTGACAAAGCTGGGCACGCCCTCCACGGCCTCGACCTTTGAGGCGGAGAACGTCTGGTACTATCTGACCCAGACGACCCAGCGCTACACCTACAACAAGCCGAAGGTGTCGCAGCGCACGGTGACGGAGATCACCTTCAACGAGGCGGACGGCAAGGTCGCCACGGTGCGCAATCTGGGCCTGGAAGACGGCCGCCAGATCGCCATGGAGAGCCGCGAGACCCCGACGCGCGGCCGCCAGCTGACCATCCTCGAGCAACTGCTCGGCAACGTCGGCCGCGGCCAACTGCCGCGCACCGAAGACGACGTTCCTGGTCAGCGCCGCCCGGACTAACGGCCACAGCATACAGTCGCCCTAAAGCCGCGAGCGACCGCGTCGCGAGCATAGGGCGCAAAAGATAACGCCCCGGAGATCGCTCTCCGGGGCGCTTTCAGTTCCAGCTGAGCGCTGTCAGACGATCTTGCCGCTCGCCAGCACCGCCAGCAGCAACAGCGCCACGATGTTGGTGACCTTGATCATCGGGTTCACCGCCGGGCCGGAGGTGTCCTTGTAGGGATCCCCCACAGTGTCGCCGGTGACGGCGGCCTTGTGCGCTTCCGAGCCCTTGCCGTGAACCACGCCGTTTTTGTCAGTGAAGCCTTCCTCGATCAGCTTCTTGGCGTTGTCCCAGGCGCCGCCGCCCGACGTCATGGAGATGGCGACGAACAGGCCCGTCACGATCACCCCCATCAGCATGGCCCCCAGCGCAGCGAAGGCGTTGGCCTTGTCCGGCTGGATGAACAGGATGACGACGAACAGGACGATCGGCGAGAGCACCGGCAGCAGGCTGGGCACGATCATCTCGCGGATGGCCGCGCTGGTCAGGATGTCCACCGCCTTGCCGTATTCCGGCTTCGTCTCGAACGTCATGATTCCGGGGTTCTCGCGGAACTGACGACGCACCTCGGCCACGACGGCCTCGGCGGCGCGGCCCACCGCCGTCATCGCCAGCCCTCCGAACAGGAAGGGCAGCAAGCCGCCGAACAGCAGGCCGACCACGACATAGGGGTTGGACAGATCGAACGCGACCTCCCCCAGACCGTAGAAGAAGCTGCCCGGCTGAGCCTCGGCTGCGAAGAACTTCAGGTCCTCCACATAGGCGGCGAACAGAACCAGCGCCCCCAGGCCTGCTGAACCGATGGCGTAGCCCTTGGTCACGGCCTTGGTGGTGTTGCCCACGGCGTCCAGGGCGTCGGTCGAGACGCGCACTTCCGGCGGCAGGCCCGCCATCTCGGCGATGCCGCCCGCGTTGTCCGTGACCGGTCCGAAGGCGTCCAGCGCCACGATCATCCCCGCCACGCCCAGCATGGTCGTGGTGGCGATGGCGATGCCGAACAGGCCCGCCAACTGGAAGGCCGCGACGATGCCGACGATGATGGTCAGGGCCGGAAGCGCCGTGGATTCCAGCGACATGGCCAGGCCCTGGATCACGTTGGTGCCGTGCCCCGAGACCGAGGCGTTGGCCACCGACTTCACCGGACGGAAGCCCGTGCCGGTGTAGTATTCGGTGATGACCACGATGGCCGCCGTGACCAGCAGGCCGACGACGCCGGCCCAGAACAGGCTCATCGGCTGAATCAGCAACCCGCCCGAGGTTTCGACCGCCCCCGGTAGAAGCTGGTTGATCACCCACCAGACGGCGACCAGCGACAGCAGGCCGGTCACGATCAGCCCTTGATACAGGGCCCCCATGATGTTGCCGCTCTTGCCCAGACGGACGAAGAAGGTGCCGATGATCGACGTCACGATGCAGACGCCGCAGATCGCCAGCGGCAGCAGCATCAGCACGTCGACATAGGGCTGGTTGCGGAAGAAGATGGCCGCCAGCACCATGGTCGCCACCGTGGTGACGGCATAGGTTTCGAACAGGTCGGCGGCCATGCCGGCGCAGTCGCCGACGTTGTCGCCCACATTGTCCGCGATGGTGGCGGCGTTGCGGGGGTCGTCCTCAGGGATGCCGGCCTCGACCTTGCCGACCATGTCGCCGCCGACGTCGGCCCCCTTGGTGAAGATGCCGCCGCCCAGTCGCGCGAAGATGGAAATCAGAGAGGCGCCGAAGCCCAGCGCCACAAGGCCGTCGATGACCTCGCGGCTGGTGGAGGCGTGGCCCATTCCCTGGGTCATGAAGGCGTAGTAGCCGGACACGCCCAGAAGAGCGCCGCCCGCCACGAACATGCCGGTGATGGCGCCGGAGCGGAAGGCCAGGTCTAGTCCTTTGGACAGGCTCTGCGATGCGGCCTGGGCCGTGCGGACGTTGGCGCGCACGGAGATCAGCATCCCCGCATAGCCCGCCGCGCCCGACAGGACGGCGCCGATCAGGAAGCCGAGCGCCGCCCAGATCCCGATAAGAAAAAAGGCCGCGACCAAGATCACGACCCCTACAATGCCAATCGTTGTGTACTGACGCTTCAGATAGGCGGATGCCCCTTCCTGAATCGCCGCGGCGATCTCACGCATCCGTTCATTACCACTGTCGGCCTTCATCAGGGCGGCGGTCTGGACGGCTCCGTAAAGCACCCCCAAAGCGCCGGCCGCGATGACCAGCCAAAGATATGACGTCATGGCGTTTCCAAGCCCTATGCAACTAGACGCGCGGATCCATGGGCTGCGCTACGGGCGTTGTCGCCTCTCGGCCGCCTTCCGGTCCCCCGTGCGCTTACAGACGTAAATTCACGCCCCTCGGGAATTGCGGCTAAATCGTGCCAAAAGCAGAGCCGTGGCGCAACAGCGCTCTTTCAGAGGGCGCGCACAGTCGTGCGGCGGCGCGCGGCCTGGCTGACGACCTCGACACGGGCGATCGCCCCCTTGCCGATCAGGCTGTCGGCCGAGCGGATCAGGCTGGCGCTCAGCGCTGCGGCGTCCAACTGATTCCAGTCGTCTGCGAGGACGAAGGGGTCCGGTGCCCGGCGCGGACAAGGGCGTCGCGCAGATAGGGCTCCTTAGCCCTTACCGCATCCAGGGTTTGGCCCTCGCCCAGATACAGTTTCAGTTCTGCAAAGACGTAGTTGCGGACGCGGCCGCCCACGATGATCGGCAGGCCCACGCCGGTGAGGTTAAAGCTCGCGGGCTCGGCGGGCGTTTCCGCTGAGGGCGAGGCGAGCGCCGAACCCGACAGGGCGGCGCCGGCGAAGGCGAGGATCAGGGCGCGGCGGTTCATGAATTCAGTCTGGCCGTGCCCGGTTAGGATTCCGTTGCGCTCAGCCGTGGGTCCAGCCGGTGCGGGTCGGGGTGATGGCCTGCCCCAGATAGCGCGGGGACAGTCCCCTGCCCTCGGTCACGCGGCCGATGCAGGTCAGGCGCAGGTGGCGGCGCTCGGCCTCGCGGCGCAATGCGTTCTCGGCGCCCGCCGGGACGGTCAGCAAGATCTCATAGTCGTCGCCGCCGCTGGCCAGCAGCTCCAGCGCCGCCTGAGGGTCGACACGCCCCTCGAACCAGGCCTGGGCCGCCGCTGACATCGGCAGCACCTCCAGATCGATCTCGAGTCGCACGCCGCTGGCTTCGGCGATGTGGGCAGCGTCGGCCAGAAGGCCGTCGGACACGTCGGCGCTGGCCGTGGCGAGGCCCAGAACGACGGGCGCGAACTCCACGCGCGGCATGGGGGTGCGATAGGCGGCCTCCAGCGCGTCCATGCGTTCGGGCTCCAGCGTCAGGGTCGCCTGGGCGGCCTGAAGGCCCAGCCAACCGTCGCCGATGGTTCCGGTGACGAAGACCAGATCGCCCGCCCGCGCGCCCGCCCGGCTGACCGCCGCGCCTGACGGCGCCCAGCCCATCATTGTGGCCGAGAAACTGGCCGGGCCCGGCGTCTTCACCGTGTCGCCGCCCAGCAGGAAAATGTCGAAAATGGCCTGATCGCGCCGCAGCCCGGCGACGAAAGCCTCGCGCTCGGGCCAGCCGCAGCGCTCTGACCAATGACAGGCCAACAGGTAGCCGAAGGGCTCGGCGCCCTTGGCCGCCAGATCGGACAGGTTCACGCGCAAAAGCTTCTGCGCCACCGTGTCCAGCGGGTCGTCGGGCAGGAAGTGGACGCCCTCGACGATCGCGTCCTTGGTCAGAACCAGGTCGTGTCCCGGTCGCGAGGGCAGCGCGGCCACGTCGTCGGCCAGCCCCTCGCCCATTCCGGGTGCGCCAGCGGCTTCAGCAGCCGCTGGATGGTCTCGAATTCACCCGCGACGTCAATCGCGGGCATCGCGCGCCACGCCGTCCAGCGCCGCGTTCACGAACTTCGCCTCCGCGTCGTCGAAGAAGGCCTTGGCCAGTTCGACGTACTCGTCGATGACGATTTCACGCGGCACGTCCGGCTTGTGCTTCAGCTCCCACGCGCCGCAGCGCAGCAGAGCCCGCAGCGTGGCGTCCAGACGCTCCAGCCGCCAGTTGGAGGCCAAGCGCGCCTTGATCGCCTCATCGATGCCGCGCTGATCCTCGACCACGCCGTGGACGATCTCGGAGAACCAGTCCTCGTCAGCCTCGGCCAGAGGGCGCCGTCGATGTCGGCGTCGAAGCGGTGATTGCGGAACTCGCGCACGACGCTGTCGACGCCCTCGCCCGCCAGCTCCATCTGATACAGGGCCTGAACGGCGGCCAGACGGGCGACCGTGCGGGCGCGGCGTTGGCGGCTGGTCAGCTGCGGCTCGGCGCGGGCTTTTTCAGCCTCGGCCAGTTGAGCCATGACTTCGGCGACGGTCGCCGGGGCGCTGGTCGGTTCGGTCACGAGGCCAGGCCCCCACGCAGGCGTTTACGGATAGAGATCAGGTCCAGGCAGGCGCGGGCGGCGAAGCCGCCCTTGTCGCCCTCGCTGAGGCGGGCGCGGGCCCAGGCCTGCTCCTCGTCCTCGGTCGTCAGGATGCCGTTGCCGATAGCCACGCCCTTGAGGCCCAGGTGGCGGATGCCGGCGGCCGACTGATCCGAGACGATCTCGAAGTGGTAGGTCTCGCCGCGGATCACGCAGCCCAAGGCGACATAGCCGTCGTAGCGCGGCGCGGTCGGATAGCGCCCGGCCTCCTCGGCCATGGCGATCACGGTCGGCACTTCCAGAGCGCCGGGCACGGTCACGACGTCATACTGGACGCCTTGCGCGCGCAGGGCGTCCTTCGCCCCTTCCAGAAGGGCGTCGGCCAGTTCGTCGTAGAAGCGCGCCTCAACGATGAGGACGCGAGTGGGGTCGTTCAAGATTGGTCTTCTCCGTCCATGTCGCGCCAGCCGACGATGCGCAGGCCATAGCCTTCAAGCGCCGTCGGATTGGGTCGCGTCGAACTCATCACGATCATGTCTTTGACGCCGAGGTCGAGCAGAATCTGCGCCCCGACGCCATAGGCTTTCAGCGAGCGATCCGCCGCCGCGGGCTTGGCCACGCCGCCGAGCCGTTCGGCCAGGCCATGCAGGTCGGGGTCGCGCAGGAAGACGACGACGCCCGGGCCGTCATGGGCCGCCAGCGCCTGCATCGCCTTCGGAATATAGTCCTGGCGGGCCTCGACATGGCCCAGCAGGTCGGCGGCGAAGTCGATCTGGTGCATGCGCACGACAGTCGGCTTGGCCGGATCGATATCGCCGCGCACCAGCGCGACGTGCTCCGCGCCCTCGATGGTGTTGCGGTAAAGGATCAGCTTGAACGGCCCGCCGTGGACGCTCTCGAACGGCGTCTCCAGCACACGCTCGACAAAGCGCTCGGTGCGGCGGCGATAGGCGATAAGGTCGGCGATGGTGCCGATCTTCAGCCCGTGCAACTGGGCGAAGGCGATGAGATCAGGCATCCGCGCCATCTCGCCGTCGTCCTTGATGATCTCGCAGATCACCCCGGCGGGGATCAGGCCGGCCATGCGGCTGATGTCCACAGCGGCCTCGGTGTGGCCGGTGCGCACCAGGACGCCGCCGTCGCGCGCGACCAGCGGGAAGATGTGGCCCGGCGAGACGATGTCGTCGGCGGTGCGCGACGGGTCGGCGGCCACCTGGACCGTGTGAGCGCGGTCAGCGGCCGAGATGCCGGTCGTGACGCCTTCCTTGGCCTCGATCGAGATGGTGAAGGCCGTGCCCATGCTCTCGCGGTTCTCGGCGGCCATCGGCGGCAGGCGCAACTGCTTGGCGCGCTCGGCCGTCATGGCCAGGCACACCAGGCCGCGCGCATAGCGGATCATGAAGTTGATCTGTTCCGGCGTGGCGAACTGGGCCGGAATGACGATGTCGCCCTCGTTCTCGCGGTCCTCGGCGTCCACCAGGATGTAGGGGCGGCCGTTGCGGGCGTCCTCGATAATGTCCTCGATCGAGCTGATCGGGCTGTCGGTATTGTGGACGGCCAGTTTCATCATGCGGTCTCCTGCCACCGCGCGAGGTAACGCGCCAGCATGTCGATCTCCAGATTGACCTTTTCGCCGACCTTCAGGCCGCCGAGGGTGGTCGCATTCCACGTATGCGGGATAATGTTCACGTCGAAGCGGCGCTCATGCACCCCATTCACCGTCAGGGAAACCCCATCGACCGTGATTGAGCCCTTTGGGGCGATGAATCTGTGCAGGGGCGCGGGCGCTTCGATCACGATGCGGTGCGAGCCGCCTTCGGGCGTGATCGAGATCACTTCACCCAGACCATCGACATGGCCCGAGACGATATGGCCGCCCAGTTCGTCGCCCAGCTTGGCGGCGCGTTCCAGATTGATGCGGCTGCCCTCGCTCCAATCGCCCAGCTTGGTCTTGGACAGGGTCTCGCCCGACACCTCGACGGCGAACCAGCCCTCGCCCTTTTCCGTCACCGTCAGGCAGCAGCCCGCGTGGCTGATGGAGGCGCCCAGGTCGATTCCGGCCGTGTCCCACACGGTCTCGATCTCATAGCGACGGTCGCGGTCGGTTTGGCGGACGCTGCGGACGCGGCCGATGTCGGTGACGATGCCGGTGAACATGAAAGCTCCGGTCCCTTCGGACCCAAAAAACAGAGTCTAATTAGTCTAATTCGTCTGAAATCGCGCCTGCGGAGGCGTCAGACCCGGGCGTAGCGTTCCCACAGGTCGTCTCCGACAGGCTCGACGCCCAGACGACGGAACTTGGGGGCGTCGGCCAGCTTTGCAAGCGCCAGGGAGGCGACGCAGGGCCTGCCCTCCCCGCCCAGCAGGATCGGGGCGCGGAACCACTCGATGGCGTCCACTGCGCCGGCATGGATGAAGGAGGCGGCGACCCGGCCCCCGCCCTCGATCAGGACTGAGGTGATGGCGCGGGCGGCGAGCGCGTCGAGGATGGCAGGGATGGCGGGGCGGCCGTCCGAGGCGGTGACGGTGATGACGTCGGCGTGGCCAATGGCGTGGGGCATGGCGGTCGTGAGGATCAGGGTGTTGCCGGATGCGACCTTGGCTTTCGCCGGGGTCCGCAGACGACTGTCGAGCACGACCCTCAACGGGCTCCTTCTCTCCTCGGGGAGAAGGTGGGCGGCGGGGCCGCTCGGATGAGGGGGCGCCGGACGCGCCCTCGACTTCAGCCGTTTCGCGTGATGACACAGCCCCTCATCCGTCTCGCTACGCGAGCCACCTTCTCCCCGAGTGGAGAAGGAAGACGGACGGTCAGTTCCGGGTCGTCGGCCAGCACGGTCTCGACGCCGACCAGAATGGCGTCATGCATCGCGCGCAGGCGGTGGCCTTGCAGACGGGCTTCGGGCCCGGTGATCCACTGGCTTTCGCCCGTGGCCGTGGCGATCCGGCCGTCCAGCGACGTGGCCAGCTTCAGGGTGACGCGCGGGCGCATCAGTCCTGGCCGGACTTGGTCTCGTCGAAACCCTCGTCTCCGAGGAATTGGCGAAATCGCTGGTGTGGCGGAAGTCCTTGTAGACCGAGGCGTAGCGGACGTAGGCGACCTCATCGACCGACTTCAGCGCCTTCATGATGAAGTCGCCGACGATGTGCGAGGGGATCTCGGTCTCGCCCAGGCTTTCCAGCTGGCGCACGATGCGGCTGACCAGAAGCTCGACCTGATCGGGCTGGACCGGGCGTTTGCGCAGCGCGATGCCCAGCGAGCGTTCCAGCTTGTCCCGATCGAAGGGTGCGGCGGCCGTTCCGTTTCAGGATGACCAGTTCGCGCAGCTGCACCCGCTCGAAGGTGGTGAAGCGCCCGTTGCATTGCGGGCACGACCGACGGCGCCGGATGGCCGCGCCGTCGTCAGACGGGCGGCTGTCCTTCACCTGGGTGTCGGCGTTTCCGCAGAAGGGGCACTTCATCCGATGGACCTCTTAGCGATAGATCGGGAAGCGCGCGGTCAGTTCGCGCACCTGAGCCGCCACGCCCGCGACGACGGCAGGATCGGCTTCGTCGCCGCCGTTCATCGACGACACGACGTCGGCGATCCAGTGGCCGATCTGCTTGAACTCTTCCTCACCGAAGCCGCGCGTGGTGCCCGCCGGGGTGCCCAGGCGCACGCCCGAGGTGACGGTGAAGGGCGCGGTGTCGAACGGCACGCCGTTCTTGTTGCAGGTCATCAGCGCCTTTTCGAGGCTCATGCTCGGTGGCCTTGCCGGTCACGCCCTTGGGACGCAGGTCGACCAGCATCAGGTGGCTGTCGGTGCCGCCCGAGACGATGGCCAGGCCGCGCTCGACCAGAACGGCGGCCAGGGCCTGGGCGTTCTTGACCACCTGCTGGGCGTAGAGCTTGAACTCGGGCTTCAGCGCCTCGCCGAAGGCCACGGCCTTGGCGGCGATGACGTGCTCAAGCGGGCCGCCCTGCAGGCCGGGGAAGACGGCCGAGTTGATCTTCTTGCCCAGATCCAGGTCGTTGGACAGGATCATGCCGCCGCGCGGGCCGCGCAGGGTCTTGTGGGTCGTGGTGGTGACGACGTGGGCGTGGGGCATCGGGTCGGGATAGGCGCCGCCGGCGATCAGGCCCGCATAGTGGGCCATGTCGACCATCAGATAGGCGCCGACCGAATCGGCGATCTCGCGGAAGCGCTTGAAGTCGATGTGGCGGCTGTAGGCCGAGGCGCCGGCCAGAATCAGCTTCGGCTTTTCCTTCTGGGCCATTTCCGCGACGTGATCATAATCAATCAGATGGTCGTCTTCATTCACCTTGTAGGTGACGGGGCGGAACCACTTGCCCGACTGGTTGGCGGGCGAGCCGTGGGTCAGGTGGCCGCCGCAGGCCAGGTCCATGCCCAGGAAGGTGTCGCCCGGCTGCAGCAGGGAGAAGAAGACGGCCTGGTTGGCCTGGGCGCCCGAGTGGGGCTGGACGTTCACATAGGCGGCGCCGAACAGTTCCTTGGCGCGCTCGCGGGCCAGGTCTTCGGTGATGTCGACGAACTCGCAGCCGCCATAGTAGCGACGACCCGGATAGCCCTCAGCGTATTTGTTGGTCAGGACGGAGCCTTGCGCGTCCAGCACCGCCTGAGAGACGATGTTTTCCGAAGCGATCAGCTCGATCTGCTCCTTCTGGCGACCAAGCTCGCCCTGAATGCCCTTGAAGATCGCCGGATCAGCATCGGCGAGGCTCTTGGTGAAATAGGAATCGTGCGTGAAGGCGGTCACTGGAGGCATCCCGGAGGCTGAAGGCTGAAACGGCGCTCCCTTCTAGGCCGCGCTGCCGAACACCACAACATCTAGGGGTCACCGCTGTGACAACGCTCGTTTCAGTTTGGCGATCGCTACGCGTTCGACCGCGCGCGGCTCGGCGGCGGGGCCTATGGCAGAGACCTCCACGCCCGTGGCCGTGTGGACGGCGGAGCATTTCACATAGGGGCCGTTTCGGACGAACTCGACGATGATCTCGCCGAGGTCAGCGCCGGCCGTCACGCCGCGACCGGACGCCGCGCCACGTTACAGTGGGACCACAGCTTGTCCATCGCATCGACCAGCTTGTCGATCATCGCATCATCATGATCGGGCGAGGGGTGAAGCGCAGGCGCTCGGTCCCCTTGGGCACGGTCGGATAGTTGATGGGCTGGACGTAGATGCCGAACTCTTCCAGCAGCATGTCCGAGATCAGCTTGCAGTGGACCGGGTTGCCGACGTGAACCGGCACGATGTGGCTGACGCTGGGCAGGACGGGAATGCCCGCCTCGGTCAGGCGGCGCTTCAGGGTGGCGGCGCGCTCCTGATGGGCCTCGCGCAGTTCGGGGTGCGCTTTCAGGTGGCGGACCGAGGCCAGCGCCCCGGCTGTCAGGGCGGGCGGCAGGCTGGTGGTGAAGATGAAACCCGAGGCCCAGCTGCGCACAGCGTCCACGATCACCGCGTCGGCGGCGATATAGCCGCCCATGACGCCGATGGCCTTGCCCAGGGTGCATTCGACGATGTCGATGCCGTCCAGCACGCCGTCGCGCTCGGCGACGCCGGCGCCGGTCGCGCCGTACAGACCCACGGCGTGGACTTCGTCCAGATAGGTCAGGGCGCCGTACTTCTTGGCCAGGGCGATGGTGCCCGCCAGGTCGGCGATGTCGCCGTCCATCGAATAGACGCTCTCGAAGGCGATCAGCTTGGGCGCGTTGACCGGCGCGGCCGCCAGCAGTTCCTCAAGGTGTTCGAGGTTGTTGTGGCGGAAGATGTGGCGTTCGCCGCCGCCGTTGCGGATTCCCGCGATCATGGAGGCGTGGTTCAGCGCGTCCGAGAAGATGATCAGGCCCGGCAAAATCTTCTGCAGCGTCGACAGCGTCGCCTCATTGGCCACATAGCCCGAGGTGAACAGCAGGGCGGCTTCCTTCTGGTGCCAGCTGGCCAGCTCGGCTTCCAGATCGACGGCCGAGCGCGTGGTGCCCGAGATGTTGCGGGTGCCCCCTGCCCCGGCGCCGCTGAGATCGATCGCCGTCTTCATCGCCTCGACCACGGCCGGATGCTGGCCCATACCGAGGTAGTCGTTCGAGCACCAGACCACCACATCCTGGTGCGTGCCGTCCGCGCGCCGACGGCGGGCAAGAGGAAATTGCCCGCGCACCCGCTTCAGATCGGCGAAGACACGGTAACGGCCTTCGCTGCGGACCTGATCCACAGAGTTCTGAAAGGCGGACTTATAGTCGAACAAGGCGGCGCTTCTTTCGCTTATGCAGCTTTGCGAGCCTAATTGCGCGCGCCGCCCGGTCTTGTCCATGTCAGGCGCAGGACAAAACGTCTCAACCCCTTAATTGATAACGGTTCTCAGCTTTGAAAAGCCCGTGATTTCCTCCCCATGCCAATGGGGAGGTGGATCGGACGCGGAGCGGTCGAGACGGAGGGGCTGCTTGGTTCTGCCGTCGTCAGGCCCCCCACCACTTCGTGGTCCCCCTCCCCATTGGCATGGGGAGGAAAGCCATGGCTCAGCTCAGCGTATCGATCCGCCCGCGCAGCATCTGGACCATGGCGGAGAAGTCCTTGCCGCCGTAGCCGAGGCCGTTGAACAGGGCGTAGAGGGCCTCGGCCTGGGCGCCCAGCGGCGTCGAGGCGCCGGCCTTGGCGGCGGCGTCCTGAGCCAGCTTGAGGTCCTTCAGCATCATGGCGGTGGCGAAGCCGCCTTCATAATCGCGGTTCGACGGGGCGGTCGGCACCGGACCGGCCCAGGGGTAGTAGCTGGTCACGCTCCAGCACTGGCCCGACGACTTGGAGGCGATCTCGAAGAAGCGCTCGGGTTCGAGCCCCAGCTTCTCGGCCAGGGCGATGGCCTCGCAGGTCCCGATCATGCTGATGCCCAGCAGCATGTTGTTGCAGATCTTGGCCGCCTGCCCGGCGCCGTGGTCGCCGGCGCGGATGGTGATGCGGCTCATCGGCTCCAGCGCCGGTTCGACGCGGGCGAAGTCGGCCTCGTCGCAGCCGACCATGAAGGCCAGGGTCCCGGCGTCAGCCGCGGCCGTGCCGCCCGAAACGGGCGCGTCGGCGAAGGCGTAGCCCGCTTCCTTGGCCAGGCCGGCGACCTTGCGCGCCGTCTCCACGTCGATGGTCGAGCAGTCCAGCAGAAGCGCGCTGGAGGGCGCCGCGCCGATGATTTGTTCGGAATAGACGCTGAGGACGTGCGGCCCGGCGGGCAGCATGGTGATGACCACCTCGGCGTCCTTCACGGCCTCGGCGACGGAACTGACGGTGCGGCATCCGGCCTCGGCGGCGCGTTCCAGCGCGGCGGGCGACAGGTCGAAGGCGGCGACGTCATGCCCGGCCTTGGCCTGATTGGCGGCCATGCCGCCGCCCATGTTGCCCAGACCGATGAAGGCGATGCGAGTCATCTGTGCGTTTCCCTTATGGATTTTGGCCGAGGGTTAGCGCCGCACGACCCGCTTCGCCAGTCACCAATTGAGACGAGACGCCTCAGTTCGGCTTGCGGAAGCGATAGACGAACTGGTCGGTCTTGCCCCGGATCGCCTCGTCAAAGACGTTCAGGCTGTGATCGTCGGCCGGGTTGGCGACAGCGGCGCTCTCGCCGTCGAAGACGAAGCCGGCGGCCTCGACCTCCTTGCGAAGCTGGGCGCCCTCGATGCGGTGCAGGGTCTCGACCACGGAGTTGGCGGCGCCGGGCGCGGCCTGGTGGTCGATGACGACATAGAGGCCGCCGGGCTTCAGCGCCTTGAAGATGTCGGCGTTCATCTTGGCCACGTCCACGCCGAAACGGGGGATGTGGAAGTCGTGATATTCCTGGCTCATGAAGACCAGATCCAGCGGCTGGTCGAAGCTCATGGCGTCCAGGTCGCCGTTGACGCGGCTGACGTTGGAATAGGCGGCGACCAGGGCGTCGGCGCGCGGGTTCTCGCGCTCGGCCGTGCGGTTGGGCACGAAGGCGTAGACGTGGCCGCCCTCGCCCACGACGCGCGCGAACAGGCGGGTGAAATAGCCCGCGCCGGGGCGGATGTCGGCGATGCGCTGGCCCGGCTTCACCTGAGCGAAGGCCAGCATCTCGGCGGGATGACGCAGGGCGTCGCGCTCGACCTCGTCGGCGGGGCGTAGAGAGTCGGCGACGGCGGCCTGATAGGCAGGCGCGGCGGCGTCCTGGGCCACAACAGGCGCGGCGCTCAGGAAGGCGGCGGCGACGGCGGCGGCGAGCAGATGCGGTTTCATGACGAATTCCTTGATCTTGCGGCTGCCCCGGTCGGGGCCTTCAGACATCATAAGGCGCGGGGTCGGAGCGGCTGGCAAGCCGCCTCGTCGCATAATCAGCCGGCCGTCATGGCCGCCGCGGCCTGCTTCTCTCTCAGTGTGACCAACTCCTCAGCCATCGTCGGGTGAACGGCGCAGGTGGCGTCCCACTGAGCCTTGGTCAGGCCGGCCTTTACGGCGATGGCGGCCAACTGGATCATCTCGGGGCTGTCAGGGCCGACGATGTGGCAGCCGACGACGCGCTGGGTTTCGGCCTCGACCACCAGCTTCATCAGGACCCGCTCATCCGAGCCCGTGAAGGCGTATTTCATCGGGCGGAAGCGGGTGACGTAGACGTCCACCTCGCCCGGACAGGCGTGGCGGGCCTCGGCCTCGGTCAGGCCGACGACGCCGACGGGCGGCTGGCTGAACACGGCTGTGGCGACGGCTTCATAGTCGAACCGCTGAGGGTTGTTCTTGAACACCGTCTCATGGAAGGCCACGCCCTCGCGGATGGCGACGGGGGTCAGGTTCATCCGGTCGGTGACGTCGCCGATGGCCCAGATGTTGTCGGCCGTGGTCTTGGAATATTCGTCGACCTTGATGGCGCCGTTCTCGTTCAGCTCGACCCCGGCGGTTTCCAACCCCAGCCCCTCGACATAGGGCGCGCGTCCGGTGGCGAACATCACCACGTCGGTCTCGATCTTCATGCCGTTTTCGAGGTGGTTGATCAGGCCCGCCTCGGTCTTTTCGATCGATTCATGCTGGCAGCCGAGAATGACCTTGATGCCGCGCTTCTCGATCTCGCCCGCCAGATGGGCGCGCACGTCGTCGTCGAAGCCGCGCAGGATGTTGGGTCCGCGATAGATCAGGGTCGTCTCGACCCCCAGCCCGGCGAAGATGCCCGCGAACTCGACCGCGATATAGCCGCCGCCGACGACGAGGACGCGCTTGGGCAGTTCGGGCAGGTGGAAGGCTTCTTCGGAGGTGATGGCGTGCTCGATGCCCGGCAGGCTGTCCGGCTTCCACGGGCGGCCGCCGGTGGCGATCAGGATCTTCTCGGCCGTGATCGTCTGCTTGTCGCCGCCGTCCTTGCCGACGACCTCGACGGTGTGGGCGTCCTTCAGAATGGCGCGGCCGTGCAGAAGGTCCACGCCCGCCTTGCCCAGATTGGCGGCGTAGATGCCCGACAAGCGCGCGATCTCGACATCCTTGGCCTGAAGGAAGGTCGGCCAGTCGAACTTGGCGTCGGCGAACGACCAACCGTAGCCCTCGGCGATCTCAAGCGCGTGGCTGACCTCGGCGGCCATGACCATGAACTTCTTGGGGACGCAGCCGCGAATGACGCAGGTGCCGCCGACCCGATACTCCTCGGCGATGGCGACCTTCTTGCCGCCCAAGGCCGTCAGCCGCGCCGCCCGCACCCCGCCCGAACCGGCGCCGATGACGAAGAGGTCGTAGTCGTATTGGCTCATCGGGGGCTCCGGCTGGCTGGACCCAAAAATAGAGTCCAATTCGTCTGAATCGTCTGAAATCGCGCGGTCGAACCGCAGCGCTGACCCCGACTTAGGCGCCCGGATGCGAGGGGGCAAGGCGCGAGGCAGGCCCGTGTCAAAGAAGCCCGAGTGGGCGCAGGACAGCCACCGCCCCGCTTTCACCAGACGCGGTTATGAAATACTGTGGCTGGGTCAGAACATGTCGTGAGGCCAGGTGATGATCGCAGCCCTTCTCGCTCTTGCGCTCAGCGCCAGCGCCCCGCCCGCTCAGTCGGCCGCGCCCGCCCCTGAGGATCAAGCGGTTCGGCTGGAAGATATCCAGGTCTCGGGCCGACGCCTTGACGACCTGATCGAGAGCTTCGTCAGCGAAGTCGCAGCGCCCAATCGCGGGCGCGGCATCGCCCGGTGGGATCGCAGCGTCTGCGTGGGCGCCGTCAATCTGCGCCGTGAAGCCGCGCAATATCTGGTGGACCGCGTTTCGACCGTAGCGGAGGACCTTGGATTGAACGCCGGCGATCCCGGCTGCACGCCCAACCTGCTGATCGTCGCGACCGCTGACGGCGACGCTTTCGCGCAGGAGCTGGTGGAACGCCGCCGTCGGGCCCTGCGCATGGGCGGCTCCGGCATGGATCGCGGCGCCGCGGCGCTGAGAGACTTCCAGGAGACCAGCCGCCCCGTGCGCTGGTGGCAGGTCAGCATGCCGGTCGATTCCGAAACGGGCCAGCGCGCGGTCCGCATTCCCGGAGAATGCGCGGACGCCTGCTCGGGGCCGATGGACTATGCTCCGACCATCAACGTATTCGCAGCTTCGCGGCTGACGACCCAGATCGTCGACAACATCTTCCGGGCCATCATCGTCGTCGATGTCAGCAAGACCGGCGCGGTCAATTCGGTGCAACTGGCGGACTATATCGCCATGGTGTCGCTGGCGCAGATCGACCCGACGGCGGACACCAGCGCCTATGCCTCGATCCTGAACGTCTTCAACGATCCGGGCAGCGCTCCTTATCTGACCGAGTGGGACAAGGCTTATCTGGACGGCCTGTACGGCGCCCAGCGCACTCGACAGAACGTGCGGGCGGGCAAGTCGGAGATCCAGTCCTCGATCCGTCGCGCGCATGCCCGACTGGCCGATGAGGTGCCGCCGCCTACGGATTGATCGTATAGACGCCCTCGTCCGTGCCGATGACGGCCAGGTCGGTCAGGTCGAGGAACAGGCCATGCTCGACCACGCCGGTCAGGCTCTTGAGGTCGGAGGCGAGGCGGGTCGGCTCGGCGATCAGCTTGCAGGCGGCGTCGTAGATCAGGTTGCCGCCATCGGTGCGGATCAGGCCGCGCTCGGCCTCGCGCACGCGGGCCGGCGAAGCGATGTCATGATCGGCAAGAACGTCGGCGATGCGGTTGGCGGTCGTCTTGTGGCCGAAGGCGACGACCTCGATCGGCAGGGGAAGGTTCCCAGCGCCGGAACCACCTTGGCCGCGTCGGCGATGCAGATGCAGCGGGCGGACGCTTCCCACACCAGTTTCTCGCGCAGCAGGGCCGCGCCGCCGCCCTTGATCAGCGCCAGGCCGGGGCCGATCTCGTCGGCGCCGTCCACGGTCAGGTCGATGCGGGGGGTGTCTTCCAGCGTCGACAGGGTCAGACCCAGCTCGCGCGCCAGATCGGCCGTGCGCTCGGACGTCGGGACGCAGCGCAGGTCGGGCAGGTTGCGGGCGGCCAGGGCTTTCACGAACCAGGCGGCGGTCGAGCCGGTGCCCAGGCCGACGACCATTCCGGCCTCGACGTATTGAGCGGCGGCTTCGCCGGCGTTCTTCTTCTGCAGGTCGCTCATTGGGATTTCGCCGCCTTCTTCGCGCGCATGGTTTCCATGAAGCGGGCGGCCCAGCCCGGCTTCGTCGTCTGCTGACCGCGCGCCAGGGCCAGGTCGCCGGGCGCGACATCCTTGGTCACCACGGAACCGGAGCCGACCATGGCGCCTGCGCCGATGGTCACGGGGGCGACCAGCGAGGCGTTCGAGCCGACGAAGGCCCCCTCGCCCACCGTGGTGCGGTGTTTGAAGAAGCCGTCGTAGTTGCAGAAGATCGTGCCCGCGCCGATGTTGGCCTTCGCGCCCACATGGCCGTCGCCGAGATAGGCCAGATGGTTGGCCTTGGCGCCCGCGTCCATGCGGACGTTCTTGACCTCAACGAAGTTGCCGATCTTGACGCCCTCGCCCAGGTCGGCGCCGGGGCGCAGGCGGGCGTAGGGGCCGACCTCGGCGCCGCGGGCGATTTTGGCGCCCTCGATATGGCTGAAGCTGCGTATGCGGGCGCCCTCGGCCACGCGGGCGCCGGGGCCGAAGACGACGAAGGGCTCGATGGTCGTGCCGGCGCCGATGTCCGTGTCCCAGGCGAAGTGGACGGTGTCGGGGGCGCTCATGGTGACGCCCTGCGCCAGGAAATGCTCGCGCTGGGTCTTCTGGAACAGGGCCTCGGCCTGAGCCAGCTCGCCTTGCGCGTTGACGCCCATGACAGAGTCTTCGGCGGCGAAGACGGCGCGGGTCGGGGCGCCGCGCTTGCGGGCCAGCTCGACCACGTCGGTCAGATAGTATTCGCCCTTGGCGTTGTCGTTGCGGACCTCGGCCAGCAGGTCGAACAACAGGCCGACCGGCGCGGCCATGACGCCGGAGTTGCAGGCGGTGACGGCCAGGACGTCAGCAGACGCCTCCTTGGCCTCGGTGATGGCCAGCAGGTCGTCGCCGTCGAGGATCAGGCGACCGTAGGCGCGGGATCGCGGGCCTCGAAGCCGATGACGGTGACGCCTTCATGAGCATCAGCGAAGACCGGCTCGATGTCGGCGGCCTTCAGCAGGGGCACGTCGCCGTAGGTGACGACCACATGGCCGACGAAGTCGCCCAGCACGGCCTCGGCGGCGCGGACGGCGTGGCCGGTGCCGAGCGGCGGGTCCTGAACGGCGATGCTGTCGGCGCCGAGGCGCTTTTCGACGTGGGCGCGGACCTCGGGCGAATGAGAGCCCACCACGACGACGATGCGTTCGCAGCCCAGAGCCTCGGCCGCGTCGATGGCGTGGTCCAGCATGGCGCGGGCGCCGACCGGATGCAGCACCTTGGGCAGGGGCGACTTCATCCGCGTGCCATGCCCGGCGGCGAGGATGATGGCGGCCCTAGGATGACTCTGGGGATGGGGAGCGGTCATGAATCGATCCGGCGGCTTGTCGTTGTCTGCGATCTAGCCCATTGCCGGGGTCTTCGCGAGCCGGGAGACAGATGAGTGAGCATTGAGCGCGACCTGGAAGGCTGGACCATCGCCTTCGATCTGGACGGGACGCTGGTGGACTCGGCGCCCGACCTGATCGGCACGTTGAACCGGATGCTGGCGGAGTATGAGTTGCCGCCCGTGCCCATGTCTTCGACCCGGCATCTGGTCGGGCACGGCGCGATGGCCATGCTGCGCCACGGCTTCATGGAAGCGGGCGCCGCCTGGGACGAGGCCCATGCGCCCGGTCTGTTCGAGCGTTTCATCGAGGACTACATGGCCCATATCGCCGACGAGAGCCGCCCGTTCGACGGCTGCGTCGCGGCGCTGGACCGCTTGAGCGCGCGCGGGGCGATCCTGTGCGTGGCGACCAACAAGCGCACGGACCTGTCGGTGGCGCTGATCGAGGCGCTGGGGCTGACGCGCCATTTCGCCTTCGTCGCTGGCCCGGATGCGGTCTCGGCCCGCAAGCCCAGCGGCGCGCACATCATTGAGGCGGTGCAAAAGGCGGGCGGCGATCCGGCGCGCTGCGTCATGGTCGGCGACAGCACCACGGACACCAAGGCGGCCAAGGATGCGGGCGTGCCCTGCATCGCCGTCAGCTTCGGCTACAACGATGTGCCGCGCGACGCGCTGGGCGGCGATGTGATGATTGACCACTACGATGCGTTCGAAGCGGCGCTGGCTGAGGTGATGAGAGCATAACTCTCCCTTCTCCCCTTGAGGGAGAAGGTGGCCCGTCAGGGCCGGATGAGGGTGTCTGCGCGACGGTTGAAAGTCGCGTGATCGTGCGGCTGTTGGATCGGATACGAGGCGGCGCCCCTCATCCGAGCGCCTCCGGCGCCCACCTTCTCCCTCAAGGGGAGAAGGAAAACTATCGAACACTTTAGAACTTCTGCACCCCATCTGCGCCCGTCGCTGTTGCCGTCTTCGCGTCTGCGAAACACATAGGTCGACCTGTTCCTCCCCAAGGGTCGTCATGCTTCGTCGCTTCTTCGCCATTCCCCTGTGGCAGCGCACCGCCGCCGGTTTCGCCCTGGGCATCATCGCCGGCCTGATCCTGCGCGAGCAGGCGACCGTCTGGCTGCAGCCCATCGGGGACGTCTATCTGAACCTGATCCGCATGGTGGTGGCGCCGCTGGTGCTGTTCACCATCGCCAGTTCGATTGCCAAACTGGGCGAAGGGGTCGGCGCGGTGCGGCTGGGGGTGCGGACCATCGTCTGGTTCGCCGTCACCTCCCTGTTGGCCGTGCTGGTCGGTTTTGCGTTCGGGCACATCATCAATCCGGGAGTTGGCCTGTCCGACCTGCCGCTGGGCGAGGTGAAGGCGCGCGAGATCCCCTCGCCGTTGCAGGTGCTGCTGGGCGTCGTGCCGACCAATCCCTTCGCCTCGCTGGCTGAAGGCAAGGTGTTGCAGATCATCTTCTTCTCGGCGCTGCTTGGCGCGGCCCTGGTGGCGCTGGGCGACCGGGCGCAGACCGCGCGCAGGCTGGTGGATGAGGGCGCGGCCCTGATCTTCCGCATCACCCGCTGGGTGATCCAACTGACCCCGTTCGGGGTGTTCGGCCTGATCGGCTCGGTCGTCGGCGGCTACGGCTGGGAGGCGCTGCTGCCGCTGGGCAAGTTCATCTTCGCCATCTATGCGGCCTGCCTGTTCCACATCTTCATCGTCTATTCGGGCTTGCTGAAGCTGCACGGACTGAAGGTGGTCAGCTTCTTCCGCGGCGCGGGCGCGGCCATGCAGACGGCCTTCGCCACCTCCTCGTCTCTGGGCACCCTGCCCGTCACCCTGCGTCAGACGGTCGAGCGCCTGGGCGTGCCGCAGGCCTACGCCTCCTTCGCCGTGCCGCTGGGAGCCAATGTGAAGATGGACGGGTGCGGCGCCATCTATCCGGCCATCGCCTCCATCTTCATCGCCCAGTATTTCCAGATCGAGCTGACGGCGACGCAATATGTCCTGATCGGCCTGACGGCGGTGCTGGGCTCGCTGGGCACGGCGGGCGTGCCGGGGACCAGTATCGTCATGCTGACCCTGACTCTGTCGACAGCGGGCCTGCCGCTGGAAGGCGTGGGCTACATCATCGCCATCGACCGCATCATCGACATGATGCGCACCGCCACCAACGTCACCGGCCAGATGGTCGTGCCCGTCCTGGTTGCGAAGGAAGAAGGCATCCTGAACCAGGACATCTATGACGGCCACGTGGCCTGGCTGCCCGGCGATCCGGAGGACGAAACGCCGGACGGCGTGCGGGCGGCGGGAATCTGAGCAAGCGACGCACCGATTTGATGAATTGAGGCTTGCCGTCGTCGGAATCGCGGGCTATGTCCCCGCCTCCCGACGGCGCAGTCACTGACCGCCCCGTTCCCAGGCGGACGCGTAGCTCAGCGGGAGAGCACCTCGTTCACACCGAGGGGGTCACAGGTTCAATCCCTGTCGCGTCCACCATTCCTCCTCCTGAAGATTTCTTGCTTCCGACAAGCCGCCGTCAGCTTGACGCTTAAGAACGCTCGTCTTTACAGTTTTCCTGTTTCAACAGCAGGCCGTGCACCCTTTCCGCGCGCGTTGCGTTAGGGACCCAACAGGACGGGGGGCGTGTTGAAGACACTGGCCAAAACGATTGACTTAGTCGCGGCCTTCGACGCCTCGCCTAACCCCTATATGCTGCTGGATCGCGACCTGAGGTTTGCAGGGATGAACCAGGCGTATCTGGATGTCACCCAGCGTACGCGTGAAGAGCTGATCGGCGCCCACGTCATGGACGTCTTCGGGGCGGCGGCGGACGGTCCTGGTCGTGAAGACAGCCAGCGGCTGGAGGCGTCCTTCAGAAAAGTGCTGGGAAGCGGGCAGTCCGATCATCTGGCCCTGCTTCACTATCCGATCCGTACGACAGGGGCCCACGGCCAGGCCGTGTTCGAAGAGCGCTACTGGAGCTGCACCCACACGCCGATCAAGAACGATCAGGGCGAAGTCACCCATATCCTGCAGCACACCAGCGATGTCACCGACCTTATCAGGGCGCGGCCGACCCAGGATGGTTCAGGCAACGCCCTCGATGAAATGCTAGGCGGCGGGGTCTTCCGTCGCGCGCTGAAGGTCGAGGCCGACAATCAGAGGCTGGAGGCCGAACGGCGGCAGCTATCGGACGTGCTGTTGAACGCGCCAGGCTTTGTAGCCGTTCTGAGCGGACCAGATCATGTCGTGCAGTTCTGTAATGAGGCCTGCTACCGGCTCGTCAATCATCGCGACATTCTGGGCAGCACCGTCAAAGACGCCCTGCCCGAGTTGGGCGAGCAAGGTCATCTCGACTTCCTGAACGACGTTTACGAGACTGGGGAACCGGTCATGGGCCGGCAGCGCGCGTTCAGCCTGCAGCATTCGCCCGACGGGCCGGCGGCCAATCGCTACATCGACTTCGCCTATCAACCCATCCGGGACGAGAACGCGCGCGTGATCGGCGTGTTTGTTCAAGGGCATGACGTGACGGATGTCGTCATGGCCGCCGAACGGCAGAAGCTGATGATCGACGAGGCTCAATCATCGCGTGAAGAACACCTTGGCCACCGTTCAATCGATCGCCATGCAGACGGCCCGCACCCATCAGGACCCCCGCTCGTTCGCCGAAGCCTTTGAGGCGCGGCTGATGGCCCTGTCGCACACCCACGACCTGCTCACGAAGAGCCACTGGGAAGGAGCGGACCTGCGCGCGGTGTTGGAACACGAGACGCTGGCGCATGGCGTGGGGCGACTGAGCCTGAATGGGCCTCACATCGCCCTGTCGCCCGCCCGCGCCCTGTCGCTGGGCATGATTTTCCATGAACTGGCCACCAATGCCGCGAAGTACGGCGCCCTGGCTCATGGCGACGGTCGGGTGTCGGTCGACTGGCGCGTGATCCCTCATGCCTCGCCCCAGTTGGAGATCATCTGGAGCGAAAAAGTCGGTCGGCCTGTGAAGAAGCCGGAGCGGCGCGGTTTCGGCACTCGCCTGATCGAACGCAATGTTCGTCACGACCTGCGCGGCGCCGTCGATATGAGTTACACAGAAGACGGCCTGAGCGCCCGATTCACCCTGCCGCTGGAGACAGAAGCCTGATGACCGATATCTTTTCCGGCAGACGCGTGCTCATCGTTGAGGACGAGTCCCTGGTGGCCATGCTGCTGGAGACGATCCTGGCCGATCTGGGCTGCGACGTGGTCGGCCCGGAATCCAATATCGAGGACGGGCTGAACGTCGCCTCAGGGACCGCGCCGCTCGACGCCGCCCTGCTGGACGTCAACGTCGCGGGGCGAGAAATCTTCCCGGTGGCCGAGGCGCTGAAGGCCAGGGGCGTGCCGTTCGTGTTCTCGACCGGCTATGGCGAGGCGGGGCTGCCGGAACATTGGCGCGGCAACCCCACAGTGCAGAAGCCCTTCACTGAAGGCGCCATTCGCGACGCCTTGATGACGGCCTTGAACATGCAAAGGGCCTGAGCGCCGAGGGCCTGACGCGCTTACGACGGATGCAGCGCCGACCATGCCGACAGGCGGGCCATCGCATCGGCTTCTATGTCCGCATAAAAGGGGTTGTAGGGCGGGATCTTGCGCTGTTCCGCCCAGGCACCCGTGGGTCGGAAGGACTCAGAACTCAGGCGTGACCGCCACAGGACGCCGTTGCGGCACTCGGCGGCGACGATACGACGCTGCAGGGCGGGACGTACGCCCCACTCCAGATTGGTGGCGTTGGTGGCGCCGCGGCTTTCGCGCATTTCAGAGCGCGGGGCGCCTGCCGATCCCGTGACAGGATTGACGCAGGCCGAGGCCAGGCCGTCGAACGTCACCAGAGTTCCACGGTCGTCCCATGTCAGAGCCCGCCGCAGCGCGCGGCGCGCCTCGCTCTCGTTGTTCTCCTCCAGCGAGCGCCAGGTTATGACGCAGCCAGCCTGCTCGCGGCTGCTGCACAGGGGAATGGTGGTGAAGCGAGACGTCGGAGCCAGGTGCTCCATCAGGTAGGCGGCGACCAGACGCGAGCGCAGGGCGGGATCGGGCGCGATCCGTTCATGCAGCAGGCGGTCGGCCAGTTCGGCGCCCTGCTCTACCCCGGCCAGGATAATGGGGCCGTCCGGATGGCGTTTCAGCCAGGCGCCGAAGGCGGCGGATATGTCCTGATAGGCGAAGGCGCGCGCCTCTCGGGCGTCTTCGCGCAGGGTCAGGCGGGTGTAGAGGCTGGCCTGGCGATACAGGGGCGCGCTGACGTCTCCAGCCAGGGCCAGAGGCCCGGCGTAGTTGGGCAGGACCGCGCCGCGCAGCCCGGCCAGGGCGCGGGCGTCGTCAACGGCCCCGTTCCACTCCTTGCCGCCGTTATAGGTGGTGGAATGGACGAAGAAGACGTGTGCAGGACCGGCCGTCGGCGTGCGCGCGTCCAGCAGCGCCCAGGCGTCAGCCTGTGCATAGTCAGGCGTGGCCGGCGGCTGATAGGTCTGGAACGGCACCTGCGGATCCAGAGCTGAGCGCAGGATATCGCCGCGCCAGACGACGACCGCCGCCGTCAGAATGAAGACGAGCGCAAAGCCCGCGTAGCCGACCCACTGGCGCGCAGTCAGCCGGGGCAGCATCAGCGGTACGGGTCCGACTGGGCCAGGAAGTCCTGGACGTAGCGGCGGACGCCTTCCTCCAGCGGGGTCGACTGGCCGCCGTAGCCGAGGGCGCGGATGCGATCCATGCGGGCCTCGGTGAAGTACTGATAGCGGTCGCGGATCGCCTCGGGCATGTCGATATAGGCGATGGACGGCTCCTTGCCGGCCGCCGCGAAAGTGGCTCGCGCCAGATCGGCGAAGGAGCGCGCCTGACCCGAACCCGCGTTGAACACGCCCGAGATGTCTTCACGCTCCAGCAGCCACAGGATGATGTTGACCACGTCATCGACGAAGACGAAGTCGCGCAGTTGGCCGCCGTCGGGGTAGTTCGGGTTGTGCGAGCGGAACAGGCTGACCGTCTCGCCCGCCTGAACCTTGGGCCAGATCTGGGCCACGACCGATTTCATGCCGCCCTTGTGGCCCTCGTTCGGACCATAGACGTTGAAGAACTTCAGCCCCGCCCACTGACGCGGCGCCTCGTCGCGATCGGCCTGCCGGACGGCATATTGGTCGAACAGGTATTTCGAATAGCCATAGGCGTTTAGCGGCCGAAGCGCATTCAGGCTCTCAGGATCGTCGCGATCCTCGAACCCGGCCTCGCCGTCGCCGTAGGTGGCGGCCGAGGAAGCGTAGATCATCCGCACGTCGCGCACCGCGCACCAGTCCCAGATGTCGCGCGACAGGCTGAAGTTGGTGCGCAGGATCAGGTCGGCGTCCGGCTCGGTCGTCGAGGAGATGGCGCCCATGTGGATCACCGCCTCGATGCGGTCGGCGTGACGCTCCAGCTGGTCGAACAATTCTTCCGGCGCCCACAGGTCGGCGATGGGGTGTTTGGCGATGTTCTTCCACTTGGCGAGGTCGGCCGTCTCCAGCCGGTCACAGACCACCACGTCCCAGGCGCCGCTCTCGCACAGGCGGGCGACGATGTTGGAGCCGATAAAGCCCGCGCCGCCGGTCACCACAATCATGCGAGGCGTCATTTTTGATCCCCTACCGCTGCGCTGCTTGAGGGGGTCATTCGGGAGCTCCAGTCATCTTCTCGATGGTCTTGGTCGTGGAATAGCCGTCGGCGAAGTCGGCCAGACGGACTTCGCCGCCCCAGCTTTCGACCTCGGCGGCGCCGACGACCTTGTCCTTGGTGTAGTCCGCGCCCTTGATCAGCACGTCAGGCCGCAGCCGCTCGATCAGGGCGATGGGGGTCGGGTCGTCGAAGGCCGTCACCCGGTCAACGCTGACCAGGCCGCCGATAACGGCGGCGCGGCTGTCGAGGTCGTTGACGGGACGGCCCTCGCCCTTCAGGCGACGCACCGAGGCGTCGGTGTTCAGCGCCACGACCAGCCGGTCGCACCAGCTGCGCGCTTGGGCCAGATAGGCGACGTGGCCGCGGTGGAGGATGTCGAAACAGCCGTTGGTGAAGCCGACCTTCAGGCCCTGACGCTTCCACGCTTCGACCTGATCGGCCAGCTCGTCCAGCGGGGTGACCTTGGACTGCGCCAGGGCCGCGTGCTGGCTCATCTCGGCCTCGATCAGTTCGGCCGGGGTCACGACGGCGGTGCCGCTCTTGCCCACGACCACGCCCGAGGCGAGGGTGGCGAACTGCACCGCCTGCTCCAGCGTTGCGCCCGCACCCAAAGCGAGACCCAGCGCGGCGAGGCAGGTGTCGCCCGCGCCCGACACGTCGAACACCTCGCGCGCCAGGCCGGGGAAGTGGGTGACGCCGCCACCCCGCCTCGCCAGGGTCATGCCCTTGCCCGCGCGGGTGACGATGACGGCCTGAGCCGTGGTGGCGGCCAGCAGGGCGGCCAGCGCCGCCTCGACCTGTTCGTCGGTTTCGGTCGGCAGGCCGGTGGCGCCCGCCAGTTCGCTCGCGTTCGGCTTGATGACGTCAACCGCGCCATAGCGGGCGAAGTCGCGGCCCTTGGGGTCGACGATGACCGGCGCGCCGTATTCAGCCCCGGCCCACAGCGCCGCCTGAATGGCGCCGTCGTCCACCACGCCCTTGGCGTAGTCGGACAGCAGGATGGCGCCCGCGCCCTGGAACACCGCCTTGTCGGCATAGCCCGAATGGGTCGCGGCCTCGTCGTCCAGACGGAGCAACTGCTGGCCGGCGGCGACGAAGCGCGTCTTGACGATGGTGGCGGCGCCTTCGGGCCGGATCAGGGCGTCCTCGATCCGGTCCTCGGCGGCGATCAGATCGGCCAGTTCGGCGCCCGCCGCGTCATCGCCCGCGACCGCGCCCAGACGGGCCCGACCGCCTAGGGCCGCGACGTTGCGCGCCACATTGCCCACGCCGCCGGGCATGGCCACGGTGCGGCGCGCGCGCAGGACCGGGATCGGCGCCTCGGGCGAGATGCGGCTGACCTCGCCATAGACATAGCGATCCAACATCAGATCGCCGACGCAGGCGACCTTCAGGTCGCGCACGCGCTCCAGCAGGGACTGCAGGGCGCCGAGATCGAGAGAACGTTCAGCCATGACGCCGAACTAGCGGATTCACGCCGTCTTCGCCATCGGCCCCTTGTGACCCAGCTTGATGGCCAGGTCGTCGAAGGCGATCAGTTCGGCCGCCAGGGCCTCGAACTGGCTCAGCGGCACCATGTTGGGGCCGTCCGACGGAGCGTTGTCCGGGTCTTCGTGCGTCTCCATGAACACGGCGTCTACGCCGACGGAGACGGCGGCGCGGGCCAGCACCGGCACGAACTCGCGCTGGCCGCCCGAGGAGGTCCCCTGCCCGCCCGGCTGCTGGACGCTGTGGGTCGCGTCGAAGACGACGGGGCAGCCGATCTCGCGCAGGATCGGCAGGGCGCGCATATCGCTGACCAGGGTGTTGTAGCCGAAGCTGGCGCCGCGCTCGCAGGCCATGACGTTGGGGTTGCCGGCGCCTGTGACCTTGGCGATGACGTTCTTCATGTCCCAGGGGGCCAGGAACTGGCCTTTCTTGATGTTGATCGCCTTGTTCGTGGCGGCGGCGGCCAGCAGCAGGTCGGTCTGGCGCGACAGGAAGGCCGGGATCTGCAGCACGTCCACGGCCTCGCTCACGGGCGCGCACTGGGCCTCGGAGTGGACGTCGGTCAGGGTCGGCAGGCCGGTGACTTCACGGATTTCGGCGAAGATCGGCAGGGCGTCCTTCAGGCCGATGCCGCGCGCGGCGCTGGCGCTGGTGCGGTTCGCCTTGTCGAAGCTGGTCTTGTAGATGATGCCGAGGTTCAGGCGCTCGCCGATCTCCTTCAGCTGATGGGCCGTCTCCAGCGCGTGCTGCCGGCTTTCCATCTGGCAGGGGCCGGCGATGAAGACGATGCGGGCGCCGCCGCCGATGACGACGGGGGTCTTGAGGCCTTCGGACAGGGTGATGACGGCGTTCGGAGAGGTCACGGCGGCGCTTTCGACTGGTTTCAACGGCGGTTCGCGAGCCTATGCCGCGACTTTGAGTCGGACAGGTGGCGTCGCGGATGCGATTTCGCAACTTATCCGGCGACTCGGGCCCTGACCATCGTTCGAGCGATCGTGGTAATCTGAGGCCATGAACACGCCCGACACCCCTGATCTCGACCGAAGCCCTCGCCGCGCAGCTGACCAAGCCGGACCTGCGCATCATCGACGCCAGCTGGTGGCTGGATGGACGCAACGCGCGCGCGGATTTCGAGCGCGAGCGGCTGCCCGCCGCCGTCTTCTTCGATCTGGACGCCATGTCGGATCGGGAAAGCCCCTATCCCCACATGCTGCCCTCGCCCGTAGCCTTCGCCGAGGCGATGGGGGCGATGGGCGTGTCCGAGAGCGACGACATCGTGGTCTATGACGCCCAAGGGCTGTTCTCGGCGGCGCGGGTCTGGTGGACGCTGCGGACCATGGGCGCTCAGCGCGTGCGCGTGCTGGATGGCGGGCTGCCGAAATGGAAGGCCGAAGGGCGACCGCTGGAAGGCGGCGCGGCCGGGGCGCTGGTCCCGACGCAGTTTGAAGCGCGGTTCGATGCGGACGCCGTGGCTGACTTCGGTCAGGTCGGCGCCGCGCTGGCCGAGGGCCTTCAGGTGGTCGATGCGCGCGGGGCGGCCCGCTTTCGGGGCGAAGCGGCCGAACCGCGTCCCGGCGTGCGCGCGGGGCATATGCCGGGGGCGCTGAACCTGCCGTTCGGCCATCTGCTGAATGCGGACGGGACGCTGAAACAGGGTCAGGCGCTGGAAGACGCCTTTCGCGCGGCGGGCGTCGATCTGGAGCGGCCGGTCATCACGAGCTGCGGCTCGGGCGTGACGGCGGCGATCCTGACCCTGGGGCTGGCCGTGCTGGGGCGGCCGTCGCGGCTTTATGACGGGTCGTGGGCCGAATGGGGCGCGCGGCCGGACGCGCCCCTGGCGGTCGGTTAGGCCGCGCCTGCCGCCAGCGGCGGCGCGGGCGCGTCCGGCTCGTCTTCGTCCGTCTCGCCGCGAGAAACGATGGTGGCGATCACCAGGTCGCCGGTGACGTTCAGCGAGGTCCGGCACATGTCCAGGAAGCGGTCGACGCCCAGGATCAGGCCGATGCCCTCGGGCGGCACGCCCACCATGGCCAGGATCATGGCGATGACCGGCAGGCTGCCCGCCGGAACCCCTGCCGTGCCGACCCCGCCCAGAATGCAGACCAGCATGACGATGACCTGCTGACCCAGCGTCAGGTCGACGCCGAAGAACTGGGCCAGGAACAGCACCGTAACGCCCTCGAACAGGGCGGTGCCGTTCTGGTTGGCGGTGGCGCCGACGGTCAGGACGAAGCGGGCGATCTTGCGCGGCAGGCCCAGTTCCTGCTCGGCGACGCGCAGCGACACGGGCAGGCTGGCGTTCGAGGAGGCGGTGGAGAAGGACACCACCATGGCCTCGCGGATGGAGCGGAAAACTTCACGGGCGACATGCCGCCAGCCAGCCACACGAACAGCGGATAGACGACGAACATATGGATCGCCATCGCGCCCACGGCGACGGCGACGAAGGCGCCTAACCGGATCAGCAGGTCCCAGCCGAACAGGGCCGCCAGGTTGAACATCAGGCAGGCGATGGCGATAGGCGCGACGCGGATGACGAGGTTGATGAGCTTCATCATCACCTCGAACAGGCCTTCGATCGTCTGTTGCAGGCGGTCGGTGGCCGGACTCTTGGCCATAACCAGGCCGACGCCGAAGAAGAGGGCGAAGACCATGACCGGCAGGATCTGGTTCTCGGCCGCCGCCGTGAAGACGTTCGAGGGGATCAAGTCGAGGAAGAAGTCGCCGGCCTGGACCGAGGTCGGCGCATTGCCGATGATGGAGGCGGCCCCGGCGCGCCCCTGATCCAGCAGTTGCTGGGCGAGGACCGGATCGACGCCGTCGCCCGGCCTGAACACATTGACCATGACCATGCCGATCAGGACGGCCATGGCGGAAATCACTACGGTATAGATCAGGCTGCGCGATCCCGCGCGGCCGAGGGCCTTGAGGTCGCCCATCTCGGCCACGCCGATCACCAGCGCCGAGAACAGCAGGGGCAGCACCAGCATGAACAGCAGGCGCAGGAAGATCTGGCCAGCTGGTCCTGTAATGTTGGAGGTCAGCCACTGAACCCAGCCGACATCGCCGCCGACGGTCAGATTGACGATGAGGCCGCCGATGAGGCCGACCAGAAATCCGATCAGCATCAGCATGTGAAGCGGCAGTCCGCGCTTGGCTGTAGTCTCCATCCGGTCCCTTCCCTGCTCCCCCTTACAGGACTAGCGGACAGGAAGGCCGTAGATCAACCCGCCAGGTCGAGCGGACCATTGAGCATTTAGTCCCCGCTCGAGATCAAGCGACGACTGTTCGCCCAGGTTTCGATCGAATATTTCGCCGTAGTTTCCGCTGGCTGTGATCGCATCCAGCGCCCATGTGCGCGGCAGATCGATGCTGGGGCCGAAGTCGCCTTCCACGCCAAGCAGGCGACGCACTCTTGGATCCGCCGAATTCTTCGCTAGGTCAGCGGCGTTGTCGCGGGTGACGCCGAGTTCCTCAGCCAGGATCAAAGCATTCAGCGTCCAGCGGATCACCGCCAGCCAGCGATCGTCTCCACTGCGCACGACCGGCCCCAGCGGCTCCTTGGAGATCACGTCGGGCAGGATCATGTGTTGCTGCGGGTTGGGCAGGGTCGTGCGCGCAGCGGCCAGGGCCGAGATGTCGGCAGTGAAGGCGTCGCACGCCTCGCGCGCATAGGCCTGGCGCGCCTCGCCTTCGGTGGTGACGACGACCGGGCGGTATTCAATGCCTCGACGACGGAAGTAGTCCTCGACGTTCAGTTCGGTCGTCGAGCCGGACTGGACGCAGATGCGCGCGCCGTTCAACTCGGCCGCGCTGGTCAGGTTGAGCGAGCGGCGGACCATGAAGCCCTGCCCATCGTAGTAGTTCACGCCGGCGAAACTGAGATCCGACGCCGTGTCACGGCTCATGGTCCAGGACGTATTGCGCCACAGCACGTCCACGCGACCGGCGCGGACGGCGTCGAAGCGCTGCTCTGTCGTCAGCGGCGCGAAACGCACCGCATCCGGGTCGCCGAAGATGGCCGCCGCCGTGGCGCGGCAGAAATCCACGTCAAAGCCCCGCCAGGCGCCCCGGTTGTCGGTATAGGCGAAACCGACCAGACCTTCGTGCACGCCGCAGTTCAGGCGGCCGCGCTGGCGGACCGCCGCCAGGGTCGGACTTTCCTTGACCTCGGGCAGGGCCGCGGGGGCGCGCGGGGTCGGTTCGCGCATAGCGTCGGTCTGCGGTTCGTCCTGCTTTCCGCAAGCGCCCAGAAGCACAAGCGTCGCCGCCAGTCCCGGTCCGATCCACTGCGCCTTCATGCCGTTCACCGCCTCTTACTCGCCCCGCCTCTAGTTAGGCCGCGCCGAACGCGCACCGCAACCCGCGCCGAACGACAAAGCCGCCGCCTCTGATCCCTTGCAGTCGAATCGGGCGGGCCGTAAGAAATCGGACTTCGTAAAGGTCGTTCCTTGATGCCGCTCTCCGTCGCAGACAAGCCCCGGCGTCGCCGCCGTTCGCCTGACGAAGCCCGCCGCGAAGCCATCAGCTCGGCGCGCGACCTGCTGCTGACCCAAGGGCCGAGCGCCGTCACCCTGACCTCCGTCGCACGCGAAATCGGCGTCACCCATGCCAATCTGATCCACCATTTCGGCTCTGTGGCCGGGCTTCAGTCCGCCGTGATGGCCTCGATGACTGCTGATCTGAGCGACGCGCTGGACGCTGCGATCGTTCGGCTGAGGACCGATGACGGCGCGCCGCTGGAGGTGGTCAACGCCGTCTTCGCCGCCTTTTCGACCGGCGGCGCCGGGCGGCTCGCCGCCTGGATCGCGATGTCGGGGGACCTGTCTCACCTCGAGCCGGTGCGGGCGGCGGTGCGCAACCTGGTCGCCGCCATCAAGGAGAAGATCGGCGCCAGCGACGGCCAGGCGGACGGCGTCATCGGCTCGGCCGTCCTCTTCATCGCCCTGAGCGCCTTCGGCGACGCCCTGATCGGCGATCCTCTGCGCGATATGCTGGGCCAGGACGCCGACGCCGGACGCCAGGTCGTCGCAGGGCTGCTGGCGCGGATGTTGGCCGATTACTCAGCCCTGTGACCCAAAAGAGAGCCCGACGCCAGGCGCCGGGCTTAAAGTCATTCGGTGATGGTGGGTGTCCTCCCAAAAGAAGACAGTCCGTAGATCAACTGGTTTGGTTAATGCGGCGTTAACGACGTTTCGGAAGCCGCCGTGGAGCCGGCCCTGTCGGGAAACCAGCTGGTCTGGCGCGCGGCGTCGGACAAAGCGCGCGTGACCCGCCATCCCTGTCCGGCGCGTTCCGCCCGTCCCGTCGCAGGGCCCGGCCCGGGATAGGCGTAACGCTCGCCCCCGACCTCGATCTGCACCGCTCGGTCCCCGGCCCGCGAGAGCGGCGCGGTCCACAGGCCGGCTTCGTCGGCCACGGCCACGGCCGTTTCGCCTTCGCTCTTCACTTCCACGCGCTGGCCCGGCGTGGAACGGCCGGACGCCAGCAGGGCGCGGCCATCGCCGTCCACGGCGTCCAGAGCGGGTCCGTCCGTCAGTCGACGGCTGGGACCGCCGTCGATGAGCAAGGCGGCGACGACGGCGCCGTCTCCGGCCAGGAAAAGGCGTTCCGGACCCGGCGTCGGGGTCTGGCCGATCTGGATTTCAGGGGTCAGGACATGGCCGAGCGCTTCCCGGCCGACGCGCAATTCAAAGCGCCCCTGGGAATCGGCGCCTGCCGCCATCGCCTGGCCCAGGGCGTTGCTGAGAATGACGCGCGCGCCCGCCGGTGCCTGGCCGCTGACGACAACGCCGGAGCCCTGTAGGGTGACCTTATCGATATGCGGCGCGGCGGCCCAGTTGTCCTGATCTGCCTGCTTCGGCTCTTCCATTGGCTGACGCGGCCCGCTGCAGCCGACGATGGTCAGGCCGAGACACGTGGCCAACGACAGCTTCAGTCCGCCTCGGCCCCACGCCGCCATCGCCTTCATCCCTTCGTTCTTCGCTCGTTCCATCCTGGCTCGCATCACTATAGGTTGCTGCCTCATCCAGGCCAGCCGGTTCGTGCTGGAGCTTAACCGTAAAGGTCGTCAGACACTCCATGTCCCTGCCCCCGTCAACATCGCCCCCTTCGAGGGTCGCTCTGTCTGTCTGTTCTGCGGCTCGTCCGATGGCACGGACGCCAAATATGTCGAGGCGGCGGCGGCCTTCGGCAAGGCGACGGCCGAGGCGGGATGGCGGTTCGTTTACGGCGGCGGCGGCGTGGGGCTGATGGGCGCCTCGGCCCGCGCGGCCCATGCGGCGGGCGGCCGCGTCGTCGGCATCATGCCCGCCTTCCTGCGCAGCCGCGAGCGCCTGTTCGACGATGTAGAGACGATCGTCGTGACCTCCATGCATGAGCGCAAACAGCTGATGTACGACGAGTCCGACGTCTTCGTCGTCGCGCCCGGCGGCGTCGGCACGCTGGAGGAAGTGGTGGAGCTGCTGTCGTGGAAGCGGCTGGACCTGCACGCCAAGCCGGTCATCTTCCTGAATCTGGACGGCTTTTGGGACGGCTTCTTCACCCTGATCGAGCACACGGTCGAGAAGGGCATGACGCCGCGCAGCTTCCTGGACGCCTATGTCAGCGTCGATTCGGTCGAAGGCGCGATCGAGGCCATGAAATCGGCGCAGGACACGCCCCACTTGCAACATGATCGCCGGTAAGTAAACGTGCGTCAGTAACGCCGGTCCGTCGGGCGAGAAGCTGGATTGACAGTTTTCTTAAACAACGGTCTATGGCGTTGCTGGGCGTGCGCCCTACCCTTATCGGAGACTGTCCATGCGTGCTCTTCTCGCCGCCGCCGTCCTGTTCGCGGCCGCTCCCGCCTTCGCCCAGGCGCCCGTTACCAACGCCACCCTGGCGGACGCCGCCAGCGCGCCTTCGGGCCGCGTCATTGTCGATGGCGCGACCTGGCGTTGTGAAGGCGACGCCTGCACCGCCACGGGCGGCTCCAGCCAGCCGGCGACGCGCGCCTGCCGTCGCGTGGTCGCCAAGCTCGGCCCGGTGACCAGCTTCACCTACAAGGGTCAGAGCCTGAACGAAGAAGAAATCGCCGCCTGCAACGCGGCCTGATCCCGACTTCAGCGCCAGATAAAAAAGGCCGCCTTCACGACGAAGGCGGCCTTTCTTGTATCCGTGAGACGAAGCCCGTCAGGCGGCCTCGCCCTTCAGCCGCTGAACCAGACGGGCTCGGCCGATCAGCGGGATCATGGCGGCCATGTCCGGTCCATGCGCCTGACCGGTCAGCGCCAGACGCAGCGGCATGAACAGCCCCTTGCCCTTGGCCCCGGTCTTGTCCTTCACCGCTGCGGTCCAGGCCGACCAGGCGTCGGCGTCGATGGTGTCCGGCAGCAGCTCCAGGGCGGCGGTGGCGAAGGCCGCATCCTCGATCACCGGCGTGACCGGCCCGGTGACGATCTTCGCCATATCAACGACGTCGCCGAACTTGTTGAGGTTGCCCTTCACCGTGTTCCAGAAGGTCTCGCCCAGATCGACGCCCAGAGCCTCCAGGCGCGGCTTGGCCTCGGCGTAGTCGATGGCGTGCACCGCCTGGGCGTTCAGACGATCCAGATCGGCCGTGTCGTACCGCGCGGGCGAGCGGCCCATCTTGGAGAAGGCGAAGGCGGCGCCCAGGTCTGCCAGCGAGGCGACGACTTCCAGATTGTCCGATGTGCCGATCTTGCCCAGGTGGCTGGTGATGGCGATCGGCTCATAGCCGTCGGCGCGCATGTCCATGATGGCCAGCGATCCCAGACGCTTGGACAGGGCCGTGCCGTCCGCGCCGACCAGCAGCGGCATGTGAGCAAAGCCGGGAACCTTGGCCCCCAACGCCTCGAAGATCTCGATCTGGGCGCCGGTGTTGGTGACGTGGTCCTCGCCCCGGATGATGTGGGTGATCTCCATGTCGATGTCGTCGACGACCGACGGCAGCGTATAGAGGAACAGCCCGTCCTCGCGGATCAGCACCGGGTCGGACATCGAGGCGGTGTCCACCTCAGCGTGGCCGCGCGCCAGGTCTTCCCAGGCGACGCGCTTGCCTTCCAGCTTGAAGCGCCAATGCGGGCGGCGGCCTTCGGCCTCGAAGGCCGCCTTCTCGGCGTCGGTCAGCGACAGGGCGGCGCGGTCGTAGATGGGCGGCTGACCGCGTGACAACTGCACCTTGCGGCGGCGGTCCAGTTCGTCGGCCGTTTCATAGCAGGGATAGAGGCGGCCCTCGGCCTTCAGGCGGGCGGCGGCCTCTTCATAGCGATCGAACCGCTTGGACTGATTGTAGCGCTCGTCCCAGGTCAGGCCGAGCCACTTCAGGTCGATCTCGATGTTGTCTTCCGACTCCTGGGTCGAACGGACCAGGTCGGTGTCGTCGATGCGCAGCACGAAGGAGCCGCCCTGCCCCTTGGCGAACAGCCAGTTCACCAGAGCCGTGCGGACATTGCCGACGTGCAGCTTACCCGTGGGAGACGGAGCGAAACGAACCTTGACGGACATGGGGATCAACGACCTCGATAGGAAGGCGGCTTGGTCGCGCCGCCGTCCGCTCAAGTCAAGCCGAACCGCCCGTAAAGACGTCAGTCGTCGCGGTGGACCCGCTCGCGGCGTTCGTGACGCTCCTGCGCCTCGACCGACAGAGTGGCGGTCGGGCGGGCCTCAAGGCGTCCCAGGCCGATCGGCTCGCCGGTGTCTTCGCAATAGCCGTAGGAGCCGTCCTCGATCCGGCGCAGGGCCTCATCGATCTTGGAGATCAGCTTGCGTTGACGGTCACGGGTCCGAAGTTCCAGCGCACGATCCGATTCCGACGAGGCCCGGTCCACCAGGTCGGGGTGGTTTTCGGTCTCGGCTTTCAGATTGGTGACCGTACCCTTCGATTCACGAAGGATATCGTCCTTCCAGGCCAGGAGCTTGTTCTTGAAATAGGCGACCTGCCGCTCGTTCATGAACGGTTCGTCGTCGGACGGCCGATAAACAGCCGCGTCCCCAGACACTACAGAGGCCAATGCGGTCATCGCACTCACACTCATTTCCCTATCGCGCCCCCTGCGGCGCATGGGCCGTATAGGCAAGGGCAAGAGTCGCGGCAATGGCGTTCGCGTTTCCGTGATATGGCTAAGCTGCATTCACCCTGAGGTAGTGTGACGAATTATCCTCACAAAGCCGATCTTGGACGATAAAAGACTGAAGTTTCGTCGCCTTTAGGCGCGAATGCGGCTCATTTCCGCTTTGGCCAATTCCACCGAGGCGCGCAGGTCGATCTGGTCCAGCACGGCGGTCAGACCCGGCTCGACCGCTTCGTCACGCTGTTCCCGAATGTCGCGGGCCAGACGGCTCAGAGCCGCCCCGCCGTCCTGGCCGCCCAGCAGGGCCAGCTTCAGTTCGTCCAGACGGTCCAGCAGGCCGGAGCCGCGACGGATGGCGCGGCGCCGACGCTCGGTCGGATCCTCGACGCCCTGCAGCGCCATCAGGGCTGCGGCGCCCGCCACGCCCGAGGCGGAGGATGTCGCGCCGGCCTGCGCTGAGGCGGCCGCGCCGCCCGTGGCCGGCAGGGCGAAACCGCCGGCGGCGCGAGCCGCAGGTCGTGTGGTCGGCGTTGAAGCGGCGCCCAAGGGTCCGGTGACCTTCATGCAAGACGTCTCCTTCTACGCCGCCACCTTGACGGCAGGGGCTGAACTCTTGGTTAACGGCTAGGCAAATCCTGCCCGCAGGCGCCGGGACGAGGGACTACATTCATTGTAATTGCTCGACTTTCCAAGCGGCACGATCCTCGCATGGTTAATGGCGAACGCTCACGCAGGGACGTCCTCGCATGCAGAAGTTGCTTACCGCCCTTATCGCCCCGGCCATTGCGGCCGTCGCCTTCACCGTCGCGCCCGGCGCGGCGGAGGCCCAGTCGCGCATCAAGGACATCGTCTCGATCGAGGGTGTCCGCTCCAACCAGCTGGTCGGCTATGGACTGGTGGTCGGGCTGAACGGCACCGGCGACAGCGTCCGCAACTCGCCCTTCACCCGCCAGTCGCTGGAAGGGATGATGGAACGCCAGGGCGTCAATATCCGGGGCGCCAATCTGAACACCAAGAACGTGGCGGCGGTCATGGTGACGGCCGAGCTGCCGCCCTTCGCCACGCCGGGCTCGCGACTGGACGTCAGCGTCTCGGCGATGGGCGACGCCAAGAGCCTGTTGGGCGGGACATTGCTGGTCACGGCCCTGCAAGGCGCCGATGGCGAGGTCTACGCCGTGTCGCAGGGGGCGGTGCAGACGGGCGCGGTTTCGGCCTCGGGATCGTCCGGGTCGTCGATCACGCGCGGCGTGCCCACAGCGGGCCGCATCGCCTCGGGCGGGGTGGTCGAGCGCGAGACCGGCTTTGACCTGGCGTCCATGCCCTCGGTGCGGCTGACCCTGCGCAACCCGGACTTTACCACGGCCCAGCGGATCGCCGCCGCCATCAATGAGACCTACCCCCAGACCGCCTTCGCCGAGAACGGCACGGTCGTCGCCATTCGCGCGCCTCAGAACTTCGGCATGGCGGGCTTCCTGAGCCGGGTCGAGAATCTGCCGGTCCAGATCGATTCCCGGCCAGGGTCATCATCGACGAGGTCAACGGCGTCATCGTCATGGGCGAGGCCGTGCGGATCTCCACCGTCGCCGTGGCGCAGGGCAATCTGACCGTGTCGGTGCAGGAAACGCCGATGGTCAGCCAGCCCGAGCCGTTCAGCCGCGGCGGCCAGACTGTCGTGGTGCCGCAGTCGGATGTCAGCATCAGCGAAGACGCAGGTCGCGAAATGCGGCTGGTGGGCGGCTCCACCTCTCTGTCGACGCTGGTCAATGGCCTGAATGCGCTGGGCGTCAGCCCGCGCGACATGATCAGCATCCTGCAGGCCATCAAGGCCGCCGGGGCCCTCCAGGCCGAAATCGAGGTGATCTGATGAGCCCCCTCGCCGCCTCTCCCGACCTGTTGCGCGATCCCGCCTCGGCCCTGCCCGGCCAGCCGAAGAACCTGGAAGGCCTGCGCCGCACGGCAGAGGCCTTTGAGGCCAACTTCCTGTCGCAGATGATGAAGCCCATGTTCGAGGGCCTGAGCACCGAGGCGCCGTTCGGCGGCGGCGCAGGCGAAGCCGCCTGGCGCGGCTTTCTGGTGGACGCGATGGCGCAGCAGACGGTGAAAGCCGGCGGCGTCGGCTTGGCCGACAGCGTTCTGGCGCAGATGATCAAGATGCAGGAGCAAGGCGCATGACCGCCGATGTCGAGACCGCCGCCCTACGCGTGCAGCACCTGACGCGCCTGACCCGCGACCTGACCGACCGGCTGTCGCTGGAAATGGACGCCTTGCGCGCCCACCGCGCCCAGGACCTGAGCGAGGGCATGGCCCAAACGCAGGAGATGGCGAACCTCTATCGGCGCGAGTCGGCCCAGGTGAAGGCCAATCCGGCCGCCATCGCCGCCGCGCCAGAGGCTGACCGCCGCGCGCTGATCGAGGCCACGGAAGCCTTTGAATCCATCCTGGCCGAGCACGCCGTGACCGTGGAGGCGGCCCGTCAGATTTCTGAGGGACTGGTGCGCACCATCGCCGCCGAGGTGGCGGGCGCCCGCGCGCAGGGGGTCGGCTACGGCGCCTCCGGTCAGGCGATGCAGGGAGACGGCCGGGCGGTGGCGCTGAATCGCACGGCCTGAGGCGCGGCGTCGCCTTTCTTTAACGGCCTCCATTCTATGAATTCGGCATGACCCTGACCCCTCGCCTGCTCGGACTGGCTTTCGCCGCCGCCGACGCCCTGATCGAAGTCGATCAACATGGGGTGGTTCGCTTTGCGCTCGGCTCGGGCGCTGTGGCGGGACAGCAGACGGCCGCCTGGGTCGGCCAACCCTTCAGCGAGCGTTTGTCGATCAACAGCGCCGCGGCGCTGCAGACCCTGCTGGACGGCCTGAGCCCGGGTCGGCGCGGCCCCGCGACCGAGGTCCTGGTGGACTGCGGCGACGGCCGGATGCGTCGCGCGACCCTGCGCGCCTTCGCCCTGCCCGACATCGCCCCGGCCCGGTCGTGCGCCCTGTCCTATGAAGGCGAGCCTTTCCTCGTCGATGGGGGGCCGCTTGAGATCGGCGCCCCGCCGCCGGATGCTGAGGGGTTTCTGAGCCATGCCCGCGCGACCCTGGCCGGCGGAGATGCGGACGCCCTGCAGCGTCTGGCTTTGGCTTTTATCGATCTGAGCGGCCTGGAGGGCGTAGACGCGCCGACCCTGCAGCGGATCCACAGCCGTATCGGCGCAACGCTCAGCGCCGCGTCGCACGACGGGGCCAGCGCGGGCCGACTGACGACGGATCGCTACGCCTTGATCCGTCAGGCGGACGATCAACGCGACCTGGCCAATGAGATGCGGATGGCCGGTGAGGCGGAAGGCGTGGCCCTGAGCGCCGTCGCCAGCCAGGCCGGTTTGGGCCGGGACTCCGCCTCGGCGCTGCGCGCCATGCGGTTCGCCATCGAAGGCTGCTTGAAGGAAGGCGGGCTGGACCAGCCGGAGCTGTCCTTCGCCGATTCCCTGCAACGCACGCTGGCGGACGCGGACCGTTTCCGCAGCATCGTGCGCGACCGGGAGTTCGCCCTCTACTATCAGCCGATCGTCGACCTGAAGACGCGAGCCGTGCACCATTTCGAGGCTCTGGCGCGCTTCGGCAAGGGATCGGGGCCCGCCGCCGCCATCCGCATGGCCGAGGAACTGGCCCTGATCGACGGCTTCGATCTGGTGGTTGCGGAAAAAGCCGTTCGACGGCTGCGCGAACCGGGCGGGGGTCTGTTGAAGATCGCCGTGAATGTATCGGGCGCCTCGCTGGCCAACGACGCCTATGTCGCCGCCCTGATGAAGATGACCGCCTCAGCGCCCGAGGATCGGCGGCGTCTGATGGTCGAGGTGACGGAGACCGCCGCACTGGCCGATCTGGCCGCCGCGGACCGACGGCTCGGAGCCCTGCGCAACGCCGGGATCAAGGTTTGCATAGACGATTTCGGGGCGGGTTCGGCCTCCTTCGACTATCTGCGGGGCCTGTCGGTCGATGCGGTGAAGATCGACGGAGGTCTGGTGCGCGATATCGACATCGACGCCCGCACCCGCACGATGGTCGCCCATCTGGTCGAGCTTTGCGGCTCGCTGGAACTGGAGACCATCGCCGAGATGATCGAGACGGATGAGGTCGCCGACGCCCTGCGCGATCTGGGCGTCACCCACGGCCAGGGGTGGCTGTTCGGGCGGGCCGAGGCCGAACCGCGCACCGTGCTGAACACCCCGGCGATCCGCGGACGCCGTCAGGGCGTGGTCGAAGGCTGGAGCTGACCTGACTTCAGCACGATGGTCCGATCGACGCGGAGGTTCTGAATGAAATCAACGTCGTGGCTGACCACCACCAGAGCGCCGTCATAGCCTGACAGCGCCGCCTCCACCGCCTCGACGGCGTCGATGTCCAGATGGTTGGTCGGCTCGTCCAGCACCAGCAGCTGCGGCGGCTGGGCGCCCGTCATGACGCAGGCCAGTGCCGCGCGCAGCCGCTCTCCGCCTGACAGTTCGCCGACGCGCCGATCCGCCTGCAAATTGCGAAACAGAAAACGCGCCAGCGCCGCCCGCGCCGCATTGGGCGTCCCTTGCGGGTTCAGCCGCAGCCAGCCCTCGACCAGGGTTTCGTCAGCCTTCAGCATGTTCGCCTGCTGATCCAGCAGGGCGGCGCGAACCGGCCGTTCCACGCTGCCCGACGAGGGCTCGATCAATCCCGCGATCAGCTTTAACAGCGTCGTCTTGCCGGCGCCGTTGGGGCCGACGACGGCGACGCGCTCAGGCCCGGTCAGACGCAGGCAGAGCGGTCCCAGCAGGCGACGGTCGTCCTCGACGGTCACGACCGCGTCATTCAGGTTCAGCACCACGCGGCCCGCCGGCAGGCCTGTGGAGGGCATGGACAGCGCCAGTTGTCGCACCCGCTCGACCCGTTCGCGCGCCTGAGCCAGGTCAGCCTCGACCGCCTGACGCTTGCGTTCGGCCAGCCGCTGGCCGCGCGCGCCGGATTCCTCGGCGCGTTGGGCCTGAGCGTCGAGCAGGATCTTGGGATCGGAGTTGTTGGCGCGCGCCGCCTTGCCTGCGCGATCGCGCCGGGCCTGCCGTTCCTGCGCCATCTGGGTTTCGCGCTGCACCCGGCCGATGGCGCGCTCGGCCTGTTCCAGGTCGCGTTCAGCGGCGGCCCGTTCGGCGTCGCGGCGCTCGATAAAGAGATCCCAGCCGCCGCCATGCACCCGCGCGCCCAGACTGGAAAGCTCCACGATGCGATCCACGCGCCGCAACAGGGCGCGGTCGTGACTGACCAGCACCACCCCGCCCGGCCAGTCGCCCACGACATCGGCGATCATGGCGCGGGCCTCGGCGTCCAGATGATTGGTGGGCTCGTCCAGAACCAGCAGATCCCGCGCGGCCAGCTTCAGCCCCGCCAAGCGCAGGCGCGTCTGCTCCCCGCCGCTCAGGTCGGCGGTGCGCCGATCCAGCGGCAGGACAGCCAGACCGACCTCGGCCAGAGCGGTCTGCATCCGCTCTTCCAGCGTCCAGTCCGCCTCGGCCATGTCGTCCAGCGAACCGTCGCCCGCCAGAACGCGTTGCAGAATCGCCAGACACCCGGCGACGCCCAGCGTATCGGCGATGGTTTCGTCGTCGGCCGGCGTCTGGGCCTGCGCCAGCCAGCCGACGCTTCCGACGCGCGTGACCGAACCCTCGGCGGGCTCAGACAGACCGGCGACAAGGCGAAGCAGCGTGGTCTTGCCCACGCCGTTGCGCCCCACGACGGCCGTGCGTTCGCGCCCGAAGGCGAGCGTCAGATTGTCGAAGAGGCCTCGGCCGTCAGGCGTGCGGGCCGCGACGCCGTTGAGCGTCACGAGTGCGGACGCGGACCGGTTTGGGCTTGGGTTGAGCGAGGACATAGGCGAGCGCGAGCAGCGGCATGGAAAGGGCGAAACCGATTTCCAGAGTGCTGATCATGATCGTCGTGCCTCCTCACTGATGCGTTGGCTGAGTGAAGGATGGGGACGGACGTTTCGTAACGCAACCCCAAAACTGCGGCTCCGCTTTCACTCCGCGACGTGAAGGACCGCCTTGGACAATCCGCGTCATGGCCTTTGCAAGCGTCGCTTCCTATGTTGGCGGACATGGACACGCCCGAGCGCACCCTCGCCTTCCGCATCGACCGTCCCGCGCCGGACCGGGCCGAGGCCGCCGCCCGCCGCGAAGCCGCCGTGGCCCGCATCCGCGCCGAGACCGGCATCGACGAGGCCATGATCGACGCCCTGGTCGAAGGCTTCTACGCCAAGGTGCGTGAGGATGACTTCATAGGTCCGATCTTCGCCGAGCGCATCGACGACTGGGGTCCGCACCTGGCGCAGATGAAGCTGTTCTGGTCGTCCGTGGCCCTGTCGACCGGCGTCTATCAGGGGCGGCCCATGCCGAAGCACCTGCCCCTGCCGATCGACGCCCGCCACTTCGATCACTGGCTGAAGCTGTTCGAGGCGACTGCGCATGAGCTGTGCCCGCCCGTCGCCGCCGAACACTTCGTCGTCCGCGCCCGCCGCATCGCCGAAAGCCTGGAACTGGGCGTCGCCAACGCCAACGGCGTGATGGTCGGTCCCGGCGAACGCTATCGACGACCGGAAACGCCGTGGGCGCCGGAAGTCGGCTAAAAGTTCTTATATTGTTCTTGCTGTATCGGACGAATTGATCCCCATATAGCGTCGTCGCCCCGGACCGTTTCGGGGTCTTCCGCGTTCCCGGATTCCATGACCGAAAAGCATAACTTCATTCGCGTTCGCGGCGCCCGCGAGCACAATCTCAAAGGCGTCGATCTCGACATTCCGCGCGAGCAGCTGGTGGTCATGACCGGCCTGTCGGGGTCGGGCAAATCCTCGCTGGCGTTCGACACCATCTACGCCGAGGGGCAACGGCGCTATGTCGAGAGCCTGTCGGCCTATGCGCGCCAGTTCCTGGAGCTGATGGGCAAGCCGGACGTGGACCTGATCGAGGGCCTGTCCCCGGCCATCTCCATCGAGCAGAAGACCACGTCCAAGAACCCGCGCTCGACCGTCGGCACCGTCACCGAAATCCACGACTACATGCGTCTGCTCTGGGCGCGCGTGGGCGTGCCCTATTCGCCGGCCACGGGCCTGCCGATCGAGAGCCAGACCGTCAGCCAGATGGTGGACAAGCTGACCGCCCTGCCCGACGGCGAGCGCATCCTGCTGCTGGCCCCGGTCGTGCGCGGCCGCAAGGGCGAGTACAAGAAGGAGATGGCCGAGTGGCAGCGTCAGGGCTTCCAGCGGCTGAAGATCGACGGCGAGTTCTACGCCATCGAGGACGCCCCCGCGCTCGACAAGAAGTTCAAGCATGACATCGACATCGTCGTCGATCGCATTGTAACCAAAGAAGGTCTTGAGCCGCGCTATGCCGACAGCATCCAGACCGCTCTGGCTCTGGCCGACGGCATCGCCACCGCCGAATGGGCCAAGGCCCGAGGGCGAAGAGCCGCGCCGGATCGTCTTTTCCGAGAAGTTCGCCTGCCCTGTTTCGGGCTTCACCATCAGCGAGATCGAGCCGCGGCTGTTCTCGTTCAACAATCCGTTCGGCGCCTGTCCGGCGTGCGACGGTCTGGGCGTCAAGCTGGCCTTCGACGCCGATCTGGTAATCCCCGACCGCGACAAGACCCTGCACAAGGGAGCGGTGGCGCCGTGGGCGCGCGGTCCCTCGCCGCTCTATACGCAGACGCTGCAGTCGCTGGCCCTGCACTACGGCTTCTCGATGGACAAGGCGTGGCGCGACCTGCCGGAGAAGGCGCAGGCCGTCATCCTGCGCGGCTCGGGCGGCGACAAGATCAAGTTCGTCTATGACGACAACGCCCGCAAATACGAGGTCTCCAAGCCGTTCGAGGGGGTGCTGCCGAACCTTGAGCGCCGCTGGCGCGAGACCGACAGCGCTTGGGTGCGTGAGGAACTGGGCCGCTATCAGTCCGAAACCCCGTGCGAGGTCTGCGGCGGCAAGCGCCTGAAGCCGGAGGCCCTGGCGGTCAAGGTCGGCGGCGAGGACATCGCCGACATCTCCAACCTGTCGATCTCCAAGGCCTTCCTGTGGTTCTCGACCCTGGAAGAGGCGCTGAGTGAAAAGCAGGTCGAGATCGCCCGGCGCATCCTGAAGGAGATCACCGACCGGCTGCGCTTCCTGAACAACGTCGGGCTCGATTATCTGAACCTGTCGCGCAGTTCCGGCACCCTGTCGGGCGGTGAGAGCCAGCGCATCCGTCTGGCCTCGCAGATCGGTTCGGGCCTGACCGGCGTCCTCTATGTGCTGGACGAGCCGTCCATCGGCCTGCACCAGCGCGACAACACCCGCCTGCTGGACAGCCTGAAGGGGCTGCGCGACCTCGGCAACTCCGTCTTGGTGGTCGAGCATGACGAAGAGGCGATCCTGACGGCCGACTACGTCATCGACATGGGCCCGGCCGCCGGCGTCCACGGCGGCACGGTCTGCGCCGAGGGCACGCCTGCGGAAGTCATGGCCAATCCAAACTCCCTGACCGGCCAATACCTGACCGGGGCGCGCGAGATCGAACTGCCGCCCGAAGGCCGCCGCCCCATCGACCGCAAGCGGATGCTGAAGGTCTCCGGCGCCACAGGCAACAACCTGAAGAACGTCACGGGCGAGATCCCGGTCGGCGTCTTCACCTGCGTCACCGGCGTGTCGGGCGGCGGCAAGTCGACCTTCACTATCGAGACCCTGTACAAGGCCGCGGCGCGGCGTCTGAACAATGCGTCCGACGCCCCCGCCCCCTTCGACCGGATCGAGGGGCTGGAGCATTTCGACAAGGTCATCGACATCGACCAGTCGCCGATCGGCCGCACGCCGCGCTCGAACCCGGCCACCTATACCGGCGCCTTCGGGCCTATCCGCGACTGGTATGCGGGCCTGCCGGAATCCAAGGCGCGCGGCTATGGCCCCGGCCGCTTCAGCTTCAACGTCAAGGGCGGCCGCTGCGAGGCCTGTCAGGGCGACGGCGTCATCAAGATCGAGATGCACTTCCTACCCGACGTCTATGTCACCTGCGACGTCTGCAAAGGCAAACGCTACAACCGCGAGACGCTGGAAATCGTCTTCAAGGGCAAGAGCATATCCGACGTTCTGGACATGACGGTTGAAGAGGCGGCGCGCTTCTTCACCGCCGTGCCGTCGATCCGCGACAAGATGCTGACGCTGGAGCGCGTGGGCCTGGGCTACGTCAAGGTCGGCCAGCCCGCCACCACCCTGTCCGGCGGCGAGGCCCAACGGGTCAAGCTGTCGAAGGAGCTGTCGAAACGGGCCACCGGCAAGACGCTCTACATCCTCGACGAGCCGACGACCGGCCTGCACTTCGAGGATACGCGCAAGCTGCTGGAGGTGCTGCAGGAGTTGGTCGAGAACGGCAACACCATCGTCGTGATCGAGCACAACCTGGATGTCATCAAGGTCGCTGACCACCTGCTGGACTTCGGCCCCGAGGGCGGCGACGGCGGGGGCGAGATCGTCGCCGTCGGCACGCCGGAACAGGTCGCCGAGAACCCCGCCAGCTGGACCGGCCGCTATCTGAAGGAGGTGCTGGACCGGCACGAGGAGCGCCGCAAGGGCCGCGTCGCCGCCCTGACCGCCGAGACTGCGCCCGCCAGACGCGCCAAGGCCCGCAAGAGCGCCTGAACGGCTGGCGATCCGCTCGCCAAGTTGCGGGCCCCTACAGACAGAAACGCCGCGCCCTGGTCGGAGCGCGGCGTTTTTCGTTCAGCGATGCCGCCAGATCAGACGCGCGCCTGCCCCTTCAGGCCGAGATAGGCCGACGAGAACGGAGCGTAGATGATCGCCGCCTGCGCCGCCGACAGAAGGGCGTTGACCACGCCCCAGATCAGCAGGGCCGGCCAGAAGCGCGTCAGAAGCGCCACGACATTGGTCGTCTCGGCGCCGATCAGGCTGTTCAGGCCGCCGAAAATCAGGTTAAGCGGCGCGATGACGATGGAGCCCAGCAGGCCGACCAGAATGGACATGACGCCCGCCAGGATCGCCATGCCCAGCAGCGGCCAGAAACGCCCCTTGGTCATGGCCCAGCTTGCCTTGAGGGCGATCTTTTCCTCGGCGAACGTCATCGGGACGACCAGGCTGAGGCGCACGGCCAGCCAGATGGCGACCGCCACAAGCGCCAGACCGGCCAGCACAGCCGGGAGGACCAGCCAGGACGCGCCTGTACCGGCGGCGAGACCCGCGAAAAGACCGACGATCAAGGCGCCGCCCATCGTCACGACGAACATCAGAACGGCGACCAACAGGGTCGCGCCCAGAACGCGCAGTTCGTCTCGGCCGAGACGCAGATAGCCGAAACGCTTGTCCTGCGGCCGGATGACCGAGCGCGCGACCGCGGTAGCGAGCACGGCGCCGAACAACAGCGACAGCGGCAGGGCCAGCCCCATCATGGCGCCGTAGGCCTGACCCAGCATGGTCAGGTCGCTCATCGACGGCGACGGATTCTGCTCGACCCGTTCGGCCAGGCTGATGATGTTGACGAGGTTCCCACCCGCCACAGCGAAGAAGACCAGGAAGAAGGCGACATAGGCGCCCGCCCAGGCCAGGATGGCGAGCGGCGCCCGCCGCGCTAGGCGGAAGCCTTCGAAGGCGGACTCTGTGGCGTTGAAACTCATGCTGGCTCCTCGATTCCTGATCAGCTTAACGCAGCCGCAGCCCATGCGACAGCGCCGACCACGACAGGCGCCGCATGACAGGACTGCGTCGCCCGGCTAGAAGGCCGCCATGTCGAACGCGTCCTCTACTCCCCGCCCCGTCCCCGCGCCTGTGCACGTCATCGGCGGCGGCCTCGCCGGATCCGAAGCAGCCTGGCAGATCGCCCAGGCGGGCGTGCCCGTCATCCTGCACGAAATGCGCCGGGACGAACCGGAACAGGTGCGCACCGACGCCCACCACACGACGGGCCTGGCCGAGTTGGTCTGCTCCAACTCGTTCCGGTCGGACGACTGGGAGTTCAACGCCGTCGGCCTGCTGCACGCCGAGATGCGGGCGCTGGACAGCCTGATCATGGCCTGCGGCGACGCCAATCAGGTGCCGGCGGGCGGCGCCCTGGCGGTCGATCGCGTCGCCTTCTCGGACGCGGTGACGGCAAAGCTGGAAGCGCACCCGCTGGTGACCATCGTGCGCGAGGAGATCGCAGGCATTCCTCCCGAAGAGTGGGATAATGTGATCGTCGCCACCGGGCCGCTGACCTCGCCCGCCCTGGCCGAGGCGATCCTGAAGGCGACGGGCGAGGAGAGCCTCAGCTTCTTCGACGCCATCGCCCCGATCATCCACACCGACAGCATCAACTTCGACGTGGCCTGGCGTCAGTCGCGCTACGACAAGGAAGGGCCCAGCGGCGACAAGGCGGCCTACGTCAACTGTCCGATGGACAAGGCTCAGTACGAGGCCTTCATCGACGCCCTGCTGGACGGCCCCAAGGCCGACTTCAAGGAATGGGAGAACGTGCCCTATTTCGACGGCTGCCTGCCGATCGAGGTCATGGCCGAGCGCGGGCGCGAGACCCTGCGTCACGGCCCGATGAAGCCGGTCGGCCTGACCAACCAGCACAACCCGACGGTCAAGCCCTACGCCATCGTCCAGCTGCGCCAGGACAATGCGCTGGGCACCCTGTTCAACATGGTCGGCTTCCAGACCAAGCTGAAGTACGGGGCGCAGACCGACGTCTTCCGCATGATCCCCGGTCTGGAGAACGCCCAGTTCGCGCGTCTGGGCGGCCTGCACCGCAACACCTTCCTGAACAGCCCGAAACTGCTGGACAAGCAGATGCGGCTGAAAGCCCTGCCGCGCCTGCGCTTCGCCGGGCAGGTGACGGGGGTCGAGGGCTATGTCGAGAGCGCGTCAATGGGCCTGCTGACGGGCCGGTTAGCCGCCGCTCAGGCGCTGGGGCGCGATCTGGCCCCGCCGCCGCCGGAAACGGCCATGGGCGCCCTGGTCGAGCACATCACCGGCGGGCACCTGGAAGGCTCGAAATTCCAGCCGATGAACATCAACTACGGCCTGCTGCCGCCGCTGGAGGCGCCCAAGGTCGATGAGGAAGGCAAGCGCATCCATCCCAAGGAACGCGGCCGCGCCAAGAAGCGCCTGCAGAGCATTCGCGCCATCGAGGCGCTGAAGGCCTGGCGCGACGCGGCGGCCTAACGCAGCTTGGCGCCGCCGGGGCGGAAGGTCAGGGTCATCGCGGCCATGACCAGAAGGCCCAGCCCCATCAGCATCCACGCCTGACTGAGGTCCGACAGGCGGTCGCGCAGCAGCCCGGCCGCCAGCGGCGACAGGCTGGCGATGATGTAGCCGCCGCCCTGAACGAAGGCGAGAAGGTCTCCGGAGCGCACAGGGTCGTCGATCTGGTCCATCGCCAGGATCAGGGTCAGGGGAAAGACGGCGCCGATCCCCAGGCCCAGCAGCAGCATGACCGGGACCGCCAGACTGACCGGCGTGAGCACCAGTCCGGCCAGACCGATCAGGGCCAGGGCCACGGCCAGCAGCATCGGCCCGCGCCGGTCGGGAAAGCGCGCGATGAACAGCGACACCAGCACGCCCGCCAGCACCTCGGCGCTGGTCATGCCGCTGAGCAGGAAGCCCGCCGTCGCCCTCGCCTGCCCCATGTCGACATAGTAGGGCGGCAACCAGGCCAGCACGAGCGTATAGGCCGAGGTGCCCAGCCCCAGAATGGGAACCAGCGCCCAGGCGCGGGGCTGTTTCCAGAACGGAACCTCGGGATCGGTCCCTTCGGCCACGGCCAGGCGGTTCGGTTCTTCGGCGGCCGGGGTGCGCGAGGCGATGAGCCAGACGACGGCCGCGGCAAGGGCCGGAACCGACCATAGCGCCAGCGCGACGGCCCAACCGAACGCCTCGGCGAAGCCCGCCGCCGTCGCCGCCGCCACGGCGGCGCCGCCCATGATGCCGGTCGTATAGACGGCCATCACCGTACCGAACTGCGTCGGAAAGGCGCGCTTGATGACGACGGGCGCCAGGGCCTGAATGAGGGCCACGCCGACGCCGACCACCACGGCGCTGAGGATCAGTCCGCCCGCGCTGCTGAACGGCCAGCGAGCCAGACAGGCCAGGGCGATGAGAACGGCGCCGAGCAGTATGCCCATCCGCTCGCCCAGACGGCGCCGCAAGGGGCGAATCGACAGGGCTCCGACGCCGATCATCGCCACCGGCAGGGTGGTCAGCAGGCTGGCCGTGGTCGAATCCATGCCAGTCGTCGCCTCGATCAGGTCGAGCAGCGGCCCGACCGCCGCCATCGCCGGGCGCAGGTTCAGCGCCAGGGCGAAGATGGCCGCGATCAACAACAGGCCCGCGCCGCGCGACGGCGGCGAGGCGTTCGACTGATCCATCCGAGATGACTCCGGCAGCAGAAGGCGATAGTATCTCGACATCGAATATCTTGATGTCAAGACAATGACCGATCGCGCCGCCCGCGCCGCCGCCCAGTGGGCCGTTGCGCGCCCCGACCTGGACCTGTTGGCGATGGAGACGCTGGGCCGTCTGCATGAGGCGTCCATCCTGGTCGCGCGCGAGCGGCAGGCCCCGTTGTATGCGCGGTATGGGCTGCAGCATGGCGAGTTCGATGTGCTGGCGACGCTGCGTCGTGCGCCTTCGCCCGACGGTCTCACGCCGACCGCCCTCTATGAGGCGACGATGATGTCGTCCGGCGGCATGACGGCGCGGCTGGACCGGTTGCAGAAATCCGGCCTGATCGAGCGCACGCCCCACCCCGGCGACCGCCGCGCCTCACTGGTCCGGCTGACGCCCAAGGGGTTCGATCTGATCGAGGCCATGATGCCGCTGCATATGGCGGAAAGTCAGGCCATCCTGGCCGAACTGTCGCGCGAAGAGCAGGCCGCGCTGGGCGACCTGCTCGCGCGCTTGATAGCAACGGTCGAGACTTAGGCCCGCTTCATCCGACGGTTCCACGGCATGACCGCCAGCAGCCGCGCCATGCCGCAGAATCCGGTCGCGCCCGCCACGAACAGACCCGCCCCGACAAAGGCGCTGATCCCCCAGAAGGCGGGATGGACCATGACGCCCAGCGCCCCGCCCAGCAGGATCAGTGCGCCCGCCGCCATCTGCACCTGACGCATCAGCTCCAGCGGCTGCTTGCGGTCGGCCACGACCGGCAGGCCCGCCTTCTTCCAGGCGTCCAGACCGCCCGCCAGAACGTGCGACGGGCCGTCGATGCGGGCGGCCAGACGATCGCAGTTGCCGGCCGTGCGGTTGCCGCTGCGGCACATGAAGATCACGTCCTTGCCGGGCTTGAGGCTGAGATCGGCGCTCTCAAAAGCGGACAGGGGCGCAGTTACGGCGCCGGCGATGTGTTCGCGCGCATGTTCGTCAGGCTCGCGCACGTCGATCAGCACGGCCGCGCCCGCCTTCAGGCGAGCGGCGACATCGGCGGGGAAAGGGACACCAGCGGGTTCATCGTAAAATCCTTCAGGAAGCGGCGGCGCTCAATGCACCTCAGGCGGGCAGAAGATCTCGGCCAGGACGGCGATCACCTTCAGGGCGGCGGGGTCGGCGATGCGATAAAAGACGGCGGTGCCGCTCTTGCGCGCGCTGACCAGGCCGTCGTCGCGCAGGCGCGCCAGATGCTGGGACAGGGCCGATTGCGACAGGCCGACCTGCAGGTCGGCGACCTGACGTTCTCCTCGCCGATCTGGCACAGGATCATCAGGCGGTGCTCATTGGACAGCGCCTTCAGCAGCCGCGAGGCGTCGCCCGCGTTGGCCTGAAAACGCTCCAGTCCCATAAGTTCGAGATCAATCATGGCTCTGATATATGCCATGATTCTAAATTAGCAATGTCTAATATGAAACGCGGTAGGCGCCGCTCAGATCCGGCCGCGCAGCACCGCCCAGAACAGACGCAGCCGCTTGAACGGCTCCGGCGCGTCCGGTTTGATCAGAGCGGCGAAGGCCACGGCCGGAAAAGCGGTCGCAGGCAGGGTTCGCAGGGCCTTGTTGGCGTCACGGCGGGAAGCGCGCGCCTGATCGACCTGTCCTGTCTGGGCCAGTGCGCGCACGCGAGCGGCGGCGGCGGCCGCACCCTCATGACCCTGCCCTGCGAGGATCTGGACCGCCGCCTGCATCGGCCCGACGTAGAAGGCGTCCAGATCGTGCTGCTCGCCATGCACCCGGCCGATGTGGGCCTCGATCAGGGCGTCGAACGGCGCGCGCTCCAGACCATGACGCGTGACCGCCGCCGTCAGCGCCTCCAGCACGGGGTGCCCCAGACGCGGCGTGTCGGAGAAGACGCCGTCCATCTGTTCCGACCACCAGGCGTAACGCATCTCGGCCAACAGCGGCTGGGTCACGCGCGTGGGAATGGCCATCAGTTCCGCCTCGAAGGCGTAAAGCGCGATCAGATCGGCGCGCGCCTTTTCATCGGCCACGAAGCGGCTGGCCAGCCAGCGGTCGAGGTCGGCGGCGCGAACCTGGGCGTCAAGATCAACAGTCATGGCGACGGCCCTTCGGCCATTGAGGCGGCGGCATCAAGCCCGGAATGCACACGGCCCGCCTTCCCTGCGGAAGACGGGCCGTGATCAGTAGGCCGTTAGAGCTGTTTACGGCCGGCTGGCCATGCCCAGCTTGACCGGAGTGGCGTCAGCCTTGCCGCCCCCGCTGCGGTCCACGCCCCACAGCAGGATGATCGGCGCGCCCACGTAGATGGACGAGAAGGTGCCGATGATCACGCCGAAGGCCAGGGTGATGGAGAAGCCGCGCAGGGCCTCCCCGCCGAAAACGGCCAGGACGATCAGAACGATCACGGTCGTCACGCCAGTGATGATGGTCCGCGACAGGGTCTCGTTGATCGACAGGTCGATGACCTCGCGCAGCGGCATGACCTTATACTTGCGCAGGTTCTCGCGCAGGCGGTCGAAGACGACGACAGTGTCGTTCATCGAATAGCCGATGACCGTCAGCAGGGCCGCGACCAGGTTCAGACTGAACTCCATGCGCAGGGCCACGATCAGGCCGAAGGTCAGGGCCACGTCGTGCAGCAGCCCAGCCACGGCGCCGATGCCGAACTGCCACGGGAAGCGGAAGGCGATGTAGAGGAACATCAGCACCACGGCCACGACCAGGGCAAGGACGCCATTGGTCAGCAGTTCGCCCGACACCTTGGAGCCCACGACGCTGACGCCGGAATAGCCGACCTGGCCGACGGCGTCGCTGATGGCGGTTTCCACCTTCTCGACGACGGCGGTCTGGTCCTGGTCCGACGGCACCTGGAAGCGCACGATGGCGGTCGAGCCGTCGTCCAGATTGGTGTCGCGCCGGGCGATGCCCTGCACCTGGACGTCGCCCAGATCCAGTCCGCTGACCGCGCCGCGCAGCTTGTCCAGCTCCAGAGCCTGACCGGCAGGCTTGGCGACTTCCATCGAGGCGCCGCCCCGGAAGTCGATGCCCAGGTTCAGGCCCGGATAGAAGCAGCCGATGACAGCCGCCACCGTCAGGATCGCCGACAGGATGGCGAAACCCTTGGCGTATTTGACGAACTGAAAGTTCGTCTTGTGCGGCAGCAGTTTGATAAGAGGCCAACCGTTCATCGTCATTACTCCGCGATCGGCAGTTTCTTCGGCTTGGCGACCTTGAGCCAGTAGCCGAGCAGGACTTGGGCCGTCAGCACCGAAGAGAAGACGGAGGTGAAGACGCCGATGGTCAGGGTCCAGGCGAAGCCGCGAACCGGGCCTGCGCCGAACATGAACATGATGATGGCCGCCACAAGGGTGGTCAGGTTGGCGTCGATGATGGTGCCCATGGCGCGGCCGAAGCCGGCATCCATCGAGGCTACGACGGAACGTCCCTGACGCGCTTCGTCACGCATCCGCTCATAGATCAGCACGTTGGCGTCTACGGCGACGGCGAAGGTCAGGATCAGACCGGCGATCCCCGGCAGGGTCAGCGTCGCCTGGGTCAACGACATGGCCGCCACGATCAGGATGCCGTTCAGGATCAGGCCGATGACCGAGATCCCCCGAACAGGAAGCCGTAGGCCAGGATCATGAAGACCACGATGACCATAAAGCCGAGCGCGGTCGACAGGGCGCCTGCGGCCACGGCGTCGGCGCCCAGTTCGGCGGTGACGACGCGGCGTTCCTCGACGTTCAGCGGGGCCGGAAGGGCGCCGCCGTTCAGCAGGTTCACCAGCTCCGAAGCCGAGGCGATCGTATAACTGCCTGTGATCTGTCCGCTGCCGCCGGTGATGGCCGACTGGATGGTCGGGGCCGAGATCACCTTGCCGTCCAGGATGATGGCGAAGGGCTTGCCCAGGTTCTGGCTGGTCGCATCGGCAAAGCGACGGGCTCCTGGCCGTCGAACTGGAAATCGATGGCGGTACGCTGGTTCTGATCAGTTCCGATACCGGCGCGGGTCAGATTTTCACCCGACACCAGGATGCGCTTCTTGACCAGATAAGGCGTGCCCTGATCATCGGTCAGAAGTTCGGCGTCCGGCGGCACGCGCCCGGCCAGGGCGTCGTTCAGCCCCGTCGGCGAGGTGTCCACCATCTGGAAGGTCAGCTGGGCCGTGCGGCCGACCAGACGCTCAAGTTCGGCCGGATCGCTCTGGCCCGGCGCCTGGACGACGATGCGGTCGGCGCCCTGACGGGTGATGGCGATTTCCTTGGTGCCCGAGCTGTCCAGGCGGCGACGCACGACCTCGATGGACTGATCGACCGCCGTGGCGCCCATGCTGTTCAGAGCGGCCTCGGTGAAGGCGTAACGAATACGGCCTCCGCCCAGCTTGGTCGCCACGCGGTCGGGCTGACCGGTCGCGCCCATGCCCTGTTGAGCCATGGTCCGCAGGGTGTTGAAGGCCGTGTCATAGGCGGCGCCCTCGGCGACGGTGACGACGACCCCGCCCGGTTCGCGCTGCATGCCGACGATGTTGACCTGGTCTTCGCGCAGGGAGACGCGAACGTCTTCCATCAGGTTGGAGACGCGCTTTTCGCGCATCTCGGGCACGTCGACCTCAAGCAGGAGGTAGGAGCCCCCTGCAGGTCCAGGCCCAGGTTCAGGCCGTTGCTCGGCAGCCAGCTCGGCAGAGCCTCGCGCTGCGCGGGCGAAAGCACGCTCGGGTAGGCCAGGAACAACCCGAGGACGAGCGATAGCGCGACCAGGGTGATCTTCCAGCGTGAAAGCTGAATCATGTCTCGGTTCTCTTCAGGGCCGGCGCGCGCCGCGCCGAGGCGAGGCTATCAGCCCTTGTCGTTGGCGGCGATGGCGGTGCGGTTGCGCACCTCGGCGATCATCGCCTTGACCACGCGGACGTTCACGCCCTGCGAGATTTCGACCATGGCCTCGGCGTCCTCGACGCGCGTGACCTTGCCGACCATGCCGTTGGACAGGACGACCTCGTCGCCGCGCTTCACGCCGGCGATCAGGGCCTGATGCGCCTTCATCCGCTTCTGCTGCGGGCGGATCATCAGGAAATAGAACAGGATGAAGATCGCGACGATCGGCGCGATCTGAACGACAAGAGCCATCAGGCCGCCGTCTTGGGCTGCAGTCATTAGGAAACTCCCCGACGCGGGCCGCGCCTTCATTGGGGGCCCTTCGAAATCAAGGCGCGGAAACTAGGGTGCGCCGGGCCGTTTTGCAACGCGACCTGATGACAAGAACGTCCGGACGCAGCCGCCCGGACGCCTCATTTCACATCATCAGCGCGGCAGGACCGTCAGCGGGTCCAGCGCGACCGGATCGTCGCCGCGCATCTGGCGCACTTCATAATGGATCGAGGGACGGCCGTCTCCGGCGGTCAGGCCGACTGTGCCGATGGCCTGGCCGGCCCGCACCTGAGCCCCGTCGCGCACGGTGGCCGAGCCCAGATGGCCGTAGACCGTGCGCCAGCCGTCGCGGTGAACGATCAGGACCGTCAGCCCCTGCCCCACGATATCGTCGCCGACATAGGCCACGGTTCCGTCGGCCGAAGCCTTGACCTCGGTTCCCGCCGAGGCCCCGATGTTGATCCCGTTGTTGCGCTCGCCCATGCCGACCGGGCCGAAGCGACGCAGGATGTCGCCGCGCACCGGCCACTGCAGGGCTAGCGGCTGGCCGATGGCGGTTGCAGGAGCCGTCGGCGCCGTGGCCGCAGGCGCGCGCGTCGGCGGCGGCGGCAGGGGCGCATTGCCGCTGGGCGGCGGAGGCGGCGGCGGGGCCATGCCGTTGTTCGGCGTGCGGACGCCGACTGGCGACGGGCCGGTGGCGTAGGGGTCGGAGCCCCCATCCACGGCGCTGTCGGGCAGGATGATGCGCTGTCCAGCCGAAATGGCGCCGCGCGGCCCCAGTCCGTTCAGGTCGATCAGAATCTGCACCGGCGTACGGAAGCGTCGGCCGACCCCAGAAATCGTATCGCCCGGCTGGATGACATAGGTGGCGCCCGGCATAGCGGGGTTGCCGGCCGCCGAGGGCGACGTCACCGTGACCGGCGCGCCGGTCGACGGATAGGCGGGACCGCCCGGAGGCGGCAGGCCGCCGCCCTCAATGCTGCCCGCCGGAGCGCGCGGGCCTTCTTCGATCGGCGGTTGTACGGGCTGCTGCGGTTGCGCCGGCTGGCCCTGATAATAGGGATTGTTCGGATAGGCGCCCGGCTGCTGGCCTTGCGGCTGCGGATAGCCGCCCGCCCCCATCGGCCGGGTCGAATAGCGCGGCTCGCTCGGATAGGTCGAACAGGCCGTGACCGCCAGCGCCCCGCCGACGACCGCCGCCGCCCTGATCCAGCCTGTGAAGCCGCTCATGCGTCTCTCCGTATTAACCATGCTTGTCGGTTTGCCCCGACCCGTCGGAGAATCCAACCCGCTAACCCGCGCAAAAGTGGGGCGGAAAGGTTAATGGAGGGGTGAGATTTCGCTCTCAGCCCTCTTTCGCCGTCCCTTCGACCAGGGGCACGAAGCGGACTTCGCACAGGCTTTCGCGCTGGAAGCTGCCGTCCGGCTGGCCGGTGTAGCGGTTCAGCATCTGCACCGAGGTGCGGCCGACCGGGGCGACCAGCACGCCGCCCGGCTTGAGCTGTTTCAGCAGTTCCGTCGGCTCGTGCGGCGAGGCCGCCGTCACCATGATGCGGTCGAACGGCGCCTGTTCCGGCCAGCCCTGCCCGCCGTCGCCGTGGCGCGTGAAGACGTTGTCTATGCCGAGGATTTTCAGTCGGTTCTCGGCCTCAGTTAAGAGGCTCTTGTAACGCTCGACCGAGTAGACGAAGCGCGCCATCCGGCTGAGCACAGCGCACTGATAGCCGCTGCCGGTCCCGATCTCGAGCACCCGGTGGCGCGGCTGGACATCCAGCGCCTGGGTCATCAGGCCGACGATATAAGGCTGGCTGATCGTCTGGGCGCAGTCGATCGGCAGGGCCTGATCCTCCCACGCCTGATCGAGGAATTTCTCATGGACGAAGACGGCGCGGTCGATGGATTCCATCGCCTTCAGAACCCGCGCGTCCGTCACCCCCTGACGCCGCAGCGACAGGATCAAGCGGCCCGCGCGGTCGTCCCTGAGACTCATTTCTCGTGCGGCCCCTTGGGCGGGCCGCCCAGCACCTTCTTCAGGTCGTTGACCGACTGCATGTGCGTCAGGTCGATGTGCAGCGGCGTGACCGATATGCGGCCTTCATCCATGGCGCGCAGGTCGGTGCCGTCGGCGTGTTCCTGCGGCGCGCCGCGGAAAGCCATCCAGTAGTAGTCGCGGCCGCGCAGGTCGGTGCGGCGGATGGCGTGCATCTCGCCGATGTCGCGGAAGCCCTGACGCGTCACCTCGACCGACTTGACCAGTTCGGGCGGCAGGCGCGGGAAGTTGACGTTCATGACCACGCCCTCCCCCACTTCTGCTCCAGCAGGCGGGCGACGATGCCGGGACCGAAGGCTTCGGCGGTTTCCCAATGCGCCACCACGTCGTCGTGGAAACGTTCCAGCGACTGCGACAGGGCGATGGAGCGGATGCCGAAAGCCATGCCCTGCAGAGCCCCGGCCACCGTGCCGGAATAGCTGACGTCTTCGCCCACGTTGTGGCCGCGATTGACGCCGGACAGCACCAGGTCGGGCTTGTCAGGCATGATGTCGTTGACGGCCAGGATGACGCAGTCCGTCGGGGTGCCGGTCACGGCGAACCGCTTGTCGCCCAGCTTGTTGACGCGCAGCGGTTCGGTCAGGGTGATGCCCCGCCCCTTGGCCGACTGCTCTGTCTGGGGCGCGACGACCCAGACGTCGTCCGACAGGGTGCGGGCGATCTTCTCGAGGCAGGCCAGGCCCTCGGCATCGATGCCGTCGTCGTTGGTAAGGAGAATTCTCATGCGTCGTACTCGTATGCCTTCTCCCCTTGGGGGAGAAGGTGGGCGCCGCAGGCGCTCGGATGAGGGGTAGGTTTCAAGAGGCGGACCGGCGGGAGTGCGGACACAGCCCCCTCAACCGTCGCGCTCCGCACGCCACCTTCTCCCCCGAGGGGAGAAGGGTTCATGCAGCGCCCCCGACCACTTTCAACCCGCCCATATAAGGCTGCAGGGCGGCCGGCACGGCGATGGTTCCGTCCTCCTGCTGATAGTTTTCCATCACCGCGACCAGGGTGCGGCCGACCGCCAGGCCCGAGCCGTTCAGGGTGTGCAGATATTCGGTCTTCTTCTCGCCCGCGCGCTTGAACCGGGCGTCCATGCGCCGGGCCTGGAAGTCGCCGCAGTTCGAGCAAGAGCTGATCTCGCGGTAGGTGTTCTGAGAAGGCAGCCAGACCTCGAGGTCATAGGTCTTCTGCGCCGAGAAGCCCATGTCGCCCTTGCACAGCAGCACCTTGCGATAGGGCAGCTCCAGCGCCTGCAGCACCGCCTCGGCGCAACCGGTCATACGCTCGTGCTCGGCCTCGGAATCCTCTGGGCGGCAGATGGAGACCATCTCGACCTTAGAGAACTGGTGCTGGCGGATCAGGCCACGCGTATCGCGCCCCGCCGAGCCGGCTTCGGCGCGGAAGCAGGGCGTCAGGGCGGTCAGGCGCATGGGCTGGGCGACCTCGTCCTCGGACAGGATTTGCTCGCGCACAAGGTTGGTCAGGGAAACTTCGGCGGTGGGGATGAGCCAGAAACGACCGGACTGGGCATCGAAAATTTGAGCAAGTTCCGCATCCGGGATTTCAAGGATGCTTTCTGCTGCTTCCTGTCGCTGGATCAGTTCCTCGCCGTGCTCCGCACTGCCGTTCCAGATGCGCATGAAGGCATGGCGCTGGATAGTTGATACGTAATCAGAAGCGGTCTGCTGACCGTTGAAACTTAGAAACTGGTCGTCACGAAACTTCGGCAACTGCCCCGTGCCAAACATCGCCTCGTCGCGCACCAGATAAGGCGGGTTCACTTCCTGATACCCGTGCTTGTCGGTCTGCGTATCCAGCATGAACTGGCCGATGGCGCGCTCCAGACGCGCCAGTTGGCCTTTCAGCACGGCGAAGCGCGAGCCGGACATCTTGGCGGCGGCTTCAAAGTCCAGCAGGCCCAGGGCCTCGCCCAGATCGGCGTGATCCTTGGCTGGGCCGGTCGTGCGGGGTTCGCCCCACTTCAGGACCTCGACGTTGTCGTTCTCGTCTTCGCCGTCCGGCACGTCGGCGGCGGCCAGATTCTTCAGTCCGGCCAGCAGGTCGCGCAGTTCGGCGCCCTTGGCGGCTTCGGTCTCGCCCGCCGCAGCGATTTCGCCCTTGAGGGCCTCGACCTCAGCCTTCAGGCGGTCGGCCTCGGCCATGTCCTTCTTGCCCATGGCGGCGCCGATGGCCTTGGAGGCGGCGTTGCGTTTGGCCAGGGCGTCCTGACCGCGCGTCTGGGCGGCGCGCAGTTCCACGTCCAGCGCCAGAATGCGCGCAACGACATCGGCGGCGTCATCCACGCCGCGCGACGACCAGCCCGCAACGAAGGCTTCGGGATTGTCGCGAATGGCTCGGATATCGTGCATGGCGTCGCTCTTTCGGCGCTCAAGGGAGGGAGAGCCGAAGGCTGTAGCGCCCCGCGCGGAGTCGGGCAAATGCTGAGGCCGGTTTCAGCGACCCCTTTTCGTAACAGTTCTAGTTGCCTATATGGTTTTCCAACGGCGCGGCGCAGGCTGCGCACAATCGGAGAGCGCACAATGATCGACGTCAGACCCTTCAACACCCTCGGCGGCGCCAACCACGGCTGGCTGAACGCCAAACACCACTTCTCGTTCGCCAACTACTATGATCCGAAGCGCATGGGCTGGGGCCGTCTGCGCGTCTGGAACGACGATGAGATCGCCGCGCAGTCGGGCTTTCCGCCCCACCCGCACGCCGACATGGAAATCATCACCTATGTCCGCACCGGAGCGATCACCCACCAGGACTCGATGGGCAACACCGGCCGCACCGGTGCGGGCGACGTTCAGGTGATGAGCGCCGGGACCGGCGTGCGTCACGCCGAATACAATATGGAGAACGAGCTCACGACGCTGTTCCAGATCTGGATCGAGACGGATCGGCCGGGCGCCCAGCCGTCGTGGGGGCAACGCGAGTTCCCCAAAAGCGACCGTTCGGGCCGTTTCACCGTCGTCGCCTCGGGCGATCCGGCGGACGAAGCGCTGACGATTAACGCAGACGCCAAGGTGCTGGCTGCCACGCTAAAGGCGGGCGAAAGCCTGTCTTATGATCTGGCTAGCGGCCGCCGCGCCTATCTGGTGCCCGCCGTGGGCCAGGTGGAGGTCAACGGCACGACTCTGAACGCGCGCGACGGCGCGGGCATCATGGACGAGCCGACGATCACCATCACGGCCAAGGCCGACGCCGAACTGGTGATGGTCGACAGCCTGTAAACCGGTCGAGGACGCTGATCCTGGGAGCGACGGCCCCCAGGATCAGCCGCCAAATCAGAGACCCAGCTTGGCCTTCAGGATGTCGTTGACGGCGGCCGGGTTGGCCTTGCCGCCGGTGGCCTTCATGACCTGACCGACGAACCAGCCGATGGCCTGAGGCTTCTCGGCGACGGCGGCGGCCTTGTCGGGGTTGGCGGCGATGATCTCGTCCACCGCCTTCTCGATGGCGCCGGTGTCCGTGACCTGCTTCAGGCCGTGCTTCTCGACGACCTCGGCGGGCGAGCCTTCGCCGTTCCAGACGTGGTCGAACACTTCCTTGGCGATCTTGGACGAGATGACGTTGGTCTCGATCAGTTCGACCAGTTGGGCCACGTGGGCGGCGGGCAGCGGGTTGTCGCTGAAGTCCTTGCCGTCCGCAGCCAGACGGGCCGAGACCTCGTTCGTCACCCAGTTGGAGACCAGCTTGGCGTCGCGGCCTTTCGCGGCGGCCTCGAAATAGTCGGCCTTGGCCTGTTCCGAGATCAGCACGCCCGCGTCGTATTGCGACAGGCCGTATTCGCTCATGAAGCGGCGGCGCTTGTCGTCGGGGAGTTCCGGCAGGCTGGCCTTGATCTCGTCGATCCAGGCCTGTTCCAGCACCAGCGGCAGCAGGTCGGGGTCGGGGAAGTAGCGATAGTCCTGCGCCTCTTCCTTGGAGCGCATGGAGCGGGTTTCGCCCTTCACCGCGTCGAACAGACGGGTTTCCTGCGTGATCGAACCGCCGTCCTCGAGGATCTCGATCTGGCGGCGCGCCTCATACTGGATCGCCTGAGAAATGAAGCGGAAGCTGTTGACGTTCTTGATCTCGCAGCGCGTCCCCAGGAAGCTGAAGTCGCCCGTTTCCTTGAACTTGTCGTAGTTGCCGGCGCGGCAGACCGACACGTTCACGTCGGCGCGCAGATTGCCCTTCTCCATGTCGCCGTCGCAGGTGCCGAGGTAGATCAGGATGGTCCGGATCTTCTTGACGTAGGCGACCGCCTCTTCCGGCGAGCGAATGTCGGGGCGCGAGACGATCTCCATCAGCGCCGTGCCCGCCCGGTTCAGGTCGACGTAGGATTCCGTCGGCGACAGGTCGTGGATCAGCTTGCCCGCGTCCTGTTCCAGGTGCAGGCGCTCGATGCCGACGTTGAAGAAGCTGCCGTCCTCGGCCTCCACCTCGACCACGCCCTCGCCGACGATGGGGTGATACAGCTGGCTGATCTGATAGCCGGTCGGCAGGTCGGGATAGAAGTAGTTCTTGCGGTCGAACTGGCTCTTCAGATTGATCTGGGCGCGCAGGCCCAGGCCCGACTTCACCGCCTGCTCGACGCAGTATTTGTTCAGGGTCGGAAGCATGCCGGGGAAGCCCGCGTCGATCAGCGACACCTGCTCGTTCGGCCCGGCGCCGAAGCCGACCGCCGCGCCCGAGAACAGCTTGGCGTTCGAGGCCACCTGGGCGTGGATCTCCAGACCCATGACGATTTCCCAAGCGCCCGTGCGGCCCTGGATCAGTTTGGAGTTCTCAGTCATGCTCACCACCAACGGTCCGGCTTGGCGACGAAGCCCGCCGCGTCTTCGAGGGCGCCCGCGACCTGGAAGACGGTCGCTTCATCCAGGGCTTTGCCGATGACTTGCAGGCCCAGCGGCAGGCCCTCGCTGTTCAGTCCGGCAGGCACCGAAATGCCCGGCAGACCGGCCAGATTGGTCGTCACCGTGAAGACGTCGTTCAGATACATGGTCAGAGGGTCGATCTGCTTGTCGCCGATAGCGAAGGCGGCCGACGGAGTGGACGGCGTCAGGATCGCGTCCACCTTGCCCCAGACGTTGTCGAAGTCCTCGGCGATGCGGCGACGCACCTTCAGCGCCTTGACGTAATAGGCGTCGTAGAAGCCCGCCGACAGCACATAAGCGCCGATGGTCAGGCGGCGCTGGACCTCCTTGCCGAAGCCCTCGGCGCGCGAGGCGGCGTAGAGGTCGTCCAGCGACGAGAAGTCCTCGGCGCGATGGCCGAAGCGCATCCCGTCATAGCGGGCCAGGTTCGACGACGCCTCGGCCGGGGCCACGATGTAATAGGTCGGCAGGGCGTATTTGGTGTGCGGCAGGCTGATCTGGACGATCTCGCAGCCGGCGGCCTTCAGCCACTCGACGCCCTGTTGCCACAGCGCCTTGATCTCCTCGGACATGCCGTCGATCAGATATTCCGCCGGGACGCCGATGCGCAGGCCCTTGACCGACTGGCCGACGCACTGGGTCCAGTCGGGGGTCGGGACGTCGAGGCTGGTCGAGTCCTTGGCGTCAAACGAGCACATGGACTTCAGCAGCAGGGCCGCGTCCTTCACCGTCTTGGTGATCGGCCCGGCCTGATCCAGCGACGAGGCGAAGGCCACCATGCCGAAGCGGCTGGCGCGGCCGTAGGTCGGCTTGATGCCGACCGTGCCGGTGAAGGCGGCGGGCTGGCGGATCGAACCGCCGGTGTCCGAGGCCGTCGCGGCCAGACACAGGTCGGAAGCCACGGCCGAGGCAGAGCCGCCCGACGAACCGCCCGGCGTCAGTTCGGCGTCCGAACCCTTGGCCTTCCACGGGTTCTTCACCGGACCGAAGGCCGAGGTTTCGTTGGCCGAGCCCATGGCGAACTCGTCCATGTTCAGCTTGCCCAGCATGACCGCGCCGTCGCGCCACAGATTGGCGGTGACGGTGGATTCATACGGCGGCACGAAGCCGCGCAGCATGTTGGAGGCGGCGGTCGTCTGCACGCCTTCGGTGCAAAACAGGTCCTTGATGCCCAGCGGCGCGCCTTCCAGCGCCCCGCCCTCGCCCTTGGCCAGACGGGCGTCGGAGGCCCGCGCCTGTTCGATGGCCTTGTCCGCCGTCACCTCGATATAGGCGTTCAGCGTCGGGTTGGAGGCCTCGATATTGGTCAGGAAGGCCTGGGTCAGCTCTTGCGACGAGAAGGTCTTGGCCTTCAGGCCGTCGACGGCGTCGGCCAGGGTCAGTTTGGTCAGATCGGTCATGACTTACTCCACGACCTTGGGCACGACGAAGAAGCCGTCGGCGGATTTGGGCGCGTTGGACAGGACGTCGGCGACCTTGTCGCCGTCCGTCACCACGTCGTCGCGCAGACGCAAGGGTTGAGACACGTTGGAGGTCATCGGCTCGACGCCCTGCACGTCCACCTCGTCCAGCTGTTCGATCCACTGCAGGATGCCGTTCAGCTCCTGGGCCAGCGGCTCCAGGCGGTCCTCGGGGGTCTTGATGCGGGCGAGATGCGCAACCTTGCGCACCGTCGCGGCGTCGATGGCCATGCGGCCCTCCAAAGCATGAGAGTCTGAGGGGGCGGGATTAGCGTTTCAACGCCGGTTCGACAAGGATCGGGCGCCGCACTTCGTCCAGCTTGACCATGGCGACCAAAGACCCCCTATCCTGACAGACCGCCCGCGCGAAGATGAAGGCTCGCCTTACAAGGAGACCCGACCATGAAGATCACCGGCCCCCAAGTCCGCGCCGCCCGCGCCCTGGTGCAATGGCCGCGCGACCATGTGGCCCGCCTGTCCGGCCTGACGGCCGATGTTCTGGCCGACTTCGAGCGCGAGAACGTCGACCCCGGCGAGGAGGCGCGCAGCCGCCTGCAGGCCGCGCTGGAGGAAGGCGGCGCCGTGTTCCTGGGCGACGACGAAGGCGGCCTGGGCGTGCGGCTGAAGTTCACGCGCAAGGAAGTCCGCTCGATCCGGCGCATGGAGAATGAAGGCGGGCCGGTCGGGGATGACGACGTGTGAGTCACTCCACCTCACCGCTCATCCCGGCGGACGCCGGGATCCAGTGCTTTGGCTTCAAGCAGAAACCTTGACCATTGCATGATGGTTGCGAACCGGCGTGCGCGCGGCTCTTACTGGGTCCCGGCGTCCGCCGGGATGAGCGGGGTTATAGGGATCCGCTTTGACACGCGCCCTCACAGAGCCTAACGCGCCCTCGTGCCTGTCTTTGACCTTTCCGAACTGTCCGCCGCCTGCCCGCCCAACACCCCGTGGCTGGGTCTGGATCTGGGCGAGAACACCATCGGCGTCGCCGCCTCCGACGCCGGGCGCATCATCGCCAGCCCGCTGGAGCTGATCCGCAAGACCAAGTTCAGCCAGGACGCCGAACAGCTGTTCAAGATCATGGACGGCCGCAAGGTCTCGGCGCTGGTCATCGGCCTGCCGCTGAACATGGACGGGACCGAGGGGCCGCGCGCCCAGTCGTGCCGCGCCTTCGCCCGCAATCTGGAACGGTTCCGGCCGGTCAACGTGGCCTTTCAAGACGAGCGGCTGTCGACCACGGCGGTCGAGCGCTTCCTGATCGACGAGCTGGACCTGACCCGCAAGCGCCGCGCCGATGTGGTGGACCGCACCGCCGCCGCCTGGATCCTGCAAGGCGCGCTGGACCGGCTGCGCCCCTGAAATGGCGGCCATCTTCGCGGGCGTCCTGCCGGTCTTCCTGCTGCTGGCGCTCGGCTATGGCCTGAAGAAGTCGGACTACCTGCCCGACGCCGCCTGGCGGCCGATCGAGAAGCTGGCCATCAATGTCCTCTATCCCGGCTTCCTGATCCCGGCGATCTGGAACGCAGACCTTTCGGGATCGGCCGCGGGCGCGGCGGGCGCCGCCGTGACGGTGTCCATCATCGTCTCGACCCTGACCCTGCTGTCCAAGCCGCTGCTGCCCTCAGCGGCCCGGCCTACACCAGCGTGTTTCAGGGCATGATCCGCTGGAACAGCTTCGTCTTCCTGCCGGTCGTGCAGGCGACCTTCGGGCCCGAGGGCGTCGGCCTGGCCGCCGTGGTCATCGCCGCCATGATCCCGGTCAGCAACATCCTGAGCGTCATCGTCCTGGCCAAATGGGGCGCGGACCAGCGCGGCGCCTCGCCCAAGGCACTCTTCCGGGCGATGATGTCCAACCCCATCCTGCTGGCCTGTCTGCTGGGGCTGGCGCTGAACTTCTCGGGCGCGCCCAAACCGCCCGGCGTGGCCGAGACGCTGCAACTGCTGGGATCAGCCGCCCTGCCACTGGGGCTGATCGTGGCGGGCGCAGGGCTGAGCTTCCGCGAGTTGGCGCGCACCCGCGTCACCGTCGGCGCCGTGGTCGTGGTCAAGATGATCGTGACGCCGCTGGCCATGTGGCAGCTGGCGCGCCTGTATGGCGGCGATGAGATGGCCCAGGGAATCGCCCTGCTGTGCGGGGCCGCGCCGGGCGCCGCCTCAGCCTATGTGCTGGCGCGTCAGATGGGCGGAGACGCGCCGCTGATGGCCGGGATCATCGCGGCGACCACGGTATTCTCGGTCATCGGCATCCCTACGGCCCTGCTGCTATTCCATCTGGCCTGAGTCCCGCCTATTACGGCGTCTCAATGACCCACGCAGCGCCTGTCACCGATCTCATCAAGGAACGGCTGACGCCGTTTCCTCGCGACCACTTCCTCGCCGCCGGAGATCTTCATCCGCCGGCCGCCTTGGCCTTGCTGGACCTGGCCGACGCCTTCGTCGACTTTAACAGGCAGTCAGCCAAGGGCGTGGACCTGATGCGCGGCCAGACGGTCGTGAACCTGTTCTTCGAGAACTCGACGCGGACCAGTTCCTCTTTCGAGATCGCGGCCAAGCGTCTGGGCGCCGATGTCGTGACCATGCCGGTCGCCTCGTCCTCGGTGAAGAAGGGCGAGACGCTGATCGACACCGCCGTCACGCTGAACGCCATGAAGCCGGAGATTCTGGTCGTGCGCCATGCGTCTTCCGGCGCGGTGGACCTGCTGTCGCAGAAGGTGGGCTGCGCCGTGGTCAACGCCGGCGACGGCCGCCACGAGCACCCGACGCAGGCCCTGCTGGACCTGCTGTCCATCCGCCGCGCCTTCGGCGACGTGGGCGGGCTGAGCATCGCCATCTGCGGCGACATCGCCCACAGCCGCGTGGCGCGCTCGAACGTCGCCCTGCTGCAGATGATGGGCGCGCGGGTGCGGCTGATCGGACCGCCGACGCTGGTGCCCGGCGACGCCGACCGCTGGGGCTGCGAGGTCTTCCACGACATGAGGGAGGGTCTGGCCGGTTGCAACGTGGTCATGATGCTGCGCCTTCAACTGGAGCGGATGGCGGGCGCCCTGATCCCCTCGACGCGCGAGTATTTCCGCTTCTGGGGTCTGGACCGCGAAAAGCTGGCCTGGGCCGCGCCGAACGCCAAGGTCATGCACCCCGGCCCGATGAACCGGGGCGTAGAGATCGATTCCGACGTGGCGGACGACCTGAGCGTCTCCCTGATCCAGGATCAGGTCGAGATGGGCGTCGCCGCCCGCATGGCCGTTCTGGCCGCCCTCGCCCACCGCCGCGCGGGAGGCGCCGCATGACCGCCGCTCAACCTATCGCCCCCAAGGCTCTGGCCATTGTCAACGCCCGCCTGCTGGACCCGGCCAGCGACTATGACGGTCCCGGCGCGGTCCTGATCGCTGACGGCCGCATCGTCGAGGTCATCCACGGACAGGCGACCCAGCGCCCCGAGGGCGTGCAGATCATCGACGCCGAGGGCCGCTGCCTGGCGCCCGGCCTGATCGACATCCGGGTCAAGACCGGCGAGCCTGGCAACGAGCCCAAGGAGACGCTGAAGTCGGCCAGCCTGTCGGCGGCGGCGGGCGGCGTCACCACCATCGTCGTCCAGCCCGACACCGATCCGGCGATCGACGACCCGGCCATGATCGACCACATCCAGCGGCGCGGCGCGGCGCTGGATCTGGTCCACGTCCGCGCGGCGGGCGCGGCGACGCAAAGCCGTGACGGCGAGCGCATGGCCGAGATCGGCCTGATGCATGAGGCGGGCGCCCTTTATTTCACCGACGGCGACCGGGTGATCCGCAACACCCGCACCCTGCAACGGGTCATGAGCTACGCCGCCTCGTTCAACGCCCTGATCGCCTGCCGTCCGACCGAGCCGTGGCTGTCGGAAGGCGCGGTGGCGACCTCCGGCGAGCTGGCGACCCGGCTGGGCCTGTCCGGCGCGCCCGCCATCGCCGAGCGCATCCAGCTGGAGCGCGACCTGGCCCTGGTCGAGCAGACCGGCGCGCGCTTCCTGATCGACCAGATCTCGACCGAGGGCGCGCTGGAGACGCTGGCCCGCGCCCGTGCGCGCGGGCTGGAGGTCGCGGCCTCGGCCTCGATCAATCACCTGTGCTTCAACGAAATCGACATCGGCGACTATCGCACCTTCTACCGGCTGGACCCGCCCCTGCGCGCCGAGAGCGACCGGCAGGCCCTGGTCGAGGCGGTGCGCGACGGCCTGATCGACGTCATCACCTCGGCCCACTGTCCCGAACCGGCCGAAAACAAGCGCCGCCCGTTCGCCGAGGCCGAGCCGGGCGCGGTGGGTCTGGAGACCCTGCTGCCCGCCGCCCTGACGCTGCACCACGAATACGGCGTCGACCTGCTGGACGTGCTGCGGCCGTTGACGCAGGGGCCCGCAGCCCTGCTGGGGCTGGAAGCTGGTGAGCTGTCGCAAGGGGCCCGCCGATCTGGTGCTGTTCGACGCGGGGCGCCGGTGGTGATCGACGCCGCGACGCTTCGCTCCAAATCGAAGAATTCGCCCTTTGACGGGCGGCGACTGCAAGGGAAGGTCTTGCTCACCGTCGTTTCGGGCCGCATCGTCCACGACGCACGTTAAGGGGAGCGATCACTTGCAGGATCTGGCGGGGCCGGCGCTCCTTACGCTCGGGCTTGTGGCTATTGGCGGATACCTGCTGGGCTCCATTCCCTTCGGCGTCATCCTGACCCGCGCGGCGGGTGCGGGCGACGTGCGCAACATCGGTTCGGGCAACATCGGCGCGACCAACGTCCTGCGCACCGGGCGCAAGGATCTGGCTATCGCCACCCTGATCCTGGATGCGGGCAAGGGCGCGGTCGCCCTGCTGATCGCGCGGCATCTGCTGGGAACGGACGTCGCCGGCGCCATCGCCGGGGGCGCGGCCTTTCTGGGCCACCTTTTCCCGGTCTGGCTGGGGTTCAAGGGCGGCAAGGGGGTGGCGACCTTCTTCGGCCTGATCCTGGCCGCGTGCTGGCCGCTGGGCCTGCTGGCGGCGGCGACCTGGCTGATCATGGCGTTCGCCCTGCGCTACTCCTCGCTGTCGGCCCTGGCGGCGGCGGCGCTCACGCCGCTCTACGCCCTGCTGCCCCTGCCGGCGCTGGGCCTGCCTGCGCCTGCGCCCATCCTGGTCCTGGCGGTCTTCACCGCCGTGCTGATCTTCATCCGCCACCATGAGAACATCGGCCGCCTGCTCAAAGGCGCCGAGCCCAAGATCGGGGCGAAGAAGGCGTGACGCCCCTGTCGGAGGCAGAGCGTTTCGCCCGCCTCCGGCTCGCCCGGACCGACCGCGTCGGCCCCGTGGCCTTTTCCCAGTTGCTCCAGCGGTACGGTTCGGCCGAGCGCGCTCTGGACGCCCTGCCCGACCTGATCCGCAATCGGGGACGCTCTGGCTACGCCATACCTGCGCCCGACGCCGTCGAGGCCGAGCTTGAGGCGGGCGCCCGTATCGGCGCGCAACTGATCCTGTGGGGCGAGGCCGCCTATCCCGAAGCCCTCGCCGCCGTCGATCCGCCGCCGCCTCTGCTGTGGACCCTTGGCGACCCGGCGCTGATGCGGCGGCCCTGCATGGCCATCGTCGGCGCGCGCATCGCCTCGGCCGGCGGCCAGCGGATCGCGCGCGGACTGGCGCAACAACTGGGTGAAAGCGGTCACGTCGTCGTCTCGGGCCTCGCGCGCGGGGTCGATGCGGCGGCGCACCTTGGCTCTGGACACCGGCACGATCGCCGTTCTGGGCGGCGGCGTGGACGACGTCTATCCGTCCGACAACGCCGACCTGTATCGCCAGATCGCCGAGCGCGGGTGCATCGTCTCGGAAAGCCCTGTCGGCGCGCGGGCGCAGGCGCGCGACTTCCCGCGCCGCAACCGCATCATCTCGGGCCTGTCGCGTGGCGTGGTCGTGGTCGAGGCGGAAATCCGCTCAGGCTCGCTGATCACCGCCCGGCTGGCGGGCGAACAGGGCCGCGACGTCTTCGCCGTGCCCGGCTCGCCGCTGGACCCCCGCTCCAGAGGGCCGAACGAACTGCTGCGCCAGGGCGCTATCTTGTGTGAAGGGATGGAGGACATCGAGCGGGCATTCGCCTCTCTGCGAACCCTGCGAGAGTCGCCCGCTGATTCGCCGTTCGACGCCGGCCGACCTGACCAGATCGAAGACGACGTGCTGGAACGGGTAGAAGCCCTGCTGTCCCCCTCGCCGGTCAGCCGCGACGAACTGGCCCGAGCGGCGAGATTGTCAATCGCGGAAACAGCCGCCGCCCTGCTGGAGCTTGATCTCGCAGGGCGGGCGACCTTGCTGCCCGGCGGCATGGCCTCGGTCTAGGCAGGGGCGGTGCGGCGGGCCAGATCCGCCGCGTTTTCAAGAATGCCGGCCAACCGTTCGTCCCCGTCCCAGCGGGCCATGCCGGCCAGTTCCATAGCCATGGCGGCTACATATTCACGAACCGGATAGTCCGTCAGATCCGGGCTTGGCGCCTGGCGGCGTCGCTGTGCTGTTTGGCTCATCGTCAACCCTCCCGAGAACGCCTCAGAGGAACACAACTTACAATGGTTTGCAAACTCGCGTTACCCGGAAAGGTTGCCCAACTAAAATGCGCCGATTGACTTCCGAGCGCGCCGCAACCACGTTCGCGCCCCCTTTTCCCCGATAGAGCGCCATGAATCTCGTCATCGTCGAGAGCCCCGCCAAGGCCAAGACCATCAATAAATACCTGGGCTCGGACTATAAGGTTCTGGCTTCCTACGGCCACGTCCGCGACCTGCCGTCCAAGGACGGATCGGTCCTGCCCGACGATGATTTCGCCATGCACTGGGAGGTCGACGCCAAGGCCTCCAAGCGCCTGTCCGAGATCGCCGAGGCCGCCAAGGCCGCCGACCGTGTCATCCTGGCCACCGACCCCGACCGCGAGGAGAGGCGATCAGCTGGCACGTTCTGGAGATCCTGAACAAGAAGAAGGCGCTGAAGGACAAGGACGTCCAGCGCGTCACCTTCAACGCCATCACCAAGTCCGCCGTGCTGGAGGCCATGGCCAACCCGCGCCAGTTGGATATGGAGCTGGTGGACGCCTATCTGGCGCGCCGGGCGCTGGACTATCTGGTGGGCTTCAACCTGTCGCCGGTGCTGTGGCGCAAGCTGCCGGGCGCCCGTTCGGCCGGTCGGGTGCAGTCGGTCGCCCTGCGCATCGTCGTCGACCGCGAGATGGAGATCGAGCGGTTCAAGGCTCAGGAATACTGGTCGGTCGAAGCCGACCTGATCGCCGACAGCCCGCCCTTCACCGCCCGCCTGGTCAAGCATGACGGCAAGCGCGTCCAGCGCCTGGACATCGTGTCCGAGGCCATGGCCATGGCCGCGCGCGAGGCCGTCCATAGCGGCGACTTCACCATCAAGTCGGTCGAGAAGAAGCCGGCCAAGCGGTCCCCCGCCCCGCCCTTCACCACCTCGACCCTGCAGCAGGAAGCCGCGCGCAAGCTGGGCTTCACCGCCCAGCGGACCATGCAGGCGGCGCAGAAGCTGTACGAGGGCGTCGACGACACCGGCGGCCTGATCACCTACATGCGTACCGACGGCGTCTATGTGACGCCTGAAGGCATTGCTCAGGCGCGCGAGGCCATCGGCCAGCGTTTCGGCCCGGCCTACGTCCCGGCCGAGCCGCGCTACTACAAGACCAAGGCCAAGAACGCCCAGGAAGCGCACGAAGCCATCCGTCCCACCAACATCCTGCGCAGCCCCGACACCCTGCGGCTCGATAGCGACCTGCAGCGGCTCTATGAGCTGATCTGGAAGCGGATGATCGCCTCGCAGATGGAATCGGCGCGCCTGGACCGCACCACGGTCGAGATCGAGACCCCCGACGGTCAGACCGGCCTGCGCGCCACCGGCCAGGTCGTGGCCTTCGACGGCTTCATCGCCGCCTATGAGGAAGGCCGGGACGAGAAGCAGAAAGGCGCCGAGGAAGACGAGGACGAAGGCGGCCGCCTGCCCGCGCTGAAGGAAGGCGCCAAGGCCAAGGTCGAGGCGATCCGCACCGACCAGCATTTCACCGAGCCGCCGCCGCGCTTCTCGGAAGCCACCCTGGTCAAGAAGCTGGAAGAGTTGGGCATCGGCCGTCCGTCCACCTACGCCTCCATCCTGACGACCCTGCGCGACCGCGAATACGTCCGCATGGACAAGAACCGCTTCTTCCCAGAGGACAAGGGGCGGCTGGTCACGGCCTTCCTGGAGCAGTTCTTCGCCAAATGGGTCGAATACGACTTCACCGCCGCGCTGGAGACCCAGCTGGACGAGGTGTCGGCGGGCGATCTGGACTGGAAGACCCTGCTGCGCCGCTTCTGGCAAGACTTCCACGCCGCGACCCAGGCTGCGGGCGAGTTGCGCACCACGGCTATCCTGGATCACCTGAACGACGCCCTGGGCCCGCACATCTTCCCCGACAAGGGCGACGGGGCGGACCCGCGCGAATGCCCGGTTTGTCATGAAGGCCAGCTGAGCCTGAAGACCAGCCGTTTCGGCGCTTTCATCGGCTGCTCGCGCTATCCGGAGTGCAAATACACCCGCCCGGTGGCCTCGCCCGACGCGGCCGAGGGCGGCGCGGAGAGCGGCGACCGCGAACTGGGCGTCGATCCGGCGACCGGCCAGCCGGTGCATCTGAAGATCGGTCGGTTCGGCCCCTATGTCGAAACCACGCCGCCGGACGCGGAAAAGCCCAAACGCTCGTCCCTGCCCAAGGGCTGGACCCCGGCGTCGATGGATCTTGAGAAGGCGCTGCGCCTGCTCAGCCTGCCGCGCGACGTGGGCCCGCACCCCGAAGACGGCAAGATGATCACCGCCAGCCTGGGCCGCTACGGCCCGTTCGTGGCGCACGCGGGCACCTACGCCAATGTCGCCGACATCGAAGAGGTGTTCGACGTCGGCCTGAACCGCGCCGTGGCCCTGCTGGCTGAAAAGCGTGCGGGTCGTGCGGGTCGCGCCTCGGCCGCCGCGCCGCTGAAGGAACTGGGCGCCCACCCGGAAACGGGCGAGGCCGTGCAGGTCATGGCCGGACGCTACGGCCCCTACGTCAAGTCAGGCAAGATCAACGCCACCCTGCCCAAGGGCACGGCGCCCGAAGACATGACGATGGAGGCCGCCCTGCCCCTGCTGGCCGCCAAGGCCGGCGCCGCGCCGAAAAAGAAGGCGCCCGCCAAGAAGGCGGCTGCGAAGAAGCCTGCGGCCAAGAAGGAGCCCGCAGCCAAGAAGCCGGCCGCGAAGAAGGCTCCGGCCAAGAAGGCGGCTAAGGCCGCAGACGCGGAATAGATCAAGCCCCCGTTCTCACGGAACGGGGGCATTTCCTGCTTCTGTTCCCATTACCGCTCATCCCGGCAGACGCCGGGACGAGCGGGTATTTAATCTACCGCCCCGCGACCAGCTGATTGCGAACGCGGCGCCCCAAAGGATCGCGCCCCGACCAGGTCTCGCCCACTGAGACTTCGATATAGGGCGTGCAGAAGCGCGAAATGATCATGCGGGGACGGATCTCATTCAGACAGATCTTGTCGTCCTCTTGCGCCCAGCGCGCCGTCAGACGACGCCCGTCTGAAAATAGGGCCCGATAGGCTCCGTCACGATCAAACCAGTGCTTGACCCAGTTGCCGTTGGGATAGTGGGAAACGATAGTATTTCCAAAGGTCGCCTGCATGGCTTCGACGCCCCGTCCGCGATCCGACGCCTGGGCGCCAAGCGGCGCGGCAAGCATCACCGCGATCAATACGGCTGTGCGCATACGATCTGCCTCTCCCTGTCTCCACGGCGGAACATACAGCCCGCAACGTCCTTGCCAAGCTGAGCCGTGCAAACAGAAATACTTGACTGACGAGTAGGGCTTTCCATATACCGCCTCAGGCTCGGAACAGGACTGGCGATGCGCGCCGCCCGCTCGCCCACGAGGGGCGGTTCCGTCAGCTAACGGCGTTTGCGAACGTTATCCTCCGTCCCTTCAGGACTATATGACTGAGTTTTCCAAACTGGGCCTCTCGCCCACGACCCTGCAGGCGGTCGCCGACACCGGCTACACGATCGCCACTCCGATCCAGGAACAGGCCATCCCGGTGGCCCTGGCCGGACGCGATGTCCTCGGCATCGCCCAGACCGGCACCGGCAAGACGGCGGCCTTCACCCTGCCTATGGTCGACCGCCTCGCCTCGGGGCGCGCCCGCGCCCGGATGCCGCGCGCCCTGGTGCTGGCCCCGACCCGCGAACTGGCCGACCAAGTGGCCGAGAGCTTCGCCAAATACGCCAAGGGCACCAAGCTGAACTGGGTGCTGCTGATCGGCGGCGTGTCCATGGGCGACCAGGTCGCCGCCCTGAACAAGGGCGTGGACGTGCTGATCGCCACGCCGGGCCGCCTGCTGGACCTGTTCGATCGCGGCAAGATGCTGCTGACCGGCGTCGAGCTGATGGTGGTCGATGAGGCCGACCGCATGCTGGACATGGGCTTCATCCCCGACATCGAGCGCATCTTCAAACTGACGCCGCCGCGTCGCCAGACCCTGTTCTTCTCGGCGACCATGCCGCCGGAGATCACGCGCCTGACGCAGCAGTTCCTCAAGGATCCCACCCGGATCGAGGCGTCGCGCCCGGCGACGACCGCCGACACCATCACCCAGCACATCACCCGCCTGCCGACCTCGGACCCCAAGGCCAAGCGCACGGCGCTGCGCGCTTTGGTGCAGCGCGGCGACGTCCAGAACGGCATCGTCTTCTGCAACCGCAAGTCGGAAGTCGACATTGTCGCCAAGTCTCTGCAGGTCCACGGTTTCGACGCCGCGCCGATCCATGGCGACCTGGACCAATCGCTGCGCACGAAGACCCTGGCCGACTTCCGCAGCGGCGCGTTGAAGCTGCTGGTCGCCTCCGACGTCGCCGCGCGCGGCCTCGACATCCCGGCGGTCAGCCACGTCTTCAACTATGACGTTCCGCACCACGCCGACGACTACGTCCACCGCATCGGCCGCACCGGCCGCGCCGGACGCCTGGGCGAGGCCTTCATGATCGTGACGCCGTCCGACGACAAGTCGTTGGACAAGGTGCTGAAGCTGATCAAGAAGGAGCCGGTTGAACTGCCGCTGGACGGTATCGACTTCGCCTCCATCCAGGACCGCCCCCGCGACGACAGCCGCTCAAGCCGCGGCCGTGGACGGGGCGAACGCAGCGAACGCAGCGAACGCGGCAGCCGCTCGCGTCGATCGGTCGAAGAAGCCCCCGTCGAGGCCGAAACGCTGATTGAAACAGCGCCGACGCCTGCGCCCGAAGCCGAAGCGGCGCCTCAACGCGCGCGCAGCCGCAAGAAGACCGAGGCCAAGGCGACGCCAGCGCCCCAGAAGACGCCCCAAAAGGCTAAACAGGCGGAAGACCGTCAGCCCGCGTCCTTCACTGGAAATCCTTTCGGCGATGATGTCCCGGCCTTCCTGCGTCGTCCGGTCGTTCTGGCCGGATAAGGCGGGTCTGCGAACTTAACCCTGCGTTACGGAAGACCGGTATAGCTTGCCGGATGACGCAGCGCAGGGGCAGTTCAGGCATGACCACGCAGGTGGAAACCACGGTTCGCAGTCCGGAAGCCTATGCTCTGGCGCATCGCGCCGTGGACGCCATGCAGGCGGCCTCAGTCTGGCCGACGCCGCTGAATTTTGAGCTGTGGCTTCACTATCTGGGCGATCCCGAGGGAACCCTGGGGCAGGAGATTTCGCGGCTGCTCGCCACGGGCGCGCCCTTCACCGATTCGACGGCGGAAATGCTCGCCGCCGAATTCCTGCCGCGCGGGCGCCTGTCCGAAGAAATCCGCGACGCCGGCGCCGTGCTGAATCGCGAGCTCGCCGCAGTGGCCGGCGCCATCGACAAGGCCCGCGAAAGCCAGGCCACCTATGGCAACACCCTGGCCGAGGCCGCCGATCGCATGGCCAATTCAGGGACCCCGGACGATCTTACCGATCTGGTCGCGTGTCTGGCGGATGCGACGCGCCGGATTCGACGTCATACCGCCGCGCTGGAACGCCGTTTGGAATCCTCGAATCGCGAAGTCACCAAGCTGCGCGATCATATGGAGCAGGTGCGCCGCGACGCGATGACGGACGCCCTGACCAATCTGGCCAACCGCAAGGCGTTCGATGAACACCTGTTGCGCCTATGCGATCAGGCGGAAAACGGCGGCGGCTCGCTCGGCCTTGCGATCATCGATATCGACCATTTCAAGCGGTTCAACGACACCTGGGGGCACCAGACGGGCGATCAGGTGTTGCGCTATGTCGGCAGCGTCTTGGGACGCGTGTCGCGCGCGCCGCGTATCGCCGCCCGCTATGGCGGCGAGGAATTCGCAGTCATCTTCCCAGGTGAAACGGCGGGCGCAATAGAGGCCGCGTTGAACGCGATCCGCGAGGAAATAGCCTCCCGCGCCCTGCGGCGCCGCTCGACCAACGACGACCTGGGCGCCGTGACCATATCCGTCGGCTTTGGCGTGCGTCGCGCGGGCGAAAGCGCCGGGCAGCTGCTGGCGCGGGCGGACGAAGCGCTCTACGCGTCCAAGCGCAGCGGGCGCAACAAGGTGACCGCCGCCGCCGAGGCCGTATCCGACGCCGCCTGAGGCTTCACTTTAAGCTCGCCTATGAGACGCTTGCTGGCATAGTCGCCCGATGCGAAGCCTGCTGTTCAACATCGCCTATTGGGCGCTTTCCATCACCTACGGCCTGGCCGCCGCCTTTGCGGCACTGGCGCCGGGCCGCAAGGCCACGAGCTGGATCATCCGCCGCTATGTCCGGCGCATGGTGCAGGCCATGAGCCTGTTCGCAGGCATCCGCATCGAGACGCGCGGCAAGGAACGCCTCCCGCAAGGCGCCTTCATCATCGCCTCGAAGCATCAGAGCTGGGGCGACGGCTTCGCCACCTATGACCAGTTCGACGACGTGGCTTTCGTCACCGGCGACCATCTGGAGAAGTTCCCCCTGCTGGGAACGGTGCTCAAGAAGCTGGGCGCCATCGTCGTCAACAACTGCGGCGGCCACGCCGCCCGCGCCGCCCTCAGGGAACGCGCCGCCGACGCCAATCGCGAGGGGCGCAAGATCCTGATCTATCCCGAAGGCCACCTGGCCCGGGTCGGCGAGAAGTTCCGCTATCGCTCGGGCGTCTGGCACATGTATCGCGACTTCGACATGCCGGTCGTGCCGCTGGCGACCAATCTGGGCCTGTTCTGGCCGCTGGAGGAGTTCCACAAAAACCCCGGCACGGCGACGCTCGAATTCCTCGAACCAATCCCGACGGGCCTGCCGAAGGCCGAGTTCCTGGACCGGCTGGAAGCCGCTGTGGAAGGCAAGACGGCCGAACTGATCGCCGAGGCGACCGGGCAGCCGGTCACGCCGGCCGTCCTCGTCGAATCCAGGGAAGAATCCGCCCAGGCCGCCGCAGCGGCCAAGGCGGTCAGCGCTGCAGCCTAGGCCGCCGGGATCACCGCGCCTTCGTATTTCGAGGCGATGAAGTCCTTGATCGCCTGACCACGCAGGGCCTTCGCGAGAGCCTGAACGCGCGGGTCGTTCTGATTGTCGGGGCGGGCGACCAGATAGTTCACATAGGGGCTGTCGGCGCCTTCAAGCTGAAGGGCGTCGGTCTTGGGCTTGAGCCCGGCGTCGAGGGCGTAGTTGGTGTTGATCACCGCGCCGTCGACCTGAGGCAGGATGCGCGGGATGGTGGCGGCCTCGACTTCCTGGAACTTCAGCCCTTTCGGATTGGTGGCGATGTCGCGCACCGTCTGCAGCGGGTTCTGCGGGTCTTTCAGCGTGATCAGGCCCGCCGCCTGCAGCAGCAGCAGGGCGCGGCCGGTGTTGGAGGCGTCGTTGGGCAGAACCACCTGGGCGCCGTTCGGCAGATCGGCCAGCGCGTTATGCTTGCGCGAATAGAGGCCCAGCGGCTCGACGTGAATGCCGGCGACCGTGATCAGGTTCGTGCCGCGCGCGGTGTTGAACTCGTCCAGGTAGGGCTTGGTCTGGAAGTAGTTCACATCCAATCGCTTTTCAGCGAGTTGCACGTTGGGCTGAACGTAGTCGTTGAAGACCTTGATCTCGATCGGCACGCCTTCGGCGGCAAGGATGGGCTTCACCTGCTCCAGGATTTCTGCGTGCGGCACGGCGGTGGCGCCGACCAGCAGGGGCGCGCCCTCAGCCCCCGCCTTCTTGTCCGCACCCTGACCGCAGGCGGCGAGCGTCAGAACAGCAACGGCGGACAGCAGCAGCGAACGGCGGATCATGAAGCGGGCTTTCGATAAAATCAGCGGTGCGAGACCTTAGCGACCAGACGGTCGCCGATCATCTGCAGAATTTGTACGAGGATCAGCAGCAGAACTACGGTCACGACCATCACGTCGGTCTGGAAGCGCTGATACCCGAAGCGGATGGCCAGGTCGCCCAGGCCGCCCGCCCCCACTACGCCCGCCATGGCCGTATAGCTGACCAGGGCAATGGCGGTGACGGTCGCGCCGGCGATGATGCCCGGCATGGCCTCGGGCAGCAGGGCGCGCGTGACGATCTGGAAGGTCGAACCGCCCATGGCCTGGGTCGCCTCGACGACGCCCTTGTCCACCTCGCGCAGCGCCGTCTCGACCAGACGCGCATAGAACGGCGCGGCCCCGACGACCAAAGGCGGAATGGCCCCGGCCACGCCCAGCGACGTGCCGACCAGCAGCACCGTCAGCGGCAGCATGACGATCAGCAGGATGATGAAGGGCACCGAACGCAGCACATTGACCACGAAGGACAGGACGGCGTTCAGCACAGGATTGGCGGCCAGCCGCCCCTTGCCCGACAGGTACAGCAGCACGCCCAGCGGCACGCCGAGCATCACGGTCAGCACCAGCGACCCGCCCAGCATCAGCAGGGTGTCGACCGTCGCCTTGCCGATATCGGCCCAGTCCACATTGGCGAACATCAGACCGCCTCCACCACGACGCCGCGCGCGGCCAGTTGCGCCAGAGCCGCCTCGGCGTCGCCGCCAGTAAAGGCGACCATCATCTGACCGTAGGGCTCGCCGCGGATGCGGCTGATGCGGCCCGACAGGATCGAATAGTCGACGCCCGCCGTGCGCGCGACGCGGCTCAGTTCCGGCTCATAGGTCGAGGGGCCGCGGAAGGTCAGGCGTGCCATGCGCGCCCCGGCGGGCGCGACCGAGGCGTCGATCGCCTCCTCGCCCTCGGCCAGCATGGCGCGAGTCACGGCGTGCTGCGGATGCAGGAAGACGTCCGCCGTCGCGCCCTGCTCCACGATCCGTCCGTCCTTCAGCACCGCCACGCGGTCGCAGACGCGGCGCACCACCTCCATCTGGTGGGTGATCAGGACGATGGTCAGGCCCAGATCGCGGTTCAGCCCGTCCAGCAGGGTCAAAATGTCTTCGGTCGTTTCGGGGTCCAAGGCGCTGGTCGCCTCGTCGCACAACAGGACGCTGGGCCCGCAGGCCAGGGCGCGGGCGATGCCGACGCGCTGCTTCTGGCCGCCAGACAGCTGGGCCGGGTGCTTCTTGGCGTGATCGGCGAGGCCGAGTTGCGCCAGCAGTTCGGCCGTGCGCGCCTTCACCTCGGCCTCGGGCCGTCCTTCCAGCCTCAGGGGAAGGCGACATTGTCCTCGATGGTCTTGGCGTTCAGCAGGTTGAAATGCTGGAAGATCATGCCGATGCGGCGCCGCGCGGCGCGCAGTTCGGCGGGGGTCAGGGCGGTGATCTCCTGCCCATCGACGAAGACCTTGCCCGCGTCGGGCGTCTCCAGCCGGTTGATGGCGCGGATCAGGGTCGACTTGCCGGCCCCCGAACGGCCCACCACGCCGAACACCTCGCCGCGCGCGACGTGCAGGTCGACGGCGTCCAGCGCCGTGCGGTCGCCCGCCGCGCTGCGATAGCGCCGGGTCACCCCTCCAGTCGGATCATGTCAGTCGGCGTCCAGAGCAGCGGCGGGGATGATGGTGACGCTCTCGCCGCAGCCGCAGGCGTCCGTCTCGTTCGGATTGCGGAAGATGAATTTCGAGGCGAGCTTCGTCACCTCGTAATCGATCTCGGTGCCGATCAGGAACAAGACCGCCTTGAGCTCGATCAGGATGGTGACGCCCTTGTCCTCGACCACCTCGTCCAGCGGCTGGATCTCTTCGGCATAGGCGAAGGTGTATTCCTGCCCCGCGCAGCCGCTGTTCTTCACGCCGACGCGAAGGCCGACATAGTCTTTCTCAGCGTTGTCCATGATCTCGCGCACGCGCGCGGCGGCGGCGTCCGTCAGGGTCACCGCCTTGGGCCGGGGGCGTCGGGGTCGGGTCGTGGTCTGAAGCTCGGTCATCAGGGCCTCCTCAGAACATGTTCAGGGCCAGCTTGGCCTCGTCGCTCATCTTGGAGGCGTCCCACGGCGGGTCGAACACCAGATTGGCCTTGGCGCTGCGCACGCCATCGACCTTTTTCACCGCATCCTCGACCCAGCCGGGCATTTCGCCGGCGACCGGGCAGCCCGGCGCCGTCAGCGTCATCTCGACCAGGACGTCGCGGTCGTCGGACACGTCGACCTTGTAGATCAGGCCCAGCTCATAGATGTCGACCGGGATTTCCGGGTCGTACACCGTCTTCAGCGCCTCGATCAGGTCGTCCGTCAGCTTGTCCAGCTCAGCCTGGGACAGGGCGCTCTTCTGCGGCTCGTCCCAGCTGGCGGCGAAGGCGTCGCTGTCGCTGATCGCGTTGTCGGTCTTGGCGTCGTCCATACTCGTCACACGAAGAAGTTGCGCGCCTTGATCAGCGCGTCCACGAAGGCGTCTGTATCCTCCATGGTGTTATATAGGGCGAAGGAGGCGCGCGTGCTTGCGCTCACGCCCAGTCTTTTCGCCAGCGGCTCGGCGCAGTGCAGCCCGGCGCGCACGGCGACGCCGTAGCGGTCCATGATCTGCGCCACGTCATGGGCGTGGGCGCCCTCGACGGCGAAGGTCAGCAAAGCGCCCTTCCCTTCGGCCTGGCCCAGAATCCGCAGCCAGTCATGCTCGGCCAGACGCTCGACGGCGTGGCGATATAGAGCCTGTTCGTGCGCCTGGATAGCGGCCGGATCATACTGCGACAACCATTCGATCGCCGCGCCCAGACCAATGGCCTCAAGGATCGGCGGCGTCCCGGCTTCAAAGCGATGCGGCGGTTTGGCGTAGGTGACGCGATCCTTCTCGACCGTCTCGATCATCTCGCCGCCGCCCTGATACGGCGGCAGGGCCTCCAGCGCCTCGGCCGTGCCGTACAGGACGCCGATGCCGGTCGGGCCGAACAGCTTGTGGCCGGTCAGGACATAGTAGTCGCAGCCGATAGCCTGAACGTCCGGCGTCGCATGGACCGCGCCCTGACAGCCGTCGATAAGCACCCGCGCCCCGGCCGCGTGGGCCAGGCGGGTGATCTCGGCGACCGGATTGATGGTGCCCAGCACGTTCGACATGTGGGTGACGGCGACCAGCTTGGTCCTCGGCCCCAGCAGGGCGGCGAAGGCTTCCATGTCCAGCGAACCGTCGTCCTTGATCGGCGCCCATTTCAGCACAGCCCCGCGCCGCTCGCGCAGGATGTGCCAGGGCACGATGTTGGAGTGGTGCTCCATTTCGGTGACGATGATCTCGTCGCCCGGCTGGATCGACAGACCGACGCCGTTGGCGACCAGATTGATCGCCTCGGTGCCGCCCTTGGTCCAGACGATGGTCTCGGACGACGGGGCGTTCAGGAAGCGGGCGACGATCTCGCGCGCCTGTTCATAGGCCTCGGTCGCCTCGTTCGACAGGGTGTGCAGGCCCCGGTGGACGTTGGCGTAGGAGCCTTCCATGGACGCGACCAGGGCGTCGATCACCGCGCGCGGCTTCTGAGCCGAGGCGGCGCTGTCCAGATAGACCAGCGGCTTGCCGTTGACCTGACGCGACAGGATCGGGAACTGCGCGCGGGCGGCATAGGGGTCGAACCCCGTCTCGCCAACCTTGTTCACAGGTGCGTTGATCACAGGCGAGCCGTCAGCCATTCCCGCACCACCTCTCTGGCGCCTTCATGCTCGATGCGGTCAACGACCTCGATCAGGAAGGCATGGGTCAACAGTGCGCGCGCCTCATCGGCCGAGATGCCGCGCTGCTGCATGTAGAACAGGGCGCTTTCATCCAGCGTCCCGACGGTGGCGCCGTGGGCGCACTGCACCTCGTCGGCGTAGATGATCAGCTCGGGTTTGACATCGATCTCGCCGCGCTCGGACGTGATCAGACCGTGGTGGCCCATGCGGGCGTCGGTGTCGTCGGCGCCCTTCTGGACCAGGATCTTGCCCTGGAAGACGCCGCGCGCCTCGTCACGGACGACGCCCTTGATCAGCTGGCTGGTCGTGCCGTTGGCCGCGACGTGGTCAATGACGGAGGTCAGGTCGGCGTGGCGCGAGCCCCGAGCAGATAGATTCCGTCGACGCGGGCATCGGCGCCTTCCGCGCCGTGACGCAGGCGGGTCTCGTGACGTTGCAGCTTGGCGCCGGTGGCGACGATGGTCTGGCGATAGCGGCCGCCGGCTTCCAGCTTGACCTCAGCCTCGGCCACCGAAATGGCGTCGTCCGGTTCGTCGCTCAGGACGATCCGAGTGACCTCGGCGTCCGCGGCGACGTCGATCTCGACCTTGTTGTGGGCGACATAGGCCGAGCCCTTGCCCTCATTCGTCTCCAGCAGCAGCAGTCGGGCGCCGGGTCGGGCGACAATGCGCGCTGCCGCCGTATGGCCTGTGCCCGTCGCGTCCGAGATGAAGCGCAGGCGCACGGTCTGGTCGCCCGAGGCGATGTAGTCCCTCACCCCGACCGGGCGGCCGTTGGCGAAGACGATGGCGTCGCCGCCCAGATCGTAGAACGGCCCCGGCGCATCGACGACGGCCGTGCCGGACGGTTGAGGCGCTTCGCGAAGAAAGCGCTTCAGGTCACTGTATTTCCACTCCTCGACCCGCCGCGAAGGGAATGTCGCGGCGTCGTTCAGGTCCAGCCGGGCGAGCGCCTTCATGCCGCCTCCGGCAGGAACTTGTCGTAACCTTCCGCCTCCAGCTGATGCGCCAGCTCCGGCCCGCCCGAGGCCACGATCCGGCCGCCGGCCAGGACGTGCACGCAGTCCGGTTTGATGTAGTCCAGCAGGCGCTGGTAGTGGGTGATCACCAGCATCGACCGTTCCGGACTGCGCATGGCGTTCACGCCGTCGGCGACGATGCGCAGGGCGTCGATGTCGAGGCCCGAGTCCGTCTCGTCCAGGATCAGCATCGACGGCTCCAGCAGGGCCATCTGCAGGATCTCCATGCGCTTCTTCTCACCGCCGGAGAAGCCGACGTTCAACGGCCGCTTCAGCATGTCGAAGTCCATCTTCAGCGACTGGGACGCCGCCTTGACCAGCTTCAGGAAGGCCGGGGCTGAAACTTCTTCCTCGCCGCGCGCGCGCTTCTGGGCGTTCAGCGCCGTGCGGATGAAGGTCATCGCCGGCACGCCGGGGATTTCGATCGGATACTGGAACGACAGGAACAGGCCCGCCGCCGCGCGCTCGGCCGGATCAAGGTCCAGCAGGTCCCGGCCGTTCCACGAGGCCGAACCGCCCGTCACCTCATAGCCGGGGCGGCCGGAGAGGCTGTAGCCCAGCGTCGACTTGCCCGCCCCGTTCGGCCCCATAATCGCATGAACTTCGCCCGCAGGCACATCGAGCGTCAGACCCTTGAGGATCGGCTTATCGGCGACAGAGACGTGGAGATTATTGATCTTAAGCATTGTTTTTCTTCTTCAACTCACTCAGCCGACCGAGCCTTCGAGGCTGATCGCCACCAGCTTCTGGGCTTCGACGGCGAACTCCATCGGCAGTTCCTGCAGGACATCGCGGACGAAGCCGTTGACCAGCAAGGCCACGGCCTCCTCTTCCGACAGACCGCGCTGCTGGGCGTAGAAGAGCTGGGCTTCGGACAGGCGGGTCGTGGTCGCTTCGTGCTCCAGCTGGGCCGAGCCGTTGCGGACCTCGATGTAGGGAATGGTGTGGGCGCCGCACTCCTTGCCGATCAACAGGCTGTCGCATTGGGTGAAGTTGCGCACGCCGGTCGCCTTGGGGTGGATCGACACCAGGCCCCGATAGGTCGAATCCGACTTACCGGCCGAAACCGTCTTGGCGATGATGCGGCTGCGGCTGTTCTTGCCCAGGTGGATCATCTTCGTGCCGGTGTCGGCCTGCTGATGGCCGTTGGTGATGGCGATGGAATAGAATTCGCCCGAGCTTTCCTCGCCCTTCAGGATGCAAGATGGGTATTTCCAGGTGACGGCCGAGCCGGTTTCAACCTGCGTCCAGCTGACCTTGGAGCGGTCGCCGCGACAGTCGGCGCGCTTGGTGACGAAGTTGTAGATGCCGCCCTTGCCCTCAGCGTCGCCGGGGTACCAGTTCTGGACCGTCGAGTATTTCACCTCGGCGTCGTCCAGGGCGACGATCTCCACGACCGCTGCGTGCAGTTGGTTTTCATCGCGCATCGGCGCGGTGCAGCCTTCCAGATAGGAGACGTAAGAGCCCTTGTCGGCGATGATCAGGGTGCGCTCGAACTGGCCGGTCTGGCTGGCGTTGATGCGGAAATAGGTCGACAGCTCCATCGGGCAGCGCACGCCCGGCGGAATGTACACGAAGCTGCCGTCGGAAAAGACCGCGCTGTTCAGGGCCGCGAAATAGTTGTCGCTGACCGGCACGACCGTGCCGAGATACTGACGCACCAGATCAGGATATTCGCGCAAGGCCTCGGAAATCGGCATGAAAATCACGCCGTGCTTGGCCAGCTCCTCCTTGAAGGTGGTGACCACGCTGACGCTGTCGAAAACGGCGTCCACGGCATAACGCGGCGCGCCCTCGACCCCTGCCAGGACCTCCTGCTCCTTCAGCGGGATGCCCAGCTTTTCATAGACGGCCAGCAGTTCGGGATCGACTTCGTCCAGCGACTTCGGCCCCTCCTTCTTCACCGGCGCGGCGTAGTAGTAGAGGTCCTGATAGTCGACGGGCTCGTATTTCACCGCCGCCCAGGTCGGCTCCTCCATCGCCAGCCAGCGCTCATAGGCGGCCAGACGCCATTCCAGCATCCACTCCGGCTCGCCCTTCTTCTCGGAGATGAAGCGGACGATGTCGGCGCTCAGGCCGCGCGGCGCATATTCCGTCTCAATGTCCGACGTAAAGCCGTGCTCATATTTTTCGAGAGCGGCGACTGTGTCGATGGTTTCCTGAACAATAGCCATATTTTACGCGACTTTCTTAGCGCGCTCAATCAGGCGCGCACTATGCTTTTCCCAGGCCGCGACCCAGGCATGGGCGAAGCGGGTCCAGTCCGACTCGGTCGTGCCCCAGCCGCCGGAGACGCGCACGCCCCCGGTCGCCAGGTGATGAAGACCCATGGCGCTGATCGCCTTGGACGGCTTGACCTTGCCGGACGAGCAGGCCGAACCGGCGGACACCATGACCCCTACAAGGTCGAGGGTGATCAGCTGCTGCGGGCTGTCCCAGCCCTCAACCGCCATAAACAGGGTGTTGGGCAGACGCTCCACCGCGCCGCCGATGATCGTCGCGCCCGCAGCCTTGACCTTAGCCTCGGCAGCATCGCGCCAGACGACATGCGTCATGGCGGCGTCCAGATCGCGCGCGGCGCAGTCAGCCGCGACGCCGAAACCGGCGATGCCCGGCACGTTCTCGGTCCCGGCGCGCAGGCCGCGCTCCTGACCCGCGCCGTGCAGGATGCGAACGGCCGACACGCCGTCCTTCAGCACCAGCGCGCCCACGCCCTGCGGCCCGCCGAGCTTGTGCGCCGAGAGGGTCAGGCTGTCGGCGCCCAGCGCCTTCACCGTCACCGGAACCTTGCCCGCCGACTGAATGGCGTCGACGTGCAGCCAGCCGCCCGCCGCATGGACCAGCTTCGCCGCCTCGGCGATCGGCTGGATCACGCCGCTTTCATTGTTGGCGTGATGGATGGCGACGACCGCGCGACCCGGGCGCGCCAGCGCCTCGGCCAGCCAGGTCAGATCGACCACGCCGTTCGAATCCACCGGCAGCACCTCGACCGGCGCGCCGCTGACGGCGGCGGCCTCGGCCACGCATGGGTGCTCGGTCGCGCTGACGATCAGCCGCTCGCAGCCGGCGGCCAGGGCGCTATGGATGGCCTGAGCATTGGATTCGGTGCCGCCCGAAGAGAAGATGATCGCCGTCGGATCGGCCCCGACCAGATCAGCCACCTGCGCCCGCGCCGTCTCGACGCGTGCTCGTGCGCGACGTCCGGCAGCGTGGACCGCCGATGGATTGCCGTTGTCGGCCAAGGCCTTGGCCATGATGTCCTGAACCTCAGGACGAACCAGGCCGGAGGCGTTGTAGTCGAGGTAAACGCTCATGCGGCGGCCTCCATCGAGTCCGCGCCGACACGCGCCCGGCCCGTCCGCTTCTCGACCACGTCGGCGAGGCTGACCCCGGCTAGATAGCGATGAATCTCTGCGCCCAGGTCTTCCCACAGGTCATGGGTGATGCAGCGGGCGCCGCCCGTCATGCAGCCACGCGGCGTGCCGTGGGCGGTGCAGCGCGTAGCGCGGATCGGCTCATCAACGGCCAGAACAATGTCCGCCACGACCATCTCGCCCGCCGCCTTGGCCAGCCGATAGCCGCCGCCCGGCCCCCGCACGCTCTTGACCAGACCGCCTTTGCGCAGGCGCGCAAAAAGCTGTTCCAGATAGCTGAGCGAGATTTCCTGACGCGCCGCGATTTCAGCCAGGGAGACGGCCCGATCGGCGCCGTTCTTCGCCAGATCGGCCATCGCCATGACGGCGTAACGTCCCTTGGTCGACAGACGCATCCCAATACCTCAAATTCTACCGCTTTTCAGGCTCGCTGTGCTAAGACCCCCGGCCTTGCTGGCGAGCGCATCGTGCAGGGGGACTTAGAAAGTCCTACCTGTGTGGTCAAGTATTATCCGCTCGCGAAACCACTGTTGATCGTAGGGACCGCCATCCATGCCTGAAGTCATCCTGCCTGGCGCCTCCGGCCGCATCGAAGGCCGCTACTCTCCTGGCAAGCGTCCCGACGCGCCGATCGCCCTGATCCTGCATCCCCACCCCAAGGCGGGGGGCACATGAACAACCCCGTCGCCCTGACGATGCACCAGTTGTTTGTCCAGCGCGGCTTCGCCACCTTGCGCTACAACAGCCGCGGCGTGGGCAAGTCGCAGGGCGAGTTCGACAGCGGCATCGGCGAGCTGGCCGATGCGGCGACGGCGCTGGACTGGCTGCAGGCCAACAACCCCGCCGCCACCCAGACCTGGGTCGCCGGCTATCAGTTCGGCGCCTATATCGGGATGCAGCTGCTGATGCGTCGCCCCGAAACCGACGGCTTCATCTCGGTGTCGCCGCCGTCAAACATCTATGACTTCAGCTTCCTGGCCCCCTGCCCGGCTTCGGGCCTGTTCCTGCACGGCACGGCCGACACCGTGGTGCCGCCGGCCGATGTCGAGCGCGTGGTGAACAAGCTGCGCACCCAGAAGGGCATCGTCATCGACTATGAGCTGGAAGAAGGCGCGACCCACTTCTGGCAGGACCACATCGGCGCGGTCGAGCGCCGCGTCGGCGCCTATCTGGACAAGCGCCTGGAAGAAAAGCCCGCCTGATCCGCATAGCGATATCCTGATTGAAGCGGCGCCCTGATCTTCGGGGCGCCGTTTCTATTGCGCCGATCGTCAGTGATCGCCTTCCGCAGCGGCCACGGCGGCAGGGCGATGGGCGCGAACGCACCAGACGACGCTGACGATCATCAGGATCATGGCGACGATCTCGATCACGGTCGGGCCGCGCTGTTCCCAGATGAAGCCGTAGATGAAGGCGAACAGAGTCTCGGACACGATCATCTGGCCCAGCATGGTCAGGGGCAACAGACGGCTGGCCTGATTCCAGAACGCGTTGCCGATGACCGAGGCGAAGATCGCCACGCCAGCGCTGACGCCGATCAGACGCAGCCAGGCCTCGTTCGTCATTCCGCCCAGCATGAATAGCGACGGGATGACCAGCAGCAGCGCCAGCCCTCCTGTGACCACGCCGGTCAGCAACGACCACTCATGCGGGGTGACATCGGGCAGCCGCCCCATCCAGCGACTGTTGCCGACGGCGAAGGCGGTCCAGGACAGCAGGGCCGCCAGAGCGCAACCCAACCCGATCAGCGTGGCCGTACCGCTCTGCGCCGCCGCGCCGCCGCCCTGGCTGAGCGACTGCCACCCGATCAGACCGACCGCCAGCGCCGCCACGGCGATGGGCGGCGCGACGCGCGACAGCGGCGGCGATCCTTGTCCCGCAGGCCCCATAGGGCCACGACCACGGGCACCATGCCGACGATCAGGGCCGAGGCCGCCACGCCTGCGTAATGCACGCTGACCACCAGGAAGGCGAAGTAGACCAGGTTCCCCGCCAGGCTCAGCCAGACCAGCGCGCCCCACGCTTCGCGCGTCAGGGCGGCCGTCACCCGCCGCCAGCGCGGCGCGATCAGCAGCACCGCGATCAGGCCATAGGCGAGGTAACGTCCCGCCGTCAGCAGCAGGGGCGAGGCCTCGGGCACCATCTTCGGCGCCAGGAAGACCAGCCCCCACAGAGCGCCCGCCGCCAGACCGCTGGCGACGCCCCAGAAACGCGAAGACGCCGCCATTATTCCGCTCCCGGCTCGACAATCCGGCCGCCGGTCATAGGCGCCGGAACGCCTGTCGTGCCGGGGAAGCTGATCGGCAGGCCCAGACGACAGCGCGCGGCCAGAAAGGCGAAGGCCTCAGCCTCGATCGCGTCGCCGCGCCAGCCCTTGTCCTCGGCGGTCGAGATAGGGACGCCGACGCGCTCACGGATCGCGGCCAGCAGCGCCGGGTTATGACGTCCGCCGCCGCAAACGACGATCTCCTTCGCCTGCTCCGAACAGCGGGCGACGCCTAGGGCCACGGCCTGCGCCGCGAAGGCGGTCAGGGTAGCGGCGGCGTCTTCCAGGGACAGGTCCGCCACCGGCTCCAGCGAGAAGTCGAAGCGATCCAGGGACTTCGGGCCGCTCGCCACGAAATAGGGATGGGCCAGATAGGCGTCCAGCACAGCCTGATCGACCGTTCCCGCCGCCGCCAGACGACCGCCCTCGTCCATCCGCTTCTTCATGCGCGACTGGACCAGCAGATCGACCATGCCGTTGGCCGGGCCGGTGTCGAAGGCCTCCAGCTCGCCGTCGGCGCGGATCAGGGTGATGTTACCGACCCCGCCCAGATTCAGGACCGCGACCGGCCCCTCCATCCCCGCCTTGCGGACTAGCGCTGCGTGATAAGCGGGCGCCAGCGGCGCGCCCTGCCCGCCCGCCGCCACGTCGGCGCTGCGGAAGTCAAAGGCGACGGGGACCCCAGCCCCTCGGCCACGCTGGCGGCGTCGGTCAGTTGGACGGTGCGGCCCGGCAGGTCGGGCGTCGGCGCCTCGTGCAGCACGGTCTGGCCGTGGACGCCGACCAGATCCAGCGCACTGGACTTCACCCCGTTCACCGCCATGAAGCCGAGCGCGGCGGCCAGATGCGCATCGGCCACGGCCATGCGGGCGTCTTCGAAGCTGTCCGGTTCTTCTTCGTCGCGCTCCCAATCGAAGGCGTCGTCGATGGCGTCCTCAATGATGGCGCGGGTCTCTGCGTCCAGCTTCATCTCGCCGGCGGGGCCGAAGGACAGGATGTCGTGGCCGTCCGTCTCGATCACCGCCATGTCCACGGCGTCGAGCGAGGTGCCGGTCATGAATCCAAGCACGCGAAGGGTCTTTTTCGGGGAGGTCGTCATGGCGGCTTGACTGCCACGTCGGGGGCGACGTAGCTAGCGCCGATGATCGCGCAACCGGCCCTTTTCGCCGCCTATTACTACGGCCTCTACTAGAGAGCGGCCGCGATCCTTGCCGCCCTTCCCTCGGCGGCATTATTCCTCGGAAGACGGCCGCCGGTTCTGATGCTACGGACCCGACCATGACCGAGCCCACTACCCAAACCGTTTCCGAAACCGCCTTCAAATCGGACTTCCTGCGCCTGATGAAGGCGCGCGGCTATATCCACCAGATCACCCACCCGGTCGAACTGGACGAGGCGGCCGCGTCGGGCGTGGTCACGGGCTATATCGGCTTCGACGCGACGGCGCCCAGCCTGCACGTCGGCCACCTGATCCAGATCATGCTGCTGCGTCGTCTTCAGCAGGCCGGACACAAGCCAATCGTCCTGATGGGCGGCGGCACGACCAAGGTCGGCGACCCCTCGTTCAAGGACACCCAGCGTCCCCTGCTGACCGAGGAAAAGATCGCCGAGAACATCGCCGGCATCAAAGGCGTGTTCGAGAAATTCCTGACCTTCGGCGACGGCCCGACCGACGCCATCATGCTGGATAACGACGAGTGGCTGTCGCAGCTGGGCTATCTGCAGTTCCTGCGCGACTACGGCACGCACTTCACCATCAATCGGATGCTGAGCTTCGACTCGGTCAAGCTGCGCCTGGATCGCGAGCAGCCGCTGACCTTCCTAGAGTTCAACTACATGCTGATGCAGGCGACCGACTTCCTGGAGCTGAACCGACGCTATGGCTGTTCGCTGCAGATGGGCGGCTCGGACCAGTGGGGCAACATCATCAACGGCGTCGAACTGACCCGCAAGGTGGACCACAAGGCCGCCTTCGGCCTGACCACGCCGTTGCTGTCCACCGCCTCGGGCCAGAAGATGGGCAAGACGGTCGGCGGCGCCGTGTGGCTGAACGCCGACGCCCTGTCGCCGTTCGACTACTGGCAATACTGGCGCAACACCGAAGACGGCGACGTGGGCCGCTTCATGCGCCTGTTCACCGACCTGCCGCTGGATCAGATCGAGCGCTATGAGGCGCTTCAAGGCGCCGAGATCAACGACGCCAAGAAGGCGCTGGCCGACGCGACCACCTCCATGCTGCATGGCGCCGAGGCCGCACAGGCCGCGCGCGCGGCCGCTGAAGCCGCCTTCGAGAAGGGCCAGCTGTCGGCTGACCTGCCGACCGTCGAACTGCCGCGCGACGAGGTCATCGGCGCCATGATCGCCGCCGTCACGACCAAGGCGGGCCTCAGCAGCTCCAATGGCGAAGCGCGTCGTTTGGCCCAGGGCGGCGGCCTTCGCCTGAACGACGAGGTCGTCAACGACGGCGCCCGCCTGATCGAAGAGGCGGACCTGAACGCGGACGGCGTGCTGAAGCTCGGCGCCGGCAAGAAGAAGCTGGTGCTGGTGCGCCCGGTTTAAGGAGAGCGCTGTGACCGACATCACCGAAAACACGCCCGCCCCTGCTTTCGATCTGGCGACAGACGGCGGCGGGCGCGTGTCGCTGGACGGGCTGAGGGGCAAGAACGTCGTGCTCTACTTCTACCCCAAGGCCGACACGCCCGGCTGCACGACCGAGGGCCAGGATTTCTCGGCCTTGATCGACCGGTTCACGGCGGCGAACGCCGTGGTGATCGGGGTGTCGCGCGACAGTGTGAAGAAGCTGGACCGCTTCAAGGCCAAGCATGACCTGAAAGTCGTGCTCGGTTCGGACGAGGACGGCGTCGTCACGGAAAGCTGGGGCGTTTGGGTGCTGAAGAAGCTCTACGGCCGCGAGTATATGGGCATTGAGCGCGCCACCTTCCTAATCGACGGCCAGGGCGTGGTCCGCCGCGCCTGGCGCAACGTCAAGGTCAAGGGCCACGCCGAAGAGGTTCTGACCGCCGTCGAAGCGCTTTGATCGGCGAGCGGGGTCCGGAAGGCCCCGCTTGACCTCTCCGCCTCAGCCCGCGCTAAGTGTCGCCAGGGATTGCATCCTCAGGGGCTGACATTGACCAGACGCCGATCGCGGCGTGACGCGGAGAGCATGAATGTTCAACAAGAACAAACCGTTCGACAACAACCCCTCTGGCGGAATGGGCATTCCCAAGCCGCCCGAGCCGGTCCAGCCCAAGCCGGAGCCCGCCGCCCCGATCGCCGCTGCGCCTGCGCGCGCGCCTGAGCCGGCTCGCCCCGCCGCCCGTTCCTCCAGCCTTTCGACCCTATCGGCGGGCGTAAAGTATGAGGGCAACATTTCGGGCGCAGGCGAACTTCAGGTCGACGGCTCGCTGAAAGGCGACATTCGCGTGGTGCGCGTGGTGATCGGCGAAGGCGGCGCGGTCGAGGGCACGGTCCACGCCGACATCCTTGAGGTGCGCGGCCGCGTCTCGGGCGCCATCGTCGCCAAGCAGGTCAAGCTGTTCGCCACCTCGCGCGTCGAGGGCGACATCACCCAGGAGCAGCTGTCGATCGAACAGGGCGCCTGGTTCCAGGGCCGCTGCACCCAGGCCAAGCGCGACACGCCGGGCGCCAATATGCTGGAGACCCCTGCTGCGGCCGAAAAGCCTGCGCCCGCCAAGACGGACGCCAAGGTCGAGGCCCCGATCCAAACCAAGCCCGCAGCCTGATCGGCGCGAGTGCTGACAACGAGAAAGGGCGGCCCGCAAAGGCCGCCCTTTTTATGCACCGGTCAGGCGGGTCAGCCCTCGCGGGTTTCGCCCACGCGCGCCGCTAGCGCCGCGCCCATGAACTGGTCCAGGTCGCCGTCCAGAACGCCTTGCGTATCCGAGGTTTCGACCTCGGTGCGCAGGTCCTTCACCATCTGATACGGCTGCAGGACGTAGGATCGGATCTGGTGGCCCCAGCCGATGTCCGTCTTGGCGTCAGCCAGAGCCTGGGCCGCAGCCTCACGCTTCTGAAGCTCAAGCTCGTACAGACGCGCGCGCAGCATCTTCCAGGCCTGATCGCGGTTCTGGTGCTGCGAGCGGCCCGCCTGACAGGCGACCACGGTATTGGTCGGAATGTGGGTCAGACGCACCGCCGAGTCCGTCTTGTTGACGTGCTGGCCGCCTGCGCCCGACGCGCGATAGGTGTCCGTACGCACATCCGACGGGTTGATCTCGATCTCGATGCTGTCGTCGACGACGGGCGAGACCCCCACGGAGGCGAACGACGTGTGGCGCTTGGCCGCCGCATCATAGGGACTGATGCGCACCAGGCGGTGGACGCCCGACTCCGACTTCAGCCAGCCATAGGCGTTCGGTCCAGAGATCAGCAGGGTCGCCGACTTGATGCCGACCTGTTCGCCGGCCTCTTCTTCCTGAAGCTCGACCTCATAGCCGTGCGAGCGCGCCCAGCGGCTGTACATCCGCAGCAGAATGCCCGCCCAGTCGTTGGACTCCGTGCCGCCCGCGCCGGAGTTGACCTCCAGATAAGCGTCGTTGCCGTCAGCCTCGCCGGACAGCAGGGCTTCCAGTTCGGCGCGGGCGGCCCGCTCCTTGATGGACTTCAGCTGTTCACGCGCTTCTTCGAGGGTGGCTTCGTCGCCCTCTTCGTCCGCCATTTCGGCCAGCATGATCCCGTCTTCGAGACCCTGCTCCATCTCCTTGACGGCGTTGACCTGAACTTCCAGACGCGAGCGTTCGCGGCTGACGGCCTGGGCCTGTTCGGGATTGTCCCATAGCGTCGGATCCTCGACCCGCGCGTTCAGCTCATCGAGCTTTCTTAGAGCGACATCCCAGTCAAAGTCGCCTCCTGAGCAGAGCGACGCTCTGCTCGATGTCGGCCTTCATGGCCTCGACATCCGATCTCATCGCAAACTCCTGCGAACGGAAGTCCCCCGCAACCAGGACCGCGCGACGCGCGTCCGATAGGGAAGGACAGGTGAAACGGCGCGCCTGAAAGCAGGCGCGCCGGGTTGATGGCTTACCTAGAGCGTCAGTAAAGGCCGCTCAAGTCCTCGGCCGGCTCCTTCTTCGGCGGCGGCGGCGCAGCCGGAGGCGGCGCGGTCGGCGTCGGGGTCTGGGAGCGGACCTCCTGCTCACGACGGATGACGTCGTAATAGTTCTGCGGCCCCTCGGGCTGAGCCGGGGGCGGCGCTTCTTCGCGCAGCTGACGCTCGGTGCCGGGGCGGAAGGCCTCTTCGATGCCGTTCACGGTGCGGAAGATGGCGTTCTTCGGCTTCACGAACGGCCGCGCAGGCCGCTCCTTCAGCGCGTCTTCCATGAAGTCGATGAAGATCGGCACGGCGGTCGAGGCCCCGGCTTCACCGCCGCCCAGCGAGCGGTTGTCGTCGAAGCCGACGAAGACGCCGACCACGATGTCGGCCGAGAAGCCGACGAACCAGGCCGAACGATATTCATTGGTGGTGCCCGTCTTGCCGCCGACCCACGGGCCCAGGCTGCGAGCACGGGCGCCGGTGCCGCGCTGGATCACGCCTTCCAGCATGGAGGTCATCTGATAGGCGGTGATGGGGTCGATCACCTGGGTTCCGCGATCCTGAAGGCGGGGCGATTCCTGGCCGCTGAAGCCCCGGCCGCAGTCGCGGCACTGGCGACGGTCGGCGCGGTGGATGGTCTGGCCGTTCCGGTCCTGAGCCAGTTCGATCAGATAGGGATCGATGCGGCGCCCGCCGTTGACGAAGGCGGCATAGGCGGCGGTGATGCGGTAAGGCGTGGTTTCCCCGGCCCCCAGCGACATGGCCAGGTTCGGCGACATGTCGTCCACGACGCCCATCTTCTTGGACAGGTCGACGACGTTCTTCATGCCCACCGCCTGCGCCAGGCGCACGGTCATGACGTTGCGCGACAGCTCCAGCCCGCGCCGCAGCGTCTGGGGTCCATAGAACTGGCGGCTGTAGTTCTGAGGCGTCCAGGCGCGGCCGCCAGGGCCGCCGGGGAAGCTGATCGGCGCATCCAGCACGATCGAAGCCGGGGTGAAGTCGCCTTCCAGCGCCGCCGCATAGACGAAGGGCTTGTAGGCCGAGCCCGGCTGGCGCTTCGCCTGGGTCGCGCGGTTGAAGCTGGAAAGGGCGTAGGAATAGCCGCCGACCATCGCCAAGACGCGGCCCGACTGCGGCTCGATCGCGACCAGGGCGCCGTTGACGGCCGGAACCTGCTTCAGGGCGAACTGGCCGTTCTGGCGTTCGACGAAGATCAGGTCGCCGCGCTTCAACGGGCGACGTCCGGCGTTGGACCAGGCCACATCGGCGGCGCGCAGCGCGCCCGCCTGATCGTCCTTGGCCGTGCGGACGCGGATTGAGCCCCCGCTGACGCTTTCAACGGCGGCCGCCTGCCACGAGCGGCGCTCGGGCGGGGTCGTGCGTTTCTGGGCCTCGGCCTGCCAGCCGTCGGCGAAGTCGGTCGTGCCCCAGGCGCCGCGCCAGCCGTGTCGACGGTCATAGTCCTCAAGCCCGCGCATCAGGGCGTCACGCGCCGCCGACTGCAGCTGCGGATCAAGCGTCGTGCGCAGGTAGTAGCCGCCGCGATTGACCTCTTCCTGACCGAACAGGGCGATGGCGCGACGACGCGCCTCCTCCACGAAGAAGTCGGCGTCGGCGTACTCGGCCCGACGCGGCGCAGAGCGGGTGTTCAGCGGACGGGCCAGCGCTGTCTTCAACTGCTCGTCGGACAGCCATTTGTTGTCGGCCATCTCGCCCAGCACCCAGTTCCGACGACCCAGCGCAGCAGCCGGATAACGTTTCGGGTGATAGTTGGTCGGCCCCTTGGGCAGGGCCGCCAGGAAGGCCGCCTCGTCCGGCGTCAGCTGATCCAGCGACTTGCCGAAATAGTTATAGGCCGCCGAAGCCACGCCATAGGAGCGATAGCCCAGGTAGATCTCGTTCAGATACAGTTCGAGGATCTGCTCCTTGGTCAGCGTCGCTTCCAGACGGCTGGAGAGGACGGCTTCCTTGAGCTTGCGGTTCAGGCTGGTCTCACTGGTCAGCAGGACGTTCTTGGCCACCTGCTGGGTGATGGTCGAGCCGCCCTCCAGCCGCTTGCCCGACATGACGTTGAACACGTTCTTGAACATGGCCCGGCCGATGCCGGACACGTCGATGCCGCCGTGATTGAAGAAGTTCTGATCCTCGGCCGCCAGGAAGGCGTGCACGACCGTCTGCGGCACCTGGTCATAGGTGACGTAGATGCGCCGCTGGTCCGAGAACTCGCCGATCAGGGTGCCGTCGCCGGCATAGACGCGCGTCGCCGTCGCGGGGCGATAGTCCGCCAGTTCAGAGGCGTCCGGCATGTCGTGCAGGACCCAGGCGGCGTAGATGGCCACCACCACCCCGGCCAGGGCGATAGCGCCCAGCAGGGCTACGCCCGCCATGACGAACCAGCGTTCGGCTATCTTCACCACGAACTCCGCAAGACGCACCCCATCATCGCTCGTTTATCGCGCGTCGCGCGGCGCGCAAAGCGGAACCGCACTTATCCCTTGTCGCGCAGCAGGCGCGCCTTGTCGCGCTGCCAGTCGCGCTCGGCCGCCGTCTCGCGTTTGTCATGCAGTTTCTTGCCCTTGGCCAGGGCGATCTCCAGCTTCGCCTTGCCCGCCTCATTCAGATAGAGGCGCACAGGGACGATGGTGCGCCCTTCGCGTTGGACTGCGCCGATCAGCTTGTCGATCTGCTTGCGGTGCAGCAGCAGCTTACGGTGACGGCGCGGCTCATGGTTGAAGCGGTTCGCCATCTTATAGGGCGGGATGTCGGCGTTGATCAGCACCATCTCGCGCCCCTCGGGCGAGACATAGCTCTCGGCGATATTGGCCCGGCCGTCGCGCAAAGCCTTGATCTCGGTGCCCCGCAGCTGGAGCCCGGCTTCGATATGATCTTCGAGGAAGTAGTCGAAGCGCGCGCGTCGGTTTTCGGCGATGGTCTTCTGTTTGGGGGCGTCGGCGGCCATCAGGCGACTCCAGCGGCGGCCAGCGCCTCGTCGATGGCGGGCCGCACCGCGTCGGCCGTCAGCGACAGCGGCAGGCGAACCTCTTGCGTGCACAGGCCCATCTTAGCCAGGGCGTATTTGGTCGGGGACGGCGAGTTGTCGAGGAACAGCGCCTTGTGCAGACCGATCAGCCGTTCCTGCCACGAGCGCGCGGCGGCGAAATCCCCGGCCTGGATGGCGTCATGCAGGGCGACCATCGCCTCAGGCGCGACGTTAGAGGTCACGGAAATGACGCCGACGCCGCCGTGCGCGGCATAGCCAAGATAGCTGGAATCATCGCCCGAGATCAGGTCGAAGGCGCCGTCGATATTGGCCCGCATCCAGCTGGCCCGCGCCACATCGGCGCTGGCGTCCTTGATGCCGACGATGTTCGGATGCGCCGCCAGGGCCGCCACCGTCTCGTTCGACAGGTCCACCCCCGTACGCCCCGGCACGTTGTAGAGCAGGATCGGCAGTTGCACGGCGTCCGCCACCGCCTCGAAATGCGCCTGCATTCCGACCTGCGACGGGCGGTTGTAATAGGGGTCACGACCAGGGCGCCGTCGGCGCCGACCGTCTTGGCGAAACGGGTCAGGTCGATCGCCTTGTCCGTGGCGGACGAGCCCGCCCCGGCGATGACGCGGATGCGACCAGCGGCGATGGCGACGCACTGTTCGACCACGCGCTTGTGCTCATCCAGATGCAGGGTGGCGCTCTCGCCCGTGGTGCCCATCGGCACGACGCCGTGAACCCCAGCGGCGATCTGGCGCTCCAACAGGCGCTCGAAAGCGGCCTCGTCCACGTTTCCGTCACGAAGAGGTGTGATCAGGGCGGTGATCACGCCCTTGAACAAGGGGGCGGTCATGGGAACAACATACCTGCGCGGAGAATGGGCGGCGGTCCGCCCGTCACTAATCGGCAAAGGGTAGGTTGCCCGCCGCCTGGCCGCAACCAAAGATGAATGAGGATCAGATATCTAATGATCGCGACGACCGTGGCCGCCGCCTTGGCGATTCTGACTCCCCGGCTCAGGACGTGCTGAACAGCACGCCTGCCCCCTACTCCGCCAGCCAGGGCGGAATCATCAGCAGCCAGGACGCCGCCCTGGTGCAGCAGGGACTGACCGCCGCGCGAGCCCGCGACGTGGTCGGCACGCAGGCTGTCATGGCCCGGATTTCCGACCCCTCGGCGCGCAAGCTGGTCGAGTGGGCGCTGGTCGACACCTCTGACAGGCAGATGTCCTACAGCGACCTGGCGCGGGCGCAGAGCGACCTGGCGAACTGGCCGCGCGGCGAATCGCGCAGAGCAGCCGGCGAGCGAGCGCTGGACATGGCTGGCCAGTCGCCGGACGCCGTCATCGCCTTCTTCAACGGGACCGCCCCGACCACGGCCCAGGGCGCCATCGCCCTGGCCGGCGCGCTGGAGCAGACCGGCCGCCGCCAGGAGGCCCAGGCGCTGATTCGCGACTGGTGGCGCACCCAGAGCTTTGAGGAAGCTCAGCAAAGCCGCATCTACTCGCGCTGGAGCGGGTGGCTGACCAGCGACGATCATGTGGCGCGGCTGAACATGCTGCTGCTGGGGCCGCACGGCCCGGCGACGCGCGCGATGGTCGCTCTGGTTCCGGCCGACCGTCAGACCATCGCCAATACGGTGATGGCGCTGCGCACCGCTTACGCGCCCGACGCCATCGTCGGCGGTCTGTCGCCTTCGCAGGCCAACGACCCGGCCGTGGTGCTCGAGCGGGTGCGCCTGCTGCGCTCGGCCGGGCGCCAGTCCGAAGCCTTCCCGCTCCTGTCGGCCCTGCCCGCCGCGCCGTCGCACGCGGACGGTCAGAACACCCTGTGGAGCGAACGCCGCAACTACTTCCTGGACGCCCTGCAGCAGGGCGACGCGCGCGCCGCCTACGCCGCCATGAACGGCCACGGCTTCCCCTCGGGCGAGCGCAAGGTCGACGCCGAGTTCTTCGCAGGCTGGGTGGCCCTGACCAAGCTCAATGATCCGGCCACGGCGGCCCAGCATTTCGAGGCCCTGCGCAACGCCTCCTCGACGCCGATCACGCAAGGGCGCGCCCTGTACTGGCTGGGCCGGGCGGCCGAGGCGCGCGGCGACCGCGAGGGCGCCCAGCGCTGGTATCAGGCGGGGGCCGAGCACTGGCAGACCTTCTATGGCCAGCTGGCGGCGGAAAAGGCCGGGGCGACGACCCTGACCCTGCCGGGCGAACCGGCGCCGTCGCCGGAAGACGTCAACCGCTTCGAGGGCAATGAAGTGGTGCGGGCCACCCGCATCCTGGGCCAGATCGGCGAGAAGACGCTGATGCGGGTGTTCGCCTATCATCTGGATGATACCCTGCCGTCGCCCTACGACCTGGCGCAGTTGTTCGACCTGATGCAGGGCTATGGCGACCAGTTCGGCTCGATGATGGTCGGTCGCGCGGCCAGCCAGCGCGGCTTCGTCATGCCCGAGCGGATGTATCCGATTCAGTTGCCGCAACAGGTCGCGGGCATGGCGCCGAACGAGTTCGCCCTGGCCATCACCCGTCAGGAATCCAGCTTCGACCCCCTGGTCCGTTCCCACGCCGATGCGCGCGGCATGATGCAGCTTCTGCCCACGACGGCGCAGGGCGTGGCGCGTCGCATGGGCCGCTCGTTCAACTCAGAGCAGCTCTGGGACCCGGAGATCAACATGACCCTGGGCAGCTATCACCTGGGCGAGCTGATGAACAACTTCGGCGGATCTCCCCTGCTGGCCTCTGTCGGTTACAACGCCGGACCGGCCCGTCCGCCGCAGTGGACCGCCCGCTGCGGCGACCCGCGTCAGGCCCAGGTCGACCCGATCGACTTCATCGAATGCGCCCCCTTCACCGAGACGCGCAACTACATGATGCGGGTGATGGAGAACATGCAGGTCTATCGCGCCCGCCTGAACGGCGGCTCTGCCCCGCTGACGCCCTCGGCGGACCTGGCGCGCGGCACGCCGCCGAACGCCGGACCGCGCGCCTATCAGCCGTGATGTGACGCGCGACGGGCCGCTAACCACGGCCCGTCTGAGGCCTCAAGCCATACGGCGTCGAGGTTGAAGACAGTCTTCAAGATGCTGGGCGACAGGGCCTCGGTCGGCGCGCCTTCCGCCGCCGTGCGGCCCTGATCCAGCACCACGACCCGATGGGCGAAACGCGCCGCCAGGCTCAGGTCGTGCAGGCTGACCAGGACCCCGCGCCCGGCGTCTGCGCGCGCCCGCAGCCGCTCCAGAACCAGCAGCTGGGCGTCCGGGTCCAGACCGGCGATCGGCTCATCGGCGACCAAGAGAGCGCCGGAACCGTCAGGGCGCGCGCCAGAAGCACGCGTGCGCGTTCGCCGCCCGACATATCGGCCACGCCGCGATCGGCCAGATGGCCGACGCCGACTTCGTCCAGCGCGGCGCGGGCGCGCTCGAGAGCCGCCCCTCCGGTCAGGAAGGGCGCGCCCAACGCCGCCACTTCGACGGCCGGCAGGTTCCAGGCGATGGAACGGTCCTGCGGCAGATAGGCCGCGCGCTCGCCGCGCTGGCGTTCCGACAGGCGCCGGGCCTCGTGGTCGCCCAGACGAGCGGTCCCTTGCGTCAGCGAGGTCAGGCCCAGGGCGGCGCGAACCGCCGTCGACTTGCCCGCCCCGTTCGGTCCGCACAGGGCGACGACTTCGCCTGGCCGGACAACGAAGGATGCGCCGTTCAGCACCTCGACCCCGCCGAGGCGCGCGTGGGCGTTCTCAAGCTCCAGCAGCCCGCTCACAGCCGCCACTCCCGCGCCGCCCGCCACGCGATCAGGGCGAACAGCGGCGCGCCGACCAGGGCGGTGAACACCCCCAGCTTCAGCTCCTGATCCGTCGGCAGCATCCGCGCCATAAGATCGGCCAGCACCAGCATCAGGCCGCCCGCCAGAGCCGAGGGCGCCAGCAACCGTCCCGGATCGCCGCGAACCGCCGCCCGCACCAGATGCGGCGCCGCCAGGCCGACGAAGCCGATGACGCCGGCAACGGCCACCGCCGCGCCTGCGGCCAGCGACGCCGCCGCCAGGGCCAGCACCCGCATCCGTCCCATCGACAGGCCGGAAGCGCGGGCGGCCTCCTCGCCCAGCGTCAGCATCCGCAGCCCCGGCGACGCGCTTCTCGCCAGAAACGCCGAGATCAGAAGCGCCGGCGCCACCCAGGCCACGTCGATCCAGCTTCGGTTTTCGACTGAGCCCAGCAGCCAGTTCATCACCTCGGCCGAGGCGATCGGCGAGGGCGACAGGTTGAAGATCAGGGCCGTCAGGGCGCCTGCGAAGCTGGACAGGGCCACGCCGAACAGGATCAGCGCCTCAGGCGCTCGCACCCGCGCCGCCAGGGCGATCAGCAGGCCGCCGCCGACCGCCGCGCCGAACAGGGCCGCGCTTTCGACAGCGCCGGGTATGGCGGCCAGCCCTAGAACAATAGCGGTCGCAGCGGCCAGAGCCGAGGTCGCCGACACCCCCAGCACCCCCGGCTCGGCCAGAGGATTGCGCAACAGCCCCTGCATGACCGCCCCGGCCAAACCGAGCGCGGCGCCGACCAGCAGGGCGCAGACCGCGCGAGGCGCACGCACCAGCCACAGCACCTCGCCCGGACCGGACGCAGGATTAGAAAACCCCTCGGCGTACTGCCCCGCGCTGAAAGCGGTTTCTCCCAGGGTCACCGCCACGCCGAGCGCGGCGACCAGGGCCAAACCCAGGCCGATATTCAGTCTCGCGGCGCCGGTCATTTCGCCTGCTCCGCCAGCAGAGCAGCTGCGTCCGCCGCGAACCACGCGGGACAGGTCAGGGCCGCGCCCGGCAGGCTGGCCGCCGTGCGTTCCGCTGTCGCTCGGCGCATGACTGGATGGCGCCCGGCGCCGCGCCAGTCCGACCGCGCCAGGTCGAAGAATCCCTTCACATACAGCGCAGGCGGCGAAAGCAGCACCCGCTCCAGCCCCAGCGGTTGATAGCCGGGGTGCATCACCCCGTTGCGGAACCCGGCCGCGCGCAGAATGGCGTCCATCAGCGAGCCCGGCCCGCTGGTGAAGCCGCTGGCCGTGACATAGACAGCCGCCCGCCCCCGCCCCGCGCCCGACGCCTGCGTCAGCCGCGTCTCCATTTGGCGGATCAGGGCCTCGCCGCGCGCACGGCGATCCAGTGCGGCCGCCACCTTGCGGATATTGGCCTTGATCCCCTCCATGTCCGTGGCGTCGTCGATGCCGACCGTGCGCACTCCACGCCGATCGAGCGCGTTCAAAAGCCGTGCATCGCCGCCCCAGTAACGAACCGCCACATCCGGCTGAAATCCTGTCGCGGCCTCCAGGGTCGGACGCACCTGCCGCCGGCCTTTCGCCGCCTGTCGCATCCATGCATCGGGATCGTCGGCGCGCGGCGACAGGGCGAGCTCCGCGTCAGGCGCGAGGGCCAGGACGAACTGATCGGCGCACTGATCCAACGCCATCACCCGCAGCGGCCGCGCCTGGGTTGCGGTCGCCAAGGTTGCGGTGATCAGGAGGACGAGTCCGCAGCAGCATCGCCTCACCGGGCGGCCAGCCCATTGAACAGCACGTCCAACTGAGTGCGGATCAAGACTTCCCGGTCCGCCCAGTCGAAATAGGGCTTGGTGATCAGCAAGGAGACCAGACCGTGCACGCAAGCCCAGATGACCTGCGCCTGTATCCGCGCGTCCCCGCGTAGGACGCCCTGCTCCACGGCGTCTTCGACAACTGACACCACGGCCTCAAACAACTCTCCTCCCGCCTTCTGCGCGATGGTCTCGGCCCCGTGGCGGGTCTCGGCCGTCGGCGTGAGATAGGCGAGGCGGTAGGCGTTGGGATGCTCCAGACCGAAAGCCACATAGCTCTCGGCGATCCGGCGCAGGCGCGCCAGCGAGGGTTCCGTATCCGCCAGGATGCTGCGGTTGCGCTCGGCCAGCCGTTCGAAGGTATTCCTACAAATCTCGTTCAGGATTTCGCTCTTATCGGCGAAATGCATGTAGAGCGCCGTCGAGGACAGGCCCACCTCATCGGCGATCTTGCGGATCGTGGCGCCGTCGTAGCCGCTTTCGACAAAGATGCGTTCGGCCGCCGTCAGGATCTCGGCCCGGCGTTCGTGCCCGTCTCCCTTGGCCTTGCGGTTCGATCGCGACGTGGAAGTCGTGGAGATCGACAATCAACTGGCTCCTTGAACGAGGGACCCGAGTCCCGAGGCGAGGTTAACTCGACCAACCCCTCTAGCCAAACCCAAGCTTTGGGATATCAATGATATTAACATTGCGTTAAATCGGACGAGGGCGTGGTGGGTTGTCAACAATCAAGGACAGAGTCAGCGCGCATCACCCTGACGCGCGTTCAGGCGATCTCCATAGGCGTCGCGCTGGCGTTGAGCATGACCAGCGCCGCCGCTGTGCCGCGTCTGGCCGGATGGCTCCTTGTATCGACACAGATCGGATTTCTGGCGCTGGCGGCGTGGCGGCTGGGCCTGATCGCGGTTCAGGCCCGCGCGCCGAGGGCGGCCCCGTCCTCCAGTTGGCGTCATGAGGACTGGCCCCGCTACACCGTCGTAGCTGCGCTTTATCACGAGGCGCAGATATTGCCCCATCTGGTCGAGCGACTGGATGAGATCGATTATCCCCGTGACCGCCTGCAAGGCTTCCTGGCGCTTGAAGCCGATGATCACGCCACGATCGCCGCAGCGTCGCAGCTGGAGCTGCCCGAATGGTTGAGCGTGCTGGTGGTGCCGCCCGGCACGCCGAAGACGAAGCCACGCGCGTTGAACTACGCCCTGGCGCGCGCGACCGGCGACTTCCTGACCATCTACGACGCGGAAGACGACCCCGATCCGCTGCAACTGAAGGAAGCGGCGATGAAGTTTCGCGATGAGGGCGACAGCCTGGCCTGCGTTCAGGCTCCGCTGCGCATCCGAAGTCGCCAGAAGACCAGCCCTCACCCCCTGCTCGACCGCCAGTTTGCGGCCGAATACGCCGCCCTGTTCGAGATCACCCTGCCCGCCATGGTTCGGCTTGGCCTGCCCTTTCCGCTGGGCGGGACCAGCAATCATTTCCGCGTGTCGGTGCTGAGGGCGTTGGGCGGATGGGATTCGTGGAACGTGACCGAAGACGCCGATCTGGGTTTTCGGATCTGGCGTTCCGGATATCGACTGGGCGTCATCAGCCGGCCCACCTATGAGACGCCGCCCGGTCCGGTGCGCCTTTGGCTGCCGCAGCGGACGCGCTGGCTGAAAGGCTATCTGCAGACGCTGGCGGTGCATACGCGCTGGACCGAGGGAATGGGCTGGCGCGGCTGGGCGGCGTTGATCATGACCATCGGCGCCGGCCTGGGATCGGCGGCGGTCCATGCCGGCTGCATGGCCTGGGTCGCCGTGGTTTGCCTGATGTCGGCCATGGACAGGCAACTGCCGTCCCTTTCCGTTCTGGGATGGGCGGTGCTGATCGTGGGGGTCGCAGCCGCCTGGATCACCAAATACCGCGGCGCGCGGATCGCCGGGACGCCCTATGGCCCGCTCGATATGGCGGCCTCCCTGCCTTATTGGTTCCTGTTGAGCCTGGCCTTCATGCACGCCGCCGTCCGGCTGGCGCTGGAACCGCACCGCTGGGACAAGACCCCGCATCAGGACGATATAGAACTGATCATCGTTCCTGACCCCTATCCCGACGCTGGACGAGCAGCGGCCTGAGCGCCTATCAGCGCGCATGGCTCCGGTTCTTTCCTCCACGCCCGAAACCCTGGTCACCCGCGGGTGGTCGGACTACGCCCTTTTGGACAGCGGCGACGGCCGCAAGCTGGAGCGTTATGGCCGCTACACCGTCGTGCGCCCCGAGCCCCAGTGCTTCTGGAAGCCTCATGAGGAGGCAGCCTTCGAGCGCGCCAACGCCATGTTCGACCCCCAGCAGGAGGAAGAGGATTCCGGTCGCTGGCGGTTCGATCAACACGGGCCGATCGACGCCTTTCCGCTAAAGTGGCGCGACGTGCGCTTCATGGGGCGTTTCACCCCGTTCCGGCACCTCGCCTTCTTCCCCGAACAGGCGGCCAACTGGGAGTGGCTAGACGCCCGCGTCCGCACCCTGAAGCAGCCGAAGATTCTGAACCTGTTCGGCTATACCGGCGTGGCCAGCCTGGCCTGCGCGGCGGCGGGCGCCCACGTCACCCACGTCGACGCCTCCAAGAAATCCGTGGCTTACGCCCGCGAGAACGCCGAACTTTCCGGCCTGGCCGACCGCCCGATCCGCTGGATCGTCGAGGACGCCCGCAAGTTTGTGGCGCGAGAGGTGCGGCGCGGCAGCAAATATGACGGCATCATCCTGGACCCGCCGAAGTATGGGCGCGGCGCCAATGGCGAAGTCTGGCGGCTGTTCGAGGACATGCCGGGGCTGCTGAAGGGCTGCGCCGCCCTGCTGTCCGACGACGCCTCCTTCCTGCTGCTGAACGCCTATGCGGCGCGCATTTCGGGCCTGTCGCTGGCGCATATGATGGCCGAGGCGACGCATGATCGCGGCGGCCGCATCGACTGGGGCGAACTGGCCCTGTCGGAGGACGGCGAGAGCGCCCGCGCGATCGGCCTCAGCTTCTTCGCCCGATGGAGCGCCTGATGACCGAACGCCTCATCACCTCCCTCACCAACGACACCATCAAGGCCGTCCGCGCCCTGCACATGCGCAAGGAGCGCGAGGCGACGGGCCGCTTCCTCGCCGAGGGTCTGAAGTTCATCGGCGAGGCGCTGGATCAGGGGCGCGCCCCGGTCATGCTGCTGGTCGGTCAGGACGCCCGGCCCCACCTCCTGCTGGACCGAGCCAAGGCCGAGACGCTGAAGAGCGGCGGGCAGATCATCGTCGTCACCCACGCCATCCTCGAAAAGATCAGCCGTCGCGACAATCCGCAGACGGTGCTGGGCGTGTTCGAACAGGTCTATACGCCGCTGGACGCCATCCAGCCCGACGCCAAGCCCTGCTGGGTGGCGCTGGAGCAGGTGCGCGATCCGGGCAATCTGGGCACCATCATCCGCACAGCGGACTCGGCCGGCTGCGGCGGCGTCATCCTCATCGGCGATTGCGTCGATCCCTTCTCGGTCGAGGCGGTGCGCGCGACCATGGGCTCGGTCTTCGCGGTCAGCATCAGCAAGGCGACGCGTGAAGAGTTCCTGGCCTGGCGCGCCTCTTGGCCCGGCAGCGTCATCGGCACCCGCCTGGACGCCACCCACGGCTATCGCGACAGCCCGGCGCGCCACCCCGCCCTGATCATGATGGGGAATGAACAGGCGGGCCTGACCGACGATCTGGCCGCCGCCTGCGACCTGAACGTCAAGATCCCCATGCGCGGCCGCGCCGACAGCCTGAACCTGGCCATTGCCACCGGCATCATGGTCTATGCGGTGACCGACGCCGCCTATGGCGAAGGGCTGTAAGGCGGGCTGATGCGGCGTCAGGTTCCGCGCGGCTTGGCCCGGGTGGTCGCCGCCGCATTGCCCGGATCTTCCGGCCACGGGTGGCGCGGATAGCGGCCGCGCATCTCGCTGCGCACCGCCGCCCATGACCCTGCCCAGAAACCCGGCAGGTCTTTGGTCACCTGCACCGGCCGCCGCGCGGGCGACAGCAGGCTGAGCGTCAGGGGCACACGGCCCCCGCCGACCATCGGGTGCGCCTTTACGCCGAACAGTTCCTGCACCCGGATTTCGACACGCGGTCCGCCCTCGGCGGCATAGTCGATGCCCGCGCTGCCCAGCGGCGTGGTCAGGCGCGTCGGCGCCAGTTCATCCAGCTTGCGCTGCAAATCCCAGGGGATCAGTCCGCGCAGGGCTTCAGCCAGCTTGCCGTCGCTGATGTCGGCCAGCGATCGCGCACCGTCCAGCAGAGGCCAGAGCCAGTCCTCGCGCGCCGCCAGCAGCCCCTCATCCGAAACGTCGGGCCAGGCGCCGTCCAGCTCGCGCATGAAAGCCAGCCGCGCCCGCAGCGCTCCCGCCTGCTCGCCCCACTTCAAGGCGCCGAGGCCGCCCGCTTCGATTTCCGACTTCAGCGCCGCGGTCATGGTCGCCCGATCCGGCGCGCCGACCACTTTCTCGTCCAGCACCAACGCGCCGATGCGCCGGATGCGGCGGATCACCGGCTTGCCGGAAGGCTCGCGCGCCAGCCGGTCCTCGACCTCGATCAGATGCGCCAGATCGGCTTCCAGCGTCGCGGCGTCCAGCGCCGCCGCCAGACGGATGCGGTCGCGAGCGTCTCCGCCGCCCAGTTCCGCCACCGCCAACCACGGTTCGCGCGCCAGATGATCCGTCGGCTCGATGAAGGCCGCGCCCGGAGGCCAGCAGCACCTCGCCCGGCTTGCCCTTGGCGCGCGCGACGCGTTCGGGGAAGGCCTCGGCCAGCAGCAGGCCGGCGTCCGGCTCGCCGTCCCGGCCGCCGCCCGCCGCCCGCGCCCAGCGCTCAGCCAGCTTCATCGCGTCGCGGCCGCGCGGCGAACGGTCCCGCTCCAGTCCCTTGAGGCGTTCGTGCAGATCGACGCCGTTTCCGCCGAGGCCCGGCTCGCTGAGCACCGCCGCGATCCTCGCCCCGCCCAGGGCATCGCCCTGATCTGAGGCGACAGCGACCATGTGGGCCAGACGCGGCGCCAAGGGGATGCGGGTCAGCCGTCGCCCGTGCGGCGTCAGGTCGCCCTTGGCGTCCAGCGCGCCCAGACGGGCCAGCACTCTGCGCGCCTCGGCCATGGCGCCAACGGGCGGCGGGTCCAGCAGGGCCAGCCCCTCGACCGACTTCGCCCCCCAACGCGCCAGATCGAGCGCGAAGGCGGTCAGATCCGCCTCCTGAATTTCCGGCCGCTGATGGGCGACCAGGCCGCGCGTCTGTTCCTCGTCCCACAGGCGATAGCAGACGCCCGGTTCGACCCGGCCCGCGCGGCCCCGCCGCTGCTCGGCCGAGGATCGGCTGACCTTGACCGTCGCCAGCCGGGTCAGGCCGCTGGACGGTTCGAAGCGGGGCACGCGCGACAGGCCGCCGTCGATCACCACGCGCACCCCCTCGATGGTCAGGCTGGTCTCGGCCACGGAGGTCGCCAGAACCACCTTGCGGCGGCCAGGCGCGGCGGGCTCGATGGCGCGGTCCTGCTCGGCCTTGTCGAGCGCGCCATAGAGGGCGACGACATCGACCGACGGATCACGCAGCCGCTCGTTCAGGCGCTGGACGGTGCGGTGAATCTCGCCCTGCCCCGGCAGGAAGGCCAGGATCGAACCGGTCTGCTCGTGCAGGGCCTGAACCACGGCCTTGGCCATGGCCTCCTCGAACCGTTCGACCGGGTTGCGGCCCAGATAGCGGGTCTCGACCGGGAACATCCGTCCCTCGGCCTCGATCACTGGCGCGCCGTCGAGCAGGCGCGACACCCCCGCGATGTCGAGCGTCGCCGACATGACCAGCAGACGCAGATCGTCGCGCAGCACCGACTGACTGTCGCGCGCCAGCGCCAGACCCAGATCGGCGTCCAGACTGCGCTCGTGGAATTCGTCGAACAGGACGGCGCCGACGCCCTCCAGGCCCGGGTCGTCGAGAATCATCCGCGTGAAGACGCCCTCGGTCACGACCTCGATTCGGGTGTCCGGACCGATCCGGCTCTGCAGACGCGTGCGATAACCGACGGTTCCGCCAGCCTTTTGGCCAAGATTAGCGGCCATGCGATCAGCGGCGGCGCGCGCGGCTAGTCGTCGCGGCTCCAGGACTAAAATCTTGCCGCCCGCCAGCCATGGCTGATCCAGCAGGGCCAAGGGCACGACCGTGGTCTTGCCCGCGCCCGGCGGGGCCGCCAGGACGACCGCAGAGGTCTGGGCCAGGGCGGCCTTCAGCGGCTCCAGAACGGCGTGAATCGGCAACATAAAGCGGCTGTAGCGCCTTCGAAGGGGTTCACGAAAGCGTCGTCGGCGCGTCATCCCTCGTAAACCGCGTTGCGCGCACGGCCTCAGATGGCTAGCGTCCCCGCCCAAGAAGGCGACCCGGGAGGGGTCGTCGCATATGTTGGGGGCGCAACTGCATGTCTGCAGACGGCGTAAAGCCTGCCGGTAATCGGCTATTCCTTAAAAAATCCATCGCCCAAATTCAGAAGGAAGCCGCCAAAAGCGAGCTGAAGCGGACGCTTGGCCCGCTGAATCTGATGAGTCTGGGCATCGGCGCCATCATCGGCGCGGGCATCTTCGTGCTGACGGGTCAGGTGGCTTCGGCCCACGCCGGTCCGGCCATCATGTTCTCCTTCGTCATCGCCGGCATCGCCTGCGGCCTGGCGGGCCTGTGCTACGCCGAACTGGCGTCGACCATGCCGGTCTCGGGCTCGGCCTACACCTACGCCTACGGCACTCTGGGCGAGATCTTCGCCTGGATCATGGGCTGGCTTCTGGTGCTGGAATACGGCGTCGCGGCCTCGACCGTCGCCGTCGGCTGGTCCGGCTATGTGGTGTCGATCCTGAATGACTTCGGGATCAGCGCCAGTCTGTTCCCGACAATAAGTTACCCAGGCGGCGAAGGACCCCAGTGGGCCACCCCGCTGATCCAGTACGTCGCGTCGGGCGCTGACGCGGGCTTCCCGCTGACGGGCACCTTCAACCTGGTGGCGGCCGTCGGCATCGCCGCCGTCTGCGGCCTGCTGGTGCTGGGCGTGTCGGAATCGGCGAACATCAACAACGCCATCGTGGTCATCAAGATCATCGTCCTGCTGACCTTCATCGCTGTGGGCCTGCAGTACATCAATCCGGCCAACTGGGACCCCTTCATCCCGCCGCAGGGCGACAGCTGGGACCAATTCGGCGTAGGCGGCATCTTCCGCGGCGCCTCGATCATCTTCTTCGCCTATGTCGGTTTTGAAGCGGTTTCGACCGCCGCCGCCGAAGCCAAGAACCCGTCCAAGGACGTGCCGATCGGGATCCTGGGCGCCCTGTTCGTCTGCACTCTGATCTACATGGTCGTGGCCGCCGTCATGACCGGCGTCGTCCCCTACCTGGAGCTGGCTTCGCCGGCCCCGATCGCCGTCGCCATCGACCGCATGGCGCTCACCTGGGCCGACATTCCGCTGGCCGGCGCGCCGAGCGGCAAGCTCAACCTGATCGCCTTCCTGATCAAGATCGGCGCCATCACCGGCCTGTCCTCGGTCATGCTGGTGCTGTGCTACGGCCAGACGCGGATCTTCTACACGATGGCGCGCGACGGCCTGCTGCCCAAGGCGTTCGCCGTGGTGCACCCGAAGTTCCGCACCCCGTGGATCGGCACCATCCTGCTGGGCATCGTCATCGCCATCGCGGCGTCCTTCCTGCCCATCTCGATCCTGGGCGACCTGGTGTCGCTGGGCACGGCGACGGCCTTCGCCATCGTCTGCCTGTCGGTCATCGTCCTGCGCATCAAGCACCCAGACATGGAGCGTCCCTTCCGTGTTCCGGGCGGCATGGTCACGGCGGTGCTGGGCATCCTGGCCTGTCTGACGCTGGCGTCGTTCAACTTCGTGCCGATGGTCCAGCACGCCCTGAACGACAACCCGCTGCCGCTGACCATCCTGGGCGTCTACGCCGTGGTCGGGGCGCTGATCTACGGCCTGTACGGCTTCGCCCACTCGAAGCTGGCCAAGGGCATCGACATCACCGAGGACGTGAAGCTGGAATCGGCGGCTGACGCCTTCGGTCATGGCGTCGACAACAAGAAGGACGACTGATCCTGATCAGTCGTTCCGCACACCGCGTCTGCACGTTGCAGCGGGCCGACGGCCTCAAGCAGCGCGAAGCGCGGTAGGCCCGAAAAGAGAAAGGCCCCGGAGCGATCCGGGGCCTTTTTCATGGCCGGACGGGATTGCCGAAACGGCCGCCCTCGCCTACAGCCTCGGGCGAACCTATGCGGATGTGGCGGAACTGGTAGACGCACCAGATTTAGGTTCTGGCGCCGCGAGGCGTGGAGGTTCGAGTCCTCTCATCCGCACCATTCTCGGCCACGCGCCAACGGCCCCGGCCCCGCCGTTCAGCGCCGACAGCCCCGTTGGCAAAACCCCCGCCTTATTCCTGCGATTTTAGCAGTTGAGACGCTCGCAGGCGGGGCCTGTACCCCCGGCCCCTCCCGCCAGCGACCGGCCCTGGACCAGTCGATACGCGGCGCCTGAGATCATCCCACGATTATCCACTCGCCGCTCGGCTGTGAGGAGATTCTGGCGATGCAGCGCGCGCACCATCCGCAGCGCCCAGATCGGCATCCAGCGTTAGAGCTCGAATGTCGGAACCACCACATCCTGCAGAAGCCAAGCCATAATTTCAAATTTCTGACGGTTTTCCACCCCTCAGGGCGCGCCTTCCTTCGTTTTTGGCAAAAAATTGTTCTCAGAGGGAGAATATGTCTTTTACGGGGCGATTTTTTGTCCGAGCCTTCGACGGCGGCTGGATGATCCTGGGCGCGTATATGGGGGAAATCAATGTTCCGGACGACCTTTGCCAGCCGGCTTTGCGCAGCGCTTCTGACCAGCACTGCGCTTACCGCCGCAGGCCCCGCCTCAGCCGCCTTGGCTCAAGCCGCGACGGCGGCCACGCCGGCTTCGGACATCGTGACGGCGCCTGAGCGCTTTTTCCCCCAGCCTCCCGGCACGGACTACTTCCTCGCCGATTATGATCAGTATGAGCGTTATCTTCAGCGCCTGGCCGGCGAATCTGACCGGATGAAGCTACAGAGCTTCGGAACCTCCGCTGAAGGACGCACCCAGTGGATGGCGATCGTGTCTTCGCCTGAAAACCTGGCCAATCTGGATCGTTATCGCGACATTTCCCGGCCTGGCTCGCGCCGAAGACCTAACCGCAGAACAGGCGGCCGACCTGGCGCGTGAAGGCAAGGCCATTGTCTGGATCGACGCCGGCCTGCACGCCACCGAGACCGTCACCACCCAAGGCCAGATCCAGATCATCCACCGGCTGCTGACCCAGAACGACGCCGAGACCCGGCGCACGCTCGACGACGTCATCATCCTGTTCGGCCACGCCAACCCGGACGGCCTGCAACTGGTGGCCGACTGGTATATGCGCAACGAAGACCCGCTGAAGCGCGAGTTCAACTCCATCCCGCGCCTGTATCAGAAGTATGTGGGCCACGATAACAACCGCGACTCCTACATGTCGCTGATGCCCGAAACCGAAAACATCAACAGGGTCCACTATCGCGAGTGGTTCCCCCAGATCGTCTTCAATCAACACCAGACGGGCCCGCGCGGCATGGTGGTGTTCATTCCGCCCTTCCGTGACCCGTTCAACTACAACTTCGACCCGCTGGTGATGACCACGACCACCGAGGTCGGGACCATCATGCACAGCCGCTTGATCTCTGAAGGCAAGGCCGGATCAGGGATGAACAGCGTCGCCCCCTACTCGACCTGGCACAACGGCATGTATCGGTCGGCCCCCTATTTCCACAACATGGTCGGCATACTCACCGAGATCATCGGCGGGCCGACGCCGGAAGCCATTCCGCTGATCCCCGAGACCCAGCTGGCCCGCAATGACGAGCCTATGCCGATCAGCCCCCGCATGTGGCGCCTGCAGGACAGCATCGACTACCAGTGGTCGATGAACCGGGCTGTCATCGACTACGCCTCGCGCAACCGCGAACGCCTGCTGATGGGCATTTATCAGATGGGCGCCAACAGCATTGAGCGCGGCAGCCAAGACAGTTGGACCATTACGCCCCAGAAAGTCGATGACCTGAAGGCGGCGGCCACCACCACCGATCGCGGCGCCATCGAGGCGGGTTTGTTCGACACGGTGCTGAAGACGGCCGAGAACCGAGATCCGCGCGGCTTCATCATCAACCCTGAAGAACAGCGCGACCTGCCCACCACGGTGGCCTTCCTCAACGCCCTGATGAAGAGCGGCGTCGACGTCGAGGTCGCCAGCGCCCCCTTCACCGTTGGCGCAAAGCGTTATCCGCAGGGCGCCTATGTGGTGAAGACCGCCCAGGCCTTCCGCCCCCACGTGCTGGACATGTTCGAGCCGCAGGACCATCCGCACAACACCGAATATCCGGGCGGCCCGCCCAAGCTGCCCTACGACGTGGCGGGTTACACCCTGGCCTATCAGATGGGGGTGACGTTCGATCGCGTGCTGGACGGCTTTGACGGCCCCTTCAGCCGGGCGGACGACCTGCTGGCCGCGCCGCCGGGCGCCGTCATCGGCTCGGGTCGTGCGGGCTTCGTCATCCCGCATGAGGCCAATAACAGCTTCATCCTGACCAATCGCCTGCTGAAGGCGGGGGCCAGCGTGGAATGGCTGGAGAATGGCGCCAAGGTCGGGCGCACCCAGTTGCAGCCGGGCGCCCTGTGGGTGCAGGCCTCGCCCGAAAGCACTGCAGCCGTGCTAGCGGCGGTCGGCGAGCTGGGCTTCAACGCCTATGCCGTAGACCGCAAGCCGGCGGGCGGCTCAATCGCCCTGAAGCCCGTTCGCGTCGGGCTGGTGGACCGTTATGGCGGGGTCATGAGCGCGGGCTGGACCCGCTGGTTGCTGGAGCAATATGAGTTCCCGTTCGAGGTGGTCTATCCGCAGACCCTCAGCGCCGGAAACCTGAACGAGCGCTTCGACGTCCTGGTGTTCACCGACGGGACCACGCCGGCGCTCGATCACGCGGCCTATCGTCCCCAGCGCAACCAGCCTCTGCCGCAAGCCGAGGACATCCCCGAAGCCTATCGCGCCTGGCTGGGCGAAGTGACTGCTGACGGCGCCGTGCCACAGATTGCCGAGTTCGCTCGCAACGGCGGCTCGGTCATCACGATCGGCGGCGCCAATCGCCTGGCGCACCTTCTGGGCGCGCCCATCGCTCCGGCCCTGGTCAAGGAAGAGAATGGAACGCAGCGGCCCCTGGCCACGACCGAGTTCTTCCTGCCCGGTTCGATCCTGAGCGCCAAGGTGGACAACACCGACCCCCTGGCCTTCGGCATGCCGGCCCAGGCGGATGTCTTCTTCGCCAACGGCCAGACCTATCGCATCGCCGGCGAAGGCGCGAAGTCCGTGGCCTGGTTCGATACCGACGCGCCTTTGCGGAGCGGCTGGGCGCACCATCAGGAGTTGCTGAAAGACACCTCGGCCGTCGTCCAAGTGGATATCGGCAAGGGCAAGCTGTTCGTCTACGGCGTCGAAGTCTTGCAACGCGCCCAACCGGCGGGGACCTTCCGGCTGTTCTTCAACGGCCTGCTCTACGGCCCGGCCGCTGCCGCCGACTAAACCCTGAAGCAAACAAGAGAAGCAGGCGCTTGCGACGCGCTGGCTGCCGCTCGTGCTCGCTCAAGCGCTTCAGGTCGAAACAACACGTCATTCGCTGAGACTTCGAAGGAAGTCAGTAAACTCAGAGGGGTAATCATGAAAAACCAAGGACACACGCAATCCAAGCCCAAGGCCTCCCGCGTGTTGCTAACGAGTGCATGCGCCTATGCGGCCCTGATGGCCGGTGCAGCACACGCCCAGGAAGATCAGTCTGAAACCGCGACCCATGTGAGCGATATCATCGTCACTGGCTCGCGGGTGGCGCGCCCGGACTATGTGGCCAACAGCCCGATCGTCTCCGTCTCGACCGAGGCTATCGAAGACACGGGCCAGGTGTCGGTCGAGCGCGCCCTGACGCAGTTGCCGCATCCACCGGCGCCTTCGGCCAGGCCAGCACGGGCAGCAGCACCACGACCCTGAACGCCGGCCAGGCCAACGCCAGCCTCAGAGGCCTGGGCCCCAAGCGCACGCTGATCCTCCTGGACGGTCGCCGGATGCAGCCGTCGTCTCCGGACGGCTCGATCGACCTGAACACCCTGCCTGACGCCCTGATCGGCAACGTCGAAGTCATCACCGGCGGCGCCTCGACCGCCTATGGTTCGGACGCCACGGCGGGCGTGGTCAACTTCCGGCTGCGCAACATTGAGGGCCTGACGCTCAGCAGCCAGTACGGCGTCAGCGAATACGGCGACGGCGAGCAGTTCCGCGCGACCGTCACCGCCGGTCAACGATTCGCCGAAGGTCGCGGCCGCGCCATGGTCTCGGTCGACTACTCCCAACGCGAGCCTGCGCTTCAGAGCGATCGGCCGTTCAATATCATGCGAACGCCCCAGAACGGCACGGCGACGCTCGATTCCGGGGCCATGCTCTTTCCCGGAAACGCGCCCAGCGCCGCTGTGGTCAACAACCTGTTCCGCAATGTCTATGGCACCAGTCCCATCACCGGTTCAGCGACCTACACGGGCCAACTGGGGTTCAATCTGGACGGCACCCTGTTCAGCCATGTGACGCCAGTCGGCAACTATTTTGTCGAGAACTACCGCGACCCGGAGACGGACACCCAATACATCGCCGGCAGCCGCAAACAGCTCAACTTCGGCTGGCCGAACAGCCAGGTCGTGAACACCAACGACCGCGTCACGGTCTTCTCCAAGCTTGATTACGACGTCACCGACAATACCTCGGTCTTCGCCCAGGCGACCTTCACCAGCTATGACGCGTTGACCTTCTTCAACCCGACCCTGGCGTCGGGCGCGGCCTATGCGCTGAGCGCGCCGGTCACCAACCCCTTCCTGACGCCTGACGCCCGGCTGATCCTGGCGTCACGCCCCAATCCCAACGGCGACTTCACCTTCCAGAAGGCCTTCACCGCCGCCGGCGACCGCCTACAGACCAACACCTATGACGTCTATCAGATCGTCCTGGGCGCAGATGGCGTCCTGCCGTACCGCGACTGGACGTGGGATACCTTCGCAAGCGTGGGGCAAACCAAGACCAACAACATCCAGCACGGCGCGCTCAGCAAATCCGCCGTCGTGAACCTGCTGTACGATCCGTTCGGCGGCGCGGGCGGTTCGCGGATGGAATACGACCCCGTGACAGGCGCTTCCGTGGGCATGGTCGCCTATCCCGTGCTCTGCGAGGGCGGAGCCAACTTCTTCGGCAACCATGCGCTTTCCCAAAGCTGTATGGACTACATGACCCGCCGGACCTCGAACACCAACGAGATGAAACAGCGGGTCGCCGAACTGAACCTGCAGGGCGGATTGTTCAACCTTCCGGCCGGGGAAGTCCGCGTGGCGACGGGTCTCGGCTATCGCTACAACTCCTTCCAGTACAACTCCGATGAACTTTACAATATTCCGGGCGTCGGCAGCGACATCCTGGGCTACAGCGTCCTGCGTCCTTCCGGCGGCAACACCAGTGTCAGCGAGATCTACTTCGAAGCCCTGGTCCCCATTCTGAAGGACATGCCGATGGCTCGCGAGGTCAACATGAACCTCGGCTATCGCTATTCCGACTACAGCAGCGTGGGCGGCGTCAGCGCCTATAAGGTCGATGTCGACTGGAGCGTCATAGACTCCCTACGTCTGCGCGGCGGTTACAATCGCTCTGTGCGCGCGCCCAGCGTCGGCGAGCTCTACGCCCCCGAATCTTCGGGCAGCACGGGCATCGGCAGCCCCAGCGCGGCGACGCCGTTCGGCGGCGATCCCTGCGATGTCCGCTCCGGCTATCGCGGCGGCTTCGGTCAGAGCGGCGCCAACGCCGCCAAGGTCGAGGCTCTGTGCGCGGCCATGGGCGTGCCTGCAGGCGTGCTTCCGACCTATCAGTTCGGCTCGACCCAGGTGTTCGCTCTCACCGGCGGCAACCCCAACCTGCAAGAAGAAACCACTGACACCTACTCGATCGGCGCCGTCATCCAGTCGCCGTTCTCTTCGCCGCTTCTGGAGCGGATCTCGACCTCGATCGACTGGTACGCGATTGAAGTCACCGGCGCGGTCGGCAACCTGCCGATCATCCAGACCATGGAGAACTGCTTCAACCTCAATGGCGCCAACCCCACCTATGACGTGAACAACTACTACTGTCAGGTCATGGGCAAGCGTAACCCGACCACAGGCTTCCTGTTCGAGCCGGGCCAGCCCGCGCTGAACCTTGGCGCCTTCAAGGTCAGCGGCATCGACCTGCAGATCGACTGGTCGTTTGACCTGGCTGACGTCGGCCTGCCCGCCTCGGCCGGCAGCCTGTCTCTGGGCACCGTGGTCAGCTATGTGGACAAGTTCGAGATTCAGAACCTGCCGGGCGGCCCGTCCTACAACTATGCAGGCAGCCGCGGCACCGCTGTGGAAGAAGGCGCCGGCCTGGCCCACCCCGACTGGAAGGCCAATACGACCCTCGCCTACACGCGGGACTGGCTGAACATCAGCCTGCGGTGGCGTCATACCGCCGCAATGATCAGCGCCGAACAGGTGCGCAATGCGGCCAGCACGACCCGAGGCGTCGATTCCTATGACGTCTTCGACTTGAACGGCCGCTTCACCCTGCCGAAAGACCTTAGCGTGCGAGTGGGCGTCTCCAACCTGCTCAACGAAACGCCGCCTCAGGTGGGCAATTTCGCCGGCAGCTATGATGGCCAGAACTACGATACGCTCGGCCGCTACTACTCAATCTCGGTCACCAAGAGCTTCTAAACGGCCGGGGCGGCGGAGAAGGACGGCCTTCAGAGCCATCCTTTTCCGCTCCTCGCCGCAATGAAGATGGGTCCGGTTTCCATTCCTGTTTCGCCCACCCTGGAGACGCCGTTTTCAGTGGTCGGAAACTGATGACCGCGAGCGATCGTCTGTCCCGTTCGCCGTCTCGATCATCACCCTTCAAAAACATGCGCATGAACAGCGGAATTCAGAATATGAAATTCACCAGTCTTACCGCCATCACCGTCGCTCTATCGTGTCTTGCGGGCACATCGGCGTGGGCGGCTGAACTGCCGGCGGCGCAGCAGTCCGCCATCATCGACAGCGTCGAGCGCGGCCGCGAGCACTTGGGAGCCACCGCCCTGGCCATATGGGAGTTCGCCGAGGTCGGCTATCAGGAAACCCAGAGCTCAGCCCTCCTGCAGCAGGATCTGACGGCCGCCGGCTTCACCATCACCGCAGGCATCGCCGGCCAACCCACCGCATTCGTCGCCAGCTTCAAGAACGGCAAGGGCCCGGTGATCGCCCTGCTGGCTGAATTCGACGCCCTGCCCGGCCTGTCTCAGGCGGTATCGCCTGTCGAACAATCTCTGCATGCGATCGCCGGTCACGGTTGCGGCCACAACCTGTTCGGCGCGGCCTCCAGCCATGCCGCCATCGCTGTCCGCCAATGGATGATCGACAACAACATCAAGGGCGAACTGCGCCTCTATGGCACGCCCGCCGAAGAAGGAGGCTCGGCCAAGGCCTTCATGGTCCGTGACGGCCTGTTCAATGACGTGGACGTCGCGCTCCATTGGCACCCGGCAACCGTCAACAGCGCCAGCCAGGGCACGACCAAGGCCAATGTCAGCGGTAAATCCGCTTCTACGGCACGTCGTCGCACGCGTCCGGCGCGCCGGATCGCGGACGTTCGGCCCTGGACGCGGTCGAGGCGATGAACGCCATGGCCAACATGATGCGCGAGCACATTCCTGACGGCACGCGCATCCACTACGTCATCACCGATGGCGGCGAAGCGCCCAACGTCGTGCCCAACTATGCGGAATCCTACTACTACGTCCGTCACGGCGACCCAGAGGTCGTCCTGTCCGTCATCGAACGGCTGAAGAAGGCCGCCGAGGGCGCCGCCCTGGGCACCGAAACCCGATATGAGTTCCAGCAGATCGGCGGCGTCTACAGCATGATGCCCAACGGCGCGCTGATGAGCGTCATGGACCGCAACCTGCACCGCGTCGGCGGCATCACCTGGACGCCCGAGGAAACGGCTTTCGCAACCAACCTCCAGCAGACCCTGGCCAGCCAGCCGCCCCTGTCGAGCGTCGGTGAAATCCAGCCCGCCAAGCTGAGTTTCGATGGCGCAGGCGGGTCGACCGATGTGTCGGACGTCAGTTGGGTCGTTCCCACCGTCGGCCTGGCGACCGCTACATTCGTGCCGGGCTCTGCGGGGCATAGCTGGCAGAACACCGCCGCCGCAGGCTCCAGCATTGGCGTCAAAGGCGCCGTCGTCGCCGCCAAGACCTTGGCCCTGACGGCGGCTGAACTGTTCGTCAGCCCCGAAACGATCGCTGCGGCAACTACCGAGCTCCATGAACGTCGCGGCGCCGACTTCGTCTATCGCCCCCTGGTCGGTGACGGCCCGCCCCAACTGAACTATCGCGGCGACGGCAAATAGCGCCAAGGCCGGGATGGTTGGAACATAGTTGACGTCATAACTGATGCGACTGAGATCTGAGGGCGTGGAAAAGGCGTCGGACCCGGGGTCCGACGCCTTAAGTCCTTTACGTAGGCCCGCTGATCAGCAGCTGTAGTACATGTCGAACTCCACCGGGTGCGGGTGCAGTTGCAGCCGGGCGACTTCTTCCTGCTTCAGGGTGATGTAGCTGTCGATGAAGTCGTCATCCATGACGCCGCCCTTCTTGAGGAAGGCGCGGTCGGCGTCCAGGGCCTCCAGAGCCTCGCGGAGCGAACCGGCGACCTCGGGGATCGAGTGACGCTCTTCGGGCGGCAGATCGTACAGGTTCTTGTCGGCGGCCGCGCCCGGATCGATGCGGTTCTCGATCCCGTCCAGACCCGCCATCAGCAGGGCCACGAACGTCAGATACGGGTTGCCCATCGGATCGGGGAAGCGCGCTTCCAGACGCTTGGCCTTGGCCGAGGTGACGTGCGGGATGCGGATCGAGGCCGAGCGGTTGCTGGCCGAATAGGCCAGCTTCACCGGCGCCTCATAGCCGGGCACCAGACGCTTGTAGGAGTTGGTGGTCGAGTTGGCGAAGGCGTTGATGGCCTTGGCGTGCTTGATGATCCCGCCGATGTACCACAGGCATTCCTGCGACAGGCCGGCGTATTTGTCGCCGGCGAACTGAGGCTTGCCGTCCTTCCAGATCGACATGTGCACGTGCATGCCCGAGCCGTTGTCGCCGAACATCGGCTTGGCCATGAAGGTCGCCGACTTGCCATAGGCGTGGGCCACGTTGTGGATCACGTACTTATACAGCTGCATCCGGTCGGCCATGGTCAGCAGGTCGCTGAACTTCAGGCCCAACTCGTGCTGGGCAGGGGCGACTTCGTGGTGGTGCTTCTCAGGGTCGAGGCCCAGATCCTTCATGACCGCCAGCATCTCGCCGCGCAGATCCTGGCCCGAATCGACCGGGTTGACCGGGAAGTAGCCGCCCTTGGGCCCCGGACGGTGGCCCAGGTTGCCCTCGGCGTATTCGGCGCCGGTGTTGGCGGGCAGCTCGGTGGAGTCGAAGCTGTAGCGGGTGTCGTGCGGCGCCGTGTTCCAGCGCACGTCGTCGAACACGAAGAACTCGGCTTCGGGACCGAAGAAGACGGTATCGCCCACGCCGGACGACTGGACATAGGCCAGGGCCTTCTTGGCCATCGAGCGGCTGTCGCGATTGTAGGGCTCGGCGGTGTCCGGGTTCAGCACGTCGCAGAACATGAACAGGGTGGTCTGCTGGTAGAAGGGGTCGATGAAGGCGCTCGACAGGTCCGGCTTCAACAGCATGTCGGACTCGTTGATGGTCTTCCAGCCGGCGATCGAGGAGCCGTCGAACATGGTGCCGTCTTCGAGGAATTCCTCATCGACCATGCCGATGTCGAAGGTGACGTGATGGACCCGACCGCGCGTGTCGGTGAAACGGAGATCGACGTACTGGACGTCCTTATCCTTGATCTCCTGCAGGATCTTTTCGGCGGCGCTCATGGGGAGGAGGTCCTGTACTGGGAATGAAATCGGCCGCCCCGAGAGGCGGCCGCTGGTCTAGATGGCCTGGGCGCCGGTTTCGCCCGTGCGGATACGGATCACGTCTTCGAGGCTGGTGATGAAGATTTTGCCATCCCCGATCTTGCCGGTGCGGGCCGCGTTTTGAATCGCCTCGACCACAGCCGGAGCCAGGTCATCGGCCACCACCACCTCGATCTTGATCTTGGGCAGGAAGTCGATGACGTACTCGGCGCCGCGATAGAGTTCCGAATGACCCTTCTGGCGGCCATATCCCTTGGCCTCCAGCACAGTCATGCCTTGCACCCCGATATCCTGGAGCGCATCCTTTACTTCATCCAGCTTGAACGGCTTGATGACGGCTTCGATCTTCTTCATGGCAAGTCCCGAGCCGGCTCCTTGTTTGGTCCGACGCTCGGGCGGTAAAGGGACATTGCATCGCACAAATTGGCAAGCGTTTTTCGCGCCCAGAGGCCGTCCGTGAACGGAAATCCACATGAAGTTCGGTAACAGTCCCTCTGAGTGGCGTCATCTGCTGCCTCGACCGGGGCCTGATAGCCATAAACATGTGCGCGGCAGGCTGGGCGTCGTCTCGGGCGGCGCCTTGTCCACCGGGGCCGCGCGCCTGTCCGCCAGAGCCGGCCTTCGGCTGGGGGCGGGTCTGGTCAAGGTCTTCTGCCCGCCGGACGCGGCGCCGGGTCTGGCTTCCGCGCTGGAGGCGGTGATGCTGGCCAGCTTCGCGACGCCCGAGCAGCTTCAGGCCCTGGCCGATCCGATGGACGCCGTCGTGATCGGTCCCGCTGCCGGACTGAACGAAAGCACGGCGTTGAACCTGGCGGCGCTGGCACGTACCGGCGCGGCGCTGGTGGTCGACGCGGACGCCCTGACCCTGTTCCGCGATCGACCTGAGCAGTTGTTCGCCTGGCTGGATCGGGACGATGTCCTGACCCCGCACGAAGGCGAGTTCGAGCGGCTGTTTCCCGGCCTGCTGGCGGCGGAAGGCCGCGAGGGCGCGGCGCAGGAGGCTGCGCGTCTGGCCGGGGCGATCGTGGTGCTGAAGGGCGCGGCGACGGCCATCGCGGCGCCGGACGGCCGCCTGGCGGTCAACGGCGACGGTTCGCCCTGGCTAGCCACGGCGGGCAGCGGCGACGTATTGGCGGGCATGATCGGCGGATTGATCGCCCAACACATGGACAGCTTCGACGCCGCACGGGCGGCGGTGTGGATGCATTCTGAGGCCGCGCGACGCTTTGGGCCGGGGCTGATCTCAGAAGACCTGCCGCAAGGGCTGCCCGCGGTGCTCGCCGATCTGCTGAACGGCTCAGGTCCGGTTTAGGCCGCGCTGTCCCCAGCCTGAGGTCAGACTGTCAGCCCGTCAGTTGCATCCGCCTTCCTGCGGCGCAGCTCGATGATGCGGACGCACCAGATGGACACCTCGTAGAGCAGCACCATCGGCACGGCCAGCATCAGCTGGCTGATCGGATCGGGGGCGTCACCACAGCGGCGACCACGACCACGGCCACGATGGCGTAGCGGCGCCCTTGGCCATCAGTTCGCTGCTGATCAGACCCGCAAGCCCCAGCAGGGTCATGACGACCGGCAACTGGAAGCACAGGCCGAAGGCCAGAATCAGCGCCGTCACCAGGTTCAGATAGTCCGACACCTTGGGCAGCAGTTCGGCGGCCACATTCTCCCCGATGATCTGCTGGCTCAGCGAGAACCACATCACAAAGGGCAGCATGACGTAATAGACCAGCGCAGCGCCCAGCAGGAACAGCACCGGCGCCGCGATCAGGAACGGCAGGAAGGCGCCCTTCTCATTGCGATACAGGCCCGGCGCGACGAAGCGATACAACTGCCAGGCCAGGATCGGGAAGGCGACGATGACCGCGCCCAAGCCCGCCAGTTTCATCTTGGTGAACAGGATTTCGAGCGGCGCCGTATAGATCAACCGCACGCTGTTGTGGTCCACGTCCGGCACGGGGATCAGCCCGGCCGTGCCCAGGATCAGGCTGAACGGCGACACATGGCCGTGTGCGCCCACCGTCTGGTGGAACGCGGCCGAGACCACATAGGGCTTCACCAGAAACAGGTAGAGGGTCTCTGAAAAGGCGAAACAGCCGATGAAGGCGATGATGAAGGCGGCCACGCAGATCATCAGCCGCGACCGCAGCTCGATCAGGTGATCCATCAGGGGCGCGCGCGAAGCCTCGATGTCGGCTTCATCATGGTCGGCGCGGCTCATAGATCGACCTTCTTGGCGCGCTGAGCCCTTGTACGTGCAGCGGCTGGCTTCGGCGAGGACGGCGGGGCGTCAGACTTAGGCGTAGCCTTGCGCGACTTGACCTTGGACGCGGCCGCGCCAGCGGCGGCGTCCGCCTTCTTGGCTCTCGGCTTCGTCGCTGGTTTGGGCGCGGGCTCGGACGCAACGACGGCCGTGGCGCTGTCGGGCCATTCGTCGACGCCCGTGACCTCAATCTGCGCCGGGGCCTGTTCGACAGGCTCGGGGACGGCCGGCGTCTCAAGCGGCGCCTCAAGCTCCTTGCGGATGTCCTTGAAAGCTTCGTCCGCGTCGGCGCCCAGGGCGTACATCCCCTGCCCCGACCGCAGCGCCTCGACCTCCTTGCGCAGGTCGTCCAGTTCCGACTGGCGCGCCATTTCATCAAAGCTGGCGCGGAATTCATTGGCCATGCCGCGCGCCTTGCCGACGAACTGGCCCACCCTGCGCATTAGCATGGGCAGATCCTTGGGCCCCACGACAAGCAGGGCCACTAGACCGATGACAAGGATTTCGAACCCGCCGATGCCGGGGCCAAGACCACCCATGGTTCAGCGTCTTCCGGCGAAATTCAGCGGTTCAGTTCTTCTTTTTCGGCCTCGGTGCGCGGCAGAGCGCCCGGCGCTTCCTTGCCCTTGGCGTCCGTGTCGTCCTTCAAGCCGTCCTTGAAGGCGCGGATGCCCTTGGCCGCGTCGCCCATGATGCCGGACAGCTTGCCGCGGCCGCCGAACAGGACCAGCACGACAACGACGACAATGGCCCAGTGCCAGATGCTCATGGAGCCCATGGCGATACCTCCTCAAGGGGCGGCCGCGCCCACGCGCGCCCCACCGACTGATTGTTGTGCGTCATATAGGCTGAGTGATGGCGATGCGCCAAGGGAGGCTGTAGGCATCGCGACCATGAATCCTAACGATCACGTCATCATCCACACCGACGGCGCTTGCAAGGGCAACCCCGGCCCCGGCGGCTGGGGCGCTATCCTGCAAACCGGCGGCGGTCATGAGAGGGAACTCTGGGGCGGCGAGGCTCTGACCACCAACAACCGCATGGAGTTGATGGCGGCCATCATGGCGCTGGACGCGCTGAAGCGTCCCTGCCGCGTCGATCTGCACACCGACAGCAAATACGTCATGCAAGGCGTGACGGAATGGATCGCGGCTGGAAAGCCCGGGGCTGGAAGACCGCCGACAAGAAGCCGGTCAAGAATGAAGACCTGTGGCGGCGCCTGGACGAGGCCCGCAGCCGCCACGAGGTCAAATGGCATTGGGTCAAGGGCCACGCCGGCCACGCCTTGAACGAGCGGGCCGACGGCCTGGCCAATCGCGGTGTGGCCGATTAAGGGGCCGCTAGCCCCTCCAGTCCTTGGAGCCGCCTAGACCGCCCTGACCTTCAGGCGCGAACCGATGACTGATTCGACGATGACGCTCTCGCCGGCCAGAGGCCCTGCGCCTTCGATCTCGGCCGGCCATTCAGAGCCCGACACGAAGACCCGCCCTCGTCCATCGACGAAGGCTTCCACGACCCGCGCCCGCTCGCCGATCAGGCGCACGTTGGTGTCGTTGATGTCGGGCTGATCCTGGGGATTCACGCGCTTGATCAGGCGACGCGACAGGATCGTGGACGCGACGGTCAAGGCGGCGAACACGCCGATTTCAATCGGCAAGCCAAGTTGCGGCGCCAACGCCGTCAGCAAGGCCGTCAGCCCCGCCGACACCGCCGGCCACAGCAGCCACTCGGTCGAGGCCGCAGCCTCGATCCCCAACAGCACGACGCCAATGGCCAGCCAGAGCCAGAACGGCTGCGAGGCGTGCAGCGAGATGATCCAGTCCATGCCCTACTCCGTCGTCGGCACGGCGCCGCCGGATCGACGCGGCGAAACGGTGCGGCTGGGCGGCGTCGAAGCCGAGGAAGCCGCCGCGGCGCGAGACGGTTCGCGACGGATGTCCGACCGGCTCTGTTGCTGTTCCTTGGCCAAGCCTACCAGTTCGCCCAGCCCGGCGATGGTGCCGACCAGACCGCCCATTTCGGCCGGTACGATGACCGTCTTGGCCGTCGGGTTGCGGGCCAGTTCACCGAACGCCTCGACATATTTCTGGGCCACGAAGTAGTTGATGGCGTTGACGTCGCCGCGCGCGATGGCTTCCGACACCATGGCCGTCGCCTTGGCCTCGGCTTCCGCCTCGCGTTCACGGGCTTCAGCATCGCGGAACGCCGCTTCCTTGCGGCCCTCCGACTGCAGGATGGCGGACTGTTTCGCGCCCTCGGCGCGAGCGATGGCGGCCTGCTTCTCGCCTTCCGCCTCGGTGATGATGGCGCGGCGCTCTCGCTCGGCCTTCATCTGGCGGGCCATGGCGTTGGTGATGTCGACGGGCGGGGTCAGATCCTTGATCTCGATCCGATTGACCTTGACGCCCCACGGCTCGGTCGCCGCATCGATGACGGTCAGCAGGCGCGAGTTGATGTTGTCGCGCTGGAACAGGACTTCATCCAAATCCATGGAGCCGACCACGGTCCGCAGATTGGTCGAGCACAACTGGGTGATGGCGTAAGGCAGATTCTCGACGCGATAGGCGGCGGCCGACGCGTCCATGACCTGAATGAAGACGATAGCGTCGACCTTCACCATGGCGTTGTCCTTGGTGATGACCTCCTGCGTCGGGACGTCCAGCACCTGCTCCATCATGTTCATGCGGCGGCCGATGCGCTCGACGAACGGGGTCAGGATGTGGATGCCCGGCGTCAGGGTCTTTGTGTATTTGCCGAACCGCTCCACCGTGAACTCACGGCCCTGGGGCACGATCTTGATCACGCTGAACAAGAAGATGAGCGCGAAGACCGCGAACATCACAAAGAAAATCAGCGAAAAATTCATTAGGCCCTCCGATGTGGAGACCAGCTTATCCGCCGGACGCCGGCTGCGCCATCGAATCCGGTTCCCTCAACATGACATCACCGTCAGCCATCCGGCGCGCCATGCGGATGATCCGCCGCGTTTCGTCCCAATCCACCTTGGCCAGCGCGGCCTGGAACGGGAAAAAGGCCGCCTCAGCCGCGTCATCGGCCGCCACGGGCTCGCCCGCGACCCAGCGCGCGGCGTAGTCGATCAGGACATAATGACGCCCCGCCTCCGGAAACAGGCCGTCCACCACGTCAACCAGACCGATCAGCTCGGCCTCGACGCCGGTTTCCTCACGCAGTTCCCGCAAGGCGGCGTCGGCCAGGCGCTCGCCCGGCTCCAGCCGCCCGCCCGGCAAGCTCCACTCGCCCACGCGCGGCGGCGTGCCGCGCTGGATCAGCAGGACTTCATCGCCTTTCAGGCACACCACGCCCACAGCCGGCGTCGGAATCATGTTTTGCCCTTGAATTGACCGCCAGAAGGCAAGGTTTTGCGCTTCCACCACGGCGCGCCTTTTGCCACAAGGCCGATATGACCCTCCCGACGCCAGAATCCCTCGCTGAACTCAAGGCCGCCCTGCCCGGCGCCTGGACGCAAGACGCCGCCGAGATGGCGCCGTGGCTGACCGAATGGCGCGGCCGTTGGACCGGTGAGACGCCGCTGCTGCTGCAACCGCGCACGACCGAAGAGGTCGCCCGCGCTGTCGAGATCTGCGCCCGTCACGGCACAGCCATTGTGACGCAGGGCGGCGGCACCGGCCTGGTCGGCGGTCAGATTCCTTATGGCGAAGTGCTGCTCTCCACCCGCAAGCTGCGGACGGTGCGCGACGTGACGCCGCTGGACGACGCCATGACGGTCGAGGCGGGCGTGACCCTTCTGGAGGCGCAGGAACTGGCCAAGGAAAAGGATCGCTTCTTCCCGCTCAGCCTCGCGGCCGAGGGCTCAGCCACCATCGGCGGCGTCATCTCGACCAACGCGGGCGGCACGGCGGTCCTGCGCTACGGCATGATGCGCGATCTGGTGCTGGGCATCGAGGCGGTCATGCCCGACGGTCAGGTCTTCAATGGCCTGAAGCGTCTGCGCAAGGACAACACCGGCTACGACCTGAAGCAGATGTTCATCGGCGCCGAAGGCACCCTGGGCGTCATCACGGCGGCGACGCTGAAGCTGTTCCCCATCATGCGCAGCCGCGCCACGGCTATCGTCGGCCTGGAAAGCCATCACGACGCCGTCGTGCTGCTCGCCCGCGCCAAGGCCGAGACGGGCGGCGGGGTCGAGGCGTTCGAGCTGATGAAACGGCTGGGCATGAGCCTGGTGCTGAAGAACATCCCCGACACGCGCGAACCGCTGGAATCGACGCCGCCCTGGTATGTGCTGATCGAGCTGGCCTCGGGCGAGCCGAACGGCGCAGAGGCGGCGATGGAGCGCCTGCTGACCGCCGCCTTCGAGGAAGGCTTGATCGTCGACGCCGCCATCGCCCAGAATGACGCCCAGAAGGCCGAGTTCTGGCGTCTGCGCGAAGAGCATTCGGCCGCCCTCAAGCCCGAAGGCGGCGGCTGGAAACACGACGTTTCCGTTCCCGTATCGCGAATCGCCGACTTCATCGACGAGGCCACGGCGGCGGTGGAGCGGTTCCATCCGGGTTGCCGCGTGTCGGTCTTCGGCCATGTCGGCGACGGCAATCTTCACTATGACGTGATCCCCGGCGAGGGCGAGGACATCGCCGCCTTCATCGCCCGCTGGATGGAGGGATCGCAAGTCGTGCACGACGTCGTGGCCCGTTACGACGGCTCGATTTCGGCTGAACACGGCCTGGGACGGCTGAAAACCGATGAGGCGCGACGTTACAAATCGCCGCTCGAAATCGCGACCATGCAGGCGATCCGTCAGGCCATCGACCCCCAGCGGATCATGAACCCGGCGGTCCTCTTCTGAGGACTTGCGACCGTATGTGACGTTTCAGGCGGTTCAAAACGTCATGGAAGCGGCCTATGAGGCCCGCTCTTGAGACGCATAGGAGTCGATCGTCTTGCTGATCGTCCTGTCCCCGGCCAAAAAGCTGGACTTCAACCCGCCCGCCATCGACGCCCCTGTGACGCCAAGGCGATGCGCCGATGAGACGGCCGAACTGGCGAAGGTGACGCGTGAACTCAGCCGCGCAGACCTGCGCCGCCTGATGTCGATTTCCGACGCCCTGGCCGAGTTGAACTATCAGCGCTTCCAGGCCTTCGACAACGATACGTCGGAAGGCGCCCTGCAGGCCGTCTTCGCCTTTGCGGGCGATGTCTATGACGGGCTGTCGGCCCGCACCCTGTCGGTCGAGGATCTGAACTGGGCGCAGGATCACCTGCGCATCCTGTCGGGGTTCTACGGCCTGTTGCGCCCGCTGGACGCGATCCAGCCCTATCGGCTGGAGATGGGCGTGCGGCTTAAGACCAAGCGCGGGGCCACCCTGTATGATTTCTGGGGCGAGCGGATTTCTCTGCGCCTGAACGAGGACGCCGGCAAACTGTCCGAGCAGACGCTGGTGAACCTGGCCAGCCACGAATATTTCGGCGCGGTCGACGCCAAGGCGTTGAAGCTGCCGGTCGTGACCCCTCACTTCAAGGAACAGAAGGACGGCCAGGCCCGCATCATCTCCTTCCACGCCAAGAAGGCGCGCGGCGGCATGGCCCGGTTCGCCATCGAGAACCGGCTGGAGAAAGCCGAGGATCTGAAGGCCTTCGACCGCGACGGCTATCGCTTCGACAAGAGCCTTTCGACGGACACGGACTGGATATTCATCAGGGAAGGAAATTCCTGATCGCCAGATTGAACGACTGCCGCTAGGGTGCGTTGCAGCATCATTAGCCACGGGTTCTTTCTGTCATGTTCGCTATGAACGATCTCAAGGGCCGGGTCGCGGTCGTCACCGGCTCGACCTCGGGCATCGGACTGGCGTTTGCGCGGGCGGTCGCCCTGTGCGGCGGCGATGTGATGCTGAACGGCCTGGGCGACGCCGAGGCCATTGAGAAGACCCGCGCCGATCTGGCGGCCGAGACCGGCGTGCGCGTCCTCTACCACCCGGCCGATATGACCCAGCCGGATCAGATCGAGGACATGATCGCCACGGCCCATCGCGAACTGGGCCGCCTCGACATCTTGGTCAACAACGCCGGCATCCAGCACGTCGAGGCCGTCGAGAACTTCCCCGCCGAGGCGTGGGAGAAGATCATCGCCATCAACCTGTCCTCGACCTTCTACGCCACCAAGGCGGCGATCCCGATCATGAAGGCGCAGGGGCGCGGCCGCATCATCAACGTCGCCTCGGCCCACGGCCTGGTCGCCAGCCCGTTCAAGTCCGCCTATGTCGCGGCCAAGCATGGCGTGATCGGCTTCACCAAGACGGTGGCGCTGGAGCTGGCGCAGGAGAACATCACCTGCAACGCCATATGCCCCGGCTTTGTCGAGACCCCCATCGTCACCAAGCAGATTCAGGATCAAGCCCGCACCCGCAACATGAGCGAGGACGAGGTGATGAAAAACGTCATTCTCGGCTCGCAGCCGACCAAGCGCTTCGTCACGACCGGCGAACTGGCGGGCATCTTCCTCTATCTGGCGTCCGACCTCGGCGCCTCGGCCAACGGCGCCCACTTCTCCGTCGACGGCGGCTGGACGGCGCAATAGCCTTCTGAGCGGCCGCTCGGGCCGCAAGACGGAGAGGCTGATGGCGGCGAAACGCAAACCTGTCTGTCTGGCCCTGCAGGGCGGCGGCGCTCACGGCGCCTTTCAATGGGGCGTGCTGGACCGACTGCTTGAGGCCGACGTGCTGGACGTGCGCGCCGTCACCGCCGCCTCTGCCGGTGCGATGAACGCGGCCGCCCTGATCACCGGGCTGGAGCGTGGCGGCGCCGAGGGGGCGCGAGGCGCTCGACACCCTATGGCGCGAGGTGAACCAGTCCGGCGGCCGCAACGTCTTCGGCGACAGCGCCGTCTGGTCCAAGGCCCTGACGCCCGACTGGCTGAAGGGCACGCCGATGTGGCAGGCGGGACAGACGCTGGCCCTGTCGATGAGCCCCTACTCCTTCAACCCCTTCAACCTGAACCCGCTGCGCCGGGTGCTGGAGACGGCGGTGGATTTCGAGGCCCTGCGCGCCTCCTCCATCCAGATGTTCGTGTCGACGACGGCGGTGCGCGCGGGCCGCTCGCGCATCTTCAAGTCCGGTGAAATGGCGCCGGAGGTGCTGCTAGCCTCAGCCTGCCTGCCCCAGTTGTTTCAGGCGGTCGAGATCGAGGGCGAGCCCTATTGGGATGGCGGTTATCTGGCCAATCCGGCGCTGTGGCCCCTGTTCTACACCGACACGCCGGACGATATCCTGCTGCTGCCGCTCAACCCGTTCCAGCGCGACGAGGCCCCGCGCGAGGCGGGCGACATCAACGACCGGCTGAACGAGATCGTCTTCAACGCCCCGCTGGTGGCCGAACTGCGCGCCGTCGCCTTCGTTCAAGACCTGATCGCCGAGGGCAAGCTGAAGCCCGGCGAGGACCGTCGGCGCGGCATCCGCATCCACGTCATCGCAGCGGATGAGTGGCTGGGCGGCGAGTCGCTCCACTCGAAGTTCGATACGGAGTGGAGCTATCTGAACAAGCTGAAGCAGCACGGCCGGACGGCGGCCGAGGCCTGGCTTGAAAACTGTCTGCCCAAGGTCGGCAAGGCGTCCAGCGTGGATGTGAAGGCGCGCTTCCTTTAGCCGACGAAGCCCGCCGCACGACGCAGACGGTCGTTGATCGCCTCGCCCAGCCCCTTGGCCGGAACGGGCGACACAGCGATCCCAGCGGGCCGCGTCCGGTCCGCCTCACGCAACAATCGAAACAAATTGGCCGCCGCCTCGCGCAGGTCCCCGGTCGGGCTGAGGCTCCAGCGCGGATCGCCGACGTTAGGACCGAACCCCAGCAGGATTTCGCCGTCCTTGGCGCCCTCCGCCTCGATCCGCACCGGGGCGTCGGGCGCGTAATGCAGAGCCAGCCGACCGGGCGAGCGATGCCCCTGCCCGCCTTCATCCAGCGGCCCGACCACGGCCTGAAGTTCTTCGCGGGTGACGGAGCCGGGACGCAGCAGGGAAACCTTGCCGTCGAGCACCGAGACGACGGTGCTTTCCACCCCCACGGCGCACGAGCCGCCATCGACCGCCGCGCCCACGGCATGACCCGTCTCCTCCAGAGCATCAGCAAAGGTCGTCGGGCTGGGCCGTCCGGAACGGTTGGCCGAGGGGGCGACGACCGGCCCGCCAAAGGCGCCGATGACCGCCCGGGCCCGCGGATGTGCCGGCACCCGCACGGCCACGCTGTCCAGCCCGGCCCGCGCCAGATCGCACACCCGATCGCGGTCCCGAACCGGCGCGACGATCGTCAGCGGCCCCGGCCAGAAGGCTTCGGCCAGCGCCCGCGCCCTGGCGTCGAACACGGCGATGTCTTCGGCGTCCACGGCGTTGGCGACATGGGCGATCAGAGGATTGAAGCGCGGCCGCCCCTTGGCCTCGAAGATGCGCGCCACCGCCTGAGGGTTGGAGGCGTCGGCCGCCAGGCCATAGACCGTCTCGGTCGGCAGGATGACCAGACGTCCCGTCTTCAGCGCCTCGGCGGCGATTTCTGGGCTGTCGCCCCTGGCGGGTCGGTCGGCGGGCACGGTCGCTCTTTCCTTACGCGGCGTCAGTCGTTCAAACAGAGGCATAGAGTGCGCGGAAACTCGACCAAAGTCCAAGCGGGCTTGCGCCCAACAGCGCAGGGGTCGACAGAAGCGCAACGTCTTTCTGAGGATAACCGATGAGCTACCGCGCCCCCGTCCGTGACATCGCATTCGCCCTCGACGCCGTGGCCGGCATAGATCAGGTCGCAGCGACCGGCGCCTTTCCGGATTACGACGCAGATGTCGCCTCGGCCGTGCTGGACGCCGCCGGCCAGTTTTCGGAAGAGGTTCTGGCCCCGCTGAACCGCCCCGGCGACCTGGCCGGCGCCAAATACGCCGACGGCGCGGTGACGGCCGCCCCCGGTTTCGCCGACGCCTATCAGCAGTTCGCGGCGGGCGGCTGGACCAGCCTGACCGCCTCGGTCGAGGCCGGCGGGCAGGCCCTTCCCAAGGCGCTGGAGCTGGCGGCCTATGAAACCGTCCACGCCGCCAACATGGCCTTCGGCCTGTGCCCCATGCTGTCGCTGGCCTCGATCGAGGCGTTGGAGCAAGTCGGCAACGAGCACCAGAAGGCCACCTATCTGCCCAAGCTGGTCTCGGGCGAATGGACCGGCGCCATGGTGTTGACCGAGCCGCACGCCGGGTCTGACCTCGGCGCCCTGACGGCGACGGCGGTTCCCAATGGCGACGGGACCTATGCCCTGACCGGCCAGAAGATCTTCATCACCTGGGGCGACCACGACGCCACAGACAACATCGTCCACCTGGTGCTGGCCCGCCTGCCCGACGCGCCTGCCGGGCCGAAGGGCATCAGCCTGTTTCTGACGCCCAAATTCATCGTCAACGCCGATGGCTCGCTGGGCGAGCGCAACGCCTTCCGCCCGGTCGGCGTCGAGCACAAACTGGGCATCCACGCCTCGCCCACCTGCGTCATGAGCTACGAGGGCGCCCGCGCCGAACTGGTCGGCCAGCCGAACCAGGGCCTGGCCCATATGTTCGTCATGATGAACGCCGCCCGCCTGGCCGTCGGCGTCGAGGGCGTCGGCGTCGCCGAGCGCGCCTATCAACATGCCCTGGCCTATGCGCTGGAGCGCCGTCAGGGCCGCAGCGTCTGGACCAGCGAGAAAGACGCCCCGATCTTCGACCACCCCGACGTGCGCCGGATGCTGTCGGTGATGAAGGCCAAGGTCGCCGCCGCCCGCGCCATCTGCCTGTCGACCGGCGTCGCCGCCGACCTGGCCCGCCACGCCGCGACCGAGGAGGAACGCAAGGCCTGGAAGGGCCGCGAAGACCTGTTCACCCCCATCGCGAAGGCCTGGTCCACCGATGTCGGCTGCGAGGTCGCCTCCATGGGCGTTCAGGTCCACGGCGGCATGGGCTTCATCGAGGAGACCGGCGCGGCCCAATACTATCGCGACGCCCGCATCGCCCCGATCTACGAAGGCACCAACGGCATCCAGGCCATGGATCTGGTCGGCCGCAAGCTGTCGATGGACGGCGGCGAGTCGGCCAAGGCCCTGATCGCCGAAATGAAGACGACCCTGGCCCAGATCGACCGCCTCTATACCGGCAAGCCGGCCGCGCGATCGCCACCGCCATCGAGGCGGTCGAGGACGCCACCCTGTGGCTGCTCGACGCGAAGTCGGACCCGGCCCGCGCAGCGGACGTGCTGGCCGGCGCCGACGCCTATCTGAAGCTGATGGGCGACGTGGTCGGCGGCTGGATGCTGGCCAAGGGCGCCCTGGCGGCCAGGGCGAAACTGGACGCGGGCGAGGGCGACGCCGCCTGGCTGCAGGGCAAGCTGGACCTGTATGAAGTCTATGCGGCGAACGTCCTCGGACACGTCTCCAGTCGTCTGGCTGCCGTGGGACAGGGCGGCGACCTGCTGCAGCGGATGAGCGTCGAAGCGCTCGCCGGCTGAGGGTTTTCCTCCCCATTGGCGTCGCCGATGGGGAGGTGGCGCGGCGCGCTAGCGCCGTGACGGAGGGGCCTTTCGGGCGCCCGGCGGCGCTGCCCCTCCACCGCTACGCGGTCCCCCTCCCCATTTCATGGGGAGGAAATATCCAGCCGCTCAATCGTCTCGCGCACATATTGCGCATGGGCCACGACGCCGAGATCCAAACCCTCTCCGCCGCCCTGAACCTCTTGGACCAGAACCCCGGCGATAAAGGGATGATCCGGCTCCGGCGCACCAGGCACGCGACGCGCGGCCGGGGTCCAGAACACCGGGCCGCCCGAGTTCCCCTGCGCCACCACGAAATCCAGCAGGAAGATCGGGAAATGCCGGATCGGCGTCAGCGGCCATGAGCTGATCCGCCCCAGTCGCAGGATCGGAAATCCCGCCCGATTGGCCGACAGCCCATGGGGATAGCCCAGGGCCAGAAGTTCGTCGCCGGGACCCATGCGCCAGCGGTCGAAGGCGTCCGCCTCGGCCAGCCAGCCGAGCGGAATCGCCGCCTGGGCAAAGGCGGGCGGCGCCGTGATCTCCATCACCGCCACATCGCGCTCAGGATGGGCAGTCCACAACGGCGCGCCGCCCGCATCGCGTATGCTCAAGGTTTCGGGGGTGAACTTCCACGCCCCGTCCGCCTCGGCTGTGCGCCACCCGATGCGCGCTTCATTGCCGGGCATGACGTCCAGCACGTGCCGGGCTGTCACCAGCACGACGCGGGGGCGCCGTCGGGCCTGGGGGCGGAGATCAGGAAGCCCGTACCGACCTTTCTCTGTCCGCTGCCGAACGCCTGATCCAGTTGCACGGTGGCGTTGATGACCCCGACCGTCAGGTCCCATTCGGGCGGCGGGGCGGAGACGATAGCGGGTTGTTCGGGCGGAAGATCCTGAATGACCATGACGCCATTTGACGCCGAGCGTCGCCGGGCACAAGGTCCCGCTCGAATGATAATCGAGGGGAAGCCCACGCCATGAACCGTCGCGAACTGATCGCCTCGACCGCCGCTGTCGGCATGGTCGCCGCCTCCCCCGCCCTTGCCCGCCAGAGTCCCGGAGCCTCGATGTCCAAGCCCACCCCGCCCGTCGCCAAGAAGGTCCCCGTCCGCATCGAGCAGTTGGGCCGCGTGCGCGTCGACGACTATCAGTGGATGAAGGACGACAACTGGCAGGCCGTGCTGCGCGATCCGTCGCTGATCAAGGCCGACGTCAAGGAGCACCTGACCGCCGAGAACGCCTATCGCGAAGCCATGATGGCCTCGACCCTGCCGCTGCAGGCCCAGATGTTCGAGGAGATGAAGGGGCGCATCAAGGAGGACGACAGCTCCGTCCCTGCGGCAGACGGCCCGTGGGAATACTACGTCCGCTACAACGTCGGCGATCAGCACCCGCTCTACTGCCGCCGCCCGCGCGGCAAGGCGGACGGCGAGACGGTCCTGCTGGACTGCAACAAGCTGGCCGAAGGGAAGGCCTATTCGGAAGTCTCGGCGACCGAACACAGCCCCGATCACGCCCTGTTCGCCTATGCCGAGGACGCTCAGGGGTCCGAAGTCTACAAGATCTATGTGAAGGATCTGGCCACGGGCGAGGTGCTGCCCAACCCGATCGAATCGGCCAGCGCCAACTTCACCTTCTCGCCGGACAGCCAGTGGATCTTCTGGACCAACCGCGACGACAACGGCCGCCCCGACAAGATCTTCCGCCGCCCGGCGCGCGGCGGCGAGACCGCCCTGGTCAACGAAGAACTGGACGAGGGCATGTTCCAGGGCATCGAGCGCACCGCCGACGACGCCTTCATCGTCATCTCCATCGGCAACCAGGAAACCTCAGAGAGCCGCATCATCCCGGCCTCGGACCCGACCGCGAAGCCGATGGTGGTCGAACCGCGCCACGTCGGCCGGCTGTATGACCTGGACCACTGGGGCGATCGTTGGGTGATCCGCACCAACGCCGATGACGCCATCGACTTCAAGGTCATGGAGGCGCCGACCGCCGCTCCCGACAAGGCGAACTGGAAGGACCTGATCCCCCACACGCCCGGCCGCTTCATCGAGGGAGTGGCCCTGGTTAAGGACTATATAGGCCGGCAGGAACGCGCCGACGCCAACACCAAGATCGTCATCCGCGACCGCAGCGGCGCCGAACATGAAATCGCCGTGGACGAGCCCGCCTACGCCCTGTCGCTGGGCGGGGCGTCCGAGTTCGACACCACGATCATGCGCTACGGCTACAACTCGCCGTCCACGCCGACCTCAACCTATGACTACGACCTGAAGACGCGCGAGCGCACGCTGCGCAAGGTTCAGGAAATCCCCTCGGGCCACAATCCGGCGGACTATGTGGTCGAGCGACTGAACGCACCCGCTTCTGACGGCGAGCTGGTGCCGGTGACGGTGCTGCGCCGCAAGGACACGCCAGTCGACGGGTCTGCGCCGCTGCTGCTCTACGGCTACGGCTCCTACGGCATCCCGATGGCGGCCGGCTTCTCGACCAACCGGCTGTCGCTGGTGGATCGCGGCTTCATCTACGCCATCGCCCATATCCGCGGCGGCTCGGACAAGGGCTGGAACTGGTTCCTGACCGCGCGTCGCTTCACCAAAAAGAACACCTTCACCGACTTTATCGCCGCCGCCGATCACCTGATCGCGCAGAAATACACCAAGGCGGGGAACATCGTGGCAGAGGGCCGCTCGGCCGGCGGCCTGCTGATGGGCGCGGTCACGAATATGCGGCCAGAGCTTTGGGCGGGCGTCATCGGCGGCGTGCCCTTCGTCGACGTCATCAACACCATGAGCGACACCAGCCTGCCTCTGACGCCGCCGGAATGGCCCGAATGGGGCAATCCGCTGGAGGACGCGGCGGCCTATGACTACATCCACTCCTACAGCCCGTATGACCAGATCGAGGCCAAGCCCTATCCGGCTCTGCTGGCGACTGGCGGCCTGTCCGACCCCCGCGTGACCTATTGGGAGCCGGAGAAGTGGGTGGCGAAACTGCGTCCCGCCTCGACCTCCGGCAAGCCGGTGCTGCTGAAGATCAACATGGAGGCGGGCCACTTCGCCTCCTCCGGGCGGTTCGACTATCTGAAGGACATCGCCCACGACTACGCCTTCGCCGTCTGGGCCGTAGAAAAAGGCTGGGATAAGGCCTGAGAAGACGGGAGGAACTCCGGCCCACGGGTTCCTCCCATTCTGCCTGCTAGCATCTGAATTCGCGGATTTTTTATCAAAAACGCCACAACGCGCTTGACCGAAGCGGCGACGCCCCGTATCCGCTCCTTCCTCTCCTCCTCGCGGGGGAGCAACGCGGGTGTAGCTCAGTTGGTTAGAGTGCCGGCCTGTCACGCCGGAGGTCGCGGGTTCGAGCCCCGTCACTCGCGCCACTCCTTCTCAAGCATTTGAGGGAGTGGCGCGCCGCCCTTCACTTTAATATTGATACGACGCCATCCGGTGATGATCAGAAGGTCATCGCCGCTTTCGCGTGCGCGCGGCACAAGCGCCCTCAACGTCCGCGATCCCGCCTAGAAACGACAAAAAAGGCGGCGGGCCGTTAGACCCGCCGCCCTCAATGCCAGGCTCGACGCTTCTTAGAAGCGGGCGCGAGCGCCGATGTAGAAGTAACGGCCGATGACGTCATAAGTCGACGGATCGGTCTGGTACTGGAAGCCGCTCGCGTAAAGCGGCGGATCCTTGTCGAACGATCGGCGAACTGGCCGCCTGTCGCGCGATCGGCGAGCCCGAAGCCCGTCTGTCATGTCTAGACAAGGCGGCCGAGGCGCTGATCCGGGCCCAGGAGGCGGGAGACGTAACGGTTGTAAACCGCCAGCAGGTGCGGGAAGCCCGACGCAACCTGTTCGGCTTCAGCAATGTGGCCCTGCCGGCCTTCCTCGGATCGAATGACGATCGCGAAGAGATATCCTCTATCCAGACCGCCCTCGTCCGGGCAGCGAGGGACGGCGCGGGGCGCTGGGTCTTCCAACTGACGGATGGGAGGGAATGGCGGCAGGTCGACAATGAGCCGGCCCATATTCGCCCTCAAAGCGGGAGTGAGGTACGTATCCGTCGCGCGGCCTTCGGCAGCTACTTCCTCAACGTCGGCGATGCCCGCGCCATCAGAGTGAAAAGACAGTGACCTATCGCCTCCTGTTCGACGCCCTTAGGGCCTGAAGAGAGCTATGATCCCTTACGTTCGCCAGTTCGATTTCGCCTATGGACGACGCGATCAGGTCTCGCCGTTGATTCAGCGCGTGATCGCGGACAATCCGGGGCCGTTCACCTTCACGGGCACGGGGACCTATATCATCGGCAGAAACCGGCCTGGCGCTGGCGTGGCGGTCATTGATCCTGGGCCTCTGGATGACGCTCACCTGGACGCCCTGCTGCGCGCCGTGGCCGGACGCACGGTCAGTCATGTGCTGGTCACCCACACGCACCGCGACCACGCCCCCTCGCCCGCCCGTTCGCCGAAGCGGTCGGCGGTGCGCCGATCCTGGCCATGCAGCCGCCCGCGCGCACGATGCACGCCTCGGACAGCAGTCTGGACGAGGATGAGGACGAGGATTTCCGTCCCGATATCGTCCTGACCGGCGCAGAGCGGATCGAGGGCGACGGCTGGACCCTGGAAGCGATGGCGACGCCGGGCCACGCCTCGAACCACATGGCCTTCATCCTTAGGGACGAGAACGCCCTGTTCAGCGGCGACCATATCATGGGGTGGTCCACCACCGTGGTGGCGCCGCCCGACGGCGATATGACGGCCTATATGCAGAGCCTCGACGCGGTGCTGGCGCGCGGCTTTTCGACTATCTGGCCCACGCACGGCCCGGCGATCACCCAGGTCGCGCGCTTTCTGAAGGCCTATCGCGCGCACCGGTTAGAGCGGGAAGGCCAGATCATGGCCCGACTGGCGGCGGGCGACCGGACCATCGCGCAAATGGTGCCGATCCTCTACGCCGCCGTGGATGAACGCCTTTGGCCCGCCGCCAGCCTGTCGGTGCTGGCCCACCTGATCAAGCTTGAAAAGGAGGGACGCGCGCGGGCCGAGCCTCAAGCCCGGCTTGGCGCCGACTGGCGGCTGACCGAGGACCTTTAAGGCGTCAGCTCAGCCACCACCGCCTTGGCGAGACGGCAGGCTTCATCGCCAATCTTCAGGCTGTCGCGCCCAGCGACGCGCACATCGGTCCGGCCAGGTCGGATACGGACGGTGACGTCGTGGGTGACGCCGAACCAGGCGCTCTGCTGGCGGCCATCAACCCGGAACGGCGACGTGCCGAACACGGTGAAGCCCGCCTTTTCAAGCGCCCAGGCGGCCGTTTCAGGCGCAACCTGGGTCGATGCAGGCTCAAGTCCCGCGCAGGCCCGAGGATGGCTGTCGTCTGCGCCCGCCAGGCGCCTTTCAGCCGCAAGGCCCCGGGCGAACGCGGGCGGCTCGTTCACATCCGTGGTCACATCGCGCGGCGCGGGGTGAAACGACGCTCCTGGATCAGATAGCCGGCGATCGTCACGCCCGCGATCAGCAGCGCGGCGCCGGCGATCCCTATGAGGCGGCGCTCGCGAAACGCAAGCAGGCAGGCCGCCAGAGCCGCCGCCAGGCCGAGGTAGGCCAGAATACGGCCGACCGTGAGCGCCAGGACCCCCATGCCGAAGTCTGTGCTCCACAGCTCGCCTCGCGTTCCTGCAGACGCGACCAACAGCAGGCCCGGCGCCAACAGCGCCGTCGCGAGCAGCAGCTTAGCGAGCACGCCTGCCTTGGGGCGGGAATTCGGCATGGGGGTCCTCCGTCGCAATTAACCAGCGGCGGGCAACTGATAATCCTTCATCCGCTCTCTCAGCGTCTTCTTATCAATCTTGCCCGTGGCGCCCAGCGGAATGTCGTCCACGAAGACGACATCGTCCGGCATCCACCATTTGGCGATCTTTCCTTGCAGGAAGTCCAGATGCTCCTGCTTGTCCTCGGCCTCGCCCTCCTTGAGCTTGACCAGCAGCACCGGTCGCTCGTCCCACTTCGGGTGCGCTGCGCCGATGACGGCGGCCAGGACGACCTTCGGGTGGCCCACGGCGATATTCTCGATGTCGATGGAGCTGATCCATTCGCCCCCGGACTTGATCACGTCCTTGGCCCGGTCGGTGATCTGCATGAAGCCGTAGGCGTCCACGCTGGCGATGTCGCCCGTGTCGAAGAAACCCTCGTGGTCCAGGATATCTCCGCCCTCGCCCTTGAAATAGGCGCCGGCGACGGTCGGTCCCTTGACCATCACCCGGCCGAAGGTCTTGCCGTCGTGAGGCATTTCCTGGCCGCCGTAGTTCTTGATCTTCAGCTCGACGCCCAGCGGCGGCGTGCCTTGCTTCAGGCGCCAGGCCATCTGTTCGTCATAGGGCTTGGCCTTCAGCTCCGGCGTCAAATTGGCGATGGTGCCGATGGGCGAGGTCTCGGTCATGCCCCAGGCGTGAACCACCTCGACGCCGAACTTGTCCTGGAACCCGCGGATCAGGGCTTCGGGACAGGCCGATCCGCCGATCAGAACCTTGCGCAGGGTTGAGAACTTCAGCCCGTTCTCGACCATATGGCCATACAGCCCCTGCCAGACCGTCGGCACGGCGGCCGAGAAGGTCACGCCTTCGGTCTCAATCAGTTCATAGACAGAGGCGCCGTCCATCTTCGCGCCCGGCATGACCAGCTTGGCCCCCGCCGCTGGACCGCCAAAGGCTATGCCCCAAGCATTCGCATGGAACATGGGCACGATAGGCAGGATCACCTCGCTGGGCGTCGCGCCCATGACCGTCGACTGCAGCCCCAAGAGGGTATGGATGAAGTTCGAGCGGTGCGAATACAGCACGCCCTTCGGATTGCCGGTCGTGCCCGAGGTGTAACAGAGGCCGCAGGCGGTCTGTTCATCGAAACCGCCCCAGACGACGTCGCTGCTGACCTGCTCCAGCACCGTCTCATAGGCCTCCGCGTTAGGCAGCTTGGCCTGAGGCATGTGGGCGGCGTCGGTCATCACAATGACCCGCTCGACCGTCGGACAGTGCGGCAGGACGGCTTCGAGCAGCGGCACAAAGGTCAGGTCGGTGAAGATGACCCGGTCTTCGGCATGGTTGATGATGTAGGCCAGTTGCTCGGGAAACAGGCGCGGGTTCAGGGTGTGGCAGACGGCGCCGATCCCCATGATCCCATACCAGGTCTCCATGTGATTGCCGGTGTTCCAGGCCAGGGTGGCCACACGGTCTCCCGGCTTGATCCCCCACGCCAGCAAGGCGTTCGACACCCGGCGCGCGCGATCATGAATGGCGGCGTAGGTCGTCCGGACGATCGGCCCCTCGACTGAACGGGTCACGACCTCGCGTCCTCCGTGCCAGTTCTTCGCGTGGTCGAGGATCTTGTCGACCGTCAGCGGCCAGTCCTGCATCATACCCAGCATTCGGCATTTCCCTCGTATATGCGCCTGATTGAAACCGGCGCTTGTCGCCACGCTAAGACAGGTGAACCGCCACAGGCAACGTGCCCTTAGGGAAGCCTGCCCGCGACAGATCGCCTTAAAACCGCCCTCCCCGGGCTTGCGTTAAGACGCGAGCGGAGGAAGTAGAGCGCCCATGACCATCTTGATCGCAATCACCGGCGGTTCGGGCTCGGGCAAGAGCACCCTGGCCGAAGCCCTTATTTCCTCCCTACCCGACGGCGTAGCCACCCTGTTGCGGGAAGATTCCTACTATCTGGACGCCGCGTCGGTTCCCGGCTTCGACGCCGCGACCCATGATTTCGACGACGTGGCGGCGCGCGATCACAATCTGCTGATCGCCGACCTGACGGCGCTGAAGCGCGGCCAGGCCATAACGGCGCCGGTCTATTCCTTCATCCACCACGGGCGCGAGCCACAGGGCGAAGCTGTCGGCGCCACCGAGGTGATCGTGGTCGAAGGCACCCACCTGCTGTGCACGCCCGCCCTGGCCGCGCTGTTCGACATCAAGGTGTTTGTCGACACGCCGGCGGACATCCGCTTCATCCGACGTCTGCTGCGCGATCAGACCGAACGCGGCCGCACGGCGGAATCCGTCATTCAGCAATATCTCGGCACTGTCCGGCCCGGCCACGAACGGCTGACCGAACCGTCGCGCGTCCATGCCGACTTCATCGTCGCCGACGCCACTGCGGCCGTGCGTTTGGAAGACCCTCAAGCCGTCGTTCGACTGGCCGCGCCGGTCTTGGCTCATCCCCTGTTGGCGGCCTGGCTGACGTAACCTCGATCAGGGGCAGAGCTTTCCCCTCCCATTGCAATTGAGGCGACTTAAAGGCACTCTCCGGCGAAAGGCTGGTGAACGCCATGACGGCCCCTATCCACGATATCGACGACCCTCGGCGCGCGGCGCTGGTACGGCAGGCGCGGCATCATTTCATAAACGAAGGCTACGTCGGCACGCGGATGGAGCCGATCGCACGAGAGGCCGGCGTTTCAACCGCCACCCTTTACGCGATGTTCGAGAACAAGGCCGCCCTGTTTGCGGCCGTCATGGCCGAAGCAGCGACCGACTTCGCCGCCCGGATGTCAGCCGTTAAGAACTGCACCGGGGCGCCGAAGGAGCGGCTTCTCAGCTTCCTCACGACCTACGCCGATTTCATGAGCGACCCCTTCGTTCAAGCCATATTCCGCCTGGTCATGACCGAGCGCTCGCGATTTGAATCCGTGGCCATCGCCTTTTTCGAACAGGCCGAGGGGGATTTCGCCGGCCCGCTGATCACCGCCCTGGACGAGCTGAAAGCCAGCGGCGATCTGACGTTTGAAAAAGCGTCCTGGGCCGCCGGTCAGTTGATGGGAATGGTCGAACATCCCGTCTTTCTCGTGCCCATGGTCACGGGAGGCCAGGTCCGCACCCAGCGCGCGACAGCCGAGATCGCCGCCGACGCCGTACAAACCTTCCTGTCTCGCTACCAGGCCTGAGCGGTCGTTTTTACGGCCACAGGCGGCTGGTCGACCAGGTGTCCGCCACGCGATCGAACCGCAGCCGATCATGCAGGCGGAACGGCCGGTCCCGCCAGAACTCGATCTGTTCGGGCAGGACGCGCCAGCCGGTCCACCGGTCCGGACGCGGCACATCCTCGCCTTCGAACCGAGCCGTCTGTTCGGCCACCCTGGCCTCCAGCGCTTCGCGGCTGTCCAAGGGCCGAGATTGGTCGGACGCCCAGGCGCCGATGCGGCTTTCCCGCGCCCGGCTGGCGAAGTAGGCGCTGGCCTCCTCGGCGCTGACGCGCTCGACCGCGCCGCGCACGCGGACCTGGCGTCGCAGGCTTTTCCAGTGAAACAGCAGAGCGGCGGCGGGATGCGCCCAAAGCTGCTCGCCCTTGGCGCTCTCCTGGTTGGAGAAGAAGGTAAAGCCCCGCGCATCCACGTCTTTCAACAGAACCATGCGGACGTCGGGCATCCCCTCTGCGTCGACCGTGGCCAAAGCCATGGCGTTCGGGTCGTTCGGCTCGCTGCGCCTGGCTTCTTCCAGCCATTCGATAAACAGGCCGATCGGCTCATCCCAATCAAAGATCGTGTCGTCAGCGTTGGCCGCCAACTGGGCGGCGTAGTCGTCTGCGGAGGGGCTGGGCGGGATCACCGACATAGTCAAAAACAAGGCTTCCTGAGGCCGGATATACACTCGGGCCATCCCTGGCTGACTAGGTCCCTGTGTCAATAGCCCAAAGCGTCGTGGCGCACCTTGTTCCGCGTCGCCCGGCCGGAAGACGGTTAACCTCGTCTTGACCATAGTCCCGCACGGTGTCGCCATGAGCGCGCAGTCGTTTCTTTCCGTGCACGAGGCACGACGTCTGTTGAGCCTGCGCGGCCCTGCGGACGTCGATGGGCTGACGGCGGCGTTCCGTGTCGCCGTGAAGGCTGTTCACCCCGACCGTCCCGATGGAGACGCCGAGCGCTTCAGAAAAACGGTCGCCGCCTACCGCCTGCTGCAAACGCAACTCCCTGCCCTGCCTGCGCCTGTTCGCGTCGAAAGCCGCGCCGAGACGCTTCCTCCGGCGCATCATGCCGTGCCGCCTCTGATCGTGCTGACGCCCATGCAGGCGCTGACCGGCGGAACCGTCTCCGTCAAGGCGTCAGGACGCCGGTTTCTGGTGCATGTCCCCCCGGGGTGCGAACGGCGGATCGCATTCGCCTGAAGGGCGTCAAGGGACTGATCCCGGTCTTGATCCGCCCTGCCGATGGCCTGTCGGTGCTGGGCGCGGACCTGTTCATGGATTGGCCGATCGCATCCCGCCTGATGCGAGACGGCGGGCGGATCGAGATCGACACCCACGCCGGGCCGCAAGCGGCCTGGCTGGTGCCCGACATGACCGCGCCGGTTCGTCTGCGCCTGCCCGGCCTGGGCCTGCCCGCACGCGGTCGGCGTCCCGCAGGCGACCTGTTCGTCAAGCTGATCCCCTCTGACGAACTGCCGTCGGCGGCCGAGGACATGCTGCTTCGTTTCACTCGGGTCTGGACGCCGCAGCGCATGGCGGCTTAAGCCTCGCCGTCATGTCGCACAACACCTTCGGCCATCTGTTCCGCATTACCACCTGGGGCGAAAGCCATGGCCCGGCCATCGGCTGCGTCGTCGACGGCTGCCCGCCGCTGATCCCGCTGACCGAAGCCGACATTCAGCCCTGGCTGGACCTGAGAAAGCCGGGCGGCAGCCGCTTCGTCACCCAGAGACAGGAGGCTGACCAGGTCCGCATCCTGTCGGGCGTCTTTGATGACGGAAACGGCCCCGTCACGACCGGCACGCCGATCGGCCTGATGATCGAGAACACCGACCAGCGGTCCAAGGACTATGGCGAGATCGCCCGCGCCTTCCGCCCCGGCCATGCCGACTACGTCTATCAAAGCAAATACGGCGTGCGCGACCATCGCGGCGGCGGGCGATCCTCGGCGCGCGAAACGGCCAGCCGCGTGGCCGCCGGCGCGGTCGCCCGCAAGGTGCTGGGTGAGAGCATCGGCATCCGCGCGGGGGTGGTCCAGCTTGGCCCGCATCGCATCGCCGACGACGCCATCGACTTCAGCGCCGTCTACGACAACCCCCTGTTCGCCGCCTCGGCCGAGGTCGTGCCCGCCTGGGAAGAGTATCTGGACGGCGTGCGCAAGGCCGGCTCGTCCATCGGCGCCGTCGTGGCGCTGGAGGTCACGGGCCTGCCCGCCGGCTGGGGCGCGCCCCTCTACGGCAAGCTGGACGCTGAACTGGCTGCGGGCCTTATGTCGATCAACGCGGTCAAGGGCGTCGAGATCGGCGCCGGCTTTGCCGCCGCCGAGCTGTCCGGCGAGGACAACGCCGACGAAATGCGTATGAGCGCTGACGGCCAGCCGGTCTTCCTGTCGAACAAGGCAGGCGGAGTATTGGGCGGCATATCCACCGGCCAGCCCCTGACGGCGCGGGTGGCCTTCAAGCCGACGTCCTCCATCCTGACCCTGCGCCAGTCGATCAACCGTGACGGCGAGGAAGTCGAGCTGCGCACCAAGGGCCGCCACGACCCCTGCGTCGCCCTGCGCGGCGTGCCGGTGGTCGAGGCCATGGCCTCCATCGTCCTGGCCGACGCCATGCTGCGGCATCGGGCGCAGATAGGCTGAAAGAGGCCTACCCCGCCCGCTCGGCTTTTACCCGGATCTCGACGCCGATGGCCTTGGACACCCAGTCGCCGCCCGCGTCGGACGCCATGCCCATGTTCAGCGCAGTGCGGTCCAGCTCCAGCCGGCCTGCGACCGTGGCCGTCCCGCTCGCCTCGTCGAAGGTGAAGGGCAGGACGACCGGGACCGTCGTCGCCTTGATCCGCAGGGTTCCGGTCGCCTCATAGCGGTTTCCGCCCAGCGCCTTGAACGCCGTCGCCTGGAACCGGGCTGTCGGATAAGTCCCGGTATCGAACCATTCGGCGCCCGGCAGGCTGCCTTCCTGAGTGGCGTCGCCCGTCTTCGCCGAACCGGTCTGGATCGTCACGACGGCTTTCGAGCCTGCCAGATCGGCCGGGTCGAACCAGACTTGCGCATCCCACTGCTCGAACTGGCCGGTGAAGGCCTTGCCGGCGTGGGTTCCGGTGAACTGGATCGTCGAGGCGGCCTTGTCCACGGTCCAGGCGGCGGCCGTGCCCGGCGTCACGGCGGCGTCGGCCGCAGGCGCAGCGGCGGGGGCCAAGGCGACCGCCTGCCCTTCCGCCTTGTGCGCAGGCCTGGCGGCCAGACCGAAGGCGGCGCCGATCACGACCACGAAGGCCACGCCAGCCAGCCGCTCGGCCCAGCGCAGGGCCGGCGTCGGATCCGGCGCAACGCCCTGGCTGTCGTCGCCATGCGGCAGGATCGGGATCATGTGCGACAGCACGCCGTCTCGATCCAGAAACTGATGCTTCAACGCCGCTCCGACGTGAAGAACGATTAGGACGATCGCGCCCCAGGCCAGCTTGCTGTGCGCGCCCATGGCCATCCAGGCGATCGTGCGGCGCGCGGCTTCGGAGGCGTGCTCGATGAAAGGCAGGTGCGGAATAGCGAATAGGCCGAACCAGCTGGTCGCCACGGCCAGGGGCGTGTCCGTAACCACGGCCCAGCCGGTCGAGACATAGGCCCACCCCGTCAACGGCAATGCCAGCATCAGGGCGTAGAAGGCGGCGTGCGTCGCCCTCGCGGCGAACTGCTCCCACCCCTTCATGGCGCCCGGCAGGGGCGGGACCGGATGCGTCAGTCGCCACACGATCCGCAGCACGGTCAGCGCCAGGATCAGAAACCCGATCGACTTGTGAATCTGAAAGACGCGATAAGCCAGCGCCTGGCTGCCCGGCTCGGCGATGGCGTCGCTCATCCACCAGCCCATCGGGATCATCGCCAGCAAGGCGATCGCGATCACCCAGTGCAGTGCGATGGCGACGGCGCTGTAGCGGTTGGGCCTCTCGGTCCGAAGACGGGCGATCATGAAATGTCTCGCGGCAAGCGGTGCATGAGAGGGGCGGAGCCTTAGGGCCCCGCCCCTTATAGCTTATCCCAAGCCGTCAGGCAGCCGGAGCGGCCGGGGCGACTTCCTTGATGAACTCGGCGTCGAAGCGAATGGTCACCTCGTCGCCGACCGGGCCCAGCGGCATGCCGAAGTCGGTGCGCTTGAACTTGCCTTCAGCCGCAAAACCGATGGCCGGCGCCGGCACGAAGGGTGCTTCTCCAGGTCGCCGTTGAACGTGGCGTCCAGGGTCACCGGCTTGGTGACGCCCAGGAAGGTCAGGTCGCCCGTCACCTTGGCCGTGCGCGCGCCGGTCAGCTCGACCTTGGTCGATTTGAAGGTGATCTGCGGGAAGACCGTGGCGTTCAGGAAGTTCTTGTTCTTGGCGATGTCTTCGCTCCAGCTCTTAAAGCCGGTGGCGGCGTGGGTGCCGACGTAGTCGCCCTGATAGTTGGCGTCGACCGAAGCCGGGTCGATGGTCGCCTCGACCGTGCTGTTGGCCAGGTTGGCGGTGTCCAGCGTGATCCTGGCGTCGAACTTGTTGAAGCGCGCCGTGTAGTTCGAGATCGAGTTGTGCGGCAGCGACCACTGCAGCGAGGCGTGGGTCGGGTCCATCACATAGACGCCCGAGGTCGCCTTCAGCGCGACCGGAGCGGTCGAGGCGGCGTCGGTCGTCGGGGCGCCGGCAGTGTCGGCGGGCTGGCTGCAGGCGGCCAGCAGGGCGGCGGCCGAAACGGCGATCAGGGCGGCTTTGATCTTCATGGGGGAGAAAACCTCAATCAGGCGGTTGAAACGATAACTGGACAGAAGGTCCGCAAACAGGTCGTGTGTCGGCTCGGCCTCGGCGTCACGACTGCAACAGTATAAGTTGCCATTAACGCGCTTCAAGTCCCTGCATCACGAAAATCGTCATTCAGCTCACGAAAGCAGGATTGAGGTGCGCCCGGCGGCGACGGCGCCTATCCTCCCGACTCACATGACCATCCGCCGCCTCCCCCGAAACCGTCAACCGCATTGCCGCCGGCGAAGTGGTGGAACGCCCGGCCAGCGCCATCAAGGAACTGGTGGAGAACGCCATCGACGCGGGCGCCCGCAGCATTGAGATCCAGGCGGACGGCGGCGGCCTGACCCGCATCCTGATCGCCGACGACGGCAAGGGCATCCCGCGCGACGAACTGCCCGTCGCTATCGAGCGCCACGCCACCTCGAAGCTTGAGCCCGACGACGCAGGCGACGTGGACCTGCTGCGCATCTTCACCCTGGGCTTCCGGGGCGAGGCCCTGCCCTCCATCGGCTCTGTCGCCCGGCTGAACATCACGACCCGCGCCAAAGCCGAAGCGGGTCAACCCCAGAACGAGGCCTGGGCCGTCTCCGTCGAGGGCGGCGCCCAGCGGCCCCTGTCGCCCGCCGCCTTCCCTGGCCCGCATGGCGCCCGGGTCGAGGTGCGCGACCTGTTTTACGCCACCCCGGCTCGGCTGAAATTCATGAAGTCCGAGCGGGCCGAGGCCATGGCCATCTCCGAAGAGATCAAGCGCCAGGCCATGGCGCACGAGGCCGTCGCCTTCACCCTGTCATTGGACGGCAAGACCACGCTGCGCCTGCCCGCCGAACATCCGGGCGACGAGGGGCGGCTGAAACGTCTCGGCGCGCTTCTGGGCCGCGACTTTGAGGCCAACGCCCTGCTGATCGATCAGGAGCGCGACGGCGTGCGCCTGTCCGGCTATGCGGGCCTGCCGACCTATTCGCGCGGCAATGCGGCGCACCAGTTCCTGTTCGTCAACGGACGGCCGGTGCGCGACCGCTTGCTGCAGGGCGCCCTGCGCGGCGCCTACGCCGACTTCCTGGCGCGCGACCGGCACCCGGCGGCGGCCCTCTTCATCGACATCGACCCGCTGTATGTCGACGTGAACGTTCATCCGGCCAAGGCGGAGGTGCGTTTCCGCGATCCGAGCCTGGTGCGCGGCCTGATCGTCGGCGCCCTGCGCCACGCCCTGCACGCGGCGGGGCACCGCGCCTCGACCACGGTCGCCGCCGACGCCTTGTCAGGGTTCCGGCCGCATACGGGCGAGGCCCTCTACAGCCCGGCCGCGCCACAGTCGTTCAGCAGCGCCGCGCCGGGCTGGAGCGGCTGGCAGGGTTGGTCGCAACCGGCCGCCGCGGCCCAGAACCTGCCGGGCCTCAACGAACGATCCGCCCGCGTCGAGCATACGTGGAGCGGCGAAGCCGCCGCCCCTAGCTTCCGCACCCTGGCCGAGGTCCAGGCCGAACACGCGGGCCAGATCGCGCCCGGCGCCCAGACGCCGGCGGACCTGATCGATTACCCGCTCGGCGCCGCCCGCGCGCAGTTGCATGGCACCTACATCGTGGCCCAGACCCGCGACGGCCTGGTCGTGGTGGATCAGCACGCCGCCCACGAACGCCTGGTCTATGAACGGATGAAGGCGCAGATGGCGACCGGCGCCGTCACCCGTCAGGCCCTGCTGACGCCTGAAGTGGTCGAACTGGACCCCGCCGAGGCCGAGCGCGTGTCCGCCAAGGCCGAGGAACTGGCCGAGATGGGCCTAATCGTCGAGGCGTTCGGCGCGGGCGCGGTGCTGGTTCGGGAAACCCCGGCCCTGCTGGGCGACACCGACGTTCAGGGCCTGATCCGCGACATCGCCGACGACCTGTCAGAACACGGCGCCGCCCTGTCGCTGAAGGAGCGCATGGCCGAGGTCTGCGGCACCATGGCCTGCCACGGCAGCGTCCGCGCCGGCCGAGTTCTCAGCGCCCCCGAAATGAACGCCCTGCTGCGCCAGATGGAGGCCACGCCCCACTCCGGCCAGTGCAACCACGGCCGCCCGACCTATGTGGAGCTTAAGCTCAACGACCTCGAGAAGCTGTTCGGGCGTCGCTGATCCAACCACCCGCTCATCCCGGCGCAGGCCGGGATGTGCGAATAAGGGCGGTATGACCTACAGCATCCTCTTCGTTTGCCTCGGCAACATCTGTCGTTCGCCGCTGGCCGAGGCCGCCTTTCGCGAGGAGGCGCGGCGGCTGAAGCTGGATGTGATCGCCGATTCCGCCGGCACCGGCGGCTGGCACATCGATTTTCCGCCCGATGCCCGCGCCCAGGCGGTCGCGCGCAAGCACAGCGTCGACATCTCCGCCCTGCGCGGCCGCCAGGTGAAGCCCGCCGACTTCCGCCGCTTCACCCACGTCGTGGCGATGGATCACGACAATCTGGCGAACCTGCGCCGTCTGGCGCCGGCCGACGCCACTGCCGAGCTTTCCCTGCTGCTGGACCACGTCGAGGGCCGCGCCGGTCAGGCCGTGGCCGATCCCTATTTCGGCGAGGACGACGGCTTCGACCTGACCTGGGCCGACGTCACGGCCGGCGCCCGCGCCCTGGCCGCCGAGCTTCGACGCCTCAGAGGCTGAGCGCCTCGACCAACCCGCTGGCCTTGCCGCCCGACACCACCTCGCCGCCGCCGATGGCGTAAACCATGCCGTCCACGCTGGCCGCCGCCAGGCCGTGGCGGGGCGTCCGCATCGCCGGACCGGCCGCCCAGGCGTCGCGGGTCGGCTCATAAATCCAGGTCTCGGCGAAGACCCCGCCGCCCGGCCGGTCGAACCATTCTCCGCCGAAGGCGACCAGCCTGCCGCCCGCCTCGGCCATGGCCAGGCCGCCGCCGACCTGTTTTCCGGTCGCCGGCGAGGCCGGGATCGGCGCCAGCGTGTCCCAGCGGTCTTCGGCGGGATCATAGCGGTCCAGCCGCCCCGTCCCGCCGCCATCCACCGTGCGGCCGCCCGCGACATAGAGCTTGCCGCCCAGCACCGCGCCCGCCGCGCTGTTGCGGGCCATGGGCGCCGGCCGCGCCTTGTCCCAGCGGTTGGCGGCGGCGTCGAAGACCAGATGCGTCGCCACGTCGCCCTGATCGTTCCACTGGCCGTTCGCTTCGCCTTTGGGCGAGCGGCCGGTGATCAGGTGCACCTGGCCGTCCAGCGACAGGCCCACGGTCTCGCACAGACGCTCGGGCATCTCACCGACCTGAGCCCAGACGCCTCGGTCGATGGCCCAGACATCCGTCATGGCGGTCCACTCGCCGCCGTCGCGCCGGTCATAGCCGCCGAAGGCCCAGACGCGCCCGGCCGCCGCCGCCAGCATCGGGTGATGGCGCGGTTGCGGCAGGCGCGGCCCCTCGCTCCAGCGGTCGGCCCTCGCGTCATAGACGGCGGTTCGATCATTGATGTGAAGTCCGCCTGTGGCCGAGCGCACCAGGCCGCCGGCGACCGTGATCTCGCCGTCCAGCGCTGCGCAGTAGATCTCCTGCGTCGGCCACGACATCGAGGCGCGGGGCCTCCAGCCGGTTTCGGCACAGGCTACGGCGGGCGCAACGGCGACGGCGGCGCTTGCGGCGAGGAAGGTGCGGCGGTGCATGGTCATGCGGGCAAGCCTAGCCGTCGCCGCCGCCCCGCGCTAGAAGTCCAGCCCGTCCCCCAATGGGATCGAACCATGTTTGAGATTGTAGCCACGGCATAGGCCCGGACGCTGATCGTCCAGAGGCCTCCTGAGCCCGCCCCGCGCCTCGTTGCGCCGGGCGCGTGTTTTCTCGTGCCTTGGAAATCTCAATCCCATGAACCTGTCACGTGCGGAGCAACGCACGCTCCACGCCCTCGCCCAGGGCGGTCGCATCCTGTTGGAACGCGACGAACAGGGCCGCATCCTGGCCGCGCGCTGCTTCACCCGCGAAGGCTGGGTGCTGGACGGCTGCAACCTGGATCAATGGCGCAGCCTGAAGCGGAAGGGCGTCATCAAGTCCCGCAACGGCGGCCCCTATGTCGTCAACCGCGAGGGCCTCAGCCGCCTGCGCAGCCGGGCCGACAACCGGACTTCAGGCCGAACCTTCTGACGCCCTGAGGAACAGGACGCGCGCGGCGCCGTAGTCGCGCGCGTCCAACCGCTCATAGCCAGGCGTATCGATGTCGGGCTCGTCCGAGCCGCGCTCGAACACCACGATGGCGCCCGGCGCCAGCCAGCCGCCCTCCAGCAACCGCGCCAGCGTCTGCTCGCCCAGACCCTTGGCATAGGGCGGGTCCAGAAAGGCCAGGGTGAAGGCCTCGCCCGCCGAACCGGGGCGCGGCCCCAGGTCGGTCGCGCTGCGCCGATGCACCCGGCACCGCCCGAACAGCCCATAGGCGTCCATGTTCTCGCGGATCGCGCCGCGCGCGCCGTCGTCGGTGTCGACGAACAGGCAGAAGGCCGCCCCGCGCGACAGAGCCTCGAACCCCAGGGCGCCCGAGCCCGCATAGAGGTCGATGACCCGCGCCTCATGCAGCCCTTCGGCCCACGGGGCGTGCTCCAGCACATTGAAGATCGCCTGACGCGCCCGATCCGATGTCGGCCGCGTGTTCTGCCCCTCGGGCGTGACGATGGCGCGCCCTTTCAGGCTGCCAGCTACGACGCGCATGGGTCAGCCGCGCCCGCGCGGGCCGCCGCGACCGCCGCCGCCCGAAGGCTTGCCGCCGAAAGGCCTGCCGCCAGAGGGCTTGGCCCCGAACGGCTTACTCCCGAACGGCCTGCCCTCGCCGCGAGGCCCGCCGGGCCGGTCGCCCGACCGCTCGCCAAAGCGGTCGTTAGGACGCGCGTCGGAACGCCCGCCCGCGCCGCCGGGACGGCCGAAAGGCTTATCGCCGGGCTTGCCGCCCGGGCGACCGCCCTTGGGCGGACCGCGACGGTCGTCGATGAACTGGTCGGCGCGCGGTTCGCGCGGCTTGAACGGGCGGCGCGGGCGGTCGTCGCTCCCGGCGCTTCCCCCTCGCCCGGACGGGCGCGCGGCTTGAAGCTCTTAGAATGCTCGAACTTCGGCTTGGCCTTGGCCCAGCCGTCCTTCTTGGCGGGTTTGCCGAACTCGGCGCCCTCTTCGGCCGCCGTTTCAGCGGCGCGCACGCGGCTGGGCTTGCGCGACGGGTCCGACATGGCCGAGCCGGACTTGCCGCGCACGATCGGCGTGCCGGTGCGGCGGCCGGGCGTCGGCGCGGGCGTTTCGACCGTGTTGCCAGTCGGCAGGTTCTCGGGGCGGATATGCTCGGCCAGCATCTCGCGGATCACGCGCGGCCCGACTTCTTCGACCGCGCCGACCGGCAGGGTGCCGAGCTGGAACGGACCGTAGGCCAGGCGGATCAGGCGGTTGACCGTCAGGCCGACGCTCTCCAGCACCTTTCGGACCTCGCGGTTCTTGCCCTCGGTGATCTGGACGCTGAGCCACAGATTGGCCGAGGACTTCTCGCCGTCCGCCTTCTCCTTGGCCTTGTCGATGGTGGCTTCGACCGGACCATAGCGGATCCCGTCGACGACCACGCCGTCCTTCAGCTTGTCCAGTTGCTCCTGGGTGATGCGGCCGCGCGCACGGGCGCGGTACTGACGCACCAGGGCGGTGTCAGGAAGTTCCAGCGCCCGGCTCAGTTCGCCGTCGTTGGTCAGCAGCAGCAGACCCTCGGTCGCCAGATCGAGGCGGCCGACCGAAATCACGCGCGGCAGACCGCTGGGCAGGGCGTCGAACACATTGGGACGGCCCGCCGGGTCGTTGTGGCTGGTGATCAGCCCCGCAGGCTTGTGATAGCGCCAGACGCGCGTCGCTTGCGCGGCGCCGATCGGTTTGCCGTCGACGGTGATCTTGTCGTCGCGCTTCACCAGCACGGCGGGCGTGTCCAGGATGCGGCCGTTCACCGCCACCTTGCCCAGACCGATCAGCCGTTCGACCTCGCGGCGCGAGGCGATGCCGGCGCGGGCCATGACCTTGGCGATTCGCTCGGTGCGCTCGGGCGCCTTGGCTTCCGCTCCAGGCTTGCCGCCCGACCGGCCCTCGGCGCGGTCGCGGGGCTTCCCGCCCGGCTTGCCGTCCTTGTCGAAGGGCTTTCGCGGGCCCTTGTCGGCGAAATACGGGGACCGCGCCCACCGTCGTCTTGACGGGAGCGGGGCTTCTTGTCGTTGTCTTTGGGATGGCGATCCATGATGAGCGGTTCATGAGCATGGCGCTCGATCTGGCGCAAGCGGCGGCTGAGGCTGGCGAGGTGCCGGTCGGGGCCGTGATCGTGGACGAAAACACCGGCGAAGTGCTTGGGCGCGGGCAAAACGGGCCCATCACGGCCCATGATCCGACCGCTCATGCCGAGATCATCGCGCTGCGCGATGCAGCGGCGACGTTGCAGAATTATCGCCTTACGGACCTAACCCTCTATGTCACCCTGGAGCCGTGCGCCATGTGCGCGGGTGCCATCAGCCACGCCCGCATCGGCCGGGTGGTCTGGGGAGCCGACGATCCCAAGGGCGGCGCCGTGCTGCACGGCGGGCGGTTCTTCGACCAGCCGACCTGTCACTGGCGGCCCTCGACCGAAGGCGGCGTCCTGGCCGACGCGGCCGCCGAGATGCTCCGCGGCTTCTTCCGCTCCCGGCGGAAACCCCGGGCAGGAACGCCGGCCGACACCGGGCGTTGAAGCTCCAAGCTTGACCTTGAGAGGGCCTCCATTGCCGACCCGCACCCTATGGCCGACCGTCGCCGTTTCCGCCCTCGTTCTGTTGTCGGCCTGTGGGCAGGAGCCGCGCGAGGCGCCGACCGACGGCGACGCGGTGCGCCAGCGCGCCATTGACGCCCAGACCGCCCGCCGCCGCACCGGCGCAGAACTTCAGGACCGCGCTCTGAACCGCGTCATTCACGCGGTTTACCTCTGCAACAACTCCGAGCGGCTGTCGGTCGATTTCGACAATCCGCGCCAGATGGCGACCGTGCGCAATTCCAACGGCGAAGCGGTCGATCTGTATCAGGAGCGCGCCGCTGACGGCATCTGGTATCGCGCCTCGGGCTATGAACTGCGCGGCAAGGGCGTCATGGCGACATGGAGCGCCGCCAATCGCGAACCGACGGAGTGCCGGGCGGTCGACTAGGCCTCCGCCGCGCCCTCTCCGATCAGGAAGGCGCGCACCGCCTCGGCATCGACGTCCTTGTCGGTGAAAGCCTCGCCCACGCCCCGCGCCAGGATCAGCGTCAGACGCCCGCCCTCGGCCTTCTTGTCCCCCGCCATCCGCCCGATCAGGGCGTCGGCGGCGAAGCGATGGTCGATGTCCGACAGCCGCGTCGGCAGGCCCGCCGCGCGGATGCCCGCCTCGGCGCGCTCGGCCTCGGCGGCCGAGCACAGCCCCTGCTGCGCCGAATAGCGGAAGGCCATAGCACAGCCCAGCGCCACCGCCTCGCCATGTGTCAGGGTCTCGCCGAAAGCCAGTTCGGCCTCCAGCGCATGGCCGAAGGTGTGGCCCAGGTTCAGCAGGGCGCGGCGGCCCGCCTCCTTCTCGTCCTCGCCGACGATCTGGGCCTTGATCTCGACCGAGCGGATCACCGCCCGTTCCAGAGCGTCAGGATCGCCCTGCGCGCCCGCGGCGCCCCAGAAGGCGACGTGTCGCCCAGCCAGTCGAAGAAGGCCGCGTCGCAGATCAGGCCGTGCTTCAGCACCTCGGCCCAGCCCGAGCGCACCTGCCGCGCCGGCAGGGTGGCCAGGGCCTCGATGTCCGCCAGCACCCGGCGCGGCTGGTGGAAGGCGCCGATCAGGTTCTTGCCGCGCGGGGTGTCGATCGCCGTCTTGCCGCCGACCGAGGAATCCACCTGGGCCAGCAAGGTCGTCGGAATTTGCACGAAGTCGACGCCGCGCATGAACAGCGCCGCCGCCAGGCCGGCCAGATCGCCCACCACGCCGCCGCCCAGGGCCACCACCATGCTCTTGCGGTCCAGACCCTCGGCCAGCAGCCGGTCCAGCACGGCCTCAAGCTGTTCAAACGACTTTGACGCCTCGCCCGCCGGAACGGTCACCAGCCCTGTCGCCAGCCCCGCCGCCGCCAGAGACGCGCGCACCGTTTCGCCGTGGATGGCCGCCACCGTCTCGTCGCTGACGATGAAGGCGCGCGTGGGCTTCAGCGCCGCGACCTCGGCGCCCGCCGCCTTCAGCAGGCCCCGCCCGACAACGACCTCATAGGGGGCGAAAGCGCCGCCTGCGACCGGGATCGTCGTCGTCATCGCTTGGTCTCCTGCCGCCCGAACCGGCGCAACTGTTTCAGAATGGCGTCCACGGCCTGACCGTGCGAGCCGCCGCCCACATCGACCGTCACATCGGCCTGTCCGTAAATGGGGTAGCGCGCCTTGGCCAACTCGTTCAGCGCAACCAACGGGTCGCGTCCGCGCAGCAGGGGCGCGTGTCGCGCCGGCCTACACGTTCGGCGATCACCTTCAGATCGGCCCGCATCCAGACGCTGACGGCGTGTTGCTTCATCAAGGCGCGCGTATCGGCGTTGAGCACCGCGCCGCCGCCGGTCGCCAGCACGATCGGCGGCCCTTCCAGCAGGCGGCGCATCACCCGCGCCTCGCCCGCCCGGAACTCGGCCTCGCCGCGCGAGGCGAAGATTTCGCTGACGGTCATGCCCGCCGCTTCCTCGATCACCTGATCGCCGTCGGCGAACGGCAAGCCCAGCCGCGCGGCCAGACGGCGCCCACAGTCGATTTCCCGACGCCCATCAGCCCCACCAGAGCTATGGTGCGGACCGAAGACAGCGGGAAGGAATCAGGCGAGGCGTCGGAAGGCATGGTCCGTATACCCTCTACACGAGACGCCGCCCGGCTCCACACCTCAGAAGAAACGACCTGACACGGCATGACACCGCAGATCGAAGCGTTCCTAGAGATGATGGCGGTCGAGCGCGACGCCTCGCACCATACGCTGGCCGCCTATGGCCGGGACCTGGCGGACGCGGAGACCTGGCTGGGCGACGCCGGGGGCCTGATGGCTGCGCCGCAGGAGGCGCTGGAGGCGTGGTTCGCCGGTCTGTCGAGGCGCGGGCTGTCGGCCGCCACCGCCGCACGCCGCCGGGCCTCGGTGCGGCAATTTTATCGCTTCGCCCTGGGCGAAGGCTGGCGGACCGACGATCCCTCGCGCCGCCTCGATGCGCCCAAACAGGGCCGCAGCCTGCCCAAGACACTGAGCCGCGACGAGATCGAAGCCCTGCTGGCCGCCGCCGGCGCCGCAGACAGCGCCGCTGGCCTGCGCCTGATCGCCCTGGTCGAGATGGCCTACGCCTCGGGCCTGCGCGTCTCCGAACTGCTGGCGCTCAAGGTCGAGGCCGTGCGGCGCGATCCGGCCTATCTGATCGTGCGCGGCAAGGGCGGCAAGGAACGGCTGGCGCCCCTCAACACCGCCGCGCGCGAGGCGATCAAGGCCTGGCTCGACGCCCGCGACGCCGCGCGCAAGCCGAACACGCCCGACAGTTCGTGGCTGTTTCCTTCCCACGGAAAGAGCGGCCATCTGACCCCGCGCCGCTTCGCCCAGCTGCTGGATCAGGCGGCCGTTTCAGCCGGGATAGACCCGTCGCGCGTCAGCCCACACGTCCTGCGCCACGCCTTCGCCACCCACCTGCTGGAAGGCGGGGCCGACCTGCGCGTAGTCCAGACGCTGTTAGGCCATGCCGACATCTCGACCACCCAGATCTACACCCACGTCGCGACCGACCGCCTGTCCCAGGTGGTCCACGCCAACCACCCTTGGCGAAAGACGACTAAGCGCCCATACTTCCGGCATGGCGCGCACCTTCTACGTCAAGGCGATCTGGGACCCCGAAGTCGAGGTCTGGTGCAGCGAATCCGACATTCCCGGCCTTGTTATCGAAACCGCGACTCTGGCCGAGTTCGAAAGCCTGGCGCGCCAGTTCGCCTCGGAGCTCCTGGCTGAAAACCTCGACATCCACGGCCCCGTGCCCATCCGTTTTGAGGCGTCAGGCGGCTTTGAGGTGCTGGCGGCTTGATCGCGCCAACCGTGCGTTGTCTGATCGCGCTCGATGCGATGATCTGACTGCATGGCCAAGGACTTCTATCCCGAACTCGCAGCTATTCTTTACGCTGCAGGCTGGCGACGAATGGATAGCGCCAAGGGCAGCCACGAGAAATGGCGACATCCCGATATCGGCCACGCCGTGATCGTGCCTCGCTCCAAGAGCCGACACACGGCAAACAGCGTCCTGAAACAGGCGGGTCTTCCCAAAGCCTTCTGAACCCGCGCTTGCTCCGAAGCGTTCGGCGCTCTAGGTTCCGCCGCCTTCCGTAGCGCAATGCGCGCTTCCTCCTCACGGACGCCTAATGGCCACGCACTATCTCGAATTCGAAAAGCCGATCGCCGAACTGGACGCCAAGATCGCCGAGTTGTCGCTGCTGGCGCCGACCAGCGGATCGTTCGAGACCGAGATTGCCGCCCTGCGCAAAAAGGCCGACGCCATGCGCACGAAGGCCTACGCCAACCTTGACCCGTGGATGCGCACCCAGGTCGCGCGCCACCCGCAGCGTCCCCACTTCATCGACTACGTCGACGGCCTGTTCACAGACTTCGTGGAACTGCACGGCGATCGTCAGTTCGGCGACGACCAGGCGATCCTGGGCGGTCTGGCCCGTTTCCGCGGCCAGCCGGTCGTGATCATGGGCCATGAGAAGGGCCACGACACCCAGACCCGCATCGTCCACAACTTCGGCATGGCCCGCCCCGAGGGCTATCGCAAGGCCGTGCGCCTGATGGACATGGCCGAGCAGTTCGGCCTGCCCGTCCTGACCTTCGTCGACACCGCCGGCGCCTATCCGGGTCTGGGCGCCGAAGAGCGCGGCCAGGCTGAGGCTATCGCCCGTTCGACCGAGCGCGGCCTGACGCTGGGCGTGCCCTCCATCGCCACGGTGACGGGCGAAGGCGGTTCGGGCGGCGCCATCGCCATCGCCGCCGCAAGCCGGGTGCTGATGCTGGAGCACTCCATCTATTCGGTCATCTCGCCGGAAGGCGCGGCGGGCATCCTGTGGCGCGACGGCTCGCGGGCCAAGGACGCGGCCAACGCCATGAAGATCACGGCGCCGGACCTGATCGAGCTGAAGATCGTCGACCGCGTGATCCCCGAGCCGCTGGGCGGCGCCCACGCCGACCGCGAAAAGGCGATCCAGAACGTCGGCCAGGTGCTGGAAGAAGAACTCAAGGCCATGTCCGGCCTGTCGGCCGAGCAGTTGAAGAAGCAGCGCGCCGACCGTTTCTACGCCATCGGCCGTCTGGGCTGATCGGACGCGCGAGCCGTTGCAAGGCGGCTCGTCGGCGTGGAAGCTGCGCCGATGCGATTCGTCCAAGGTTCCGTAATGCGTGATTCGAGGCTCTCATGCGCAGCATGAACGGGGTCGGCGAAACCCTGCGCGAAAGTGCAGTCTTCAACTTCGATGGGGCGATGACCATGGTCATCGACGACTCCCCTTCGCGATGGAGCTGACGACTCAGGCTCTGCTAGGGTTCGGCATCAAGGTCCGCCATGCGTGCGCCCAAGCGGCGGAAGCCATCAAGGTCCTGCAGACCCACCCGGTCGATCTGATCCTGGTGGACTGCGAAATGCCGGGCATGAGCGGCTACGAGTTCGTGCGTTGGCTGCGTCGCTCGGGGCTGGAGCCGAACGCCTATGCGCCCGTCATCATGACCGCGGCCCACGTCCGCCGCTCCAAGGTGTCTGAGGCGCGCGACTGTGGGGCCAACTTCCTGATCACCAAGCCGTTCAGCGCTGGGGTGCTGCTGGAACGCATCGTCTGGGTGGCGAAGGATAATCGCCCCTTCCTGGAGGTCGGCGACTATTTCGGCCCGGACCGTCGCTTCAGGGAGGAACCCTGGCCCGGTCCCGAGCGTCGTTCCGAGGAGATCCGCAAGGCGGAATTCGAGGCCCAGCGAAGAGGCTCGATCAATCTATGACCGTCATCACGCACAATCGTCGTCGCTCGCGCCTGTCGACCCTGATCGACCAGCCCGGCGGCGTCAGCGTCGGAACCGCGCTGAAGCAGGCGCGCGCCAACCTGGCGGAATATGAGACCCGCAGCCGAGAGGTCATTGAGGAACAGGTGTCCGCTTTGGCGGGGATGAAGCCTCCCCCAGTCCCGACCAGGCCTCCGCCGCTCTGGATCAGGCCTATGCCCGCTCCAGCGCCGTGATCGATGCGGGCGGGCCATTCGAGATGAAGGACATCTGCACCGCAGCCGCCAATCTGTGCGATCTGATCGACGCGGCGCCGGAAGATCAGGCGTTCGACTGGCGCATCGTTACTGTCCACGCCCAGGCGTTGCGCCTTCTGCTGACGCTGCCGAGCGAGGCCGACGACGCCCGCGCCCAGGTGCTGGACAGCCTCAAGGACGTGCTGAAGGCCAAGGTCCCCGGCGCCAAGGACTAAGCTCAGTCAGGTTTGAGGGGCCTGCGTCCTGGCGCCGCGCGTCTGTTTGCGCCACAGGGCCGCATATTCCCCGCCCTGACGCGCCACCAGCTCATGGTGGGCGCCGCGCTCGACCACGCGGCCCGCCTTGAGCACCAGGATCTGATCGGCGTCGGCCACGGTGGACAGGCGGTGCGCCACCACCAGGGTCGTGCGCCCTGCCCTCGCCTTGCGCAGCGTCTTCTGAATGGCCGCTTCAGTGCGGCTGTCCAGGGCGCTGGTCGCCTCGTCCAGGATCAGGATGCAGGGATCGGCCAACAGGGCGCGGGCGATGCCGACACGCTGGCGCTCGCCGCCGGAGAGCTTCAGACCCCGCTCGCCGACGCGGGTCTCCATGCCCTCGGGCAGACTGCGGATGAAGTCGGCCAGTTCGGCGCCCTCGGCTGCGGCCCAGATCGCCGCGTCGTCCGCATCAGGACGGGCGAAGGCGATATTGGCGGCGATGGTGTCGTTGAACAGCGCCACGTCCTGCGGCACCAGGGCCACGGCGGACCGCAGCGACGCCTGGGTCAGGCCGCGCGCGTCCCGACCGTCGATCAGCACCGCGCCTTCCTGTGGGTCCAGCAGGCGCAAAGCCAGTTTGACGATCGTCGACTTGCCAGCGCCGGACGGCCCCACCAGGGCGGTCGTCGTGCCGGCGGGCGTGACGAAGCTGACGTCGTCCAGCCCCGCCGCCCGCGCATCATGCCGGAAGCCCACATGATCAAAGACGATCTCGGCGCCGCCACCGCTCTCAGGCCGGGTCAGGGCCGCGGCGTCGGGCGCGTCCGCCACCTGCGGCGCTTGTCGCGTCACCTTAAGCATCTCCTCCATGTCTATGAAGGACTGGCGGATTTCTCGATAGGCGAAGCCCAGGATGTTTAGCGGCGCATAGAGGGAGATCATGATCAGCACGGCGGCCGTCACATCGCCCGGCCCCATCCGTCCAGCCGCCGCCTCGAACCCGGCCATGACCGCCATGACGCCCAGGCCGACATTCATGATCAGGCCCTGAATCAGGTTCAGCGCCGCCAGGGAGGTGTTCGCCTTCAGCGAGGCCTGAACATAGGTCGATAGGGATCGGTCATAGGCCTCGGCCGCGCGGCTTTCGGCGCCGAACGACTTGACCGTCTCATAGTTCAGCAGGGCGTCCACCGACAGGCCCGCCGCCTCGCTGTCGGCGGCGTTCATGGCGCGCCGGTGCTCCAGCCGCCAGTTGGCCATGGCGAAGGTCGTGATCGCATAGACCAGCACGACCGCCACCGCGACCGCGCCGAAACGCCAGTCGTATTTGCCGCCCAGCACCGCCGCCGCCAGCAGCAGTTCCAGCACCGTCGGCCCCAGGTTGAACATCAGGATGCGCAGCAGGAAGTCCACCGCGCGCGAGCCCCGGTCCATCACGCGCGACAAGGCGCCGGATCGCTTGGTCTGGTGGAAGTCCAGCGACAGGCTGAGGGCGTGGGCGAAGGTCTCGGCCGCCGTCTTTCGCTGGGCCGCCGCGCGCACGGGGGCGAACACCACGTCCGACAACTGCGGCGTCGCCGCTGACAGGAAGCGCACCACCGCCCAGCCCACGGCGAAGGCGGCGAAGCCCAGCCCCACAGACGCCGCCGGCCCCTGATCGGCCGCCAGATGGTTGACCGCCGCGCCCAGCACCAGAGGGGCGAGCACGCCCAACCCCTTGCCCGCCAGCGTGAGCAGGATCGCGCCGGTTACGCGCCAGGGCAGTTGCGGCGCGCCGGACCGCGCCACCACGCCGATCAGGTTCTTCAGCGCCTCCAGCGTCGGCGGCGCGTCCTGCTGAGAGGGATCGACGCCAGCGTTCATGGCCTTGGTCGCGACATCGCCGCGCCGTCCCGAGCGTTCACCCCGCATCGCCGCGCTCCGCCGTCGTCATGCCATCGAGGCGGAACCGGACCGCCACTTCAGTTCAGGCTCGCCACGGCGTCGATGAGGGCGGCCACCGCCGCCTCTTCGGTCGCCCAGGAACAGACGAACCGCACCGAACCGTCGTCGAACTGATAGCAGGCCCAACCGGCGGCGTTCAGCGCCTGATGCGCCTCGTCAGGCATGCGCACGAAAACCGCATTGGACTCGACCGGATGGGCGAGAACGAAGGACGTCCGGGCCTCGATGCCGTCCGCCAGACGCTGGGCCATCAGATTGGCGTGGGCGGCGCCCGACAACCAGTCGCCGCTTTCCAGCAGACCCAGCAGCGGCGCCGCAAGCAGCCGACCCTTTGACGCCGTCTGACCCGCCTGCTTCAGCCGGTTGTCGATCCGCCGCGTCAGCCCCTTGTCGAAGATCACCAGCGCCTCGACGCAGTGCGCGCCGGCCTTGGCGCCGCCGAACGACAGAACATCCACGCCCAGACGCGCGATATTCTTGGGGTCGAAACCCGCGGCCACGGCGTTGGCCAGCCGCGCCCCGTCCATATGGACGCCAAGCCCCGCGCTTTTGGCGGGCTCGATCAGGTGACGAAACTCTTCCTCGGAATAGACGGCGCCGTACTCCGTCGCCTGGGTCAGGCTGAGGGCGGCCGCAGGCTGGCGGTGGCCGACGACAGGCTCTTCCAGAGAGGCGTGCAGCGCCGCCACGTCGATCTTGCCCGAGTAGCCGGGCAGTCCGATCAGGCCGACGCCGTGACCGAAGAAGCCGGGCGCGCCAGTTTCATCCGTGCAGATATGGGCCGCGTGGTGGGCCAGCACCGCCTCATAGGGGCGCGCCAGCATCGACAGGCCGATGGCGTTGGCCGCCGTACCGCTGAACAGGAAGCGCACCTCGGCGTCGGCGTCCAGCGTCTGACGGATCAGGTCGGCGGCTCGCGCCGAGGTCTCATCCGCCCCGTAGGCCCGCGCGAAGCCGGTATTGGCCGCGATCAGGCTCTGAAGCGCCGACGGCGCCATGCCCGCCGTATTGTCGGAACCGAAATCGAAACGCACGGGTCACTCTCCCCTCGGCCGGACGATCCGTCCTGAGCCGCATCGTTTTCCAGCGGGGCCATGACGACCCGCGCGAACTTGGCGTCCTTCGCCGGCACCTCGACCTGGTGCGGAAAGGAATCTCGATACCGGCCTCGTCCAGCGCCTCCTTGCCCGCCTGCATCAGGTCGGACTGGGTCTGCCACCAGTCGGCGTTGTTGACCCAGGCGTGCAGGGTGATCTGGACCGAGCTGTCCAGCAGGCCGGTAACGCCGGTCCACGGCGCCGGATCCTCAGCACCCTGTCGTTCACCTTGGCGACCGACGCCAGAACGGCGCACGCGTCCTTCAGGTTTTCGCCATAGCCCACGGTGAATTGATCTCGATCCGGCGCGTCCGCTGGCCCGTCACATTGACGATGACGTCGCTCAGCACCTTGGAATTCGGAATGACGATCTTGTGGTTGTTGGCGTTGGTCAGCTGGGTGGTGAACAGATCAAGCTTCTGCACCGTGCCGGAGGCGCCGCCCACGTCGATAGCCTCGCCCACGCGATAGGGGCGAAGGATCAGCAGCATCACCCCGGCCGCCACATTCGACAGCGTCCCTTGAAGAGCCAAGCCGACCGCCAGCGAGGCGGCGCCCAGAACGGCGATGATGGAGGTCGTCTGCACGCCCAGGCGCTGCAGTACGGCGATCATGCCGATGATGACGACCACCACCCGCACGATCTGCACCATAAAGGCCAGCACCGTGGGATCGCGCCGCACCAGCCGTGTCCGGCCCAGAATTTTCCGCGCCGCGCCCGAGGCCCAGCGCGCAGCGAGCAAGGTCAGGACGAAGATGATCGCCGCAATGGCCAGGTTGACGGCGAAATCGCCGAGCAGATCCATAGCCTTGGCCAGAATAGCGGCGTCCATGCTCAGCCTCTGCTCGCCGGCGGCCATCGCCTGAGCCAAGGGCTCGGCCAGAACGACGCGACTATGCAGGAAATTCATGAGCATGAACCGGGTCTAACGCACGTGGAGCCGATTGGAAGCCCCGACGCTCAAGCTTTTTCACCGGCGCTGACCCGACCGCCGCCGCGCTCGATGGCGTCCAGCAGATCGAGCACCGTCTCGAGCGTATCCGCCTCGCGCGCCGGCTTGTCCCAGCGGATGCGGCTGACGCGCGGGAAGCGCATGGCGACCCCCGATTTGTGCCTCGTCGAGCGTTGAAGCCCCTCGAAGGCGATCTCAAGAACCAGGCCGAAATCGCGTTCGGCGCGAACCGCGCGAACGGGGCCGAAACGATCGGTGGTGTGGTCGCGCACGAATTTGTCGATCTGTTTCAACTCCTCGTCGGTGAAGCCGAAATAGGCCTTGCCGACCGGCGTCAGCGCGCCCTCCTCGGTCCAGACGCCAAACGTGTAGTCGGAATAGAAGCCGGACCGTTTGCCGTGGCCCCGCTGGGCGTACATCAAAACCGCGTCGATGACGTGAGGATCGCGCTTCCATTTGAACCACGGCCCTTTCGGGCGGCCAGCGACATAGGCGCTGTCGCGGCGTTTCAGCATCAGGCCTTCGGCAGCGGCGCCGACCGGCGGATCGGCCCGCAAGGCCGCCAGATCGTCCCAGGTCACGTGGGTCAGCAACGGCGACAGCGCCAGCCGGTCGCCCTCATGTCGGGACACCAGACGCTCGAGCCGCTCTCGACGCTGCGTCAGCGGCAGCGCGCGCACGTCCTGCTCGCCCTCGGCAAGCAGGTCGTAGGCCAGGATGGCCGCTGGATAGTCCTGCATCAATCGCGCGCTGGCCGTCTTGCGGTTCAACCGCTGCTGCAAGTCGCCGAACGGAGCGACAGCGCCATCGCGCACGACGAGCAGTTCGCCATCTACTGCGCCCTCAAAGGTCAGAGCCTGGATCACGTCGGGAAACGCCGCCGAAATGTCGTCGCCGGTACGGGAATAGAGCCGCGTCACCCCGCCTTCGCGCACAGCCTGAACCCGCACGCCGTCCCATTTCCACTCGGCCACGAAGTCTGTCGGGTCCAGACGGGACATATCCGCCGCCTCATCCAGAGCGGTCGCCAACATGACGGGACGGAAGCGGCCGGAAGCCTCGGCGCTGGGGCGTTCGCCCCGCCCTTCCAGCCAGGCGAACAGGTCGCCATAGGGCGCGCTCAGCCCATGCCAGACCTCTTCGATGTCGGCGACGTCGACCGGCGGCAGGACGGCGGCCTGCTCGCCGCCTTCCGGCGTAGGAGGCGCGCTGACGGCGTCCGGCCGCATCATGGCGGCAGCGGTGCGCGCCAGGCGCGCCGACACGCCGACGCGCAGACCGCCCGTGACCAGCTTCAACAGCGCCCAGCGCCCTTTCGGCTCCAGGGCGTTCAGCCAGCCTTCGATCAGACGGGGCGCCTCTTGCCGGCCTGCGCCCTGCAGCGCGTCAACGACCTCGCCCAGCGACGGCTCGCGGTTGGGCCGGTGTTCGGGATCGGACGGCCAGATCAGGGCGACCGTCTCGGCCAGGTCGCCCACATAGTCGTAGGACCAGCCGAACAGCACAGGATCGACCCGCGCCTCGGCGGCCTTGCGGATCATGGCCGGCTTGGCTGCAGAGAACGCCAGGTCGCCGGTCAGCGCCGCCAGCGCCCAGCCCCGATCCGGATCGGGCGTCGACCGGAGATAATCGCGCAAGAGAACCAGCTTCGCCTTGCGCGACGCAGTCAGCGACAGTCGATCAAGCAGTTCGGCGAAACGGCGCAAATCGGCTCCTGAGATTCGGTCGTGGCCTTACGGAACGCCGAACCTCGCAAGCGTTTCCGTATCCGTCAGGCGGCTTCGCTCTCGACTGACTGTTGAAGCGCGGGCCGCCCGCCCTTGGCCTGGGTCATAAGGCCGGCAAGACTGCGGAAATCGATCGGCTTGTTCAGGTAGGCGTCGGCTCCAGCCGCCATACCGGCTTCGTGGTCCTCGTTCCGGGCCGACGCCGATAGCACGACGATCGGCGTTTCCGCGTTGGCGCCGCCCGCGCGGATCAGACGGGTGGCGGTCAGGCCGTCCATGACCGGCATGTTCACGTCCATGATGATCAGGTCAAAGGCCTGATGTTGAGCGATATGGACCGCCTCCTGGCCGTTTTCAGCCGTCGTGGTGCGGCGTCCGGTCGAGCCCATCCACGCCTCAAGGATCATGCGGTTGACCGGGTGATCCTCGACGACCAGCACCTTCATGCCGTCCGGTTCGATGCTATCGGCGTCCGAGTCGGCCTGAGCGGCCTCATCTTCCCAGCAGACGACCTCGCCCTCGACAGCGAACGTGAAGACCGACCCCGAGCCGACCTGAGACTGCACCGTGATGTCGCCGCCCATGATGTTGGCCAGGCGTCGCGAAATCGTCAGGCCCAGACCCGTGCCGCCGAAGCGTCGTGTCGACGAAGCGTCGATCTGGGTGAAGGGCTGGAACAACTGATCCATGTCGCCTTCTGAAATCCCTGCGCCGCTGTCGTGCACCGCGAACTCGAACGCCACGCGGCGCTCGGAGATACGGCGGCTTCGCGTCACGAAGCGGATGTCGCCGCTCTCGGTGAACTTCACCGCGTTGGACAGCAGGTTCTGCACCACCTGACAGACCCGCAAGGGGTCGCCGCGCACGACGGCAGGCGTATCGCCCTCGAACTCGGACACGAACCTCAGCCCCTTGGCCTCGGCCTGCGCCTCGAAGGGGCCGACGATGCGGCGGTGAAGGTCGTCCAACTGGATGTCGATGGACTCGAAGTTCATACGCCCCGCCTCGATCTTGGTCATGTCGAGGATGTCGTTCAGCAGGCTGAGAAGATTGTCGCCCGAGTTGCGGATGATCGCCAGATATTCGCGCTGGGCCGTCCAGCCGCGTCGCGCTCAACAGCTGCGCCGCGCCGAGCACCCCGTTCATCGGCGTGCGCAGTTCGTGAGAAATGACGCCGAGGAAGTTGGATTTGGCTTCATTGGCGGCATTCGCCTTGTCCCTGGCCGCCTCCAGTTCCTCGATCAGATGCGCCTGGTGTTCCTGGAAGGCGCGGATGCGTTCCTCGCGCAACATGGTCATCGTCACGAGGACGAACAGCGAGGCCGCCGTGAACGGCGCCAACATGAGAAAGGGCCAGAAGGCCGGATCGCCGATCAGGGTCACAGCGATGATCGCCGCCGCGACGCCGTAGGGCGATGAAATCACAATGGCCTGCTTGGGCGAGCTGCGCAGTTGGGCGAAGACCAGCACATAGCCGGAGATCAGCAGTGCGATCGCCAGTTCGCGGCCGAAGAGCGAGTCCGAAAACCAGGCCATAAGGGCGCCGCCGCCCAGGCGGCCGTCGTCACAGCGCCCACAATCGGGAAGATACGGTCCCACCCGGCCTCAGCGTTCTGGCTGCGGCTGATCCGCTTTTCCGCCACGCCGCGCAGGGCCCCGGCGGCCAGGGTTCCGGCGAACCACAGCAGGCCATGCAGCAGACCCACGGTGGCGATCAGCCCCACGGCCCAGCTGGTGATGATCAGATAGCGCAGATAGTGGGTCTGCAGGATGGCGGACAGAGCCTGGGCGGCGCTGCCGGCCTCCTGGCTTTCAAGCCCCTTCCCTATTCCTTCGGAACCCACCATGGCGACGCCCCCGCTCGCTGCAATATGTTTCGGGGGCGGACGCTATGGCCAAAAGTTCTAAGACGATATGAATGTGGAGAACTACGTAATCCCAAATCGGTGAATATCAGCCCGCGGCCTCGCCCGGCGTCTGGGCGCGGATGGACAGGGCGTGGACCGGGCCGCTGAGAACCGTCTTTCAGAGCCGTATTCACCGCCCGCTGACGCGCGACGCGATTCTTGCCTTCGAAGGCGGTGGAAACGATCCGCAGCTGGAAATGACTTTCCCCGCCGTCCTGGGCGTCGATTCCCCCTTCGTGGTGGTGGCCGGCGTGTTTCCAGCTGTCGTCCTCCAGCTCAATCACGCTCGGAGCGAAGGCCGCTGTCAGTTTTTCACGGATAATCCTCGCCACAGGGCCATTAGACATCGGTCGTTCCTTGAAGCCGTCCAAATCAGCCCTACACTTCGGAGGATGTCTGCGTCTTTTCAATACAAGCCTCGCTTTACCGATATCCGCGTGAAGCCGCCCCGGCCCGAGGAGGAACAGGCCGAGGCCGACGTCCTGCACCTGAAGCCCGGCGAGAAGCGCTGCGAGTGGCCCGACTGCTCTCGCCCGGCGACCGCCAAGGCGCCCAAGTCGCGCGAGCAGATCAACGAGTTCTACAACTTTTGTCAGGGCCACGCGGGGCAGTACAACAAGGGCTGGAACTTCTACGCCGGCATGAACGAGGGCCAGATCCGCGCGGCCCAGGAAAACGAGGCCATGACCGGCGGCCGCCCCACCTGGCAGATGAAGGCCGGGCCCCAGACGCGCGAGGCGGCCGCCTTCGCCGCCAAGTTCGGCACGAACAACACCTCAGGCGCCGGTTCATGGCGCGACAGTTTCGGCCTGTTCGGACGCAGAACCCAGGAAGCGCCCGTCGCCGAGGCCCCTGAACAGCGGATGGGCAAGCTGGAACGCGCCGCCCTGGCGGACCTGAACCTGGAGCCGGGCGCCGACAAGGCCGCGGTGAAGGCCCGCTATCATGAGCTTTTGAAGCGCTTCCACCCGGACACCAACGGCGGCGACCGTGGCGCCGAGGTCAAACTTCAGAGCGTGATCAAGGCCTGGAAAACCTTGAAAAAGGCCGGTTACGCTTGAGGGACCTCAGCAGGCCAGCGCCGCCGGGCGAGGCCTCCACGCGGGTGACCTGCCCGCCGAGTTGAGACGAGTCCCAGATCTCCGCGAAGACGTCCGCGCCGCTTTCGCCGCGCATCACCTGGCGCGTCTCGCGGATCGCCTCAAGGAAGGTGTCGGCCTCAAGCGCAAGCATTTGAGGCGTCCGGCCGGGCGCGTCGTACACATAGCAGAAGAACTGCGGCAGCGTGGTCATCTCAGCCCCTCCCCAATGGGAGCGATGCGGCAATTGTTAACATCACGCTGTGGATATTCCGAATCACAGAACCGTTGTTTCTGAGAGGCGTTGAAGCAGCTTCAGCCCTTCAAAATGTTCGGAGTCTGCCCATGGAAATCCTATACCGCGCCCACGCCACGGCGTCCGGCGGAGGACGCGACGAGGGCCGCTCAGCCACCGACGACGGCAAGATCGACGTCCGCCTGTCCGTCCCGACCGAAATGGGCGGCAAGGGCGGCGACGGAACCAACCCGGAGCAGCTGTTCGCAACCGGCTACGCCGCCTGCTACCTGGGCGCCCTGCGTCTGGTGTCCGGCAAGGCGGGGACGCCTGTGGGACCTGACACCAAGGTCGAGGCAGGCATCGGTTTCGGCAAGAACATCCGCGGCGAAGGTTTCAACTTGGATGTGACGCTCAAGGTCACGGACCACGGATTGGACGAGGCGGTTATCAACGACCTTATCCACAAGGCGCATCAGGTCTGCCCCTACTCCAACGCCACGCGCGGCAACGTCGAGGTCGCCCTTTCGGCGGAATAATCCGACCGGCCCAGCGCTAATCATCAGTCCGGCCCCTCGCGCGTGTTGAGCCGCGCGCGCGAGGGCGCTAGGTGGTGGCCATGACCTCTCCGCTCGACGCCTCCCCCGATCCGCTCGTCACGCTGGAACCGCACCGCAAGGTCACGCTGAAAGAAGCGTTCGGCATCGATTCCGACATGGTCGTGCCCGCCTTCGAGACGCGCGACAGCCACGTGCCCGAAATCGACGAGTCCTATCGGTTCGATCCGCAGACGACGCTCGCCATCTGCGCGGGCTTCGCCTACGACCGCCGCGTGATGGTTCAGGGCTATCACGGCACCGGCAAGTCGACCCACATCGAGCAAGTCGCCGCCCGCCTGAACTGGCCGATGGTGCGCGTGAACCTGGACGCCCACGTCAGCCGGATCGACCTGATCGGCAAGGACGCCATCGTCCTGAAAGACGGCAAGCAGATCACCGAATTCCGCGAAGGCATCCTGCCGTGGTCGCTGCAACGCCCGGTCGCCCTGGTGTTCGACGAATACGACGCGGGCCGTCCCGACGTGATGTTCGTCATCCAGCGCGTGCTGGAGGCGCAAGGGCGTCTAACCCTGCTGGACCAGAACCGGGTCATCCGTCCGAATAAGTGGTTCCGCCTGTTCGCGACCTCGAACACGGTCGGTCTGGGCGACACCACGGGCCTGTATCACGGCGCCCAGCAGATCAATCAGGCGCAGCTGGACCGCTGGAACATCGTCACCACGCTGAACTATCTCGACCACGACGTGGAAGCCGAGATCGTCGTGGCCAAGGCGCTGAGTACGACACGGCCGACGGCCGCCGGCAGATCGCCGCCATGGTCCGCGTCGCCGACATGACCCGCAACGCCTTCATGAACGGCGACATCTCGACCGTCATGTCGCCCCGCACGGTCATCACCTGGGCCCAGAACGCCATCATCTTCGGCGGCGACCTGGCCCTGAGCTTCCGCCTGACCTTCCTGAACAAGTGCGACGAGCTGGAACGGCCGACCATCGCCGAATTCTATCAGCGCGCCTTCGGCGAGGACCTGCCGGAATCCGCAACGCGGGTGAAGATCGGCTAACGCTCTCGCGGATCGTTAAATGAAAAGGCCGCCCTCCGATCCGGAAGGCGGCCTTTTTGTTCAGCCGTAGTGACGGCTTAGCGCAGGCTGGACGCGAACATCCGCGGCCGCGAACGCCGCACCAGCCACAGGTTCACCGTCGCCGCCCCAAGCACGAGCGCCGCCACGGCCTGGTGGAGCACGCCCAGCGTGACCGGCACGGCGTGGATCAGGGTCATGACGCCCAGCCCCGCCTGGAACCACAGCGCGCCCGCAAAGATGACGGCGGCGATCCCCAGCCCGCCGTCCAGACGCCCGCGCAGGGCCTGGACCGCATAGAAGGTGCCGGCGAACAACAGCATGTATGCGCCGATGCGGTGGTTCAGCTGGACCAGCCCCTGATCATGCAGGAAGGCCAACGCCCCCTGCCCCCACGCGATCGGCGGGAAGAAGGCTCCGTTCATCAACGGCCAGTCCGTGTAGATCAGGCCCGCCTTGGCGCCCGCCACCAGGCCACCCAACAGGCACTGGACGAAGACCCCGCCCAGCAGCAGGCCCGCGGCCCAGGTCCAGGCGCGCGACGGACGGTTGGCGTCAACCCCGGCCCACGCCTCCAGCCCCGTCCAGATCAGGCCCGCAAAAATCACGAAGGCCAGGCCCAGATGGGTCGCCAGACGTTCCGGCGCTACATCGACGCGCTCGGCCAGGCCGCTGGACACCATCCACCAGCCGATCAGCCCCTGCAGGCCGCCCAGAGCCAGAAGAACGGCGCAGCGGCCGATCAGACGACGCGGGATCGCGCGGAAGGCCAGGAAGGCGATGAAGGGCAAGGCGAAGACGGCGCCGATCAGACGCCCCAGCAGCCGGTGCGCCCACTCCCACCAGAAGATGTACTGGAACTGCGCCATGCTCATGCCGGCGTTCACTTCGGTATACTGGGGGATGGCCTTGTACTTGTCGAACGCCTCGACCCAGTCAGCGTGGTTCATCGGCGGCAGCGCGCCCATGATGGGCTTCCATTCCGTGATCGACAGACCCGATCCGGTCAGGCGCGTCGCCCCCCGACCACGATCATTGCGAACACCAAGGTCGCGCAGAAAAACAGCCACAGCGCCACAGCGCGGCTGCGATCCAAATCCCCAATACGCTTCATTCGACGCCTGCCGTTCGCCCCGATATGCTTGCCGCCTCTTCACAGGCGGCGGAACCGAGGATATGCCCCTCCCGCGTGGCAAGATCGAGTCGCTTTCTTCGCCAAAGCGTCGCACAGCAGTCAGGGAGCGCCGGCCGGTGCAATATATCGAGATCGCCATCGCCGTTGTCGGCGCCGTGGCCCTGGCGTGGATCGCCGACCTTCTGACGGGACGCCGAGGCATAGGGGCCGTCATCCTGGTGGCGCTGGTCAGCGCGGCCTGCGGCGCCTTCCTGGCCATTCGCGTCTTTGCGGTCGCCGCCCTGACGGACTGGGAGTGGCTGCTGTGGTCGCTGGTGACCACGGTGATCGGCCTGGCGGCCTTCTTCCTGTTCAGGAACAAGCGCTGATGCCGCCCCGCGCGCGCCGGTTCGTCGCCACCGTGGCGGTGGTGTTCTTCCTGATCTTCTGGATCTGGGGCGCCGTGACGCTGCACGCCCTGTTGCCTAAGGCCTGGTGGATCGACCTGATCTTCTTCGCCATGGCGGGCATCGGCTGGGGCGTGCCGCTCATTCCCCTGCTGCGCTGGGCCGAACGGGAATAGAGGTTTGGCCGGGCCGCCCCGACATCAGGGCGGCCCGGCCTTCGCATCAGAAGCGGACGCGCACGCCGCCGAAGACGCCGCGACCGGCCGTGCCGTAGCCCAGCACGGTCTGGTAGTCCTCGTCGAAGGCGTTCTCGATCCGGCCGTAGACTTCCAGATTGTCGTCGATCGGATAGGAGGCCCGCAGGTCGACCAAGGTGAAGTCGCCGACCTTCACCGCGTTCGACAGGTCATTGAAGGTCTCGCCCACGTAGCGAACGGACAGGCCGGTTTTCAGACCGAAGGCCCAGTCGTAGTCGCCCGCGAGATTGCCCATGTGCTCGGGACGCAGGCGCAGACGCTTGCCTTCATGATCGCCGACGGCGTTCTTGGCGTCCGTCCAGGTGTAGTTGGCGTTCAGGTGCAGACGCTCGGTCACGTCGAGACGGCCGATCAGTTCGACGCCCTTGGTCTCGGCCTTCTGGATGTTCTGATAATAGCCGCCGTACGGCTGGCTGCAGATCGGGTGAGCGTCGCCGGGCAGGCAGTTGGCGTAGTTGATCTCATTGTCGCTATCGCGCTGGAAATAGGTCGCCGAGACGACGGCGCGGTCGAAGAGGCGTTGTTCGACGCCGATCTCCCAGCTCTCGGCTTCTTCAGGCTGCAGATCCAGGCTGCCGTACTCGCTGTAGAGCTCGTACAGACCCGGCGCGCGGAAGCCCTGCCCCCAGCTGGCGCGCAGGACGGTGGCGCCTTCGTTCAGCGCCCAGGCCGCCGCGACCTGCCCCAGCAGGTTGTCGCCATACTGGGCGTGATCGTCATAGCGCAGCCCGCCGGTCAAGGTCAGTCCGTCCAGAACAGTCCACTGAACCTGGCCGTAGACGCTGTTCAGCTCAGCCTCGCCGCGCCCGTAGTCTGCGTTGGGATTCCAATCGCCGAGCGAGCGCGCCTTCATTTCAGACTTTTCGTGCTCGACGCCGAAGGTCGTGTTCAGCGTCTCGGTGACGGCGAAGGCGCCCTGATACTCCCAGCGGCGGTTCTGGCCTTCGGAATCGAAGGTCAGGGGCTGGATCTTGCTGTCCGGGTTGAAGTTGCGACGATCCGTATCGGTGTGGGCATAGCCGATGCGGTTACGGAAACGGCCGTCCAGAAGGTCGATGTTCAGCCCGGCGTAGGCGACCAACTCCTGCGTCTTGCCATAGTCGCGGCTGTCGCCGTTCCAGGCGTCGAAGTCTGCGCGCCCGCTGGACCAGACCGAGCGCAGGTCCAGCGACACGGCCTCGGTGATCTTCAGATTCAGCCGTCCCGACAGGCCGGTATTGTCGTAGCCGTCGTCTTCGGTTCCCGTGGCATAGGCCGAGAAGCCGTCGGTGGCGTAGCGGCTGGCCGCCAGGCGCCAGCTCAGGCGCTCATTGGCGCCGCTCACGCCGCCGCGGAAATAGGTCGTGCCGCGCGCGCCGGCTTCTGCGTCCAGGCCGCCCTGGAAGGCTTCTGTCGGCTCGGTCGTGACGATGTTCACCACGCCGCCGATGGCCTGGCTGCCCCACAAGGTCGACTGGGCGCCGCGCAGAACCTCGATGCGGGCCGCGTCGCCAACCAGCAGATTGCCGAAGTTGAAGCCGCCCTGGGTCGAGGACGGGTCGTTCAGCTTGACCCCGTCGATCAGGACGACGGTGTGGTGGCCCTCCGCGCCGCGGATATACAGGCTGTTGGCCGCGCCCACGCCGCCGTTGCGGCTGTAGCTGACGCCCGGCGTCTGCGCCAGAAGCTCGGCCACGGCGGTCGTCTGGCGCGCTTCAATGGCGGCCTGGGTCAGGACGGCGACCGAAGCGCCGACCCGCTCGATCGGCTGGGCCGAGCGGTTGGCGGTGACGACCACGTCCTCGACGGCGGTGGCGCCGGCGCGGCCCGCGACATCGGGGGCGGCGGCTTGCTGATCGAGCGCTTCAGCGGCGAAAGAAGGGGCGGCGGCCAGAAGGCTGGCGGCGGCCAAGGCGGCGAATGCGGTCCGGTTCATTCCGGGTCTCCATATGACGACGCCGCGTCGGACCGACCATCGCCCGGATGAGCGAAAGCGGCCGCTGACGCGGCTGGTTTACGACTGTCGTCACACGAGTTGCCTCGACCGCCCGGCACATCCCGACCGCGCGGAGAACGACGGCGACAGGCAGGTCTCCTGGCTCGCGGATCAAGGCCGGTGCGCGTCGCCTTCCCAGCAGTCGATGAGGTCGTGACCTCTCGAGCCGCCAGTGGCGTTTGACGCGCGGGCTAACCGCTTACAGTTGCGGGAACAGCCGGAGTTTCACACTCCGTTCCCTTTTAATCCCCCGTCGAGGGGAACCTGACGCGACCGCCGCAGTAGGGCCGCGCGCGGTTCAGGTCAACAGCAACGCCCGGCCCGGCATGGCGGACTGCGGCCTTACACCCAAGAAAAAGGGCGTGGAGATGATCTCTCCACGCCCCCTGCTTCTTGTTGGACTGGACCGGCGTCAGACGGCGGCGGGCTGCGGCTCGCCGTCCGCGCTGTCCGCTGCTGGGATGTCGTCCAGCTCGCCTTCCCACTTGGCGACCACGGCGGCGGCGACGGAGTTGCCGACGACGTTTGTGGCCGAGCGCCCCATGTCGAGCAGGTGGTCGACGCCTAGCACGATGGCGATCCACGCCTCAGGCAGGCCGAAGTAGGTCAGGGTCGCCATGATCACCACCAGCGAGGCGCGCGGAATACCCGCAATGCCCTTGGACGTCACCATCAGCAGCAAGAGCATGAAGATCTGCTGCGACACGCTCAGATGCACACCGTGGGCCTGCATGATGAACATGGTGCCGAAGGTGCAGTAGAGCATCGATCCGTCCAGGTTGAACGAATAGCCCAGCGGCAGGACGAAGCTGACGATGCGGCGGCGCACGCCGACCTTGGGCAGGGCCTCAAGGATGCGCGGATAGGCGGCTTCCGAGCTGGCCGTCGAGAAGGCCAGCAGCGTCGGGGTGCGGATGGCCTGGAACAGCGGGATCACCCGCTTGCCCAGCACCACGGCGCCCGCCACGAACAGCAGGCCCCAAAGCACGCCCATCGAACCATAGAAGCCCAGCACGAACTTGGCGTAGGTGCCCAACATCTCCAGCCCCTGGGTGGCGATGGTCGAGGCCAGGGCGGCGAAGATGGCGAACGGCGCCAGCTTCATCACGAACTCGGTCACCTTCAGCATGATGCTGGCGGCCTGTTCGACCAGGTGCAGCACCGCCGGCGCCTTGTCGTCGAGGGCGGCGACCGCCGTGCCGACGAAGACCGAGAAGACGACGATCTGCAGGATCTCGTTCCTGGCCATGGCGTCGAAGATCGAGGTCGGCACCAGGTGGGCGATGAAGCCGTGCAACGAGAAGGCGTCGGTCGAGGCCGCCGGGGCCGTCGCAGCCACCGCCTCGGGCAGGTGCATGTTCGCGCCCGGCTGCAGCAGTTGGACCATCACCAGGCCCAGCACTAGCGACACGATCGAGGCGCCGATGAACCAGGTCATGGTCTTGACGCCGATCCGCCCGACCGAGGCGGCGTCCTCCATATGGGCGATGCCCGCCACAAGGGTGGTGAACACCAACGGCGCGATGATCATCTTGATCAGACGCAGAAAGATGTCGGTGATGAGATTGAGGTTCGACGCGGCGGCCGAAGCCTGATCCGCCGTCAGAAATTTATTCAGGCCCCAGCCCGTCACAACGCCGAGGATCATAGCCCCGACGATGAGGTAAGCGAAAATACGTTTCATACAGTCGTCCAGGTTCGCGGCGCAGAATCCCCCAACGCCGCCGTTACACCAATGGAGGGCCCCACCGCCCGCAGCTCAGCCGGAGCGAATAGCCGATAAAACCCCTGTGGCACATCACATATTCTTGCATGGACAGGCGAGCGTCACTCCCCAGCCTGAGCCTCGTCCAGCAAGATTCGGCTACGCCAACCGTCATAAGCGACATCGACATTGGTCGGAAGCTCCCGCTTCAAACGCTGATAATCCAGGTCAATGTGCAGATTGGTTAGGACGGCCTGCTTCACCCGCGCTCGCGCGATCCAGTCCAGCGCCTTATCGACATGGGCGTGGGTCGGATGGGGCGTATAGCGAAGAGCGTCCAGTATCCACAGGTCAGCCCCGCTCACCGCTTCCAGCGCCTCATCATCGAGGTCTGAGACGTCGCTGGAATAGACAACGCCGCCGATCCTGTAGCCGACCGATCGGATCGGGCCGTGCGCCTGATCGAACGTCGCCACCGGCAGGTCGCCGCCTGGCCCAGGCACGCTCCATTGACGGCCGTGCGGCGGAAGCGGCCGCGCCTCGACGATGGCCGGATAGCCGTGCTGGCTCTCGAAAATGTAGTCGAACCGCCGCGTCAGGGCCGCATGGGTCGGCTCGTCCATCCAGGCGGGAATGCGGCCGCGCGCGTGGGCGAAGACCCGCAGATCGTCGATGCCGTGGGTCTGGTCCGCATGGTCGTGGGTGTAGAGCACGCCGTCGATATGCTGGACTTCCGCCATCAGCATCTGCTGACGGAAGTCCGGCGAGGTGTCGATGACCACGCTGGTGACGCCATCCGGGCCATGAAGACGCGCCAGCATGGAGCACCGGGTGCGCCGGTTGCGCGGCTCGGCCGGATCACAGTCGCCCCAGTCGCCGTCGCCGCGCGGCACCCCGCCCGACGAACCGCAGCCTAGGATGACGACCTCCAGCTCTCTCATTCGGCGGGCCGGGGATGCGGTCGAACAAGTTGAAGAAGGCGTCGGTCGTCAGACGATCCGCTTGTTCCGGAGACCACCCGCAGATCTCGGCCAGCTTGGCCAGCACCAGGCCGACATAGGCGGGCTCGTTGCGGCGGCCCCGATGCGGGATCGGCGCCAGATAGGGGCAGTCCGTCTCGACGATGATGCGGTCTTCGGGCATCCGCCGGATCACCGCCCTCACCTCTTCGGCCGCCTTGAAGGTGGCGATGCCGGAAACAGAGAACCACCCGCCCAATTCCATAGCCAGTTCAGCCAGCTCCATGCCGCTGGTGTAGCAGTGCATGAGAATGAACGGCGCCCGCCCATGTTCTTCGCGCAGGATGTCGGCCATGACCTCGTCCGCTTCACGGGTATGGATGACCAGCGGCAGCCCGGTGCGGCGCGCCGCCTCGATATGCTGGCGGAAGACCGCCGCCTGCACATCGCGCGGGCTGAGATCGTAATGGAAGTCCAACCCGCACTCGCCGATGCCGATGACGCGCGGGCGCTGCGCCAACTCCACCAGATGATCGGCCGTCAGATCGGCATAGTCCTTGGCTTCATGCGGATGCACCCCGACCGTGCACCAGATGTCGGCGTTGTTCATGGCCAGCGCATGGGTCGCATCAAAGGTCGACAGCTTGTCCGAAATCTCGACCATCAGCCGCACGCCCGCTTCGCGCGCGCGCGCGACCACGGCGTCGCGGTCTTCATCGAACTGGGGCGCGTGAAGATTGACGTGACTGTCGATGATCATTTCAGGTGAACGCCCTTATACTGATGCCTTGACGCGGGCGATGTCGGCCAGAGCCCAGCCAGCACATCCCCCTTGTCCATATTCAGGCCCGCCGCGCGGTCCGGCAGTTCCGACAGCCGCCCCCACAGTTCAGCCCACAGCGCGCCCTCGCGCCCGCCCGTCTCGACCGCGCGCCGCTTCACCGCCGCGATCAGGCGATCCATCAGGGCGTCGAACCGCGCCTGCCCTTCAGCGCCGCGAAAGCCGTCGGCCACGGCCAGTTGCTCGGCGCGGTCCACAGCGCCGCCTTCGACCCAGCTGCGCGCCAGACGATCCGTTTCGGACATGGCGCCAGACGCCAGATCCAGCGCGGCGCCCGGAGAACCGCCGGCCATGCGCGCCGCCTCATCCGCCTCGGACAGCGACACGCCAGTGCGTCGCTCGACCAGTTCCGCCAGACGATGTTCAGGCCAGACCGGAAAGCTGAGACGGCGACACCGCGAGCGGATGGTCGCCAGCAAACGGCCCGGCGCGTGCGTCACCAGGAACAGAACCCCGCTTTCAGGCGGTTCCTCAAGAATTTTCAGCAAGGCATTGGCTGCATTGACATTCAGGTCGTCGGCAGCGTCGATGATCGCCACCCGATGCCGCGCCTGGGACGGGCTCTTGGCGAAGAACTCCGGCAGGTCGCGCGCCTGCTCGACCGAGATCGACTTCTTCTGCTTGCCGCCCTCGACCAGACGCTCAAGCACCAGCAGATCAGGGTGCGACTGGGCCGAAACCAGACGACTGACGGGATCGTGCGGCGCGGCGCCCAGCGGCCCGCGTGAAAGATCCGGCGCCGCGCCCAGCAGCCGCCGCGCGGCGCGATAGGCGAAGCTGGCCTTGCCCGATCCCTCGACCCCGCACAGAAGCCAGGCGTGGTGCAGACGACCACGGTCCAGCGCGTCCAGAAAAGCCTCTTCGGCCTTGAGGTCGGCGATCAGATCGAACCGGTCGCGCGGATGCTCGCTCAAAGCAGCCGCGCCTCCACCACCGTCCAGAGGCGTTCGGACACCTCATCGACCTCGCCCGTCGCGTCGATGACGACACAGCGGTGGGGGTGGCGCTCAGCCACTTCCAGAAAGCCTTCGCGGAGCTTCTGATGGAAGGCCATGCCCTTGGATTCAAAGCGCGTCTCGAACAGGCCGCGACCGAAGGCGCGCTCCAGCCCCACATCCACCGGCAGGTCGAACACAAGGGTCAGGTCGGGTTGGTCGCCGTCGACCACGGCCGCGTCCAGCGCCTCGATCAGGCTTTCAGGCGCGCCGCCGCCTGCGCCCTGATAGACGCGGCTCGAATCGGCGAAGCGATCGCACACCACCCAGCGCCCGGCTTCCAGCGCGGGACGGATCGTGCGCTCCAGATGGTCGGATCGGGCAGCGTACATCAGCAAGGTCTCAGTTCGCGCGGACCAGCGGTCGGCGTCGCCCGAGACGGCGATGTTGCGGATTTCCTCAGCCCCCGGCGAGCCTCCCGGCTCCCGCGTCTGGACCACGTCCAGCCCAGCGGCGCGCAGCCGCTCGACCAACAGGCGCGCCTGTGTGGTCTTGCCGGCGCCTTCGCCGCCTTCGAACGTGATGAATCTGCCTCGCTGCACCCGCGCACAATGGCGACCCGCGCGGCGGACGCAAGACCCGTCAGCCGCCTATCAACAGGGCGTCGCTGAAACCGCGGGCAATCACGGCCTGACGCGCGCGCTCCGCGGCCGTCGCATCGGGCCAGGGTCCGACGACGACGCGAAACAGGGTCCGGCCGTCTCGATCGAGGTTCTGGATGGAGGCTCGGTCGCCGAGGCGGCGCGCGACCTGATCCGCGCCGCGCCGATCCGAATAGGCCCCGGCCTGCACCCAATAGGCGGCGGCAGGAGCAGCGTAAGACGGAACAGGCTGAGGCGCAGGCGCCTGTGCGGTTGGCGGCGCCGTCGCGACTTCATAATAAGGGCGCGGCCCCGCGTCTCGGCTCGGCGCGGCGTCGGCGCGGGCCGGCGTCGCCTCTGCGCGCTGCATCGGCGTCCCGCCGCCCTGGCGCGGGGCCCGGCCGACATAGCGGACCCGCACTTCGCCCACGCCCTGATTCAGCAGGCCCAATTCCTCAGCCGCCCCGCGCGACAGGTCGATGATTCGCCCGTCGACGAAGGGGCCGCGATCATTGACGCGCAGGATCACCCGACGCCCGTTCGCCCGGTTGGTGACCTCAACCAGACTGGGCAGCGGCAGGGTCTTGTGAGCCGCCGTCAGGCCGTTCATGTCGAAACGCTCGCCCGTCGAGGTCGAGCGGCCGTGGTGATAGGAGCCGTACCACGAGGCCTGACCCACCTCGTCATAGTTGGGCTGTTCCTTCGGGTGATACCAGCGACCGCGGATCTGATAGGGCCGCATGGTTCCCGAAACGATCGGCGCAGGGTCCGTGACGACAGGCGGCTTCAGCGGCGCCTCGCGCCCTCCGCCCAGGCTGGCGCACGCCGCCAGGGTCGAAAAGGCGGCGGCGACGACCACCGCTCTCAGGATCCTGGCCCACATGTTTCAACGCACTCCGACCGACTGACAGACCTTGCTTATGCGGCCGAACGGTTTCCGGTTTGGTTAACGTCGCGTTTGCGCTTATGAGCGCGGCGGAACGTCGCGCGCCTTCTTCCCTCCCGCTCGCTGAAGCCGATCTTGACCCCATCGCTGTATCAGACCCGTTCCGGCGTCTTCATTCTCGCTACTTTGTGCTGCGCGTTGTGGGGCAGCGCCTTTCCCGCTGTGAAGGGCGGCTACGCCCTGCTGCACATCGCGAAAGACGATATCGCCAGCCAGTTGCTTTTCGCCGGGTGGCGGTTCGCCCTGGCGGGACTGATCCTGTTGTTCGTCGCCGCCGCGTTGAAGAAGCCGGTGCTGAGGCTTGAGCCACGCCAGACGGCGCAGGTCGCCCTGCTGGGCCTGACGCAGACGGCGATCCAGTACGTCTTCTTCTATATCGGCCTGGCGCACGCGACCGGCGTGAAGTCGTCGATCATGAACTCCACCAGCGTCTTCTTCAGCGTGGTTCTGGCCCACTATCTGTATGCCGACGACCGCCTCAACGGGCGAAAGGCGCTCGGCTGCCTGATCGGCTTTCTGGGCGTGGTCGTCGTCAATCTGGGCGGGGCCGGCCTAGGGTTCGACTTCAGCCTGCTGGGCGAAGGCTTCATCGTCATCGCCGCCTTTGTGCTGGCGGCGGCCTCAATCTACGGCAAGCGCGTCTCGCGCCAGTTGGATCCCATGATCATGACGGGCTGGCAGCTGTTCATCGGCGGCGCCGCCCTGACCGGCGCCGGGTGGGCGGCGGGCGGCCATCTGGAGGCGCTGAACGCCGCCTCGGCCGCGCTGTTGCTCTATCTGGCGCTGTTGTCATCGATCGCCTTCGCCGTATGGAGCGTGCTGATGAAGCACCATCCGGTCGGCCTGATCGCGGCCTTCAACTTCCTGATTCCCGTCTTCGGCGTGACGCTGTCCGCCGCCTTCCTGGGCGAGTCGATGTTCAAATGGAGCTATCTGATCGCGCTGATCCTGGTCTGCGGCGGCATCTGGCTGGTCACCCGCTCCACACGAGCCGCGAGGCCGGCCTGACGCGCTTTCCGCTTGGATTGCGGACAGCTTTACGGCTATGCACGCGAGCGCGCCGAGTCGCGCTGGACAGGTGGCCGAGTGGTTTAAGGCAGCGGTCTTGAAAACCGCCGTAGGTGGAAGCCTACCGTGGGTTCGAATCCCACCCTGTCCGCCACGCACGTTGTTTTTATTGAACTTTTCCTGCCCCCGAATTACCCATCTGAGTTTACTTGGGGCGAGGCCGCGGCGGTGGTTCATAGGCTACGCAGAGCGTAATCGCCCAAAGAAACTGCCGCATATCCAGAGTCCCGGCGACACCGGCGACCTCACATCACGGAAATCAGGTTCCTGACTAGCCGTGCAGGGCATGTTCCGATGACGGATCGAAGCGCCCCTCACGGCTAGTCTGCTCGTAATGACTAGCGAGCTATGTAATCACCAAATTCTTACGCGATCGGCCGGTTTAAGGTAGAAGCGCGTGCCGGATTTGACTTTGAAAGCATCATACCAGGCGTCGACGTTTCTAACGGATCCGATGACACGGTACTCGGGCGGACTATGCGGCCCCCGCGCGATCTGGTTCTTCAGCGCATCCTCGCGATACTTCGATTGCCAGACCTGAGCCCAACCGTAGAAGAACCGCTGGTCGCCGGTGACGCCGTCGATCACCGGCGCCGGCTGGCCCTTCAGCGACAGGTGGTAGGCCTCAAGCCCGACGGCCGTGCCGGCGGCGTCGCCGATGTTCTCGCCCATGGTCAGGCTGCCCTGAATGTGGAAACCCGGCAGAGGCTCGAACTCGTCATACTGGGCGCCCAGGCGCGCGGTCAGACTATCGAAATTGGCCTTGTCCTCGTCCGTCCACCAGTTGCGCAAAACGCCGTCGCCGTCAGACTTGGAGCCCTGGTCGTCGAAGCCGTGGCCGATCTCGTGACCGATGACGCCGCCGATGCCGCCGTAGTTGACGGCCGGGTCCGCGTCCGGGTCGAAAAAGGGCGGCTGCAGGATCGCCGCGGGGAAGGCGATTTCGTTGTTCACTGAGCTGTAATAGGCGTTCACCGTCTGGGAGTCATTCCCCATTCCTCCTTATCCACGGGCCGGCCCAGCCTCGATACGTCGTCTTGCCATTCGAAGCGCGCCAGCCTCTGAGCATTGCCGAACAGGTCGTCGGCTTTGATCTCCAGGCCCGAATAGTCTCGCCACTTGTTCGGGTAGCCGATCTTGACGGTGAATTTCTGCAGCTTCTCCTGAGCCGCCGCCTTGGTCTCGGCGCCCATCCAGGTCAGGTTGTCGATGCGGTGCGACAGGGCGGTGCGCAGGTTGGCGACCAGCTCTTCCATCTTGGCCTTGGATTCGGCCGGGAAGTATTCGGCGACGTACAGACGACCCGCCGCCTCGCCCAGGGCGCCTTCGGCGAAGCTGATGGCGCGCTTCTCGCGGCTGCTTTGCTCCGGTTGCCCGTCCAGATCCCTATACCGAAACTCCCAGTGAGCGTCGGCAAAGCGCTGCGAAAGATAGGGAGCGGCCGCGTCCGCAGTGTGGAACGCCTGCCAGGCCTGAAGGGTGGCCACCGGCGTCTGAGCGAAGACGGCGGCGATCTTGGGCATGGCCGTGTTCTGACGCACGATCAAGCGGTCGATCGAGCCCAGGCCGGCGGCGTTGAAATAGCCGTTCCAGTCAAAGCCCGGCGCATCGGCGGCCAGGGTCTGGATCGAGTATTCATTATAGGTCTTGTCGCGATTGCGGTTCTCGATCGGGGTCCAGTGGGCCTGGGCGATCCGATCTTCCAGGGCGACGACGGCGGCGGCCGAACCGGCCGGGTCAGCCCAGCCGATGTGGGTCAGCAGCCGCTCGATATAGGCCTGATACTTCTCCTTCTTGTCGGCGAAGCGGGCGTCCAGATAGTAGTCGCGGTTGGGCAGCCCCAAGCCGCCCTGGCCCGTCGTCACGGCGTAGCGGGTCGGGTTCTTCTGGTCGATGGTGATGCCGGTGCCGAAGAAGGAGCCGCCCACGCGGCCCTGCGTCTGGCCCATGTAGGCGGCGATCTTCTCATGGGTGTCGGCGGCGCGGATAGCGGCCAGATAGGGGGCCAGCGGCTGGGCTCCCAACGCCTCGATGCGGGCCTCGTCGATGAAGGCGCGGTAGGCGTCGGCGATCTTCTGCTCGTCCGAGCCGGGGGCCAGGTCGGTGCGCGCGGCCAGATCCGTGACCAGCTTCTTCATGCGGTTGTCGGACAGTTCGCGCAGCAGTGCGAACGAGCCATAAGAGGTGCGGTCCGAGGGGATGGTCAGTTGATCAACCGCCGCGCCGTTGGCGTAGCGGAAGAAGTTGTCGCCAGGATCGACCGAGGTGTCGCGGCCCGACAGGTCGAAGCCCCACGTCCCGTATTTCGGCGCCTCGGTTCCCTGCCAGCCCGAGGCGCCGCCTTGCGCCGCCGGGGTCTGGAATAATCGAAGACGCTGCACGCCTGGTCAATGCAGGCGTGATCATGTCCGTCCTGAGCCAAGGCGGCGGCAGCCAGAAGCGCGGCGGCGGCCGCTCCTACGAGCAGTACTCTCATCAAGTCGATCCTTTGCTAATGTAGAGCTCTTCAGCTCACGTTGATGCGGTGAGGTGCGACGCCAGCACCGTCATGGGCATCGGTCCGGACATCACGACGCGGTCGTGGAAGGTCTTGAGCGAGAAGCCGGGACGGCGCTCGGCTTCGGCCCGCAGGCGGGCGATCTCGATCTCGCCCAGCTTGTAGGCGCAGGCCTGGCCCGGGGCGGCGCAGTAGCGTTCGATCTCGCGCGCGGCGCGGTTCTCGGGCTCGGCGGCGGTGGCGATCATGTAGCGGATCGCCTCCTCGCGGCTCCAGCCCTTGGCGTGCAGGCCGGTGTCGACCACCAGGCGCGCGGCGCGGAACAGGAAGCTCTGCAGATAGCCGATGCGGCCGATGGGATCGTCGTCGTAGAAGCCCATCTCGTCGGCCAGCCGCTCGGCGTACAGGCCCCAGCCCTCGGAATAGGCCGAGAAGCCGGTCAGGCGGCGATAGAGCGGCAAATCCCCGCCTCGCGCGCCAGGGCGCCCTGGAACAGGTGGCCCGGAGCCGCCTCGTGATAGGTCAGGGTCTTCAGGCCCCAGCGCGGCCAGTCCGCCGTGTCCTTCAGATTGATGTAGTAGATGCCCGGCCGCGTCCCATCCAGGCTGCCCGCCGAGGCGTAGCCGCCGGGCGCCCCGCCCTCGATCTCGACCGGGATGCGGCGGATTTCGAAGCCGCCGCGCGGCACGGTGGCGAAGACCTCGGGCATGCGCGCCCGGACCCGCGCCATCTCGGTCTCCAGATAGGCCAGAAGCTCGGCGCGCCCAGCGTCCGTATTGGCGAAGAGAAAGCGCGGCTCGCGGTTCAGGGCCGCGACCCGCGCGCCGACCGTGCCCTTGGTATAGCCCTCGGCCTTCAGCAGGCCGTCGAGGCGGCCGGTCAGCTCGGCCACCTGATCGCGGCCGATGCGGTGGATCTCGTCCGCCGAATAGGCCGTGGTCGTATAGGTCTTCAGGTTCAGGGCGTAATAGGCCTCGGGGTCCGGCAGGCGCAAGCCGATCCCGGCGTTGTGGACGGCGCGGGCGCGATGGCGCTCCAGGGCCGCGATCTGACGCGTCAGGGCCTGGCGGATCGGCCCCTCGAACAGGGCGACGGCCGCCGCCTCGGGATCGTCCAGTCCTTGTTCGCGCGCGCGGCGCGTCAGCGAGCGGATCATGGCCTTGTCCCTGGCCTGGCCGTCGCGCAGGGCCTTCAACTGGGCCAGGGCGCCGTCCAGCAGGAAGTCGGGCGGCACGATCCCTGCGGCGGCGTTGGCCTCGGCCCGGTCGGTGTCCTGGTCCAGGGCCTTGGCGAAGGCGGCCATGCGCGACAGGGCGGCGTCGACATCCTGCGCCGTCTTCACCGGATGCTGGGCGTCCAGGAAGTCCGGCGTCATCGAATAGACGCCGCCGATCTGGCTGACGATGTAGGGGCTTTCGCGCCAGCCTTCGGACTTGTGGAAGGGGAAGGCCCGATAGGCCGCCGTGCACTCCAGCTGGAACACGGCGATGTCGCGGCTCAAGCGAGCCTCGGGGAGAGGGACGCCGGATCGACCGCGCGAACGGCGGCCAGGTCGGCCGCCGCCTTGTCACGGCCCGCCACGGCCGCGGCCTGCGATCGGTCGGCCAGCTTGAAGCGCTGGGTCGCGCGCGCGCCGACGTCCAGGCCGAGGCCCGTCACCAGTTCGGGAGCCCGGTCCAGCCAGGCCTGAAGCTGGGCGTCCAAAGGGCGTCCAGCCGCGCGTCCGCGTCCTTCGCCCCCGCCCAGACCGGGCCGGTGGCGGCCGCCAGCGCCAGGCCTGAGCCCGCCGCCAGCACGCCGCGCCGGTTCATGCGCCTTGCGTCAATCATGAGTACTCTCCCCTCTTTCTCGTTTCAGCTTCCGCTCACCACACCGGCACGCGCTTGGCCGGAGCGAGGTACAGCGCCTCGCCGGGCTGGACGTCGAAGGCGGCGTACCAGGCGTCCAGATTGCGCGCGGCGTCGGCGCGATAGGGGCCAGGCGCGTGCACGTCGGTCAGCAGGCGGCGGCGCAGGGCCGCGTCGCGGTAGCGGCTGCGGTAGTTCTGGGCCCAGCCCAGGAAGAAGCGCTGGTCGCCGGTGAAGCCGTCCAGCACCGGCGCCTCGGCGCCCTTCAGCGACAGCTTCCAGGCGTCGTAGGCCGCCGACAGGCCCGCCACGTCGGCGATGTTCTCGCCCAGGGTCAGCCGCCCGTTCACCGAGGCGTCGGCGAAGGGTTTGTAGGCGTCGTACTGGGCGATCAGCAGGTCGGTGGCGGCGGTAAAGCGCGCCTTGTCCGAGGCCGTCCACCAGTCGCGCAGCCGCCCGCGCGCGTCGAACTGCGAGCCCAGGTTGTCGAAGCCGTGGGTGATCTCATGGCCGATCACCCCGCCGATGGCGCCGTAGTTGACCGCCGGGTCCGCGTTCGGGTCGAAGAAGGTCGGCTCCAGGATGGCCGCCGGGAAGATGATGGAGTTCTGCGAGGGGGCGAACAGGGCGTTCACCTCCTGCGGGACCATGAACCACTCGCCGCGATCGACCGGCTGGCCCAGCTTGGCCAGCTGGCGGCGGTATTCGAGCAGGCTCGACCGCTCGAGATTGCCGAAGGCGTCGTCGGCCCGCACCGTCAGGCTGGAATAGTCGCGCCATTTGTCAGGATAGCCGACGCCGACGCGCATGGACTTCAGCTTGGCCTGGGCCTCAGCCTTGGTCTCAGGCGACATCCACTCCAGCCCCTCGATGCGGCGGGCGAAGGCGGCTTTGATGTTGGTCACCATGGCCTCGACTTCGGCCTTGGCCTCGGGCGGGAAATAGCGGGCGACGTACATGCGGCCCACGGCGTCGGCGAGCGCGCCATTGGTGGCCGCCACCGCCTTCTTCCAGCGCGGCGACTGCTGCGGCGTACCCGACAGCGCCTGGCCATGGAAGGCGAAATGCTGGTCGACGAAGGCCTTGGACAGCCAGGGCGCGGCGCGGTCGACGGCGTGGAAGGCCAGGTAGTCGCGCCAGGCCTCCATCGGCTCGGACGCGGCCAGCGCCGACAGTCCGGTCACGGCGTCGGTCTGCCAGACCTTGATCGTCTGCGGTTGGGCCAGACCTGCGGCGGCGAAGAAGGCGTCCCAGTCCAGGCCCGGCGCGCGCTGGGCGAACTGGGCCTTGGTCCAGGTGTTGTTCGCCTTCTGCACGTCGCCGGTGTCCAGCTGGCTCCAATGGCTGCGGGCGATGCGGGTCTCCAGCGCCATGACGCGGGCGGCGCGCGCGTCGGCCTGGTCCAGGCCCGCCAGGCGCAGGGTCGCGGCCACATGGGCCTGATACTGGCGGCGCAGATCGGCGAAGCGCGGGGCCGGGTCCAGGTAGTAGTCGCGGTCCGGCATCCCCAGCCCGCCCTGCATCAGATAGGGGGCGTAGCGTTCGGGCTCGTCCAGGTCCTGGGCCACCCACAGGCCCAGCGGCCGGTCGGTGTAGTAGTTGGTAGCGTTCAGCGGATCGACGTCGGCCCGCATCACCCCGCCCAGATAGGCCGACAGGCCGCGGCGGTCGTTCAGGGCGGCGATGCGCGCCAGCTCGGCCTGGATCGGCTGGACGCCCTTGGCCTCCGCCGCCGCCGCATCCATCAGGCTGGCGTAGAAGTCGGCCACCTTGGCGGCGTCCTTGTCCTTGCCGGCCCGCGCCTGGGTGATCAGCTCCAGCACCCGGCCGTCGGCCTTCTCGGCCAGGACGCCGAAGGTGTTCCACACCGAGCGGTCGGCCGGAATCTCGGTCGTCTTGACCCAGCCGCCGTTGGCGAAGGCGAAGAAGTCGTCGCCGGGCCGCACCGTCCGATCCATGCCCGCGGCGTCGAAGCCGAACGTCCCATAGACGGGAGCCTTACGCTCGGCCCGGCCCGCGTCGGGGCTGGAGCAGGCGGTCAGCAGGCTGAGCGCCGAGGCGGCGGCAAGGACGGTGCGCAGGTTCATCTTCACGGTTTCCTCCCGGTTGGATCCGGTTCTGTCGGGTGCGGCGCCGAAGCGTCAGAAATAGTCGGCCAGGGTCAGGGCGCGGCGCTCCCCGCCCTCCAGCGTCAAGGTCACGGTGCGCCCGGCCGCAGCCTCGCCCCAGTGGTTCTCGGGGTCGATGCCGCCGCCGTCGATGTCGACGATGACGTCGCCGGCCTTCCATCCGCCCGCCTCGGCCGGAGAGCCCGGCGCGACGAAGCGGACGACGCGCTTGCCGTCGCGTACGATGGTGTTCAAACCCGAGCGGTCGCGCGCCAGCGGCCTGGCCATGTCCGGCCCGGGCAGCAGGAACAGCCGGTCGCCGCCGAAGTCGATCATCAGGCGAAAACGCGACAGGATCGGCATGCCGACGTTGGCCGCCGCGTCTTCGCGCGCCCACACGCCTTCGCCGCGCACGGTCGCCGGCACGCTCTCGAACACATGACCGCCTATGCTGAGGCTGTTCAGGTTGAACAGAACCGCCGGCGCCGCGCCGCCAACCCCGCCCGCCATGACGGCCGAGACCCGCCGTCCCTCCGCCAACCGCGCCTCGGCGGCGTAGCCCGGAAACAGGGCGATCGGCGTACCGTTGCCCAGGTCGAACATCGCCATGACGGTCGGGCCGTCCTCGATGACCACAGGCAGGGCGCGCAGGCCGTTGACCGGCGTCAAGGGCAGTTCGATCGTGCCCGGCGGCGGCGCGAAGGCGTCGGGCGCCACCAGACGGATTCGCCGCGCGGCGAAGTCGATGTCGGTGATCGCCTGGTTCATCATCTCCTTGCCCAGCAGAACCGGGACGGGGCGGCCCAGAGCCTGGGTGATCGGCGACAGGTCCATGACCGCCACGGTCACGCCCTTCAACTCCGCCCCGCCCAGACGCACGTCAAAGCCGGGCGCGATAGAGACCGTCTCGCTGCCTCCGGTGCCGATGGCGGTGACCCCGCCCTGACCGACCAGCCCGATCTTCTCGGCGAAGGCGCGGTCGACGACGGTGACCTCCGCCCCGCTGTCGAGCATGGCGTCGACCGTCTGGCCCTGGATGGTCACGGGGATGAAAAGGCGGCGCTGCGAGAACAACTCGAAATCCAGCCACCCGCTGTCCGTGCGGCCGGGATCGAAGCGGACCACCTGCACGGCCGCAGGCCGGGCGAAGACGGCGTCGTCCAGCGCCGGGTTCACCGTCAATCTGTCGATCGCAATGTGGCCGTCATTATTATCGTCGCTGTCGTCCACCGCCTGATGGAAGGGCATACGTACGCCGTCGACCCAGCGCCAATCGGAATAGAGGACCGTTCGGCTCTCGCCCGGCGCACTGACGCGCACGCCGCACAGGGCGCCGTCCATGCTGTCGATGAGCAACTCGTAGAGCTGACGCCCGGCGTCAGCCGCTACGGGCACACAGGCCCGCCCGTCCACATCCTCAGCCGCGCCTACTCTGGGACGCGCGCCGCGCGGCAGCTGGCCCAGCATCAGGGCTGCGGCGTTCAACGCCTCATCGGCCTGCTCGCGCGACAGGGTCTCGATCTGGCCGCTCATTGTGCGGCTCCAGCCCCCGACCTCGGTGGCGCCCGTTTCTTCATGCACCGGCCCCAGCTCATCCGCTTGCCGATAGCGTCGTACGCCATCCGGGCCGACGGCGAGCCAAGCCCGCGTTACGCCCTGCAGGCCCGCGGTGGTCACCGTTCCAGACAAGCTGAGCCCCATGAGGCCGTCCAAGGCGCTGCCGCCGCGCCAGGCGGCGTGGCGCTGCAGCAAGGCCTCGGCGGACGGGGACGCTTCCGCAAGCGCAGGGACGGCGGTCGCCAGGACCGCGGCGGATAGGAGGAGAGCGGAAATCTTCATACGACGATAATGACTAGTAGCATCGACTAGTCGTCAAATGAGAAATCTGTAATGATGAAATTGTGTCGACGACATTACGCCGATTTCACTTCCCATAGCAGCTAACGCAACTAGGCTTATGTTCATGTCGCCTGAAGAGACCCTCATGCCCCTGGGCTTCACCGAAACCGAAGCGCTCGCCTATTGCGAGCTGCAGCGCGCCGGGCCGTCGACCGGCTATCGGATCGCTCAGGGCATCGGTAAGGCGCAGGCCAATACCTATAAGGCGCTATCGACGCTGGTGCAGAAGGGCGCCGTCATCGATGACGGCGGCGAGCCCCGCGCGTTTCGTGCGGTGGCTCCGGATCAGCTGATCAGCGCCCTGAGAGGGCGTTTCACCGACCAGGTACACGCCGCTGCCGACGCCTTGGCCCGGCTCAAGTCGCCCGAGCCCGAGGATCGCTACTATCAGCTTCGCTCGCCGGAGCAGGTCTGGACCCAGGCCGAGGCCATGATCGATGCGGCGACCGAGACGGTGCTGTTCGATTGCTTCCCGCAAGTCGAAGCGCGTCTGGCGCCTGCCTTCGCCCGGGCGGCGGCGCGCAGCGTCGCGGTCATGGGCATTGTCTATGACGAGGCGCACAGCCGCGCCCGCGACTATCAGGTCATCCGTTCGCGGACGGCGGAAGGCGTCCTGGCGCGCTGGCCGGGAGCTGCATTGCGATTGGCCTGCGACGCCTCCGAACATCTCCTCTGCCTGCTCGCTCACGACCTGTCTGAGGTCCGTAACGCCCTGTGGAGCGACAGCATCTATCTGGCGGTCCACGAACATTACGCCTTGGCGGCCGAGCTTCGTCTTCACGCCCTGCCGCTCACCGAACCCAAATCGCACCTCAACTCTCCATCGCCGGCCTTCATCCGCCGGGGCTGCGCCGCTTGCTGGGCATGACCGCCGACAGCAGCGGCGCGGACTCATGACCGGGTTCCCTGACAATGCCTGCTGCCGACCGTCGTGAACTCCTCGCCGCCGCTGCGGCCTCCTTCGGGGCCGCCGTGGTCTTCGCCGGCCCCGTCCGCGCCGGATCGGGGGCCGTGCGTCCGGCGCCCGAGCGCTTCCCCCAGGGCGTAGCCTCGGGGGATCCGCAGCCGGACAGCGTCATCCTGTGGACGCGCCGACCGCCGGTCGAGGGACGGGACGGCGGCGCCCTGACCGTCGAGGCGGCCGAGGACGAGGGCTTCCGCCGCGTCGTCGCCCGCGCTGCGGTCACGCCGCTGGAAGCCGCCGACTGGACCTGCCGGGCGCTGGTCGCCGGGCTGAAGCCGGGGCGAGTCTACTGGTACCGCTTCATCGACGCCGACGGCGGGGCCAGCCGCACGGGCCGCACCTTCACCGCCCCGGCCGACACCGACGCCGCGCCCGCCCGCTTCGCTTTCGTCAGCTGCCAGAACATCAACCTGGGCTACGCGACGCCCTATCGGCGCATGATCGCCGAGGACGCAGGCAAACCCGAGGCCGAACGGCTGCGTTTCGTTCTGCACCTGGGCGACTTCATCTATGAGATGATCTGGTCGCCCAAGGACCAGGCGACCCTGCAGGGACGCTCGGTGCGCGAGATCGGCCCCCTGCCGACCGGCGCCCGCGTCGGGACCATCCAGGTCCCGACCACCGTGGCCGACTATCGCCATGTTTATCAGGCCTATCTGGCCGATCCCGACATCCAGGACGCGCGCGCCCTGTGGCCTTTCATCTGCGTCTGGGACAATCATGAGTTCTCGAACCGCTGCTGGCAGAGCCAGATCAACTACGACGGCTCGCGCGCGGCCCAGAGCCTGAAGGCGGCGGCCAACCAGGCCTGGTTCGAATACATCCCCGCCCGCGTGCGCGGCGACATCGAAGGGTTGAGGCGCTTCCTGCCGCCGGCGGTAAAGGACGCGCCGCTGATCGATTTCGACGCCGACGGCCTGTCGCATCAGGCGGACAATCAGGCGGCGATCAACAGCCTGCTGATCAACCGCGCCCTGCGGTGGGGCGCCAATGTCGAGCTGATCCTGACCGACAACCGCTCCTTCCGCTCGCAGGCGGCGGCCGAGCGGGCGGACGCCGCCCCCTTCGTCGTGCGCGGCTTCCCCTGGTATGCGGCCCAGGACGCGGTCGAGGCTCTGGACGCCGGCCGCGCCATGCCCGGCGGCGCGCCCGACACGATCCGTTTCGGCGGGCAGGACCTGCCCAACCCGCGCCGCGACGCCTCGCCCGGCAGCATGCTGGGCGCCCGGCAGAAGGCGTGGCTGAAAGAGCGGCTGACCGGCTCGACCGCGCGCTGGAAGTTGTGGGGCAATTCGGTCGGCATGCTGCACCGGCGCACCGACTGGCAGAACCTGCCCGAGGGCGTCGAGGGCGTCGAGGCCGACTGGCCGTCCGAGGGCTACGGCCTCTACGGCACGGACGACTGGTGCGGCTATCCGGCCGAGCGGCGCGAACTGCTGACCTTCCTCGAGGCCGAGGGCGTGACCAATGTCGCCACCCTGGTGGGGGACCGGCACAGCTTCTTCGCCGGCCTGCTGTCCCCGGACGTGCCCCCGCGCGACTATCGCCCGACGGCGGCCGAGTTCGTGGTCGGCTCCATCTCGACGCCGTCCAGCTTCGAGGCGGCCGAGGCGGCCCTGCCGCTGGACCGGCCGCTGTCGCCCTCCTATCTGCATCGCCCGGCCGCGGGCGGGTCGGTGCAGCCGGCCATGAACCTGGCGGTCCGCCACGGCGTGCGAGCCTGCTACGCGCTAAAGACCACCGGTCGGGTCGAGGACGCCCTGGCCGCGTCCAACCCCGAGGTCGCCCCGCACCTGGCCTTCGCCGACCTGGGCGGCCACGGCTACGCCGTCGTCGTCGCCGCGCATGACGCCCTGGAGGTCGAGTTCGTCGCCACGCCGCGCCCGACGCGCCCGGCCGAGGGCGAGGCGGGCATCCCCTGGCCTATCGCGTGGCCCATCGCCTGCCAGCCTGGTCCCCCGGCCAGACTCCCCGTCTGGAGCGCATCCGCCAGGACGGCGTCGCCCCCTTATTCTCGACATCTGACAACCGGAGCGCCCTGGCGTGAGACCCCCTTCGCTCGACTTCCATCCCGCCGACGTGCTGCCGCTGGGCGAACTGACCCTGCTGTGGCGCGAGATTTACGCCAACTATCCCGTCCCCCTGCCCTTCACCGAAGACGAACTCGAGCGCTTCATCTCCATGTCGGCCGTCGATCTGGGCCTCTCGCTGGTCGCAGTCGCGAACGACTTGCCCGTGGGCCTGTCCTTCGTCGCCGCCGCCGGAACAGAGGCCTGGATTGGCGGCTTCGGCGTGATCGACGCCCATCGGCGCACCGGCATCGGCCTGGCGCTGATGCGGCATCAGTGCCGCATTCTGGAGGGTTCGGGCGTGACCGAGACGCGCCTTGAGGTCATGACCGCCAATCGTGCGCGGCGGCTCTACGCCTCGGCCGGCTTCGTCGACCGCCGCCGCCTGCTCAGCTTCAACAGCCCCGCCATGGGCGGGGCGCCGATCCTCTCGTGGTCCTTCAACCCGAGCTGTTGCCCGATCTTCATCGTCGGCTGCATATCGGGGTCAGCGCCGCTCCCTGGCAGCGCAACGAGGCCAACGTCATGCGCGCCGTCGTGCGCGACCGGCTGACCCTGCTCGGCTGGCGCTCAGGCATGGGAATTGCCGCCTATGCCGTGGAGCAAAACTCGGGCGGCGTATCCCGGCTGATCGACGTGGCGGCGGAAAGCAGCCATGCGGCCGAGGCCATCATCGCCTCCCTAGCCGCACGCGTTCGCGGACGCCGCCTCTGCGTCGGCGACGAGCCGGCGGACTCGCCCATCGCCCAGGCCCTGCGCCGCTTCGGCGCCGCGCCGCGCACTCAGAGATACGAGATGATGCGCCTCAGCGCCCAAACCCAGAACCAGGCGTCGACAAGCCCGGCGCCCCGCATCAAAGCCTTGCAGAGGTGTGCCGGATGAAAAGCGTCCTCAATCGGCGTCTGGCCCTCACGATGGCGGCCGGCGCCGCCCTGCTGCCCGCCACGCGGGTCGCCGCGCGCGGCCCCGACGACCGCTGGGCCGAAGGGGTGTTCCAGCTGTATCGCGGCCTGATCAACAGCCACGACTTCGACCTGCTGGAACGCCACGTCATCGCGCCCGACGCCGTCTTCGTCTTCTCGGACCGGCGCGAGGAAGGCATCGCCGCCGTGCGCGCCGGGTTCGAGCGCACCTGGTCCATCCTGCCCGACGAGGTCTATCAGATGACCGATCCCGAATGGCTGATCGACGGCCCCGACGCGGCGGCCTGCGCCTTCCGCTACAGCTATCAGGGGACCCTGGCCGACGGCCGGCCGCTCAGCGGAGGCGGCCAGGGAATCAACCTGTTCCGCCGCGCCGAAGAGCGCTGGCGGCTGACCTTCGAACAACTGACGCCCGACACGCGCACGGCCAAGGCCTGATCGCGCACCCATTACCCGGAGACCATGATGACGACTTCCCCCGCCCTGTCGCGGCGCGGCCTGCTGGCCGCCTCGGCCGCCGCCTCCCTGTTCCTGACCGCCCGGCCCAGCGTGGCCTCGATCGGCGGCGTGACCTTCGTGCGCGACGCCGCCGCCCTGGCCGGCAATCCAGTCTATGCCCCCTGGCCCGGTCCGAACGGCGGGGTTCCGCCTTGGGACAAGGTCAAGGTCGAGCACCTGAAGCCCGCCCTGGTCCAGGCCATGAAGGACCAACTGGCCAACATCGACCGCATCACCGCCAACCGCGCGGCCCCGACCTTCGACAACACCGTGGCCGCCTATGAGGCCTCCGGCCGCGCGCTGGAGCGGGCAGGAACGATCTACAGCGTCCTGTCGTCCAGCCTGTCCACGCCGGAGTTCCGCGCCATTCAGTCCGAGCTGGAGGCCCTGTTCGCCGCCCACGCCAACGCCATCAACCAGAACGCCGCCCTCTACGCCCGCATCAAGGCGGTCGAGGCGACGCGCGAGACGTCCAACCTGACGCCCGAGCAGCAGCGCGTCGTCTGGCTGCACCGCACCGACTTCATCCGCGGCGGCGCCGAACTGTCGCCCGCGGCCCGCATCCGGGTCGGCGAGATCAGCCAGGAGCTGTCGCAGAAATTCACCGCCTTCCGCCGCAACCTGCTGGCGGACGAAGAGACCTGGATCGTCGTCGACGACCGCGCGGCCCTGCGCGGCCTGCCCGACGCCTTCATCGACGCCCTGGCCATGGCTGCCGAGGAGCGCGGACTCAAGGGGCGCTGGGCCATCGTCAACACCCGCTCCTCGGTCGATCCGGTGCTGACCTACGCCGACGACCGCGAGCTGCGTCGCCGTGTCTGGACCGCCTTCGTCATGCGCGGCGACAACGGCGACGCCCACGACAACAAGGCGCTGATCGCCGAAATCCTGAAGCTGCGCCACGAGCGGGCGGGCCTGCTGGGCCACCCGACCCACGCCCACATGCGCCTGCACAACACCATGGCCCAGACGCCCGAGCGCGCCATGACCCTGCTGGAGCAGGTCTGGCGTCCCGCCGTCGCCCGCGTCCACGAAGAGGTCCGCGACATGCAGGCCCTGGCCGACGGCCAAGGCGCCGGGATCAAGATCGCGCCCTGGGACTACCGCTATTATCAGGAGAAGGTGCGCAAGGCGCGCTACGACCTCGATGAGGGCGAGGTGAAGGCCTATCTGCAGTTGGACAAGCTGCGCGAGGCCATGTTCTGGGCCGCGGGGCGCAACTTCGGCTGGACCATCGTCGCGGCCGACCTGCCCGTCTATCACCCCGACGTCACCGCCTGGCAGGTGAAGGACGCCCAAGGCCGCCACGTCGGCTACTTCTATTTCGACCCCTTCGCCCGCAGCGGCAAGCGCTCGGGCGCCTGGATGAACCAGATCCGCAGCCAGGAGCGCTTCGTCGGCGCCGTGGCCCCCGTGGTCTCCAACAACGAGAACTTCGTGAAGCCGGCGCCGGGCCGCCCGGCGCTGATCTCTTGGGACGACGCCACCACCCTGTTCCACGAGTTCGGCCACGGCATGCACGGCCTGGCCTCGGACGTCGCCTATCCGTCCGTCTCAGGCACCAATGTGCCGGGCGACTTCCTCGAGTTCCCCTCGCAGATGTGGGAGCTGTGGCTGTCGGACCGGAAGATCCTCGGCCGCTTCGCCCTGCATCACGAAACCGGCCGCCCGATGCCGAGCGAGCTGATGGACAAGGTCGACCGCGCCCGCCACTTCAACCAGGGCTTCGCCACGGTCGAGTTCCTGGCCAGCGCCATCGTCGACATGCGTTACCACCTGGCCGAGACGCCGCCGTCGGACCCGGCCGCCTTCGAGAAGGCGGTGCTGGCCGAGATCGGCCTGCCGGACGAGCTGGTCATGCGCCACCGCAGCCCGCACTTCGGCCACATCTTCGCCTCCGACAGCTATTCGGCGGGCTATTACGCCTATCTGTGGGCCGACACCCTGGTGGCCGACGCGGGCGAGCTCTTCGCCAAGGCGCCGGGGGCTTCTTCGATCCCGAACTGTCGCGCCGCTACTACGACATCGCCCTGAAGGTCGGGAACAGCCGCGATCCGGCCGAGACCTATCGGATGCTGATGGGTCGCGACGCCGATCCGGCGGCCCTGCTGCGCAAGCGGGGTTCGCATGAGCCTGGCCGTCCTCGCCGCCGCGACCCTGCTGACCGCCTCGCCCGCCGAGGCGGAGCTGCAGGCGGCCGTCGCCGCCCTGCCCCGCTCCTCCGCCGTCCATCTGGAGGGGCGCTGCCTGCCCCAGGGCCGGGGCGCCGCCGTCGGCCTGGCCGACGCGGACGCCGGTCGCCCGATGACGGTCGACACCCCTCTGCGCATCGCCAGCAACACCAAGACCTTCACCGCCGCTACGGCCCTGCGCCTGTGGGAGCAGGAGCTGCTGGACCTGGAAGCGCCGATCGCGGGCCTGATCGACCCCCAGTTGGACGCCCTGTTGCGGGCGCGCGGCTATGACACCGGCCGGATCACGGTGCGCCATCTGCTGACCCACAGCGCAGGCCTTTATGACCACGGCTCGGACCCGCGCTTCACCCAGACCCTGTTCGGCGATCCCGAACGGCGCTGGTCGCGCGAGGACCTGGTGCGGTTGTCGATGAGTTACGCCGGGCCGCAAGGCGCGCCTGGCGAGAAATTCCTCTATTCCGACACCGGCTACATCCTGCTGGGCGACATGATCGAGCGGATCACCGGACAGTCACTGGCCGTCGCCGTGCGCGACCAGCTGGGCCTGGACCGCCTGGGCCTGGCCTCGACCTGGTGGGAGATCATGGAGCCGCCGCCGGAGACCGCGCCGGACCGCGCCCGCCAGTTTCTGGGCGAACGCGAGGCCACCGGCATCGACGCCTCCATGGACCTGTACGGCGGCGGCGGCCTGGTGATGTCGGCGCGCGACATGGCCCGCTTCATGGCCGCCCTGTTCGAGGGCCGCGTCTTCGCCCGGCCCGAGACCCTGGCCGAGATGACCCGGCCCGGCGCCCACCCCGGCGGCGACCACTACCGCATGGGGCTGATGGCCTACGGCGAGGGACGGGCCCAGGCCTATTGGCACTCCGGCTTCTGGGGCACCGTCGCCTACTACAGCCCGGCCAAGGGCGTCGCCGTCGCGGGCGTCACCGTGAACCAGGACGGCTACCGCGCCCTGGACAAGCAGGTTCAGGCCCAGATCGACGGCTTCACCCCCGCCGCGCCCTGCACAGGAGGGATGGGCCGCTGAAGAGCGGCCCTTACTCCAAGTAATGATAAGACAGAATCATGCCTAAATAATGTAATATTACGCATGAAGATGCTATTTTGCATCACTAGTTCGAATTGAACTCGCTAATGACAATTGGTGTTGAAGTAATTTATTTGCAAAATAGCGTTCTCGATCTGCGCTTCTTCTGAAACGCAGGCGTCAACCATGCGTCGCGCAAGCGACCAGATCGAGAAACCCATGCAGTACCAAAAGTCATTCCTAATGGCCGGTTCGGCCCTGGCCCTGACGATGTCCGGCGCCCCCGCCCTGGCGGATGCCGATCAGACCCAGGCCACCAACGTCGAGGACGTGGTCGTCGTCGGCTCGCGCATCCGCCGCGACGTTTATAACTCCCCTCGCCGGTTCAAGTCGTGACCCGCGAGGATGCGACGCTTCAGGGCTACGCCTCGACGGCCGAAGTTCTCCAAGGCACCGCCATTACCGGAGGCGCGACCCAGACGGACAATTCGCGAGCCGGCTTCACCGTCAACGGCGGCGCCGGGGTGAACACCATCGGCCTACGCGGCATGAGCCCCACTCGCACCTTGGTGCTGCTCAACGGCCGACGCGTCTCTCCCGCAGGCACGCGCGGCTCGGTAGGGGCGGCTGACCTCAACGTCCTGCCCAGCGCCATGATCGAACGCGTCGAAGTCCTGCGGGACGGGGCATCGTCCGTTTACGGCTCGGACGCCGTCGCAGGGGTCATCAATCTGCAGACCCGCAAGAACTTTGAAGGCTTGTCCGTCGAAGCCACGGCCAATGTCCCTATGGACGCAGATGGGGCCGGCATGAGCAGCCGCCTGTCCGTCGTAGGGGGTTTGCGCGGCGCGAACTGGCGATTGAGCGGGGCGGCTGATTATTTCGAACGAAATGAAATGACGTTGAGGGATCGCGACTTCACCCTCTGCAACCGCCTTATGCAGCGCAATCCGCAGACAGGGGCCAGCCTCGATTACATCGACCCGAACACAGGGAAGGCCAAATGCTTTCCGACGAACGGCTCAGGGGCCTCGATTAATCTGATCGGCACAGGCACGCGTACAGGCGTCGGCGCCCCGGAGCCGTGGGAACCCAGTTCAACCGCTGGCGCCCAAACTCGGCCGTTGATACCGGGTTTGTCGGATGGGAAGGCGTGGGCGGCACGGGGGTCAACCTCGACGTGCGCGATTCATTCGACGACCGGATGCTGAACCGCTCTCTGATTTCGCCGACCAAGACCCTCAACCTCTACGCCGAAGGCGGCTACGGCCTCAACGCCCTGGGCGACGCTGAACTTTATCTAGAGACCATGTATTCGCGTCGCGAGTCATACCAAACCGGCACGCGGCAATTTAACCCCGACTATGCGGTAGGCAGCCCCCTGCTTCCAAACAGCCTGTCTTGGAGCCGCTACGGCGCCGACGAAGGCATGAGCAAGGGCAAGGACGTCGCGGTCAAGGCGTTCACTCTTGAACAGAATACAGCGCACCAGACGGTGGACTTCCAGCGTCACGTCGTCGGCCTGAAGGGCGACATCACGCGCATGGACGGCTGGCGGTATGATGCCTATCTCAGCTTCGCCCGATCCGACGCCGAATATCGCCAGCCGCAGTATTTGAAGAGCCGACTGTCAGAAGCGCTTGACGTAGTGGTGGGTCCCGACGGCCGGTTCGTCTGTCGCGAACTCGCCAAAAACCCGGGCTGCGTCGCCGCGCCCGCCCTCTCGGCAGCCCTTCTGAAAGGCAAGGTTCCGGCCGACTTCTTCGCTTATGTCTCCCCGGTGGACATCGGCAAGACGAAGTATGAAGAAACCGTCCTGGCCGCCGGATTCGATGGACCGCTCTGGACCTTGCCGGCCGGACAGGTGATGGCGTATTTCGGCGCCGAATACCGTCATGCCTCGCTGTTAGACACTCCGTCTGAAGCGTCGCGCGCCTCCGATATCCTCAACTATACATCCGCAGGCATCACCAAAGGCGATGATTCTGTGATTGAGGCCTTCGGTGAGATTGACGTTCCCCTGCTTAAAGACTTGCCGATGGTTCAGGACCTGAACCTGACCGCGTCTTACCGGTACACCGATTACGATTCGTACGGAGACGACACGACCTACAAATTGGGCCTCTTCTGGAAGACGAACGACTGGCTGAACTTCCGCGCATCCTACGGAACCTCGTATCGCGCGCCGGCCCTTTATGAACAATACGTCGGCGACACCTCCAGTTTCGGCAACGCTCTTTTGGACCCGTGCAACAATTTCGAGAGCAAGGACGCCTACATCAAGGCGAACTGCGCTTCGGAAGGCCTGGCGCCCGGTTTCACACAAAAAGGCAGCATCACCGTCATTCAGCGTGGCGGCGCCGCCACTGGCCTATCCGCTGAAACCAGCAGCAATCTCTCCTTGGGCGCAGTCTTCACGCCGCGCCTTAAGCAAGGCTGGGGCGATCTGGCTGTGGCGGTCGATTACTACGAGATCGAAGTCAATAATGGCGTCTCTCGCCTCGGCTCGGCCAACATCATGACCGACTGCTACGCATCAACGCCGGACGAGTTCAAAGCACGGACGGGGCTCTGCCGTCTGATCAGTCGCGACCAGCAAACCGGATATCTGCGTGTCATCGACTCCTACGTCAATATAGCCACGGATGTCGTCAAGGGTCTGGACTACAATCTGCGCTATCGAAACGACGTCGGCCCCGGCCAGGTCGCCCTCAACGTGGCCGTGAGCTACACGCCCACTCAGGAACAGATGCTGTTCGACGACGAACCCGCAATCAATAGCGCCGGCGATATCGGGTCCCCCGTTACAGCGGCACGGCCGACCTAGCCTATAGCGTGGACAACTGGCTTGTTCGCTGGGGTACCGAATGGGTGGGCGAGATGAGCGGCTACGAACGTCGAAAGCTCGACCCGGCGACGTCGATCTACAACCTGCGGACGCCCAACTATTTCTTGCATCATCTCTCAGCCCAGGTTCGCGCCCATGAATGGACGGCGACCTTTGGCGTTCGAAACGTCTTCAACGTCAATCCGCCCGAAATCTCGGCGACCTCTTGGTACTCCGTGTTTGGAAACGCACCGCTGGTGTCGTCCTATGACTTCGCAGGACGGACGGCTTTCATCAAACTGAGCCGCACGTTCTAAGCGGCGGCCCGGGCAGGTCGGCCAACCTGCCCGGGCATTTCGATCAAGGCGCGCCCTAAGGTTTCCCTAGCCCACCAGCCCTTTCCGACGGCCAAGGCGGTCCCGTCGGGATGCGGCCGCTGAGAATCTCTTCCTCCAACGCCCGGTGAACAGCCTTCAGGCGCTGCAGTTGATTTGCCGCCTGTCTTTGTCCAACAATCCAACCATCGGCTATCAGGCATCGATCAAGCCGCCAACGCGGGGATTAGTCGTGCCGGACCGCCACGACCGTCGCCCCGGAGCCCTGACCGCATGACCCATCCGCTGATCGTCCGTCGCGACCTGGATTTCATGCTGAATGACTGGCTGAAGATGGAGAAGCTGTTCCAGGCGCCGGCCTTCGCCGATCACAGTCGCGAAAGCATCGACGCGGTGCTGGACCTGTCCGAATCGCTGGCTGTCGATCTGTTCCTGCCTCACTACAAGGCGGCTGATGCGGCCGAGCCTCGGCTGGAGGATGGGCGGGTGATCACCCTGCCTGCGATCAAAACCGCTCTGAAGCAGTATGCCGAACTCGGCCTGTTCTCGGCCGGGTTCAGCGAGCAGTTGGGCGGGCTGGGCCTGCCCTATCTCGCCTGTTCGGCGTCGTTCGCCTTCTTCGGCGCGGCCAATATCGCCACGGCGGCCTATGCGATGCTGACGACGGCCAATGCGCGCCTGATCGCCGAGTTCGGCACGCCGGCTCAGGTCGAGGCCTTCGCCCTGCCCCAGATCGCGGGCCGGTGGTTCGGCACCATGTGCCTGTCGGAGCCTCAGGCCGGCTCGAACCTGGCGGACGTGCGCACCCGGGCCGTGGCCGACGGCGAGGACGAACTGGGCGCCCGCTATCGCCTGTCGGGCAACAAGATGTGGATCTCGGGCGGCGACCAGGACATCAGCGACAACATCGTCCATCTGGTGCTCGCCAAGATCCCGCTGGACGACGGCGCCCTGCCGGACGGCACCAAGGGCCTGTCGCTCTTCATCGTGCCCAAGGTGCTTCCGGACGGTCAGCGCAACGACATCAGCGTGGCGGGCCTCAATCACAAGATGGGCTATCGCGGCACGGCCAACTGCCTGCTCAACTTCGGCGAGGGTGAAGGCGCGATCGGCTGGCGCATCGGCGAGCCGGGACGCGGCCTGCAACAGATGTTCCTAATGATGAACGAGGCGCGCATCGGCGTGGGGCTGGGCGCCGCCGCCTTGGGCTATCGCGGCTATCGCCATGCGCTTGCCTATGCGCAGGAGCGGCTGCAGGGCCAGCGGCCGGGCCACGCCGGTTCGGTCGCCATCATCGAACACCCCGACGTTCGCCATATGCTGCTGACGCAGAAAGCCTATGCCGAAGGCGCGCTGGCCCTGTGCCTGTATTGCGCCAAACTGGTCGATCAGCACGACGATCCGGACGCCGCCGCCCTGCTGGGCCTGCTGACCCCGGTGGCCAAGACCTGGCCGTCGGAATACGGCCTCGCCGCCAACGACATCGCCATCCAGATTCACGGCGGATACGGCTACACGCGGGACTTCGACGTGGAGCAGCTCTATCGCGACAACCGGCTGAACCCGATCCACGAAGGCACGACCGGCATTCAGGGGCTCGACCTGCTGGGCCGCAAGATCCTGCGCGCCGACGGCGCCGGGCTTGCGGTGCTGGAACGCCGCCTGGGCGAGACCTGTGACCAGGCCGCACAGAACGCCGATCTGGCCGCCGCCGCCGACGCCCTGCGCGCCGCCTGGCAGGATATCCTGCGCGCTTTGCGGGCGATCCAGAACCTGCCCGAAGCGATCCGCATGGACAATGCGACCGCCTTCCTGCGCGCGTTCGGCCATGTCGTCATGGCCTGGCTGTGGCTGGATCAGGCCAGGGCGGCCAGCCAGGCGCCCGCCGACGCCTTCCACGCAGGCAAGCTGACCGCCTGCCTCTACTTCTTCGAGTTCGAGCTTCCCAAGGTCGGCCCGTGGCTGGCCGCCGCCATATCAGCCAGCGACCTGACCGGCGCCATGAGCAACGACAGCTTCTAGGCCCGCTTCACGCCGTCACCGGGCCTTCCACGCCCGCCGAGGCCATTTCCTGGGCCGCCTGCTGGAAGCCGAAGGAGGGGACCGTCTCGCCGGTGCGGTCAGCCGCCTCGGCCCAACGCGCGATCAGCTGTTCGCCGGCGTCCTCGGCCCCGCCGATGCGCACGCCCTGCGTCAGGGTGATGTTGGCCGTGGCGAAGTGGCCGGCGCCGGCGCACAGGATGGCGCGCGTCGGAGCGTCCTCGCTGACCAGGGCCAGCAAGCCGGGGCTGACCAGCGCCGGGTCCAGCGCCTTCAGCACCTCTTCGGACAGGATGCCCGCCGTCATCTGCGTCGCCGCCGTCGGGGCGAGGGCGTTGACCTTGATGTCGTATTTGGCGCCCTCGATAGCCAGGGTCTGCATCAGCCCGACCTGGGCCAGCTTGGCCGCGCCGTAGTTGGCCTGGCCGAAGTTGCCGTACAGGCCCGACGACGAGGTGGTCATGACGATGCGGCCGTAGGTCTGGGCGCGCATGATCTCCCACACCGCCTTGGAGCAGATGGCGGCGCCCATCAGGTGCACGTCCACCACCAGTCGGAAGTCGTCCATCGTCATCTTGGCGAAGCTCTTGTCGCGCAGGATGCCGGCGTTGTTGACCAGGATGTCGATGCGGCCCCACGCCTGCATCGCCGCATCGACCATCGCCTGGACCGCGTCCACGTCGGTCACCGACCCCGCCGCCGCCATCGCCTGGCCGCCCGCCCCGACGATCTCATCGACCACGCCCTGCGCCGCCGCCTCGGCCAGATCATTGACCACGACCCGCGCGCCCTGCGAGGCCAGATACAGCGCGTGACAGCGGCCCAGACCCCCGCCCGAACCCGTTACGATCGCCACCCGATCCTTCAGCAACATCCCTGCAAACTCCTGTCTGGAAACTAATAGAAACTCATCACCGTGCGCCGTACTCAGCGCGCAGCCTCAGCTGGTCTGTCGCTTTAGGGCAGACCCCGCGCCCAGAAGCTCCCGCCATCGTGACCTCTATCCGCCGCAACCCACATGGCGTTGACGGGTTCACTGAGCATGACTGGATTTGGTGGATATCTGCTTTCGGCGCTCGACGACATGTTCAAGATGATCATCGGACAACGGCGTCTTCTATGACCTCTGGAGGCAGGGAGATAATGGCGGATTTCTCAATCGGCGATCATGTCAGCTGGAATTCAGAAGCCGGCCGAGTGAGCGGTAAAATCATCCGCATCCATCGCCAGGACTTTGATTACAAAGGGCACAGACGACGTGCATCACACGACACGCCCCAATACGAAATCGCCAGCGACAAGACAGACCATGCCGCAGCCCACAAAGGCGACGCCCTAACCAGGCTCTCCTGATCGCCGCTTCCTAGATCCCGCCGATCAGACGCAACATCGTGCGCGCCATCGCAAAAGCCAGCACCACGCCCAGCGTGACGCTGATCGCGAACACCGCACGAAAGTGGCGATGCAGGAAGTAGAGAATGTTTCCGGCCATGGGCGTCGTTCCAGATCGTTAACGACAGGTTGACACGAAAACCGGATAACACCGCTACAATCGTCTGTGATCAGACCAGCCGGCTCTGCACCAGGGCCGCCGCGATGAAGCTGGCGAACAGCGGGTGCGGGGCGAAGGGGCGGCTGCGATACTCGGGGTGGTACTGCACGCCGATGAACCAGGGTGATCCCGACGCTCGACCGTTTCAGGCAGGACGCCGTCGGGCGACATGCCGGCGAAGAACAGACCGCCCTTCTCCTCCACCGCCTCGCGGTAGTTGATGTTCACCTCATAACGGTGACGGTGGCGCTCATTGATATCGGTCTGGCCGTAGATCTCGGCGATCTTGGAGCCCGGCGCCAGGGTCGAAGCGTAAGCGCCCAGGCGCATGGTGCCGCCCAGGTCCCCGCCCTGCTCGCGCTTGACGCGCTCATTGCCCTGAACCCACTCGGTCATCAGGCCGACGACGGGTTCGTCCGCGGGGCCGAACTCAGTCGAGGTCGCCTTGGGGAAGCCCGCCAGGTTCCGCGCCGCCTCGATCACCGCCATCTGCATGCCGAAGCAGATGCCGAAATAGGAATCTTGCGCTCGCGAGCATAGCGCGCCGCCTCGATCTTGCCCTCCGCGCCGCGCTCCCCGAAGCCGCCCGGCACCAAAATGGCGTGGGCGCCTTCCAGACGTTCGGCGCAGGCCTGCGGATCGCCCTCGAAGGTATCGGCTTCGATCCAGTCGATATTGACCTTGGCGTTGTTGGCGACGCCGCCGTGCTGCAGCGCCTCGATCAGCGACTTATAGGCGTCCTTCAGGACAGTGTATTTGCCGACCACGGCGATGGTGACTTCGCCGTCCGGGTGCAGACGGCGACGCACGATCTCGTTCCAGCCAGACAGTTCGGGCGCCGGGGCGTCGTCCATGCCGAAGTGGGCCAGCACCTGGGTGTCCAGACCCTCGCGGTGATAGTCCAGCGGCACGGCGTAGATGTCGGCCGAGTCCATCGCCTGAATGACGCTGTCGGGACGAACGTTGCAGAACTGGGCGATCTTGCGCTTTTCATCGGCCGGAATCGGCGCCTCGCAGCGGCACAGCAGGATGTCGGGCTGGATGCCGATGGAGCGGAGCTCCTTGACCGAGTGCTGCGTCGGCTTGGTCTTCATCTCGCCGGCGGTCTTGATGAAGGGCAGCAGGGTCAGGTGGACGAAGCACGACTGGCCGCGCGGCAGGTCCTGCTCCAGCTGACGGATGGCTTCGAAGAAGGGCAGACCCTCGATGTCGCCGACCGTGCCGCCGATTTCGACCAGAACGAAGTCCACATCCTCGCCCGCGTCGGTCTTGGCCGGGTTGAGGCAGAACTGCTTGATCTGGTCGGTGACGTGCGGAATCACCTGGACGGTCGCGCCCAGATAATCGCCGCGACGCTCTTTCTCGATGATCGTCTGATAGATGCGGCCGGTCGTGATGTTGTCCGACTTGGCCGCCGAGACGCCGGTGAAGCGCTCATAGTGGCCCAGGTCGAGGTCCGTCTCGGCGCCGTCGTCGGTCACGAAGACCTCGCCGTGCTGATAAGGGCTCATCGTGCCCGGATCGACGTTGAGATAAGGGTCCAGCTTACGCAGGCGGACCTTGTAGCCGCGCGCCTGCAGAAGAGCGCCGAGAGCGGCGGAAGCGAGGCCTTTTCCAAGAGAGGAAACCACGCCGCCGGTGATGAACACATAGCGAGCCATGGGCGGACACCTTACTCCATGATTCGTCCTGAGCGGAGAGCGGCTCTGAACAAATCCAACTGTTGATCAAAGAAGAAAGCGCGCCTCGCGGCGCGCTTCCCCAAACTCGATGGCGGCGACGCCTTTACTGGGCGGGCGCGCCCTGGCCGGCGGGCAGGCTGGCTTCCAGATCGTCGAGCGACGGGGCGGCCGGAGCGGCCGGGGTCGCCGGAGCGGCTTCGGGCGCCGGGGCCGTCTGCTCAGGTTGATCCAGGGCGATGGAGCCGACGGCGTCGGCGTCGATCACCGACTGCGACCCGCGCGCATAGTTGCCTGCGATCGTCAGGCCGATGGCGCAGACGAAGAAGGCCACGGCCAAAATCGACGTCACCCGGGTCAGAAGGTTGCCCGCGCCACGCGCCGTCATGAAGCCCGACGGCCCGCCGCCCATGCCCAGGGCGCCGCCCTCGGAACGTTGCAGCAGGATCACGGCCGAAAGAGAGACCGAGATGATGATCATCGCGACGAGCAGAATGGTCTGGAGCATGGCGTCATTCATGTGGGCGCAGAAACGCGCCGATCAAGCGGCGGCCTCTAACACCGTTGAGGGTTTCGAGCAAACGGTCCGCGCGCTCAGGCCGCCCGGATGATGCCCAGGAAGTCTTCGGCCTTCAGCGAGGCGCCGCCGACCAGGGCGCCGCCGACCTCGGCCACGGCCAGGATCTCCTTGGCGTTCGACGGCTTGACCGAGCCGCCGTACAGGATCGGCGCGGCGCGGCCGCCCTCCCCAGCTTGGCGATCATGGCGGCGCGGACGGCGGCGTGGACCTCTTCGATCTGCTCCAGCGTCGGCGTCAGGCCGGTGCCGATGGCCCAGACCGGCTCATAGGCGACTGCAAAAGCCTTGCCCGCCAGCGAGGCCGGCAGCGAACCGGCGACCTGACGGCTGACGACCTCGACCGCCTGCCCGGCTTCGCGCTCCTGAAGCGTCTCGCCGATGCAGATGATGGGCTCCAGACCAGCGGCCAGGGCGGCCTCGACCTTGGCGGCGACATCGGCGTCCGTCTCGCCGAACCCGGCGCGACGTTCCGAGTGGCCGAGAATCACCAGACCGGCGCCCGCCTCGCGAACCATCTCGGCCGAGACCGAACCGGTGTAGGCGCCCGACGCCTCGGCGTGGCAGTCCTGCCCGCCGATCTCGACGACGCTGCCCTTCAGCGCCTGCGCCATCCGGTCGATCAGGGTGGCCGGCGGGCACAAGGCCACGCGGCAGGCCGCAGCCTGCTCATTCAGCGCCTTTGCAAGAGTTTCAGCCTCGGCCAGGCTCGCGCCCAGACCGTTCATTTTCCAGTTGCCGGCGACCAGCTTCACAGATTGTGTCATGCGGCTTGTCTAGTGGCGAGCGCGACAGAAGCCAAGATGTCGTCAGGCCTCACTTGCGGCGGCGGCCCCGCACCCCCTATACGCGACCCTTGGCGCCCCTTTGACGCCGGCCCTCGTCAGGTTCTTTTCGATGATCACGTACTTCCGAAACTTCGCCAAGTCGAAATGGGCCGCAGGCCTGTTCGCCCTGATCATCCTCAGCTTCCTGGTGGTCGGCGCCCAATCCGACATCTTCGCCAACCTGGGGCCGCGTCACATCATCAGCGCCGGCGACCGCAGCGTGGATTCGGGGCAGTTCCGCGCCGACTTCGAGCGCGTGCGCGCCAATCTTCAGGAACAGGCCGGCCGTCCCGTCAGCTATGACGACATGGTCAAGGAGAACCTGCACCAGCAGTATCTCGACAGCCAGACCCAGCGACTGGGCTTCCTGGACTGGGCCTATAAGGCCGGCATCCGTCCGGGCAAGGAACTGATCCTGGCCCAGATCCGCAAGATTCCCGCCTTCTTCAACCAGATCACGGGCCAGTTCGACAAAGACCTGTACGCCCAGGCCCTGGCCCAGCAGAACCTGACGTCCGAAATGCTGGAAGACGACCTGCGCGACCAGTATGTCACCGCCCACGTCGGCTCCGCCGTCTTCGCTGGCCTGCAGGCGCCGCGCGTCTACGCCGCCCTGCTGGCGGGCCAGGCGCTGGAAACGCGCGACGGCCGCTGGTTCTCGGTCACTCAAGCCATGGCGGGCCGCGCCGGCGCGCCGACCGACGCCCAGCTGACCGCCTTCATGAAGGAAAACGAGGCGCGCCTGCGCAGCCCCGAGTTTCGCATGATCTCGCTGGTCCTGTTCTCGCCGGGCCCGAACGACGCCCGCCCGGCGATCACCGAAGAGCAAATCAAGGAGCGTTATGAGTTCCGCAAGGCCGCCCTGGCCGAACCGGAGAAGCGCACCTTCGTGACCCTGACGGTCCCGACCAAGGAAGCCGCCGACAAGATCGCCGCCGACCTGCGCGCCGGCAAGGCTCCGGCCGAGGTGGCCAAGGCCAACAACATTCAACTGGGCGACTACAAGGCCACGCCGCAGGCCGCCGTGGGCGACCCCGCCGTCGGCGCCGCCGTCTTCGCCCTGGCCGCCGATCAGGTGTCGGCGCCCATCCAGGGCCGTCTGGGCTTTACGGTCGCCAAGGTCGCCGCGATCCAGGCTGGCCAGGCCGTGTCGCTGGAGAGCGCCCGCGCCGCCGTGGTTCAGGAGCTTCAGGCCGAAGCGGTGAAGGCCGCGACCTACGCCAAGGTCGAACAGTTCGAGAAGGCGCGTCAGGAAGGCAAGAACCTGGCCGACGCCGCGACCGCCGCCAAGGCCCGCGTCATCCAGCTGCCGCCCTTCACCGAACAGGGCCAACTGCCGGACGGCCAGCCGATGAACGCCCCGCGTCAAGTTCTGGAAAGCGCCTACGCCCTGTCCAAGGGCGGCGAAAGCGACGTCATCGACGCCGGTGACGGCCAGTATTTCGCAGTCCGTCTGGACGAGATCCGCCCGTCGGCCCTGCCGACGCTGGACGAAGTGCGCGCGCCTCTGGGCCAGCAATGGACGATGCGTGAGAACGCCCGCCTGCTGTCGGCCAAGGCTGAAGAGCTGGCCGGTCGCATCCGCGCCGGTGAAGACATCGCCAAGGTCGCCGCCGACGCCGGCGCCCAGTTGACGGTCCGCACCGCCGTCCAGCAAAGCCGCGAGTCGCAGGCTCAGGTCGGCGACGGCGTGCTGCGCGGTCTGTTCGGTCAGTCCAAGGGCCAGGTGTTCTCGGGTCAGCAGGCCCAGGACAGCTTCGTCGTCGGCCGTGTCGACGCCATCCACGCCGCTGATCCGGCGCAGGCGGCGCCGCTGGCTGAACAAGCCCGGGCGCGCCTGACCGAGGAACTGGCCAACACGATGGCTGACCGCACCATCGCCGCCGCCGCCGCACGCACCAAGTCGCGCAATGACCCGGCCCTGGCCCTTCAGGCCCTGGGCGTCGAAGCCCCCGCCGCTCCGGCGGCGGCCCCGGCCGCTCCCGCCAAGAAGTAATGCTGCAAGACCGCGACGCCTTCATCGCCGGCCTGACGGCGGGCCGCCCCCAGGTTCTGGTCCGCCGTCTGGTCGATGATCTTGAAACACCCGTCTCGGCCTTCCTGAAGGTCGGGCACGGGCGGCGCTACGCCAGCCTGTTCGAGTCCGTCGAAGGCGGCGCCGTCAACGGCCGCTATTCCTTCGTCACCCTGTCGCCCGACGTGGTCTGGCGCTGTCGGGACGGCAAGGCCGAGATCGCGCGCGGCGCCGACGTCCTGACGGAAACCTTCACGCCGGAAGACCGGCCCGCGCTGGACTCCCTGCGCGCCCTGATCGCGGCGACGAAGTTCGAGCTGCCCGCTGACCTGCCCCCCATGGCCGCCGGTCTGTTCGGCGTGTTCGGCTATGACATGGTGCGCCTGCTGGAGCCGCTGGGCCCGGCCAACCCGGACCCGCTGGATCTGTCCGACGCGGTCATGGCGCGCCCGGCGCTGGTCGCCATCTTCGATTCGGTGAAGCACGAGATCGTCCTGATCGCCGCCGCCTATCCCGACACGGTGACGGACCCGGCTCAGGCCTACGCCGCCGCCGAGGCCCGGCTGGAGGATTTCGAGGACCGCCTGCGCGGCCCCCTGCCGATCCAGCGCGAGGTCGAGCCCGTTGCGGCGCCCGACTTCCACTCCCCGTCGATGAGGCCGCCTTCGGCCGCATGGTGGCGCGGGCCAAGGACTACATCGCCGCGGGCGACATCTTCCAGGTCGTGCTGGCGCACCGTTTCTCGGCGCCCTGGAGCCAGGACCCGTTCGCCTTCTACCGGTCGCTGCGTCGCGGCAACCCGTCGCCCTATCTGTTCTTCCTCGACTATGTGGATTTCCAGCTGGCAGGCTCCAGCCCGGAAATCCTGGTCCGACTGAAAGACGGGCGGGTCACCATCCGTCCGCTGGCGGGCACGCGTCCGCGCGGCGCCACGCCCGAACTGGATCAAGCCCTGGAGGCCGAACTGCTGGCCGACCCCAAGGAGCGGGCCGAGCACCTGATGCTGCTGGACCTGGGCCGCAACGACGTGGGCCGCGTTTCCTCGCCCGGCTCGGTCGAGGTCACGGAAAGCTTCGTGGTCGAGCGCTACAGCCAGGTCATGCACATCGTCTCCAACGTGATCGGCGCCGCCGATCCGAAGCTGGACGCGGTGGACACCCTTCTGGCCGCCCTGCCCGCCGGCACCCTATCGGGCGCGCCCAAGGTGCGGGCCATGGAGGTCATCGACGAGCTTGAAAGCGAAAAGCGCGGCGTCGGTTACGGCGGCGGCGTCGGCTACATCTCGACCAATGGCGAGGCGGACATCTGCATCGTCCTGCGCACCGCAATGTTCGCCAAGGGCCAGATCTTCGTTCAGGCCGGCGCGGGCGTTGTCGCCGACAGCGATCCGGCCGCCGAATATGCTGAAACGCTGGCGAAAGCCCGCGCGCCGATGAAGGCGGCCGAGGACGCGTGGCGATTCACCGCGACCACGCGCGGCCAGGGTTCTGACGGCTAAGGATTGGAAACCGTGGCAGCCTGGTCAAACGATACGCCGGGGCCCACGACCATGGTTCCGGCCAACAGAACCGCCGTCGTCGCGGCGAAGGCGGCCGCCGCCAGCAGGCGCAGCGGCTTGGGTGGCTCGCTCGGCGCCTCGTTCAACAGGGCGCGGGCGTCACGGATGCATTCTACAGGGGTCAAGACGGATTTCTTCCGATGGCGATGCTCCTGTATCGCCCGGACAGCTTAACGTCCGCTTTCAATCGGCCCGTTTGCCTTCCATGCTTGGGCCGCCCTGCCTCCCCGTCTTCAAGAAGCCTTCGCCATGATCCTCGTCGTCGATAACTACGACAGCTTCACCTATAACCTCGTCCACTACCTCGCAGAGCTGGGCGCCCAGACGCATGTCGTCCGCAACGACGACCTGACGGTCGAAGAGGCATGGGCCCTGCAGCCCGAGGCCGTCCTGCTGTCGCCCGGTCCCTGCGCCCCCGATCAGGCGGGCATCTGCCTGTCGCTGATCGAGACCGCCGCCGAGACCATGCCCATCCTCGGCGTCTGCCTGGGCCATCAGTCGATCGGCCAGGCCTTTGGCGGCGAGGTGGTGCGCGCCAAGACCCTGATGCACGGCAAGACCTCGCCCATCCTGCATGAAGGACGCGGCGTCTTCGGCGGCCTGCCCTCGCCCTTCACGGCGACGCGCTACCACTCCCTGGCCGTGCGACGCGAGACCCTGCCCGACGCGCTGGAGGTCACCGCCTGGACCGAGGACGGCGAGATCATGGGCCTGTCGCACCGCACGCGCCCCATCCACGGCGTCCAGTTCCACCCGGAATCCATCGCCACCGAACACGGCCACGAGATGATCGCCAACTTCCTGGACCTGGCGGGCGTCAAGCGCCATTCCAGCCTGAAGAATCTGGCGAGCGTGTGATGGACACCATAAAGCCCCTGCTGGCCAAGCTGGTCGACGGCCAGGTTCTGACCCTGGACGAGGCCAAGGCCTTCTTCGCCGCCTGCCTGCGCGGCGAACCGACCCCGTCCCAGGTCACCGCCGCCGTCACCGCCCTGCGCATCCGCGGCGAGACGGTGGACGAGATCGTCGCCTTCGCCAGCGCCATGCGCGAGGCCGCCCTGTCGCTGAACCACCCGTTCGATCAGGTGATCGACACCTGCGGCACCGGCGGCGACGGCCAGCACACCTACAATGTCTCGACGGCGGCCGCCTTCGTGCTGGCGGGCGCGGGCCTGAAGGTCGCCAAGCACGGTAACCGCGCCGTCAGCTCCAAGTCCGGCTCGTCCGACGTTCTGGCCGCCCTGGGCGTCAATCTGGACGCCACGCCCGCCCAGCAGGCGCGGGCGCTGGACCGGGCCGGCGTCGCCTTCCTGTTCGCACCGACCTATCATGGCGCCATGCGTCACGTCGGGCCGGTGCGCGGCGAGATCGGCTTCCGCACCGTGTTCAACCTCCTGGGTCCGCTGTGCAATCCGGCAGGCGCCACGCATCAGGTCATGGGCGTCTATGACCCCGCCCTGCTGGAGCCGCTGGCCGAGGTTCTGGGCCGCCTGGGCGCCAAGCGAGCCTGGACCGTCAACGGCCAGGGTCTGGACGAGCTGACCACCACGGGTCCGACCGAGGTGGCGGAATGGAAGGACGGCGCCGTGCGCCGCTTCACCGTCACGCCCGCCGACGCCGGACTGCCGCTGGCCACGCTGGACGACCTGCGCGGCGGCGACGCCGAGCATAACGCGGCGGCCCTGACCGCCCTGCTGGCAGGCGAGCGCGGCCCCTATCGCGACATCGTCCTACTGAACGCCGCCGCCGCCCTGGTCGTGGCCGGGCGGGCCGAAGACCTGAAATCCGGCGCCGAACTGGCCGCCGCCGTCATCGATGACGGCCGCGCCGCCGCCGCCCTGGCTGAACTGGTGCGCGTCTCCCACGCGCCGATCGAAGACGAGGACGCCTGATGAGCGACGTTCTGGACCGCATCGCCGCCTACAAGCGCGAGGATGTCGCCGCCCGCAAGGCCGCCGTTTCGCAGGACGCCGTTGAGGCCCGCGCCCGTGAAGCCTCGGCGCCACGCGGCTTCCGCGCCGCCCTGGCCCGCCGGTTCGCCGAAACCGGCCGCCCGGCCCTGATCGCCGAGATCAAGAAGGCCAGCCCGTCCAAGGGGTTGATCCGCGCCGACTTCGACCCGCCCGTCCTGGCGCAGGCCTATGAGCGCGGCGGCGCCGCCTGCCTGTCCGTGCTGACCGATGGGCCGAGCTTCCAGGGCGACGACGCCTATCTGACCGCCGCGCGCGCGGCGGTGGCCCTGCCCTGCCTGCGCAAGGACTTTCTGGTCGATCCGTGGCAGGTGGCCGAGAGCCGGGCGCTGGGCGCCGACTGCATCCTGATCATCATGGACATGGTGGACGACGCCCTGGCCGCCGAGTTGCTGGCCGAGGCGACCCGCTGGGGCATGGACGCCCTGATCGAGACCCACGACGCGGATGAGATGGCGCGCGCCGCCCAACTGGTCGAGGGCCGCGACGACGCCTTGATCGGCGTCAACAACCGCTCGCTGCGGACCTTCGAGGTCGATCTGGCGACGACGGAGCAACTGGCGGCGATGAGCCCGGCCGGCGCGCTGCTGGTCGCCGAAAGCGGACTGTTCACACCGCAGGACGTAGCGCGCGTCACCAAGGCCGGCGCCCGCGCCCTGCTGGTTGGCGAAAGCCTGATGCGTCAGGCCGACGTGGAAACCGCGACTCGAGCCTTGCTGGCCTAAGTCCTCAAAAACCGCTCATCCCGGCGGACGCCGGGACCCAGTGCTTTGGCCACAGTCACAGGCCTAGCCACGGTGACGCCCGCACAATCGGCCAGGAACCGCGCGCGTGGTTCTTACTGGATCCCGGCCTCCGCCGGGATGAGCGGGGAGTAAGGGATCAGCCCGCCTTCGTCGCGATCACCCGCAGCACGGCATCGGCCGCCAGTTCCGACGGGTCCGGCCCGCCGCGTCCCATCAGGTTCAGCGCCTCGGTCTGACGACGCGCCTGATCGGCCGCCGCCTCGGGATCGGTCAGCAACCGCCCGACCGCCTTGGCCAGGGCCTGCGGCGTCGCCTCATGCTGGATGAACTCCGGCGCGATGGCCTCATCGGCGGCGATGTTGAATAGGGTGATGTGTTTGGCCGTCACCAGCCGTTTCATCAGAGCGTAGCTCAGCCCGTCGATCTTGTAGGCGATGACCATGGGCGCGCCCGCCAGGGCTAGTTCGGTCGAGACCGTGCCGCTGGTGGCCAGGGCGGCGTTCGCAGCCTTCATCGCGTCGTACTTGTCGGCTTCCTGCACGACATGGGCGCGGAACGGCCAGGCGGCGACGCAGCCCGCCACATCGGCGGCGACAGTGCCCGCCGCGACGACGGCGACCTCCAACCCCGGGATCTCGGCCTTCAGACGCTTAGCCGCGTCTTCATAGACGGGCGTCATGCGCGTGATCTCGCTGGGTCGGCTGCCCGGCAGGACCAGCAGCAGCGGCGCATCCGCCGCAATGCCCCGCGCCGCGCGGAAACGGGCGCCGTCGGCACCCGCCATATCGACGTGCAGCGCCTGCGAGCCGACAACGGTCGTCGGCAAGCCCGCCTTCTCGAACCAGGGCGCGTCGAGCGCATAGAGGGCCAGCAGGTGATCCACCGCCCCGGCCAGCGTCTTGGCCCGGCCCGGTCGCGAGGCCCACACCTGCGGCCCGACGTATTTGATCAGCGGCGTCTTCGGCGAGGCGGCGCGGATCGCCTGGGCCACGCGGATGGTGAAGCCCCAGCTATCGATCAGCACCACGGCGTCGGGCTTTTCAGCCGCCGCCAGGGCCGCCGTCTCGGCCACGCGCTTCTTGACCCGGCCATAAGCCTTCAGCCCTTCGATCCAGCCCAGGATCGACAGTTCGGCGATATCGAAGGGGCTGACGACGCCCTCGGCCGCCATCTTGGGGCCGCCCACGCCGACGAAGACCACGTGGTCGCCCAGCCGCGTCTTCAGCGCCCGCGCCAGCCCGGCGCCCAGAGCGTCGCCGGAAGCCTCGGCCGCCACGAGCATCACTTTCAGAGGACGGCTCATCGCTCAACGCCCCAGACGAACAGGCCCAGACGATCGGCCGCTTCGACCAAGCCCTCATGGTCGATGACGATCAGCCGTCCCTCAAACCCGCCGATCCCCGCCAGGCCCGCGGCGGCGGCCAGTTCGACCGTGGTCGGCCCGATCACCGGCATGTCGACGCGGAGATCCTGGATCGGCTTGGGCGCCTTGCCCAACGCGCCCCGCGCGAAACCCGGCGAGCCGCGCAGGTCGGCGGGCAGATGCGCCACGCGCCGCAGCATCTCGTCCGTGCCTTCCTGCGCCTCGACCGCCAGCACCAGGCCGTCGCAGACGACCGCGCCCTGACCGATGTCCAGTTCGCCTGATTTTTCAGCGACGTGCAGCGCCTTCTTCAGGTCCTGAAGCTGCTCCGCCGTCGGCCCCACACGGCCCAAAGCGCCCGCCGTCAGCATCTCGCCGCCTAGGAGGTCGTCCGCGCCCTCGACGGCGAAGCCTTCATCCTCGAACACCGACAGAATCTTGCGCAGCAGGGCGTCGTCGCCCTTGGACGCCGCCGCGATGATGCCGGGCAGCAGGGACGCCCCTTAAGATCAGGCTTTAAGGTCTTGAAATCCGGCCGGTTGACATAGCCCGCCAGACAGACGGCCCGGCACCCCTCGGCGCGCATGGCCTTCAGGATCTTGCCGATCTCGGCCATGCCGAAGTCCTGCCCCGGCCAGCGGTGCAGGTGGGCGTCGGCGAAGCCCTTCAGGCGGATGATGAAGACCTCGCGCCCCTCCGCCTCGCAGCGCTGGGCGACGCGGATGGGCAGATCGCCAGAACCCGCGATCAGGGCCAGCTTGGGCGCGGTCGTCATTCCGCGCCCGGCAGGCACAGCGGGCGTTTGCCGCCGTCACGGATGAAGGCGACGATCTCCATGATCTCGGGCAGGTCGGCATAGGCCTGCTCGACCCGATCCAACCGCTCGGCGAAGACGCCGTCGCCCTCGAACAGATCACGATAGGCGGCCAGCAGGCGGCGCACCGCGTCCTTGCCGTAGCCCTTGCGCTTCAGCCCGATCAGATTGAGGCCGTGCAGGCTGGCGTGGTTGCCCCAGGCCGAGCCGTAGGGAATGACGTCGCGCGTCACGGCGGCCAGACCGCCGACGATGGCGCCCTGCCCGACCCGGCCGTTCTGGTGCACGGCGCACAGGCCGCCCAGGAAGACCTTGTCGCCGATCTGGGCGTGGCCGCCCAGGGTGGCGTTGTTGGCCATCACCACGTTGTCGCCGACCACGCAGTCGTGGCCGACGTGGGCGCCGGTCATGAACAGGTTGTTCGATCCGACGCGCGTCACGCCCGTTCCTTGAGGCGTGCCACGGTTGAAGGTGCAGTGCTCACGGATCAGGTTGTTCTCGCCGATCTCCAGCCGCACCGGCTCGCCCTTGTAGCCGCCGTGCTGCGGATCGCCGCCGATGACAGCGAAGGGGTGGATGGTCGTGTTCGCGCCGACGCTCACATCCTGCTGGATCACGACGTGGCTGACCAGACGCACGCCCGAGGCCAGGGTCACGCCCGGCCCGACCGTGCACCACGGGCCGATCTCGACCCCGTCCGCCAGGGTCGCCGAGGCGTCCACCACGGCGGTCGGGTGGATGGTCACTGGGCAGGCTCCGCCACGGTCACGACCATGGCCATGAACTCGGCCTCGGCGGCCAGCTTGCCGTCGATGAAGGTCTCGCCGCGGAACTTGTATGCGTCGCCGCGCGCCTTGATCACCTTGACCTCCATGCGCAGCTGGTCGCCCGGACGCGCGGGCTTGCGGAAGCGCACGCCGTCGATCGACATGAACATGATGACCTTGTCCGCCACGGCCACGTCCAGCGACTTGGACATCAGCAGGGCGCCCGTCTGGGCCATGGCCTCGACGATCAGGACGCCGGGCATGACCGGATCGATCGGGAAGTGGCCGGGGAAGAAGGGCTCGTTGTGGGTGACGTTCTTGATGCCGACGATGGAGGTCGCCGCCACGAAGTCCTCAGCCTTATCGACCAGCAGGAAGGGATAGCGGTGCGGCAGGCGACGCATCACCTCGGCGTAGTCGATCTTGTTGTCTTCGCTCATGCTTTCGATTCCTTCGCGCCCTTCTTCTGGGACGCCTGTTTGGACAGCCATACCGTCTCGCGCAAGAACTGGCGAAGCGGCTTGGCGGGATAGCCGGACCAGATCTCGCCCGGCGGAACATCGGCCAGGACGCCGCCGCCGGCCGCGACGCGGGCGCCTTCGCCGATGGTGATGTGGTCGCCCACGCCCGCCCTGCCGCCGAAGATGCAGTTGTCGCCGCTGGTGACTGACCCCGAGATGCCGGTGTGGGCCGCCATCAGGTTATTGCGGCCGATGACGCAGTTGTGGCCGATCATGACCAGATTATCGATCTTGGTGTTCTCGCCGATGACGGTGTCGTCATAGGCGCCCCTGTCGATGCAGGAGTTGGCCCCGACCGTCACCCCGTCCTGCAGGATCACTCGCCCCAGTTGGGGAATGTCGACAGGCCCGGCCTTCGACCCGGCGGCGCCGAAGCCCGCCTCGCCGATGCGCGCGCCCGCAAGCAGCTTTACCCGGTCGCCCAACAGGGCGAAGCCGACGGTGACGCCGGGGCTGATCAGGCAGTCGCGACCGATCTGCACGCCCGGCCCGATCACGGTGTTGGCGCCGATGCGGCTTCCCCGGCCGATGCGGACGCCCTCGCCCAGGATCACGCCCGGTTCGATCACCACAGTGTCGTCCTCGGCGGCCTCGGCGGCGCTGATGGCGCGATCCAGACGGACCGGCCGATGCAGCAGGGCCGAGGCCCGCGCCCAAGCGGCCTGAGCCTCGCCCGACACGATGACAGCAGCGTCAGCGGGCGCCGCCTCCACGCCCGACGACGGCACGATCACGCAACCGGCCCTCGTCTCGGCCAGAGCAGCGGCGAACTTGCGGTCGCCTAAAAACGCAATCGCGCCCCGGTCCGCACTGGACAGGGGCGCAACGGCCGAGATGGCGACATCGCCGCCCCGGACCACCTCCCCGCCGATATGCTCGGCGAGGGCGGCGACCGTCAGGGGCGACAGGGTCTGAAAGAACCTCGGATCGGGCATGGCCCGTCTTACGACTGCGGCTGGGCCGGAACCGGCATGCGGTTGAAGCTCAGCGTCGGCAGCTGGGCGTTCAGGCGCTGGATCACAGTGTCGGTCACGTCCATGGCCGGGTTCATGATGAAGACGCTCTCACGGTCGAGCATGATGCCGCAGCCCTTCTCCTGATAGACGGCGACCAGCAGGGGCTCGATGGCCTCCGAAATCTTGCGGCGCTGTTCAGCCAGGGTGTAGCGCAGTTCATTCTCGCGCGTGGCTTCCAGTTGCTGGGCTTCCTGGATGCGCTGCTGCAGCTGCTGGCGGCGCTGGTTCATCTGGTCGGCCGGGATGGTCGCGGCACCTTGCTGCAGGGCCTGGGCTTCGGACTGAATGGTGGTGGCGTAGGGCTGAATCTCGCCCTGAACTTCCTGGGCCAGCTGTTCCATGCGGGTCTGCACGGCCTGGCCGACGGTCGACTGGGCCAGGACGCGTTGGTTGAAGTAGACGCAGACGCCGGGGATGGCCGGGCCGGGATTGGCCGGGCCCTGCGACTGGGCCAGGGCGGCCGAGGCGGTCAGCGAAGCAAGGGCGAAGGCGCCGATGGCGATGAGTTTCATAATCTAAGCCTTAGTGACGGCGGTCAGACCGCAGTTAGAATTGGGTGGAGGTCGAGAAGCGGAACGTCTCGGTCTTGTCGTAGTCTTCGCGGTTCAAGACCTTGGACAGGTCGAAACGGATCGGCCCCATCGGCGAACGCCAGTGGATGCTGACGCCGGCCGCTGCGCGCAAGGCGAGATCGTCGACGATGTTGGGGTTACGCAGACCCGTCGAGGGATCGATCAGATAGCGATCGTCCAGCTTGCCGATCGTGCCGAAGTCCGCGAACAGCGAGGTCTTGATGCCGTATTCATCGGGCAGCATGTTCGGCACGGTCAGCTCGACCGTACCGATGGCGTAGAAGTTGCCGCCCAGGGCGTCGGTCGTGGTCAGGTCGCGCGCGCCCATGCCGGCCGTCTCGAAGCCGCGGAAGGTGTTTCCGCCCTTGAAGAAGCGGTCGTTGATCCGGATCGGATCGCCGTTCCAACCGCTGACGTAGCCGGTCTGGCCTTGGAAGCTGACCACCCAGTTTGGACGGATGCCATAGTACCAGGAGGCGTCCGCCTCGGTCCTGATGTAGTTCACGTCGCCGCCGATGCCGGCGAAATCCTGACGCAGGGAGGCGGTCCAGCCGCGCGTCGGGCGCACGGGATCGTTCAACCGGTTCACCAGCAGGGTGTAGCCCGCCGAGGAGTTCAGGTACGAGCCCGCCTGATCGCACAGGGCCGACGAGCCGGCGCCGACGCCGCCGCAATAGCCGTACGGGATGATGACCTCGTCATCCTTCAGGAAGTAGCGGGCGCTGAAGCTGGCGTAACCGTTCAGCGGATAGGTGATGCGCACCCCGCCGCCCGTCGAACGGTAGTCATAGGACGAATATTTGCTGAGGTCGTAGCGGGTGTGGAACAGGTCGAAGCCCGCGCGCACGTCGCGACCCAGGAATTTGGGCTCGGTGAAGCGGAAGTCGATCTGCTGGCGCAGCGAACCCCATTCGGCGCGGGCCACGACGTTCTGGCCGCGACCCCGGAAGTTGCGCTCAGTGATGCCCAGATTCAGCACGAAGGAGTCGACCGAGCTGAAGCCCGCGCCGACCGACAGTTCGCCGGTGGGCTGTTCTTCCACGGTGACGTTGACGACGGAACGGTCCGGCGCGCTGCCGCGCGTCTCTTCGATCTTGACGTCCTTGAAGAAGCCCAGGGCGCGCAGGTTATTGCGCGACCGCTCGACCAGCGAGCGGTTGAAGGCGTCGCCCTCGCCCACCATCAGCTCGCGGCGGATGACGCTGTCCAGGGTGCGGGTGTTGCCGACCACATTGATGCGGTCGATGTAGACACGCTGGCCTTCGCGGACATTGAAGGTGACGTTGACGGTGTCCGTCTCGGGGTCCGCGCGATAGGTCGGATTGATTTCGACGAAGGCGTAACCGGCCGAACCGGCGGCGAAGGTCAAGGTATCGACCGCCGCCTGGATGCGATCGCTCTCGTACAGGTCGCCCTTACGGATCGGCAGCAGCAACTGCAGGAAGTCGGCGTTCAGCCGGTCATTCTCCGTGACGACCTTGATCTCGCCGAAGTTGTAGCGATCCCCTTCATCCACCGTGACGGTGACGCCGAAGGCGCTGTTGTCAGGCTTCAGCTCAGCCACGGACGACAGGATGCGGAAGTCGTAATAGCCGCGGTTCGTATAGAATTTACGCAGCTGTTCCCGGTCGTAATCCAGCCGGTTCGGATCGTAGTTGTCGTTGGAGCTGAACAGCCGCCACCACTTGGAGGTCTTCGTCACCATGACCCCAGCCAGGTCGCTGTCCGAGAACGCCCGATTGCCCAGGAATGTGATGGCGGCGATGCCCGTCTCAGGCCCCTCGTCGATCTCGAACACGACGTCGACCCGGTTCTGGTCCAGCTGGACCAGCTTGGGCGTCACCGTCGCCGAGATGCGGCCCGACAGGCGGTACAGTTCGACGATCTTGCCGACGTCTTCCTGCACCCGCGCTCGGGTGTAGATGCCGCGTGGTTTGATGGTGACCTCGTCGCGCAGCTTCTTCTCGGCCAGCGCCTTGTTACCCTCGAACGTCACCTGGTTGATGATCGGGTTCTCGGCGATCTCGACGATCAGGTCGCCGTTCGCCTGCAGGCCCAGCTGGACGTCGGCGAACAGCCCCGTGCGCGACAGGGTCCGCACCGCCACGTCGATGGTCACGGCGTCGATGGTGTCCCCCGGCTGAATCGGCAGGTAGGACAGGACCGTCGTCTGGTCGATCCGTTCGTTGCCGCGCACCACGATGCGGTTGACCACGGCGCGATCAGCCTGAGGCGGCGCTTCCTGAACCACGACGTTGGGCGTCTGTTGCGCCAGCGCGGGGCTCGCGAGGCCGGCGGCGAAGGTCAGGGCCAGGGCGCTGACCCCGATAATGCGGCCACGGGTCTGGGTCATGAGGCGACTGTCGTTTTGATTCATGCGGATACCATCGGGGGCTGGCGTCGGCTCACGAGACGAGCCCGCCGAGGAATTTGAAGAGATTGAGCTTCTGCAGATCGTTCCAGGTCGCGAACAACATCAAACCCGCCAGCAAAGCAAGACCGACCCGATATCCCGCCTCCTGAACCCTGGCCGCCATCGGACGGCGCGCCACGGCTTCGTAAGCGTAGAACAGCAGGTGCCCCCCATCCAGAACGGGAATGGGCATCAGATTTAAAAAGCCGATTCCGACCGAAAGTATGGCCGCGAAGCTCGTCAGCGTCAGCAACAGATTGCGGACGATGGCCCAGGGCTCGGGATTGGCCGCCACGGCGGCGTTGGTCAGGGCGCCGGAAGCCTTGGCGATGCCCAGCGGCCCGCTGAACTGATCACCCGACTCGCGGCCGGTGAAGATACGGCCGATATAGGTCAGGGTCGTGTTCAGGATAGCGCCCGTCTCGCGCACGCCCTGCCCCACGGCCGCGATCGGGCCGTAGCGGACGTGACGGATCTCGTCGCGGGTCGAGCCCAGGGCCAGGCCGATGCGGCCCACGCTGACCCGGCCGGCGATGCGATCGGTCTCGACGCGGCGCTCTGGCGTGGCCGTCAGTTCCACGGCGCGGTCGCCACGCTCGACGGTGAAGCGCACCGGATCGCCGCTGCTCAGGGCCACGACGCGCGTCACCTCGCCGCCGTCCGAGATCAGCTTGCCGTTGACGTGGGTGATCAGGTCGCCCTGCTGGAAGCCAGCGGCGGCGGCGGGCGATCCCGCCTGCACCTGCATCACCCGCGCCGGACGAAGCTCGACGCCGACCAGGCTGAACAGCAGGGTGAAGATGAAAATGGCCAGGACGAAGTTGGCGAACGGACCGCCCGCCACGACCAGGGCGCGCTGCCACAGCGGCTTGAAATACAGATAGTCGCGCTCAGCGCCCGGCCCGTGGGCCGCGACAAGCTGCTTGCGCATCGCCTCCAACCCGGCCCGGTCGGGCACGCCGGTCGCATCCAGATCGCCGGAAAACTTGACGTAACCGCCCAGCGGCAGCCAGCCGACGCGCCATTCGACGCCGTGTTTGTCAGTGCGTTTGAAGAGGGCGCGGCCAAACCCGATGGCGAAGCGGTCCATCTTCACGCCAAAGGCGCGCGCGGTCAGGAAGTGCCCGAGTTCGTGCACCGTCACGACCAGCGTCAGGACGAGCAGAAACGGCACGACATAGGTCAGAATCTGGCTGATCGCGCCTAACATGCCGCTCGTCTCTCCTGCGCCCTCAGGCAGCCATGTTCAGCGACGCGATGACGTCGCTCGCAATCCGCCGCGCCTGCGCATCGACGGCCAGAGCCGCATCGCAGGCATCGTCCGAACCGCAAGACACGCCCGCGCTGGTCGCCTTCTCAAGGGTGTCGGCGACGACTGCGGCAATATTGAGAAAGCCCAGCCGTCGGTCAAGAAACGCCAGAGCCGCCACTTCATTAGCTGCATTGAAGACGATCGGCGCCGCGCCGCCCGCCGCCAGGGCTTCGCGCGCCAGCCTCAGGGCCGGAAAGCGCGCCTCATCCGGCGCCTCGAAGGTCAGTCGTCCCAGCGACGCCAGGTCCAGCTTGGGCGCGGGCCAGGCCAGTCGGTCCGGCCAGGACAGAGCGCAGGCGATCGGCGTCCTCATGTCCGGCGGCCCCATCTGGGCCAGCGTCGAACCATCCACATATTCCACAAGGCTGTGGATGATCGATTCCGGGTGGACGACCACATCGATCCGTTCGCCCGGCATGTCGAACAGATAGGCGGCCTCGATCAGTTCCAGCCCCTTGTTGGCCATGGTGGCGCTGTCGACCGAAATCTTGGCGCCCATGCTCCAGTTCGGATGGGCGACCGCCTGCTCGGGCGTGATCCGCGTCATGGCCGAGCGGGGCAGAGTGCGGAACGGCCCGCCCGACGCGGTCAGCACCAGCTTGGACACCCGCTCGGGCGCCTCGAGCGGGAAGACCTGAAAGATGGCGGAGTGCTCCGAATCGACCGGGATCAGCTGGCCCCCGCTGCGCCGGACCCGCTCGATCAACGCCGGACCGCAGCAGACCAGGCTCTCCTTATTCGCCAGGGCCAGGGTCGCGCCCGTCCCCGCCGCCGCCCAGGCCGACCGCAGGCCCGCCGCGCCGACGATGGAGGCCATGATCCAGTCGGCCGGGCGCGTGGCTGCTTCCACGATGGCGTCGGGGCCGGCCGCCGTCTCGATCCCGGTTCCCGTCAGGGCTTCGCGCAGTTCATTCAGCCGCGCGGGATCGGCTGTCACGGCGATGCGCGGCCGCCAGCGGCGCGCCTGCTCGGCCAGCCGGGCGATATTGGCGCCGCCGGTCAGGGCCTCGACCTCGAACCGCGCAGAGCCCGCGCCTTGCGTCTGTTCCATAAGGTCCAGCGTCGACGAGCCGACCGACCCGGTCGAGCCCAGAATCGTGACGCGCCGCGCGATCACGCCGCCCGCTCCAACATGAGGACGATCAGCCGCCCTGCCGCGACCACGACCACGGCGAACATCAGGCCGTCGACGCGGTCCAGCAGACCTCCGTGGCCTGGAATCAGATTGCCCGCGTCCTTGACGCCGAAACGCCGCTTCAGCGCCGACTCCCACAGATCGCCGCCCATGGTGGCCAGGGCGGCGGTCAGGCCCAGCACCCCGCCCCAGACGGCCGTCAGCATCCCCATGTCCAGCCAGCCCGCCATTGCGGCGCCGGCGATCATCCCGGCGGTCAGCCCGCCGATGAAGCCGGACCAGGTCTTGTTCGGCGAAAAGCGCGGCCACAGCTTGGGGCCGCCGACGAAGCTGCCGACCAGATAGGCCAGAATGTCCGCCGACCATGCCACGGCGAAGACCAGCACGGTCCAATACAGCCCCTGCACCTCGTGCAGGTCGCGCAGCCAGATCAGCAGGACGCAGGGCCAGCCGAGATACAGCACGCCATAGGCCGTATCGAGCGCCGACTCGCCGCGCGTTCGGGCGAACAGACCCGCCGCCAGCGCTCCGAACACCATGAGCACCAGGGCCAGGGAAATCTGGCCGACGTGGGCGGCGATCACCGCCACGACCAGGGCCAGGGCCACGCCGATACCGATCGGTCGCCACAGGCTGGGCGCGCACATCCGCGCCCATTCAAACGCCAGCAGCACCGCGCCCGCCACCACGAGGGCGCAGAACCAGTCGCCGCCGGCCCAGGTCGCCAGAACCGCCGCCGGGGCCAGTACGACCGCAGAGGCGGCGCGCAGGGCGATGTCGCGAGGCTTCAGCGCCATATCAGACCGCCGCCTCGCCATAAGCCGTATCCATGACCTCGCGCCCGCCATAACGACGCTGGCGACAGGCGAACTGGGCGATGGCCTCGGCCAGGGCCTCAGCGCCGTAGTCCGGCCACAGGATGTCCTGGAAAACCATCTCGGCGTACGCCGCCTCCCACAACAGGAAGTTGGACAGACGCTGCTCGCCCGAGGTCCGCACGATCAGATCGACCGGCGGCGCGCCCGCCGTCGACAGTCCAGCGCCCAGCGCCTCTTCGTCGACGACGATGTCCTCGCCCGCGCGGGCGCGCTCGACCAGCCGCTGGGCCGCATCGGCCAGATCCGCGCGGCCGCCATAGTTGAAGGCCACCTGCAGCAGGAATTTGTCGTTGTGGGCCGTCTGCGCCTCGGCCCGCGCGACGATGCCGGCGATGTCCTCCGGCAGGCCCTTGCGGCGCCCCAGCACCTTGACCCGCACGCCCGCAGCCTCCAGCCGCTTCAGATCACTGCCGACGAAGGCGCGCACCAGCCCCATGAGGTCGGACACCTCGTCGGCCGGACGGCTCCAGTTCTCGGTCGAGAAGCCGAACACCGTCAGGCACTGCACGCCCAGTTCAGGCGCGGCCTTGATGGTCCGGCGCAGGGCCTGGACCCCCTCGCGGTGGCCCACGGCGCGCGGAAGACCCCGTCGCTGCGCCCAGCGGCCGTTGCCGTCCATGATCAGGGCGACGTGACGAGGCCCCTTTACAGGCGCCGTGGCGACGGGCTCGGCCGACATATGAGACCTTCCTTGGACAGACCTGACGCGGGCGTCAGACCTGCATGATCTCGACTTCCTTGGCCTTCAAGGTCTCGTCGATGCGCTTGATGGCGGCGTCAGTGTCCTTCTGGACCTCAGCTTCCATCTTCTTCTGTTCATCCTGGCTGATATCGCCGGCCTTTTCAGCCTTCTTCAGCTCGTCGTTGGCGTCGCGGCGCACGTTGCGCACAGCGATCTTCTTGTCCTCGGCATATTTGGCGGCCAGCTTGGCGAGGTCCTTACGGCGCTCTTCGGTCAGCGGCGGGATCGGAATACGCAGGTTCTGGCCGTCGACGATCGGGTTCAGGCCCAGGCCCGCGGAGCGGATCGCCTTCTCGACCGAGACCACCATGCCCTTGTCCCAGACGCTGACCGAGATCATGCGCGGTTCCGGCACGCTGATGGCGGCGACGGCGGTCAGCGGCGAGGTCGCGCCATAGGCTTCGACGACGACCGGTTCCAGCAGGCCCGCGTTGGCGCGGCCCGTGCGCAGGCCCGCATAGTCATCCTTCAGCGAGGAGACCGACTTTTCCATCCGGTCACGAAAGGTTTTGAGATCGGGTTTGGCCATGACGAATGTCCTTGGTCCTGTCGTTGAATAGCGAAGCCGCTCAGGCGGGCTTGTTGGTGATGACGGTATAGGTCCCCTGCCCCGTCAAGGTCTTGTGCAGCGAACCTTCCTCGCGATCGAGAAGACCACGATCGGAATGCCGCTGTCGCGCATCAGGGCGATGGCCGAGGCGTCCATGACCCGCAGGTCCTTGGCCAGGACATCCTGATAGGTCAGCGTTTCATAGCGGGTGGCCGTCGGGTCCTTCTTCGGATCGGCCGTGTAGACGCCATCGACGCTGGTGCCCTTTAGCAGGGCGTCGCAGCCCATCTCGGCCGCCCGCAGCGCGGCGCCAGAGTCCGTGGTGAAGAAGGGCGCGCCCACGCCGGCGGCGAAGATCACCACCCGGCCCTTCTCGAGGTGACGGAGAGCGCGGCGACGGATGTAGGGCTCGGCGATGGCGGCCATCGGAATGGCGCTCTGGACTCGGGTGTCTACGCCGATCTTCTCCAGCGCGCCCTGCATGGCCAGGGCGTTCATGATGGTGGCCAGCATACCCATGTAGTCGGCGTTGGCGCGGTCCATGCCCTCAGCCGCCTTGGACAGGCCACGGAAGATATTGCCCCCGCCGATGACCAGGCAGATTTCGACGCCCTGACGCGCCACGGCGGCGACGGCGGCGGCGACCACATCCACCGTCTTCATGTCGATGCCATAGGGCTGATCGCCCATCAGGACCTCGCCCGAGACCTTCAGCAGGACGCGCTTGTAACGAAACTCAGAGGGGGCGTCGGGCATGATCAGGGGTCCGTGGATACAGGGGTTAGCATCCGCGCGAAGTGAATCGGCGGCTCATCATAGACGAAGGGCGCGTCAGCCTTCAAAGCCGAACGCGCCCAAACGCATAATTCTCCCTCCCCTTCGCGGGGAGGGAGAGGTCTTCTTAGTTGCCGCCGGTCATCGAGGCGACTTCCGACGCGAAGTCCGGAGCGTCGGATTTCTCGACGCCTTCGCCCAGAGCCATGCGGACGAAACCGGCCAGCTTCAGCTCAGAGCCCAGCTCCTTGCCGGTGTTGGCGACCAGTTGTTCGATGGTCACGTCCGGGTCCATGACGAACGGCTGCTTGGTCAGCACCACGTCCTTCTGGAACTTGGCGATCTGGCCCGACACGATCTTCTCGATCATGTTTTCCGGGCGGCCTTCTTCCTTGGCCTTCTCGATCAGGACAGTGCGCTCCTTCTCGATCGCAGCCGGGTCCAGGTCCGAGGTGTCCAGCGCCAGCGGAGCCGTGGCGGCCACGTGCATGGCGATCTTGCGGCCCACTTCGCGCAGGGCTTCCTTGTCGCCGGCGCCTTCCAGGGCGACCAGCACGCCGATACGGCCGACGCCCGGCGAAACGGCGTTGTGCACGTAGGTCGCGATCGCGCCTTCGCCAACCGACAGGCGAGCCGCGCGACGCAGCTGCATGTTCTCGCCGATGGTGGCGATCAGGTTGGTGACTTCAGCCTCGACGGTCTTGCCGTTTTCCAGGGTCGCGCCGTGGATGGCTTCGACGCCGTCGTGGTGCAGGCCCAGTTGAGCGAATTCCTTGGCGGCCGACTGGAACAGGTCGTTACGGGCCACGAAGTCGGTTTCGGCGTTGAACTCGATGGCCGAGGCGACTTCGCCCTTGCCGTCTTCGCGCACGGCGACGGCCACCAGGCCTTCGGCGGCGACGCGGTCGGCCTTCTTGGCGGCCTTGGACAGGCCCTTGGCGCGCAGCCAGTCGATGGCTGCTTCGATGTCGCCGTTGTTCTCAACCAGCGCCTTCTTGCAGTCCATCATGCCGACGCCCGAACGCTCGCGAAGCTCCTTCACGAGGGCGGCAGTGATCTCGGCCATGTCTTTCTCCTGAAAAAAATGGGCGGCCGGACTGGATAGCCCGGCCGCATGTCAAGTTGACGTCACTCCGGCGCTCTAGGCCCCGGACGTCGATCTCAGCCCTCGACCTTCTCAGCCTCGACGACCTCGGCAGCCTCGACCGCAGGGGTCTCGACGGCAGCGGCCTCGGCGGCGACCATCTCTTCAGCCACGCCTTCCGTGCCGGCCGGAGCCGGGTCGGCGGCCACGGGGGCCGAGGCTTCGCGCAGCATCGGCTCAACCGGAGCTTCCGAAGCGCCCAGGTCGATGCCTTGGGCGACGGCGCCGGCGGCCAGGCCGTCCAGAACGGCGTCGGCGATCAGGTCGCAGTAGGTCTGGATGGCGCGGGCGGCGTCATCGTTGCCCGGCACGGGATAGGTGATGCCGTCCGGGTCCGAGTTGGTGTCCAGGATGGCGATGATCGGGATGTTCAGCTTGCGGGCTTCCTGGATCGCGATCGATTCCTTGTTGGTGTCGATCACGAACATGATGTCCGGCACCGAACCCATGTCCTTGATGCCGCCCAGCGACAGTTCCAGACGGTCCTTCTCGCGCTGCAGGGTCAGCAGTTCCTTCTTGTTACGGCCTTCGCCGGTTTGAAGGATGGTTTCCAGTTCGCGCAGGCGCTGGATCGAGTTCGAGACGGTGCGCCAGTTGGTCAGGGTGCCGCCCAGCCAGCGGTTGTTCATGTAGTATTGGGCGCAGCGCGTGGCGGCCTGCGCGACCGGGTCGGCGGCCTGACGCTTGGTGCCGACGAACAGAACGCGACCGCCCTTGGCGGCCACGTCGCGCACGGCGACCAGAGCCTGGTGCAGCAGCGGCATCGTCTGCGACAGATCGATGATGTGGATGTTCGAGCGCGAGCCGAAGATGTAGCGGTCCATCTTCGGGTTCCAGCGGTGCGTCTGGTGACCGAAGTGAGCGCCGGCTTCCAGCAGGGTACGCATCGAGAATTCAGGCAGAGCCATGATCGTGTTTTCCTTTTTCCGATCAAACCTAGCGCGGGCGGTTAAAAGGATCTGCTGATCCCTCGGAACGGTGCAGGCCGGGATGTCTCCCCGAACCACGCCACGCCCACGTGCGAAGTGCGCCGCGCATATAGGCGAAAGGCCTGAAAAACACAAGCGGCCGAACAAGATGGCCGCATCAGCCGTCGCGGGCCCTACGTCACCCCGCGAGCCGACGCTTGGGCCGGATCAGAAGCGGCGGCCGTCCACGCGCTGCGCCGTCCAGTCCCACGGCTCGATATCGGTCAGGGTGCGGATATTGATCGCGGCCACCTCGGCTCCGTCCGGCCCCACGCCGTAGCCGAACGGCTGCACCCCGCAGGTCTTGCAGAAGCGATGATCGATCTTGTGCTGATTGAAGAAGTAGGATGTCGTTTCACCCTCTCCCTTCGTCAGGCGGAACGCCGAGCGCGGCGCGAACGCCAGAACGATCCCTTGCGGTAGCAATGGGAGCAGTTGCATTCGACCAGTCCATCCAGACCGACATCGACTTCATAGGCGACCGCGCCGCAGTGGCAGGACCCGGCATGGGTCTTCACGCTCGTCTCGCTCATCATGCATCCTCCAGCATCACCACCCCCGGCGCCGACTTCAACGCGCCGCGCAGCGCCGCGTCCAGCCGGTATCGTCCAGGCAGCTTAATCTCGACCTCGGTGCGGCCACCCAGCGTCGCCTGCAGCCAGACCTCGCCGCCCTTGCCCTGCGCCCGCGCCCGATCCAGCCGCGCCTTCAGCGCCTCGGCGTCAGCCGACTGCGCCGACAGGATGACGCGCAAACCGATCTGGGCGTCGTCCAGCAATACGTCCATGCGGCTGGCGTCGTCGCCGAAGAAACGCACCTCCCCGTCCGCCGCCTTGGCCCGCACCCTGACCAGAACCGACGTGCCGACCTCCAGAACCTCCCGGCAGCGCCGCAGTTGCTCCGGCGGGAACAGGCATTCAAACTCGCCGGTCGGGTCCGAGAAGGTGACGAAGGCGAACTTCTCGCCGGTGCGGGCGCTGGCCCGTTCCTGACGGCGACGCACCACGCCCGCCATCTGAAACGCTTCGTGCCCCGCCTCGGCCAGCCCCTGCGCTTCGGCCACGAAGGTCACGCGCTTGCGCTTCAAGGCCGGCGTCAGTTCTTCCAGCGGGTGGCCCGACAGATAGAAGCCGACGGCGTAGAGTTCCTGATCCAGCTTGTCCGGGCCGGCCCATTGTTCGACGCTCTTCAGCCGTGGACGCGCAGCCCCCGCCTGATCGGCGCCGAACAGGCTGACCTGGGCCGAGGCACGTTCAGCCGCCACGCTCTGGCAATAGGCGATCAGAACGTCAGCCTGTTCGAACAACTGACGGCGGTTCGGATGAATGCTGTCGAACGCGCCCGCCCGCGCCAGCCCTTCCAGCGCCCGCTTGTTGACGGCCTTGGGATCGACCCGCTCCAGGAAATCAAAAATATCGGCGAACGGCCCGCCCGTCTCGCGCACCTCGACCACGTGACGCATCGCCTCAAGCCCCACGTTGCGGATGGCGCCGAGCGCATACAGCACGCTGCCCTGCCCGTCCTTCCACGACACGTCGAAGTCGGCGGAGGAGCGGTTGATGTCGGGCGCCAGCACCGGAACCTCGAACCGTCGGCAGTCCTGATAGAAGACCGCCAGCTTGTCCGTGTTCGACAGGTCAAGGCTCATGGAGGCGGCGAAGAACTCGACCGGATGATTGGCCTTCAGCCAGCCCGTCTGGAACGAGATCAGCGCATAGGCCGCCGCGTGCGACTTGTTGAAGCCATAGCCCGCGAACTTGGCCACCAGGTCGAAGATGGAGCCAGACTGCGCCTCAGGCACCCCCTTTTCGGAGGCGCCCTTGACGAAGCGGAGGCGCTGGAAGTCCATCTCCTCCTTCTTCTTCTTGCCCATGGCGCGACGCAGCAGGTCGGCCTCGCCCAGGCTGTAGCCGGCCAGGATCTGGGCGATCTTCATCACCTGTTCCTGATAGATGATGACGCCGTAGGTCTCGGTCAGCACCTCCTTCAGGCTGGGGTGCAGATAGTCGACCTCGGCCCGGCCGAATTTCCGGTCGATATAGGTGTCGATCATCTCCATCGGCCCCGGCCGATAGAGGAGATCAGGGCGGTGATTTCCTCGATCGAACCGCAGCGCATCTTGCGCAGGGTGTCGCGCATGCCCTGGGATTCCAGCTGGAACACCCCGACGGTCTGGCCCGAGGCCATCAGTTCATAGGTCTTGGGATCGTCCAGCGGCAGCAGACCCCAGTCCTGAGCCGCGCCGCGCCGTTCCAGATATCCCTTGGCGCGGTCCAGCACCGTCAGGGTCTTCAGGCCCAGGAAGTCGAACTTCACCAGGCCCGCCGGCTCCACCCACTTCATGTTGAACTGGCTGGCCGGGATAGTGGAGCGCGGGTCCTGGTACAGAGGCACCAGCTCCGTCAGCGGCCGGTCGCCGATGACGATGCCGGCCGCGTGGGTCGAGGCGTTGCGGTACAGCCCCTCAAGTTCCAGCGCCGTCTCCAGCAGCGCCTTGACTGAAGCTTCGGCGTCGCGCGCCTCGCGCAGGCGCGGCTCCAGGTCGATGGCCTGGGCCAGGGTTACCGGGTTGGCGGGATTGGCCGGCACCATCTTGGCCAGACGGTCCACCTGGCCCAGCGGCATCTGCAGCACCCGACCCACGTCGCGCAGCACGGCCCGCGCCTGCAGGGTGCCGAAGGTGATGATCTGGGCCACCCGGTCCTTGCCGTAACGGTCCTGAACGTAGTCGATGACCTCTTCGCGCCGCTCCTGGCAGAAGTCGATGTCGAAGTCGGGCATCGACACGCGTTCGGGGTTCAGGAAGCGCTCGAACAGCAGGCCGAACCGCAAGGGATCCAGGTCGGTGATGGTCAGCGACCAAGCCACCAGGGAGCCCGCGCCCGAACCCCGCCCGGGCCCGACCGGGATGTCATGCAGCTTGGCCCATTTGATGAAGTCGGCAACGATCAGGAAGTAGCCGGGGAACCCCATCTGCTGGATGATCCCGACCTCCCACTCGAGACGGTCCCAATAGTCCTGCTCGGGCGCATAAGCCTTATTCTTCTCCAGCCGCGCCTTTAGCCCCTCGCGCGCCTGGTGGGCCAGTTCGTCAGCCTCGGAACGGCCCGCCCCGGTGTCGAAGCGCGGCAGGATCGGCTTGTGCATCTTAACCAGGAAGGCGCAACGACGGGCGATATGAATGGTGTTGTCGCAGGCCTCGGGCAAATCCGCGAACAACTCGCGCATCGCCTCCGCCGACTTGAACCAGTGCTCGCCGGTGACGCGGCGGCGATCCTCCTGGCCGGTGAAGGCGCCGTCGGAGATGCACAGCAAGGCGTCGTGCGACTTCGCCTGCGCCGCCTTGGCGTAATAGACGTCGTTGGTCGCAACCAACGGGACATCGTGGGCGTAAGCCCACTCGACCAGCCCACCCTCGGCCGCCGTCTCGCTGTCCAGGCCGTGGCGCTGAAGCTCGACATAGAAGCGATCGCCGAAGACCCGCTTCATCTCAGCCAGGGCGGCGGCGGCCTCCGCCGGCTTCTTCTGCACGAACAGAGGGTCGACGGGACCGTCAGGCCCGCCTGATAGCAGGATGAGCCCTTCGGACTTATCCACAACCTGCCCCCAGGGCACCCCGGCTCGGCCATTTCGCCTGCGTCGAGGTAGGCGGCGGATGACAAGGCGCACAGGTTGAGCCAGCCTTGCTCGTTCTGCGCGATTAAAACGATCGTCGGCGTCTTGGCCCAGCGCTGGGCCGACTGTCCGCCGATGTCGAGGACAGGCAGAGCGCAGGCGACGATCGGTTGGACGCCGGCTTCCTTTGTCGTCTGGCTGAACTCAAGCGCGCCGAACAGGTTGGCCCGGTCCGCCACCCCCACCGCCGGCATGCCCGCCTCTGCGGCCATCTTGCCGATCTTGCTCGCCTTGATCGCCCCTTCCAGAAGCGAATAGGCGCTGCGGACCCGCAGGTGGACAAAGCCCTGACTGTTCACCGCATCCGCCAATCGAAAACTCCGCATCGCAGCGCCGCTTAGACGACGCTTCTTCATCATGCAGGAGTCGCCCCTCAGCGGGGCGCGGTCATGTCACCAGGAAGGCCGCCTGCCAGACCATCCAGACGAAGCCGCCGCAGGACGCAAGCGACAGAAGATCCCTCACCCAACGCGCCATTGATTTTATCCCCAGATCAGATGTTGCCTTTTTGTTCTAAGTTGCTCATTTGTTCTCGTCAACCCTCAATCCGCGAGGAAGGCGACCTGGGTCATGCCGCCCCATCGGACGATGGCTTAAGCCTGCGAACAGGCTTGTCGACCGCTAATAGGCCTGACTTTCGGCGGCGCGCTGCACCAGATGGCCGTCCTTCAGCGCGAAGACGCGGTCCATATGACCGGCCAGTTCCATGTTGTGCGTGGCGATCAAAGCCGCGACGCCCGTGGTCTTCGCCAGTTCGCGCAGGACCTCGAACACCGCCTGACTGGTGGTTGGGTCCAGGTTCCCCGTCGGCTCGTCCGCCAACAGCAGACTCGGACTGTTGGCCAGGGCGCGGGCGATGGCCACGCGTTGTTGTTCGCCGCCCGACAGTTGCGCCGGCTGGTGCGTAATCCGCTGACCAAGGCCGAGCGCGGTCAGCTGCTCGGTCGCGCGGCGACGCGCCTCTCCTTCGCGCACGCCCGCAATGCGCATCGGCAGGGCGACGTTGTCCAGAGCGTCGAACTCCGGCAGCAAATGGTGGAACTGATAAACAAAACCGATGCGATGCAAGCGAAGGCGGGTGCGCGCCCGCTCGTCCAGCCCGCCGACATCCTCGCCGTCGATCAGCACCTGACCGCTGGTCGGCCGCTCCAGCAGGCCCGCCGCGTGCAGCAGGCTGGACTTGCCCGAGCCGGACGGTCCGATCAGGCCGACGACCTCGCCCGGCATGACCTCCAGATCGACGCCCTTGAGCACCGTCAGCCCGCCCTGCGCCGTCGGATAGGTGCGCGTGACCCCGCGCAGCGACAGGATGGCGCCGTTCGTCTCAGGGGCGACGACGGGCTTCTTCTTCAACAGCCTATTCAAAGCGCAGGGCCTCCACCGGATCGATGCGCGACGCATTCCACGACGGGGGCAAGCTGGCCAGGCAGCTCATGAGGAAGGAGAAGACGGTCACACCGACCACGTCCCAAAGATCGACCTTGGCCGGGACGGAATCGAGCATATAGACTTCGGCGTTGAATAGCTGGACGCCCAGCAGTCCCTCCAGGAAATGCTGGATCGCGCCGATGTTCCAGCAGAACAGCAGGCCCAGCACCAAGCCCGCAATCGTGCCGCCGATGCCGATGGCCGCGCCTGAGACGAAGAAGATGCGCAGAATGGACGACTGGCTCGCCCCCACGGTCCGCAGGATGGCGATATCGCGCGTCTTGTTCTTCACCAGCATGACGATACCGCTGATGATGTTCATGGCGGCGATGGCCACCACCATGCCCAGGATGATGCTCATGGCCGTGCGCTCGACCTGAAGCGCGCCCCAGATCGCGGCCTGACGGTTGCGCCAGTCGGTGACGACGTTGCCCGCCCCGGCCGCACGCTGCACCGGCGCCAGCAGGTTCTCGACCTTGTCCGGCTCGGCCACCTTCATCTCGATGATGTCCCAGACGCCATCCTTGCCGAAGAAGAGCTGAGCCTGCTCCAACGGCATGAAGATGAAGGCCCGATCGTAATCGGCCGCACCCGACGTATAGACGCCGCCGACGATATAGGTCTTCTCCAGCCCGCCCAGATTGCCGAAGGCGCTGTCGGCGCCGGTCGGCGAATATAGCGAGATAGGATCGCCTTCGCGCAGGCCCGCTTCTGCGGCCAGGGTCTTGCCGATCAGGACGTGATCGCCGCCGTATTCGCCCTTACCGAACTGCTCGCGCGCCTCGGGGCTCAGGCTTTCAAAGACGAACTTCATCGAGGCCAGATCCTGGGGCCTCACCCCACGCACCATGCCCCCGGTCGCCAGATTGCCCGCGCGGAACATGGCGGGGCTTTCGGTCAAAGGCGTCACCGATACGACGCCCGGCACGTCGGCGATCCGCTTCAACGCCGCTTCGCGGTCAGGCGCATAGAGCACCGACCCCTGTACATACATATGGCCGTTGAACGACAGGATGCGGTCCATCAGGGTGCCGCGAAAACCCGCCATGATGCTCATGACGCTGATCAGCACGGCCACGGCCAGCATGATGCCGATGAAGCTGATCATGGCGATCAGCGCCACCCCGCCCTGTTTGCGCTTGGCGCGCAGATAGCGGAGGGCGAGCCCGATCTCCCAGCTGGAGAACGAGCCGGACCCTTTCGATGCGGGCGGCGGAGCGGAAGCCGTCGCGGCGTCGGTCATTTCGTAAGCAGCTCCATGGCGGCGTCCAGCGACAGGCTCTGCTTCTCGCCGGTGGCGCGGCGCTTCAATCCCACCACGCCCTCGGCCAGTCCCTTGGGCCCGATGGTCAGCTGCCACGGCACGCCGATCAGGTCGGCGGTGGCGAACTTGCCGCCCGGACGCTCGTCCGTGTCGTCGTAGAGCACGTCCTTGCCCGCCGCTTCCAGCTTGGCCACGGCCTCTTCGCATGCGGCCGAGACGGCCTCGTCGCTGGCGCGCAGGTTGATCACCACCACGTCGAACGGGGCGACCGCGTCCGGCCAAATGATGCCGCCAGCGTCGTGGCTGGCTTCGATGATGGCGCCCAGCAGGCGCGAGACGCCGACGCCATAGCTGCCCATGTGGACCGGCGCGTCCTTGCCGTCCGGCCCCTGGACGTTGGCCTTCATCGCCGCCGAATATTTGGTGCCGAAGTAGAAGATGTGGCCGACTTCGATGCCGCGCGCCGACAGGCGGTCGCCCTCGGCGGTCTGGGCCTCGAACTGGGCCGCGTCGTGCATCTCCTCGGTCGCGGCGTAGAGGGCCGTGCGCTCGGTGAACACGCCTTCCAATTGCTCGACGCTGAGGTCGTGCCCCGGCGGCGCCATCTCGACCAGCTTGCGGTCGCAGAAGACTTCGCTCTCGCCCGTCTCGGCCAGGACGATGAACTCGTGGCTCAGGTCGCCGCCGATCGGGCCGGTGTCGGCGCGCATCGGGACCGCCTTCAGGCCCAGGCGGGCGAAGGTGTTCAGATAGGCGGCGAACATCCGCTTATAGGCGATGCGGGCGGACGCCTCGTCGATGTCGAAGGAATAGGCGTCCTTCATCAGGAACTCGCGGCCGCGCATGACGCCGAAGCGCGGACGGCGCTCGTCGCGGAACTTCCACTGGATGTGGAAGAGGTTCAGCGGCAGGGATTTGTACGACTTCACGAAGCCGCGGAAGATGTCGGTGACCATCTCCTCATTGGTCGGCCCGTACAGCAGCTCGCGCTCGTGGCGGTCGGTGATGCGCAGCATCTCCGGGCCATAGGCGTCGTAGCGGCCGCTCTCGCGCCACAGGTCGGCCAGTTGCAGCGTCGGCATCAGCAGCTCGACGGCGCCGGCCTTGACCTGTTCCTCGCGCACGATGTTTTCGATCTTGCGCAGCACCCGCAGGCCCAGCGGCAGCCAGGCGTAGATGCCGGCGGCCTCCTGCTTGATCATGCCCGCGCGCAGCATCAGCTGATGCGACACGATCTGGGCGTCGGAAGGGGCTTCTTTTAGGATCGGCAGGAAGTAGCGCGACAGGCGCATGGGAGGATTCTCGGCAAATTCAGTCAGGCCCGAGGTTTAACCGGGCAAGGGGGACGAAAGCTAGAGCGCGTTCGCGTGGGTGATGTCGGGGATTGGGGTCCAGCCGACCCAGACGAAGGCGACGATCACCAGCCAGACGATGATCGACACCCAGGTCGTGGTGATGAACTTCTTCTTCAGGTTCGGATTCTTCGGCGCGCCCCACTGGGTGCCGTCCGTCGGCGGATCCTTGACCTGATCAGACATCCCCAGCGGCAGGATGGCGAACAACACGATCCACCACACCGTCAGGAAAGTGGCGACCAGGGTGAAGGGGCCAAGGGGCATCGTCTCAAAAGTCCGTTCATCGCAATCATCGTCGCGGGGCGATAGGGAGGGGCCACGCAACTAGGACGCCCTGAATGCCACAGATTACGCTGGAACACTCCACCCATTTCGACGCGACCGACTGGCGCGCCCTGGCGCTGGAGATCCATCGCCTCTGTGTCGAGGTGGTCGGCGCCACCCTGCCCGCCTGCAAGACGCGCATCGTGCGCTGCGAAAACCTGATCATCGCCGACGGCGCGCCGGAACAGGCCATGGTCCACTGCGACCTGCGCATCCTCAGCGGCCGAACCCAGGAGCAGAAGACCGCCCTGGGCGAAGCGGTGCAAGCCGCCCTGCTGGCCGGCGTCGCGCCCTATGACGGCCCGCGCCAGATCTCGGTCGAGATCGGCAATCTGGACCGCGACAACTACCGCAAGGTCACGCTTTAACACACAAACCTCTCCTCCCCATGCAATGGGGAGGGGGACCACGAAGTGGTGGAGGGGCCAAGGTCAGCGAAACCAGGCGGCCCCTCCGTCTCGGCGGCTGCGCCGCCGATCCCTCCCCATTTCATGGGGAGGAGAAGGCATCAGGGATGCGGCCGCCCGATGCCGTAACGCGCGGCCCAATACGGCAGGATGTCGTCGTCCTGCAGGAAGCGCGCGCCCGTTTCCTCGCTGACCTGAGCATCAGGCCAATCGAACTCGCCGTCCAGCACCAGAAGCGGGCAGCTCTGGTTCGCCTCCCCGACCTCGGCGATCACGGCCGGGCGCGGGCGCGGGTGATCCAGATAGGTCACGGTCAGGTGCTCGCGCAGGCGCGGATACAGGCCCAACACGCCTTCGATCCGCGCGCCGGGCGGACAGAACCACGGCCCGCCCTGATCGTCGAACCAATCCGGGTTCAGTAGATACAGCCGATCCGCCATCAGAGCCTCAGCACCACGGTTTCGACGATCGGACGACGGTCCCAGATCTGCTGACTGGCCTTCTTCAGGGTGCGGCTGACGGCCTGTTCGATGACCATTTCGTCTTGCAGCGCCTCGCCCTTCAGACCGCGCACCGTGTTCTCGACGCGCTCGGCCATGTCGTCCAGCACGTCGCCCAGCGGACGGTCCGCATCGCCCGGCAGGCCGATGCCGCGCACGTCAATGTCGCTGGCGATGCGGCCGCGCTTATCCAGGGCGAAGCTGACGATCAGGATGCCGTTGTTGGCCGCGTGCCTGCGCTCGCGCAGGGCCTCGCCGCCCTCCTCGACCAGCATGCCGCCGTCGACGAACAGGCGGCCCGAGGGCACCTCGTCGATGATGGCGGCCGGTCCGGGGGCCAGGCGCACCATGTCGCCGTTGCGCGGCGTCACAGTCTCGGGCACCTGCATGTCCTTGGCCAGATTGCCGTGCTCAATCAGGTGGCGGCGCATGCCGTGGGTCGGCACGGCGATCTGCGGCCGGGCCCACTGATACATCTGGCGCAGTTCGTCGCGGCACGGGTGGCCCGAGACGTGGATGCCCGGGTGATCCTTTTCGGTGTAGATGCGCACTCCGCGCTCGGCCATCTTGTCCTGCAGCCGACCGATGGCCAGTTCGTTGCCGGGAATGACGCGCGACGAGAAGATGCAGTGATCCCCCTGCCCCAGCTTGATGAAGGGATGCGTCCCTTCGGCCACGCGCGACAAAGCCGCACGCGCCTCGCCCTGGCTGCCGGTGCACAGATACAGAATCTCGTCGGCCGGCCAGACTCTGGCTTCCTGTTCGGACAGGAAGGGCTTGAGGTCGCTCAACATCCCGACCGACTTGGCGGCGGCGGTGATGCGGTGCATCGAGCGACCGGCCAGGGCTACGCGGCGCCCGGCGGCCTCTGCCGCGCGGATCACGCTGTCCATGCGCGCGACGTTGGAGGCGAAGCAGCCCACCGCCACCCGGCCCTTCAAGCCCTGGATCAGCTCGGCCAGCTTGACCTTCACGTCGCCCTCGGAGCCTGCGACTCCGTCGACGAAGACGTTGGTGGAGTCGCACACCATGGCCAGGACGCCCTCGTCGCCCAGCTTCTGGATGAAGTCGACGTCGGTGCGCTCGCCCACGACCGGATCGTTGTCGATCTTCCAGTCGCCGGTGTGCAGCACCGTGCCCAGCGGGGTCTTGATGGCCAGGCCGTTCGGCTCGGCGATCGAGTGGGTGATGGTGACATAGGTCACCTCGAACGGCCCCAGGTTCACCGTCGAACCCAGCGGGGCCTCGATCAGTTCGACATCTTCATAGATGCCCGCGTCGCGCAGCTTCTCGCGGATCAGGAAGGCGGTGAAGGGCGTGGCGTACAGCGGCGCCTGGATGCGCGGCCACAGCCAGCCCAAGGCCCCGATGTGATCCTCGTGCGCGTGCGTCAGCACGATGCCGAGGATATTCTCGCCTTCCAGGAAGGTCGGATCGGGCACGATCACGTCTACGCCCGGCGTGGACTGGTCGCCAAAGGTCACGCCCACGTCGACGATGATCCATTTGCGATCATGCGCCGGGCCGAAGCCATAGGCGTTCAGGTTCATTCCGACCTCGTTCGAGCCGCCCAGCGGCAGGAAGACGAGTTCGTCGTTTTGATTTTTCTTAGTCATACGGCCTTACAGATGGGAGTTCCGCCGCCAGATTTCGAGTAGGCCGCGGATGGTCAGGTCCGGATCGAACCGGTCGATAGAGTCAGTTGCGCCCTCGAACAGTGAGGCGACGCCGCCGGTGCCGATGACCGTCATGGGCTTGCCCCACTCGGCCTTGATGCGGTCCACCAGCCCTTCGATCAGGGCGATATAGCCCCAGAAGACGCCCGATTGCATGGAGGTGACTGTGTCGCGCCCGATGACGGTCTCGGGACGTTGAATGGCGATGCGCGGCAGCTTGGCCGCAGCCTCATGCAGGGCCTGCAGCGACAGATTGATGCCCGGCGCGATCAACCCGCCCTCAAAGGCGCCCCCGCCCTTGCCGTTGGCGCCGGAGACGACGTCGAACGTGGTCGCCGTGCCGCTGTCGATCAGCAGCAGGTCGCCCTCATAGGCCTGTAGCGCGCCGATGGCGTTGACCAGGCGGTCGGCCCCGGCCTCGCTGGGCTTATGGATGCGCACCTCGATGCCCAGTTCGACGTTTTCGCCGATCACCAGGGGTTCGACGCTGAGATAGCGACGCGCCAGGTTGCGCAGGTTGAAGATCGACTGCGGCACCACGCTGGAGATGATGCAGCCATCCATGTCGGCCATCGTCAGGCCCTGACCGCGCATCTCGAACAGCTGATGCAGCCAGACGGCGTATTCATCGGCCGTGCGCATGGGATCGGTGGCGGTGCGCCACTGGAAGATCCACTCCTGACCGTCATGGACGGCGAACAGGGTGTTGGTGTTGCCTTGCTCGATCGCCAGCAGCATCAGGCGGCCTCTCCGAAGAAGACGTCGCCCGCAGAGATCACTCGCAGGCTTCCGTCCGGCAATTTCAGACGCAGAGCGCCGTCGGCCTCGACGCCGTCGGCGATCCCGCTCAGGGTTTCGTGGCTCAGTCGCGCCGTGCACGGCCCGAACAGGCCCGGCGTCCGCGCGACCCAGGCGTCCAGTACCGGCTGAAAGCCCAACCGCGTCCAGCGTTCCAGCCAGGCGTCAAAGGTTTCGGCCAGCGCCCTGGCCCCCTCCTCCATAGACGGCCCGGCCGCCACGTCGTGACGCAGGTGCTCGGCGATGCAGGTTGTAGGCCGCTCGGTCCCTTCGGGCGCATGGGACAGGTTCACGCCGATGCCTACGGCCAGCCACAGGCCGCCGGAAGGCGCAGGACCGGATTCGATCAGGATGCCGGACGACTTACGCCCGTCCAGAAGCACGTCATTGGGCCATTTGATGCTGACCAGCGCGGGCGGAACATAAAGATCGAGCAGATCGGCCACGGCCAGCGCGGCGGCGAAGGTCAGTTGCGCCGCCTCGGCCGGCGAACGGTTCAGCGTCAGCAACAGGGTCGTGGCCAGGTTGCCGTCCCGGCTGTCCCAGGCACGGCCGCGACGGCCCCGCCCCGCGGTCTGACGCCGGGCCGCGATCCACAGCGGCCCGGCCTCGCCCACCTCGGCGCGACGACGCGCCTCGGCGTTGGTGGAGTCGGTTTCTTCGAGGATCAGGACCGGAGCCGCCAAGGCCCCTTATCCGATCCCGACGCCTGCGGCCGCCGCGCGCGTCAGCGGCTCCAGCCAGGTCAGGGCGACCAGCAGCACCGGGAAGCTGAAGGCCGCAGCCGCCCAGCCGATCCACTCCGCGCTGACCGGCGCCTTGTCCGTCGTCACGTCGAACTCGGGCGTGTCGAACCAAATGACCTTGATGATGCGCAGGTAGTAGAAGCCCGCCACGACCGAGGCCACCAGGCCTGCGGCGCCCGCCATCCAGTAACCGGCGTCGGCGGCTGCGCCGAAGACGTAGAACTTGCCCCAGAACCCCGACATCGGCGGGATGCCGATGGCCGACAGCGACAGGATCGTCAGGGCGACGGCCGTGAGCGGGCGGTCCTTTTCAGGCCCGCCAGATCCGCGATCTTGCGGATCGGACGGCCGTTACGGCTCAGCGACAGAAGGATGGCGAAGAAGCCGATCTGGTCCACGACGTACAGGGTGATGAACATCAGGGTCGCCTGAACGCCGACCTGCGTGCCCGCCGCCACGCCCAGCAGGGCGTAGCCGATGTTGATGATCGAGGAATAGGCCAGCAGGCGCTGGATGTCCTTCTGCATCAAGCCGCCGAAGGCGCCGACCGCGAAGCTGATCAGCGAGATCAGGATCAGCACCTGCGCCCACTGGGCATGCGCCAGGCCGAAGCCTTCGATCAGGACGCGGATGATCAGCACCATCGCCGCCACCTTGGGCGCGGTCGAGAACAGGGCCACGACCGGGGTCGGGGCGCCTTCATAGACGTCCGGCGTCCACATGTGGAACGGCGCGGCCGAAACCTTGAACGCCAGACCGCAGATCAGGAAGACCAGACCGAAGATCAGGCCCGGACCGGGGTTGGCGCTGGCGAAGGCGGCGATGTCCTCGAACCGCATCGAACCGGCGAAACCGTAGATCAGGCTGGCGCCGTACAGCAGCAGGCCCGACGACAGGGCGCCCAGGACGAAATACTTCAGACCGGCTTCCGAGGCCTTCAGGTCGTCGCGGCGATAGGCGGCCAGAACATAGAGGGCCAGCGAGTGCATCTCGATGCCGATGTAGAGCGAGATCAGGTCGCCCGACGAGGCCATCATGCCCATGCCGACCGAGGCCAGCACGATCAGGATCGGATATTCGAACTTGGCGATGTTGTTGCGGTGCATCCAGCTGTCGCCCAGCACCACGGCCACGGCGGCGGACAGGAAGATGAGCGCCTTGCCGTAAACGGCCAGCGGGTCGGCCACATAGGCCCCGTTAAAGGCCGAACCCAGCGGGCCGACGACGGCCAACGCCGTCGCCGCCAGCAGCAGCAGAACCGACAGGCCCGAAACCAGGCGCGTCGACTTCTCGCCGGAGAAGGCGCCGACCATGAGCAGCACCAGACCGCCGACCGCAAGGGTCAGTTCCGGGGCCGAGAGATGAAGGGCGGAAGACAGATCAGTCATTATGCTCTCACCCGCCGATGGCTGCGCGATAGGCGGTCGTCAGGGCCTCAACGCTTGGCCCGGTGTAGTCGAGGACGGCGTTGGGATAGAGGCCCAGCCAGATGGTGCCGACGATCAACGGCACGAAGATCAACAGCTCGCGCTTGTCGATGTCCGTGATGGTCTGCAGCGCCGGATTGGTGATCTCGCCGTACATGACGTTGCGGAACAGCGTCAGCGCGTAGACCGCCGAGAAGATCACGCCCGAGGCGGCGATCAGGGCGGTCCACGTCGAGGCCTGATAGGCGCCCGTCATCGTCAGCACTTCGCCGATGAAGCCCGAGGTGCCCGGCAGGCCGACGTTGGCCATGGTGAACATCAGGAAGATGGCCGCATACCAGGGCATCCGCGCCGTCAGGCCGCCGTAGAAGGCGATCTCACGCGTGTGCATCCGGTCATAGACCACGCCGACGCACAGGAAGAGCGCGCCCGAGATCAGGCCGTGGCTCAGCATCTGGAAGACGGCGCCCTGCACCCCGGTGTCGTTGCCGGCGAAGATGCCCATGGTCACGAAGCCCATGTGGGCGACCGACGAATAGGCGATCAGCTTCTTGATGTCCGTCTGACGGAAGGCGACCAGCGACGTGTAGACGATGGCGATCACCGACAGTGCGAACACCAGCGGCGTGAACATCTGCGACGCCAACGGGAACATCGGGATGTTGAACAGGATGAAGCCGTAGCCGCCCAGCTTCAGCAGGATGCCGGCCAGGATGACCGAACCGGCCGTCGGCGCCTGAACGTGGGCGTCGGGCAGCCAGGTGTGCACCGGCCACATCGGCATCTTCACCGCGAAGGAGGCGAAGAAGGCCAGCCACAGGATCGGCTGCACCGAGGCGTCGAAGGCGTACTGCTTCAGCTCCGGGATGCTGGTGGTGCCGGTCGTGTGGGCCATCCACAGCATGGCCAGCAGCATCAGGACCGAACCGGCCAAGGTGTAGAGGAAGAACTTGTACGCCGCGTAGATCCGGTTGGCGCCGCCCCAGATGCCGATGATCAGATACATCGGGACCAGGGTGCCTTCGAAGAAGATGTAGAAGAGGAACAGGTCCAGCGAGGTGAACACCCCGATAACCAGCGTTTCCAGGATCAGGAAGGCGATCATGTATTCGACGACGCGCGTCTGGATCGACTTCCAGCTGGCCACGATACAGATCGGCAGCAGGAAGGCCGTCAGCAGGACGAACAGGATCGAGATCCCGTCCACGCCCAGATGATAGCCGGCGCCGGCGAACCAGGCGTAGTTCTCGACGAACTGATAGGCCGGGTTCGACGGATCGAACTGGGCGACCAGCAGGACAGACACGGCCAGCACCACCATGGTGGTGACCAGGGCGATCCAGCGGGCGGCCGGGGCCGCGGCGTCCTGACCGCCCTTGTTCAGCAGGCGCGCGACCAGGATCGCGGCCGCGCCGAGAAGCGGCAGGAAGGTGACGATGCTCAGAATGTGAGGCACGAGGCTCAGGCTCCCCACGTGAAGATGGCGAAGGCAAGGAACGCAGCCACGCCGATCAGCATCACGAATGCATAGAAGTAGACGAAACCGGACTGGAACCGGGACAACCAGCCGCCCGACTTCAGCGAAGCCCAGGCCGCGCCGTTCGGGCCGAGGCCGTCGATGATCTTCACGTCGCCGATCTTCCAGAAGAAGTCGCCGAGCGCCTTGGCGCCCTTCACGAAGACGGCGTCATACAGCTCATCGAAGAACCACTTGTTGTAGAGGAAGGTCCACAGCGGGCCCTTGCGCTCGGCCATTTCCTTGGCCGCGCCTTCCTTCACGACATACAGCCAGTAAGCGATGGCCGTGCCCAGCAGAGTCACGATCAGCGGCGCCCACTTCACCCAGGTCGGGACATTGTGGCTCTCGTGCAGGACGTGGTTGTCGCCACCGACGAAGATGGCGCCGCGCCAGAACTCGGCCTCATGATGGCCGATGAAGTGCGGGGCGAAGATCATGCCCGCGAACACCGCGCCGATCGACAGCAGCAGCAGCGGCAGCACCATGACCCACGGGCTCTCGTGCGGCTTCAGCGGACCATGGTGATGATCGTCGTGCGCGTGATAGTCGCCGTCCAGAGGTTCGGAATGGGTTTCGATCTGGGCGTGCGAGGCGTGGTCGCCCGCGTGAGCGTGCGCGCCCTCCTCTTCCTTCCAAACGGGCTTGTTGTGGAAGGTCATGAACACCAGACGCCACGAATAATAGGCCGTCAGAAGGGCGGCAGAGATGCCGATGACGAAGGCGAACATGCCTGCAGCCGAGTGGCCGGTCGTCGCCGCCGCATATGCGCTCTCGAGGATGGAGTCCTTGGAATAGAAGCCCGCGAAGCCGCCGACGCCGGGCATGCCCAGACCGGTGATGGCGATGGTGCCGATCATCATGGTCGCATAGGTGACGGGCAGCAGCTTCCACAGGCCGCCCATCTTTCGCATGTCCTGCTCGTGGTGCATGCCGTGGATCACCGAACCGGCGCCCAGGAACAGCAAGGCCTTGAAGAAGGCGTGCGTGAACAGGTGGAACATGGCGGGCTGGTAAGCGCCGACGCCCGCAGCGAAGAACATGTAGCCCAGCTGCGAACAGGTCGAATAGGCGATCACCCGCTTGATGTCGTTCTGCATCATGCCGACGGTCGCGGCGAAGATTGCCGTGATCCCGCCGATGATGGCGATGAACTGCGACGCGACCGGCGCGTGCTCATACAGCGGCGACAGCAGGCAGACCATGAAGACGCCGGCGGTGACCATGGTGGCCGCGTGGATCAGGGCCGACACCGGCGTCGGGCCTTCCATCGCGTCCGGCAGCCAGGTGTGCAGGAAGAACTGCGCCGACTTGCCCATGGCGCCGACGAACAGCAGCAGACCGGCCAGGTCCAGCGCCGACCAGGTGTAGCCCAGGAACTCCCACCCCGCGCCGACCTTGCCTTCGATCAGCGGGAACAGCTTGGCGAACTCGATCGTGCCGAACATCCAGAACACGGTCATCATGCCGAGCAGGAAGCCGAAGTCGCCGACGCGGTTGACGACGAAGGCCTTGATGGCGGCGGACGAAGCCGAGGCCTTCTTGTACCAGAAGCCGATCAGCAGATAGGACGCCAGGCCCACGCCTTCCCAGCCGAAGAACATCTGCAGGAAGTCGGCGGCCGTCACCAGCGCCAGCATCATGAAGGTGAACAGCGACAGATAGGCGAAGAAGCGAGGACGGCTGTCGTCCTCCTTCATGTAGCCCCAGGAATAGAGGTGAACCAGCGAGGACACCGAGGTCACCACGATCAGCATGACCGCCGACATGGCGTCGACGCGGATCGACCAGTTCGACTGGAAGTCGCCCACGTGGATGAAGGGCGCAATCTTGACGGTGAAGGCTTCCAGCCCGCCCCAGGTCCACTGTCCGAACACGATCCACGAGACCGCGCACGAGAAGAACAGCAGGCCCGTGGTCACGGCCTGAGACGGAATGTCGCCGATCCGGCGACCGAAGAAGCCGGCGATCATGGCCCCCAGCAGGGGGCGAAGACGCCGAGAGTGACGAGAGTCTGAATAGTCACGGTTCCGATCAGCCCTTCATCACGGAGGCGTCGTCGACCGCGATGTCGCCGCGGTTACGGAAGAAGGTCACGAGAATGGCCAGGCCGACGGCGGCTTCGGCCGCGGCGACGGTCAGGACGAACATGGCCATCAACTGCCCCGACACGTCGTTCAGGTGGGTCGAGAAGGCCACGAAGTTGATGTTCACCGCGAGCAGGATCATCTCGACCGACATCAGGATGATGATGACGTTCTTGCGGTTCACGAAGATGCCGAAGACGCCGATGGTGAACAGCATGGCGGCGACCGCCAGATAGTGCTGGAGCGAGATATCCATCACAGAAGCTCCTCGGGGGTGACGCCCTGGCCCGTGGTCACGGACTTGACCTCGACGGCCTTGGCGCGTTCGCGGTTGGCCTGGGCCGCCAGATCCTGGCGATGCACGCCCGGACGGTGACGCAGGGTCAGGACGATGGCGCCGATCATGGCGATCAGCAGGACCACGCCCGCCGCCTGGAAGAAGTAGACGTAGTCCGTGTAAAGCACGCGGCCGATCGTCTCGATGTTGGTCGCGTCAGGCCCGGCCGGAACCGGCGAGGCGGCGTCGCGGGCGGCTCCGCCCTGAACGACGGTGATCGACACCATGATCATCTCGGCCAGCAGCACGCCCGCCACGATGCCCGCCAGCGGCAGGTAGCGCGCGTATCCTTCGCGCAGCTTCACGAAGTCGACGTCCAGCATCATGACGACGAACAGGAACAGCACCGCCACGGCGCCGACGTAGACGACGACCAGCAGCATCGCCAGGAACTCGGCGCTCAGCAGCACGAACAGTCCGGCCGCCGAGAAGAAGGTCAGGATCAGCCAGAGAACGGAGTGCACGGGATTGCGCGCAGTCACCACCAGAAGGGCGGAAACCACGGCGACCGTCGCCAGAAGATAGAAGGCCAGGCCTTGCAACATGTGCGGGACGACGCCCCTCTTCAAAACCAATGGCCCGAGGGGAAACCCCGGACCCTTCCAAAATCGGCCCCAGCCCGAAGGCCAGGGTCAGCGTGGCGGAATCGCCGCTCCGTTTAGCGATACGGAGCGTCGAGTTCCAGATTCTTCGCGATCAGACGCTCCCAGCGGTCGCCGTTGTCCAGCAGGCGCGCCTTGTCATAGAGCAGTTCTTCACGCGTCTCGGTGGCGAACTCGCTGTTCGGTCCCTCGACGATGGCGTCCACCGGGCAGGCCTCCTGGCACAGGCCGCAGTAGATGCATTTGACCATGTCGATGTCGTAGCGCGTCGTGCGACGGCTGCCGTCGGCGCGCGGCTCAGCCTCGATGGTGATGGCCTGTGCGGGGCAGATGGCCTCGCACAGCTTGCAGGCGATGCAGCGCTCTTCGCCGTTCGGATAGCGGCGCAGCGCATGTTCGCCGCGGAAGCGCGGCGACTGCGGGTTGCGCTCGAACGGATAGTTCACCGTGGCCTTGGGCTTGGCCATGTACTTCAGCGACAGGCCGACAGCGCCGAACACGTCGGTCAGCATCGCGCCCTTGGCCGCCTGAACAATACGGGTCAGCATTACGATTTCACTCCGGCGCACTCGCGTTCATAGCGGGCGCTTTCCTTGTCGAGAGTCTGGCACAGGCGCTGGCGTTCCGCCTCGCGCCGTTCAACTTCCTGCACCTTGCGCTCCCACTGATAGACCGAGACGGGCTCGGCCTCATAGGGCGCGCAGGCGCCGGCCGTCGCGGCGACGGCCAGGCCGATCAGAAGGGGCACGCGGATGCTCATCAGCCGCCCACCACGAACACGCGCCACGCCGCCACGAAAACCACTGCCACCAGCGAGGCGGGCAGGAAGATCTTCCAGCCCAGACGCATCAGTTGGTCATAGCGGTAACGCGGCACGAAGGCCTTCACCAGGGCGATCATGAAGAACCAGAAGACCACCTTCACGGCGAAGACCGCCAGGTAAAACAGGTTGGCGACGAAGGCCGGGACGCTGTTCAGGAAGTCGGTCGGGAAGCCCGGATTCCACCCGCCGCAGAACAGCAGGGTGATCATGGCGCACATGAAGACGATGTTGGCGTATTCGCCGATCATGAACAGCAGATAGGGGGTCGAGGAATATTCGACCTGATAACCGGCCACCAGTTCGGATTCCGCTTCCGGAAGGTCGAAGGGCGGGCGGTTGGTCTCGGCCAGGGCCGAGATGAAGAAGACGATGGTCATCGGCAGCATGACGATGATGGTCGGCAGGGTCTCGAGGCCGCCGCCGAAGGCGTTCCAGTTCCAGATCCAACCCTGTTGCTGGGTCACGATCTCGGTCAGGTTCATCGTCCCGGCCAGCAGGATGACGTTGATGATGATGAGGCCCATCGAGACCTCATAGGACACCATCTGCGCCGCCGAACGCAGCGAGCCCAGGAACGGATACTTCGAGTTCGAAGCCCAGCCGCCCATGATGATGCCGTAAACGCCCAGCGAGCTGATCGCGAGGATGTAGAGGATGCCGACGTTCAGGTCAGACACCACCCAACCCGGCGCGAACGGGATCACCGCCCAGGCGATGAAGGCCAGCACGAAGCTGATCAGGGGGCCAGGATGAAGACCACCTTGTCCGACCCGGCCGGGATGACGATCTCCTTCAGCACAAACTTGAAGAAGTCGGCGAAGGACTGCAGCAGGCCGAATGGGCCGACCACGTTCGGACCCTTGCGCAGCTGAACGGCCGCCCAGATCTTGCGGTCGGCCAGCAACAGGAAGGCCAGGGAGATCAGGATGCCGACCACGACCAGCAGGATCCCGCCCAGAGTGGCGAGGGTCCAGCCGACGGGAGTGGCCCAGAAGGAAGTCGCAGCGTCCATGTCTTACTCCGCCGCCAGGGCGACCGGCGCCGTCCGCTCAGCGGACAGTTGGGCCATCGTTTCACTGGCGCGCGCGATCGGGTTGGTCAGGTAGGGATCGGCGATGACGGAGACGAAGGCGACGTCGCCCAGGTCCCCTTGGCGCCAGCTTGGCGACGTCGAACGTCGCAGCGGGGGCCAGATAGTCGATGCGGCCGAAGGTCGGATGGTCGCCCATCAGCTTGGCGCGCAGTTGCTCAAGGGTGTCGAACGGCAGCTTGGCGCCCACACGCTCGGACAGGGCGCGGATGATGGCCCAGTCGTCCTTGGCCTCGCCCTTCGGGAAGACCACGCGCTCGGCCATCTGCACCCGGCCTTCGGTATTGACGTACAGGCCCGACTTCTCGGTGTAGGCCGCGCCCGGCAGGATCACGTCCGCGCCATGCGCGCCGCGATCGCCGTGCGAACCCAGATAGACGCGGAAAGCGCCCGATGCGTCCGCGTTCACCTCATCGGCGCCCAGCAGGAACAGCACGTCCAGCGCGCCCGGCTTCAGCATGCCGGCCACGTCCAGACCGCCCTCGCCCGGCAGGAAGCCCATGTCCAGACCGGCGACGCGCGCGGCGGCGGCGTGCAGGACGTTGAAGCCGTTCCAGCCGTCCTTGACCACGCCGACCTTCTTGGCCAGCGCGCCCAGGGCGTTCAGCACGGCCGGGCCGGTCTCGCCGATCAGGGCGCCCGCGCCGACGATGATAGCGGGACGTTCCGCCTGGGTCAGGAAGTCGGTCGCGGCCTTGGGCAGCTTGGCCAGGGTCTTCGAACCGGCGCCCAGCCAGGCGTAATCATAGGTCAGGTCGGCTTGCGGGCCGATGACGCCGACTTCGACGCCGCCCTTCAGCCAGCTCTTGCGGATACGGGCGTTGAGCAGCGGCGCTTCCGTGCGCGGATTGGCGCCCACGATCAGGATGGCGTCAGCGTTTTCAATGCCTTGCAGGCCAGAGTTGAACAGCCAGCCCTCGCGAGCCTCGCCGCCCAGCGCCGCGCCGTCCTGACGGCAGTCGGTGTTGGCCGAGCCCAGGGCGCGGAACAGGTCCAGCGTCGCCTTCATCGACTCGGCGTCCTGCAGATCGCCGGCGATGGCGCCGATGCGGTTAGCCGGAGCGGCCTTCAGCTTGTCGGCCACGACCGACAGGGCTTCATCCCACGAAGCGGGACGCAGCTTGCCGTTCTCGCGCACCCACGGGCGATCCAGACGACGCGCCTGCAGGCCATCGACGGCGTAGCGGCTCTTGTCCGACAGCCACTCTTCGTTGATGCCCTCGTTCACGCGCGGCAGCACGCGCATGACTTCGGCGCCGCGCGAGTCGGCGCGGATGTTGGAGCCGAGCGCGTCCATCACGTCGATGGTCTCGGTCTTCTTCAGCTCCCACGGGCGGTAGTGGTACTGCCACGGACGGTGCGTCAGGGCGCCGACCGGGCACAGGTCGTTGACGTTGCCCGACAGCTCGCTGTCGATGTTCTTTTCCAGATAGGTCGTGATCTCAGCGCTTTCGCCGCGCGAGATCATGCCGATGTCCGGCACGCCAGCCACTTCGGTAATGAAGCGAACGCAACGCGTGCACTGGATGCAGCGCGTCATGAACGTCTTGACCGTCGGGCCCATGTTCTTTTCTTCGACCGCGCGCTTGTTCTCGCCGTAGCGCGAGCCGTCGCGGCCGTAGCCGACGGCCTGATCCTGCAGGTCGCACTCGCCGCCCTGGTCGCAGATCGGGCAGTCCAGCGGGTGGTTGATGAGCAGGAACTCCATCACCCCTTCGCGGGCCTTCTTGACCATCGGCGTGTCGGTGAAGATCTCCTGGCCGTCGGCGGCCGGCAGCGCGCACGAAGCCTGCGGCTTCGGCGGTCCAGGCTTCACCTCGACCAGGCACATGCGGCAGTTGCCGGCGATGGACAGGCGCTCGTGGTAGCAGAAGCGCGGGATTTCCTGCCCGGCGCGCTCGGCGACCTGCAGCACGGTCATGCCCGGTTCGAACTCGACTTCAACGCCGTTGACCTTGGCGATAGGCATTACGATTACTCCGCCGCGATCGCGTGGCCGGCGAAGTTCGCGCGGCGGCTGCGGTAGGTGTGGATGCGCTCTTCGATCTCGTGACGGAAGTGCCGGATCAGGCCCTGCACGGGCCAGGCGGCGGCGTCCCCGAGGGCGCAGATGGTGTGACCTTCGACCTGACCGGCCACGTCGAGCAGCAGGTCGATCTCGGACGGGTCGGCGTCGCCGATGGCCATACGCTCCAGCACGCGCCACATCCAGCCGGTGCCTTCACGGCACGGCGTGCACTGGCCGCAGCTCTCGTGCTTGAAGAAGTAGCTGATGCGGGCGATCGCCTTCACGATGTCGGTGGACTGGTCCATGACCGTCACGCCGGCGGTGCCCAGCGACGAGCGATGCTCGCGCATGGAATCGAAGTCCATCAGCGCGACTTCAGCCTGTTCGCGTGTGATGACCGGGCAGGACGCGCCGCCGGGAATGATGGCCTTCAGGTTTTCCCAGCCGCCGCGCACGCCGCCGCCGTGATCCTCGATCAACTGGCGCAGCGGGATCGACATGGCCTCTTCGACCACGCAGGGCGTGTTTACGTGACCCGACAGCGACATCAGCTTGGTGCCGGTGTTGTTCGGACGACCGAAGCTGGCGAACCAGTCCGCGCCGCGACGCAGGATGGTGCCGACCACGGCGATCGATTCCACGTTGTTCACGGTCGTCGGGCAGCCATAGAGGCCGGCGCCGGCCGGGAACGGCGGCTTCAGGCGGGGCTGGCCCTTCTTGCCCTCCAGCGACTCCAGCAGGGCCGTTTCTTCGCCGCAGATATAAGCGCCCGCGCCGTGGTGGATATAGACGTGGAAGTCCCAGCCGTGGACGTTGTCGTCGCCGATCAGCCTGGCCTCATAGGCCTGCTTGACGGCGGCTTCCATGCGCTCGCGCTCGAGGATGTATTCGCCGCGCAGGTAGATGTAGCAGGCGTGGGCCTTCATCGCGAAGGAGGCGATCAGGGCGCCTTCGATCAGCAGGTGCGGATCATGACGCATGATCTCGCGGTCCTTGCAGGTCGCGGGCTCGGACTCATCGGCGTTGATGACCAGGTAGTGAGGACGGTCCTTCACTTCCTTGGGCATGAAGGACCACTTCAGCCCGGTCGAGAAACCGGCGCCGCCGCGTCCGCGCAGGCCCGAGTTCTTGACGTTGTTGATGATCCAGTCGCCGCCAAGGTCCAGCATGTCCTTGGTGGCGTTCCACGCGCCGCGCGTCTTCGCACCCTCAAGGCCCCAGTCGTGGAAGCCATAGAGGTTGGTGAAGATCCGATCCTTGTCTTGGAGGATGCCGACCATGATCCCTTAAAGTCCTTCCGCCATGCGGCGTTTATGGTGGCGGGTGCGCTGGAAGACGGCGTAGATCACCAGCACCCATCCGATAGCCAACAGGCCATAGGCCGCCATCACCGCGTTGTCAGTCAGGCCGAAACGGCCGTCGCGCGCGAACAAAACCAATGCGGCCGCGACCACGATGCAAGCCAGGCCAGCCCAACGCTGACGCCAGCCCACGCGACGCAGCTCGGCCCGATAGGCCGCCCTGCCCGCATCTGTCTCGAGGTCCGGCCGCGCCATCAGGCCGGCGCCTTTTCAGCGACGGGCTCCGAGTTCGGCAGCTTCGTAATCTTCCGGGCGGCCGAGCCGTCATACAGCGCCGGGTCCGTCAGAACGCGCGGGCCGCCCACCGGCTCAGACGTGTGACGGCCGACATAGCTGCCCGCCTTCGGCGTCTTGCCCGCGGCGAAGTCGTCGATGATCTGGGCCATATTCTCAGGCGTCAGGTCTTCGTAATAGAGGTCGTTGATCTGGGCCACCGGCGCGTTCGAGCAGGCGCCGATGCATTCGACTTCCTGCCAGGTGAAGCGGCCGTCGGCGGATAGCTCGTCCTTGGGTCCGATCTTCTCGCGGCACACGCGCATCAGATCATTGGACCCGCGCAGCATGCACTGCGTCGTGCCGCAGACCTGGATCAGCGCGGTCGTGCCGACCGGCGTCAGCTGGAACATGGTGTAGAAGGTCGCGACCTCCAGCACCCGAATATAGGCCATGCCCAACAGGTCGCCGATGGCGCGCAGGGCGGGTTCAGAGACCCAGCCTTCCTGCTTCTGGACCAGCCACAGGATCGGGATCACGGCCGACTGGCGACGCGATTCCGGATACTTCTTGATCCACCACTGAGCCTTTTCCATCGTCTCCTTCGAAAACTCGAAAGAGGACGGTTGCTCCTTGGCGAGACGACGAACGCTCATCGGTCCACTTCTCCGAACACCATGTCGAGCGAGCCGAGGATGGCGGACACGTCCGCCAGCATGTGGCCGCGGTTCATCCAGTCCATCGCCTGCAGGTGACGGAAGCCGGGCCGACAGCTTGACGCGGTAGGGTTTGTTGGTGCCGTCCGACACCAGATAGACGCCGAACTCGCCCTTGGGCGCCTCGACGGCCGCATAGACCTCGCCTTCCGGGGTGCGGAAGCCCTCGGTGTAGAGCTTGAAGTGGTGGATCAGCGCTTCCATCGAACGCTTCATCTCACCGCGACGCGGCGGGGCGATCTTGTTGTCCTCGGTCAGGACAGGCTCGCCAGGGCAGTTGCGCAGCTTGTGGATGCACTGCTCCATGATGCGCACCGACTGGCGCATCTCTTCGACGCGGCACAGGTAGCGGTCCCAGCAGTCGCCGTTCTTGCCGACGGCGATGTCGAACTCCATGTCGGCGTAGCAGTCGTACGGCTGGGCCTTGCGCAGGTCCCAGGCGATGTCCGAGCCGCGCAGCATGACGCCCGAGAAGCCCCACGCGAGCGCGTTCTCCTTGGACACCACGCCGATGTCGACGTTGCGCTGCTTGAAGATGCGGTTCTCGGTGACCAGGCTTTCGATGTCGTTCAGCGCGGCCGGGAACTCGGCGCACCAGCGGCCGATGTCGTCGATCAGCTCGGGCGTCAGGTCCTGATGGACGCCGCCCGGGCGGAAGTAGTTGGCGTGCAGACGAGCGCCGCAGGCGCGCTCATAGAAGACCATCAGCTTCTCGCGCTCTTCGTGGCCCCACAGCGGCGGGGTCAGGGCGCCCACGTCCATGGCCTGCATGGTCGCGTTCAGAAGGTGGTTCAGGATGCGGCCCATCTCCGAGTACAGAACCCGGATCAGCTGGCCGCGATACGGCACGTCGATCTCCAGCAGGCGCTCGATGGCCAGACAGAAGGCGTGCTCCTGGTTCATCGGCGAGACGTAGTCCAGCCGGTCCAGGTAGGGGATGTTCTGGAGGTAGGTGCGCGCCTCCATCAGCTTCTCGGTGCCGCGATGCAGCAGGCCGATGTGCGGATCAACGCGCGTGACCAGCTCGCCGTCCAGCTCCAGCACCAGGCGCAGCACGCCGTGCGCGGCAGGGTGTTGCGGGCCGAAGTTGATGGTGAACTTGCGGTCGTCCATCGCCCGCGCGTGCGGGGTCAGGCCGTCTTCGTAATCCTCGAACGGGTCGATAGCCGCACCCAGCGGCGCGGGCATGTTCTTGACGTCGGCCATTACTGCGCTCCCGCCTTTTCATCGCCCGGCAGGACCGATGTCGGATAGTCGGCGCCTTCCCACGGAGACAGGAAGTCGAAGTTGCGGAATTCCTGCGTCAGCTTCACCGGCTCATAGACGATGCGCTTCTGCTCTTCGTCGTAGCGGACCTCGACATAGCCCGTCATGGGGAAGTCCTTGCGCAGCGGGTGCCCCTGGAAGCCGTAGTCGGTCAGGATGCGGCGCATGTCCGGGTGATCCGAGAAGATCATGCCGTACATGTCGAAGGCTTCACGCTCGAACCAGCCGGCCGACGGATAGACCGACGTCACGCTGGGGACCGGCTTGACCTCATCGGTCGACACCTTGACGCGAACCCGCGCGGCGCGGGTCAGCGACAGCAGGTGGTAGACCACCTCGAACCGCTCGGCGCGGTCAGGATAGTCGGCGCCGCAGACGTCCATGCACTGCTGGAAGCCGAACTGATCGCGCAGGGCCGTCATGATCTCGACGATGTTCTCGCGCGGGGCGATCAGGGTCAGTTCGCCATAGGCCACCACAGCCTCGACGCCGAGCGCCGCGACCATTTCCGTGCCCAGCGGGGTCAGGGCGGATTCGCGCTCCGCGACGCGCACCAGCTCGCTCATCGCTCAATGGTCCCCGTGCGGCGGATCTTCTTCTGCAGTTGCAGGATGCCGTACAGCAGGGCCTCGGCGGTCGGCGGGCAGCCCGGGACATAGACGTCCACCGGCACCACGCGGTCGCAACCGCGAACGACGCTGTAGCTGTAGTGATAGTAGCCGCCGCCATTGGCGCAGCTGCCCATCGAGATGACGTAGCGCGGGTCCGGCATCTGGTCATAGACCTTGCGCAGGGCCGGAGCCATCTTGTTGGTCAGGGTGCCGGCGACGATCATCAGGTCTGACTGGCGCGGCGAACCGCGCGGCGCGGTGCCGAAACGCTCCAGGTCGAAGCGCGGCATCGACAGGTGGATCATCTCGACGGCGCAGCAGGCCAGGCCGAACGACATCCACATCAGCGAGCCCGTGCGGGCCCAGGTGATGACGTCGTCCAGCGAGGTCGTCAGAAAGCCGCGCTCGCCCAGCTCCGTGTTGACGGACTCGAAGAACTTGTCGTGGATCTTGGGATCATAGCCCTCGACGGTCGAACGCGCCGCCGAACCGGCGGGGACCAGGGGGCTAGAGGGGGCGATCACTGCCATTCCAGTGCTCCCTTCTTCCATTCGTAGATGAAGCCGACCGTCAGGACGCCCAGGAAGACCATCATCGACCAGAAGGCGAAGACCATGCCGCCATGCGACAGGTCGAACATCGACACCGCCCACGGGAACAGGAAGGCGATTTCCAGGTCGAAAATGATGAAGAGGATCGACACCAGATAGAAGCGCACGTCGAACTTCATGCGCGCGTCGTCAAAGGCATTGAAGCCGCACTCATACGCCGAGAGCTTCTCGGTATCGGGGTTCTTGGGGGCCAGCACCCAGGCCGCCAGCATGAAGCCGGCGCCGAGCACGATGGCGATGCCCAGGAAAACGACGATCGGAAGATATTCTAGAAGAAATTCGTTCATTCGAGCTGCCTCGCCCGCCGGGAGGTAGGGGGCGGATTCGGGGCTTCTTAGACCCAACCTCGCCAGGGTTCAAACCCATGTCGGCAAAGGTTTTTTGTTGCGAACGGTTCGCAGTTCTTTGCGCGATTTGCCGCAGCCCTTTCGATTGCCTCCTATGCCGGTGATCCGCGAAATGCGCTGTCGTCTATCCTGAACCCAGAGCTTGCGCATGAACCTGGCCGCCCGTCTGCTGAACACCGTCGAGCGTATCGGCAATCGGCTGCCAGATCCTGTCTTCCTGTTCCTATGGTTGATCCTCGGTTTGGTCGTGCTGAGCCTGGTCGGGGCCGGCCTGGGCTGGTCCGCCGTCAACCCGGTGACCGGCGAAGTGCTGCAGGCGCAAAGCCTGTTGGCGCCGCCAATCTGGAGCGGCTGTTCATCGGCATGCCGCGCACCCTGGCCGACTTCCCGCCGCTGGGGATCGTCATCACCATCATCTACGGCGCCTCGGTGGCCGAGCGGACCGGCCTGTTCTCGACAGCGATCCGAGGCGCGCTGCTGAATGCGCCGCGCTTCATCCTGACGCCGATCGTGGTGATCACCGGCATGGTGTCGCACCACGCGTCGGACGCCTCCTATGTCGTGGTGATTCCTCTGGCGGCCGTCATCTTCGCCGCTGCCGGCCGCCATCCGCTGGCGGGCCTGGCCGCTGGTTTCGCCGCCGTGTCGGGCGGCTATGCGGGCAACCTCTTCCCCGGCGCCAGCGACGCCCTGATCCTGGGCATCACCGAGCCGGCGGCCCATCTGATCGACCCGTCCTACGCCGTCAGCATCGCCGGCAACTGGTTCTTCATCGTCGGGGTGGTGATCGTCTTCACTCCCATCGTCTGGTTCCTGACCGACCGCGTCATCGAGCCGCGCCTGGGCGCCTGGATCCCGCACGACGCCGCCCCGGTCGCGGCCGAGGAGAAGACGCCCCTGACCGCCGCCGAGAAGCGCGGCCTGGCCTGGGCCGGCCTGACCATACTGGCCATGATCGCCGTCTGGGCCGCGGTGACCTTCCTGCCCGGCTCCCCGTTTGTCGACGCCGACGCCGAGCCGGAGCAGCGCTTCAATCCTCTGTACCGCTCGCTGGTGGCGTTCTTCGCCCTGACCTTCTTCATGGCGGGCGCGGCCTTCGGCGCGGGGTCCGGCTCGATCAAGACCCACCACGACCTGGTGCGGATGATGCGCGAGGGGATCAGCCAACTGGCCCCCTATATCGTCCTGGCCTTCTTCGCCGCCCACTTCGTCGCCATGTTCAACTGGTCCGGCCTGGGACCGATCCTGGCGGTCAATGCAGCCGCCTCCTTGCGCGAACTGGCCCTGCCCACGCCGCTGCTGCTGATCATGGTCGTGCTGGTGTCCTGCATCTTCGACCTGTTCATCGGCTCGGCCTCGGCCAAGTGGTCGGCTCTGGCGCCCATCGTGGTGCCCATGTTCATGCTCCTGGGCATCAGCCCGGAGATGACGACCGCCGCCTATCGCATGGGTGATTCCGTCACCAACATCGCCACGCCGCTGATGAGCTACTTCCCGCTGATCCTGACCTTCGCCCAGCGGTGGGATCCGAGATTCGGCCTGGGATCGCTGATGGCGACCATGCTGCCCTACGCCGGAGCCTTCCTGGTTGCGGGCCTGATCATGGTGGCGGCCTGGGTGGCGCTGGACCTGCCGCTGGGGCCGGGCGTGGGCGTGCACTACGAACCGCCCCCGCCGGCCACGGCCTCTCAGCTTCCGGCGGACGGCGGAATCGCCGGTCCCGCCGCCCCGCCTCAGGCCGCCGCAGCCGCTCCGACAAGATGATTTGATTTATCCACAGCCAGGTCGCTTGACCTTCGGCGCAGCCCCGCCTAAACGACGCCCCTCGCCGGGGCGCACAGTCGCTTCGGACGGGAACGCGGGTGTAGCTCAGTTGGTTAGAGTGCCGGCCTGTCACGCCGGAGGTCGCGGGTTCGAGCCCCGTCACTCGCGCCACTCCTCTCAAGGCTTTGAGGGAGTGGCGCACCGCCCTTCCCTCTTCTCCTGAAAATCGAAACCGACCGCAGGCGCCGCTTTCGCACGCCCGCAGTTCAGTCGATCCCGAGCCCTAGTTGAGCGGCAGTCGCTCTCGCGGCGTGACAAAGGCGGCCTGCCCGGTCAGTTCGCCGTACAGCATGGTCAGGTCCTCGAACACGCGGTTCCAGGCGAACTGCTCCACCGCCTTGACCCGCGCCGCCGCGCCCAGCGCCTCTACGTCGCGCGCGAACAGCGCCTCAATGGCTGCGGCGTAGTCGACCGGGTCGGCCGAGGCGGCCAGTTGCCCCACGCTGTCATCGACCGTCTCGGCCACGCCGCCCGCGTTGACGCCGACCACGGCCCGGCCGCAGGCCATCGCCTCCAGCACGATCAGGCCGAACGGCTCCTTGTCATTGGCGTGCACGAAGGCGTCGCAACTGGCGATGATGCGGGCCACGGCGCGCGGGTCCTTCTCATACGGCAGGGAGATCAGCCGATCTTCCGGCGGCATCCAGCGCCCGCGCCGACCAGCACCAGATGATAGGGCGCGCCCAGACGCTGGACCGCGTCGATCAGCACGCCGACGTTCTTCTCCTTGGCCGGACGCCCGGCGAAGCACAGCAGGCGGGCGTCGACGCCCAGACCCAGCTTCTTCAGCAGCCAGTCGCGATCGCGACGATCCGGATGGAAGGTATCGACCTCCACGCCCAGCGGGCGCACGACGATGCCGCCGACGCCGGCCTCTTCCAGCCGCCGGGCAATGAAGCGGCTGGGCGAGACGACGCGATCGAACTGAGAGAACAGCTTGGCCCAGCGTTTCTCGACCGGCTTCTTGGCCCACTCGCCGAAATGCAGGGCCGCGAGACTCGCCGGGTCCGAATGACAGAAACCCACGACCGGACAGCCGACCCTCTGGCCCGCCTCCAGCGCGCCCTGCCCCGGCGTATAGGGATCGCCCGCTTCGATCAGCGCGGGATTCAGCGACGACACCCAGGCGCCCCAACGACGCACCGAACCGGGCCAACGATAACCGTCGCCGAACGGCAGCTTGGGGCCTGCAGCCGCACCACGCCGTCGGCGCTCGCCTTATAGCCGGCGCCGGGCACGACAAGGCTGTGCGCCACGTCGGGGCGGTTGTCCGCCAGCCACGCCTTCTTGGACAGCAGGTAACGCTTCACCCCGCCCGAGCGCGGCGCAAACAGCATGGTGGTGTCCACCAGCCGGGGGCGATCCTGGGCCGCGCAAGCCTTCAGCGTGCGAAGGGTCGCAGCGACCTCGTCATCCAAGCCCGGAAACAGGCGCAGTTCGCTTTCCTGGACGTTGATCGGGCTAACGCTCATGCCTGGGGCCTTTCCGCTGAACTTCTTCACGCTAACGCCAAGGCTCCGACTTTGGATGCGGGACGGTGCAAATCAGCATCCTGCAGATTTTCCGCCCTATATCCGTCCCCGGCTACGCTGCAAGGCGGAAGCGCACAAGGCCGAGCTTGCATCCCGGCCACGCTGTGGTTTTCATCTGCCGTTCAGCTTCAGCCGCCTAACGCCAGGCCTTGCAATCGCCTCAAATTCAAGAAATTTGGGGCATGTGGGTGCGGACCCTGTTAGGAGGGTCGGCTCAGTCCTTGCGCGTGCGACCACGAGGGGTTTCCTACCGATGCGTATTCTGCTCGCGACCGCTGTAGCGATCGCTCCCCTGATGGTTGCGGCCGGCGCCCAAGCCGAACAGGTCATCTCGAACGGCCGCACCACGCCGATCAGCACCTCGACCGCCAATAACGGCGCCCGCGACGACGTGCGGATCGCCAACGGCGGCTCCATCGCGGTCACCTCCGGCGCAGCCGTGACGCTGGATTCCAGCAACAGCGTCAAACTCGACGCCGGCTCCAAGATCGACATGCTGAAGGCCGCCGACGGCGCCACGGGCATACTCGCCAACGGCGGCAACACCGGCGACATCACCATCGGCGGCCCCATCACCATCACCGATGCGATCGACGAATATAAGGACGACGACAAGGACGGCGACCTGGACGGTCCCTTCGCTGAGGGCAATAACCGCTATGGCGTTCGTGTCACCGGCGCTTCGCCCCTGACGGGCAATATTCGGATCGAAAACTCCGGTTCGATCCGGGTTGAGGGCAACAATTCCGCCGGTCTGTCGGTCGAAGCGCCCCTGACCGGCAACATCGTCAGCCTGGGCCAGATCAACGTCATCGGCGACAACGGCTATGGCGTCCGCACGACCGGCGATGTCAGCGGCGACGTCACCCTGCTGGGCGGTATCGGCGTCGTCGGCGAGAACTCGACCGGCGTTGCCATCGACGGCGATGTCGGGGGCCAGGTCAAGATTCAAGGCGCCGTGACCGCCACCGGCTATCGCTACACCACGGCCCCGCCGTCCAAGCCCACGACGGGCGAACCCTGGCCCGGCCAGACCTATCTCGAAAACCTGGATGCGGACGACCTGCTGCAGGGCGGTCCGGCCGTGCGATCGCCGGCGATGTCGGCAAGGGCGTCGTTTTCGACACCGCCCCGTCCTACGGTTCGGGCGGCATCGACGGCGACGACGACGGCGACGGCGTCAAGAACGGCGACGAGGACGACGACGGCGACGGCAAGAAGAATCGCGAAGACGACGATCGCGACGGTGACGGCATCCCCGACGCCCAGGAAACGACCGCCACCATCCGCTCGTTCGGCGGGTCGGCGGCCGTGCTGGTCGGTTCGTCCGACAGCGCCATCACACTGGGCGCGGCCGGCGCGGGCGATTCCGCCTATGGCCTGATCAACCGCGGCTCCATCGAAGCGGCAGGCGTTTACAAGGACGTCGACGCCAAGGCCGTGCAGATCGGCGGCACGGGGCAGGACGTGACGGTCGTCGGCGGCTTCCGCAACGAAGGCACCATCGTCTCGTCCGCCGTTTCCGCGAACAGCAGCACCGTCCTGGTCGGCAGCGGCGCTTCCTTGCCTACCATCTTCAACAGCGGCGCCATCCAGGGCTCCATCGCCACCTCCGACGCCGACACGGCGAGCGGCGTCCTGATCCAGAGCGGCGCCAACGTCGGCTCGATCTCGAACTCGGGCAACATCGCCGTGGCGGTGAACGGGTCCAAGGGTTCGGCCGTGGCGATCCGCGACGAATCCGGCACGCTTTCCACGATCAACAACACCGGTCGCATCATCGCCGTCGTCACGCCCGAAAAGGATGTCGAGCGCACCGGTTCCGCCATCGCCGTGGACGTCAGCGCCAATACGACCGGCGTGACCTTCGTCCAGGACGGCGTGGTCATCCCGGACAACAAGTTGCCTGATGCTGACGGCGACGGGGTGCCGGACGCCAATGAACCTGGGATCGTCGGCGACATCCGCTTCGGCTCCGGCGCCGACGTGCTGGATCTGCGCAACGGCACGGTGAACGGCGACATCTCGTTCGGGACCGGGGCCGACCGCCTGTCGATCAGCGGCGGAGCCGTGGTCAAGGGCAAGCTGTCGAACGACGACGGCCAGCTCGACATCGACATTTCCAAGGGGTCCTGGACGCTCAGCAGACCACCAGCCTGGATATCTCCAGCCTGAACGTCGGCAAAGACGGCAAGCTGATCGTGACCCTGGACGAGGCGACGGCCGACGAGTTCCGCTACAACGTGTCCGGCTCAGCCGACCTGGCGGGCGCCAGCAGCCTGGGCGTGCGCTTCAACTCCCTGATCGCAGCCGAGGGCACGACCAGCTTCAAGGTGATCAAGGCCGGCGATCTGAACGCTGGAGACCTGACGTCCGAGCAGTTGCAGTCCAATTCTCCGTACGCCTTTGTCGTCGAGATCGGCGACGTGACCGGCAACGAACTGTCGATCGACGCCCGCAGGATCACGGCCGAAGAGGCCAAGATGATCAACTCGGAAGCCGCCGCCTACGACGTGCTCTACGCCGGGCTGGCCGATAACGAGGTCATCCGCGCGGCCCTGCTGAACCAGACGGATCGGGAAGGCTTCTTCAACGTCTATCAGCAGCTGCTGCCCGAGCACTCGGGCGGCCCCCTGCTGTCGCTGGCCAGCGGCGTCGACGCCGTGACCCGCGCCCTGACCGGCCGCAACGCCGCGGCGACGCCGGGCGAAACCAGCGCCTGGGTTCAGGAGATCAACTTCTACGCCGACAAGGATAAGACGGACACCTACGGCTTCCGCTCGGAGGGCTTCGGCCTGGCGGGCGGCGTCGAGCGCGGCACCTCGATGGGCGCCTTTGGCCTGACCGCCGCCTTCACCTCGTCCGATCTGGAAGACCCGGAATCGGCCGCTGAAGAAGTGCTGTCGGCCAACCTGCTGGAACTGGGCCTTTATTGGCGAGCCCAAGGGCAGTATTGGTCGACCTGGGCGCGCGCGGCGGGCGGCTACGCCTCCTTCAGCGCGACGCGCAAACTGGTCGCCGAGGGCGTCAACCTGAAGAATGAGTCCGACTGGCACGGCTTCACCCTGGCCGCAGCGGGCGGGGCTTCTTACGAGCGTCACTTCGGTCGTGTTAACGTCCGCCCTGAAGCCTATGTCGAATACTTCTCGCTGAGCGAGGACGCCCGCTCCGAACGCGGTGGCGGCGACGGGTTCGACCTGGATATCGACGAGCGCGACGGCCACCTGTTCTCGGGCGTGGCGGCCGTCAACATCGGCTACGGCTTCGGCAAGGACGGCTGGATCCGCCCGGAAGTCCGTCTGGGCTGGCGTCAGAACTTCTCGGTCGACGCCGGGACCACCATCGCCCGCTTCGCCTCGGGCGGCGACGCCTTCACCCTGACGCCCGCCAGCATCGAAGGCGGCGGCCCGATCCTGGGCTTCCGTCTGAATGTGGGCAACGAGCTGGGGATGCTGGCCATCACCGGCGACGCCGAACTGCTGGAAGACTACGTCCGCTACACCCTGCTGCTGCGGGCCAGCTTCAAGTTCTGATTCTTCTTCGGGATTCGGATCAAAACGGGCCGTCGGATTCGTTCCGGCGGCCTTTTCCGTATCTTGTCGTCGCCTCGCGTCTTCCTATGATCCCTGTCAGTTCAGAGGGGGATTCATATGAACAAGTTCGCCTGGGCCGCCTGCGCCCTGATCCTTAGCGCCCACGCCCCGGCGCTGGCCCAAACGGTGCCGGCCCAGACGGCGCCGGCCGGTCAGACCGCCCTGCCCGCCGCCGACCGAGGCCTGTTCACGGCCCAGGACCTGTTTGGCATGGAGGTCGCCTCCGACGCCCAGATCAGCCCCGACGGCAGCCGGATCGCCTATGTCCGCCAGACGGCCGACATCATGACCGATCAGATGCGTCCGACCATCTGGCTGATTGACGTGAAGACGGGCCAGCACTCGCCGCTGGTCGCCTCGGCCGGCTCGCACCGCCAGCCGCGCTGGTCGCCGGATGGAACGCGCCTGTCCTACATCTCGAACGCCGAGGGCGGCGCGCCCCAACTGTTCGTGCGCTGGATGGCGTCGGGTGAATCGGTCCGCGTCACCAACCTGCCCAACACCCCGTCCAGCATAAGCTGGTCGCCCAACGGCGAGCAGTTGGCCTATTCGGTCCTGGTTCCCGGCGACAAGCCCAAGATCGGCTCGCCTTTGGCCAAACCGGAAGGCGCCAAATGGGCCCCGCCGCTGGAGATTATCGACACCGTATCCTATCGCTCGGACGGTCAGGGCTATCTCAAGCCCGGTTTCCGCCACGTCTTCGTCGTCGGCGCCCAAGGCGGCGGCGCGCGCCAACTGACTCACGGCGACTTCAATCACGGCGGCGGCCTGTCCTGGTCGGCTGATTCTCGCACCCTGTACCTCAGCGCCAACCGTCGCCCCGACTGGCAGCGCGAGGCCAATGACAGCGAAGTCTTCGCCCTGGACGTGCAGACGGGCGGCCTGACCGCCCTGACCAGCCGCGCCGGTCCCGACAACTCGCCCGTCGCCTCGCCCGACGGCCGCCGCATCGCCTATCTCGGCTATGACGACAAGCGGATGGGCTATCACAACACCCGCCTCTATGTGATGGACGCCGACGGCTCGAACAGCCGGGTGCTGACGGCGAACCTGGACCGGTCGGTCAAATCACCGGTGTGGAGCCGCGACGGCCGCTCGGTCTATGTCGCCTATGACGATCAGGGCCGCACCAAGGTCGCCCGCGTCTCGCTGGACGGCGTCGTCACCCCCTGATCGAAGACCTGACGGGCGACGATTTCGGCCGTCCCTACACCGGCGGCGACTTCACCGTGGCCGACGACGGCGCCATCGCCTTCACGCGCGGCACGCCCACACGCCCGGCCGACGTCCATGTGCTGAAGGGCGGCCGCAGCACCCAGCTGACGCGCCTCAACGCCGACTTCCTCAGCGCCCGCCGTCTGGGCGAGGTGCGCCGCATCCAGGTCGCCTCGTCTCACGACCAGCGCGCGGTCGAAAGCTGGCTCACCCTGCCGGCCGACTATGTCGAGGGGCAGCGCTATCCGTTGGTGCTGGAAATCCACGGCGGCCCGTTCGCCGCCTATGGCCCGCACTTCGCCACCGACAATCAGCTGTTCGCCGCTGCGGGCTACGCCGTGCTGTCGGTCAACCCGCGCGGTTCGACCTCCTATGGGGACGAGTTCGCCAACCTGATCCACCACAACTATCCGTCGAACGACTTTGACGACCTGATCAGCAGCGTGGACGCCGTCATCGCCCAGGGCGTCGCCGATCCCAACCGCCTGTTCGTCACCGGCGGCTCGGGCGGCGGGGTGCTGACCAGCTGGATCGTCGGCAAGACCGACCGCTTCAAGGCCGCCGTGGTCCAGAAGCCCGTCATCGACTGGGCCAGCTTCGTGCTGACGGCCGACAACCCGGCCTTCTTCGCCCGCTACTGGTTCGGCGAGTTCCCGTGGGAGAACCCGGAGGCCTATTGGCGCCGGTCGCCGCTGTCGCTGGTCGGCAACGTCAAGACCCCGACCATGGTCGTCGTCGGCGACGAGGATTACCGCACCCCGGTCAGCGAGTCGGAGCAGTACTACACCGCCCTGCAACTGCGCGGCGTCCCCACGGCCCTGGTGAAGATCCCCGGCGTCGGCCACAGCCTGGCCGTCCGTCCGTCCCAGAACGCGGCCCGCATGAACGCCATGATCGAATGGTTCGAGCGCTACAAGGACGGCGCTCCGGCGACGCCCGCCCGCTAAGGTCAGGTTCCGCCAGCCCTGAAGCCCGCGCCCGCCGTCGAACGGCAGGCGCGGGTTTCTGCTTTGAGGGCCTCAAGCGTGACGTTAGTTGACTTTTAACCAGAACACTTACAGAACATCACCAACGGTTCACGCCTTGTTCTGGATTCGCCGCCATGCTCACGAAGAAACAGCACGAACTCCTGATGTTCATTCATGAGCGCATCCGCGAGACGGGCGTTTCCCCGTCCTTCGACGAGATGAAGGAGGCGCTGGACCTGGCGTCCAAGTCGGGCATCCACCGCCTGATTACGGCGCTTGAGGAACGCGGCTTTATCCGCCGCCTGGCCCACCGCGCTCGCGCGCTGGAGGTCGTGAAGCTGCCGGAACAGGCGACGACCGCTGCTCCGGCCAAGGGGCGCGCTCCCTTCAAGCCCGACGTGATCGAGGGCGGCGGCCTGGGCCCGCGCCCGGCCGCGGCCGAGGCCGCCAATGACGTTCGTGACCTGCCCCTGTTGGGCAAGATCGCCGCCGGCACCCCGATCGCCGCCATCCAGCACGAACGCGAGCGCCTGCCGGTCCCGGAGTCCATGCTGGGCGCCGGCGAACACTACCTGTTGGAAATCGAAGGTGATTCCATGATCGAGGCCGGCATCCTCGACGGGGACACGGTCATCATCAAGCGGGTGGAGAGCGCCTCTTCCGGCGAAATCGTCGTCGCCTTGGTCGAGGGCGAAGAGGCCACGCTCAAGCGCCTGCGAAAGAAGGGCCAGTCCATCGCCCTGGAGCCCGCCAACAGCGCCTATGAGACCCGCATCTTCGGCCCTGATCAGGTTGAGGTTCAAGGCAAGCTGGTCGGCCTGCTGCGCCGGTATCACTGAGGCGCAGCCCTATAAACTCCGATCATCCCGGCCGACGCCGGGACCCAGTGCTTTGGCTTCAAACGGGGCCGTTTGATTGTCCCCTCGCCTCCTCTGGCCAGCGACAGCACGCGTATCTCTTACTAGATCCCGGCGTCCGCCGGGATGAGCGGGATTAAGAGACGGCGCCTATTCTGCTCCTCCACCGCTCCACGGTCGCCGTCCCCGCACTTCCGCCGCCCACAGGGCGCGCCAGCCGCCGGCGCCGTCGCGCCATAACTCCACCGAACCGCCGCGCGCATAGTCGGCGCCGTCCAGCACCAGCCGCCCTTGGCACGACGACGGCAGGGTTGTGATCACGGCGCGCACGCTGATCACCTGCGCGCTACGGCACATCTGATCCAGCTGCTCGGGCGTCGGCGCCGCCTTGCCCCACCACAGCGCCAGCGGCCCCGGTTCGCCGTCCGGCGCGCAGTAGGAACGCTTGCAGGTCCAGCCCTCGGGCGACCGTGCGACCGGCTCCAGCCCTCGACGCCGGGACCAAAGGTCGCTGGCGAATTGGCGCACTGCCGGCCGCACCACGACCGCGTCGCTTTCGAGCCGATAGGCCGCATTCGCTCCACCATCGCCGATCCAGATATCCGGCGGGGCCGGGCGCGGCCAGATCAGCACAGCCGCCGCAAACGGCAAGCCCAGAAACCGCCACGGCCCCCGCCACAGGCACATGAACAATATGCCCAGAAAGGCGACCGGCAGGGCGGCCGCAGGAGCGCTGGGGATCGCCTTCACGGCGCCCGGCAGACTGGCCGCCCAGTGTCCGATCATCAGCATGGCGTCGACTGACTGACCCGCCACCCACAGGAAGGGCGCGCCCAGTCCCAAAGGCTCCAGCGCTGCGCCCAGCGCCAGGGCGGGCATCATGACGAAATCCGCCAGCGGCGCCGTCGCCATATTGGCGATCAGCCCGTAGACGGCCGTGCGATTGAAGTGCTGCATGGCGAACGGTCCGGTCGCCATGCCCGCCACCAGGCTGGCGGCGCAGGCGGCCATCAGCCAACTGGTCAACCGCTGCGCGGCGACGATAGGCCAGGGCGCGGCGAACTCGCGGATACGGCGCGGCCAGACCTCGACAAGCGCCACCAGCGCCGCTGTCGCCGCGAACGACATCTGGAACCCGGGCGTCACGACGGCCTCTGGCCGCAGCAAGAGCACGGCAAAAGCCGCCGCCGACAGGGCCCGCATGGTCACCGCCTGCCGATCCGTCAGGATCGCCAGAAAGGCGATCGACGCGGTAATCGCGGCGCGCTCGGCCGGCGGCGGCGCGCCCGAGATGACGAGATAGGTCCCCACCGCGATCAACCCTGCGATCGCCGCGGCCTTCTTGCCCGAGACGCGCAGCGCCAGCCACGGCCACGCCGCAACGAGAAGGCGGGCGGCAAAGAAGACAAAGCCGCCCACGACCGCCATATGCAGGCCCGAGATCGACAGGATGTGCGCCAGCCCGGAATCGCGCATGGCGTCCAGATCCGGATCCTGAATCCATGTTTCGTGACCGGTCGTCATGGCCGCCGCCACCCCGCCGGTCCGCTCGCCCAGACGCGCCACGATCCGCTCAGCCAGAGTATAGCGAACCGCATTGACCTTCATCGTCGCCCTTACCCGCCACGGGGGCGGGGCGAGCACCGCCGGACGGGTCGGGCCCAGGGCGAACAGGGTCCCGCCCATCCCCTTGAAATAGGCGTTGCGGCCGAAGTCATAGGCGCCCGGGCTGGCGGGCGGCGGCGGCGGGTTCAGGATGCCGAACACCCGGATCGGCGCGCCCGGTGGCGGCGGCGCCCTTCACCGTCACGCGCAGCCGCTCGGGCGTTTGCTCAGGCGTCAGGCCCCGCACGCGCACCGGCGCCACCACGACACGCGCCCCGTTCTGACCGGACGAGTCCACGTCTATGACCCAGCCCTCGACCTGGGTGGGCGCCATGTCCGCAGGCGCGATCGGCGCCGCCACAGCCTCTGTTCTCAGCTTGGCCACCGCCAGTCCGCCCGCGAAGCAGGCCAGCATCAGCAGGATCAGGGTCGCCCAACGCGGCGCGCCTCTGACCCGACCGATGATCCAGACGCCGACCAGGACGGCGGCGCCCAGCACCAGCGGCCAGGTCGCCGGCTCGCCCTTCAGAGCGAAGTAGGCCGCGCACCCGGCGCCGAAGCAGACGGACGACCATAGCGGCCAGCGTTCGGCCTGCGCCCGCGCGTCGGCGAGCAAGCTGGCAAATAACCGGGCCATAAGGGTTCGCTTCCCCACAGGCGGGCGTATAAGACCCTGCCCTATGGATGCTGCCTCTATGACCTCCCCTTCATCGACCGTCGTCACCCGCTTCGCCCCCTCGCCCACAGGCTACCTGCATATCGGCGGGGCGAGAACCGCGTTATTCAACTGGCTTTACGCCAAGGGACGCGGCGGCAAATTCCTGATCCGCATCGAGGATACCGACCGCGAGCGGTCGACGGACGATGCGGTCAAGGCCATATTCGACGGCCTGTCCTGGCTTGAGCTGTTCGGCGACGAAGAGCCCGTCTTCCAGTTCGGCCGCGCCGACCGCCACCGCGAGGTGATCAATGAGCTGCTGGCGACAGGCCACGCCTATCGCGACTTCCTGACGGCCGACGAGACCACGGCCCTGCGCGACCAGGCCAAGGCCGAGGGCGCGACTTCGTCTCGCCCTGGCGCGACCGCGAGCCCAGCGTCGATGACCTGGCCAAGCCGCACACTGTGCGCTTCCGTCGGCCGCTGGATCAGGCCGTCGTCGTCGAGGACGCCGTGCAGGGGACGGTGCGCTGGGAATCGGCGTCGCTGGACGACCTGGTCATCCTGCGTTCCGACGGGGCGCCGACCTATAATCTGGCCGTGGTGGTGGACGACCACGACATGGGCGTGACCCACGTCATCCGCGGCGACGACCATCTGAACAACGCCGCCCGCCAGAGCCTGATCTACGACGCGCTCGGCTGGGCCCGACCGACCTTCGCCCACATCCCCCTGATCCACGGCCCCGACGGCGCCAAGCTGTCCAAGCGCCACGGCGCCCAGGCCGTGCACGAATACGCCGACATGGGTTATCTGCCCGAAGCCATGCGCAACTATCTGGCCCGTCTGGGCTGGGCGCACGGCGACGATGAACTGTTCAGCGACGAACAGGCCCTCGCTTGGTTCGACCTGGCGGGCGTCAACAAAGCGCCCGCCCGCCTGGACTTCGACAAACTGGCCCACGTCAACGCCCACTGGCTGCGGCTGGCGGACGACGACCGCCTCGCCAAACTGACGCTCGACGCCCATTTGGCGCGCGGCCGCACCCTGGAGCCGGACGACGAGGAACGGCTGCTGCGGGCCATGCCTTTCGTCAAGGATCGCGCTAAGACCATCCCCGAGTTGGCGGATCAAACGGCATTCGTGTTGCAGGCGCGTCCACTCGCGCTCAACGAGAAATCGGCCGGTTTGCTGCAAGGCGAAAGCGGGCAGAGAATTTCACGACTGCGTGAACGTCTGGCTCTTTTCCAAAGCTGGGATGTCTTCGCCCTTGAAGCCGAACTTAAGGCGTTCGCCGAGGAAGAAGGCGTAGGCTTCGGAAAAATAGGACCTTCCATGCGCGCCGCCTTGACGGGCGGTTCGGCCTCGCCCGATATCGCACGAACTCTTTGCGCTCTCGGGCGTGACGAAAGTCTCGGACGCTTGGATGATGCGCTGCAACAGACTAAGTGATCTCCCATAACCAACTCAGGCCGACCGCCTCCCCGCGCCGGTCCAAGGAAGAACAAGGGGCCTAGATGACTGAACAAGCGAAACCCGCCGGCTCGGCGACCCTGTCCTATCAGGACAAGACTGTAGAGCTCCCCGTCCTTTCCGGCTCGACCGGCCCGGACGTCATCGATATCCGCAAGCTGTACGGCGGCACCGGCGCCTTCACCTTCGACCCCGGCTTCACCTCCACGGCGGCCTGCGATCGGCCCTGACCTATATCGACGGCGACGCCGGCGTGCTGCTGCACCGCGGCTATCCGATCGACCAGTTGGCCTCGAAGTCCAACTTCCTGGAAGTCTGCCACCTGCTGCTGCACGGCGAACTGCCAAACGCCGCCGAATACGAAGAGTTCGAGCAGTGCGTCACGCGCCACACCATGCTGCACGCCCAGTTCGACCGCTTCTTCGAAGGCTTCCGCCGCGACGCCCACCCGATGGCGATCATGGTCGGCACCGTCGGCGCCCTGTCGGCCTTCTATCACGACAGCCTGGACATCCATGATCCGGTGCAGCGCAACATCTCGGCCATCCGCCTGATCGCCAAGATGCCGACGATCGCGGCCCGCGCTTACAAGTATCACATCGGGCAGCCCTTCATCTCGCCGCGCAACGACCTGTCGTACGCCGAGAACTTCCTGCGCATGTGCTTCGCCGTGCCGGCCGAGGACTACCACGTCGATCCGGCGCTGGTGCGCGCGATGGACCGCATCTTCATCCTGCACGCCGACCACGAACAGAACGCCTCGACCTCGACCGTCCGCCTGGCCGGTTCGTCGGGCGCCAACCCGTTCGCCTGTATCGCCGCCGGCATCGCCTGCCTGTGGGGCCCGTCGCACGGCGGCGCCAATGAAGAGGCGCTGAACATGCTGAAGGAAATCGGCACCCCGGACCGCATCCCCGAGTTCATCGAGGGCGTGAAGGCGCGCAAGTACAAGCTGATGGGCTTCGGCCACCGCGTGTACAAGAACTACGATCCGCGGGCCAAGGTGATGCAGCAGTCGGCCTATGAAGTGCTGGCCGCCACGGGTCGCGAGAACGACCCGCTGTTCCAGGTCGCCAAGGAACTGGAAGCCGTCGCCCTGCAGGACGAGTATTTCACCTCGCGCAAGCTGTTCCCGAACGTCGACTTCTACTCGGGCATCACCCTGTCGGCCATGGGCTTCCCGACCACCATGTTCACCGTGCTGTTCGCCCTGGCGCGCACCGTGGGCTGGATCGCCCAGTGGCAGGAAATGATGGCCGATCCGTCGCAGAAGATCGGCCGCCCGCGTCAGCTGTACACCGGCCCGACCGAGCGCGATTACGTGCCGCTGGCCCAGCGCGGCTAAGCGATCAAAAGCGTAAGACTGCACAAACGCCGGGGCGAAAGCTCCGGCGTTTTTCTGGTTTTGCGAAAGATCAAGACCCGGCCGCTTCGGGCGCGTTATGAGTCGAACTCTCCCAGTTCTTCATGAGGATCCGCCATGCAAGGCTATCTTGACGACATCGAACGGGCCACGCTCGACAACGACGACTATCGCCGCGTGCTCTACACCGGCCGTCACCTGCAACTGGTGCTGATGACGCTTCAACCGGGCGAAGAGATCGGCGAAGAGGTCCACGAAGGCCACGACCAGTTCTTCCGCATCGAACAGGGCGAAGGACAGATCGTCATCGACGGGCAGTCGCGCCCCGCCAAGGCTGAGTCCGGCATCATCGTTCCGGCCGGCGCCCGTCACAACCTGATCAACACCGGCTCGCAGCCGCTGAAGCTCTACACCCTCTATGGCCCGCCGGAGCATCGCCACGACGTGGTCCACCCGACCAAGGCCGACGAAGCCGAAGAACATTTCGACGGCAAGACCTCGGAATAGGCTCAGGCGACCGGCGCGCTCCCCCTGCAGACGGAGGAGCGCGCCCTCTGCCTTGGACGCTTCAGCCGATTTCAGATGACGAACGGTCTGGCATGGTGAAGCCTGTCGAGAATCTTCGACCGGTTGAAAGACCGACTCGGCGTTGTGGCCATGCCTAAGGGAGTTAAGCGATGGATTTCACCCTGACGGAACGCGAGCGTTCGTTTCAGGCGCGCGTCCGGGCCTTCATGGCCGACAAGGTGCGTCCGCGCGTCGCCGCCGTCCACGCCGAGATCGCTGAAGGCGACCGCTGGGCCGCGCCCCTGCCCTCGATCGAGGCGTTGAAGGCCGAGGCGCGCGCCGCCGGCCTGTGGAACCTGTTCATGCCGCCCGCCCCCGAAGGCATGGCCGAGCCGGACGATTTCGAGTTCACGGGCGAACGGCTGACCAACCTCGAATACGCCCTGTGCGCCGAAGAGATGGGCCGCATCGAATGGGCCAGCGAAGTGTTCAACTGCTCAGCGCCCGATACGGGCAATATGGAGGTGCTGCACCGCTACGGCTCGCCCGCTCAGAAGGCGCAGTGGCTGATTCCGTTGATGAACGGCGAGATCCGCTCAGCCTTCCTGATGACCGAACCGGCCGTCGCCTCGTCCGACGCCACCAATATCCAGACGCAAATCCGTCGCGACGGCGACTGCTATGTCATCAACGGCCGGAAATGGTGGTCGTCGGGCGCGGGCGATCCACGCTGCCGCGTCGCCATCGTCATGGGCAAGACCGACCCGGACGAGAAGACCTATCGCCAGCAGTCGATGATCCTGGTGCCGATGGATGCGCCGGGCGTGAAGATCGAGCGGCCGCTGAGCGTCTATGGCTATGACCACGCCCCGCACGGCCACATGGAGGTCAGCCTCACCGACGTGCGGGTGCCGGTCGAGAATATCCTGCTGGGCGAGGGGCGCGGCTTCGAGATCGCGCAGGGCGCCTTGGCCCCGGCCGCATCCACCACTGCATGCGCACCATCGGCGCGGCCGAAGAGGCGCTGGAGGCGATGACGCGCCGCCTGATGTCGCGCGTCGCCTTTGGCAAGCGGATCGGCGAACATTCGGTCTGGGAAGAGCGCGTCGCGCGCGCCCGCATCGACATCGAGATGACGCGCCTGCTGTGCCTCAAGGCCGCCGACATGATGGACCGCGCGGGCAACAAGGCGGCCAAGGACGAGATCGCCATGGTCAAGGTCCAGGCGCCGATGATGGCCCTGCGCATCATCGACGACGCCATCCAGGCCCACGGCGGCGGCGGCGTGTCCCAGGACTTCGAGCTGGCCGCGGCCTGGGCGGGCATCCGCACCCTGCGCCTCGCCGACGGCCCCGACGAGGTGCACGCCCGCGCCATCGCCCGGTCCGAGTTCGCCCGCCACGCTGAGGCGGCGCGATGAGCGATCTAGACGTCGCGCGTCTGGGACAGTGGCTGGCGGGCGTCCTGCCCGCCGCGCCCGCCGATATCCATCTGGAGAAGTTCCCCGGCGGCCAGTCGAACCCGACCTACCGGATGACCGTCGACGGCCGGGACTATGTCCTGCGCCGCCGCCCGTTCGGCCCCCTGCTGCCCTCGGCCCATGCGGTCGAGCGTGAATATCGGCTGATCAGCGCCCTGCATCCGACCGGCTTTCCCGTGCCCGCGCCGCTCGCCCTGTGTCAGGACGACGCCGTCATCGGCTCGGCCTTCTATGTGATGGAGTTGGTCGAGGGACGCACCTTCTGGAACGGCGCCCTGCCGGGCCTGTCGCCGTCCGAGCGCCGCGCCGCCTATGAGGCCATGGTCGATACGTTGGCCCAGTTGCACAGCGTCGATCCGGTCGCCGTGGGACTGGAGGATTTCGGGCGCCCCGGAAACTATTTCGAGCGTCAGGTCGCGCGCTGGACCAAGCAATATCGCGCCGCCCAGACCGACGACCTGCCCGAGGTCGAACGCCTGATCGACTTCCTGCCGCGCACGGCGCCGGAACAGACCCGCACCGCCATCATCCACGGCGACTATCGCATCGACAACCTGATCTACGCCCCCGATTCCATGACGGTCCGGGCCGTGCTGGACTGGGAGTTGGCGACGCTGGGCGACCCTCTGGCCGACTTCGCCTATCTGGCCATGAACTGGATTCTGCCCGCCGACGGCCGCGCCGGGCTAAACGGTCTGGACCTTGAGGCCGCGGGCATTCCTTCGCTGGACGACATGGCCCGGCGATATTGCGCCGCCACCGGGCGCGACACCCTGCCGGACCTGCACTGGCACTTCGCCTTCAACCTGTTCCGCCTGATCGGCATCATCCAGGGGGTGAAGAAGCGGATGCTGTCGGGCAACGCCTCCAGCGCCAAGGCCGCCGACGCCGTGGCCATGCTGCCGGCCCTGACCAAGGCCGCCTGGCGTGAAGCTCGCCTCGCCGGCTCCGAAGAATAGGACGCCCTGCCCGTCCGAACGGAAGTGATGGTAGGCGGCGACGGGTTCGAACCGCCGACCCTCTCGGTGTAAACGAGATGCTCTGACCAGCTGAGCTAGCCGCCCGCATCATTCGACTCAATGTCGAGGACAGGCTTCATGCCCTGTGGCGGTCAGCCGTTCAAGGCGCTTTTCAAGCCTTCGCCCGGGCGAAAGCGCGCGGTGCGAGAGGCGGGCCGCGCGATCTCCTGACCGGTCTGAGGATTGCGCGCCACGCCCGCCTTGCGCTCGGCGGCGACGAAGCTGCCGAAGCCGACCAGGCGCACAACGCGCCCCTCTACAAGAGAGGCCGTCACCTGATCGGTAAACGCCTCCAGCGCCAGCTTGGCCTGGTCGCGGCTGATCCCCGCCGCCTGGGCCATGCGGCCGATCAGTTCAGTCTTGGTCACGTCGAAAGCCCCCTCGCGAACGAAGGCGGAACTTAAGCGGCTATTGGGGCGCAGGTCAAAAGAGGCGGCTCGGGTCGCCCCGAGCCGCCTCTCGTCACTCTCAGGCCAAGGCCCGCATCAGTGGCTGATGCTGGCCCCCTCGCCGGCCAGCGGCGCCGGCGGCGTCGGGGTCATGGGTTCGGCCGCCTCGTCCCACTCGACGGGGGTCGGCGTGCCGGTCAAGGCCCACTTCAGCGCCTCGTCGGCGTTAGAGATCGGTACGATCTCCAGGGCCGCCTTGACGTTTTCCGGCACCTCCTCGAGGTCCTTCTCGTTCTCCTGCGGGATCAGGACCGTCTTCACGCCTGAGCGAAGCGCGGCCAGCAGCTTCTCCTTGAGGCCGCCGATGGCCGTGACCCGACCGCGCAGGGTGATCTCGCCGGTCATGGCGATGTCCTTGCGGATGGGAATGCCGGTCAGAACCGACACCATGGCCACCGTCATGGCCACCCCCGCCGAGGGGCCGTCCTTGGGCGTGGCGCCGTCCGGCACGTGCACGTGGATGTCGGTCTTCTCGAACAGCGGCGGCTTGACGCCGAAGCTGAGGGCGCGGCTGCGGACGTAGGACGCCGCCGCCGAGATCGACTCCTTCATGACATCCTTCAGGTTGCCGGTCACGGTCATGCGGCCGCGGCCCGGCATCTTCAGGGCCTCGATGGTCAGGATGTCGCCGCCGAACTCGGTCCAGGCCAGGCCGGTGACGATGCCGACCTGATCTTCCGCATCCGTCTCGCCGTAACGGAACTTCTTCACGCCCGCGTATTCGGCCAGCTTGGCCGCATCCACGGTGATCGAGGCGGCGTTGGTCCTGGCCATCTCGCGCACCGCCTTGCGGGCCAGACCGCCCAGGGCGCGCTCCAGCGAACGCACGCCGGCTTCGCGCGTGTAATAGCGGATCAGCCCCCGGATCGTGTCGTCAGGGACGATCAGCTCGCCCTCCTTCAGGCCGTGGTCCTTGAGTTGCTTGGGCAGGACGTGGCGGCGGGCGATTTCGACCTTCTCATCCTCGGTGTAGCCAGAGACGCGGATGATCTCCATGCGGTCCAGCAGGGGCTGGGGCATGTTCAGGCTATTGGCCGTGGTGACGAACATCACCGGCGACAGGTCGTAGTCGACCTCCAGATAGTGGTCGCCGAAGGTCGAGTTCTGGGCCGGGTCCAGCACTTCCAGCAGCGCCGAGGACGGGTCGCCGCGCCAGTCGGCGCCCAGCTTGTCGATCTCGTCCAGCAGGACGAAGGCGTTGGTGGTTTTCGCCTTCTTCATCGACTGGATGATCTTGCCGGGCATGGAGCCGATATAGGTCCGGCGGTGACCGCGGATCTCGGCTTCGTCGCGCACGCCGCCCAGCGACATGCGGACGTATTCACGCCCCGTCGCCTTGGCGATCGACTGGGCCAGCGAGGTCTTGCCGACGCCCGGAGGGCCGACGAGGCACAGGATCGGCCCCTTCAGGCTGCCGGTGCGCGCCTGAACGGCCAGATACTCGATGATCCGTTCCTTGACCTTCTCCAGGCCATAGTGATCCTCTTCGAGGATGTCCTCGGCCTTCTGCAGGTCGATGGGCTTTGGCCGGGTCTTGGACCACGGGATCGACAGCAGCCAGTCGAGGTAGTTGCGCACCACGGTCGATTCCGCCGACATCGGCGACATGTTGCGCAGCTTCTTCAGCTCCGCCTCGGCCTTGGTGCGGGCCTCCTTGGACAGGCGCGTCTTCTTGATGCGCTTTTCCAACTCCAGCAGTTCGTCACGCGCGTCGTCGGTCTCGCCCAGCTCGCGCTGGATCGCCTTCATCTGCTCGTTCAGATAATACTCGCGCTGGGTCTTCTCCATCTGCCGCTTCACGCGGCTGCGGATCTTCTTCTCGACCTGAAGGACGCTGATCTCGCCTTCCATCATGCCGTAGACCTTCTCAAGCCGCGCCGGGATGACGACAGTTTCGAGCAGGGCCTGCTTGTCGGCGATCTTGACCGACAGATGCGCGGCGACCGAGTCCGCCAGCTTGGACGGGTCGGTGATCTGGGGGATGGCGCTGAGGGCCTCGGGCGGGACCTTCTTGTTCAGCTTCACATAGTTTTCGAACTGCTCGATCACGGCGCGCAGCAAGGCTTCGCTCTGCGACGGATCGCCGGCTTCATCGTCGATCTCCACGGCCTCGGCTTCGTAGTAGTCCTCACGGTCGGTGAAGCGAGTCAGGCGCGCGCGCGACTTGCCCTCGACCAGCACCTTCACCGTGCCGTCCGGCAGCTTCAGCAGTTGCAGCACCGTGGCCAGCACGCCGGTCGAATAGATGGCGTCCGTCGCCGGGTCGTCATCGACCGAGTTCATCTGGGTGGCGAGCAGGATCTGCTTCTCGCCCTTCATGATCTCGTCGAGGGCGCGCACGGACTTCTCGCGCCCGACAAACAGCGGCACGACCATGTGCGGAAAGACGACGATGTCTCTCAGCGGCAGGACAGGGAGGATTTTGCTCTCGGTCATGATGCGTACTTTCGGGGGCCATCGTGAATCTCCGGCCCGCCGAACCGGTCTGATTTGGCGTTACTGCCTCTTCGTCCCGACTCGACCCGCTGTTTTCAGCGGCTTTCGTGTGAGTATGTGGTTCTGTCTGGACGCGGTTCAAGCGTGGCGGGCCTGCAGCCCACAGAAGCGTGAAAAAGCGTGTGATTTCAGACGGCCGCCTGAGCCATCTCTGAAACGATGAAGGGGCGGCCCGTGGCGAGCCGCCCCTTTTCGCTTGGATCGGACGTCAGCGTCAGGCGGCGCCGTCGGCCGTCTTCTTCTTGGTTTCCGAATAGATCAGCAGCGGCTGAGCCTTGCCGTCGATCACCTCGGCGTTGACCACGACCTCTTCGACGCCCTCGAAGGTGGGCAGTTCGAACATGGTCTCCAGCAACACGCCCTCCAGGATGGAGCGCAGGCCGCGCGCGCCGGTCTTGCGGGTGATCGCCTTCTTCGCCACCGCCGACAGGGCGTCGTCGGTGAAGGTCAGGGTGACGTTCTCCATCTCGAACAGGCGCTTGTACTGCTTGACTAGGGCGTTCTTCGGCTCGGTCAGGATGGTGATCAGCGCCGTCTCGTCGAGGTCTTCCAGCGTCGCCAGAACCGGCAGACGGCCGATGAACTCGGGGATCAGGCCAAAGCGCATCAGGTCATCCGGCTCGACGCCCTTCAGGATTTCGCCGGTGCGACGCTCGTCGATCTCCTTGACCTTGGCGCCGAAGCCGATCGAGGCCCCTGCCCCGCGCGCCGAGATCACCTTTTCAAGGCCGGCGAAGGCGCCGCCGACGATGAACAGGATGTTGGCGGTGTCGACCTGCAGGAACTCCTGCTGCGGATGCTTGCGCCCGCCCTGCGGCGGCACGGAGGCGACGGTGCCTTCCATGATCTTCAGCAGGGCCTGCTGCACGCCCTCTCCCGACACGTCGCGGGTGATCGAGGGGTTGTCCGACTTGCGCGAAATCTTGTCGATCTCGTCGATGTAGACGATGCCGCGCTGAGCCCGTTCGACGTTGTAATCCGACGCCTGAAGCAGCTTCAGGATGATGTTCTCGACATCCTCGCCCACATAACCGGCCTCGGTCAGGGTCGTGGCGTCGGCCATGGTGAACGGCACGTCGATGATGCGCGCCAGCGTCTGGGCCAGCAGCGTCTTGCCCGAGCCGGTGGGCCCGATCAGCATGATGTTCGACTTGGCCAGTTCGACGTCGTTGTTCTTCGTCGCGTGGTTCAGGCGCTTGTAGTGGTTATGAACGGCGACGCTCAGCACCTTCTTGGCGTGGCTCTGACCGATCACATAATCGTCGAGGACGTCGCGGATCTCCTTGGGCGTAGGCACGCCGTCCTTGGAGGTCTTGAAGGCGATCTTGTGCTCTTCGCGGATGATGTCCATGCACAGTTCGACGCATTCATCGCAGATGAAAACGGTCGGTCCGGCGATCAGTTTGCGGACTTCGTGCTGGCTCTTGCCGCAGAACGAGCAGTAGAGCGTGCTTTTGGCGTCTGTGCCGGCGGCTTTGGTCATAGACCCTTCTCACTATCCGCAATCCGCCCCGACATTGAGACGAAAAGCGCTTCCTTCACGATCGATCCAGGGAATCTATCATCGAAGGTCTTCAAAAAATGACAATCACCCATCACACGTTCCGCCACAACCCCGTTGCGGCGCTGCAACGCGCTTCAAGGACGGACAGGACAGATAATATGGGGATCACGGCTAATGTCTGACATGGGAAGCCAAAAAGCCTTTCACCAGTCCCCTGACCCCGGACAGCCCATCGTCGCCTTCGATTTCGACGGCACCCTGACGATCGCGACAGCTTCACCAGTTTTCTGAAGTGGCGGGCCGGGCCGCTGCGATGGGTGACCGGTCTGGCGCAGATGATCCCAGCGGTGTTCGCCTATCTGGGCGACCGCGACCGGGGCCGGATCAAGGTCGCCTCGGTGCGCGAGTTCCTGATGAACGTCGACCGCAAGGCGCTGGAGGCTGACGCCGAACGCTTCGCCGCAGAGATCTGGCCGCGTTTCATGCGCCCGGACGCGCTGGCGACCTGGGAGGACTGGGGCCGTCGCGGCGCCCATCGCGTCATCGTCACCGCCTCGCCTGAGACAACCGTCGCCCCCTTCGCCCGCAGGCTGGGCGCCGAGAACCTGATCGGCACACGGTTGGCGTTCGACGCCCAGGATCGCGTGGCGGGCAGCTTCCTCGGCGGCAACTGCCGGGGCGAGGAGAAGATGAGCCGTCTTCGCGCCGCCTACGGCGACGACATGACGCTGGCCGCCGCTTACGGCGACACCTCGGGCGATGCCGAGATGATCGCGGCGGCCGCCGAAAAGGGCTACCGCGTCTTCACCGGCCGCCCATAATCGCTAGCCGATCATCCGCTGGGTCGTCTCATCCTTCCAGATGAAGCGATGGACCAGCACCATCAGGATATGGCCAGCAATCGCGGCCAGCAGCACCCAGGCCAGCAGGCCATGAGCGGCGTTGGCCGGGGCTGTCATCCACGGAACCTCAGCCCAGCCCCCGTCGATCAGACGCACGCCGAACACGTCGAGCGGCTTGCCCGATCCATACTGCCGGAGTAGGGCCAGCGCCGGGACGATCAGCATCAGGGCGTAGAGCGCCAGATGCCCGACCTTGGCGGCCAGCCCCAGAAGCCGCCGCCATGCGCCGGACGCGTCTTCATGTTGTAGAGCCCCCACAGCGCGCGCAGCACGATCAGGGCCAGCAGAATGACGCCGATCCCCTTGTGCGTGCCGACCCAGAAGGCGGTGATCGGCCCTTGCCGACGGTCAGTTTGATCGCCATGCCCGCGAACTGCCACGCCAGCAGCAGGGCCATCGCCCAGTGCAGGACGCGCGTCACGGCGCCATATCGAAAGCCGTCGTCTCTCCACTGCGTCGCCATGAGCCCCCTCCCGCTGATACCGAGTCTCAAACAAGATTCGAGGCGGGATCCGTCGCCGAATCCCGCCTCGCCAATTGTCGCAGCCGAAGCGCGTCTAAAGCTTAGGGAGCCTTCACGCCGTCGTCGTCAGCCTGGGTGCGCTTGTCATAGACGTGGTCGACGATACCCCAGGCCTTGGCTTCCTCGGCGGTCATGAAGTGGTCGCGGTCCAGGGTGCGCTCGACCTCTTCATAGGTGCGACCGGTGTGCTGGACATAGATTTCGTTCAGGCGGCGCTTGGTGGCAATGATGTCCTCGGCGTGGCGCTCGATGTCCGAGGCCGTGCCGCGGAAGCCGCCCGAGGGCTGGTGCACCATCACCCGCGCGTTCGGCAGGGCGACGCGCTGGCCCGCCTCGCCGGCCGTCAGGATCAGCGAGCCAGCCGATGCGGCCATGCCCATGACGACGGTCGAGACCGGCGACTTGATGTATTGCATGGTGTCGTAAATCGCGAGCGCCGAGGTCACCTGACCGCCGGGGCTGTTGATGTACATGCTGATTTCCTTCTTCGGATTTTCCGATTCCAGGAACAGCAGCTGGGCGCAGATCAACGAGGCCATGCCGTCTTCGAACGGGCCGGTCAGGAAGATGATCCGCTCGCGCAGCAGGCGCGAGAAGATGTCGAAGGAGCGCTCGCCGCGGCTGGATTGCTCCACCACCATCGGCACCAGGTTGTTGGAGATGTAGTCGATCGGATCGCGCATGAAGGCCTTCTCGAATTCAGGAGGGTCGCACGACTCATACGGCGCGCGCCTGTCTCCTACGATATCGCGTTCATGAGGCCTCGGCGCAAGGCGGCGCCGGAAAGCAAAATCCCCGCCCCGGAAAACCGGAGCGGGGATCGCAAGGCTCAGGGCCTGAGGAAGAAAGGCTTACGCCTCGTCTTCTTCTTTCATCAGCTCTTCCTTGGTGATGGCTTCGTCCTTCACCTCGGCGACCGAGACGATCAGGTCGACGACCTTTTCCTCATAGATCGGGGCGCGCAGCTGGGCCGCGGCGTTCGGGTTCTGGCGGTAGAAGTCCAGCACCATCTTTTCCTGACCCGGATAGTTGCGGGCCTCGGCCATGATGGCGTTCGACAGTTCCTGATCCGTCACGCCGACGTTGTTGGCGCGGCCGATCTCGGCCAGCACCAGGCCCAGGCGCACGCGGCGCTCGGCGATCTTGCGGTACTCAGCCTTCAGTTCGTCTTCCGACTTCTTGGCGTCTTCTTCCGGCAGCTGGCCCGCGTCCTTGTCGGCCGAAACCTGGGCCCAGATGCCTTCGAACTCGGCGTCGACCATCTTCGGCGGCAGGGCGAAGTCGTGGCCTTCGTCCAGGATGTCCAGCAGGGCGCGCTTCAGCTTGAAGCGGGTCGCGCCGGCGTATTGCTGGTTCAGGTTGGACTTCAGCAGTTCCTTCAGCTGGTCCAGCGACTCCAGCCCGATGCGCTTGGCGAACTCGTCGTCGATCTTGGATTCGACCTCGGCCTTGATGGCCTTGACGGTCACGTCGAAGGTCGCGGCCTTACCGGCCAGGTGCTTGGCCTGGTACTCTTCGGGGAAGGTCACTTCGATGGTCTTTTCTTCACCGACCTTGGCGCCCTTCAGCTGCTCTTCGAAGCCGGGGATGAAGCGGCCCGAGCCGATCACCAGGTCCGCGTCGGTGGCGGCGCCGCCGTCGAAGGCTTCGCCGTCGATCTTGCCGACGAAGTCGATGGTCAGCTGGTCGCCGTCGGCGGCCTTGACCGTCTTGCCCTTCTTGTCCTCGTAGGACTTGGCCTGCGAGGCCAGTTCCTTAAGCGCCTCGTCCAGGTCCTCTTCCGAGGCCTCATAGGTCGGGCGGGTCAGCTTCAGGGTCTTGGGGTCGACCGGGGTGAATTCCGGCATGACTTCCAGCGACATTTCATAGGCCAGGTCTTCCTGACCGGCGATGACCTTGTCCATGTCGGAGGTCAGGTTCATCTCGGCCGGCGCGGCCGGACGCAGCTTCAGCTCTTCCAGAGCGCCCTGGCTGGTCTCGTTCAGCGAGGCGTTGATGATTTCGCCCATGAAGTCACGGCCGAAGGTCTTCTTGACGTACGAGGCCGGCACCTTGCCCGGACGGAAGCCTTTCAGCTTCATCTGGGGGGCCACTTCCTTGATGCGGGCTTCGAGCTTTTCATTGAGGCTCGGCGACGGGAATGGTCACCGCAATCACGCGGCTGAGGCCTTCGTTCGACTTTTCGACGACTTGCATGGTCGGATATCTGACGCTCTGTGGCGACGCCGCAAAGGCGCGCGGTGGATAAAGCAACAGGGCCGCCCCTTTCGGGAGCGGCGCCTCGGAGCCCGCCCTTATGTCGAGAAGGGGCTGAAACGTCAACGCAACGCGGTTCCTTTGTGGTCAGAGGGCCGCTATCTGATGGCCCATGAGCCAGTCGTCAGCCTCTTCCGCAGCCCCCATCGGCGTCTTTGTCACGCCCGTCACCCCGCTTCAGCAGAACTGCACCACCGTGTGGTGCACGACGACGAACAAGGCCGCCGTCATCGATCCCGGCGGCTCGGTCGACGCCATCCTGGGCGAGGTCGCACGGCGCGGACTGACGCTGGACGCCATCTGGATCACCCACGGCCACCTGGACCATGCCGGCGCCGCCGCCGAAATGCAGGAGAAGACCGGTCTCGACATCGTCGGCCCGCATCTTGAGGACCAGTTCTGGATCGACCTGATTCCCACCCAGGGCCAGAAGTACGGCCTGCCGGAAGCCCGCACCTTCACCCCCACGCGCTGGCTGGACGATGGCGACGTGCTGAGCCTGGGCGAGACGACGTGGGAGGTCTTCCACTGTCCCGGCCACACGCCCGGCCACGTGATCTTCTTTAACCGCGAGGCTCGCTTCGCCCAGGTCGGCGACGTTCTGTTTCAGGGTTCGGTCGGCCGCACCGACTTCCCGCGGAGCGATCATCAGGCCCTGCTGAGCGCGATCACCACCAAGTTGTGGCCGTTGGGCGACGACGTCACCTTCGTGCCGGGCCACGGGCCGGCTTCGACCTTCGGGGCAGAGCGGCGCAGCAACCCCTTCGTCTCGGATCGGGCCATGCAGGCGACGCCGATCGCGCGCCCGGCTTCCGGCCCGGCCTAACCTCCCTGATAGTGGTTTAACGCGCGGCCAGCAGGCCGATCAGGACACCGATGCCAAGGGGTAGAGCGACATACGGATCGGCTCATCGCAGATCGCGTCGCGGGCCTCAGAGCTGCGATGGCGCGCCCAGTCGCGCACCTCGGCCGCATCTTCTCGCACGGCCTGACGTAAGGGGCGTGGCCGCGCCCCGGCGGCCAGAATCTCGTCGGCGGCGCCCACAAGACGGTCGCTGAGGGTGGAGCGGTCCTCGATGATGTCCTCGGGCGATGGCGCGCCGTCCGTATGGGCGAAGGGGTCGTTGGATGCCGACATGAACTGAGCTCCTGAATGCTGCACTCCGAGCCTCGATGAACCCGCCGAAGTCCGCGCGGTTCCGTCTTGTCGAGGCGCGCCGCCGAACAGGGTTTTAATCCTTTCTCGGAACCTCCGCGCCGGGGCTGGGTTCTCTTTCGCAAGCGCCACCGTCTACGAAAGGAACATCCGAAATGGCCGAAGGTCAGCCCACTCGCGGCTCCGGTGTTTCCAAGCGAGGCTTCGCCTCGATGGACCCGGAACGTCAGCGCGAAATCGCCCGCAAGGGCGGCGCCAGCGTCCCCAGCGAGAAGCGCAGCTTCTCTCAGGATCGCTTTCTTGCAGCCCAGGCCGGCCGCAAGGGCGGCGAAGCCTCTCACGGCGCGCGCAACAAGGCCGCTCAGGATCCGGCGACGCCGAAGCGCTGATCCCAGCGACCCCGTTTCAGACTTTACAGACGGCGCGGGAAACCTCGCCGTTTTTCTTTATCCGACATGAGCCGACGACTAGCTGGCCAGCAACGCGAGGGCCACACGCGGGGCGTCGCTGACCTCGAACGCCTCGACCCGCCAGCCCGCCGCCTCGGCCAGGGCGCGCACGCGGGCCTCGTCGAACTTGCGCGAGCTTTCGGTGTGGATCGTCTCGCCCTGCGCAAAGCGGAAGACAAGCTTCCCAAGGCGCACCGTCATGGGGCGCAGGGCTTCCAGATGCATTTCCATGCGCGCCTCGGCCTCGTTCCAGACCGCCCGATGGGCGAAGGCGTCCAGATCAAAGTCCGTCCCTAGATCGCGGTTGGCCCGCGCCAGCACGTTCAGGTTGAAGCGGGCGGTCACGCCTTGGGCGTCGTCGTAGGCGGGCACCAGGACCGACGGCTCCTTGATCATATCGACGCCCAGAATGAACAAGGCGTCCGGCCCCAGCATGTCGCGCGCGTCGCGCAACAAGGTCTCGGCGGCCTCTGGCGTCAGATTGCCGATGGTCGAGCCCGGGAAGAAACCGACGCGACGCCCCTGCCCCGCTTCGGCCGGCAAGACGCCCATATGCTCGAAATCGCCAACCTGCGGCAGGACCCTTAGCGCGGGATAGGCCTGTCGCAACCGGGCCGCCGCGTCCTCCAACGCCGTAGGGCTGATGTCGATGGGCACATAGGCCGCCAGATCAGGCGCGGCGTCCAGCACGATCCGGGTCTTTTCGCTGGCGCCGAGCCCAGCTCGACCAGCACGGCGTCAGGACCGAACCGCCCCGCCCACTGCGGCGCGACCCGGCGCAGCAGCGCCGCTTCCTGTCGGGTCGGATAGTATTCCGGCAGCCGCGTAATGGCCTCGAACAGGTCCGAGCCTCGCGCGTCATAGAACCATTTGGGCGGCAGGCTCTTGGGCCTGGCCGCCAGGCCGGCGACCAGATCGCGACGAAACGCCTCATGTTCGTCGTAGCTCTCGCCCCGTCGCCTCGCCTCGTCAGCGTCCGACGCCAGCCGCACGCCGGTGAAGGCCCAGCGCTGGTCCGGATAGAAGAAGTTGCGATAGGTCGGCCGCGCGTGGCCCGGCGCAGTGGCGAAGGCGCCGCCCCGCAGCACCATCTGATTGGCCATGAACTTGCCGTTGTACTCGGCGGCCGTGCCTTCGGTCGGGCGAAAGCCGGAATAAGGGGCATAGGCGCTGGCGGTCCATTGCCACGCCTCGGTGTCCAGATTGGAGAAGGCCTCGGGTCGGCCGCGGGCCGCGTGTTCCCACTCCGCCTCGGTCGGCAGGCGTCCCCCAACCACCGCGCGAAGGCGTCGGCCTCGTAGAAGCTGACATGACGCACCGGCGCCGCCGGATCGACCGGCCGCCGCCCCGCCAGCGTCATCACCGTCCAGCCGCCGTCTTCCTCACGTCTCCAGTAGAGCGGCGCCGTCCAGCCCTGCGCTTGAACTGTCGCCCAGCCGTCGCTCAACCACAGATCGGGCCGCGCGTAGCCGCCGTCGCTGATGAAGGCCAGCCACTCTCTGTTGGTGACCAGGTCCGCAGCCAGTTCGAACGGCTCCAGCCAGACGCGGTGAGCAGGCCGCTCATTGTCGAAGGCGAAGCTGTGGCCGGCGTCGCCGATTTCAACTAGCCCGCCTTCGAAAGCTTGCCAGCCGCCGTACGGAGCCTCCAACGGCGATGAACGCGGCTCTTCGTCATAGACGGCCGGATCCAGGGGCGAGCGCGACATCAGATGGAGGATATCCATCAGGAACAGCTCCTGGTGCTGCTGCTCGTGGTTCAGGCCCAGCTCAAAAAGATATTGTTCTAGCGCGCCTAGCGGCCTTGCAGCGTCGGCAAGGCGCGCTTCCATCCGCCGATCGACCTCTGCCCGATAAGCCATGACCTCAGCCCGCGAAGGCCGCGTCATCAGACCCCGTTCGGCGCGCCCGATCCGTTCGCCCAGAGCCTCATAATAGGAGTTGAACACCCGCCCCAGCCTGGAGTCGATCGGCTGATAGCCCGGCTCTTCGAGCAGCATGGTTTCAAAAACCAGCTCACATGGCCGAGGTGCCATTTGCCCGGACTGGCCTCCGCCATCGACTGAGCCTGCAGGTCTTCATCCGTCAGCGACGCCGCCAGTATCGGCAACACGCTGCGGGTCCGGCGATAACGTTCCAGGTCATCGACGGGTGCGGTCGCCCTATGCTGCATGCTGCCCATGAAGCCGCTTCGCCCCCATTTTGATTTCGACGGTCGCCACCTTCTCGAAATGCAGCCGGCGCCCAGGGGTTCCTTAAGTCGTGATCGGACCCTGGCGCAGGCTCCGCTCCGCCACGTGGCGCACAGAAAAGAAGGTGATCGGCCGGCGGCGCAGACGGGCATGCGATGGCGCTAAAATAATACTGGCCACAAAAGCGGCGCCGCAGGAACAGCGCCTCTCTGAAGGGGTTTAATTCCCAGCCTTAGGAGAGTCCGCCATGATGACTCCGCAACACCCGTCGTCCCCTCAAAACCCCCGTCCGGCCAAGCGCGGCCTTATGGACTGGCTGTTCGGCCGGCCGCCAGCTCCGCCCAAAAAATCAAGCACGAATCTTTATTTGGGCGACATCGTCGATGGCGATTTCAGTTCGCCTTCTGTCCATCACCACCACAGGAATCCGCCTGATAAGGCAGGATAGAACGACCCGCGCCGCCCCCAACCTGGCGCGAGCCATCCCCCAAATGAAAACGGCGCGGCCCCATCGGAGCCGCGCCGTTGATCATCAGGCCTCAGCCCGCCGTTAGCCCTTGAGCAGCGGCGCCAGCTTTTGGGCGATCATCATGTCGCCGGCGATCTTCAGCTTGCCCTGCATGAAGGCCATCATCGGGTCCAGGCGACCCTCGGCCAGGGCGACGAAGTCGTCCCACTTGATCGAGACCGTGGCGTCGGCGGGCTTGTCGTCGTTGCTGACGGTGTTCGGAGCCGAGGCGCCGTCGATGAAGATCTTGCCGTCATCGCCGAAGTCCAGCTTCACGGTCTTGCCCAGACCCGAGTTTTCGCCGACGGCGGCGCGGATCTTGTCGGTGGCGAGGGCCAGATCGGCCATGTGCGTTTCTCCCGTTGAGAAGTTGAGTCACAGGCCTAACCCGCGCGCCGCGCGGCGCCAAGATCACCTTAGGGAAGCTCGCCCCTGAAGAGGCCCAACCTGCGGCTCCCCTCACATATGGCTCAGGTTACATGAGTTTGCGTTCGCCCCCGGCGGGACGGCCTAAAAGCAAGGCGTCTGCGTAACAAGGACTCGTCAATGACTCGCCTGCTCACTCCGGAGGAAGTTCGCCTGGATCAACTGTGGCGCGAGCGTTTCGGGCAACCGCTGCCGATGGTCGGCGCGCCCGAAGTCGCCCGTCGCATCCTGCGCCAGCACGGCGTCCCTGTACGCCGCCCCACCGACGCCAAAGCCGCCCCGTCCAAGGAAGGCTGAGGCTGCATCATCATTATGAAGATGAAAGGTTCTGGCGGAGACGGAGGGACTCTCCCGTGTGTGACAGTCCGGGCTTTGAAAACAAAAAACTTTAATATATCAATCGGTTCTTAGCTTGCCGTGTCACTCAATCTGTCACACAAGCCGCGCCACTATGGCTAAGCACCCCGACTATCTTATCGCGCGTAAAGGCATCTTCTATTACTGGCGGCGCGTCCCCGAAGGCCTCCGGCACAAACCGATTTTCGGCGGGAAGGCCTTCTTTCAAAAATCATTACGGGTCAAAACGCTCAAGGAAGCGCGGCTGAAGGCTGCGACCCTGGGCTATGACGATCTGTTTGAGCAGCACCTACACGTCCCTGACAGCTCGCCCCGGCACGTAGTTCTCACCCATCCGATGCTCCAGCAGATTGCCGCAGCACGCTATGAACGGAACTTGGAGGCGCTTCAGTCCAGCCGCCTCAAAGAAACGGCGGAAGATCGAGAAAACCGCGACGATTATGCAATCCAACAATCAGCCGCGCTGCACGATCCCTCTTCGCGGCATAACGCGCGAGAGCTTTTGCGTAGGGAGCTGGATCGCATCCACCGCATCGAGGCTGATTGGATAATCAAAAAGACAGGCCTTGAGCAGGACGAAATCACCTCCACCCAGCTAATGGAGATGCTCCTCGAGGTTGAGATCAAAACCCTAGCCAGTCGCTCGGACTATGCGTTGGGCCACTCCTTCCCCACCTCCCCCGGCTTCACAGTTTCGTCGCCTTCTACCGCTCCACGACGCGCAGAATCTCATTGGTCGGTCAAGGAAGTGGCTGAGGCAGCGATGGCGCAAAATCCATCTGAAGCTTCATGGGAACACAAGGTCCGCATAGCGTCCCAGATGCTCGATACGCATGTGGGAAAAAACCCATCTACAAAATCACTGAAATGAACATCCGGGATTTCATGGATGAGATCCAGTTCATGCCCGCGAATATGAAGCAGAGGTTCCCCAACCTCACACTGTCTCAAGCGATCAAGGCAAATCGAGCCTCGCCCTAAACCCTACAATCACATTTCACCAAACACCGCTCGAGACGGCTATCTGGCTATTCTGAAGTGGGTATTCACCTACGCCCGACAAAGGAACATTATTTCAGAGAACCCTTGCAAAGACGTGTTTGTGAAGGGAGCATCAAAGTCGAAGGGAAGGCGCAAGGCCAATCCGTTTGCAGTTCATGAGCTGAACGCACTCTTCAGATGGCCGATTTTCACTGGAGCCAAATCCAGCACTCAAGTTAACAGCCCCGGCTATGTGATTATTGATGACCACCGGAAATGGGTGCCGTTGGTAATGCTTTTCACGGGCGCGCGTCCCAGTGAAGTCGCTCAGCTCACCGTAGATGATATTAAAGAGGAGGATGGCTATCCATATATCTCGATCCTCACTGAGTATGATCCTGACGATCCAGACGACGAACGCGACTTCATCGTGTCGCACAAAACTGAGAATGCAGCTCGCAAGATTCCAATCCACCCGGACCTGGAGCGCCTCGGATTCCTAAAATATGTCGAACGAATGAAGGCTCGTCGTGAAGAACGCCTGTTCCCAGAATGGAAACTCTCCTCCGATCCGAGAAAGTTATATTCGTCAGATTCTTGGGTAAGGAACTTTAACGACAAGATCATCCTCGGCGTCATTCAAGGGAAGCCAAAGCCAACGCTCTACAGCCTCAGGCATACATGGAAAACGCAGATGGCTATCCACAAGGTTCCGCCCCAATATCAAAATCAACTCTTGGGACACGCTCAACAGGGGATGGATGAGCACTACCTCGGGCGCCTGGGGATAGAACACACATACAATGCCATCAAAGACATTAAGTTCGAGGGCCTGGACCTAAGCCATCTCTATCAAGACAGCTCAGCCAATACGAAGTCCTAGATTTAAACGACACCCTGTATGGACCCCGTTCCCAATATTTTTGTCGCTGAAAAAATACGATTACCTTATAGTTTGGCTCCTGAGCGTCCGGATAACCTAAGAACCATCACCATAGAATCCGAACGAAACTTGTAAGGAAGCTGTATGCATTCACGACAGCGATCTAGGCCCAACTTCACTCGCCTTATAGTTTCAAAATATCCTTTGTTGCGTAGCCTAACCCAATGCCCCCTCCCCCAAAAATAAAAGCCACAATCGGCGAATGGATAGCTGAACAAGAGCAGGATAAGCGGACCTCAGAAAAGGTCGCTCGCCGGATGAGGCGCATACGTCCTCAGTCAAAAAATGCTGGCTCTGCCTCTCGTCGCGACCCTCTCGCGGACCACCATATATTCCAGCAAATCCAAGCTTCTTTGCACAAAGGCTGCGCCACGATTCTAGCATCGGGACGCAAACCTCCAGTGCGTAAGTGGGAGGATAAAATCTATAGAAAAAGAACAGAACGAAACGGTGAAACAGGTCACGAAACCAGAACCATCTGGACACCTGATTGGGACCACACAGGAGACAAACTGAAGCTCCTGGCTATGGGAGCCTCCATGACGGGCGAACTGTTTTCGTTCACGCTTCGGCTAGGCCCCAATGAGATCGAAAAAGCTCTCGCCTCCCCTCGTGGGTTTGTCGGCTATTTCACAGAACGAATGAACCGGGAGTTCCGTGCCGCCGGTGATCCAGCTGTGCAATACGCCTTCATCATCGAAACCTCTCCGGTTCACGAGCCTCATCTTCACGGCATCATATCATCATCACTGGATGAGGTTCGGCCAGTGCTCTCCCGCGTAGGCGGCGGTGCAAAGCTCATGAAAGCGCCAGAACGCCAAGCCCATACAAAGCGGATTGATCGTCTCGTCGGCTGGACAAGATACATTTCAAAAGCACCGTTCGTTACCAGCGAGACCCTCAATGAAGCCCGCAGAAAGCGAGGACTGACTGATAGACGGGATCAGATCATCGGGGCTCCACGGGCTACCAGAGCCTCTGCAAAGGCTTGGTATGTTGCCCAACGCCGATCAGGCCTCCTCTACCCACAACGCTGGACCGGACCCGCTCCATCGAGACCTGTCTTCTGGATCGAGCGCTCTCCGAATCCAGATAGCGGCTCGAAAACGAACGATAACGATACAGCGATCAGGAGCGTATCGTAATCTAGCTAGACAACTGTTTCGATACAGCCTAAATATCGATACAGGTTTTCGATGCGGAGTTTGTTGTGGCTAGGACGTTTGCATATTGCCGAGTGAGCACGTCTGATCAAACCACCGACAATCAGATAAATGAGATTGAAGCTGCTGGCTTCGGCGTCGAGCCCAAGCGGGTCGTCACGGAAACCATTTCCGGCTCAGTAGCCGCTATGGAGCGCCCTGGCTTTTCAAAGCTCACTGATCGGCTAGAGGAAGGTGACGTGCTGATCGTCACCAAGCTGGATCGCCTTGGGCGTAATGCGATGGACGTGCGAACGACGGTTGAACGCCTCGCCACGTCCGGCGTGAGAGTTCATTGCCTCGCCCTCGGTGGTGTGGACCTGACCAGCGCAGCAGGAAAAATGACGATGGGCGTCATTGCCGCTGTCAGCGAGTTTGAGCGCGATCTTCTGATTGAGCGGACGCAGGCCGGATTGAGCCGCGCCAAGGCTCAGGGGCGCTCTCTGGGGCGCCCAGCGGCGCTGTCTAACCGCCAGCAAGCTGAAGTGCTGAAGCTGCGCTCGGAAGGCGTCAGCTTGGGCGCTCTTTCGGCACAGTTTGGCGTGTCACGCGCAGCTATTCAGCGCATCGAGAAAAAGCATTTGAAACATAATGTTAGCCTCGCATAGCGCCCATATATCTGTGCTAGAGATGGATCGTCCGGATTAAGCAGCGCTTGTTCGGGCGATCCTATAGCGCCTTCAAGAGAATCCATGTTCGTAACGATTATTGCTGCCCTCGCCCTGCAAGCTGCGACGCACCAGACCCCGGAGCCCGTGTATTTCGACAAGAGCGCCAAGGTGCTCATTGAAGAACTAGCGCAAGATTGCGTCCGCCGAAGCGGCATCGTCATGGATCGCACGAGGGAAGGCCTGACATGCAAGCATGACTACACCAGTCCATTCGCGCAAATGGTCAGCCTCACTCACTCTGTCAGCGAAACTCTCAATGGTAACGCACCACAGGTTCACGACCGCATCGCCTATATCCTATCGGTCTATGTCGTCTCTGAGGATGACGAAGGGGCGGTCGTCACGGCTGGCAGCCAGGTCTATTCTCCGTATGTTGGGATCAACGGCAATCGCGTCCGCCCTGCCCCGACCAAAGACGGTTTTGAGAACGCTGTAGCCGTCCTCAAACGCCTAGGCGGCTACTAAGGGGCGCAATGGACCACTAGCGTTCGTCGAGCGTGACAGGGGCGAGCGACAGGTGCGAAGCTCGCCCCATGACAGACATCCAATACGACGTAGCTCTATCATTCGCGGGCGAAGACCGGCACCACGCCGAGCATCTCTCAAAGCTCCTAAACCGCGCGGGCGCACGCGTTTTCTACGACTACGCGGAACAAGCCTCACTTTGGGGCAAAGACCTATTCCAACATCTAGCCACGATCTACGGGGAGAAATCGCGCTTCTGCGTCGTTTTCGTGTCCGAAATCTATCTGGAAAAGCTCTGGACCAAGCATGAGCTACGACAGGCCCAAGCCCGGTCCTTCGGTCTTGACCGGGAATACATTTTGCCTATCCGGATCGATGACGCGGCTCTCCCGGGCGTCCCTTCGACGGTCGGTTACATCGACCTCCGAAATACCAGCATTCCACAGATCGCAAAGCTTCTCCTTGAGAAGCTCGACTTGCCGCCTGACTCGCTTCTCGAAGAGTTGGAACGTGCGTCGTGGGACGGAGAGATCATTGAAGTCGATGGACACCCAATGGCGAGCTTCTGGCCGGGGCGGATCACTAAAGCGCAAACAAAGCCAATGGCCCTGATCGGTCGCACATACCACCGCCTCGCATACGGGGGAGAGGAGCTGTTTCGAGATGAAAGCCGGACCCCGAAGCATCATTGTAGGGACTGCGGTGTCATTGTCGGGCAGTATCATGTGCCGGGCTGCGCCGTAGAGGAATGCCCCAGCTGCGGCGGACAAGCTTTGTCTTGCGGATGCGAATGGACAGACTTCACGGTCGAGGACGCTGAAGCTTGGGAAAACAGAGAGTAGGTCAAATCACGGCGAAAGGTGGGGGGGGCGTCAGGTGATCCCAGCCTGACCTCGCGGCCACGTGACAAAAGGTGCGAACCAATGCCACCTTTAGCGAACATCGGTTTGGAAAGTCGCCATGCGCATTCTATTTGCGACCATCGCCATCGCCGCCCTGTCCGGGCCGGTTTTTGCTCAATCTGAGGTCGAAGCCGCCGCCCTCATGCAAAAGCCGTTTGAGGAAGTCATCGCCACCGCTCCCGAGTTTCAGCGTGACGACGTAGACGTCCGCCTGTTCCGGTTCATGGCGAGACGATCCCTCGCCGACCTAAGCTACCCCATCGACCTCCGGACTCCCTTTCAACCTTTGACGGACCCGGACACGGTGTCTGCGATCAAGGCTTTTGAAGAGAAGTCAGGCGGCGTCGTGGATGGGAGCCTGTCATTCGCAGAACTTGGAAGCCTGACCCGGCTCGCATCGCTGGCCCGCCTCACCCCCGTATCGCCCGGCGCAGGCGACGTGATGGTGAACGTGTTTGGCGAGCCTTCCCCGGCGGTGTTTGCGACAGGAACGTGGTCGATGCCAGATATCGCCTGGCCTCTGAACTACTCGGAAATCTCATGCTTCGTGAACACGGGCAGATGCGAAGATGCGTCAGTCACCCTGAGCGCACCCTCAGCAAACGTTCAGTCGTCGAGTTGGCTCGACGATACCAGCTTCCTCGTCCACACGAACAAGGAAACTTACGAAATACAAAGCTAAAAAGCGGCATCCTCGACGCGGTGACCACAAGTTCATGCCGCCGGGTCCGCCTAACGATCAACACCCTCACGAAACTTGTGTCGCAAACCGCTGAAGACCTCGATCCGCGAGGGTGCGAGATTCTCGGATCGGACGAGCGGCTTGACCCCATCGGGGGTGTAAGAGTCGCCACGCTCATCGCCCCTTTCACTGCACAGCAAGGGTACCAGCAGCGGATGCGAGACATGGTGAGGTCCGTGTCTGGTCCGCTATTGCATGACCTCTCAGCGCGCGACAGCCAGCGTTAAATCATCGCCTGATTGCCGACCGATCATCTGCTTAATCATAAAGCAGCACAGTTACTCGACCCAACAAGCTCTCTAGCTACGATCGCCTGCAACTCTTCGTCCATCAGGTAGTCCGATGGAGCGCGCAATACATCGTTCCTGTCTCGCTTTACGACCCTGTCAAACGCACGCTCTGTCGTGATTTCGTAGAGGCGACCAAGCACGAAATCATCCGACGGCCCTGCCAACGAGAGGGAAATGTATATGGGCACGGTAGCCGCGAAATCCGCTGGCTCGATTTGCCCGGCGCGCGCAGATGCAACAAATCGGCTTCCGCTTGCATACACTCGATCATAATGAGTTTTAGCGGCCCCCTCATCTCCTGCCATCCCGGTCCATACTTGGCACTGCCAATGAGCCATCATTGCCAAAGATTCACTGGCGGGCGCTCGCTCCTGAGAAGCCAACATTAGCCAAGCCGACAGTCCGGCTACTAGAGCCCCCCATAGGCACCTCCTCCACCTCGGCACCCGCGAAGCAGGCACCTGTAAATCGTTGTGAAGAATCACATGGAGCATGTTCGGGCCCAAGCGCCAATCCATGCCCCCCGGAACCAGCTAAACGCGTGTCACACAATCCGTCACACAACTCGCCCCGAAGGGCAGTTAAGTTACTGATATTGCTTGCTTTTAGGGGTTCTGGCGGAGACGGAGGGATTCGAACCCTCGGTACCCCTTACAGGGTACGACGATTTAGCAAACCGTTGCCTTCAGCCACTCGGCCACGTCTCCGGCAGGCCGCGTGGATAGCGAGTCGCGCGACGCTTCGCAATGCGGAACTGACGCCCTTTGTGTTAACCCGGCATAAGAGTGGCATGTGTGAGGGGGTATCGCCCCATTTTGCTCGATTTCGGGAAAGAGAATTGGCCATCACCCCCGCTGACACCCTGGCATCCGCGACGGATGGCGCGCGCGCATCTCGCGCCGCGACAACCGAATCGCGCGCCGCGGCGCCGACAGGGTCGACCGGGCGGACGCGGCGCGGGCCGTTGCGTCCAGAGGTTTGGCTGAATACCCGACAGCGGGCTGCGGCGCGACGCCGGGTCTTCTATTTCCGTGGGGTGGACATCGTCGCCTCGTCCTTCTTGTGCGTCGTAGCGATCGAGCGGCTGGCCCCAGGCGGTCTGATGCAGGTCGGGCTGTTTCAAGCCCTGCCGATTCTGCTCGGCGCACTGGTCACTCTGGGCCTGATGCGCTCGCTGGGCCTATATCGTTTTGACAGCAGCCGGGCGCCGGCGCGCCATCTGGCGGGGGTCGCTGTCGTGGCCGCCCTGGGCGGAGCCATCCCTTGCGCGCTGGGGCTCGTCCTGCCCGGCGAAACGCCCCTGGCCGAATACGGCTGGTGGGCGATCGCGTCCACGGTGGTGGTGACCGGCCTGCATACCATCTGGCGAATGCTGGTGGCGCAATGGAGAAGCCGCGGCGACTTAACGCCCAACGTCGTCGTGGTCGGCGCCACGCGCCATGCCGAATCTCTGATCCGCGAGGCGCTGGATCGCCGCGACCTGAACATTCTGGGCGTTTTCGACGACCGCCTGGCCCGTACGCCTGACGCCCTGGCTGGAGTGCCGGTTCTGGGCGGCGCCGACGCCCTGCTCGACCATCGACTGACGCCCTATATCGACCGCGTCATCCTGGCCATCGACCCCAAGGCCGAGGCGCGGGTGCGCGCCCTGACGCGCCGGCTGGAAGTCCTGCCCATCCCGCTGACGCTTCTGGTCGATCCCAAGGGCGCCGCTCAACGCAATGAGGCGCTGGAGAAGCTGGCTTCAGCCTCCCTGCCCTTGCTGGGCGGCGCGATGGACGGCGAGCGGCGCGCGTTCAACAAGCGCATCCTCGACATCATCCTGTCGGCGCTGGCCTTGCTCGCGCTCAGCCCGGTTCTGTTCCTGATCGGCCTGGCCGTGAGGCTGGACAGCAAGGGCCCGGCCCTGTTTCGCCAGCGCCGCCACGGCTTCAACCAGGAAGAGATCGTGGTGTGGAAGTTCCGCACCATGCGCCAGGAAGCCTCCGACGCCACCGCCAGCCGTCAGGTCACAGCCGGCGACGACCGCGTCACCCGTCTGGGCAAGTTCCTGCGCGCCACCAGCCTGGATGAACTACCCCAGCTGGTGAACGTCCTGCGCGGCGAGATGTCGCTTGTCGGGCCGCGTCCGCACGCTATCGGCATGAAGACCGGCGACGCCGAGTCGGCGCGTCTGGTCGCCGAATACGCCCACCGTCATCGCATCAAGCCCGGTATGACCGGTTGGGCCGCCATCAAGGGCTCGCGCGGGCCTTTACACACGGCCGATGAGGTGCGCCGCCGCGTGCAGCTCGATATCGAATACATCGAGCGCCAGTCCTTCTGGCTGGACCTGTGGATCATAGCCGTGACCGTCCCCGTGTTGTTGGGCGACCGGATGGCCGTGCGCTGATGTTCTGGCGGGGGTGTTCGGCTATCTGCCGGCCAACATCGTGCAGGGCGTGGTCGGGTTTCTGACCATCATCATCTTTACGCGCCTGCTGTCGCCCGAGGATTTCGGGCGCTACGCCCTGGCCTATTCGGTGCTGACCCTTGCCCATGTGGCGACGTTCAGTTGGCTGGAAGCGTCCATGGCCCGCTTCTGGGCCGCCCAGTCCGACGAGGCGCAGATGGCCGGGCATTTCGCCAGCCTGTATCGCGCCGCCCTCATTATGACCGCCGTCTTCGTGCCGGTCGTCGGCCTCATGGTGTGGCTGTGGCCCATGCCGGACAGCTTCCGCCTGCCGCTGGCGGTGGCCTTGGCGGGCGTGCCGGTGCGCTGTTTCCTGAAGCTGGCGCAGGAACGGTTCCGCGCGGCGGGGATGTCGGCCCCGCCGCCGCCATCGATATCTGGAGCGCGGTGGCCGGACTGGTCTTCGGCGTCGGCCTGGCCCTGCTGGGGCTGGGGGCTGAGGCCCCGTTGGCGGGTATGCTGCTGGCCCCGCTGGCCGCCCTGCCCTTCATCCTTCCCGCCGAACTGCGCGAAGCCCGGCGCGGGCGGCTCGATCGCCAGCGGCTGAAGGCCTACGCCGCCTATGGCTATCCCATCGCCGTCGGACTGGGGCTGACCGTGGTGCTGGCCTCGACGGACCGCTTTCTGCTGGCGCTGTTCATGAATGAGGCGGCGGTCGGCGCCTATCACGCCGCCTACAGCATCGCCAACCGGACCCTGGACGTCATGTTCGTCTGGCTGGGCGCAGCGGGCGCTCCCGCCCTCGTCATGGCGCTGGAACGCGGCGGGCGCGAGGATCTTCAAGCGGCAGCCAGAGAACAGGCTTCCACCCTGGTGCTGATCGGCCTGCCCGCCGCCGTAGGCGTGGCTCTGGTCGCGCGACCGCTGGCCGAGTTCATGATCGGCGAAGACCTGCGCACGGTCGCCGCCTCCGTCACGCCGTGGGTGGCGCTGGGCGCCTTCCTGTCGGGCATGACGACCTATTATTTCGGACAGGCCTTCACCCTGGGCCGCCGCACCGGCTGGCTGTTGCTGGCCATGAGCATTCCGGCGGGCAGCAACATCGTCCTGAACATCCTGCTGATCCCGCGCTTCGGCGTGATGGGCGCGGCCTGGGCGACGGCGATCAGCTTTGCCCTGGGCCTGAGCGCCTCCATGACCATCGGGCGCCGCATCCTGCCGCTGCCGGTGCCGTGGAACGCTCTGGCGCGCTGCGGTCTGGCCGCCGCCGTCATGGCCGCAGTCGTCCTATTGCTGCCACCGATCGGAGGTTTCGCCGAACTGATGATGGACGCAGGCGTGGGCGTCGCCGTGTACGGCGTCGTCGCATACGCCCTGAACGCCGCCGGCGTGCGCGACCTGCTGCGCCGCCTGCGCGGCTTCCTGCAGGCGCGAAAGGCGGCGGCATGAGCGGCTCGGTTCACGACAACACGGCATGGGCGGCGGCGACGCCCGTCCTGTCGGTGCTGATGCCCTTCCTGCGCGACGATCCGTCAGAGCTCCTGCGTATGCTCTACCGCGAGGCTCATGCGGTCGCAGAGCGCGCCGAGTTGATCATTCTGGACGACGGCACGGCGGACCCGGCCCTGACCGCGCGTCTGACCGCCCTGATCGACGCCCTGTCCCTGCCCGCTCGGCTGATCACCCTGGACGCCAACGAGGGGCGTTCCGGAGGCCGCAACCGTCTGGCCGAGGCCGCGCGCGGCCGCTTCCTGCTGTTCCTGGACAGCGACATGCGCCCCGACCATCCGCGCTTCCTCAGCGACTGGGTCGATCTGGCGATGAAGGATGACCCGGCCGTGGCGTTCGGCGGTTTCTCCCTGCTTCAGGCGCCGACCGACGCGCGCTTCGCCGTCCACCGTCAGATGGCCGCGCGATCCGACTGCATCCCCGCCGATCAGAGGGCGCTACAGCCGGAAAAATACGTCTTCACCTCCAACCTCCTCGTGCGCCGAGACGTGTTCGACACCGAGAGCTTCGACGCCGGTTTCAGCGGCTGGGGCTGGGAGGACGTCGAATGGGCCATGCGCGTCTCGCGCCGGTTCGCGGTCACGCACATCGACAATCCGGCCACTCACATGGGTCTGGACACAGTCGAGGCCCTGGCCGCCAAATATGAGCAGTCGGCGCCCAACTTCGCCCGCGTGGCCGCCCGGCACCCTGACTTCGTCGCCGCCTATCCCAGCTATCGCGTGGCGAAAAAGCTGAAGGCCGTGCCCGGCCTGCGCCTGATCCGGCCCCTGTTCAAACAGGCGGCGCGCGTCAGCCTGCTGCCCCCCGCCGTTCGCGGCCTCAGCCTGCGGCTGTATCGCGCCGCCCTCTATGCAGAGGCGATATGAGCAGCCCTGACGTCGCCGTCGTCATTCCGACCCTGCGTCGCCCGGACGAACTGACCCGCGCCCTGCGCTCGATCTTCGCCCAGCAGAACGTCGACAGCCGCCTGCGCGAAATCGTCGTCGCCGACAACGACCCCGAAGCCAGCGCCCGCGCGACCGTCGAGGCGTTGACGGGCGAAACGCCGGTCCCGCTGATCTGGACCCACGCGCCGCGACCCGGCGTAGCCACCGCGCGCAACACGGGCCTGGCCGCTACCGAAGCGCCGCTGATCGCCTTTCTGGACGATGACGAGGCCGCCAGCCCCGGCTGGCTGGCCGCCCTGCTGCGCGGTCAGGCGGCGACCCGCGCCGACGCCGTGTTCGGCCCGATCCTGGGTCGCGTGCCGGACGGAACCGGCTGGGCGACGGCCTACCTGGAACGCTTCTTCGGCCGCGAAGGCCCTGAAGGCGATCAACTGATCGACGAGCCCTACGGCTGCGGCAACTCGCTTCTGGTGCGCGCGACCGCCTTGCCCGGAGAGGCGCCCTTCCACGTCGGATCGGATCAGATCGGCGGCGAAGACGATGTCCTGTTCGCCGCCTTGAAGGCGCGCGGCGGCCAGTTCGGCTGGGCGGCCGACGCCTGGGTGGACGAGTTCGCCCCCGCATCGGGCCACCCTGCGCTACGCCCTGACCCGCGCGTTCGCCTATGGCCAGGGCCCCAGCCAGACAGCCGCCGAGGCGCGCGACTGGCTCGGCGTCGGCCGCTGGATGGCCATCGGCGCGGTACAGACGCTGGTCTGGGGCGCAGCAGCCCTCGCCATGACTATTATGGGCCGCGACAGCCGCGCCGAGATGGCCGACCGCGCCGCGCGCGGTCTGGGCAAGATCATGTGGATGAAGGGCTTCGAGCCGCGCTTCTACGGCCAAAGCGAACTGGACCGCCTGAACCGCCAGCGCGCGCCTAGCTGAAGAACCGCTTCAGCAGTTTGGGCGGGCTCCAGGTCGAACGGTTCATCACCAGACCCGCAACACGGCCTCCGGCGGCATCGATCTCTTCACGCAGGGCGGCAGGCGCGGCTGCGCCGGTGCTGTCCGCCGCCACCACCATCACCGTTGAGTCCGCCAGCGACGCCAGCGTCAGGGCCATGTCGCTACGGTCCGCCGCCGGGGCGTCGATCACCACGGTGTCGGCATGCGCCCGCAGCCGGGTCCAATAGCGCGGATCATCGACCGCCTCGACCCGCTGGCCTGCGCGCAGCAGCTCCATATGGAAGCGGGTGACATACAGCCGCCCTCCCAGGCAGGCCTTGGCCGTCAGGACGCGTCCCGGCGCAGCGGGCTTGCCGTCACGGCCGCGCAACGGCGGCGACACGGCGTAGAAGGCCGACCCGTCCGGCGACGCCCGCACAGACGCCCCCAGGCGCCGAACCGGTCCGGCTCGGCGGCGATCTGCTCCATCTGGCCCTGCTGCGACAAGTCGCCGTCGATCAGCCAGACCGGACGGCGTCCGCGCACGGCGGCCATACGGGCGAACTCGCGCGCTACCGTCGAGACGCCTTCGCCCGAGGTCGCGGCGGCGAACAGGATCACGCGGCCGCGATGCGCCGGGGCCGGCCCCAACGCAGCCCACAGGCCAGCCATTTCTGTCGTCAGATCGACCATGCAGATCGGTTACGCGCGCGCCATTTGGCGAAACCTAGCACGGGCCGTCCGCCGGTCATCGCCGCGTATCCGCGTCATACGCGCTCAGATGCTCTTGGCGGGCGCTACGGCCAGCACCGGCGCGTTGAGGGTGCGGCTCAGGGTCGCGGGCATGGCGAATCCCGGCCGCAGCAGCACCCGCAGCAGGCCGACGCACAGGGCGGTGAAGCCGGCGAACAGGAAAACGGCGATCATCAGCGGCGCCTTCAGGCTCTTGCCCTTCGACGGCGGCTGGGCGCGCTCGATGACGGTGACGTTGTCGGCGCCCGCCTTGACCAGTTCGTTGTCGGCGCGGCTCTGGGTCTCGCGCTGCTGGAACTCGCGGATCGAGGCGGTCAGCACCTCGCGGTTGCCCGCCAGGGTCGAGTTGCGCGACTCCAGTTCGGTCAGGCGCGACTGACGCGCGCGCAGGTCCGACAGTTGCCGATCCAGAACGGCCAGCCGCGCCGCCAGCGCATCCCGCTCGGCCTGGGCGTTGATGCGGGTGGTCTCCAGTTCGACCCAGATCGGGTTCGGTCCCGTGCGGACCTCCTTGGCGCCGACCGCCGTGCCTGTGCCGACATAGGTCTGGAGTTGGGCGATCTTGGCGTCGATCTCGCGCACCGGCTGGGCGTCGGCCTGATAGCGTGCCAGCAGGCTCTCACGTTCCGTGCGCAGTTGCAGGATCAGATCCTGGGCCGAAACGTTCAGATCCTTGTACAGGGCCACCTCGGCCGGGGTCCGCGACAGCTGGCTTACCAGCGTAGCCAGACGCTGCGACGCCTGCTGCAGTTGGGCCTGAACGCCCATCCGCTCGGCGAAGATCGACTGATAGGTGCTGGCGACCGTCGCCCTGGCCGTGGCGAAATCGCCGATATTATTGGTGCGCAGGAAGTCTTCATACGCGCGGTCAGCGTCGCCCAGCTCGTCCTCGAATGTCTGGCGCTGAGTGCGGATCGCCGCCGTCGCGCGGTCCTGAAACACTTCGCGGCGATAGGTCAGATACTGGTCGATGACCGTGTTCAAGACCCGCGCCGACTTGGCCGGATCATCGCTCTTGTAGCTCAGGCCGATCACCGGGCTCAGCGGCGTCACCTCGACGCCCAGACCGCTGGCGACCGCGCGAACCGCCGAGGCCTCGCGGCGGGCCGGATCGGCGGGCGGGGGAGCATCGGGGCTCTGGAAGCTCTCGACGCCCAGAGCGCGCACCACGCGGCGCTTGACCTCAAGGCTGTTAAGGATGGCCGCCTCGGACTGAGCCACCTCAGCGGCCGAAGGCGGCATCGCCCGCTCGCCCAGGCCGACGCGCGGTTGATAGACATATTCCTGACCGACGCCGACAAACAGGCTGGCTCCGGCCGTGTAGGTCTTCTTCATCGTCATCACGACAGCGGCGCCGATGCCGAAGATCACCGCGAAGATGATGACCATCAACAGCAGCTCCCGGAACAGCAGGGCCACGACGTCCATGACGCCGTACCGGGGACGGGTTGCTGTGACGTGCGAACGCATACGGGCCGGATCATCCACCAGTGTCAGACCGGGACAGCTTGAAGCGTTGGCGTTAACCGGCCGTTACCCATAAGGCGTCAACTTGGCGGAACTTCAGTTTCGCAATCGATCGGACCCGGCCGCTCATGGACGTTGATCGCCGCCTGCTTCTTCTGGCGCTGGGCGCCGGCCTGACCGGCTGCGCGTCAAGCGGGCGCAACGAGCCCGCCGCCGTCCTGCCCACGCCTCAGACAGTGGCCGACCTGCCGCGTGACCTGACCTTCGCGCCGTGGACCGATATCGAGCCTGAATACCGTCTCTACGCCGGAGACGAGATCGAGGTCGCCCTGCCCACCGCGCCCGAACTGACCCGTCAGCTGAAGATCGGCCCGGACGGCCGTGTCTCCCTGCCCCTCGTCGGTCATGTGACCGCCGCCGAGCGCAGCCTGTCTGAGCTTGAGGGCGACATCTCGGCCGGCTACGCCCCTCACCTTCTGCGCCCCGAGGTCGAAGTGACGCTGCGCCAGGCCGGCCCGCTCAAGGTCTGGGTCGACGGCGAGGTGCGCAATCCCGGCGTTTTCGACATGCCGGGCCAGATCGACGCCTATCAGGCCCTGATCATGGCGGGCGGCGCCCTGCCGACGTCCAACGCTCGAAACTGCGCCCTGATCCGACGCGGACCGGGCGATCTGCGCATGCTGAAGGTGCTCGACTTGCGGGCGCCGCGCGGCGAGATTCTGCCTCTACGTCGCGGCGACATCATATTCGTTCCGCGCTCGACGCTGGGCGAACTGGCGGCCTTCTTCACCCAGTTCCGCGCCGCCCTGCCGATCGGCTTCTCCTACGCCATCAACGGCGGCTACGCCTCGACCTGACGCGGGTCGGGGCGATGCGGCGATAAGTGAAGCCGCGTCATCGTCCATATGGATCGCGAAGCCCGTCTTACAGGCCGAAGCGAACTTCGCTTCACGACCCGTAGCGGACATCCGGCTCACCTTGTCCGGCGTGCTCGGACCAGTCGATATATCCCACGCGCGCCCAAAACAGGCACCGCGCCTATGGCGCAGCCGACCAATCCGTAAGCCGTGAAAAAAGCGGCGTCCAGTAGCAACACATCGGTCATTTCGTCCGCGTAGCTCCAATCGATAAGAAGCGCGAAGTCGGCAAACACGGCAACGAGCAAGGTCGTCAATGCGAACCGCCAGTAGGAGCGCCCTTTCAACATGACGAAAATCAGCGCGCCCACGAACCCGATAACCAATGAAAGGGCGAACGCCACATAATAGGTGAAGTCCATTGTGATCGTTCCTCACGCGAGAGGGCAACCATAAGGGACCTTAAGTCCGCTTCCCACCCATAGCCGAAGTTCAAAGGGCCTGCTCTGCGCAACCAAAGCCCGCGCCGATCGAGAAAACTTGATTGAGAGGCAGCGCGTCCGCCGCAGGGACGAGTGTAAAACTCATCCAGCCCAAACGGGCTTAAACCGTGGTCGGGGCGAGAGGATTCGAACCTCCGACCCTCTGGTCCCAAACCAGATGCGCTACCAGGCTGCGCCACACCCCGGACCGACGGAGCGCTCTCATGGCACGTCGGCGGCGGCGCCGCAACGGCCTAAGCGGCGCCTTAGTCGTCAAGGGCGAAAGAAAGGGTGTTTCACCGTGTCGCCCGGCTTGGCGCCGATCTCGTCAGCCCGCCCTGCGCGCAGTTCCAGCACTCCATTAGCCGCGCCGTTCGAGGGATCGGCGCCTCTGAGTTCGGCGTCGTGTGGCGGGCGATGGACACGATGCGGCCGCGCGGGTCGATGTAGAGGATGTCCAGCGAACTGGGCGTGTTCTTCATCCAGAAGCTCTGCTCGGACGCCGTCGGGAACTGGAACAACATCCCGCGATCGTCTTCCAGCGGCGGGCGGAACATCAGGCCGCGCGCGCGCTCAGTGTCGTCGTCCGCGATCTCGACCATGAATTTGTGCTCGCCCATCGACGTGACGATGGACAGAGCTTCAAGCGGTTGCCCCGCGCCATCCACCGGCCCTGTGCGAGCGCAGGCCGAAGCCATCACGGCGATCCCCAGGGCGGCCCCCAGGGCGAAACGGCGAGTGAGGTTCATCATCATCGTCCTCTACGGACGAACTCAGCCGCCCGGTCTGATATCAGCCACCACGAGGCCCTTGGGACCTTCGGCGAAGCGAACGCTGACCGGATCGCCCGGCAGCAGGTCGTCCAGGCCGCAGCGTCGCAGCGTCTCGACGTGAACGAAGATATCGCCGTCCTGGCCGTCACGCACCACGAATCCATAGCCCTTGGTGCGATTGAACCATTTGACCACGGCGGCTTCCAGCGGGGTGTCAGCAGAGAAAGCCTGACCAATCGACGAGGGCCGGACGTTTTCCCGCCGCGTCACAGGCGTCGCCTCAGCCGCTTCCAGATCAATGACCGTCACGACCTGCCAGCCCTTCGTCCGCTTTGCGCATTCGCAGGTGATGGCCGCGCCCTCGCCCGCCAACTCGTGCCCCGCCTGGCGCAGGCCGGTGACATGAAGCAGGACGTCGCGACCTTCCGTCAGAGCCGGATCGTCCGGGACGATGAAGCCGTACCCCTTGCCAGCGTCGAACCACTTGACCTTACCGGCGACCTTGACGGTCTCAAGCGTATCGCTCTCTTCGAAACTCATCACCTACTCCCCGCCCGAGCACTCCGGGACAGTCGCCATACCACGGGTATGTCAAGACTGGCAATCTTGCCGCCCCTTTTACGCCACATTATCGTCACGAGTGCAAGACAAACGCGCGCAACCGCGCGTTGCACAGGCGGTCTTGGGGCTGGAGATTTTGGGGAGGTGTTTGCTCCGCGTGGCAGTCCCTAGGGGAATCGAACCCCTCTTTTCAGGTTGAAAACCTGACGTCCTAACCGATAGACGAAGGGACCGCTGCGCGGAGGAGCGGCCTGATAGCCGTCCCTTTTCGGCGACGCAAGAGGCTGCTTCGCGCTTTTTCAAAAAAACGACAAAGCCGCACGCAGACGCCGGATCGATCGCGCAAAATCGACACGGCAAGCGTGCGTATTCACGAGCGACGACAGATCTAAATGTCAGGGGAGATAAACTCCGCGTGGCAGTCCCTAGGGGAATCGAACCCCTCTTTCCAGGTTGAAAACCTGGCGTCCTAACCGATAGACGAAGGGACCGCTGCGCGGAGGACCGTGTAGATAGCCGCCGATTCCGCTTATGGCAAGCTCGGTGGAGGCGATTTATGCGACTTTTTCAAAGACCTGCGTCGTTTCACAGCCAAGGCTGACGCTTTCAGACCATGCGCGGATCGGCGACGTCCTCGATCTCGAACTGAACGCCGCGACGGCCGTTCCAATCGTCGGCTTTCAGACGGCCCGCCACGTTGAGGCCGCCCTGCCCCGCCAGCAGCGCCTTGCCCGTCGGCAGGTCGGCGCAGCGCCAGGCGATGGCGCGCACCGAGGCGCCGTCCGGCCCGACCAGACGGCACCGCACATGGCCGCCGTTCATGGCCACCGGTTCGCGGGCCTGAACCCCTTCCAGCGCGAACAGAGGCTCTGGGTTGGCGGGGCCGTAGGGGGCCAGTTGCTCAAAGGCGTCGAACAGATCGCGGGTGGCGGCGCGCGGGTCGATCAGGGCGTCGACCTCGACCCAGTCCTGGGCCACGGCCTCGACGCGTTCGTCCGACAGTCGCTCATTGAGGAAGGCGCGCAGTTCGTCGATGCGGCCGGCCGCCACCGTCAGACCCGCGGCCATGGCGTGGCCGCCGCCGGCGATCAGCAGGCCGTCGGTCCACGCCGCCTGCACCGCTCGGCCCAGATTCATTCCCGGCTGCGATCGGCCCGACCCCTTGCCCACGCCGTTGATGGCGTCGATGCCGATGACGATGACCGGCTTCCTCCAGCGTTCGCGCAGGCGCCGGCGACGATGCCGACCACGCCCGGGTGCCAGTCTTCGCCCGAGACGACCACGGCGGCGCTGTCGTCGGCATGGGCGCCCGTCGCCTCGACGCGGCGGACAGCCTGTTCCGTCACCTCGGCCTCGACCTCGCGGCGAGCGAGGTTCAAGGCGTCCAGTTCCTGCGCCAGCATCTGCGCCTCGTCAGGATCGTCGGTGGACAGAAGGCGCGCGCCCAGATCCGACTTGCCGATCCGACCGCCCGCATTGATGCGCGGCCCCAGGATAAAGCCCGCATGGTTGGTCTTGGCTGGTCCCGGCTCAGCCCCCGCCGCCGCCAGCAGGGCGCGCAGGCCCGGATTGCGCCAGTGCGACATGACCCCCAGCCCCAGACTGGTCAAAGCGCGGTTGAAGCCGGTCAGGCCCGTCACGTCGCAGATGGCGCCCATGGCGGCCAGGTCCAGCCACTGACGGATATCGGGCTCAGTCTTGCCCTCGAACAGGCCGCGCCCGCGCGCCTCGCGGTTCAGGGCGGCCAGCAGGACGAAGACCACCCCCGCGGCCGCCAGATTGCCCTGCCCCGAGCCGCAGCCCGGCCGGTTCGGATTGACCACGGCCAGGCAGGCGGGCGGCTCCTCGCGCATCATATGGTGGTCGATGACCACGACCTTCAGGCCGATGGCCGCCGCATGGGCCACGGCTTCGTTAGCCGCCGCGCCGCAATCGACGGTGATGACCAGATCGGCGCCGCGCGCTTTCAGCGTATCAAAGGCCCGCGCGCTGGGGCCGTAACCCTCGGTCAGGCGATCCGGCACATAGATGGGCAGGTCGGCGCCCAGCGCCCGGAACCAGCGCACCAACAGGGCCGCGCTGGACGCCCCGTCCACATCGTAGTCGGCGAAGACGTGGATGCTGGCGCCGCTCTGCAAGGCGTCGACGATGGCGGCGGCGGCGGCGTCCATGTCCATGAAGCTGGACGGATCGGGGAACAGCGCCTTCAGCGTCGGCTTGAGGAAGTCGGCGCCCTGATCCGCCGCCACGCCGCGCGCCGACAGGGCGCGAGCCATCACCTCGTCCAGCCCCAGCGCCTGCATATGGGCGCGGGTCGTCGCCGTCTCGGCGGGACGCTGCCGCCACGCCCGCCCCGACAGAGAGCGGCTGACACCCAGAAAGGCGGGCAGGCCGTAACCGTCCGCCATCAGAAGGACCGTCCGACGAAAATAGCGACAATGAAGACAGAACGGGCCATGCGGACCTTTGCAGCAGATTCGAGCGTCGGCCTGCGGCCGAAGCGTTCAGGATCGCGGGATTCGAGGCCGGACGCGATCTGCGCGCCTCATGCCCCTTATATCGTGACTGCGCCTGATACGGTCGTGCGTCTCAGAAGCGCGGACGGTCGATAGGCGGCGGCGCCGTGGCGCGGCGGCGCAGCTCTTCGGCGTAGACTTCGACTTCCTGAGCGGTCTTCAGCGTCTGGGGCGACATCTGGCTGGCGTCCAAACGGCGGTTGATCTCGGCGAGGAAGGCGGCCGGGTCGCTGTTCAGCGTCCAGTCGATACGGGCCATCTCAGCCGTCAGAGCAGCGCTGCGGCCTTGCAGGCGTCCCACATCGGCGGCGATCTCGGTCGGCGCCGGCAGCGGGGTGCTGCTGCGCGGGAAATCGGCCCAGCGCGGATAATGGCGATTCTCATCGACCAGTTGCTGGATGCGGGCGCCAGCGGCGAGGTCGGGTCGGTCTTCGGCTCGAAAGCCCCGACGCAGCCGCCCAAAATCAGGGCTGAACCGAGGGTCGCCCCCAGGCTGCCGTCCATACCGTCTTTTTCAGCATAAGCGCGTTCATTTCCGTCACTGACATATGCCATCATCGCGTCGGGAGGAAGGCGCGCGCATTCGCTCGTCCCCAACGGAGGTTCGCCATGGCCAAGCGCCCGACCAAGGCCCCGCTCCAGCCGACGGCGCCTGCCGACGCGCCCGCGCCGCGCAAAGCCGGCCGCCCGACCTCGGCCAAGCCGCGCGCCAAGAGGGCCGCTGCACCGCCTGAACAGCCGCAACCGGCGCCCGCCCCGGAACCGACGCCGCAGGACGAAGCTCCCTCCTCCTCGCCCGACTTCATGGCCTTCAGCGCCGAGCAGCGTCAGCAGTTGGAAACCCTGTCGTTGAACCTCGCCAAGGCGGCGATGATGGCCCAGACGGCGGTGGCCGAGGCGGCCCTGTCGCAAGCCGACCGCCCCGCCGCCCTGTCGCCCGACCCGTTCAATGTGGCCCCGGCCATGTCCTCGGTCATGACCAGCCTGGCCGCCCGCCCCGAGAAACTGTTCCAGGCCCAGGCCGACCTGTTCGGCCGCTATATGGAGCTGTGGTCGACCACCACACGCCGGGCGATGGGCGAGACAGTCGACAGCCCCGCTCCTTCCGACAAGCGGTTCCGCGACCCCGCCTGGTCCGAGAACCCCATGTTCGACATGATGCGCCAGTCCTATCTGGCCACCTCGGACTGGATGAATAATCTGGTCTCCAGCGTCGAGGACGTGGACCCGCGCGTGAAACGCCGGGCTGAGTTCTTCACCCGCCTGCTGACCGACGCCTTCTCGCCTGCCAATTTCTTGGCCTCGAACCCCGTGGCGCTGAAGGCGCTGGCCGAAACCAGCGGCGAGTCTCTGGTGCGCGGGATGCAGAACTTCGCCGCCGATCTGGAGCGCGGGGCTGGCTCGCTGAAGATCAGCCAGGCCGACTACGGCCGCTTCGTCCTGGGCGAGAACGTCGCCACGGCCCCGGGTCAGGTCGTCTGGCGCGACGAGTTGTTCGAACTGATCCAGTACGACGCCGCGACGGAGCAGCAGCACGCCATTCCGCTGCTGATCTTCCCGCCGTGGATCAATAAGTTCTACATCATGGACCTGCAGCCGGCGAACTCCCTCATCCGCTGGCTGAGCGCGCAGGGCTTCACCGTCTTCGTCTGCTCATGGGTCAATCCGGACCGCGACAAGGCCGAGTTCGGCCTCGACGACTATATGAAGAAGGGTGTCTATCGCGCCGTCGAGAAGACGCTGGAACAGACCGGCCAGAAGCATCTGAACGCCGTCGGCTACTGCATCGGCGGCACCATGCTAGGGGCCACCCTGGCGCACATGGCGGCCAAGGGCGACGACCGCGTCGCCTCAGCCACCTTCTTCGCCGCCCAGCACGACTTCGCCGAGGCGGGCGACCTGCTGCTGTTCACCGACGAGCACTGGCTGGCCGAGATCGAGCGCATGATGGACGAGGCGGGCGGCGTCCTGCCCGGCACGGCGATGGCCGACACCTTCAACGCGCTTCGCGCCAACGACCTGATCTGGTCCTTCTTCGTGTCCAACTATCTGATGGGCAAGGCGCCGCCCGCCTTTGATCTGCTGGCATGGAACGCCGACCAGACGCGGATGCCCAAGCGGCTTCACCTGCAATACCTGCGTCTCATGTACGGCCAGAACGCCCTGGCCAAGGGCGAACTGGAGATCGACGGCGAGGCCATCGACCTGTCGAAGGTCCGCATCCCCCTCTACTTCCAGGCCAGCCGCGAGGACCACATCGCGCCGATGAACTCGGTCTACCGCTCGGCGCGGCTGTTCGGCGGGCCGGTGACCTATACGCTGGCCGGTTCGGGCCATATCGCCGGTGTCATCAACCCGCCATCGGCCAACAAGTATCAGCACTGGGTCAACGCCGCCCTTCCCGAAACGCTTGAGGAGTGGCAAGCGGAGGCGCAGCAGCATCCCGGCAGTTGGTGGTCGCACTGGGCCGGCTGGCTGGGCGCGAAGTCCGGCGAGAAGATCGCCGCTCGCGATCCCAGGGCCGGGCCGCTGAAGCCCATCGAACCGGCGCCCGGCGCCTATGTGAAAGTAAAGTCTTGAAGCGTATCGAGCCTAACCTGCTGCTGGCCGTCGCCACGGCCATTCCGCTGATCCTGCTGATCGCAACGGCGACCCTGTTCGGAGCGCCCGGCCAGCTGGTGAAGTATCTGGCGATCGCCATTATCGTGCCGGCGGCCTTCGTGCCGCTGAACGGCATCATGGCCCGGCGGATGGGCATGCAGCGCCCGCCGATGATCCATCCTCACGCCGCCTCGACCGCCGTCTGGGCCAGCCTGTTTCCGGCGCTGATCATCCTGGCGGCGGGCGTGCCGCTGGTCTTCCCCGGACACGATTACGGCCTGCTGATCATCATCGCCGCCGTCTTCTTCGGCGGGACGGTGGAGTCGGCGGTCAAGGCGGCGCGGGCGCGCTGATCGCGCGCCCCGGCCGGCCTCACATGAGGCCGGTCGCCTCGTCCAGACCCAGCATGATGTTGAGGTTCTGAACCGCCGCGCCCGAGGCGCCCTTGCCCAGATTGTCCAGCAGGGCGACCAGACGCGCCTGCTCCCCGCCGCGATCGCCGAAGACGTGCAGGCGCATCCGGTTGGTGCCGTTCAGGCCCTCGGGCTCGATGCCGGTCATGGCCTCGGTCTCGTCGATCTCGGCGACCTCGACGAAACGCTGGCCGTCATAGGCCTCGACCAGCGCGCCGTGTAGCCGCTCGACCGAGGGCGTCTCCGGCAGGGCCGACAGGTGCAGCGGAACCTCGACCAGCATTCCCTGGCGGTATTCCCGACAGCGGGCGAGAACAGCACCGGCCGCGACAGCCCCGCGTGCTTGGTCATTTCCGGCACATGCTTGTGCTTCAGCGTCAGGCCATAGGCGCGGAAGGCGGTGGATGCGCCCTCAGCTTCAAACTCGGCGATCATCGCCTTGCCCCCGCCGGAATAGCCGGACACCGCATTGATCGTAACCGGCCAGTCCGCCGGGACCAGCCCAGCCTTCACCAGCGGCCGCATCAGGCCGATGAAGCCGGTCGGATAGCAGCCGGGGTTCGACACCCGCGTCGAGGCGGCGATGGCCGCGCGCTGGGCCGCATCCATCTCGGCGAAGCCATAGGTCCAGCCGTCCGCCACGCGATAGGCGGTCGAGGCGTCGATGACCCGCACCGACGGATTCTCGATCATCGACACGGCCTCGCGGGCCGCATCATCCGGCAGGCACAGAATGACCGCATCGGCGCTGTTCAGCGCCTCGCGCCGCGCCTCGACATCGCGTCGGCGGTCGCCCAGCAGCATCAGTTCCAGATCGCCGCGCGCCTCCAGACGCTCGCGGATCTCCAGCCCCGTGGTCCCGGCCTCGCCGTCGATGAAGATGGTGTGGGTCATCGCATGCTCCCGAAATGCCCCTTCCATTGCGGGAAAAGGGCAAAAGAAAAAGGCGCCTCGGGTTTCCCCGAAGCGCCCTTTGTATTCCCAGTCGCGGGTTCGCGACCTAGCGCTTCGAGAACTGGAAGGACTTGCGCGCCTTGGCGCGGCCGTACTTCTTACGCTCGACGACGCGGCTGTCGCGGGTCAGGAAGCCGTGCGGCTTCAGAACCTTGCGCAGTTCCGGCTCGTAGTGGGTCAGGGCGTGCGACAGGCCGTGGCGGATGGCGCCGGCCTGGCCCGACAGGCCCGAGCCCTCGACGGTGCAGATCACGTCGTACTGGGTGGCGCGGTCCGAAACGTTCAGCGGCTGGGCGACCATCATCTGCAGCACGGGGCGAGCGAAATACGCAGCCACGTCCTTGCCGTTGACGGTGATCTTGCCGGTGCCGCGCTTCACCCACACGCGGGCGATGGCGTTCTTGCGCTTGCCGGTCGAGTACGAACGGCCCAGGGCGTCGATCTTCGGCTCGCGGACGATTTCCTCGGCAGCAGCGGTGCCCAGGCCCTTCAGGGCGTCAAAGCCGGCGGCGGTGTCTTGAGTCACGTCGGTCATGCTCAGGCGCTCCGGGTGTTCTTGGACGACATCGACTTGAAGTCGATGGTCGTCGGCTGTTGGGCTTCGTGGTCGTGCGCGGCGCCGGCGAACAGGCGCAGGTGGGTCATCTGCTTGCGAGCCAGCGGCGACTCCTTGGGCAGCATGCGCTCAACGGCCTTTTCCAGCACGCGCTCGGGGAAGCGGCCGCCCAGGACTTTCTCCGGGGTCGTCTGCTTGATGCCGCCCGGGTGGCCGGTGTGGCGATAGTAGACCTTGTCGGTGTTCTTCTTGCCGGTGAACACCACCTTGTCGACGTTGGTGACGACGACGTAGTCGCCGCAGTCAACGTGCGGGGTGTAGGTCGGCAGGTGCTTGCCGCGCAGGCGGTTGGCGATGAAGGTCGCGAGGCGGCCCACCACGACGCCTTCGGCGTCGATGTGGATCCACTTCTTCTCGACCTCGGCCGGCTTCAGCGAAGCCGTAGTGCTCTTCAGCATGATGAGGGTCCTGGAAGACGAAAAACGCGGCCCGAACCAGATGGATCGGGCGGAGGCCGTGCTGATAGAGGGTCCACGCGCACAGGTCAACGCCATCCTTGATGCGGAAAACAGGATAACTTGTTGAAAAATATCGTCTATTTATAGCTGGTATTAAAATACCCGACCCGTTTCGCCCGAAAGGTGCCGCCGAGGGGCCGGAAAACACCCCGTCGCCCGCCCTGCGCGACCGTTTTCGTCTTCTCGCATAAATCCAGACGCGGTATCGCGGGCCATGCCCTCTCGCTCCCTCTTCCCGACCCAAGTGTATGACGCCTCCCTCGCCTCGGCGCGCGGGTGGATGGAGCTGCACGAGGAACTGCTGGACCTGTGCCTGGTCATGGCGGAAGAGGACGAGGCCGGGATCGAATGGTGCCGGGCCAACCACTATCCGGGCTATACTTCCTATGGCTCGATCAACGACCTGCCTCAGCGGTTCCCTGAGTTCGGCGAGCTGAAGAAGCTGCTGGACAAGCATGCGGCGCTCTTCGCCCATAGCCTGCATTTCGACTTGGCGAAGAAGCTGCGGCTGGACAATCTGTGGGTGAATGTCCTGATGCCCGGCGGCGGCCACACCGGACACATCCACCCCCACGCCGTGCTGTCCGGCACCGTCTATATCCATGTGCCCGACGGCGCCTCCTCGCTGAAGATCGAGGACCCGCGCCTGGCCATGATGATGGCCCGCCCCGGCCTGACCGCCGAAGCCGGCGAGGCGGAACAACCCTTCGTCTATCTGAAGCCGGCGCCCGGCACGGTGCTGATGTGGGAAAGCTGGCTGCGCCACGAAGTGCCCGCCAACCGCGCCGAGGAACAGCGCATCTCCATCAGTTTCAACTACGCCTAAGGCGGGGCCGACGCCGCCATTGAAAAGCCGCGTCGGCGTCCGAAGATTTGCCCAAAGCCTTCGGGATCGCTACATCCCCCGGCAACTTCCCATCCGCACTGAATCAAAGGCGCGACGCGACGCATGGCGCAACAATATATCTTCCAGATGCAGGGCCTGACCAAGGCCTATCCCGGCGGCAAGAAGGTCTTCGAGAACATCTGGCTCAGCTTCTACAACGACGCCAAGATCGGCGTCGTCGGGGTCAACGGCTCGGGTAAGTCGACCCTGCTGAAGATCATGGCCGGCCTGGACCACGAGTTCCAGGGCGAGGCCCGCGCCGCCGACGGCGTCAAGCGCGGCTACCTGGAGCAGGAGCCGCAGCTCGACCCGAACCTGAACGTTCGCCAGAACGTCGAGGCCTGGTGTGAAGAGAAGCAGTGGGTCAACCGCTTCAACGAAGTCGCCAACGAACTGGGCGAAAACTACACCGACGAGCTGATGGAGGAGATGACCGCCCTCCAGGAAAAGATCGACGCCGGCGACGTCTGGGACATCGACAGCCGCATCGATCAGGCCATGGGCGCCCTGCGCTGCCCGCCGGACGACTGGGAAGTCACCAATCTGTCGGGCGGTGAAAAGCGCCGCGTGGCGCTGGCTCGCCTGCTGCTGTCCAAGCCGGACATGCTGCTGCTCGACGAACCGACCAACCACCTGGACGCCGAGTCGGTGGCCTGGCTGCAGCACCACCTGGAAAACTTCCCCGGCTGCGTCATCCTGGTGACCCACGACCGCTACTTCCTGGACCTGGTGACCAAGTGGACGCTGGAGCTGGACCGCGGCAAGGGCCACCCGCACGAGGGCAACTACTCCTCGTGGCTGGAAGCCAAGACCAAGCGCGTGGTGCAGGAGCAGTCGGAATCCGAAGCCCGCCAGCGCGCCCTCACCCGCGAACTGGAATGGGTCCGCTCGGGCGCCAAGGCCCGTCAGGCCAAGTCCAAGGCCCGTCTGGCCGCCTATGAGAAGATGGTCGCCGAGCAGGAAAACAGCCGTCAGGCCCAGTCCTTCGCCGTCATCCAGATCCCGCCCGGCCCGCGCCTGGGCAACGTGGTGCTGGAAGTCGAGGGGCTGAAGAAGTCCTATGGCGACAAGGTCCTGTTCGACAACCTGAACTTCAAGCTCCCGCCCAACGGCATCGTCGGCGTCATCGGCCCCAACGGCGCCGGCAAGTCGACCATGTTCAAGCTGATCACCGGCCAGGAACAGCCCGACGGCGGCACGATCAAGGTCGGCGAGACGGTCAAGCTGGCCTATGTCGATCAGTCGCGCGACGACCTGAAGCCGGACGACACCATCTGGCAGGCCATCTCGGGCGGCACCGACATCATGATGGTCGGCAAGCGCGAGATTAACACGCGCGCCTATGTCGGCAGCTTCAACTTCAAGGGCGGCGACCAGCAGAAGAAGGTCGGCCAGCTCTCGGGCGGTGAGCGCAACCGCGTCCACCTGGCCAAGACCCTGGCCACCGGCGGCAACCTGATCCTGCTCGACGAACCGACCAACGACCTGGACATCGAAACCCTGCAAAACCTCGAAGAGGCTCTGGAAGAGTTCGCCGGCTGCGCGGTGGTCATCAGCCACGACCGCTGGTTCCTGGACCGTCTGGCCACCCACATCCTGGCCTTCGAAGGCGACGGCCATGTGGAATGGTTCGAGGGCAACTTCGAAGCCTACGAGCAGGATAAGATGCGCCGCCTGGGCGCGGACAGCATCATTCCCAAGCGCGTCCAGCACCAGAAGTTCGGCCGCTGATCCAGCGGACAGACTGACACGCGGCCCTCCGAGCGATCGGGGGGCCGTTTTTCTATGCCCCTCTCCCGCTCATCCCGGCGGACGCCGGGATCCAGTAAGAGCCGAAGACCAGAGGGTCGAACGTCGCACCTGTCGCCAGAACACTGGATCCCGGCGTCCGCCGGGATGAGCGGTGAATGAGAAGGCTGGCGCTCCGGCGAAAGCGGGATAGTCTGCGCCCATGACCCAGCGTCCCGCCGTCCTGATCATGCAGCGGCATCTGGCCCCGCTGAGCGCCTTCCTGGAAGGCGCCTACGATGTCTATCGCTTCTGGGAAGGCCCGCCGATCGAGGCCGCCGGCGACATTCGCGCCCTGATCGTCGCCGGCGAGTTCGAGCTCGACAAGGATCTGATCGAGCGCCTGCCGACCCTGTCGCTGGTCGCCTGCTTCACCGCTGGATACGACGGCATCGACGTCGAGTGGTGCCGCGCGCGCGGCCTGCCCGTCACCCATGCGCCCGGCGTAAACCATGAGGACGTGGCCGACCACGCCATCGGCCTGATCCTCGCCTCACGCCGCCAGATCGCCGAGGGCGACCGCGCCGTCCGTGCGGGCGAATGGAGCCTGTCCAGCCGCAGCATCACCACATCTCTGAGCGGTCAGCGTCTGGGAATCGTCGGTCTGGGCCACATCGGCGAGGCCGTAGCGCGGCGCGCCGAGGTCATGCGCATGGACGTCCGCTGGTGGGGGCCGCGCGCCAAGGAGGCCGCCTGGCCCCGCGCCGACAGCCTGATCGCCCTGGCGCGCGATTCGGACATTCTTGTCGTCGCCTGCCGCGCGGACGAGAGCAACCGGGGGCTCATCTCTCAAGATGTCATCGATGCGCTTGGGCCTTTAGGTCTGCTGGTCAACGTCGCGCGCGGACAACTGGTGGACGAAGACGCCGTCATCGCCGCCCTGAGAGAGGGCCGCCTGGGCGCCGCAGCACTCGACGTCTTCGCTGAGGAGCCGACCGACGCGGCGCGTTGGGCGGGCGTGCCCAACACCGTCCTGACGCCCCATACCGGCGGCGCCACGACCGAAGCGGTGCAGGGCATGCTGATGCTGCTCCTGCAGAATCTGTCCGCCCACTTTGCGAACGAGCCGCTGCAGACGCCTGTCGCAGACTGAGATTTGCTCTTTGGGGCGCTCTCGACCCTGAATTCAGACACAAGAAGAACGATCCGTGCCTGCGTTCGGTGGTTGGCGGACGCACGCGACCAGATTTCGCTTGCATAAGCGTATAAGGATATCTTTATACGACCTATGACACTGACTGCTGACCAGACCGTAGAAGCCCTGCGCGCCGCCGGCGAACCGACCCGCCTGCGCGTCCTGTCCCTGCTGGCTGCGGAGGAGCTGTCGGTGATGGAGCTGTCGCGCGTTCTGGACCAGAGCCAGCCGCGCGTCTCGCGCCATCTGAAGCTGATGGCCGACGCGGGTCTGATCGAGCGGTTTCCCGATGGCGCGCGCGTCTTCTACCGTCTGTCGCACGACGCCCTGTCGCGGCGGCTGATCGACACCGTGCTGGACCTGCTGGACGACGGCGAGGGCGAGGCCGACCATCGCCGCCTGGAGGAGGTGCGCAAGGAGCGCGCCATCGACGCCGCCCGCTATTTCGAACAGATCGCGCCCCAGTGGGACCAGATGCGCAGCCTCTATGTCTGCGAAAGCGCGGTCGAGGCGGCGGTCGAGCGCGCGGCCGGTCCCGGCCCGTTCGATCGGGTGGTCGACCTGGGCACCGGCTCGGGCCGGATGCTGACCCTGTTCGGCAAGAAGGCGAAGATGTCGGTCGGCCTGGACCTGTCGCAGAACATGCTGAACATCGCCCGCGCCAACGTCTCCAAGGCCGGGCTGGACAAGGTCGAGCTGCGCCACGGCGACATCTTCTCGACCCGCCTGCCGCACGAGAGCGCCGATCTGGTGATCGTCCATCAAGTGCTGCACTACCTGGCCGATCCCGCCGCCGCCGTGGCCGAGGCTGCGCGTCTGGTCATGCCGGGCGGCAAGCTGCTGATCGTCGATTTCGCCCCGCACGCCTTCGAGCACCTGCGCGAGGCGCATCAGCACCGTCGCCTGGGCTTCCCCGACGCTGAAATCCGCGAATGGCTGACCGAGGCGGGTCTGACGCCCTCGGCGCCCATCGCCCTGCCGCCCGACACGGAGGGGCTAACCGTTCACATATGGACCGGCGAACGCGCCGCGAGCCCCGTCCGAAAGACCGCCTGATGGCCCCCTCCTCTCTCGCCGAAGCCCGCGCCCTGCTGCTGTCGCCGCTGGGCCCAGTCGCGCGCGCCGGCTCGAACCGCAACGCCGTCAACGTCTCCTTCGAGTTCTTCCCGCCCAAGACCGACGCGGCCGAGGCCAATCTGTGGTCGGCGATCCGGCGGCTGGAGCCGCTGAACCCGGCCTTCGTCTCCGTCACCTACGGCGCGGGCGGCTCGACGCGCGAGCGGACCCACCGCACCGTCCAGCGCATCATCAGCGAAACCACCCTGCGCCCCGCCGCCCACCTGACCTGCGTCGAGGCCAGCCGCGCCGAGGTCGATGAGGTCATCGAGGGCTATAAGGCCATCGGGGTCGATCACATCGTCGCCCTGCGCGGCGACCCGCCGGGCTCCGCAGGCATCGGCGGCGCCTATACGCCGCGCGCCGACGGCTACGCCAACGCCACCGAACTGACCGCCGCCCTCAGCCGCATCGGCGGGTTCGAGGTCACGGTCGGCGCCTATCCGGAAAAGCACCCGGAAAGCCCCTCCATCGACCACGACATCGAGGTGCTGAAGGCCAAGGTGGATGCGGGCGCCACGCGCGCCGTGACCCAGTTCTTCTTCGACATCGAGGCTTTCCTGCGTTTCCGCGATCGGGTGCGGGCGGCGGGCGTGACCATTCCGCTGATCCCGGGCGTCATGCCGGTGACCAACTTCGCGGGACTGCAACGGATGACGGCGGCGTGCGGCGCGGCCCTGCCCGATTGGCTGGCAGGCCACTTCGACGGGCTGGACGACGACCCGGAGACGCGCAAGCTGCTGGCCGCCTCCATCGCCGCCGAAACCTGCGCCCGCCTTCAGGAAGAGGGCTTTTCGGACTTCCACTTCTACACCCTGAACCGGGCCGAGCTGGTCTATGCGATCTGCCGGGTCCTGGGCGTGCGCGAAACCAAGGCTGTTGCGTAGATGACGTCTCCCCTGACCCGCCCCGACCGGATCGCCGCCCTGCACGCGGCGGCGAAAGAGCGATCCTGGTGCTGGACGGCAGCTGGGGCGTGATGATCCAGCGCCGCGAGCTGACGGAAGAGGACTTCCGCGGCGAGCGCTTCCACGACCACAGCCATCCGCAGAAGGGCAACAACGATCTGTTGATCCTGACGCGCCCGGACATCATCGCCGACCTGCACGACGTCTATTACGCCGCCGGGGCGGACATTTCGGAGACCAACACCTTCTCCTCGACCACCATCGCCCAGGCCGACTACGGGCTGGAAGACGCGGTCTATGACCTGAACTATGAAGGCGCCCGCATCGCGCGCGAGGTCGCCGATCGCTGGACCGAGAAGGAACCGCACAAGCCCCGCTTCGTCGCCGGCGCCATAGGCCCCACCAACCGCACCCTGTCGCTGAGCCCCGACGTCAACGACCCCGGCTATCGCGCCGTCACCTATGACGAGGTCTATGAGGCCTATAAGCAGCAGGCTCGCGCCCTGCATCAGGGCGGGGTCGACCTGTTCCTGATCGAGACGGTGTTCGACACCCTGAACTGCAAGGCCGCGATCAAGGCGATCAAGGATCTGGAGGACGAAGGGCTGGAGCCCCTGCCCCTGTGGATTTCCGGCACCATCACCGACCGCTCCGGCCGCACCCTGAGCGGCCAGACGGCGGAAGCCTTCTGGAACTCGATCCGCCACGCCAGGCCGTTCGCCGTCGGCTTCAACTGCGCCCTGGGCGCCGAGCTGATGCGGCCCCACATCGCCGAACTGAGCCGGGTGGCCGACACCCTGGTCAGCGCCTATCCGAACGCGGGCCTGCCCAACGCCATGGGCCAGTATGACGAACAGCCGCACGAAACGGCTCACTTCCTCGAGGAATGGGCGCAGTCGGGTCTGGTCAACATCGTCGGCGGCTGCTGCGGCACCACCCCCGACCATATCCGCCACGTCGCCGAAGAGGTCGCGGACGTGCCCCCGCGCGTTGTGCCGGAGCGCCCGGTCGCCCTGCGCCTGTCGGGCCTAGAACCGTTCGAGCTCGTGTCGTGACGACCACCTGCCCCTTCCTTCTCTCGGGGAGAAGGTGGCCGCGAAGCGGTCGGATGAGGGGCGGCCCACAACGCGCTCACCCTCAGCCGTTCAGCCTGCGGAACCCTACCCCTCATCCGTCATGCGCTGCATGACACCTTCTCCCCAAGGGGAGAAGGACTGCCTTTGGTGCGTGCTGATGCGTCCTGTCTTCATCAACGTCGGCGAGCGGACCAACGTCACCGGCTCGGCCAAGTTCAAGAAACTGATCATCGCGGGCGACTATCCCGCCGCCCTGTCGGTCGCGCGTCAGCAGGTTGAGGCGGGCGCCCAGATCATCGACGTCAACATGGACGAGGGCCTGCTGGACGGTCCCGCCGCCATGCGCACCTTCCTGAACCTGATCGCGGCTGAGCCCGACATCGCGCGGGTGCCGATCATGATCGACTCCTCCAAATGGGAGGTGATCGAGGCGGGCCTGAAGTGCGTGCAGGGCAAGCCGATCGTCAACTCGATCAGCATGAAGGAGGGCGAAGACGCCTTCCGACACCATGCCGTCCAGTGCCTGCGCTACGGCGCCGCTGTCGTGGTCATGGCCTTTGACGAGGTGGGCCAGGCCGACACCGCCGCGCGCAAGATCGAGATCTGCACCCGCGCCTACAACATCCTGGTCAACGAGGTCGGTTTCCCGCCCGAGGACATCATCTTCGACCCCAACATTTTCGCCGTGGCGACGGGGATCGAGGAGCACGACAACTACGCCGTCGACTTCATCGAGGCGACGCGGGTCATCAAGGCCACCCTGCCCCACGCCCGCGTCTCGGGCGGGGTGTCGAACGTCTCGTTCAGCTTCCGCGGCAATGAGCCGGTGCGCCGGGCGATCCACAGCGTCTTCCTGTATCACGCGATCAACGCTGGTCTGGACATGGGCATCGTCAACGCCGGCGACCTGCCCGTCTATGACGACATCGACGCCGAACTGCGCGAGGCGGTCGAGGACGTGATCCTCAACCGGCCGCAGCGGACCAACGTGTCCAACACCGAGCGGCTGGTGGACATGGCGCCCCGCTACAAGGGCGAGAAGGGCGCGGCCAAGGTCGTGGACCTGAAATGGCGCGACGCCCCGGTCGCCAAGCGCATCGAACACGCCCTGGTCCACGGCATCACCGACTACATCGTCGAGGACACCGAAGAGGCCCGTCAGGCGTCCGAACGCCCGCTGCACGTCATCGAAGGCCCGCTGATGGACGGGATGAACGTGGTCGGCGACCTGTTCGGCTCGGGCCGGATGTTCCTGCCGCAGGTGGTGAAGTCCGCGCGCGTGATGAAACAGGCCGTGGCCCACCTCGAACCCTTCATGGAGGCCGAGAAAGCCGGTCAGGAACGTCAGGCGGCCGGCAAGATCCTGATGGCCACGGTCAAGGGCGACGTCCATGACATCGGCAAGAACATCGTCGGCGTCGTGCTTCAGTGCAACAACTACGAGGTCGTCGACCTGGGCGTCATGGTTCCCGCCGACCGCATCCTGGACGCCGCCATTGAGCACAAAGTCGACATCATCGGCCTGTCGGGTCTGATCACGCCGTCGCTGGACGAAATGACCTTCGTCGCCGCCGAGATGGAGCGGCGCGGCTTCGACATTCCCCTGCTGATCGGGGGCGCAACCACCAGCCGCACCCATACGGCGGTGAAGATCGAACCGGCCTATCGCAAGGGCTCGACCACCTATGTCATCGACGCCAGCCGGGCCGTGGGCGTGGTCTCGGGCCTGCTGTCAGCGACTGACCGGGCGAAGAACGAAGCGGCCACCCGCGACGAATACATCCGCATCCGCGAGCAATACGCCCGGGGGCAGGAGGTGAAGGCTCGCGCCACCATCGAACAGGCGCGCGACAACCGCTGGCGGCCCGATGAGGGCCAGACGCCCGCCCCCGCGCCTTCCTTCCTAGGTGTAAAAGCATTCGACGCCTGGGACCTGCAGGATCTGGCCGACCACATCGACTGGACGCCCTTCTTCGCCAGTTGGGAGCTGATCGGCCGCTATCCGCTGATCCTGGAGGACGAGATCGTCGGCGAGGCGGCGCAGGACCTGTTCCGCGACGCCCAGGCCATGCTGCAGCGCATCGTCGAAGAGAAATGGTTCACGGCCAAGGGCGTCGTCGGCTTCTGGCCCGCCAATGCGCGCGGCGACGACGTGGTGGTCTGGACCGACGAGAGCCGCTCGGTCGAGGCCGCCCGCTTCCACGGCCTGCGCCAGCAGATCAAGAAGTCCAACGGCAAGCCGAACCTGTGCCTGTCCGACTTCGTCGCCGAAGACGGCGCCGACTATCTGGGCGCCTTCGCCGTCACCGCCGGTCACGGCGAGCTGGAAAAGGCCGCCGAGTTCAAGGCGGCGGGCGACGACTACTCCGCCATCATGGCCACGGCCCTCGCCGACCGTCTGGCCGAGGCCTTCGCCGAGCGGCTGCACAAGGAGGTCCGCACCCAGCTGTGGGGCTATGTCCCTGACGAGCAGACCTCGGTGCAGGACCTGATTGAGGAGAAGTATCAGGGCATCCGCCCCGCCCCCGGCTATCCGGCCCAGCCCGACCACACGGAAAAGGCTGCGCTGTTCCGTCTGCTGGACGCAGGCGCCAACGCCGGGATGAGCCTGACGGAATCCTTCGCCATGACCCCCGGCCTCAGTCAGCGGCCTCTACTTCGGCCACCCGGGCAGCCACTATTTCGGCGTCGGCAAGATCGACCGCGATCAGGTCGAGGACTACGCCGCCCGCAAGGGCTGGGACGTGCAGACGGCTGAGCGCTGGCTCGCGCCGATCCTGAACTACGATCCGGCCGCCATCGGACGAGACGACGCCGCCTGACCCGCGACCGGGGGCCGCCATGTCCCCGACAGCGCGGGGGTGCTAAGGGTTGGGCGTCGTCTTTTTCGCCGGATGCCTGAGACCTATGAAGCCCCTGCCCGCCCTCGCCGCCCTCGCCTCAGACATGACCGCCTGGCGTCGGGATTTTCACGCCCACCCCGAGCTCTCGGGCGAGGAAAGCCGCACGGCGAAGATCGTCTTCGACGCCCTTAAGGACATGGGCCTGTCGCCTGAAGGCGGCATCGGCGGCGCAGGCGTCGTGGCGGTGGTTCAGGGCCGCGAGCCCGGCCCCTCCATCGGCCTGCGCGCCGACATGGACGCCCTGCCGATGAACGACGACAGCGGCGCCGAGCACGCCTCGACCAAGCCCGGCGTCTCGCACGCCTGCGGCCACGACGGCCACACGGCGACCCTGCTGGGCGTCGCCCGTTACCTGACGGCCAATCCGCCTGTGCGCGGACGCGTGGTGCTGATCTTCCAGCCCGCCGAGGAGAACGGCCTGGGCGCCAAGGCCATGATCGACGACGGCCTGTTCGACCGCTATCCGTGCGACGAAATCTACGCCTATCACAACATGCCCCTGCTGCCGTTCGGCGAGGCGGCGGTGCGTCCGGGCGCGACCCTGAACGGCTACAAGATCTGGGAGATCGACATCCAGGGCGTCGGCGGCCACGGCGCCGCCCCGCACAAGACCAAGGACCCCCTGCAGGCCGCCGTCCGCGTCGCGTCGGAAATCTCATCCATCATCGGCCGTCACGTCGATCCGATGGAACCGGCCCTGTTCACCGTCACCAAGCTGCAGGCGGGCGCCTCGCACAACGTCGTGCCGCACGAAGCCAGCCTGGCGGGCACCCTGCGCGCCACCTCGCCCGAGGTTATCGAAACCATGTGGAGCCAGCTTCAGGCCATCTGCGACGGCGTCGGCCGCATGACCGGCTGCGCCCTCACCGTGACGGAAATCGCCGGCGTGCCGCCCTGCATCAACGCCCCGGCTCAGGCCGCCATCGCCGCCGACGCCTGCGCCTCCGTGCTGGGCGCGGACAAGGTGTTGCGCGATCTGAAGCCTTATCCCTTCACCGACGACTTCGCCTATATGCTGCAGCACGCGCCGGGGGCCTATATGTTCTTCGGCCAGGGGGCCCGATGGTCCACCAGACGGTCTATGACTTCAACGACGCCGTTCTGCCCGTCGCCTCGTCCATCTTCGCCCGCATCGTCGAGGACCGCCTGAGCTGAGGCTAGGGCAGCAAGGGCCGCATCAGGCGCGCGGAGGAAGGATCCGGGCGAACCGGGCCGCGTCGCCTACAGGCCGCGTGGGTTCCGGCGCGGGCGCTTGATGCAGTCTTTCGGCCAGGGCCGCCGGGTCCTGGCAGAAGATCTCGAACAGCATGGCCATCACCCCTTCGGCCCGCTCGTCGGCGAGGGAATAGTAGATGGAGCGGGATTCCCGCCGGGTCTTCACCAGACCCGACTGGCGCAGTTCGGCCAGCTGCTGCGACAGGCCCGGCTGACGCAGGCCCAGCTCCTGTTCCAACTGGCCGACGGAACGCTCTTCCTGAGCGATATGGCACAGGATCAGCAGGCGATTGGCGTTGGCCAGTTGCCGCAGCAGTTCGGCCACCTCGGGCGCGGCGGCCTTCAACCAGTCCAGATCGACGTCGCCGCGCGTCATTTCGGCCCCGGCCGATAATACCAGGCGTCATCGCCCGCCAGCACGTCGCCGAAGTCAGTCGGCGCCGCCTGAAGCAAAGGCGCGCCCGGCGTCCAGCCCTCGGGCGCGGAGGCCCCTTCCCGATCCGCCATCTGCAGGGCCGTGATCAGCCGCAGCAACTCCTCGACCGAACGGCCGACGTTCATCGGATACCAGCTGATGGCCCGCACCACCCCGTTCGGGTCGATGACGAAGGTGGCGCGCACCGAGGCGCTGTCAGCGCCGCCGGGTCGATCATTCCATAGGCCTGGGCGATGACCATGGACGGGTCCTCTATGATCGGGAACTCCACCGTCACGCCGAAGCGGTCGCGGATGTCCTTCAGCCACGCCAGGTGAGAATAGAGGCTGTCGACCGACAGGCCCAGCAGCTCGCAGCCGATCGCCGTGAAGTCCGCCTGACGCCGGGCCAGGGCGATGAACTCGCTGGTGCAAACCGGGGTGAAATCCGCCGGGTGCGAGAAGAAGGCCAGCCAACGCCCGCGATAGTCGCTCAGCCGGCGCTGGCCGCGCGTCGTGCGTGCGGCGAAATCCGGCGCCGCCTCATTGATCCGCAGCGGCCGCAGCAAAGGCGTGTCCGTCATCGAGTCGGTTTCCATGTCATAGGGCTACGCGCAGCCGAGGTCTGACGCACCTTGAAAACATTTACTTGCATATAATATGTAAATATCTAATTGCTTGATACAGATCAATGCGGAGAGACGCCGTGACCGACGCCCCCATCGACCCCGCCCGCGACCACGCGAGGGAAGTGATCGAGGCCGCCCTGACGAACCCGGCCCTGCGCCCCGTGGTCAAATCCTTCTTCGACCCCGCCACCTTCACCGTCAGCCATATAGTGCGCGACCCCGGCTCGAACGCCTGCGCCATCATCGACAGCGTGCTGGACTATGATCAGGCCGCGGGCCGCACCTCGACCGCCTCGGCCGACGCCCTGATCGCCTATGTCGAAGCCGAGGACCTTGAGGTTCAGTGGCTGCTGGAGACGCACGCCCACGCCGATCACCTGTCGGCCGCGCCCTATCTCCAGGAGCGCCTCGGCGGCCGCCTGGCCATCGGCCGCGACATCATCAAGGTGCAGGACGTCTTCGGCAAAGTCTTCAACGAGGGGACTGAGTTCCGCCGCGACGGCAGCCAGTTCGACCAGCTGTTCGACGACGGCGACCGCTTCGCCATCGGCGGGCTTCAGGCCACGGCGCTGCACGTTCCCGGCCACACCCCGGCCTGCCTGGCCTATGTGATCGGCGACGCCGTCTTCCCCGGCGACACCCTGTTCATGCCCGACTACGGCACGGCGCGCTGCGACTTCCCCGGCGGCGACGCGCGGACGCTGTATCGCTCGATCCAGCGCCTGCTGTCCCTGCCCCCGGCGGCGCGCGTCTTCCTGTGCCACGACTACAAGGCGCCGCCCGCCCGCACCGAGTTCGCGTGGGAGACCACCATCGGCGCCCAGCGCGAGGGCAATATCCACGTCCGCGACGGCGTGACTGAGGATGAGTTCGTCCAGATGCGAACCGCCCGCGACGCCACTCTGTCCATGCCGCGCCTGATCCTGCCCTCGGTTCAGGTCAATATGAACGGCGGCCGGATGCCCGAGCCTGAAGACAACGGCGTCCGCTACCTGAAAGTGCCCATCAACGCGCTCTGACGCGCACCTCCTTTCCTCAAGCCAGAGAAGCCTCATGGACATCCGCACCCTGGAAGACCGCCTGCACGTCTCGCCGCAGATCCTGCCTGAGGAGGTCGCGACGGCGGCCGCCCAGGGCTATCGCGCCATCATCTCCAACCGCCCCGACGCCGAAGAGCCGGGCCAGCCGACGACCGAGGACATCCGCGCCGCCGCCGAGGCCGCGGGCCTGCCCTTCGTCCACATCCCGGTCCGCGGCGGAGCCATGACGCCTGACGACGTGGCCCGCTTCAAGGCGGCGCTGGCCGAACTGCCCCAGCCCATCCTCGGCTACTGCCGTTCGGGCACCCGCACCACCTTCCTGTGGGCCCTGTCGCAGGCGGGCGAGCGCCCGGCCGAAGAGATCGTCGCCCTGGCCGCCGCCGCCGGTTACGACGTCTCGCCGCTCGGCCCGCGCCTGGAGGGCTGAGGCATGGCCCATCCGCAAGCTTCCGAGACCTGCCCCGAGACCTGCGACGTCCTGATCGTCGGCGGGGGCGCCGCCGGCATCGCCACGGCGGCCAGCCTGCTGCGCCGCCGCCCCGGCCTTGACGTGGTGATCGTCGAGCCGTCCGAGCGCCACTACTACCAGCCCGGCTGGACGCTGGTCGGCGCCGGCGTCTTCACGCCCGAGCGCACCATGCGCGAGACCTGCCGCCTGATCCCCAAGGGCGCCCGCTGGATCAAGGACAGCGTCGTCGACTTCGCGCCGGAAGCCGATCAGGTGCGCCTGTCGGACGGTCGCCGGATCGGCTATCGCGCCCTGGTCGCCGCGCCGGGCATCAAGCTGGACTGGGACGCCATCCCCGGCTTGGCTGAGACGCTGGGCCGCAACGGCGTGACCTCCAACTACCGCTTCGATCTGGCGCCCTATACGTGGAAGCTGGTGCAGGAACTGAAGGGCGGCCGCGCCCTGTTCACCCAGCCGCCCATGCCGATCAAATGCGCGGGCGCCCCGCAGAAGGCCCTATATCTGTCGGCCGACCACTGGCAGCGCACCGGCGCGCTCAAGAACGTGGACATCGAGTTCCACAACGCCGGGGCCGTGCTGTTCGGGGTCAAGGACTACGTCCCCGCCCTGATGAAATACATCGAGCGTTACGGCGTCGACCTGCGCTTCAACTCGCGCCTGACGGCCATCGACGGCGAGGCGCGCAAGGCGACCTTCGCCGTCGCCTACGCCGGTGGCGCCGTCAGCGAAGTCGTCCGCGACTTCGACATGATCCATGTCTGCCCGCCGCAGACCGCGCCCGACTTCATCCGCAACAGCCCGCTGGCGGCCGACAGCGGCTGGATCGACGTCGATCAGGCCACCTTGCACCACAACCGCCTCGACAACGTCTTCGGCCTGGGCGACGCCTGCTCTGCGCCCAACGCCAAGACGGCCGCCGCCGCCCGCAAACAGGCCCCAGTCGTGGCCGAGAACGTCATCTCCATGCTGGCCGGCAAGGCGCTGAAGGCCGTTTACGACGGTTACGGCTCCTGCCCCCTGACGGTCGAGCGCGGCAAGATCGTGCTGGCCGAGTTCGGCTATGGCGGCAAGCTGCTGCCCAGCTTCCCGGCTTGGATGCTGGACGGCCGCCAGCCGACGCGCCGCGCCTGGCACCTGAAGGCGCAAGCCCTGCCGGAAATCTACTGGGTCGGGATGCTGAAGGGCCGCGAGTGGCTGTGCGCCCCCGACCGCGTCGAGCCGGGCGTCGCCCCCCGCGCCAAGAGCGCCGCCTGATGGGCGAGCCGCTCAGCCTGCTGCAATACGGACTGGGCGCCGGGGCGGGGTCGCTGGTCGGCTTCACCCTGGGCCTGGTGGGCGGGGGCGGCTCGATCCTGGCCGTGCCGCTGATCGTCTATCTGGTGGGGGTGAAGGACCCCCACCTGGCCATCGGCACCAGCGCCTTCGCCGTGGCCGCCAACGCCTTCGCCAACCTGCTGAACCACGCCCGCCACGGGGCGGTGAAGTGGAAGATCGCCCTGCTGTTCGCGGCGGCGGGCGTGGTCGGGGCGGCCCTGGGCTCCAGCCTCGGAAAGGCGGTGGACGGGCAGAAGCTGCTGGCCCTGTTCGCCGTGCTGATGCTGGTCGTCGGCGCCCTGATGCTGCGCGGCCGCTCGGCTGCGGGCGACCCGCAGGTGATCCTGACCGCGCGCAATGCGCCCAAGCTGATCGGCACGGGGACGGCGACGGGGATGCTGTCGGGCTTCTTCGGCATCGGCGGCGGCTTCCTGATCGTGCCCAGCCTGATGGGCTCGACCGGCATGCCCATCTATTACGCCGTCGGCTCGTCTCTGGTCGGCGTCACCGCCTTCGGCCTGACCACCGCCTTCAACTATGCGCTGGCGGGATGGGTGGACTGGCCGCTGGCGGCGGTCTTCATCGGCGGCGGCGTTCTGGGCGGGTTGGTGGGCGCGCGACTGGCCAAGACGATGTCCAGCCGCAAGGGCCTGCTGAACACCGTCTTCGCAGGCCTGATCTTCGTCGTGGCCCTCTACATGCTCTATCAGAGCGCGCAGGCCTTGATGGCGTGAACACGGGGGCGTCCTGCCTTATGGCGTGACGCCCTCGCCCGCGACGTCCTTCGCAGCGCGACGCGGGACGCGGCCGGTGAAGATCCAGTGCGCCGCCAGCCCGATCACCAGCCCCCAGAAGGCGCCGCCGATCCCCAGCAGGGTGATGTTCGCTGCCGCCGCCAGGAAGGTGATCAGGGCCGCCTCCCGCGACGTGGTGTCGGCCATAGCGCCCGCCAGGCTGCCCCCGATCGTGCCCAGCAGCGCCAGCCCCGCCAGGGTGGTGATGAAGGCCGCCGGGAAGGCCATGAAAACCGCCGCCAACGTCACCCCGAACACGCCGACCAGGATGTAGAAGACCCCTGCGGCGACGCCCGCGATCCATCGCTTTGCGGGGTCTTCGTGCGCCTCTGGCCCCGTGGCGATGGCGGCGGTGATGGCGGCGATGTTGAAAGCGTGCGACCCGAACGGCGCCAACAGCAGCGAGCCCAGGCCCGTCACGGCGACGATGGGATTGGCGCTGGTCTTGAACCCGTCGTTCCTCAGCACCAACATGCCGGGCATGTACTGGCCCGACAGGGTGATCAGGAAGAGCGGCAAGGCCACGCTCAGCAGGGCGTTGAGCGAAAACGTCGGCATGACGAAGACTGGAGCGGCGAACTCCAGCTTCAGGCCCGACACGTCCACCCGCCCCTGCCAGATCAGGATCGCAACCCCCAACAGCAGGATGCCGACGACCGCATAGCGCGCCGAGAACCGCTTGAAGCCGACATAGGCCAGGATCAGCAGGCCGACCAGCAGGGGATCGACGCTGGCCCCGGCGAAGGCCCCCACGCCGAACTGCAACAATATGCCCGCCAGCAGGCCCGAGGCGATGCCCGGCGGGATCAGTCTGACCACCTTGTCGAAGCCGCCTGATACGCCGAGCAGGACGAAGGCGGCCGCCGAAACCATATAGGCGCCGATCGCATCGGCATAAGCCGTGGTCGCCAGTGCCGTGACCAGAAAGGCCGCCGCCGGCGTCGACCACGCCGTGATGATCGGCTCGCGATAGCGCCAACTCAGATACAGGCCGGTCAGGCCCACGCCGATAGAGACCGACCACACCCATGAGGCCGTCATCTCAGGGCTGAGCCCAGCGATCTTGGCCGCCTGGAAAACCAGGATGAAGGTGCCGCCATAGTTGACCAGAACGGAGATCAGGCCGGCGACGACGGGATGGAGCAGATCACTAAGGCGAAACGGCGAGGCGATGGTCGGGGAGGACGACATCTGGCTTGAAAGTCTCCGAGGAAGGGGTCGCGGACGGCGGCGATAAGCGGGGCGAAGTCGGCGCGTCGCCGGCCGCTGGATACAGACGCGCCACACCACCGCTTCTGGCGTGCGGGGTCTGGGCGCGGGCCGCGTCAGACGGTCTCTAGCTGGCGCATCGCCATCGCTGAGAAGCGTCGCCACTCGGCGTTATCGCGCCAGATTTCGACCAGCGCCTCCAGCAGTTGCTCTTCGTGCTCGTCGGCATGAAGAGGCGTGGGCGTGACCCTGAGGCGCTCGGTTCCGCGCGCAACGGTCGGGAAGTTGATCGGCTGGATATAGACGCCGAAATCCTCCATCAGCCGGTCCGTCACGCGCCTCGCCGTCGCCGCGTCCCCGATCATCACCGGCAGGATGTGGCTGGGGCTGGGCAGGACCGGCAAGCCCATCCTGACCATGGCTTCGCGGATGGACTTGGCCCGCGCGGCCAGGGCTCGCCGGGGTCCGCCGTCGGCTTTCAGATGCTTCAGCGCAGCGCGCACCCCCGCCACGACCGACGGCGGCAGGGCGGTGCTGAAGATAAAGCCTGGCGCATGACTGCGAACAAAATCGACCGCATCCGCATCACCCGCCACATAGCCGCCCATCGCGCCGAATCCCTTGCTGAGCGTGCCCTGGATCATGCTGATGCGGTGCGACTGGCCGTCGCGTTCGGCCACGCCGGCGCCGCGCGCGCCGTACAGGCCCACGGCGTGGACCTCGTCCAGATAGGTGAAGGCGCCGTGTTTTTCGGCCACGTCGCAGATGGCAGCGATGGGGGCGAAGTCGCCGTCCATCGAATAGCAGCTCTCGAAACAGACCAGCTTGGGCCGGTAGCTGCAGACACCGCTCATCAACCGGTCCAGGTCGCGCCAGTCGTTGTGGGCGAAGATGTGCTTCTCCACGCCCGAGCGGCGCATGCCCTCGATCATGGAGGCGTGGTTCAGGGCGTCGGAAAAGATCACCGCGCCCGGCAGGCGCGAGGCCAGCGTCGAAAGGGCCGCGTCATTGGCCGCATAGCCCGAAGTGAATAGCAGCGCCGCCTCCTTGCCGTGCAGATCGGCCAGATCGCGTTCCAGCAGGACGTGCTCGTGACTGGTGCCCGAGATGTTGCGGGTGCCGCCCGCGCCCGCGCCATAAGTGCGGATCGCATTTTGCGCCGCCTCGACCACCTCGGGATGGACGCCCATCGACAGATAGTCGTTCGAGCACCAGATGGTGATGGTCCGCCCGCGCCGATGATCCCAGGCGTAGGGCGCGCCTTTCGACAGCCGCTCCAGATCGGCGAAGACGCGATACCGGCCCTCCTGCTTCAGGTCGTCCAGATCGCGGCTGAAGAAGTCGGCGAAATCGAAAGCGCCCATGACATCAAATCCCATCACAGGACGGGCGGCGACATTGCCATCCCGCCGGGGGCGTGACACCTAGCGCTGCATTGGCTGGGCCATTCCGGCCACTTTGGAAAGAAGCCGCAGACCATTGCTGAAGCGCGCCCAGCTGGACTCCGTCCAGGCCTTCATGGACCACCCGGCCCAGTCCGGCCTGCCCCTGCACGCCCGCATCCAGCGCGCCGTGCGCCAGTTGATCGTGGAGCGGTCGCTGACGGCGGGGCGGCCCCTGCCCTCGTCGCGCACTCTGGCCCGGTCGCTGGGCGTGTCGCGCGATACGGTCGAGACGGCCTATGCCCAGCTTCACGCCGAGGGTTTCATCGAGAGGCGCGTCGGCAGCGGCAGCTTCGTCTGCGAACTGACCGAACTGGGCCTGAAGCGCGGGGTGCTGCGCCCGGCGGGTCGCCGTCCCGCCCTGCAACCCGAAACGGCGCCGACCCTGAGCAGGCGCGGACAGGCGATGGCCGACAGCGGCCGTTTGCGCGACCCCTACGCCCCTCTGGCCTTCTCGCCCGGCGTGCCGGAGACGCGGCTGTTTCCCTTCGCCCAGTGGGACCGGCTGCACCGCCTGACCCTGCGCGAGGAAGGCGCCGCCGCCCTGCATCACGGCGATCCGCAGGGGCATCCGCGCCTTCGCCGCGCGATCGCCGAATACGCCAATCTCGAGCGCGGGGCGCGCGCCGACCCCGACCAGATCCTGGTCCTGACCAGTTCGCAGCAGGCCCTGTCCCTGTGCGCGCGGGTGCTGGCCGACCCCGGCGACGGCGTCTTCATCGAAGACCCGGCCTATCAGGGCGCCGCCAGGGCCATGGACGCGGCGGGGCTGGAACGCCTGCCCGTGGCGGTCGATGCGCAGGGGCTGCGCACCGACGACCTGCTGGCCCGGCGTGAGGACGGGCGGGCGGTGTTCGTCACCCCTCGCACCAGTTTCCGACCGGGCGCACCCTGTCGCTGGACCGGCGTCTGGCCCTGATCCAGTGGGCCACCGAGCATGACGCCTGGATTCTGGAAGACGATTACGACAGCGAGTTCCACTATGCCGGGCGGCCGACCGCCTGTGTGCAGGGTTTGGACCCGCACGACCGGACCCTGTATCTGGGCACCTTCACCAAATCGCTGTTTCCGGGGCTGAGGCTGGCCTATCTGATCCTGCCGCGCCGGCTGGTCGAGCCGATGGTCGCGGCCCGCAGCCTGATGGACGGCTTCACCGCCTCGGTGTCCCAGTTGACGCTGGCGCGGTTCATCGAGGACGGCCGGTTCGGCGCCTATGTCCGCACTATGCGCGGCGTCTATGAGGAACGGCTGGATGCGCTGGAGGCGGCGGTTACGGCGCGTCTGTCCCACGTCGTCACGCCTGACCGGCCCGCCGGAGGATTGCAGATGCCCTGCTTCCTGAAGGACGGCTTAGACGAGGCCGAAACGGTGCGCGCGGCCCGGCGCGTCGGCGTCCACCTGACCGGCCTGACGCCCCTGCACGACGCGGGCGCGGGCCGCCCCGGCTGGCTGATGGGCTTCGCCGCCTCGACCCCGGCCGAGATCGACGCCGCCGTCGAACGGCTGGCGAAAATCTTCCCCGCGTGATCGACGCTTACAAAGCGGTCTGACGATCTGCGCCGACGTGGCGGGGAATGGCCGGGGCGGCGCTGGCTAGGGTGCAGAGGTCGGCGGTGAGCCGACGCCGTGAAAGCTTCCGTCCCTTGCCTGCCCTCGCCCTGTTCCCGACCGACCAGCCGGCCCGCCGATCCGACCATGGCGGCGGCCGCATTCGCGTGTCCCTAGGCGCCGTCGCCGCCAACTATCGCGCCATGCGGGACAGGATCGCGCCCGCCGCCTGCGCCGCCGTGGTCAAGGCCGACGCCTATGGTCTAGGCGCGGCCCGCATCGCGCCCGCCCTCTATGACGCCGGATGCCGCGCCTTCTTCGTCGCCCATCTCTTCGAGGCGGTGAATCTGCGCCGCGTCCTGCCCGCCGACGCCGAGCTGTTCGTGCTGAACGGTCTGGCGCCGGGCGCCGAATACGCCGCCCTCGCCGCCGGAGCGATCCCGGTGCTGAACAGCCGCGAACAGATGGAGGACTGGGCGCGTCTGGGCCGGGCGGTCGGGCGGCCGCTGGCGGCGGCGATCCAGTTCGACACCGGCATGTCGCGGCTGGGCCTGCCGCCCGAGGACGCCGCCTGGACCTTTGACCCCCATGGCCCGATCCGCTGGATCGAACCGCGCCTGATCCTCAGCCACCTGGCCGTCGCCGACACGCCCGGCCACGCGGGCAATGCGCGCCAGCGTCAGGCCTTCGAGCGCATTCTGGCCCACGCGCCGCCGGGCGTTGCGCGCTCGCTGGCCAACTCGGCCGGGTGCTGGCTGGGCGAAGACTATCACTATGACCTGTGCCGGATCGGGGCCGCCCTGTTCGGTCTGGACGCCTCGCCCTCGGCCAAGGCCATGCAGCCGGTGGTCGAGGTGACGGGCCGCGTCATCCAGACCCGCGCCGTGCCTGCGGGCGCGGGCGTCGGCTACGGCTGGGCCGTCACGGCGGCGAAGGGAATGCGTCTGGCCACCATCGGCGTGGGCTATGCTGACGGCTGGCCGCGTCAGTTGTCGGCCACCGGCGGCGCAGCATTCAAGGGGCGGTTGCTGCCCTTCGTCGGGCGCATCTCGATGGACAGTCTGGTCGTGGACATCAGCGACCTGCCGCCCGATGCGTTGAAAGCGGGCGATCAGCTCGAACTTCTGGGCCCCAATCGCACGCCGGAACAACTGGCTCGGGACGGCGCGACCATCGACTATGAAGTCATCGCGCGGCTGGGCCGCCGCCTGTGTCGGGAGTATGTTTCGTGACCCTTTCGCCTGAAAACCTCGAACGCTTCGGTGCTGACCCGCGCGAGCGGTTCGCCGCCAATCTGGCGCTGGTCCATCGCCGCATCGCCGCCGCCTGCGAACAGGTCGGACGGCCGATCGACAGCGTGCGTCTGTTGCCGATCACCAAGACGGTTCCGGCCGAGATCCTGCGTCTGGCCTGGGCCGCGGGCGTCACCGACTTCGGCGAGAACAAGCTACAGGAGGCCCGCGACAAGGCCGAGGCCATGGCCGACCTGTCGATGCGCTGGCACGTCGTCGGCCACCTGCAATCGAACAAGGTCAAATACCTGACCCGTCTGGCCGACGAGTTTCATGCGCTGGACAGTCTCAAGCTGGCCGAGGTGCTGAACAAGCGGCTGGAGACCGACGGCCGCGACATGAAGGTCTATGTCCAGGTCAACACCTCGGGCGAGGAGAGCAAGTTCGGTCTGCATCCCGATGATGCCCTGGACTTCATCGAACGGCTGGAAGCCTTTCCCCGGCTGAAGCCGCAGGGGCTGATGACGCTGGCGGTGTTCAGTGAGGACCCGGACAGGGTGCGGCCCTGCTTCACCCTGTTGCGGTCCCTGCGCGACAGGGCCGAGCGCATCGATGCGCGCATCACCGGCCTGTCGATGGGCATGACCGGCGACTACGAACTGGCCGTGCGCGAAGGCGCGACCGTGGTCCGCGTCGGCCAGGCCATCTTCGGCCCGCGCCCGACGCCGAACGGGCACTACTGGCCAGGTCTGGCCTGAGCTGTCTTGCCCTGAGCCGACTGGGCCTGAGCCGACTGGGCCTGAGCCGACTGGGCCTGACTTTCCTCCACTCCCCGGAGTAACCGCGTGACCATTCCCTTCATCGATCTTCTCAGCCAGCGCCGCCGCATCGGCGCGACCATCGACGCCGCCCTGCTGGAGGTCGCCGCCAGCGGCCAGTACATCATGGGTCCGGCGGTCGGCGCCTTCGAACACGCCCTGTGCGACTTCGGACAGGCGCCGCACGCCCTGTCCTGCTCCAACGGGACGGATGCACTGGTGCTGCTGATGATGGCGTGGGACGTGGGGCCGGGAGACGCCGTCTTCTGCCCCGCCTTCACCTTTGCGGCTACGGCCGAGGTGGTGGCGCTGGCGGGCGCCACGCCCGTCTTCATCGACATCCGTCCCGACACCTGGACGATCGACCCCGACCACCTGCGCGCCGCCGTCGAGGCGGTTGAGCGCGAGGGCGTGCTGAAACCCCGCGCCGTCATCGCCGTGGACCTGTTCGGGCAGCCCGCAGACTATCCCGCCCTGTCGGCAATCGCGCAGCAATACGACATTAAGCTGATCGCGGATTCGGCTCAGGGGTTCGGCTGCACCCTGAACGGCCAGCACCCCATCCACTGGGCCGACGCCACGACGTTGAGCTTCTTTCCGGCCAAGCCGCTGGGCGCCTATGGCGACGGCGGGGCCGTGCTGATGAAGGAGGCGGCCCTGATGGACCACCTCGTTTCCCTGCGAGTCCACGGACAGGCGACGGCGGCGGATGCGGCGGCGCAGGGCTTCACCCACGACCCCAAGTATCTGAACCCGCGTCTGGGTATGAACGGACGGCTGGACACCCTGCAGGCCGCCGTCCTGCTGGAGAAGCTGAAGATCTTCCCGGACGAGATCGAGCGCCGCGACCGCATCGCCGAGCACTATGTGCAGGGGCTTGCCGGTCATGTGGCGGCGACGCCGGTGGTCATTCCCGGCGGCCGGTCGGTCTGGGCCCAGTTCACCGTAGAGCATGACGATCGCGACGCCCTGGCCGCCCATCTGAAGGCTGAAGGCGTGCCCACCGCCGGCTATTACCCGATCCCCCTGCACCGCCAGCCCGCCTATCGCCAGCACCCGGTCGGCCCCGGCGGTCTGGCCGTGACCGAGGCCAAGGCGGAACGGGTCATCAGCCTGCCGATGAGCGCCTATCTGGACGAGGCCGTGCAGGATCGGGTGATCGCCGCCGTCGCCAGCTTCGACTGAGGGCTTTTAGCCCTCGGTCAGGCGCATCTCGAAGGCGCCCGCCGCCTGGGTCCGCAGCAGAACGGTCTGGACCCCGGCGGTGGCGCGGGCGGCGGCCTCGGCCAGCCCCTCGCCGCGCATCAGCCAGCCGGTCAGATAGGCGGTGAACAGGTCGCCCGTGCCGCTGGGCCGGATCGGGATGCGGGGGATGGAGGTGCGATGGGCGACGCCGCCCTCGACGGCCACCGTCTCGACCTCGCCTGGCGCGGTGTCGGTCAGGACGCAGCCCGTCACCACTGCCCGCCCCGTGCCGCGCGCGCTCAGGATGCGCGTCGCCTCGATCACCCCCGCGACCGTATCAGGCCGTTCGCCGACCAGTCGGCCCAGTTCGAACTGGTTGGGGGTGATGATGTCGGCCATCGGCGTCAGCGCGTCGCGGAACTGTTCGATCAGGCCCTCGGCGACGAAGACGCCCAGATCATCGTCGCCGATCACCGGGTCGCAGATGTGCAGCAGGGCCGGATTCTCCGCCTTCCAGCGCCGCAGGAAGCCCGCCGTCGCCGCCGCATTGGCGGCCGAGCCCATATAGCCCGTGACCACCGCCCCGGCCGTCATCGGCAGGTCGCGCTCCTCGACCCCCAGCAGCAGGTCGGCGACCAGCTCCGTCTCCAGAATCCGGCCGCGCATGGTGGGATAGTGCGGGTGATTGGACAGCAGGGTGGTCGGCACCCCCGCCACCTCCAGCCCCATGGCCTGCATCGGCTGGACCGCCGCGCTGTTGCCGACATGGCCGTAGACGACCTGGCTCTGAATCGAGATGACCCGCACGCGCCTTCAGAACCTCCTTAGGCGGGCGTCAGCGCCGGTCCGGCGATCGGCCAGGCCCGCGTCAGTTCTCTTGCCTGCGCCTTCACCGCCGCGCTGTCGAGATCGCCGTCTCGCAGGCCTTTGAGGATGGTCAGGATCATGCCGCCGACCGTGCGGAACGCCTCGGCGTCGAACCCGCGCGAGGTCGAGGACGGCGAACCCAGCCGCAGCCCCGACGTCACCATGGGCGAGGCCGTGTCATAGGGGACCGAGTTCTTGTTGGCGATCAGGCCGTGATCCTCCAGCGCCTCGACCGCCGCCTTGCCGGTCAGGCCGAAGGGGCGCAGGTCGACCAGCACCAGATGGCAGTCCGTTCCGCCCGACACGAGGCGCAGGCCTCCGTCCGCCAGCGTCTGGCCCAGCACGCGGGCGTTCTCGATCACCGCCCTGGAGTATTCAACGAAATCGGGCTGAAGCGCCTCGTGGAAGGCCGCCGCCTTGCCGGCGATGACGTGCATCAGCGGCCCGCCCTGGGTGCCGGGGAAGACGGCCTTGTCGATGCGCCTTGCCAGCTCTGGATCATTGCACAGGATCAGACCGCCGCGCGGGCCGCGCAGGGTCTTGTGCGTGGTCGAGGTGGTGACATGAGCGTGCGGCGTCGGATTGGGATAGAGGCCCGCCGCGATCAGCCCGGCGTAGTGGGCCACATCGGCCACCAGCCAGGCGCCGACCCTGTCCGCGATCTGGCGCATCCGGGCGAAGTCGATGCGGCGCGGATAGGCCGAGCCGCCTGCATAGATCAGGCGCGGCCGATCCTGAAGGACGCGCCGTTCCATGTCGTCATAGTCGATCAGGTCGTCGTCCTCGCGCACCCGATAGGCGCTGACCTCGAACCACTGGCCCGACAGGCTGACCGGCGAGCCGTGCGTCAGGTGACCGCCGCAGGCCAGGTCCAGCCCCATGATGCGGTCACCCGGCCTGATCAGGGCGAACAGCACGGCGAGGTTCGCGTTGACGCCCGAGTGCGGCTGGACGTTGGCGTAGGCCGTGTCGAACAGGGTGCAGGCGCGTTCGATGGCAAGCTTCTCGGCGATGTCGACCGCCTCGCACCCGCCGTAGTAGCGGCGGCCCGGATAACCCTCAGCGTATTTGTTGGTCAGGACCGAGCCCTGCGCCTGACGCACGGCGGCGCTGACGATGTTCTCGGACGCGATTAATTCGATGCTGTCCTGCTGGCGCTGGCGCTCCTGCATCAGGGCTTGGGCCAGTTGCGGGTCCAGAGCCCGCGTCGCAAGGTCGGAAGTCATGCCGTCTCCGTCTGACAAAAAGAGGCGGGCGGCTTGACGAGAGGAGGCCGCCCGCCCAGCGGCCGCGCTTCGGGGGAAGGAAGCGTAGCCGAACAGATCACCCGCGCAGGGCCGAGAGATCCGCGCCGTGATTGATGTGGTACACGGCGCCGTCGATGACGAAGGCGGGCACCGACTTGACGCCGGCGGCCTCGGCCTCCGCCAGGCGCTCGGACGTCTCTCCAAGATGCACCACTTCAACAGCGTAGGCGGCCGGGTCCAGGGCGCCCACGAAGCCCCTCTCGGCATCAATGCAGACGGTGCATCCTGCGTGATAGAAAACAGCTTTCCCGGACATGACGCTTTCCCGTGTTCCTGGTCCCGCAGCGGTGTTGCTGAATGGGAGAGCGGCTGGGATAACCGGCAAAACGGCCCCGTGATAAGTGCCGCTATTTCGAAACCTGATAGGCCGGATTATGGCGCGCAGCACCGTCGTCATTGAGCTGATAGAAGACGCCTCCAGGCCCATCTTCATCAACCTTGCGGAATCGATCATCCGCGAGATTGAACGTGGCCGGCTCAAGCCTGGAGATCGTCTCCCGGGGACGAGGGCTCTCGCTGGGACGCTCGGCGTGCACCGGAATACGGTCGACGCCGCCTATCAGGAGCTGGTGCTTCAGGCCTGGCTGGTTTCCGAGGCGTCCCGCGGCACATTTGTCGCAAGGGACCTGCCGGACCTGGGCGCCCGAAGCTGGGCAGGGCATGCCAAAGCCCGGGCTGCACCGATCGAAGCGCGAACCGCTCTGCCTCCCCTGAAATTCTCCGACGGCGCGCCTGACGCCCGGCTGATGCCTGGCGCAGAACTGGCGCGCGCCTTCCGCCGCGCCGTGTCCGCCTCAGGGCTGAGAATGCTGACGGGATATGGCGATCCTCGCGGCGCAGCGCCCCTGCGATCGGCCCTCGCCCGCTATCTGTCTTCGGAACGCGGCCTGATTGTCGGCGCCGACGACATCCTGGTCACGCGTGGGAGTCAGATGGCGCTCTTCCTCGTGGCGGGCGCCGCTCTCAGGCCAGGTGAAGCGGTCGCCGTCGAAGACCCGGGCTATCCCATGGCCTGGAAGTCATTTCGCGCCGCGGGCGCCCGCGTCGTGGGCGCTCCTGTGGACGGCCTGGGCCTGGATATCGACCGCCTGGAGAGCCTGCTCGACCAGGACCCGAGGATCCGCGCGATCTATCTGACGCCGCATCACCAGTATCCCACCACCGTGACTCTTGGCGCAGGGCGCCGCCTGCGGCTCTTCGACATTGCGCGCCGGCGCCGACTGACGCTGATCGAAGACGACTATGACCACGAATACCGTTTCGAAGGCCGGCCGGTTCTGCCCATGGCGGCGCGTGCGCAGGCTGAAGACCGGATAATACACATCGGTTCGGTGTCAAAACTGCTCGCTCCTGCCTTGAGGATAGGCTACGCCACCGGAACCTCCGCCTTGTTGGAAAGAATGAAAGATCTGCGCGAAGCGATTGATCGTCAAGGCGATGTCCTCCTGGAAACCGCTCTCGCCAAGCTGATCGACGAAGGCGATCTCGGCCGTCACGCCCGCAAGGCGAGAAAGGTCTACGAACAGCGCCGCGACCATCTGGCGGATGAACTCACTGCACGGCTCGGCGACGCCGTCGCCTTCGATCGTCCCGCAGGGGGACTGGCTCTCTGGGTGAAAGTTCATCCGTCGATCAACGCCTCGGCCTGGGCCGCCGCCGCGGAGGGCTCGGGTCTCTTGCTGACACATGGCGGCCAGCTTTGCCTAGAAGAGGATGGCCAAATGAACGCCTTCCGGCTCGGCTTCGCCAGCCTCGACGATGCCGAGCTCAGACGCGCCGTCAAACTCCTGGAGACCTCCAGGCCCGTCTAGCGATCCAGTGGCCTTCAGAACCGGAGGATCGCGCCCATCCCGCTTCATGCCCCCGTCGTGAGCTGATGTCTCGAGGGTTGACTGGTTCATGTCCTGACGAACCTTCGTCAGGGAACCCGCGCTACGTCGGCGACCTGACGAGATCGACAGAACCGTCCAAGGCCGGGCGTCGACCCAACGATCACCCAAGCCGGTTCAACAACTCGATACACGCCTTTCACAGCCGCCGAGCCTCGACACGTCGAGCCCGCCGAACTCGGCCTTCCATTTGGAAGTCCGAGACTGAGTGATGCCGAATCAACTGTTAGGCAGGAAAACGGGCAACTTCCGGTTCCTTTAAAATCAATGACTTCATCGGCGGAATTGTTGTTTCGGTGCAAAGGTAGCGCTGTCCGGTCGACATGAGCGAATGCGGAACACGCTGCCACATGCCACCGCCTAAGAGTGCTTAGCCAAATAGAAATAGTGCTATTGATTCTGATAATCTTTCGCATTAAAGGCGAGGCCTCTTTCAAACGGGGTGCCGCCTATGCGTTCGCTATTGATGATTTCCGCCGGGGCCGCGGCTCTCGGGGCCGCCTTGCCGGCCAGCGCGGAGGACGGGTTTGAGATCGACCTGAATCAGCCGGTGCGGGTGGCTCCGGTCACCGTCGTCGGCACTCGCACCGAACGACGCGTCGACGAGGTGCCCGCCAGCGTCAGCGTCATCACCGCAAAAGACATCGAGACCAACCTCGTCACGGACATCAAGGACCTGATCCGGTTCGAGCCGGGCGTTAGCGTTCCGACCAGTCCGGCCCGCTTCTCGGCAGCCCTGTCGGGCGCCGGGCGGGACGGCAATCTGGGTTTCACCATCCGCGGCATGGGCGGCAACCGCGTCCTGATCGTCCAGGACGGCGTGAGGGTGCCGGACGGCTTCGCCTTCGGCGCCCAGGCGGTCGGACGCGGCGGCTATAATGACTTGGATCTGGTCAAGTCGGTCGAGATCCTGCGCGGTCCGGCTTCCGCTCTGTATGGCTCAGACGGCATCGCGGGAGCGGTCAGCTTCACCTCCAAGGATCCTTCCGACTTCATCGAAGCGGGCCGCAGCTTCGGCGTGCGTGCGCGTGTCGGCTACAGTTCGGCTGATGAGGGCTGGACCGAGGGGCTGGCCTTCGCCGGACGCAGCGGCGCCCTTTCGGGTCTGCTGGCCTACACCCGCCGCGACGCTCAAGAGACCGAGAACAGGGCTGAGACCGGCGGCGTCGGCGCGGCCCGAACCCAGCCCAATCCCCAGGACTTCGCCTCCAACGCCGTGTTGGCCAAGCTGGTCTGGGATGTGAATGACCATCACACCTTGCGCCTGACCTACGATCACTTCGATCAGGACATGGATGGCGAGGCGTTGAGCAGTTATTCGGCCACGGTCGTCGGCTTGACGGCTCATGACGAGACCCAGCGCGATCGCGTCAGCCTCGACTGGCGTTTCGACGACGTCCTAGGTCTGGATTCCGGCTCTGTGGCCGCGTTCTGGCAGGATTCGACCACGCGCCAGTTCACCTATGAGGACCGCACGCCAGCGGTCGACCGCACCCGCGACGTGACCTTCGACAACGCCGTCTGGGCCTGGCGGCGCAGGGTTCCAAGAGCTTCGGCGGCGAGGCCGTTCGTCACCGGGTCACCTTCGGCGCCGATTGGTCGCGCACCACTCAAGAAGGCATCCGCGATGGCACGGTCCCGCCCATGGGCGAGCCTTTCCCCGCCCGGCCTTTCCCCAAGACCGAGTTCGACCTGGCGGGCCTGTTCATCCAGGACGAGATTGATCTGCTGGGCGGCCGCCTCAGCATCATCCCGGCCCTGCGCTACGACTGGTATGAGCTGACGCCGCAGGCCGATGCCCTGTTCCCGGCCCCGGCCGACGGGCAGAGCGACAGCCATCTGTCGCCCAAGATCGGCGCCATCTACTGGGTCGACGATCATTTCGGCGTCTTCGCCAACTACGCCCAGGGCTTCAAGGCGCCCTCGCCGATGCAGGTGAACAACTTCTTCGCCAACCCGGTGTTCGGCTATGAGTCCATCCCCAATCCCGACCTGAAGCCCGAAACCAGCGAGAGCATCGAGGGCGGCTTCCGCTTCCGCAATCTGGAAGCCTTCGGCGGCGCCCTTTCGCTGCAGTCTACGGCCTTCCGCACGGAATACGACGACTTCATCAATCAGGTCGTGGTGAGCGGGACCGGCGTGCCGGGCGTCGATCCGCTGATCTATCAGTACGTCAACCTGACCAAGGTCGAGATCTGGGGCCTGGAAGCGCGCGGCGATATTCACTGGGACAACGGCTTCTCGACCATTGTCGCCGCCTCCTTCGCCGATGGCGAGCAGGAGACGGACGGCAAGCGCGGCGCCCTGACCAGCGTGGATCCGATCAAGCTGGTCGGCGGGCTGAACTACACCGCCCCCTCGGGCGTCTGGGGCGGAAGCGCCACGGTCACCTGGTCCGACAGGAAGTCGAACCACGAATGCGGCGGCGGCCTGTGCTGGCCGGGCGAGCGCTTCACCCTGCTGGACGTCACCGCCTTTTGGAACGTGACCGAACGGGCCACTTTGCGCGCCGGCGCCTTCAACGTCTTTGACGAGAAATACGCCTGGTGGAGCGACGTGCACGGTCTGAACAGCCCGGCCGTCGGCGCCCGACCGGCGACGCTGGACGCCTTTACCCAGCCCGGCCGCAACGTCGGCGTGTCTCTGAGCGTGCGCCTGTGAGCTCGACCATGCCCCGGAAGCGCCAGCTGAACCCCGTCCTTCGCAAACCAATGGAGCCCCCATGCGCGCAATCTTGATCGCGGCCGCCCTTCTGACCGGCGCCCCGGCTGTCCAGGCGTTGCCCGCCTCGCCGGTGACAGGCCAGACCCAGGCGCCCGCCAGCGCCTTTGAACAGGACCGTCAGGCCATCCTGGCCCAGGTCGGCGATTATCGCGTGCGTTTCGACATGCGCGAGACGGTCGGTCTGCAGGCGGACTATCAGCCGCTCGAGCCCAAGCGGTCTGGCGGCACCGAGATCGTGCGTGTCGTCTACGACACCGGCGATCGCATCAGCCTTCAGCACATCCTGGTCATGTATCACGAGGGCCAGACCACACTGGTCAAACACTGGCGTCAGGACTGGGCCCATCAGCCCGAGACCGTGCTGACCTACGCCGGACCGAACCAGTGGACCCTGACTCCTGTGTCGGCCGAAGAGCGTCACGGCGCCTGGTCCCAGACCGTCTGGCAAACCGACGATTCGCCCCGCTACGGCGGCGTTGGACGTTGGAGCTACGACAATGGCATGACCGTGTGGACGTCCGGCCCGACCTGGCGTCCGCTGGCCCGTCGCGACGCCGTGCGCAACCCGGTCTATGACCGTTATCTTGGGACCAATCGCCACGTTATCCGTCCGGGCGGCTGGGTCCACATTCAAGACAACGTCAAGATGACCGGGCGTAACGGCGGTGTTCCTCAGGCCGTGGTTCAGGAAGACGTGGTCAACACCTACGACGCCTCGACGGCCTTCGAGCCCAAGCCCGGCGACGACTATTGGGCCGCGACCAAGGACTATTGGGCCGAGGTCCGCGCCGCATGGGACGCCGTGATCGCACGCGACGGAGGCGTCCATGTTCAGGAGGTCGCTGAAACCGGCGCCGTCACCAGCGCCCCTCTGATGGATCTGGCGGACCAGATCAATGCAGGGACATTGACTACCCAAGCTGCTGTAGAGCGCGGACGCGCCCTGATCGCCGACGCAACCCGGCGTTAAGCACCTCTTCCGCCTATCGTGCCGGTCCGGGTGAAGCAGCGTCTGATTTGGGTCGCCTAGCTCTGCAGCGCATAAATCAAGTGCGCCCCGGACACGAGCGGGGGCCCAAGATCGGGCGGGGGGCCATGACCCGACGGCCCCCCTGCTTTCCCAGCCCTTCTAGGCAATCGCGGATTCACCAGCCTGATTGTGATTAACCAGGCCGATTTCGGCATGAAACCTACGGACCGAAATCGCCCCCAAGCTAGTCCACAGCCGGTTCTTGAGCCGGTGGCAGCAGTCTAAGAAACTCCTCGGCCAGACGCGACGGCTTGACGCTGCTGGACACCACGAAGGCGTATTCATGCAGAATGTCTGAATGGAACCGACCCAGCACGGTTTGATCGCGCACATAGGCCTGCGCCAGTCGTTCGTTGACGATAGCCACGCCGACGCCGCGCGCAGCCAGGGCGCAAGACGAGGCCACCGTGTGGGTTTCAACGCATGTCAGGGCCGTGCTGGATGATCTGGATCGCGGCGAATGCCCGACCGTCCTGCAGACGTCGGATGGTCTGCCCTGGACGCCGCCCGGCAACGGCCTGGATAGCGGCGTGAGGCGCGCCCGCCTTGAGGCGGATGAGGCGGCGAAACGGTCTGGCAGGTCCAGCGCCGGCCTTGAGGGTCTGCGCTTCCACGATCTGCGCGGCACGGCCGCCACCAACTCGTCCGTGCAGGCCTGCCGCTGGATGATGTCGCCACGATCCTGGGCTGAGAGTTCAACCGCGTGAAGGAGATCGCGCGGCGTTATGTAACGGGAGAGGCCATCGGCCTGAGCACGATCGCGCGGCTCCAGGAGACCCGGAACAGAAGATCAACTGTAAAACCCGATGTAAAACCTGAGCCCCGAAGGGGGCGCGTGATGCGCTCTACCCTTATCGGACGGTGGCTGGGGAACTAGGACTCGAACCTAGAATGACGGTACCAAAAACCGTAGTGTTACCATTACACCATTCCCCAGCGGTCCGGTGTTCCCGCCGGCGCAGTGCGTCCCGGCGAGGAGCGGTCAGATACGCCAAGGTTTCGGGGGATGCAACACCTGAAAAGGAAAGAATTTTCATCGGGCCAAGAGTTTTTTCCGGAGGCTCATTTACCCGCTTGCGAGGGCCGGTCGGCATGGCTATAAGCCCCTCCTCGACGCAAGCGGCGGCCACGGCTCGCCTGATTGCGTAAAGTCGGAGTGTGGCTCAGTCTGGTAGAGCACCGCGTTCGGGACGCGGGGGTCGCAGGTTCGAATCCTGCCACTCCGACCATTTCTTTCTCTATTTGCGAAGTCAGAGCTGTTGCAAGGTCGCGCCCGCTGGCGCGCTGCTGCTAGGCTGGCGGCATGACCCAAGTTCTGACCCCCGCCGAAGTCGTCGCCTTCTGGACCGAGGCCGGCCCCGAAAAATGGTTCGCCAAGGACGCCGCCTTCGACCGCGCCTTCACCGAGTTGGGCCGCGACAGCCACTTCGCCGCCGCCGCGCGCCAGCTGGATCATTGGCTGGAGACGCCCGACGCCGCCCTGGCCCTGATCATCCTGCTGGACCAGTTGCCGCGAAACGCCTTTCGCGACACCGCCCACATGTTCGCAACCGACCCCCTGGCCGTCGCCTTCGCCAAGAAAGCGATTGAGCGCGGACATGATCGCCAGGTCGCGGCGGAACTGCGCCCCTTCATGCTGATGCCTCTGATGCACTCCGAGTCGTTGGAGGATCAGGACCACCTTCTGGCTCTGCTGGATGAAGCGACCGAAGTGCAAACGTACAAGTTCGCCGTGATTCATCGGGACATCATCGCCCGGTTCGGCCGCTTCCCGCACAGGAACGACTGTCTGGGCCGCGTGACATCCGCAGAGGAGGCGGCCTTCCTCAGCGCAGGGGCTTTTCCGGCTAGACGTCGATTGCTTTGCAGCAACGGCAAAGCTAAGGGCGGGCCGGTTTTTCACAATCGGCCTGTTCATCATGTATCGTTTCGCGCTCGCCCTGACGGCAACCTCGGCCCTGTTCGCCGTCTCGGCGTCCCCGGCTGAAGCGCAGATTTTCAACCGCCGATCCAACGCTGAAACGGCTCAGGTCGTGAACGAAGCGCCGCGCTGCACCCAGAATCTGGGAACCGTGGCGATCGCCGAAACCCAGGGCGTCCTGTTCGAGCAGATGGGGCTGGGGGAGCCGACGGAACTGCTGCGCACCGTGATTCGCGATTCCGGCTGCTTCACCCTAATCGAGCGCGGGCCCGGGATGGATCTGGTCGAGCGCGAGCGCAGCCTGGGCGGCGCCGCGCGCGTCCGCACGGCCGACTTCGTCCTGGTCGCCGAACTGGCGAACCCCATTGAATCGACCGACAGCGACCGCAGGTCGGGTCTACTTGGCTCGCTGGCGGCGGTCGGCGGGCGCGCCCTGCTCACGGCCGGCCTGGCGGCGGCCACGGGCGGCGATCTGGGCGGAGGTCTCGGTGGTCTGGGCGGTCTAGGCGCCGAGGCCGGGCTTAATCCCTTGCAGATGCAGGCCATGAATGCGGCCATGAATATGGCCGGCAACGCGCTCGGCGGCCCGAAGGGCGCTCAGGCCGCCCCAGCCCAGGCGCTGAACGCCAATACGGTTGAGCGAATTCGCGACCTGAAAAAGGACATCGGTCGCGGCAAGGAAGACGCCCAGATCGTCTTTTCTCTGGCCAGCGTGCCTCTGGCTGAAACCGTCGGCACTACGCGCGCCGTGGCTAACAAGGACGAGTTGCGCCGCCTTCGTATCCGCGACAACCATTTCGGCGGCCGCGTCGGCGCCGGCTATGAAAGCCAGGATGAGGGCAAGGTGATCGCCCTGGCCCTGGTGCGCGGTTACGCCGATCTGGTGACCAGCCTTGGAGGCACGGGCGCGCAGACGCCGGACGTCACGCTCGCCAACCGTGAGGCTGTGCGCGCCGCCGCCGCCGAGCGCGAGGCCGAAGCCGCTCGCAAGGCCGAGGCGGAACGCCGCGAGCAGGAGCGTCTCGATCGCGCGCGCGAAGAAGAACGACGCCGCCTGCGCGAAGAAATCCGGCGGGAAGACGAACTCCGTCGCCGCACCGACGCAGCGCAGAGCCTGGCCAGCCGTCAACTGGCCCTGCCGACGGTGCTGCGCAAGGCTCCAGACGGCGAGGCCATTCGCCCCCTGGCGGCGGGGGCGGCGGTGTTCCCGACTGGAAAGTCTGATGACCAATGGGTCGAGGTTCTGGACGCTGACGACAACATCGGCTGGCTGCCGCAGGACCGATTGGTCGACGCTCAATAAACAAGGTTCCCTTAGCTTCACCGTATTGCTACGGCGTTCGCGCCCGCCGCGTGTCGGCGCCAAGGGCCGTGAAGCTTGATAGCGAAACCAGGAGATCACGTTTTGAAGACCTATCTTATCGCCCCGGCCCTCGCCGTCTCGATCGCCGCCTTGGCCCTGCCGAGCGCATCCTTGGCCCAGGCGCGCAGCGGCGCGCAGCGCGCCCAGGACGCGCAGATGGCGCAGATCCCGCGCTGCCGGTCCAGCCTCGGCTCCATCACCATCACTGACGGCCAGTCCGACTATTGGCGCGAGCTGCAGCTGTCGCCGCCGCAGAGCCTGCTGCGCGTCGTGATCCAGCGTTCGGGCTGCTTCACCCTGGTCGATCGCGGCGCCGGCATGAGCGTCGCCCAGCGCGAACGCGAGATGGCCGCAGGCGGCGACCTGCAGCGCGGCTCCAACGTCGGCGGCGGCCAGGTGCGCGCGGCCGACTATGTGCTGGTCGGCGAAATCGCCAGCCAGAACGCCAACAGCGGCGGCAACGCCCTGGCCGGTCTGGCCGGCGCGGCGCTGGGCGGGCGCGCCGGCGCCCTCGTCGGCGGCCTGCGCACGCGCAGCATGGAAGCCAACACCGTCCTGTCGCTGACCAACGTCCGCACTTCGGAAACCGAGCTGGTGACCGAAGGTTACGCCTCCAAACGCGACCTGAGCTGGGGCGTCGGCGCCGCAGGCTTCGGCGCAGGCGCCCTGGGCGGCGGCAGCTATGAAAACACCGAGATCGGCCGCATCGTGGCCCAGTCCTTCATACAGGCCTACACCGACATGGTGACCCAGATGGGCGGCCTGGAAGGCGGCTCGGCGGCCCAGTCCGCCCCGATCCAGAGCTATACGGTCCAGACGGCGTCGACGCTGCGTTCGGCCCCGAACGGCGGCTCGGTCGTGCGCGCCCTGCCCGCCGGCCTGCGCCTCTATCCGACCGGCCAGCGCGACGGCGCCTGGTGGGAGGTCATGGACGACAACGACAACGTCGGCTGGGTCCAGAACGAACGCCTCGCGCCCGGCAAGTAACGGCCGAACGCTTAAAAACCGAGGGCGCCCGCTGATCCGTCAGCGGGCGTTTTCTCTTTCTGTGAGCAAGAGAATCAGGCCCCTGCCCTCCGGAGAGAATCAGCGGCATCCTCATGGCATGAACGCCGCCGTCCAGATCGCAGACCTGCAAGCCCGCACGGCGGCCGCGCCCGCCGACCATCCCGAATGGCAGTATCTGAACCTGCTGCGGGACATCCTCGACAACGGCGTGCGGCGCGACGACCGCACCGGCACGGGGACGCTGGGCGTCTTCGGACGTCAGATGCGCTTCGACCTGTCCAAGGGCTTCCCCTGCTGACGACGAAGAAGCTGCACACGCGGTCGATCTTTATCGAACTGCTGTGGTTCCTGCGCGGCGAGACCAACATCGCCTGGCTAAAGGACAACGGCGTCAGCATCTGGGACGAATGGGCCGACGCCGAGGGCGACCTCGGCCCCGTCTATGGCAAGCAGTGGCGCTCCTGGGCCGCCCCGAACGGCCAAAGCATCGACCAGATCGCCAAGCTGGTTCACGGCCTGAAGACCAACCCCAACAGCCGCCGCCACATCGTCAGCGCCTGGAACCCGGCCGACGTGGACGACATGGCCCTGCCGCCCTGCCACTGCCTGTTCCAGTTCTTCGTCGCCGACGGAAAGCTGAGCTGCCAGCTGTATCAGCGCTCGGCCGACGTCTTCCTGGGCGTGCCCTTCAACATCGCCTCCTACGCGTTGCTGACGCACATGCTGGCCAAGGTCGTGGGGCTGGAGCCGGGCGACTTCGTCCACACCTTCGGCGACGCCCACCTGTATCTGAACCATCTGGAGCAGGCAGAGCTTCAACTCAGCCGCGCCCCCTGCCCCTGCCGACCCTGACGGTGGCGGACAAGACCGACCTGTTCGGCTTTGAGCTGTCGGACTTCGTGCTGAACGACTACCAATCCTGGCCGCACATCAAGGCCGCCGTCGCCGTCTGATCCTCGCATGAAGCTGACCGACCTGCAGGCGGATGTGCTGCGCATCTCCGACATCTACGCGCGCGAACACGCCATCAACCGCGACCGCGACTGGGCTCTGCTGAAGTTGCAGGAAGAGCTGGGCGAGCTGACCGCCGAGCACTTGCGCCTGACCCAAAGGGCGCGCGGCGCCGCCGATGCTCAGGCCCTGGCCGATGAAGCGGCGGACGTGTTGGGCATGCTGCTGATCTACTGCGACCGCGCCGGCGTCGACCTGAACGCCGCGATGCAGCGCAAATGGCTGAGCTGGCTGAAGACCGAGGCTTGAAACTGCTCCAGCCGGACGCCTAACTCCTGCGGACGGGAGCGGCGTCGCGCGGCTCCCGATCTGCTTCGGAGAACCGCCTTGGCCCTGCCTCGCATCGCCCTCGTCGTCGCCCGCGCCCGCAATAGCGTCATCGGCCGGGACGGCGACCTGCCCTGGCGGCTGCGCTCGGACCTGCAGCGCTTCAAGGCGGTGACCATGGGCAAGCCCTGCATTATGGGCCGCAAGACCTGGGAGAGCCTGCCCCTGCGTCCCCTGCCGGGGCGGCTGAACATCGTCCTGACCAAGGACGAGTCCTACGCCGAGGCGGGCCTGGCCAAGGGCGCTGTTGTCTGTTCGACGCTGGACGAAGCCCTGTCCATCGCCCGCGAACAGGCCGCCGACGACGGCGTGGACGAGGTCTGCGTCATCGGCGGCACGGCCGTGTTCGCCGCCGCCCTGCCGCGCGCCAAACGCCTGTACATCACCGAAGTCGAGGCCGAGCCGGAGGGCGACGCCGTCTTCCCCGCCTTTGACGAAACGGCCTTCGTCCGGACCGCGTTTGAACCGCATGAGGCGGGCGAAAAGGACGAGCACGCCTTCGCCTTCACCGTTCTGGACCGCCGCTGAACATCAGGAGGTCCTCGGGATCACGCCAATGAGATCATGCCCGGCGGGATATTCGAGCCCACCTGAGCCGAGTACCCTAGCGCGCGATCGTCACGCTGACCGGGGCGCGCGCGGCGACAGCCTCGGCGGTGGAGCCCATCAGCCAGTTCACCAGCCCTTTGCGGTCGCCTGTGCCCACCACGATATGATCCGCGCCCAGGGCGGCGGCGGCCGCGATCAGGGCGTCAGCCACGTCGTGCCCTTCGGTCGTGACCGCTTCAACCGACGGGCAATGACGCCGCGCCTCGGTCATCGACCGCATCAGAATGGCGTCCTGCTCCTCGGCCTTCCAGGCGCGAATGTCCGGGTGGCCGCTGGCCGAGCTGAGCGGATTGACCGCCACCAGCGCCAGTCTGGCGCCTTTCGCCCTGGCGAACTGCGCCGCGATGCGCACGGCGCTTTCAGCGTGCGCGCTGCCGTCGATGCCGCAGACGACCACGGCTTGTTCCTGCTCAGCCATCACGGCCTCCCTCTAAAGAGCTCGCGATCTAAAGACCCAGGGACTGGGCGACCTTCGCGGCGATCTGCCTGAAACGCTCGGACGCCGGATGCTGCGGGTCAACGGCGACCAATGGCCGCCCCGCGTCGCCGGCCCGCCGCAGCGCCCCGTCCAGCGGCAGATCGCCCAGATAGGGCGCGCCCAGACGCGCCGCCTCGGCCTCGGCGCCGCCGGTTCCGAACACCTCGCCGCTCATGTTCTCAACCAAGCCTATCGTGGGGACGCCGACCTTGTCGAACAGGGTATGCGCCCGGCGCGCGTCGGCCAGGGCCACTTCCTGCGGCGTCGAGACGATGACCGCCCCGTCCAGCGGCGTCTTCTGGATCAGGGTTAGTTGCACGTCGCCGGTGCCGGGCGGCAGGTCGATGACCAGAACATCCAGCGGCTGCTCTTGCGTTCCCCAGCGCGTCTGGGTCAGCATCTGATTGATGGCCTGCGACGCCATCGGCCCGCGCCAGATCATGGCGTCCTCGGCCTTGGTCAGCAGGCCGACCGACATGGCTTTCAGCCCATGCGCCACGTGCGGAACCATCGCCCCGTCCTCATAGGCGGGCTGGCCCGAAATCCCCAGCATGGTCGGCAGCGACGGCCCATAGACATCTGCATCCAGCACCCCGACCGACAGGCCGCGCGCCGCCAGGGCCGCCGCCAGATTGACCGAGACCGTCGACTTGCCGACCCCGCCCTTGCCGCTCGCCACGGCCAGCACGCGCTTCACATGGGCCGGGCGCTCGGTCGGAACCGGCGCCTTGGGCCGCCCCTGATCCGTCGCCGCCTTCGACAGTCCGGCCGTGCGGCGCGCCGGCGCGGCCACCGCCTCGGCCGTCAGCACGACCGACACCCGCTCCATGCCCGGCATGGCTTTCAGCGCCGCCTCGGCCGCACCGCGCACCGGGGCGTAAAGCGCCGTCTCCCTGGCGGGAACCTCCATGACGAAGCCCGCGCGCCCCTCGGCCACCACCAGTCCCTGCACCAGCCCGGCGGTCGCCAACCCCTGCCCCGACCTGGGGTCGGTCACAGCGTCGAGGACAGCGAGGACGGCGGCGCGGTCAGTCACGATGAAGACTCCTTGAAGACCCGACGGACTTGCCGGGCCGATGACAGGCGTTCTATCGCCCTAAGCGTCCGTTCGCGAGTTGATCCTTTGTCCCAACCCCTCATCACCCTGATCGCCGGCCCCACCGCCTCGGGCAAGTCACGGCTGGCGATGCAGCGCGCGCGCGAAACGGGCGCCTTCATCATCAACGCCGACAGCCAGCAGTTGTACGCCGACCTGCGCGTGCTCAGCGCCCGGCCGTCCGCCGAGGACGAGGCCGAGGTCCCGCACCGCCTCTACGGCGTCGCCGACCCCGCCGACGCCTGGTCCGTCGGGCGCTGGAGCCGTGCGGTGATGGATCTGCTCGCCGAACTGGCCGCCGAGGGCCGCCCGGCCCTGCTGGTCGGGGGACGGGCCTCTACTTCAACGCCCTGACCAAGGGACTGGCCGAAATCCCGCCTGTCCCGGTCGACGTCCGCGACGCCGTTCAGACCGAGTTCGACGCCGAGGGCGAGGCTGTCTTCCGCCGCCGCCTGGCGCACGTCGATCCGGCCGCCGAGGCCGCCATCTTTCCCGCCGACCGCCAGCGGCTAGTCCGCGCCTTCAGCGTGCATCGCGCCAGCGGCCGCGCCCTCAGCGACTGGAAGGCCGACACCCGCCCCTGCTGGCGCCCGGCAGCTATGAGGCCCTTGTCGTGGAGCCCCCGCGCGAGCGCCTTTACGCCTCGTGCGACGCCCGCGTCGACGTAATGATGGCCCACGGCGCTCTGGACGAGATCGCGCCCTTGTCGCCCGGGACCTGCCCCCGATCTGCCCGCCATGAAGGCCGTCGGCGTGCGGGAGCTGGCGGCGCATCTGGCGGGCGACCTGTCGCTGGACGACGCCGTCGCCGCCGTGAAGCAATCCACCCGCAACTACGCCAAGCGCCAGCTGACCTGGTTCCGCAACCAGCAGCGAGACTGGCCCCGCCATCCCGGTTTCGCCTGAACTTCTGCGCCAGCCCCTTGGAACGCGGCGTCGCCCATACTATATTGATCCTGCTCGGGTTCGCCCGGGCTATGGCGATAAACGCGCCTGTAATAAGCGGACCGGACCCGGGTGCGAATCCCGGCGGCTCCACCAATTTCTTCCCCGCGTTATCGGCGGAGGCAGCATGGGGCCGACTAGCATCGACGGACGTGTAAAGAGGATTGCTTTCGCTCGTCCTGGCCCACCGTATCGGGCCTTTATCTAACTGCGAACGATAACTTCGCTGGAGAAGTCCGCCTCGCCGCGTAATGCGGTTCGGTTGATTTCGAACTTAAACTCCTAGGGGTTCAGATCCTTAGGCGGGGCCCGGGGGCGCCTGGCAACAGAAGCCCCCACTCTCCCGACACCTCGGGAGCCTGGCGACAGATCCCGGCGCTTCTCACAAAAGTCGAAATTCCTGATCCGGCGGCGACTCTGCGTCTTCCGTCGCCTGCGCTTGGCGGGTAACAGTCACGCGTTCCCCTGTTTTGAGGCGCTGATGACGGATCAAACTCCCCTGTCGACGAGATGCACTATGAGCAGCTCGCCCAGGACGCCCTGCGCGGCGTGATCCGCCTGGCGCTGGAGCGCGCGGCCATGCCCGAGGGCATCCCCGGCGCCCACCATTTCTACATCACCTTCAAGACCCGCGCGGCGGGCGTCAGCGTCCCGCCCGACGTCCTGGCCAAATATCCGGACGAGATGACGGTGGTGCTGCAGCACCAATATTGGGATCTGGCGGTCGAGCCTGACCTGTTCTCCGTGATGCTGAAGTTCGGCGGCGCGCCCAAGGTGCTGACCGTGCCCTACAGCGCCGTGGTTCGTTTCTACGATCCCAGCGTGCAGTTCCTGCTGCAGTTCGACGAGCCGGAAATCGTCGAGGCCGAGATCGCCCCCTGTCGCCGCCCGCGCGCGACCCGGAGGCCGCAGCCCCGCCGCCTTCCGGCGACGACGGTCCCAAGGTCGTCTCTCTGGACCAGTTCCGGAAGAAATAGGCTTCAAGCGTCGCCTTGGCCTCAGCGCCCGAGCGCCGGTACCCCGAGGTTACTCAGGCTCCATAAACATCCACACAGGGTCGTGAAGCGAGGTTCGCCTAAGGGTGAAGGCGATCATCCTGTCGCGGACCTCGTGAGAGCGTAGCAATCGCTCGGGCCGGCGACTTCGCCAAGTTGAGGGCGCGCTTCCCAACTCGCCAGCGTCGCTTCGTAGCTTAGCCCCGCCCTACGGAGGACCGCAGCCGACGCCACGTTGCTAGGATGGCATGTTGCCCAGACGCGAAGGATTGAGGGCTGAGCAATTGCCCAGGCGACCACGGCGGATGCGGCTTCGGTGGCGAAGCCCTTTCCCCAGAAGGGTTCAGCGAAGATGTAGCCGAAGTCAGCCTTGGGCGGTGATAATCGCAGTTCCAGCACCCCTAAAAAGCGCTCAGACATCTTCTCGGTAACAGCCCAAGGGAAAGCCGAGCCCTCGATCCAGCAGCCTTCACAACGCTGCGCGAACGCCAGACTGTCAGCAATATCTTGATGGCGTTGGAACGGCATGAAACGGGTCGGAGGGACCTCGCCCGCATATTGAAAAATGTCCGCAGCATCCATTCTCTGGACTGGACGCAGGCGCAATCGCTCGGTTTCAAAAGTCTCGGGTGCCCGCATTCGCTGACGATATGCGCAGATATCGAATGTTCGCAACCGGGCGCTTTTTGACTTAGGCCCCGTCCCGAAACCGACCCCTGTCCAGACGGACCGAGCGCCCCTGCCTTTACCCCTCGGAAACACCCTGATGCTGATCCGCTCGCGCTCGCCTTCGCGGCGTTCGACCAGCAGGCGGGCGACTTGGCTGTCGTCGTGGAACAGATAGCCCTTGATGGCGTCCAGCAGGGCCTTGGCCAGATTGTCCAGATCCATCCACGGCGGGTCGCCGACGTGCTCCATCACGATCTCGACGACGTAGTCGCCCCAGGAGGGGCGCGACACCCACTCCTTGCGCATGAACTCATAGACCAGCGGCTTGTAGTATTTGGCCTGGGTGGTCAGGCCGTCGATGGTGATCTCGACCGCCTCGCCCTGCTCGCGCGCCCTGACCTTTCCGGTTCCGATCCAGCCGTGCACGCGCCGTCCGCCTTTCGTGATCAGCGGCTCGCCTTGCTCCGCCGCGCCTGCGTGCTACACCGCCCGGCATCTTCCCGCCACGCCTGAGAGACGAGTCCCGCGCACATGAGCAACGTTCGTATCGAAACCGACACCTTCGGCCCCATCGAGGTCGCCGCTGATCGCTATTGGGGCGCGCAAGCCCAGCGCTCGCTCGGCAACTTCAAGATCGGCTGGGAGAAGATGCCGCTGCCGATCGTGCGTGCGCTCGGCGTCGTCAAGCGCGCCGCGGCCGAGACCAACCGCGACCTGGGCAAGCTGGACGCCAAGCTGGCCGACGCCATCATCGCCGCCGCCAATGAAGTGATCGAGGGCAAGCTGAACGACCACTTCCCGCTGGTCGTCTGGCAAACCGGTTCGGGCACCCAGTCGAACATGAACGCCAATGAGGTGATCTCGAACCGCGCCATCGAGATGCTGGGCGGCGAGATGGGCTCCAAGAAGCCGGTCCACCCCAACGACCACGTCAACATGAGCCAGTCGTCGAACGACACCTATCCGACGGCCATGCACGTCGCCTGCGCCGAGCAGGTGGTCAACGACCTGCTGCCCGCGCTGAAGCACCTGCACGCCGCGCTGGACGCCAAGGCCAAGGCCTGGGCCCACATCATCAAGATCGGCCGCACCCACACCCAGGACGCCACGCCCCTGACGCTGGGCCAGGAGTTCGGCGGCTACGCCCACCAGGTCGCCATGGGCATCGAGCGCATTGAGCTGACCCTGCCGCGCCTGATGGAGCTGGCCCAGGGCGGCACTGCCGTCGGCACCGGCCTGAACGCGCCCGTGGGCTTTGCTGAAAAGGTCGCCGAGAACATCGGCAAGATCACCGGCCTGCCCTTCACCACGGCACCGAACAAGTTCGAGGCCCTGGCCGCCCACGATGCCATGGTCTTCACCCACGGCGCGATCAACACGGTCGCCGCCTCGCTGTTCAAGATCGCCAACGACATCCGCTTCCTGGGCTCGGGCCCGCGCGCCGGTCTGGGCGAGCTGTCGCTGCCGGAAAACGAGCCGGGCTCGTCCATCATGCCGGGCAAGGTCAACCCGACCCAGAGCGAAGCCCTGACCCAGGTCTGCGCCCAGGTGTTCGGCAACAACGCCGCCATCTCGTTCGCGGGTTCGCAAGGCCACTTCGAGCTGAACGTCTACAACCCGGTCATGGCCTACAACTTCCTGCAGTCGGTGCGCCTGGTCGCCGACGCGGCCATCAGCTTCACCGACAACTGCGTCGTCGGCATCGAGCCGCGCGAGGACAACATCAAGGATGGCCTGGAAAACAGCCTGATGCTGGTCACCGCTCTGAACGCCAAGCTGGGCTACGACACCTGCGCCAAGATCGCCAAGACGGCGCACAAGAACGGCACCACCCTGCGCCAGGAAGCCGTCGGCGGCGGCTATCTGACCGACGCCGAGTTCGACGAATACGTCCGCCCCGAGAAGATGATCGCGCCGCAGTGAGCCGCGGGCATCACCAGATATGAAGACGCCGGTCGGGTTCGCCCCGGCCGGCGTTTTTCATGTTCAGCCCTTGTCGCGGATGGTCCGCCCCACCGGCGCCAGCGACAGCCGCGCCAGTTCGACATTCTTCAGCGCGAACGGAATGCCGATCAGGCTGACGAACTGCGGCACGGCGATCAGGATATGCGCCAGGGCGATGTACCAGCCCGCCAGCACCAGCCAGATCACGTTCAGCCCGACACCCAGGCAGCCTGCGCCCAGATCAGCCGGGTTCGGATCGCGCCAGACGATCTCGCGCCCGAACGGCCAGAAGGAATAGCTGGCGATCCGCCACGCCGAGAACGCCCACGGCAAGCCCACGACGGTCAGCGCCAGCAGCAGTCCGCCGAACAACCAAGCCAGACCCGAGGCGAAGCCGCCCAGGAAGAGCCACAGCAGATTGAGGATCAATCGGATCAAATCATCGGCCCTTTCGCGTGACCACCTCCCTCATATGGCGAAAGGCCCCGCTGATTGCAGCGGGGCCTTCGATGAAATCACGGTAAGGCGTTGCTAGTGCTTCTCGGTCCAGCGCGCCTTTGCCTCGTCCTTGCTGAGGTTGAGATGAACGTGCTCGTCGACGCGGGACACCCAGCTGACCGGGATCATGTGGTGCTTCAGGCCCGAACCCAGATCCAGTTTGGCCAGCTCGATCTGATCGCCCTTTACGTGGTCCACCCGGCCGACGTGGCCGCCGTCGGAACCGACGACTTCCTGATGTTCCTTGATCATCGAGGCGTTTATCATGATTGACTCCAATGGCTGTGAGGGACGCTGAGACAACGAGCCCGCCCGCCATGGGTTCACCGCCAAGCCTGCTGTGGGAGTTCACAATGTCGATGCCCCGCCCGATGCCGGGACGCGCCTGATGGCCGAGATCGTCAACTTGAACCGGGCGCGCAAAGCGCGCGCCAAGGTCGACGCCAAACGCACGGCCGAGGCCAACCGCCTTACCTTCGGCCGCACCAAGGCCGAACGGCTGACCACCCAGACGGAGCGCGAGCGCGACGCCGCCCAGCTGGACGGTCACAAGTTGGAAAAGCCTGACGACGCCTAGGCCGCCGATCGTTTCGGCGCGCGGATCAGGAACAACTGCCCCGCCAGCACCAAGGCCAGACCGGCCAGAGCCAGGACGCCGAACCGCGCCCCTCGAACATGACCGACACCAGCATGGCGATCGGCGGCGTCAGGGCCGAGATGTAGCTGGCCAGCGCATAGCCCCTCGCCCTGGCGATGGTGAAGTACAGGCCGAAGGCGATGACCGAGCCGAACACCGCCAGATACAGCAGGGAAACGATATAGGCCGGACTCCAGGCGACCGACCACGACACCCCTGTGACCAGGGCGTAGAGCGCCAGCGTCCCCGTGCCATAGGCCATCGCCCAGGCGGTCGAAGGCAGAACCTGCGAGCCCGCCTGCTGGCCGCGCCAGGCGAACCAGTTGCCGAAGGCCGAGGCGACGACGGCGATCACGGCGAAGCTGACGCCCGCCACAGCATGGACGCCCAGCCCCGCGCCCATCACCTCGCCCGCAGACAGAACGCCGACGCCCGCCACGCCCATCCCCGCGCCCAGCCAGGCCGCCGGCGCCGCCTTCTGGCCCGAGGCGACGCGGAACAGGATCAGGTTCAGGAAGGCCAGGGCGGCGAAAATCACCGCCACCACCGCCGAGGCGATCTTCTCTTCCGAGGCGTAGACGAAGGCGTAGCTGATGGCGAACGAGAACAGCCCCTGCCCCAGCGCCGCCAGATGCTGAGTGCGCGTCAGGGCCAGCCGCCCGCCCGTCGCCTTGACGACGAGCGCCAGCAGGGCCGAGGCGATCCCGAACCGCAGCACCACCGACACCACCGGGTCCACAGCGCCCAACTGGAACGTGATGGCGTACCAGGTCGTGCCCCAGATCAGGGCGCAGACGCCCACGCCGCCGAAGGCCAGCATGGCCAGCGACCGGAGAAAAGACGATCCGCCTTCTGGCGATGGAGCTTCAGACTGGGGCACTCAGGCGCACTCGACAGGACTAAACGACACATGGCGATACCACCGCTCGGGCGTCCCGTCTCTCAAGCGTTGCAGCCATATGTCGCGCTGATGCGTTCTGCTAAGCTGAACTTATGCAATGGAGGCGCTGATGCGCTCTTTTCTCGCCCCGCTCGTCATGATCCCTGCTCTGATGGCGGCCGCCTGCACCACCTCGCCCGAACCTTCGAGCGACATGACCGAAGTCCGGGTCACCGCGACCTATCGTGAGCGCATCATGCTTCCGCCCGGCCATACCCTGACGGTCAGGATCGAGGACGTCAGTCGCGCCGACGCTCCATCGCGCGTGCTCGCCGAGACGCGGCAGCCTTTGGATGGCCGCGCGCCCCCTTACGCCGTCACCCTGTCCGTTCCGAACGACGAGATCGACAGCCGCTTTGAATACGCTGCCCGCGCAGAAATTCGCGATGCCGCCGGCGCCCTGCGCTTCACGACCGACACACGCCATTCGGTGCTGACCCGCGGCGCGTCGAACAGCGCCGACATCGTCATGGTGGGCGTGCGGTAAGCCTTGAGCGGTCTCATTAAACGATCCGTCCTGCTGTCAGGCCACGCCACATCGGTGGCGCTGGAGCCTGAGTTCTGGGCCATTCTGGACGCCATCGGGGCGGAGCTTTCCTTGAGCCGCGCCGGACTGATGATCCGTATTGACGACTGGCGGGGCCGCCGCCCCTGGCGTCATCCTGCCGCGTCCTCGCCCTGCAATGGGCGGGCGGCGACCGCAGCTTTGCAGAAGAGAAGACCCCATGAGCGATAATCGCATCGACACCGGACGCCTGATCCCGGCGGCTGTCTTCGGCGGGCTGATGGCTATCGGCCTGATCGGCGGCGGCGCCTGATCGGACAGGGCGTGGTCAACGCCCGCGCCGGCGACCGCTCGGTCACGGTGCGCGGCCTGGCGGAAAAGGACGTGAAGGCCGATCTGGCCGTCCTGCCGATCCGCTTCACCACCTCCGGCGACGTGCTTTCCGAGGTCCAGAGCCGCATCGACGGCGACCTGGCCATCGTGCGCCAGTTCCTGAAGGCGCAGGGCTATCCCGACGATGCTGTCGACCTCGGCCAGCTGGGCGTCGCCGACACCCGTTCGCGCGAATACATGAGCCAGACCGGCGGGCCGCGCTTCATCCTGACCCAGACCGTGATCGTGCGCACCACCGACGTGGACCGCGTGCAGACCACGACGCGTAATCTGAACGATCTGGTGCGCCAGGGCGTGGTGCTGCAGGACTTCAACGGCCCGTCCTACATCTTTACCAAGCTCAACGACGTGCGCCCGGCCATGATCGCCGAGGCCACCGCCGCCGCGCGCAGCGGCGCCGAACAGTTCGCCAAGGATTCCGGCGCGCCGCTCGGCCCCATCAAGACGGCCGGCCAGGGGTCTTTCGAGATCCTATCGCGCGACGGAACCGGCGACGAGGCTAGCTCCCCGAACAAGAAGGTGCGCGTCGTCACGACGATCAGCTACCGCCTGAAATAGTCGGCTCAGGTGCCGCCTAGAAAGGCCGCGAGCACGACCGCGTCGTTGTGCTCTTCATCTTTCGCCCCATAGACCAGCGTCGCTCGGCCGCTCGCCAGTGCGGCCTTCAGCTCCGAGACCGCCTCGGCGTTCGCCATCAGCTCGGCGCAGTACCGATGCTGGAACTCGGGCCATTTTTCGGGATCGTGGTTGAACCACTGGCGCAACTCAGTGCTGGGCGCCACCTCTTTCAGCCAGAGGTCGACTTGCGCCTTGCCCTTGCTCAGCCCGCGGGGCCACAGGCGGTCGACCAGAATGCGCGTCCCGTCCGCCTGAGACGGAGACTCATAGACGCGCTTCAGGCCGACCGTCACGGCGTCAGGCCTTGGGTTCCGGCGTCGTCACCTGAGGGGTCTCGCTGGGGCGGGGGAGTTCCGGCGGCGCGGGGCGATCTGGAACGTCGGGCATGCGCGGCGCGGGTACGCTTATGTCCACATCGAGGTTCGGCGCCTCCGGCGCAGGCGCGCGTCCCCCGGCGAAGACGAACCAGGCGATCACCGCCACGGCGACCAGCAGCCCGCCCACCAGGAAGGCCAGGCCCGCTCCCCCGCCTTTGCGTGGCGGCGGGGCGGTGTTGATGGTCGTCTGATGAACGACGCGCTCGGGCGGGAGGTTAGGGTCCGTCATCGCGCGACCTCAGTTGCCGCCCGGGACGGCCGGCGCCGAAACTTCAGGCAGTTTGACGTCGACATCGACGTTCTTGGTCTCCGGCGCGGCGCCTCGGCCCAGCAGGAACCAGGCCAGTATGGCCACCACCACCACCAAACCGCCTACGATAAAGGCGAGACCGGCGTTGCCGCCGCTGCTTGAGTTCTCCGCCATCAGGCATCCCTTCCTATGTAGTCCCTGTCATTTGGGACAACGACGCTCTGGCTTCACGGTTCCGTTCATTCCCTGGCTGAAGGGGACTGACTTTGGCCGCTGTGCTGCTTATGTTCTCCTCTTCCAGATTCCGCATGGGCGCCCCGCCCGCCCCAGACGCCCAGACGCTGTCCCGAGTACCCGCCCCTGTGACCGACCTGCCCGCTCCCCGCATTTCCGACCTCGCCCGCGCCCAGAGTCCGCAAGGTGCTCCGCAAGGCGCGACGTCCGACTATCTGGCCGGGCTCAACCCCGAACAGCGCGAGGCGGTGGAGACGACCGAGGGGCCGGTTCTGGTGCTGGCCGGAGCCGGCACGGGCAAGACGCGCGTCCTGACCACCCGTCTGGCGCACATTCTGGCGACCGGCCGGGCCAAGCCGTGGGAGCTGCTGGTCGTCACCTTCACCAACAAGGCTGCGCGCGAGATGCGCGAACGGATCGGCCACCTGATCGGCCCGTCGGCCGAGGGGTTGCGCTGGCTGGGCACCTTCCACTCGGTGGCCGCACAGATCCTGCGTCGTCATGCGGAACTGGTCGGGCTGAAGTCCAGCTTCACCATCTTGGACACCGACGATCAGGAGCGGCTGCTGAAGCAGCTGCTGGAAGCGGCCAACATCGACACCAAGCGGTTCACGCCCAAGTCGCTGGCCCATATGATCGACCACTGGAAGAACCGCGGCTGGACGCCCGACAAGCTGCCGCCCGGCGAAGACTTCGCCAACGGGAAGGGCCCGGCGCTCTACGCCGCCTATCAGGCGCGGCTGGCGACGCTGAACGCCTGCGACTTCGGCGACCTGCTGCTGCACAACATCACCATCCTGTCGAAACACGCTGATCTGGCGGAGGAATATCGCCGCCGGTTCCGCTATATCCTGGTGGACGAATATCAGGACACCAACGTCGCCCAGTATCTGTGGCTGCGGCTGCTGACCTCCTCGACCGGCAACGTCTGCTGCGTCGGCGACGACGATCAGTCGATCTATGGCTGGCGCGGGGCAGAGGTGGACAACATCCTGCGCTTCGAGCGCGACTTTCCCGGCGCCAAGGTCATCCGGCTGGAGCGCAACTACCGCTCGACCAAGCATATCCTGGGCGCGGCCTCGGCCCTGATCGCGGCCAATCAGGACCGACTGGGCAAGACCCTTTGGACCGAGGACGACAGCGGCGACAAGGTCCGCGTGCGCGGCGTCTGGGACGGCGAGGCCGAAGCCCGCCTGATCGCCGACGAGATCGAGACAGCCCGCAAGCAGGGCATGAATTACAAGGACATGGCCGTCCTTGTTCGCGCGTCGTTTCAGATGCGGGCGTTTGAAGAACGCTTTCTGATGCTGGCCATTCCCTATGTCGTCATCGGCGGCCCGCGCTTCTTCGAGCGAGCGGAAATCCGCGACGCCCACGCTTACTTGCGGCTGATCCAGTCCGAGGACGACGACCTGGCCTTCGAGCGCATCGTCAACACGCCCAAGCGCGGCATCGGCGACACCAGCGTCCAGAAAATCCTGCACATCGCGCGCGAGAACGGCGTCTCGGCCATGCGGGCGGTGCGCCATCTGATCACGACGGACGAGCTTCAGGCGCGCACGCGCACGCCGCTGGCCAACTTCGTGCGCGATCTGGACCGTTGGCGCGACCTGATGGCCATGGGCACGCCGCACTGGCAGGTGACGGAGACCCTGCTGGACGAGAGCGGCTATACCGCCATGCAGAAGGCCGACCGCACCAGCGGCCAGACCCGGCTGGACAACCTGAAGGAACTGACCCAGTCGATGCAGTCGTTCGAGACGCTGCAGGCCTATCTGGAGCATGTCTCCCTGGTCATGGACCTGGAGCGCCGCGACGAGAACGCCGACGGCTCAGGCTCGGTGCAGATCATGACCCTGCACGGCGCCAAGGGGCTGGAGTTCCCGCTGGTCTTCCTGCCAGGCTGGGAGGAAGGCGTCTTCCCCAGCCAACGCAGCATCGACGAGAAGGGCGTGAAAGGGCTGGAGGAGGAACGCCGCCTGGCCTACGTCGGCGTCACCCGCGCCAAGCAGGACGCGCGCATCAGCTTCGCCGCCAACCGCATGGTCTACGGCCGCTGGACCTCGCAACTGCCCAGCCGCTTCGTCGATGAACTGCCCCTCGCCCACGTCGAGCCGCAGTCGGACACCGGCTACTACGGCGCCTCGAGCGGGATGAAGGAGGCCAAGAGCCGCTGGGACGAGGCTCCCTCGTTCGGCGGCGGCTATTCCAGCCCCGGCTGGAAGCGCGCCCAGACCTACACCGCCGCCCAGACGCCCAAGCCCGCCTACGCCCGCCGCGCCGTGATCGAGGGCGAAGGCCGCCTGATCGCCACCGCCGATCCGAAGGCGGCGTCCGGCTGGTCGCGCGGCGATCGCGTCTTCCACCAGAAGTTCGGCTACGGCCACGTCCGCGCGGTGGAGGGCAACAAGCTGGTCGTCACCTTCGACAAGGCCGGCGAGAAGAAGGTCATCGATACCTTCGTGGAGAAGGCGTGACGGGGGCCGACGCCCTTCGAAGTCCGGTCTCCGACACCCCCACCCTGTGGGAACAGGCGGCGGCGGCTCTGATTCTGGCTCTGTTGTCCGGCGCCCTGCTCGGCCCGATCTTCGCACCACAGCAGCAGGAAACGCCGGTGCTTCGGCTGATCTGGCCGCCGATCTATCTGGTGATCCTGGGGCTGGCCGCGTTTCGCGCGCGGCGCATGGCGGCGGCCTGGCCCGCCTTCATTCCCCTGCTGCTGATGGCGGTGCTGGCGTTGGCGTCCAGCCTGTGGTCCCAGGCCCGAGGTGACCGAGCGGCGCGTGCTGGCCCTGGTTCTGACCGGCGTCTTTGCGATCTATCTGGGCGCGGTTTTTCGGGGATCGCCCTGCCCCGAATGCTGACCGCCGCCTTCCTGGCCCTTGGCGTCGGAAGCCTGATCTCCGTCTTCGCCCTTCCCGGCTTCGGCGTGCACGCCGACGTCAACGCCGGTATGTGGCGCGGCCTGTGGTATGAAAAGAACCAGCTGGGGATGGTCATGGCCGTGGGCCTGATCTCCGCCGCCGCCCTGATGGCCGCTCAGGAGCAGAAGGCCGACCGGAATCTGGCGCTGATCGCGCTGGTCGTCTGCGCCGTGGCGCTGTTGGGATCGCAATCCAAGACCGCCCTCATCATGGCCATGCTGGGCGCCGGGCTGGTGGTCCTGTGTCGGGCGATCCGGCGGATGGGCCCGGTGTTCGGCGTCATCGCCGTCTGGTGTCTGGGCGTCGCCCTGTTCGGCGGCCTGTGGATCTGGAGCGAGTTTTCCGTCGAGATTCTGGCCCTCTTCGGCAAGGACCCCAGCCTCACTGGCCGGACCGAAATCTGGGACGCCATCGGCCGCATGACCGAACGCAAACCCTGGCTCGGCTATGGCTACAGCGCCTTTTGGCTGCCGCACGCCGAGCCGATGGAATGGATCCGCCATGAGACGGGCTGGCGCGTGCCGTCCGCTCACCAGGGCTGGCTGGACCTGCGCGCCGAACTGGGCTGGACGGGCGTCGGCCTGGTCGGCGCCGTCGTCGCCTTGACCTCGTCCGCCGTCCTGATCCGCCTGTCCGGCCTGGGGCGGCAGGAGGGCTACTGGAGCCTGGCCTATCTGGCCGCATTCCTGCTGCTCAGCCTGTCGGAGAGCGTGCTGATGCGGCACCAGGACCTGCCCTGGACCCTGTTCGTCGCCCTGATGACCCGCAACCTGATGGTCAACAGGCCTGAATGAGGCGACGCTTGCCCCCGCTCTGTGCGAAGCCTACCAGACCCTGCCCCGAATCGCCGCAAAATGCCCTGATGGACGATCTGTTTTCCAAGCTCGACGACGCCGAACCGACCAAGCCCGCCGCTCCCGCTGCGGCGCCCGCTCCTGCGGCGACGCCCCCGGCGGCCCTTCAGGCAGCGCCTGCGCCGGTGCATGAGCCGAAGGTCGAGCTGACGTCCCACGCCAGCACGGCGACGGCGGCCGCCACCGGCTATTCGGCCTCCTCGATCGAGGTGCTGGAAGGGCTTGAGCCCGTCCGCAAACGCCCCGGCATGTATATCGGCGGCACCGACGAGCGCGCCCTGCACCATCTGTTCGCCGAAGTGCTCGACAATGCGATGGACGAAGCCGTCGCCAAGCACGCCAAGCTGATCACCGTCGATCTGGACGCCGAGGGCTATCTGTCGGTGCGCGACGACGGGCGCGGCATCCCGGTCGATCCGCACCCGCGCCATCCCGGCAAGTCGGCGCTGGAAGTCGTCATGACGGTGCTGCACTCGGGCGGTAAATTCTCGGGCAAGGCCTATGAGACCTCGGGCGGCCTGCACGGCGTCGGCGTCTCGGTCGTCAACGCCCTGTCGGAGAGCCTGGACGTCACGGTGTGGCGCGACGGCTTCGAATGGCGCCAGTCCTTCAGCCGCGGCCTGTCGCAAGGCCCGATCCAGCAGGTCGGCCCCTCTAAGAAGAAGGGCACCCTGATCCGGTTCAAGCCGGACGAGCAGATCTTCGGCGTCGGCGCGACCTTCAAGCCCGCCCGCCTGTTCCGCATGACGCGAGCCAAGGCCTATCTGTTCCGCGGCGTCGAGATCCGCTGGAGCTGCGCCCCTGAGCGCATCACCGACCAGACGCCGGCCCAGGCGACGCTGCATTTCCCCGGCGGCCTGGCCGACGCCCTGGCCGAGCGCGTGGGCGAACTGGAAACCGTCACCCCCGTCTTCGCCGGACGCGTCGAGCGCAAGGGCGAGGCCGGCGCGCTGGAATGGGCCGTCACCTGGTCGCCGATCGGCTTCGGCGACGCGGACAGCTTCGTCGCCTCCTACTGCAACACCGTCTCGACCCCCGACGGCGGCACGCACGAGGCCGGTTTCCGCGCCGCCCTGGTCAAGGGGCTGAAGGCCTATGGCGAGCTGATCAATGAGAAGCGCGCCGCCCAGATCACGGCCGAAGACGTCATAGCCAATGCGGGCGCCCTGATCTCCATCTTCATCCGCAATCCCGAGTTCCAGGGTCAGACCAAGGACCGCCTGTCCTCGCCCGAGGGCGCGCGCCTGGCCGAACAACTGCTGCGCGACCCCTTCGATCACTGGCTGACCGAAAGCCCGAAACAGGCCAACGCCCTGCTCGGCTTCGTCGTCGACCGCGCCGAGGACCGCCTGCGCCGCCGCAAGGACAAGGAAGTCCAGCGCGCCGCCGCCACGCGCAAGCTGCGCCTGCCCGGCAAGCTGTCGGACTGCTCACGGCAAGCCGCCGAGGGCACCGAACTGTTCATCGTCGAGGGCGACTCGGCCGGCGGCTCGGCCAAACAGGCGCGCGACCGCACGACCCAGGCCATCCTGCCCCTGCGCGGCAAGATCCTGAACGTCGCCTCGGCCACGGCGGACAAGCTGCGCCAGAACATCGAACTGACCGACCTGATGCTGGCGCTGGGCGTCCAGGCGGGCAGCCGCTTCAGCGTCGACGACCTGCGCTATGAGCGCGTGGTGATCATGACCGACGCCGACGTCGACGGCGCCCACATCGCCGCCCTGCTGATCACCTTCTTCTACCGCTCCATGCCGGACCTGATCCGTCAGGGACGGCTCTATATGGCCCTGCCGCCGCTCTATCGGATTTCGGCGGGTCCGCTGTCGGAATACGCCCGCGACGACGCCCACCGCGACGAGCTGCTGGCCACCGTCTTCAAAGGCAAGAAGACCGAGATCGGCCGGTTCAAGGGCCTGGGCGAGATGATGGCCTCTCAGCTGAAAGAGACCACCATGGATCCGAAGAAGCGGACCCTGGCGCGCGTCTCCCTGCCCGACAGCGAGGAAGAGATCGAGGATCTGGTCGAACGCCTGATGGGCCGCAAGGCCGAGGCCCGCTATCAGTTCATCCAGGAAAACGCCCGCTTCGCCGTCGCCGACCTGGACGTCTGATCCGCGCGTCAGCTCATCTGGAAACTGAGCCGCAGGGCGCCATTGATGCCCTTGACGCCCATCCGCATGCAGATCGAGCGCAGGTGCGCCCGCACGGTATGGATCGACATATCCAGCTTGCGGCCGATGTCCTTGGGCGTGGCGCCGGCGGTCAGGTGCAACAGCACCGCCGTCTCAGCGCGGGTCAGACCGAAGACCGCCCCGAGAGCCGTGATCTTGGCCACGTCCAGCGGTTTGACCGGCTGGGCCGTGGCGAACACTCGGCACGGCGCCTCGGGCGTCGTCATCAGATCCAGGATGCACCACTCGTCGTCGCCGGTGCGGAACAGAATGCGTCCGCTCGACCGATTTCCATCGGCCAGGTCCCGCAACAGCGCGTCCAGCTCCGCCCGGCTGCGATGCGCCGCGCAGATAAACAGACCGCGCGACCCCACCATGCCGCAGTCGGCCAGGGCGCGCGCCTTGGCGTTGGTGCGTAGAACCCGACCGTCTGCATCCAGAATAAAGCGGGCCGTATCATCGGCCTCAAACCAAGCGTCCGCTTCCGGCAGATCGCGAGGCGCGGAAGGGGATGGAACGAGCGGATATCGCCGAAGGCCGCTTCAGATCGGCTTATCCACAACCCGTCAACGGGGCTCCCCGTATCCGATCCAAGCGTCGTCGTGGTCTGCTCTCCGATCATCGCCCTAACCTCCCGCACGCCAGGCCCCAAGGACCATCAGCTCCTGAAAGCTGAACAGCGCATCCTCTAATTCCACATTGTTGGTCGCGTATCGGTGGCTTTTCAAGGTTCAAAATGAGAAATCGGGATTTTAATAAGCTGCGCTTTAAAGATTCTCCCTAGTGGGTACGTTTGATCAACACTAAATAAAAAACTTCGATGACTTCACAGATCTGACAAACAGCATACTTGGCGCTGTAAACAAATTCGTTCTGGCACGAAATTTAACACGCCGCTATAAAGTCCCAAAATGGGTCAGTTCATTTGGGGGAGATGTCTATCGTCAGAACGTCCGCATAACGACCTTCCATGGCGCCGGCGACAGAGCCCAAAATGAAGGTCATCGGAATCGAAATACCGGCCAGGGTCCGCGGCGGATCAATCTGTTTTGTCCACAGGGTCGACAGATCAACACCATCACCGTCCAAATCCACTGTGTAGGGCAAGGCCGGGGCGTCGGGCGCCTCCTCCACCCGGCGCATGACGCCGCCGTGCTGAGACGAAACCGACACCGTCGCCATCGTATTGGCGCGGACCTGAAGGAATATCCGCCGGGTGACGCCGGCGATCGCCTCGCCGAAATCCACGACCTCAACGCTGGAGCCCGTGCCGAAGGCTCCCGCTGCGCCCGCCAGATTCAGTTGCGCTCTGGGCGTCGCTTGAAGGATCAGCCGCACCGGGATCGGCGCTCCGATCGGTTCGCCGTCCGCCGTCTTCACGACCAGACGCAGGTTCACGCCGTATTCGCCGGCGTCGGCCACCGCTCCTTGCACCACAGCGGCGTCGAACTGGGCCTGCCCCTTGGCGCCCGGAGCGAGCTGGTATTGAAACACGGCTGTCTGCACATCGGCCATCTGCACGCCCGACGCCTCACGCGGCCGGAATTGCACGCCCACATTACCCAGGACCACGCTGGTGACCTCAACGCCGACGTCGTCGGTGAACGACATCCGCACATCGCAGGCGGCGTCGCCCCGGTTCTCCAGGTCGATGTCCAGCGCGCCGGACGACGGTCCGATGGCGAAGGGGTTGTACTCGATCCGCACCGTCTGCGGCCCGTCCCGCGCCGCCAGCTCGCATGTCTGGGCCGAGACGCTGGACGCCAAGGCTGCAGCCGCAAGCAGGCCCGCTGTCCCTATCATCAGCCGACCTTGCGCCCTATGACACCGGGCCAGGGGTTTTGATTTCTCCCACATCGCTTACTCCTTCCGCGTTGTCCGGAATGACAAATTCGCCCACCGTTCGCCCCTTGATCACCAGTCGATATTGTCCGGGGGCCAGGCCGTCGGCGATGAAACGCCCGTTGCGATTGGTGAAGAAGGGCTTGCCCTGTGCGTCGTCCTTTGCACCGGCCGGGACGATCAGGCCGCCCATCAAGGCCACCGGCCCCTCGGGCGAAATCAGATAGCCCCGCGCCGTACGCGAGGCGTCGCTGCCGACGACAAAGCGATAGCCGTTGCCGAAACCAGGAAAGGCCTGGATCACGCCGGCGCCGAGATCATAGCCCTCCGGCAAGGGATCGACCTCCAACTCATAGCGCCGGACGCCATAGCCGCGATCAATGCCCGCCAGCGCCGGGCCGAACCAGCCGCTTTTGGCGACCGGATAGCCGCTGGAGTCCGTCAAGCTGACCTGCGCGCCCTTCAATGTCGGGTGGCCGGTGGCGATGACGAAGCCTTCGCGCGCCGATCGGCCAATGCCGAAAGCGCCGTTCGCATAACCGACCATGGTCGAGAGCCGCCACAGCGACTCCTGCCGCGTCTCGCCGTCGTTCAGGTTCGAAACCAGGCGGTTTGAGATGATCTCCGCATCGAAGCGGTTGTTGATGTAGCGCAGGTCGCCGGCGATGGTCTGCTGCGTCCCGTCTTCCGAGAAGCGCAGATCCCCGCTCAGATCGTTCAGACGGCCTGACGAGGCGCGCGAAAGGCCGACTTCGCGTAGGTCGTTCTGGCTGTCGTAGCGGGCCACGCCGCTCCACCGCCCGCCGAAACGAGTGGTCAGGTTGATGCCGAACCGCGTGTCCTCCCGCCCGTCCAGGGCGGTCGTGCGCTGCACGGTCATATTGACGCCGAAACGGCGGAAACTGCGACCGAAGTTCAGATTGAGGTCGGTCCGATCCCGCTCGCCCCGCCCCTTCACATAGGCCGCGCCAAAGCCCATCGTATAGGCGCGGAACCGCAACAACGCCTGGCCGGCGGCGCGCCATCTCTCACGGTTGAAGCCATTGGTTTCGAAGGCGCTCTGGAAATAGCGGCTGGTCGCCTGGATTGACGCTACAAGGCGAAGATCGGCTTCCCGGCCGAACGTCGTCTCGCGCAGATAGTCGATCGAGCCGATATAGCCCTGCCGTCCCGTGTCGCCGTTATGACTGACAGCGGCGCTCGCCTGGATCAGGCCGAGGCGGCTGCCCCATACGGCCAGCCCGCCGGCCTGGCCGCGCCCTTCGGCCAGCTGGGCGTTGGCGCCCAGGGTCAGCACGTCGCTTATCCCCTTGCGGACAAAGCCCGACGCGCCCAAGGCGGAGCCGTATTCCAGCGATCCGCCCTCCTCCAGCACGCCCGCCGAGACGCCGAAATCCAGCACGCCGGGGTCCAGCAGTCCTGCGCCGCCGAACAGGTCGAACACGGCGATCTCTCTCTGGCCCGTATTGTCCTCGACCAGCAGGCGCACGGTGTTGGCGCCCTGGCCGAACGGAAAGTCGCCCAGTGAATAGGGCCCGGCGTCCAGGCGCAGCCGCTCGATAATCACGCCATTGACCTCGACCACCACCAGGGCGGGGCGATCCAGCACGAACTGGCGCCGCCCAGATGGCCGCACGTTCTGGAACGGTCGGATCGTCGAATAGGCCCGCGCCGCCGACAGGCCCAGAAATCGTCGCGAACCCTGGAAGCTCTCAACCGGCGGGGCGAACTCGCCGGCGGTCAGGCGCACCGCCGACTGGAACAGATCCTTGGTGAGGCGGATTTCGCGGCGGCGCCAGCGCTCATCGGATGAGCCGTCGTAGTCGACGCCTGCCGTTAACGTCACGCCGTCGAAACCGCCGAAGTTGGCGAACATGTCCACCCCGCCCGCCAGGGGCGCAAAGCTGTTCTCCGAATGTGAATACTGCTGAGCCATGGTGATATTCGCTCCAGCCGAAAAATTGGCGGGCTGATCAAAGGCCGCCGGATCGACCAACTCGTTACGGTTGAAGCTGACGTCCCGACGCGCACGCGCCCCGGCCGACAGTTCTGCCACGAAGGTCAGGGCCAGTGGATCGAAGCTCAAGGAAAAGCCCTCGCCTCTCAGGTCCGCCATGTTGACGCGCTTCTGCGACGCGATGATCGTCTTCAGCCGGTCGCGCTGGGCGGGCGCCAGACTGGGACCCAGAAGGTCCATCAGCCCCTCGGCGTCGACCAGCCCCTGGCCTTGCAGATCCACCTCCCCCGCCAGGTCGCCCAGATAGCGGCCATCGAGGGTCAGCGGCCCCTGGATCGGACTCAGCACCGGCGTTGGCCGGGCCGAGGGCGTCTGATCCTGGGGTCCGCCGGCCGCCGCATCGAGCGCGGGGGAACACTCGACGCGGCGCCGGCGGCGAGCAGGACGTCAGGGGCGTCTCGCTCGACCGGGACTACGGCGGCGGCGCCGTAGGTGACTTCGGAATAGTTGCGCGCCGTGCGGATGACTTCATCCCCCGCGAAGGGCGCTTCGGCGTTGCTGGCCGAGGCGACGCTGCCGCCCAGGCAGGCCGCGGCGCCCAGGCGCCGCCAGATCCGTTTGCGGCCGGACATCTCACAGCAGCACGATCGAGGCGGTCACGTCGCCGCTGGCGTCAGCCGCCAGCGCAGCCGGGATACGCATGTTGCGCGTGGCGCCGCCCGCCATCACGCTGACCTCTCCGACATCAATATTGGCAGCAGGAACCTCATGCGTCTTCCCGTCCGCCGTCTTGAGCGTGAAACGCGCCTCGCGCAGATGGGCGAAGCCGTCGCCCGTGTTTCGCGCCGTCAGAAGGATGTCGCCGTTCGGCGCGCGGGAAACGGAGGTCACCTCGACCGCCGCCCTGGCGCTGGTCGGCGCCACGAAGACATAGGTGTTGATCGTGAAAGCCAGTTTGACGTCGGCGCCGGCCTCGTCCTCGCCGGTGATCGACTGCATATTGATCGGCAGTTGCGCCGCCCGTACCAGGTACATCTTGCCTTCCGGCCCGCTGTCGCCAAGATAGCGCACCTGCACCACCTGTTCGCGATTGGGCGGAATGACGGATTGCACCGGGAAGACGCCGATGTCGTCTTCTTCAGGGACCAGGCTGCGGACGCCGTTTTCGTCAACCCGCATCCGATAAACTTCTATCTCCACCGTGGCCGGCGCCGTGGCGGTGTTGCGCACGGTCAGTCGGTAGCTGGATCCGCTTCCTGAAGGCGTGATCTTGGCCACCATCGGCGAGACGTCCATGGCGCGCGTGTCTGACGGCGCCGTCATGGCCATCATCAGACAGAGCACCGAACCTGCGATGACTTGAACTCTCATAACTGCATCTCCCCTGCAGTAATGCGAAAGAAAAACGGGGAGCCTTGCGAGCTCCCGTTCTGGCTCGATCAAGCCGGGTTCAGCGTGAAGGTGAAGGTCTCCGTATAGGTGCCGGCCGGGGCCGTGGCCGCGCCCGGACCAGACGGCGCAGCCGCGCAGCCCGTCGAACCGGGGTTGGTGTTGTCGCCTTGCGTGCCGCCGACGCCGGTGCCGCCCGGAACGTTGTAGCAAAGGTTCAGGAACAGATCGGCGAAGATGCCGTCAGCCAGGGCTTGGCTATAGCCGCCCGAGTTGGTGACGATCGCCGGGCTGCCGGGCCAGGTGTCCTGAGCCGGGAAGCCCAGGGTCGGCACTTGCTGAACCACCAGGTCCCAATCGTAGTTGATCAGCACGCCGTCGACCGACTTGAAGTCGCCGTTGGCGGCGCTGGAGGTCAGCTTGGCCCGTCGGGGCGTTACACGACATCCGCAGCGTGGTGACTTTCTGGCGCTGGCCGTTGGCCACCGCGACATTGCCGCCGGCCACATTGGCCAGGCCGATGCCGCAGAAGTTGGTCACGCTGGTGCTGACCGTCACATTGGTTTGCGCGCTGGAAACGCCGGGCAGAGCCAGCAGGGCTGCTGCGGCGGTGGCGGCCGCAGTGATCATCAAAGTACGCATCTTCGCCTCCGGGAATGGGTTGTTAAACGAGATTCCAGACTGTCGCTTCCGATGTCTGGACTTGCGGCCAATCGCCACAATCTCGCCATTTAAACCTCCCCCAGAGGCCAACATCCCCAAGGTTGATACTCATCTTGGACTAGTCAATTTTAACTAATCATTTACCGCCGTGGCGGGCGACGCTGCTACGCGGCGGATCGAGCAGCAACCACAGGGCGCCGAAGATCGCCGCCAATGCCACCAGCCCCGCCGCCTGAGGCGCGACCTCCGCCAGACTGGCGCCCATGGCGTTCATCGGCACAAAGGCCTGGACGGCGGCGGTCGAGGGCGACAGATAAGCCAGCCAGACCAGCAGTTTGGGCATCATGAAATGCGGCCAGGCCGCCCCCGCCAGGAAGAAAAGAGGCGCCGAGGTTCCGACCAGCACCTGCAAGACCCGCTCGTGACGATCGAACAATCCGCCCAGCAGCAGCCCCAGCGCCGAGACCCCGGCTGCGAACACGGGCGACAACAGGACGACCCCGCCTAGATCGCCGCCGCGCGGATAATCCTGCACCCAGAACACGAAGCCGAAATAGAACAGGCAGGACGCCGTGCCGATCGCCGTCAGCGCCAACCACAGACCCAGCTTTGCGCTGCACCGCAGGGGGCAGCGCCCGTCTCGCGGCGCAGGGCGGCGATGACGCCTGCGCCCAGCAGCAGGGTCTGCTGCAGGATGATCAGGCTGACCGCCGGCACGGCATAATCGCCATACCCTTCCGTCGGATTGAACAGGGATTCCTGCTTCAGCGTCGGGGCCAGCTTTGCCGCGCGGGCGGCCTGAGGCAGGCCCTCCAGCCGCGTCTCGGCGACATGGGCCGCAGCGGCCGCGACCGCCTTGCCGACCGAGGTGACCCGGACCAGATAGCCGCCGTTCAGCCAGACGGCGACGCCGCTGGGCGCGCCGCGCGCCAGGTCGCTCTCAAACCGGTCCGGCAAGATGACGACGCCATCCACAACGCCGCGCCGCATCAGGTCGGACGCCTCGGCGGTCGAGGGGATCACAGCGGCGACCTCGACCGCGTGGGAGGCGTTGAGGTCTTCGACCAGGGCGCGGGTCAAGGCGCTCTGCGTCGGCGTCACTACGGCGACCGGCAGGCCCGTCGCCGCCTGCCCGGCATAGGCCGCCGGATAATAGAAGGCGTACAGAACCACAGCCAGGATCAGCAGGCTGCTGACCGGCCGAGCGCGCGGCAGATTGCGGAATGTGGCGATGAAGGCGGCGCCCACGCCCTGTTCCGGCAGGGGAAAGGCCAGCGCCTCGGCCTTGGGCGCACGGCGGGCGCGCAGGCCGACCAGCACGGCGGCCAGGATCAGGGCGATGACGGCGACGCCGCTCAGGACCATCAGGTCGCGCCAGGCCCCGCCGGGCGCTGCGCCGGTCACCATCTGGCCGGTCTGCAGCCGAAGATAATGGGTGTAGGGCAGGATGTCGCTCCAGATCCGGGCGAACCGCGGCCCGTGATCCAGCGGCAGGGTGCCGTTCGAGAAGGCGATGGCCGCGCCCGAATAGATGGCGGTGCCTGAGAAGGCCATGTCGATGTCCCCCAGCAGGGCGACCAGCAGGGCCGACAGGGCGACGCTGACCGCCATCAGGGCGACCACGCCCAGCATCAGTAGTGGCAAGGACCCCGCCACGCCCCATCCCCTGATCCCGCACAGCCATCCGATCCACGCCAGCCCCCATAGGGTGAAGATGACGAAATGCGGGATCAGCGTCCCGATCAGGGCCGCCGTCGTCCGCCCGTCAGCCTGGGCCTTGAACGCCTGGAACGAGCCGCCCTGCATCAACCGTCCGACAGCCAGCACCGCTGAACAGGCCGCCAGCAGATGCAGCACGCCGGGCCAGCAGGCCGCCGAGGAAGAGTTCGAAACTCAGCTGCGGATTGCCGATGATCGACACCTGGACGGCGGGCGGCTCCAGCGCCGTGGCGGGCAGGCCGATCTGGCGCGCGCGTTCCTCCAGTCGCGGCGCGGCGGCCGAGGCGATGGCCGCCGACTGCCCCAGCGCTGACAGGGCGCCCACGGTCTGGAAGGCGCCGTTGAACGACACCGTCACCTGCTCCGGACGACGGAAGGCGCCTTCGCTGAAGCCCGAGGGAAAGTGCGCGATGCTGTAGACCTCGCCGCGCCGCATCAGGGCCACGGCCTCATCCACCGTCGCCGGGGCATGGGCCACGCGCACGACCGGACTGGCCTCCATATTGCGGATCGCCGCACGGCTGAAAGCTGAGTTGTCCTGATCCACCACGGCGACCGGAGCCTGACGGATCACGCCGGGCGCTAGCATGGCCGCGATCACCGCCAGCAGGATCAGAGGCAGGCCGAAAGCGACGAAGGCGTCCCACGGGCGGGTCGCCAGCCGCCGCGCCTCGTCCTGAACGGCCGCAAAAAAGACGGCCGCCCCGCCCTTCATCGCGCCGACCAGTCAAACAGGACGCTCATGCCCGGCCGCAGGCCCTCGATCGGCCGGGCAGGCTTGGCCTTTACCTGGAAGCTGCGGACATCATAGCCGCTGGACTGGCGGGTCGAGCGCCAGGTGGCGAACTCGCCCTGCGGGCTGATGGCGGTGACGCGGAAGGCGGCGCCCTTCACGCCCAGCGCCGGAACGTCCCCGCGCACGGTGGCGCCAATCTTCAGCTCGCGGAACTGGTCCTCGCGCACGCTGAAGGCGACCCACGGATCAGACGTATCGACGATGGTGAACACCGGCACGCCCGTCAGCACCAGCTCGCCGACATTGGCGAAGCGTTCCGACACCTCGCCCTCATGCGGAGCGGTCAGACGGGTCTCGCCCTGCAGGCTTTCGACCTCGGCGACGGCGGCGCGGGCGCCGCTGACGTTGGCGTCGGCGACCGACTTCTCCTGCGGACGGGTTCCGGCCTGCGCCTTCAGATACTGCTGGCGCGCGGCCTCGGACTGAGACGCCGTTGCGGCGCGGGCGGCCACCGCCTCATCCCGACGCTGGGCGGAAATGACGCCCTCGGCGAACAGGTTTTCGGCCCGGCGCGCGGTCTGATCGGCCAGACGGGCCGTCGCCTGTGAAGCGCGCCAGATGGACTCGACCGTCTGCACGTCCTCGGCGCGGGCGCCCTCGCGGCTCATGGACTGGATGGCCTGCGTCGACTGCAGCAGGGCGCGCGCCTGAGCATCCTTGGCCTCGACCTCGGGGCTGCTCATCAGCGCGAGTTCCTGCCCGGCCGTCACCTGATCGCCCTCCGCCGCCATAAAGCGTTCGACGCGGCTGGGCACCTTGGTGGCGACGGTGAAGGTCTCGGCCTCGACCATGCCCTGCACCTGATCCGGCGCCGGGCGGGCGGCCAGGAACAGACCCACGACGATGAAGACCAGCAGCAGCGCGACCGCCGCCGCGACAATCAACGGCAGAAGCGGACGGCGCTGTTTCGGCGGCGGCGCCTCGGCGGGTTTGGGCGGCGTATAGGCCGAAGAAGGCGTCTCGCTCATGGGGCGATGGGTCATGGGGCGCTGATCCGGTCGTCGCGTTGCAGATAATCGTTCAGGGTCTGACCCTTGCCCGACGCCGCCAACAGCGCCGCCAGGCTCAGGTCGTATTCATAGGCCGCCGCCGCCCGTTGCAGGCGCGCGGTTCCCAACAGGTTGCGGGCGTCGATCACCGAGGCGGCCGTCGCCTCGCCCTCGCGGAAGCCGACCTCCTGCACGCGCAGGTTTTCGCGCGCGGCCTCCAGACTGCTGTCCATGCTCAGGAACTGCCGCCGGGCCAGATCGACCTGATTATAGGCGCGCGTGACCATCAGCCGGGCGTCGTCGCGGGCCTTGCGCTCCATCTGCGACGCCGCCGAGGCCTGGGCGCGCGCGGCGCCGAGCAGCCGTCGCCGGTCCACCGAAGACATCAGGGTGTAGCGAGCGCCCAGGCCGAAAGCCCAGTCCGGCTCGGTCGGCAGCGCATCATCGGGGTTCAGGTTGTAGGTCCCGAAGGCGAACACCGACGGCTTCAGGCGCGAGGCCGCCAGATCGGCCCCCGCCTCGGCCAGATCGCGTCCGGCCTGCGCCTGAATGACCCGCGCGTTCGACTGCCCCGCGCTGTCCACAAACAGGTCGGCCGGTCCCAGCGGGCCGCGGTTGACGAACAGGGGCGTGGTCGGCGTCGCCCCGTCCTCAAGGTCCGTCACGCGCGCCAGGGAGGCGACGGCGTTTTCATGCTCGAGCTCGGCGCGGTTGACCTGACGCTGCGCCGTATCGCGCGCCACCTCGACCTGAAGCGTCTGGGCGCGGCTGAGGAACCCTCGCTCTCCATGCGGCGCGCGTTGTTCAGATGCAGATCAAAGCCGTCGCGCGTTTCGATGGCGATCTTCAGCGCCTCCGCCGCCAGCACCTGGCCGAAATAGGCCTGGGCCAGCCCGACGCCCTCCAGATCGACGGCTTCCCGACGCTTGGCTTCGGCCAGATCCAGATTGGCCTCCGCCGCCCGACGCAGGGCCGGGATGGCGCCGCCGGTATAGATGGGCTGAAGCGCCGTCACCGTGGGGCGAAACGTCGTGTCGTCCACCTGCAGCCGTATGTCGTGCGGCAGGGCGGCGAAAATCTCCGGCAGAGCCGCCTGCAGCCTCTGCTCCACGACGCCCAGAACATCGCCCGGCACGCCCGGCAGACCTGAAATCAAACCCGGAATGGCCGCGCTGATGTCGGACTGCGCCCGGTCCAGCGGCTCGCCCAGAGACAGGTCGAACGTCTTGCGATAGCGGATCAACTGAGCGTCCAGCGACACCGTCGGTCGGTTCAGGCCGTCTGCGGCGCGCGCCTGAGCCTCCGCCGCCTCTACCGCATACCCCGCCGCCCGGTTCAGGCTGGACGTCGCACGCAGCCGCGCCTCAGCCTCTGCATAGCTCAGCGGGGTGCGGGACGCCTCGGCGTTTCGAGGCGCAGATGCGGTCAGTTGAGCCTGCCGCTCCGCCTCCTGGCTGCTCGCCATCGGCCCCGCAGCCAGCGCGACGCACAGCCCGACACCACTGATCACCATCGCTTCACCCCGTATCACGTCCGGCCCCAACGATCCTGACGCGCCGCCGTTGCGTCAAGCAAGCACGGGCCGCGCCCGCTCGCCTTGAGGAAAGGCGTTCTAGCCGGATTCCAGCCCTGTTCCGAACCGTCTTGACGCGCGACGACCCTGTGCTGGAAGGTCTCCATACCGCTGGCGAAGCTTCCGGGCTCGGCGGCGGAAGGGGCGCTGTCAGGGCGGACCTGACGACAGGGGGAATGACCTATGGGCTCGCCGTTGACCCTGATCGGGCTGCCGATCGCGCTGGGCATCATCATGTTCGGCCTGGGCCTGAGTTTGACGCCATCCGATTTCGTCCGGGTGGGCCGACAGCCGAAGGCGGCGGCGGTGGCCCTGGCCTGTCAGCTGCTTCTGCTGCCGGCGATCTGCTTCGCCCTGGTGCTGGCGTTCCAGCTGCCGCCGCTTCTGGCGGTCGGCATGATGCTGCTGGCCGCCTCGCCGGGCGGGACAACGGCCAATCTCTATAGCCACCTGTTCCGCGGCGATGTGGCCCTCAACATCAGCCTGACAGCGATCAACTCCGTCATCGCCGTCGTGACCCTGCCGGTCATCGTCAACCTGGCCGTGGCCTATTTCCAGCCCGGCGACATGAAGGTCGGCCTGCAGCTGACCAAGACCCTCGAGGTCTTCATGATCGTGCTGGTTCCCGTGGCTCTGGGGATGCTGGTGCGCGGGCTGAAACCCGGCTTCGCCCAGGCGATGGACAAGCCGGTGCGGATCGCCTCAATCGTGATCCTGACCCTGGTGATCCTGGGTGCGGCGGCGTCCAGCCTGGATGTGCTGCTCGCCAACTTCCAGGCCCTGGCGGGGATCGTCATCCTGTTCTGCCTGTTCAGCCTCGGCATAGGTTTCGCTGTGCCGCGCCTGCTGAAGATCGAACGCCCGCAGGCCACCGCCAGCGCCTTCGAGGTCGGGCTGCACAACGCCACCCTCGCCATCGTCATCGCCCAATCGGTGCTGCGCAGCCCGGAGATGACCCTGCCCGGCGCCGTCTATGGCGTGCTGATGTTCCCCCTGGCGGCGGCGTTCGGCTTGCTGATCACCCACAAGCGCGCAACAGCCGTCCCAGGCTGAACGCGATCAGCCGCGCAGTTCGCGACGCAGCACCTTGCCCACCGCCGTCTTGGGCAGGGGTTCGCTGCGGAACTCGACGATGCGCGGCACCTTGTAGCCGGTCAGTTGCGCGCGGCAGTGGGCGATCAGCATCTCCTTCGTCAGCTCAGGCGATCGCGGCACGACGACGATCTTGATCCGCTCGCCCTGCGCCGCATCCGGCACGCCGACGGCGGCGACCTCCTCGACCAGAGGATGGCTGGCGACCACGTCCTCGATCTCGCCGGGATAGACGTTGAAGCCGGACACCAGGATCATGTCCTTGATCCGATCCACCAGACGCACGCGCCCGTCCGCCTGCATCACCCCGACGTCCCCCGTCGCCAGCCAGCCGTCGTCCGACAGCACCCTGGACGTCTCGTCGGGCCGTTTCCAATAGCCCAGCATCACCTGCGGGCCGCGCACATGCAGTTCGCCCTCTTCGCCGATCCCGGCCCAGCTGCCGTCCTCGCGACGCATGCGAACCTCGGTCGAGGGCACCGGCAGGCCGACCGTTCCGTCGAAGCCCATCCCTTCCGGATGCTCGAGATCGACGCGCCCGATGCAGACCACCGGCGACGTCTCCGTCAGTCCATAGCCGTCGATCAGCGGCGCGCCCGTCACCGCCTGCCACTCCTGGGCCACGACGCTCTGGGTCGCCATGCCGCCGGCGATAGTCAACTTCAGATCCGAAAAGTCGCGCTCTCGAAACGCCTGGCTTTTCATCAGGCTGACGAACAGGGTGTTCAGCCCGGTCATGGCCACGAAGCGCTCCTTGCGCAGGATCCATTCCACCCGCTTGGCGTCGCGCGGATTGGCGATCAGGATGTTGCGCCCGCCCGCCCCCGTGAACATCATCAGGTTCGCGGTCAGCGAGAAGATATGGTACAGCGGCAGCATGGTGACATTGCCCAGAGGCCGTGTCTGATCAATCTGATCCAGCAGCCAGACCCGCCCCTGAATCGTGTTGGCCAGGATGTTGCGATGGGTCAGCATCGCCCCCTTCGCCACGCCTGACGTGCCGCCCGTATATTGCAGGAAGGCGATGTCCTCGGGACTAATCGGCGCCGGCTGCAAGCTCATTCGCCGCGCCTTGGCCATCAGGCGCGTCCACCGATGCGCGCCAGGCAGGCGATAGGCTGGAACCATCTTCTGCACATGACGCATCATGGCGCTGACGGCGACGCCCTTCAGGCCGCCCATCATGTCGCCCATGGCGGTGACGACGACATGCCGAAGATCGGTCCCTTCGCGCGCCTGCTCCACCGTGGCGGCGAACATGTCCATGACCACCAGGACGACCGCCCCGCTGTCCTTGAGCTGATGGTTCAACTCGCGCGGGGTGTAGAGCGGATTGACGTTGACCACGATGGCGCCGGCGAACAGCGCGCCGAACAGGGCCGCCGGATACTGCAGGCAGTTCGGCATCATCAGCGCCACCCGCTCGCCCGGCTGCACGCCGACCGACTGCAACCACGCGCCGAAGCTCTTGGCCGCCTTTAGCATATCGCCGTAGGTCACTGCCGAACCCAGGCTGACGAAGCCGGGCCGGTCGGCGAACTTCAGCGCATCCGCCTCGAACAACTGAGGGACCGACGTCCAGCGCGCCAGCTCGTCCTCAATGCAGCCGGGCACGCCCTTGTGATAGAATTTCGTCCAGAAACGCTCGGCCCACAGTTGGTCCAGGTCGTCAGCGGAATCAGTCACGACGCTCATTTCTCGACCGCCCACGCCGACCGGCGCCCTGCGGCCGCGTCGCGCCAATGACCGCGCAGAGCGGCGGTCAGCCTGTCCCGGTTCGCCCCAACGGCCCAGACGGCGCTGGACCGCCAAAAGGGGATACGAACGCCGCCGATCATGGCGAACCGTGGTGGTGCGGATGCGGTCAGCATAGGGCTTCATCCCTGGACGAAAGGGTCAGGCGACCCTGCATATGGATGCGCGATCCGATGGCGGCGCGCACTGAAAATCACATTCGTGGCCACCTGCTCCTACGTAAAGCAACGCTTTTCCGAGCCGAAACTGCGGCGCGAGAGCGAAGGTCTTGGCGACGAAGGCCATCGAGACAACCCCGACGATTCGTCGAGCGTAGCCAAAAACAGAAACAGTTTCATTTTCTTCTTGCGGCGTAATGAAGCTTGTGAAAGCCTTGGGCTGGGCGAACACTCACGAGCGTTCTGGAGGGGACATCATGAAAATGCGCATCTGGCTGCCGGTCGCGGCGATATTGTTTCTGAGCGCCTGCGGGTCGAAAACGGCCGAGAAGGGCACGGACCTCAGCAAGGCGAACACCACCTATCAGAACGAACTGATGGAGCTGTTGATGGACGCCAAGCCCGGCGCGGTGATCGAGATCCCCGCCGGCGTCTTCGCCATCGATACCGAGTTGAGCCTCGTGGTCGACGGCGTGACCATCCGAGGCCAGGGCATGGACAAGACCATCCTGAACTTCCGCAACCAGGCGGCCGGCGCCCAGGGGCTGCTGGTCACCGCCAGCAACTTCACCATCGAAAACCTGGCGATCGAGGACACCAAGGGCGACGCCATCAAGATCAACAAGGGCGAGAACATCATCGTGCGCAAGATCCGCACGGAATGGACTCAGGGCCCTAAGACGGAAAACGGCGCCTACGGCATCTATCCGGTTCAGACCAAGAATGTCCTGATCGAAGACAGCGTGGCGATCGGCGCCTCCGACGCCGGAATCTATGTCGGCCAGTCGCAGAATGTGGTGGTCCGCCGCAACCGCGCCGAGTTCAACGTGGCCGGCATCGAGATCGAGAACTGCATCGACGCCGACGTCTATGAAAACCTGGCGACCAACAACACCGGCGGCATTCTGGTCTTCAACATGCCCCAGCTTCAGCAGGCCGGCTATCGGACGCGAGTCTACAACAACCGCGCCATCGCCAACAACACGCGCAACTTCGGCCACGCCGGCACCCCGGTCGCCAGCGTGCCCGCAGGCACGGGCGTGATCGTCAACTCCAACGATCAGGTCGAGATCTTCGACAATGAGATCGCCGACAACAAGACGGCCAACATCATCATCTCCGCCCTGTTCTCCGCCGGCTATTCCGACAGCGCCATGAGCGCGGACTTCGATCCCTATCCCGAAGCCATCCTGATCAAGGACAACCGCTTCAGCGGCGGCGGCAATGCGCCGGACGGCATGGATTTCCAAGCCCTGCGCATCGCCAAATCGGCCCCACCGGCCGCTTCCCCGACATCCTGTGGGACGGCTATGTCAATCCGAAGAAGCTGGTGAACGGCCAGTTGCCCGCTGAACTGCGGATCTGCATCGACAACGGCGACGCCGGAATCCTGAACGTCGACGGGCCCAACAAATACGCCAAGCCCAACACCGACATCACGCCGCACCGCTGCACCCTGCCCCGGCTCAAGCCGGTCGTCCTGCCGCAAGCCTGACACGGCCCATGAAACCGCTTCGCCTGCTCTCGCTGGGCCTGCTGCTCCTGATCGGAGCAGCAGGCTGTTCCAAGCCTCCGGCCGCGGCCCAGCCTCTGGCGGAGCCGACCTATTTCGAGGCCGACAATCCCAAATCCCTTCGGGAATGGGGCATGGTTCAGACATCGGACGGCGCTCTCATCCTCGGCGCCCGGGTCACGCCGTATGACCTGACCACGCCGCTGTTCACCGACTATGCGCAAAAGCTGCGGACCATCTGGATGCCGCCGGGCGTTTCGGCCGATTACACGCCGGACGACGCGCTGTCCTTCCCGGTCGGCACGGTCATCACCAAGACCTTCTTCTACCCGACCGGCGCCAAGGGCCGCGTGCTGCGACAGGGGGACCCCAGGCAATTCCATGAAGGCGACGGCCTGAAGCTCAAGCAGGTTCGCATGATCGAAACCCGCCTGCTGATCCGCCGGCCCGAGGGCTGGACCGCCCTGACTTATCTCTGGAACGAGGCCCAGACCGACGCCGTCCTGCACCGCGTCGGCGCCGCGGTCCCCCTGACGATGACGGGCTCGGACGGCAAGGACGAAACCTTCTCCTACATCGTCCCCAATGCGACCCAGTGCTCGGCCTGCCATGCGACCAATGTCGCCACCCGCGAAATCCAGCCCATCGGCCCTAAGGCCCGTCTGCTCAACCGCGACTTCGCCTATTCGGACAGGACGGAAAACCAGCTGAGCCGCCTGACCGCCATGGGCTATCTGAAGGGCGTCGCCGATCCTGGCCAGGCGCCGCTTCAGGTGTCCTGGACAGACGCCGCCGCATCGACCGAGGCCCGCGCCAGGGCCTATCTCGACGTCAACTGCGGCCATTGCCACAACCCCAAGGGAGCCGCCGCCACCTCGGGGCTCTATCTGGATGCGCCCTCGCCGCTGTCCGGGTCTGCAGGCCTGTGCAAACCGCCCGTCGCGGCGGGCGCTGGCACGGGGAACCTGCGGTTCGACATCGTGCCGGGCAAGGCGGATGAATCCATCATGGCCTACCGCATGGACTCGACCCATCCGGCCGTCATGATGCCCGAGATCGGCCGCTCGACCCGCCATGACGAGGGCGTCGCCCTGATCCGGTCCTGGATCGATTCACTGGAGGGATCATGTCGTTAGACGCGGCCCAGACCCCTGTGCACCAGACCCCTGCCGCTCAGACCCCTGACCCTCAGATCCCCGCGATCCTGGATCGGCTGCGCGCCGCCTTCGACAGCGGCCTGACGCGCGACCTGGCCTGGCGTCGGGCCCAGCTCGCCGCCCTCGAACGGATGATGGTCGAGAACGAAGCGGAGATCGCTTCTGCGCTGAAGGCGGATCTGGGCAAGCCGTTCGCCGAGGCCTGTACGGCCGAGATCGACCTGGTCTCCAGCGAGGCGGCCCTCGCGCGCAAGCATCTGGGCCGATGGAGCCGCCCCCAGCGGACCCGCACCCCTGGCGATCCAACCCGGCAAGAGCTTTATCGAGCCGGCGCCCTACGGCGTGACCCTGATCATCGGGGCGTGGAACTATCCCTTCCAGCTGGTGCTGGCCCCTCTGGTCGGGGCCATCGCGGCGGGCAACTGCGCGGTCATCAAGCCCTCGGACATGGCGGTCCAGTCCTCCATCCTGCTGAAGCGCCTGGTGGAACGCTATCTGGACCCCCGCGCCTTCGCCCTGGTCGAGGGCGACGCCGCGGTCTCGACAGCCCTGTTGGACCAGCGTTTCGACCTGATCTTCTATACCGGCGGCGAACGGGTCGGTCGGATCGTCATGGCGGCCGCCGCCCGCCATCTGACCCCGGTCGTGCTGGAGTTGGGCGGTCAGAACCCCTGCATCGTCGATGAAACCGCCGACCTCGCCGTGGCCGCCCGGCGCATCGTCTGGGGCCGGTTCCTGAACGCCGGCCAGATCTGCGTGGCGCCGGATCACGTCTATGTCGCCGCCTCCGTCGAGGCTCGTTTGCTGGAGGAGCTGAAGCGCGCGGTCACGGCCATGTTCGGCCCCGATCCACGGCAAAGCGCGGACTACGGCCGCATCATCAACGCGCATCACGCCGCGCGCCTGCAGAGCCTGCTGGCCGACGGCCGCGCCGTCACGGGCGGCCAGGCCGATGTCGACGCCTGCTATGTCGCGCCCACCATCCTGACGGATGTCGCGGCCGATGCGCCGGTTCTGGCCGAGGAGATCTTCGGTCCGATCCTGCCGGTCCTGCCCTATCAGACGCTGGACGAACCCCTGGCGGCGATCAACGCCCGCGCGCCTGCCCTGGCGCTCTACGCCTTCACCCGGAACAAGGCGACGGCTGACCGGATCATCGCCGCCACGCGATCCGGCTCGGCCACCATCAACGATGCTGTGATCTTCATGGCCAATCCGAACCTGCCGTTCGGGGGCGTGGGGGCCAGCGGCATGGGCGCCTACCACGGACGCTACAGTTTCGAGGCCTTCAGCCATCGGCGCGCCGTGCTGAAACGCGGCTTCGCCCTGGACGCCAGCATCCGCTATCCGCCCTTCACCCCGGGCAAGCTGGCGCTTTTCCGACGCATGGCCTGAGCCGTCTGCGCCCGATCAGTCCTGCAGATAGGCTGACAGATAACGCTCCAGCGCCACGGTCGCCTCCGCGAACAGACGGTCGGTCCATTCCGACTGGGCCTCGCCGCTGGTCAGAGTTTCAAACGAGGTGAAAATCTCAGTGGCCATGCGGGCGACGGCCAGGGGCGCGTCGCCCTGGAAGCCGTCCAGCCCCTGCTCCCACCGCGCCGCCAGATAGGCCGCGATCTGGGCATTGGCCTGTTCCTTGACGATCCGCAGTTCGCGCGTCGTCAGCATCAGATGGAACAGGGGGCGATAGGCGGGGTCCTCGTCCAGCATCTTGCGCAGGGTCCGCATCACCTGCAGATGGCGCTCGCGCCATGACGTGAACTCGGGGTTCTCCATGATCTCCGCAATGCGGGCGTGCAGCTGCGCCACCAGGGTCTCGAACAGTTCCTTGTAGATGGCGAAGACGTTCGGGAAGTAGCGATAGATCGAGCTGACCGGCACATTGGCTTCAGCCGCGATGGCGCTGGTGGTGATCGTATCGACGGAGGTCGAGGCCAGGAGCTTCTCGGTCGCCGCCAGCACCCGGGTGATTCTATCGCGCGCACGTTGCTGCATCGGCGCGGCGCGGCGTTCCAGCGTGGTGATGATTTCTTGCGACGCGCGCGAGGTCACTGCCGCCCTCCATTCCAGTCTGCAGGCCGTCTAACATGACTTGACGCCTTTCCATACGCCGCATCGAGCCACAGCCCCTTGTCAAACGGAATAATATTCTGTTTCTTGAAGTTTGAGAAACGGGGCTTTGGGAGGGGCTGCGATGATCAAGATGGAACACTGTCGCAAGGCGACGCTGGCGGGGAGCGTGGCGCTGGCCGCCATGGCCGCGCCGGGTCTGGCGACGGCGCAGGAGGCCACGACCCTCGATGACGTCGTCGTCACCGCGCAACGGCGCGAACAGAGCCTGCAGGAAGTCCCGATCACGGTCAGCGTCGTCACGGCCAAGACGCTGGAATCGCTGGCGGCGGACGACATGGGCGACATCTCCGCCTTCGTGCCGGGGCTCTCGGTGTCGAACACCAGTCCGACCCAGGCCAAGTACAGCATTCGCGGGGTCTCGACGTCGGACTTCGGCGTCGGCACGGACCCGGCGGTGGGCGTCTATGTCGACGGCGTCTATGCGGCGCGCTCGGGCCGGCCTGCTGGCGTTCAGCGACGTGGCCCGGATCGAGGTGCTGAAAGGGCCGCAAGGCACCCTGTTCGGCCGCAACAGCGCCGCCGGCGCCGTATCCATCACCACCAACAAGCCCAGCGACGAATTCGAAGCCCGCCTCGGCGTCCGGCTGGGCGAATACGACAAGCGCCGCTTCGAGGGTCTGGTCAACCTGCCGATCAACGACGCCCTGGCCCTGCGGGTCAACGCCCTGGTGAACCGCCGCGACGGCTGGCTCATCGATGAGGCCAGCGGCCAGGACTATGACCGCGAGGACAACTGGGCCGCGCGTGCAGCCCTGCGCTGGGATGTCGGTCCCCAGACGCAGATGATCCTCAGCTGGACCCATGACGAGATCGATCAGGACGCCCGCCCGGCGATCGGCGTCGCCCCCTGCCCGCCGCACCGGGTTTGCCGCCCTTTCCGTCGAATCCTGCGGACTATCTGAACCCGTTCAAGGCCGGAATCCGCAATGACGTCATCGACAACCACGAGACGCGTCGCCTGGACGAGGGCACGCTGACGATCACCCACGCCTTCGGCGACATCGACTTCACCTCCCTGACCTCGGCTCGCCGCTTCAGCACCGAGAACCGCGAGGACGAGGACGGCACCAACCGGCCGGATCTGTATTTCGACACCAACAACCGCGAAAAGAACCGGTCCTGGTACCAGGAATTCCGTTTCGCCGGCGAACACGGCGCGTTCAACTGGATCGCCGGCGCCAGCTACTACAGCGAACACGCCGAACAGCGCAGCGACACCTACGCCACCACCGACAGCATCAACACCATCCTGACCAATGCGGCCGGACAGCCGTTGTTCTCGCTGGCCGACATGATCCTGGGCATGGCCGGAATCCCCGCCAGCACGCTGGGCCACAGCTGGCAGGAGGACATGATCAACGAGGGCGATTTCGATGCGACCGCCGTGTTCGCCGACGTCATCTGGGCCGCCAACGACCGCCTGAACCTGACGTTCGGCCTGCGCTATACCCGCGACAAGAAGACGTTCCAGTGGCTGAACGGCCCGCGCGTCGCGCCCGGACTGGACGCCGTGCTCAACGACCCCACGGTCAACTTCGTGCTGGATACCTACATGGGGCCGGCGCTGGGCTATCTGTATTCCGACTTCGTCTTCGACCTGTCAGGCCTGGCGGGGGTTCAGTGCGACAACGGCGTCACGGTCCAGGAAGGCGTGGCCTGCAAGCTGTCCGACTCCTGGTCCGACCTCAGCCCGCGCTTCGTCGCGGACTATCACCTGACCGACAACGCCATGGTCTTCTTCTCCTACGCCAAGGGCTACAAGGCCGGGGGCTTCAACAGCGTCGAGGTCGCCTCGCGCTTCGACAATGAAGACGTGCAGAATTTCGAGATCGGGCTGAAGAGCAGCCTGGGCCCCAACGCCCGCTTCAACATCTCGGCCTTCCAGTATGACTACGACGGCAAGCAGTCGATCCGGCTGGTCACACCGGCGGGGTCCAATGTGCCGCAGTATCTGGTCGAGACCAGCGACGACACCGCCTGGGGCCTCGACATGCAACTGGACGTGCAGCCTCTGGACGGCCTGAACCTGTTCGCCAACGCCCAGTACATCGACGCCACCTACAAGCGAAAGATGACCGACGACGGCGATCTGGCCGGCCAGCCGACGGGCGAACCGCTATGGTCAGCGGCGGCGGGCGCTCCTATCGGCGCGACCTCGGCGGCGCCGGCTCGCTCGACATGCAGCTGATCCACGCCTATCGCGGCGAAGGTCGCTGCAACAAGACGTCCACGGGTCAGGGTTCTTGCCTTCAGACCCCTGGTTCGATCCCTCCGAGGCGCAGAACCGAACGGATGTTCGTCTCTACTGGCGCAATGCGGACGAGCGCTATCAGGTCGGTTTCTACGTCAACAACCTGTTCGACAACCAGTATGTGACCGGCGTGAACAACATCACCGCCACCACCTTGGGCACGCCGTTCGTGAACATCACCGAACCCAGAATGTGGGGCGTCGACCTGACCTACACTTACTGAGGGGTTCCGCCTGGGACGGCGCAAAGGCGGTCCCAGGCGCCTCGCTTGGCTGGCAGAACGCCCGGCGCGGAACAGGCCAGATCGGCGCTTGGCCGCTCTCGCTCGGGGCGCCGCCGCCCAGTCCGTCTATCCTGCACTAGGCTCGGCCGCCCCGCATCGGTTTCGGCTTGCCGGGAAAGTTCGGGCCCGGTAAATTATGGATCAGCGGACCGGGCCCCTCTGACGTCTGATGGCAGACGTGATGTCGGACCGCATCGAGTGATCTCGGTGCGCGACTACCCCTTTCTGGTCGATCCCCCAAATTGCGCGCCGGGGTCGCTCCTTGAACAAGGGGTGTCCTTATGGACCTGATGACTTTCTTCCTGACCGAATGGCTGGGCAAGCCGGCCTGGATGTGGCTGGCGTTCATGGGCGTGGTCGTGGCGCTGCTGGTGCTGGACCTGGGCGTCCTTCACCGCGACCAGCACGAGATCGGCGTGCGTGAGAGCCTCTTGCTCTCCAGCATGTACATCGCCGTCGCGCTCCTTTTCGGCGGCTGGGTCTGGCGGGAGCTGGGCAGCCAGTCGGGCATGGAATACCTGACAGGCTTCGCGATCGAGAAGTCGCTGGCGATGGACAACGTCTTCGTCATCGCCATGATCTTCGGCTACTTCGCTATTCCGAGGGCGCTGCAGCACCGAGTGCTTTTCTGGGGCATCCTGGGCGTCATCGTGCTCAGGGCCATCATGATCGGCGCGGGCGCGGCCCTGGTCAGCCAGTACGGCTGGGTGCTCTACATCTTCGCCGCCTTCCTGATCTTCACCGGCATCAAGATGTTTTTCGCCGGCGACGGACATGCCGACGTGGGCGCCAATCCGCTGGTGAAGTGGATGCGCGGGCATCTCAGAATCACCGACCAGCTGCACGGCCAGAGGTTCTTCGTGCGGGAGCCCCACCCGAAGACCGGACGCCCGGCCCTCTGGGCCACGCCGCTTTTCCTGGCGCTGGTGATGATCGAGATCGCGGACGTGATCTTCGCTGTGGACTCGGTGCCGGCGATTTTCGCCATCACCACTGACCCCTACATCGTCTACACCTCGAACATCTTCGCCATCCTGGGGCTCCGGGCGCTCTATTTCGCGCTCGCCGCCATCATCCACCGCTTCGCCTATCTCAAGCAGGCGCTGGCCGTGCTGCTGGTGTTCATAGGCGGCAAGGTTTTTGTGGCCGACCTCTTGGGCTGGGAGAAGTTTCCTGCGGAATGGTCGCTGGCCATCACGGCCTTCATCTTGGCCGCCGGGGTGTTGTGGTCGCTCTGGAAGACGCGGGGCCGGTCCTCTGAGGCCTCCTCCTCGTGACGAGAAAGGGCCCCTCGACAGGCCCCAAAGCCGCCCCTTCCCCGACAGTCCGCTGAATGGAGGCGGCTAGACCTGATCCAACCGAGGGCTGGAGCGTAATAAAGCCCGACTGAGGCGGGACCCCTCTTGCAGGGCGGAAGGTGACTTGGATGCGGCGAGTTCAGAAGAAGGACCTGCCTTCCAAGACCTGTCCCGTCTGCGCCCGGCCCTTCGCGTGGCGCAAGAAATGGCAAAGAGACTGGCCGAACGTGATCTACTGCAGCGCGCGTTGCGCCTCCCGAAAGACGCCCGTCGATGATGCGGGCAAGCCTGTCCGTCCTTCGTCGATGCCGTCATGACGCGGGTGGATGACGCGAGGATCCTGCGGCTGGTGCTCGGCGATCAGCTTTCAGACAGCCTGGCCGGCCTGACTGATCTGGAGGCGGCGCGCGACGTCGTGCTGATAGCGGAGGTGCGGGACGAGGCGACCTATGTGCGTCATCACAAGCAGAAGATCGCGCTGACCTTCGCCGCCATGCGCGCGCACGCGAACCGGCTGACGGCGCGAGGCGTGACGGTTCGCTATGTCCGCATCGACGCCCCCGACAACACGCATTCCATCATAGGCGAACTGCATCGCGCCCTTACGCACGACACCTATGCCCGCGTCGTGATCACCGAGCCCGGCGAAGTCAGGCTGGCCGAAGCCTTCGCGGCCTTCGCCGCGACCGCCGGCCTGCCGGTCGAGATCCGCGAGGACCGGCGCTTCATCTGTTCCCATGCTCGTTTTCGACGCTGGGCCGCCGACAAGCGCGAACTCAGAATGGAGTATTTCTATCGCGAGATGCGCCGCGAGACGGGCCTGCTGATGGAGGGCGCCGATCCCGAAGGCGGTCGCTGGAACTACGACGCCGAGAACCGCAAGAAGCTGACCAGGGGACTGCGCCCGCCCCCTCGGCTGCGCACCGCCCCCTCGGCCACGACGAAGGGCGCGATCGCCGACGTCGCGCGCCTGTTTCCCGACCATTTCGGCGATCTGGACGATTTCGGATGGCCGACCACGGTCGAAGAGGCCGAGGCCGCGCTGGAGACCTTTCTGGCGCGCATCCTGCCCGCCTTCGGCGACTGGCAGGACGCCATGGCGCACGGCGAGCCCTGGATGTGGCACGGCCTGGTCTCGACGGCGATCAACATGGGCCTGCTGGACCCGCTGGACGTCTGCCGACGAGCCGAAGCCGTCTATCGGGCCGGCGCCGCGCCCCTGAACGCGGTCGAGGGCTTCATCCGCCAGATCCTGGGGTGGCGAGAGTTCGTGCGCGGCGTTTATTGGCTGAAAACGCCCGAGTACGGGCGCATGAACTTTCTGGACGCGGACCGCACCCTGCCCTGGTTCTTCTGGTCAGGCGAGACGGACATGGCCTGCGTCGCCGACGTGGTGTCCGCCACCCGCGCCAACGCCTACGCCCACCATATCCAGCGCCTGATGATCACCGGCAATCTGGCCATGATGCTGGGGGTTCATCCCGACGCCGTCGATGACTGGTACATGACCGTCTATGCCGACGCCTATGAGTGGGTCGAGATGCCGAACACGCGGGGCATGGCGACCTTTGCGGACGGGGGATCGTCGGCTCCAAGCCCTACGCGGCGTCCGGCGCCTATATCCAGCGCATGAGCGACTACTGCGGCGGCTGTCGCTATGACGTGAAGGGCAAGAGCGGCGATGGCGCCTGTCCGTTCAACCGTCTCTACTGGGGCTTCCTGGAACGCAATCGCCCGCGCCTTCGCCACAACGCCCGCCTGGCCATGCCCTATCGCACGCTGGACGGCTTTGGAGAGGCGAAACGCGCCGCCTTGCTGGCAGAGGCGGAAGCCGCGCGGCTGGCTCTCGGCGCTGCGCCGATCAGCGGCGCGGACGAAGGCTTAGGCCGGTGAAGGTCGGCGCGGCGCTCGGCGACGATGCGGCTCAGATCCTGGGGAAGACCCGCGATCTCGGCGTCAAAGTCTAGCGGTCAGGAGCACGGCGGACGCCGCGATCAGGCAAACGCAGACTGCCAAAGTGAGCCATACACGGATCCGACCATACCATTGCGGAAGGTCGCCACGCCGGACGCGTCTCAGATCATAGGCCAGCAGGAGGCAGAAACCGGCGGCGAGCCCGACCAGACCGATCGTCGTCGGGGCGAACCCCATGGCAAAGGCCCACAGCGCGGGCAGGACGCTGACGACATAAGGCGGCGCCTCATCTTCATTTCTCAACGTCGCGACGCCCCAGTGGACGCCGCCCATGAAGGACAGAATAATCGCCCCGTACAGCCGCAGGGCGCCCGCGACCTGTTCAGAATCGCCCAGCCCAAACGCCAGAGCCCCCACAAGGCCGGCAAAGGGCAGAACGCCGGACCAGCCCAGGATCATCGCTGAGCGCGGGGCCTGCATTATACCCCCTCGCCTTCGCGTTCCAGGCGGCGAACGACCCTCTGCAGGCGAGGGCGAAGGCGCAGGAAGCCTCGGTAGGCCCACTCCAGAACTGCGGCGACAGGTCGGATTGTCGCCAGTCGGCCGAGCCAGTTCAAAGCCGGAAGCTCGCGCCAGACGGCGGCGAAGGCTGCGGCTCCGCTAACGGTCTGACCGTCGGTCCCGCGCACATGAAACTGACGGAGCAGCGCGTCGCGGTCCATATCCCCCACATCGTGCCGCGTCACGTCGAGGAAGGACAGACGCCTGTGACGGTCCAGCCGCCGCATCACCCTGATTTCCCGAGAGCAGAGCGGGCACCCGCCGTCGTAGTAGACGATCATCCCGGAATCCGCCGGCTCTGCCTGATGAGGTAAGCGCTTCACGACAGTCGGAACTCCAAACCGCACCCGCGCACAATACGCCCCATCCCGACCTCTGGATCAGCCGCGCTGGCGTCACGCGCTTAACCTCGAAAGGACCTGCTGGAGAGAAAGGCGGTCAGGCCCGCCGGTTGGCGCGAGGCGACCGGTAACCTGCAGTCTGCCTAGGAGTTAGGCGAAAGTCGGGAGCGTCACGCTCTGGGCGTCGAGCAGACCACTGTGCGCTATCCGGGGGCGGCCCGCACGACAGCGCCTTGCGCGCACGGCCCAGCCATGACGAGTGCATTTGAATACCTCTAAATTCTAGGGCAGCCCTGGGACGACCGAACGGCACGGCTCGTCGCGTGCGTTTGTCAGGTTTTCATGTGGACTGATTGACAGAAAGCTCAGGTTATGTCGACATCGCACGTATTCATAAAGATACATGCTCGGCCAAGAGGGCATGACAGGGGAGCCACCGTGAAACATTGTACCCACGCCTTAGCCATGACTGCCGTCGCGGCCGGCTTCAGCGTCCTGGCCAGCGTCGCCGCAGCCCAAGAAACCGCCCAGGTCGATGACATCATAGTCACCGCACGCAAGACCAGCGAGCGTCTGCAAGAGGTCCCGCTGGCCATTACCGCCCTGAACGCCGAGGAAATGCAGCGTCGCGGCATTCGAGACGTTACGGATCTGTCCTCGATCGCGCCGGGTCTGAACATCGAGAAAGACCAGGGCCGCCGCTTCGAGCGCCCGGTCATTCGCGGCCAGGCCAACGTCTTCGGCGCGCCCAACGCCGCCTCCTTCATCGACGGCGTCTATATCCCGGACAGCTTGTTCGCCACCGAAATGGCCTTCGTCGATCAGGTCGAGGTGATCAAGGGACCGCAGTCGGCCCTGTACGGCCGCCAGACCTTCTCGGGCGCGATCAGCTACACGACACGCAAGCCGTCGCAGGACGTCGAGGCCCTGATCCGCGCCACCGCGGCCGAGCATGACGAATACAACTTCCTGATGGGCCTCAGCGGGCCGCTGGTGAAGGACGTGCTGTCGGCCCAGGCGTCCGTCAACTACTACACCTATGGCGGCGAGTACCGGAACAACGCGCCCGGCACGCCCAGCGACGGCAAGACCATCGGTCAGGAAAAGACCGTCGGCGGCACCCTGGCGCTGATGTACACGCCGACGTCGGAACTGAGCTTCATCCTGCGCGGCTCGTACGCCCATAACAACGACGGCCACGAGCCGATGGCGATCCAACGCTCGAGCGCCAACAACTGCTATCTGAACACGCGCACCCAGTATTATTGCGGCGCCATCAACGTCACGCCCGACATGATCGGCCTGAATCTGGATGAAATCGGCGGCGGCGGCGTGGAACGCAAGACCGGCCGTCTGAGCCTGACCGCCGAATACGATCACGGCGGCTACACCCTGACCTCGATCAGCGCCTATAACGATTCCGAAGAGCATCGAAAGGCCGACCTTGATTACCTGCCCCAGCGTCTGCTGGGCGGTTCGCTGCATGTCGACGACCGGGTGAACATCAAGGGCTTCAGCCAGGAGTTCCGCATCGCCTCGCCGCGCGGCGAACGCCTGCACTGGATGGCCGGGGCCTATTATTTCAACAGCGACCGCTGGGACGGGCGTTATCGCTATGTCTCACGCGCCCTGCAGGACAACGGCACGATCGAAACGGAAAACCTGGCCGCCTTCGGCCTGGTCGGCTTCGACTTCACCGACAAGCTGTCGGGCACGGCCGAAGTGCGGGTCGCCGAAGAAAAGCTCCACCTGACCGGCGGCGATTCCAACTTCGATTACGAAGCGACCTATCGCTCGACCAACCCGCGTTTCACCATGTCGTACAAGGCCACTGACGACCTGATGTTTTATGGCCTGGTGGCGCGCGGCAACAAGCCGGGCGGCTTCAACACCGACGTGCGCCTGAGCCCCGCGGATCGCTCCTACGGCGAAGAGACCGCCTGGAACTATGAACTGGGCTTCAAGAGCGATCTGTTCGATCGCCGCGTCCGCCTGAACGTCGCCGGCTACTATATCGACTGGTCGAACCAGCAGATGACCCAGGTGGCCAATCTGTCCTCGACCGAGACCGTCTCCTTCATCCGCAACGTCGGCGAGGTCGAGGTCAAGGGCGTCGAAGTCGAGGCCCAGGCCAAGATCACCTCCGACTGGTCCGTGCGCGGCACCTTCGCCTATGCGGATTCCGAATACACCAATGCGTTCGACCCGGACTTCGCCACCCTGACCGGCGGCGACGGCGACGTCAGCGGCAAGGCGATCCCCAACGCGCCCAAGATCCAGTACTCCCTGGGCAGCAACTACGCCTGGTACGTCGGCGAGAACCGCTTCTTCGTCGACGGCACCTATTCCTTCCGCTCCAAGAAATATGATCAGGTCGCCAACCTGGCCTGGGTGGACGGCCGCGACACCGCCAACGTGCAGCTGGGGTGGGAGCGCGGCCCGCACCGGGTGATCCTGTTCGGCCGCAACATCTTCGACAACATCGATCCTGTCGGCATCGTCCGCTATTCGGACTTCACCACCAACCGTCGCGGCTTTGTGGGCTCCCTGCCGCGCGGCCGTCAGATCGGCCTGACTTACGAAGCCAACTTCTGACCTGCCTCCCGGAAGCTGGTTGGGCCCGCAGTTCACGCTGCGGGCCCTTTTTCTTTGAGGCCCCGGCCTCGGGCAGCTTCTGGCCGGTAATGCAAAAGGCCCCGGACGGCGATGCGTCCGGGGCCTTTTTCATCATTTGATCGCCGGGTCGATCAGCGGGTGAGAGCCGTGCCGCGACGTCCCTCAGCGTCGGGCTTCTCGCCCAGCACGATATACCAGGCGCGCGGGCCGTCCCGCATCCGCACCGTCGTCTCCAGCACTTCGTCAGCCGGGAAACCCGCTTCGAGCATGACGTCCGGCGCCTGTGTCGCCAGGAACTCGTCCCAGAAGGGTTCGTCGTTGTTCTTGGTCTGCCAGGCGAAGATGAACTTCTCGAAGGCGCTGAAATCGGCGCCCTTCATCGGCACGTCCTGGTGCACGACCACGCCGCCGGGACGCAGCACACGGCGCGCCTCGCTGAAAATGCGGCCGAGCGAAGAGCGCGAGACCTCGTGCATCATGTTGTGCGACACGACCAGATCAAAGCTTTCGTCCTCGAACGGCATGGCGCCCGCATCCATCTGACGGAAGTGCGCCTTCAATCCCATCGCCTCGGCCCGGATATGGGCGTAGCGCAGCAGACCCGGCGCCACGTCGACGCCGTAAACCTCGGCCTCGGGAAAGGCCGCCGCATAGCCGACCGTGGCGCCTCCCGAAGAACAGGCCAGATCCAGAATGCGACGCGGCTTGAAGCCGGGATAACGCTCAGCCAGGAATTCAATGACGGCCGCAGATTTGGAGTCGCGCGTGCCGATGCCGACGCCCAGCGAATAGGCGTTTCCGCCGCTTTCATAGAAGGCCCCGGCCGTGAAGTCGTCGGCTGAACCCTCGCCCAGCATATAGCCGCCGGGCTGGCCGTGGATGTGGCCGGCATAGGCGTCGGCCGGAGCCGCAAAGTCGGGGCTGGTTTCGCAGCTGCCGCCCGCCGGCGCCTGGGCCAGACTGACGGCGACCTCCTTCATGCGCGGCAGTTCGCGATGAATGGTCTCTCCCACCGAGTTCCACATGACGTCCTGAGCGCTGCGGCTGAAGGCGCTCCAGATCTGGTAGAAGGGATCACGGACCATGGCCGCCGTGATGTCCTCGACGGTTTCGGGCGCCCTGCCCGAGGCGGCCTTGAAGGCGGGCCCAGCGCGGGCGTCCAGGGCGACCTTGTTGGCGTCCTCATAGCGGCGCAGCCGGTTTTTCAACTGCACGATGTACTGGGTGCGCGCCGCCTCGTCGTGAAGCGGCCGCGCCAGAAGTTCATGGGTGGCCGTACGGTCGATGATCATGCGCTCTCCTCCATGTTCGACTGGCGTTCAGTCTTTCATGATGTATTATCTCAAATACCTCTTATGCGGAAGTCTCTTCGTCGGATCGGACCATGCCTTCAATCTCGCCGCCCCCTGGTCACGCTGCATCCGGTGTGGAGCACGATCGGCCCGATCTGGGCGCGCGCGGCGTGGTGGCCCTGCTGACCCCGGCCGAAAACCCGACCGCCGAGCCCGAGCTGTCGCTGCTGATGCCGCCGGACGTGAACCTGCTGACAGCGCGCATGTATGCGCCCGCTTCCGAGATGAGCGCCAGACTGAGGGCCTATGAGACGCGGCTTGAGGAATGGCTGGCCCCTTTCGGCGACGCGCCTCTGGACGCCGTTGCGTTCGCCTGCACCGGCTCGACCTATCTGCTGGGCCCTTCGCGGCGTCGGCCGGAAGCGCTGGAGCGTCGCCACGGGCCCTGTCCTGTCGTCTGCGCCGCCGATGCGCTGAAGGATGGCCTGCAATCGCTGAGAGCGCAGCGCATCACCCTGGTCAGCCCTTACCCTTCTGCCTTGACCGAGGCCGCTCAGGACCACTGGCGCGCGGCGGGATATGATGTGGCCGCTGTCATCCAGTCGCCCCTCGCGCATGGCGCGGCCCACCCGATCTACGGCCAGACGGCCGCCACCCTGCTGACAGGGCTGCGCCAAGGCCTGAAGGCGGGCGTCGCCGACGCCGTGATCGTCATGGGAACGGGCGCGCCAAGCCTGGCCGCCCTGGCCGTTGCCAGCGAGGAAACGGATATCCCGATCCTGTCCTCCAACCTGGCCACAGCCTGGTCGGTCGCGCGTCATTTGGGACTGGAAGAGCGGCCGCTGATCACGGAATGGCTGGCGCCGACGCTGCCTGGCGCGAACGGTTATGGAGCCGTTTCCCCGCCGTTCACGCCCGGCTGAAGATCGCCTGACGCCCTATTCTGATTTCGTTTCGAGGAGTTTCCCGATGTCCACGCCCAAGCCGCCCCGCCCGACCTTCTTCGAAGACACCGCCAATGACCGGCTGACCGCCATCATCACCGCCCTGGTGACTGAGGTGGCCGGGTTGAGCGACCGGGTGGCGACGCTGGAAAACCTGCTGGCCGCCCAGGGCGTTCTGTCGCCAGACGCCGTCGATCATCATGTCCTGACCGAGCAGGAACAGGCCGCGCGCCGCGCGCGCCACGCGGCGCTGACCGACCGTGTGTTCTACGTACTTCAGGAAGAGGTCGACGCCCTCAAGGGACAGTTAGGCGCCTGATGCGAAAACGGGCCGGGACGCCTTCGCATCCCGGCCCGTCGCCCGCGCCCCCTTCCGCTTTCGCCGATGCTCCCTCAAGCAGCGACGCGCGGAGGAGCCTCGCCTCAGGTCAGCGTCGCCGCCTTGCGCAGGCCGTCGATCATGGATGACCGCATCACATAGTCCTTGTGCCGCACAGGATCGGCCAGCATGGCCTGCATCTCGGCCATCATGACCTTGCGGCGTTCCGGGTCGCGCTCCTGCATCCGCCCACGGTTGCGATCCGCCTGGGCCAGTATCTCCTGCTCGGCGATAGGGCGGCGCTGGCGGGTGTAGAGATCCAGCAGCCTCTCGTCGGCGCCTTCCAGCACGGCCTTCAGCTTCTCGGTCAGGTTGAACGCGTCATGGACGCCGCCATTCATGCCCATTCCGCCGGACGGGCTGTTGATGTGGGCGGCGTCGCCCGCCAGCACGACCCGTCCGCTGCGGTAGTCCGGCGCGATCCGCATGTGCACGCGATAGGGACGGATCTCCAGCACCTTGTATGGTTCGTCCCTTGCGACGATGGCCTGAAGCTTGCGCTCGATGCTGGCGGGCTCCAGCGCGTCCTCGATGGACTCTTCGCCGCGCGGATAGAGGCTACAGCGCCAGAAATCCTTCAGCTTGAGCAGGGAGAAGGTGCCGCCGTCCGTCCAGCAGTAGTTGACGTTCGAAAGCCCCTCCAGATGTTCTTCGAAAGGGAAGTCCGTGATCGCGAGGATGGTCGTCTCAGGATAGGTCTTGCCGTCAAGCTCCCACCCCAGCAGGGTCCGCACCGCGCTGCGGGCGCCGTCCGCCCCGATCAGATAGCGACAGCGCAGAGTCTGCGCCTGACCGCCCTGCTCATAGGTGACGTTGACGCCGTCTGCATCCTGATCCACGGCGCACACCGTTGCGCCCATACGGATTTCGACATGCCGCGCATCTGACAGGTGGTCGGCCAGGATACGGCACAGACGAAATTGCTCGCACTGCAGCCGGAAGGGATGCTGCGTCTCGCCGTGCAGGTAGGACAGGTCGAAGACGGCGCGTTCGCCGGTTTCATGATGCCGGATCTGCCACTGTTCGCACTTCAGCCCCTGAGCGATCAGCGGCTCGGCCAGCCCGTACTGCGCCAGCATGTCCAGCGTCGGGGGATGAAACGTCGACGCCCGCAGGTCTTCCGGCAGCTCCGTTTCGGCCTCAAGCACGATGGCCGAAATCCCGAAAGCTTCCAGCCTCAAGGCCGCGCTCAACCCGACCGGGCCGGCGCCGACGATGACCACTTGGGCGTCCCATTGCTGCATATTGGCGACCTCATGCCTACTTGTATCTGACTTAATACATTTGTTCGACAATCCGGCAAGGGAAGAGTCGCAGACTTCTCTGCAGCCTCGTGCGTTCAAGGAAACTTCGACGCCTCAAAGGGCCGATAACGCAGCTTTTGCCTCACCGCGCCCTCTCGCCTTGCGATCCGCCTCGATCACGTATTAGCTTAAACACAACACAAGTCGCCACAGTATCAGGATGACCGCTCATGTCCCTCCCCGCCTCCCCGTTCGACTGGGCTCCCAAAACGGTCACCAGCCTGATTGACGGCGCCTATGTCGCAGAGCGCGGCGGCCATCGTCTGCCCGCCTATTATCCGGGCAACGGCGAAGTCATCTCCGAACTGCAGGAAGCCGACGCCGAGGAAGTCGATCGTGCGGTCCGGTCGGCCCGCCGGGCCTTCAACGATCCCGCCTGGCGCGAGATGTCGGTAGAGGCCCGACAGGCGATCCTTTACCGGATCGCTGACGCCATCGACGCCCACGCCGTGGAATTGGCGACGCTGGAAACGCTGAATGCCGGCATCGTCCTGCGCGACGTTCTCAGCCGCCAGGTCGTGCGCGCAGGCTATAATTTCCGCTTCTTCGCCGAGGCGATCAGCCAGCAGCCCGGCCAGGTCTGGCAGCAGATCAAGGATCACCTGACCTTCGTCACGCGCCATCCCGTCGGCGTGGCTGCCCTGATCGCGCCGTGGAACTCGCCGCTGGCGCTGGCGTCGATGAAGGTCGCGTCGGCCATCGCCTTCGGCAACACCTGCGTGCTGAAGCCGTCGGAGCAGACTCCGCTGTCCCTGGCCCGCATGGTCGAGATCATCAACACCATCACCCCGCCGGGCGTGGTCAACCTGGTGAACGGGCGCGGGACGGTGACGGGCGCCGCCCTAGTGGATCACCCCGAGGTCGATCTGATCTCCTTCACCGGCGGGACCGAGACGGGCCGCCACATCATGCAGGCGGCCGGACGACGGCTGAAACCGGCGGCGATGGAGCTGGGCGGCAAGTCGGCCAACATCATCTTCGCCGACGCCGATCAGGAGCGGGCCCTGGACGGCGCCTTGATCTCCATCTTCTCGAACAACGGGCAACAGTGCCTGGCCGGGTCGCGCATTCTGGTCCAGGATTCCATCTTCGACGAGTTCGTGGATCGCTTCGTCGAGCGGGCGCGAAAGATCCGCGTCGGCGACCCGCTGGACGACGCCACAGAGATCGGCCCCATCGCCTCCGCCCGCCACCGTCAGCACATCCTGTCCTATGTCGACATCGCCAAAAGTCAGGGCGCGACCCTGTTGACCGGCGGCAAGGCGCTGGACGGACCAGGCTATTTCATCGAGCCGACCGCCGTCCTGGCGCCCAACAACAGCGACCGCGTCTGTCAGGAGGAAATCTTCGGCCCCTTCGCCGCCTTCGTGAAATTCAGCGACATGGAGGACGCCGTCCGCATGGCCAATGAAAGCCAGTTCGGCCTGGTCGGCTATTGCTGGACGCAAAACGTGGACAAGGCCCTGAGGGTCAGTCAGGCCGTTCGCACCGGTCTGATGTGGGTCAACACCCCGATGGTGCGTGAACTGCGCGCGCCGTTCGGCGGGGTGAAGGATTCAGGCCTGGGCCGCGACGGCGCCGCCGCCTCCATGGCCTTCTTCACCGAAGAGAAGACGACGACCATTCCTCTGGCCGACGTGCCGCTGCGCAAGTTCGGCGTCTGATCCCGACGGGGTCGCGGCGGGCCTGTCCCGCCGCGCTTCGCGTCAACCGATGTGGCGCCACTGCGGACGGGCCGAGCTGTTATCGCGCGTCAGCAGCATGTGGTACTCATACTGATCAGGATTATAGAGGCCGACTTGGTGCTCGAACGGGCGGCCGTCGCCGTCGAACACCGTCCGGCGCAGGCGCAGCAGCGGCGCCCCGATGGCCACATTCAGCTTATTGGCCGCCGCGTCGTCGGCGAGAATGGCGCTGATGGTCTGTTCGGCGCGCTGGGCGCGTATCCCGCCGCTTTCCAGAATGCGCATGATCGGCCGGTCATCGATGACGCCGCGGGGCGTCAGGGAGGCGACGGAACGAGGCAGCCACACCGTCGTCACCGACAGGGGCTTGTCCTTGAAGAAACGCAGGCGCTCGATCCGCAGCGCCCGCTCGTCGGCGGGAAGGCCCAGCGCCTGGAGCACGGCGGCCGGCGTCGGCGCCTCGGGCTCATAGGCCAGCAGCCGCGCCGTCGTCTCAAGCCCCAGGGTGATGAGGTTCTCGACCAGGCCCGACACCCGGCTTTCCTCTCGCTGCGCCTCATCAGCACGGGGGGCGACGAAGGTGCCGACGCCATGCTTGCGTCGAATCCAGCCTTCGCGTTCCAGCAGATCCAGCGCGCGCCGCACCGTCACGCGCGACACGTCATAGGCCGCCGCCAGCTGCATTTCGGACGGCAGCGGCTGCTCCGGCGCAAAGGCGCTGTCCTTGATCTGCTGACGCAGAATGGTGGTCAGCTGGTGGTAGATCGGCAGGCTGCTGGAACCGCCGTCCGCCTTGAGGCTGCGTCGACCGATATCGGTCCCTGCCCCGGCGCCCTGTCTGGCCAAGCTCATCCTCCACACGCCGGCGTCAGGGCCTGCGTCGTCAATTAGCGAACTTGTGCTTATTATCAGACCTTAGCGGCTTGGCCACTCCGGCTTGTCTCCATCGCCGCCGCACGCCACACAAGGCGGCATGACATCATCCCCGCCGACAGACGACGCCTTGGACCTGCGTCCCGAGCTTCTGGACGACCGGCTGCCGATCCCCCTGTATCATCAGGTTCGGCTGCTGCTCGCCGAGCGGATCCGGCGCGGCGTGTTTCCGCCCGGCTCCCTGTTGCCCGGTGAGCATCAGATCGCAGAACTGCTGGGCGCGTCGCGAATAACGATCAAGCGCGCCATGAATGAACTGGCCGATGCGGGCCTGGTCACGCGCCATCGGGGCCGCGGCACGGTGGTGGCGCCGCAGGTCGAACTGCCTGTGGTGACAGGATCCTTCTCCACCCTGATGGATCGCTCAAGACCATGGGGCACGAAACCCAGGTCGAGTTGCTGGAAAGCCGGTCCGTCGCGGCTGATAGCGACGTCGCGCACGCGCTGGCCGTCAGCCCCGGCGCGCCCGTGAGGCGCATCACCCGCCTGCGTCGGCTGGGCGAGACGCCGTTTTCCTATCTGGTGTCGTGGTTGCCGGAGTTCGTGGCCAGCGGATGTGACGACGCCGCCTTCGCTGAACAGTCCATGCTGGACCTGCTGGAGCGAGCCGGGGCGACGCCGCATGAGGCGGAGCTGTGGATCTCGTCAGTCGGCGCCGACACCGCTGCGGCCTCGGCGCTCCAGGTGGCGATCGGGTCGCCCCTGCTCCGGATCGAGCGGATCATGCGCCGGGCCGACGGCGAACCGGTTCAGTATATTCACGCCCATTATCACGCCGACCGCTTCCGCTATCACCTGCTCAGCCGTCGCGAAGAAGGAAACTGGCAGGACGGCGCCTGATTTCCGCTGCTCCATCTCAGGATCGGCTGGCGCCCGCCGCAGGACGGTCTATAGTTGGCCTATCTTTATACCATTAAGGACGGACCGACCGTGAGCGACCTTGTCTTCGAACCGACCATGATCTGCGAGAACAAGACGGCGCGCGAGTTGTTCGAGGCGGTCAAGGCCAACCCCGCCCGCGCCCGTTTCGGCTTCGGCGAGAAACTGGCCGTGGTGAACGTCGACTTCCAGCAATCCTACACCCGCCCCGATCTGTTTCCGAAGACGGCCTATGTGACCCACCCTGACCAGATCGGCTTCACCAACCGCATCTCGGCCGCCGCGCGCGCCAAGGGGATGCCGGTGATCTGGAGCCATGTGGCCTATAAGGCCGATGCAGGGGACGCCGGGGTCTGGGGCACGCGCACCGATACGCCCGACAGCCTGCAGAACATCAAATACGGGTCCGAGCGCCACGCCCTCGATCCGCGCTGCCGGATCGATGAGGCTGTGGACCTGATCTACACCAAGCGGATGCCCTCGGCCTTCTTCGAGACGCCGCTGAACTCCTACCTGCGCTGGCACAAGGTGGATACGGTGCTGGTGACGGGCGGCTCGACCTCGGGCTGCGTGCGCGCCACGGCGGTGGACAGCCTGTCCTATGGTTTCCGCACCATCGTCGCCGAGGAGTGCGTGGCGGACAAGCACGAGAGCTACCACTACGCCAATCTGACCGACCTTCAGCTGAAGTACGCCGACGTGGTGTCGGCGCAGGAAGTGCTGGACTGGCTGGCCGCGCGCTGAACTGACGGCAGCCTGAAAAATCGAAGGGCGGCGGACCGAAATCCGCCGCCCTTCTTTTTACGCTTTTACGCTTCCCGGCCGAAGGTTGGGGGCGACGGCCGAGCCTGGAGCCGGGACGACGGCGGCCTCAGCCGCGCGCCGCCTCGACAATCTCTGAGACGCCGGCGGTCCATACGGCGTCGTCCTTCGCCAGACCGTCCAGCACGCGACGGACAGACTTCATCCGGAACGGCAGGCCGCTGACGTAAGGGGTCAGGGTGAAGCCGACGACCTGGCCGCCGAAACGGTCGGCCTCGGCCTTGTGCAGGCGGATCGCCTCAACCACCTGATCGGCCCATTCGTCCTCGGTCTGAAGGCGCACGGTCAGCAGGGTGCGGTCATCCAGTTCATTCGACAAAGGGGCCGCCCAGACCACGCCCTTGTCGGTCTGCATCGGCACGGGAACCGTGTCCTGCTCCCAGTCCAGACAGATATCGAAGCCCGCGTCGGCAATCAGCGCCAGCGTCTGGAACGACTGCTGCCGCGCCGGGCTCATCCAGGCGCGCGGCTTCAGCCCCGCCCTGTCGAAGGCGTCGCGCGTGCGGCCGATCCATTCCGCTTCGACGCCTTGCTCAAGCCCGCTCCAGTGGATGCAGTCCGCCTCCCAGCCATAGGCGGCGATCTCATGCCCGTCAGCGAGGATAGCCTCGACCAGCGGTCGAGCACGTTCCAGCAGGACCGCATTGATCGGAAACACCGCCTTCAGCCCTCTCGCCTTCAGCGCATCCAGAATGCGGAACACCCCGACCCGATTGCCGTAGTCGCGCGTGGTGAAATGGCGCAGATCCGGATAGGTGGTCTGCATGGCGCCGGGATGCTTGAACGGCTTGCCTTGCGGGTTCAGGCGATGGAACTCCAGCGGGACCACGATCATGGCGGCGGCCGTCTTGCCGTCCGGCCAGGCGATCTTCGGGCGCTCGGTCGCCGGACGCCACGGATACAGCGTCTGATCCATGCCGTAGGAGCGGTGCGGATAGGTCAGATAGTCCTCAGGCAGCGCCATGGCCGAACCCCTTTCCTCCGGTCGCGCAGCCCTTGGCCGCGATGTCGGCCTGCGTCTGGTCCCAGCAGTGGTCGCGATAGTAGCCCGCGATTTCGGCGCCGGTGGCGAACCACACGTCGTCGGCGTGGCCCATGATGTGTTTCAGCGCCTCTTCGAACGGGCCGATGCGATGGGGCTGGCTGACCAGATAGGCGTGCAGGGGAATGCACATGACCGTGCCGCTCTGCTCGCCCTCTTCCAGCAACTGGTCGAAGTGCCGCTTCAGGATGTCGGTATAGCGCGCCGGGCTCATCCCCAGGGCGCCGTAGGTGATGACGTCGTTCACCTCCAGCGAATAGGGCAGCGAAATCAGCTTGCCTGACGCCGTCTTCACCGGCTGCGGCTGGTCGTCCTGAAACAGGTCGCAGGTGTACCAGAAGTCGTTCTCGGCGATCAGGTCCAGCGTCCGTTCGGTGTGCGTCAGAGCCGGAGCCAGATAGCCGCGAATACGCTGGCCGCTGGCCTTCTCGACCGTGCGGATGGCGTCTTCGATGATGGCGCGCTCCTGCGCCTCGTCCATGCCGTAGGAATAGCGGGTGTTGTAGATACCATGCGAAAAGAACTCCCAGTTCCGTTCGACGCAGGCCTCGATGATCTCAGGATGGTGGTCGCACAGGGCGACGTTCAGCGACACCGAGCCGCGCAGGCCGTATTTGTCCAGCAGTTCCATCAGCCGCCAGTGGCCGACGCGGTTGCCCCAATCGCGCTGGGAATAGGCGACGACATCGGGCGCAGGCTTGGGCCAGCCGGCGCGGCCGGGGTTCCTGGAGGGATCGAACTCATAAAACTCGATGTTCGGCGCAACCCAGAAGGCCAGTTTCTTGCCGCCCGGCCAGACGATCTTCGGCCGGTCACGATAGGGCCAGTAGTCGTAGAGGTTGGGGTCTGCGACGGTCATGCCTTCTCCTCTTCCTGCGCTTCGTATCGCTGTCCCAGCGCCATCATCTCATCCAGGCCGATGCGGGCGTTGACCCCCATCAGGTCGGTCATGTGCGCCCGGTGCGCCGCCGTGCCGCCATCGCGCTTCAGCACCGACAGGAAGGCTTCGACAGCCGGAATGACGGCCCGCACCATCGCGCCCGGCGCAATGACCAGACGATAGCCAAGGTCAGACAGGCTGTCGGCCGAACTCAGCGGCGTGTCTCCGCCCTCGACCATATTGGCCAGCAGAGGAACGCGGGCGGCGAAGCGTTCAGCCACCGCCCGCATCTGCTCCAGATCGCGCGGCGCCTCGACGAACAGGACGTCGGCCCCGGCCTCAAGGAACAGTTCGGCACGATCCATCGCCGCTTCAAAGCCTTCGACCGCGATAGCGTCAGTGCGGGCGATGATCAGGGTGTCGTCGTCGTGGCGGGCATCGACGGCGGCGCGGACCTTGCCCGCCATCTCCTGCGCCGAAATCACGCCCTTGCCGCGCAGATGGCCGCACCGCTTGGGGAAGGTCTGGTCCTCGATCTGGATGGCGCGGGCGCCCGCCCGCTCGAACAGCCGCACCGTGCGGCCCATGTTCAGGGCGTTGCCGAAGCCGGTGTCCGCGTCGACGATCAGAGGGATGTCGATCCGCTCGGTGATGCGCGCCGCCACGTCAACGACGTGATCCAGACTGACCAGGCCGATATCGGGCCGCCCCAGCTGAGTATAGGCGACCGAGGCGCCCGACAGATAGGCCGCCTCGAACCCCGCCTGCTGGATCAGCAGGCCGGACAGGGCATCATAACATCCCGGCGCCAGAAGGGCGGGCGACTGCTTGAGCCGACGACGCAGGTTCAGACGCTCGCTCATGCGGCGCCTGCCAGCTTCTTCTTCAGGTGCGGCATCAGCCCCCCGTCATCCATCATGGCCATAAGGTGCGGCGGCAGGGGCGTGAAATCATAACCTTGCCCCGTCGTCAGATTCGTCAGACGCCCAGCCGCCAGATCGACCTCCAGCCGGTCGCCTGCGGAAATCTCGCCCGCTTGTTCAAGGGCGATGCACGGCACCCCCAGATTGATCGCATTGCGCCAGAAGATGCGGGCGAAAGAGCGCGCGATCACGGCGCGCACGCCCAGCAGGCCCAACGACACCGCCGCCTGCTCGCGCGACGAGCCGATGCCGAAGCTGCGACCGCCGACGACGAAGTCGCCCTTGGCCACCGTGCGGGCGAAGTCAGGATCGACTGCGGCCAGACAATGCTGCGCCAGTTCCTCGGGCGGCAGCTTCATCAGCGTGCCCGGCGCCATGACGTCGGTGTCGATATTGTCGCCGAAGACGAAGGCCCGACCGCTCATGCCGCCTCTCCCAGGAACTGACGCGGATCGGCGATGCGGCCTGCAACGGCAGCGGCGGCCACGGAATAGGGCGAGCCGAGATAGACCTGCGCCTCCTTGGACCCCATGCGCCCCTTGAAGTTGCGGTTGGTCGAAGAGATGCAGACCTCGCCGTCCGCCAGCACCCCGGCGCCATAGCCAGCACAGGCGCCGCAGCCGGAGGGCAGCAGGACCGCGCCCGCCTCCATCAGCGTCTGCAAGGTGCCGTCCTGCGTCGCTGTCGTCGTGGTTTTCTGAGACGCCGGAGCGATCAGCAGGCGAGTGTCCGGCGACACCTTGCGGCCCTTCAACACGGCGGCGGCCATGCGCAGGTCTTCGATCTTGGCCCCGACGCAGGCGCCGATATAGCATTGATCCACCTTGATCCCGGCGTGTTCGGTCACGTCCTGAGTGCGTGACGGATCATGCGGCGCGGCGATCTGCGGCTGCAGCGTCGCCGCATTGAAACGGTGAACGGCGGCGTAGGCTGCATCGCGGTCCGACGCCAGCGCCAGCGCCGCCGCCTCATCCTCGACCGGACGCCCGGCCGCGCGCAGATAGTCGAAGGTGGTCCGGTCCGGCGCCACGACCCCGGCTTCGCAGCCCAGTTCGGCGGCCATGTTGCACAGGACCATGCGTTCGGCCATCGACAGGCCCTCGACCGTGTCGCCGCCGTATTCAATGGCCTTGAAGGCGTTGTCCATGCCCAGTTCGCGGCACAGGAACAGCATGATATCCTTGGCCGCAACGCCTGCGCCGAACCGGCCCGACCACTCGACGCGGATCGTCTCGGGCACCGCCAGCCAGGTTTCGCCGGTGGCGACGATGGCGGCCATGTCGGTGGCGCCATAGCCTGCCGCATACGCGCCGAAGGCCCCGCCGTCGGCGAGTGACTGTCGCCCCCCGCCACGAAGGCGCCCGGCCGGATCAGCCCGTGCTCGGGCAGGACCAGATGGCAGATGCCCACCATGTCGAAGAAGGCGCCGACCTGATGTTCGGCCGCAAACTCTCGCGCCAGCTTCAGGATACGCGCGGACTCGGCATCCACCGCCGGGACATAATGGTCCGAGACGATGGCGACCTTCTGCGGATCCCACAGTCCCACGCCCAGTTCGCGCAGCATCGGCGCCCAGCGGCGCGGCCCCGAACTGTCGTGCGCAAAGGCCAGATCGACCTGAGCCGTCACCAGTTGGCCGGGCGCAACCCGGTCCACGCCGGCCGCCCGGGCGATGATCTTTTCAACGAGCGTGGAGCCCCGACCCATGCCTTCTCCCGATGATGCGCCGCACAAGGGCATTGCTGGATCAAATGATATAGTTTTATATCATCTAAACGCGCAGCCTTGGCAAGCGCCTTCCCGCACCTTCCAGTCCGTCAGGAACGCTCATCATGTCGAACCCCGCCGCTTCTTCCGCCCCCAAACCCTCGGGCCAGACGTTCCGCTGGGATGATCCCTTCGATCTGACGGGGCGTCTGACCGACGAAGAGCGGATGGTCCAGGACGCCGCCCGGTCCTATGCGCGCGAGGCCCTGCTGCCGCGCGTGGTCGCCGCCTTCCGCGACGAGGTCTTCGATCGGGCCATTATGAGCGAGATGGGCGAGATGGGCTTCCTGGGGGCCATGCTGCCCGAGCAATACGGCGGCTCCGAAGCCAGCCACGTCGCCTATGGCCTGATCGCGCGCGAGGTCGAGGCGATCGACAGCGGCTACCGCTCGGCCATGAGCGTGCAGTCGTCGCTGGCCATGTATCCGATCTACGCCTTCGGCTCGGACGAGCAGAAGGCCAAGTTCTTGCCCAAGATGGCGGCGGGCGAACTGGTCGGGTGCTTCGGCCTGACCGAGGCCGACGGCGGGTCGGACCCGGCCTCAATGAAGACCACGGCGGTCGCGGTCGACGGCGGCTATCGCCTGAACGGCGGCAAATACTGGATCACCAACAGCCCGATCAGCGACCTGGCCATCGTCTGGGCCAAGCTTGACGGGACCATCAGGGGCTTCATCGTCGAGCGCGATTTCGACGGCTTCACCACGGGCAAGATCGGCGACAAGCTGTCCTTGCGCGCCTCGATCACCGGCGACATCGGCCTGAACGACGTTTTCGTCCCGGAAGCCAACATCCTGCCGGGCGTTCAGGGTCTGCGCGGGCCGTTCTCCTGCCTGAACAAGGCGCGTTTCGGCATCGCCTGGGGCGCGATGGGCGCCGCCGAGTTCTGCTTCCACGCCAGCCGCGACTATGTCGCCGAGCGCACCCTGTTCGGCCGCCCGCTGTCGGCGCGCCAGCTGGTGCAGAAGAAGCTGGCCGACATGCAGACCGAGATCTTCCTCGGCTTCGAGGGCGCCTATGCGCTCGGCCGCCTGCTGGACACGGGCGCCTGGGTTCCCGAGGCCATCAGCCTGATGAAGCGCAACAACTGCGGCAAGGCCCTGGCCGTCGCCCGCGAGGCCCGCGACATGCACGGCGGGGCCGGGATCACCGGCGAGCTGCACGTCATGCGCCACGCCATGAACCTGGAGACCGTCAACACCTATGAAGGCGCGCATGACGTGCACGCCTTGATCCTGGGCCGCGCCATCACCGGCGAAGCCGCCTTCTGATCAGGAGACTGTCATGACCCCCAGCCCCGCGATTTACGAGACAGCCTGCGGCCCGCTTCACGGCGTGCGGGTTCTGGACCTGTCGCGGGTGCTAGCGGGGCCGTGGGCGACGCAGACGCTGGCTGATCTGGGGGCCGAGGTCATCAAGATCGAGCGGCCCGGCGCCGGCGACGACACCCGCCACTGGGGCCCGCCCTTCACCACCACGGCCGACGGCGCGCCCGGCGACGCCGCCTATTTCCTGTGCGCCAACCGGGGCAAGAAGTCGGTCGAGCTGGACATCGCCAGCCCCGATGGCGCCGAGGCCGTGCGCCGTCTGGCCGCCACCTGCGACGTGGTGGTCGAGAACTTTAAGACCGGCGGGCTGAAGAAGTACGGCCTCGACTACGCCTCGCTGACGGCGATCAATCCGAGGCTGGTCTACTGCTCCATCACCGGCTTCGGACAGGACGGGCCGGACGCGCATCGGGCGGGCTACGACTACATGATCCAGGCCATGGGCGGGCTGATGTCCATCACCGGCCAGCCCGACGGCGCGCCGGGCGCCGAGCCGATGAAGGTCGGGGTGGCGGTCGTCGATCTGTTCACCGGCCTTTACGCCTCCAACGCCATCCTGGCCGCCCTGTGGCACGCCCGCGCGACCGGCGAGGGCCAGCACGTCGACATCGCCCTGTTCGACGTTCAGGCCGCCATGCTGGCCAATCAGGCGACCAACTACTTCGTGTCCGGCAAGGCGCCGACGCGGATGGGCAACGCCCACCCCAATCTGGCCCCCTATCAGCCCTTCGCCTGTTCCGACGGCATGGTGATCATCGCCGTGGGCAACGACGGCCAGTTCCGCGCCCTGTGCGCCGCCCTGGGGCTGGAGGTCGAGGATCGGTTCGCCACCAACGCCCTGCGGGTCGCCGAGCGCGAGGCGTTAGGACCGCTGATCGCGGCGAAGACGGCGGGCTTCACCATGCAGGAGCTGATGCAGGCGCTGGAGGCGGCGGGCGTGCCCTGCGGCCCGGTCAACACCATCGATCAGGTGTTCGCCGAGCCTCAGGCGATCCATCGCGGCCTGACGGTCGAGCAGACGCGGCCCGATCTGGCCGATCCGGTCCGCACCATCGCCTCGCCCATCCGCCTGTCGAAGACGCCGGTGCGATACGACGCCCCGCCGCCGAGGCTGGGGCAGGATACGCAAGATGTGCTGAGCGATCTCATGTCCGGCGATTGAGCGCCGTTGACAGGCGCTTCGCTTACCCTAAGGATGATGTCTTAACTTAGATACGACTCTGCGGCGGAGACCGTTCAGGACATGCCCAAGCCTCTACCGAGCGTTTCGGCCCGCAGCAAAGCGAGCCGCCGCCCCTGATGTTTTCCTCTTCTCGCATGCTTGGCGGCTTGAGGGACTTCGCCTTTGTCCTGATCGCCGCAATGACAGTGCTGTTCTTCCTGCTGCGGCTGACCGGCGACCCGGCCCTGGTCATTGCGGGCGAAGGCGCCTCTCCGGCTCAGATCGAGGCGATCCGCGTCGAATACGGCTTCGACAGGAGCCTGATCGTCCAGTACGGCCAGACCATGCTGCGTCTGCTCCAGGGCGACTTCGGCAAGTCGCTGACCGATGGAAGCCCGGCTCTGGGCAAGGTCCTGGCCTCCCTGCCCGCCACCCTGTTCCTGGCCGCCATGGCGCTGAGTCTGAACCTGCTGATCTCCCTGCCGCTGGGCGCCTGGCTGGGGCAGAAGCGCACCGGGACGGCGCGTCGTGCGGTGCGCGGCGTGCTGACGGTGATGCAGGGATTTCCCGGTTTCGTCATCGCCCTGCTGTTGATCAACCTGTTCGCCGCCGGGCTCGAATGGCTGCCCTCGATCGGTTACGGCGGACCGGCGACCTGGGTGCTGCCGGTGATCTCGGTCGTCTCCTTCCTGGCCCCCAAGCTGATCCGCGTGGTCGAGGCCAACACTCATGCCGCCCTGGCCGCCGACTTCGTGCGCACCGCCCGCTCGACCGGAGCATCAGAGAACCAGATCCTGTGGCGCCATGTCCTGCCCAACGCCCTGCTGGGCGCCGTCGCCCTGATCGGGGCTGAACTGGCCTTCATGCTGACGGGGCTGGTGGTCATCGAGACCATCTTCGCCTGGCCCGGCATCGGCTGGTTGCTGGTGCAGTCCACGCTGAATCTGGACTTCCCCGTGGTGCAGGCCGTGGTCTTCGTCATGGTGGTCAGCGTCTTCCTCAGCAACGCCGTCACCGAGGCGGTGCAGGCCCTGCTGGACCCGCGCATCCGCAGCCGCGCGAGAGCTGCATCATGAGCCGCAGCCTGTCCCCCGCCATTGTCGGCGCCGGCGTGGTGGGCCTGTTCTGCCTCGCCGTCATGATCTTCGGCGACGCCCTGTCCGGCCACGATCACCGCGCCATCGATCTGTCTATGCGTCTAGCCGCGCCGCTGGCGCCGGGCCATCTGTTGGGAACGGACGAACTGGGGCGCGACGTGCTGGCGCGTCTGCTGAACGGAATGCGCTGGTCGGTAGGATCGGCCCTGTGCGCTACCCTGATCGCCTTCAGCATCGGCACGACCTTCGGCCTGGCGGCGGCGCACAAGGGCGCCTGGCTGGGCGGCGCCCTGAAGCTGCTGACCACCTTCACCCAGTCCTTTCCGTCCTTCGTCATGGCGGTGACGGTGATCGCCCTGCTGGGCGACAGCGGCTTCTGGGCGGTCACACTGACGCTCGGCCTGGTGACCTGGCCGGTCTTCTCCCGCGTCGTCTACGCCGAGGCCAGCACCCTGTTTCAGCGCGAATACGTCCAGGCCGCCGAAATGACCGGCATGAGCGTCGCGCGTCTTTACGCCCACCACGTTCTGCCGGCCCTGGTCCCGACGCTGTCGGTGCTGGTGGTCTTCCACTTCGCCGAGATGATCGTGGCTGAAAGCGCCCTGTCCTTCCTGGGCATCGGCGCGCCGCTGGGGGCCGCGACCTGGGGCGCCATGTTGAGCGAAGGGCGCGCCTTCATGCTTCAGGCCCCGTGGCTGACGCTGGGTCCCGCCTTCGCCATGGTCGTCATCATCGTGGCCGCCCACAGCGTGGGCCAGCACCTGCGGAACCTGACCCGATGAGCGTTGCCGACCTGAACACGGCGCACGAAATCGTGCTGGATATCCGCAAGCTGAGGCTGGAGACCGTCGCCGACCGCCGCGTGTTGATCCCCAACCTCGACCTGACGATCCGCCGCGGCGAGATCGTCGGCCTGGTCGGCCAGTCGGGGTCGGGCAAGACGCTGACCTGCTTCGCCGTCGGCGGCCTGGTTCCGCCGGGCGTGCGCGTTGCGGGCGGCGAGATTCATCTGGAAGGCCGCCGCATCGACAACCTGGCCGAGGCGGACTGGCGCGCCGTGCGCGGCGGCCGCATCGGCATGGTGTTCCAGGACCCCCTGTCCTCGTTCAACCCGGTGAAGACGGTCGGCTCCATTCTGATCGAGTCGGCGCGTCGCCATCGCGGCCTCGACAAGGCGGCCGCCCGCGCCCTGGCCGTCGAAACCCTGCAAGCAATGCGCCTGCCGGGAACCGACGCCTGCGTCGACGCCTTCCCGCACCAGTTGTCGGGCGGGCAACGCCAGCGCGCCATGATCGGCCTGGCGCTAATCAATCAGCCCGCGCTGATCCTGGCCGACGAGCCGACCACGGCGCTGGACCCGACGGTCCAGTTACAGATTCTGGCCCTGTTGCGGCGTCAGGCCCAGCAGGCCGCCGCCCTGATGATCACCCACGACATCGCAGCCGCCGGCGCCGTCTGCGACCGCATCGCCGTCATGCTGGAAGGCGAGATCGTCGAGGAAGGTCCCACGACGCAGGTGCTGTACGAGCCCCGGCATCCCTTCACCCGCAGCCTGCGGGACGCCGCTCACCTGGGGAGACGGGCATGACCGCGCCGCTTCTGTCGATTCAGAACCTGGGGGTCGCTTACGGCAGCGGACGTGACCGCCGCTTCGTTCTGCGCGGCGCCGGTTTCCACCTGGCGCCCGGTCAGGTCATGGCCATCGTCGGCGAGTCGGGATCGGGCAAGTCGACCCTGGTGCGCGCCGTCGCCGGCCTGGCGACGCCCGCTGAAGGCAGGATCATGTTCGAAGGCGTCGCCCTGCCGCCCCTGGGCAAGCGCTCCAAGGCCATGCTGCACGGCATCCAGATGGTCTTTCAGGACCCCGGCGCCAGCCTGAATCCGCGCCAGTCGATCCGCACCGTGCTGGAAGAGCCGCTGATCGTGGTGGGCAGGCTGGACGGCGCGGCGCGACGGCGGCGGGTCGAAGAACTGATGGACCTCGTTCATCTGGACCGTCGCCTGCTGGACCTGCGGCCCTCCGCCCTGTCCGGCGGGCAGAAACAGCGCGTCGCCATCGCCCGCGCCCTGTCGATGGAGCCCCGCCTGCTGATCGCCGACGAGGCGCTTTCGGCCCTGGACTTCGCCAATCAGGACAAGGTCTCAGCCCTGCTGCTGGAGCTGAAGGATCGGCTGAATCTGGCCATGCTGTTCGTCTCGCACGACATGCGCAGCGTGCGCCGCATGGCCGACCACGTCTGCGTCATCGAAAGCGGTCAGGTGGTCGAACAGGGGCAGGTCGCAGAGGTCCTCTATCACCCGCAGAGCGCCTATACGCAGTTGTTGCTGGCCGCCGCCCTCAATCCGGCCGCCGCCCTAGCCGATCCGCGCCTGAGCGCCGCCCTGGAAGCCGGCGGCCCGATCACGGACGAGGCGCTGGCCGGCGTGATGGACATCATCGGCGCGAACGCCCTCATGCAGGAGCAGTCCCCCTCATGACGCCGAACCGCCTTCGCCGCTTCATCGCCGCCTGTCTGGGCGCCGCCCTTGTCGCCGCCTGCGGCCAGGGCGGCGCGAACAAGCCGACGCCTGCGACCGGCAGTCAGGTGCTGCGCGTCGCCGCCGCCAGCCTGCCTTCCAGCCTCGGCAATCCGTTTCGGGGCAACAGCCGTCCCGGCTCCCTGCTGTGGCTGGCCATTTACGACGGCCTGACCGCCATCAACGACGACGACCAGTTGGGGCCGGGCCTGGCGACCGAATGGACGCTGGTCGAACCGACGGTCTGGCGCTTCAAGCTGCGCGAAGGCGTGCGTTATTCCAACGATCGCCCGTTCGACGCCGAGGTCGCGGCCGAGGTATTCGCCTTCCTGCGCTCGGATCAGGGCAAGCGCACCCTGATCGGCTCCGAAGCGCGCGGCATCGTCGAAGCGCGCGCCGTCGGACCGCTGGAACTGGAGATCCGCACCGAGCGTCCCGACCCGGTCCTGCCGCGCCGCCTGGCCGCCATCATGATGATCGAGCCGAAAGCCCTGGCCGAGATGGGCATGGACGCCTACGCCCAGAAGCCGGTCGGCACCGGCGCCTTCGTCATGACCGGCTGGGACCAGCGCACCCGCCGCCTGACCCTGGCCCGAAACCCGAAATCATGGCGGTCGTCGACGATCGACGGCGTGGTCTTCTACGAACTGCCGAGCGCGGCGGGGCGGACTCAGGCCCTGCTGTCGGGCGATGTGGATCTGTCTCTGGTCGACCTGGAGGAGACGGAGCGGCTGGAGCGCAACGGCTTCCACGTTCTTTACAGACCCTCCATGCAGGTGAAGGCCTACTCCTTCCGCAACGTGGGCGGCGATCCGTCCTCGCCCTTGCGCGACGTTCGCGTGCGTCAGGCGCTCAACTACGCCGTCGACAAGGAGGCGATCGCCTCCCTGCTGCCGCAGAACGCCAAGCCGTCGGGCCAGCCTGCCGCCAAGGGAGTGTTCGGCTACGACCCGACCATCGCGCCCTACCCCTATGACCCCGCCAAGGCGCGCCGCCTGTTGGCGCAGGCCGGTTACCCGAACGGCTTCAATCTGACGATGGAGGTCCTGACCGACGCGGCGCCGGGCGACGACATGATGTCCCAGGCCGTGGCCGAATACTGGCGCGCCGTCGGGGTCGACACCCGCCTCAAGGTCATGACCATGCCGGACTTCCTGGTGAAGTATCAGACCAACAGCTGGTCGGGCGAGGCGCTGGCCCTGTCGTGGAACAGCTTCCAGTACTACGACGTCACCCGCGCCATGGAGGACTTCTCCTGCATGCGGCCGAAGCCCTTCTTTTGCGACGCGGAAATCACCGACAAGCTGAAGACCGCGCGCGAGATCATGGACGATGACGAGCGGCTGAAGGCCTATCAGGCGCTGGGTCGACTGTACCGGGAGGCGGCGCCTTCGCTGTTCCTGATCGAGCACCAGGACCTGTTCGCCTATACGCCCAGGGTGGGCCACGTGAAAATCCGCCACCGCGTGCCGGTCTATGAAGAAATGACCCTGCGTTGAACATGGCCTCAGGCGCCGCTCCCTGGGACCTCGTTATCGTCGGCGGCGGGGCCGCCGGTATGGCCGCCGCCATCTTCGCGGCGGAGCGCACGTCTCGCGTCCTGTTGATCGACCACGCCGATGTGCTGGGCGGAACCCTCTGGGTCGCCAACGGCCAGTTGAGCGCGGCGGGCACGCGCCTACAGCGCGACAAGGGGATCGAAGACGACGCCCAGGCGCATTTCGACGACATCATGCGCCTAAGCCGGGGCACGGCGAACGAGGCCCTGGTACGGCTGGCGGTGTGGAACGCCGCCGAGACGTTCGACTGGCTGATGGAACAGGGGTTCGACGTCGACCCCGCCTGTCCGGTCGACGGCGTCGGCCACGAGCCCTATTCGCGCGCCCGCTACTACTGGGGCCGAAACGGCGGCGCCTCGCTGCGCGACGTCCTGATCCCGCGTATCGAGCAAGCCGTGGCAGACGGCCGCATCACTCTGCGGCTCGGCCATGAAGCACTGAGCCTGACGACCAACCCCGGCGGCGCCGTGACCGGAGTTAAGACCCGCGACGCCCACGGCGCCGAACATCATTTCGAGGCCGCCCACACCGTGCTGGCGACGGGCGGCTATTCCGCCTCGCCCGACGTCTATCAGGCCATGAACGGCGTCCCGCTCTACACCAATCTGCCCTATGCTTATTCGCAGGGGGTCGGGCACAGGCTGGGCTGCAGCGTCGGCGGATGGCTGCGAGGTCGCGAGAACTTCTTCATCAACTTCGGCTTCCTGCTGGACGGCGAAGGACCGCGCCCTGGCATGGTCGGCCGGTTGAACACCTATCCCCAGCGTCGTCCGCCGTGGGAGATCTACGTGAATGCCCACGGCGACCGCTTCGTGCGCGAGGACATGGAGTCAGTCGATGCCCGCGAAAACGCGCTGCTGGAGCAGCCCGAGCAACGTTACTGGGTCGTGTTCGACGAGCGGATCCTGACGGAGGCGCCGCCGTTCATCGCCGGCTTCGACGCCGGCGAAATACGCGCTCTGTTCGCGGACGATCGCCCCTTCTTCTACAAGGCGAATGATCTGGAGACGCTGGCTCAGAAAGCGGGCGTCGACGCGCATGGCCTGATGCGCGCCGTGCGCGGCTATAATTACGGCGTCCATTCCGGCAACGATTTCCTGGGCCGCCGCCATCTTCCTCTCCCAATCGCGCAAGGCCCTTTCTACGCCATCCGGGTGCAGGGCGCGGCGGTCAGCAGCGCGGTCGGCCTGGCGGTCAACGACCAGCTTCAGGTGATCCGCCCCGACGGATCGGCCATACCGGGGCTGTGGGCCGCCGGCGAACTGCTGGGCGCCGGCCAGACCATGGGACGCGCCGTCTGCGGAGGCATGATGGCGACGCCCGCCCTGACCTTCGGACGCCTGCTGGGCCAGAGTTTCGTCCCCCTGAACTCCAAGGCCTGACTTCAAGCGGGGCTCCGGCTAGTGATCGTCGCGGTTACGTGGACCGCCTGCGGGGCGGATCACTAGCCCAAGCACTCTGGTCTCCGTTGGAAGTCACGCGGCTTTTGATGCACCTCCCATAATGCGGTCAGTTCGGCGACTACGGGGAGCGCCCAAGCCGTTCGACCGTCGAGCGATAGACACCAGTCGCCTGTTGCCGGGCGGGAACCATTTCGGGCGCCGTCCTCTCATGAGAGGCAAAGCCATGACGGGAGAGTCCGATGGGACAACCGAAGCAGTCGAAAGGTCGAGAGCAGAACGCCGCCATTCCGGGCGGCAAGCCAGATGCGGCCACGTCCGATGAAGCCGTGCGTCGGGTGGGACGAGAATCCAGCCGTCGCGCCGGGCCTGACGGACCTGACGCCCGCGAGGTTGGCGACACGTTCAAGAAGACGTCGGCCGCCCCCGCGGCCAGCGCGAAACCACAAAGCCGCCCTTAAGCTGCGGAAGGGCCATCGCGCCTAGGTGCAGCTTCGAGATACCCCCTCGCGATCGTGCCACGCGGCGGCAGGGCGCCAGAACGAAGCCTTATCTGCGCGTCATCGCCCCGTCCTGCGATCCGCCTTAGGCGTGAAGGCGGCGCGATTGCGTCGCGCCGCCTCCCCTCTTCGCCTTATCGATATCGCGCGCGCTCGGCGGCGATTTCTTCGGTGGTATAGGGCGCGGCGGCAGGGTCGAAGTTCGTCCAGCCGGCCTCGCGGTAGGCGGCGCCTCGAGCGCCGGCGTCCCAGCCCCGGCTTTCGTCCAAGATCGCCTGCGCCCTGGACCGCTCAGCTTCATCGACGCGAACGCTGACCAAGGTCCCGCCCCGACGCACGCCCTCGGCGTAGACGTGGGCGTCATTGTCATCATGGCCCGCCTCCTTGAGCGCGCCGAGGATGCCGCCGACCGCGCCGCCTGCAGCGGCGCCCGCGACGCCCGCAGCCGCCGCCGACGCGAGCCAGCCGGCAGCCACCACGGGGCCCAAGCCCGGCACCGCCAGCATGCCCAGACCTGCCAGAACGCCGGCGCCCACGCCGAGCGCGCCGCCCGTCGCCGCGCCCTTGCCAGCGCCTTCGGCGACGTCGTTCTCGCCATCGCCGTTCATATCGCCCGGCGAGCGCCCGTGATGGCGGTGGCCCTCATGCCAGTTATCGGAGTTGTTGGAGATGATGCTGATGTCGCCCTCTGCAAAGCCAGCGGCTTCAAGGGCGGACACGGCATCCATCGCTTCGGTGTGAGTATCGTAAAGGCGCGTGATCGTGGACATGGAAATCTCCTTAAGCATCAGGAAGCGGGCGAGGCGCTGACAACGCCCTTGTAGTCGACGGAAACCTTGGACTGGACGCCGTCCTTGACGGCGGTCGCCGTCCAGACGCCGTCTTGGCCTTGGCTCAGGGCGCCGATCTGGGCGTAGCCCTGTTTTTCAATGGCGCTTCGCGCCTGGCCCTCGGTGAAGGAGTTCGCGCCCGGCGTGAGCGTCCCGTCTGCAGCGTTCTGCGTCGTGTCGACAGCGGGATTCCTGGGCGTTTCGGACTCGGACACCACAGGCCCTTCAACAGGCGCCTCGGCGTCGCGACCATCGCCGCACGCTCCGAGCAGAAGGGCGGCTCCCGCCAGGCCGATGAGAGCTCTTGTCATGGACTTTCTCCTTTGATGAGGTGTTGAAGGAAGCCGCCCGGATTCAAACCGTTCCGCCGCGTCGAAGACTTTCTCGCGAAGCTTGCGTCCAACATCCTGCGCAAAAAGAAGCTCAGGCTGAGGCCGAGCCGCCGCCGCGCCTCCGCTCGGGAGCGGGACGTTCACCACGAACGTCGATAGGCTTTTCGCGGGCCTGGGCGATCAGGCGAGCCCCTCCGAAAAACTTGGAAGGACCGCGTCAAAGTCCACTTTTATGTCAGCGACCTCGGCTCTTTCGGAAGCAATACCGGCGCCTCCTGGACGGCCTGAATGAGTCCCGCTCGACTACTGTGTCTTCACTTTCGGCCAGCCAACACCGATCCGATGAGGGAAGCGCCCGCCCGACGCGTAGATGATCACGCGGCCAATATCGGCCAATACCGTGGAGACCGCGCGTGGGTTACTCAAATATCGTCCCCTTCGTCGCCGTCGCGGCCGTGACGATCGCGGCCGGCCCGGCGGCGGCGCACGCCCGTCTCGTCAGCGCGACGCCGGCGCCCGGTTCCGCCGCGTCGGCGCCCCGGTCCATCAGCCTGACCTTCAGCGAGCGGACCATGGCGGCCTTTTCCGGCTTCGACGTGATAAACGCCGCGGGTGCGAAAGTCGCGATCAGGGTCGCTGTGTCACAGGACGGCAAGACCCTGACCGGAACGCTGGCTCGGCCGCTGCCTGCCGGCGCCTATGTCGTCAGTTGGCGCATCGCTTCCAGCGACGGCCACCGCATGACCGGCCGCCACGACTTCACCGTCCGCTGAAATGGCCGACGTCTGGATCGTCGTCCTGCGCGGCCTGCAATATGCCGCCGGGGCGTTGCTGCTGGGGCTGCCCGCCTTCATGCTCTACAGTCAGCAGGCGGTCGGGCCGCTGGGTCTGCGCTGGCCGCGTCAGGTCCTGATCTGGGCTGCGGCGACGGCGGCGGTGGCTGCGCCCGCCGCCCTGGTGGGCCAGACCGCAATGATGGCCGGGTCGTTGAGCGAAGCCGTCAAGCCCGCCTCCCTGGCGTTCATGGTCACAGGCATGGGGTTGGGCCAGGCGCTGATGGTGCGGACGCTGGCGGCCGTCCTGGCGTTGGGAGCGGCCCTGCTGCTGCGGCCGGGTCGTCCGATGTGGAGCGTGCTGACGCTGCTGGGCGTCATCGTCTCGGCCAGCTTCGCCTGGACCGGCCACGGCGCCGCGACCGAAGGCGCAGGCCATGCGGTGCATCTAATCTCCGACGTCCTCCATGCCCTGGCCGCCCCCATCTGGATCGGCGCCCTGGCCGCCTTCGCGGTCCTGGTCGTGCGGCGACCTGCGGAGGATCCCGTCTGGGAGGCGAGCGTGGCGCGCAGCCTGACCGGGTTCGCCGGGGTCGGCGCGGCGGCGGTCGGCACGTTGATCGTGACCGGCCTGATCAACAGCGCCTTCCTGGTCGGGCCGTCGAAGGCGCTTGAACTGGGGACCAGCCCGTATGGCGTCCTTCTGATGATCAAACTGGTCCTGTTCGGCCTGATGCTCGGCCTGGCGGCGATCCACCGTTTTCGCCTCGCGCCTCTGATGGCCAGGGACGCCGGTCAGGCGCTTCCCCATCTGAAGAAAAGCCTGACGATCGAGTTCGCTGCGGCCTTGGGGATTCTGGCCGTGCTCGCGGTCATGGGAACGCTGCCGCCACCCGCAGCCCTGTAGCAACGAGTCCTAGAGGGCGGCCTTGCGGCGGGCCGCCCGCACCGCCCGCGCCGTCTTCAGGTCGCGCGCCAGGCGGATCCAAAGCAGGATGAAGCCGGTGATCACGATGCTCAGCGTCAGGGCCGTCAGGCCGATCAGCAAGGGATGGTTGAAGTTGTCGCCGTCCTTGAAGTCCAGGATATGGAGCCGCCAGAAGAAGTCGTAGAAGCGCCAGACCGCCGAGCACCGCGTCACGACATCGCCCGTCTGCGGCGACAGATAGAAGGCAGTCCGTTCGGCGTCGTTGAATTCCACGCGCCAGATCGGCCCCTCGCGGCCCGTCTCCTTCGGCGCCTGATCCAGCAGAACCGCCTGCCTGGGCGCCGCCCCGCCCCGATAGGCGGCCGCTGCCAGGGCCGAGGCCTCGTCCTCCCTCATGGCGGCGAAGGGTCGGCCGGTCGCGGCGGCCACGGTGACAGGCGCGCCCTCAAGCGGAGTCAGGACCCAGGCAGGTCCGCGCGGCGTGGTTTTCAACTCGGCGCGCGCGGGCGCCACGCCCGACAGGCGCGCGGCCTCGGCCAGCGGCAAGGCCTGATCCAGGGCCAGGGCGACCGGCGCCGCCGCCTTCAGCCGATGCTCGCTGCGCACCGCTTCGATCGGGATTGCGGTCATGACCAGGCCGCCCCCGACCCAGAACAACACCTGCAAGCCCACCACCAGGCCGACCCATTTGTGAATCTGGGTCGAATAACGCAGGACCTTCATAGCTTCCCCTCAAGCTCAAGGCGCCGCGGCCGCCACGGCCGAATGAACCCTATACGCCTATCGACGCGCGCCCCCTCATGCGCTTTCAAGGGAAGGAACGACGGGCTGCGTATTCACCGTCGGGGCCGCGAGGATTTGCAATGACCGACGACATCGAGCGCATGCTGGCGACGCCGCTTTCAAGCGACGAAACCGCTGATCTGACCGGGCTGGAAGGGCGCGTCTGGCGCCGCATCGAGGAGCGGCAGGCGCAACGCCGCCAGGGTCAGGTGCGCCTGGCCGTCCTGGCCTTCGCGCTGCTGGTCGGCGTGACCAACGGCGGCGTACTGGGCCAGGCCTTCAAGCCCCGGCCGTCCGACATCCAGATCTTCAGCGTCTCGGCCGGTCTGGCGCCGATGACGAGCGTCGAGTTTGGCGGATGAGCTCGAACTGGAAGTCAATCGCCCTGACCGTGGTCATGGCCGCCCTGGCCAGCGCCGGCGGAGCCTGGCTTGGCGCCGGCTGGATGATGCAGCGGCATGAGACGCCCGGCTTGCATGAGATCGTGCATCAGAAGCTGGACCTCACTGCCGAACAGGATGTCCGCCTGGACGAGATCGAAGCCCGCTTCGCCGTTCGGCGCGAGGCTCTGGAGGCAGACGTCCGCGCCGCCAACCGCGAACTGGCCCAGGCCATCGCCGCCAGCCAAGGCGACAGCCCCGAGGTGCGCGCCGCGGTCGATCACTTCCACGACGCCATGGGCGCGCTGCAGAAAGCGACCATCGCCCATGTGTTCGAGATGCGCGCGGTGCTGACGCCGGAACAGGCTCGCGTCTTCGACAGGGAAATCGCCGGCGCCCTGACGCAAGAGCCCAGGTAAGCCCGGGGTGGCGGCCGACGACGACACAGACGAAATCCGTGCCGCGCAGGGTGATCGACGCGCCTTCTCCGCCCTGATGGCGGCGACCAGCGGCGAGCTGTACCGCTTCGTTCGCCGGTACGTCGGCGATGCGGACGAGGCTCAGGACCTGCTGCAGGAGACCTACGCCTCCGCGTGGATGGCCATCCGGCGCTACGATCCGGCGCGGCCCTTTGCGACGTGGCTGCGCAGCATCGCCGTCAACAAGTGCCGCGACTGGGGCAGAAAGCGGACGGTGCGCCGCATCGTGCGCGGCGTCATGGGACTGGACGGTCCCGAAGCCATGGCCGTGGGCGCGGAGGCGCCCGAGCCCGAGGCCCGGCTGGACGCCGGCCGCCGCATGGCCGACCTTGATCGCGCCTTGGCCGACCTGCCCGACGCGCTGAAGGCGCCGCTTCTGCTGGCAGCCCTGGAAGGCCGCTCTCACGCAGAGATCGCCGAAGTGCTCGGCGTCACCCCCAAGGCGGTGGAAACCCGCATCGCCCGCGCGCGACAGAAACTGAACCTGGCCCTGAGGGGTTGAGACCGACGCACCTCGGACACCCTAGACCTGGACCTTGGCCGAGCCTGCGGCGCCCTGCCGCAACGGCGGGGCGAGGGGCCACCGCATTCTTCGCGTATCCCGATCAAACCTCTTCCCTGCCCGCCATCCCTTGGCGAACGGCTTCCTTGAGACCTGGACGACATGGCGACAACATCCCTGGACCGTCGAACCCTATTGAGAGGCGCCGCCCTGGGCGGCGGCGTCCTGGGCCTGCAGGGCCTACTGCCCGCCTGGGCGCAAACTGGATCGCCGGGCCTTCGCGCCGACCTGCCGACCCTGACCGGGCCGAACATCGACTTGAGAGTCGGGCGCTCCGACTTCACCGTCGGCGGGCGCACCGGCCATGCGGTGACGGTCAACGGCCTTTTGCCAGCCCCCTGCTGCGGATGCGCGAGGGCCAGAACGTGCGCCTGTCGGTGACGAACACCCTGGACGAGGACACCTCGATCCATTGGCACGGCCTGCTGCTGCCGTTCCAGATGGACGGCGTGCCGGGCATCAGCTTCCCTGGCATCAAGCCGCGCGAGACCTTCGTCTATGAGTTCCCGATTAAGCAGTCGGGCACCTATTGGTACCACAGCCATTCAGGCCTTCAGGAAGCCATGGGCCACTATGGCCCGATCGTCATCGATCCGGCGGGCGCCGACCCGGTCGCCTATGACCGCGAGCATGTCCTGGTCCTGTCGGACTGGAGCTTCCTGCATCCGCACGAAATCCTCGACAAGCTGAAGAAGAGCCCCGGCTACTTCAACCAGCAGAAGACGACGCTGGCGGGCCTGATCGACGGATCTGATCGCATGAGCCTGGCCGAGCGGCGGATGTGGGGCCAGATGCGGATGGACCCGCGCGACATCCTGGATGTCAACGGGTCGACCTACACCTATCTGGTCAACGGCCACGGGCCGGACGAGAACTGGACCGGCCTGTTCCGGCCCGGCGAGCGCGTGCGCCTGCGCGTGATCAACGCCTCGGCCATGTCGATCTTCAACGTCCGCATTCCGGGGCTGGCCATGACCGTGGTCAACGCCGACGGCGAGAACGTGCGCCCGGTCGAGGTGGACGAGTTCCAGATCTCGGTCGCCGAGACCTATGACGTCATCGTCTGTCCCACTGAGGATCGCGCCTACACCATCGTTTCCGAGGCCATCGACCGTTCGGGCATGGGCCGCGCCACCCTGGCGCCGCGCCTGGGCATGACGGCCAAGGTCCCGCCGCTGCGCCAGGTCCCGAACCTGACCATGAAGGACATGGGCATGGGCGGCATGGATCACGGCGGAATGGACCACAGCGCCATGGGCCACGGCGCTGCCGGCGCCGACCACGCGGCCATGGGCCACGGTGCGGCCGCGGGCGCGGCCGCAACCGCCGCGCCGATGGACCACGGCGGCATGAGCCACAACATGCGCGATCCGAACAACGCCCCGGCCGACATGGCGGTCGGCGTCGGCGTCGACATGATTTCGCCCGCTCCTTCCAACCGCCTGGCCGACAGGCCTCAGGGTCTGGATAACGTCGACCACCGCGTGCTGGTCTACGCCGATCTGGTCTCGCTGACGCCGAACAAGGACCGTCGTGCGCCCTCGCGCTCCATGGAGATCCACCTGACCGGCAATATGGAGCGGTTCATGTGGGGCTTCGACGGACGCAAATTCTCTGAGGTTGTCGAGCCGATCCGCTTCGAGCTGAACGAACGGGTGCGCGTGACCCTGGTCAACGACACCATGATGGCCCACCCCATCCACCTGCACGGCCATTTCTTCGAACTGGTCAACGGCCACGACGGACATCAGCCGCTGAAGCACACGGTCAACGTCGCCCCGGGCGGCAAGGTCACCTTCGACCTGACCGCCGACGCGCCCGGCGACTGGGCCTTCCACTGTCACCTTCTGATGCACATGCACGCGGGCATGTTCAACGTCGTCACTGTTCGCCCGCTGGATGGAGCCGTCTCGTGAACTCCCTTTCTCTTTCGCTCGCGCTCGTCCCGCTGATGGTGGCCGCGGGCGGGCCCGCCCTGGCCCAGAGCCATGCCGGACATGCCGGCCATGCTCCCGCTGCTCAAGCGGCGGCTCCGTCGGCCAAGCCCGCGCATGACTGCCCGATGATGCGTGACGGCAAGCCCTGCCCCACGCACGGCGCAGCCGCCACCGGCGCTCAGGCCGATCCGCACGCCGGTCATGACATGAGCAGCCATGCCGGACACGGCGCTGCTGCGGCCGATCCCCACGCGGGCCACGCCACGGCTCCAGCCCCAGCGGCCCAGGCCGAGCCGCACGCCGGTCATGACATGAGCAGCCATGCCGGACACAGCGCTGCTGCGGCCGATCCCCACGCGGGCCACGCCATGGCTTCCGCCCCAGCGGCTCAAGCCGACCCGCACGCCGGTCATGACGTGAGCAGCCATGCCGGACACAGCGCTGCTGCGGCCGATCCCCACGCGGGCCACGCCACGGCTCCAGCCCCAGCGGCCCAGGCCGAGCCGCACGCCGGTCATGACATGAGCAGCCATGCCGGACACAGCGCTGCTGCGGCCGATCCCCACGCGGGCCACGCCATGGCTTCCGCCCCAGCGGCTCAAGCCGACCCGCACGCCGGTCATGACGTGAGCAGCCATGCCGGACACAGCGCTGCTGCGGCCGATCCCCACGCGGGCCACGCCATGGCTCCGGCCCCAGCGGCCCAGGCCGAACCGCACGCCGGTCACGACATGAGCAGCCATGCCGGACACAGCGCTGCTGCGGCCGATCCCCACGCCGGCCACGCCATGGCTTCCGCCCCAGCGGCTCCGGCCGACCCGCACGCCGGTCATGACATGGGCGCGACACGCGGTGGTCCGAACATCCCGACCAGCGTGGACGCCGTCGGCGGCCGTCTGGTCGAGACTCCTCCCCGCCGCCGCGCGCGCGGCCCCGCCCACGCCGCTGACCTGCTGTTCGACCCGGTCGTCATGGCTGCGGCGCGCAAGCAGTTGCTGGCCGAGAACGGCGACATCCGCTCGACCGCCGTATTCATCGATTCCATCGAAGCCAACTTCGGCGACAGCGCCGACGGCTACAGTTGGGAGGCCCAGGGCTGGACCGGCGGCGACATCAACCGCTTCTGGTGGAAGACCGAGGGCGAAGGCGAGTTCGGCGGCAAACTGCACGAGGCCGAGTTCCAGGCCCTCTACAGCCGCGCCGTCGCCCCCTTCTGGGATCTGCAGGCAGGCCTGCGCCAGGACATCCGTCCCGACGGCGACGACACGACCCACCTGACCGTCGGCGTCCAAGGCGTGGCCCCCTACTGGTTCGAGATGGGCGCCGCCGCATTCCTGTCGACCGAAGGCGACCTGACTGCCCGCTTCGAAGCCGAATACGACCAGCGCATCACCCAGAAGTGGATCCTGCAGCCGGCGCTCGAACTGGACATGTCGGCGAGCGACATCCCGGAACTGGGGCTGGGCTCGGGCCTGACCTCGGTCACGGCGGGGCTGCGCCTGCGCTATGAAATCCGCAAGGAATTCGCGCCCTATGCCGGCGTCGAGTGGAGCCGCTCGCTGGGCGACACGGCCGATTACGCCAAGGCCCGCGGCCAAGACGCCGAGGACATGCGTTTCGTGGTCGGCCTCAAGGCCTGGTTCTAACACTGAAGGATAGCTGACAATGATGCGCACCTTGGCTTTCTCCACTGCGCTGGCTCTCACCGCCGGCGCGGCCTTCGCGCAGGATCCCCATTCCGGCCACGCTGGAATGCACCCGCAGCCATCGGCCGCCTCGGGCATCGTCACCAGCCCGGCCGACGGCGCCATGACGCACGGCTCGCCGGAGCGCTTCAACGTGACCTTCCCCCATCCGATGATGCTCAGGACCGTCACCCTGACGATGGAGGACCATGCTCCGATCGTGGTCACGGCGCCGGAAGCGCCTGCCGCGCTAAGCGTCGGCGCGCCCCTGCCGCGTCTCGCGCCCGGAACCTATCGGGCGATATGGGTCGCCGAGCGCCGGACGGCCACCGCATGACCGGGACCGTCAGCTTCATGGTTCACTAAGAGCGACGCTAGCTCGAGCCCAAGGGACGACCTGGGGCGCGAGGCAGGCCCAGACGACCTGGAGCCCCTGACCCTCGCCCTGGCCCAGATGGGGCGACGCTCGCCTTCAGACGCCATGGGCGCCGCCCTGGGAATCCTCGGCGGGTCGATGCAGGGCTACCTCGCCCAGTTCGACAACATCGATGTGTTCATGACCCCGACGCAGAACAAGCCGCCGGTCCCGCTGTCCTATCTGGATCAGGCCCTGCCGGTCGAAACCCAGATGGAACGTCTGTTCGGCTACGCCCCGACGTGGCTCGACAACGTCGCCGGCACGCCCGCGATCACCCTGCCGATGGGCCAGAGTCGTGACGGCCTGCCTCTCGGCCTGCAGTTCTCAACCCGCCCCGGCGGCGAGGTCATCCTGCTTCAACTGGCCTTCGAGCTTGAACGCGAGTTGCAATGGCGCCTGCGCAAGCCGCCGGTCTGGGTGGGGTGACGGACGGAGCCAACGTCCAAGTGACCTCCACGGCCAACGCCGCAGTCTATGGCGTAGCTGAGCGCCAATTCACGGCCGGACCTCGGTTCCGCTTCTGATCGGATACGCCGGTCCGGGCTGGCCAAGGCGTTGATCGGCCTGAAGACCAGGAAACCCTCAGGCGACGAAACGTCGCCGTCCCTTCTGGACTGTCATCCGATGCGCGCCGGCGACGGCGGTGCTGCGCGCCTTGATCGTCTCCATGAAGATCCACTCGCCGCCGACGCGGTCCGGCGTGATGTCGATCATCATATAGCCCCGCCCGCTGGTCTGGGCCCAGGCCATCTCCGGGTTGGCGGCGACGAAGGAACGGGCGGCGACCGAGGGGGCCACGCCCAACTGTTTTTCGATGCCGTTGGAGGTCACGGCCTGACCGGCGAACTCCACCCCGGCCGGGCGACCGTCCTCGGACAGTGAATAGGCCCAGGCGTTGTGGCTGTCGCCCGCCAGCATAACCAGATCCGCGTCGGCATCCTGCGCCGCCTTGAGGAAGCGCGAGCGCGCCGCCGGATAGCCGTCCCAGCGGTCCATCCACATGGGCAGGCCGACCCGCCCCGCCCGCGCGGCGTTGGTGAAGGAGCGGACGGCGCCTTCGCTCAGGTCCGAGCGCAGCCAGCTGACCGCGTCGTGTGGCATGACGGTGCGCCCCATGATCGTGCCCATACCCACCACCTGCCAGGCTGTCTTGCGTGCGTTGATCCGCAGTTCGCGCGCCAACCAGGCCTCCTGGGTCGAGCCCAGCATAGAGGCCGAGGCGTCCTGCCAGGCGCCATCGCGGAAGGCGGTCAGGGCGGCTTCCGTCCCCTCGCGATAGGCGGCGCCGATGTCGGCCTGGCGCGTGCGGCCGATCAGGCGCGATTCCGTGCGATAGAGGGTGGCCAGATCGCCGATCGGATAGGCTTTCCACGGCTCTTCCGAGATCGGCATCCATTCCAGATAGGCCTGAGCGGCGGCGGCGCGGCGCGTGCTCCAGTCGCCTTCGGTGGCCGCCTGATGGTTCTGCGCCCCGCCTTCCCAGCTGTCGTTCGTCGATTCATGATCGTCCCAGACGCAGACCATGGGCGCCGCCGCATGCACGGCCTGCAGGTCGGGGTCGGCGCGATAGCAGGCGAAGCGGAAGCGATAGTCGGCCAGGGCGACCATCTCATGATCGTGAGCCGGCAAGACCGCGCGCTCGGCGATCCGGTCATCCACGGCGTAGGAGCCCAGGCCGTACTCATACACATAGTCGCCGACGTGCAGCCACAGATCGACGTCGTCGCGCGCCGCGGCATGAGCATAGGCGTTGAACCAGCCCATCGGCAGGTTGGAGCAGGAGAACAGACCGATGCGGAACCGCTCGGCCTGACCGACCGGCAGGGTCCGCGCCCGGCCCGTCTGCGACTGCGACCCGTCTGGGCCGATGAAGCGATACCAGTAGGTCGTGCCCGGTTGCAGACCATCCAGAGTGATCTTCACCGTCCAGTCGCGATAGGCGCCGGTCCGCACCACGCCGCGCGCTGCGATCTGGCGGAAGTCGCCGTCCAGGGCGACGTCGACATCCAGCCGGACCTCGTCTGCCCCACTCCCCGGGACGTAGCGGCTCCACAGCAGCAGGAGTCCGGCCCTGGTTCGCCGCTGGCCACGCCGTGGGTGAAGCCGGAGGCGCCGAGAAGCGCCCGCGCCAGGGCTGCGCCGCCCGGCAGGCCCAGCGCCGCCAGGCCCAGGCCGCCGCCCAGCACCAGCCGCCGTCGATCAAGCATCAGAGGCATGCCATATCCTTTGGAAATGCAATCGAGCGACCGGGCCGCCCGGTTCGACCCAGCACGACCGCGCCGTCGCGAGACGACGCGGCCGCCGGGCCTTCAGACGTTCGGGCGGATCAGAAGACGCCCTTGACGCCGATGTTCCACATCGAGCCGTAGACGGTGTACTGCTGCACCCGATCACGCTCGTTGGAGTAGATGACGTCCGGCGAGTTGAAGATGTTCCGACCGGCCAGCATCAAGTCGAAGCGGTCGTTGATCTTGTAGTTCACGCTGACGTTCCACAGCTCGCGCGGCGAGTGGTAGAGGACGCCGTTGTTGGCCGTGGTCGGCGTGTTGTTCAGACCGCTGACGCGATACTTCGACTGCCAGTTGCCGTTCAGCTGGAAGTCGAAGCGGCCGATGTTGTAGCGCACGCCCCAGTTGGCCGCCTGTTTCGGCGTGCCCTGACGCTCGCCGTCCGGATCCAGATAGGTCACCGAGCCATGCAGGCCCAGGCCGCGCCAGGCGCCCGGCAGGAAGGTCAGCTGCTGGCTGTATTCCGCGACATAGCCGCGGTTGGTGCTGGTCCCCGGCAGGTTCTGGGCGCTGCGGAAGGTGTAGCCCGCGTACTCAGCCGGATCGAAGCCGACGTCGTCCGGGTTCACCGTCATGCCGGTGACCTGCATGTCCTGCATGTCGAGCTGGTAGGCCGACAGACCGATGATGCCCGCCGGCGCCAGATAATACTGCAGGCTGGCGTAATACTTCGTCGAATGCTCCGGCTTCAGCTCGGGGTTCGGCACGGTGACGATCATGGTGTCGTCGTTGACCGACACCACCCCGCCCAGGTTGCCGTAGTCGGGGCGGAGGACCGCCTGGCTGAAGGACAGCTGGCCCACCAGCTTGTCGGTGAAGTCGTATTTGACCCCGCCGCTCCAGAACCAGTCGTCGTACTCGCCCTTGCGATCCTGATAGGTCCCGTTGTTGTACTGGTACAGCAGCCCCTCGACGGTGTTGACCGACAGGCCGGCGTCCGCGACCTCCTTGGCCGGACGGATGACGGCGATACGGGCCGCCGTCTCGGTCTTCTCATAGCGCAGCCCCAGGTCGAAGCGCGCGCGGCCGGCGTCGGCCTGGGCCTCGACGTAGGCCGAGGTGATGTCTTCCTTGACCCGCTTGTTGTTGTCGAGACGGCGCTTCAGGTTGCCGACCTCGTCCGCCACGAAGTACTCAGGGTGTTCGCGGTAGATGTCGTACATTCCGTAGTGGCTATCGGCGCGCCAACCTTGGGCGTTCATGTTGCCCGCATCGAAGCCGATCATCTCGAAGCGGTATTTCTGCGTCCACGGCACCACGGCTTCGGGGGCGGTCTGGGTCAGGTCGCCGGTCGAGCCGACATACTGGAACTGCTGATAGGAGCCCTCGTCCGTACGCCAGTCATTGCTGCGCGCGCCCAGGCCGCCCATCAGGGTGAAGTGGACGTCGCCCAGGCTGAGCCGCTTCTTCGCGTCCAGGTTCAGCGAATACATGTCGTTGACGGCGTCCGATTCCGCCGTGCGGACGTTGTTGCCGATGTCGATGTCGCGATTGAAATTCATCGGATCGCTCCACGAACGACCCCCGTCTGGCGCAGATACCAGGCGTTAGAGTCCGTGGACTCGCGCTCCATCTCGAAGCCGATCCCCGTCAGGTGGTTGTCGGTTCGCTGGAAGAAGCCCTTGCTGGTGTCGCGGAAGTTGAACTCCGCCGACGAGTAGCTGGCGCGCAGCGCCGCTTCCCACGTCTCGCCCTTATATTCCAGCTTCGGCGCGATCAGATAGGTCGGCGTTCCGGCGTAGCGGTGCGAATAACCCGTGTGCAGTCGGGTGTTCCGGCCGTCCGGATTGACCACGATATGCGTCCCCGTCGAGTCAGGCGTGGCGTAGGACTTCGTCGTCGTGCCGAACGTCAGATAGGTGTACTGGTTGAAATACTCGACGTCATAGAACGAGTAGTTGCTGCGCAGCGAGAAGATCAGGTCTTCGGTGAACTTGTAGTCCACCGCCAGGTTGGCGGCGGATCGGCTGGTCAGCTTCGGCCCCGGGCGCCACATGACCTGATAGGGGATCACCCGGCCGTCAGCCAGATAGGACCAGTCGGTCTGGATGCGATCCTGCTGCACATAGTTGGCGTTATGGCTGGCGCTGACCGCGACGCCCAGGCGGCCGTCCAGGAACACGTCGGCGTAGGAGAACTGGGCTGAGGGATAGAGGCTGGCGTGCTTCTTGTCGTCGGGCATGTAGTGGCGCGACAGGGCCGAGTCCGAGGTCGCCACCCCGCCCACCTGGAAGCGCAGCTGCCGCTCGGGCAGCTGGAAGGCGTACTTGCTGCGCAGGTTGATGCTGCCGCCCGGCGAGTCGGCGTCCATGCTGGCCAGCAGGGTGTGGTTCAGCTCGATCGTCTCGATGCCGGTGATCGACATCTGCTCGAACGAGTTCTGACGGCCCGAGTTGTTGTTCGAGGTGGCCGTGGCCATCCTGGCCCCGTCCATGGTGAAGGTGGAGTATTTGGGCGGCAGGCCGCCGATGCGCACGGCCGTGGCGTCGACCTCGGTATAGTCGATCGACAGGCCCGGCATCGACTTCATGAACTCGCCCACGTCGCCCATGGTCAGGGCGCCGAATTGTCGGCCGGGACCACGTTCTTGGCGTTCATCGCCACGCGGCGCTCCATCAGCGCCTTGGCCTGGCCTCCGCGTGCGGCAGTGACCACGATGTCCTCCACGGCAGACGCCTCATCGGAGCCAGCATAGAGCGGGGCCTTCAGCGCGATGTCGACAACCGTGATCTGGCCTGCGACGACGCTGGCTGTGGCCCGCGCGTCCTGCAGGCCGGCGTAGCGGACCACAAGCGTGACCTCGCCCGTCGGCACGCCGCTGAGACGGAAGGCGCCGCCGTCCTCGGAATAGGCGACGATGCCCGTGCCTTCGACGCGAACCTCGGCATTGCGCAGATACTCGCCGCTGACGGTGTCGAGCACCCGGCCGCGCAGGGCGCCGGCGGCGGCGGGCGCCTGGGCCGCGGGCTGGCTGGTCGTTTGCGCCACCGCCGCCTGAGGCGTCACGGACACAAAGGCGGCCGCCATCAGCGGATACAGCAAGAGGGCTCGCGGGCTGGCGCTGGCGAGGTGGCGAGAACGGGCCTTCATGGGAGTTTACTCGAACAACTAGGAGGGAAGAGAAAAAGCGAGGGGGATGCCGCTCACAGCCAGCGGCGCGCCGAGAGGGCGGCGCAGCTCAGGGCGTGGAGATTCGTCGCCGGCGCTCTTCGGCGTCGACGGGCGCGAACGGCGTCTGCGGATCGCCGGTCCAGCGCATCAGGGTCAGGTCGGCCGTCTGGCTCCCCTTCCCGCCGGAATTCATCGTCAGATAGAAGAGGCCGCGCCCCAACGACTCCAGGCCGACATCCGCCTTCCAGCGCCAGCCGCGCAAGCCAGTGACTGGATCTTCCAAGCCATCGGCCGCCAGGGGCAGGAGCATCCCCTGCTCCCACCCTGGGCCGGACGACGCGGGCACGCCGATCAGATCGCCGCGCACGGGCCGGCTCCCGGCCTCGACGGCGAACAGCAGATAGTTGGGAAACTCCGCCTTGCGGCCCTGATAGACCCCCAGGAACCAGCGCCCGAGTTCGGCGTCGTAGGCGAGGGTCTGCACCCCATAGGTCGTATTGCCGGTACGGACGAAATACTTGCCGTCAACGGCGGCGGGGCCCTCGCGATGCGGCGCGGCCTCGGACAGCGGACGGGCGTGACGCTCCCAGTCGGCGATGTCGTACTGCAGCAGGACCTGGTGGTCGTTGTCGGCCCGCGTCACATCGCCATAGACGCCGTAGGCCACCGTCAGCAGCGAGGGTCCGTCCCTGCGCCCGAAGCGCGGCCCAAAGGCCACCCCGTCGATGCCCGAGGCGCCGTAGCGATGGTCGCGCGTCTTGGCCGTATCGCCGTCGAAGCGTCCGTCTCCGTCCATGTCGGCGACGTAGTCCCGCGCGACCTCGGCCAGATGAACGGTCTTGAACAGGTCGCTGCGACCGGCTTCGACCCCGATCCGATCCAGTCCGCTGACATCGATCACCGCGATGTAGAAGGCCTGATCCGCCTTGTATTCCAGCGAGCCGTAGAGCTTTCCGTCGGCTGGATTGAAGGCCAGGTCGCCCAGGTGCCCGGTCCACCCGACCAGCGTCCCCACCAACCGACCCTCGAGGTCGTATTTGGCGAGCAGGTTGGTGAAAGAATAATAGATGAAGCCGCCTTCGAGATCGACGGCGACGCCCTGCACATGGCCGGCGTCCCACGTCCCGCCATTCTGGCTCAAAGGCAGCCGGAGCAGAGACTGTCGCTCGGCGGTCGAGGCCGTAGCCTGATGCGGCTGCCACGCGACTAGCGCCGCCGTCACAAACGCCACGCCCGCCCGCTTCAGCGGCGCAATACTGAACTTCATCCTTGCCCCCTGCGACAGCCTGGGGGTCTAGGGCGGGTTCATGATCGCTCGCTCACGCTTCAGCTACATTCGCGCCAAGTTTGGATGAAGATAGCTTTGCGATTAGGCCGCCCACGGATAAGCGCCAGGGGAAGACTGGTTGGCTCCCCATAAGCCGATAAGGGCGCCCCGCCTAAAAGCTGGCCTCTAGACCCGCTTGCCGTACACCCCAAAGTCGCGCGTTGAGGCGTTGATCAATCCACCAGGCGATAACCGACCCCTGGTTCGGTGACGATCAACCGGGGCTGTGCGGGGTCGATCTCTAGCTTCTGGCGCAATTGGCCGATGACCACGCGGAGGTACTGGGTGTCGTCCGCATGAGCCTTGCCCCAGACGGCGGTCAGCAGGTCGCGATGGCTGACCACCTTGCCGACGTTGCGCGCCAGATGGGCCAGGACATCGTATTCCTTGGGCGTGACGCGCACGGCGACGTCGGCGCGGGTGATCAGGCGGCGCTCCAGATCGATAACCACCTCGCCCACCGTCAGCGGCCCCTGCGTCTCGACGCGCGACGCGGCTTGCCGCAGGTTAGCGCGGACCCGGGCCAGCAGTTCGCCGACGCCAAAAGGCTTTTCGACATAGTCGTTGGCGCCCAGATCCAGGGCCGCGATCTTCTCCGCCTCCCTGTCGCGCGCCGACAGGATGATGATGGGGCCGGCGTAGAACTCTCGCGCCCGCGCCAGAACGTCCTTGCCGTCCATGTCGGGCAGGCCGAGGTCCAGCACCACGGCGTCGGGGCTCCACAGGGCGATGCCGCGCAAGCCCTCCTGCCCGCTGTCGGCGCGGCGCGGCTCATAGCCGGCGGCGTCCAGCGCCGGCGACAGGAAGCGATGGATCTGGGGCTCGTCGTCGATGACGAGAATCTGGGGACGAACGGCGGCCATGCGGCGGACCTTAGAGCAGGCTCGGGTGGGTGACGACGGCCTTGGGCAGGCTGATCAGGATACGGGTCCCTTTTCCGTCCATGATCGGGCTGGCGGCGGCGATGCGGCCGTTCATGGCCTCGACGAAGCCCTTGGCGATGGCCAGACCCAGGCCGGCGCCCTTGGTGCGGTCCGACGGCTCCTCCATGCGGCGGAACTTGTCGAAAACCCGTTCCAGCTCGGCGGTCGGGATGCCCTTGCCCTCGTCCTCGATGGAGATGACCACCGCCCCCCGGTCCTCATAGGCGGCCAGTTCGACGGTCGAGCCGTCGGGGCTGTAGGCGATAGCGTTTTCCAGGATGTTGACCAGGGCCTGTTCCAGCAGCCCCTGATCAACCATGACCAGGCTGAGCTGGGCCGGGAAGTCGCGGGTCATCTTGCGCGCGCCCAGACGCCGCGCGACCCGCTTGCCCGCCGCGTTCAGCACGTCGCGCACATCGACCCAGTCGGCGCGGATGTTCAGCCCCCGCCCTCCAGACGGGTCATGTCCAGCAGGTCGCCGACATAGCGGCTGAGGCGCTCGGCCTCCTCGCGGATCGACAGCAGCAGGTCGGCGCGGACCTCGGGCTTCAGCTTGTCGCCGAGATCAATCAGCGTGGTCGAGGCGCCCAGCACTGTGGACAGGGGCGTCCTCAGGTCATGGCTGACCGAGTTCATCAGCGCGCCCCGGAAACGGTCGGTGCGGCGCAGGGTCTCGGTCTCGACCGCCTGCCCGGCCAGATCGGCGCGCTCGACCGCGACCGCGCCCTGATCCAGCAGGGCCAGGGCCAGTTTCTCCTCGTCCGAGCCGGGCGACAGGGCCGCCGCCTCGATCCCGGCGACGCCCGCGCGGTCGCGCACGCCCTGCAGTGGGCGGAAGGTCCAGCGCGCCTGCGGCAGGGTGCCGGTGCCGTGACCCGCCGGTTCCCCTTCTCCCAGGCCCAGCGCGCGGCGGCCATGGCCTCGGCGTCTAGCGGGGTCTTGGTCGGCGCGCCGGCGACCAGGGTCAGTTCGTCGTTGACGGGCAGAAGGACGACGGCCCCCGCCCCCGCCGCCGCCGCCGTCTGCTCGGCCAGGATGCGCGCGGCGGTGGTCCGATCGCCGACGCCAGTCAGCCTCTGACTGGCGGCCAGCAGAGCGGAGACCGCCGAGGCCCGGCGCTGCGCCGTCTTCGCCTGCTCGCGCACCCGACCCGCCAGGAAGCCTGTCGTCAGGGCCACGGCCCAGAAGACGATCAGGGTCAGGACATCGGTCGGCGAACCGATGGCGAAACTATATTTCGGCTGAAGAAACAGGAAGTTGTAGGTCAGGAAGGCGACCGTCGCCGCCGCCAACGCCGGGCGCAGGCCATAGAGCACACCCGCCGCCAGCACCGCCGACAGGTAGATGACGCCCAGATCGACACGCTCGAACGTGCGGTCCAGCAGCAGGGCCAGGCCCGTCGCCGCCACGACGCAGGCGGCGCCGACCGCATAGCCGCGCCAGCCCCCGGTCAAACGCAGACGCGGCTCCCGCAGCGTCTTCTCCTCCAGATCGACCCCGTCGGTGATGACGTGAACCGCGACGCCGCGCGCCTGGCGCAGCAGTTCCGCCGCCAGCGACCGCCCCAGCCATTCGGACAGGCGGCTGTCGCGCCCTTGGCCAGGACGATCTGGGTGACGTTGTTCTGATGGGCGTGATCCATGACGGCGCGCACCACGTCGTCGCCGCTGAGGACCACCGTCCGCCCGCCCAGTTGTTCCGCCAGCTTCAGCGCGTCCGACAGCTTGCCCGCCGAACCCACGCCGTGCCGCGCGCCCGAGGGTCGGTCGACGTGGGTCACGGTCCAGGGCGCGTCCATCATCATGTCCGACAGCCGTCGTCCGGCGCGGACCAGGGGCGCAGCCATGGCGTCGCCGGCGATCAGGACCAGAATCCGCTCGCCCGCCGCCCACGGCCCCGGCACCCCTGCTCGCGCAGGCGAGCCACCAGCTGATCATCCACCGTCTGGGCCGCCCGGCGCAGGGCCAGCTCGCGCAGGGCCGTCAGGTTCTCGACCTTGAAGAAGTTGTCCGAGGCCAGCCGCGCCGTCTCGGGCACATAGACCTTGCCCTCGGCTAACCGCTTGCGCAGTTCCTCCGGGGTGATGTCCACCAGTTCGATGTCGTCGGCGCGCGACAGGGCGCTGTCCGGCACGCTTTCACGTTGCCTGACGCCGGTGATCCGCAGCACCACGTCCGACAGGCTTTCCAGGTGCTGGACGTTCAGCGTGGTCCAGACATCGATCCCGGCGTCCAGGATCTCCTCCACGTCCTGCCACCGCTTGGGATGACGCGATCCGGGGGCGTTGGAGTGGGCGTATTCGTCGACCAGCAACAGGCCGGGGCGGCGCGCCACGGCGCCGTCGAGATCGAATTCCAGCAGGGTCCGGTCGCGATAGGCGATGGGGCTGCGGGCCATGACCTCCAGCCCGCGCAGCAGGCTCATGGTCTCCTTGCGGCCGTGGGTCTCGACCACGCCGACGACGACATCATCGCCCTCGGCTTTGCGGCGGCGGGCGGCGCGCAGCATTTCGTAGGTCTTGCCGACCCCAGGCGACATGCCCAGAAAAACCTTCAGCCGCCCACGCTTTCGCGGGGCGGCCGGGGTCTTGCTCGTCGGAAGGATGGGCGGCGCCATCAGCCCTCCGCAGGACGCGGGAAGCGGGCGTCCAGCGCCATATTGGTCAGCAGCACATTGACGCGCGGCTGGCCCAGCACGCCGAATGTTCGGCCTTCGACATGCTGTTCGATCACCTCGCGCACCTGCGCCTCCCCTACCCCGCGCGCGCTGGCGATGCGGGCGATTTGCAGCTCAGCGTAAGCCGGAGAGATATGCGGGTCGAGGCCCGAGGCCGAGGCGGTCACGGCGTCGGCGGGGATAACAGCCGCGCCCGTTTCGGCGCGCAAGGCATCGGCGTCCGTCTTGACCCGCGCGATCAAATCCGGGTTCAGCGGGCCCAGGTTGGCGCCGGAAGACGACGAGGCGTCATAGCCGTCGCCCGCCGCCGAAGGGCGCGGATGCAGATAGACCGGCGCCGCGAAGGTCTGGCCGACCAGGGTCGAGCCCACCACCTTACCGGCCTTGTCCCGGACCAGGCTGCCGTCGGCCTGCTTCGGGAAGACCGTCTGGGCCACGCCCGTCACCGCGAACGGATAGGCGACGCCCAGAACGCCGGTGAACAGGGCGATCATCACGACCGCCGGACGGATGTGATTCAGCATCAGAAGGTCGCCTTCAGGCTGGCTGCGACGCGACCGTCATAGGCGGCGCCGAAGTCGTGTTCGTCAGTGTCGAAATAGCGGACGTCCAGCGCCAGATGGTCGGTCAGCTGATAGGCCGCGCCCAGGTTCCAGGTGGTGTAGTCAAAGTCCGACGACACCCACTGGCGCCCCACCGCCGCCGAGATGGTCCACTTGTCGGCCGGGCTGATCGCGCCGTTGATCTCGGCATAGGTCGCCTCGTCCTCGGACGCGCCGAAGAAGTCCGGCGAGTGATAGATCGCGGCCCCCAGGGTGGCCGGGCCGACCGCGCGCGAGGCGGCGGCCTTCAGCTCGACATAGTCGTAGTCGGCCCCGTCCGGCTGAGCGGCGTAGACATAGCCCACCACGCCGAAGTCCCAGTCGAAGCCGCCGAATGCGGGCCGGACGCCGGCGTAGAGGTCGATCTCGGCGTCGGTGTCGGCGTCCCCGGCGAAGGAGACGTTCCCGGCCCAGGCCCCAGCGTAGAAGACGCCTTGCGTCACATCTACCCCGGCCGAGATCGCCGGATCGCCTTCATTCTGGCTGACGCCCCGGAAGACGTAGTCAGATCCAATGGCGGCGTTGAAGGCGACCTCGGGACGGGCGCCCTTCGCAAAGTCCTGGGCCCTGGCGTCTGTGGGCGCCGTGCACAGGCCCAGGGTGATGACGGCGACCAGGCAGGCCCCGCCCACCAGGGCGTTGTTCAGGTCCGAACCGTCGAGTTTCTTACGTTTACGCATGGTGGCTTCCTTGATCGCTCAGGGTCGGCTTCAGGCCAGGCCGAGAGCGGAGATGACGATGTCGATGAGCTTGATGCCGACGAAGGGCGCGATCAGACCGCCCAGGCCGTAGATCAGCAGGTTGCGGCCCAGCAGCTTGCCCGCCCCCACGGCGCGGTATTTCACCCCGCGCAGCGCCAGCGGGATCAGGGCGATGATGACCAGGGCGTTGAAGATGACCGCCGACAGGATGGCGCTCTCCGGGCTGGACAGCTTCATCACGTTCAGCGCCGCCAGTGACGGCAGGCCGACCACGAACATGGCCGGGATGATGGCGAAATACTTGGCCACGTCGTTGGCGATGGAGAAGGTGGTCAGGGCTCCGCGCGTGATCAGCAGTTGCTTGCCGACCTCGACGATCTCGATGACCTTGGTCGGGTCGCTGTCGAGATCGACCATGTTCCCGGCCTCGCGGGCGGCCTGGGCCCCGGTCTGCATGGCCACGCCGACGTCGGCCTGAGCCAGGGCCGGAGCGTCATTGGCCCCGTCGCCGCACATGGCGACCATGCGTCCCTTGGCCTGTTCGGCCTTGATCAGGCGCATCTTGTCCTCGGGCGTCGCCTCGGCCAGGAAGTCGTCGACCCCGGCCTCGGACGCGATAGCCGCCGCCGTCACCGGGTTGTCGCCGGTGATCATGACGGTGCGCAGACCCATGCGGCGCAGGTCGGCGAAGCGCGCTTTCACGCCCGGCTTGACCACGTCCTTCAGGTGAATGACCCCGACCAGGGCGTCGTTCTCGGTCACGGCCAGAGGCGTGCCGCCCGAGCGGGCGATGCGGTCCACGGCGGCGCGGAACTCGGCGGGTGCGGCGTTTTCGGCCATGCCCAGGGATTTCAGCACGGCGTCGACCGCGCCCTTGCGCCACGACTGGCCGTCCGCTTCCAGACCCGACTGGCGGGTCACGGCGCTGAACGGGATGGTCCTGGCCGACAGGCAGGTCGCCCGTCACGCCAGCGTTGCGGCCCAGCTCGACTATGGAGCGGCCTTCCGGCGTCTCGTCGGCCAGCGAAGCCATGACCGCCGCCCGCATCGCTGCGTCGGGACGCACGCCCGGCACGGTGATGACCTCGACAGCCATGCGGTTGCCGAAGGTGATGGTGCCGGTCTTGTCGAGCAGCAGGGTGTCGACGTCGCCTGCCGCCTCCACCGCACGGCCCGAGGTCGCCAGCACGTTCACCTTCAGCAACCTGTCCATGCCGGCGATGCCGACCGCGGACAGCAGTCCCCCGATCGTCGTCGGGATCAGGGTGATGAAAAGGGCGCCGAGAACGATGGGGTCAAGCTTGATCCCGGAATAGGCGCCGAGCCCCAGCAGGCTGGCCACCGCGATCAGGAAGACCAGGGTCAGCCCGGCCAACAGCACCGACAGCGCCAGCTCGTTCGGCGTCTTGCGACGGTCCGCGCCCTCGACCATGGCGATCATGCGGTCGAGGAAGGTGGCGCCGGGGGCCGAGGTGATGCGCACCTTGATCCAGTCTGAGACCACCGTGGTGCCGCCGGTGACGGCGGAGCGGTCGCCGCCGCTTTCGCGGATGACGGGCGCGCTTTCGCCGGTGATGGCGGCCTCGTTGACCGAGGCGACGCCTTCGATGATCTCGCCGTCCGAGGGGATGACGTCGCCGGCCTCGACCAGGACGATGGAGCCGATCTCAAGCTCCCCGCCGGGGTCGGGACCACCGTGCCGGTCTTCGGATCGACAATCAGCTTGGCCTTGGTGGTGACGCGGGTGGCCCTCAAGGAGTCCGCGGCCGCCTTGCCGCGCCCTTCGGCGATGCTTTCGGCGACGTTGGCGAACAGGACCGTGGCCCACAGCCACAGCGCCAGCTGGATGGCGAAGCCCGCCGCCTGGCCGCTTACCACCGCCACGACCGCCGAAGCGGTCGCCAGCAGGGCGACGATCCAGGTGGCGAAGATCACCGGGTTGTTGAGCAGTTTCGTCGGGTTCAGCTTGGCGACGGCGTCGCCGAGCGCCCGGCCGAGCATGGCCCCGGACAGCCCGCCCGCGATGGACGGCGACGACCGGGAGCTCGACGGATCGAGCGTGACTTGGGTCATAGGATTATCCGATCAGAACCGGGCCACGACCTGGAGCATGTCGAAATGCTCCCCGATCGGACCCAGCGAGAGGGCGGGGAAGAACTGCAGGCCGCCGAGGATCAGGATCACCCCGATCAACAGGCCGATGAACAGCGGGCCATGGGTCGGCAGGGTCCCGGTCGAAGGGGCCAGCTTGGGCTTGGCGACCAGGGCGCCGGCGACAGCCAGCACCGCGACAGCCGGCACGAACCGGCCCAGCAGCATGGCCAGACCCAGGGTGGTGTTCCACCAGGGGGCGTTGGCGGTCAGACCCGCAAAGGCCGAACCGTTGTTGCCGGTCGCCGAGGTATAGGCATAGAGGACCTCGGACAGGCCGTGCGGCCCCTTGTTCAGCAGACCGGCCAGGGCTTCGGGCAGGACCGCAGCCACGGCCGAGAAGCCCAGCACCGACAGCGGCACGACCAGAACCGACAGCATGGCGAACTGGATCTCGCGCGCCTCGATCTTCTTGCCCAGGTATTCAGGCGTGCGACCGACCATCAGGCCCGCCACGAAGACCGCCAGCATGGCCATCAGCACCATGACGGCGATGCCCGAGCCGATCCCGCCGGGCAGGATCTCGCCCAGTTGCATCAGGAACATGGTCACAGCCCCGCCCAGCGGCATGTAGCTGGCGTGCATGGAGTTGACCGAGCCGTTCGAGGCGCCGGTCGTCTGGGCCGCCCAGGCCACGGAGGCCGGGACGCCGAAGCGGACCTCCTTGCCCTCCATATTGCCGACCGAGGTCTCGACCCCGGCGGCGACCAGAGCCAGCGCCGGCTGGCTTTCGATGACGTAGAGCGCCGAACCGGCGGCGCCCAGCAGGAGGATCGCGGCGATCACCAGGGCGCGCACGTCCTTCTTGGCCAGGACGCTGCGGCCAAAAGCGAAGAAGGCCGCCCAGCCCAAGACGTTGATGCTGATCGCCGTGATCAGCGTCGTCAGCGGCGTCGGGTTCTCCAGCGGGTGGGCCGAGTTGACGTTGAACACGCCGCCGCCGTTGATGCCCAGTTGCTTGATGGCCAGCTGGCTGGCGGTCGGGAACAGGCTGATCGTCTGCGATCCGCCTTCCAGCGTCGTCGCCTGGGCCGAGGCCGCCAGCGACTGCACCACGCCCAGCCCGGCCAGAACCACGGCCACGATGAAGGCGATGGGCAGCAGGACATAGAGGCTCGTGCGCGTCAGGTCGGCCCAGAAGTTGCCGACGCCCTCGCCGCGATTGGCGATGAAGGCGCGGGCGAGCGCGGCGGCGATGGTCGCGCCTGTGGCCGCCGAGACGAAGTTCTGCACCGTCAGGCCGACCATCTGGGTGAAGGTCGACAGCGTCGTTTCGCCGCCATAGCTCTGCCAGTTGGTGTTGGTGACGAAGCTGACGGCCGTGTTGAAGGCCAGATGCGGGCTGACGCCGTCAAACCCCTGCGGGTTCATCGGCAGGACTCCTGCAGACGCAGAATGGCGTACAGCAGGACAAAACCCGTCAGGTTGAAGGCCAGCAGGGCGCCGGCATAGCCCAGCCAGCCCTGGCTGCGCGTCGGGTCCACCCCGGCGGCGCGATAAAACAGGCCCTCGACCGGCTTGAGCACCGGGTCCAGCCAGGTGCGTTCGCCGTTCCAGACGCGCGACATATAGATCCCGATCGGCCAGCCGAGCATGACGGCGAGGCCGAGGGTCAGGGCGATTTCCGCCCAACCTTGAATGTTCATCTTGAGGCGGCTCCGCTCAGAACCGCTCGGGGCGCAGCAAGGCCGCGACCATATAGGCGGCGATGACGAGGGCGCCGGCGCCCCACAGGACGTTCAGCACCATCGTCACAACCTCTTCAACGCAACAGCGAGGGCGGCGAAGGCCAGAAAAGCCCCGCCGCCGATCGCCAGAAAAATCACATCGGCCATGCCGACACCTCCAGCTCGACTGAGAGCCGGAAGAGACGCCCTGAGGACCTAAGCGGGCCATGTGGAAAGCGCGGCGGAACATAACGCCTGCATAAGGGCGCGCTTTGCTTGAGACGGTGCTGCGGCGATGCATCCAGCCTGATCAAGGCCGACGCCAACCGCCAACGCTGCGTGCCCGGCGACGAAGGCCTGCCGCCCGAGGCCGCCAGCCGCGCTATCGACGAGTATCTGGCCGTGCTGGACGAGGCCGAAGCGACGGCGACCCGCACCGTGATCGAGGGTCCGCGCGAGCATCATGATCTGCGGCCCGCCCGGCTGGGGGCGGACACGGCCTATGGTGCGGCCGAGATGCGGGACTGGCGGGTTCACGGTCGGCGTGACTTCTCGACGCCCCGGACCCAAGCGCCGCCTGGTGACACCCTGCACTATCGGGCTAGTACGGCCGACTGCCGGGCCTGCGCCGTCAAACCCCGCTGCTGCCCCAATACGCCGATGCGCAAGGTCCCGCGCTTCATCCAAGACGGCGCCCAGGACTCCGCCCGCGGCATCGCCGAGACCGACGCCGACGACCGCGTGAGGCGGGAGCAAACCGCAGCGTCCGCTTCAAGCGGCGATCTCAGCAGCCGCCTTTTTCAACGAAATCAGTCAGAAGCTGACCTAATGAGCCGCATCGAGCCCACTGCGCCCCTTCCGTAGATCTACCACCGCAGACCCGAGGGACCGCACTCGCCGAACGCGACCGCGCTACCCCTCTTTCTCATTCCCACTCGATTGAGTCGATTTCCATAAGAAACTGTCATCAAATGGCTTTTCTCGCCACCCAGCGTCAAGACCGACATGTTCGCCGACGGAATTGGCACGCTATTGAAAAATCAGAGCAAATGATCTCGAGTAAATTTCGAGTGATGTTGAGACCTCTTTCTGCCTATTGACGGCTGATCAGAGATGTCTCGTGCTCAGAATTTTTCAACGTACACTTGGATATTTGACGATCTCGAGCCACGAGAATGCCGTCACCAGGCCTGCTCAGCCCCCTATGGGTTAGGCGTCAGGCTGCAGAGCGCTTGCAAGAACCCGCGTCAAAGGACCATTGACCGAGTATCCTTGTGACTGACAAATCCAGCAAACAGACCGCCGCCTAACCGCCGAGACTCGTGCTCCGCACCGAGCTTCATCTCATCGGCCCACTTGCGACACCGCCATTTATGACATGGAGTGCAACGGTCGGTCCCCGCAGCGCTTCAGCCTAGCCCCGCGCTGCGTGGCCTGGATCTCGATGAAATGAAAGCCCGGCTCCGGGTGCTCCGGCAGCCCAGGTTCGATCCTACGTCGTTGACAGTGCCGCCCCCGACGCCGCTCGCCATACGGCCGCAGGAGCAACACCAGGCCGATGGCCGCGACGCAAATCGGCCCGCCCAAGGCGAGGATGGCAGCGTACGACCCTGTCTGGTCGAAGACGAGTCCGAAGACCAGCGGCGCCACCCCCATGGCGACCATGATGGCCGAGAACATGACCGAAAATATCTGGGAGAAGGACGACAGGCCGAAGTAGCGGCTGATCAGATAGGCCAGCATGTCGACCTCAGCGCCCAGGCTTCCTCCAAGCAGGAGCGCTGCGCCGATAAAGGCCCAATATGGCATCGGAAAATTCAATGAAAACAGTCCCACCGCCGAAAGTGAGAAGAAGAGCAAGGCAATCTTTCGAGCGTCAAATTTGTCGAGAAGAAAGCCAATAAGCAGCCTGCCGCCAAAGGCGGCCAGACCGAATAGGGACGCGATCGACGCTGCGGTCGCCTCATTCAAGCCTCGAGACATCATCAAGGGCACGAGGTGCGGCATCAGGCCATAAAGCGCGAAGGCGAGGCCGACGAAGACGCTGCCGAGCACCCAGAAATCGCGCGTGCGCATCGCCTCCCTCAGACTCATGCCTTCGACCGGCGCCGGCGCATCCATATCCGCCTCGGCCCCATCAGCCTTCAGGCCGACTTCTTCGGGCGTCTCCTTGAGCAGGACATAGACAAGCGGCAGGGTGACGAACAGCAGGATGCAACCCAAGCCGATGTAGTTGCCGCGCCAACCGAACTCGGACACGAGCGCCGCCGATAAGACCGGCACATAGGCGAACCCCAATCCCGTACCACTGCCCGCTATGCCGATCGCCAGACCTCTGCGCTTATCGAACCAGGAGGAGAGGATCCGCATATAGGCGACGCTGTTAGTGCCGACGGCCAGGGTCCCCATGACGAGATAGAGGACGAGAAACTGCCAGTAGCTTCGGATGAAGGGCGCCAGCAGAAACGCCACACCGAGGATAATCAACGACGGCAACAGCACCCTGCGCGGTCCCCAGCGGTCCACGAGACGTCCGGCAACAGGCATGCAGGCCGCCGTCGACAACATCATCAGCGAGACGGCGCCGCTGATCTGGGAGAGGCTCCAGCCGAATTCCTCGGCCAGCGGACCGCTGACCAGGCCCATGGACGCCAACCCGAAGGCGGCGGGACCGGTCGATATGCCGAACAGGGCGACCACCACCACCAGCCAACCTCGGGTGAAGGGACGCGACGAAAGCGTGGAGATGGACATGAAGCCGAAAGCCTGAACCAAAAGAACAAAGGATCACAGGACAGGGGGACCGCCTAGCGGTCCCCCTGTCCGTCGGCGACTTTAGAAGTCTCGGCTCAGGCGCAGGCCCACCGTCCGGGGGCGCGTCGTGTAGACGCGGAAACCGTCGCCGGTGACGCGCAAGCCGATCTCAGGCACGGCGTCGGCGACGTTTTCGACGAAGACTCCGCCGGTCCACCCTTTGTAGGTGACCCCGCCCGACAGGTTCAGCAGGAAATAATCGTCCAGCCGCGCCATGTTGGGATCCTGGTCATTGAAGCTGGTGTAGGCGGAGCCGCGATAGTTGAAGTTGGCGCCGATGCGCCACGTCGAGTCCGCGCCCAAAGGCGCTTCATAGGAGATTTGTCCCGCGTAGGAGATTTTCGGAGAGTAGGAATCCGATCGCCTTTTTCGCCCGCCGTTTCGGCGGTGCTTGGAAGGTCCGCGGTCAAGCGGGCGTTGGTGTAGGTCGCGCCCAGGTTGATGAAGAGACCCTCGAACGGGCGGGCCGTGATCTGGGCTTCGACGCCGTCGACGGCGCTCTTGCCCGCATTGGCGATGAACGCAAAGGTCCCCCGGATCGGTGACCGATACCTGCTGGTTGGACCAGTCGATATGATAGGCCGCCAGTTCGACATAATACCGTCGATCCGCGAGGTAGGATTTCACACCGATTTCATAGTTCCACAGGTCGTCAGACGTATAGGCGGCCGGCACCGTGACGCCATATTGCGCCGCGCCTTCCGCATCATTGACGCCGCCTGGGCGGAAGCCGGAAGCGATCCGCGCGTAGGCTGTGGTGTCCGGCGTGATCGCGTAGGACATGGCGAAATTGTAGCTGATGTTGTCTTCGCGGCTCGACTGGTCGAGCGCGATCCGATCAACCGTCTGCACCGGCGAGGTCGGGAACCTGAGGGCCTGCGAAACGGATTTGAACTCGCCGATATCCGCATTGTAGTAGCGAATGCCGCCGGTGAGGTTCAGCTTGTCCGTCGCCTGGTAGGTCACTTCCGTGAAAAGCGCATACTGGTCCACCGTGGACACAGTGCGGGCGGAGTTGATGTCGGAGGTGGCGAAGCCGTTGGCGCGACATTCCATTACGGTGACGCATGGGGGAAGACCTGTGGCGGGGTCCGCCAGGACCGCCATGGAATAGGTGTCGGACTCCTGCTTGCTGTAGAACCCGCCGACCACATATTGAAGCGGACCGTCCAGATCAGAGGCGTATCGCAGTTCCGTGGACAGATTGCTCAGCTCCTGGCCCTGGCTGTAGGCGAGAACGCCCGGAATGCCGAAACGGCGTGCCGTAGGCGTGCTGTCACGCAGGAAGGCCATGTCGCGCTTCAGCAACGAGGTTGAAGCGGTCAGGGTGCCGTGATCCAGAAAGATGTCCGCGACAGCGCTGTAAACATCCGTGGTGTCCTCGAAATTCTCCTGGGTCGGCGCCGAAGTCCGATAGGGTCCGAGGTCATTTTCGAAATACTGGGACCCGTCCGCTTCCTGCTTCTGCCGCAGAAGCGTACCCGTCAAGGTAATGCGGTCATTGGGTCGAGCCAAGGCCATGATCCTGCCGCCCGTAACCCGTTGGTCATTGACGTTCTCGGCTTCCAGCGGCCCGACGCGGTCGATATAGCCGCCGCCGCTGTCCGCCCAGCCTACGGCCCGGATCGCCAGCTTATCCTCCACCAACGGCAGATTGAGATAGCCATCGCCCTGGTAAAATGGGTTGCCGTCGGAGACTGTCGCTGCAGACGCGCTGAATCCGGCCGCAAACCCCGATGGGTCGGGCTTGTTGGTGACGATCCGCATCGTGCCGGACATCGAGCTGGCGCCGAACAAAGTCCCTTGCGGACCCTTCAGAATTTCAACCCGCGCGATGTCATGAAGCTGGATGTTGGGCTGATTGTCGCTGCCGCCATCCAGGCCGATGCCGGTCATGACCGTTTCATCGAAGTACAGCCCCACCGTCGGCTTGCCCGACGACGAAACCCCGGATGATGATCTGGTTATCGCCGATGCCGCGGTTGTTCGTCTGAACGGATGGATTCAAACGAGTGACGGCGTCCATGCTGAACGCCTGGGTTTCCGAGATGGCGGCCCCGGTCAGCGCCACGACGGCCACGGGCGTGTCCTTGGTGCTTGCTTCCCGTCGGGTCGCGGTCACAACGACATCGCTCACTTGAGCGGCGCGCTGACCTTCGGCCTCTTCTGATTGGGCCATGGCCGCGCTCGACCACGCGGATATGGCTGCGACCGAGCATGCGGTCAGGAGCATGAACTTATGAGTTTTTTCCACCGCTTTACCCTCTGTGCGGCGGTCGAAAACATTCACTGATGTCGACGCGGCCTCGCCGTTCTGATGCGGCGATGACCAGTTCGTCGGCAATCGGATCCCCTCTCGACCCCGTGCTGGTGAACAAGTCCTCAGGCGAACCCGGTGACCTGCCTCTCAGGAGATGACGTGGCCCTCCTAGCTGAGGACCACGTCCGCCTTCCCGCCCACTCCGTCCCCTCGACTTTGTGTGACGATATGACGATATGAGGTAGTCACGACTATCATATTAGGGCAACACTTCCCTCAAGCCGGTTCTCAAGAGGTGAGAGTTCATGACCCAACTCAATTCGCGGACCTTGGACAAAGCGCTGGACCTCCTGCTCGCCTTAGGCGCCGATCAAGGCCGGCGCCCCTTCGCCCAGGTGGCCGACGATGTGGGTCTGCCCTTCTCCACCGCGCGGCGTTTCGGCGCGGTTCTTGAAAGCCGCGGCCTGATCATTCGCCAGCAAGCCGGCCGCTATCTCCCGGGCCCCGCCTTGCTGGAGATCGGAGAAGCGATGCCGCGTCGGCGCGTTTTCGCCGATCTGGTCCGCCCCATCCTCAGCCTTCTCTCACGCCAAACCGGGATGACCGCCCACCTCGGCGTCCTCGAAGACCAGATGGTCACCTACGTCTGCAAGGCAGGCGAAGGGGTGTTCACACGCGAAGGCATGCAGTTGGAAGCCTATTGCTCGGGCGTCGGCAAGGTGCTGCTCGCGTCTCTGGCGGACGCCGATCTGGAACAGTACCTAGCGGCCGGAGCACTTGTCGCGCTTACCCCAAGAACCATCATCGACCCCGCGCATCTACGCGAAGAACTTGCGGAGGTCCGGCGCCAGGGCTGGGCGATGGAAGACGGCGAAGTCATCGAAGGACTTGCTTGCCTGGCCATTCCGCTTCGTGACCGCGAGGGTCATGTGTGGGCGGCCGTGTCCATTTCCGGAAGCCAGCAGAGATTCAATCCCCGCGCCCGAACGCGTCACCTCCTCCAACTCGCCAAGGCGGCGGAGGCCGTGTCAGCTCTGCCCGTAACCCTGTCCCCCGCCGATGCTGCAACGGCGGCCTAGCCCAGCCTTCATGCTTTAACGAGGAAACCCCGCCGCAGGATTGCGACGGGGCTCCAGGCCGCTCGGACTTCTGGCGTCAGACGACGGTCTGGTCGCCGTCCTCGATCTGCACCCTGTATCCGGAGCGGACCTGGGGGTAGTAGTCCCAGATGGCCAAGTGCTGGGTGCATCGATTGTCCCAGAAGGCGACCGAGTGCGGCTCCCAGCGGAAACGCACCTGGAAGTATTCATTAGCGCAATGGTCGAAGAGGAACTTCAGGATCGCATCGCTTTCCGGTTGATCCAGTTCATTGATGCGCGCCGTGAACCCGCGGTTCACGTAAAGCGCCTTACGGCCCGTGATCGGATGGGTGCGGATGACCGGATGCACGGCGATCGGGAACTTTCCTTCCGGATCGAACCGGCCGAAGGCCAAGCGACCGTCGTGGGTCGCCGTCAGGCCTTCGAGATAGGCCTTCATACGATCCGAAAGCGCGTCGTAAGCCGCATACATCGAAGCGAAGGCCGTGTCTCCGCCTAGGGTCGGCAGGGTGTGCAGATAAAGGATGCTGCCCATCGGCGGGACGGCGGCGCAGGACATGTCCGTATGCCATTCTTCGCCGGCCACGTGCTTGGAGTTCTCATCCGCGTGCAGCTTACGAACCTCCGGATGATCCGGCAGGCCTTTCAGCGCATGAATCTGGAGCGGCCCGAAACGCTGTCCGACGTCTTTCAACGACGCCGGATCAAGCGGTTGATCGCGAAAGAAGATGACCTGATGTTCGCCGATCGCCTGGCGGACCTCGTCGAACTGCTGATCGCTCATCGCTTTCAGATCGACATTGCCGATGATGGCGCCGATGCGCGGCGTCAAAGGTTCGACCGTGATGCTCTTGTACATTCCGCCCTCTGAGACATGCGGGCTGCGGACGATGGCGCCGCAAGACCGTTGATTTGCACTGTATGCCGTATACCGTATGCCTCGGCTGTCCAATCGCCGTCAGGGCCGTCTGGACGGCCGACCTCTCAAATCTTGATAACTTCAGAGCACCGCCTTGCCGCAAAGCGCCCGCATCCCCGCCCCCTTGCGCCTTCGCGATCAGGTCTATGATCGCCTGCGCGCCGATCTGGAGGAGGGGCTGCTCCCGCCCGATCATCGCTTCGTGGAGGTGGAGTTGGCCGCGCGATACGGCGTCTCCCGCACGCCGGTGCGGGAAGCCCTGCTTCAGCTCTCGCGAGAAGGCGTTCTTGTGCCTCTGGATCGCGGCTACGCGTTCAACAAGGCCGACCTGAAGCAGATTCTCGACCGCCTGGAGATCGTCGGATGCTGGATGTCCAGGTTTCCCGACGCGCTGCGATGGAGGCGACGCCTCACCACCTTCGCCAGGCTCAAGCTGCCTTTGAACGGGCTCGGACGGCGCACCGCGCCGGTCGACACCGCGCCTTTGCGATCGCCCAGGGAGAATTCCGCAGCGCCCTACAGGACGCCTGCTCGAACGAGACGCTCCGCCGATGCTCGGCGCTTGTGGACGACAGTTTCCGCTTTCTGCGCCTTCGCCTGTTCGAAGATCCGACCAACCGTGAACGCACGCTCGCGGCCACCGAGGAAATCCTAGAAGCTGTGCGCTCCCAATCGCCCGATAGCGCGGAAACGGCGACTTTGAGGTTCCTGGACGCCCTGGAAGAATTCCACAAGTCCGCAGCCGGTTGAACTTCTTCCGTAATATCGTCATACAAAATATATGACGACAATCGCCCTGCCCCGTCTCGCCCTGATTGGTTATGGCGCCATCGGCGCGGAGATCGAAGCCTGCCTGAAACGTCTCGGCGAGACTGATCGGCTTGTCGCTGTTCTGGTGCGCCCGGGCCGATCCGCACCGGCGGCGGTTCATGATGTAGAGGCCCTGATCGCGGCGCGCCCCGAGGTCGTGATCGAGTGTGCCGGCCATGAGGCCGCCCTCGCCTATTGCCGCCCCCTGCTGCGAGCCGGGATCGACGTGCTGTTGTCGTCCATCGGCATCCTGTCAGACGACGCGGTGCTCGCCGATCTGACCCAGGCAGAAGCGGAAGGCGGCGGGCGCCTTCTGCTTGGCGCAGGGGCCGTGGCGGGCCTGGATGGCCTGACCGCAGCCGCCCTGGCCGGCGTCGACGCGGTCACCTACCTCTCCTACAAGCCGCCTCATGCATGGCGGGGGACGCAGGCTGAACAGACGATCGACCTGGATCACGAGGTCGAGGAAGTGGTCTTTTTCCAAGGATCCGCCCGACACGCCGCGCGCGACTATCCCAAGAACGCCAATGTCGCGATCGCCGTGGCGCTCAGCGCCCTCGGCCCTGACCGGACCCAGGTCAAATTGGTGTCGTCGCGAAAGGTGACCGATCCCCTCGGCGTCATCGAGGCGGAAGGAGCCTTCGGCCGGTTCAGATTCGAAGTCCTGGCGCTTGCCGCGCCGAGTAACCCCAAAACGTCCGCCCTTACGGCCTACAGCCTGCTTCAATGCGTCAGATTGGACGCGGGTCTGCCTGTGCTGCTACTGCCGGGTGTTAAGACGATAGCGATGTTCACCCATGCGGATCGGTTCGCCGAAACCCGCGCCTGAGAGAGCTTCATGGAAACCGAAGACCTGCGCATCGAAGAAGGGCCGACGCTGGTCCGCGAGCACGCAGCGCGCAAACTGAGAGACGCGATCGCCGCCGGCCTGTACAAGCCCGGCGCCCGCTTGGTTGAGCGCGAGCTCTGCGACGCTCTCGGGGTCAGCCGGACCTCAGTTCGCGAAGCCATGCGCCAGCTGCAGGCGGAGAACCTTATCCGCGTCGGTCCGAGACGAAATATCAGCGTCGCCATCCTGACGGTGCAGGACGCCCACGACATCTATGAGCTTCGCGAGATGGTCGAGCCGGTCGCCCTGCGGCGCTTCATCGTCGCAGCGGACGCCGCCGCCATGAAGCAGGTCTCCGAATCCTGGGCGATCATGCGCAAGACCTTCGCAAAGCGTGATGCTCTCGCCTTGGCGCGTGAGGCCACCCGTCTTTATGAGCATTTCCTGACCCACTGCGGCAGTCCGGTCTACCGCGATACGGGCGTACAGCTGCTTAATCGCGTGAGCTATCTGCGCCTTGCCGCCATGTCCTCGCCGGGCCGCCTTGAAAGCGGGATGGAAGAGTGGCGCGCCATCGTGGAGGCGACGGTTCAACGCAATGCAGACGCCGCCGCCGAAGCCTACGTCGCCCATATCCGAAACGCCCGGCTCGCGATCGAACACAAGCTCGCGGCCAAGGATGACGCCATCTAATATTTTATGATTGTCATACAAACATAGGCTTCCTATCCTGCCTTGAGCAGGAGGGTTTGAAGATGTCTGTCGACGATCGCGTTCTAATCATCGGCGCCGGCCCAGTCGGATCGGTGCTGGCCCTGGCGCTGCGCCAGGCGGGCGTCAAGGTCGCCCTGATCGAGAAACTGCCGCGCCCGGATCACGACTGCCGGGCCGCGAGTTGCCATCCGCCCACCATCGCCATGCTGGAACGACTCGGGCTTCTGGAGGCGGGCCTTGATCAGGGCCTGGTTTCACCCGTCTTCCACTATCTGGACCGGCTTTCGGGCCAACTCGTCGGCCGTTTTGATCTTCGCGCCATGCAGTCCCCGCCCAAGCACGCCTATGTCCTGCAATGGGAACAGTGGAAGATCGCTGAAACAGTTCTCGAGCGCCTCCAGGCGGATGAAGGCGTCGAACTTCTTATGGGTCACGAACTCTTCAGCTTCTCGCAGGACGATCAGGGCGTGACGGCTATCATTGGCGATCCGGACGGGCGCCCAATCAGCCTGACCGGTCGCTATCTCGTCGGCTGCGACGGCGGGCGCAGCACGGTCCGCAAGCTCGCGGGCATCGAATTCGAGGGCTTCACCTGGCCGGAGCGTTTCCTCAAGATCGACACGCGCCACGACTTTTCGACGCTCGGCTCACACATCTCCAATCGTAACTATTTCTCCGCGCCCAATGATTGGATGAACCTCTTCATGGCGCGCGGCGAGGACGGCGAAGGCATGTGGCGCGCCGTCAGCCCCGTCGATCCCGACACCACGGATGAGGCGGCGACCTCTGCGGAGGCGGTGGAAGCCCGGCTGCAGCGTTTCTGCCCGAAGCCCGGCGCCTATGACATCGTCACCACCGCCATCTACCGGGTGCACCAAAGGGTGGCGAAAACCTTCAATCTCGGCCGCGTGCTCCTCGCGGGCGACGCCGCTCACGTGAACAATCCGGTCGGCGGCATGGGCATGAACGGCGGCATCCACGACGCCGTCAACCTGGCCGACAAGTTGGCGGCGATCTGGTTCGATAAGGCTGACGCCGCAGCGCTCCTCGATCGCTACACGCGCCAGCGGCGAAAGGCCCAGATCGACGGCGTCCAGGCGCAGAGCATCGCCAACAAGACGCTCCTGGAAGAGCAGGATCCGGAGATTCGGGCGGCCAAACTCCAGGACATCCGCCGGGCGTCGGCCGACCCCGACCAGCACGACGCCTTCATCCGCAAATCTTGCATGATCGACAGCTTCGCAGCCGCCGAAGCCGTCCTCTAAAGGAGACAACGACATGGACCATATCGCCCGCCACGCCCGCCCGGCCCATCTTGTCGAGGCGTCGCTGGAAGACATCATGGAATGCTACGTCAAACGCTTCAGCGACACCCAGGCCGACTGGAACGCCTTCTCGGACGCCAGCATCGAAGGCTATCACCGGGCGCAGCATCGCTTCGTCGGCGCCGGCGCTTCCGGCAAGCACGACGACGCAGGCGTCATTCCCGCCGGGGCCTTCACTCTGTCGATCATGAACGTTCCCCCTGGTCAGGGAAACGCGCCGCACACCCACGAAGTGGAAGAGGTCTTCTTCGTTCTGGAGGGCGAATGCGTCGTCTTCATCGAGGACGAGGCGGGCCGCCGGTTGTCGCAGACCCTGAAGCCTTGGGAAATGATCTCCTGTCCGCCCGGCGTCATCCACGGCTATGTCAATGAGTCCGACGCGCCCTGCTTCCTTCAGGTCATGCTGGGCAAGGGGCGGCCCGAGACGGCCGGTTTCGCGGACAGCGCCCTGTTTGAACAGCGCGACGCTCATCTCGCCTGAGCCAAAGCCGCAATAAAGGAAGGCGGGCGGAGTATAGAACTCCACCCGCCTTTTTCTCGCCCGCGCAGTCAGGTACAGGGCGTGAGCGCGACGCCTCCCATGCCGCTCGCCCATTCAGGCACGGCCTCATAGAAGAGACGCTCTCCGCGACAGCCGGGCATGGCCCCCGCCAGGGCGATCCAGGCATTGACCTCAAGCCCGCCATTGCCCGCCTCACGCAGAATGTCGGAGTTAGACAGGCGGGCGAGGTCGGCCCCCGCCCCTCTATCAGGTCGGCGATGAAGCCCTCGTCCCATTCGGCGTTGACGCGGCCTTCCTCCGGCACGCCGAGCCAATGAGACAGCCCCCCGCCTGCTAGGATCGCCACGGTTTCGTTCTGAGGCCTCGACACCTCCACATAGGCGCGCAGTCGACGGCCTAGATCATAGGATTGGGCCGGCTCCAGCGCCTCGGCGAAAACGGTGTTGAGATAGAAGGGCGCCACCGCCAGGTTGCGGTCCGGATCGACAATGCCGAGAGGGATCATCATCCCATGATCGGGCCGGACCTCGCTGAAAGCGGCCGCCCTACCCTCCAGAGCCTTGACAAGGCCCCGGGCGAAATCCGGCGCCCCCGGATCGGATCGAGGGGAAGACCCATGTCGCCGTAAGGCGTAAAGGCGTCATCCACAGCGATCCCGACCGGCATGGGCCGCTTGAGGCTGAAGTTGTTGAGATGATCACTGGAGATCATCACCAGCACATCGGGTTTGAGCGCTCGCAGCTGAGCCCCCAGACGCTTCATGCCCTCGAACACCCGTTCGGACTGCGCTTCAACGCCTTGGGGCGCGCCTAGGACGTGCGACATGGCGAAGCCGCCGACAATGCGTCCCATCATGCCCTCCTGTCGAAATAGTGACTGATCGGGAAGAAGGGCATGGTCGGCCGCTTCGACCAGATCAGCCATTTGATCACATAGTTCCCGTGTATGCCGATGGCCGAAAGCTCGTCCCGAGAGCCCTGGCGAAGAACCGCACGCTGTTCGAGAGGAACTCCGAAACGGTCCATGAGACCGTCGATGTCCGTCTGAATCAGCGTCCGATCCGTCGGGGTCGCCACCAGATACTCAATCAGGGCGTGGATGGCGGCCGGCGCCTTCCTCCCACGATCAGGCCTCCCGCGTCAGGAAGCGTTCAACCGCAGCGTTGAAGTCGTCCGGGACCTCGATCATTGCCCAATGACCGCAGTGCGGGACGATATAGCCCCAGCTGTTTTCAAAAAGCTCGAGGAACCGGTAGGCCCGGGGCAGGATCGAGACCCCGTCCTCCTTGCCGTTCACCACCAGAACCGGCTGCTTGATCGTACGGAGTCTTTCCTCGATGTAGTTCAGCGTACCCTTGCGGGTTTCCGCATTGATCGCCGCCAAGGCCGCGCGTGAGGCAGGATCGTCGACAATGTCGAAACGGTACCGCACCATCTCATCGGTCGGGACGAAACCCGGCGCCGTCAGGCCGCCGATGACGCGGCGCATGCCCTCCACAGTGAAGTCATACTGAAGGTTGTGCATCAGCTGCGGCGACGGCTTTTCGGGAATGGGAAGCCCTGCGCTCCCCATAAGGACCATGCGGCCGATCAGGTCAGGGCGGTCCAGCGCCACCCCAATCGCGGTGGCCCCGCCCATGGAATTGCCGACGATGTCCACGCCGACCAACCCCATGGCGTCGAGGAAATCAGCCATGTGTCGGTTGCGGCCGGGCTGATCGTAGACATAGCCGGCGGGATCCGGCTTGTCGGTCAGGCCGAAGCCGATCATGTCCGGCGCGATGACGCGACGGGTCTTGGAGAAATGGGCGATGGTCGCGCCCCAGTTGCCGCGGCTATCCGCGCCTGCGCCGCCGCCGTGGACCAGGACCAGCGGGTCGCCCTCGCCGGCTTCCAGATAATGGGTCCGGACGCTTCCGGCCTGAATGAACTTCGATTGCATGTCGTCGCCTCCCCTCACCGGAGCTTCTCGGGCGTCTGAATGCCTCGCCCGTGCCGGCTCGCCACGCGGCGCCATTCCAGAAGGGTGCTGTCGGGCTCGCACAGCATTTCATCGACCCAACCGTAGTCGTCGGCGTAGAAGGGTTCCGTCACTTCGCGCGCCCAGATGTCGTCGCCGTTGAAGCCGTCCAGGCCATGCGGCTTCCAGATGCTCTCGAAGTCGCTGGCGAAGGCGTTGCGGTCTTCTTCCGTCTGGACCTTCTTCCCGATGGTCTGGACATAGAGGTGGCGCTTGGCGTCCAGCGGCACATACCATTCGAACTGCGTCAGGCCAGGGTTCGGGAAGCTGTCGACCTTGAGCACGCCAGGCAGCCAGATCGATGTGCCTACCGAGGCCGAGGTCCCATGCACCTGTTCTGAACGGGGCCCGCTGATCACGACCTGACCGTCGATCACCCCATCCCACACCGGATCGTGCTGGCTGAAGTCGTCGGTGACGCCCTTGGGGCCCTCTTCATCTTCGACCACCTGGACGGCGCCCGGGCGCGGCGTATGGCCGATCGGGAAGTTGAACGTGCGGTAGTGGCGCAGCGTCGTGTCCTTGTGGATGAAGATATGCAGGCCGTCGAAACCGTTCTCGGCGCCCAGGCGCCAGTTCGAGTCGACCACGCGGTGCTTGCCCAGGACCATGAGGTCTTCGTCGAGGAAGCCGGGCGGCACGTCGCGAGCCAGAGGATGAACCATGTCCTCGTCGCCGAGGAAGATGAAGATCAGGCCCTGGGCCTCCTCCACCGGATAGGTGACAATCTTGCGCCGACCGATCAGGCGGCTGTCAGGGACCGCCAAGATGTTGACCAGATCCCCGGTTTGGAACCGGTAGGTATAGCCATGGTACCAGCAGGTAATGGTGTCCTTGGTGAAGCAGTCCGGCTTCTGCGACAAAGGTACGCCCCGGTGCAGGCATCGGTCCCGCATCGAATAGACGACGCCGTCGATCCGCTTGATCAGCAGCCGCTCGCTGAGCAGTTCGACCACCTGAAGCTGTCCCTCGCCCAGCTCGTTCGAGAAGCGGACAGGGTACCAGTGGTTTCGGAAGCCCAGTTTGGCCTCCACGTAACCGCGCCAGTCTCCGACCATCTCCGCGACGTCCTCCCGGACGATCGATTCCTCACTCATGCCCTGCTCCCTCCGCGCACTTCGGCTGACAACCGCGCCAGCTCTTGATCTCAGACTATATGATTGTATGACAAAGTAGCAAGATGCAGAGAGGCGCCATGTTTCACGCACAGCTGAAGTTCCAGGACGGAGCCGCCGTCAACGTTCCTGTAGAAGCCGGAGAGGCCCTCGCCGAAGCGGCGGCCCGCCTGGACCTGCCCATGCGGCATGATTGCCTGTCCGGCGACTGCGGAGCCTGCCTTTGTCGGGCGACGTCGGGAGTCGTCGAAACCGATCCGACAGCCCTGTTGTCGCCCGAAGAGCAGGCCGAAGGCCTAAGACTCGGCTGCCAGACGCGTCTGGCTTCGGACGCGGTTTTCGAACTGGATTATCCGCTTCATCCGACGCCGTCGGCGGCCGATCGCTATGAGGCGGAGGTCATCGGCCTGGACCGCCTCAACCCCACGACCACGCGACTCGTCCTGCACCTGGAGAACGCGGAGAATCTGGCGTTCGCGCCGGGCCAGTACGTCCGTCTTCGGCCGCCGGGACTGAGGGTCGCACGGCCCTATTCCATCGCCAGCACGCCGGACGCCCTGCCCGAGATGGAGCTATTGATCCGCCATGTCGCCGGCGGCGCCGTATCCGGCTGGCTCGAAAACCAGGCCGAGCTCGGGCAAAAGGTCCGCCTTCAGGCGCCTGGGCGGCTTTGCGCTCGATGAGCGCAGCCCGCGCCAGATCTTCATCGGCGGCGGCACCGGCCTCTCTCCGCTCCTGTCGATGATCCGCGCGGCGCGCGGACGATCCGGCCGCCGTCTGCTCTGCTTCGGCTGCACCGCGCCGCTCGACCTCTTCCATTTGGAAGAGCTGAGGGCCCTGGAAGCCGATCGGCCGGACCTCGAGGTGAGGATCGCCGTAATGCGAGGAACGGCGACAGGCGCCGAGACCGGCACGGCGGTGGATCTGCTCCGGCAAGAGGACCTGGAACCGGGCTGCGCCGTACACCTCTGCGGACCGCCCGCCATGGTGACCGCGGCGCAGCAGTTCCTCAGAGGCGCCGGCGTGGCGTCCCACGCCATCCGCGCCGAGCGTTTCGCGCCCCGAGCCTAGCGGTCTTTCAGCCAGTCGAGGATCAAGGCCGAGGCCTCGGAGATCGTTCGGTGATCGCCCAGGGCGCAGGCGATCAACATCCGCGCCCGCCGTGCGTCCATATCCCTCATGAAAATCGCGCCGATGTCCGACAATCGGCGTCCTGAAGCGTAAGCGGGCGCGGCCTCGCCCTCGAAGCAGCCCGCAACGACCCCGACCAATCGCCCCGCCTCGACCGCCTTCTCCACCACCTGGATGACGCCGGGCGAAGCATTGCCGCAGCCCAGGCCCTGGATGACCATTCCATCCAGACGGGACGCCGCCGCTTCCACCAGACGCCCGTCCGACCCTAGCCCCAGAGTGACGATTTCGACCGCAGCCGCCGGCGCGTCGGACAACGGCAACGCGGGCCTCGGCTGGCGCGCGGCGAGCGGCGACGCCGCTCCACACCGGCCGACCACCGCCGCATCGGGACCGAAGGCCTGCAAGGCTTGAGCGTGAACCTTGCGCGCCCGCGTCGCCGAGAGGACGCATCCGCCGAACACCACCAGGACGCCGGACGCCGCGGCGCCTCGCCTGGCCGCCGTCAGCACCGCGTCCGTCAAATTTCGCAGGCCGTCATAGCCCAGCTCCGATGGCGCGCGCTGAGAACCGGTGAAAATCACGGGCTTGGAGGCCGGAACGATGAGGTCGCACAGAAAGGCGGTCTCCTCCATCGCGTCCGTGCCGTGGGCCACGACCACGGCGTCGACGGCGGGGTCAAGGCAGGCCCCACGGACCGCCTGCGCCACGCTCATGGCGTCGCCAAAGGTCATGGCTTCGCTCAAGCCGCGATAGACGGAGCGCGCCTCTATCGTCGCCCAGGGCGCGGCCTCAACCAAATGCGCCAGGATATCGTCGCCCAGAGCCCCTCCATCGAAGCCGCGCCCTCGGTCCACGGCGCTGATGGTGCCTCCCGCGTCGAGCATCACCAGATGCATTGCAATCCCTCCTGAGTTTTATATGATTGTATGACAAACTATGGAGGGATTTCCAGCGTGTGCGCACTTACCCGTCTTTGTTCCGTCGACGATCTTTCGCCCGGCGAAATGCAGCTCATCGAACTTGAGGGCATGGACCCGCTTCTGCTCTGCAACAGCGAAGGCAGCTTTCATCTGGTGGACGACGAATGCACCCACGCCATCGCCTCGCTCTCAGAAGGCCGGCTGGAAGGCCATACCGTCTTCTGCCCGCTGCACGGGGAAGTTTCGACGTCCGCAGCGGCAAGGCCCTGACCCTTCCCTGTAAACAGGCGCTGCGCACCTTCCCCATCATCGTCGAGGACGGCGCAGTCTTTCTGCGACGCGGCTGAGTCTGCGCTCAGCGCCCGACGGCGTAAGCCTGCATCAGCCGGGGCGTCGCAGCGCCTCGCAGCACGCCGCCGGGTTCCCGCAGCGCCGCAGTCAGCCGCCCCGCCGTCCACGCCGCCGTCGTCTGCACCTCGTGGCCTCGGCGGCGTAGATCCGCGATGAGCCTCGGGTCCATAGCTCTCCTCCACCACGGCCAGCCCGGGAAGCGCTTCGCGCGGGAAAAAGGAGGACGGGAAATGCAGGCTGTGGAACAGCGGTTGGTCGATCGCCTGCTGCAAGGTCTTGCCGCCGTGCAGATATCTCAGGATCAGGGCAGCCTGCCACTGATCCTGTTGGTCGCCGCCGGGCGTGCCGCAACTCAGCCACCGGCCGTCCGGCCCGCGCGCCAGGGTCGGCGTCAGCGTCGTCCGCGGCCGCTTTCCTGGGGCCAGGGAGCCGGGCAGGCCGTCTTCCAGCCAGAACATCTGCGCCCGCGTGTTCAGGGCGAAGCCGAGCTCCGGCACCATGGGAGACGACTGGGGCCACCCGCCTGACGGCGTGGCGCTAACAACATTGCCCCACCGGTCGATCACATCGAGATGTACGGTGTCGCCCGGTCGCCGCGTGGGCTGGAGGTGGATCATCGTCGGCTCTCCGACGCCGATGCCGCCGCTGAGATCGGAAGCCTCCTCACCTGCCCCAGGGCCCGACGCGCCTGGTCTTCAAACCCCGGGATCAGTCCGGGCCGGATGACGCTCGAAGCCGCCGGCGCGATCAACGCGGCCCGCTCCCGTCCATAGGCGTCGGACAACAGGATCTCGAGGGGAACGTCGACGAATTTGGGATCCCCGTAATAGGCCTCGCGGTCGGCGAAGGCGAGTTTGAGCGCCTCAAGGATCAGATGGACGCCCTCAGCCGTCTCCAAGTCGATCTCGTCGAGATCGAACGCCTTGAGAATGGACAGAGTCTGCAAAAGGACCGGCCCCTGCCCCCAGGTCGCCGTCTTGTAGATGCGCCACCCAGCGTAATCGATCGACACCGGGGTCTCATAGGTCGCCTCCCATTCAGCCATGTCCTGGCCGGTGATCAGACCCTTGTGAGGACGTCCGCTGGCGTCCATGAGCGGAACGGCGGAGGCGAAACGGTCGATCGCTTCCGCCACGAAACCCTGGCTCCAGGCTCGGCGCATGCGATCGATGCGGGTTTCCCGGCTTCCATAACCTTGCGCGCCCAGCAGCCGCCGCCACGTTTCCGCCAGAACCGGATTTCGGAACCAGCCGCCCGCCTCGGGCGGCCGGCCTCCAGGCAGCCAAACCGGCAAGGATGAAGTCCAATGGATGCGCAGCGCATCGGCCACGTCCGCCAACGCGGCGGCGGCGCCCGCGCTCATGGGGAAACCTTGAAGCGCGTATCCCATGGCCGGTTCGAGGACGGTCGTCGGTTCAAGCGTTCCGTAATCACGAAGCAGCTTCATCCAGGCGTCGAACGCGCCCGGGGTCACCGCCGCGATCAATCCTGAACCGGGCACCATGTCCAGGCCCAGGCGGGCGAAGGCTTCAATCGTCGCCGCGCGCGGAGCAACACCCTGGCCGCAGAGCACCTGGGGCTCGTCCTCGCCCGCCGGGCGGAACAGGATTGGAACCTCGCCTGCTGGGCCGCATAGGTGCGGCTCGACCACCAAAAGAGCGAACGCCGCCGCCACGGCGCCGTCGAAGGCGTTTCCGCCGCGCTCGAGCATGGCCATTGCGGTCTGGGACGCAATCCAGTGCGTCGACGACGCCATTCCGAATACGCCGTAGATATCCGGCCGCGTCGTGAACATGTCCCACCCCGTCGTGTTGCTATTATCTTTGTATGACAATATTATAGAAAATACGCAATTGGAGGTGAGCGATGCGTCGCGTTCTTTCCTACATCGACCGTTACAGCCTTGCGCTGATGGGCACAGTCGTCCTCGCCTCCCTCCTGCCGGCGCGGGACGCATTCGCCGAGGGGCTGGGCCTTGTGACCACGGCGGCCATCGCCCTTCTCTTCTTCCTGCATGGAGCCAAGCTGTCGCGGGAAGCCGTTGTGGCCGGCCTCCTGCACTGGCGGCTTCATCTGATCGTACTGGCGGCGACATTCGTCATCTTTCCGCTGGCCGGGCTCGCGCTTCAGCCGCTGGCGGCGGTCCTGCTCGGAAGCGCCTTGGCGGGCGGACTGCTGTTTCTCACGCTGTTGCCCTCGACCGTACAATCCTCGATCGCCTTCACCTCCATGGCCGGGGGCAATGTGCCGGCGGCGGTCTGCGCCGCCTCGCTGTCCAACATTCTGGGCGTGTTCCTGACCCCGTTGCTGGTCGCCGTGCTGATGTCCGCCGGGGGAAAAGCCGGCGTCTCGATCGACGCAATCTGGAAGATTATGCTGCAGCTCCTGGCCCCCTTCGTCGCCGGTCAGTTGCTTCAGCCATGGGTCGGCGCCTGGATTCGTAAGCACAAGGCCCTGACCACGCAGGTCGATCGTGGCTCCATTCTGCTCGTCGTCTACGGGGCTTTCAGCGCCTCGGTCGTCGAAGGACTCTGGTCTCAGGTGTCAGCGCTCGACCTGGGCGTCCTGATCGTTCTTTGCTGCGCCCTCCTGGCCTTCATCATGGGCCTGACAACCTGGATCGCCCGGCGCGCCGGGCTCTGCCGCGCCGACGAAGCCGCTCTGGTGTTCTGCGGCTCCAAGAAAAGCCTGGCCTCCGGCGTGCCGATCGCCGGCGCCATCTTTCCGGCCGCCCAGGCGGGCGCGATTCTCCTGCCCCTGATGATCTTCCATCAGATCCAGCTGCTGGTCTGCGCCGTCATGGCTCAACGGTATGCCGCACATCAGGACACGGAGGCGTCCGCACAGCTTCAACAGGACGCCCCGGCCTGAGGCTCGCGCCCGGCCGGACCCCCTTCGCCTGATCAACCTCCAGAAACAAAAAAGCCGGGGCCTGAGCCCCGGCTTTGGACGCCGAAACCGCAACGTCAGTCGCGCGGCGCCCAGTTCCAATCGACCCGCTCGTCCGCCTTTGCGGCTGGCGTGGTCGTCCCCGCCCAGTTGGCGGCGTCGTTCACATCCCCCTGCCCCGTATAGCGCGGCATTTGCGGATAGGGCGTGAGCGGCAGCGTGCGCTTGACCTGACCATCGGCGATCTGCGTCGCCACGATGCGATCGGGCGCCTGATCGCGCTCGACCCAGGCCATGATCGGCCCCAGCATGTCGAACTGATTGGGCGCGTCGCCGCCGCGACAGTGGAACATGCCGGGGACCATGAACAACCGCGCCCAGTTCCCCACGGCGTCGCCGCCCTGCCGTTGCCGGACCTGGGCGTAGAAATCGATCATGTTGATCGGCGAGACCGTCGCATCAGCGAAGCCGTGATAGATGATCAGCTTGCCGCCGCGCGCTTCGAACGCCGTCAGATCGGGCGCCTTATAGGGGGCGACGGAGTCATAGACGGCGGCCCACGTCTCAAGCCGCTCGACATCCCGATCAAAGTCGAAATCCCAGATCGTGTAGTCGGGCTCGGGATTCTGATCGAACGCCAGGAAGCGGACGTAACCTTCGGCCAGGCCTGCACGCGCCTTGGTTTCCCAGGACAATTCGCTGCCGAACATTCGTCCGCTTGGGGCCAGGCGCCGTCCGGCGCTGTTGCGCGGTCCGTCATAGAGCCGCTGAACCGCCAGAACCTGTTCGGCGTCCAGACAGGCCGCCCGCTCCCCGTCGGCGCAGGCCAGGGTCCGCACGTCGAAATCGCACATCCGCGGATCCGTCAGGATGCCGTCCGCCGCGCCGTCCAGCGCGTCGCATCTATCCATCACCGCCTTATGCAGCAGCGTCAACGCCGGGGCGGGAAGGACCTCCGATCCATCTCGCCGCAGCAACTGGCGCGTGTCCCACAGGTTGGCGATGCCTCCCTGGCGAGCCGGAAAGGCCGGGTCGCCGGCGATGACGCCGTCGAACGCTTCGGGCAGATACTGGGCGATGCTCAGGGCTTCACGACCACCGGTGGAGCACCCCGGAAATAGCTGTAGTCCGGCGCTCGCCCGTAGAAGGCCTCCACCACCTTCTTCGCCGTCACGGCGACGACCTCGGAAGAGCGACGCCCGTAGTCGCGGCGCATCTCCAGACTCTCGCCCCAAAGCGGATCATTGAGCACGGAGCCGACATGACCCATGTTCTGGGCCGCGACGGCGAAGCCCATGCGCTGGGCGTCGGCGAAATTCTCAACCGGCACAGTGCCGCAGAAGCCGCCGCAGCCGGTCTGGAAATAGCGCCCGTTCCAAGCCTCGCCGAGGGGCAGCCGCACTTCGAACTGAATCTGCGGCATGATCACGCCGTTGACCTTGCAGAAGGGCTTTTCGCCGTTCGCCGCCTCGTCCAGCGTCGCGGACAGGATGGTGGCGGGCGCATCTGCGGTTCGGGTCAGATCCAGCCGCGCCAGGGCCGAGCAGGCGGCGGCCGGATCGGCCGCGGCGCCGAGGGCTCCATCGCTTGCGCCAGCGTGCTGGTCGACGCTGCGCCCAGCCAGAAGGCGGTTCCCACAAGGCCGGTGATCCAACGGCGCATTCTTATTCCCTCCACTCTTGAACCCTAGACCGGCGCCGCGACGTCGCGACCGTTCGCCAGATCCAGGGCGACGTCCACGATCATGTCTTCCTGACCGCCCACCATCCGCCTGCGCCCCAACTCCAGCAGAATCCGCCGCACGTCCAGACCGTGATCCGCCGCCGCCTTTTCAGCGTGGCGCAGGAAGCTGGAATAGACCCCCGCGTAGCCGAGGCTCAGCGTCTCGCGATCCACGCGAACAGGACGATCCTGAAGCGGCCGCACCAGGTCCTCCGCCGCGTCCATCAGTTTGAACAGATCCGCGCCGTGATCCCATCCGTAGAGATCGGCGGCGGCGATGAAGACCTCGAGCGGCGCATTCCCCGCCCCCGCCCCCATGCCGGTCAAGGAGGCGTCCACGCGCATGGCGCCGTTCTGCACCGCCGCGATCGAGTTTGCGATGCCGAGCGACAGATTGTGATGGGCGTGGATGCCGCGTTCCGTCTCGGGCTTCAGCACCCGATCATAGGCCTGAAGGCGAGCGGCCACGTCATCCATGGTCATCGCGCCGCCTGAATCGGTGACATAGACGCAATGGGCGCCGTAGGCTTCCATCAGCACGGCCTGGGCGGCCAGCGGTTCCGGCGCGCTCATGTGACTCATCATCAGGAAACCCGCGACATCCATGCCGAGGTTGCGGGCGTATTCGATATGCTGCTTCGACACATCCGCTTCGGTGCAATGGGTGGCGATGCGGACGGAGCGAACGCCGAGATCATAGGCCCGCTTCAGGTCATGGACCGTGCCGATCCCGGGAAGAAGCAAGGTCGTGAGACGAGCATGGCGGACCACCTCAGCGACGGCTTCGATCCAGTCCCAATCAGTATGGGCGCCGAAGCCGTAGTTGAAGGAGGAGCCCGACAACCCGTCGCCATGAGCGATCTCGATTGCATCCACCTTGGCTTCATCCAGGGCGCGAGCGATCGCCCGGACATGGTCCAAGCCATAGCGATGCCGGATGGCGTGCATGCCGTCGCGCAGGGTGACGTCCTGGATATAGAGCTTCTTCGCTTCAGTGGTCGTCATCTTACGCAGCCTCCTTCTCGGCGCGCGCCAGAACAATGCGCTCGGCGGTTTTCAGGGCGGCCGATGTCATGATGTCCAGGTTGCCTGCGTAGGCGGGCAGGTAGTGCGCCGCGCCCTCCACCTCGAGGAAGACGGTCACCTTGAGACCGGTGAAACGCGCATCCAGGTCGGGGATGTAGAGCGGATCGTTGTCGCCGATCGTCTCGAACTGCACCGCCTGCTTCAGACGATAGCCGGGCACATAGCTCTGGACCTCGGCGACCATGGCCTCCACCGAGGCGCGAACCTGCTCGGTGTCCGCTGCGTCGCACAGGCAATAGACGGTATCGCGCATGATCAGAGGCGGCTCGGCCGGGTTCAGAACGATGATGGCCTTGCCTCGTCCCGCTCCACCGACCGCCTCAATGGCGCGGGAGGTCGTCTCCGTGAACTCGTCGATGTTGGCGCGCGTGCCCGGCCCCGCCGACTTGGAAGCGATCGACGCCACAATCTCGGCGTAGCGCACTGGGCTGACGCGATTGACCGCCGCGACGATCGGGATCGTCGCCTGGCCGCCGCAGGTGACCATGTTCACGTTCGGCGCGTCCAGATTGGCGTCCAGGTTGACCGGCGGGATGGTGTAAGGGCCGATAGCCGCCGGCGTCAGATCGATGACGGTCTTGCCCAGCGCCCTCAGCTTGCGATCGTGCTCTGCGTGGGCGCCGGCCGATGTCGCGTCGAAGACAATCTGAATCTGATCGAAGTCAGGCATGGCGATGAGGCCGTCGACCCCATCCGCAGTCGTCGGCACGCCCAGGCCTTCGGCCCGCCTCAGTCCGTCCGATTCTGGATCGATGCCGACCAAGGCGCCCATCTCCAGGCCCTTCGACAGACGCAGTATCTTGATCATCAGATCGGTGCCGATATTTCCCGACCCTATAATGGCGACCTTGGTTCGGCTCATGCCGGTTCTCCCACGCGAAACTCCACAGATCCGAGCCCCTCGATCGTCGCCCTGACGTGCATCCCCGGCGCAAGGGCGACCATGGGACCAAGCGCTCCAGTCAGAACGATATCGCCGGCACGCAACGGCTCGCCATGCGCGGCCAGCGTCCGCGCCAGCCAGGCGGCGGCGTTCAACGGATGCCCCAGGCAGGCGGCCCCGACGCCTTCAGAGGCGAGGCGGCCATCCAACTCCAGCGTCATGGCGGCCGAGGCGAGATCCAGCCCCTCCAGGGGTCTGACCTGCCGGCCCAGAACGTAGAAGGCGGAAGACCCGTTGTCCGCGACGGTATCGGCGAAGGTGATCTTCCAGTCCGCGATGCGGCTATCGACGATCTCGATCGCAGCCGCAACGCCGCCGACGGCTGCTGCGACATCCTCCGGCGAGGCGTCGGTTCGATCCAGGTCCCGCGCCATGATCAACGCAACCTCGGCTTCGGCCTTGGGCTGCAGGACGCGAGCCCATTCCAGCGCGCCGCCGTCCTCAAGCTGCATGTCGGCGAACAGGACGCCGAAATCCGGCTGATCCACGCCGAGCTGCCTCTGAACAGCTTCTGCGGTCAGGCCGATCTTGCGCCCCACAACCCTTCGACCCTCCGCGCGCCAAAGCTGCGTGTTGATCGATTGAACCGCATAGGCCCCTTCGATGTCCGTGGGCGCCAGAATGTCCTCAGCGGCGCCGTCGGCGAACCCGCATAAGCAGCCCGTAGCCGCGCTGCGGCCGCATCGTGGAGTGTCGGCATCTCTCTCAAATCTCGCGCAACTTCTGCGAGCCGTTATCGCGCCCATGGACAGGAGAAGCGATGGCGAGATCCCCCGACCTCTCAATCTTTGGGAGCGGCCGCCGCCCTCGTCCGCCAAAATTCATAAGACGCTGGAGCGCCTCCCAGATTTTGTATGATATTATGATCATCATGCTTCAATATCATCTGCAGGCCCTCCTTGGGCGAAGGATTCGCCCCCTTTGGGCGGCGCTCACAGCAGCAGCGCCGGCACGGCCCTCAGGCGAAAACATGACGTCTCGGAAGATGAAATTGGACGCCTGAAACAATCGCCGCTTGGTTGGAGAGTTAATATGAATGCACTTTACGCCGCACTCGGCTCAGCTCTGTTGTTACACTCGACTGCTGCCGCCCAGACGCCTCAAAGCGACACCCCCACATCCCAGCTGGACGCGCAGACAAAGGGGGTCGTTGACTGCGCCGCAATCCAAAGAATGGACTTCTCTGGACTGTCTGAGGCGCCCACGTCGATCACCAGTGCCAACGTCGTCAAAGCTTCGGGGAATTTCAAAGAATACTGCGAGGTCAACGGCGTGATCGCCCCCCAGATCTCGTTCACGCTTCGCCTTCCCACCGAAAGCTGGAATGGACGCTACTTCCAGGCGGGCTGCGGCGGCCTGTGCGGGGACATCAGAATGGACCGGTGCGAAGTCCCACAAGCGAGGGATTTCGCTGTCGCCGCACACAACATGGGACATGTCGGCCATTTCTGGTCAAACGCCATGTGGGCGGATGTTCCTGAACTGCGTGCCGACTACGGCAACCGATCCACTCACGTCGTCGCCGTTGCTTCTAAGGCCATCATCGCAGCCTATTATGGTCAGCGACCGGCGAAGAACTACTTCCAAGGTTGCTCGACAGGCGGTCGAGAAGGCATGAACAGCGCCCACAACTATCCCGGGGATTTTGACGGCATCATCGCCGGCGACGCCGCCTATCCGGTGCGCCAGGGCGCGATCATGAACAACTGGGCCGCACAGATCCTGCTCGACACTCAGGATCGCGAAATTTTTAGTGATGAAAGCAAGGCCGTCCTACACCGCGCCGTCCTCGAAGCCTGCGACAAGCTCGACGGCGTGGCCGACGGCATTCTGTCGGACCCTCGGCTGTGCCGCTTCGACCCGCGCACGACCGCCTGCACGGAAGGAAACAACACTAACTGTCTGAACGAAGCACAGGTTCAGGCGGCGATGGCGATCTACAACGGCCCCAGGAACTCCCGCGGCGAACGCCTCTCGCCCGGGGGCTACCCCTACGGCAGCGAATTGAGCTGGCGCGGCAAAGGAAATCTCGAGGTCGCGACCACTTCGCTCCGCCACCTTGTGTTCGCTGAGCCTCGCCCCGATTTCCACTACAGGGACTTTGACTGGGACAACGATATCGCCGCAGTCGAGGCGCAATCGGCTCTTCTCGACGGCATCCCGCCGCGGGTCGCCCCGGACTATGCCGCGTTTCATGCGCGCGGCGGCAAGATGATCGCTTACCACGGTTGGGGCGACGGGATTCCGCCGACCAGCTTGCTCGACTTTTACCAACGGGTTTGGGAGAAAGAGGGAGGACTGGACGCCACGAGAGAATGGTTCCGTGTCTTCATGGTGCCGGGAATGGGTCATTGCCGCGGGGGCGACGCGCCGAACACTTTCGACTTGCTTACCGAAATCGTTGCCTGGGTCGAACATGGACAGGCGCCTGACGGCGTGATCGCAACGCAGTACAACGATGATCAGAGCGTGAAGCGGACGCGCCCTCTCTACGCCTACCCAACCCTCCAGGCCTATAGCGGCCAAGGCGACGTGAACGACGCCGCCAACTGGCGGCCAGCTCCGCCGAAGAGCGCTCCCGATGACAAGATCGACTGGATCTGGGCACCGAAGAACTAACCTAAAGACCGGTGAGAGAGAGAGAGAGAGATCCCACCAGCCCCCTTGCGCCCCGTTCCCTGACCCGGAGCGGGGCGCAGTTGTTTGCGCCGCGCGATATTTTCTGCCGGCCTGACCAGCGACCTTTCGCGGCGGATCAGCAGCCCCCGCCGCCGCATTGCGGATCGCTTCCGTACCGTCTCACCACTCAATCCCGCCTCAAGGCCTGTAGCTCCGCACCGCCGACGGCAGGACATGGGCTACAGGCGTCATGCAGCGCCTCCCTGCAAGGCCGGCGGCAGTTTCTCCCGGCGCGCCGCCTGTCTCAGACGGATCGGAACCCAAGTCGTCCGAACGTGACGCAAAAGAAAACGCCGCCGCATGGCTGCGACGGCGTCCTCTTAAACTTGGTGCGGTGTTAGTTGGGCTCGGGCGCCCAGATCCAGTCGACGAGATCGTCGGTCGCTTCGGTCGGGACCTTAGGCTGCCAATTTTGCGCATCGTTGACGTCGCCCTCGCCATCGTACTGAGCCACCGCAGGATAGGCATAGAGCGGTCGCGTCCGCTTCACGCTCCCGTCCTCGTTGTACTGCGTGGCGACGATCCCGTCAGCAGGAACGCCCTGCTCGACCCAGGCTACCATCGCGCCGAGGACATCGAACTTATCAGGCGCGTCGCCGCCTCGACAATGGAACATCCCCGGCACCATGAAGACCCTGAACCAGTCACGCGTCTCGTCCAATCCGCCATGGCGGCTATGCACCTGTGCGTAGTAGTCGAGCGTTCCGACCGCGGGCACGCCGGGGTCCCACCACCCATGATAGAGGATCAGCTTGCGACCAGCCTGATGGAAGGCTGCGAGGTCCGGCGCAGTTCCGACCGGCATGACGTCGAACTCAGCCACCTGAGGCTCGACCGCCGCTACGTCGCTATCCCAGTTGAAGTCACGGTAGCGGAAGTCAGCCCGCTCTTCGCCGAAGGCCAGGTTACGCAGGGTGCCCTCAGAAATGGCGATGCGGCTTTTGCCGCCGCCATAGGCGCCGCCGCCCCAGGCGAGTTCGCTCCCCAGCGCTCGTCCGCCAGGCGTCAGACGCTGACCGCTGCTGTTTCGGGGGCCGTCGTATAGCGCGATCGCAGCAGCGAGCTCTTTCGGCGTCAAACAATCACTGCGATCCGCCGAAGGTTCGCAGGCGATAGTGCGGGGATCGAAGCTGCATTGACGTGGATCCATGAGAATCCCGTCCACCACCCCGTCCAGGTCGTCACACTTCGCCATAACGGCGGCGTGCAATCCCTGCAGCTTGGCATCCGAGAAGACATCATTGTCGTTCTCATCCATCAGATGTTGAGCATCCCAGGTATTGGCGATCGCACCCTGACGGATCGGCATGGCGAAATCGCCGCCAATAACGCCATCAAAGTCGTCCGGGTAATACTGCGCGATCTGAACCGCCTCACGTCCGCCCGTCGAACAACCTCTAAAGTAACTTTTCGCCGCATCCTGCTTGTAGTAAAATCCAATAATAGTCTTCGTGACGACAGACATCGCATGGGTGGATCGGTGAGCAAAGTCCGCACGTTGTTGCGGATCCTGCGACCAGGTCTGGGCATCCCAGGGACCGCTGCCCTGGTGTCCCATGTCGTGCGCCGCAATCACGAAATCGCGCGCCAATGCGTCACCGCAATAGTCGTCGGTTTTCAAAACCGCACATGCCCCCGCATCCGGTCTGGAAGTAGCGCCCGTTCCAGGTTTTTGTCGGCAGACGGATCTCGAAACCGATCTTCGGAGCGATTGTGCCCTCGACCTGGCAATACTCGTTATAGCGATCTGATCCCGAGACGATTTTTACGGATGAGATGGTTGTCGGGGCCCCGGCGATCCCGGAAAAATCAGCCTTCTCCAGGTCACCGCAGGCGATTGCCGCGTGAATCTGCGCATCGAGGCCTGCAATCGGCCGAACGCTCGCCGGAGCCTCAGCCCATGCCGAGCTCGCAGCGCCCAGACCTACGAACAGCAGTGTAGTTAGCCTCAACATTCCACAGTACCCATTCCCTTAGGACGACCCTCAATGTCGCCACATTACCGAACTACGGCAAGAATTTACGTATGACAATCATACATACATGATCTCTCCTCCGAGTTTGCTCGAATTTTGAGAGACCGCTCCATTTCCAACATGCCCGCCGCTTGAAAGGCAGCCTCCAATAAGATTGTATGACCATCATACATAAACCAAGCGACTTTGGCCGATAAAGGCCTCGACCAGGGGAGGAATTAAGATGCGACTGAGTAAGATTCCGAAAGCGTTCTGGATTTGCACGACCTCGGCGGCAGCCGTTCTATCGACACATGCCGCAGCACAAACCGTTCCGTCTCAAGAGGAAGACGCGGCGTACTCGGTCGACCAGATCGTCGTGACGGCGACGAAGCGCGGAGAGGTGTCGCTGCAAAAGGTGCCCTCAAGCATCAGCGTTGTCACTGGAGCCGCCCTAGAACGCCAGAATGTCCGGTCGATTGAGGACTTGGCGCGCATGACGCCGTCGCTTCAGTTCGCCAAAGAAGGCGACAGTGATCTTCAACTTATCATTCGAGGCATCCAGTCGCCCGGCGCCAGCACCGTCGGCTTCTACCTCGACGAAACGGTAATCAATGGCGTCAACTTCGGCAGCGGCGGCGGCCGCACTCCGGATATCGGCGCCTATGATGTCGCGCGCGTGGAGGTTTTGAAGGGCCCCCAAGGCACCTTGTTCGGCGCAAGCTCCATGAGCGGCACTGTCCGCATTATCACCAACAAGCCGAACCCGAGCCAATTCGGTGGGCACGTCTCGGCCACAGCGAGCCAAACCCATGAAGGCGGCGTCAACTATGGCAGCGAGGCTGTCGTCAACGTGCCGTTGATATCCGATGTCCTCGCCGTTCGCGGCGTACTCTGGCAAGAGCACGGCGGCGGCTACATCGACGGATATTTCGGGCTGAACGGGGCCACCTTCGTCAAAGACTCCAACACCAGCGACAAGGTAGGAGGCCGGATCTCGGCCCGCTATACCCCCACCCCTAACCTCACGCTCGATGCCTTCTACACCCGTCAAGAGCCTCACCGCCGATGGCCCCCCTGGCGACACTCCCGAAGCATCGTCGGGCACGCTAGCGCCCATCAAGATCGTCAGCGGCGCCCATTCTTACGCGGCCTCATTGTTCAGCCCAGTCCCACTGCTGTGGCCGCCAGCCGTACATTTACCGATCCGGCCCGCCCCGAAGTCACCAACATCGTCCAAATCTATGGGGCGACCGGACAGTACGATACGCCGATCGGCAGCTTCACCGCCACCGCGTCTCAGTACGACCTTCTATACGATACCTCCTTCGCGCTCACTGGGAGCGGAGTGGCGTTTGGTCTGGTCGACGTGGGCCTCTATCGTTCAACCGGGCTTCTGCAGCCGCTCGGCCCCGTTCGTGGCGACCAGACGCAGGATCGCAGCGTGTTCTCGTCCGAAGTGCGGTACAACTCTCGCTTCAACGGTCCGTTCAATTTCGTCGTGGGCGGCTCCTACGCAGACGACCAGAAGAACGACGAAATCACCGTCAAAATTGCAGATCCTGTAACTGGCGTCTCGCTTTGTCGCACCCATGCAGAATGCATCGCCGACATCACCTCGCCCGGCGCCAGATCGCTCATCTACTCTACAGGAGGCGAAAATCGAGTTCGATCCGTCGCCTACTTTCTGAACGCCGACTACGAAATCAGTGAAAAACTCAAAGCGAGCGTTGGCATACGCCATTTCGAGGCGCGCCTACACAACATAGCGCTCACCAAACAAGCCTTTCAGGGGAGCATTCCTCCCGCCACACCGCCAGCCTATGGCGGACCGGTTCAGACCGAGACGGTCATCGGCCTCGACGCTCACAGCACCCAGAGCAAAATGACCTGGAGCGGGTCCCTCTCCTATCAGATTGATCCCGATAAACTGATCTATACCCGCGCTGGGACTGGTTTCCGAGAAGGCGGGATCAATAACTACAATAGCGCTGCGCAACTCGGCATCGTCATACCCAAGTTCTTTGGCCCTGATACGGTCCTCAGCATGGAAGGCGGTGCCAAGACCTCATGGTTTGATCGCCGCCTGACCTTGAACGCCACGTACTTTCACATGTTCTGGGAAGACATCCAGGTCCCAGGATCTTCACCGACAGGCGCCGCCGGCTTTATATCCAACGGGACGGATGCCAACATCAACGGCTTGGAATCGAAGCCATGTTGCGCCCCAATCCAGACCTCTCATTCAGCCTCGCTGCTACTTATATGACGGCGAAACTCGACAAAGATCAGCATATGCCTGATCTTGAGGAATTTCCCGAGCCGCCGCCGCTTGGCTTTGCTGGCGATCGAGTTCCAAAAATACCCAAGCTCACCCTCGCCGCTTCCGTCCAATACCACGTGCCCACTCCGATCTTCGAGAATGTGGAACTGTCTTTCGACGCGGGCCTCAACTACGTCAGCGGCTCTTACAATGCGTTCAATAATGGATTTGACGGATTCCGAGAAATTGGCGACTTTGCTCTCGTTAATCTTGGCATGAACTTTGACATCGGCCCCGCAACCATCCGCGCCTTTGTCACCAACGCCACCGACACGGCCGGCGCGATCGACTGGAGCGCCAGCACGACGAACGTAGCAATGCGAAGCACCAACCGACCACGCACAATCGGGGTGCTTGCACGCTACAATTTCTGACGGCGGGCGACGACGCAGACTAGAATGAGCGGGGCCGTCAGGGCGGTCCCGCTCAAGTGCCATCCCGAGGGACCGAGTACCGCGCGGCCTACCGCATCCTCTATCGCCCTCGTGAGCCCCCGCATTACACTGACGGCTAGCGTGATACTTCCGCCAATTGGACGAGACTAAACCGAACTGCGCTTAACCTCGGCGAGGATGATACACCAAGTGGCGAGCACACGTCACAGGCACCTTGAAAACCCCTGATACCTATCTTGTCAGAACTCAGGCTTTCTCGGCGCTTTACAGACGAACTTGGAAGCGGTGGCGCGAAACCCCTCAAAAGACCGCCTCACTCCCACTCGATTATATAAACCGACTTATCGGTCTGTTATTGCTTAATTTTTCAAATCCCAAAAAGCCCAAACCGTTCGCAGCACCGACAAAACTTAGTCATCTTGAAAACAATGAGAAAATATACTGATGTAACAAGTACGTCATCGCGACATCTTTCGATACATATTGACAACGCCACAAAGCTGACTAGCTAAAAAGTTTAGCTGACACCGACTAGAGAACCAGACTATCACAATATCATTTTCTTCAAATCGCTAGCCTTCAAAGAAATAACATATCGCGCTTCAGAGCGCATCCGACTCTTCACCGTCGCGACGCTTTCTAGAGTCAGCCGGTGCAACACTCAGGCCAGGGCCCTAAGGGTAATCGAATATCGCGCGCCGTCGCGATCACCGAGGTGGCCATTCTCAGAGCTGACCTGACCGGCGTGTGCGGAAACACTGACCAGAAAAGCTTGGCAGCCTTATATATAGCGGGCCGGCTCTACTTTGCCCCCGCCTCCGCATGTCCAGAAGGCTGTACAGGTTTTTTAAAAGGACGCGATCTTGCGCGTTTAAACGCCGGAAGCGATCGGGCCTCAGTAGAGCGCGACATTGTCGAGCTCGAGCCAAACCGCCTCGCCGCCTTCTCGGCTGGCTCTGACCGTCACATCGAAGAACAAAGCCTCTGTCTCAAGGGACCGCCTTGACGACCGAAAAGCCTCGAACGGAACATCAACGGTCCGCCATTCGGCATCCGCCACAACCTCGGCCAAGCTAACGCCGCCTGGGCCGCGCAGGCGAACCTGATAGGCGCCGCCGTCGCCTCGCACGTCGAAGCGCAAGCCCTGGTAGTCTGACAGGTCGACAGGCTCCACGCCGCCCCGGCTGAGCGGAAAGGTCACACCAGCGAAGGGATCGTCCTTATAGGCCATGCGCGCGGCCAGACTGAGATAATGATTGCGGCCAGCGTCCTGTACCAGCTGAGTTATCAGCTCAGTCCGCTCCCCGCCGCTGTCGAAATGATCCAGGCGCGCCGTGTCCAGCGCGGTGCGACGATCCGGCCGCTCGAAATCGTCGATCAGGCCTCCGATCGTGATCGCCGGCATCAAGGCCGGCGCGTCATCCCGCAGCGGTTTGCCCGCACTGTGAACCTGGCGTCCGTCGATGAAGACGCCATGGATGCGTCGCACGTCCGCGATGTCGCGCCAGGGCGTCCCGTCGATCAGGACCAGATCAGCGCGTTTGCCGACCTCGATGCTGCCTCTGTCGTCGTGCACGCCCATGGCCTTGGCGCTATTTGATGTGGCGGCCAGTAGGGCTTCAGTCGGGCTCAATCCAGCCTGGACCAGCAATTCCATCTCGCGGAGGGTCGCTACCCCGTGTGGCGTGCCCGGCATGCCGGCGTCTGTGCCCACGGCGATCAACACCCCCGCCTCGTGCAACCGGCGGACGTTGTTCAGCGCATGCGCGAACTTGCGCGTCTGCTGGCGCATTCGCGGCGTGTCCATATTCCGCGGCCGCGTCGCGCCCGGTTTGACCGGCTCGTAAACGGCCAAGGTCGGCGCATAGGCCACGCCCCCGCGCGCATCAGCTCGGCCGTCGCTGCGTCGACCTCCCGGTCCTGCAGGCTGTGGACAATGACGTCCACCCCTGCCCTAACCGCCTGGGCGCCCCGCTCCACTGTCACCGTATGTGTCACGACGCGCAGGCCGCGTTCGTGAGATGCCGCGACCAGTGCGCTGAGCACGCTCTCGTCCATGCTGCTGTTGTCCGCCGACAAGCCGTAACGCCAGCCGTCCGCGAACGCCTTGATGAGGTCAGGCGAATAGGCGGCGATCGCCTCGACGCCGGCGCGCGCTCCGTCCGGCGTGTTGACCCAGCGCGTGGTGTTCTGATCGGCCCAGTCGGCCCCGTGACCGCCCGGCGTGCTCATTCTGGCGGTCAGGTTGACGTGCGGCGAGACGAGGTTGGCGAGCCAGCGACGACGAGGTTCGAACGCTTCCGGCGGCTGGTGGAAATCGTTCACGGTCGTCACCCCCGCGGTGACATAGGCATGAGCGATAGACGGGGTGGCTGCCGGCGAACCGCCCGGCGTCCAATGGGTGTGCAGGTCAAAGAAGCCCGGCAGCAGCGCCTTCCCCGCGCGTCAACGACGGTCGCGCCAGAGGGCGCGCGTATGGTCGGGGCCACTTGAGCGATGCGGCCGTCGCGCACCAGAACGTCGCCCTGGAAAGGCGCGGCGCCGGTGGCGTCAAAGATGGTCGCGCCTACGATCAGCAGCGGCGACGCAGGGTCCGCCGTCCCGCCGCCCAGCCCCACAACCGCTGCGCAGGCGACAGCGACAAGACGTGCTCGCCTGCGCCAGATTCCGTTGCTCATGCGTCCGGTTCCTTCATTCATGGGCACGCCGCCTGCGAGACCCGCCGCAGCGGCCGGCCGGCCAGGTCGCCAGTGAGCCGCCCCTCAGACACCGCCATTCGGCCGTTGACGATGACGTGGCTCACGCCGGTCGCCGGGGCGTCCGGGTCGAGATAGGTGGCTCGCGGGGCGTAGTTGTCCGGGTCGATCACGGCGACATCGGCATAGGCGCCCTCCCCGATCCGGCCGCGCCCCTCGAGGCCGAAGAGGGCCGCCGTGCGGCCGCTCGAGCGGTGCACGAACGCCTGGGCGGAAAGAACCTCGCCCTCGCGGACATAACGATCATACAGCCGCGCAAAGCTGGCGGCGCGGCGGGGGTGGCCCGCCGAGGCGTCAGAGGCCGTCACCACCCAGGGACGCGCCATGAAGGCGCGGATATCCGTCTCGACCTGGTTGAAAGAAGCGATGGACGAGCCGCCGGCGCGAAGCTGTCGCAACGCCGCCTCGACAGGATCCACGCCCCAGTGAGTCGCGGCCTGCGCCAAGGTCTTGCCGCGCACCTCGTCCAAGGCGCCGGCCGTAAGCAGGATCGCGTCCGGCCCGCCGCGGCGGCGCAGGTTATCTTCCATGGCCGGCCGAATGCGCGCCATTTGCTCGGCGTCATTCAGGCGCGCGAGGAGTGCTTCGTCTCCATCCGCCTGGGCCCAGCGCGGCAGAAGTGCAGCGCCCAGCCCCGTGCCGGAGGCGTCCCAGGGATATTGGTCGGCGTGCACAGTCAGACCGTCCGCTTGGGCGGCCTCGATCTGCGCGATAACGGCCGGCGCCGCGCCGTGTACATCGACGCCCAGCGCCTTGATGTGGGCGATATGGACGGGAACGCCGGCCTTGCGGCCGATGTCCAGAGCCTCGCCCACAGCGGCCGCAAGGCCGATGCCATAAGAGGACTCGTCGCGCAGATGGGTGTCGTAAAAGCCGCCATGAGCCGCGACGGCCTTAACCACGGCGACCACCTCCTCGGTGGCTGCATAGCTTTGCGGGGCGTAGAATAGCCCAGTCGAGAGCCCTAGCGCGCCTTCGCACATGGCCTGGGCCGCGAACGTCGCCATCTGCGCCATTTCGGCGGCATCGGGCGCGCGATCCGCCTGGCCCATGGCCGCGCGGCGGAGGGTGCCGAAGCCGACATAGCTGGCCACGTTCGGGCCCGCCCCGCGCTGATCGATGCGCCGGAACAGGTCCCCCACTCCGGCCGAGGCGGACGTGCCGTCGTTGCCCACGAATACGGTGGTCACCCCTTGCATCAGAGCCGCTTCTACGCGGCGGCGCTGCGCGTCACGTGAAGATATGTCCGCCAGATAGTGGGTATGCGGATCAATGAAGCCGGGGACGACCCACTTGCCTTCGGCTGACACCTCGACATCGGCCTTCGCCCCCGATGGGGCCGCACCCACGAAGACGATTCGATCCTGTCTAATGCCGACATCTGCGCGGCGCGGGGGCGCATCGCTTCCGTCAAAAACGAGACCGCCGCGAATGAGGAGGTCATACGTTTGGGCCGCCGCCCCGCCCCCGCTCAGGACGACTACAGCGGCCGCCAATCCGAGTGTCCGAGATTTCATGCTCATCTTCTCAACGCGGCGCCAGAGCCTGCTCAAAATACTGCGCAAGCCGCTCCCGCACGGTCCGGGTGGCGGTCGCATTCGCAGGGACGGACTGGCGGCGGCGACCGGGATCGTCGAAGCTGTGGGTCGCGCCGGCGAAGCTGCTGAAGCCCACAGGAGCGCCAGCCCCGCGCCGGCGGCGAAAGTGCGGCAACGGTCGTGGCTGACTTCCTCGTCCGCCGTGCCGATGAAGATCTCTACCGGCGCATAGGCGCGATAGCCGCGTCGAAAGCGGTTCTGCAGCCCGCAACCGGGATACATGGACACCGCAGCGCGGAAGCCCAGTCGACGCATGTCGCCCGGCTTATCATCCGCCATGGCGGCCAGTACCGCGCTGCCTCCATTGGACCAACCCATCAAACCGACACGGTCGCCGTCCACGCCATCGAGGCTGCGCAGGAAGCGCAGGGCGCCATAGGCGTCCAGCGGACGAATAGTCACCTCATTCACGCTGGCCGGGCGCTGCGAATAGGTGCCGGCCGCGAAACCGCCCGGAAACCCTCTCGCCCCGAAACTATCGATGATCAGCGCATAATAGCCCCGACTGGCCCAGTACTCGGCCCAGTAGCGATGTCGGATCGTCAATGTGCTGGCGTCATAAACACCTTTGGCCAGGCTGGAGTAGGCGCCCGCTCGGCCATGCATGAGCACCACGGCCGGAGCCTTGCCGTTCCGCTCGCCCACAGGAACGTAAAGGTACCCCGTCAGTTCGGTGCGCGGCTTGTCCATGGAGCGAAAGACCACGCGCTCGGCCTGCGGCCGTGCCGAAGGGCGCGTCGCCGTGAGCCTCACCGGCTCCAGGCGATACTGTCTGTTGCGCCGCCGCCGGCGCCGCCGTTGCTAGAAGCAGCGCAGCCGTCAAACTCGATGCTTTCTTCAACTCATATCTCCCCGTGTTGAACTCAGTCAGCTGCGATGGCGGCCGCGTCGGGCCGTCGGCTGTCGGCCGCGCCCTCTAGCCCGCCGTCAGGTCGGATAAGAATGGACTGGACGCTGCCGATCGTGGAACGACGCCCGATCCGGTGCCCGCGCTGCGCAAGCAGGTCCGCCGTGTCGCCATTGAAGCCCGGCTCCACCTCCAGCTTTCCGCTGGCCCCGTCCTGGTGGGCCCGCGGCGCGTGGGTCGCCTGCGCCACTGTCATGTCATGGTCGATCATGTTGACAATGAGTTGGAACAGGCTGTTGGGGATGGTGGAGCCGCCCGGCGTGCCGGTGACCAGCCAAGGCTTGCCGTCGCGAAAAACAAGCGTCGGCGTCATGGTCGAGATCATTCGCTTACCCGGCTCCATGCCGTTCGCCCGCAGCGGCCGTCCATCAGGCCCCATCCTGCGATTGAAGTTCTTCATCTGGTCGTTGAGAAGGAAACCGGCGCCGTCGATCACCGCCCCCGAGCCATAGGACGCGCCCAGCGTATAGGTGTTGGAGACGACGTTGCCCTCGGCGTCCACGACGGAGAAATGGGTCGTGCTTTCGCCCTCGACCGACCACGGATCCAGCGGATGAAGCGCCGTCGGGGGCAGGGTTCGATCCGGCTGGATCAACCGCGCCCTTTGGTCCGCGAAGGCTTGAGAAACCAGCTGGCGGGTCGGCACCTCGCTGAAATCGGGATCGCCGATCCAGCGAACGCGGTCCAGCTGCGCCAGCTTCATTGCTTCGGCCATCAGATGAAGGGAAGCGGCCGTTCCAGCCCCGGCGCCCTTCAGGTCGAAGTTTTCTACGATATTCAGCATTTCCAGCAGCATGACGCCGCCAGACGACGACGGCGGCGTCGCCAAAACCCTGTAGCCGCGATAATCAGCCTCGATCGGCTCGCGAAATACGGGTCGATAGGCGGCGAGATCCGCCTTGGTGATCAGACCATTGTTTTTGGCCATGGAGGCGACGATCCGATCGGCCACCGCCCCGAGATAGAAGGCGGCGGCCCCCTTGCTCGATCTGCGACAGGGTCCAGCCGAGGTCCGGCTGCACAAAGCGCTCGCCGGCCGCATAGTCTGAGCCGTCCGCCTTGAGGAAGGCCTGCCGCCCGGCGGCGTAAGGCTCCCACATGGGCCGCGACCACGCCAGGCCCTCGGCTTCGTCGCGCGATAGAACCACGCCGTCCTCGGCCAGATGCCGCGCTGGCCGGACCACCTCGGCCCAGGGCAACCGCCCCCAGCGCCGATGAGCCGCCTCGAGCCCGGCAACCGTCCCCGGCACGCCCGAAGCGCGATACCCGCGGCGCAGATCAGTTGGATCGCCGCCTGCGCTCTCCGAAAACAGGCCGACGTCAGCCGCCATGGGGGCGATCGACCTGTAATCGACCACCAAGGTTTCGGCCGTCTCCGCAATATGCACCAGCATGTAGCCGTCCCCGCCCAGGTTCCCGGCGCGGGGGAGCGTCACCGCCAGGGCGAACCCGACGCCCACCGCTGCATCGACGGCGTTGCCGCCGCGCTTGAGGATGTCGGCGCCCACCTTGCTGGCGATGACATTCTGGCTGACTACCATGGCGCGCTCAGCGCGAACGGGGTGCTGAATCGCCCCATAATCCAGCAAGGCCGGCCGTGTCGTCGATTGGCTGTGCGCCGCGCTCGTCGACAGAAGAGCGGCAAGAAACGCGGCGAGAACCGGGCGAATGAAACGTTGGGCCACGGCGTTACTCCACCGGCTTGGCGACATAGGCCGCCATGTCGAGTTCATCTTCCCAGCGCGCGACGGCCACGCAGACCGACAGGTCCGAGGTGCAGTTCGGCACCGTGCGCAGCATGTCGAGCGGGCGATCGAACGGCAGAATGAAGCCGACGATCAGAGCAGTTTGCTCCGGCCCCAGACCGATCACCGACAGCACGGCCGCCAGCAGGAAGAGCGACGCCGACGGCACCGGCGCGGTGCCCAGGGCGACGAGCGTCGTCACCGCCATGATCGCCAGGTAGTCGGCCAGTTCCAGGTGAACGCCGAAAACCTGGGCCGAGAAGGTCGCCAGCAGCCCGACATACAACGCCGTCCCGTCCATGCTGAGCGTGACGCCCAACGGCAGCACCGTGGAGGCGACGGTCGGGCTCACGCCCAGATTCATCTGCGCCACTCGCATGGCGACTGGCAGGGTCGCAGAGGAAGATGAGGTCGAAAGGGCCACAACCACGGCATCGGCGATGTCCCGGAAGAACGGTAGGACCGGCAGGCGCGCCAGCAGGCGCAGCAGACCGCCATGGATGATGATCGTCTGCACTGCGCAGCCCAGGATGACGCAGAGCGCCAACTTGAAGATGCTGAGGAAGGCGCCGGGGCCGCTGGTCCCCACCACCCAGGCGATGAGGCCGAAGACGCCGAACGGCGCCAGCTCCATGACGAAATGGACGAGCCGAAGCATCAGGCTGGACGCTGAGTCGAAAACAGCCTTGAGCGGCCGCGCCTCCTCCCCCACCACCAGCAGGCCCAGCCCGAGCAGAAGGGCGAAGAAGATCACCGACAGAGTGTCCCCGGACGCAAGAGCAGCGATGGGGTTGATGGGTATGATCTCCAGCATGGCCTGGCCCAGAGGCTTGGCCTGATCGATCGTCTCGGGCGTCACCCCCGTCAGGTCGACCCCGACGCCGGGCTTGATCAGGGCCCCGAGGGTCAAGCCCACGGCCGACGCGACCAGCATGAGCCCCAGATAAAGCGCCAGGGTTCGACCGCCGATCCGCCCCAGGCGGGACGGGTCGGCCATGGAGGCCACGCCAGCGACCACCGACACGAAGATCAGGGGCACGACCAGCATCCGGATCAGGCGCACGAAGACGTCGCCCATCCACTTGAGGTTGACCGCCGATTCCCGCAGCAGCAGCCCCGCCGCCACGCCGCCTGCCAGGCCGATGAGGATGCGTCCCCACAGGGGAATGTCGAACCAGAAACGGCGCGCATATCGGCGCAGCCCGCCGCGACCCGGCGAAGCGGAGGAAAAATCGATCATAGGAACTCCTGGCGCGACCTCACGGCCTGGCAACAAGAAATCACAGGCCTTGCCGGACGTGCTGGCCGGCGAGGCGGAACATCAAAAGCTCTTGCGCAGCGTGGCGTACCACCAGCGACCGCGGTTCGAGTGGACCGAACCGTTATAGCCGAACCGGTTATCCGCCAGAGGCGGATCCTTGTCCTCGATGTTGCGCGCGCCGAAGCGGATGCGGGTGTCCGCAAGCGGCCCGTCGTCGAAAGTGTACTGGACGTAAAGGTTGTGTGTCAGCCAGTCCTCCACGATCCAGTAATCCCCGGTGACCGCGTCGGTGGCCGAGCTGTCATAGAAATCGCTAGTGTAGGACGAGTAGAAGCCCGCGGCCCAAGGTCCCTTGTTCCAGCTGAGTGTCGAGTTCCAGCGCAGCTTGGGCCGGCCATTGCGGCGCAGAAGATCCTCCGCCCCCGTGACGTTGACCCCCTGGATCACGCCGGCGTCCAGAGCATCCAGCAGAACCTGATGATCCGGCCCCGCCTCCTGATACAGCTTCAGTCTCTGTGCGACGTTCACCGTCCAGCGGAAATTGCCCAGCGGGGTGTTGCGCAGCGAGTAGTGCAACCGCCAGTCGATGCCCTCGGACTCACGCGGCTGCAGATTGGTATATCGATCTGAAATCGACACGAGATCGCCCACCGGGGCCAGACCGGCCAGTTCGGCGTCGGCGATCTGCTGTTCTGTGGGGTCACGGCGCTGGATGTTCGGATTGGTCTGACCGATCTGGCGCAGGTAGTAGTCCATGATCAGCTGGTTGGTGCCGCCCAAGATTCCGACGAGATCCGTCTGGCGGATGGACCAGTAGTCCGCCGTCAGCGTCAGCGAACCATATTTGCGCGGCCAGAGCTTGGGCTCCAATACGACGCCGAAGGTGAGGTTTTCCGACCGCTCCGGCTTGAGTTCAGGATTGCCTGAGCGCGACTCCACCCGGCCTTCGGAGTAGCAGTAATCGTTCGTCTGGGTGATGCTGGTGATCGCGCCGATGGCCAATTGGACCGCACAGGCGGCATAGTCGCGCCGGCTGTTGGAGCGTTCGAAATCGCCCTGCACCAGTTGCAGGATGTTGGGTGCGCGGAAACCTTCAGACCAGGCGGAACGGAACATCAGCCATTCGGTCGGGCGATAAGCGGCGGCGATCTTCGGCGCCAGCACTGAACCGAACAGCGAGTAGTGTTCGGCGCGACCGGCCAGTTGCACGTCGATGGAACGCACCAGAGGAACGCCCATCTCGGGCGAAACCACAGGAATAGCCAACTCGGCGAAGGCCGAATAGACATTCCGGCCGCCATAGGAGTCCGGCGTGAAGGATACGCCCATGGCGTCGCTCGGCGAGATCACGCCCGCCAGATCGGTGAAGGTGATCGTTCCGTCCAGGCGGTCGTCACGATCCTCCTTGATGGTCTCGCGTCGCATCTCCACGCCTGCGGCGAAACCGACCGGCCCGCCTGGCAGCTGATAGATATCGCCTCGCGAGACGCGCGCGTCCCACTGCATCAGCTCAGTTTCCGAGCGGCGGCCGATCTTGACCATGAAGCTGTCGATCGTTTCCGCCGCGTTCAGCCCGGTCTGGCCAAGAGACGGCTGCGCCAGATTTCCACCGATGAACGGGTTGTAGGCGTCCGGGGTGGTCCGGTTGATGGCTTCCTGCAACAGCGTCATGGAGACGCCGTCCATCAGGTCCGCAACCGAGGCTTTGGAGTAAAGCAGCCCGCTTTCCCAATCGAAACCACGCCAATGCCCGCGTAGACCGCCCAGCAGGCGATAGGTCTCGTTCTCGACTTCGATCACCCGATTACCGAGGTCGGCGAAGCGATAGTCCTGCACCTCCACCGCTGCGCCGCCTGCCGGGAAGGCGGTGGTTCCGGTTCCGGTCGTCAGCCCGGGAATGCGCGCGGTCACCCCGACAGCGCCGAGCGGATTCCAATAGGCGGTCGGCGACATCAACACGCGCTGATAGGCGAGCGGCGTGTCCTGGGGACGCTGCGACCAGCTGTCGGCATGATAATAGCCCAGCTCTCCGAACGCTTCGACGCCGTTGCCGAACTCGTGATTCAGGAAGCTGAAGACGTTCACGCGTTCCACAGCCGACGAGATCGTCCGCATCTGGTCCAGGTCGAAACGCAGGTTGTTGTCCTCGGACAGCGTCGCCAGCGTCGAGTTATCCCAGCAGGTTCCCTCGCGCGGGCCCGCTGCCAGACACCCCGGATTCGTCGACGGCTGGATGTGGAAGGACCCGGAGGTCGCCGTCAGGGTCTGGCCGCCCACCCGCGTCGTCGCGTTCGCGGGCTGCCAGGTCGTGGGGTTGAGGCGGATTCCTTCGGCCCAGGCCGTGATCACCGAATGGGTCCCGTAGTCCAACCCTGTCGCCCGCCCGTCAAAGCGCGCCAGGCGGCCCTCGACCGTCGCATAATCGCGCTCCCATACATAGAGGGCGTCGCGCGTCAGAAAGTCCGCCATCACGGAGATGTTGGTGCGCCCGTCGTTGAAGTCTCGCCCCATCTGAAGGTTGAAGGAATATTCCTCCATGCCGCCCTCGTCCGACCCCCAGCCCGCCTGGGCCGTAAAGCCGGTGAAGTTGTCGCGCAGGACGGTGTTGACTACCCCGGCCACGGCGTCCGTGCCGTAGAGGGCGGCGGCGCCGTCCGCCAGCACCTCGACCCGGCGGATGCCCATCGTAGGGATGGAGTTGGTGTTGACCGTCGTCACCGGCACGAAGTTCTCGACCTGAGTGCCCGGATGGTTGACAAGGCGACGCCCGTTCAACAGGGCCAGGGTGTTGCCCGTGCCGATGGCGCGCAGGTCGATCGACGCCACATCCCCGCGGGCGTTATTGATCCCGCCGTCGTCGCTGGCGGCTTCGTTGAAGTTCACGTCCCCGGCTTGAGGGATAGCCCGAAAAAGGTCGTCGCCGTCGGCCGCCGCAATAGCGTCGATCTCTTCCTCGCCTAAGACCGTGACAGGCAGAGCCTCATTGATCCGCACCGACGCGATGCGCGACCCGACGACCACCACGTCATCCACCTGCGCAGCTTCGTGGGAAGGCGCGCCCTGCGCTCGGCGGCGCAAGACGATCACGTCACCTTGGCGCTCGGCGATCTCCAGGTCCGCCCCGGCGATGATGCGATTGATAGCCGCCTCCACCTCCATGCGACCGTGAATGGAAGGTGAGCGCAGGCTCTCGAGATGGCTGGTCGGCGCCGAAATCTGCACGCCCGCCTGCCGCGCCAGCTCTGTCAGCGCTTGACTGATCGGCTGCGCGGGAAGGTCAAACTGCCGTTCTTGGGCGATAGCGCTGGTGCTTAAGGCTGCGGCCAGAACGGCGGCGGCTGCGCTCGCAACAAGGCTGCGTTTCCAGTTGTTCATTTGCTCCCCCGAGGAATTCGAGCGCTTTGAACAGCGCCTTCCTTCCCCAGACGGGGCGCGGTCTCAAAAACCGCCACTCCGGGAAAATTTAAATCGACGACAGACGGATTTCGGTGGGTGTGGCGGAAAAAGCCAGCCCCAGGCTGGTGGCGGCGGCCTTGGCGAACACTAACGGCGCGCGCGCGTCAAACAGCCCGGTGATCCGCTGGTGGGCGGCGGCGGCATCCCCGAACGATATCCGTTGCAGACTGAAGCGGGCGAAAGCGCGCGCCGCGTCGGCCAGCGTCTCGTCGTGCAGCGCCAGCCGGCCCTCTCTCCAGGCCAGAGCGCGCGCGGCCTGTTCGGCCTCGAAAGGAACGACTGAGGGATGCTGGTCAAGAGTGACCTGCTGGGCGGCGTCGATCAGCAGGCGCGCGGAATCCGGGGCCTTGAGACTGGCCCTGCCAGCTAAGGCGGCGACCTCAAGGGGGCCATGATCATACCGGCGAATGAGCACGCTCGCCTGATCCACGACTACCGAGGAACCCGCGGTCAGGATGCGAAAGGGCCGCCGGTCGTCGGCGATCTCGAACAAGGCCTCGCCCGCGGCCATAACAACTTCGCGCACGCTGCGGTCGTAGCGGAGGGACACGGACGTCAGAGCGCTGAGGCTCATACGCGAGCCGTCTTCGAGACTGAATTCCTTCACCTCTCCAAGACCCGTTCTATAGGACTGCGAACGGCGCCACACCGCGGCCCCGACCCCGGCCACGCCGAGGCCGAGCACCGCCACGGCGGCCACGGCTTCGCGACGTGAGGCCAGTCTGCGCGAGCGTTCCTGAGCTCGTCTCGCCACGTGGGCGGCGGTATTGGGCGGGGCGAGAAGCGCCGCCAAACGGCGGCTGTTCGCTGCCACAGCGCGCGCCCGCGCATAGGCGCCGACGCGGCGGGCGTCCTGGCTCAGCCATAGCTCAAACTCAGCCGCTTCTCCGGCCGTCAGGTCGCGCTCGACGCGCGCAGCCCAAAGCGCCGCCGCGTCGTCGATCTCCCCGCTTGTCTCGTTCAGTCCCATCCAGACGTCTCTCGGCCTTTCCCGCCAACAACGCCCAACCGGCGCGCCATCTTACTAGACGTAACCGGAACTGAATATCCGCCGTCCGCATAGGCGTCCATCAGAAGTCGGAACGCGCGAGCGACGTGTTTCTCCACGGTGCTGACGGGTATCCCTGTCCGTTCTGCGATCTCCTTCATGCTGAGTCCCTGCACCCGGCTGAGCATGAAAATGGTGCGCGTCTTTTCTGGAAAGGTCGACGTAATCTCGATCAGAATGCGCAGTTCGTTACTGGCCTCCGCATGGTCCTCAGGCGTCAGGACATCGACCGCATTGGCCAATTTCTCCAGATCAGCCAGGTCGGTGATCGAGACGATATTCTTGCGCCGATACCGATCGGCAACCACCGAATGCGCAGTCCGAAACAAATAAGCTCGAACGTGGACAACCTTCTCTAAGCCGGGCGCCTGCACCAGACGCGCATAGGTCTCCTGGATGATGTCATCGATATCGAACTCAGCATGCCGGGCCTTTCGCAGCCAGCCGCGCAAGGCCGGTTCGGCCGGCAACACATGCCGCGCCAGCCACTCGTCCCGCAAATCCAGCATGATCGATTATCCTCCCCGGACGGAAGGATGGGCGAACATGGCGGCGGAACACAAGCCTCCCCAGGCTGACCGCGTGCCTTTATCCAGCGATCCATAACGCGGAGGTTATGCCCGATAGCAGCATCACCCTCTTGCAGACCTGGACCATTTCGCCACCCTCGTTTCGTTGATTTCGGGGCGCTGTCCCAGGGGGCTCGATGCTCAGAATTTTGACCGTGACGGCCGCCGTCCTTATCGGAACTCCAGGCCATGCGCTCGATCGCGCCGCAGCAGAGGCGATCATCGCGGATCCGCGGGGCCTGGGAGCTCCAGGCTGCGCCGTGGGCGCCTTCCGCGACGGCGTTCCCCTGTTCATCACAGCGTCCGGCGCCGGCGACATTGCGCGCGGCACGCCCCTGGACGGGGACACGCTTTTCTACGCCGCCTCCATATCCAAGCAATTCACCGCCCTGGCAGCCGCCCTGCTGGCTGAGAGCGGTCGGCTGGATCTCGACGCTGACATAAGGCGATATCTGCCGGAATCGCCTGACTACGGGCGGCCGGTCACGTCGCGCATGCTGATGACCCACACGGCGGGCGTGCGGGACACCCTGGACCTGATCCGCATGGCCGGGCTTGGTCGCGCGGCAGATGTCAACAAGGACACGGCCCTGCGTCTGGTGCTTGCCCAACAGAGCACGAACTTCCCACCGGGGACCAACTATACCTATTCCAACGGCGGCTACCTGCTCCTGGCCGAGGTGGTCGCCAGAGCTTCGGGCATGCCCTTCGCCGACTATGCCCGTCAGGCCATTCTGGAGCCCCTGGGCATGACGCGAAGCGTCTTCCTCGCGGATCGACCCGCCTCAGGGCCCAACATCGCCCACGGCTATGCACTGACGCGCCGCGGTTTCGAGGTGCGCGACACCTACCCCCGGTTCAGCGGATCAGGCGGCTTGATGATTAGCATGAACGATCTGGCTCGGTTCGAGCATGACATTGCGGTCGGCCATAAAGTCTGGACCCCCGCGGTCGCGCGCTTGATGACCGCGCCGGGCCGCCTCGATAACGGCGCAACGGCTCGGGACGATCGCAACGGCCTAGCCTACGCTGGCGGCCTCATGATTGGAGCCCGTGGCGGCCGATCGTTTATACAGCACGGCGGTTCCGCCGAAGCCTTCAAGAACTTCTATGCGCGCTTGCCCGAACAGCGTCTGTCGCTCGCGCTGTTCTGCAACCGGGACGACTGGGTCGCTCAGGACAAAGCGGACGCTATCCTGGACGCCATTGCCACAGAAACTGACAGTTCCGCCCAGCCGGCGCCCGCGTTCGAGGGCCGTTATGGTTCACCCGAGGTCGGGGCGACCTACACTTTGACAACGACGGGCGATGGGCTGGACGCCGTCGTCAGTCGAGATGGGGCCGCGGACGCGTCCCGTCGGCTGCAGTTCAAGCGGGATGAAGACGGCGCCTATCGCGCCGGTGGAACGCGCCTGACCTTCGACCACGACGGCGGTGCCTTCACCTTGTCGACCGCGCGGGTCACGGCCCTGCGCTTTCATCGGCTGGACTAGCCGGACGCAGACTCGCCGCTCGGCCTCAGCCTCCTCCTGAAATTTCGGTCTCATAATGTTGAGCTTGCAAAACCGCGCGCCTGCACGTGGCCGGGCGCATGACGCCCCTCGACGGCTTATCGTCATAGGGACGGGGGTCATCGGCCTCGCCACGGCCTACGCCTTTGCCCGTCGGGGATGGTCCGTGACGGTTGTGGACCAGGCTGAGGGCCCGGCCCTCGGCGCCTCGTTCGCGAACGGGGCGCAGTTAAGCTACGCCTATACAGACGCCCTGGCGCACCCTGACCTGCTGCGCAGGCTGCCGCAACTGACGATCGGCCTCGATCCCAGTTTTAAGGTTCGGGGCCTCCTCGACCCGGACTTCGCGCCCTGGGCCTTGCAGTTCCTGCGCAACTGCACCTGGACGCGCTTCAGCGACCATACCCTAGCCGGCCTGCAACTGGCTTTGGAATCCAGCGCGGCGCTGGAGGCTCTGATGGAACGCCATCCGTTCGAATTTCACCACGCCGTCCCCGGCAAGCTGCATATGTTTCGAAGCAGAGCCGCGTTTGAAACCGCTCGACGGGTCGTCGATATCAAGCGACGCCACGGAGGCCGACAGGCGGTGTTGTCCTGGCGCGAAGCGGTCGCAATCGAGCCTGCGCTGCGCGCCGCCGGCGAGGTCGTCGGCGTTATTCACACGCCGGATGACGCGGTAGGCGACCCCTTTCGCTTCTGTACCGAACTGCTGAAGGTTCTGACGCAACAGTACGGCGTGACCGCTCGCTTCGGCTTCAAGGTCGTACGTCTGGAAGCCCAGGAGGGCCGCGCGTGGGTCGCGAACGCAGCCGGCGACGTACTTCGCGCCGACCTATTGGCGATCTGCGCGGGCGTTGACGCGCCGCAGCTCTTGCGCAAGCTGGGACTGTCGGCCCCGGTCTGGCCGATGAAGGGTTACTCCTTCACCGCCGCCGTCGGGCCGGAAGCGCCTCGTCTGAGCGTCACCGATTCCGCCCGCAAGGTGGTTTTCTGTCGACTGGCTGATCAAATCCGCGTCGCTGGTCTGGCCGAACTGGGCGCACAGTCGACTGCGGTGGATCGCAGACGCGCCGCTCAACTGATCGACCTGGCCCGTTCCGTCCTGCCCGCCGCCGCTCACTACGACGCCGTGACTAGCGTGTGGGCCGGCCTTCGGCCGATGTCGCCGTCATCCCTGCCGATCATAAACCGTCCGCGGCCAGAGCCGTTCTGAACGTCGGTCACGGGATGCTCGGATGGACTTACGCCATGGGCGCCGGCGAACGGGCGGCGGCTTTGTCGGCCTCATCACGTCTTGAAAGGATCCCATGACCCAATCTCCGTCCCGTCTCGCTCCTCCGCTCAGTGCCGCCCGTCAGGTTGGCGATCTGCTTTTCGTCTCCGGCCAACTGCCCCGAGGAGCGGACGGCGAGATCGTAGACGGCGACATTGTCGTCCAGACCCGGCGGTCGCTCGCCAATCTGCAGGCCGTGCTGGCCGCGCACGGCGCCCAGACCTCCGATGTGGTCAAGGTCACGGCTTGGCTGACTGACCCGAGCCATATGAGCGGTTTCAACGCCGCGTATAGCGAAACCTTCAAGCCGCCCTACCCGGCCCGAAGCGTTGTCATATCGGGACTGATTGCGGGCGACGTGGAGATCGAGGCCATCGCGCAGCATCCGCAACCGCTCGCGACGGCCCGAGACTAAAGGAGGCGGGTTGTTGCATACGCGGCAGGTCGAGGTCTTTCACGCCATCTATGTCCACGGTTCGATCAGCGCGGCGGCGAGGACCCTGCGCGTCTCTCAACCCTATGTCAGCACGGCGCTGCGCCGCCTCCACGACCAGCTCGGCTTTAAGCTCTTCGTACTAGTGCGCGGGCGTCTCGTCCCCACCGACGAAGCCCACGTCCTGTTCGGCGAAGCGAACCATGTCTTTGACCGCATCGAGTCGCTGCGCCGCGCAGTAAAGAACATCCGGACGCACGGGGGCGGCCACATCAGGCTTGCTGTCGTTCCGTCTCTGGGTTTGGACATCGCCCCGCGCGCCATTGCTAGGTTTCGGGAACATCACCCCGGCATCACGATGGAGATCCAGACCCTGCACCACGACGACCTGTTTCGTTCGCTGCGGGAACGTGAATGCGACCTGGCCATAGCCTATGATCCCCCGGATCACGCGCGGCTGTCGCGGACCCGGTTGGGCCAAGGGCAACTCATGGTCGCTCACAAGCCCGACGCCTTATGTGCGACGCGCGATGGACTTGCCCTGACACAACTGCACGACCAGGAGATCATCGGCGTCTCGGGCAGCGGCCCCATCGGCAACCTGCTCGCTCGGGCTCTAGAAGTGGAACGCGTCGCCGTGCGCGAGGTGATCTCGGTCCAGACCTTCTTCGTCGCCGCAGCATTGGTCCGCTACGGCGCTGGCGTCTCGGTGGTCGATGAGTTCACAGCACGCGCCGGCCTGTTTCAGGACATCGTATTCCAGCCGCTGAACCCGTCGCTACGTTTCAGCGTCGAATGCGTGCATCTCGAAGACCGACCTATTTCCGGCATTGTGGGCGAATTCATCGCCCATTTCCAAAATGTGCTCCCAGAGTCGTCTAGACAAACCTAATCCAGCAGAAGGCGGCAATCGGGAAATAAAGCGCTGCCCCCAGGTCCAGTTCTGGGCAGAGCCGGACGCGGCCGGTCACAAGAGGTCGCCATTATCAGAGCGGTCACTACCACTCAATTGCAACCACCCATTTAAGGCAAAGCTTGTTCGACCCCTCTGACGGCGCCGCAGCGCACCAGGGCCTCAAGGCCGACGCCGCACCTCCCAGTCCAGGGTCCACCGCCCTGCCCCGGCCGGCTTGAGTTCTGAAGTCACGCGGGCACCTGACGGTCCAGCCCGTCTAGGAGCAGCGACGTCCCGCTGACAGCAGCCACCGTGGCGTTGGTCTGCCAGAAGGGCCCCGACATGCCACGCATTGAAAAACGGATATGAACCGTGTCGTTGACCTTGGGCATGAGCGCCTTCCTTTCAGCCGAGCAGCGGCCTTCTTGCGGCGCCTTGTACACGGCCGGACGAACGGCGCCTCCCGCCGAGCCGGGGCCAGCGTCGGGATGAGCATGCTATAGACGCCCGGGTGGCGAACACCCTTCCTGCCCCAAGGACCTCATGGCGCGACAATCTCGGATTTCGACCCGGCTATCCGCAGCCAGCCTGGTCCAGCTCGGCGCGCCGCGCCTGGCGGAACTCCTTATCGAGGCCGGCGCCGGAAACGCCAATCTCAAGCGCCGGCTGCGTCTCGAGCTGGCGGCCGAGATCAGTCCTGACATCCTGGCCCTGGAGATCGACAAGCGCATCACCGCCGTCTCGGCCGCGCGCACCCGCGTGTCCTGGCGAAAACGCGGCGAACTGATAGAGGACCTGAACGCACACCGCCGGATGATCGTCGAGCGTCTGGCGCCCGAAGCGCCCGGCGAGGCGCTCGCCGTCCTCGTCCGCTGGTTCGACCTCTATTCCGGCCTGTCCGCCCGCGTAAAGGACACCAAGGGCGAACTCCCCGCCGCTTTCGAGGCCGCCGCTCCTGAACTTTTCACCCTGGCGGAGACAGCCGGGGACGAGGCCTTGCGCGACCTGGTCGACGCCCTGCGCCGACACCCGCAGGATTACGCTCGCTGGGCATCCGCCGCCGGCGAGACCCTGGGTCCACGCACCGCCCGCCGGCTGCTCGACAGCCTGGACGCCTCGGTCAGGAAGACCCCGGCAGGCCGCAACCTTTTACGTCGCCTAGCGGACAAGGCCGGGGACCTCGACCTCTGGCTGTCGCTCATCACCCCCGAACAGGCCGGATCCCCCGACATAGCCGCAGACATCGCCCGCCGCCTCCTGGACGCCGGCCGCGTCGCCGAAGCCCGCGCCGCCCTGGAGGCCGCCTTGAGCCCCTCCCCGCTAAACCGCCCCTGGACCTTTGGCCACAGCCCGAAGAACGGCGCACCGCGCCTGACCCCGGCGTGGGAAGCCGCCTCCATCGAAGTGCTCGACGCCGAAGGAAGCCGCCAGGAGGCCCAGGACCTGCGCTGGAGCCTGTTTGAACGCGACCTGTCGGCTCCGGTTCTGCGTGACTACCTCTCGCGCCTGCCCGACTTCGACGACGTCGAGGCCCTGGACCGGGCCTTCGTCCACGCCGCCAGCCATCCGGACTTCGAGGCCGCCATGCGCCTCCTGATGGACTGGCCCGCTCACAGGGAGGCCGCGGCCCTCGTCCTGGCCCGACCTCGGGAAGCCCGGCAGGCTCGCCCGGTGTCTGCGGACTGGGCCTCTCGCCTGGCCCAGCGTTATCCCGAAGCCGCCGACATCCTGGCGAGCTAGACGCTCTGGCCAGCCAGGGTCCTGAAGGTGATGGAATAGCGCAGCGCCGTCATCGGCGAGATCGAATGCTCCCAGTCGCTGCGCGCCTCGCCTGACAGCCGATAGGCCGATCCAGGCGCCAGCGGCGCGGCTGATCGACGCCATCCCGTCCCGTCCTTCCGGCGCAGACGCATCATGCAAGGCGCGAGAAAGGAGACGCCGAGGATCTCCCCGTAAACCGGCCTGTCGCGGTGCCAGCCGATGCCGGCTCCGGGGGCGTATTCATTGACCAGAGCCTGGACGAAGGCCTCTTCATCAAGGTCCAGCCGTCCGGTCAGACGGCCCAGAAGCGCCTTCAGGAAGTCCGGCCACGGCGCGGCCGTCTCCAATCGACGCCGCTCCAGATCATAGCGGCGTCCGAAAGCGGCGATCTGTCGGAAGCCCTGGTAGCCCATGTGCTCATAAGGCCTGAAATCCAGCCGCTGTAGTTCCTCGACCACCGCTGCCTGCTCGCATGTCGACAGGACATCCGGCCAATAGTCGAAGCCCGGAGGCACGGCAGGCTGGGAGGCGCGCCCGAACAGGTCCGCCTGGAGCATGGCTGTCACAGCGCCAGCTCGCCCACAGAAGCCCTTGAGGGCGCTCCCGGCGACGCCTTCTCCAGATTGGACAGGGTCACGCCGACAAGACGCACGCCCCTGGTCGGCGGATAGAGGGATCTTGCCAGCAGCCGGGCGATCTCGCGCAACCGTTCCTTCGAGGCGACCGGCTCATTGAAGGACCGGCTCCTGGTCGATTGCTGGAAGTCCGCCCATTTGACCTTCACCGTCACGGTCCGGCCCAGCGATCCGGCCTTTTCGCACCAGGCCCAGACATCATCCGCCATCTCGTCCAGCCGGGCCTCGATCGCCGCCGGATCGACCAGATCGCTGGCGAAGGTGGTCTCCGAGCCGCTCGACTTGCGCTCGCGATCCGGATTGACCGGGCGATGATCCTCTCCCCGCGCCACGCCATGGTACCAGGCGCCGGACTTGCCGAAATGATGCTGAAGAAAGGTTAGGGACTGGCGTCTGAGGTCCGCGCCCGTCTCGATGCCCAGGCGGTTCATCTTCTCAGCCGTCACCGGCCCGACGCCGTAGAAACGCTTCACCGGCAGGACCTCGACAAAGGCCTCCCCTCGCCCGGGCGGGACCACGAACTGGCCGTTGGGCTTGCGCTGGTCCGAGGCCAGCTTGGCCAGGAACTTGTTGTAGGAAATCCCGGCCGAGGCCGTCAGACCGGTCTCCTCGAGGATGCGCGCGCGGATCTCCTCGGCCGTCGCCGACGCCGTCGGCAAGCCCCGGATGTTGGCGGTCACGTCGAGGTAAGCCTCGTCCAGGGACAGGGGTTCGATCAGGAGCGTGTAGTCGGCGAAGATGGCGTGGATCTGCGCCGAGACGGCGCGATAGACCTCAAACCGGGGCGGCGTGAAGATCAGTTCCGGGCACTTGCGCAAGGCGGTGCTCGACGGCATCGCCGACCGCACGCCGAACTCGCGCGCCTCATAGCTGGCGGCGGCGACCACGCCGCGCGAAGCGGCGTGGCCTACGGCGACGGGACGACCGCGCAAGGCGGGATCGTCCCTCTGCTCCACCGAGGCGAAGAAGGCGTCCATGTCCACATGGATGATCTTGCGAGGGGGCGACGTCCATACGCTACGCTTAGCAGAAAGAGAACAAAACAAGAACATGCTTCGTGCTCCCAACAGGCTCAGCCATGAATGCCCGTCGCCAATGCAGACGACCATTTATCCTGCCCCTAGAAGCCCGCCGCCCGGGCGGCGCGTTTAAGGTTTGAGGACAACTTTGGTCCACTCGTTGGGATTGTCGTGGAAGTTCTTGTAGGCCGTTGCGGCCTCCTCAAGGGGCAGGCGATGGCTGATGAGGTCGGTGGTGTCGATCTGACCGTCCATCACCAGTTCCAGCAGCCTGGGCAGGTATTTCTGCACATGGGTCTGGCCGGTCTTCAGGGTCAGCCCCTTCTGCATGAAGGCCCCGATCGGCAGCTTGTCGCCGATCCCGCCATAGACTCCCGGCATGGAGATGCGCCCGCCCTTGCGGCAGGCCATGATCGCCTCGCGCAGCACGTGCTGGCGATCCGTGCCTAGTTTCGTCTCCTGCTTGACGGCGTCGATGATGTTGTCCGGCGCGAAACCGTGCGCCTCCATGCCCACGGCGTCGATGCAGGCGTCGGGTCCGATGCCCGCCGTCATCTCCTTGAGCGCCTCCAGCACCTTGACCTCGTGATAGTTGAGCACCTCGGCCCCGTTCTGTTTCGCCAGGGCGAGACGACGCGGATGGTGGTCGATGGCGATCACCCGCGCCGCGCCCATGTGGATGGCGCTCTTGATGGTGAACAGGCCGACCGGGCCGCAACCCCACACCACCACGGTGTCGCCCGGCTCGATCCCTGCGTTTTCCGCCGCCATCCAGCCGGTCGGGAAGATGTCAGACAGGAAGAGCACCCTCTCGTCCTCGACGCCGTGAGGCACGACGATAGGTCCGAAGTCCGAATAGGGAATGCGCGCGTACTCGGCCTGCCCGCCCGCATAGCCGCCGGTCAGGTGCGAATAACCGAACAGCCCGGCGGCGGGATAGCCGTAGGCGACCTCGGAGGCGTCGGACTTGTCGGCTGGATTGGAGTTGTCGCAGGCCGAATACTGCTCCTTGCCGCAGAAGAAGCACTGGCCGCAGGCGATCACGAAAGGAACCACCACCTTCTGCCCGACCCGCAGGCTGGTGTTTCCCCGCCCCACCTCGACGACCTCGCCCATGAACTCATGGCCGAGAATGTCTCCGCGGTGCATACCGGGTATTACGCTGTCATAGAGGTGGAGGTCCGAGCCGCAGATTGCGGTCGCGGTGATCTTGATGATGGCGTCGCGAGGATTGACGATCTCCGGATCGGGGACCGTGTCCACCCGAACATCGTGTTTGCCGTGCCAGGTCAGTGCGCGCATGAAATATGTCCTTGATAATCAGCCGCGGGGAGCGGCGCCGGGAGCCTGGGAAGTGGAAACCTCCCCCGTCTCCATCAGTTGTTTGAAGCGGCGAAGTTCGCGTCGTGCCTGGATGCGCGGTTCACGCTGCATCACCTTGGCCACAAGCTTGCCCACGGCGCCGGCGGGAGGGTCATAGCTGATCATGACCCGGACCTCGGTCCCCCGCCCGAAGGCGTTGTCGCGGAACTCGACCCAGCCCTCGTGATCGACGTCCGCTGCCTCCGTGGAACGCCAGGCGATCTTTTCGCCCGGCCGGTCTTCGACGATCTCGGTTTCCAGTTCGACATCCATGCCGCCGGGCCCGGCTATGACCCAGTCGCGTCCGTCGCTGCTGACCGACCGCACATTGGCCATGAAAAGAGGAAGATTCCGGAACTCCCGCCAGAAGGCGTAGAGTTCGGATCGGGGCCGGTTGATCATGGCGGCCTGGATGGACGAGGAGGCGTGATCCCCCTCATGTACGTCGTCGTTCAGAAATCCTGTCGACGCCATGTCTGCGTCGGTGCTTCTGGGCTCAGTCTGCATGGGTTCTCTCCTGGTTCCGGGGAGGCGCGGACGCCTCCTCCGATCCTAGTTTCTCGCGCGCTATGGCGAGGTCTCGAACAAGCCTGGTCCGTGTCTGGTCAAACCGCGCCTTCTCTTCGGCGGCCCGCGCCTCGAGGCCTTGCATCTCGGCGCGAACGGCTGCCGCGCTTTCGGCGTGGGCCTGATCGAGCGCCTTCAGCTCCTCAGCGAGGCGCTGGGCCCGATTCTGCTGGGCCGTGGTCGCTCCCTTGCGCGCCCTGGGGGCGCCCCACGGCGGCCGGCCTTGCCGATATCGACCGTCAAGCCACGCTCGATCACCTCTCCAGGCCGCGCTCTTGCCGCCTCGGCGTCCTCTGCATCGGGCGCCTCCCTGGCGAGGCCTGAAGCGAAGATATCCTGCCGGATGCCCCAGGCGGCCAGAGCCTTGGGCCTGGAGGACGCAGCCACCGTGAAGCGATGGAAGCCGTCCGACCATTCAAAGAGCTTCAGCCTAGGAGCCATGTCGATCAGATCGCCGCCTGGATTTCCCGCGCCTTCCGCAGGTAATGCTCGACCTTCGGCGGTGCTGTCGGGGCATCAGCGGCAAGCGGCGGCGCAGCCGTATTGTGCGTGAAGCCGCGATTCAGGACCACGACCTCCTGGCGGGTGGAGGCCTGCCGGTCGATATAGAGCCGGTCGAAATCCCCAACGCCCGCCGACCTCGGATTATCCAGCAGGCCCCTGGCCCGCTCAGGAGCGACGTCGCCGGACCGGATCTCGCTCATGGCTGCGCCAGGCGCATAGCCGAGTATAGTGTTCCCCATGGCGGCGAAGGTTTGATCGACTGGAGCTGAGACAGCGTCCTGGGCCTTGTCGACGCACCCGTCGTCCCCTTGCGGATTGCGGGCGGGGAGAAGCCCAGTGACGGAAGCGACGATGATCGGGGCATGGCGCAAGGTCATGAGGCTCCTCTTGGGTGTGACTAAGCAAGCGCGCCGCGCGTCCTCCGGTTTCCCTTTGGCGACTTGGGGCGGGGTCGAGAGCTTGGCGAGCCCGGAGCAGCGGGGCCGCGAGCCATTGTCGGGAACACGACACAAGCCCGAACGCCTGTTCGCCTTGGCCGGAACCCCCGCGTTGGCTCTCCGTTCGGGAACCGCCGGCCGAGCGCTGGGGGTCTCGGTCAGCCGAGAGCGCCAAGGCGAAGACTGCGCTCGCCCCGTCGCCCCGTCGCGCGGCGGCGGGGCTCCTGATCGTCGATGAGCCCCAGGTCCCGACGGAGATCGGTGAGAAATGCGCTGGTGACCTCTCTCTCCGCGCTCTCTCCAAACTTGGCGTCCGCGCAGAGTAGGAGGCTCCCCACCTCCTCCTGCTCAGGCAGCCCCTTCTCCACCCGGGCGTCGATCTGGGTCAGTTGAAAGGCGGCGGTCGAGGCGAGCGAAAGCGCTCCGGACTGCTGGGGGTTCATGGGCGGTGTCCTTCCGGCGATATAGGGCAATCCTTGTCGCCGGTCTGGCGCTCGTGGTTCGTTTCCTCGCCTCCTTCATGCTCGGCTGGACCCAAAGCGCGCGAGCGGCCGCCTAGAAGGCGCTGGAGCATGGCGCCGCGGCCCATTGGACCGTCGCTTATCTCGCCGCCCCCGGCTCAGATGCGATCTTCCAGACTGGCAGAGCGAGCGTCTGTCGACGGCGTTCGTGGCGGTCCTGGCGATCTTCCTACGGCAGCTCGGCTCTTTCGAATACACGCCGGTCGTCGCAACCTCACGACCAGACCGCAGGCGGGGCGGACCTTGCCATCCCAGCGAGCGCCAGCGCGTCCGCTGCCGCCGCACCCGAAGCGGTGTTGTCGAAAATGACCCAGCGCTCGGCCCCGACTTCGCCCGCCGCCACCACCCGCTGAAGGACGGTCTTGAGCCGATCGGTTCCATAGGCCGAGCGATACATGTGCGGACAGCCGTGCAGGCGAAAATAGACCTGGCCCTCGGAGCCGCCGGGAAGGCCTGCACCCCGGGCCGGCTCCGGATCGGCCGCAACACGCGCGACCCGCCGAGAGGCGAGCCAATGATCCGCCGAGGCCGTGAACCAGGATCGTGCCGCGGCTCCAGCACGATCGACGCGTCGATCTGGGCCCTACAAGCGTCCAGAAAAGCGCCTGTCCGGGTCTTGTCAAAGGCCAGGCCCGGCGGCGTCTGGATCAGGACTGGTCCGAGGCGGTCTCCCAGCCCGCGGAGATCGGCGGCCAGGTCCGCGAGCAGATCTTCGCAGTTCTCCAGCTTGCGGCGGTGCGTGATGTCACGCGGCGCCTTGACCGCGAAACGAAAGTCCGCAGGCGTGGCGGCGGCCCAGCGCTCAAAAGTCGAGACCCGGTGACGGCGGTAGAAGGTGGAGTTGATCTCCACGGCGCCGAGACGGCTGGCGTAGCGTTCGAGTCCGCCGCCCGCGACAGGAAACCGGTCTCTCACCCCTGCGGGAATGGCCCAGCCCGCCGTCCCGATGCGCAGCGTGATCTCGCCGGGGGCCGCGCTGCCGGCAAGGCCTTCAGGGCTCACGAAGCATCGCGACGGGCCGCCATGCCGGGCGTGGTCGGCGCCAGTTCCTCGGCCTGGGTCTTGGAGGGCGGCCCATCGGTTCTCTGAAGACTGTCGTCGGGCGTCTCGCGGATCGAAAAGATGGAATCGCCGCTTTTCAACAGGGGGCGGCGGCGTCCGCCGCCTGGACATCCGTCGGAGACGGAACCCTCAACTTGCGCTCGGCGCCGTGGGCGTCGGCGACGACGATCTCGTAGAATTTCATGTCCATTCCTCACCTGACCAGGGGTTGTCTCTCGACCGCGAAGGACGCGGATCCGGCGGCCGGCCGCTTCCGGTAGCGCTTCGGCGACCGACGCGTTCCGGACGCATCGCCTCCAAAGGCGGATCGGCGACACATCCCGCCCGGGAGCAGGCGGCGGCTCCGGACACCCGAACACCCAACGGGAAGGAAAGAGCTCCTGTGAAATCCGCCGACAGGCCGCCAGTCCTGCGCAACCCCGGCGGCTCCTGCAGTTCGGAAGCCTCCTCCATCTACTGACGTCTCTTATCTACGTCGGCGCGGCATTGACGGGATTTCTGGGAAATCAGGAAATGCAGCCGAACCCGCGGATGACCGGCGCCGAGGGATTGACGACTGAGAGCCCTGCGCCACGCCCCGATCAAAGAGTCGGGAGTCGGACCCATTGGATCGCCGCCGCAAGGATCTCGTTGCGCCCTCCTGACAACCGGAAGGGAGACCGTGAGTCCGATGTGTGCGGATCGCGTCTACGATGAGGACTTTTTCGCCGCCGTGGCCGACCGCGGCTTCTATGTTTTCACCTCGCCTTGCCAGGCGGCGGCTGCAAGAGGGCCACGCAGGGTCCCCGTCATATTGACCCATGTGGGAGTTCGACCAGGTTCTGATCACGCCGGCGCGGCCCCGGCTTGCTTGAGCGTCGGACAAATTCTGGTCAGCGGATAGGATCAGGTCATCGCCGTCCCTCGCAAGCAAGCCGGCCCATTCATAACCAATGCCCGAGCCGGCGCCGGCCGTCCGCGCCGTCGGTCTGGCGGCGCTTCAGTCCGGAGCCGCCAGAGACGTGGTGCGACCGGCCCCAGGCCCGGCGCCGAGATCGGCTCCAGTAATCGGATCGGCTGAAGGGTCGGACTGGGTGCGGGCCGCAAAGGCTTGCAATGACTTCTTGTCAGCCGCCGACAGCTTGACCGAAGCGTCGCCCACGCCGCCGTCCACCGCCGCCTGGGCTTCGCGGTCGTCCACGACCTCCCACTGCTCGCCCTGGTTCCACGGCCCGCTCGCATCCCCCTCTCCTTGGGACATGTTGTAATATTTGTCGGCAAAGTCCGGATGACCGGGAAGCTTGCCGGGCGGGAAGTTGGCGGGGATGGCGTAAAGCGCCTTTTCGAAGGACTTCTGGTGGGCCACCTCCCGCGTCATGAGGAAGGTCAGGGCGTCCTTGATCCCCGCGTCATCGGTGACGTTGATCAGCCGTTCGTAGACGATCTTGGCCCGGGATTCGGCCGCGATATTGGAGCGCAGGTCGCAGGCCGGATCACCGATGGAGTCGATATAGGCCGCCGTCCACGGCACGCCGGCGGAGTTGATCAGGGCCGTGCCGCCGCCATAGAGGATGGACATGGTGTGGCTTTCTCCGCCCGAGGTCATGCTGGCGTAAAGATCCGCTTCTTCCTCGGCGGCTTCCGCGAGTTTGCCCTTGGCCCCGCGATTGAGCATAGCGACGATCGAACCGATGATTTCCAGGTGACTCAGCTCCTCCGTGGCGATGTCCATCAACATATCGCGACGGCCGCTGTCCTCGTCGGCGAGCCCCTGAGTGAAGTAGCGCATGGCGGCGGCGAGCCACCTTGGGGACCGCCGAACTGTTCGAGCATCAGGGTGGCGAGAGCGGGATTGGGTTCGGCGACCCTAACCGTGTACATCAACTTCTTGTTGTGCATGAACATGATCTAGTTATCCAAAAGATAATAAAGAAAATAGATTTCGGCTGAGTCAGCGGCTGGGGTTCTCGCCGGCGCGCCTCAGCTCGAGATGCTTCTCCACCAGCATGGGCAGGCTTTCGTCGACCCACCGCGCCATGCGCACCTCCTCCTCCAAGGTGGCCGCGAGGGGGTCGTAGGCCGCCGCATAGCCGCCGCTCTCAGCCAGAATGATCAGGGCCCGATAGGAGGCCGCCTCGAAGTTCTCGAAGGCGTAGTTGGCGAAGGCGTTCTTCAGGATTTCGTCCTCGGCGAAGCTGTGGCCGATGGACGCCAGGTTGCCGCCGAGCGAGAGCGCAGCGTCCTTAAGGCCGGACGGCTTCTCGTCGAAGCCCTCCAGCAGGGTCTCCAGTCGCAGGATCTGTCCCTCGGTTTCAAGACGGTGGGCCTTCAACCGGTCGGCGACCTCGGTAAAGTTCCGCGCCCGATCGATCTGGCGATCCATCAGGGCCAAGGCCTGGTTTTCCACGGCGTGGGCGTTCTTGAGGCCCGTCACGAAAACATCACGCCAGATGTCGTCTGCATTGATCATGTCGGCTGTCCTTCCTGCTGATACAGGAGGCTAACCCGTCCAACCGGCGCCCGGGTCGGCGTGTCGGATTCAGGTCACAGCGGATCGCCGCTCTCACCCTTTCCTTCCGAACCGGCGCGCTGGGGGCGACGGCGGTCCAGGTCAAACACATCGCTTTGCGACATGACGTGGAGGCGCACGTCGAACATGGACAGGGCGTCCTCGGCCCCGCCTTCCGAGATATTGGAATGGGTCGCATCCTCCCCGTCGACGACATAGACGGCGCCGTCGCCGAGCACCCTCAACCGCCCGTGCTCGACCACCACAGCCGTGTTTTCGTCAATGCCAAGCCCCATGAGCCGCGGATTGTGGGCCACCGCGCCCAGCAGCCGGCCGAACCGTCCCCTTTCGGCGAAGTGCTGGTCGATGATGACATTGGGGAGCAGGCCCAGTCCGGGAGCCATGTGCACCTCGCCGATCCTGTAGGACTCCGCGCTCGGTCCCTTGACCAGCATGGTCTCGCTCATCACCGAAGCCCCCGCCGATGTGCCTGCGATCAGGCCCCCGCGCGCATGGAGATCGCGAATGCGTCGTTCGATCGGCGTGTCGCCGATCTGGCTGGCCAGCCTGAGCTGGTCGCCGCCGCTGAAGAAGACGCCGGCGGCTCCCTCGAGCCTGTCGAGAAGGTCCTGCTCATGGCTCTCGGCCCGGTCCTCGACGTAGAGGCTCGATCAGTTCCCCGACGCCGAGACCCTTGAAGCCTTCCCGATAGCTGTCGAAATAGCCCTCGGGTTTATGGGAGGCGATGGTCGCGATCACCAGCTTGCCGCCGTCGAGGCGCCGGGCGACCTCCTTGAGGATGACCCGCTCGCCGGTCTTGTCCTCATGTCCGCCGATGATGATCAGGGGGCCCTTACCCATGGGGAGGCTCCAGGATGACGCCGGGCGCATTCAAGCCCAGGGCGGAGGACGGAAAGGCGGGACGAAAGGCCTGGATCTGCGCCCAAACTGCTTCGATACGGGTCGGCGTCAGGATGACGAGGTCCCCGGGTCGCGCCGCTTCAAGACATGCGGCCACGGCGTCCTCTTCCTTCTGCACGCCGCGGAAACGCGAGCCGTCCGCACCGCTTCGCAGCGCGCCTTCGGCGAGAAGGCGGATCACTTCGCCGGCGGGACGACCGCGGTTGTCAGGCGTCTCCCTGAAAACGACCTCGTCGAAAAAGCCGGCGCTGATCTCGCCCATGGCGACGATTTCCTGCGTCCGCCGGTCGCCGGGGATGCTGATCATGGCGATGGTCCGACCGCCGGCGGGCCTGATCGCGGCCACAAGGCCGCAGAGGGCCCGAAGGCCGTCCGGATTGTGGGCGTAGTCCATGACGACCCGGAAGCCGTGCTGGTCGCAGATGTTGAGGCGGCCGGGATTCTGCTCGTAGCTGGATGTGAAGCTGCCCAGGGCCGCCCCGATCCGCTCTGGCGGCACGCCCACGCCGTAGCAGGCTGCCGAAGCCGCCAGGATGTTGGCCACATTGAAGGCGGCCGCCCCGCCCAGGGTCGAAGGCAGGTCCGCAGCATGACCCAACCGGCGGCGCTCGCCCCGGTCATGAAGCTCGATCACGCCGCTCGCGGCGTCATAGAGGACCGCCGCGCCGCCTTCGGCCACATGCTTGAGCAGGAAGCCCGGCGACTCGGCGCCGCCGCGCATGGAGAACCAGCAGACACGGCCTCCGGCATGGCGCGCCATACGCAGGGTCAGGGGATCATCGGCGTTGAGGACGCTCAGCCCCCGCCGCGACACGGCCTCTGCCACCACCGACTTGACCTTCGCCAGGTCCTCAAGCGTGTCCACCCCTTTGAGCCCCAGGTGGTCCGGTTGGACGTTGAGGACGCAGCCGACGTCACAGCGGTCGAAGGCTAGTCCCTCGCGCAGGATGCCGCCTCGGGCGCACTCCAGCACCGCGACATCGACGACAGGATCATTGAGCACCATGCGGGCGCTGCGCGGACCGCTGGCGTCGCCGGCGCGGATTCTTCCCCGTCGACATAGACGCCGCTGGTGTTGGTCAGACCCACGACGCGTCCTTCCGTCTGCAGCACATGGGCGATCATCCGGCCCACCGTCGATTTCCCGTTGGTGCCCGTCACCGCGATCACGGGGATGCGGGACCGGACGCCGCGCGGAAACAACATGTCCACAATCGGCCGGGCGACGTCCCTCGCCTCGCCCTCCGAAGGCGACAGATGCATCCGCAATCCCGGCGCCGCATTGACCTCGACCACGCCCCCGCCGGTGTCGCGCACCGAGCGGCGGATGTCCGGCGCCAGAAGATCCACCCCGGCCACGTCCAGGCCGAGGGCCAGGGCGGCCCGCCGGGCGATGGCGGCGTTGGCCGGATGGATTTCCTCGGTCCGGTCCGTCGCCGTCCCGCCCGAGGAAAGATTGGCCGCGGTTCGCAGCAGGACTCTGACGCCGGGCCCCGGAACGCTTTCGGGGGACAGGCCCTGGCGGGCCAGTAGCGTCAGCGCCTCCTCGTCAAGACGGATCACGGTCAGGCTGTTCTCATGGCCGATGCCCCGACGCGGATCGGCGTTGACCTCCTCCAGCAGTTCAGACACCGACCGGCGCCCGTCGCCCTCGACGCACGGCGGCCGACGCTCGGCGACGGCGACGACCCTGCCGTCGACCACCAGGACCCGATAATCCCGGCCGGGAAGCTCTTGTTCGACGATGACCCGCCGTCCGTGGGGCGCGGCCAGGCCGAAAGCCGTCCTGACGGCCTCGGGCGTGTCCAGGCCTGTCGTCACGCCCCGTCCATGGTTGCCGTCGAGCGGCTTGACCACGACCCTGCCGCCCAGGCGTGCGGCTGCGGCGGCGGCCTCGTCCGCACTGCGCACCACCTCTCCGCGGGCGGTCGGACACCCCGCGGCCTCGAGCAAGGCCTTGGCCTGGGCCTTGTCGCCCGCCAGTTCGGCCGCGATCAGGCCCGTGCGGTCCGTCACGCTGGCGCGCAGGCGCTCTGCCGCGCGCCCCATCCCAGGCGCAGGAGGCTCCCGGTGTTGAGACGTTCGACGGGAATCCCTCGGCGTCGCGCGGCGTCGACCAGAGCTTGGGTAGAGGGTCCGAACGCCGTCCGGCGCACCGCGCCGCGGAGAATGGCCGCCGCCTCGTCGGCCTGGACGGCGCCCGGGAGGCGCGGATCCAGACTGTCTGCGCAGACCCTGTCCAGGCCGCTGATCCCAGCGAGCGCTTCCGGCAGCAGGGCGTTGCAAACCTGCAGGGCCAGCCGTCCGGCCAGAAGGGCCGTCGTTTCGTCCCGATAGGTGAAGAGAATGTCGTAGACGCCCGGCTGCCCGCGCACTGAACGCGTCTTACCCCGGGTGACAGGGGTTCCCGCGCGCGTCTGCAGTTCAAGGGCGACGTGCTCCGCCACGTGGCCGAACCAAGTCCCGTCCCGAAGACGTCGGACAAATCCGCCCGGTTCCCCGTAGCAGCATCCGTGTCGATCCAGGCCGGGAAGCGCCTCCAGCAGACGAGTCGAAAAATCGCCCAGCCGATCCGTCGGCCAGTCCTCCATCCGCCCCAGATCCAGGCGGATCCGCACCATGGGCCTGGCGCTGTACAGGTGGGGGCCGCGATAGACGCTTCGCTCCAGGACCTGCATCGCCCGCTCTCCGCTCGTCGCCGTCATGCTTATGCGGCCAATTCCCGAGGCGCCGCCTCAGTCATGCCTCGCGCTAGGGCGCGGACCACCATGGCGGCGGCTGCGGCCCTTGACGGAGCTTGGCCAGAGACAAGGACGGTCCCGCCTCCCGGGGCTGTCACAGCCCAGGTCCAGGTCTCCCCGACCTGGCGGATCGTCCATGCAAATCCATTCTGTTCCACTCGACACCTCCCTGAAGGATTGGTTGAACCGACTTTCCCGAACCCAGTTCCACTGTCCGAAACCAGACACCGAGGGGGGATTTCGCCGCCTCCTGTCCCTTCGGGAACCCGGAGCCGCGGCAAGGCGTATGGCAATCCCCACTCACAGGAGCCATTCATGTCCTCAGAAGGTCCGGCCTCGCTTCTCGCCTCCGAACCCTCGGACCCGGCGGGCTTTCATCGCCGGTTGGCGCACTGGAACCACCGCCGCCTCGCCCCGGCCACGCCGGGCCGTGCTTGGCGCGATGATGTCCGCCATGATGCGGAGATGATGCTGGTCGAGGGCGACTTCATCGAACGGGCCCGGCTCGAGGCCGCCCCCTGGCTCGCCGATCTCCCCACCACGGCAGACGGCTTCATCGCCTGGTTCGAGGCGCTCAAGGGATCCGGTCCCGGCGAGGCGGACCCGCTCTTCCCCTGGCTGGCCGAGACGGCCTCGATGGAGGAGATGCGCTGGTTCCTGCTGCAGGAGGTGGCCGGCGAAGCGGGGTTCGAGGATCTCGTGGCGATGGCCCAGGTCAAGATGCCGGCCCGGCCCAAGCTCGAGCTGGCGCGCAACTACTGGGACGAAATGGGCCGCGGGTCGGAGGCTGGCATGCATGGTCCCATGCTGGACCGTCTAGCGGCGGCGCTCGACCTGCATCCCCGGATCGAGGAAACGGCGTGGCCGTCCCTCGCCCTGGGCAATACCCTTGTCGCCTTCTCCACCCAGAGACGTTACGCCTACCACGCCCTCGGGGCCTTGGGGGCGGTGGAGCTCACGGCTCCATGGCGAGCCGCCCATGTGGCCGAAGGCTTGAAACGGTTAGGCGTCGGCGTGGAGCGCAAGTATTTCGCCCTCCACGCGACCCTGGACATCGCCCATTCCGAAGCCTGGAACGAGGAAGTGCTTCGCCCCCTAGCGCAGGAGCGGCCGGAGTGCGTCCGCGCCCTTGCTGAAGGCGCGATCATGCGGCTGATGGCCGGCGCCCGCTGTTTCGACGCCTACCGGGCCCATCTTTGGGGTCAGGCTCCCCTGCGTCGCTCGGCGTGACGGCGCAGGCCTTTGCGCCCGGCGACGCCGCGCTGCTTGAGCTGCTTTCCCGTCTGGAGAGCGTCGGTTATGACTTCGTCTCGCCGACCCCGGCGGTCCATCGCCTGGTCGCGCGGCGGCGCCGGGCGGCCGAGGCCGACCTTCTTCGCGATATCCTTGGATGGGGCCGGGCCTTCGGTCCCGAAACCGCGCCCGCGTGGCTTATGGACGTCCTGAAGGCGGCCGACGCCCTCGTCGAAGACCCCGATGGCTTGCGCGCCCGACTACGCGTGAGCCGTCTGGACGGACGTCTGCACCTGCATTCCGCCTCGTCCGCGGACGAGCAAGCCGTCTTCCTGGGACCGGACAGCTATCGTTACGTGCGTTTCCTGCGCCAGGCTTTGTCAGGCTGCGCCTGGCGACAGGCGCTGGAGATCGGCGTCGGGGCGGGAGCCGGAGCCCTGGCGATCGCCGCCCTCGATCCGGACGCCGCTGTCATCGCGACCGACATCAATCCCCAAGCCCTTCGCCTAAGCCGCCTCAACGCCGGACATGCCGGGCTCCCGATCGACCTCCGCCCGGGCGGCTTCCCCGCCGAGGGCGTCTGGGACCTGATCGCCGCCAATCCGCCCTATATGGCTGGCCGCAGCGGGCGGTTGTATCGCGACGGAGGCGGTCAATACGGGGCGGAGGTCGCTCTGGGATGGGCGAGCGAAGCCCTCTCCCGTCTCGCGCCCGGCGGAGCCTTCGTGCTCTACACCGGCGCCCCGGTCGTGGAAGGCCGCGATCTGGTGCGCGCCGCCCTCGCCGCCCTGGCGCGCCAAGCCGGGGCGCGGCTGGTCTATGAAGAGATCGATCCTGATGTTTTCGGGGCCAGCCTCGCGCGGCCTTCCTACGCCGAGGTCGAGCGCATCGCCGCCGTCGGCGCCGTCGTCACCGTCTGAAGAGTCCGGCTGCGGACCTCCCTGTGCGGCCGCCGACGCCCAAACGCCTTCCTACGAGCTCTGGACGCCTCGCGCCGCCCCCGCGCCCTCTCGCCCTGCCGGCTGGCGCCTGCGCTAAACATCCGCTCCGACGGTCCGAGAGCCGACACCTGCCGCGCAACGGCCTCGGCCGCCGCCTGTTGAACCGGCGGGGCCGCTCGAGACGCCGAACTCCGCCCGCTGGGTCAGGCGAAATGCGCAAAAACCAACCTATGTGAAGAACTGGACGCCAAAGCCGTGCTGTTGGTCGAAGACCATGAAGAATCAGTCGGATGCAGGTCTTGAAGCGCGGCTCACCGCCCCTCTGGAGATTATGTTGGCCAGCTTCGCCCCGATAGGTATCGAAGGAAGAGACCTGGTCCGTCGCAGCTTCACCGGAGCGCCGCAGCACCAGCCGTCCGGCGCCGCCATTCCGATGGATCCCGAACGCAACCAGGCCCGGCTGGTGGCGAGCGGCTGGATCGCGCGCGGCGCCATGCTGAACGACGGGCGACGCGAGATCATCGGTCTCAGCCTCCCGGGCGACGTGATCGTCGCCTCGGGATCGGTAGACGCCGACCTCCTGGTCTGGGCCCTGACCGACGTCGTCACGGTGGACGCCACAGCCTTCTGGACCACGCTTTCCGAACCCGGTGCACAGGCCTCTCCCCTGAGGGAGGCCTGGCGGCGCTGCCGGACGGCCGAGCGGCTGCGCATGGCGCGCCAGGTCGTCCGGCTCGGCCGGCTCAACGCCTACGAACGCACGGCCCACCTGCTGTTGGAACTGCACGAACGGCAGGTGCGTCTGGGAACGGCGCGCGGCGGCGCCCTGCACCTTCCCCTGACCCAGGACGTGCTCGCCGATATCCTCGGCCTGAGCGCGGTCCACATGAACCGCACGCTGCAGCAGCTCCGACGCAACGTCCTCGTCGACTACCGGACGGGACGCACTCTGCTGCAGGATCTGCCCGGTCTTGTTCAGGCGGCCAATCTCAGCGCCGTCTGCGGGCCGCTCATTGCACCGCTGTAGAGGGACCGCGGCCGGAACCCGCCGGCCGGGGACGGGTTGACCTCATGCCCGCTCGCGAGGACGCCATGACTCGAAACCCTGACACGCCGCCCCGACCCGACCCCGAGGAGAACACCGACCCCACGGTGACGGCGCCGGCCCGGACCGACGGGCGCACCGACGGTCTGGAGCAAAAGAAGCCCATCAAGATCTTCCGCGCCGGACAGAACGCGGGCGGCGACACCCGTTCCACGGCGGCCTCGACCCGGACCTAGGTCGCGCCGCCAGCGTTCTCAACCCGGTTGTCGGCGCCGCGCCTGTGCGCTCGGGCGAGGCCGGAGCCAAGTCGTGGATCGGACACTGGCAACCTCGAGGCGGCTCTCCCCTTCCCCTCCGGCGACGGAGGTCTCTAATGAAAACCATACTGGTGACGGGCGGCGCCGGCTATATCGGCTCCCACGCCTGCAAGGCGCTCGCCGCCGCCGGATTCGAACCCGTGGTGTTCGACGACCTGAGCAACGGCCATCGCGACGCCGTCAGATACGGTCCTTTGGTGACAGGCGACGTGCGCGACAGCGCCGCCCTCGGCGCCTGCATGCAGCGGCACGGCGTGCAGGGCGTGATCCACTTCGCCGGCCTGATCGAGGTGGGTCGATCGGTCCAGGACCCGGCGGCGTTCTGGGACGTCAACCTCAATGGCGTCGCCTCGGTGCTGGCCGCCATGCGCGCCCAGGGCGTGCGGCGGATCGTTTTCTCCTCCACCGCGGCCGTTTACGGCCAGGCCGGATCCGGGCTTCTGGACGAAACGGCGGCGGCGTGTCCCGTCAATCCCTATGGCGACAGCAAACTGGCCGCAGAACGCCTGATCGCCGCCCATGCCCGCGCCCATGGCGTGGAAGGCGTAGCCTTGCGCTACTTCAACGCCTCGGGCGCTGACCCGCAGGGAGAACTCGGCGAGGCCCATCAGCCCGAAAGCCATCTTATTCCCCTCGCCCTTGAAGCCGCATTGGGTTTCGGCCCTCCCCTCAAGCTCTTCGGCCTGGACTTCCCGACCCCCGACGGAGCCTGCGTGCGGGACTTCATCCATGTCGCCGACCTTGCGCAGGCCCATGTCGCAGCCCTGACGGTTCCGACGGGGAAGCTGGCTTCCTGGCGATGAATCTCGGACTGGGCCGAGGCCTGTCCGTGCTTGAGATCATCGCCGCGGTCGAGCGGACGACGGGCCGCCCCGTGCCCTGGGAGGCGGCGCCGCGGCGCGCCGGAGATCCGCCCGTCCTCGTAGCGGATCCGGGCCTCGCGCGTCGTCGTCTGGACTGGTCGCCGACCTTCACGGACATTGACGCCATCATCGGGACCGCCCTGGCCTGGCGCCTGGCGCCCCGCTTCGGCCCGGCCGCCGCCCACGCCCATGTCGCCTGAACAGCCGCCTCTTGAAATCTGGGGCGGTCACGAGTGCTCGCTGAACCGCGTCGGCGAAACCTTTCGCGACCAGACCGTCCTCAGCGGACATGAGGACAGGGAGGAGGACTTGGACCGATTCGCGGCGCTCGGCCTGCGGGCGCTGCGCTACCCGCTCCTGTGGGAAAGAACGGAGACTTCCCCGGGCGTCCTAGACTGGACCTGGGCCGACCGGAGGCTGGGCCGGATCAGGGCCCTGGGCATGGGGGTGACCGCCGGCCTGGTGCATCACGGGTCGGGTCCGGCGTGGACCGGCCTTCTCGATCCGGGGTTCGCGCCCGGTCTGGCGCGTTTTGCCGGCGCGGCCGCGCGACGCTATCCCTGGATCCGGGACTGGACCCCGGTCAACGAGCCCCTGACGACCGCGCGCTTCAGCGCCCTCTATGGCCTGTGGCATCCCCATCTTCGCGACGAAAGGTCTTTCTGGCTCGCCCTGCTGAACCAGGTCGACGCCGTGCGCGGCGCCATGCGCGAGATCCGCCGGATCATACCGGAGGCCCGCCTGATCCAGACCGAGGATTTCGGCCGGACCTACGCCACCCCGCCTTGCCAGGAGCAGGCCGATCACGAGAACCGCCGAAGGCTGATGACCTGGGACCTCCTGTGCGGGCGGGTGACGCCGGATCACGACCTCTATTCTCATCTGGCCCGCATGGGTTTCGCCGCTCGGCTGGAGGCCGTTTCGGCCGATCCCTGCCCGCCGGTGATCGGCCTCAATCACTACCTCACCAGCGATCGCCTTCTGGATCACCGGCTGGATCGCTACCCCGCGGCCCTGCATGGCGGAAACGGGCGTCTCGCCTACGCCGATGTCGAGGCGGTGCGCGTCCTCGACCCCCGCCGCCCGGCTGGAAAGCCCACATGCAAGCGCTCTGGGACCGCTACCGTATCCCCCTCATCGTCACCGAATGCCACCTTGGCTGCACCCGCGAGGAGCAGTTGCGCTGGCTCCACGAATGCTGGGCGGCGGCTCTCGAGGTTCGCCGTTCGGGGGTCAAGGTGGAGGCGGTGACCGTCTGGAATCTCCTGGGCAGCTTCGATTGGGACAGTCTGCTGACCCGCGCGGACGGACGCTATGAGACCGGCGTCTTCGACCTTTCGGAGGGCGCGCCCCGTGCGACCGCCCTCGCCGCCCTGGTGAGAGATCTGGCGCTGGACGGGGACACGGGCATGACGCTTGCGACCGAGACCGGCTGGTGGCGGCGCGCCCAGCGCCTGCTCTACACGCCGGCGGCGTCTACGCGCCCTTCCGGTGGACCGGGCGACGCCGCCCCGGCGCAGGCCATCTGCTGCATCGACCTGGACCCGGAGGCTCATGGCGGAGTGTGAACGGCGCGGATTGCGCCTGGCGGCCGGCGGCGACGCGGGAACCGGGGCCTGGCCCTTCACGGTTTCGGAAACCCCGCTGCGGCGCGCCCTGGATCTGCTGATCGACCGACGCCTCTGCGGCCCTGTGCGCTAGACCCGACACAGGGATACGGGCGGCGGCCGCAGGCTTTGATCAAGGCCCTCTTGATGAAAGCCGCCATGACAGAGTTTCCCGCCGCCCCCGCCGCCGACATTCTCGATCTTCCGCATGCGCGACGGGACCCGATCGTCTGCCTCTCTCATCTGCGGTGGGATTTCGTCTTCCAGCGGCCCCAGCACCTGATGGCCCGTTTCGCACGGACCCGGCCGGTGATCTTCCTTGAGGAACCCCTCCCCGCCGACCCGGGCGCCCCTGTGGGCCTCGATGTCCGGGTCTGCCCGGACACGGGCGTGCGGGTCGCGACGCCGCGACTGCCGCACGGCGTCGATGGGCCCTGCCGGGACGCCGTCGTGAGACAGCTGCTGGAGGATCTTCTCGCGGAACGCGCGGTGGTCCGCCCGGTGCTCTGGTACTACACCCCCATGATGCTGCCGATCGCCCGACACGTGGAGGCCGCGGCCGTGGTGTTCGACTGCATGGACGAGGCTCTCCGCCTTCCGGTTCGCACCGCCGGAGCTCCGAATCCTCGAGGCCGAATTGATGAGCGCGGCGGACGTGGTGTTCACCGGAGGTTTCAGCCTCTACGAAGCCAGGCGGACCCGGCACGCCAACATCCACCCCTTCCCCTCCAGCGTCGACGTCCCGCATTTTGCGCGGGCGCGCCGCGGGGCCGATCATCCGGCCCAGGCCAACCTGCCGGGCCCGCGACTCGGCTTCTACGGCGTCATCGACGAACGGATGGACCTGGATCTCATAGCGGCGGTCGCCGACGCCCGACCCCACTGGTCGCTCATCTTCGTGGGCCCCGTAGTCAAGATTGACGAAGCGGACCTGCCCCGCCGTCCCAACATCCACTACCTGGGATTAAGGCGCTACGAAGAGCTCCCGGACCTCCTGGGCGGCTGGGACGCGGCTCTCATGCCCTTCGTGATCAATGAGTCCACCCGTTTCATCAGCCCCACCAAGACCCCCGAATACCTGGCGGGGGCCGGCCGGTGATCTCGACCCCGATCGCCGACGTGATGCGGCATTACGGGACGCTGCAGGGCGTCCACATCGCGGCAGGCGCCAACGCCTTCGTGGCCGGCTGTGATGCAGCCCTCGTTCAGAGAGAGAACCGGGCCTGGCTGGACGAGGCGGACGCCGCGCTGGCCAACCTGTCATGGGACCAGACCCAGGCCCGGATGGCGGTCATGGTCGACAGAGCCGCTTCACAAAGAGACCCTGTCCCGGAAGACGGAGGCCGGTGCGAGAGCCAAAGCGCCTCCGCCCTCGCTGCGGCGCCTGAGGCTCCCTGCATCCGGCCGTCGGGGCGGGCTTCGCATTACGACGCTCTCGTCGTCGGCGCGGGGTTCGCGGGTTCGGTCATGGCCGAGCGTCTGGCGTCGAGCGGACGCCGGGTGCTCCTGATTGATCGCCGGTCCCACATCGGAGGCAACGCCTACGACGAGCCCGACGCCGCGGGAGTCCTGGTTCACAGGTACGGTCCCCACATCTTCCACACCAACTCGGCGGAAGTGTTCGACTATCTTTCGCGCTTCACCCCCTGGCGCCCCTATGAACATCGGGTTCTGGCCCGCGTGGGGGACCGGCTCGTCCCCATGCCCATCAACCGCACGACGCTCAATCTTCTCTACGGACTGGATCTCAGGTCCGACGAGCAGGCAGAAGCCTACTTGGCGTCGCGGGCGGAGCCGGTCGACAAGGTGGTCACATCCGAGGATGTCGTGATCTCAGCCGTCGGCCGCGAGCTCTACGAGACCTTCTTCCGAGGCTATACCCGCAAGCAGTGGGGCTTGGACCCGTCGCAGCTGGACCGTTCCGTGACGGCGCGCGTTCCGACGCGAGCCAGCACCGACGACCGCTATTTCACCGACGCCTTCCAGGCCATGCCGCTGAACGGCTACACGCGCATGTTCGAGAACATGCTCGATCATCCCGGCATCCGGGTAGAGACGGACGTGGACTTCAGGGATGTCGAGGCCGAGTTGGTCTACGACCACCTGGTTTTCACGGGCCCGATCGACGAGTTCTTCGACCATTGCTACGGGCGCCTGCCCTACCGGTCGCTGCAGTTCCGCCATGAAACGCTCCAGCAGGAAAGCTTCCAGCCTGCCGCGGTCGTAAACTATCCGGACGAGACCGTGCCCTATACGCGGGTGACGGAGTACAAGCGGCTGACGGGGCAACAGCATCCCTGCACGAGCATCAGCTATGAGTATCCCTGCGACCAGGGCGATCCCTATTATCCGGTTCCCCGACCGGAGAACCAGGCGCTTTTCAAGCAGTATGAGGCGCTCGCCCTGGCGCGTCGCGATGTCAGCTTCGTGGGTCGCCTCGCCACATATCGCTACTACAACATGGACCAGGTGACCGGACAGTCCCTGGCGGCCTTCCGTCGTTTGACGAGGACATCCGCCGTCTCGGGCCTGGCCGCAAGTCCGGGCGTCCGGGCCTGACGCCGGGCGCCGCCGAGCCCATCGTCTGCCCTGACGGAGATCCGCCTTCCTAACCCATGTTATTGGGCGCCCCTGCGAGCAGGGTCAGGATGGCGTGATGTCCACAGCGGGATCCAGATCGACAAGACGGGACGGCCTTCTTGGCCGGTTGCTGGCCTTCCTCTTCGGCCGACCGCCGCTGATGCGCCGCTCTGGCGGCCTGCGAAGCCGGGGCGCGCCCCCGCCGCCCGCGCCGACGCGGCGCGCCTGAGCGCGGGCGTCCAGTGGTCTGGGCGTCCTGTCGTCAGTGAAGCTTGAGCCTTCCTGAGACCCGACGGTGGAGCAACCGGCCTAAGGCCAGCAGGACCGTCCTGGGCAAGCCCACGACAACGCGATGGTGCTGGAGGTGGAGGGCCATATAGGCCTAGCGCGCTATAAGCCCCTCAATCAGGAAGTCCGCCCCGCGAGTCCGCCCATGAGGCAGCCCAGCCCAGGGCCCGGCCCGAGGGAGATGAGGGACCCCCTGTCGCGGTAGCGATAGGGACCGGGATCGCCCGCCTGCGTCAAGGCTCTGGCCAGATAGGCCGCCTCCTGGGATGCGGCCTGGGCCCTGGCGGGCGCCGGACGCCCACCGGGGCCGGGCGCCTCGGCGCAGTCGCCCATGGCGTAGACTCCCGGCGCGGAGGCGCGCAGGCGGTCGTCCACGACGAACTGGTTGAGGCGGCCCGTGGCCAGGCCGAAGCCCAGGTTGATCTCGGCCGCCTTCACCCCGGCCGCCCAGACGATCAGGTCGGCCGCAATGTCGCCGACGCTGGTCTCGAGCCCGTCTGCGCGCACTCGCGTCACGCGCGCCCCGACGACAAGTCGTACGCCGCGCGCCTGCAGCGCCTGTGCCGCCCTGTCGGCGACCGTTTGGGGAAGACCGCCGAATATGCGAGGCGCGGCCTCCACCGTCACCTCAAGCATGAACCGCTCGGTCGGGTCGAGCGCGGCCGACAGGACCGCATGTCCTTCGAGACGCTCTGTGGCCAGTTCGATCCCGGTCGCCCCGGCGCCGACGATGGCGATCCTCAGCAGATGGCGACCGTCATAGGCGGATGACAGGAAGAGCGCGGCGAGCTGTCGGTGAAAGGCCTCTGCATCCGCGACATCCTCCAGCAGGCAGGCGTGCTCCGCCGCGCCATAGGTTTTGGCCAGGCGAAGGCGGCGTGCGTCGAGGTCGAGCCCTTCGACCTCGCCAGCACAAACCTGAAATGATTGCGGCGCCCGAGCGTCAGATCGTCGAGACCTTCCTGTCTCGAATGCAGCGAGCCGGCCGCGACCTCGTGAAGGGAGGGCTTCCACAAATGGAAGACCGCGCGATCTATGAGAAGCACCTGGCGAGGCCCGTCGCGGGGCCCCAGCCGGCGCCCGAGACGGGCGGCGGGATCAAGTCCGCCAGCCTCGCCGCCCACGATTACGATCTGGTTCCTCGTCCTGAAACAATCCCCGCTTCCTGCAGGGGTCGCGAAAAGTCCGGCGCCTCGCCCGCCGGCCCGCATCCAACGGGTTTTCGCCCGGCCCCTCTCAACCGCCAGTGACCAGACTTCGGCCGGCGGAGCGTCGGCGGCCAGCAGTTTGTTCATTCCGACCCTATTTTCAGAAAGAAGGACGTTCTGAACATGCTCGCCCGGCGCTCGCGATCGCGGCCTCGAGCTGAACCCAACCTAGACCGGCGCTCTTGTCAGCCTCAGATAGGTTGCGTCGAACTCCGCCTGCCTGACCAAACCGTCCCAATCGCAAATCTTAATGGCGCGTCCTTTCCATTTGACCAGTTCCGCGGTCCGGAGCTGGGCTATGGAACGATTAACGTGGACTTCCGACAGTCCAAGGACGTCTGCAAGCACGGCCTGGCTGACAGGAAGTTCCATCTTGCAGCTTCCCACGCGATGGACGATCTCCAGCCGGAGATAGAGTTCGCACAGGAGATGGGCGAGCCGCGCCACCGCTGTCCGCCGTCCAAGACCCGCGATCCATTGCCGATGCACGGCGGCGTCGATCAGGGTATCCAGCCAGAGCAGACGGGTGAGATGGGGTTCAGACTCCGTCAGCCGGCGCAGGCCCTCATGAGGAGACCGCGCGACTGTGCAGCGGGTCAGGGCGACCACCCCATGATCCATCGGGCTCATCATCAGACTGTGAAGATCGACGAAGTCGCCTGGCACGTTCAGTTGCGTGATTTGCCTAGAGCCGTTCGTCAGCATGACATAACGTGCGGCGAACCCATCGAGGACCAAGGTGCTGAACCCGGGCGTCGAATGCTGACTGACGATATCCGTCCCCGCCGGTATGACGATCGGGGGTTGCAGCAGTTCTTCCAGAACCCGCGTCTCGGCTGCGGTAAGTTCGTCACGACGCGACAGCTTCTGGATCAGGGTGCTGATCAGGACGGTCTCCTCGAGCCAGGGTGCGCCTTGGATAATCCCCCGGTGTGGGACGCGTTCCGTCGCGCTCCACTCTCGCTCATAATTTCGGGTTGATCTCTCCCCCGCCGTCGCCACGCCCTTGGCGTCGGACGAGATGGTGAAGCGCAACTCGCCGTCCTCGAAGACACTGGCCTCCCGGAAGGTCCGGCTGCCGCTCAGACGACGCTTCACCTGGGCGATCGTCCCCTGCGGCTCGTCGGCGACGACGAGCTCGGTTCTCAGCACGCCGGTCCCGCGTGCGCTGTAGCGGATAGTGTAGAGAGCCATATCGCCTCCTGCTCTGGAAGCTGAATCCGGCATCTGGGCCCTCGTTCCTTCTGTACGAAGGCGGACTCTGATGAAACACGCGGCGCGCGACAAGCGCCTCGCGGCCGTCTCGCTTTTTCCTAACCTATGTAAGTGCGGTTCGCGCCCAGGGCGTCACTCTGGGCTCAGGAGTCCGACATGCAACCTATGATCAGCCTCACCAATACAGGCTGCGGCTTTCATCAGCCGCACCTGGACCTGGGCGACCACCCTGTCTTCCAGGCGCTTCCCGACCGCTTTCAATCGACCGCTCTGGCTCGGCGCCGACTGACGTCTTTGCCTGCCGGCCAGGCTTTGGAGGAAGACGGTTTCCTCTCCTTTGTTCTGACGGGCGTCCTGGGCCTCTTCCCTAAAAGCGACGGCGTCTGCGTTGCGACCATCGTCGCGGGATCTGTCCACGGTTGGGATCAAGCCCTGGAGCCCGACGGCGACCGCCCTCCGGCTCGGGCGCTGATCGACACCACTCTTTGCCGCGTGCCCGCGGACTGCGTCGTCGAGCACCTCGGCCGTGACTGGTTGACTCGTCTGGTAGCCCGCCAGTCATCGGGTCGCCTGACCGGTCTGGCCGCCGAAGCGGTCTGCAACGCCTCCCACCTCGTTCAGGAGCGGCTGGCCAAATGGCTGGTCCGGCTGCATTGCGGGGCCAATGGCGCTCCCCTGCGCCTGACTCAGTCCGATTTCGGCGCCATGCTCGGCGTGCAGAGAACCAGCGTCAACGCGGCCGCTGGACGCCTCCAGGCCCAAGGACTCGTGCGTTTCAGTCGTGGGAAGGTCCAAATCCTGAATCTGGCCGGCCTACGGGCCGTTTCTTGCGGTTGCGGCGATCCCAGGGTTTCCGCAGCGGCCGCGACAACGGCGTCGCTCCGTCCGCCGGAAGCCGCCAGCTGGGTCTCCCGCGACGTCCGCGTGCGCAACACGGCCTGATCAGGGGACGCCGGCGAGGGAATGCGGCAGGAGTCCCGCCGCCTGGGTCGATGAGTCCCCCTGGGCTCCGCGAAAAAGATCCTGGCCAGCAAGCAAAATGCCGACCGCACCAGAACCACGGCGCCTGCCCCAGCCGCCAGCAGGGGCCAGGCGCGGCGCTTGCGAGATGCGCGGGCTTTGGTGGGAAAAGAAACGACGACGCCCATGTCTCCAACCTTTCGGCGCCATAACGCGAGGAGCGGCGTTCTGGACGAGAATGTCGTCTTGACGACACTGGGGATGGCGGGCGAAGGAAGGCCGCGAGGAGGCGCGCGACGCCTTCCCGAAGAGGAGGCGGCAGACCCGCTCTGGACATGCACCGGGGTCGGCGCGTCCGACTGGCGCCGCGCAGCCCGACCGCAGACGTCGCCGCAACCGGACCGGCGCTCGCACGCATCATCCCGAGCAGGCGTAAATCAGCTTCAGCCTAGCGGCTTCTGGTAAATGTCGCGGGATGACCGGGCGATGATCCGAGAGATTTCATCCAGGACGGCTCGTTCGCCGCTCGTCCCGCCAAGCGATCTCGCCGCCTGAAGAAGGGCCTCGATTTCGCCCAGCTTTCCCGGCAGCGCCGGGAGTTCCTGCGTCCTGGTAGTCTGCTCGCGCGTGCTCATGGTTCTGCTCCTTGCACTTTCGAAGCAACGCCGTGCAGGTCGCCCTGCTCGCGGTCGCCCCTTTTGGCGTGACCGCCGGTCTTGCGCCAGCCTTCGCCTATCTGATCCAGCTGGAAGACGCCCCGACCCTGCAGACTTCGCGACCCTCGTTGCGAACGATAATCTCAAACGAGAAGGCGCCGCCCTCCCGGACAGGCCTTTCGCGCAGGATTTCGGAAAGAAAGAGCACCGCTTCGCGCCAGGCGTCAGCATCCGACGGCGCTGCGCTCTGGAGGGCCATCTCAGGATCAACGCCGCTAACAATGAAATCATAGGTCGCCATGACGACATCTACGTCCGGGCGGCCGCCCGGGGCGCAAATGGCCGATACCGGACACAGCCCTAATCGTGCGCCAAGCCATGATGGCGTGAGCGAGCCTAGCGCAACTGACTGTCCTTGCTTCCACGCCGGTTGATGCCCCCGGTCACGATCCGTCCATCCCGACCGGATTGGCAGGATACGCAGGTCACCGCCCCCGACATGGCGCGTCGGCGCGCTTCGGGGATGGCGTCGCCGCACTCAAGACAGAATTCGCGGCCGGGTCCCGTGGGCATTCGCGCGCGAGCGTTGAGGACGCCGTCGACGACGGTGTCGTGAATCTGATCGAGCACAGCGCCGTCTCGAGTCCAACCGCCTGCCATGAATGTCGCCTCCCTTTTGATGATTGAGGATGCGATATGGGCAGTACGCGCCTAATCCCAGCTTGGCCGGCAAGGTTCACCGCCCTGTCCGGAGTGTTTCAGTTTGGCGAGGCGGCTGGACCCAATCTGGAGGGCCCCGCTCGCGTGACGGTCGCCCCGTTCTGCACAGGGCGCCCAAGGGGATGGCCTGCGATGAAGCGCGCACCCGCCCGGCTGGTCAGGGTCGTTGCGCCTGACCCGACGCACGTCGTGAGGCGAAACCAGGGGCAGGTTGCGCAGCCCCAAGGACACATGCGATTTTCAAGGTCGCCGACGGCGTCGTCTCGTCACGCACCCTGGTGATCGACACGGATGGGGTTCGGCGCAAGGCTCAGGGACCATCGACCTCGGCGCCGAGCCATGAAGCTCAGGATCGATGGCGAACCCAAAAGCCCCGCCTCCTGAGCGTCTGGGCGCCAAGCACGATCCTCCTCGCCGCCCCCGCGCCTGGGCGTGGACGCCTCGGCAGTTGCCACGCAGGGCGGTCTGACCGGCGCCCTGGCCCGCTCGTCAATACGGTCGAGGCCCTTCTGGGCTTCATCGATCCTGCCTGGCCGAGGGCGCCGACTGCCGCGCCCTGATCGCCAGAACCCGCTGGATCCTCCTCGGCCGCCGGCGTTAAGGTCCTGCAGCGCGTCAGTCTGGAGGGTGAGCGCTCCATCAAATCCTTAGTCAGCTCAGCCCCGAGCGGCGGCGCGCTTCCTTCGGCGCGACGGAAACGGAACGCCGCGCTTCCTCATCTGTTGGCATGAGACCAAGCCGCGAAATGAACTCATGGCCGCAGATCCAGAACCGAACTCTGAACCCGATGTCGTCGTCATCGGCGCGGGGCCTGCAGGCCTAACCGCGGCCCTCTATCTGGCGCGATATCGCCGGAGGGTTCTCGTGCTGCATGACGGGAAGAGCCGGGCCCTGCGCATTCCTCTCACCCATAACGCTCCCGGGTTCCCGGAAGGCGTTCGCGGCCCGGATCTGATCGCCCGCATGACCCGACACGCTGTTCAGTACGGCGCGGACATCCAGGAGGCGGAGGTTTCAGCGATCACGGCCGTAGCGGGCGGGTTCAACCTTCATCTCGCAGACGGTACCGCGCTGGTGGGCCGCGCTGTGATCCTGGCGACCGGCGTTGATCTTAACCAGGTTGCTCTGCCGGAAGCCGTCCATGAGGCGGCCATCCGCGCGGGAGTGCTGCGCTACTGCCCGGTGTGCGACGGCTATGAACATATCGGCAAACGCATAGGCGTGATCGGCTGCGACACTAATGGCGCCGCTGAAGCCCTCTTTCTGCGCCGGTATTCCCGGACCGTCACTCTCATGCCGCTGACCCGTCCTGAACTCTCCTCCGCCGAGGCGCGGGCTCTGGCCGATGCGGGGATCCGGCTGGAAGCCGGCGCCCTGCGCGCCCTCGAGCCCGGCGCCGATGACATCACCGTGCGTCTCGACACAGGCGCCTCGCTGGCGTTCGACGTCATTTACCCGGCTCTGGGGCGTCGACCGCGCTCAATCCTGGCGGAGCAGCTCGGGCTCGATCTCACCGAGGCCGGCTGCGTGACGCCCGATGCTGTCTTCGAAAGCGGTGTGGCGGGCGTCTTCGCCGCAGGAGATCTTGTCGAAGGCCTGGATCAGATCAGCGTGGCCATGGGGCACGGTGCCCTAGCGGGCACCAGGGCCCACAACTGGTTGCGCGAGCAGGAGCAGGCCACGCTCCAGAGCCGGACCTAGCCGCCAGGCCGCCGCAGGTGCGTCGACCCCAGGAACAGCAGATGATGCCTGACGTTGGGGCTCTATGAGTGAACTCGTCGCCAATATCGTCGGCTCAGCCGCCGCCATCTGCTCCGTCACCAGCTTCGCGCCCCAGGGCGTGAAGATCTGGAAAGAGAAGGACGCCTCGTCGGTAAGCCTGAAGACCTATGCTCTGACCGTCACCTGCTTCATCCTATGGGTGATCTACGGCGTCATGACAGAGGCCTGGCCCGTGACGATCGCGAACGCCTGCGCCCTCGCCATGGCGTCGGGCGTGCTGGTCATGAAGTGGCGCTTCAGAAACAATGGGCCCCGCGCGGCGCGATCCTAGCGCCCATACGGCGCTCCTTCGCCACCGATCCGGATGCGCGGTTATGCGAAACGAGGTCATGGTGAGGCTGAACCGTCTTGGTCTTCTAGTCCCGCCCTAGGGATCCCGAGGTCGAGCTCGCAGAGATGAGCCTTCGGCCCCAGCGCGTCCTGGAGTCTCAGCCGGTGAAACCACCTCGCTGGATCCCCCTCGATTCATAACCGCCCGGAAGGACGGCTATACGCAACTGCGGCCGAGCCGACGTTTCAGCGTTATAACGCGGCGGTCGCCCCCTGGCGTCCGCGGCTTCGCCGGCGGTAGCGGGCGGCGTCGGACTTTTAGCGGCCTCGGGCAATGTCGCCCCGCTGTGGACCGCCGCCCTTGTAGAGCCCAGCCCCGCGGACGGTCATTTCCCGTCCGATGCGCCCGCTTCCTGCGGCCGACGCTCGGCGCCGTCGTTATGAACCTTGGCGAGCGTGTTGCGCTTTGACAGGACGCTGCTCCTGAACTGCGCTGGCGGACAAATCGTCAGGGCTCAGCGGCCTATCGTCTCCTGAAGCTCGTTTGTAATGGCTCTCCCGCCGAAGGGTGGCGAGACGATCGCCATAACGCCCACACTCGGCGCAATGCGGGTCGGTGATGGTGCCCCGCAGCAATCCCGGCACCAGCGCGGTTTTCAGTTCCCCGATGCCATGGACTCTTCGGCGGGCCTCTTCAGAAGCATTGTCTCGCTCATGATCGAGCCGCCGGCCCGAGGCGGGGGATCTAACCTCTTCCATGGGAACCGCTTCGAGCGGGCGACCCGTCTTCCCCGGCATGATGCTCGATCCGGCCTTGCTCGACTTCGGTGCGTGAGAAGACCTCTTCTTGACCGTCGATCAAGAGCTCTTCGTCGTCGCCTACGGCGCCGTCTGCGCTGGTGTACACTCCTTGTTCACCGAAGCCGGTGCTTCCCACACCGACGGCCGAGCCTGCGAAACGCTCATGCCGGCTGGCCATCGCGGCCATAGCCCGGTCGCCGTCGGATAACGCCGCGTCGCCCTGATCCACGGCCTTGTTTAAACGTTCCGCCGTCGCGCTTGCGCCAACGTCGTCGGGGGCGATCTCCGACGTTGTTTCGTCCTCGTCTCCATATCGTTCCTGCGGTCCCGCCATGATCTTCTCCCTGGGTGCTCCCCAAGGATACGCGTTCAGGGGCGGTGGGTGGCGAAGGTCCGCTTCCCGACACGCTCACAGCCCATCCCACCCATAGGGATCCGGCCCCAGGATCAGCCCGCCGCAGAGAGGAGACGCCGCCGTCAGATAGAGCAGATAGGGCAGAACCGGCTCAGACAGGTCCACGGGCTGCTCCGCCGAACTGTCGGCCCGTTTCTGCACGGTTTCGACCTGCAATCCATTGTCCGAAGGCGCGTCTTCCCACCGCTCGGCGCCCGCGCTGAGAGCGCGCTGGGCGGCGCGGAGACTGGGCCACGGCGTGTCATGGAGATAGATGCCTAGATCGTTGTGCGACATGAACTTCACCGCCTCCATCATACTGCGATCGCCCGAAACCAGCTGCACGCGCACGCCCGCCGCCACCGCCAGTCGATTTCCTTCGCGCGCAAACGTCCCGCCTTCGGCGCCCATCCCGACGGAACTACGAACCGCTCTCCTTAAGGCCGCGCCTCCGCGGGCGTGCGCCTCCGGCGCGACCCGTCTCTGAACCAGATCCTGCGGAAGATTCCGGGGGGGCGTGTCTTTGCGGCCGACGATGACGTGCATGGTCAGACTTGTGTAATTCTCGGCGCGCCGTTCACCTCGACGCGGCTGCGCGGTTCGGTTGTCGCGGCAAGCTTCAGCGGCTCGCGACGAAGATCGCCAGCTCCGCCTGGCCGCCTGACGGACAGCGAGGCAGCGAAAACCCACTTGGGCTCGAGCCACCAGCTGTCGCCTTCCGGCGACCCTTTGCTGGATCTGCCACCATCGGCGCTGCGTTGGCGAGCGTGGTCATGCGGTCGCAGGCTCACGCCGGCTAAGATAGCGCGAACCGTCTTCGAAAAAGCGCCACGGCGTCTCAACGCCCTTTGAAACGCCGATACGAGGACTGTGAGACACCCGGCGGACTATCGTCTTGTCGAGCAGGGTGAAGGGCGAGGCGAAGACCGAGGCTCCGTTCAGCCGATCGTCGATCGCGAGCGCCCGGCACAGGCGACCAGGACCGGCGCACAACTGCCTGACGTCTCCGACGCCCCGCCGCTCGCTCATCAGCCCGAGGCCAGCGGTCGGCTCGAGAGCGCGCACGAGGACAGCGCTGCCCCGTCGCCGGACGTCGCACACCACATTGAAACACCAGTGGCGGCCGTAGACGCGATAAACATAGGCTCGCCCCGGCGGCCCGAACATCGGGGCGTTCCGAACCGATGGGCCACGGAAGCTGTGTGACGCTGGATCCTCGGCATCGTAGGCCTCCGTCTCTACGATACGGCCGCCGACGCCGTTCACCAGGAAGAGCGCGCCTATGAGGTCTGGGGCGACGGTCTCTGCGGGGCGGTCGAAGAAGGCTGTGTCCATGTGTCCGCAATGATCGAGACAGTTGTTTGGTTCGCCGCTGAAGGCGGCCGATCGGCGCGCCCTAATTAAGGCGCCTCGCGTGTTCAGCGATGATCGCTGAAGCGCCATGCCGACCAAGGCGCTCGCCCGGTTTCCCGTGCGTATTTCGCACCCTCCTCGCGGCCAGGGTCGCCGGCACGTCGTCGGTTCACTCAGGCTCGGGCCGGATGCGCAAGCCGCGCGCTTGGCAGGCCGAGGTCCTGCTCTAGACATACGCAACGGTCTGCATGAGCACGGCTTCCGCCAGGATGGGCGACATATATGAGTTCCGATATTTCACCTGGGGCGGCCAGCCTGTTTCCGAGTTTCTGAGCCTGCCATCGCTCAGCGCCGCGCGATGCCGCGGCGCTTCCGGCTCCTATGCATGCCCGGACGGCGGAGGGTCGAAGTCTGGCAGGGCGCAACTCTGGTCTATGAGCGGCAGCGATAGTCGCGGCCCGGCCTCCGCTGAATCTTAGGAACGGCCACGCGCAGGCGGTGCAGTTCGCGCCTCTCGTCAAAGGCGATGTCCGGGACAGCTTGGGTCGCGGATCGCATGCGGCGATGCGCGGGGCCGTCATTGCACTTCCCCGGTGATTTATTCAAAACACCGCAAGGGCCCTGCGTGATAACCAGGGCCGAGGCGGTCTCACGCGGCGCCCCTATCACGACCTTTCGCCGAGTGGTTGAGCGCCGCTCCGCTGCCGTATTCGGTTGCCTCGGCGATTCGAGTCGCTTGGCGGTCAGCGGCCTCACGGCGATCTAGCGCGGCACTCGAAAGCGAGGACGGATTCGTCTTTCCGCAGCGTCGCCGCGAGCGCATCGATCGCGTCTCCCTATAGCCGCTCACCATCGTCGTGAATGTCAGGGCCTGAACGTCAGCTTCCAAGTCAATCTTACGAGGGTTCAAGGCGTGCGCACAAAGCGCCAGACGAAAGCCCGCCATAGTGATCGCAGCATCAGGCCGATAGCGCACCTTGATCTCCGCGTACCTCCGTTGCGGGAGGAGCGCGCCGGTCAGGCTGACGGCTGCAAGCACGAGCAAGGTAGCGAAGGTCCCGAGCGCTCCTAAGCCGAAAAAGCCCACGCCGAACAAGATGCCTATCGCGGACGTGAACCATAACGACGCAGCGGTCGTAAGTCCTCTCACGGTGAGGCCTTCGCGGAAGATCACTCCGCCGCAGAGGAAGCCGATGCCTGTGAGGATGCCATGGGCCATCCGTACGGGGTCGATGCGGATGACGTCGGCCGGGGTGTCGGTCAGCCAGTGGATCTGGTGCACCGCCGCCAGCATGAGGAGCGAGGAGGAGAGAGAAACCAGAATATGCGTACGGAACCCCGCCGCGCTTGCGCGATGCTCACGCTCCAGCCCGATCAAGGCGCCGGCGACAATCGCGCCCGCTACGGGCCAGATGATTTGCAGGTCAATCAATGGCGCTTCTGCTCAAAGAGCGACTCCCCGTCTTGGGGCGTCGGCTGCTTAGACGCCGACGCTGAGTTGCGATGGCTTATAAGCGCTTCGCCGCGAAGACGGATCCGCCCTCGGTCGTGCTCCACGAACCGGTGGGGGACGCTGCGTGGCCTTGTCCCTGTTCGAATATCTGGCGGCGCCTGGCCACACCTTCACCGAAGACGCGAGGCTGAAGAACGCCGTGGCTAATTGACCTTCGCGACCTTTGAAGTCAGCTAACAGCCCGTCATCGCGCCTCCCTCCGGCCGCCGCGCCGCGAAGCCTGGTCGGGTCCATCGGCGGAGCTTTTCGGTCGGCCCGGCGTTTTGGCCTGAAAGGAGAGGACGATGATAGATGAAAACACGCAAGCAGGAACATGCCCGGCAAGCGGCCTGAACACCCCCTGTCCGAGATCGAAACCCTTCTTGAACGCGCCCGCGTCGGCGAAATCACCGAGAGTCGGGCTCTGTCGCGGATCGCCGCCCTCGCCAGCGACGCTATTTCGGGCGACATCTATCAGAAGCCTTGGGGTTGAGGTTGGTCCCGGCCCGCTCGCGTCGGTCCGCCCACATCGGAACGGTCAGACGACGCGCTTTGCGCTACACCCTTCGGTAGATAGGCAGGAAGCAGTCGTTTTTCGACTGGAAACCGGTCAACCGATCGCCAGGGCGATCCCTGTGGGGTCGAAGAGCGGCAGAGCGCAGCCGGCGGCGATGGACAGACTGCGATCGGGGCTACAGGCGGCAGCAGATGCGGTCCCCTTGACCCTCTTCCTACGCCTCCCAAATAGCGCTCGCCTTCAACCTTCACTGGAGAAGTTTCGATGCGAACTGTCTTTGTGGAACCCTTTGGAGATGTCTGGTCCGTCCGGGTGGAGGACACCCAGCCCCAACTGTTCGCGCGAGGGCGGGAGGCTGAGAACGCCGCAAAAAGGATCGCGGAGAGACTGGCTGCGGCGGGGGATCAGGTCGAGCTTCATTTGAGTCTGCGCAACGGCCAGCTGGCCGCGCGCTTCGTGTGTCTGCCGCCCATTTCCGACGAGGACGGCCCGCTATTGGTTGGCGGCAGCTTGCTGGCGCGACCTGCGCTAAGACGTAGCGCGGACATGCCAGCCTAAGTGAAAGAAGGCCCGCCCTCCGGGGAGAGCGGGCCGCAACCAAGAGCCGCAGCTCGACGCTGGACCAAACTGGCGCATCCAAGGCGCTTGTTTTGCGGTCGAAAAGCCGGCGCGTTCCGCGGGCGTCGGAGACCGCGCATGACGCCTCATCTATCCACCGCTCGTGAACCCCGCCACCCGGGGCTCCATTGTTCCTTTTTTGTTCTAGTGTAAGAATCCGGCTCGGGTCGGCGCTTAAGGAGAACGAACATGGAAACGAAACCCCTTGGCCCCTATGAGCCCTTCGCTCGCGAGGTGCAGAAGTTGGACCGCGATCTGGGACAGCGCGAGCTCGCTGAGATCCCGGCGCCGACGGTCGATCTGATCGCCGGCCTGGTGGCGGGCCTGCGGCTAGTGGGGCGTTCTCAGTGAGCGAATTCTCCGCAACCCCCGCCGAGCTGCAACTCGCCCAAGTGGTCGCCGTCTGGCGCCTCGGGGAGGCCGCCAAACACGACCCGGTCTTGATCAACATGCTGGCGCGCGAAGCCGCGACCTTGAACCGCATCGCCACGGGCGCAGCCGAGAAGGTGCAGACCGCCTTTGAGGACATGCGCGCGCGCGGCGTTTCGCTAAGCGCCGCTGCCGACGATCGTCCATGAAGCGATACAAGGGCATGTCCAGCAAGCAGGTTTTGGACGCGAATGATCTGGCGGAGCTGGATGACATCTACCGCCGGCTTCAGAGGCTGCACGGCCAGCTGAATCCGGTGTCTTCCCAGCGCTTCCCGCTGATGGCCGCCGCCGCCACCGTGAAAGCGGCCTGGACCGATCTTAGCGGTACAGGCTCCAGCTGGAGCTATCCCTACGAAGGGATGGCTCGCGCAGTTGCGAGGTCGAAATGCGTTCTAAGGACGCCGGACTCCACAACTGGCTGAGGCCGTGAGAGGATCGCCCATGTGCAACAACTACCGCCTGCACGTTTCCGTCAATCAACTGGCTGCGCCGTTCCGCGACGCGGGGCGGACGCTCGTCTTTCCGGGCGGTCTGCCCAACCTGGCGCCTGCGGATTACCGCATCGGCGACGCCGCCCCTGTTGTCGTCCAGGGCGCGGACGCCGCGCAACTGCTTATGACGCCCTGGGGTTGGAAGAGCCCGGCGGGCAGACCGGTGTTCAACTTCCGGTCCGACGGCCGGTCTTTCAGCGACTCGATCCGCTGTCTGATCCCTGCCGACGGTTTTTACGAGTTCACCGAGCCGAAAGCGCAGGGCAGGAAAACGAAATGGCTCTTCACCATGACCGGCTATTCGTGGTTCTGGATCGCCGGGGTCATCAAGGACGGCGCGTTCGCCATGTTGACGACCGAGCCAGGTCCGGACGTCGCGCCTTACCATGACCGCCAGATCGTCCTGCTGCCGCCAGGCGCCGGCGTCCATTGGCTGAACCTGAGCGCTCCGGAAGATCTTATCCTGCAGCCCTGCCCCGCCCGCACTCTGGCCGTAGAGCAGGTCTGGCCACAAACCACATGACAGAAGCCGATCTCGACAGGGCCGGCCGCTTTGAAGCCGAAGCCCAGGACCTCGATCGCCGTTCCCGTGCGGCGGCAACCCTGCCGGCATCGATCCTGCCGCGTTTCCAGGCGCTGTGGAAGGCGGAGGCGGCCAAGCTGCTGAGACAGCGCAAGCGCTAGGCCGCCGTCCGCCACGGAGGCCGAATCATGGAATCCTTTTCCGTCCCCCTGCATTTAAACAGTCAGGAGCTGGAAATGATCGAACCCGAACAGCATCGCTATTTCGCCTATGCCGAAGGCCTCGGCCGCGCGCACGGCCACGTCCTGAAGGCCGCCAGCTTCGAAGCCGCGGCCGTCGGCTACACCGAGCTCTACTCGCCGCCGGTCGACGCAGATGACGAGATCCGCGTCTTCGTGGCCGACCTTGATGGCGGCCAGGAGCACTGCTTCATCATCGATCTTGGAGACGGCCAGGCCGAACCCTGCAACTGAACTCAGGGAGCGATCAACGGGCCCGGTGTTGAGTCGGCGGCGCATGCGGCGCCGCCCGGAGGTCCGACATGGCTTATCGCCCCACCTGGCAGGGACACCTGCGCCTCTCCCTCGTGACGTGCCCGGTCGCTCTCTACACAGCGACCAGCTCAGGCGGGGATGTGCGGTTCAACTTGATCAACCCGGCGACCAACAACCGGATTCGCATGGTGACGACTGACCCAGACACGGGCCCTGTTGAACGCGCTTCGCTGGTCAAGGGCTACGCTGTCGCCAAGGACGAGTACATTCTGCTGACCGACGAGGAGATCAAGTCGGTCAAGCTGGAGAGCACCAAGACGATCGACATCGAGCGCTTCGTCCCCGAGGAGGAGATCGACCGCCTCTATTGGGACAACCCCTACTATCTGGCGCCGGCGGGGGCCTTGGCCGAAGAGGCGTTCGGCGTCATCCGGGAAGCCATGAGGTCGGAAGGCAAGATCGCCCTCGGACGCGTGGTTCTTTCCACCCGGGAACGCCTGCTGGCGCTGGAGCCGCGCGACCAGGGAATCTTGGCCTATTCCCTGCGCACGCACGATGAGGTCAGGCCGTCGCGGTACGTTTTCGGCGCCATTGCAGATCAGGCGCCCGATCCAGCCATGGTCGATATCGCTCGTCGGATCATCGAACAGAAAGCCGGCCCCTTCGACCCAGACCAGTTCGTCGATCGCTACGAGGAAGCGCTCAAGGCGCTCATCGCTGCGAAGCAGAAGGGCCACAAGCCGATCCGCGCATCTGAGCCTGAAGACACGGACGTGGCGGACCTCATGGCCGCATTGCGCGCCAGCCTGGAAGGCGGCGCTGCACCTCGCCGTCGGGCCGGCGCCAAGAGCTCCGTGGCGCCGACGAAAGCGCGTCGGACGACGCCGCGCCGCAAGGCCGGCTAGGCGCTGCTGCGCCGCAGGTTAAAGGCTAAAAAACCGTCCAAATCGCCCCTCCCCTCTCAGCCCCCGGATTTCGGCGCCAAGGCCAGGAGCCCCTGGTGCGGGTTGATCAAGGCGTTGCCTGCGGGATTTCACCGAGGTCTATCTCTAGAGCGATTGGGGGAGCGGCGGGAACGCAGTCGGCAAGGTCTGATTGTCCTTAAGGAGATCAGGGAATGACCAAAACTTTCAACGGCGGCGATCACGTCAGCTGGAATCCGGACGGCCGAGTGACTGGCCGGATCCGAAGACTGCACACTGGAGATCATGTTTTCCCGAGCCCTGCGTACTCCCCTGCGGCCGCGAAACCTTGCTGTAAGAACACGACCGGCGGAACGAACGATGTCGACGGCGGCACGGGCGGCGTTCTGCAACACGCGCGACACGATGAATGACGCAGACCTTCTACACGATCGGACATTCCAACCGGAGCTTTGAGGAGTTCGTCGGGCTGTTGCAGGAGTCGCAGATCAGGCGCGCAAGAGTCGGTGGCCTGGCGGACGATGTTAACGGCCTCTGGCGCAACAGGAGCTTTCATAACTACGCCGACTACGCCCTCTCACAGGCCTTTGTAGAGGGACTGGAAAGCCTGATCGAGACAGGTCGCCGTGAACGCTGCGCCGTCATGTGCGCCGAGGCGGTCTGGTGGCGGTGCCATCGCAGGCTCATCGCCGACAACCTGCTCGCGCGCGGCGCGACGGTCCTGCACATCATGGGCCGCGGCCGTCTGGAACCGGCTCGACTTACGACCGGGGCCCGCGTCGACCTGGAGGGGACGGTCGTCTACCCGGCTTTTGCGAGACCAGGATAGGGTCGCCCCATGGGAGGGGGCCCTTGGTCCGCACCGTTTTGGGGCCGGGAAGGACAGTGGGAATGTTCAGGAAGGTTCGGGGCCGCTGGATCCGCTGCCGCGTTAACTGCGCCTTTTCGTTCCCCGCGCTGGCATGGGCCATGGGTCTCAAGCTACGCCGACCTTCTCGCCCCCGCCGGTTTAGGCTCGCAGCCAGGAGCATGCTGCTGGCGAGCTGGTTAGCCGTGACGCTGGGACTTGCCAAGTTCGGACTTCCAACCCAGTGGGCGACCGCCGCATTTTTCCTCGCCCCCTTGGCGGCTGTCGTCGCCTCCTTGCTGGCGCGACGGGCGACCTGGAGGCGGATCCGCCAGAGAAGCGCCGGCAGAATGGACTGGAGTTTCGCCGCAACGGCGGCGGGCGTTTGCGTCGCCTGCTTTTTGGGGACGCTATGGTGGCCGCAATCGACCTCGGTCCTTGCGCGGCAGGTTCCCCAGACGCCGCAAACTCCGTCGGGAGCGCCGTCGACGCAGGCCCTGTTTTCCTGCCGGGTGATCAACGTCCACGACGGCGACACCCTTCGATGTGAAGACGGTGTTCGGGTGCGCCTCCATGCAGTAGCGGCGCGAGAGATGGACGAGACCTGTTCTCCCGGCCACCCCTGCCCAGACGCTTCAGGGGCGGCGGCGAGGATCGAACTGACCAGACTGGCGGCCAATCGAACGCTCGCCTGCCGCCGGACAGGCCGCAGCTACAACCGCGTCACCGCCATCTGCGATGATGACGACGGCGTAGAGATCAACTGCGCCATGGTCAAAGGCGGGACGACGCTGCTGTGGGAGCGATTCTACCGGCGGCAGCCGATCTGCCGTAGTGGCGATGAGCTGTGAGATATCCGCGTAGATGAAGCGGGCGGCTGCCGTCTTGAAGCCCGGCGCTCGTCACGTGAAGTCGCGATCGGGTTCACCAGCGGCGTTCCAGCGATCGCAGGGTCATCGAATCCGCTTCATGGCGCGATAAGGACCTGCGACGCGGACCCGGCGCCGCCCGGTCCTGGCGGCGGGGCGCGGGCGTTGGAACCTGTGCTCGCCAGGCCTGGCCTTTCAGCCGACGCCGCGCCGATGTCCGCTCAAGGCGGACCGCCCCCGGCGATCCGACGGCGGCCTATGGGTCCAGCGCCCGCTGCCGCAGGCCTAGCCATCTCGTCCAGGCAAGGCAAGGGCCGCAACGGGCTGGCGCTAGATACAAAAGAGCAGTCACGCAAAAGTCTAAGCTCGACAGGCATCGGCCAGATCCACAGCTCGCGCGACTCGTCTGCTATGGTGTTCGTCTATCAAGACCGCCGCCTCCGCCGTCGCCCCGCGCGCCAAAGCGGCCAGGCAGGCGGCGCCTTGCGCCAGGTCCGCGCCAAACAGATTTTCTTCCGCTTCATGCAGGCGCTTCAAGCGGCCTTTCAGGCGACCATAGGCGGCGTCCAACGCGTCATTGGCGGTTTGATCGACTACGAAGTCGATCACTTCCGCCATGCCGGCTCTTTCCATTCGGGTGGCGGCCTTCTGCAACGCATGCCCCTTGCCAGCGACGAGGCTCAAGGCGACACGCGCAAATCCGATCTGGGCTTCGTAGAGATCCAGGATCTCCGCCGGCGGAAGATCGGGAAATACATACCCCTTGCCTGGACGCCTCTGCACGACGCCCTCCCCCGCCAAACAGGCGAGCGCTTCGCGAACGGGCGTGATGCTGAGGCCGATCTCGGCCGCGAGATCTTGTATGCAGAGGCTCTCAAGCGGGAAAGCGCAGTTCCAAATGGATCAAGGCGCGCCGTCATTTCGAGCTCCCCGTCAGCAGACGAGCGAGTGCTTGGGCATGACTGCGGCTTTGTAACTCTTTTTGGACGGATCCCGCAAATATCAGCGGCCTGCCCGCCGCTTTCTTGCGGGCGTTACACCGAAAAGCTGCGGACGGCGCTTAAGCGCGCCCCTTAAGCGGAGGCCCCGACGATGAACTTGGCGGAGCGTCATCTTCATGGACGAAGACCCCCTTCCGGCGGACGGAGATCGTCATCCCGCTCACGCATGCATCGACTGCCAGCTTAATCTCCACGGGCGTTCTTTAGCGCGCACAGCCGTTTCCAAGGGCCGGCCGCTCCAAGCGCGAAAAGGCTGCAGGCGCCGTTTCCGCCACTGTCGCGAGGACGTGTGCTCGCCGTCGCGCTGGTCTCGAGACTTTTCTAACCGATCGAGCCTCCTGCGGCGCTTGCGCTCGGATAGACAAAGCCGCCAAAGCCCGCGTATATATCCATGTTCGTTCAAGGAGACGGCAATGCCGGGCAAACGTCGCAAACGGACTGGCTGGGTAATGGAATCGGTGCTGATCGCGCTTTGCCTTGCGGTATTCGGCGTGCTCTATTGGATAGCGGCGGGCTGATTTCCTCCGCAGTCAAAATCCGGCGCGCCCGGTTGATAAGCTATGATTGGATTTGGCGGCTATCTGCTTGCTGCGCTTGACAGCTTTTTTAAACGTCTGACCGGCAACGAACGCTTCTTTTGAGGCTCTAGTGATTTCGAAGCGCGCGCGTCGGATTTGACGGCCTTCCGCGGCGCCATATGGCGTGAGCCGCCATAGACATGGCGCAAATCAGGGTTTCAATCACGCCCAGGTCCGTCTCAGCCCGGCCCGCCTCAGCCACTGCATGCGCTGGCTCGGCGCCTGCCGCCGCTCCCATGAGGTCGCCGCCGCCTACGCCGTCAAACGCCACGCCTTCGGCAAGCCGCTGATCGACCATGAGGGCGTCGGCTTCATGCTGGCCGACAACATGATCGCGCTGAAGCAAGTCGAGCTGATGATCGACTGGTGCGCCGGCGTGTTGGACACGGGCGTCCTGGGCACCACCGAAAGCTCCATGACCAAGGTCGCCGTGTCAGAGGCCCTGTTCGGCGTCGCCGACCGCTGCGTCCAGATCATGGGCGGGACCGGCGTCTCGGGCGACACTGTGGTCGAACAGATCTTCCGCGAGGTCCGCGCCTTCCGCATCTATGACGGGCCCACCGAAGTCCACCGCTGGAGCCTGGTCAAGGCCGTGAAGCGGCAGATGACGACCTAGAGCGCGTGCTCGTTCAGAAGCGCACAGCGCCCTGTCGATATTCGCGACGATGGTAGCCTTGGTCATCGTCGGCATGTTGGCGCCCGGGCTGTATGACCGCCTGACCGGCTGTTTCCTATAATGGCCTGCGCGCGCACGGCAGAAACCTTGTGACACTCGGGCGCCATGCGGACGGAAAAACGGCTGAAGCCGTCAGCGCCATGGCGGGCTTCAGGACGGCTCGCTTTGGGTTTTGAGCCCCGCCCCATCCTCTTCCCTTTCGCAGCCGCACCGGGTCCGCCCACAGGGAACAAATCGGCCGGATAGCGCCGCCCCAAATAATCCGCAGGCGTAGGAGGTCCCCTCGACGTCGGCCTTGTTCCGCTGAAGCAGTTGATAAATGATAAGACGCTCAAGCTCGGGTCTTCTCGTTTATGGGGCGGCCTTCGCGGAAGCGCAAAGGAAGCCGTCCTGCTCCATCTCTCCGGATCGACCGTCGCGATGACCGCCCGCTTCAGGCTTAAGGCGGCGACCGCAGCCGCCCATGAGCGCCTTGACGCCTGTATGTCCCGCTATGATCTGGGATGTCGTGTCGACTATGGCGCCTTTCTCCAGGCGCAGGCTCGCGCCTTTATAGGTGTTGAGGCCGCCCTGGACGCAGCCTGCGCAGATACTTATCTGCCCGACTGGCGCGAAAGGCGTCGCTCCGATGCGCTTCGAGCGGACCTGGGGCTGTTGGGCCTCGACGTGCCAGAACCTGCCTTGGTCCCGACCTTTCGCGAAGAGGCGGAGGTGCTGGGCGCGATCTATGTCCTTGAAGGCTCTCGCCTGGGCGCCGCCGTCCTCGTCTGTTCGGTTGCCGATGAAATGCCGAAGTCCTTCCTTTCGAGCGGGAACCCTGCCGCCTGGCGCGCATTAACGTCCGTTCTCGATGAACGTCTCAGTTCGCCGGAGCTGCTCGATACGGCAGTGGAAGGGGCCTGTTCAGTGTTCGCCGTGTTCGAGAACGCCGCACGCGCCTTTCCTGGAGCCGACCGATAGTGACGACCCCCGCCGCCTCGGTCGACCTGACCAATTGATCGCGAGCCCATTCATATCCCCGGAGCCATCCAACCGATCGGGTTTCTGTTGGCCTTGACCGCGGACTGGCAGGTGGCGCGGGTCTCCGCCAATATCCAGGATTTCCTCAATCAGTCGCCGGAGAGCGTGATCGGGGCCCTGATCCAGGAGGTCTTCACGGCCAAGGCGGTGCATGACCTCCGTAACCGCGCCGCCATGCTGGGAGGACGGGATGCGGTCGAACGCTTGTTCGGCTGCGTGCTCGTGGACGGCGGCCCCCGTTCGACGTCGCGGTTCATGTCTCAACCGGCGAGATCGTGATTGAAGCCGAACCCGCGTCCGGCGAACACGGCGACGCCAGCGGAGCCGTCCGAGCGATGATGTCCCGGCTGGACCAGGCGCCGGATTTCCCAACCTTCTATAGAGAGGGCGCCCGACAGGTTCGCGCCCTGCTCGGCTATGATCGTGTGATGGTCTATCGGTTCGCCGAGGACGGATCCGGCGAGGTCGTGGCCGAAGCCGCGCGGTCCGGCATCGGCCGGTTCATGGGGCTCCGCTATCCGGCGACCGACATCCCCGCCCAGGCGCGGGAGCTGTACAGACGCAATTTTCTGAGGTTGATCACGGATGTCAACGCCGTGCCTGTCCCGATCGTGCCGGAGCGCAACCAGGACGGCCGCCCTCTCGATCTTTCCCTTTCGACCCTGCGTTCGGTTTCGCCGATCCACATCGAATATCTCAAGAACATGGGCGTCGGCGCCTCGCTGTCGATTTCCATCATCGTCGACGGCAAACTCTGGGGTCTGTTCGCCTGCCATCACTACGCCGCGCGACGCCCCACCTTCGAGCGCCGCTCGGTCAGCGAATATTCGCTCAGATGTTCTCCATGAGGCTGGAGAGCCGCGAGCGTAAGCAGACCGTCGAGTACGAACGTCGCGCCCGTGACATTTCCGACCAACTTCTGGGAGCCGTGGCGTCGGACGAAACCCTGCTCAAGGATCCCGACTGGCTCGCGGACATCCTGACGCACGCCATCCCGGCCGACGGCGTCGGCGTATGGCTTGGCGGCAACCACGCTTTTTCCGGCGAGACGCCCCCGCTCGAGGATTTCCGCCGCATCGTGCGCGCCTTGAACGGCACGGCTGCTGGCCGCGTGTTTGCGACGGATCACATCGGGTCGCTGGTTCCCGACGCGAGCGCCTTCGCGTCGGGCGCAGCGGGCCTCCTGGCCATTCCTATCTCTCGCTCCCCGCGGGATTACGTTATCCTGTTCCGCAGGGAACTGGTCCATTCGGTGCGATGGGGGCGACCCGCACAAGCCGGTGAGCTTCGGTCCAAACGGCCCTCGTCTGACGCCGCGCGAGAGCTTTGCAGAATGGAAAGAGCTGGTCGAAGGACGGTCTCAGCCGTTCACGGCCTCCGAAATCCGGGTGGCGGAGACCCTGCGGGCGACCCTCATCGAGGTGGTCCTGCGTCTCGCCGACGAAGCCTCTGCGGAGCGCCAGCAGTCCAGCGCGCGCCAGGAGCTCCTGATCGCCGAGGCTCAATCACAGGGTGCGCAACATCCTTGGCCTGATCCGGGGACTGATCCGCCAGTCGGAACCGACGAGCGACAGCATCGCCGACTTCGTCAAGGTCGTGGACGGACGCATCCACGCACTGGCGCGCGCCCATAACCAGATCACGGACGATCACTGGGGCCCCGCGCCGCTCCAGGCCCTGATCGACGCAGAGGCCGCCGCCTTTGTCGATGAGCGGGAGCGGATCACCCTTCAAGGAGAACCTGTTCTCCTGAACCCGAACGCCTACTCGACCATGGCCCTGGTGCTGCACGAGCTCGTCACAAACTCCAACAAGTACGGGAGTCTTTCCACGCAGGACGGGCGGGTGGTGATCGGCTGGAGCCGGAACCCCGCCGGAGACCTGGTGATGGAGTGGCGGGAAGTCGACGGCCCCCGGTCGCGCCGCCGAAGCGCCAGGGCTTCGGCACCACCATCATCAGCCGGTCGGTGCCTTATGACCTCGGCGGATCGGCCGACATCGCCTATCAGCCGGGCGGGGTGTACGCGGTTTTCCGCATCCCGGCCCGCCACCTGTCGGAGCCGCGATCGACCGACCTCGGCAAGACCATCAAATACCCGCGGCCCGCCGTCGGTCACCCTCAGAACCTTCCCGAAGCTGTCCTGGCCGACCAGGACATCCTGCTGGTCGAGGACAGCCTGATCATCGCGCTGGACGCCGAGGACATCGCCCATCGCCTGGGCGCAGCGTCGGTGACCACAGCCGCCACGGTGGAGGGCGCGCTCGAGTTCATCGATGCGGCGCGCCCCACGGTGGCCATGCTCGACATCAACCTCGGCGACCGCCACAGCTATCCCATTGCTGACCGGCTTGCCGAAATCGGCGTTCCCTTCATCTTCGCGACCGGCTACGGCGAACAGGCCAACCCGCCGATCGAGCACAGGGGGCGTCTGATCGTGCAAAAGCCCTACACGCTGGAGAATGTGGCGAGGGCCTTCGACAGCCTCATCGGCGCAAAGACTTAAACAGGCGGCCGATCGCATCGCGATCAGGGGGATTTGTGATTCAGACGGCCGCAGACAAAAGCTTGCTGAACAGTCCGGGCGAAATGGCGCGGCTCATAAGCAATCACGACTGGTCGAAGACGCCGCTCGGCCCGCGCGCCGCCTGGCCGCAAGGTCTGGCCGCCATCGTCGGCATGATGATCGCCGCGCCGAACCCCATGGTTCTGCTCTGGGGTTCGGCGGGCGTCCTCCTCTACAACGACGGATATGCGCGTTTCGCCGGCAAGCGGCATCCCGAGGCTCCTCGGCATGGGCGCCCGCGAGGGCTGGCCTGAAATCGCCGACTTCAACGACGCCAACATTCGACGCGGCCTTGCCGGTCAGTCCTGGTCGCTCGAGCATCAGGAACTGGTGCTGGATCGGGGATCAGGTCCCGAATGCGCCTGGCTCGATCTCCACTACGTCCCGGTTCGTGACGAAAACAGCGACCCCGCCGGCGTCATGGTTTTCGTCTCCGAAATCACCGAGCAGGTTCGTCTCGCCGCCCACAAGGCCGAGGCGGACGAACGGCTCGAGCTGGCGCTGTCGGCCGGGCGCGGCGTAGGGGCGTGGGACTGGGACATCGCCGATGACATCGTTCGCGCCGATGAACGCTTCGCTCGCCTCTACGGCGTAGATCCCGTCGTCGCCCGAGAGGGCGCGCCCTCGAAGTCTTCTTCAGCGCCATTCATCCCCAGGACCTTCCCGGGGTCCAGGCGGCGATTGCCCGGGCCGTTGAAACATGCTCCGCCTTCAGCGCGGAGTATCGGCTCGTCCAGCCGGATGGATCAACGGTTTGGGTCGTTGCAGAAGGTCGGTGCGTCCTGGACGCCGCTGGACGGCTGCGCCGCCTCCCTGGCGTCAGCTTCGACATCAGCGAACGCAAGCAGGTCGAAATTAGACAGGCCGCTCTGCTCCGGCTGCATGACGAGATCACGGCTCTGGAAGATCCGGCGCAAATGCCGGCCGCGGCCGCCCGCGTCGTCGCTGACACCCTGAACTTGGCGGCCTCCTACGTCTCGCTAGACGACACACCCAGGGCGTTCAGGCCAGGGTCGGATGCGCCCGCGGCCACCGGGGCGATACCAGCCCGGGCCTGGTCGCCGCGCGATCACGCTGAGGTTTTCGCCACCTTGGCGCAAGGACGCGCCGTCACGGTCGCCGATGTCGTTCAGGACGCTTTGACGCAAGACCAAGCCGACGCCCTGACCGCAGCGGACATCCATGCCTTCGCGGCCGTGCCCCTTCTGGAGCGCGACCAGCTGGTCGCTATGCTGTTCGTCACGAGCGGCCGTCCTCAAGCCTGGAGCCAGATCGATCTGGATTTCCTTCAGGATGTGGCGGCCCGGACCCGGAACATCCTGGAACGTCTTCGCGCGGAAGCCGAGCGCTACGAGAGTCAACAGCGCTACCAGACCCTGTTCGACACCATGGACGAGGGGTTCTGCGTCATCGAATTCATCGACGGGCCCGATGGCCCGCTCAGCGACTACGTCCATGTCGAAGCCAACGCCGCCTACGCTGAACACGCGGGGATCGCCGCCGTGGTGGGCCGAACAGTTCGCGAGGTGGTTCCAGCCGAGGCCGACGGCTGGGTTTCGCTCTATCGGAACGTGCTTGAGACAGGCCGGTCGATCCGCTTTGAAAAGGAGCTGGAAGCCACCGGCCGATGGCTGGAGCTCGCCGCCTTTAAGGTCGGACCGGCCGCCGGGCGTCAGGTCGCCGTTCTATTCAAGGACCTGACCTCAAAGAAACGGGCGGAAAAGGCGCTGGCGGAGGCTCAACGCCTCGCTCGAGGCCCGCGTCGAGGCGCGGACCGAGGAACTTCGGACCGCTCACGCCGCCCTGCGTCAAAGCCAGAAGATGGAGGCTGTCGGTCAGTTGACGGGCGGCATAGCCCACGACTTCAACAATCTTCTGGCTGGGATTTCCGGCAGCCTGGATTGATCGCCAAACAGATCTCGCAAGGCCGCGGAGCTGAAATCGGACGCTATGTCGAAGCGGCCCAGGGCGCCGCGCAACGGGCGGCCACGCTCACCCAGCGTCTTCTGGCCTTTTCCCGCCGCCAGACCCTCGCCCCGCGCCCGACAGACGCCAACCGTCTGATCGGGGGCCTGGAGGATTTAGTACGTCGTACAGTAGGGCCCGACATCGATGTCGAGGTCGTCGGCGCAGGCGGCCTCTGGTTGACGGAGATTGATCAGTCGCAGCTTGAGAACGCCCTGCTCAATCTGTGCATCAACGCCCGGGACGCCATGGCCCCCGGCGGAGGACGGTTAACGATCGAAACAGCGAACAAGTGGCTCGACGATCGCCATGCCGGGGAGCGCGACTTGCCCCCGGCCAATACATCTCCATCTGCGTCACCGACACGGGGTCTGGGATGGCCCCCGAGGTGATCGAGAGGATCTTCGAACCCTTTTTCACCACCAAGCCTATCGGACAGGGCACCGGCCTGGGCCTGTCCATGATACATGGCTTCGTGAGGCAGTCGGGCGGACAGATCCGCGTCTATTCCGAACCGGGAATGGGCACCACCATGTGCCTCTACCTGCCGCGTTATCATGGCGGCGCTGTCGAATCGGAACGAGTGGTCTTGAGCTCGAGTCCGGCATCCGGTCATGGCGAAACCGTGCTGGTCATCGACGACGAAGCCTCTGTCCGCGCTCTTGTCGCCGAGGTCCTGCGCGAGCAGGGATACGCCACCGTGGAAGCGGGGACGGGCCTTCGGGCCTGCGCATTCTGGATAGCGAGCGGCGCATCGACCTCTTGGTCACCGATGTCGGTCTCCCCGGGGGCCTCAACGGACGCCAGGTCGCGGACGCCGCCCGCATGAGGCGTCCGGACCTCAAGGTCCTTTTCATCACCGGCTATGCCGAAAACGCCGCAGTCGGCAACGGACTGCTGGAGCCCGGCATGGAGGTGATGACCAAGCCGTTCCTGATGACGGATCTGGCGGCGAAGGTCACGACCATGATCGACGCTGAGAACCAGCTTCCAGAAACCGGCGGCTGACGAACCGGTTTCATTGCGGCGGCTCCCAAAAGCCCTTGAGGCGATCTGCGGCGCTCCTTGCTAGGCCTCAGAAACTCAGGGGGCTCCGTTTCACTCTGGATGTTCGTGCGCGACATGTCCCGACGATATCCGAGAGCGATATAGGCGTCATCCTTAGGGGATGTCCCCATTTCGGCTGGCGCGTCGCGCGCCTCAAGTCATCGCCTGGCGGAACTGGCGCGCTTCGACAAATGTTAACAAGGAGAAGGGGAACGCCCAATGATCATGGCCATCTTATCCGTCGCTGCCTTGTTTTCGGTGTCGCCCAAACTAGAGAAGCAGGCCTCGCCGCCTGCACCTCCGCCGCAGCGACTGATCGTAGCGCCGCAGTTAGAAGCCGCCCCGCTTCTCAGCGTCGCCGTCACTTTGGAATGCACCGCCCGGCCGAGCGGCAAGGTCGAAAACTGTCAGGTGCTGGGGGAGACCCATCCCGGCATGGGCTTCGCGGAGGCCGCCGTCGCACTGATGCGGGAGGCGACCGTCAGTCCGGGCCCTAAAGATTTTCAATTCGCAAGAACCATCCAGTTCACGCCCTGAGTCGCGCGGAGGCTTGCGAGTCGAGTTTACCCTCCAAGCAGTAGAGCATTTCTCCAGACACAAATATCCGACTCAGGGCCAAGAAAGGGCTACCAGACTAACGCCCATCCGATGACACAGGCGACTGCCGACTGGCGAATGATGACCACCTACCTGAAAGCGCGGGCCGTCAAGCGCCGCTTTGAGTCAAAAGCCGCATTTGGACGGGCTCCCGAGCCCCACCCTACTCCATCTCGCGATTTGTAGAGGAACCAGCAAGGTTCTAAGGCGGAACAAATTACACGTACAACTCATAAGCATTCCATCTCGACGGATGCCCCAGCTGCAGGCCAGTTCCACGTCTAGGTCAACCTCAACAGACTGAAGAACGGCGGCTCAAGGCCTACCCTCCGCTTAGTCCACCTCGATGAGACCTCGCCTCACTCCCACAGCCACCGCCTCTATCCTCGTACGCACGCCCAGTTTGGACGCTGCCTTCTCGAGATAGCTATCCACCGTGCGAGCTGACAGGCCCAATATGGCTCCGATGTCGGTCGAACTCTTGCCCTGGCTGACCCAAGCGAGACATTCGAGCCTCGCGCGGGCTCAATCCGGGCGTGACCGTCCATGCGGTCTGGCTGTTCAGGTTGACGTCCATTCCTTCCCCCACCGGCTGCTGCTCCGTCCGTACACGGCGATAACGGCGATTCTCTACGCCTAAGAGTTGCGGTCAGACCGCAACTTCTCTGCGGAATAGGCCTCCATCACATGGTTGAACCCGGAGCGGCCCCCGCCTAAGGATTGGGCGTCGGGCGCCGCGAAACAGGCGCGGAGCTGGAGCCGGGGGCCCTTCGGGCAGGGCGGCGCTCCGTTGGCAGATAGCGGGCCTCGTTCCGCGAGGATTCCAACGCCCGACCCCCTCGCCTTGCGTCCGGATTCGGTTTGATTCATGCTCGGGCGTCGGCCCTGGCGCCGACAGGGGCTTGGAATCCCCTTTGCGGACTCGAATTTGGAAAGCGCAATTGCTGCGTGAGCTGTCGTCGTACCTGGCGCAGGCTGTGTCCTGCGTCCGGATGATCATGGCTGACCAAGACCCACGGGATTCCCGGCCCGCCCTGGAGGCGGGAGATCGACGTGAGCGACGTCAAGGAATTGAAAGCGGATGCGCTGGAGGGCCTGAACGCCCTCTATCGCCAGTATGCACGTTGGCTTGACGGCAGGCTGCGGGCCCACGTCGACCCGGATCAGGCCGCAGACGTGGTTCAGGAAACCTACATCCGCGCCGCCCCCTATTCGGCAGGCCTCATCCGGCATCCCCGGGCCTTCCTTCTGCGGATCGCCATGAACGTGGTCCGGGACGAGAGCCGCCGACGCAAACGACGGGGAACGACAGAGACCTTTACGGAAGCCGCCGACCCGGGCGAGGCGGCCGACCAAGTCGAAGCGCTGATGATGAAGCAGGCGGTTCTGACCATGCCCGCCCTCTACCGTGAAGTTTTCGTCCTGAGCCGTTTTGCCGGTATGAGCTATCCTGAGATCGCCGCCGCCCGCGGGTTGAGCGTCAAGGCGGTGGAGTGGCGTATGTCTAAGGCGTTGCAGCACTGCGTCGAGCAACTGGACGGATAGGCGGGATGACGATCGATAAGGACCGGGACGCCCGGCGGCACGAAGCCGCGACATGGTTCGCCCGTCTCGGTCAGAAGCGGGTGTCGACGACCGATATCCACGACTTCTTCGAATGGCGGAAAGACCCGGACAATGCCCGCGCCTACGAGCGCGTCGAGAAGGCCTGGGACACGAGTCGGACGCTTGCCGAGGATCCCGACATCGCCGCCCTGACGGCGGAAGCCCTGGGCCAGGCCCCGCCGAGGGTGCGGGCCCGCCAAATGGTGTCGCGCCTGTGGAAGCCGATCGCGGCGAGCGCCATGGCGCTCGCCGCCCTAGGGCTGGTCTCGGTCTGGACCCTGAACCGGCCGCAGGCCTACGCCACCGGCGTCGGCGAGCAGCGTACCCTGCGTCTGGCCGACGGATCCCAGGTCGTCCTCGATACCAACAGCCGGGTGGAGGTCCGCCTGCGCTCAGACCGCCGATCCGTGATACTGATCTCCGGCCAGGCCTTCTTCGACGTTGAGGGCGACCCGGCCCGCCCCTTCATCGTCGCCGCCGGCGACACCACCGTCACCGCCGTCGGCACGAGGTTCGATGTCCGGAAGCTGGGCCAGGGCGCGAAGGTCACCCTGATCGAGGGCCGCGTCGACGTAGGGACCTCCGGCATGTCCAAGCCCGCCTGGTCCTTGACGCCGGGCCAGCAGGTCGTCACCGCCCGAAGAAGTCCGCAGGTCCAGTCGGTCGACGCGGCCCGTGAAACAAGCTGGACCACGGGACGGCTGATCTTCGCCGCGACGCCGATCCAGGAGGCGATCGCTGAGGTCAGCCGGTACAGCGACCGTCGGATCGAACTGAAAGACGCGGGCATCGCGCAGATTCCCGTCAGCGGCGCCTTCGACACAGGCGACACCGACGCCTTCATCGCGGCGCTTTCTGACCTCTACGGCGTCACAGCATCCACGGGCGCCGACGGCGCCATCATTCTTGAGGCGCCGATAACCTGAGGAAAATAATCTTTAGGCGGAGTTAGGGGGCCCGCGCCTTCCCGGCGTCTCTGCCCGTCCCGCACCACGCGGGGGAGCAAACGGGGAAGATCATGCGTATCGGATTGGGGACGACGACAGCACTATCAACCGCCCTTTTAGCCTGCGTCGCGCCGGCCTGGGCCCAGGGCGCGGACGCCGTGAGGCGGTATGATGCGCCCGCCGGCCCTCTCGCCCGGACCCTGAGCGTCTTCGTCGAGCAGAGCCGCCTCCAGATTCTCTATCCTGCCGCCCTTGTGGAGGGCCGCACCTCTCCCGGCCTGCAGGGCGACTATAGCGCAGAAGCGGGGCTGGCTGCGCTGCTGCGCGACACCGGGCTGGCGTTCCGCCGGACCCGCCCCAACGTCTACGTGCTTTACGATCCGAACGCGCGCGCCGGGCTGACCGACGACGAACTGACCGTGGTGGACGACGTCGTCGTTACGGGCAGTCTGATCCGGGGTGTCGGCGACGGCCCCTCGCCCGTGGTCAGCATCGACCGGGGCCAGATGGACCGCGAGGGCCGGGCCACCGTGGCCCAGCTGCTCGCCGCGCTGCCGCAGAACTTCGGCGGAACCGCCAATGAGGGCGCCCTTAACAACGGCGCCGATCGCTCGGGGACCAACTCGACCTACGCCAACGGCGTCAATCTTCGCGGTCTGGGCAGCGACGCCACGCTTGTACTCATCAACGGCCGCCGCATGGCGGGCACGGGCTCCAAGGGCGATTTCGCCGACGTCTCCTCCATTCCGACGGCCGCGATCAGGCGGGTCGACGTCCTTCTCGACGGCGCCTCGGCCCTCTATGGCGCCGACGCCGTGGGCGGCGTGGTCAACATCATCCTGCGGGACGACTACGACGGCGCGGAAACGCGGATCCGGGTCGGGAACACCAGCGACGGGGTCAGTGGGGAATACCAGTTCGGCCAGACCTTCGGCCGTCGCTGGAGCAGCGGCAACGCCCTGCTCACCTATGAATACAATGATCGCGAGGCCCTCTCCGGAACGGAGAGGCGGCTGGCGAGCGACTCCGATCTCCGATGGCGCGGCGGGACTGATCGCCGTCAATTCTACAGCAATCCGGGAAACATCGTCGTCTTCGATCCGGCGTCAGGCGGCTATATTCCGGCCTGGGCCATACCACCGGGTCAATCAGGCGTCGGCCTTCAGCCCGACGACTTCCTGCCCGGGCAGGTCAATCTCGAAAACCTGCGCGCCGGCATCAACGTCCTGCCGCGGCAGACCCGGCACAGCGGCTACGCCCTCTGGCGCCAGGGCCTCGGCGATCGGCTCGAGGTCACAGCCGACGCCCGGTACGGCAAGCGCAACTATGAAACCCACTCCTTTCCGATCAGCGCCCTGCTGACGGTGACCGACGCAAACCCCTTTTTCGTCTCGCCGACGGGAGCCCGCTCCCATACCATAGCCTATTCCTTCCAGGGTCAGATTGCTCCGCCGCGCGTCTTCGGCGAGGTCGAGAGCCTGGGCGCCAGCCTGGGCGGCGCCTTCGACCTGTCCCACGACTGGCGGATCGACGCCTATGTCGCCTACGCCTCGGAGGAGAGCCGGACCGGCTCTTCCGGAGCGCTTCAGTCCACCTATCTGCGCGAAGCGCTCGGGGCGATCGCCGACAATCCCGCCACGTCTTTCAGTCCTTTGCGGGACGGATACCTGAACCCCTTCGGCGACGAGGCGGTGAATACGGCCGCCGTCCTCGACTTCATCAGTTCGGGCTACTCGCGCGCCTACAGCCGGACAGGCGTCGCATCGGCCACTTTCCAGGTTTCCGGCGCTCTCCTGGAGCTTCCGGGCGGGCCGCTCCGGCTGGCGACGGGCCTTTCCTTCCGCGAGGAGACCTTCAAACGGCAGTCGACCGGCTTCAGCAGCGGTCTCGCCCCTACCGTCGGCGCCGCTGTCAGGACGGAAAGACAGGTGGCGGCGGCCTTCGGCGAGGTTCGCCTCCCTGTCTTCGGCGCCAACAACCGTCGTGCTGGCTTTGAACGGCTAGAGCCTCTCGCTCGCAGCCCGGTTAGAGGACTATGCCGACGTCGGCCAGACCACCAGCCCCAAGATCGGGATCGTCTGGGATCCTGTCGATGCTCTGCGCCTCAAGGCCAACTACGGCCGCTCGTTCAGGGCTCCGGCGCTGCGCGAGGTCAATGACGCACCAAGCGCCAGTCCCTCGATCCTTCCGCGCGGCTCGCAGCAGATCCTGTCCATGATCCTCTACGGCGGCAACCCTGACCTTCAGCCGGAAGAGGCCGACACCTGGACCCTCGGCTTCGAAATCCGTCCGCACCTTGTTCCCGGACTGCGTCTCGGCGTGAACGGCTTCAGGACCGATTTCGAAAACCGGATCGGCCAGCCTGCCCTAGAAAGTATCATGACGGTGTTGAGCGATCCTTCTCTCGCACCTTTCGTCAGAACCCTGAACCCCGCCGACAGCGAGGATCTCGCTGCTATCCAGGCCATCCTCGATCTGCCCACGACCGGGTTGCGCGACCAATTTCCGGCCTCATCCTATGGGACCATCGTCGACGCCCGCTACGTCAATACGGCCAGCGTCCAGATTCAAGGCGCCGACCTTAATATCGACTACGGCTTCAGCCGGGGAGCGGATGCTTTCGATCTCGGCCTGAACCTGACGTGGCTCGAACGGTTCGACGCGCAGCCGACCCCGACCTCCGCCGCAGTCTCCCAGCTAGACCGGCCCAACTTTCCAGTCGGTCTGCGCGGACGCGGCTCAACCTCATGGTCGCGCGGCCCCTGGTCCGTCTCGTCCTCGGTTAATTTCGTCAATTCTATCGGGACCTGATCGGGAAGCGGATCGGCTCGTGGACGACCGCCGACCTCGCGGTCCGCTTCACGCCCGACCATGGTCCGCTAGCCGGAACGGGTCTCACCTTTACGGTGCAGAACCTGTTCGACCGCGATCCGCCCTTCTATGACGCACCGGAGGGCGTGGCCTATGACGCCGCCAACGCCAATGTGATGGGGCGCTTCGTCTCTTTGCAACTGACGAAGGCCTGGTGATGCGGCGCTCCCTTCTCGCGCTAGCCTTGGCGACCACGACGGCATGGCCGGTCGCGGCCCAGACGCCCCGCCCCTTCTCGATCGATGATCTGCTTGGTCACGAGGACATCGGAACGACCCGCATCAGTCCCGATGGGGAATGGGTCGCGATCGAGCATCGGCGCCCCTATGACCAAGCCGGGTCCTATGATCTGTCAACCATGGTCAGCGCCATGTTGACCGATCTGGAGATTCATCGCGTCGCACAGGATCAGGCGCCGATCCGCCTCGCCTCGCCCAGCCACGAGGCCGGCCACCTGTCGGGCCCCTTCTCGCCCGACGGCGCCCGCATGGTCGTGTTTCGCGTGACAGCCGACGATCTTCAGCTCGGCGTGCTTACACTCGCCACCGGCGAAATCCTCTGGACGCCGTTCACTCCGGAGATGATCCAGTTCGGCCAAACTGTCGCCTGGCGATCTCCCACTGAACTAGTCTTCATCGCCCGACCGCGTCACGATCCGCCTGTCGCCATGCGGGTCGGGTTCAAGGTCCAGAAACGCGTGGAGCAGTTGTGGCGCACGGCCGCCAGCGGTCATGGCGCCAGCGCCGTCTACATCCCGAGCGGCGAGACCCGGCAGTCCCGAACCCAGGCCGAGCCCTCCACCCTTGTCGTCCTGGACATCCTCGCCAGGACGCCGCGAATGCTGGCCCGCGGGGAGTGGTTTGATCTCAGGCTCTCACCTGACGGCCGCCACGCTGCACTTCTGGAAGACGCCGAAGATCTTCAACCCCGACCGGATCGCCCGGTCCGGGTCGGCGACCCTATCCGCCGGGGACGTCTGAGCCTCGTAGCGCTCGACAGCGGCGTCGTGCGCGCTCCACTGCCCGACCAGGATCTGGCCATGTACCTCATGACCTGGTCGCCCGCGTCCGACGCCTTCATCGTCTTCGGCCGTCCCCTTGGCGGCGACTTCGACAAGGACGGGCGGTTCTGGACTGTATCGTCGAATGGACGCGCCAGGGCGCTTGATCTGGGGCCTCTAACCACCTGGGTTCAGCGCACCTGGGACGGCGTCGCCATTCCTCTTGCAAGTTGGGACGGCCGCCGGCCGATTGTTCAGGCCCGGACCGCTGACGGCGCCCGGGTCTGGGCCAGTCCCGGTTCAGCCTCTTCTGACCTTATTCCTGTCCGGGAGCCCTCGGAACGGATTGTTGAGCTTAATAGACGCGCCGCCATCCAGCGCGCTGACGGCGTCTATGGATTCACGCCGGACAGCCCGCTGCTCGCGCGCGGGCAGCTTCGCGACCAGGGGCAGATCGCCGATATGGGCAATCCAGTGCGGTGGAACCCTTCGCCCCGGGATATGGGAGCGCGCACCCTGGTCGATCAGGCCTGTCTGTCACGCCTTAACGGGACGCCAGCCTGTCTCTCGCCTATGGAGCCCGACGAGGTTGTTCTCGCGGCCAGTCCGGACGCTGACTTCCTTGTCACCCGCCAGACGAAACAGGGCGAAAGCGAGGTTCGCCTTAGATCGGCAGAGGGGATTAAGACTCTTATCGCGCTCAATAAGGGATGGTCCGACATCGACTGGGGGCGCATCGTGCCCGTGCCTCACCCGGGTCCGGCGGGCGAACCTTTGACAAGCTGGCTTCTCCTTCCTCCCGGCGCAGCCCCCGACGCCCGTCTGCCCGTCGTGGTCGAGGTCTATCCTGGGACGGCCCCCGTTCCGCGCCGTCGGCGCTCCTTCCCGGAGGAACCCGGTTGCAGAACAATCCAGCCGTGATCGCGGCTGCGGGCTACGCCGTCCTCGTCGTTAGCCTCCCGCTCGCGCCGGGCGAAAGCCGCCCGGCCGCGGGGATCGCAGAGCGAATACTCGTTGCGGTCGACGCCGCCGGCGATCTCGGGCTGGTCGATCCTGGGAGGGTCGCCCTGATCGGTCACAGCTTCGGCGGCTACGGCGTTCTCAGCGCTGTGGCCCAGAGCGATCGGTTCAGCGCGGTCATCGCCTCAAATGGCTATCCGGATCTGAGCTTGTCCATGCAACTGCCGCCGTTCTACCGGGTCGCGCCCGAGGAAGGCGTGCCCATTGGGCGCATGGTTGGATGGGGCGAGACGGGACAAGCATCGATCGGCGATTTCGCAGCTGCGCCGGCGGCTTACGTCGAAACCAGCCCTCTTTATCAGGCCGAGGCCATTCGCACTCCGGCCCTGCTGATCGAGTCCGACCTCGACACTCAGCGCATGAGCACCCTCTTCAGCGCCCTCTACCGTCGCAATCGGGAAGCGGGGCTTTTGACCTATTTCGGCGAGGGACATACCTACGCCAGTCCAGGCAACCTAAGGGACCTGCACGCCCGCATCATCGACTGGCTGGCGCGCTATCTCGGTCCGCCGACGCCGCTCGATCCGATCACTCCAATGTCGGGCCCAGGACTCGAGCACTCCGAGCACAAGCGGACGATTGCCGTCAGCGCTCCACATCAGCCGATGAGGTGACAGGTCGCGTTCAAGTCTAACCGGATCGAGCAGCCGGTGCTCTGTCATGCGCCCCTCCATCAGGAAGGGACGGAGCGCCGGCAGGCTCGCCAACACGACGTGGCCGTAAAAGACGCTCAGGTCGCCCTTGTCCCGCCGTTCGGTGATCAGGGCGGGCAAGCGATCTGCGAAGGCGAGACGCGCCAGCCCGCGATCTCGCACGCCCGCCAGGAGTTGGTCGGCGGGCACGGCCAGAGCATGCTCCATGACCGGCTGGCTAAGCAGGGGATGGACGAGGTTGGCTGTCCTCGCGCGCCGGCAGTCCCCCCAGAACAGCTGGCAGTTGGCCAGACGAAGCACCTGCCCCCGCTTAGCGGGCGGCAGGTCTTCGCAGTCTTCCAGCCAGGGATGACGCCGTGCGCCCGAGGGACGGACGCGCCCACCGCCCAGAGCCAATGCCGCGACGGTCCAAGCGGAATGACGCGTCCAGCGACCAACCTCGGCCCAGTAGCTAGGCTCGAACCCCTGCCATCCCCTCCGCCTGCGTCGGTCGACGACCACCTGAGGGTCCGGAGCCTGAAAGAAAACCGCGTCGCCGCCCTGACCGGTCAACAATCCCGTCGCGTTCGCCACCGCCAACCGGTTCGCCATCTCCTCGTCATAGGCCGCATCAACCCCGTGCAGCGCAGGACGCACGCCCCAACCCAGAGGCGCGAGCAGCCCAGGCGTGATCGGCGCCACCGGCTTTCGAACCACCTCGAGGAGAGTCTGCTCATTCGCGCGCTGGCCAGAGCATAGGGGCGCTCGTCGCCCTCGGCCCAATCTCCATAATAGTTGACGAAGCGGGCACGGTCGGACCGGCCGGAGGCGGCGAGGCTGCTCGATACAATCGCAGAATCCAATCCGCCGGAAATTTCGCCGACCAGCCTTGCATGGTCATCCGTTTCCGCCGCAACGGCTTCATCCACCACACTTCGAAGCGCGGTGGGTGAAGGATCGACGTCACGCGTTCGCCAGATGTCGGCCGGTCGCCAGACGGGATAGCGGGCGACCGTGCGGCCCATGAGTGCATATTCTCCCGGCGCAACCCCGGTCAGGCCTTTCAAGGGCGGCTGATCACTCGCCAGACCCGGCTGCTCGGCGATCTCTTCCAGGCGGTCCCAATCGATCGCCAAGACCGCTGGCATCATGACATCCGCCTCTGGCGGAGGCTGATCAGACGCCAGCCACAATCCGCCACACTTCCAAGTCAGGCAGTCGACGGCTCCGCTCGGATCCCGCAACACCGCGAGGTCACCGGCGTCGGTCCGCCAGGCCAGCACATATCTCCCCCAGCCGCCGGCCACGGTCGCTCGGGCGAGTTCGTCCGGGCTGCGGCTCCTGCCGATCAGGGCCGAAAGGGCTTGGCCGTGCGGACGATAGGTTCCGATCAGGATGCAGCGACGATGAACAAGCCGGATCCTGGGCGGACGCCGGGGCCCGACGAAGACTTCCAGATCGTCAACCACCAGCACAGAGCGCCATCCAGCGCGCTCCAGGCCGCGACGCCCGGCCTCCAGGACAGCAAGACCCGCCGGGTCCAGGCCATCGCGCTGAATGACCATATAGCCGTGCTCGGAGGGCGTCATCTGCTGTAGATCGGCGTGTAGGCGGTCAGGCGTTCGACATCGTCGTTCAGACAGAGGTCGTCCAGTTGGACCCAGCAGTGAGCCATGAAGGGCCAGAGTCGCACACCAAAGACCCAGTCGGCCTCCAGCCCCCGTTGGTTCAGAAATCGCATCAGGAGGGCCGATCGCACCAGGCATTCGCCCTCAATCGGTAGCCAGGGCGCCATCTGCCAGAAGGCCCGCGCCGCCTCTGCGACACGGGCAGGCGTCCGGTCGCCGGCCGGCCCGTCTGCGAGCGCGAGATAGCTGGCCACCCCCGCCCCTTTCCGGATCGCGCGGACCGCCAGCGCCGCCCGCAGCGCCGCCAGCCACGTGGCGATGGCGGGCGGTTGTTCAGGCCGCTGATAGATGACCGTCTCCGATGGGCGCTGGGGAAGAGGCCGCCGCTCGGGGGCCGGTCCGGTCGTCACGAGGCCAGCCTCGTCAAGAGTGGCGATCAACTCGGCGCTCTGGATCCCACCATCTCCGTCCGCCACCGCCCCCGGCAAGCAGAGGTATTCATCCCGCATCAAATCCAGAATGATCAGGGCGTCGTCGACCGCCACAGCATGGACATCAGGTCTGAACACAGCCGTCATCTCTCATCTCCCTTCGGCCGTGAGGACGCCGCTAGAAAAGCGACGCCCTCAGCCGTTTTAGCGGGTCGCGCCGTTCATCTCCCAGCGCTGGACCGGGATCAGTTCGAACTGACCGCGGGGAGAATCCGCCCGGGTTTGTTGCTCGGCTCCACCAAGCCGTACGATGTCAGCGCGGGCGCCGAGGTCGTCGTAGCGGTAGATGGGGGTGAGTTCAGCTTTCTGGATGCCGACCTCGGCGCGGGTATGGACGGAGGCCGATCCGAGGCGGATCAGGCCGGACAGGGTCTTCAACATGACAGTACCTCCTGGGACCGACGCGGAATGCGCCGGTATCTCGAGAAAGCACCCGCCCCTGCCTATTTGACAGCTATATTTAAACTATACTTTCGCCTGACCGGCGGACGGCTGCGGAGATGCTGGCGACCGTCTCCATCCGTCCTTCATGATACCGGATGACCTCCTCCCTGAAGCCGGTCAGTTCCTCGTTCCCGGAAAGGGCCTCGAGGCGCTCGACCTCGCCCAGTGTCACCGGAGCCACCGTCATCTCGACCGCACGAACCGGACGAAGGCGGACTGACGCCAGGCGCTGGGCGCGGATCAGGACCCTGTTGCCGGATCGCCCCGCCGCTCCGGCGAACACCCGTTCGAGACGATCAAGGAGCGAGGCTTCCTTCTGCTCTACAGCCAGCCCGCCCGCAGCGACTGGCGCATCAATCGCCCAGAGAATAAGGCGTTGATGATAGTCGTAGAGCCTCGACGATATCGCTCGCAGCCAGTCGCGGTGCGAAATAGCCCCGTCCGGGCCAGTGCTCGATCACCCCTTCCCCGGCCAGCCTGGCCAGCGCTTCCCGGACGGGCGTTGGGCTCAGGCCGAGTTCGCGGGCCAGGGTCGTGACCACCATGGGCATGCCCGCCCCGAAACGGCCCTCCCCACGAATCCCGAGAGGGCCGAAAGGGCCATGTGATAGGGATCATGCAGTCTCATCTCCCACTCTCCCGTCGCACCCAAGACATGCGAGACGACACGGCCAATAACCGCAGGTTATTTTCGTCATCGCGCAAGTTTCCGGCACCCGTTTATTTCCTGACTTTCATTTGAGTCAGCACTGGCCCATTTTTCAACCTGCAGGGGTGCTGGGGTTCAGTCCGCACACCTCGTCAGCAGGGAGAAATGCGGACGATGGGCCCGGAGAAACGCCAATCCCAGAGCGCGACGCTTTCGGCGTCGCTCCGCCTCATCCGTACGCACCGCCGGATGCGCACCATCGACGTGGCGGACGCCATGGGGATGCGTCTGCGGACCTATGAATTGTTCGAGGCCGGCAAGGGCAAGGTCCATCACGAACGCATCCATCGCTTCGCCCGGGTCACGGATTCCGATCCCTACGCCATCTTCACCGCCATGGCGCTCGGCTCGCCGGAGTTCGCCCTGAGGGCGGCCGACAACAAGCTCGTCGAGATCCTGGTGGTCGCCCTGCACGCCCTCGACGACGACATGGGGGACGGGATCGCCGAACTGGACGGCCGCACCATCATCAATACGGTGACCCGCGCCTTCCGCGAACTGGCCATGCAGGCTGTCCGTCGCGACGAGGCTGCGCGGATATGGCTGCAGCAGAGGCTTGAGAAGCTGGTTCCGCCGGACATGAGCGACGAGGACGAACCTCCCGCCGACCAGGCTCCGTAAATCCAACGCCGGGAAGTTGCGGGCTGGCCGCAGGGCGAAAGGCGGGCTGTGCTGGCCTCATGCGCCCGACGTCGTCTCTCCCTGCTCCGGTCGACGCCCTGACGGATCGTCAGCGCCAGTGCCTGACCCTGGCCTCCGAGGGTCTGACATCGAGCCGGATCGCCGCGACCCTGGGCCTCTCGCCTCGCACGGTCGACGAACATCTGGCGGACGCCTGCCGCCTGTTCGGAGTGAGAACCCGCATCCAGGCGGTGGCGCGGCTCGCCGCCGCCTCGCCGGCCCCCGTCATCGCCCCACCGTAGACCTGCGACAGGGAGGCGCCGGGTCGATGCCCGGCCCGCGGCAAGGCTGAATGAGGCTCCACAACCCGGAGCCCCGCCTTGCTGGATCTCGCCGCCATCCTCATCCTGGCCCAGACCTGCGCTCCACAGAGCGCGCCGGAGACCCTGGCCGCCGTGGCCTGGGCCGAAAGCCGGTTCGATCCCCTGGCCATCGGCGTCAATCGCGGTCCGCGCCCAGCGCGACGCGCCAGGGACGCCGCCGACGCCGCCCGGATCGCGCGCGGCCTGCTCGACCGCGGCGCCAACCTCGATCTCGGCCTGGCCCAGATCAACAGCGACAATCTAGAGTGGCTCGGCCTGAGCCCCGAAGCCGTCTTCGATCCCTGCCGCAACCTCGCCGCCGCGGACCACGTCCTGCGCGCCGGCTATCGGCCGCGAGCGGACGAGACGCCGCAGCAGAGCCTGAGGGTCGCCCTGTCGCGATACAATACGGGTCATCCGGAGCGCGGCTTTCGCAACGGCTATGTCGCCCGGGTCGAGGCCGCCGCCGGAACGCTCGGCCTGGCTCCAGTCCCGCGCGCCTCTCACCCTCAGGCGCCCGTCGCCGCATCGGAGAGCCCTGTCGAACAGAGTCCCCTCGCCGGCTGGGACGTCTTCGGACGGGCGCAGGCGAGCGCGCGCTTGGTCTTCGCTTCCACCGGAAACGCCTCGGGAGGTCAGAAATGATCCGACAGTCTTCCAGGACGCAGCGCCTCTTCGCCGCTGCCCTGATCGCCGGCGCCTCCAGCCTTCTGCTGGTCCAGCCCGCCTTCGCCTCGGCCAATATTGAAGGCCTGCTCCAGAACGTCGTCGACATGCTCACCGGCAACACCGCCCGGCTGTTGGCGGTCCTGGCCGTGGTGGTGGTCGGCATCCTCTGGATGTTCGGCCTGTTTGATCTCCGGCGGGCGGCCATCGTCGTGCTCGGGATCATCGTGGTCTTCGGCGCGGCCGAGATCGTCAACCTCATCACGGGCGGCGCCTGATGAGCCCCGCCCTTCTCTCCTCGGGGCGGTCGGGACCGCCTTCGCCCTCGGCCTGGCGCTCGGACGCCGGCTGATCTCTCCCCTGCGTTGCGCCCAGATCGTCGGCGGTCTGGGGAGCGGTCTGGTCATTGTTCTGGCCGCGGTCCGTCTTCTTGCCGGAGGCGATCATGGCTGAGGAAGGCCTGGCCGAGGACCCGCTCTTCCTGGCCTGCACCCGGCCGGCCATGGTCATGGGCGTTCCCATGGAGGCCATGGGGGTCAATGTCATCCTCTCCGGACTGGTCTTCCTTATCGGGGGCAGCCTCCTCTACCTGCTGGTCGCCCCCGCCCTGCACATGGTGTTTCGCGCCGTCTGCCGCGCCGACCACAACGCCTTCCGGCTGCTCTTCGTCTATGTCGACACCAAGGGGCGGGCCAGAAACAGCGCCCTGTGGGGTGGAAGCTCGCCCTCCCCCTGCCCCTGGTCCGTCGCTACCGCGCCTCGGAGCTGACCCGTGGCTGAAGGCGGGATCAGCAAGAGCCGGCTCAAGCGCGAGAACGACGCCCGATCGCACCTGCCATATGCACGCCACGTCAGCGATCATGTCGTGGCCCTCGACAGCGGCGCCCTCATGCTGGTGTTCCAGATCCAGGGCGCAAGCTTCGAGACGGCCGACGCCCGCGACCTCAACGACTGGCACCTCAAGCTGAACCAGGCCTGGCGAAACCTCGCTGACGAGCAGTTCGCGGTCTGGCACCACCTCATCCGTCGCAGGATCGAGCCTGAACCCTCCACGGGCTATCGCTCCGCCTTCGCGGCCGACTTGGGCGCCGCCTGGAACGCCCGGACGGCGGACAAGCCTCTTTGGGTCAACGAACTCTTCGTCACCCTGGTCCTGCATCCGGGCCGCGCGCCGTCAAACAAGACAGCCGCCCTGATACGGCGTCTGGGCAAGGCGCGAGGCGAAGACCTCGAACCCGCCACCGTCCATTTGCGCCGGATCGAGGAAGCCGGACGCGACCTCGCCCAGTATCTGGACCGCTACGCCCCCGCCGCCTCGGGCTCTATGAGAAGAACGGCCTGTGGTTCTCCGAACCCATGGAGCTCATGGGGCTGGTTCTAACCGGACGCCGATCGCCCGCCCCTATCGTCTACGGCCACCTCGGCGGCGCCCTCTACGCCAACCGCGCCATCTTTGGCCGGGAGACCCTGGAACTGCGGGAGGTGGCTTCGGCCCGTTACGCCGGCGTCCTGGCCATCAAGGAGTATCCGGCCACGACCCGGCCCGGCCTGTGGAACGCCCTGCTCAGCGCCCGCTTCAGCTTTGTCGTCACCCAGTCCTTCGCCTTCCTCTCCAAGGCCTCTGCCCGGGCTGTGATGGAGCGCAAACAGAACCAGATGGTCTCGGCCCGCGACCGGGCCGGCTCCCAGATCGCCGGACTGTCGGAGGCCCTGGACGAACTGACGAGCAACCGCTTCGTCATGGGCGAACACCAGGCTTCGGTCCTGGTCTACGGCGATACGCCCGCGGCCCTGGCGGAGCATCTGTCCAAGACGCGCGCCATACTGGCGGATTCCGGCCTGGTCGTGGCGCGCGAAGACCTCGGTCTCGAAGCCGCCTTCTGGTCCCAGTTTCCCGGCGCTTCGCGCGGCGCACCCGCCCGGCGGCCATCACCTCGCGCAATTCGCGGCGCTCGCCCCCTTCCATTCCCATCCGGTCGGCAGGGCGGCCGGAAACCACTGGGGGCCGGCCGTGGCCGCCCTGAGGACGACCGCAGGATCGCCCTTCTATTTCAACTTCCACGTCGGCGACCTCGGCCACACTTTCATCTGCGGGCCTTCCGGTTCTGGGAAAACGGTCGTCCAGAACTTCATGCTGGCCCAGCTGGAGCGGTTCGGCGCCCAGCAAATCTTCATCGACAAGGATCGGGGCGCAGAGATCTTCGTGCGCGCCTGCGGCGGCACCTATCTGACGCTAACGAACGGCGAGCCGACCGGCTTCGCCCCGTTCAAGGCCCTGCCCCCGTCGTCTCATAACCGCGCCTTCCTGGTCCGCCTGGTCCGGGCCCTGGTCAGCCGTCCGAATGAAAGCCTGACCGTCGCCGAGACCCGGGCGATCGATCATGGCGTCGCGGCGCTGGAGGCCCTCCCCGCCAACAGAGGTCCATCATCGCCCTGAGGAGCCTGCTGGGCCAAGGCGACGCCGGGGGCGTCGGCGCCCGTCTCGAGCGCTGGCAGCGCGGGGGCCCGCTCGGCTGGGTTCTCGACAATGAGGAGGACGCCCTCAGCCTGGAGGCTCCCCTGGCCGGCTTCGACATGACCCGGGTGCTGGACCATGACGAGGTTCGGACCCCGGCCATGCTCTACCTCTTCCACCGAATCGCCGAACGGGTGGACGGTCGCCGGCTGGTCCTGGACATCGACGAGTTCTGGAAGGTCCTCGGCGATCCCGCCTTCACCGACCTGGCCCAGGACGGCCTGAAGACCTGGCGCAAGCAGAACGCACTGATGGTGTTCGGCACCCAGTCGCCCGCCGACGTCCTGCGCTCGCCCATCGCTCACGCCGTCCTGGAACAGTGCGCGACCAAGATCTTCCTGCCCAACGCCCACGCCCAGGCCCGCGACTACGTCGACGGCTTCGGCCTGAGCGAGGCCGAGTTCCGGCTGGTCCGCGACGAGCTGACGCCCGCGTCCCATTGTTTCCTGGTCAAGCAGGGTCACGACAGCCTGGTGGTCGAGCTCGACCTCAGCGGCATGGACGACGCCCTGTCGGTCCTGTCGGGCCGGACCGAAACCGTCGCCCTGCTCGACCAGATCCGCGCCGAGACGGGCGACGACTACGCCCAATGGCGCGACCTCTTCCATGCCCGAAGGAGAGTCTCATGAACGCCCGGTCGCTCGCGGCCCTGATCGGCGCCGTCCTCCTGTCCTCAGCCCCGGCCGTCCAGGCCCAGCACATCGTTCACGACCCGACCGCCTACGCCCGGCTGGTCGAGGACGCCCGCACCGCCTTGCAGCAGCTTCGCGCGCTTCAGGCCCAGGTCGAACAGGGTCAGGCCCTGTTCGACAGCCTGAACGCCATCTCCGACGTCAACGCCCTGGCGAGCGTCCTCGGTCTTCCCGAAGTCCGCAATCCGCTGCCGGACCTGAGGGCTCTGCGGGCGGCGGCTGACGGAGACCTGACGGCGCTCGGCGATCTGGCGGACCGCGCCGCCGCCATCCGCCGCGAGACCCGCCTCTACACCCCGCCCTCAGGGGACGCGGATACCTATTATCGCGACAGCCTCGAACGGTCGGGGCTCGGACGGCCCGGGATCTGGCCATCGGCGAGGCCGTCAGCCAGGCGTCCGATCAGAGACTCGAGGGCCTGGAAAGCCTGCGCCGCGCCCTGGACGCCGCCCCCAACGCCCGCGCCGTGATGGATCTCGAGGCCCGCCTCGCGGCTGAACAGGCCCTGATCCAGAACGAACAGCTCCGCCTTCAGGGTCTCGCCCTGACCCAGGCCGCGGAAGCCCGGCTCGAGGAACAACGCGCCCGCGAACAGGCCGAAGCCGCAAGGACGGCGCGACAGGCGGTCTATGAGCGCGCCTTCCGATGACCCGCCCTGTCGTCCTTCTCGCCTGCGTCCTTCTCCCGGCCTGCTCGCCACCGCCACGAGACGCCGAAGGCTTCGCACAGGCGCCGGGGAGCGCCGCTAAGGTTGTGGCGGACTGCGACGCAGGCCGGAGGACCCGCGATTGCGTCGTCGCCCGCCAGGGTCTGGCCGAGGCCCGGCGTCGCGAACGTATGGCCGCCTACGCCCAAACCTTCCGGGAGCCCTGATCATGGAATTCCGGGTCTTCGAGCCAAGCTATGACTTCATCGACGGCCGCCTGAACGAATTCCTCAGCAGCCGCCTGTCCGCGGTGATCGCCGAAGTCGAGGGCCCTCTGAGGATCGCCCTCGTCCTCTATGTGGTCCTCTACGGCTTCGCCATCCTGCGCGGCGCCATTAGCGAGCCCGTGATGGATTTCGCCGTCCGTTCGATCAAGCTCGCCCTGATCTACGCCCTGGCGACCACGACAGCCTATTCCAGCTTTGTCACCGAACCGCTCTTCACCGGCCTGCCCAATGTCCTGACCCGCGCGGTCAGCGGAGCAGAGGCGCCGAGCGTCGGCGCCGCCTTCGACCAGTTCTTCGCCCATGCGGCCTGGCTGGGCGAGGACATCGCCCGCGACGCCTCGGCCTTCAATCCGGGCCCCTACGTCATCTCGGCGGCGGTCTTCATCATCGGCGCTCTGGCCGCAGCCCTGGGCTTCGGGGTGGTCCTGGTCGCCAAGCTGGCCCTGGCCCTGCTGGTGACCCTTGGTCCGATCTTCATCGCCTGCGCCCTGTTCGACGCCACTCGCCGCTTCTTCTTCGGCTGGCTGAGCCAGGCGGTGAACTATCTCGTCCTCTTCGCCCTGATGATCGTCATCTTCCAGCTCGTTCTCTCCCTTGTGCGGGACCAGTGGGGATCGATCCAGGGCGCCGACCCGATGATCGGCGGTCTCATCTTCATCGCCCTGTGCCTGCTCGGCGCGATCTTCTTCCTGCAGACCCCGGCCATCGCCGCAGGCGTCGCCGGCGGCGCCAGCGCGGGTCTGGCTGATTTCGCCAACGCCGCCGCCCTGGGATCCGGACGCTCCGGCGCCGCCCGCGGGCCTCAGGAGGCCAGCCGCCAGCCGCCCCGGAGCGGCGGGACCATCCGACCGAATGGAGCCTGACATGTCATTTCGCATCCCGCTTCCCTTCCTCTGCCTTCTAGAGGCCTGCGTCCTCAGCGGCTGCGCCTCCCTGACCGGCCCGGACTTGCCGACCTGCGACGGAACCGCCCGACGCCCGGCCAATGCGCATGGCTCCATTCTCTCGCCTGAACCGGCCCCGACAGCGGCCGCCGCTGTCAGCGCCCAAACACCGCCGCCCGGAGGCTGCACATGACCGGCGTCCCCTCCGACGACCTGAAGCGCTACTTCGCCGAGGCGCGACGCTGGGATCAGGACCGTCTGTCCTCCGCCCTTCGCTCGCGACGCTTCGCCTGGACCGCGGCGGGCGCGACCACGCTTCTCGCCGCCGCCTCAAGCCTGGCCGTCATCGCTCTGACGCCGCTGAAGACGACCGAACCCTTCGTCATCCGCGTCGATCAGTCGACCGGTGCGCTGGACGTAGTCAGGGGCTCTCATCGGACCAGGGCCCGGCCCGCTACGACGAGGCCGTCAGCAAATACTTCCTCGCCCAATATGTGCGCGCCCGGGAGGGCTATCTCGACCCGGCCGCCGAGGACGCCTTCCGCATGGTGTCCGTCCTCTCGGCGCCCGGCGAACAGACCCGATGGTCCGAGCTTTACCGCGGCTCCAATCCTCAGAGCCCGCAGAACCTTTACGGGCCTGACGGCGAGGCCGTCGTCGCCATCCGCGCCATCGGCTTCATCAATGACGACGTCGCCAATGTCCGTTTCCGCCGCACGGTCCGACACGCCCGGCAGGTCGTGGAGAGCGACTGGATCGCCACCATAGCCTTCACCTGGACCCGCGCGCCGATGACGGAGGCCGACCGGCTGCGCAATCCCCTCGGATTCCAGGTCGTCTCCTATCGCGCCGACCCGGAGGTCATCCGATGAAAGCTCTCGCCCTATCCATCAGCCTGGGCGCCCTGACGCTCGCCGCCCCCGTCCTCGCTCAAGAAACGCCGGACGCCCGCATGCGCGAGGTCGTCTACGCCCCCGGCGAGGTCTATCGCGTGGCGGGGGCCTTTCGCACCGCGACCCAGATCGTCTTTTCGCCCGAGGAGACGATCCGGCACGCCGCCATAGGCGACAGCGTGGCCTGGGAGGTCGCCGCCGAAGGCTCGGTCCTTTTCCTCAAACCGCGCGAACGCCACCAGACCACCAATCTCCTGGTGGTCACCGACCGCGCTGGACACGCCCGTTACTACGCCTTCGAACTGGTCGCGCGCGACCCGGGCGCGCGCACCTCGGTCGCCTATCAGATCCGCTTCCTCTACCCCGACGACGATCAGGCCCGCGCGGCCGCCAGCCTGGCGAGGGCCGCCGATCTCGCGGAGGAACGCCTCGTCAGCCTCGAACTTCAGCAGGGCGCGATCCAGGGGCCGCGCAATCTCGCCTATTCGGTCCAGGGCGACAGCCGGATTCAGCCCAGCGAGGTCAGCGACAACGGCCGCTTCACCGTCCTTCGCTTCCCTGGCGCCCAGGCCTTTCCGGCCATATTCGAAGTGGCCGAGGACGGAGGCGAGCGGCTCATCCCCTATGACGTCCGTGGAGAGTTCGTGGTCATCCATGGCACCGCGCGCGGCCTGCGATTGCGCCGCGGCGCCTCGGTCCTGTGCATCTTCAACGAGGCCTGGGATCCGCGCAGCGCCGCGACCGCGAGCGGCACCGCCACTGCGACGGTCGCACGCGATCTCACGGGAGGCCGATCATGACCGCCGACCCCGCGCCGCCGCCCCACGCCGTCGACCGCCCCGACGTCCCGCCGACCGGTCAGGACCGGGGCGTCTCTCCCATTGCCGGCCGGCTCGGCGGACGCCAGGGGCGGATGATCACGCTCGCCGCCCTCGCCGCCGGCTGCGGCGTCTTCCTCTTCGCGACCTGGGACCGGGGCGACGCCCGGGATCGGAAACCACCCGCCGCCGACCAGCCGGCCCGCCAGGGCGCGCCGTTTGAACCCGCCCGTCGCCGCGAGCCCCCGCCGCCCATCGGCGACGCGGGGGATCCCCATGCGGCGCCGCTGACTGGCGAGGCTGAAGTCCTGCCGGCGATCGAGCCTTCCCACGACCGGACCAGCCCCTCGACCTCGCCGGCGGATGAAAGGCGCGCCTTGGCCGAGAGCGCCCGGCGGGCGCCCCTTCTGGCCTATAGCCGCTCCGGCCGGGCCTCCCCCGCCCCCGGCCCCGCCTCCCCCTGCCGCTGACCGACCCACGGAGCCTTACCTCGCTCGACGAGCTTCGCCGCCTCAGCCCGATCGGCGAGGCCAGGGCGGGTGTCCTTCCCGATCGCAACCTCCTGATCACCGCCGGGACCAGCCTGCCCTGCGTGCTGCAGACCGCCATGGACAGCGCCACGCCGGGCTATGTCAGCTGTCTGGTGTCCCGCGACGTCTATTCGGACAATGGGACCGTGGTCCTGATGGAGCGCGGAACGCGGGTTGTGGGCGAATACCGCGGCGGGCTCGAGACCGGTCGTCGCCGGCTCTTCGTCCTGTGGACCCGGGCTGTCACGCCGACAGGTGTGGCGGTGGCCCTCGCCTCGCCCGCGGCCGACGCTCTTGGCCGCTCCGGCTTCGACGGCGAGATCGACACCCGTTTCTGGGACCGCTTCGGCGGCGCCCTTCTGTTGTCGATCGTCGATGACGGCGTCTATGCGGCGGCTGACCGGGGGCAGGACCTCCAGTCCTCCGCACGGGTCCCGTCCGACGCCGCCGCCATCGCCTTGCAGAACTCGATCGCCATCCCGCCCACCCTGCGCAAGGGCCAGGGGTCCGAGGTCTCCATCTTCGTGGCCCAGGATCTCAATTTCGCGAACGTCTATCGCCTCCGGCCGCGCTGATGGGAGACACCGCCGTCCTGGACCATTACCTCGCTCCGCTCAGCCCCATCCTTGAACCGGAGGCGGTCACCGAAGTGGTGGTCAACCGCCCGGGCGAGGTGGGGGTGGAAGCTTCCGGCCGATGGCGCTGGCACAAGGTTCCAGCCCTGACCGAAGCCTGGCTGCATACGCTTGCGGTCGCGGCGGCGGCCTTCACCCGCCAGGACGTCGATGCCGTACATCCGATCTGCTCCACCGTCCTGCCCGGAAACGAGCGATGCCAGATCGTTCTTCCCCGCCGTCCCGGCCGACATGATCTCCCTGACGATCCGCAAGCCTTCCAGCCGCCGCATGGGGCTTGAGGACTTCGAAGCCGCAGGCCTGTTCGCGACGGCGACGGCCGTGAGCGGCCACGAGATCGACGAAACAGACTCCGCCCTGATCGCCTTGAGGCAGGGCGGGGACTGGCCCGGCTTCTTCCGGCTGGCGGTGGAGAGCCGCCGCAACATCCTCATCTCCGGAGCCACCGGTTCGGGCAAGACCACCTTCGCCAAGGGGTTGGTCGAGCTCATTCCGCTCCATGAGCGGCTGCTGACGATCGAGGATACGCGCGAACTGACGGTCCCGCATCGCAACGCCGTCCATCTCCTCTATGCCAAGGACGGCCAGGGTCTGGCCAGGACTGGTCCCAGGGCCCTGCTGGAAAGTGCCCTGCGCATGCGTCCCGACCGGATCCTGCTGCAGGAACTGCGCGACGGCGCCGCCGCCTTCTTCTTCCTTCGCACCGTCAACTCCGGGCACCCCGGCTCGATCACCACCGTACACGCGGACTCAGCGGCCCTGGCCTTCGAGCAACTCACCCTGCTGGTGCGCGAGTCCGAGGGCGGCCGCGACCTGCCGCGCGAGGACATTCGCAACCTGCTGCACCTGATGGTGGATGTGGTGGTGCAAATGAAGAAGGTCGATGGCCGCTTCCGGATGACGGAGGTCTGGCATGACCCCGCTCGCAAACGCCTCGCCCGCGGCTAGGGCGGCGGCCTGGGCCGTCGCCGGCCTCGCCCTAACCGGGATCGGCGCGGCGCTGACCCTGATCATCGCCATGGCCGGCACGGGACAACTCGCGCCGGATCTCGACTGGGTCAGGCTTCCCGCCTGGGTCTGGCGATCGCGGCATGACCCGGAGCTGTCGCGATGGCTCGGCGTCGGCGCCGGCTCGAGCGCCCTTCTGCTCATCGTCATGGCCGCGGCAAGCATCCTTTCACGCCGCCGCCCTCTTCACGGCGCCGCGCGCTGGGCGAACGGCGCGGAGATCGCCCGGGCCGGGCTTCGGGCGCGATCCGGCATCGTCGTCGGCCAGGCGAAGGGCCGCCCCCTGGTCTTCGACGGTCCCGAGCACGTCCTCCTCCACGCCCCGACCCGGACCGGCAAGGGCGTCGGCGTGGTCATTCCCAATCTCCTCACCTGGCCCGGTTCGGTCGTGGTGCTCGACGTCAAACAGGAGAACTGGGCAGCGACCGCCGGCTACCGCGCCGGCTGCGGCCAGACGGTCTGGCGCTTTGATCCGCTGGATCCGCAGGGGCGCACCGCGCGCTATAATCCGCTCGGCCACATCAACCGGCGCAATCCGGTCGAGACCCTCGACGAGCTCCAGAAGATCGCGACCATGCTCTTCCCGGCGCCAGAGCACGCCGATCCTTTCTGGAACGAGGCGGCGCGGACCGGCTTCATCGGCGTCGGCGCCTATGTGGCCGAAACGCCCGACCTGCCCTTCACCCTGGGCGAGATCTTCCGCCAGCTCACCGGCGGCGATCCCCGCCGACGCCTTCCCGCCCTGATCGAGGCCCGCGCTGGCTCCGAACGCCCCCTGTCGTCCTACTGCGTCGCCGCTCTCCTCGACTTCGCCACGGCCGGCGAGAACACCTTCGCCTCCATCAAACAGACCATCACGGCGCGCATGGCGCTCTGGCTGAACCCCTGGTCGACGCCGCGACCGCGTCCTCGGATATGGACCTGAGAAGCCTGAGAACCCGCCCGACCTCTATCTACCTCGGCGTCTCCCCCGACAATGTCGCGCGCTGCGCCCCGCTCTACAGCCTCTTCTTCCAGCAGCTCGTAGACCTGAACACCCGCCGCCTGCCGGATCGCCGGGCCGAGCCTCTGGACGTCCTGGTCCTGCTCGACGAGTTCGCCCGCCTCGGCCACGCCGGCGTCCTCGCTCGGGCCTTCGCCTATGTGGCCGGCTATGGGCTGCGCCTCCTGCCCGTCCTGCAAAGCCCCGCCCAGCTCCGGGCCATCTACGGGCCGGACGTCGCCGAGGAGATCATGTCCAACTGCGCCGTCGAGGTCGCCTTCGCGCCCAAGGAGCCTCAAGACGGCCCGGGATCTCAGCGAAAGGCTCGGCGCCTATACCTACGCCGCCCTGTCTCGCAGCCGGCCCGCCATGCTGGGCGCCGGAAGGCGCTCCATCACCCAGTCCGACCAGAGGCGCTCTTTAATGCTGCCCCAGGAGCCTCATGCAGATGAACGCCGACGCCCTCATCGTCCTGAAGGCCGGCCTGCCGCCCATTCTCGGCCGCAAGCTTCGCTTCTTCTCCCACCCCGAGCTGAAAGGCCGGCCCGTCGCGCCTCCGGACGTGCCCCCCATTCCTGCGTCGCCGGCGCCCCGGCTTTCTCCAGCGCCGCCCTCCCCGGGACCGGCCCCAGAAAACGACGACTGGAGCTTCGAGGGCCTGGTCCGTTCGCTTAAGCAGGAGGGCGCGCCCCTGCCTCCGGGCCATGGGGCCGACGAGGTCCAGGTCGCGGCCTGGGTGGACGCCCTCATCGACCATGCGGCCGCGCCGCGAGACCGCGCCGAGGGGAGAGGCTGATGGTTGGAAACAAAGCCGCAGCGCCCCCGTTCGCGACACGGAGAACGCGCTCAGCCCCGTTCCCGGCCGCGCCCCGAAGCAGGCCCCGATCTCGCGCCGCAAGGGCGACCTGCCCGAGGGGCTGGAGGCGAAATACCTCGTCGAGCACGACCGGAGAGGCAGGGTCGAACGCTTCCACCGGGACAACCGGAGCGGCGAGGCGCTTTTTCGGGATCATGGCCGGCGCCTCACCGCGCGCGAGCCCTATCCCGACGTGGTCAGGGACATGCTCCGGATCGCCGACCACCGCGGCTGGCGCGAGATCGTCGTCAGCGGCGATCAGGCCTTCCGCAGAGAGGTCTGGGTCCAGGCCCAGGCTCTCGACCTCCAGGTGCGGGGCTATCGTCCCCGGGAGATCGACCGCCAGGCGTCGGAACGAAAGACCCCGCCCCGCAAGACAGCCCGGAAGGACGAAGACCGGATCCGGGCTGAAACCCAGGCGCCGACGCGCATGGCCCAGGTCGCCATCGCCGTCAGCGCCCTCATCAAGGACCCCGCCGCCCGGGACCGCCTGATGCGGCGCGCCGTCGCCCGCGTCATCCGTCACCTCGACGCCGGCCGACGGTTCGACCGCGAGGCTGGTCAGGCGCGGATACGGGATAGGGATCGCTGAGCCATAAACATCTACATATGAACCATTATGCGACTTGAATGGCATTAATGATCATATATGAGCGATAACAGCCCACCCTACCTGGACTCCTCACAATCATTCATATATAGACGACATCATAACTGATGAGCGACAATCGTTCATATATGGAGGATTGCATGCCGATCGCTGAGGCGGAAATCGATCGCCAGGCCGAGCGTCTGGGTCGTGGACTGGCGGCTGAACGCCTCAGCCGGAACCTCACCCAAGCGCAACTCGCGACGGAGGCGGGGCTGTCGCTCAGCACCCTGCGCCGCCTGGAAGACGGAAAGAACATCTCCCTCGACAACCTCATCCGCGTGATGGACGCCCTGCAGATCGCCGGCCGCCTCGACGCCCTGACGCCCGCCCTGGACATCCGCCCGGTCGAACGGGTGCGCCCGGCCGGCCGGGAGCGTAAACGGGCGGCGCCCGCCGCCTCGCCCCCGCCCGCCTCCCGCTGGGCCTGGGGCGACCAGTCATGACCGACGCCGTCATCCGCCTGTGGGGCACCGACATCGGCGCCGTCAGCTGGGTCGAGGCGCGCGGCCACGCCGTCTTCCAGTACATGCCCGACTTCCTCGGCAGCGGCGTGGAGCTGGCGCCCTCGTCATGCCGCTGAACGCGGCGCCCTACGCCTTTCCAGAACTGCCGCGAGACGCCTTCAAGGGCCTGCCCGGCCTCCTGGCGGACTCCTTCCCGACAAGTACGGCAACGCCCTGATCGACGCCTGGCTCGCACGCGAAGGCCGCGACGCCGCCAGCTTCAATCCGGTGGAACGCCTCTGCTACATCGGCACGCGCGGCATGGGCGCGCTTGAGTTCCACCCGACCATCCTCAAGACCGAGCGCCGCTCGCGCCCGATCCAGATCGACGCCCTCGTCGACCTCGCCAACCAGGTCCTCGACGCCCGCGCCGACCTGCACGGCGTCCTGTCCGGCGAGGACGACCGCGATACGCTGGAAGAGATCCTGCGCGTCGGCACCTCGGCCGGCGGAGCCCGCGCCAAGGCGGTGCTCGCCTGGAATGAGGCCACAGGCGAATTCCGTTCCGGCCAACTCCCGGCGGATGCGGGCTTCACCTACTGGCTGATCAAGTTCGACGGGGTGAGCAACAACCGCGACAAGGAACTGGCCGATCCGCAGGGCTTCGGCCTGATCGAATACGCCTTCTCGCGCATGGCGGCCGACGCCGGCATCGACATGTCCGAATGCCGCCTCCACCAGGAGGGCGGCCGCAGCCATTTCATGACCCGCCGTTTCGACCGAAGGGCCACGGGCGACAAGCTGCACATGCAGTCCCTGGCGGCCATCCGTCATTTCGATTTCAACGCCGCCGGCGCCTATGCCTACGAACAGGCCGTCGAGACGATCCGCAGGCTCGGCCTGCCGGCGGTCGACATCGAACAGCAGTTCCGCCGCGCGGTCTTCAACATCCTGATCCGCAACCAGGACGACCACGTCAAGAACATCGCCTTCCTGATGGACCGCACCGGCGCCTGGCGGCTCTCCCCCGCCTATGACGTGGCCTACGCCTACAACCCCTCGGGCCCCTGGACCCGGCAGCATCAGATGAGCCTGAACGGCGCACGCGACGACTTCGACCTGGAGGACCTCGTCGCCTTCGGTGGCTACTGCGGCTTCAGCCGCAGAAGAGCCCTCGCCCTGGTCGAGGAAGTCAGCGCTCCGGTCTCGGCCTGGCGCGCCTACGCCGACGACGCCGGCGTCTATGAGGCCGACGCCGTGCGCATCCAGCGCGCCCTCCGCCTTGAACTGAAGGCGGCCCGTCCCGCCTGACATCGCCTCAACGCGACCGGCCCCGAGGACCGGGATCAGGCGACCTTGTCGCTCCGCCGCTGGCGCGGTCCCGGACCGCCACGATCTGGTCGCGCAGCCGCATCCGCCGGGTCTCAGGCTTCGGCAGACTGCGGACGAAGGCTTCGACCGAACGTCCGAGTTCACGGTCCTGCGGATCATCGGAACGGGCGAGCGCCAGAGCTTCCGCCACATAGGCCCGCCGGATGAGGCGCTGACGCTCGATCGCCTGACGCTCCCAGACCGCCCCTTCGCCCTCCCCGCGCGCTGCCTCGCGAAAGGCGCCCGCCAGCACCTTGGGCAGGGGCCCTGCTCCCGCTTCAAACCGCTCTCGCGCCTTGCGAACAGAGGTGCGCTCCGCCTTGCGCACCACGCCCCGCGTCCGTCGCGGCGTCGCCTCCGCTTCGACGCCGCGCTCTCGCAGGGCTTCAGCGAAGACCTCCCGCCACCTCTGGAGATCCGCCTTCCTGGGATTCAGCCGCGCGCCGTTACGGCCTGACATCCTCACCGTCAGGTGGACGTGCGGATGCCGGTCCTCGTCGTGCAGGACGAAGACGTAAGAGAAGCGCTCGCCGAACACATGCTCCGCAAAGGCCCGCGACGCGTCCTCCACACGAAACGGCTCCGTGCCCGCCGGCATGCTCAGGACGATCGACATGGAGACCGCGCCTCGCCGCCCTAGAGGCTCGGCGGACAGCTCTCCCGCCCAATCGTCCGCAAGCGTCCGCACCTCGGCGCGCCCCTTCAGCCGCTCGCCGTCCGGACCTTCCAGGAACAGGCGTCCATTGCGGGAGATATAGTCGAGGTGCCGGGCGAGATGACCGGCGTCATGCGTCTTGCCGGTGATCTTGACCATGGCCTCCGGCGCCCGCCGCGCCACGCGGGCGAGCGTCGCCCGCGCGCCCTCGCCGCGTCCCCCTCCCGCCCGCCCAAGCACCGACCGCGTGATCCGCGCCCGCGCCGGCTGGACCGGCGGCCGCAGCGCCTCCTCGAAACCCGAAGGCGGCCGGAAGTCCGTCATGAGCCGGCCGACCAGTAGTCGAGGTTGCCCTCGAACGCCCGCCGCAGGCCCGACAGGCCGCCTCTGACCTCCTCTGCAAAGGCGAGGACGCGAACCAGCTCGACAGCAGGCGCCCGCCCACCCGGGACCGTCGCATTCACGGTCCGGGCGATCTGGTTCAGGTTCACGCCGATACGGCGCAGGTCGCGCTGGATCTCGATAAAGGCGACGGCCTCCGACGGCGAAAGCTGCGGCTGCGCATACAGCCGCCGACGCACAAGGGCGACCACCCACTGGGTGCGCGACAGGCCGGACTTCGCCGCCTCAGCCTCTACGGCGGCGAGATCGGCAGCGCCAAGCCTAAGGGTCAGTTTTCCGGTCAGCGGTTCCGCCGACGCCGGTCCGGAACGCGGATCCCCATCTCCGGCCGAAGCCTCGATCAGCCGCCTCAACAGCCTCGACCGCCCGCCGCACGCGCTCGCCGCCGCATCGAAGCGGCGAGCCAGGTCGGGCGGAAGGCGAACAGTGAAGCGGTCCATGGGCAAAGGGCTCTGTCAGACATTGCCGGCGCAAAGCCTATCCTGCCCTAGACCTCCAACCGCTTCGCCCCGTAGGCCTACGGGAGGGCCCAGCCGTCGCCTCGACGTTCCACCCCGGCCGCTTGCCCGCCGGCCCGAGGCGGAACCTACCGCCCCAACGGCAGCGGCCCCAGACAAAGGAAAAGCCGCGCCCGATCAGGACGCGGCTCAAACCTCAAAGCGAGGAAACCGGCACGTCAGGGATGCGCTTCATGCAGCCAGGCCACCGCCCGTTGCGCATGGGCCGCCGCCGAGAACAGGAACCGTTTGTCGGCCTTCAGCACGTCGAGCCAGTGGCTGAGATAGGCGGCGTGGTCCTCACGCGGCTCCAGTTCCAGTTCCAGGTCGGCGCAGAGGAAGGCGGCGCCCAGTTCGGCGACAAGCTCCTCGCGGGCGTAGGCCTGAGCCGAGCGGCTGAAGTCTCGGGCCAGCCGTGTTTCATGGCCCGTCCAGTGGACGCACTCATGGCCAAGAGTGGCGTAGTAGGCGCCCGCGTCGCGGAAGGTCTCGAACGGCGGCATCTGCACCCGGTCCGACGCCGGGACGTAATAGGCCGCCGATCCGCCATGACGGATGTCGGCCTCCAGCCCTGCGAAAAAGCGTTCGATCCTTTCCAGCCGTTTGTCGGGATTGATCGGCTCCGGCGGCGTCGGCCGGCAAGCGTCCGGCAGATCGTCGATCTGTTCGACGTTAAAGACAGTGTAGGCTTTCAGGAACGGGATGCGCTGTTCGACCTCATCGCCCGCCTCGTCGGTTTCGGTGCGCACGATCCGGTTAGCGTAGACGACCGTGGAGCCCTTCTCGCCTTTGCGAACGTGGGCGCCCAGCGCAAGCGCCTGACGGAAGGTCATCCAGGTCGGCGAGGCGAAGCCTCGGCTGAAGGCTTCCGACCAAAGCAGCAGGATGTTGACGCCGGTGTAGGGCGTGCCGTCGTGGCGAAGCGGACGGGTGACCGGATGACCTCCGGTCCAGGGCTGCGTCCAAGGCCGGACGCCGGCCTCCAGCTGGTCGATGATCTGGTTGGTGATCCGGGTGTAGATATCCGGACGAGCGGGATCGGCGGGGCGCGTCATGGCGGCCTCCTCGGAGATGAGTTGTTCGGATGAAGGGGCGGCGGCACGCATCACGCGCCGCCGCTCCGGTTCAGCGGGACCAGATCAAGCTGTGCCCGCCCTCGACCTCGACCAGGGAGGCGTAGATCGGCGCCGGGAAGCTGGGGTCGTCCAGCTTGACCGAGAGGTACTGCCGCTCCTCCCGGGACGTCCTCCTCCAGGCGGCGCCGAACTCGGTCTGGCCAACGAAGATGCGGTAGTCTGGAGCCTTGTCGTCGGCCTTCTTATTCGGCCGGAAGGTCGCCGCCTTGACGTCGAGGGTCAGGGTCGTGATCGACCCAGCGTAGCCGTCGCCCTGGGCGGTGAAGGTTCCAATAGCGGCCATCTCAGTCTCTCCTTTGCTTCGGGCCACGCCTGTCGCGGCCTCGATGGCGATCGGGAGACCGGGGGCCGGTCGGCGCGCAGGCGGAGCGAAGCGACGCCCCGCAGCAACGCGGAGGACCGGAAGCCAGGGTTTCTTGTGCCGCGAGGAGGCCTTCGGCCGGGGAAGAAACTCGAGCGCGCGGTTGCGCCCTGCCGACCGGATTCCGGTCAGATCCGCCTTTCGAGAGGCCGCACAAGCGTGACTGAAAGAGGCCAGGGCAGAATACACAGCCCCGTCAGGCCTTCTCCGTCCAGGGGAGCGCAGCAGCCCACGAGCCGCTGCTCGTTCATGGAAAGGCGCAGTCGCGATTTGGAGGTGCTGATCGACAGCCCATCTGCTCGGTTCGCCTTCTCAGATTAAGCGGGGATCTCGCGCCAATGCGTGGCGAAACCGTACGGCCGTGGGAGCTTGAACAGCTCCGATCTGAAGCGCTGGAACACTGAAGGCTGCTCCCCTAGGTTGGGTGCAGGGACGGAGATGAGGTGCAATGAGGGCGGTGGCGGGATACGACGCCCAAGGAGCGGAGCTAGCCGCTCAATATGAGGGCCTGCAATCGGACGAGGTGCATGGCGCCTTTCTAGATTTGCTGCCGCCCGGCTTGGATCGCCTCGCTTTGGACATCGGTGCAGGCTCGGGCCGTGACGCAGCTTGGCTAAAGAGCCGCGGCTTTGACGTTGTCGCGGTCGAGCCCTCGCGGGCGATGAGAAGCGCTGCCGCCGCCTATCACGCCGGCAAAGACATCCGTTGGCTCGAAGACCACTTGCCGGCCCTGACCGTCACCCACCGCCTCGGATTGTCGTTCGACGTCATCCTCCTCAGCGGCGTCTTGATGCACTTGCCGCCGGACGAGCGCCGCCGCGCCTTCCGAAAGATTGTCGCCCTCCTGAAACCAGGCGGGCGTCTTCTCATAACTGTGCGCGACGGAGCGGGCGCGCCAGACCGGCCAATGTGGCCGATTCCCCGCGGCGAGATGGAGGCCCACGCCGCGCGCACGGCCTGACGATGCTGCGGATCAGCGAGAGCGCCGACCTTCAGGGGCGCACCGGTGTTCAATGGACATCCTATGCGCTGCAAATGCCTGACGACGGTGCAGGCGCGCTGCCCCTGATACGGGGGATCATCCTCAACGATGAAAAGTCGTCGACCTATAAATTGGGCCTTCTGCGCTCCCTTGCGAGGATCGCCGACACCGCGCCGGCCCTAGCAGTCGAACGGCTGGATGCGGACATTGTCGAGGTTCCACTGGGCGCCGTAGCTCTGAACTGGCTGCGTATGTACCTGCCGCTCGCTCGAGCCGAACTGCCGCAATTGCCGGGCAATCGCGGCGCGGAGAGGCTGGGCTTCGCCGGCCCAGCATTCCGCCAACTGCTTGTCGATCAAGTGGTTGGCCAAGACCTGCGCATAGGCGCCCGGTTCACTGGCGATCGAGCGACTGCCATCGCCCAGGCGCTGGGGGATGCTCGCTCCACCATCTGTCGCATGCCTGCACGCTACACGCGGTATCCGAACTCCGACGCTCCGGTTTTCGAGGCAGCGCCGGCGCGTTCCACCAAACACCAGGGCGAAATCATCATGGACGCCGAAACCCTGCGTGGGTTCGGCTCTATTGGTGTTCCAGGCCCTGCTTGGCGCACCCTGCTGCGGCTAGGCGCGTGGGTCGAGCCAGTTTTGGTCAGGGAATGGGCACGTCTAATCGAGGGCTTCGCCCTCAGAATGGGACGGCCGATCGCGCTGGGAGAATGCGAAGCTGCTCTACAATGGCTCGATCCGGTTCGCGACACGGCGCTCGCGCGCAAGGTCGGCCGGCGCTTGATCGACGGAAACCAACCGGTGGAATGCATATGGACCGGCGGGCGCCTGACCGCTCAGGGTTTTGACATCGATCACTGCCTGCCTTGGACGGCATGGCCCTGCAGCGATCTGTGGAATCTGTTTCCGGCGCGCGCGAGCATAAATCGCAACGCGAAGCGTGATCGTTTGCCGTCCGCATCTGCTCTCCTGGCGGCCCGGAATGGCATGGAGAAGTGGTGGCGACAGGCTTGGGAAGCGGACGAGGCCCTGGCCCAGCGCTTCTGGCTGGAGGCGGAAGCGGCGCTACCGCTGGGCTCCGCCGGCGACCTGGATGACGTCTTCACCGGCCTGGAATGGCGCAGGTTGAGGCTGCGGCAGGACCAGCAGGTCCAGGAATGGAGCGGGCCGGATAGTGAGAAAGCTCCGAACCGCGTTTCAAGGTAGGCCCCTTCGGACAGCGACCACCCATTAGGGCGGTCAGGCCGGTACGACCTACTCCGCTGCGATCGCGGCTCGCGCGACGGCCTGGCGTCCCTTGCCCGTGCCGGGGTGCGCGGCATGATCTCCGATGAGCGAATGGTACTGCTTGGGCACCGGCGCGACGCCCGCAGGCGGCGGAGTATGCGCCATACGGGGACGCAACAGACCCAATGCCCCCTGAACGGGCGCATCAAGCAACTGACGTCGAATTTCTCGCGCCAACACCTCGGCGATCAGGGACGGGACCGCGTTGCCGAGCATGCGTTGCATTTCGGTCCGACCCACGTCGAGCTTCAGCCCATCCGGAAAGGTCTGGATGCGAGAGAGTTCTGCGAAGGTCAGCCGCCGGTTGTCCCAGTGGAACGGCCCGATGGCTGCGCCGGGTTGGGCCTGCACGGTCCATGACGGCAGGCGCTTGGAAAGCTTCAGGAGGAAGCTCCAGTAACGCGTACGCCAGCCGAACAGCGGTTGTCCGCCGCCCCGCGCCGTATGCCAGAGATAGTTTTCGCCCTCCGGGATGCTGGGAAGGAGATCGCCCCACTTGCCGCCCACCTTCAGGCCGGGCTCTTCAGGATCGGGAGGCGGCAGATCGCCGAGCGCGTCCCAAGCCGTCCGATAGGGCTCCGCCCCGGCGAACAGATCCTCGCCTTCGCTGCCTCCCGGTTGGTGTGTCGGTTCAGGAAACTGGAAGGGGCGGCCCTCGCGCGACCCAACCATGAAGACGCGTTCGCGGGCCTGGGGCACCCCGAAATGGGCCGTATTCAGCATCTTCCAGGTGACGCTGTAGTTCGATCCGGTCTCGCGGTTGATCTGGGCGATGCCGTCCAGGATGTAGCGAAGCCCCTCATCCTTATTTTGGTAGGCGAGGCCATAGACATTCTCGAGCAGGAAGGCCCGAGGCTGGGTGTCCCGGAGAACCCGTAGATAGCCTGTCAGCGTGTCCGCACGCGGGTCGTCCAGCCGCAAGGCGTCGCCGCGCGCCCAATAGCCGGACTTGGAAAACGGCTGGCACGGCGGGCCGCCGATCAACATGTCCGTCTCGCCGACCGCGACCCCCGCCTGCTGCATCAGGTCCGACGAGGACACGGCGTTGACGTCGTCCTCGATTACCGACCAGTTCCGATTCAGTCGCATCGTGCGGCAGCAGTAGCGATCGATTTCCAGCGCTACGCGGGTCTCGAACCCGGCTTCTTCGAATCCGAAATCCAGACCGCCGATACCGGAAAACAAACTGATGGTCTTGAGCATGCCGCCGCCGTTTACAGCCTCCTCGACGCGATCGGAAGCTCTGGGTTAGTCTGTCATAAAGGCCGCAGGAAACTGTATTGTCAATACAAGATTCTCATCTGATCGTGAAGTTGAGGGAGGCGATGGAGAGCTATCGCCGACGGACGGGCGTGCGCCTGACCTACGCCTCTCTTTCGCGTCAAACCGGCATTTCGCAGGCCACCCTGCAGTCGCTCGCGGCGCGACGTAGCTACAACACCCGCCTCAGCACCATCGCGCGGCTCTGCACCGCTTTGGAATGCTCGCCTGCGGATCTGCTTGAGTTGCACGAGACGCAGCGATGAACATCGACCGCAACCGCGCCGTTGAAATCTTGCGCGCAGCCGCTGCAAAGGCAGCCCAGGGGCTGGTCGATGACGCCTGGCTGGAGCGTATGGAGACCTTCTCCAAACTCTGCGAAGACGGAACCTCAAAGACCCACATCGCCTTCCTCGGCACCGCGCTTATCGCCAAGGCAGTCGATCCGCGCGCCGACCTCTATGCGATCAAGCCGGCGCATGCGGGCGATAACCCAAACGCCTTCTCCGCCCGATCCCTGGCCCACGGGGTTCTGGTGCCGCTGGCGGCGGAGCTGGGTTTCAGCATCGGCGTCACCGGACGTGAGCCGCTGAACAACCAGCCCTACTTCCGGATGACCCGCCTGGACGACGGCACGCCCGTGCACGCGGGAGGCCGTCCTGCTTTCGACTACATGCTCAATCTTATCGGCATGCTGCAGTCGGTAGACGAAGCCGAGGCGGCAACGGCGCTGGCCGCCTTCATCGCTGTCAGACGCCGCTATATCGTCCGCTACGGAGACGCAGGCGATCAGGGTGCGCTGACGCCCGCGCAGCTCCTGGGCGCCATCGAAGCCCTTGTCGGAGAGGACGCTGAAGGCGGACGGCGAGCCCAGGCCGTCGCCGCAGGCCTTTTCGATGTCGTGTTTGGAGCCGACCGCGTCGAAAGCGGACGTATCAACGACCCGAGCCGCAAATACCCGGGCGACGTCTGTGTCCGTTCAGCTGAGGATCCCGATGTCTGGGAAAAAGCGGTCGAGGTCCGCGACAAGCCGGTTTCCCTTTCGGACATCCATGTCTTCGGCGCCAAATGCCTGGCGATGGGCGTGCTCGACGCCGCTGTCCTGATGGCCTCCAACCGGCAAACGACGCTGGACAAAGACGCCGCTGAGGCCTGGGCGGACGAACGCGGGCTGGGCTTGACGCTCTTTTGCGGCTGGCCCGTTCTTGTCGAGCAAGCCCTGTACTGGAGCGCAGCCGCCAAACCCGAAGCCGCTCTGGCGGCGATCGGCTTCATCCGCGACCGCCTCATCACGGTTGAGGCCTCGCCGAACGCCGTCGAGACTTGGTTGCGCCTGACCGCTGGCGCCGCTTAAGGTGGGTGATGGACGCACATAGCGAAGAGTCGCCGTCCGTCTCCTTTTTGAGGCGTCTGAAATCAAGACATCATGCAGCCTCGCTGGAGCGGCTGCACCGAGGCGCTGGTTGCGAACACATTCGCCGGATGTGGACACACCGTCATAGGTGGTCAGCGTCTCCGGGATCTGTGCTGCACATAGTTGGGCCGTGACCTCGGGTTCCGCCTCACTTCGCCCAATGATGAGATCGTGACCGGCACGCGGCGCCGCCCGACGAGCTGGCCATTCACCTTCACCGCAACATCGACGAAGTGCGTTCCCGGGTAGGCCGAGTTTTCGGTGGTCGAAAGCCCTGTCCCCGACACATGCCCCATGTCATTCTCGCGTTCGGCGGCGCGGCCCATGTTTCTGACTGTCCACGACACCACCGCGCCGGCAGGGAGTTCAAGCGCGTTAGAAAGGGCGAATTCAATCGCGCAGTTGCGAGGGATCGGTCCAATCTGGTTCTCCCCTGCCAACGACGAGACCTGTCAGAGTTGACGGCCGTGACCACGACGTTCGGCACGAAGGCGACGGTCGGCGCGTGAAACTTCTTTTCCAGCAAAATCCCCTCGTCGGCTTCGGCGGGGATCTCGAAAAAGTGCAGGAAAATTTCGGACCAGATCTCGGCCGCGGCCGCCTTGCTCTGGGTCGACGTCGCCCTCTCGGCCACGTCCATAAAGATCGCCAGCCGATCCCGAAGAAGATCGGTCTCCTCCGGGTTGAGTCGATTGAGATTTTCAGCGAGATTGACGGGGTTCTCGACACGGGTGCTGCGGTCCAGCCGTCCCGTTATCGCCCGCAGCACGGCCAGGAGAAGGTCGTCGTCTCCCGAAATATCCCCCGCGTTCAACCCGTTCCAGGATCGGCGACGAGCACGGTTAGGAGAATGGATGATGGGGGCGCTTCATCTTTCCCGAAATGCAACGCTGCCCACATCTTCAAATAGCGGACGATCCGACGGGCGCGCGGCCTCACATCGTCGCCAAGCATGTCCTTCCACCATCCGTAGATGGCCTTTGGGTCGCTGTCTTCCCAGCTGTCATCCGACACGGCCAAGGCTCTCGCATCGCGTCCGGCGTCAAGGTGGTAACACGGCACATCGACATGAAAGTCGTCGTTGAAGTGGATGCGAGAGCAGCGCGGCTTTGGATCACTCACCCCTCGGCGTCATTGCTGGAATCCCCAGCGTAGTCGATCAGTGCGTCCTGCACGAATTCCTTCAACGCGAGCGGCGACCAGTCGCCCTCCTCGGGGGCACCGCTCCAGCGATAGTAGACACCGAGGTCGATATCGAACTCGTGACCGGACGCCGCCGGACGGATCTGGGTGCCGAATTTGTAGGATCCCTGCAGCCATGAAGAGATCTTGTAGCCGGAGCTTTCCTCGAGACTGACCTTCAGCACGTCAGCGAGGTCGTTCCAGCGTTCCTTCTGCGCGTCGAACTGTTCGTCGGAAGGCCGGATCCGCCAGTCGAGGCATTTTTCTGAACCGGCTTCAGTCGTCGAATAGAACAGGCTGGCGGCGACACCCATGGGTCAGGCTCCACGATTGTAGAAGGTCGGAGCTTCGGCGCGATGGCCAAGCAAGGTCGGGAGCACGCCCTTGCCCAGATGTTGGCGGACTGAGGCTTCCGCCAACGCCTGGAGGTCAGCCTTCGCCGCGGGAGACGCCACGTCCAGGGCGAGGCTTCGTTCCTGCTCCTTGGACTGGACCTGATCGATGCGAAGATACCGCTCGCCCAGCCTATGGCCCATCATGTAGTTGGTGTTCTCCTGCTGGGCGGCGATCATGACGTTCGGCAGGCGCTGGTCTTCCATCCAGCCCATCCAGCCAAGATTTACGCCGATCGCGTTCGAGACCGAGAACCGGGACGTTGTTGTGCCGATGCTCAGCATCCGGATCGACTCCAATGGTTGTCGCAGGAAATGTTCGGCTTCGTGCAGTGCCAGATGATCGGGCGCATTGGCGTAAAGACCACCGTCGGCGAACAGTTCTCCGGCGATCCGATGCAGCGGAAAGAATGTCGGTGCGGCCGAGGTCGCAAGCGCGACGTCGACCACCTTGAGCCGCCAGTCTCTCACGAAGGTCGGGTGGTGAGAGGTCTTGAACACTTGGGGCAGACCTTTGGTCAGGTTGACCGCGGGGATCATCACACGATGATCGAGGTCGCCCAGTCGAGTCTCTCCGCCGACCAAGTCGACAACGGTCTGGCGCAGCGCATCTGGGCCGTAACGTGCCCGCTTGGCGTTTGGAAGTAGAGCAACCGTCTTGCTGACCTTGGATTGAGGCGGCGGTCGGTCCGTGAAGATATCGGCGCCTCTAGCAAGGAAGGCGTCCCGAATTTCCGCGGCCGGTATGCCTTTGGCTAGCCCGAGGGCGATGATACCGCCAACCGAGGTGCCGGCCACCAAATCGAAGCGATCCATGATGGAGCCGCCGATATCTTCCTCGAGCGCGGCAAGAACGCATGCCGTGTAGAGGCCCATATAGCCGCCACCGGACAAACTCAGGATCTGAAACACGTTTCGCTCCTTATCACCTCTAACCTATGGGCGAATCGGCCGGTGGCCAACCGAATCCCCGATCAGGCGCCCCTGTCCGGAGGCTTACCGACAGGCGAGCACAACTCGTCACGCGCGGACGGGCGCTGCTTCCAAGAGCGCCAGCAGCGGTCATTGAGGCGGGGGCGGATGAGCGGTGACCTTCGATGTGGCAGTGCATTGTGCCATGGCGTTACATCCTCTCTGGATTGCAAAGGGATATGGTGACGCTTTTTCATATGCCAATGGTATATCGGAAGAAATCTGGCAATCTCGATTGCCAAGCAGCCGTATCGGCGGGCGTGGACCCACTGTCATCGTCAGCTCGTCTGCCCCGCCTGCGATGATTCGTACACGGCGTCGTTGGCGGGGTGGCTTGCGTGGCTGGTGTCGATGTCCGCTCCCCCTAGCCGACCTTTACGCCGGTCAAGCGGTCGAAGTCGCCTGCGCGCCAATTGCGGACTCTAACGCCGCCCCGGAAATCAGACCTTCAGGCATCCAAGCGGTAACCCACCCCAAGCGCGGTCAGCGACGGGTTATCGCCGATCGGGACGACAGCAAGCTCGAGTTGAGGCGCATCGCTCAACATGGCATTCAAAGCGCGACGATTTCCTTGGCTCCGAGTCACCGATGTTCACTTCAAATATCGACGAGAACTTTCTTCGAGGCGCTCTTGAACGGGGAGAAGTTGTCCTCGTACTGGGCGCTGGAGCCTCGGCATCCAGTGAGAACCGCGATGGTGACCCCGTCAAACTCGCCCGCGCTTTAGCGGAGGCGGTCGCTGATCTGGCCTCAATGCCCTACGCCAACGAAACGCTGACCGAGGTCCTTGGCGCGGTCGAGGGCAGCCTGGTCAGCCGACAGCGCATCGATGAACTTCTGGTTCATGAGTATGCGAAGGTAACTGGCTGCGCTGACCTCGAACGGCTGTTCGATTTCACATGGCGCCGCATTTACACTTGGAACTACGATGACGGCTTGGAGAACCTGAGGAACTCAGGCGTACAGAGGCGCCGGATTTTCAACGGGATGATCGACTCGGCTAGCATCGACGACGACATTACTCACCTTCAAACCATCTACCTGCACGGTCAGATCACGAAGATTGAGCATGGTCTCATCCTAACCGAGACCGAGTACAATAAAGTGATCGCCGGAGAGAAGCACAACTGGTATCGGCAGCTGGCCGTCGACTACGTCAAATGGACGCCTGTGTTCATTGGCAGCAAGCTCAACGAACCAATTCTTTCGCTGGAGCTCGAAAGAGCCGAAAAGATCGGGACAACGGTCTGGGCAAGGCTTACGTTATCATCCCGGACGAACTGAGCGCGATTCAAACAGCGAGCCTAGCATCCCGCAATATCGTGCACCTGAAGGGGACATTGTCTGATTTCGTCCAGTGGGTCAGCAAGGGGCAGCCGGGAAAATATACCCCGCGCCAGTCGATGAAGAAGGGCCTGTCGTTTGCAAGCGTGCTCGCAAATGATCAGACCATCGGCCAACAGGATCTCGACACTGCCCGCCCCATCTTCCAAGTATCGTGGACGAGCGCGAGCAGCGACGCGTCGGCGCTTGACGTGGTCGTAAAAGACAAACTCGCTCGTGAATTTCTCGAGGGGTCACCGCCATCCTGGACCCTCGCGGCCTCAGACGTTCCCGTCTGGCTTAAACGCACGGACGACCTGCTCAACGCAGCGAGGCTTGCCAGCCTAGACGCGCAGCGGCTGTTCGTCGTCACAGGCCAATCGGGCAGCGGAAAAACCATGGCGCTGATGCAGGCGCTTCTGCGCCTCTCGCGCGAGGATCCGAAGTTCATTCTGTACGACTTGCGCGGCGAGGTTAAATCGCTACGAGCCGCCTTGAATCTCATTCAGCGGCTCCACCCCGATGAGCACGTCAATGTCTACATCGGCGACATCTTCGTTTACGGAGACTCTCTCGCTGAAGACGCCATGAGCACGCGCCCCGGCGGGATAACTATCTTCTCGAGTGCTCGCTCCGGCGAGTGGAAACAGCACTGGGCTCGCCGCGTCGGCGAATACGCCTCCACCTTCCCCTACGAGCGCTTCCAGGAGGATGACCATCGAGGGTTGATCGAGAAGCTGACGCAATACGTTCCAGCTCCGCGCTTCAGGAAGCTGCGCACTGAAGAGCAGCTCGAGCGTCTTTCCAGATCGAAGCATCAGCTTCTGATCGCGCTTCGCGATGCTACCCGTTCGAAGAAGTTCAGCGCCGCCATCGCAGATGAATTTATGGGCTTGCCCCACCGAGATTCTCGCTACCTTGTTTTGATCGCTGGTATGCCCACCCTCGCACGCACCGGTATCAGTCGCGCGATGGCTCGAGAGGTTTATGAAGCCTCCGAACCGGAACTGACGTTCGAGGAGGCGATGATACCGCTCGAAGGCATTATCACCCCTGCCCCCAACGAAAGACTAATGGTGCGGCATGAACTCTATGTGCGGCACATCATAGAAAACGTGTCTGATTTCTCGGACGTCATCCAGGCGATCAAGGAGACACTTCGTACATACACTAAGTTCTCTCCCCCAATAGTCAAATCTGTCGGCAGGTACGATGCACTGCTATTCAAGTTTTTACTGAATCACAACTTCATATACGAGTTAGCCAATCGTCGCGGAATGGTGGCAGAGGCGATCAGCATCTACAGCGAGTTTGAGGTCGATTTCGTCCTGGACGGGCATTTCTGGCTTCAATTCGGACAATATCTCGTCGAATGGGGCGACCTCGATCGCGCGCTTGCGGTCCTGCAAAAATCCATCGAGGCCTACCCCGAGAACAGCTACGCTTGGCATTCTCTCGCCGATGTTCAGTTGAAGGTTGCGGCCCGGCGTCCCGCGTACGATGCCACCACGGTCGAACTCATCGGCGATGCCGTGAAAACCCTGATGGAGCAGGATGAGAGCCCCAACCTGCAGACGGACGAGTATGCGATCGTCACGCTTGCCCACAACCATATCGGCGCACTGGTCGCGCACGGCCAAGCCAAACAGGCTGCAAACTATGCACAACGCTACTTCGACAGGCTTCAATTACTCGAGCGACGAAACTCCGAACCAGCGCTTACCGTCGCTAAAGATCGCCTCTTTAAGTATCTCGCTAATGGCGAGTGGAACGGTGCCAACCCAGGACGAAACACCCGCCGCAATCGGCGTACTCAAGCAAGGCCGCCCAAGCGTTAGTGTCGAAGCAGATGATAGCAGCATCCGGTAGACAGCTGTGCGCCAGTTGCCGACCTTGAGGGGATGCCGGAGGGCGAACATTGAGGCGACCAGGCAGGCGCGAGGTCTGCGGAGGCTGTGAACTCAACTGGCGGTTCGCTGGTCTAGAATAGAATAGACTGGACTAGACTGGACTAGACTGGACTAGACTGGGTTGAGCTAATTCGGATGAGACATGTCTCGCGACACAATCTTCATCTGCCACGCTACTCCGGACGACAACGATTTCGTTCGGTGGCTCGGCGCGAGGCTCACAGGCCACGGCTATAAGGTATGGGCCGATATGTTCGGCTTAAAAGGTGGCACGCCCTTCTGGAGTACGATCGAGGATGCACTTCGAGAGCATGCCTGTAAGGTCATCTTCGTCGCCTCCAATGCGAGCGTCGATCCTCAGCGCCAAGGGGTGAGAAACGAACTCTCGGTGGCCGACGCCGTGCGAAAAGCGCTGGCGGATCCCGCCTTCATCATCCCAGTCAGGATCGATGACGTCGGCTTCGCCGACTTTCCGATCCTCGTGCACCAGCTCAACGCCATCGACTTCAGCAAGGGCTGGGGGCCCAAACTCATTGAGCTGCTCGACACACTCGAAGCCGCCAACGTGCCGCGCCTCGAGCACGACCAGACCGCCGAGTTCGAACGCTGGCGCCTGGACGCGGCCAAGACTGCAGCCTTAGTCAACGCCGAGCCGGAGCCCGTGCTTACCAGCCTGTCTCCTGTCAACGCCCTGCCATCGACCCTGCGCTACCTGAAGGTCAACGCGGACGCCGCTGTCGTCGCGCAGTCGCTGCGCACGAGCGGGATCCCGTTTTCAGTTTTCTATCAGCTGCTTCTGACCTTCGCCGACCTCGATGAGGTGAACGCGGCCCTGCCGACGCCGTTTGTCGCGGACCTCCGCGCCAAACGTCCGTTGCAGGATTTTTTGAAAGGCCCCTCCGCCGAAGTTACGAGCCCCAAGCGCGGCGACGCCCACAATATCGCCACGGCCCTGCTCCGGCAGCATGTGGAGCGGCATCTCCTGAACCGGGGCCTCAAACCTATTGAGCAACGCTCGGGGTCGGCCTTCTATTTTCCCGCCGATCTCCTGGCGAGCAACAAGGTGATCTATACGGCAGCGTCCGGAAAGCGGACCTACAAGAAGGTGGTGGGCCGTAGCGAGCGGAACCGTGTCTATTGGCATCTGGCGATGAAAGTCACCGTCGTCCTCGGACCGCCAGCGTTCGTCAGATTCAAACCCTACGTCGCTTTCTCTGACGACGGACAGGTCGCGATCACAGATCCGAAGCGGACCACGCCGATACGCAGGCGCTTCTGCAAGAACTGGTGGAACCAGCATTGGCGCCAGCTCCAGGAGGCCTTCGCGGCTTGGCTGGCGGACGGACAGGCGGACTGCGTCATCCCGCTCGATGGCGATCAGAGACTTACCCTCGCCGGCCGACTGCTTCAGCTGACCGCTCAGAGACACATTGTTGGAGATCTGCAGTTCCAGGACGACGCCGACGATCCGGACGAACCGGAGGACGATGACGACGACGGCGCCTTCGACGCCGATGCGGAGGGCGAGGCATGAGCGACTGGACGCTGATCCACATCGACGAACCCCTGCTCAGCTTCGGCTTCAATCAGAAGACCGAGCACCCGAAGGACGGCCTGTTCCTGTTCGGCCCGCCAGCCTCCAATCAGAATCCCGCGCGCATGGATGTGGGCGTGATCGGAACGGCTGAGGGGATCAGGCGGTACGAGACCTGGGTGAACGCCTTGGCCACGACGATCGCGGCTCCGGACGGTGGCCGCGAAGAAAACAAGACGATGTGGCCGGGATTTCAGGCCGCGTTCGGCGTGCCCTGGCCCGCGACGCCCTTCGCCAAGATCACGATCGACGGCGACCTTCTGAGCCGCCGCATCCGCAGCGAGGATCGGCACGACGGAATTTTTCGGGCGGTCGATGTCTATGGCGACGCCTTGCGGAAATACCTGCGCGAGCAAGAAGGCCGACCGCAGTTCTGGTTCGTGGTTATCCCCGAAGAGGTGCATCGCTTCGGTCGGCCGAAATCCATCGTGCCTCGGGATCAGCGGGAGAAGACGTCAGGGACGATTGGGCGTCGAGCCGCGAAATCCATCCTGTCGGCAGGCTCGCTCTTCGTAGAGGAGATGGAGGCCGCCGCGCTCTATGAGTATGAGCTCAACTTCCACAATCAGCTGAAGGCTCGCCTGCTCGACACGGGCCAGGTCTTACAGGTGGTTCGGGAGACGACCCTGACGCCCTCCGAGTTCGAGGAGGGCACCCGCAGGTCGCTGCAGGATCCGGCCTCAGTGGCGTGGAACCTCGCCACGACCAGCTTCTACAAGGCGGGCGGCCGACCGTGGCGGGTCGCGGAGGTCCGCGAGGGCGTCTGCTATGTCGGGCTGGTGTTCAAACACATCGAAAACGCCAAGGGCCGCGACAACGCCTGTTGCGGCGCCCAGATGTTTCTGGATTCTGGCGAAGGCGTGGTTTTCAAGGGCGCCGTCGGTCCCTGGTTCTCGTCCACCGATCACAGCTTTCACCTGAGCCGCGAAAAGGCCGCGGAACTGATGGGGATGGTGATCGCCTCCTACACCGAGATGCACGGCCGCCCGCCGTCCGAACTGTTCATCCACGGCAAGACCTGGTTCGAGACGGCGGAATGGGAGGGTTTCCAATCGACCGTGCCGCCGGAGACCAAACTGGTCGGCATTCGCATCCGGCGCCAGAACGAGCTGAAGCTGTTTCGCTACGGCAGTCGGCCGGTGTTGCGAGGGACCGCCATTCTCGTCTCGGATCGTCGCGCCTATCTCTGGACGACCGGCTTCACGCCTCGGCTTAACACCTATCCAGGCCGGGAGGTGCCGAACCCTATCACCGTGGACATCGTCCAGGGCGAGACGGACATCCGCCAGGTGCTCACCGACTTGATGGCGCTGACCAAGCTGAACTTCAATAACGCGAGTTTTGCGGATGGCTTGCCAGTCACGCTGCGCTTTGCCGACCTGACGGGTGAAATCCTCACAGCCGGGCCGACAGACGTCACCGCTCCATTGCCATTCCGATTTTATATCTGATGGCAATCGTGCCGGGGGTGTCGCGGGCCCGCATCCGCCAGAAGCCGCCCGAAAGCAGAGCTTCCCAAGTTCGCCTTTGAGTCAGTTTCAGACTTTCAGAAGCGAAAGGTGCGGGCGTTGGAACCTCTGCGTGGAGGCCCGGAACTTTCAGGCGGCGCCTCGACGATTTCCGGCGAACCGGCCCTACGCCGAACAGACGACGCCCTATGGAACCGGCGCCCGCAGGTGCTAGCGTAGCGATTATGCGCGCATTAGCCTAGTTGCGCGGGATCGGGGCCTTTCGACTCTTGCTTGTCGGCTCCGCATTTCGGAGACTCGGGGCATGAAACGCCCGCTGAGGAAATTGCCGCTCGCGAAACAGCGTGAACTCGACGCCGCCGTCGAGATCATTCAGGAGGGCTTCGCCAACGCCGTCTCCACGCGCCGGGCCGACCGGCTCAAAAATGGCCGCATCCTCAAGATCGTCCTGTTCGGCAGCTATGCGCGCGGCGACTGGGTTCACGATCCGGTCGGGCGCTACTTCTCGGACTTCGACCTGCTGGTCGTCGTGGACCACGAAGACCTGACCGATTTCGAATTCTGGGAGGACGTGGAGAAGCGCCTGTTGGCCGAACTGTCGGCGGGCGTCATGCGCACCCCCGTCAGCCTGATCGTCCATAGCCTGGACGACGTAAACTGGAAGCTAGAGCACGGACGCGGCTTCTTCATCGACATCGCCCGCGACGGCGTGGTCCTACAGGACACACCCGGCGTCGAATTCTCCGAGCCGCAGCCCCTGCCCCCGTCCACGGCGCTGGAAGTGGCGAAAGAGTATTACGAAGAATGGAAGCAGGACGCCGACGAGTTTTTGGCGACGGTCGAGTTCTGTCGGTCTCGGGGCTTCACGAAGAAGGCCGCCTTCAATCTGCATCAAGCGGCCGAGACGATATACCAAGGCCTCCTACAGGTCCTGACCTTCTACTCGCCCAAGAGCCACAACCTCATCCGCCTCCGCAACATGACGGAGCCCCTGGAACCCCGCCTCCGCGATGTCTGGCCTCACGACACCAAGTTCCAGAAGCGCTGCTTCGAACTCCTCCGCGCCGCCTATGTGAAGGCCCGCTACTCACGCCACTACCGCATCACCGACGAAGAGCTGGCCTTCCTCACCGAGCGCATCGCCCTCCTGCGCGACGTGGTGCGCGAGGCCTGCGAGGTCCGGATCGCAGAACTCCGGCGTCTGGCCGAGTAGATGAGGCTGGCCTCGCTCGACAGGACCGTCGCCCGCCTGAGCCGCTCCTTCCGTTCGCGCTCCAATCTGCGGCTCTTCGCCCTCTTCTGCCTGGGGGCTGCGACAGCCCTGCTCGGCATTGCGCTAGGCTTGTCGAACCTCGCCTCTTCAGCGTTCGCCGCCTCGCTCATTATGGGGGGCATCGTATTCGGAGCCTTCGCCGTCGCGGCCATCATGCTTCGACCGAGCGCCGCCAACGATAACTGAGGCAGAGCGGCACGGGACGTACGCGCCTTGCGTTCGGACTCGGAACAAGCTCAGCTCTACCTTGGCAGCCCTAAGAACGATGCCGGGCGCAGATGACAGGACGTCTCAAGCGGACCTAACAAGCGGTAAAAGCTCGGCGACTTTGGGAAGTTGAACACGCGAAACAGCACGTAGCCTTCTTCTTCATTCGCCGAGGCTCTCACCTCGTTCGCGCTCACGAAAAAGGCGCCGCTCGACCGCCCTTGGTCGTCTTGACCTCGATCCTGATTGGATTGCCGGCCAAATCGAAGCTCGCGATATCGTAGCCGAGGCCATCGCCAACAACGTCGCTGACCCAGATCGTTCGCTCAGCCAAATCCACCCGCCCGCCTTGTGCCAGTTCCTCTTGAACGACCTTCATCGCCCAGGCCTCGCCTGCGCGTCCGAGGTTACGATTGCGCTCGTCCCGCTCGGCAAAGTCCACCTTGCACGCAGCCCTGGCCGCTTGGACCTCGGAAAGTTCCCGCCCCGTCGGCGGATCGACTTCCGCCGTGAGGTCGGCGCTTGGGGCTGCTGCAACCACGGATACGTCGTCTAGCGTAGCGACTTCCTGTGCGTTCAGCCGGTCATAGATCACGGCGCTCAGCAGCGTCTGAATGTTCGGCAACGCCCCATATCCGGTGGCCGTCGGCAACCCCAGGGACTCCAGAACGGCGCTAATGTTGCTCAGCTTACGGCCGATCGACCCGCCTCCGGCGCGACGCGGCAGTTCTGCGTCGGCGGCGGCGAGATGCGCCTTGCGATTGTATGCGCCCAACTCTTGATCTCGCATCATCAGGAAATAGCGCTCAACGATGCGTTCGACCTCTTCCAATGTCCAATGGTCGTCAGGGATGACAACGCCATCCACCACGAAACCTAGCCGAGCTAAATGCCCCGCCGCAGCCGCCTTGCCGCCTCTGAATTGGTCAGAAGTCAGCGGCCCTTGGTCGGGATATTGAAAGCCATAGGCGACGCCGACGATCGCCTTGCTGGGATACTCGCGTCGCTCATACCGTGCGGTATAGTTGTCAGCAGCCCGGTAGCCGTAGCGAGCATGGAAGGCCTCTGGCCCCAGGCGATCAAATTCAGCGAATGCGGCCATGACCGCTCGCCGGCTCTTCAAGTCCTTAAACTTAGCCATCCCCTCCCCCGGTCGGATGCAACCTTCGGCTTCCGTTTGCTCCTCCGCGGCCTCAACCTCTGCCCGGGCCGCGCGCCCCTCTTGGAAGGTCACGACCGCGTCGGGCAAGCCGATGAGCACCATAGGAACGGATCGGCGCCCCCAGAAGCCCAAGCAGCCATATCACCACCCTAAGCAGCCTTCCCAGCCCAAGCGAACGGCTACTTGCGCTAACCCTGCCCGTCGGCGAGACCGGGGTAGCAAGGGCCAGGACGGAACGGCCGGAGGGGGATCACCCGGCCTGCACAAGCCTCGGACCATGAAGGCCGTGAATCCGTGCCGGCGCGGAAGGCCGGGGACCGGCCGGTCCGGCGGCGCAGCCGCGCATCCTGGCCCGCGCGAGGGCAGAGCCCTTAGACCAGCGGCACCCCCGGCGACGCTACAGGCGGCGTCGGCGGATCAGGTCCGGATACGGACCGCGACGGGGCAATGGTCCGACGGGTGGTCGGCTTCAGGCGCGTCGTAGGTGTACTCCTCAAAGGAATCCGGCTCGATCCGGGCGGCCGCTTTTCGCCCGGCGACGATATGGTCGATGAACTCGCGATAGCGGGCCTTGCATCCGGCCGGCCGGCCGCCGGCCGCCTGGACAAGCGCCGCCTCGGCAGGGTCGCCGTCATTGATGTCGGCGAAGAAGGCGTCGTTGCGGCTGGCAAGCCGTCGGTTCCAGTCGCCCAGCACGACAAACGCCTCTCCGGCCCGCGCACGGCTGTCGATCCAGCCTTCCAGGACAGGGGCCTGATCGAACAGGACAGGGCAATCGGGATCAGAGACCGCGCGCCCGGAGTTGCAACCAGACTTGAGGTGGACCGCCAGGAGACGAAGCGGACGGTCGCGGCCGACCGTGATGTCCACGCCCCAGCGCAGATTGGGATTGCCGAGCGCAAGCGCCGAGAGGTCTTCGTTCCGGAGCCAGGCCACGCCCTTGCGGACGGCGAAGCCGACCGATTGGTTCTGGATATTGAGGCCCGGCTTGCCACGACATCCGCCGCCGCGCCCGCTCGCAGGGCGAGACGAAAAGACGATGTCGTACTTGGCCGGCTCGAAAACCCTACGCGCGGCGGCCTCGCTCTGAACCTCCTGGAAGGCGATCACATCGGCGTTCAGTGCATTCGCATGTCGGCGCAGAAGCGCATAGTCCGCCTCCGAGCGAGGCCGGCATCCCTCCCCGTCCCTCTCCGCCAGATGTTCGATATTCCAGGTCGCCACCTTGAGCGCGCCCGCCGGCTTCGACGGATTCACACCAGCGCAGGCGGATAGAAGAACGGCGGCGGTCAGGGCGAGGGAGATGGAAATCTTCATGCCCGCACTCCTAAGCCCGGCCGCGCCTGACGCAAAGCTTGGATCGGACGGCTACTGCATCGCTGATCGTGAAGCTCCAACAGGTCAGCCCGACGCCGTCTACTTTGCAGCACCGCGCGTATGCGGCGACCCGTAGACTGGCGGACGCAAAGCTGACGGCTGGTCGCTCCATCAGCTTTCGCCTTCGATTCCCGAAGGCTTTTAAGGAGAGCGACGATGAACCGGTCCGACCCTCCGCTGACGCGGTCGATCAGAAAGGCGCAGCTGCTTCAGATGGTCCCCCTGGCGGACAGCACCATCTGGGAGATGGAACAACGGGGCGAGTTTCCGAAACGCTTCCTCCTGACCCCGCGATGCGTCGTCTGGGATCTGGCGGAGGTCGAAACCTGGCTGGCGTCGCGCCGACGTCGACCGATCCGCCCGGCGACGCCGCCGGACGTCCGCAAACGCATCTCCCGCCCCGTCAGGGACGCGGATCGAAACGGGGTCCTTCCGTTTCAGGGATAGAGAGCGCGGGGGTCCATGACCTGCCTGCCTCCCAGGCGTCGACTGCGTTCGACCATTCCTGCGCCATGTGGCGCCGCTGCGCCTCGAATTCCGCCTTGTTGTAGACGCCCCGCGACGAGCGCTCCTCATGAGCGAGACACTTCTCGATCCAGTCCGAGTTGAAGCCCATCTCGTGCAGCAGGGTCGAGGCCGTCCTGCGCAGGTCGTGGACCGTGAAGGGCTCGAGCGGCAGGTCCTGCTCCCGGGCGCGCTCCGCGATAGCCATGGTCACCCGGTTGAAGGTAGCCCGGGACATCGGCGCGTCGGCGTCGTAGCGCGACGGCAGGATGTAGCGGGAGTTTCCAGAACAGGTCTTCAGAGCGATCAGGATGTCGAGCATCTGGGTCGACAGATAGACGTTGTGGGGGCGCGACCGCTTCATCCGTTCCTTGGGGATGGACCAGACCGCGTTGTCGAAGTCCACCTCGTCCCAGGTCCCATCCTGCAGCTCGCTCTTGCGGACCATGCTCAGCAGGATGAACTTCAGACCCAGACGGATCGTCGGAAGGGTCGCGACCTCCCCGAGCAGCCCGAGCATGATCCGGATTTCGGACGGCGACAGCGACCGGTCACGGGGACGAAAGCGCGCGATCGCTGCCGGCGCCACCCCGTCGGCGGGATTATCGATCTTCTCGCCATGGAGAATGGCCCAGGCATAGATCTGCTTGACGATGTCCCGGACGTGGATGGCCGTGGCGGGCGCGCCCCGCTCCACTATGGACTTGCAATGGGCGCGCAAGTCGTCCGGCGTGATCTCGGTGAGCAGCCGGTTGCGCCATTGCGGCAGAACCTCCCTGTTGAAGATGGACCGCCGCATGTTGCGCGTACTGTCCGCCATGGGCGCCTCATCCATCCACTTCTGCGCCACATGGGCGAAGTCGCGAGCCTCGCGGAGCCGTCTTTTGGCGCGCTGCTTTTCCAGAGCTGGCGACACGCCGTCGGCGATCATACGCTTGGCTTCGATGAGCTTCTCCCGGGCCCTGGCGAGCGACAGGCCGGTCAGCCCGTAGGACCCGAAAGTGACCGTCTCGCGCCGCCCGTTGAAGCGGTAGTCGTACTTGAACGCGATGCCTCCTGACGGTGTTACGAGCACGTAAAGACCGTCTCTGTCGGTCTTCTTATACGCCTTTGATTTTCCTCGCGTATTCCTCAGTTCTGCATCGGTAAGCATGCCATTTCCCCTTCCAAAAGACCGTCAGGCGGTTTCAGGGTCCTCAAAGGTCGTTTTTCGTAAACAATTCAGAAGCTTGTTTCGAAAAAAGACCGTCAGAACGCCCTTAATGGGGTGACGGTATGAATCAGGGGCGGCTGAGGCAACGGACGCGAGACCGTCAGGAAAGCCGTCATCACAAAAAAGAGACCCTCCGAAAGGCTTCGAAGGGTCTCGTAAAAATTCACTTTTGCGTCAGCGACTTATCGGCATTTTCTCAAGCGATCTCGAAAGGTGTCGAAAGGCCTGAATCATTCCCACTCGATCGTGCCGGGGGCTTGGACGTCACGTCGTAGACAACGCGGTTGACGCCGCGGACTTCGTTGATGATGCGCGTGGCGGTCTTGGCCAGGACGTCCCAGGGGAACTGGTAGAAGTCGGCCGTCATGCCGTCGGTCGAGGTGACGGCGCGCAGGGCCAGCACCTTTTCATAGGTGCGGGCGTCGCCCTGGACGCCGACGGTCTTGACCGGCAGCAGCACGGCGAACGCCTGCCAGATGTCGTCGTACAGGCCCGCCTTGCGGATCTCGTCCAGATAGATGGCGTCCGCGTCCTGGAGCGTGGCGACGGCCTCCGGCGTGATCTCGCCGGGGATGCGGATGGCCAGGCCCGGGCCGGGGAAGGGATGGCGGCCGACGAAGGCGTCCGTCAGGCCCAGTTCGCGGCCGAGCGCCCTCACCTCGTCCTTGAACAGTTCGCGCAAGGGTTCGACCAGCTTCAGCTTCATGAAGTCCGGCAGGCCGCCGACGTTGTGGTGGCTCTTGATGACGTGCGACGGGCCGCCGGTCGGGGACACGCTCTCGATCACGTCGGGATAGAGGGTGCCCTGGGCCAGGAAGGCGGCGCCTTCGATCTTGTGCGCCTCGCGGTCGAACACCTCGATGAAGACGCGGCCGATGGTCTTGCGCTTGGTCTCAGGGTCGGAGATTCCGGCCAGCTCGCCGAGAAATTCCTTCGACGCATCAACGTGCACCAGCGGGATGTTGTAATGCTCGCGGAACAGGGTCGTGACCTGATCGGCCTCGCCCTTGCGCATCAGGCCGGTGTCGACGAAGACGCAGGTCAGCTGGTCGCCGATGGCCTCGTGGATCAGCACGGCGGCGACCGATGAATCGACCCCGCCCGACAGGCCGCAGATGACCTTGGCGTCGCCGACCTGTTCGCGGATCTTGGCGATCTGCTCGTCGCGATAGGCGGCCATGGTCCAGTCGCCGGTCAGGCCCGCGACGCCGTGGGTGAAGTTCTTCAGCAGCTGGGCGCCGCGCGGGGTGTGCACCACCTCGGGGTGGAATTGCACGCCGTAGATCTTGCGCGTCTCATCGGCGATGGCGGCGAAGGGCGCGCCTTCCGAGGTGGCGATGACGTGGAAGCCTTCCGGCAGGGCCGTCACGCGGTCGCCGTGGCTCATCCACACCGGCTCGCGATGGTCGACGGCGCCGATGCCGGCGAACAGGGGCTGTCCTTGGTGATGACGATCTCAGCGCGGCCGAACTCGGCGTGGTGGCCGCTCTCGACCTTGCCGCCCAGCTCGGCGCAGATCAGTTGCTCGCCGTAGCAGATGCCCAGGATCGGCGCGCCATAGTTGAAGACCGCGCGGTCGACGCGCGGACTGTCGGCGTCGGTCGTGGAGTTGGGGCCGCCCGACAGGATGATGGCCTGAGGCTGCATCGCCGCCAGGGCCTCGCCCGCCTTGTTGAACGGATGGATTTCGCAATAGACGCCGGCCTCGCGCAGGCGACGCGCGATCAGCTGCGTCACCTGGCTGCCGAAATCGACGATGAGCACCTTCTGGTGTTGGGTCGGCTGGGTCATGAGGTCGAATCCGGGGCGAGCGATTGGGCGAGGGTTTGGCCTTGCAGGGCCGGAATTTCAAGGGCCGAGAGGCCCTGATCCGCGAGCACCGCGATCAGGCCCTCCAACGCCCGGGCCAGGTTCTCATCCACCAGATGCAGGGTCGAGGTCCAGTCGTCCAGGCCCGTCAGTTCGGCCTTGCCGTCCGACACCCCGCGCAGCGCGACCAGCGGCAGGCCGAAGCTTTGGGCCGCGCGCACCAGCGCCCAGGTCTCCATGTCCACCATCTCGGCGTCGATGGCGTCATAGGCGGCGCCCGAGACGACGTTGGCGCCCGTTGACAGGCGCGCGCTCGGCACGCCCGGAATGGGGCACGGCAGCGGCAGAACGGCGGGCAGATCGAGCAGCGGCGTTACGCCCTTCTCAAACCCCAACGGACTGGCGTCCATGTCGCGATAGGCCACCGACGACGCCTGATAGACGGCCGCATGATCCAGCACGCGCGACCCGCACGAGCCCAGCGACAGGATCAGATCCGGCGTCTCTCCCCTCGCCTCCAGCCGCGCCAGCGCCGCCGTCAGCGCCACCGCCCCCTCGACCGGCCCGATGCCGGTCATCAGCGGGTCGACGCGGGCGCGCAGGTGCTCGCCATATTCCGCAGGCGCCGCCATCACGGGCAGGACCGTGACGGCGCCGTAGCGTTCCAGCCTCATGAAGCGCGCTCATAAAGGGCGATGAAGAAGCCGTCCGTGCCGGTGGCGGCGGGCGACAGGCGCAGGCGGTTGCCTTGCGCCAGCGCGGTCAGGCGTTGGCGCCCCGCCTCGGTCAAATCCGCGCTATGCGCCGCATCGGCGATGGGGACGGGCTTGAAGTCCGCGTGCGCGGCCTCGAAGGCGGCGGCGGTGGCCTCGTTCTCCGCGCCCAGCACCGAGCAGGTGACATAGGCCAGACGCCCGCCCGGCCGCACCAGCTTGGTCGCCTGCCCCAGAATACGAAGTTGCAGCGCGTGCAAACGCGCGACTTCCTCGGCCGTCAGGCGCCAGCTGTCCTCCGGCCGACGCCGCCAGGCGCCCGAGCCCGAGCAGGGCGCGTCGACGAACACCACGTGGGCCTGACCGTTCAGATCCTCGACCCCGCCGCCGTTCGTGCCCAGCAGGCGCAGATCGGCCTCGACGCCCGCGCGGGCCAGACGCGGCTTCACATTGTCCAGACGCTTGGCCGAGACGTCGCAGGCGATCAGCGACCCCTGCCCCTGCATGGCCTGCACCAGACCCAGCGTCTTGCCGCCGCCGCCCGCGCAATAGTCCACCACCGTCGCGCCGGGGAAGGCGCCGGACAGCCAGCCCACCACCTGACTGGCCTCGTCCTGAATCTCGAAATGGCCGTTCTGGAAGCCGTCCAGCGGCTGCACGTTCAGCGCCGGCTCAGCGTCCAGCCGCAGGCCCCAGCCCGACAGTTCGGTGCGCTGCGGCGACAGGCCCGCGCCGCGCAGCTCAGCCTCGACCTCTTCCGTCGTGGCGCGCAAGGCATTGACCCGCAGGTCCACCGGCGCGCGACCGCTCAGGGCCTCGACCTCTTCACGCCAGCGGTCGCCATGCACCGCCTTCAGGTCCGCCGTCACGAAGTCCGGCAGCGCGACCTCGGCCAGATCGGCCGCGTCCTCGTGCGCCATGATGCGGCCGCGCTCGTGCTTGGACAGCGGGCGTGGGCCATAGCCCTCGCCGTTGTAGAGGCCTTCGATCTCCTCCAGCGTCGCGCCGTCCAGCAGCGACAGGGCGCCCACGATCAGGGCGCGTCCGTCCTGACGCCCGCCCATGAAGGCCGACAGGCGGCCGCGCGCGCGCAGCACCTGATAGACGCGTTCGGCGATGGCGCGGCGGTCGCCCGAACCGGCGTAGCGATTCTGCTGGCTCCAGGCCTTGAGCACGGCGTCGGCGGGCTGGCGGCCCTGCGAAATGCTGTCGATGATGGCGGCGGCGGCGGCCAGACGGGCGGCTGGGGTCAAATCAGACTCGGATGAAAAGGGCCAGAAGGCACATCGCCAGTCCCGCAAGCGAGACCAGCCAAACCAGCGACCGGATATAGGGAACGCCCAGGGCGTACAGCGGGATATAGGCGACGCGCGCCCAGAAGTAGAGGCCTGCGCCCCACGCCGTCAGCGCGCCGGTCCGGTCGGCGACCTGGGCGATCAGTACGGCGCCGATGAACAGCGGCAATGTCTCGAACAGATTGGCCTGGGCCCGTTCCAGACGTCCGACGACAGGGCTCTTGGCTTCGGGCGTTTCGTCCCGCGCCCCGGCGTTCCACGACAGGCCGAACTCGCGCGTTCGGGCAAAGGCGGGCAGGAAGATCTGCACCAGGGCCAGCACCAGCGTCGCCGCCAGATAGGTGAGTTCAGTGGTCACGCTCTTCTCCTGTTTCACTAGCCCAAAACAAAACCGCTCCCGACCGGGGCCGGGAGCGGATCAGGTCAGCCCTGACGATAGTTCGGCGCCTCGCGCGTGATCATCACGTCGTGGACGTGGCTTTCACGAAGGCCCGCATTGGTGATGCGGACGAAGCGCGCGCGCTCCTGGAAGTCCGCGATGGTGGCGCCGCCGACATAGCCCATCGAGGCGCGCAGCCCCCGACCAGTTGGTGCACCACCGGGGCGATCGGCCCCTTGTAAGGGGTCTGGCCCTCGATGCCCTCGGGGACCAGCTTCTCGGACGAGACTTCCTTCTGGAAGTAGCGGTCGGCCGAGCCGCGCGCCATGGCGCCCACCGAGCCCATGCCGCGATACGACTTGTAGGACCGGCCCTGGTACAGGAAGACCTCGCCGGGGCTTTCGTCGGTGCCTGCGAACATCGAGCCCATCATGGCGACATTGGCGCCCGCCGCGATGGCCTTGGCCAGATCGCCCGAGAACTTGATGCCGCCGTCGGCGATGACCGAGGCGCCCGTGCCTTGCGCCGCGCGGGCGGCGTCGACGATGGCCGTCAGCTGCGGCACGCCAACGCCCGCGACGATGCGGGTGGTGCAGATGCTGCCCGGCCCGATGCCGACCTTCACCGCATCGGCGCCCGCGTCGATCAGGGCGCGCGTGGCGTCATAGGTGGCGACGTTGCCGGCGATGATCTGGACGCGGTTGTTCTCGCGCTTGATGCGCTCGACCACCTGGGCGACCGAGGCCGAGTGGCCGTGGGCGGTGTCGATCACCACCACGTCGGCGCCCGCCTCGGCCAGCGCCATCGCCCGCTCGAACCCGGCGTCGCCGACGGTCGAGGCGGCGCCGACGCGCAGGCGGCCCTGCTCGTCCTTGCAGGCGTTGGGGAAGGCCTGGGCCTTCTGGATGTCCTTCATGGTGATCAAGCCGACGGCGCGATAGGCGTCGTCCACCACGATGACCCGCTCGATCTTGCGCGTGCGCAGCAGTTCGCGCGCCGCCTCGCGCCCGGCCGAGCCTTCGCGCAGGGTGATCAGCTCGCCCGTCGTCATCAGATCGGCGGCCTTGAGGTTCAGGTCCGTCTCAAAGCGCATGTCGCGGTTGGTCAGCATCCCGACCAGCTTGCCGCTCTTGGGATCGACCACGGGGAAGCCGGTGATCTTCTTGCGCTCGACGATCTGCAGCACTTCGCCCAGCGTCGTGTCGGGGGCGACCGTGACCGGGTTCACCACCATGCCGCTTTCGTAGCGTTTGACGGCGCGGACCTCTTCGGCCTGCTCGTCGATGGTCATGTTCCGGTGCAGCACGCCCAGGCCGCCCGCCTGCGCCATGGCGATCGCCAGGCGGCTTTCCGTCACCGTGTCCATGGCGGACGACAGCAGCGGGATGTTCAATCTGATTTCGCGCGTCAGCTGGGTCGAGACATCGACATCAGCGGGCATGACCTCGGACGGACCGGGTTCGAGCAAAACGTCATCGAAGGTTAGGCCTTCGCGTATCTCCATTTGGAGCCTCCATTTTGCGGGCCGCGTATAGCCCCCGTTGGCGGGGAACCGCAACCCCAAGCCCGCGCTATCGTCCATATAAGAGGAATTGCCTTGAAACGGGCGGCGAAGGGACGCATTGCGCGATAATGGTTCGCATCTTGATCAACACGGCGCGGGAGCTGGCTCTCAAGATTGCGAGCTACGGCGCCATGCACCTGATCGTGGCGATCCTGGTGGCCTTCGCCCTGACGCGCGACTGGCGCCTGGCGCTGGCGGTCGGGGTGGTCGAGCCGATCTTCCAGACCATCGCCTATTCGATCCACGACCGCGTCTGGCACCGCGTCGAGCGCCGCAAGATGCTGTCCGGGGTGGAAGAGACGGCCGAGGCCTTCACCGCCCGTCTGGAGCTGATGGACGCGCACGAGCAGAACCGCGCCCACAACCACCACGGCCACGGACATAGCCACGCCCTGCCCCGTAACCTGAAGCAGGTGGCGTTGAAAACCGTCACCTACGGCGTCATGCACTTCGCCGTCGCGGTGCTGGTGGCCTTCGCCCTGACGCGCGACATCCGCATCGCCCTGGCGATCGGCACGATCGAGCCTCTGGTGCAGACGGTCTTCTTCACCCTGCACGACCGCCTGTGGACACGCGCGGAAGCGAAAAAGGCCGCCCGGCGCGCTGCGGCCGAGGCGGAAGGCGCGTCGGCCTAGCGCTTGTTCAGCGCCACCAGGAAGACCTCGGCGCTGCCCTTTCGGCTCGACTCCGGCTTCACGTATTTCACCGTCTCGAACTCTTCGCGCAGGCGCGTCAGCACCCCGCCGGCGTCGCCGCCCTGGAAGTTCTTCGACACGAAATTCCCGCCCGGCCGCAGGGTGCGGATGGCGAAATCGGCCGCGATCTCGATCAGGGCGATGATCTTCAGGTGGTCCGTCTGGCGGTGGCCGATGGTGTTGTGGGCCATGTCAGACAGCACCAGGTCCGGCGGCCCGCCGATGGCGTCCAGCATCTGCTGATCCACGCCCGGATCGGTGAAGTCGGCCTGAATCAGCGTCGCGCCCGGAATCGGCTCGATCATCAGCAGGTCCACGCCAGCCACCGCCGCCGCGCCGCGATCCAGCGCCACCTGCACCCAGCCGCCAGGCGCCGCGCCCAGGTCGATGACCCGCGAGCCGCGCTTGATCAGCCGATACCTGTCGTCGATCTCCATCAGCTTGAAGGCCGCGCGGCTGCGCCAGCCCTCTGCGCGCGCGCGCTCGGACCACTGGTCCGACAGTTGACGCTTGATCCAGGCCTGGCTGGACAGCGTCTTCTTGTCGGCTGTCTTGATCTTCTGGCCGACCTTGCGGCCCGAGGCCGTGCCGCCCGTGGGCAGGCGCACCATGCGGCGGCGTTCCTGCGGCTTGTCGGCGGGCTTTTCGTCTTCACTCATGCTTCCCACATAGCCCTGACGGCGTTCAGCCGCTATGACCCGCGCACAATTCCGGCTCGCATAACCTCAAGGAGCGCCCGATGGCCGACCAAACCCTGACCTTCACCCTGGACACCGGCGACGGCGAAGACCGCAACGTCGTCATCAAGCTGCGCGACGATCTGGCGCCGAACCACGTCAAGCAGATCACCGACCTGGCCAAGGAAGGCTTCTACGACGGCGTGGTCTTCCACCGCGTGATTCCGGGCTTCATGGCCCAGGGCGGCGACCCGACGGGCACCGGCACCTCGGGTTCGTCCAAGCCGAACCTGAAGCAGGAATTCTCGAAAGAGCCCCACGTTCGCGGCGTCTGCTCGATGGCCCGCACCGCCAATCCGGACAGCGCCAACTCGCAGTTCTTCATCTGCTTCGACGACGCCCGCTTCCTGGACGGCCAGTACACCGTCTGGGGCGAAGTGATCGAAGGCATGGAACACGTCGACGCCCTGCCCAAGGGCGAGCCCCCGCGCGCGCCGGGCAAGATCGTCAAGGCGACCGTCGCCTGATCATAAATCTCCTCCCCACGGCGTGGGGAGGGGGACCACAAAGTGGTGGAGGGGCTTGCGACAGCGGAACCGGGCAGCCCCTCCGTCACGGCGCTACGCGCCGCGCCACCTCCCCATGAAATGGGGAGGAGAAGATCAGTCCCCCGCCCACCATCGCATCGACACCCCGTCGAAGGTCCGGTTCCCGACCTTCAGCCGTCCTTTCAGGACCACGCCCTGATCGCCCAGGTTGCGCCGCGCCGTCGCCAGCGCGCCCTGGTCCAGCGCTCCCTCGAACGACACCGCGCCCAGCTCGCGCGACGACGCCTCGAAGCGCACCCGGTCCTCGGTCACGTCATAGGCCGTCGGAATCAGCCGCGTGCGCCGCGCCTTATCGCCCGTCTCGAACTCCATCATGATCGGCGCGAACCCCGCCGTGCGCTGACCGTCGCGCCAGGCCATGAAGTCGGGAACCTGCCCCATGAACAGGTGATGCAGCCGCCAGTCGCCGACCTGCACCACCGTCGTCGGGATGTAGTAGCCGGACACGTCCTCGGGCAGGTCGTGCTTGAACGGCGTCGCCGAGGGAGCCGTGTCAGGCACGGCGCCCCGATCACAGGCCGCGACCGTCAGGGCCAGGGCCCCCGCCACCAGAATCGACAACGCCCTCATGGCAGACGCAGCAGGGTCGACAGCCAGCCCATGTCCTGAAGATGCTCGACCGACTCGAACAGCGGCACGGCCAGCAGGAAGACCAGACCGTCACGCAAGGTCGTCAGGAAGAACTGCGGCCGCACCTCCAGTCTGTCGGCGTCGCGCCATTTGGAGAAGTCCGGCCCGAACCGCGGGGTCCGGGCGCAATAGTCGGCATAGGTCTGGCCGAAGGCGCCCGCCAGCCAGGCCTCCTCGCGCTTCACCGTGGCGTAGAAGACCGCCACCGTCAGCAGCAGGAAGACGGTCGCCAGCGCCACGCTGCCCGTCTGCGCGCCCACGCCGAACGCCCCCATGAAGCTGAAGACATACAGCGGGTTGCGGCTGATCGAATAGGGTCCGCGATCCACGATCTCGGCCTTCTTGCGTCCGCCGATATAGAGGAGCACCACGCGCGCCCGACGATGCAGACGACGATCAGGCCCAGGCCGAACGCCTCCAGCCCCTCGTGCAGCATGGTCTCGCCGCCGATGGACCGGCTGACGAAGGCCAGCCCGACCACGCCGATCAACCCGACCAGCAGCGCCGCCTTGCGCAGCTTCTGCACCCGTTGAAGGTCAAACCCTTGCGTCGCCGACATCACTGTATTCCTCGACTGCTGAGGCTGCGACAGAACGCCGCTCTGAGGGCGGATTCAAGGCCTATCTTTGCAAGTGTATTGCGACAGCCGTCACTGATCCAGCCACCGGTCCAGCGCCCGGAAGCCGGCGATGGCCAGCTCCGTCGAGTCCTGGAACACCGCCGGGTTGATCTTCTCGAAGTCGTCGCTGGGGCGGTGATAGTCCGGGTGATAGTTCACCCCAAAATAGAGGAACGGCAGCCCCGCGCGGTGGAAGGCGGCGTGATCCGACGCCTCGACCCAGTTGTCGGCGCCCTCATCCTGAGGCGTGTCCTTGCCGAAGGCCAACGCTACGTTCGGACGCGCCGCCACCTGATCCAGCACCGGGCGGAAATAGGGATGCTGATACGTCCCCGTCACCCACAGCTTGCCGTCGCTGTCGGCCCGCGCCGTCATGTCGAAGTTCAGGTTCATCGCGATGGCGTGCAGCGGCACCGGCGGCGCCTCGACGAAATGCTTGGCGCCCAGCAGGCCTCGCTCCTCGCCGTCCAGCGCCACGATCAGCACGCTGTGCTCGGGCGGGTTGGCCTTCAGCCGTCTGGCCAGCTCCAGCATGGTCGCCACGCCCGAGGCGTTGTCGTCGGCGCCGTTGAAGATCTGGCCGTCGTTGACGCCCACATGGTCGTAGTGCGCCGTCACCACGATGTATTTGTCGCCCACCCGCGTGCCGGGGATGACGCCGATGATGTTGGTCCCGCTGAAGGTCTTGGTCCCTTCGCGCGTCCGCCCCTGCATCTCCCACGGCTGCAGCCGCCCCATCGGCGAGGGCTGGACGCCCAGCGCCTCCAACCGCCCGACGATGTAGGCGCGCGCCTTGGCCCCGCCCTCCGAACCGGTGTCGCGCCCCTGCATGTCGTCGGCCGACAGGATGCGCAGGTCCTCCATCAACTGGGCGTAATCGACCGAGGGCGACGCCGCGACCGCAGGCGTCTCGACCACAGGCGCGGTCGTCGTCTCACAGGCGGCCAGCGTCAGGGCGGCGGCGATCACGGACAGGCTGACTAGGACAGGACGCATGGAGGGCTCCGGCAGGAATCTTTGAAGCGCGACGCTAGCGGCCCCCGGCCGCTGCGTCAGATTACGTTTCTGTCATGGCGGCGGCAGGGTGATAAGGAACCCCTTCCGCCTTTGCCGACTTCCTGCGATTCTCATGTCCGATCTCTTCCCGCCTGTCGAAACCCTGACCGAAGCCCAGGCGCGCGAAGAGCTGGATCGCCTGTCGGCAGAACTGGCGCGCCATGACGCCCTCTATTACGCCGACGCCGCGCCCGAGATTTCCGACGCCGACTATGACGACCTGAAGCGCCGCGCCCTGGCCATCGAGGCCGCCTTCCCGTCCCTCTCCAGCCCCGTCTCCCCGTCCCAGCGCGTCGGCGCCCCTGTCTCGACCCAGTTCGCCGAGGTCCGCCACGGCGTGCCCATGCTGTCGCTGGACAACGCCTTCGACGACGGCGAGGTGCGCGACTTCGTCGCCCGCATCGCCCGCTTCCTGAAGCTGCCGGGCGACGAGCCGATCGCCTTCGTCGCCGAGCCCAAGATCGACGGCCTCTCGGCCAGCCTGCGCTACGAAAAGGGCGTTCTGGTCCAGGGCGCCACGCGCGGCGACGGCAAGACGGGCGAGGACGTGACCGCCAACCTGCGCACCATCGCCGCCATTCCCCAAACCCTGACCGGCTCCGGCTGGCCCGACGTGATCGAGATCCGCGGCGAGGTCTACGCCCCCAACGCCGCCTTCGACGCCTTCAACGCGGCGGCCGAGGCCGAAGGCAGGCGCACCTACGCCAACCCGCGCAACTTCGCCGCTGGCTCCCTGCGCCAGAAAGACCCCAAGATCACGGCCCTGCGCCCCCTGACCTTCTTCGCCTACGCCTGGGGCGAGACCTCCGCACCCTTCGCCGAGACGCAACACGGCGCGCTGGAGGCCTTCCGCAGCTGGGGCTTTCAGGTCAACGACCGCTCGGCCCGCGTCGAGGGCGCCGAAGGCCTGATCGGCGTCTATCAGGCGCTGGAGGCCGACCGCAGCCGCCTCGGTTACGACATCGACGGCGTGGTCTATAAGGTCGACCGGCTGGACTGGCAGCAGCGCCTCGGCTTCATCGCCCGCAGTCCCCGCTGGGCCATCGCTCACAAATTCCCGGCGCAACAGGCGACGACCGTTCTGGAAGGCATCGACATTCAGGTCGGCCGCACCGGCTCCCTGACCCCCGTCGCCCGCCTGCATCCCGTCACTGTCGGCGGCGTCGTGGTCCGCAACGCCACCCTGCACAACGAGGACGAGATCGCCCGCAAGGACGTGCGCATCGGCGACACCGTCGTCCTGCAACGCGCCGGCGACGTCATCCCCCAGATCGTCGGCGTGGTCGAAACCCTGCGCCCCGACGGCGCCGTCCCTTACGTCTTCCCCACCGTCTGCCCCGTCTGCGGCTCCGAAGCCGTGCGCGAGGGGACGAGGTCAAGCGCCGCTGCACCGGCGGCCTGATCTGCGACGCCCAGATCGTCGAGCGCCTCAAGCACTTCGTCAGCCGCCGCGCCTTCGACATCGAGGGCCTCGGCGAAAAGCAGCTGATCGCCTTCCACGCGCGCGGCTGGATCAAGGAGCCCGCCGACATCTTCCGCCTCGCCCGCGACGAGCAGAAGCTGGCCCTGCTGCGCGCCGAAGACGGCTATGGCGAGACCAGCGTCGGCAACCTGATCACCGGCATCGACGCGCGCCGCGTCATCAGCCTGGACCGCCTGATCTTCGGCCTGGGCGTGCGAGAGATCGGCGAACAGACCTCGCTCGTCCTGGCCCGCGCCTTCGGCAGCTGGACCGCCTTCCAGGGCGCCTGCATGGCCGCCGCCGATGGCCTGGCCAGCGACGACTGGAAGACGCTGGCCGCGACCCACGCCATTTCGCCCCGCGTCCTGGGCCTGATGGCTGACGCCCGCCCCGCCGCCGACGATCCCTGGCCCGAAGCGCCGATGGATCAGAAGATCGCCCTCGCCTTCCCCGGCATGGCCGCCCCCGCCCGCCGCTCGCTGGCGGAAATCTCGGACGGCTGGAGCGACCTGACACGCTGGGCCGCCGTCGCGCGCAACGAAGGCCCGTCCGAAATTCTGAACCAGATCGCAGGCGTCTCCGGCGTCGGCCCGGTCGCCGCCGAGGCCCTGGCCCACTTCTTCCACGAGCCGCACAACCTCCAGGTCGTCGACGCCCTGCTGGCCGAGCTCGAGCGCGTCGAGGACGTGGCCGCCCCCACGACCGACAGCCCGGTGGCGGGCAAGACCGTGGTGTTCACCGGCTCGCTGGAACGCTTCACCCGCGACGAGGCCAAGGCCCGCGCCGAAAGCCTCGGGGCGAAGGTTTCGGGCTCGGTGTCCAAGAAAACCGACTACGTCGTCGCCGGCCCCGGCGCCGGGTCCAAGCTGAAGGACGCCGAAAAACACGGCGTCGCCGTCCTGACCGAGGACGAGTGGCTGGCGCTGATCGGCGGCTGACGCTTTCCTCCCCATGGAATGGGGAGGGGGACCGCCTAGCGGTGGAGGGGCTTTGCGACAGCGGAACCAAGCAGCCCCTCCGTCTCGACGGCTACGCCGCCGATCCACCTCCCCATGAAATGGGGAGGAGAACGCGCGCGAAGAAATCTTGACCTGAGGTCATGTAATCCTTTGGCGAACTTCAAGATTTCGGCCTTGTTTCTGTCCGAAACCCGGATCACCCTCCGTCCTAAGGGATCGGCTCAACGATCCGTCAGAAGGAAAACGCCGATGAAGACCTCCGTCCTGACGGCGCTCGCCGTCGCCGCCGCCGCCCTCGCTTCTCCCGCGCTCGCCAGCGACCCGACCGGCCTGTGGCAGACCCCGACCAACGGCGGCCAGGTCCGCATCGAACGCTGCGGCCAGGCCCTGTGCGGCACGCTCGTCACCTCCAGCCACATCCGCGCCGATCCGAACGCCCGCGACGCTCGCAACAAGGACGCCTCCCTGCGCGACCGTACCTTACGCGGCCTGCGGATGCTGTCGGGCTTCACCGGCGGCCCGACCGAATGGCGCGGCGGCAGCGTCTACAATCCCGAGGACGGCGGGACCTATCGCGGGACCATCACCCTGACCAACGACAATACGCTGCGCCTGCGCGGCTGCATCGTCGCCCCGCTGTGCAAGACCCAGACCTGGACCCGCGTCCAGTAATCGAGGCGCACAGGCCAACGAAAAACGTCTCCCCCGCGATCGCGAGGGAGGCGACTTCATATCCACGCTTGCGCGCTCGCCTTACAGCGGCGCCGTCTGCGCCTTCAGCCACTCCAGCGCCGCCTCGTCCTTCTGCACGCCCTCAGCCAGCAGAGGCCCGACCTTGGCCAGAACCTCGGCATGATAGGCGTCGACATAGGCCCGCTCGTCCGCCGTCAGCAGCGCTGTGTCGATCAGCTTGCGATCCAGCGGAGCCAGCGTCAGCTGCTCGAAGCCGTGCATCGGCCGCTCGCCGCCCGGAACCTGCGTCGGCTCCGTGACGACCTGCAGCGTCTCGATGCGGATGCCCCACTTGCCCTCACGGTAATAGCCCGGCTCGTTCGACAGGATCATCCCGGTCAGCAGCGGCTGGTCGGTGCCCCAGCCGGCGATGCGCTGCGGCCCTTCGTGGACGCCCAGATACGACCCCACCCCGTGCCCTGTGCCGTGATCGAAGTCGAAGCCCGCATTCCACAGCGGCTGGCGCGCGATGGCGTCCAGCTGACGCCCGCTGGTCCCGGCGGGGAAGCGGATCACCGCCATGGCGATATGGCCCTTCAGCACCAGGGTGAACATCCGGCGCTGATCGGCCGCGCCCTCGCCGATGGCCATGGTGCGGGTCACGTCCGTGGTCCCGTCCAGATACTGGCCGCCGCCGTCCACCAGCAGCAGCGAGCCCTTCTCCATCGGCCGATCTTGGCCCCGACCGGCTTGTAGTGCGGCAGGGCGCCGTTCGGCCCGACCCCGGCGATGGTGTCGAACGACAGGTCCTTCAGCATGCCGGTCGCCTCGCGGAAGCCTTCCAGCGCCTCGACCACCGCCCGCTCGTCCGGCAGCTCCTTCTGCGCGACCGTATCGACCCAATGCAGGAAGCGGGTCAGGGCCGCGCCGTCGCGGATGTGCGCCTGTCGGGCGCCCTCGATCTCGACGGCGTTCTTGCAGGCGCGCGGCAGGGCGCAGGGATCCATACCGCGCACGATGTCCGCGCCCGCCGCTTCCAGCCGGTCGAAATACCAGGCCGAGGACACGGCCGGGTCGATCAGCACCTTGCGCCCCGAAAGGGCGTCCAGCGCGCCCGGCAGCGCCTCGGGCGCCTCCAGCGTCACGGCGTCGCCCAGCCAGCCGGGCAGTTCGTTGGTCACCTTGGCGGGATCGAGGAAGACGCTGGCGGTCCCGTCCGCCTTCACCACCGCCTGCCCCAGCGGAAGGGGCGTGCGGATCACGTCGCCGCCGCGAATGTTGAACAGCCAGGCCAGCGACGATGGCGACGTCAGCACGGCGACGTCGGCTCCGGCATCACGGATGGCCTTGCCGATGCGGGCGCGCTTGGACGCGGCGTCTTCGCCGGAATAGCGTTCCTCATGCGGGACCACCGGCGCCTGCGGCTGGGCCGGGCGAGCGTCGCTCCAAGCCAGATCGATCGGGTTGGCCTCGACCGCCTTCAGCGTCGCCCCGGCCTTCTCGACCGCGCGTTTCAGGGTCGCCAGCGCATCGGGGCTGTGCAGCCGCGGATCATAGCCGATTACCGACCCCGCCGGCACAGCCGCCAGCCAGTCGGCCAGCGCATTCAGCGGCTGCCGCTCGAACAGGGCCTCGTCCGTTTGGGCCTTGGCCTGCACCGTATAGCGGCCGTCGACGAAGACCGCCGCCTTGTCCATCAGCACCACGCCCGCCCCGGCCGAGCCGGTAAAGCCGCTGACCCAGGCCAGCCGCTCATTGGCGTCGGGCAGATATTCGTTCTGATGCTCGTCCTCGTGCGGGACCAACAGGCCGTCGAGGCCCTGCTTGGCCATCTCCGCGCGGAGCAGAGGCAGGTGCTTGGCCCCGAAGGACGGATCGGTGGTTTCGTCGAATGTCTGGCGCATGAGGGCCTCTTACTCCTTCTCCCCTTGCGGGAGAAGGTGGCCCGTCAGGGCCGGATGAGGGGTGAAACACCGTCACCTCGCCTGCTACGCCACCGCCTGCCGAACAGCATCGAACACCACGGACGGATTGCTCAAGACGGCCTCGTTTCCGAAGCGCAACACCGTGAAACCCTGCGCCGTCAGCCACGCGTCCCGCTCAGCATCAGACTCAGCCCGCAGCACATGAACGCCGCCATCCAACTCAATGATCCGCCGCAACGCCGGGCAGCAGAAGTCGGCAATGTATCGCCCGATAGGCGCCTGTCGGCGAAACTTCACGCCCGCCAGCCGACGATCCCGCAGAAGCTTCCACAGGGCGGCTTCGGCCATGGTCAAGTCTTGGCGAGACCGACGGGCGTTGGCCTGAGTGCGAAACGAGGGCTTCAACATAGCTGAAGCCTAACACCGAACGACGGTGTTTCACCCCTCATCCGTCAGCCTTCGGCTGCCACCCTCCCCGGGACGGGGAGGAGAATCTCCCTCTAATTCTTACGCAGCTGCAGCGCGCTCCACGCGTCATGATGGATCGTCTGCTCCACCACGAAGCCCAGCGGCAGATAGGCCTCCAGAATCCGCTCTTCCTGCGTCCGCAGCAGGCCCGACAGGATCGCCACCCCGCCCGACTTCAGCGCCCCGGCGATCTCGGGCGCCAGGAACACCAGCGGCGCGGCCAGAATGTTGGCGAACACCAGATCATAGGGCGCGTGCTGGGCGATGCGCGCGTCGCTCAGGCCGTCGGCGAAATAGAACTCGCATTTGGCGTCGTTGATAGCCGCATTCTCATTGGCGATGCGGGCCGAGGGCTCGTCGATGTCGGTGCCCACGGCGATGGGCGAGCCGGTCTTGGCCGCCGCGATGGCCAGCACGCCCGTGCCGCAGCCGACGTCCAGCACCTTCTCGAAAGTCTCGCTCTTCAGCAGGTTGTCGAAGGCCTCCAGACAGCCGACCGTCGTGCCGTGGTGGCCGGTGCCGAAGGCGGCGCCGGCGTCGATCTTCAGATTGACCCGGCCCTCGGGAATCTTGCCCTGATCGTGCGCGCCATAGACGAAGAAGCGCCCCGCCTCGACCGGCGGCAGGCCCGACAGGCTCATGGCCAGCCAGTCGGCGTCGGCCAGCTTCTCGACCACCACCTCCAGCCCCGGCGTGGCGCGCAGGATCTCGGCGATGCCCTCGGCCTCCTCGTCGCTGGTCGGGAAGGCGTCGATGCGCCAGATTTCCTTGTCCTCATCCTCTTCCAGGATCGAGTAGGTGGCGCCTTCCAGCAGGGGGTTGGCGTCGATGGCGGCGGCGGCGGCTTCGGCCGGGGCGCGGTCGCCGCGGGCGATCACCTGAACTGCGGATTCGGACATTTTTCAAACACCGTTATAATAACGAATCGCCAGTGCGGGCTTGGATCACACGCCCGCGTCCAACGAGGGGTCGGGGAGTTTATGGCCAAAGCACCGTCTGAGACGAAACCTGCCGCGAAAGCGGCTTCTGTCGCTTCCAAGCCGAAACCAGCGGCAAAGTCGAGCGCCGCAGCGACAAAAGCTGACGCCAAGCCCAAGACCGTAAAGGCCGCCGCGGCGGCCAAGGCTCCCGCCAAGGCGGCCGCGCCCAAGGCTGAGCCCAAGGCCAAGCCCGCCGCAGCCAAGACGACGACCGCCAAGGCCGCGACCGCCAAGAAGCCGGCGGCCGCCAAGACCGCGAAGACGGCCGCCGCCAAGGACGCCGCGCCCAAGAAGGCTGCAGCGCCGAAGAAGGCCCCCGCAGCCAAGCCCGCCGTGAAAGCCGCGCCGTCCGCTTCAGAGGCCAGGGCCGAGCCGGCCGTCGCGGCCCTCGCCGCCCCGGTCGAGCCCCCGTTCAGGCCACGGCGCCCGCCGCCGCCGCTGCGGCGGTCGAGCCGGTGAAGCCAGTCGACACGCCCGCCCCCGAAAAGAAGAAGGGCTTCTTCGCCCGTCTGTTCGGTTTGTGATCCGGCGCTGAGCGCCAAGAAAAAGGCCGGAGAGGACGCCCTCTCCGGCCTTTTTCATTCACGTCGTCAGGCGGGCCTCAGGCCGGCGGCAGGTCTTCCGCCAGGATCGCCATTTCGAACATGTAGGAACCGGCTTCGTCTTCATCCTCGAACACCACGCCGATGAACTCGTCGTCGACATAGACTTCGGCGGAATCGGCCACCTTGCGGCCCTTCACCTTGATGCCGCCGTGGTTGAAGGTGCGCTTCAGGTGCGTCTCGACGCGCTTCAGATCGTTCTCGGTCACGGGGTAGCCTCGTTCAACTCGTTGGCCGCGAAGGGTAGAGAAGCCGTCTGCCGATTGGAAGCCCGGACAGGATCAGCCCACAGCAGAGTCTCAGATCACGAAGTCATAGACGATGTCGGACAGCGTATGGTCCATGGTCCGCGCCGGCGTGGCGTCGGTGGGGCAGTTGACCAGCCGCGCAGGCACCCCCGCCACGGTGCAGCCCGCCGGGACGGGTTTGAGCACCACCGAGCCGGACGCCACCTTGGCGTAGTCGCCGACCGTGATGTTGCCCAGCACCTTGGCCCCGGCGCCCAGCAGGACGCCGCGCCCGATCTTCGGATGGCGATCGCCGCGCTCGGCCCCGGTCCCGCCCAGGGTCACGGCGTGCAGCATCGACACTTCGTCGCCGATCACCGCCGTCTCGCCGATGACGATGCCCGTGCCGTGGTCCAGGAAGACGCCCGAGCCGATCCGCGCCGCCGGGTGGATGTCCAGTTGGAACAGCTCCGAGATCCGGCTCTGGAAGTGAAACGCCAGGGTGTCGCGGTCCTGGGTCCACAGCCAGTGCGCCACGCGCCAGGCCTGCAACGCCTGGAACCCCTTGAAATACATGAAGGGCTGCAACAGCGACCGGATCGCCGGATCGCGCTCCTGCACCGCCTTCAGGTCGGCCTCGGCGGCGGCCACGATGCCCGGATCGGCGGCGAAGGCGGACAGCGCCACCTCGCGCACCGTCATGGCGCCCAGTTCCGCATCGCCCAGCTTGCGCGCGATCTGGAAGCTCAGCGCCCCCGCGAAATCATCGTGCGCCAGCACCACGGCGTTCAGCTGCGACGCCAGGCGAGGCTCCTCGCGCGCAGCGTCCTGGGCTGCGGCGCGCAACTGCGCCCACAGGTCCGGCTGTTGCGGCACGACTTCCAGCTTGGCCATCCGGCATCCTTCGCGTTCGGCGGCGATCTTACGCGCCCAGCATGGAACGCGCCAGCGCGGCGGGCAGTTCGCCCTCCCGCGCCATATGGTAGGCGCGATAGGCCGTCGCCACCGTCAGGCTGTCGCGCACCGCGCCGCGCGCGATCTCGGCCATCAGTTCGCCGAAGGGCACGCGCGCCGACAGAAAGACCTCCGTCGCGTCCGGCGCCGTCTCGGTCGTCTCAAGCCCCCAGGCCACCCAGGTCATCGCCCGCTCGTCGGTGATGGAGTTGGACAGGTCCACGTCCAGCGCCGCGCGCCAGTGCTGCGCCGTCAGCCCCGCCTCCTCGGCCAGTTCGCGCTTCACGGCCTCGAACGGGTCCTCCCCTGCGGCGCCCCGCCCTCGGGCATCTCCCAGGAGTAGCGCATCAGGGCGAAGCGGTGCTGCCCGACCAGGCTGACCGTCCCGTCGTCATGCAACGGCAGCACCCCCGTCCCCACATTCTTCGGCCGCATGACCATATAGTCCGCATCCGCCCCCGTCGGCGCCACGGCGGGATGGCGCGTCATCTGCATCCAGGGCGTATCGACGATCACGCTCGTCCCCAGACTGCGCCACGGCGGCGTGTCAGGCAGGCCCTCGGCCCAGCGAGGCTTGATGTCGCGGATCTTGCTCATGCCCCTGCTATGGCGCCGGAGGCCGGGAAATCCTAGCTAAGCGGCCATGAGCCCGTCAGACCTGTCCGCCCCCTGCCCCTGCCCGTCCGTTCGCAAGAGCTGCTGTCGCGTCTGGCCGTGCGCCGCTCGGCCTCGGCCCAGCTGCTGACCCTGCCCGGCCCCTCGGACGCCGAGGTCGAGCAGATCCTGCTCCTGGGCGCCCGCACGCCCGACCACGGCAAGCTTTTCCCCTGGCGCTTCGTCGTGCTGGGCCCCCAGAGCCGCGCCGAACTGTCCGAGGCCCTCGCCGTGCTGGGCGAAACCCAGAACCGCACCGGCAAGGAGATCGCCTCCCTGGCCAAGCTGGCCAACCCGCCGCTGACCATCCTGGTCGTCTCGACCCCCATCGAAGGCCACAAGGTTCCGGTGTGGGAGCAGCAGCTGTCCGCCGGCGCCGTCTGCATGAACCTTGAGCACGCCGCCAACGCCCTGGGCTATTGCGCCAGCTGGATCACCGACTGGTATGCCTACGACCCCGCCGCCGTCGCCCTGTTCGGCGTCGAGGACGGCGAGAGCATCGCCGGCTTCATCCACGTCGGCTCCCTGACCGAGCCCCCGCTGGAGCGCCCCCGCCCGAACCTGGCGCACAAGGTGACGCGGCGGCCGTGATCCTCTCCTTCTCCCCCTGTGGGAGAAGGTGGCTCGCGCAGCGAGACGGATGAGGGGTGTCAGCGCCCCGGCATCCGATTACGTCATCTGGCGAGCACAGGCGGCAAACGCCCCGCCGACACCCCTCATCCGAGCCCCTCCGGCGCCCACCTTCTCCCACAAGGGGAGAAGGCCTTCCTATCTCGGCTCCTCCTCCAGCCGGTGCACGATCGACACCAGCACCACCGAGATGATCATCAGCAGGAACCACGCCCCCAGCTTGTTCAGGCTGACCATCTCCCACCCGTCGCTCTGCCCCGGATAGACCCAGGCCCGCGCGAACGTCCCCAGGTTCTCCGCGAACCAGATGAACAGCGCCACCAGCCCATAGCCCAGCAGCAGCGGCATCGACCGCCGCGTCCGGTCGGCGGTGAAGTAGAACCACCCGCGCATGAACAGCAGCCCCGTCGCCGCGAACAGCGCCAGCCGCACGTCCGGCAGCCAGTGGTGCGCAAAGAAGTTGACGTAGATCGCCGCCGCCAGCGCCCACGTCGTCCACAGCGGCGGATAGTTCCGCACCCGGATATGGAAGATGCGCTGCACCCGCGCGATGTAGCTGCCCACCGCCGCATACATGAAGCCCGAGAACAGCGGCACGGCGCCGATCCTCAGCACCGACTCTTCCGGATAGATCCACGACCCGTGATAGGTCTTGAACAGCTCCATGATCGTCCCGGCGACATGGAACAGGAAGATGACCCGCGCCTCCTCCCAGCTCTCCAGCCGGAAGGCCAGCATCAGCGCCTGTATCCCCAGCGCCCCCAGCACCAGAAAGTCATAGCGCGCCAGCGGCGCCTGATCGGGCCAGAACAGAAACGTCCCCAGGATCAGCGCCAGCATCGCCCCGCCGAACAGACACGCCCACCCCTGCTTCAGCCCGAACCATAGGAATTCATAGGCGTAACGGCGCAGCCGCGACCGGTCGGCCCACGCCTCAGCGTGGGTCATCAAGCGACGGCCCCAGGCTTCGAGCGGGAGGCGGGAGGATGGGGTCATGGGCGGAGGCTAGGAGTTAGGTGGAAATGAGGCTCACCCAACGTAATACCGGGACAGAAAGACGAAGCTGGATCAACGGCAGACACAAGGCACCTTCCCACAAGGACGCTTGGAGATTTGTTCGGTAAGCGAACTCTCTACAGACGCGCCGTTTGAACCTCTGGTTCCGGGTCAAACAAGTCCGCGCCAGCTAATTCCTCCTCGTATCCTTCTATCAGCCACGGCCAAGGCTTCTTGGTGTGCTTACGAAAGAAGAGGAACTCTCGGTCCACGAGCGCGACGGTTTTCGCGATGTTGTTGTAGGCCAGTACGGGTGGAAAAATCTTGCGATCCGACTGCAGTCGGTTGAGGCGGCTCAACGCCGCAGAGAGCACACTCATGTTCGCATCGGGTTCAAACTTCTGAATGCGAGCGAGAATAACTTGACGGCTGATGCCCGACAGCAACTCAGCTTCATCGGCCTCATAGCAAACCCGGACGAGATGATGATACATGCGAAGCTTGGTTCGTTCCGGGTCTTTGAAACCTGCGCCCACTAGATCAATAAAAGTATGGTAGCGATTCTGTTGGCTAACACACACTTGGTCGCGGCTCTTTTCGACGATAGATAAATCATCGACGATCCGAACATCCTTTGCGCCAGAAGTGACGCCCGAGTTCATGCATAGCTTTTCGGCGAGCCGCTGAAGTAGGCCAACATTTCCCGCCGCATCTACGACAAGCGCCTGCTTTATCGGCCCATCAAAGATAACGTTAAGCGCATCTTCACCCTTGCTCACAACTTCATGAAGATCATCATCCTCCCACCGAACGTCAATCTCTTCAACACGCCCATTCAGGTCATTATTATATACTGTAAGCAAGTTTTGCTCAGCCCATACTCCAATAATAATGACAAAAACTGATAGATCCCACAGGGCCTTCAGATCGAACGCGAGCCTATTACGCTCCTCGTCTGACAAATAGTGAAAATCTTCAACGATTACCCGCTTCTTCGATTTCTTAATCTCCGCCGCCAGCGCGACCAGAGACCCTTCGTCGGGTACGTGATTAAACGACTTCTCCTCGGCACCCGAAAGCTCAGCCTCAACCGCGCCTTGGACGTCAGCCTTAGCTATGAGCGGAATACTTAAGCCACCCTTGAGCTCGGCCCCCACCTTACCCGACAGACCAGAGCTTGCCTTGGTGGCGGTGAGATCCTTAACGCCAAGCTGTCTGCGAATTTCCTTGTAGAGATCTTCGAGTCTGTGCTCGGGCTTGCATGGGACGACAAGGAGTCCTTCTCAGGGAGTTGCTTCCGCCGGAGACTCGTCTTGCCCTGCTTCGATGCGCCGTAGATCACCACGTGGCGATCTGCATGGAGCAGATGCTCAAACTGCCCGTCCAATCCAGCACGGTCCACATATGTGTACGTGGGAACCGACGTAGTGATCCCGAAAACCTCAGTCAGTTTAGTCATGTCACCCCCTAGTTCAAATCGAAGCTAGACGGGAGTTTACGACGAAACAAGGAAGCACGATCGTATTGTTTGAATACAAATTTTGTCCGCGAGGCTTGTTTTCTCTCACCCCCGCCCGCGATACGCCGCCACGCCCTGATCCGGCAGCCACACGCCCTCCAGCGGCGCGCCGGTCTGCCAGAAGACGTCGATGGGGATGCCGCCGCGCGGGTACCAATAGCCGCCGATGCGCAGCCATTTCGGTTGCAGCAGCTCGGCCAGGCGCTTGCCGATGGCGACGGTGCAGTCCTCGTGGAAGGCGCCGTGGTTGCGGAAGCTGGTCAGGTACAGCTTCAGGCTCTTGCTCTCGACCAGCCAGTCACCCGGCACATAGTCGATGACGAGGTGGGCGAAGTCGGGCTGGTTCGTCACCGGGCACAGGCTGGTGAACTCCGGCGCGGTGAAGCGCGCCACATAGAGCGTGTCGGCGTGCGGATTGGGCACGCGCTCCAGCACCGCCTCTTGCGGGTTCGTCGGGGCGGCGGTCTGGACGCCGAGCTGGCTGAGGCTGTCGGTATAGTGGGTCATGCCCGCCATTTAGGCCTTCGCCCCGCCAAAGAAAACGCCGCCCCCGCCGCAATCGGCCATCCCCCGCTTCACCTGTGCTAGACTGCGCCCCGGCCGAGGGAGACGGGCCGCGCGGGGACGAGGCGATTTCAGACGATTCAGACGAATTGGACTCTCTTTTTCTCCTTCTCCCCTTGTGGGAGAAGGTGGGCGCCGGAGGCGCTGGGATGAGGGGTGTCGGCGCAAGGTTCGCTGTTCTGCGCCTCAACAGTGCGATAGCCGGACGCCGGGGCGCTCACACCCCTCATCCGTCAGGCTCCGCCTGCCACCTTCTCCCACAAGGGGAGAAGGATCATTGATTGCCTTCCCTGACGACAGCCGGTTAGCGTAGCCAAAAGCAACTCAGGAGAGACGACCCGTGGCCATTCCCGCTTCCCTGCAGTCCGGCCTGAAGCTGCCGGTGATCGCCTCGCCCATGTTCCTGGTGTCGGGGCCCGATCTGGTGGTGGAGGCCTGTAATGCGGGCGTGATCGGCACCTTCCCCTCGCTGAACCAGCGCACGACCGAGGGCTATCGGGAGTGGCTGCACGAGATCAAGGCGCGCCTGAAGCCCGGCGCCGCCGCCTTCGGCGTCAACCACATCGTCCACCCGACCAATCCGCGCCTGATGGCCGACATGATGGTCTCGGTCGAGGAGAAGGTGCCGCTGATCATCACCTCGCTGGGCCGTGCGCGACGTAGTGGATGCGGTGCACGGCTATGGCGGCGTGGTCTTCCACGACATCGCCAATGTGCGTCATGCGCGCAAAGCCGCCGAGGCGGGCGTCGACGGCCTGATCCTGATCGCCAATGGCGCAGGCGGGCACGCCGGCGTGGTCAACCCCTTCGCCCTGATCAACGAGGTGCGCAGCTTCTACGATGGGACCATCATCCTGGCAGGCGCCATCTCGACCGGTCAGGACGTGGCGGCGGCGCTGATGATGGGCGCCGACTTCGCCTATATGGGCACTCGCTTCATCGCCACGACCGAGAGCGCGGCCCAGCCCCACTACAAGGAGATGATCGTCCAGGCGGGCTCGGCCGACATCACCTACACTCCCGCCGTTTCGGGCATCCCGGCCAACTTCCTGACCCCGTCGCTGGTCGAGAACAACATCGACCCCAAGTCCCTGCCCGAGCACAAGCTGGACATGGGCGAGGAGGCCAAGGCGTGGAAGACCGTCTGGTCGGCGGGCCAGGGTTCGGGCGCCATCCACGACGTGCCGACCACGGCCCAGCTTGTCGCTCGGCTGACGGACGAGTTTTCGCAAGCCTGTGATAAATTCGACAAGAAGCGTCTCTAGGAAGCGGCCTCGACACTCCCCTGACGAGGCCGACCATGCGCATCCTGACGACCGCCCTTTTGGCGACCGCCCCGCTCCTGATCCTGGCCTCGGCGGCCCAGGCCCAGGACATGCCCGGCCGCTGGAGCTTCAGCGCGGGCGCCGCCAGCGACAACCGCTCCAAGGACGCCTCCAAGTCCGACGGCGATCCCTTCGTCTGGGGCGCCGCGGAATGGGAAAGCGACAGCGGCCTCTTCTACGTCAGCCCCGCCGCCGAAACGATCAAGAGCGGCGGCTCGGAGCTGGAGCTGGAGCTGACCGGCGGGGTGCGTCCGCAATGGGCCGGCTTCGACTTCGACCTGAACGCCGCGCACAAGTGGCGGGTGGACGCCGCCCCCGGCTATGACGCCAACGCCTGGGAATTCACGGCCGACATGAAGCGCTCGATCGGCCCCGCCAGCGCCCGCCTGCGGCTGCAGCACTCGCCCGACGGCGCCGGTTCGGTGAAGGCGTGGACCTGGGTCGCCCTGCGCGGCGGCTGGGACTTCACCGACAAGCTGAACGTCTCGGCCGAGATCGGCCGCCGCGAGCAGGACGAGAGCGTCGACTACACCGGCTACAACATCGGCGCGACCTACGCCCTGACGTCCAACCTGGAGGCCGAACTGCGCTGGCACGGCACGAACGCCAAGGTTCCGGGCGAGCAATACGCCGACGCCGTGGTGGCCGGAATCAGCGTCTATTTCTGACCGGCCGCGCCGAGTTTCAGGCGCCGGTTTCATCTTTGCCGCGAAAAGGCTTAGGCTGACGCCATGACTTTTCGACCGACGACTTTGGAACGTGCGTACCAACTGGCCCAAAGCGGCGCCTGCCGGACGGTAGGCGATGTGAAACAGGCCCTGAAGACCGAGGGGTATGAGCGGATCCAGGATGCCCTGTATGGCTCGACCATCACCTCGGCCCTGCGTAAATTATGTCAGGAGAACTGGGTTTCGCCCCCGAAACCGCCGAGCCCTGAACCGCGCCCCTTGCATTAGGACGAGGAACGGTCCACTTTATCGGGGTCGATCTCACTGCGTAACGCTCTGCCTTCTGCCCCGCGCACCGAGGTCTAAGCCGATCCATACAGACCCGACAGGCCATCAGGGACGTTCTCTGAGGCCAACTTCTAGCGGAGGTCCTGAAAATGGCTACCGGCACTGTTAAATGGTTCAACTCCACCAAGGGCTACGGCTTCATCCAGCCGGATGACGGCGGCAAGGACGTTTTCGTCCACATCTCGGCCGTCGAGCAAGCCGGCCTGCGCGGCCTGGACGAAAACCAAAAGGTTTCGTACGAAATCGAGCGCGACCGTCGCTCGGGCAAGGAATCGGCCGGTCAACTGAAGACCGAAGGCTGATCCAGCCGTCCCCTCCCCGTCGGCAACGACGGGCGTAGGCGACAAGGATTGAAGCGCGCAGAGGTCGCCCTCTGCGCGCTTTTCTTATGCGGGTTTCAACTGGCTGAAGTCGGCGCCGCTGGGCGACTGGAACAGGCGCAGACCGAATTCGGGCAGGATCGCCAGCAGGTGATCGAAGATATCGCCCTGGATCGCCTCATACTCTGCCCAGGCGACCGTGGCGGTGAAGGCGTAGATCTCCAGCGGCAGGCCCGTCTCCGTCGGCTGCAGCTGGCGCACCAGCAGGGTCATGTCCTGGCGGATGCGGGGATGGTTCTCCAGATAGTTCTGCACATAGGCCCGGAACGCGCCGATGTTGGTCGAGCGGCGCATATTGACGGGATCCCGCCCCGCCGCGACCAGCTTGGCGTTCCAGTCGGCCATCTCGACGGCCTTGTCGGCCAAGTAGTCGTCGATCAGGAGGAAGCGCCGCATCCGATCGCGCTCGGCCTCGGTCAGGAAGCGCGCGCTGGTCTGGTCGATCAGCAGGGCGCGCTTGATCCGGCGCCCGCCGCTTTCCTGCATCCCGCGCCAGTTCTTGTAGGACTCATTGATCATCCGCCATGTGGGGATGGTGGTGACGGTCTTGTCCCAGTTCTGAACCTTCACCGTATGCAGGGCGATGTCGATGACGTCCCCGTCGGCGTTGACCTGAGGCATCTCGATCCAGTCGCCGACGCGCAGCATGTCGTTGGAGTTCAACTGAACCGACGCCACCAGCGACAGGATCGTGTCCTTGAACACCAGCATCAGCACCGCCGCCAGCGCCCCCAGACCCGACAGAAGCAGCAACGGCGAGCGGTCGATCAGCGCCGCGATCACCAGGATGGTGGCGACGGCGTAGATGACGATCTTCAGGACCTGAAGATAGCCCTTGATGCTGCGTCGATGCGCGCGTGGCGAGCGGGCGTAGATGGCGTTGGCCATGTCCAGCGCGGCGCCGATGCCGACAGCCACCGCCACGATCATAAAGGCCCCAGCCACATTCTGGACCAGGGTGACGACGCCGGGCGAGAGATGGGGCACGCCGCCGATGCCCCGGTAGATGATGATGGCTGGAACGACGCGGGTGAAGCTGCGCACCACCGGCTGCAGCAGGACATCGAGATCCTGCGCCGCCCGCCCGACGACCTTCAGGATCAGTCGGGTCAGGACTCGGCGGACGACAAAGTCCGCAATAAGGGCGACAAGGACAAGAAGACAGAGCCCGATCAGCATCTCCGCCGTCGGGAACTCCGCCAGGCGCTCGCGCATGGCGTCAAAATTAAACATGTCCCCAGCCTAGGCAGGCTGGCCGGAGATTTGAACCCCGGCGCCTCAATCAGTCTCAGCCGATGGCCTGATCCAGATCGGCGATCAGGTCGTCGATGTCCTCGACCCCGACCGACAGGCGGATCAGGTTGTCAGTGACGCCGCCGGCCTCGCGCACCTCTTTCGGTACGCTGGCGTGGGTCATGATGGCCGGGTGGTTCACCAGGCTTTCGACGCCGCCCAGCGACTCCGCCAGGGTGAAGACCTGCACCCGCTCCAGCACCCGCTTCGTGCGCTCCAGGTCGCCGTCGATCAGCAGGGTGACCATGCCCCCGAAGCGGCCGTTCATCTGGCGCGCGGCCAGTTCGTGCTGCGGGTGGCTGATCAGGCCTGGGTAGAGCACCTTGGCGACGCCGCCATTCTTCTGATCGGCCCGGTCTTCCAGCCAGCGGGCCACGGCCAGGGCGTTCTCATTGTGCGCCTTCATGCGCAGGCCCAGCGTCTTCAGCCCCCGATTGGCCAGGAAGGCGTCGAACGGCCCCATGACGCCGCCGATGGAGTTCTGCAGGAACTTCAACTGGGCCGCCATCTCCGCGTCCTTGGCCACCAGCACCCCGCCGACGATGTCAGAGTGGCCGTTCAGATATTTGGTCGCCGAGTGCATGACCACATCGGCGCCCAGCGCCAGCGGCTGCTGGCTCCACGGCGTGGCGAAGGTGTTGTCGACCACCAGGATCAGCTTGTGCGCCTTGGCGATCCGCGACAGGGCCTCGATGTCGGCCAGCTTCATCAGCGGGTTGGTCGGCGTCTCGACCCACAGCATCCGGGTCTTGTCGGTGATCGCCGCCTCGACCGCCGCCAGATCGGTCAGGTCGATGTAGCTGAAGTCCAGCCCCATCGACCGGCGCCGCACCCGCTCGAACAGCCGCCACGATCCGCCATAAAGGTCGTCGCCGGTAATGATGTGCGACCCGGCGTCCAGCAACTCCAGCGCCGTCGAGGTCGCCGCCATGCCCGAGCCGAACCCGAAGGCCTGAACCCCGCCTTCCAGATCGGCGATGCAGGCCTCAAAGGCCTCACGCGTCGGGTTCTTGCCGCGGGCGTATTCATAGCCCTTGTTCACGCCTGGGCTTTCCTGCGCATAGGTCGAGGTGGCGTAGATCGGCGTCATCACCGCGCCCGTCGTCGGGTCCGGCCGTTGACCCGCATGGATGGCGCGGGTCGAGAAGCCCTGGCGGTTCTTCAGTTCAGACATGGGCTTACCGGTTCAGGCTGAGGTGGTTGATCAGGTCGGTGCGGGTGATCAGGCCGACGAAGGCCTCGCCGTCCAGCACAATGGCCACGCGGTCTCGGTCAAAGACCGGGATCAAGGCGTCCAGCGATTCCGTCACCTGAAGCGTGTCCAGATCGCGCGTCATGGCCGAAGCGACCGGCTTGGCGAAGCGCTCCTGACGGGTGATGTCGTCGGTGTTCATGATGTGGACGATGTCGCTCTCGTCCAGAATGCCGACTAGACGACCATCCTGAATGACCGGCAGTTGCGACAGGCCGTCGCCGCGCATCCGCTTGAAGGCCGTGTCCAAGGTGTCGTCAGGCCCGATCACCACCACGTCGCCGGCGGCGTATTTGCGGTTGATGAGGTCCGACAGGTCGCCGTGCAGTTCGCGTTCGGCCAGACCCTGATCAGCCAGCCAGGCGTCGTTGTAGACCTTGGACAGATATTTGGCGCCGGTGTCGCAGACGAAGGTCACGACGCGCTTCGGCTCGGTCTGCTCGCGGCACCAGCGCAGGGCCGTGGCGATCAGGGTGCCGGACGAAGACCCCGCCAGAATACCTTCCTTCAACAACAGCTCGCGCACCGTGGCGATCGCCTCGGCGTCGGGGATGGAATAGGCGACGTCGATCAGGTGGGGATCGGTCGTCTCGGGCATGAAATTCTGACCGATGCCTTCGACGGTATAGCTGCCGTCCGGCCCCGGCACGCCTTCGTTGATCAGGCCCGCCAGCGCCGAGCCGACCGGGTCAGCCAGGATGATCTTGGCGTCCGAGCCCTGCGCCTTCAGATAGCGGGCGATGCCCGTGATGGTGCCGCCCGAGCCGATACCGGCGACGAAGGCGTCGACCTGACCCTCCATCTGCTCGAAGATCTCGGGGCCGGTCGTCTTGAAGTGGGCCTCGGAGTTGGCGTCGTTGGCGAACTGGTTGACGAAATAGCCGCCCGGAATCTGCTGGGCCAGGCGCTCGGCCATGTCGGTGTAGTATTCGGGGTGGCCATGCGGCACGTCCGAGCGGGTCAGGCGCACGTCGGCGCCCATGGCTCGCAGGTGCTGGATCTTCTCCTTCGACATCTTGTCGGGGATGACCAGCAGGACCTTATAGCCCTTCTGCTTGCCGACCAGGGTCAGGGCCAGGCCGGTATTGCCCGCCGTGGCCTCGACAATGGTGCCGCCGGGCTTCAGCCAGCCCGCCTTCTCAGCCGCCTCGATCATCGACAGCGCGATGCGGTCCTTGATGGAGCCGCCGGGGTTCTGGCTCTCCAGCTTCAGGAACAGGCGGCATGGCCCGGTGTCGATCCGCGTCACCTCCACCATCGGCGTCTTGCCGATCAGGTCCAGCAGGGACTTGGCCGGACGGCTGAGAACAGGGGCGTCGGTCATCGACATGAGAGCAGGCTCCGTTGCACGGGTGACTTGTGAAGCTGGGCGTCCGCCCCTCTGCGGTCAACTCCTGCAAGTTTTCACCCTTTCGGCGCGAAGCGCGTTAGAAAGGGCGCAATGGTCAAGACCCGAAACGCCCCGCTGCGGGCCTGCCCGACAAAGAATCCCTGATCGCCTTCCTGCGTGAGGCCGGAGAAGCCGAAAAGGCCGACATCGCGCGCGCCTTCGGCCTGAAAGGCGCCGAGCGGCGCCAGATGCGCGAAATGCTGAAGGAGTTGGAGGCCGAGGGCCGGCTCAGCAAACGCGGCCGCAAGGGCTTTTCCGAGGTCGGCGCCCTGCCCCGGTCGGCGTCGCCGACGTGGTGGATCGTGACGCCGACGGCGAGCTTTACGTTCAACTGGTCAAGGGCGGCGAGGACGCGCCGCGCGCGATCCTGATGCCCGACCGCGAAGGGCGCGGCCCGGCGCCCGGCATGGGCGACCGCCTGCTGGTCAAGTTCAGCCAGGGCGTCGACGGCTGGGAGGCGCGTCTGGTCAAACGGCTGGACACCGGCGGAAACCGGGTTCTGGGCGTCATCCGCAAGGGCGGGCGCGAGACGCGGGTCGAGCCGGTCGACAAACGCTCCAAGGACGTGCTGATCGTTCCGCAGGCACAGGCCGCCGATCTGCGCGACGGCGATCTGGTGCTGGCCGCCATCGAAAAGGGCGAGCATCGCTACGGTCCCAAACGCGGCAAGATCCTTGAGAACATCGGGCGCGAGGACGACCCGCGCGCCGCCTCCATCATCGCCATCCACGCCCACGGCGTACCGACCGGCTTCTCTGAGGCCGTGGAGCGCGAGGCCGAGGATCAGGACGTGCCCACGCTGAAGGGTCGCGAGGACCTGCGTCACGTCCCCTTCATCACCATCGACCCTGCCGACGCGCGCGACCATGACGACGCCGTCTATGCCGAGCGCGACGAAGACCCGGCCAATGCGGGCGGCTGGATCGTCTGGGTCGCGATCGCCGACGTCGCCGCCTATGTGCGCCCGAACACGGCCTTGGACCGCGAGGCGCGGGCCAAGGGCAACTCGACCTACTTCCCTGACCGGGTCGAGCCGATGCTGCCCGAGGTCCTGTCCAACGGCCTGTGCAGCTTGAAGCAGGGTGAGAACCGCGCCTGCATGGCCGTGCGCATGGTCTTCGACAAGGACGGCAGGAAAACCGGGCACAAGTTCACGCGCGGGCTGATGCGCAGCCACGCCAAGCTGTCCTACGAACAGGCGCAATCCGCCATCGACGGCCTGCTGGATGACGCCACCGGGCCGATCATGGAGGCCATCCTCTACCCGCTGTGGAACGCCTATCGCACCATGTTGAAGGGCCGCGAGCGCCGCAGCCCCCTGGCCATCGAAAGCCCCGAGCGCCGCATCATCATGTCACCCGACGGCGGCATCGCCGGCATCGAGCCGCGCAAGTCGCTGGAAGCCCACCGCCTGATCGAAGAGATGATGATCCAGGCCAACGTCTGCGCCGCCGAGACGCTGGAGAAAACGCACACGCCGCTGATCTATCGCGTCCACGACACGCCCAGTCAGGAAAAGATCTTCAACCTGGCCGACTTCCTGCACACCATTGGAAAGCCCTGGAACAAGGGCGAGGCGCCGAACACCAAGCGCTTCAACAAGCTGCTGGAGGAAACCCGCGACACCCCGCACGCCGAGGTGGTCAACGAAGTCGTCCTGCGCACCCAGATGCAGGCCATCTACAGCCCTGAGAACGTCGGCCACTTTGGCCTGCACCTGGACCGCTACGCCCACTTCACCTCGCCGATCCGGCGCTATTCCGACCTGATCGTCCATCGCGGGCTGATCCGGGGGCTGAAGCTGGGGTCGGACGGCCTGACGGACCGCGACATCGCCGAACTGGGCGGCATCGCCGAGCACGTCACCGAGACCGAACGCCGCTCGATGGCGGCCGAGCGCGACGCGATGGACCGCTACATCGCCGCCTTCCTGGAAGAGCACGTCGGCGCGACCTTCAGCGGCCGGATCACCGGCGTCACCCGCTTCGGCCTGTTCATCCGGCTGGACGAGACGGGCGCCGACGGCCTGGTGCCGGTCTCGACGCTGGGCGACGAATACTTCACCCACGACGACCGCGCCCACGCCCTGGTCGGTGAGCGCACCGGCAAGCGCTTCCCGCTGGGGCGCCGCGTCGAGGTGCGGCTGATGGAGGCCACGCCCGTCACCGGCGGTCTGGTGCTGGAAATGCTGTCCGAACCTGACCCGCGCGACCCCAACGCTCCGGCCCCGCGCTACGGGATGCGCGGAAGAGGCGGCGACGGCCCGCCCAAGCGTGGGAAGGGTCGCCCCGGCGGGCCCAAACCCCCAACGGCGCCAAGCCCTCCGGCGGCCTGAAGGGCGTCAGAAAGGGCAAGCGGCGTTGAATAATCTCATGTCCCTTCTCCCCTCGGGGGAGAAGGTGGCCTGCGAAGCAGGTCGGATGAGGGGGCTCTATACGCAAGCAGAACGACTGATGGTGACGACGCAGCCAGCGTCCCCTCATCCGTCTCGCTCCGCGAGCCACCTTCTCCCCCGAGGGGAGAAGGACATCCATGAAACCTCTCCCCTTCGACGCGGCCCAAGACCTGGCCGACGCGCCCCGCACCGGCGGCGCTCAGCGCCCCAAGGACGCCGCCACCCTGATCCTGACGCGCGGGGCAAAACGGCCCGAAGTCCTGATGGGCCGCCGCGCGCCGGGCCATGTCTTCATGGCGTCGAAATGGGTGTTTCCGGGCGGGCGCATCGAGCGGGCGGATTTCACCGCAGCGGACGCCGGCCCCTTATCGCATGACGCTGCACGCCGGCTGGAGGCGGAAATGCCCGCCCGGCGCGCCCGCGCCCTGGCCCTGGCCGCCGTACGCGAGACGTTTGAAGAGACGGGGCTGATCCTGGGGCGCCCCGCGCCGGCCGCCTCGGTCGCCGGGCCGTGGCGGGAGTATCGTCAGGCCGGCGCCCTGCCCGATCTGTCGGTGCTGTCCTATGTGGCGCGGGCCATTACACCGCCGGGGCGATCGCGCCGCTTCGACGCCCGTTTCTTCATGGCGCCGGTCGAGGCCCTGCGCGACCCGGACCGCATCGAAGGCTCAGGCGAACTGGACGAGATCGCCTGGATTGCGCTGGACGAGGCGCAAGGGCTGGACCTGCCCGCCATTACCCGCTTCGTGCTCAGCGAGGTGGCCGAGCGGCTGGAGACGCCTCAGCGCCCCCTGCCCTTCGTGCATATGGCGCGCGGCCGCCACGTCATCGACCATCAGGACTGACGCGGCGGCCACAAGGCCTTATTCGGCGACCGGCTTGGTCAGGTCGAAATCGACCTGGAAGTGACGGTTCGGCCGGCGCAGTTCATAGGTGAAGGTCTTGTTGGGATGGACCTCCATCGCCCAGACGTTGGTCGTCGAGACCGAGGCGTCGTTGGCGTTGAACAGGTCGATGGATTCCTGATCGACCGGGAACTCCTGACGCTCGGCCGTGCCTTCGTTCGCGGTGTCGCCGCCGTACCAGTGTAGCGGATCGGTCTTGCCGTCCGGCTGGCGGTGATCGTGCTTCAGGCGCAGGCCCGAATCGGTGCGGGTCACCACCCAGGTGCGCGAGCGGTCTTCGCCGACCCAGAAGGGGATGCGGATCTCGTCCGCCGAACAGTCGCGCACGTGCATCAGCAGGCGCTTGCCGGCGAAATCGGAATCGGCGGCCTCGTTCGTGACGACCTTGCCCTCGAATCGCTGGCCGCACAGGGCCGTCAGATTGGCGAAGAAGGCGTCCTGCGCCGTGGCTGGGGCCTCAGCAGTCGCAGCCGCCGGGGCGGCAGGCTCGGACGAGCAGGCGGAAAGGGCCAGACCGGCGGCGAGAACGGCGGCGGAAAGGGCGTGGGCGGGCTTGAAGCAGGGCTTTTTCATGGCGAAACACTAGCGTCTGTAGGGCCAGGCTCAACGCGACATCGAAGCCGTTGACTTTGAGCCTGTCCTGAGTATGTTCCGCGCCTCTTATTTCAAGCGGCTTTCGCCGTCGCAGAGGTTAATTCCGATGGCCAAACCGGCTTCCATCAAGATCCGCCTGAACTCCACCGCCGACACCGGCTTCTTCTACGTCACCAAGAAGAACGCCCGTACGATGACCGAGAAGATGGTTGTCAAGAAGTACGACCCGGTCGTCCGCAAGCACGTCGAGTTCAAGGAAGGCAAGATCAAGTAAGGGCTTCGCCCTCCGCTTGAATCTGCAGGAATCGAAACGCCCGGTCGCACGACCGGGCGTTTTTCTTTGGTCGTTTGTTAGAGCGAGGCTGCGTCAGGCGGCCCGAGCTACGACGCGGTCGCGCCCCTGAGCTTTCGCCTCATAGACGCCCTCATCGGCCCGTTTGAGTAGCGCCTCGGGCGTGTCGTCCATGCCCAGACTGGCCGCCACGCCGACCGAAACGGTCACGCCAAGCACATCCCCGCCGCTGATACGGAAGGGGGCCGCCCCTACGTCGCGGCGAATACGTTCGGCGATGCGATGTGCGTCTTCCAGCGTCGTGCCCGGCATGACCACCACGAACTCCTCGCCGCCGAACCGACAGGGCAGATCGACCGCGCGCACATTGGTCGCCAGCCGCACCGAGAACTCGCGCAGCACTTCGTCGCCCACGTCATGCCCGAAGGTGTCGTTCACAGCCTTGAAGTGGTCGATGTCCAGCACCAGCACCGCCACCGGGTCCCCGCCCCGCGCGGCGCGCGCGACAAGAGCCTGAAGCTGGCCGGTCATGTAGCGGCGGTTGTGCAGACCCGTCAGGGGGTCGGTGAGCGCCAATTCCAGGCTGTAATCCAGCTTATCGCGCAGGAAGTCGCCGTACCGTTTGCGCTTCACCTGGGTGCGCACTCTGGCCGACATCTCTTCGGGGTCGACGGGGCGGGCGAGGATGTCGTGCGCGCCCAGATCCAGCGCCTTCAGCAGACGCGGCCGGTCATGGGTGTCGATCAGCGCCAGGATGGGGATGCGGCGCATCGCCTCCTTCGACCGCAGCTGGGCGATCAGTCGAAGGCCGTCGAACCCTTCGGACGACACATTGACGATCACCAGATCGACCGATCCACGCGCCGCATCCAGACCGTCGGCTAGAGTGTCCGCAATCATCGGACGGTGCTCGATCGACAGCTCGCGCGCGATCATCTCGGCCTGAAGCTCATTGTCGTCGACGACCAGAACCCGGCCGCCCGAGCCCTTCAGATGGCCGACGCCGCCCGCGTCCATGCCCAGGCGGCGGCTGCTTTCCTCGCGCTCACGCAGTTCATCCATGACCATTTTCAGGCGCGTCAGGCTCTTGACCCGCGCCATCAGGATCACATCGTCCAGCGGCTTGGACAGGAAGTCGTCAGCGCCTGCTTCCAGTCCCCGGATGCGGTCATGACGCCCGTCCAGGGCCGTCACCAGCACCACCGGGATATGACGCGTCTCCTCGGCGGCCTTGAGGCGGCGGCAGGTCTCGAACCCGTCCATGCCGGGCATCATGACGTCCAGCAGGATCAGGTCGGGCTGTTCGTCCTGGGCGATGCGCAGGCACGAGGTCCCGTCGCCGCAGGTCAGGACGTCATAGTATTCAAGAGTCAGCTTGGCTTCGAGCAGACGGACGTTCGCCTCTACGTCGTCGACCACGAGAATTCGCGCACTCATCCCCTACCCCAGGTGCTTCCGCACCGTTTCCAGGAAGGAGATGACCGAAATCGGCTTGGAGATGTAGGCCTCGCACCCCCTGACGAATCGTTCTTCATCACCCTTCATGGCGAAGGCGGTAACGGCGATGACGGGTATATGGTTCAGCTCTTCATCGTCCTTGAGCCATTTGGTCACCTCCAGCCCCGAAATCTCCGGCAGCTGGATATCCATCAGGATCAGATCAGGGCGATGCTCGCGCGCAATCGCCAGCGCCTGCAGCCCTTCGCGGGTCTGCAGCACTTCGTACCCCTGAGAATCGAGCAGATCATGAAATAGCTTCATGTTCAGCTCGTTATCCTCGACGATGAGGATCTTCTTGGACATCCGCCACCCGGCTGTTGCGCCTCTGGTTCATTCGCTTTCGCGTCGGGCTGTTACGCCTTCTTGGGTGCACTGTGGGCGCGTCAGTCTTAAGTTGACGTGAAGCTGAGGAAACGGAGTTCGGGTTTGGCCATCACGGCCCTTTGCCGCGACTGTCTATGGACCGGCGACCGCAAGGTCGTGCGGTGCCCGTCGTGCGCCTCGCGCCGGGTGATCGCCCATGACGAACTGAGCGATCTGCACATCGCCCACCTGGACTGCGACGCCTTCTACGCCTCGGTCGAAAAGCGCGACCGACCCGAACTGCGCGACAGGCCCGTGATCGTCGGCGGCGGCAAGCGCGGGGTCGTCTCCACCGCCTGCTATGTGGCGCGGCTGTACGGCGTCGGCTCGGCCATGCCGATGTTCAAGGCGCTGAAAGCCTGTCCCGACGCCGTGGTCATCAAGCCCGACTTCGCCAAATACAAGGCGGAGAGCGCGCGCATCTTCGGCGCCGTGCAGCGCCTGACGCCGCTGGTTCAGACCCTGTCGCTGGACGAGGCGTGGATCGATCTGAAGGGCACCGAGCGGCTGAACGGCGGGCCGCCCGCCTTCCAGTTGGCGCGCCTGCAGAAATGGATCGAGGATGAGACGGGGCTGAGCGTCTCCATCGGCCTGGCGCCCAACCGCTTCCTGGCCAAGATCGCGTCTGAACTGGACAAGCCGCGCGGCTTTTCCGTCATCGGCGGGGCGGAGGCGCAAAGTCTGCTGGCGCCGCGCCCCGTGACCACCCTGCCCGGCGTCGGGCCGGTGTTCGGCCGCACCCTGCGCTCGGACGGCTTCGCCACCATCGGCGATCTGGCCGCCGCCGACGTGAAGGATCTGGCCCGGCGGTATGGCGAGACGGGCCTGCGGCTGCACGACCTCAGCCACGCCCGCGACAGCCGCCCGGTGAACCCCGACCACGACCGCCGCGGCATGAGCGCCGAGACCACGTTTAACGAAGATCTGTCCACCGCCGAGGCTCTGGAAGCTGAACTGTGGCCCCTGTGCGAGAAGCTGGCCTCCAAGGCCCGCCGAGACGGCGTCGCCAGCCGCGTGCTGGTGCTGAAGCTGCGCAAGACGGACTTCAAGATCGTCACCCGCCGCATCACCCTGGCCGAGCCGGTGCAGACGGCGCGCGCCCTGTTCGCGGCCGGGCGCGACCTGCTGAAACCCGAAATCGGCGTGCCCTACAGGCTCATCGGCATCGGCATGGCCGACATCGCCGACGCCCAGGACGCCCCGGCCAGCCTGTTCGCCACGGCCGAGACCCGCGCCCTGAAGACCGAGACCGCCATCGACGCCCTGCGCGACAAGTTTGGGGCGGGCGCCGTCGTCGCGGGGCGCGCGCTGAAACGTCCCAACGAACGCCCCGGATGACGCGGCCGCCGCGCCGCGCTAAACCCCTGCACCCTTTCATACGGAGTCGCCCCATGAGCATTCACGCCCGCATTGCTGAACTCGGCATCACCCTGCCCGAGCCCGCCAAGCCGGTCGCCAGCTATGTCTCCTACGTCCGCTCGGGCGAGCAGATCTTCATCTCGGGCCAGCTGTCGAACGACGCCAATGGCGGCATCAAGGGCACCGTCGGCGTGGACGTGACCCCTGAGCAGGCCGCCGAGGCCGCCCGCCTGTGCGGCGTCAACCTGCTGGCCCAGATCAACGCCGCCGTCGACGGCGACCTGGATCGCGTGGTCCGCATCGTCAAGCTGGGCGGCTTCGTCCAGGCCGGGCCGGACTTCGAGGCCATCCCCGCGGTCATCAACGGCTGCTCGGACCTGATGGTCCAGGTCTTCGGCGACGCCGGCAAGCACTCGCGCTCGGCCGTCGGCGTGTACAAGCTGCCGCTCGGCTTCGCCGTCGAAGTGGACGCCGTCATCGAGGTGAAGTGAGCTTCACCCTTCAGGTTCACGACGGGATCGCCGCGATAGGCCGGGACGCGTGGGACGCCTGCGCGGCCCCGACCGGCGATCCCTTCGTCTCCTACGACTTCCTCGACGCCTGCGAGGCGTCCGGCAGCGCCGTCCCGTCTGAAGGCTGGGCGGCGCGCCACCTGTCCCTGCACGATGAAGACGGGGCCGTGATCGGCGTCATGCCCCTTTATCTGAAGGGTCATAGCCAGGGCGAGTACGTCTTCGACCACAGCTGGGCCGACGCCTATCAGCGCGCAGGCGGGCGCTACTATCCCAAGCTGCTGGGGGCTGTGCCCTTCACCCCCGCGACGGGCCCACGGTTTCTGAATGCGCCGGGGACGGACGCCGTCGTGGTGCGTGAAGCGCTGCTGCAAGGCGCATTGACGCTGACCGAGCGGCTGGGCGTGTCGTCCCTGCACGTCAACTTTCCCCTAGAGGCCGAATGGCGCGCCATGGCCGAAGCGGGCCTGCTGCCGCGCCGCGACATCCAGTTCATCTGGCGCAACGACGGCTATCAGAGCTTCGACGACTTCCTGGCCGCCCTGTCTTCCAACCGGCGCAAGACCATCCGGCGCGAGCGGCGTGAGGCGCAAGCCGGCCTCGACATCCGCGTGCTGACGGGCGCCCAGATCGCCGAGGCGCATTGGGAGGCCTTCTTCGCCTTCTACATGGACACGGGCGACCGAAAATGGGGACGGCCCTATCTGACGCGCGACTTCTTCGCCCGCGTCGGCGCGACCATGGCTGACCGCATCGCCCTGGTGATGGCGTTTGAAGGCGAGACGCCGGTAGCCGGGGCGCTGAATTTCATCGGACGGGATGCGCTTTACGGACGCCAGTGGGGACGCTGGTCGACCGGCCCTTCCTCCATTTCGAGCTTTGCTATTATCAGGCCATCGACTTCGCCATCTCGCGCGGCCTGTCGCGTGTCGAGGCGGGGGCGCAAGGAGAGCACAAGATCGCGCGCGGCTACCTGCCCTCGCCCGTCTATTCCGCCCATTTCATCGCCGATCCGGCGCTGCGCGATCCTGTCGCCCGCTACCTCGACAACGAGCGCCCGGCGGTCGAGGCCGAGATGGACGCGATGACGGCGGCTCTGTCGCCCTATCGCGCCCGCTGACAGGGCGTCGCATCGCGAATTTCTACGGAACTTGCTGCGTCGCAATACGCTTTCCCTGTGAGTACCCTCCTCACATCAGGAATCACCATGACCGATCAACGTATCGAAGGCGTCGCGACCGAACTGCAAGGCAAGGCCCAGAACGGCCTCGGTCGCGTGACGGGCGACAGCAAGCTCCAAGTCGAAGGCAAGCTGAACGAGGTCAAGGGCAAGGCGCTCGACGCCTATGGCCGCGTCATCGACGGCCTCGACGGCATGGTCGACAAGGCCCCCGTCGACCTGCGCGACCCGGCCCGCAAGGGCCTGGACTTCGCCCGCCGCAAACCCCTGCTGACCACCGGCATCATCGCCGGCGCGGCGATGCTCTTGGGCGCTCTGGGCCGTCGCCGTTAAACAAAGCCCTCTCCTCTTGCGGGCGAAGGCGGCTCGCGAAGCGTGACGGATGAGGGGTTGCGAGGCATCCAAGTCTCGCAACCCCTTTTGCGTCGCGAGACCCTCATCCAGGCCCGGACGGGCCGTGTTCTCCCTCCAGGGGAGAAGGACAGAAAAAAGGCCCAGGCGTTATGCCCGGGCCTTTCTCTTTGCGCCTGATCGAGATCAGGCCGTTTCTTCTTCCGCTTCCTTCACCGCCGCGCCCTTGGCCGGGGTGATGTCGAAGGCGATCTTGCCGTCCTTCAGCTCGACCTTGACGTGGCCGCCGCGGGTCAAGCGGCCGAACAGGATGTCGTCGGCCAGCGGCTTCTTGATGTGCTCCTGGATGACGCGGGCCAGCGGACGCGCGCCATACAGTTCGTCGAAGCCGTTCTTGGCCAGCCAGTCGGCCGCCTCGTCGGTCAGTTCGATGGTGATGTTGCGGTCCGCCAGCTGGGCTTCCAGCTGCAGCACGAACTTGGTGACCACCGAGCGGATCGTCTCGGCGCCCAGCGGCTTGAAGGCCACGATGGCGTCCAGACGGTTGCGGAACTCAGGGGCGAACAGGCGCTGGATGGCCTTTTCGTCCTCGCCCTCGACCTTGCCCCGGCCGAAGCCGATGGCCGCGCGCGCGTTGTCGGCGGCGCCCGCGTTGGTCGTCATGATCAGGATGACGTTCCTGAAATCGACCTTCTTGCCCACCGCGTCGGTCAGCGTCCCGTTGTCCATCACCTGCAGCAGGATGTTGTAGACGTCGGGGTGCGCCTTCTCGATCTCGTCCAGCAGCACGACGGAGTGCGGATGCTGGTCGACGGCGTCGGTCAGCAGGCCGCCCTGGTCATGGCCGACATAGCCCGGAGGCGCGCCGATCAGGCGGCTGACCGTGTGGCGCTCCATGTATTCGGACATGTCGAAGCGCTGCATCTCGATGCCGAGGGTGGCGGCGAGCTGCTTGGCGACTTCGGTCTTGCCGACGCCGGTCGGACCGCTGAACAGGAAGGCGCCGATGGGCTTGTTCGGGTCGCGCAGACCCGCTCGCGCCAGCTTCATCGCCGACGACACCTGGTCAATCGCCTGCTCCTGACCGAAGACGGCGCGCTTCAGATCGGTCTCCAGCTCACGCAGGGATTCCGTATCCGACTTCGACACCGACTTGGCCGGGATGCGGGCCATCTTGGCGATGACGGCCTCGACCTCCTTCTGGCCGATGACCTTCTTGCGCTTCGATTCCGGCAGCAGCATCTGCGACGCCCCCGCCTCGTCGATCACGTCGATGGCCTTGTCCGGCAGCTTGCGGTCGGTGATGTAACGCGCCGACAGATCGACCGCCGTGCGAATGGCCGAGTCGGTGAAACGCAGCTTGTGGTGCGTCTCATAGGTCGTCTTCAGGCCCTTGAGGATCTTCACCGTGTCCTCGATCGTCGGCTCATTGACGTCGATCTTCTGGAAGCGACGCACCAGGGCGCGGTCCTTCTCGAAGTGCTGGCGATATTCCTTGTAGGTGGTCGACCCCATGCAGCGCAGGCTGCCCGACGCCAGCGCCGGCTTCAGCAGGTTGGACGCATCCATCGCCCCGCCCGAGGTCGCGCCCGCGCCGATCACCGTGTGGATCTCGTCGATGAACAGGACCGCGTTGTCGTGGCTCTCCAACTCCTTGACGACCTGCTTCAGCCGCTCCTCGAAGTCGCCGCGATAGCGGGTACCCGCCAGCAGCGAGCCCATGTCGAGGCTGTAGATCGTCGCGTCCTTCAGGACTTCCGGCACCTCGCCGTTGACGATCTTGCGCGCCAGGCCTTCGGCGATGGCGGTCTTGCCGACGCCGGGGTCGCCGACCAACAGCGGGTTGTTCTTGGTGCGGCGGCACAGGATCTGAATCGAGCGCTCGACCTCGGCTTGACGCCCGATCAGCGGGTCGATCTTGCCGCTCTTGGCCTTCTCGTTCAGGTCGACGCAATAGGCCTCCAGCGCCTCGCCGCCCTGTTTGACGACCGAGCCGTCCTCGGCTTCTTCAGGACTGGCGCCGCGCACCGATCGGGCTTCGTTGGCGCCGGCCTTCTTGGCGATGCCGTGGGCGATGAAGTTGACCGCGTCGTAGCGCGTCATGTCCTGCTCCTGCAGGAAATAGGCGGCGTGGCTTTCGCGCTCGGAGAAGATGGCGACCAGGACGTTGGCGCCGGTCACTTCCTCGCGGCCGGACGACTGGACATGGATGACCGCGCGCTGGATCACGCGCTGGAAGCCCGCCGTCGGCTTGGCGTCGTCGCCGTCGGCCGTGGCGAGGGCGGCCAGGTCCGTGTCGACATAGGAGCCGAGCGCAGCCTTCAGCGCGCCCAGATCGACGTTGCAGGCCGTCATCACGGCCGAGGCGTCCGGATCGTCGATCAGGGCCAGCAGCAGGTGTTCAAGCGTGGCGTATTCGTGCCGGCGCTCGTTGGCGTAGTGGACCGCGCGGTGCAGGGTCTCTTCGAGAGGACGGGAAAACGAAGGCATGGCAGGTTCCTCTCAGTCCTTTTCCATCGTGCATTGCAGGGGGTGCTGGTGGCGCCGCGCCGTCTCGACCACCTGGGCGACCTTGGTTTCGGCCACTTCGTAGGTGAAGACGCCGCAGACCCCGACGCCATGCTGGTGCACGTGCAGCATGATGCGGGTCGCGTCCTCGCGGCTCTTCTGGAAGAACCGCTCCAGCACGTAGATGACGAACTCCATGGGGGTGTAGTCGTCATTCAGGATCAGCACCCGATAAAGCGAGGGGCGCTGAAGTTTCGGCTTTGTCTCGGTGACGACGGCGGCGCCTGCGCCTCCGCCTTGTTCACCTGGCCGTCTGTTAGGCATTCGTGGTCCGTAAGCGGGGAGTGTCGAGGATCAGATAGGGAATGATGGCCTGATTTGTAGAGGCGTCCAGCCTGCAGACGCTCACGCACGCCCAGTTGATAGCTAAACGTGAAAAAGCCCCGGCGTTTCCACCGGGGCCTTTCCGAAAGTCTGAGTTACGGAGGCGCGGCTTAGCGGGCGCCCTGGAACTGCTCGACAGCGGCCGAAACGCGCTCGTTGATCGGCTTGAAGCTGTCCTTGACCGAGGCGGTCATGGTCTCGGTCGCCTTGCCGAACTCGGCCAGATAGGCCTCGGCGGCCGACTTGGCCCAGTTGGTCTGCAGTTCGAACAGTTCCTGCATCGAGCGGGCCTGCGAGAAGGACTGGGCGGCGGCGACGCCGTCTTCCCAGGACTTCTTGCTGTATGCCATAGCCTGTTGCGACAGGGCCTCGGCGCCCTTCTGGGCGGCGGCGGCGGATTCGACCACGGCTTCCAGGTTCTTCTTGCCGTGCGCATTCAGCTCGCTCAGCGAGGCGACGGACTTGTCCACGCCTTCCCGGAACGCCTGGGCACCGGCGGCCTGGATGGATTCAGCCTGGGCCTTGGCCTTGGCGGTGGTTTGTTCGACGGTCTTCTTCACGGTCTCAGCGGCGTCAGCCATGGGGAGTCTCCTGAAGCGAAAGGTTTCTTGCGACAGGCGGAGCCCATCGCGACAACGGCGATATGGTGCACCTGCGAAAAGACTTCAAGTGAAAATTGTGCGCTGCACAATATTATCATTGATAACCTTCCCGCCGACTTCGCAGGAGCGATCACAAGTCTGTTGACGCGCCGTTAACCCTCTCGAAACCGGGCGAGCCGATGTTAGCGTTTGTAACGTGCGTGATCGCAGCCGTCTTCGCGCCACAGTGACGAGGCTAGTAGCTTGCCCATGAACGCCCTCTTCCGCCGTCGCTTCCTGGCCGCCCTGGTCCTGGGGGCATCGTCCTGACGCCGACGGTCGGCGTCGCTCCTCCGGAAGCCCAGTCCTCGGACAGCCGATACGCGGCCATTGTGGTGGACGCCGCCTCGGGCGAGGTGATGTTCTCACGCTTTGCCGACGCCCGCCGATATCCCGCCTCCATCACCAAGGTCATGACCCTGTATCTGGCGTTCGAGGCGCTGGAGTCGGGCAAGGTCAAGCTGGACGACAACCTGACCGTCTCGCCTCGGGCGGCCTCTCAGCCGCCGTCCAAGCTGGGCCTGGCGGCCGGTCAGACTATCAGTCTGGACGACGCCATGCGCGCCACGGCCGTCCGCAGCGCCAACGACATGGCCGTGGTCATCGCCGAACACATCGGCGGCTCCGAGGGCCGCTTCACCCAGATGATGACGGAGAAGGCGCGGGAGCTGGGGATGGAGCACACCCGCTTCACCACCGCCAACGGCCTGCCCGACACGCGCCAGGCGACCACGGCGCGCGACCTGTCGATCCTCAGCCGCGCGGTGATGCGCGACTATCCGCAATACTATCGCTACCTCGGCCTGCACGACTGGTTCTACAAAGGCCGCGACTACCGCAACACCAACGGCCTGCTGGCCACCGGGCGCGGCTATGACGGCATCAAGACCGGCTTCACCAACGCCTCGGGCTATAATCTGGCGGCGTCTTCGGTGCGTGACGGCAAGCGGCTGATCACCATCGTCATGGGCGGGCGCTCGACCGCCAGCCGCAACGCTCACGTCGCAGAGTTGATGGACACCGGCTTCGAGGTCCAACGTCGCCGCAGTCAGGGCGAGACCATCCAACTGGCTCAGGCCTTCTTCGAACAACGCGGCTATGGGATCGGCAGCGAGCCTGCCGCCACGGTCGCCTACGCCTCCCTATCCGACGAGGACGGCGAAGGCGTCAGCGGCTCGACCGAAGTGGCCTATGTCTCCGGTCCGCCGCCGCGCAGCCTGCCGACCGAGGTGACGCCGCCGCCGTCGGCTCGCCGCGCCGAGAACCGCCCGCCCGAAAACCTCACCGCCGCGCTGAACGGCGGATCGGCTGCGACGTCGGCGGCCCCTGCCCGTGCGGCCCGCAACACCCCGGCGCGCGCCGCCGCTGCGACCCCGGCGGGTCGCTGGACCGTCCAGGTCGGCGCCTTCCGCGAAGAAGCCGTGGCCCGCGACTGGCTGAACAACATCAGCCGCCGCTTCTCCGGCCAATTCTCGAACGCCCAGAGAGACGTGCAGACGGCCAACGGCTGGTATCGCTCGCGCTTCACCGGCATGACCCAGCAGGCGGCCGAGGCGGCGTGCGAAGCCCTGTCGGAACGCCGGGTCACCTGCATGGTGGTGCGTCCCAGCTAAGCGAGGCGGAGCTAGCGTCCCTGCCCATTGCGCCACCCCGGCTCCGCCAGACGCCGGGCGTAGTCGCGCACGTCGACAGGCCACGTCTCTGTTCGAGCGTCGAACGCCGTCCAGTCGCCCGAGAACAGCATCCGCACGGCCTCTTCATAGTCTGGCAGGTCGCCCGCCACGGCTGTCATGAAGCGATAGGCCGCCTCGCGGCTGCGACGCATCCGGTCCGGCCCCTCCGCCTCGCGCAGGGCGGCTTCGACCAGCTTGCGCAGAGCCACCGACGCCCCGCCGGGCTGAGACGCCAGCCAGTCCCAATGACGCGGCAACAGCGTCACTTCACGTGCTGTGACGCCCAACTTGGGCCGCCCCGGTCCGCGCTTCTCAGGCTCAGGCTGCGTCTGCTCCTGCGGCAGCCGCGCCAACACGGCCGGCAGGTCTCCGCGCAGATCCAGATCAATCGGCCGGGCGTCCTCGTCTCTGATAACGAGAACTGTCCGTCCAGCGTCATGTGCGGCTTTGGCCGCTGCGGCGACCTGCGCCAGGGGCCCTGCCGCAATCATCGTGTGGCCATCAAAGGCCGTGCATAGAGTCATGATCCGTCCTCACTCGCTGAGGTCAAATTTACCCGGATAATATTATGCCGTCAATATCACCCGGATAAATTATCACGCCCGATCAGCCATGCCGCCGAACAGGGCGCCGGCGATCCAGCTGACTACGCCGGTGACGATGGCCGCCCCGATCCCCGCCCACAGACCGTCGACGACAAAGCCGCCCAGGAACATGGCCGTCAGCCCGATCATGGCCGCGTTCACCACCAGCAGAAACAGGCCGAAGGTGACGATGGTCAGCGGCAAAGTCAGGATCACCATCAACGGCCGCACGAAGGCGTTGACCAGGCCCAGAATGATCGCCGCCGCGACCAGCGAGCCGGTCGAGGTGAACTCTACTCCCGGCACCAGCTTGGCCGAAGCCCACAGGCCGATCGCCGTAACCACGGCCTGAACGATGAAACCCAGCATGACGCCTCCGTCGGTTGAACCTTGACCATATAAGCGCATATCGCGGCGTTCCGCTCCGTGCGTCGGGCCGGATCGCCTGCTAGGCTGGCCGCCCTATCCCGAAGGAGACTTCCATGAGCCTTCACGGCGCCTACGACCCGGACAACATCTTCGCCAAGATCCTGCGCGGCGACATGCCCAGCGTGAAGGTGTGGGAGGACGACGACGTCCTGGCCTTCATGGACGTGTTCCCCCAGTCCGAGGGCCACGTCCTGATCGTGTCCAAGACCTCGACCGCCCGCAACATCCTGGAGATCGAACCCGAGGCGCTGGCCAAGCTGACGGCCGCCGTGCAGCGCACCGCCCGCGCGGTCGAGAAGGCGCTGAAGCCCGAAGGCCTCAGCCTGATGCAGTTCAACGGCGACGCAGGCGGCCAGACGGTCTTCCACCTGCATTTTCACATCGTGCCGCGCTGGTCCGACCGCCCCATGAAGGGCCACGGCCACGCCCCGATGGCCGACGCCGAACAGCTGAAAATTCTGGCCCGGAAGATCGCCGCCGCGCTCGACTGAGCGTCTACTACAGCGGCCCTTTGAAGATGAAGAAGGCCCCCGGCGATCAGGGCGAAGCCGATCAGGTGATTCACCGTCAGCTTCTCGCCCAGATAGAGCACCGAGAAGATCGCGAAGACCAGCAGGGTGATAACCTCCTGCATGGTCTTCAACTCGGCCGCCGAATAGACCTGATGGCCGATGCGGTTGGCGGGCACGGCCAGCCAGTATTCGAAGAAGGCGATGCCCCAGCTGATCAGGACCACGATCCACAGCGGCTTGGCCCCGAATTTCAGATGGCCGTACCAGGCGAAGGTCATGAAGACGTTCGACAGGGCCAGCATGACGATGGGCGCGAGATAGGGCAGCGTGGGCATTCGATCAGTGTGCTTGCGTCAAAGAGATTCCGCCAGCATAAGGCGGGCCACGCCGGTTTAGCTCAGCTGGTAGAGCAGCGGTTTTGTAAACCGAAGGTCGCGGGTTCGATTCCTGCAACCGGCACCACTCTCGCGGCCTCCCCCATGTCCGAGACGACCAACAAACTGGGTCACAGGATCCGAACGCGCGGCGCGCGCACCCGCCGCGCCCTGCTGGACGCCCTGCGCGCCCTGCTGAACACCAAACATCTGGGCGAGATCGCGCCGCCGACGTGGCCATGGCGGCGGGCGTATCGGCGCCGACCTTCTACACCTACTTCGCCTCGGTCGAGGAAGGCCTGCAACTGCTGTGCGAAGAGGCGGGCGAGGACTTTCAGCGGCTGGCCGCCCATATCCACGCGGACTGGTCGGGCGACCGGGCGTTCGAGGCCGCGCGGGCGTATGTGCTGGAGGTGCTGAACCTCTGGAACGACCACGGGCCGGTGCTGCGCGTCGAACAGATGCTGGCCGACATGGGCGAGCCCGCCTTCGCCGAAAGCCGCATCCGGCGCCTGCGTCGCCTTCACCTGGCGCTGGAGCGCCGCATCGCCCAGGCCCACGCCAACGGCCTGCACCCCGAAGGCCTGAATCCCCGCCTGGCCTCCTATGAGACCGCGAACCTGGTGGAGTCCGTCGCCGCCGGTTTCGACCTGATGCGCCGCGCCGACACGCCCGAAGCCATCATCGAAACCACCGCCCATGTCGTTGTGAAGCTGACCACCGGGCGCTGACGCTCCTGGCTGGCTTGGACAAGCTGTCCATTGCGGCGGCGCCTTCATGGGGTAAGCATGATCGTTGGCTTAGGAGTGCGTCATGTCTCGTCTTTCGTCCTTTCCTTCGATCCGCAACATCGCGGCCCCAGCTGTCGCCCTGAGCGCCGTGCTGACGCTGGCCGCCTGCGGCCCGAACGACGCCGCGCCCGCCGACAGCGCGCCACAAGCGCCCAAGGCGCCGTCGCCCAGCGAAGCCGAAAAGCTGGCCCTGCTCGCCGCCCTGCCCGCGCCTTATAACGAGGCCGACCTGGACAACGGCCGCCGCGCCTTCGCGCGCTGCCGGTCGTGCCACACCATCACGCCGGGCGGGCCGAACATGACGGGGCCCAACCTCTACGGCGTGTTCGGCAGCAAGGCCGGGGCGAAGGAAAAGTACAGCTATTCCCACGCTATGCGCACGGCGGGCTTCACCTGGGACGCCGAGACGTTGGACCACTGGCTGCAGAACCCCCGCACCTTCCTGCCCGGCAACAAGATGAGCTTCGCCGGCCTGCCCGACGCCACGGACCGCCGCGACGTCATCGCCTTCCTGAAGGTCGAGACGGGGTTCAAACCCCAGGCCGAGTGAGCCGAGACAGCCAGACAAGCAAAAGGGCGGCGGATCATGGAGGTCCGCCGCCCTTCGCATATACAAGGACCAGAGCGGCCTATTCCGCCGGGCTCATGTCCGGCTGGACGCCCTGGCGCTTCTCTTGCGCTTCCCACTCCTCGATCTTGCGGGCGGTGTATTCCGGCGACTTGGTGAAGCGCGCCAGCACGCCATAGATCACCGGCACCACGAACAGGGTCAGCACGGTGGCGAACATGGCGCCGGTGAAGATCACCACGCCGATGGTCTGACGACTGCCCGCCCCCGCGCCTTGCCACAGCACCAGCGGCAGGGCGCCGAAGGCGGTGGCGATCGAGGTCATGATGATCGGGCGCAGACGCAAGCTGGAGGACTCGATGATGGCCTCGCGGATGCTCCGGCCCTGGTCGCGCAGCTGGTTGGCGAACTCCACGATCAGGATGCCGTTCTTGGCCGCGACGCCGATCAGGATGATCAGGCCGATCTGGCTGTAGATGTTCAGGCTGGAGCCCGCCATCAGCAGGCCGAACAGCCCGCCCGCCGCCGCCAGCGGCACCGTCAGCATGATGACCGCCGGGGTGATCCAGCTCTCGAACTGGGCCGCCAGCACCAGGAAGACCAGCAGCAGAGCCAGGGCGAAGGCCCAGCCCACCGCGCTGCCCGCCTCCTGCTGGTCGCGGGCGGCGCCGCCCCAGCGGATGTTCGTCACGCCCTGCGGCTGCTTGGCGGCCTCGGCCATCAAGAACTGAACGGCGTCGTCGATGGTCGTGCCGGGGTTCAGGTCGGCCTGCAGGGTGATGGCGCGCTGGCGATCCAGACGGCGACGATCCGGCGTGTCGCCCGAGGTCTTGGTCGTGACCACCGCCGACAGCGGCACCAGCTGCGCCGTGCCGGTCGACACATAGAGCGCCTCTAGGTCCGAAACCTCGCGGCGGCTGTCGCGGTCGGTCTGCAGGATGACGTCATATTCCTGGCCGCCCTTGATGTAGGTCGTGGCGCGGCGCGAACCGAACATGGTCTCCAGCGTGCGGCCGATCTGCTGTGACGAGACGCCGAGCGCCGCGGCCTTCTGCGGATCGACGTCGACCAGCAGGCGCGGCGCGTTCGGCTCATAGTTCAGGCGCGGACGCGAGAAGCCGGGGTTGTCCTGCGCCGCCGCCAGGATCGGCTGCAGCCAGTTATAGATGGCGGAATACTCCGAACCCGTGACGATCATGTCGATCGAGTTGGAGTTGCCCCCGCCGCGCTGGAAGGCGCCGGGCGTAGAGGCGTTGACCTGTGCGCCGGTCTGGCTGCGCAGCTTGCCGTTCAGCTCCTGGGCGATCTCGTCCGCCGAGCGGTCGCGCTCGGACCAGTCAGCCAGGTTCAGCACGGCGCTGCCCGAACTGAAGCCGGAGCCGCCGAACCCTGGCGAGGAAATCATGTAGTTGGCCGCCTCGCCGTTCTCGCGATACTCGGCCAGCAGGGGCTCGAGCCCCAGCATGATCTCGCGCGTATAGTCGAAGCCCGTGCCTTCCGGCCCGGCGATCCGCACGGTGACGCGGCCGCGGTCCTCGTTCGGCACCAGTTCGTTGGGCAGATGCAGGAAGATGCCGGTCGCGCCCGCCGCCACCAGGACGATCAAAGCGGCCACCCCGCCGACAGCGACCCGGCGGCCCAGCAAGGCGTCCAGCGAAGCGGCGTAGGACCGCTTCAGCGCTTCCATGCCTGCATCCACGCGTCGCGCGACCCAGCCGCCGGTCTGCGCCGGCTTCAGGATTTTTGACGCCAGCATCGGCGACAGGCTCAGCGCCAGGAAGGCCGAGAAGGCCACGGCCGCCGCAATCGCCGCCGCCAGCTCGACGAACAGCCGTCCGACGTAGCCCGGGAGGAACAGTAGAGGCGCGAACACGGACAGCAGGACGACGGTCGTCGCCACCACGGCGAAGAAGACCTGGCGCGCCCCGCGCTCAGCCGCGACCAGCGGCGGCTCGCCGCCGTCAAGGCGGCGCTGAATGTTTTCGACCACGACGATGGCGTCGTCGACGACCAGGCCGATCGCCAGAACCAGAGCCAACAGGGTCAGCAGGTTCAGCGAGAAGCCCAGCGGCGCCAGGACGATGAAGGTCGCCAGCAGGCAGATGGGCGCTACGACCGACGGAATGATCGCGGCGCGCAGGCTGCCCAGGAAGATGAAGTTGACCAGAGCCACCAGGGCCATGGAGATGCCGATCGTCACCCACACCTCGTCGATGGCGTGGGAGGTGAAGACCGAGTTGTCCGAACCGATCTCCAGCGTCGTGCCCGGCGGCAGGCTGGGGCCCACCTCCTCCATCAGCTTACGCACGCCTTCAGAAATCTGCAGGTCGTTGGACTGGGCCTGACGGGTGATGGCCAGGCCGATCTGGTCGATGCCGTTGCCGCGGAACAGGCGGCGCGCTTCGGCGGGCGCTTCCTCGATACGGGCGATGTCGCCCAGCCGGGTGACATAGGCGGCGTTGCCGATCAGGGCGCCGGTGACGCCATTGGTCATGGCCGCCGACGCCGCGCCCAGCGTACCGGACGCCTGCGCGCCGGTGGCGGTCGAGGCAGAGCCGCGCGTGCCGATCGGCAGTTGAGCGAAATCCGCCGGGTCGGCGTAGTTGCGCGCCACGCGGACGGTATAGTCCTTCTGCGCCGACTCCAGCGAGCCGGCGGGCAGTTCGACGTTCTGGTTGTTGAGGGCGGTCTCGACGTCGGTGACGGTCAGGCCGCGCGCGGCCATCGCCCCGGCGTCCAGCCAGATGCGCATGGCGTAGCGCTGCTCGCCGAAGATATTGACCTGGGCCACGCCCGGCACGGTGGCGAAGCGGTCAACCAGATAGCGGCGGGCGTAATCGGTGAGCTCCAGACGATCCATCGTCGTGGAACGCAGGAACATGATCAGGATGGGCTGGCTGTCGGAGTCGGCCTTGGCCACCTCGGGCGGATCCGCCTGGTCCGGCAGACGGCCCAGCACGCGCGAGATGCGGTCGCGCACGTCGTTGGCCGCATCGTCGATGTTGCGATCCAGCGAAAACTCGATGTTGACGTTGGACCGGCCGTCGCGACTGGTCGAGTTGATACGCTGGACGCCTTGGATCCCGGCGATCTGCTGCTCGATCGGCTCGGTGATCCGACTTTCGATCACCTCGGCGGAGGCCCCGGCGTAGCCGGTGCTGACCGAAACGATCGGCGGGTCCACGTCCGGCAGTTCGCGCACCGGCAGGAAGAAGAAGGCCGCCAGGCCGATGACGCACAGGACGATCGCCGCCACCGCCGCAAAGACGGGGCGCCGAACCGAAACATCGGACAGCATCATGGGCGGGCCGCCTGCGTCGCGCGGGCGCCGCCCTTGCTCGGAGCACGCCCTTGAGCGGCTTCACCCTCGACGGTGACAGGAGCGCCGGGCTGAATGCGGTTCAGGCCCGAGGCGACGATGTGGTCGTTGTTGGCCAGCCCCGAAACAATCTCGACATAGCCGCCCTCGACGGCGCCCGTCTGGACCTCGACCCGCTGGGCGGTAGAGCCCTTTTCGCCGCGCGCGATGCGATAGACGAAGGCGCCCTGCCCCTCATACTGAACGGCGGCCTCAGGCACGGCCAGGCTCTGGCGGCGGCCCTGCTGAACGGCGACGCGCATCATCATGCCGGGGCGGATGCGATTGCCAGGATTGGTGAATTCAGCGCGGGCGATGATCGCGCGGGTCTGTTCGTTGACGCGCGTGTCCAACAAGGCGATGCGCCCGTTGAACTCTTCGCCAGGGAAGGCGTCCGTCGTCGCCGTCAGCGGCGCACCCACCGGCAGCACGCCCAGATAGCGCTCCGGCAGCGGGAAATCGACGCGCACGCCGCTGATGTCGTCCAGAGTGGTGATGACCGAACCCGGCGAGATCAGGGTCCCCGGCGTCACCGAGGTCAGCCCCAGCACGCCGGCGAAAGGCGCGCGCAGGATCCGGTCGCCGCGACGGGCTTCCGCCGCCGCCACGGCGGCCTGCGCCGTCTTCAGAGCCGTTTCCGCCGTCTCGGCCATGACGCGCGGCGCTACGCCGCGCTCGGCAAGAATGCGGTAGCGGTCGTACTCGCGCTGGGCGTTCTCCAGCTGGGCCCGGGTGCGGATCAGGTCTGCGTCTTCCTCACGCGCCTGCAACTCGACCAGGGGCGTGCCCGCCGCCACGGCCTGCCCATCAGAGAACATGACCTGGGTCACCAACTGGGTGGTGTTGGAGGTGATGTTGACCGAGCGACGCCCCCGCGCCACGCCCAGAACGCGAATCTGGTCCGCAAACTCACGACGTTGGGCCACGACCTCGGCGACCACCTGGCCGCGCCCGGCACCGGGCCCGCGCGGACCCTTGCGATCGCCTGCGCCGCCGTCGCTGAAGGCGATCTTCAAGACCGCCGCGACGATCATCAGCCCTAACAGACAGGCCGCGCCGATAATGAAAAAATGGCGTTTGAACACGCGACGCAGTCTCCCCGACAACAAGCGCTATCGCTTAACGGGTCATCGCCGTTACGCAAATAACGTATCTGTAACGAGGGTCCTCTCTGATTCCGTCGCGTAAATTTGCTTCAAAAGCGTCGCCAAATTCCGATAACGGGCCCCTGCCCCGCAGGAGTTTCGCGCCCTGCGACCGCCGTTCGCCAGCCGGCCTGCAGGCTCCAATCGCCGAGTCGTCGCACGACTGATGTTTCCAGCGAAAGCCAGCGCGGCCCGTCTTTATCCGCCGCTCCGGCATAGGCCTGGCCCAGCAGCAGCCAGTCCGGCGCGAGATACAGGCCCGCCGTCACGTCCAGCCGCGTCTCGTCATTCAGCCCCGCGCGCCATAGCCGCGCCGCCTGCGCCTCGATGAAGCCGCCCTGCCCGTCGGCGCCCAGGCTGCGCCCCGCCATCACCCGCGCCTCCCAGTCGTGATCGCCGGCCCCGGGCGGCGCATAGCCGGCGTTGCGCCCCTCGCCGCCCTGAGCGTAGCCGACATAGACGGCGGCGGCGTTGCGCGTATCGCGATAGGCCTGCCAGCGCACGCCGATCTCAATCGGGCCGCGTCCCCGATAGTCGACGAAGGCGTCGCGCCCCTGTTGCCACTCGCCCTTCATCTGCAGGGTGAATCGGTCGTCCAGCCCATACTCGGCAAAGATGGAGAGGGAGCGGTCCAGCCGGTCGTGCGACAGGTCAACCCGTTCGCCATCGGAGGTGAAGGCCTGGTCCGCGCGGATGGTCTCATATTTGACGATCGCCTGCCCTTCGCCCTTGGGCAGGTTCCAGGCGCCCGCATGGGCCGGGCAGCCGACAGCGATGCACGCCAGACCGGCCAGAAGGCCGATCGGGCTGCGCCTTGATCCGCCCCCAGCGGTCTCACGCGTCGTAGCCGGGCGATTTTCGCTGGAGCTGACGCAGAGCGCCGGGCCAGGCCAGGGACGAGACGAAGCCGATGCCGCGCCCCTGTTCCTTGGTCTCGGCCTGAGCCGCGTCCGGGGCGATCAGGACATTGTCGCGCCCGGCCGACAGGGCGGCGACCTGCTGGGCGCAGGCGCGTTCCAGGAAGAAGATGCCGACCCAGGCCTGCGCCGCCGTGTTGCCGACCGCCATCGTGCCGTGATTGCGCAGCAGCATCAGCGACCGGTCGCCTAGGTCCGCGACCAGACGCTCGCGCTCGTCATGGTTCAGCGCCAGACCCTCGTAGCCGTGGTAGGCGACCTGATGCTGCAACAGGCAGGCGTTCTGGCTGATGGGCAGCAGGCCGTCCTTCTGGGCCGCCACCCCGACGCCGTTCACCGTGTGCAGGTGGATGACGAAATGCGCGTCCTCGCGCGCCGCATGGACGGCCGAGTGGATGGTGAAACCCGCCGGATTGATGAAGCTGTCGGTCTCTTGGACAATGTTGCCGTCCAGATCGACCTTTACCAACGACGACGCTGTAATCTCGTCGAAATACCAGCCGTAGGGGTTGATCAGAAAATGCGTCTCGGGCCCCGGGACGCGGGCCGAGATGTGGGTGAAGATCATGTCGTCCCACCCGTGCAACGCCACCAGCCGATAAAGGGCCGCCAGTTCGACGCGCGTGCGCCATTCGTCTTCCGAAACCCGCCCCTGCAACGAGGGCGCCCCGCTTATCCCATCCGCCATGACCACTCCCCTGATCAGCGTTCAGGTGAACGTCCCCCCGGCAGGCGTCGGCGTCAAGACGCAAGGCCGCGCTTTCCCAAGACTTCGTTAACCCTGTTTTCACAGCCCCGCCTCAAGGTGCCTTCGCCTCAGGGGCAGGCAGTTCTTCCGCGAGGGCGACGTGGAACCCACCAATGTGACGCGCAACGGACCGCAGACGCACGGCGCCCTGCCTCTGAACAGTCTTGAACAGCTGGTCGACCTGGCGAAGGGACAGCCGCCGGAGCGTCAGCACGGCCTGCTGATCGGCGTGGCGGATCTGTATCGCTCGACCGGAGGGCGCGATCGCGCGCCCCAGGCGCTCGGCGACGCCTTCATCGCTCTTGTCCGCGTGGTTGAGGCGGATATTCGCCAGGCCCTGTCGGAACGACTGGCGGATGCGGATTGGGTTCCCGTCGCCCTGGTGCGGATGCTGGCCGCCGACGCCATAGAAATCGCCCGCCCGGTCATCGCGGCCAGCCCCCTGCTGCAGGACGACGACCTTTTGACCCTGCTGGCCGAGGCGTCGCTGGATCACCGCATCCAGGTCGCGTTGAGACCCGGCCTCGGCGCCGCCGTCGCCCGCGCCATCATCAGCGCCGACGATCCGACCGTGCTGACGGCCCTGGCCTCGAACCGCACGGCGGCCCTGGGCGCCGAAGGCATGAGCCGACTGGTCAGCCGGTCGCGGGAACTGGCCGCCCTGCGCGCGCCCCTGGCCCGCCACCCGCAGATGACGCCTGAACTGGGCGCGCGCCTGTATCAGTGGGTGGGCGAGGCCCTGCGCCAGGCCATCATGGACCGCTTCACCCTCGATCCAGCGCGGCTGGCCGAGGCGGCGCACGCCGCCGCACAGGAGACCGCGCCCGCGGACGTCGCCGCAGCCCGCCTGACGGCCAAGCTTCAGGCCTCGGACCAGCTTCGGCCCGCCACCCTGATCCGCGCCCTGCGCGAAGACCGACTGGAGGTCTTCATCCACGCCCTGAGCCGCCTGGCCCGGCTGGATCTGGATCAGGTGCGTCGCGCCTTGCGGGCCGACACCGCCCGCCCGCTGTTTCTGGCCTGCACCGCTGCGGGCCTCGATCGCGCGGCCTTCCCTGCAGTCCTGAACGAGGTGCGGCGGATGAACAACGGCTTCCCGCATGATCCCGATGGCGGCGACTGGCGCCTGGCGCATCGTTCGGCGGCGCAGGCGGCCTATGAATTCCAGTTGCTGATGGCGCCTGAAGACAGTCATCCCGTTTGACAGGCGGCCCCGGCTCCGCTTGCCTAGGCTGGTGAGCCAGCCCTTCCGCCCCACCGCCGTCACCTTCCTCGCCAGCGACCGGCCCGAGGCCGAAGAAGCGCGCCTGCGGCTGACCGAACGATATGGCTCCGTTCCCGTCGCCGAGGCTGAGGTGATCGTGGCCCTGGGCGGCGACGGCTTCATGCTGGAAACCCTGCACAACAACCTACAACTGCAAACGCCGGTTTACGGGATGAACCGCGGCTCGGTCGGCTTCCTGATGAACGACTATGAGGAAGACGACCTGCTGGATCGCCTGATCCAGGCGGATCGCACCGTGCTGCATCCGCTGCAGATGGACGCCTGGACCGAGAGCGGTCAGGTCCACAGCGGCCTGGCGATCAATGAGGTCTCCCTGCTGCGCCAGACGCGCCAGAGCGCCAAGCTGCGCATCAGCATCAACGACAAGGTGCGGTTGGAAGAACTGACCTGCGACGGCTGTCTGGTGGCGACGCCGGCGGGATCGACCGCCTATAATCTATCGGCGCACGGGCCCATCATTCCCCTCGATGCGCCCAGCCTGGCTCTGACCCCCATCAGCGCCTTCCGTCCCCGGCGCTGGCGCGGGGCGCTGCTGTCGCACACGGCCCGCGTCCGCTTCGAGGTGCTGGAGGCCGACAAGCGCCCCGTCAGCGCCACCGCCGACAACTTCGAAGTGCGGCGCGTCACGCGCGTCGAGGTGCGCGAGCGTCGCGACATCGCCCTGACCATGCTGTTCGACGCCGGCCGGTCCTATGAGGAGCGCGTGATGGCCGAGCAGTTCGCCTCCTGAACGTCACGATTTTTAGAACTCTCGCGGCAGATTGGATTTTACAGTTCAGGAGTCCGCCCGTGAGCAATTCGTCCAACGTCTTTCGCCCGCCCAACGCCCTGCGCGCCAAGGTGGGCGGCGGCTTCGGCGGTATTGACGCCAACGCCATCGCCAAGGCGGAAGAGGCGCTGAAGGCGATGTCGTCCCAGTTCGGCCAGTGGCTGCAGGACGAACTGACCAAGCTTGATCAGGCCCAGGCCGACATCCGCGCAAAGGGCTATACGGCCGAAACGGCCGAGGCGCTGTATTTCCGCGCCCATGATCTGAAAGGCCTCGGCGCGACCTATCAATATCCGTTGGTGACGCGCATCGCCGGCTCCCTGTGCCGGATACTGGACGACGCGGACAAGCGGCTGCAGGCGCCCCTGCCCCTCGTTGACGCCCATATCGACGCCATCAAGGCCGTGGTGCGCGATGAGATTCAAACCGACGAACACCCGGTGGGACGCGATCTGGCCGAGACGCTGGAAGCGCGGGTGGCCGAGCATCTCGGCTGAGATCTTAGTCTCGTAGATAACGAAGGGGCGTTCGGTCGGACGCCCCTTTTTCTATGCCGCGCCGGCCGCTGCCTGCATCTCGGGCGTCGGGCGATCCAGACGCTCCATCAGATAGGCCAGGTCTTCGCGCGCGGCGTCGGGACGCTGGCTGAGGAAGCGTTCCAGCATGCGCTGACGGAAGCGCTCGCCCGAAGTGTCGCCGCCCTCGGCCTGAAGCGCGCGCCAGGTGTCCACGCCCGCGCGGAACGCCTGAAACAGTCGCGGCGGCATCCCCGCCCGGTCATAAAGGGCCTTGAACCCCAGCGGCCCCGCATCGTGCACCATCAGCCAGGCGCGGTGATGCGGCGTGCCGGCCAGTTCGGCCAGGGCGTGCTCCAGCAAACTCATCTGCCCGCGCGCCAGCGCCCTCAGCAGCAGCGACGGCGTCAGCGCCTTTCGCCCATACAGGCGTGCGACGAAGGCAGGCAGGTCGGTCGCCGTCCGCGCCTGATCGATCAGGTCCACGGTCGCCCGCTCCCGCGCGAAATCGGCGAACCGAATGGCGGTTTCAGGCGCCAGGGCGTGGCGGGTGATCAGATGCTCGCGCGCGGCGTCGGCGGCGAGGTCCACCAAACGCTGGGTCACCGACAGCGGCAGAACCTGGCGATAGGCCAGAGCCGATACGATCTCCGGCGCATGACCGAAGCGATCGACCACCACGCCCAGCGCTTCCTCGGACAGGTCGGCGTTGTCGTTGGCCGCCAGGGCCAGCACTGCCTCCTGTCGCCCCTCGGCGGCCAGGACGGTCGCCACATCGCGCGGCACCTTTGGACGGGAGGCCACGGCGGCCTGACGCAGCGCGCACCCGGCGCGGACGATCTCGATCAGATCATCGTCGGAAAAGACAGGCGAGCAGTTGATGACCGGCAGGGCCACGCTGTCCACATCGGCCGCCAGGCGGCGCGCCACGTCGCGCGGCATCAGGCTGGAGGCCTTCAGCGTCACCGCCAGGGCGCGGCGCACCAGTTCAGCCGCATCGACGGCCAGCACTGTGAGAATCTTCTGCGCCGCGGCCCGTTCGGCCTCGTCCAGCGTCATGCGATCGATGCTGCGCAACAGCTTGTGCGCCGCCGCCGCCTGTTCGTCCTCGACGTCGGACTTGATCAGGCGCCGGATGTCGCTTTCCGTCAGGCGGGCCCGGTAGGCGGTCATGGATGAGGCTCAGGGCGGCGAAGAATCAATCGTCACCCATAGCGTTACATAGTTAAAGCCTCGTTAGGAATAACGGCCGAACAAAGGTCTTCAGACCGACCTGTCCGGCGGCGGTCCGTAGGCGCCGCCGAAGCCTCCGCCCGTACCCTGCCCGTCCTGACCCAGCAGCAGGGCCAGCAGGCCTTGATCCTGCTTCAGACGATCCAGTCGCGCGGCCAGCGCGCGCTCCTTGTCGCCTAATCGGGACCAGCCTTGACGGCGCCGACGCCTGCGGCAGGCGCGACCTCGCCCGCCGTGCGCTGCAGATTGGCGTGCACCTCGGCCACCGATACGGCCCGCCCGTTGCGATAGAAGATCGATCGGTTGGCCGATGCCGCTTCCGGAAACAGGGCCGCGGCGCTGGACTGGGGCCGCGTCTGCATCGCTTCCATCAGCTTGGCCGCGCCCGCCGGGCCGAGGAAATGCGCGGCGTAAAGCTCGCCCCCGTTCGGCTCGCGCCCCGTGCGGCCGCGCAGATAGGCGGCGTTGGAGGCCGTCAGTTCGCCGGCCATGGTCGAGGCGGCGTGGGGGTCGAAGCGCAGGTCCAGCACGACATTGCGGGCCGAGCCCCGCACTTGCCAGCGCCCGTCGCCGCCCTGATAGATCAGGTCCGCATACTGGCCGTAGCCATGCTTGGCGCCGTGCTGCTTCACCGTGCCCAGCCAAGTCTGCTCGATGAACTGGAACAGGCCTGAGGCCGAGGAGGTCGGCGCCCGCGCATTGGGGTTCATCGCGCTTTCGCGACGCGCGGTCTTCATCAGAAAGTCGAAGTCCACGCCGGTCGAGGTCGAGGCGCGCCGAATGGCCGCCTCCACGCCGCCGGATGATGGAATCGCTTTCACGCTCATGTGTGAACGGTCGCTAACCTAGGTAAACCAAACCCAACGCAGCAGCGTCGCCGTTAACAATTCGAAGCGCCACAATAAGGCCGCAAGCCAAGCGCGAACTTCGTTCCGTGGGGCGCTGGGGAGGGCCCGCGACAGGAGGCGCGTAAGTCATGATGATGCGTATCGCGGGCGGCCACGGCGTGGTCAGCCCCTCGACTTCCAACAACGCCGAAAGCCGCTGTCCCCCTTGATGTGGGCGATGATCGGCGCCTCGGCCCTGGTCCACGTCGGCGCCGGAGTCTGGCTGTATCAGCAACGGTTTGAACTGGCCGAAGCCCCGCCCGCGCCGGCAGAGCCGCCGCCCACCATCATCGATCTGATCCGTCCGCCCTTGCCGCCCAAGCCGCAGACGACGCCTCTGGCCTCGCCTGCGCCGACGCCGCCGATCCATCGGCCGACGCAGGTCACGCCCAGCGATGTCGCGCCTCTGGAGGTCCCGGTCGCCCCGGTCGTCAGCCCTGACGCCGGGCCGGCCATCAACATCACCGCGCCTGCGGCCGAACCTTCGACCGGAACGGCGGCCACGCCCGAACCGCCCAAGCCCGCGCCGGTCATCACCCAGCCTGACTGGGTGCGCAGGCCCACGGCGGATCAGTTGATGCGCGCCTATCCGTCTGCCGCCGAGGCGCGCGGCGTCGGCGGGGTGGCGGAACTGTCCTGTCTGGTGCGCGTGGACGGCAGCCTGACCGGCTGTTCGGTCACGTCAGAGACGCCGGGCGATCAGGGATTCGGCCGGGCGGCGGTCAGCCTGAGCCGCTACTTCCGCCTCAGCCCGCGCACGGTGGACGGCCAGGCGGTCGACGGCGCCCGCGTCACCATGGCCATCCGCTTCGACCCGCCCAAAGGCTAAAGAAACCGCGAGGGATGGAGGGTCGGCTCGGCGACGGGCCGGCCCTCTGTCGCATCGGCGATGACGGCGCCGATCAGCGGACCCAGCAGCCAGCCGTTGCGACGCGGCCCCAGCGCAACATGAAGACCCGGCGCGACCTGCCCGGCCATCGGCAGGCCGTCCGGCGTCGTCCCCCGCACCCCTGCGCGCCAGTGGATCGTCAGCGGGCGCGGCGTCTGCCCCAGCACCTGCCATGCCGCCGCCAGCATGGCCTCGCAGCGCGCGGCGTCAGGGGTCAGGGACCGCTCGCCCGGCTCCATCGTCGCCCCGATCACGCTGCCCTCGCCCATAGGCGCGACATAGGCGCCCGGCCCGCGCACCACGTGCTCGACCAGAGCCTCCGAAACCACGCCGATCTGCCCGCGAACGGGCGTGACGAGCGCCACGAGCGCCTGCGCCTCGGGCGGCAGGCCCGCCAGCGACGGTTCGGCCCCGGTCGCCAACACCAGATGATCGGCGCGGAAGGCGCCCGCCGGAGTTTCGACGCGCCAGCCCTTGTCGTCTCGCGCCACGCGCTGCGCCCGCGCCTCGACCAGAGTCAGCCCCTGCGCCAGGGCGGCTAGGGCCTGAGGGGGATCGACCTTGGCGTCCTCGTGCGTGGTCAGGCGCGCATAGGCTTCGTCGTAGTCATGCTGAAAACCCAGCGCCGCGATCCGCGCCGCCAGTTCAGCGACGTTCCCGCCGCGCCATTCAGCCACATCGCCATACAGGCGCACGCCGGTCGCCTTAGCGAAGGCTGGCCAAAGGTCGCGCGCTCGCCGCAGCACCTGCGCCGTTTCCGGCGACAGATCGTCGATGGCGCATTCCATCGCGGGCGCGATCATGCCCGCCGCCACCGCCGAGGCGTTGACGCCGCCGGGGTCGACCACCGCCACGCGGCGTCCGCGTCGCCTTAGCTCCGCCGCCACGCACAGGCCCAGAGCGCCCGCGCCAATGACCACGGCGTCGAAGGAAGGTTCGGGAGAATAGAAAGGGGCACGGGATGTCCTTCGACCTCCCGCGCCCCGATTTCAACCGTCGATGGCGGTCTTTTATTCAGCAGCCAGCTTGGCCGCACGCGCCTCTTCCAGACGCTTGGTCAGGGCGGCGTGCTGGTCCCACAGGGCCTTCGGCAGGCGATCGCCGAACTTCTCGTAGAAGGCGGGGATCAGCGCCGCTTCCTCGGTCCAGACGTCGGCGTCGACATCCAGCAGGATCTTCAGATCGGCGTCTGACAGCGTCAGGCCCGACAGGTCCAGGGCATCCTTGGACGGCACGCGGCCGACCGGGGTGTCCACGGCCTCGGCCTGGCCGTCCAGACGCTCGACGATCCACTTGAGCACGCGGGCGTTATCGCCGAAGCCCGGCCACACGAACTTGCCTTCGTCGTTCTTGCGGAACCAGTTGACGAAGAACAGGCGCGGCAGCTTCGCGGCGTCGGTCTTCTGACCCATCTTCAGCCAGTGGCCGAAGTAGTCGCCCATGTTGTAGCCGCAGAAGGGCAGCATGGCGAAGGGGTCGCGGCGCAGTTCGCCGACCTTGTTCTCAGCCGCGGCGGTGCCTTCCGAGGCCACGGTCGACCCCAGGAAGACGCCGTGCTCCCAGTCGAAGGCTTCCGTCACCAGCGGCACGGCCGAGGCGCGGCGGCCGCCGAACAGGATGGCGTCGATCGGCACGCCCGCCGGGTCTTCCCACTCAGGCGCGATGGACGGGCACTGACCGGCCCAGACCGCGAAACGCGCGTTCGGGTGGGCGGCGGGCTCGCCCGAGGCCGGGTCGTGCGGCTGGCCCTTCCAGTTCGTCAGGCCTTCGGGCGCTTCCTTGGTCAGGCCTTCCCACCAGACGTCGCCGTCGGCGGTCAGGGCGACGTTGGTGAAGACGGTGTCCTTGGCCAGCGTCTCCAGCGCGTTCTTGTTGGTGTTGCGGCTGGTGCCCGGGGCCACGCCGAAGAAGCCCGCTTCCGGGTTCACAGCGTACAGGCGGCCGTCGTCGCCGAAGCGCATCCAGGCGATGTCGTCGCCGACCGTCTCGGCCTTCCAGCCGTCCAGCGACGGCTGCAGCATGGCCAGGTTGGTCTTGCCGCAAGCGCTCGGGAAGGCGGCCGCCACATACTTCGACACGCCCTCGGGGCTGGTCAGCTTGAGGATCAGCATGTGCTCGGCCAGCCACCCCTCGTCGCGGGCCATGATCGAGGCGATGCGCAGGGCGTAGCACTTCTTGCCCAGCAGGGCGTTGCCGCCGTAGCCCGAGCCGTAGGACCAGATTTCGCGCGTCTCGGGGAAGTGGACGATCCACTTGTCGTCGTTGCAGGGCCACGGCACGTCGGCCTGGCCCTCGGCCAGCGGCGCGCCCAGGGTGTGCACGGCCGGGACGAAGACGCCGTCGGCGCCCAGCATGTCCAGCGCGCCCTTGCCCATGCGGGTCATGATGCCCATCGACACGGCGACATAGCCGCTGTCGGTGATCTCGACGCCCAGGGCGGAGATCTTGGAGCCCAGCGGCCCCATGCAGAACGGAACGACATACATCGTCCGGCCCTTCATGCAGCCTTCGAACAGGCCGTCCAGACGGGCGCGCATCTCGACCGGGTCGGACCAGTTGTTGGTCGGGCCGGCGTCGGCCTCGTCCTGCGAGCAGATGAAGGTGCGGCTCTCGACGCGGGCCACGTCCTTGGGGTCAGAGGCGGCGTAATAGCAGCCGGGGCGCTTGGCCTGATCCAGTTCCTTCAGCGTGCCCTTGCCGATCAGGTCGGCCACGATGGCCGACTTCTCGGCGTCCGAGCCGTCGCACCAGTGAACACGGTCCGGCTTGGTCAGGGCGGCGATCTGCTCCACCCAGGCGACAAGGCCCTTGTGTTCGGTGGGCGCCGGATGGAGTCCGGGAATCGATTGCGTCACGTCTTGCTCTCCTGAAGCTGCGCGCGCCGATCTGTCGTCGCCGTCACGCAATAAGCTGATCACGCTGTGTTACGCGGGCAATGAACCCGACGGGACGTAAGGTCAACCGCTGCACGTTTCATTCCCCCGTTATCCGGGCCAGGCCGCCCACGCGCACAATTAAATCGTCAGAGCGCGCCCCAAGGGCTATCTCCTTCGGCGTGAAGACGATGGATTCTGCAATATCGACATCGGCCGGCGCCCCTGACGCGCTGATTTCGCCGGCAGCCGAACGCAACAGCGCGGCGATACTTCAGGTTCTGCGCGCCCATCTGCCCGCCCAGGGCCGGGTGCTGGAGATCGCCGCCGGATCGGGTCAGCACGCCGCCGCTTTCGCCGCCGCCCTGCCCGGCCTGGACTGGATTCCCAGCGACCCCAGCCCTCAGGCCCGCGCCAGCATCGAGGCGTGGCGGGCGCATACAGGCGTCGCAAACCTGCACCCTGCACAGGCCGTTGACATGCTGGACGACGCCAGCTGGCCGTCGGAGCCGCTGAACGCCATCGTCTGCATCAACATGATCCACATCAGCCCGTGGACGGCGGCCGAAGGCCTGATGCAACTGGCCGAGCGGTCGCTGACGCGTCCCGGCGGTTTGCTTTACCTCTATGGCCCCTATCGCGAGACTGAGGTTCCGCTGGCGCCGTCCAACGCGGCCTTCGACGAGAGCCTGAAGGCGCGCGATCCGGCCTGGGGCCTGCGCGACCGGGGCGAGGTCGAAACGCTCGCCCGGTCGCATGGCCTGGCCCTGACGCTGCGGCGAGCCATGCCCGCCAACAACCTGAGCCTGATCTTCCGCCGGATTTAGATGGCGGCGACGACGGCCGTCAGTTCGGCGCGGTCGTTCAGCAGGGCGACCTTGCCGTCGCGGAAGGCCGCGCCCGGCGCATCGGCCGCTTGGCCAAAGATTTCGGCCGTCAGCGCCACGCCGTCGGCGAAAGCCAGAACCGGCAGTCCCTGCGCCTTGGCCAGGCTCACCAGCGCCTTGACCTGAACCAGGCCGGCTTCGTCCGAGTCGCCGCCCGGAACCACCACGCCCTGAACACGGCCGCCGGTGATGTCGTCGGCCGTAGCCGTGGCCAGAACCGTCAACCCGCCGGAATTCAAGCTGCCCTCGCCCGACGAGATCGGAGCCAGCGACACGCCTTCAAAGCGCAGAGCGGTCTCCATGTCCCCCAATTCGCCGAAATCCATGCCCTTGCGCATGATCAGGCCGAAGCGCAGGCGGGTCGGTGCGGGGCGGTTGCCGTATTGGCGGGAACGAGGGCCGGTCGCGGTCTTGCGTTGAGCGTACAAAACGTCTCCTTCAAAGGTTATCGATCAATATTCGCGGACAGTTCCTAAAAACCGTTGCGCCCTGCGTGTCGAAATTCGGTCAGACACGGCAAACGTCGCGATCCGAATCGATCGGAGGCGAACGTGTCAAAATCATCAGGGTGACTGCTGATATAGGCTTATGATGCTCAAGGTCAACTTGGCGACGAAAACGTGACCTGAAACACAAAGGCGGAAAATCTGGACCCTGGCGAGCGGCGGCCAGCCTTGCCTGAGCCCACAACCCCGCCCTACACAGCCGATCGCATCGCAGAGAGTCAGTCAGCTCATGGCCTTCGTCCGCACCTATGACGGCGCAGAACCCGTCCGCATCAACAAATGGCTGGGCCAGACCGGCGTCTGCTCGCGCCGCGAGGCCGAGGGGCTGATCGCCGAGGGCCTGGTCAGCATCGACGGCGAGGTGGTGCGCGACGCGGGCCGCAAGATCGAACCGGGCCAGACGTTGACCCTCAACGACAAGGGCGAGGCGGCGCTGGCGGCGGGCGTCGCCATCTTGCTGCACAAGCCGGTCGGATACGTCTCGGGCCAGCCGGAACCCGGCAAGATCCCCGCCGTGCGCCTGCTGACCGCCGCCAACAAGGTCGGTGAAGGCGAAGTCCCGGCGCGCGACGCCTCCCTGCCCCCGGTCGGCCGGCTGGACGAAGATCTGCGCGGCCTGCTGCTGCTGTCGTCGGACGGGGTGGTGGCCAAGGCGGTGATCGGGCCACAGTCCGATCTCGACAAGGAATACCTGGTCCGGGTCGCCGGTCAGGTGACGGAGGCCAAACTGTCCCAACTGCGCCACGGGCTGGAGCTGGACGGCCGCCAGCTGAAGCCCGCCCGCGTCACCCAGATGGAGCCCCAGCGCCTGCGCTTTCTGCTGCGCGAGGGCCGCAACCGCCAGATCCGCCGCATGTGCGAACTGGTCGGGCTGGAGGTCGTCGACCTCTATCGCATCCGCATCGGCCCGGTGAAGCTGGGCGACCTGCCCGAAGGCCGCTGGCGGATGCTGACGGCCGACGAGCGGGCGGCGCTGATCAAGGGCTGATCGGCGCCGTCATGGCCGCCAGGCGGCTCAGTTCGGCGACATGGGAGGCGAAGGCCGCCTTGCCCCCGGTGAGGCTGAGCCAGGTGCGCTGCCGCCCGCCCTGCGCCGCCTTGCGGACAGCAAGGTAACCGGCCTCCTCCAGCGTCTTCACGTGTTTCGACAGGACGGAGTCCGACACCTGAATGGCGTCGCGCACCACCGCGAACTCGGCTTCGGCGGCGGACAGGATGGCGCAGATCTGCAGCCTGCCCGGCGCATGGATCACAGGATCGAAAACCGGCGGCTTCACGACAGGCTCCGCACGTCGATGCGGTACAGGCGCATCCAGACCCTCATGCCGACGACGCCCAGAGCGGCGGCCGCCAAACCGTTGGCGAAGGGAACCCAGACGACGCCCTGCACCCGGCCGAACCAGATGCTGACGCCCATCAATCCCATCAGGATCGCCGCCAGGCCAAAGGCGGCCCAGCGGGCGCGACGCGGGGCGTATCCGTTCACCCAAACGCCTGTGCGATCCTGCCAAACCCGCATGATCGTCGCCAGAATGGCGATGGCGACAACCACGCAGGCCATCGCGATCGCGGTCGGGAAGCCCTGCCCCGCCACGAGAAGCCCGCACGCCAGGGCGTAGCCGGCGTCATACCACCACGGCCAATAGTTCATTTTTCCGAGCGCCTGTTCGCGCGTCTGGCGAATCTGCTCCAGAGCGGCCTTCGCGTCTTGCGTATCTGACATGGATGAATCCCTCACTTTCCAGAGCGGAAAATGACGATGACTTTCCACTTCGTCAAGTCATAACTTTCCAGGAGGGAAAGTTATCTGAGCGCCTCGAACCACCGCTGCAGCAATGCAGCTTCGGCGCGGTGAGCAGCGGTTCGGGCAGCCGCCTCTTCGTCCACGCCCCAGCGCTCCTCGGTGAAGGCTTCGTCCAGCCGCGACAGGTCCAGCGCCGTCTCGCCCGACAGCGCGCCGCGCTGCACCGCCAGCCCCAGCACCGCCGAGCCGAACAGAGGCACGGCCGTCGCCAGCCCGGTCAGGGCGAAGTCGTCCATCTCGAGGGCCAGGGCCTCGACCCGCGCCAGAGCCTGCGGCGCCTGCGGCCGATGAATGATGCCCTCGACCGGTTGCAGTTCGACCCCCAGTTCGCGCGCGGCCCAGTCGCGCCACGGCCCCCACTCCGCCTGCTGGCGCTCGATCAGCCCCGACGGCGTCTCGGCCAGGTAGCAGAGCACGTCCGACCCGGCGTAGCGGGCGATCTCTTCGGCAACAGGCGCGCGCGTCTGGCTGACCCGGTCGATGGCGGTCGAGGCCAGTCGGGTGGCGGGCATGGTGGCCGGCAACAGGTGCTCGCCCTGATCGTTCCACTCCTCGGCCACCAGTCCCGCGGCGGTCTCGGTCGGCAGGACGATGGCGTTTCCGGCGGGCGTCTTGGGCGCGCGGCCGTCCAGCAGGACGATCCAGCCGCTCTCGCGGGCTTCGACCCCGGCGGCCTTCCAGAAGCGCTTGATGCGCTCCTCGGATTCACGGAAGCCCTTCTGGGCGGCGACGTTGGGATCAAGCGGAGGAATGTGGGACATGATGAACTTCTAGGCGAACAGCTTGGTCGAGGCGAAACGATCGAGCGCCGCCTCCAGGTCAGGAAAATCGGCGGCGATGTGCAGCGCGCCCGCAGCGGCCTGCTCCTCCACCGTGTGAAAGCCCCAGCCGACCCCCAGCGGATGCACCCCAGCCGCTACGGCCATTGTGATGTCGTGGCTGGTGTCCCCGATCATGACGGTCGAGGCGGCGTCGGCGCCGCAAGCGTGCATGGCGGCGCGCAGCATGGCCGGGTCCGGCTTTCCGGGTCCATCCTCGGCGCAGTGGCTGGACAGGAAGAGATCGTTCCACTCGGGCCGCGCCAGGTTGCGAGCCACCCCGCGCCGGTTCTGCCCCGTCGCCAGCGACAGACGCCAACCGTCGCGCTTCAGCCGCCGCAGGGTGTCCATGACGCCGGGATAGAGGGGCTCCTCATGCCCCGCCTCATACATGGCGCGGAAGCTGGCCTGGAAAGCCGCGACGAAGTCCGCCAGTTCGGCGTCGGTCAGCGACGGCTCCAGCACATGCAGGGCGTGAGGCAGGCTCAGACCGACAATCTGGCGCACTCGGTCGTATTCCGGTTCCGGCAGGCCAAGCACCAGCGCCGCCTCGCAGGCCGCGCGATGGATCGAGGCGCGGCTGTCGACCAGGGTGCCGTCGATGTCGAAGACGGCGAGAGGAGCGTCGGAAGTGATCATGTCAGACAGGCACGATGTCAAAGGCGACGGACAGACGGGGCTGGTCGCCGGTAAAGGGCACGGTGCCGTGCCACAGGCAGGACGGGAACAGCGCCAGCTTGCCCGGCTGCGGCTTTTCATACCGCAGCGGCTCCAGGGGCTGCGGCGTCGGGAACGGCGGCTGACCCAAGGCCAGCCAGCCCTCGCGACCGCCCGCCTCGACCACCGGCGGCACGTCGATGTAGCAGGCGGAGGAATACCAGCCCTTGGGGTGGATGTGGTGTTCGTGAAAGCCGCCCGGCGCCAGCCGCACGGACCAGCAGCCGTTCAGCCTGTAATCGCCGCTGTTGCGACGCCGAACCGGGTCGCCGCCCTGCCCTAGCCGCGCCAGATGACGACGGATCGGCCCGTCGATGGCGGTGAAGAAGGCGCGGATGGCCGGATCATCGACCAGGGTCAGATCTACCGGGGTCTGCGTCCCATGACGCAGGCTCTGACCCAGCGGATGGTTCTGATAGGCGTGCTGCGCCAGCAGGGCCGCCTGCAGGTCCGCCAGATAGGCGCCCAGATCGTTCCAGCCCGGCGGGGTGTCGATGGTCTGTGCGCTGACAAGACCGTCCATATCATCGAGGCCCAGCGCATCGGCCTGTCCCTTCACCCGGCTGGCCGTGGCGTGCAGGGCCAGAACCTTCTGATGGACGACCGGCGCGCCGGAAAGCTGGTCCAGTATTTCGAGGGCGCCGTCGGCGTCGCCCGTGGCGACAAGGGCTTCGGCCAGGCTGATCCAGGAATCGATCGTCTGCGGCGCCAGCTCGGTCGCCCTGCGCGCATGTCCGATCGCGAGCGCCGGGTCAAAGGTCAGGGCCAGTTGTCCGGCCGCCAGTTCGACCGACGCGGAACGGGCGCCGCCCGCCTTGGCCCGCTGCGTCAGTTCGGCCCACGCCTCGCGCGGATCGCCGCCGCCATACATCAGCACCAAGGCCAGACAGGTCAGCAGATCGCCGTCGCCCGGCGCCGTCGCCAGCGCGTTCAGCACCGGCGCTCTGGCGGCCTCTACATCGCCGCCGCGCATCCAGATCAGCTGGGCCAGTTCGCGAACCGCCTCGCCATAGGCCGGGCGGCGTTCTACGGCGCGGCGATAGGCGTCCTCGGCCTCATCCAGCCGGGCGCAGCCGGATAGGGCGCGCGCCAGAACAAGCCAGGTCTCGGGCGCATCGCCACCGTTGGCGAATGCCTGATGCGCCGTCTCGACCGCCTCGGCATTGCGGCCCATGTCGCCCAGCAGGGCGGCCAGATTGTGCCGTGCGGTGACGCTGTTCGGCGCCGCCTTGACCTGCTCACGCCGGATGGCCAGCGCGTCCTCGAAACGCTCCATCGCCTTCAGCAGATCGACCTGAAACGACAGGACGCCCGCGCGATCGGCCGGCGGCGCCTGCTCCAGCTCCGCCAGCGCCCCCGTCAAGTCGCCTTGCTGAGCCAGGGCCTGAGCCCGCTGGAGCCTCATATGAACCCCCGGCGCGGTACTCATCGCATCCGCCGCACGCCCTCGAAGGGATCCTCGTCGGCCTCGTCCTCGGAGAAGCCGAAGTGGTTGAAACCGGCCTTCATCTCAGGGCTCAACGGCGCCTCGACGATCAGCTTGCCCCCGCCGGGGTGGTCCAGCTCGATGCGGCGGGCGTGAAGCTGCAGCTTCAGCGGGCCGGACAGTTCGCGGGACTTGTCGTCGCCGTATTTGGGGTCGCCCAGGATCGGGTGGCCGATGGCCGCCATGTGGGCGCGCAACTGGTGCGTCCGGCCGGTGAAGGGGCGCAGCGCCATCCAGGCCGCGCGGTGGGCGGCCCGGCTGATGGTGGCGAAGGCGGTCTCGGCCGGTTCGGCCTTGGGGTCCTTGGGCTCGGCCGGGCGCATCATCTCGAAGTCGTTGATGCCGGTCTTCTTCAACGCCATGTCGATCTGGCCCGCCGAAGGCTTGGGGTTGCCGATGACGATGGCCCAATAGGTCTTCTTGGCCTGACGACGGGCGAAGGCGCCGGCCAGACGCTTGGCCGCTTCAGGCCCCTTGCCCAGCAGCAGCACGCCCGAGGTGTCGCGGTCCAGGCGGTGAACCAGCCGCGGCCGGTCCATCCCCTCGCCCCAGGCCGACAACAGGCGGTCGACGTGCTTGGTCGTCTTGGTCCCGCCCTGCACGGCCAGGCCGTGCGGCTTGTTCAGGGCGATGACCATGTGATCTTCGTACAGCACCAGCGACTTGGCGTAGGCGATGTCGCGCTCGGTCAGTTCATGCAGGTCGCCGGGCTTGCGCGGATTGGCCTCGGGCAGCGGCGGCACGCGCACGGCGGCGCCGGCGGTCAGGCGATCCTGCGGTTTGACGCGCGAGCCGTCGACGCGGATCTGGCCGCTGCGGGCCATCTTCTCGACCTGGATATGGGTCAGGTGCGGCCAGCGTCGCTTGAACCAGCGATCCAAGCGGATGTCGTCTTCATCCTCGGCGACATAGAGGGTCTGGACTTCGCGGCTCATGCGCCCACTCCGGTAAACAGTTTGCGCGCGATCATCAGGCCGACGAACAGGGCGGCGATGGCGAGAACCACCGAACCCGCCGCATAAACCAAAGCCGAGACGATTTCACGGCGTTCGATCATCAGGGCCGTTTCCAGCGAGAAGGCGGAAAAGGTCGTGAACCCGCCCAGCACGCCGACGGCGGCGAACAGGCGGATGTTCTCCTGCCCCGCCCCCGCCTTCAACGTCAGCCAGCCGGTCAGCAGTCCCATCAGCAGGCCGCCGATGACATTGGCGGTCAGGGTCGCCCATGGCCAGGCCGCGCCCGGCGCCAGGCGGCCCGCCGCCAGACCCAGCCCATAGCGGGCCATAGCCCCCAGGCCGCCGCCGATCGCCACCAGCAAGAAACGTGTCATGCTGGCGGCTTATACTGTTCCGACGTCATTTGCGAAGGCCGCCAGGTTGCGGCGATCCCGCGCTGGGCTGTTCCAGGCCCTTATAGGCGCGGACGAATGGCGTCCTGGACCCCTCGCGCGTCATAGGCTTCCCGACGGTCCGGGCGCTGGCCGCGCCCCATGACGATCTCCAGTGTCGTCGATGTCGGCTGCGGCCCGCTGAGGTCGAAGCCGAGGCCGACGCCGACGCCCGAGGTCGACCATCCGCCGTAACGGCCCGAGCTGGCGCCCACCGATACGCTGGGACGCACGCCACCGGCGCTTTCGGGACGACCGTCGATCCAGCGCTGCGTCACCTCGAACCAGTCGTAGCCCTGCTCGACCGTCAGTTGGGCGGCGCGGAACAGGGCCATGTCGGCCACCGGGCCGGGCGCGCCGACGCCTCTGTAGGTCACGCGGAAACGGTCGCGTTCGATCTGCTGGTCGGAATAGCCCTGCCCGTTCGGTCCCATCTGCTGGCCATAGGGCGCCAGGCTGGCGCAGGCGGTCAGGGCCAAGGCCGAAGCGGCGATCGTGACGATGGCGAGGCGTTTCATGCGCGTGTCTCCCACGCCCGAACAGCGCACGGGCGGGCCGGATTGTTCCGCTGTGAAGCTGAATAGGGGATGAAGCGGCGCCGGCGTCTCTCGCAGTTCCACCGTCATCCTCGGCGTTGACTCGAGGGTCGAGCGTCCGCGCGGCGCACCGCATCTGCTAAAGGCCGGCGGCCTCGCGCAGGGACTGGAAATCTTCAGGCTCCGGCGCCTCGACAGTCACGCGGCCGCCGTCGGGGTGGGGAAAACTCAGCTTCGCCGCGTGCAGCATCAGCCGCGGCGCCGCGCGCCCGGCGAAGGTCAGGGCCCCGCCATAGCGGACATCGCCGACCAGCGGGCGACCGATGGAAGCCATGTGGACGCGAAGTTGGTGCATCCGCCCCGTCTCGGGCGAGAGTTCGACCACCGCCCCGTCCTGACCGGAGACCAGAGTGCGGTAGCTGCTGGCGGCCCCTTGCGCGCCCGGCGCATCGAACGCCACGACCCGCATATAGCTTTCACGGCCGATCTCTTCGCGGCGCAGGGCCGAGGTGATGCGGCCAGCCTTGGGCTCCGGCGCCTCTGCGACAAGCGCCAGATAGGTTTTCTGGAACTTGCGCATCTGCATCGCCTTGCCGAAGAAACCGGCGGCGGGCTTGGTCTTTGCGGCCAGGATGACGCCCGAGGTGTCTCGATCCAGCCGATGGACCAACTCCGGCCGCTTGCCGTTCGAGCGAGCGAAGGCCCACAGCAGGTCGTCCAGCGTATGCGCCTGAATGCGGCCGCCCTGGCTGGACAGGCCCGACGGCTTGTTGAAGGCGATCAGATGCGCGTCTTCATGCACCACCCAGGAACGGACGGCGGCGATCTCTTCTTCGGTCAGGGAAACAGGCTGGCGAGTCTTCACCCGCCGAGCCTTTAGCCGAGCAAGGCCCGGTTCGCCATGCTTCTCAGCGGATCAGACCCTTGCGGCGCGCCCAGTGGGCATAGGCGATCTGGATGACGAAAACGGCGGCGACCGCCCCGACAGAGGCCAGCCCCGCGGCGCCCAACACCTCGCGCCCATTGCTCAGCGCCAGCACGTAGACAGCGTGCGCCAGCATGGCGATGAGGCCCGCGACGAAGGCGTTGAAGGCCAGCTTGCGCCGCAGCAACAGCATCAGCGCGCCCAGCAGGCCGCACCATACCGCCACGCCGAAGGCCACATCCGTCCACATCGGGGCCGAGCGCAGATAGAAGACCTGCTCCATCGTCAGGGCGCTCCAATAGGCCTGCGCGCCGGTCACCTTCTGGTACCATTGCCAAACGCCGGCGCCGTTCCAGAGCACTGAGGCGGCGGCGATGGCCCACAGATGCCACGGCGCCGTCGGGCGCTTCGAAATATCGACCATCATTCTTCCCCCACAGCCTGAGCGCCAATAGCTACGCCGAAATAGGTCGCCGCAACAAGGGTTTCGGGTGAATCTTACGCCCCATGGCTCAGTCGTGCGCCCGGCGAACAGAACCCGCTAAAGCGGCCAGGCCTAAGTCTTATCCGCCTGCATCCGCGCCCGCATCGCCGCCCAGCGTTCCAGGCGCGCCTTGACCTTCTCCTCATGGCCCTCGCCCTTGGGCTTATAGAAGGTGCGGCGCTCCATTTCGTCGGGGAAGAAGTCGGCGCCGGAGAAGCCCTCGGGGGTGTCGGGATCGTATTGATAGCCCTTGCCGTAGCCCAGCGACTTCATCAGCTTGGTCGGGGCGTTGCGAATGTGGGCCGGGGGTATAAGGGAGCCGGTCTCGTGCGCCGCCTTCTTCGCCGCCTTGAAGGCTTCGTAGACCCCGACCGACTTCGGCGCCGTTGCCAGGTGGACGACCGCCTGGGCCAGAGCCAGCTCCCCTCGGGCGAGCCGAGGAAGTCGTAGGTATCCTTGGCCGCATTGGCGACCAGGATGGACAGAGGGTCGGCCTGACCGATGTCCTCGACCGCCATGCGGACGATCCGCCGAGCCAGATAGAGCGGGTCCTCGCCCCCGTTCAGCATCCGCGCCAGCCAGTAGAGCGCCGCGTCCGGGTCCGACCCGCGCACCGACTTATGCAGGGCGGAGATGAGGTTGTAATGCTCCTCACGCGACTTGTCGTAGGCGGGGGCGCGCTTCTGCAGCACGCCCGCCAAGGCCTGAACGTCCAGCGGCTCGACATCCGTCAGATCGAACAGCACCTCGGACATGGTCAGCAGATAGCGCCCGTCGCCGTCAGCCAGGGCCAGCATGGCCTGCCGCGCTTCCGGCGTCAGCGGTAGAGGCTTGCCCATCAGCGCCTCGGCACGCTCCAGCAGCAGGTCCAGAGAGGCGTCGTCCAGCCGCTTCAGCACATAGACCTGGCTGCGCGACAGCAGGGCGCCGTTCAACTCGAAGCTGGGGTTCTCCGTCGTGGCGCCGACCAGGGTGACGATCCCCTCCTCCACGAAGGGCAGGAAGCCGTCCTGCTGGGCGCGGTTGAAGCGGTGGATCTCGTCGACGAACAGCAGGGTCTTCTGCCCCGCCGCCCGGCGCATCCGCGCGGCCTCGAACGCCTTCTTCAGGTCGGCCACGCCCGAGAAGACGGCGCTAATGGATTGATATTCATAGCCCGCCGCTTTGGCCAGCAGGCGGGCGATGGTGGTCTTTCCCGTCCCAGGCGGCCCCCACAGGATCATGGAGCCGAGGCGTCCGGCCTCGATCATGCGGCGGATCGGACCGCCTTCGCCCAGCAGGTGATCCTGGCCCACCACCTGGTCCAGCGCCTGCGGGCGCAGACGGTCGGCGAGCGGCGCGTCGGGAGGATGAATGCCGGAGGCTTCGAACAAATCAGTCATGGAACGCTCTAGATAGGCGTTCGTTCGGGCGACTGCACCCGCTACAACGCCTCCAAGGAGGAATCGCATGACAGAACCCAAGCCCGATCAGGGACCGCGCGGCGGGGTGACGCCCCATCTGACCATTCCCTCGCGCGGCGCGGCCGCAGCGATCGAATTCTACGCCCGCGCCTTCGGAGCCGAGGAAGTCATGCGGATGCCCGCCGAGGACGGCGAGCGCCTGATGCACGCCCATCTGCGCATCAACGGCGGCAGCCTCATGCTGGCCGACGAATTCCCCGAATGGACCGGCGAGGCCGACATCAAGCCGGTCGGCGTCAGCCTGCATCTTCAGGTCGACGACGCCGATGAATGGTGGGGCCGCGCCCTGGTCAACGGCGCCATCCCGGTCATGCCGCTGGAGGACCAGTTCTGGGGCGACCGCTACGGCCAGGTTCGCGACCCCTTCGGCCACCTATGGAGCATCGGCGGGCCGGTGAAGGGGTAAGGGCCCCGCTGCCGTCGCATCCAAAAAAGCGCAACCCTCTCCCTCCCCTTCATGGGGAGGGTGGCTGAGGCGAAGCCGAAGCCGGGTGGGGGCGGCGAGGCTATTCAAGCGCCGCACTCGGATCACCCGGCCCTCCCCACCCGGTCGCTGCGCGACCACCCTCCCCGAGACGGGGAGGGAGAAACGCGTGGCCTGTTTTCCTACGGCAGGCGCCCGGTCAGACGGCGGCCGCCGCGCACGATCACCAGTTCCGAGCCCCGCTGCGCCCTGCCCAGGGCGGCGACCGTCGTGACGGCGCGGCCGTCGATCTGCACCACCAGGTCATTGGGACGCAGGCCGATGCGGGCCGGGATGCTGTTGCGCTGCAAGCCCGTCACCACCACGCCGCTGGTGAAGGGATCGCCGCCCAGACGGTCGGCCAGCGCCGGGTTGAGCGCCACGCCCTGAAGACCCGCCAGAGCCCCCTGCCCCACGACCGTTCCCTGCCCCGGATCGGCATCGCCCGGCAGGGTCGAGACGCGGGCGTTCAGCGTCTGGGTCCGACCGTCGCGCAGCACGGTGACGGCGACGGTCGAGTTCGGCGACTTGGTGCCGACGCGGAAGTTCAGGCCGCCCTGATCATTGACCTCGGCGCCGTCGATGGCGGTGATCACGTCGCCCTGCTGGATGCCCGCGCGCGCGCCCGGGCCGCCGGGGTAGACGTCGGTGACCATCAATCCCTGCGGCCGCTCAAGGCCCAGGCTGCGGGCGATGTCGGCGCTGACGGTGTCGCCCTTGACGCCCAGCCAGGCGCGCTCGACCGCCTTGGCCCCGCCGACCGCCGAGTCCACCACCCGCTTGACCATAGCCGCAGGCACGGCGAAGCCAACGCCGCTGGACGAACCCGAGCGCGAGAAGATCGCCGTATTGATGCCGATCAGTTCGCCGTCCATGTCCACCAGGGCGCCGCCCGAGTTGCCCGGATTGATCGGCGCGTCGGTCTGGATGAAGGAGCCGGAATCGCTGATGCCCGTCTCGGTGCGATTCAGGGCCGAGATGATCCCGTTGGTCACAGTCTGGCCGACGCCGAACGGGTTGCCGATGGCCAGGACCAGGTCACCGACCTGCTGCTGCTCCTGATCGTCGATGCGCAGCACCGGCAGGTCGCCGTCCAGATTCTCCAGTTGCAGCACGGCGATGTCGGACCGCTCGTCCGCCAGCAGCACCTTGGCCGGATATTCGCGCCGGTCGTTCAGAGTGACGCGGATCTGCTGCATGTTTTGGATGACGTGGTTGTTGGTCACCACGATCCCGTCGGGGCGCACAATCACGCCCGAACCGATGGAGCCGGTGACGCGCGACTGCGGCCCGCCGCCGAACAGTTCGAAAAAGGGATCACGCACCTGCTGGATGCCGCGCGCCGAGATGTTCACCACGGCGGGGGCGGCCTCTCGCACCACGGGGGCGAAGCTGGTCTTCAGCGCCCCGGCGTCGCGCGGGGCGACGCGGGGCTGTTCGGCGAAGACGCCTTCCTGCGCCTTGGTGGGCTGCGGCTGGCCGCAGGCGGACAGGATCAGGGCGGCGGCGATGGCCAGTCTGGAAGTATTCATCTCGTCCCGATTTTTATCAAGCTTGGGCGTTTCGTTCATTCCGCCTCGGCTTTTCGACAGGATCAAGGCCCTCGTTCGCTCAAAGGCGCGGCGGCGATCAAACGGACGTGACCCCGTCCCGTTCCGCCGCGTGCCGAGAGATCGCCGATCAGCGCACCGTGACTGGCAGGGTGTCGTTCGGATCGCCGTCGCCGCGCGGCGCGGTCACGCCCAGCAGGCGCGCCAGGAAGGGCTGGACGTCGACGCTGTCCAGGTTCTGCAACCGCCGCCCCGCGATCACGCCGGGACCGTGGGCTATGAAGACGGCCTGCATCTCGGGCGCAGCGTTGTCATACCCGTGGGCGCCGCCGGGCTTGGTCACCGGCCGCGCCTTGGTCGCCAGCAGCCAGCCGGGCTCGGACGCGCAGACGATAGCCGAGACGCGCGGGTTGGAGCCAAGGACGAAGCGCGCCGGAATCTCGCTCTTGCGCCAGCAGTCCAGGTGAGGGCGCGAGCCCAGTAGGGCCTGCTCGACCTCGGCCTCGCGGCCTGCGACGGGGTTCAGGAAGGCGACCGCGCCCGAATAGACGATCTGCACCGCCTCGGGATCGATAATGTCGTCCAGCACGGTGACGCGGTCGGGCGAAGTCGCCGCCATGCCGTGGTCCGACACCACCACCACCATGGTGTTGTCATACAGGCCCCGAGCCTTCAGCCCCTCGACCAGACGCCCGACGGAGGCGTCGACCGAACGCAACGCTTCCAACGTCTGCGGCGCGTCGGGGCCGTGGTTGTGGCCCATGGTGTCGACGATGTCGAAATAGAGGGTCGTCAGGGCCGGGCGCTGGGCGGCGGGAAGGTCCATCCAGGCCAGCACCTGATCAACGCGGGCGTCGCCCGGCATCGACTGGTCGAAAGGCGTCCAATAGGTGGGACGCACGCCGCGAATGTCGGCCTCGGAGCCCGGCCAGAACATGGTGGCCGTCTTCACGCCCTGCCGCTCGGCCGAGACCCAGATCGGCTCGCCCTGATCCCACCAGCGGCGATCGGTGACCGCCTGCTTGTTGCCAAGCGAGAACCGGCCCAGTTCAGCGTCGACCATATTGTTGCCGACGATGCCGTGGTGATCGGGATGCAGGCCGGTGACGAGCGTATAGTGATTGGGAAAGGTCACGCTGGGGAAGGACGGCTTCATCGGCCCCGACGCCCCGTCGGCCGCCAGTTGCGCCAGCACCGGCGTCGCCCCGCGTTCCAGATAGTCCGCACGGAAGCCGTCGATGGAGATCATGATGACGTTCGGCGCCTGAGCCGTTTCGACCGGCGCGACGGGCGGCGTGGCGGCGCAGGCGGCGACGGCCAGCGTCAGGACGGCGGCGCGCGCCAGCCCGAACAGACGATCAAACATGAGGAACTCCGACAAACCGACTTTCGCGAACATTGCCTAAGCTTAATCCGCGACAGACAGAAGACGGCTTGCCGGTTTTTCAACCGCGGGCCACGTTCCCCTTCATGACCAGCGTTATCGAAACGAACGGCCTGACCAAGACCTATGGCGCGGTGCGCGCCCTTGACGGCCTCAGTCTCAGCATACCGCGCGGCGGGGTCTATGGGGTGCTGGGGCCCAACGGCGCGGGCAAGTCGACCCTGTTCCGCATCCTGCTGGGCCTGATCCGGCCCACGGCGGGCGAGGTGGGGGTGATGGGCCAGCACGCCGGCGATCCGGCCGTAACCCGTCGCATGGGCTCGATGATCGAGACGCCGCGCTATCCGCCCTATCTGACCGCGCGTCAGGCCCTGCGCTGGCTGGCGCTGGCGCATGGCCAAGGACGTGGCGCGAGCGCTGACGCTGAGACCGACCGCTGGCTGGATCGGGTCGGCCTGGCCGAGGCGGCCGACCGCAAGGTGCGCGGCTTCTCGGTCGGGATGATGCAACGGCTCGGCGTCGCCGCCGCCCTGATGACCCGGCCCGATCTGGTCATCCTGGATGAACCGACCAGCGGCATGGATCCCCCGGCATTCAGGAGATGCGCGCCTTGATCCGCAGCCTGGCCGACGACGACGGCGTCACCGTCGTTCTGGCCAGCCACCAGCTGCTGGAGGTCCAGCGCGTGTGCGACCGCGTCGCCATTCTGAACCGGGGCAAGCTGGCGGCCGAGGGCAAGGTCAGCGACCTGACCGCCTCGGGCGAGCGCCTGCGCCTGTCCGCCACGCCGCTGGCCAAGGTCATGGCCGTGCTGGGCGAGCGGGGCAGCGTTCAGGACGACGCCGTCATGGCCGCCATTTCCCGCGCCGAGGCCCCTGCCCTGCTGCGCGCCCTGATCGAACAGGGCGTGGACATCGACGAGGCCCGCTGGGTCGGCGCCGATCTGGAAAGCGTCTTCATGACCGAAACCTCTTCCGTCGAGGGAGGCCGCACATGATGCTGGCCGACGCCATCCGCGCCGAAACCTGGCGCCTGCTGCAGAACCGCACGGCGATGTTCTGGAGCGTCGTTTTCGTGCCCCTGATCTCGCTGGTTCTGGCGACCGCAAGCTTCCTGTTTATTCGGTCCAAGATGGATGGGGCGATGCAGACCCTGCCGGTTGAACTGAAACTGACCGCCAGCGCCGTCGATCTGGGCCAGTCGCTGGTCGATGCGGCCGGCGGGCTGGCCAATCCGGGCGCGCTGGCCTTCCTGTTGATCGGCGCGGCCACCGTCTTCGCCGGCGACTACCGCTGGGAGACCTGGCGGTTGATCACGGCGCGCAACACCCGGCCGAACCTGATCATGGGCAAGGTCGGCGCGGTCAAGCTGATGACCCTGGCCGGGCTGTTCCTGCTGCTGCTCGCCAGCCTCGGCGCCGATGTCGCCAAGGGCGTGATCTTCGGGCGCAGCTTCACCTTCGGCTTCGGCGGCGAACAGGCGCAGGCCTTCGGCCTGCTGGCGCTTCTATCCTATGTGCGGGTGGTGCAGTTCCTGCTGCTCGGCCTGCTGGCGGCGACAGTGACGCGGTCCCTGCTGGCGGCGCTGTTCGTGCCTCTGGTCATCGGGGTCGGCCAGTTCTTCCTGGCCAAGCTGAGCCCCTGTTCGGCTGGCAGATGGGCGACTGGGCGACGATGCTGCTGTTGCCCGGCGACGCCTATGAAGTGCTGAAAGCCCTGGTCAACGGCGGCATGGAAGCCGCCCTTGTCCCCTCAGGCGCCGCCTGGCGCGCCATCGCAGGACTGGCTCTGTGGAGCTTCGGCCCCTTCCTTCTGACCCTGGCGTGGTTCCAGAGACAGGACCTGTCGAAGGAGTAGAGCCTTTCCTCCCCACTGCGTGGGGAGGGGGACCGCTTAGCGGTGGAGGGGCTTAATGCTGCGGAACCAAGCGGCCCCTCCGTCTTGACGGCTACGCCGCCGATCCACCTCTCCATGTCATGGGGAGGAGAAACCCAGCGCCTTCTCCATGAAGACGTCGGCCCGAACATAGGGCGTGTCGCGCGGCGGCAGGCGGACAAAGCCGAAGCTGTCATAAAGCGCCAGCGCGGGGCCGAGCGTCGAACTGGTCTCCAGATAGAGGCGATGCGCGCCCGCCTCACGGGCGGCCGCCTCGCAGGCGTCCAGCAGTCGGCGCGACAGCCCCTGACCGCGCGCGAACGGCGCAATAGTCATCTTGGCGACCTCATAGCCGCCGTCGTCCATCGCCATCAGGGCGCAGCAGCCGACGGCCTGACCCGCCTGCTCGACGAAGAAGATGCGGCCGCCCGGCGTCAGGATCTGCCCCTCGGGGTCGCTGAGCACCTTGCGGTCCTTGGCTTCGATGGCGAAGCCGCCCTCGGCCAGCCAGGCTTCGTTCAGGGTGAGCCAGGCGTCGCGATGCTCCGGCCGATAGGCGACGATGGCGAAGGCTTCCCCGCTCATGCCGGCGCCCCCGGCAGTGATCCGCGAAACCGGCGACGAAGGCGGTCAGGCGACGACGCGTATCTGCGTCGATCAGGCGGCCTTCGGCGTCGAAGGCGTCGCCCGCGCGTGTGACCATCACCCTTGCCCCGAACCAGGGCGCCGCGCCCAGGGTGCGCAGCACCGGCAGCCAGGCCGCCTGGCTCATCAGCGTCCCGAACGGTCCGGGCGAGGCGCCCAGCACCGCCACCGGCCGCCCGCCGAACACCCGTGCGATGTCTGAACTGGGCCGGCTGAGCCAGTCGATGGCGTTCTTGAACGGGCCGGGGATGGAGTTGTTGTATTCGGGCGTGAACAGCATCAGTCCGTCGCTGTCGGCGATCAGATCCTTCAGCGCGACCACGGCGTCGGGCAGACCCTGCTCGGCCTCCAGATCGCCGTCATAAAGAGGGATGCCATAGATGGTCGCGGCGATCAGCTCCACGTCCGGCGGCGCCGTCTCCTGCGCCGCGCGCAACAGGGCGCTGTTGTAGGAGGCCGCCCTCAGGCTGCCCGACAATCCGACCAGACGCATTTCAGTCCTTCGTCTCCGCGAGCGCCGCCATATCAGGCGGCGACAGCCTTTCGCCGTGAATTTGCTGCTCGGCGCAACCCTCGACCAGAAAATCCAGCAGCATGCGCATCGAAGGCAGCAGCCCCCGCCGCGACGGGAAGACCGCGTGGACGATCCACTTCTTGGGCCGCCAGTCCGGCAGCAGGTCGATCAGCCGCCCCGTCTCAAGGTCGCGCATCACCGCCACGCTGGGCAGCAGACCCACGCCCAAGCCGTTCAGAGCGCCTTCGTGCAGCATGTGCAGGTCGTCGGTGACCAGACGCGGCGCATGGCGCACCGACGCCGTCATGCCGTCCTTGTGGTTCAGCGCCCACACATGATCACGATGCGCCGGACCGAAATCCACACTGGGCCAGCCCGCCAGATCGGCCGGGCCGGTCGGCGCTCCCATGCGGGCGATCAGGTCGGGACTGGCGACGAGGCGATGCACGCTCTCGTCCAGCTTGCGCATGACCAAGTCTGTCTGCTCCAGCGGCGGCTCGCGCACGCGAATGGCTAGGTCGAATCCGTCGCCTATGACATCCACCCGGCGGCTGGTGCTGTGAAGCTGCACCTCAAGCTCGGGATACAGGGCCATGAAGCGCACGATCAGCCCGCTCATCTGATAGGTCAGCAGGCCGGGCGCGCAGGCCACGCGGATCGTGCCGCACGGCTCGGACCGGGTGCCGTCGATCAGGGCCTGCGCCGCCTCGGCCTCGACCAGCATGGCGAGGCAGTGCTGGTAATAGGCCTGACCGATCTCGGTGACGGAAAACTTGCGCGACGAGCGCTGGATCAGCCGCGTGCCCAGTTGGTCTTCCAGCGCGGCGATGCGGCGGCTGAGCTTGGATTTCTGCATCCCCAGCGCCCGCGCCGCCGGGGCGAAGCCGAGGTGATCCACCACCTGTACGAAATAATAGAGGTCGTTGAGGTCTCTCATCGTCCTATTGATAGGACGCAGCGAGGCAATTTCGCAATCTGTCCAGTCCGGCGTTCCAGCGCCATAAAGTCTTCAACGCGATCGGCCCTGGCCCCAGCGGCCGATTCAACGAATGGAGACTAGACCATGAAGAAGGTTCTGGGCCGTTACGGCAACGAGCGCGGCCACTGGGTCGGCGACGGCTTCCCCGTCCGTTCGCTGTTTTCCTATAACGCCGCAGGCAAACAGATCAGCCCCTTCCTGCTGCTCGACTACGCCGGTCCGTACAACTTCGAGCCAACGACCGAGCGGCGGGGCGTGGGCCAGCATCCGCACCGCGGCTTCGAGACCGTGACCATCGTCTATGACGGCGAGGTCGAGCATCGCGACTCGACCGGCCAGGGCGGGATCATCGGCCCCGGCGACGTCCAGTGGATGACGGCGGGCGGCGGCATCCTGCACGAGGAGTTCCACTCCCCGGCCTTCTCGCGCACCGGCGGCCCGTTCCGCATGGTTCAGCTGTGGGTCAACCTGCCCGCCAAGGACAAGATGACCCGTCCCGGCTACCAGTCGATCCTAAACGCCGACATTCCGTCCGTCGCCCTGCCTGACAATGCAGGGACCACGCGGATCATCGCCGGCGCGATGGAGGGCTCCAAAGGCCCGGCCACGACCTTCACCCCCATCAATGTGTGGGACGTGCGGTTGAACCGGGACGCCGAGACGACGCTGGATCTGCCCGAAGGCCACACGGCCATGGCGGTGGTTCTGTCGGGCCATGTCACGGTCAACGGCGACCAGCCGGCCGGAGCCGCAGAGGCCCTGCTGCTGGACCGTCAGGGCGACAGCGTGACCCTGAGCGCCGATGCGGACACGACCCTGCTCATCCTGACCGGAGAGCCGATCGACGAGCCCATCGTCGGCTATGGCCCCTTCGTGATGAACAGCGAGGACGAAATCCGCACCGCCATCACGGACTTCAACAGCGGCCGCTTCGGCGACATCCCCGCCGCAGCGTGACAGACTGAGCAACAGGCGGCCCCGCCATCGCCGGGCCGCCGCCCTTTCGAGGAAGCCCCATGATCGAACTCGTCATCGACCAGCGCCGCAAAGACCTCGGCGGCTTTGAAGTCGGCCGCGTCCTGCCCTACGCCAAACGCCGCATGGTCGGCCCGTTTGTCTTCTTCGACCACATGGGTCCGGTCGACATGCCCGCAGGCATTCCCAAGACCGTCGACGTGCGTCCGCACCCGCACATCGGCATCTCGACCCTGACCTATCTGTTCGACGGCGAGATCACCCACCGCGACAGTCTGGGCGTCCAGCAGGACATCCGCCCGGCCGAGGTCAACTGGATGACGGCGGGCAGCGGCGTCACCCACTCCGAACGCTTCGAGCGGGCGCGGATGGAAGGTCTGCGTCTCGAAGGCATCCAGGCCTGGGTCGCCCTGCCGAACGGTCAAGAAGAGATCGATCCGTCCTTCCAGCACGTCGTCCCCGGCGACCTGCCGACCTGGATCGAGAACGGCGTCAAAGGCCGTCTGGTCGCGGGCGAGACCATGGGCATGAAGGCCGGCGTCAGCAGCTTTTCGCCCCTGCACTATTTGCACCTGGAGCTTGAGCCCGGCGCCCGGTTCCAGACCCCGACCGACCATTCCGAAAGCGCCGTCTACGTCGTTCAGGGGCTGGTCGAGATCGACGACGGCAGGCCCGTAGGCCACGGCCAGATGGCGGTGCTGTCCAAGGGATCGCCATCGGTCCTCCACGCCCTGCAGCCAACCACCGTCATGGTGCTGGGCGGCGAGCCGGTGGGCGAGCGTTTCATCGAGTGGAACTTCGTTTCCTCGTCCCAGGACCGGATCGAACAGGCCAAGGCCGACTGGCGCGCCGGGCGCATGAAGCTGCCCGACATGGACGATCAGGAGTTCATCCCCCTGCCGCCCGACCGCACGCCGCCTCCCCCGCCCATGTCCTGAAACGGCTCCGCTGCAGTTCAGGCCCGCAGCGTGGCCCCGCCGTCGACATAGAGGTCCGTCATGGTGATGTGGGCGGCGCGGTCGGACAGCAGGAAGACCACCGCCTCGGCGATGTCTTCCGGCGTCGCCAGCTTCTGCAGCGGGATGCCCGCCTTGAACGTCTCGGGCGAGCCGGCGATGACGCGGGCGGCGCCGTCTTCATCCGCCCACATGCCCGTCTGCATCGGCGTCAGGGTCGAGCCGGGAGCGACGATGTTGCAGCGGACGCCCTTGGGCCCCAACTCCAGCCCCAGACAGCGGGTGAACATGGTCGCCGCCGCCTTGGACGCGGCATAGGCCGCCATCGCATGACGCGGCACGCCCGCAGCATTGGAGCTGACGGTGACGAAGGCCCCCTTGCCTCTTTCGCCCATCCGGCGCGAAACTTCACGGCCCAGGTGGAAAGGCCCATCCGTATTGACCGCGAAGACTCGGCGCCATTCGGCGTCCGAGGTCTGATCCACCGTCACATTGGACAGGACGCCCGCCACGCTGGCCACCAGGTCGATGGGGCCGTCCTCGGCCTCGATGCGCTCGAACAGGGCCTCGACCGCCGCGCCGTCGGATACGTCCAGCGGCTCGATGCGGACGCCCTTCAGGAAGGCCAGCCCCGACAGCGCCGTGGACGGCAGGTCGGTGGCGACCACGCGCGCGCCCTCCTCGACCAGCCGGCGCACCACGGCCGCGCCTATGCCGCCGCCCGCGCCCGTGACCAGGGCCAGACGGCCGGACAGTCCGCTGTCTCTCATCGTGTCGTATCCTCTGCCGCGGTCATGCGGGCGTCCAACGCCGGGGCGATCAGGGCCGTCGCCGCCGGGCCGGTCAGTTGCGGGTGCAGGAAGGGAACCTCGACCACGTCCAGATCGGCGGCGTAGGGCGCCATAGGCCCGGCGTCAGGTCGCGCTCCGTGTGATCCAGAGCCGCGCGGACGTGGGTGGTGCGGCCTCCGAAAGGCTTGTGATGGTGTTCGCGCACCAGCCGATTGGTGTCCATCACCACGCGGATGACCCCGTCCAGAGCCGCCTCGGGCAGGCCGCCCAGGGCGCTGTCGCCCGCCTTCAAAAAGGCGAGGATGGCCGCGCGGCTGCGCAGTTCAGGATACTGGGTCGGGTCGTAGCCGGCGATGGCCAGAAGCGCGCGCAGGGCGTCCACCGGGTCGGGCTCAGGCTCGGCGCGCCAGCACTCGGCCGGATAGGAATCCAGCATGGCCATCAGGCCGACCTTGACCCCGCGCCGCTCCAGCTCGACCGCCGCCGCCTGGGCGATGATGCCGCCCACGGACCAGCCGGCGATATGGACCGGGCCGGGCGCGCCCAAGGCCAGAATATGATCGACATACACCGACGCCAGGGCGTCGATCCCGTCCGGCAAGGCGTTATCGGGGTCCAGCGCGGGCGACTGCACGCCCCACACCGTGCGGCGCGGCGACAGGGCGCGCGCCAGGGTGCGATAGCCCCACGACAGCCCCCGCCGGGTGGATCAGGAACAGCGGCGCCAGGGCCGCATCGCCCTCGGCCAGACGGATCAGCACGCCCAGCCCGTTGTCGAAGTCCAGCGCCTCGGCGTCGATCAGGGCGGCCAGTTCGGCCACGCGCGGCCGGTCGAACAGGGCGCCCAGGCCCGGATCGCGCCCCAACCGCTCGCGGATCAGCATCATCAGGTGCACGGCCAGCAGGAGTCGCCGCCCAGGGTGAAGAAGTCGTCGTCGGCGCCCGCCGGTTCGGCCCGGCCCAGCGTCTCGGCGAAAAGTTCGGCGATGACTTTCTCGGTCGGCGTCTCGGCCGCCCGACCCGCTGCGGCCTCGAACACCGGGGCGGGCAGCGCCTTGCGGTCCAGCTTGCCGTTGGAGGTCGTCGGCAGGGCGTCCAGCGCCACCATGGCGGCCGGCACCATATAGTCAGGCAGGCGCGCAGCCAGCTTCGCCTTCAGGGCGGCGGGGTCATAGCCCTCGGCCGGGACCAGATAGGCGACCAGACGGCGCTCGCCGGGACGGTCTTCGCGCGCCAGCACCACCGTTTCGCGCGCCAGGCCGCTGGCGATGACGGCGGCTTCGATCTCGCCCAGTTCGATGCGCAGACCGCGGATCTTCACCTGATGGTCGCTGCGGCCCAGATAGACCACCGCGCCGTCTGCCCGCCTGCGCGCCACGTCGCCGGTGCGATACAACCGCTGGCCCGGATGGTGGGTGTCGGGGATGAAGCGGTCCTCGGTCAGGTCGGGCCGGTTCAGATAGCCGCGCGCCAGCTGCACGCCGCCCAGATGCAGATGGCCGCCCATGCCGGGCGCTACCGGGCGCAGCCGCTCGTCCAGAATGACCAGCCGCGTGTTCCACACCGGCCAGCCGATCGGCATGGGGCGGGACGTATCGTCCGGCCCGGCGGCCCAATAGCTGACGTCCACCGCCGCCTCGGTCGGGCCGTAGAGGTTGTGCAGTTCCGCCGTCACCGTCTGGTGGAAACGGTCGCGCAGCTCGGCGGGAAGCTCCTCGCCGCTGCAGAAGACGTGGGCGACCGCGATGCCCTTCGCCGCCGGATCGGCCAGAAAGGCCGACAGCATGGAGGGGACGAAGTGCAGGTCGGTGATCGCATGGCGACGGATCAGCCCGGCGATGGCCGCCGGATCGCGGTGCGCGCCGGGCGGGGCCACGACCAGTTCGCCGCCCGAAATCAGCGCCAGGAAGAACTCCCACACCGACACGTCGAAGGTGGCGGGCGTCTTCTGCAGGATGCGGGTCTGGGCGCCGACACCGTATTCGGCCTGCATCCACAGCAGGCGATTGACGATGGCGCGATGCTCGACCAGCACCCCCTTGGGATCGCCGGTCGACCCCGAGGTGTAGATGACATAGGCGGCGTCCTCGCCCCTTGCGCGACGACGGGCGCAATCCCGTCCAGCGGCCAGTCAGCGGGCGCCAGCAGAGCCTCGCCGAACGCGCCGCCGATGTCTTCATGGGCCAGGACGACGCTCGGTCCGGCGGCGCGGACGATGGCGGCGATGCGCTCGGCCGGATGCTCCAGGTCCAGCGGCAGATAGGCGCCGCCTGCGCGTAACGTCGCGACCAGCGCGATCACCAGCTCCAGCGAACGCGGCAGGGCTACAGCCACGAGGCTCTCGCGCCCCACGCCGCGCGCCGCCAGCGCCGAGGCCAGCGCCGCCGTGCGGCGGTCCAGCTCGGCGTAGGTCAGGGTCTGCTCGCCGAAGGTCAGCGCCGGGGCGTCCGGCGTCGCCTGCATGGCCGCCTGCAGCAGGGCGGTCAGCGTCGTGTCGGGGACCGGATGGGCGGTGGCGTTGAAGGCTTCCAGTTCGCGCACGGCCTCGCTCGGCGTGGCGATAGGGACTTCGCCCAGCGTCTCGGCGTCCAGCGCGTTGGTCAGGAAGGCGGCCAGACGCTCTGCGTGGGCGGCGGCCTCCTCCAGCGTGTAGAGATCGGGATTGGCGTCGACCTCCAGCGTCAGGGCCGGGGCGGCGTCGCCGCGGAAGGTGAAGCTGATGTCGTCCACCGGGCCCGTGCCCAGCACCTTCAGCGTCGTGTCCAACCCCGTAAAGCGCGGCGGCAGATCGAAGGGCAGGACGTTGACCAGCGGCCCATACAGGCGCCGCGCCCCGCCGATCAGCCCCAGGTCGCGCCGCAGCTGCTCGCTGCGGTAACGGCCGTGGCGGCGGGTCTTGATCAGCGCCTTGGAGGCGAGGATCAGCTGCTCGTCCAGCGGCGCGTCCTCGTCCAGCGTCAGGCGCAGCGGCGGGACGTTCATGATCATGGCGGGCGTGCGCGCCGAGGCGCTGCCCATGCGCCCCATCCACGGCACGCCGATCACAGCCTCCTCAGCGCCCGAAAAGCGGCGGACATAGGCGGCGCCGATGGCGGTCAGAACGTCAGGCCAGGACAGGCGCCCGGCGTCGGCGCGGGCGCGCAGGCGGGCCGTGACCTCAGGCGTCAGGGCGCGTTCGATGCGGTGGAAGCGGTGGGCGGTCGTCGCCTTGCCGGGCGCCAGGGAGGCGACCTCGGGCGCGTCGCCCATGATCTCGCGCCAGTAGGCGGCGTCGGCCGTGCGCTTGTCCGAGGCGCGGTAGGCGGCGTCTTCCTCCCACACCTTGGCGATGGGGTTGAAGGCCGGGCCGGGCGCGGGCCGCCGCGCGCGGCGTTGTAAAGCTCGGCCACGCGGTTGGTCAGCAGGGCCATGCCGAAGCCGTCGGTGGCCAGATGGTGAACGCGCAGGCTCCACAGGAAGCGTTGCGGTCCCATCAGGAACAGGATGTTGGCGGCCAGCGTGTCGCGCGTCGGGTCCAGCGGCGTCTCATGGTCGCGGCGCATGGCGGCCATGGCCTCGGCGACCGGGTCGGCAGCGGCGGACACGTCGACGATCTGAAGCAGCGGACGATGGGCCGGGTCGAGGGTCTGGAAAACCTCGCCGTGCTTCTCGACGAAACGCAGCGACAGGGCCTCGGCCTCGGCGGCGGTCTGATCGACGGCGGCGCGGAAGGCCTCGACATCCAGATCGCCCCGGATGTCGAGATAGTGGGCCGTGTTGAAGATCGGATTGGCCGGGTCCAGCCTCTGGGCGAACCACAGGCCGGATTGGGCTTCCGTCAGCGGGTGTTCCAGCACCGCCGCCATGCGTCCGTCGTCCATGATGTCAGGTCAGGCGTCGTGACCGGCGGCGCGCAGGCGCGCCTGAACCACGCTCCACCAGCCTGCGAGCGTGGTGTGTTCGGCCAGTTCGCTGAACTCCAGCGGCACGGCCTCGCTCCACGCCAGCGACAGGTTGAGGGCGCGTAAGGAGTCGACGCCCAGATCCATCAGATTGTCGTCGTCCAGAATGGAGTCCGGCGTTTCGTGCAGCACGGCGGCGACATCGGCGCGCATGCGCTCCAGCGTCAGATCCTGCGGGGTCAGCTTGGTCATGTCAGTCGTTCCAGAACGCGCGCCGTCGAAAGGGCCACGGCGCAGGTGTCGGCGGCCCAGGCCACCGCGCCCATATGCTTGTCGCGCGAGAAGTCGCCAAGCGCATCGGCGACGAAGAAGGGTTCGATGTCGCGCTGAAACGCCTCGGCCGCCGTCAGCTGGCAGCCGATGTGGGCGTAGACGCCGCAGACGATCAACTGGTCCCGCCCCCGCACGCACATCAGCGTTTCGAGATTGCTGCGCTGGAATGCGCTGTAGCGGTGCTTGACCAGAGGGAAGTCGCCCGTCGCCGGGGCCAGTTCGGGCAGGATGTCTTCATGCTCGGGCGCGCGGCTCATGCCCGGTCCCCACAGGTCGGCCTGCAGGCCCCGGTCGCGGCGATCCTGATCGCCGTGCTGGGCGGTGTAGAAGACCGGAACGCCCGCCGCCCGCGCCGCCGCGATCAGGCGGGCGATGTTGGCGATCAGCCCTGGCAGCGGCTCGGCGCCCGGCGCATAGGGGCGCATGAAATAGCGCTGCATGTCGTGAACCAGCAGGGCGGCGCGATCGCGCTGTAGCGTCCACTGGGCGCGCGAGACGGGGATTTCGGCCTCGGTCGGCAGGGCGTAGGCCGGGACGGTGGGCAGGCCTCTCGAGACGCTCACGCCTTGCCCTCTTCTTCCAGAATGCGATGACGCAGGGCGGCGCGCAGCTCGCGGCGGCTGACCTTGCCGACGGCCGTCACGGCGAAGTCTTCCACGAAGACGATCTGATCGGGCACCTTGAAGTCGGCGATGTCGCGCTTGCGCATCCAGGCCTTCAGCTCGACGCCGCGCGGCGCGGCGCCGTTGGGGATGATAAAGGCGCAGATGCGCTCGCCCAGATAGTCGTCCGGCACCGACACCACGGCGGCGTCGAAGACGGACGGGTGCGCCAGCAGGTGATCCTCGACCTCTTCGGCCGAGATCTTCTCGCCGGCGCGGTTGATGTGGTCGGTGGCCCGGCCCATGACGACGAGGTAGCCCTCGGGCGTGCGGCGCACCACGTCGCCGGTGCGATAGAAGCCGTCGTCGGTGAAGGACCGCACATTGGCCGCTGCTTCGTTGTGATAGGCGCGGATCGTATAGGGGCCGCGCGTCAGCAGGTTGCCCGGCTGACCTTCAGCGACCGGCGCGCCCGCGTCATCCACGATCAGGATTTCGTCGTCAGGGCTGATCGGGCGTCCTTGCGTTTCCACGATCAGGCTCTCGGGGTCGTCCAGCCGGGTGTAGTTGACCAGCCCCTCGGCCATGCCGAACACCTGTTGCAGGGTGCAACCCAGTTCGGTGCGCACGCGCCGCGCCGCCTCTGGCAGGAATTTCGCGCCGCCGACCAGCAGCACCTCAAGACTGGAGATGTCGTGGGTCTTTCGCGGCGCCGCCTGCATCCACAGCAGGGCCAGCGGCGGGACCAGACCGGTGATCGTCACCCCTCGCGCTCGATCAGGGGGAAGCAGGCGTCCGGCGACGGCGACGGCGACATGACCACCGTCGCCCCGACATAGAGGGCGCCCAGATAACCCGGCGAGCTCATCGGGAAGTTATGCGCCGCCGGCAGGGCCGTCAGATAGACGCTGGACGCGCTCAGTTTCGAGATCACCGCGCTTTCGCGCACGCTGTACAGATAGTCGTCGTGGGTGCGCGGGATCAGCTTGGACAGGCCGGTCGAGCCGCCCGAAATCTGCAGGAAGGCCACATCGGACGGATCGGCGTCCTCGGTCGGCAGAGACGCCGGATCGGCGCGGAAGGCGTCGAACGAAGCGAACTCCTCCGCCTCGCCCACCACGACCACATGGCGCAGTTCGGGAACCTCGGCCTCAACGGCGCGGGCCAGGACCCGGTAATCGAAGCCCTCATGCCGGTCGGCCACGACATAGGCCAAGGCCTCGGCCCGGCGCAGGAAGTGAACGATCTCGGTCGAGCGGTGCGCTGGCAGCGCATAGACGGGGATCAGCCTGGCCCGGAACAGGCCGAAGATCACGCTGAGGAACTCGGGCAGGTTCGGCAACTGCACCACGACCCGGTCGCCCGGCTTCAGCCCCAGCGCCAGGAACCCGGCGGCGGCCGTCTCGGCCTTTTCCAGCAGCTCGCCATAGGTCCAGCGCTGGTCCATGCCGACCACGGCGACGGCGTCGGGGGTCGCCTCGACGCGATCGCGCAGCAGTTGGGAGAAGGTCTCTCCACGCCAATACCCCTTGGCGCGATAAAGGGCCGCCAGATCGTCCGGCCAGACCTGCTGCAGGGGAATCATACGCTCGCCTCATCCACGCCCAGGGCGCGCAGGACGGCCTGGAACTTACCTGACGTCTCATCCGCCTCGGCGGCGGGGTCGGAGCCTTCGACAACGCCCGCCCCGGCATAGAGGCGCGCCTGATCGCTGCACGTCTCGGCGCAGCGCAGCGAGACGTACCACGCGCCGTCGCCGAAGGCGTTGGTCCAGCCCACGGCCCCGGCATAGAAGCCCCGGTCATAGCCTTCAAGCGCGCGGATCATCTCAGCCGCCCGGTCGCGCGGCGAGCCGCAGACGGCCGGCGTCGGATGCAACAAGGCGGCCAGTTCGGCGGCGGAGGTTTCATCGGGGCGACGCAGCCGCCCCTCGATGCGCGTGCCCAGGTGCCACATGGTCCGGGTCGAGACGAGCGCCGGTCCGGGCGGCGCGCGCAGGTCGCTGCAATAGGGCGCCAGCAGATCCATGATGGCCTCGACCACCAGGGCGTGTTCGCGGCGGTCCTTGTCCGAAGCCAAAGGCTCTGCGCCGCCGCCTCGTCCTGCACCACGTCGACGCTGCGACGGGCCGATCCGGCCAGGGGTGAGAGAAGACGGCGGGCCCGCGCTTGGAGACCAACAGTTCCGGCGTGGCGCCGACCAGACGGCGCATCGCCCCGCCAGCGCCCTCGCCCAGCGGCGTCAGGAATCGCGCGGCGGTCGGGTCGGCTTTCAGGTCGCGCCACAGGGCGAAGGGGTCGATCGCGCCGTCGCCCTGAACCTTCAGGCTGCGCGACAGCACCACCTTATTGATCGGTTCGGCGCCGCCGTGAGAAGCGCGCATGGCCGCAAGCGCCTGCGTCACCGCCGCCGCATAGGCCGCGCGCGACGGCTCGGGCGTCAGGGCGCGGATCGAGGGCGCGGCGCGCCTGAGCGCATATCCCAGATACGGTTGGCGGCGCGCTCGGGCAGAAACAGGCAGTCGTCGGCGCGGCGGTCGAACGGAAGCGCGCCGACCAGCAGGCGCGGCGACGGCTCATCGGTTTCCGGCGCGACGGGCAGATCAGCGAAGAAGCCGCGCACGCGCGCGCCCAGCGTCGCCGCCGGTCCCGGCGTCAGGCGCTGCTTCAGGCCGGTGGTGAAAAGGCGAAGCTCTGGCGTGCTCAGTCCAAAGGCCCAGTCCATGTCGTCCTTGGGAGCGGCGGCCTCTTGCCGTTCGGATGCGCCGCCGCCGATCTGAACCGACAGATCGGGCGCGCCCCAGAACTCCGCTACTCTCGACTCCATCTGATCCCTGCTGCACTCAAGCTGTTGCATATCATTCGCAACAATCGGCCTATAGCGGAGCAACCTTCGCGTTGTCTTGCGGCCAGATTAATTCCAAGCCGGTCTGGTCGTTTCGCCGCAGAGGTTTAGAAGGGCGCTCATGCGAATGCTAGTCATTGACGATGATGCCCGAACCCGCGCCTTCGTGGCCGAAGGGTTGCGCCAGCAGGGGCACACAGTCGATGAAGCTGGCGATGGGGAGACGGGCCTGCACATGGCGATGGAGGGCCAGTACGACGCCCTTGTCGTGGATCGCATGATGCCTGGCCTGCCGGGCCTGGAGGCCGTCCAGGCCATGCGCGCAGGCGGGCTGAAGACGCCGGTGCTGATGCTGACGGCGCTGGGCTCGGTCGACGATCGGGTGGCGGGGCTGAACGCGGGCGCCGACGACTATCTGGTCAAGCCCTTCGCCTTCAGCGAGCTGAGCGCGCGGCTTCAGGCCCTGGTGCGCCGCCCGCCGTTGGCCGAGACATCGACGCGACATCGGGTGGCCGATCTTGAGGTCGACGTGGCCGCTCACCGGGCGACCCGCGCGGGCCAGACGCTGGACCTGACCCCGCATGAGTTCAAACTGCTGGAGCGGCTGGCGCGCAACGCCGGTCACGCGGTGACGCGCACCATGCTGCTGGAAAGCCTGTGGGGCTTCCACTTCGACCCGCGCGCCAATCTCATCGACGCCCACATCAGCCGCCTGCGCGCCAAGGTCGATCGCGGCTTCGATCAGGAGTTGATCCACACCATCCGGGGGTGGGCTATGTCCTCAAGGCCCCGGACTGAGCCGAAACGCCCCTCCGTCTGGTCCACGGCCAGCCTGCGCTACGCCGCCGCCTTCTCGGTCCTGTTCGGCCTGGGCGCGGCGGGGATGATCGCGGGGGTGGACTACGGCCTGATGCGCTTCGCCGAGGCCGAGGTCCGCGACGGGCTGAACCATCAGATGGACGTAATGCGCGCCGACGCCAACCGGCACGGCACGGCCCAACTGGTGCAGGAGCTGAACGCCGAGGCCCGCAACCGCGACGCCCGGCGCTATCTGCTGCTGGTGGAGGCGCCGGACGGCCGCACCTTCTCCAACGGTCTGACGCGGCTGGCGGTCAATGAGACCGGCTTTCGCCGCAACCTGCCGAACAAGGCGCGTCCCGCCCGCTGGCCCGACCAGACGCCGAACATGCTGACGCTGAGCGCGCGGGCGTCCGACGGCGGCCTGCTGGCGGTCGGACGCGACATCCAGCACCTGGACGAACTGCGCGGCGGCATCCGCCGCTATGCCCTGATGAGCGGGATCGTGCTGATCCTGCTCGCCCTGGCCGGAGGCTGGTTCGCCGGCCGGCTGTTCCTGCGGCGGCTGGAGGACGTCAATCAGGCGGTCGGCCGCATCATCGCCGGTCAGGATTCGGCCCGCCTGCCCGCCGTCGGCCTGGGGCGGGAGTTCAATGAGCTGTCGGCCAACCTCAACCGGATGCTGGACCGGCAGGAGGCGGCGCTGACGACGCTGAAGACCCTGTCCGAGGGCGTGGCCCACGAACTGCGCGCGCCGCTGAGCCGGGTTCGCCACCGGCTGGAGGAGCTGGCCGCCAATCTGGCTGACGCCAAGGCGCGCGAAGCCGCCGTCGAACGCGCGCTTGAAGAAACGGACCAGGTCAGCGCCCTGTTCGAGGCGTTGCTGACCCTGGCGCGGATCGAAAGCGGCGACGCCGCCTTGAAAACCGAACAGTTGGACCTCGCCGCCTTGGCCGGCGCCGTGGCCGACATCTACAGCCCCTTCGTCGAAGAGGCGGGCGGGCGCCTGACCGTCGCCTTGGCCCCCACAGGCACGATCGAGGCCGACCCTGCCCTGCTGCAACAGGCGCTGGCCAACCTGATCGAGAACGCCGTCTTCCACGGCGGCGGCCAGGTCGAGGTCTCCACGTTCAGCGAAGACGGCCGGGCGATCATCCGCATCGCCGACCACGGCCCCGGCGTGCCGGAAACCGAGCGCGACAAGGTCCTGCGCCGCTTCTATCGCCTGGATCAGGGCGCGAGCGACCATACGTCCGGGGCAGGTCTGGGTCTGGCCATGGTGGCGGCCGTCGCGCGGGCCCATGGCGGCGAGCTTCGACTGGACGACAATCAGCCGGGACTGGCGGTGGAGCTGGCGCTGCCCCTCACCACTGCGAAGGCTTAAGTCGTCTGGCGCGCGCTCCGAGCTTGCGGTCGCGATCGGCTTCCCCTTATATTCGATAGAGGCCGCCAGATCGGTCGCGAGCCCAGGAGGCCACCCATGCCAGACGGTTTTCCGCAGGGAACCGTGCATCAGGCGGCCGCCGACCTTCAGAACGCCCTGAAGGCGGACACCGAGGTCTTCGACCTGTGGCGAAACCTGACCCCGCTAGGCCGTAACGAGTTCATCTGCTGGGTCGATGACGCCAAACAACCTGCCACGCGCCAGCGACGCATCGGACGGACGATAGAGGAACTGCGGGAGAGCAAGCGCCGCCCCTGCTGCTGGGCGGGCTGCATCCATCGCACCGACAAGACGCCCAGCCGATGACAGCAGGCCGTCCTGATCGACCAAAAAGCAAGGGCGCGTTCAAGCCCTGACGCGCCCTCGCCTTCTTTCGTCTGTCGCCCGTATTTATTGGGCGGCGACCGCCTTGGCCGTTTCAGCAGGCTTGCCGCCGCGCGCGATAAAGGCGCGCATATGCTCCTCCAGCGTGTTCAGGGGCACCGAGCCCAAGGCCAGGATTTCGTCGTGGAACGGGCGCGGATCGAAACGCTCGCCCAGGGCGGCCTCGGCCTCGCCGCGCAGACGGCGGATGGTCAGCTCGCCCAGCTTGTAGGACAGGGCCTGGCCGGGCCAGCTGATGTAGCGGTCCACCTCGGTCTCGACCTCGTGGCGCGACAGGGCGGTGTGACCCGCCAGATAGTCGATGGCCTGTTCGCGCGACCAGCCCTTCAGATGCACGCCGGTGTCGATCACCAGACGCGCCGCGCGCCACATCTCGTAGCTGAGGCGGCCGAAGTTCTCATAGGGCGTGCGATAGATGCCCATCTCGACGCCCAGCCATTCCGTATAGAGGCCCCAGCCCTCGCCATAGCCGGAGAAGTAGGTGTGGCGACGGAAGGTCGGCCCTGCGTCCTGCTCCTCGGCCAGCGCCATCTGGAAGCTGTGGCCCGGCGCGCATTCATGCAGGGTCAGGGCCGGGATGTTGTACAGGGGGCGGCTGGGCAGGTTGTGGGTGTTCATCTGGCAGGCTTCCAGCCCGCCGCGCCCCGCCGTGTAGAAGGGGGCCAGCGCCTCAGGCACCTGGATGATGGTGTAGCGACGGCGCGGCAGCTTGCCGATCAGCTTGCCGATCTCGCCATCGGCCCGCACCGCGACCCAGGCCGACACCATCATCAGCTCGTCCGGCGTCTGGGCGTAGAACTGCGGATCAGTGCGCAGGAAATGCAGGAACTCGTCGAACGAACCGGTGAAGCCCGCGTCGGCCATCGTCTGGCGCATCTCGGCCTGGATGCGGGCGACTTCGGACAGGCCGATCTGGTGAATCTCCTCGCCGCTCAGTTCCAGCGTCGTGTATTTGCGGACCTGGGATTCGTAGAAGGCGACGCCGTCGGGCATGTCGCGGGCCGCCAGCGTGGTGCGGGCGCGCGGCTGATACTCGTTCAGATAGAAGTCCAGCAGCGACCGATAGGCCGGGATCACCGCCTCATTGATGACTGTCGCGGCCTCGGCGCGCAGGCGCGCCTGGTCGGACGCCGATACGGTCGAGGGCATCTGGCGGAAGGCCGCGTAGAAGGCGTTGGCCTCGGCCGTGTCGGTGATGAAGTTGGTGATGGAGGCCTCGCGGCCTTCCAGCGTCACGCGCGGCACGCTGAAACCGCGCGCCAGGCCGTCGCGCATATTGGCCTTCTGCTGGTCGAAATAGCGCGGGATGTCGCGCATCCGCGAGATAAAGGCGCTGTAGTCCTCGGCGGTCCGCAGGCTGCGCGACTGGTCCAGATAGGTCCAGAAAGAGCTGTCGCTGTTGAACGGCATCTCCCACTGGCGAGCCTGACCGTCGATCAGGGCATGCTCCAGATTGGTGCGGAAGACGGCGGCGTTGATGCGGTCCTCCGCCGACAGTTCGTCCAGCGTAATGCCGTCCAGTTGCTGCAACAGCTCGCGCACATAGGTCAGGCGCTGCTGCTGGGCCGCCGGGCTGACGTCGGCCAGACGATCCGCTGGGCCATACTCGCCGTCAGCGCCTTTGACCCGGCCGGTGCGGGCCATGCTGGTTTCCGTTTCCGCCTCATAGAGCGCCTTCAGCCGCGCTCCGGCCTGCTGCATCTGCGCGGCGGACGGAGACGCCTCGGCGGCGAACGCTGCGGCCGGGACCGACGCGACCAGAAGGGACGAAACGGCGCAGGCCGTCAGCAGCAGGGTTCTCATGATACTGTTCCTATTCTTACCAGCACGGGCGTCGGCCGAAGCCTGGGCCTGCGTCAATGCCACTCGCCGCCGCCGATCGGCGCGCCCGGCGGAACCGGCTGCGCAACCGGAAGGGTCGCGCTGAGCGCCTTCAGCCCCTCGACCGGCCCTGTCAGGGCGTCGGCCAGATAGGCGCACTGCGCCGTCTCCAGCCGATCGCCGCGGCAGCGTTTCAACTGTTCGCCGAAGCGGCGGGCGCTGTCGCGCACCACGCCCTGAGCGGTCGATGATAGGTCCTTGCCCTGCATCAGGGCCGACAGATGGGCGGCGTAGCGGGCGCGGGCCACGCGCCGCAGCTCGGCCTGTCGCGGGCTGAGGACGGCGCCCGGGCCGACGGCCAGCGCCACCCGATCCAGCGTCTCGACCAGGCCCAGCTGGCCCGGATCGCGGCGCTGCTGTTCGATCAGACGATTCACCCGCTCGGGCGCCAGCAGGGTCTCGAACACCACCTCGGTCGCTGCAGCCGCCGCCGAGGACGGGTCGAACACGGCGTCGGTCTTGCCTTCGAACAGCTCGATCTGGGTCTGGCGATCCGGATTGCCCGACTGGACCGAGGACAGCAGGTCGATCAGGTCGTCCCTGAGGTCCAACTCGGCCGGAGACAGCGCCTGCATCAGGGCCTCCAGCGCCGCGCGCTGCTTGTCGGCGGGCACGACCTCGGCCCGCTCATGCCCGGTGCCGCTGACGGCGTAGCTGTAGTCCACGCCGCCGATCTGACGCCCGACCGCCGTGGTCTGATAGCGGTGATACAGATAGATAGGCACAATGACCCGGCGCAGGTCCGCCGCCGGCGCCCCGCCGGCAGATTGCCCAGGCCGAAACGCGACAGGGCGATGCGGCGCACCGCCAGAGTGTTGGCGAACTCGGCCACCGGGTCTTCGCCGTTGTCCCACATGGCGCCGTAGGGCTGAAGGCTGCCCAGCGGGCGGGTGTCGCTGTCGCCGACGAAGCGATAGCCCTTTCCTTGCGCCTCAGCCGCCAAGGCCAGACGGCGCGCCTGCGGGTCCTGCCCCGGCGCATCGCCATACAGCCAGTCGATGGCGTAGCGGTCCCAGGCGCCGACGCCGGTCGTATAGGCCTGGCTGAAATCCAGCCGGTCGCCGTCGGCGATGACCCAGGGCGCGGGATAGTCCATCACCGAAGCGCGCCCCTCATACATGGAGGCGGCGAAGTTGTGGGCCAGGCCGATCGAATGGCCGATTTCGTGCGCCGACAGGTGACGCAGGCGGTGATAGGCCAGACGGTCCGGATCGTCCTCGGCGCCCGTCCCGGCGCGCGCGGCGCCGACCAGCCCCTCGATGATCATCTTGTCCTGACGGTCCCGCAGCGAGCCCAGTTGCACCACCCCGCGCACGATCTCGCCGGTGCGCGGATCGCTGACGGTGCTGCCGGTGGACCAGCCGCGCGTCTCGCGGTGCACCCAGGCGATGATGCTGTAGCGGGCGTCCATCGGATGCGCCCCTTCGGGCAGCAGTTCGACCCGGAAGGCGTCCTGATACCCGGCCTCTTCAAAGGCTTGCGCCCACCAATTGCCGCCCTCGATCAGGGCTTCGCGGATGGCGACGGGCGCGGCGCGGTCGACGTAGAAGACGATCGGCTTCTTGACCGGCGAACGGGCGGCCGACGGGTCGGTCTTCTCCAGCCGGAAGCGGCGCGCCATCCGCTTCATCACCGGCTGATCCAGAGGCGCGGCGAAGTCGACGGCCATCGCCTGGCCGACGCTGCCGCCGCGCGGATCGTGCGGCACGGGCTGGAAGCCGTCGTCCGGCAGGCGGATGAAGGAGTGCTGGACCGTCAGGGTGACCGCGCGCGATCCGGCGCGATGCGCGACAGCTCGCCGCCCGGCTCGTCGCTGGTGAAGGTCTGGACGGTCTGAAGTTCGACGTTGTCGGGGAAGACCAGGGTCTGATCCAGCGCCAGATGCCCCAGATCCTGCGCTGCCTTGAACGAACCGAGGTTGGCCCGCTTCAGCCGCCCCGCGATATTGACCGCATCGCGCGTCAGGAAGCCGGACAGATCGACGACCACCGAGCCGTCGGCGCCCGTCTCGATCACGTCCGTCGCCCAGACGGTCGAGGGGGCGAAGGAGGCGGCGACCGCCCTCTGTTCGTCGTCGCTGGCGTCAAAGGCGCGGAAGCGGTGATTCTCGAACCGGGCGAACACCCGGCCGCCGACCTTGTGGAAGGCCACGATCTGCGTCTGGCCCAGACCCGAGCGGTCCAGCCCCGCATTGTCCATGCCCAGCCCCGCCGACAGGCCCGGCTGATACAGGTATCGCCCGATCACGCCCTCGGCGTCCGGCGGCGACAGACGCGCCAGAACGCGCCCCTTCTCGCGGTCCAGCCGCACGCCGAACAGGCCGTCCTGCCAGGCGGCTGTGGCCGCCGCTGTCGCAGGCGTAGACTGCGCTGTCGCCTGAGCCGACGCCCCGAGCATCACCAGACCGGCGACGCTCGCCAGCAGAACCTTGCGTAACATCGGCTTCCCCTCCGACGGTTTAACAGGGGCGTTCAGAACACTGAACGCGCGCAAGCGCAAGCCGAAGGCGCGCCTCGATCGAATAATGTATCTGAATGTCCGATCGGCAAGCCGCTTCCTGTTTTGACAACGGCCAAGCCAGGCGGAACCCTCGGCGCCCCTCCCGTTGCGCTCGGGTACGAAGGAGAACGACATGATCAAATGGGCCATTATCTTCGCCATTATCGCCATAGTGGCCGGTCTGCTGGGCTTCGGCGGCATCGCGGGCGCCGCGGCGGGCATCGCCAAATTCCTGGCTGTTCTGGCGCTGATCATCTTTGCGATCTTCCTGGTGCTTGGCTTCACAGTGGCCAAGAAGATCACCTAAGATCCGGCCCTTGAACCCTGGCCTGAAAGCCGCCGCCCGTCCGCCGGAGGGGCGGCGGTCGCTTTTCAGCTGTGTTCCGGTCGCGCCCTGACCGGCAGACCGCGCAGTTCCACCCGCAAGCCGCCCAACCGCGAGGGAACGAAGCGAACCTCGCCCCCGTGCGCCTTCATCGCCGAGGCCACGATCGACAGGCCCAGTCCGCTGCCGCCGCCGGGGCTGCCTGCCGGTCGGAAAAATCGCTGGCCCAGCCTCTCAAGATCAGCGGCGGCGACGCCGGGGCCGTCGTCATCAATGGCGATGACGGCGGACGGCCCTCTCCTTCAACCGACACGCGGATGCGGCTGCGGGCGAACTGTTGCGCGTTCGCCATCAGATTGGCCGCCACCAGATTGAAACGGTCAGGCTCGGCGAAGACCTCTATCCCGCCCTGCGCCGCCTCAAGGCGGGGTTCCGGCCCCTGAGCCTGGAAAGGCGCCGCCAGCCCCGTCCACCGCTTTTCGCGATCGTCGATGGCGGTCACATCCTCCCGCGCGAGGGCCAGCAGGCCGGCGACCAGACGCGCGGTTCGGTCGACCGAGACCTGGATCTGCTCCAGCGCATGTCGGCGCGTCTGCTCATCAGCCGTCGCGGCGGCGATCTGGGCCTGGATACGCAGCCCCGCCAGCGGCGTGCGCAACTCATGCGCGGCGGCGGCCGTGAACTCCGTCTCCCGTAATCGGGCCGCGCGCACCCTGGCCATCAGGGCGTCCAGAGACTGCACAAAAGGCTGAAGGTCAGACCCTCCGGGCGCGACGCCGATCGGCGACAGGTCGTCAGCGTCCCGTTCGGTTAGGATGCGGGTCATCTGGCGGACCGGCCGCAGCCCGGCCCCCACCGACCACCAGATCAGCACGCCCAGGGCCGCCAGCCCCAGGGCCGCCGGTCCGAGCAGACCCGCGACCACGCTGCTGACCAGATGCTCGCGGATCGTCAGACTGTCGCCGACCATCACCCGATAGCCGCCCTCAAGCACCTTGACGGTGTAGACCCGCCAGCGCTCGCCCTGGATCACACGCTCGGAAAAGCCGTCTTCGTCCGGCGCCAGACTCTCGGCGGGGGCGTTCTGGGAGCGCGCGATCAACTCGCCGTTCATGGTCCAGATCTGACACGACAGCTGCTGCTCATAAGCCGGAACAGGCCCTGGCAGGGCGGGGTTCGCCACCGGCGTCATCTCGCCCGTGCGCATCAGAGAAGACACCATGCGCGCCGATTCCATCAGCGCCGGTCCAGCACCCGCTGGACCTCATGGCGAGTATGGACCTCCACCCAGACCACCGCTGCGCCCCATACCAATGCGGTCACAACGGCCAGAATGGCGAACAGTCTAAGCCGGATGGAGGTCATCGCAGGGTGTATCCCACGCCGCGCACCGTCCGGATGAAGGCGGAACCCAGCTTGGCCCGCAGGTGGTGGACGTGAACCTCCACGGCATTAGAGCCGATCTCCTCCTGCCAGCCATACAGACGCTCTTCCAGCTGGCTCCGCGACTGCACAGCCGACGGCCTTTCCATCAGAGCCTCCAGGATGGCGAACTCGCGGCGCGACAGCGGCAAATCCTCTTCGCCGCGCCAGGCCAGCCGCGCCTTCGGGTCCAGCGTAACGTCCTTGTAAGTCAGAGCCGGGCGCGACCGCCCCAGCAGCCGACGCCGCACAGCCCGCAGCCGCGCCGCCAGTTCGTCCAGATCGAACGGCTTGCCCACATAGTCGTCGGCGCCCGCGTCCAGACCGCCGATCCGATCCCGGCTTTCGTCGCGCGCCGACAGAATGACCACCCCGACGTCCATGTCGCGCTGTCGCACGAAGCGCAGGACTTGAAGACCGTCGCCATCGGGCAGATTGAGGTCCAGGACGACAGCTTCGAACGCCGAGCTTTCAAGCGCAGCCAGGGCGTCCTCGATGCGCGTCGTGGCCTCGACCGTCCAGCCGCAAGCCGTCAGGCCGACCTGAAGGCCGTCCGAAAGTACCGGATCATCTTCCACTATGAGCAGTCTCATGCCTTATGCCTTCCGCCGCCCGGCTTAAGCCTGACTTAAGCTCTTACGCCGACCCGTGACGCATGAAGTTCATTTCCTGGCGCCTTCTTGCGATCCTGTTCGCCCTGATGCTGGCCGCCCCGGCTGTCGGGCGCGCCCAGGCCTTCCCGGCCCTGGACCAGTCCTTCCTGTCCCCGGACCAGGCCTTCACGCTCAAGGTTTCGCGTGAGACCAACGGCGATCTGGCCTTCCGCTGGACCATAGCTGCGGGGCATTACCTCTATCGGGATCACACCGTCGCCACGGCGCCGGGCGGCGAGGAGAGCCTCAGCCTGCAGTTGCAGCCCGGCGAGAAGAAGGACGACCCCGGCTTCGGCGTGGTCGACATCTGGCGCTCGGCCGGACGGGCGCGCCTGTCGGCGGCGACGTTGGAGCGCGCGGGCGCGCCGGGCTCGATCAACATCACCTATCAGGGGTGCAAGGAAGACTCGATCTGCTATCCGCCGACCACGCGGACCGTTACGGTTCCCGCCCTGCCGCGCGCGGCAAGACAGGCCGGGGACGGCGCGGCCCAGCCCCTGCCGAACCGGCCGCCGCACTGGCCCTGAAGGCGCCGCCTGCGCCCGAGGCCCAGCCTGCCCCTGCCGCCTCGCCGGTTTCAGAGCCCGAAGCATCCCTTGTCGCTGAAGCCGCCGATGCAGCGCCCGCCCCCGCTGTTCGACTGGACGAGAACGCAGGCTTCGTCGACCGGCTGGCGGATCAGGGGGCTTTGCCTGGGTCCTGCTGGCCTTCTTCGGTTTCGGCGTATTGCTGGCCTTCACCCCTTGCGTCTTCCCC